>NZ_RKQL01000010.1 GCF_003843835.1 Tibeticola sediminis | reverse complement strand
CTGCATAAGCTCAGAAACCTTTGGCACTCCTGTGAACCAAGAGGAGTGCCATGCAAATCCACCACGTTGGGTACCGCATCCGGGGGTTTTACCGGGTAGCGGCTCTGGGGCATCTTTGGGACATGACACCCAAAGATGCCCACAGACGCCTTGAAATTCTTCGTTTCTTCGACAAGCACGGCTTGGCGGCGACCCGTGACGCCTTTGGTGCCTCGCGCCGCACCCTCTACCGCTGGAAGGCCACCCTCAAGGCCCAAGGCGGCAACCCGGCCGCCCTGGCTGCACAATCCTCTGCTCCCAAGAGGCGAAGAACCCCCAACACGGATCCCCGCCTGGTGAGCGAAATCCGGCGGCTACGCACCCTCCACCCCAACCTCGGCAAGGCCAAGCTCCACGTGCTGCTCGAGCCCTGGCGCGCCCAGCACGGTATTGCGCTGCCCAGTGTCTCCATCATTGGCCGCATCATCGCCAGAGCCCCCGACAAGATGCGCCACGCCCCCGCCCGCATCGACAGTCGCGGGCGAGCCAAGCCCCTGCGGCGGCGCGCGTTGCCCAGAAAACCCAAGCAGGTCAAAGCCCAAGCCCTGGAGGTGCTGGCCTGCGACACCATCGAGCGCATCCGCGACGGCATGCGCCGCTATATCGTCACCTTCATCGATCCGGTCTCACACTTTGCCTTTGCCGTGGGGCTCCCCTCCAAGCACGCCCGATACACCGCCCGCGCCCTCGAACAGGGCCTGTCCCTGCTGCCGCCCCAGAGCCCTACGACGGTGCTGTCCGACAACGGCAGCGAGTTCGAAGCCGACTTCGCCCAGCTCCTCGAGGAGCGCGGCATCAAGCGCTGGTACACCTACCCCAAGACGCCCAAGATGAACGCCCACGCCGAGCGCTTCAACCGCACGATCCAGGAGTCCTTCGTGGATGACCACGAGGAGCTGCTCTTCACCGACCTTGCGCTCTTCAGCCGCAAGCTCGCCGACTGGCTGGCCTTCTACAACGCCGAGCGCCGCACCACACCCTCGGCCAGCGTTCCCCGCTACCCTTCCTCCTGCAACATCAACCCGAGCGCCAAAGGTACTGGACTCA
>NZ_RKQL01000009.1 GCF_003843835.1 Tibeticola sediminis | reverse complement strand
CCCCCGGGGGGGTCGACTTCGCCGCGCCGCAGGCGCGGGACAGGGGGGGCGCAGCCCCCCGCGAAGTCTCCCGGTAGGCGCGCCGATCCGCCCCTTTCTGACGCGCCGGTGGAGCGGCGAAGCGGGGGGCCTGTTCATCGCCCCCCCGGCGCGCTTGCGCGCCAGAGGGGGGCCTGTTCATCGATCCCCGCCGCGCGCGCACACGCTCACGCGCACGCACGCATACACGCGCGCGCACACGCCCCCGCGCGCCCACGCGCACTCGCACGCACACACGCGCGCGCGGGGATTAAAGAAGGATTAGAAGAGGATTAGGGCGCCCGGGGGGGGCGCGCTAAGTTGTTGTTTTATAAGGAAAAATTGGGATTTTCGGCCTGTGGACACCCCGGTGCTATGCCGTGTCTCCCCCGGTGCTATGCCGTGTCTCCCCCGGTGCTATGCCGTGTCTCCCCCGGTGCTATGCCGTGTCTCCCCCGGTCACCCCGGTGCTATGCCGTGTCTCCCCCGGTGCTATGCCGTGTCTCCCCCGGTGCTATGCCGTGTCTCCCCCGGTGCTATGCCGTGTCTCCCCCGGTGCTATGCCGTGTCTCCCCCGGTGCTATGCCGTGTCCTGTGGATAAGATGCCTTGCCTGGGCCGCTGTCGGCTGCTTGCGCACGTGCACCAGGTCGGCACCATCGATATCCCACGTCCAGCCGGTAGCTTCAGCCAGCGCAGCAAGCGCATCGCGCAGTTCAGACCTGAAGTGATCGAGCCGCGCCGCTTCGCTGCCGCACAGCCGATGGATGGTCTGGACCTTGATTGGAAACGGCTGCGCATGCGTGCTGTAAAAGCCATGCAGCCACTGCGCCAGCGGCTGCCGCTTGAGCGCTAGCCGCTGCCCCCACTCGGTCTGCGTCCAACCGTCTGAACCGTAGAGGGCGGCGATCTTGGGGTTGATCACGATCACGTGCCGCCCCGTATCGTCGTCGCGGTACCAGTGATGAATGAGCTGGCCGGCGTAGGCCCGTTTGCCATCCTGCACCTCGACGACCGATGCCATGAGCCGCGACAGTGCGCCTTTGAGCCACTCGTGCTGACTCTTGCCGGTGCCACGCCCGATCGCCTTCAGGAAGCCGTGGCCGGTGAAGCGAATCTCGAGGCCAAGCCCGCCGGTGCGAGCGAGGTGCAGGCACTGCTCCCAGACGTCCAGATCGGCCTGATCCAGCCTGGGGCCGGTCTGTAGGATCGTCACGCCCTCGTATGAGGCGATCTCCTGGCGCTGCATGAAAGCCCGCTTGCCGCGCCGGATAGCCCCAAACAGCGCGCTACGCAAGATGCTGTTCGGCACCCCGCGCACCGGCTCGGGCCACAGCGGCAGCTGCACCGCTGGAGTGGGCGGCGGCGCTTCAGCAGGCGTCGAGGCCTGCGCGGAGGCCTGCGCGGCGGCTGCGCGCTGGCGCGCCCAGGCTAGCGCTTCGTCAAGCGACTTCAATTGTCGTCCGACCATTTCCGGTACACCTCCCTGCGGTTGCCGATGCGCACAACGAGGATGCGCAAGGCTCCATCCTCGATGCTGGCAACGATGCGATAGTCGCCAACGCGGTACCTCCAGAAGGCTCCCAGCTTGGAGCCCTTGAGAGCTTCGCCAATGCTGCGCGGGTCGTCGAGTTGTGCGACACGCTCGCGCAGAAAGGCTGTGATGCGCTTGGCAACGGTCTTGTCCAGCGCGGCCAAGTCTTTCTTAGCCTTCTCGCCGATTTCAATCCGCCAAGCCAAGATCGCGCTCCACTTCTTCCAGTGTGTAGGTGCGGCTGCGTCCTGCGCGAATGTCGATCAGGCGCTGCTCTGCCAGATACAAATCTTCGAGGTCGGCCAGGTGCTCAAGAATGGCTTCGCGGGCATAGAACGTTTTCGTGCGCCCGGTGGCCCTCGCCAGCGCTTCGAGACGGGTCTCTATTTCGGGGGGAAGTCGGATTGCAAGCATGGTCGGCTCCTGCTTTAAATGCGATATACAAATATATCGCAAAATCTGCGCCAACGCCAGAGGGGGAGCCGCCGAAGGCGGGGGCGCAGCCCCCCGCGCCAGCGAGCGCGGGCGGCAAGGCCGAAGGCCGCGCAGGCCCGCAGGGCCGGAGGGGGGGGCCGGCGAAGCCGGGGGGGCGGCGTTCAGCCGCCATCCCCCCGCGCGCCACGCGCGCGGGCCGGGGGGGAGCCGCGATGGACTCAAGCGCGCAGCGCCCGCGAACGCGGGCCGAGCACTTGAGCCAAGCGAGCGCCGAGCTTGCCGAGGCCGAGCGTTCGCGGGGGGGCGAAGCCCCACCCTCGCCGCTTCGCGGCCACCCCGTTCCGAGCCCCCGAATGGGGGCCGGAGCGAAGCGAAGCCGCCGACAGGCGGTCGCGAACGGGGTGGCCGCGAAGCGGCGAGGGCCACGAGGGAGCGAAGCGACCGCTGTAGCGCCCGCAGGGCGCGTGAAGGCAAGTCGAAGCCAGGGGCGAGGGGCGTCCAGCCCCGAGAGGAAGCCGACCGCCCTAGCGGGCGCGCCGAAGGCGCGAGGCTTCCGACCCTGGCTTTGACGCGCAGCCGCGAAGCGGCGAAGTCTCACGCACAACAGACACTCTGTCATTGCACATACGCAACGCACTTGCACAAGCCACGCCATAATGCAATACTCTGTGCGTGTTAAACAAGGAGCATGTGCGATGAGTGAGTGCGAGAAAACGGCGGCGCGCGAGCGGCTGATGGCCGCGCGTCGAGAGCTGGCGGCGCAGGGCACCAGCACCCGAGCCGTTGGCCGCGAGCGGCTGCTCTCCATTTGTCATTGGACCTACCGGTGGGGCTGGTCAGCGCCGGCGGTCTTGGACTTGTTTGGCGGGTCCAGGCGGGGGCTGTCCGCGCGGGCGGTTAAGGCCGGAAAGATGGAAGAAACAGCAACGGCTTCGGGCGGCGCATTAGAGGACGTGCCGAAAAAACTCCTCACGCTCACGGACGCCGGGATTGCATTCGTCGAGAAACACATCGACGAGTCAAGCCTGCTCGAACCCGAGGACGCGCTGCGAATAAATCAGGCAAACTTGCGCCACGATTTTCTGGTGCAGAAGGCCACGATCAAAAATCTACGGTTCGGAAAGATCATTGGATACCAGACGCCCAAAGAAATAGCCGAACAATCGAGGAAAGATGAGAAGATACCGGACGCTTTATGGATCATGCCCGACTGCCGAAAACTCGCAATCGAGTTAGAGCTTACGGCAAAATTCAAGAGGCGATTGGACGACTTCGTCCACGGGGTAGTTCGGGCTCTAGACGGCGACCCCCCGCGGTTCGATGGATTCGTAATCGCGAGCGATTCAAAAGCAATCCTCTCTCGATACAAGGCGGCATTCAAACCTGGGCAACAAGTCGCCAGATGGGAGCGGGATAAGCAATCGCACTGGCGAATTAGTGGATGGGAAGAGGTGCCGGAATGGGTACAGGCAAAAATCACCTGGCTGCTGCTCTCCTCGCAATAACGGCTGCCCTTCTGCTGGCCGGGTGCGACATGGCCGCGGAGAGGCGAGCGATTGAAGCCGAGGCCAAAGTCACGATGCTCGAAGAAAAGCTGAAGGCAGCCGAAAAAAAAGCGGCGCTTTCAGAAGGCTACAGACGGGCGGCTGCGGTCGCGCAGGCCTGCGACTGGCCGATCGTGTGGCGGCTCTGCCCGGCCGAGGATCTG
The DNA here is from genome assembly GCF_003843835.1 of Tibeticola sediminis. Classification (GTDB taxonomy): domain Bacteria; phylum Pseudomonadota; class Gammaproteobacteria; order Burkholderiales; family Burkholderiaceae_C; genus Tibeticola; species Tibeticola sediminis. The sequence goes on along the minus strand of NZ_RKQL01000009.1, from coordinate 1,385 downwards.
GCGGTCGGAAAAGCCGCCCTGGCGAATCAGTACACCGCCGACTCGGGTGTGTTCTGGGCAGCCCGAATCGGCCTGTTGGCCGCGCTCGGCGCCGCGCTCGGCGCAGCCATAGCCGTGGGCCGGGCGCTGTGGCTTCGGATCGTCGCGCCGTTCCAGGGCGAGATCGAGGAAGCCCGGCAGATGATCGCAACAGCAAAGGAACAGGCCGAGCGATGGCGGATCGCCGAGCGCCAGGCACAAAGATCGGCCCAACAAGCAGCGGAAGAGGCCGCAGCGACACGCGATGAGCTGGAGGCCTTGGCAGCCCAAAAAATCGACCTCGAGGCCGATCTGGCCGCCGCAAGGGCCGAGCTCAAGCGCGCGAGGGACGATCTTGACGCGCTGCGCGGCGGGTTCTTGTGAACGCCTGCTCTCCGCCGCCGCCTCGCCCAGCACTACGCGCGCGCGGCTCGCCTGGCAATCCCTGCGCCAGCCCGTCGTGCTGCGGCATATCCTCGCCCGACCCCTTCGGGGCTGCGCGGGCTGTCACATGGCTTGCGACTCGCCTTTAATGCGCGCGCTCCGTGCCCCGGGCGAGGCGAGGCGGCGGCGGAGAGCAGGCGGCGGCAGCCCCTGCCCGCGCCCCCACGAAAAAAGTTAGCCTGCCCCACCCCCCCCGCCCCCGCCCCGAGGCGGGGGAGCGAGGCTCAGCGGCAGTGAAATGCCCCCAGGAGCCGCGATCTGCCGGGCTACGTAGGGTAAGGCTTGCCCTGCGAAAAAACGGCTCTAGCGCCGTTCTGGCGGTTTCTGAAGGGGTGTAGGCGCACCAGCCCCCTCTCCTTCCTGGGCTGGGCGACAGAAGGGAGGGGGGAGCCGCCGCGCAGCGGCGGGGGGAGGGCTTGCCCTCCCCCGGGGGGGTCGACTTCGCCGCGCCGCAGGCGCGGGACAGGGGGGGCGCAGCCCCCCGCGAAGTCTCCCGGTAGGCGCGCCGATCCGCCCCTTTCTGACGCGCCGGTGGAGCGGCGAAGCGGGGGGCCTGTTCATCGCCCCCCCGGCGCGCTTGCGCGCCAGAGGGGGGCCTGTTCATCGATCCCCGCCGCGCGCGCACACGCTCACGCGCACGCACGCATACACGCGCGCGCACACGCCCCCGCGCGCCCACGCGCACTCGCACGCACACACGCGCGCGCGGGGATTAAAGAAGGATTAGAAGAGGATTAGGGCGCCCGGGGGGGGCGCGCTAAGTTGTTGTTTTATAAGGAAAAATTGGGATTTTCGGCCTGTGGACACCCCGGTGCTATGCCGTGTCTCCCCCGGTGCTATGCCGTGTCTCCCCCGGTGCTATGCCGTGTCTCCCCCGGTGCTATGCCGTGTCTCCCCCGGTGCTATGCCGTGTCTCCCCCGGT
>NZ_RKQL01000008.1 GCF_003843835.1 Tibeticola sediminis | reverse complement strand
ATGGCGGGCGCCATGGCGAGGATTTGCAACGCTGCCCCCGGGCCCGAGGGCGGCTCGAACGGGTGCGCAGCGCTCACCCAAGCGGTGAACGGCCTGCGCACCGAAAATTGTTGAAATATCAACACCTTGCTTTTCGCGAGAAGCGGTCAACTGCCGGATTTAGGTTGAAGGGAGGCGGGGTCAGAACCGATAGCCCACCATGATTCCGACCGTCGTCGGATTGAGCTTGATGTCCAGCGTCTGGCCGGTGGACAGCGTGGTACGGGTCTTCAGCCAGGTCTTGGCAGCCACGGCGTCGATGAACCAGCGGTCGTTGAGCATCAAAGTCACGCCGAACTGGACGGTGGGCACGAGCTTGGACTCGATCGACAAGGTCGTCGGGTTGGACGGCGTGCCACCGGTCAGCGCGGTCAGCGTATTCGTGCTGCGCTCTTTGAAGAACTTGGCATAGGTCGGCCCCGCGCCGACATAGGGTCGAACCTTGGCGTTGGCTTCGCCAAAACGGTATTGCGCAAACACCGTGATCGGCAGCGCCTTGGTTTCGCCGATCTTGCCGACGCCGGCAATCGCGCCGTCGCCGTAGATGTTGTGCTTGAACGGCAGTGCCAGCGGCACGTCGATCGCCCAGTGGTCATCGACGGTGTAGTTCACGCCGCCGGCGAGTTGGCTCGCGTTGCCCACGTCGGCCGTGGTGTGGGGAAAGGCCGGCGGAGACAGGTCGCCGCTGGTGACCGAGGGCGAGATTTGCATCGCGCCCAGGCGTGCACTCAGGGTGCCGGCGGTTTGGGCTTGCGCCGCCGATGCGGTGAGCAGGGCAGCGCCGAGCAGCGCGAGGGTCGAGAGCTTGGGGTTCATGTTCGTCAGTCCTCCAGGGTTCAGAGCCAGCCGGCCTGGGCCAGCGAACGCGAAACGAGCTGGCTCATCAATTGATAGCCATACGGCGTGGGGTGGAAGCCGTCGGAGAAGGCGTAGCGCTTCCACCAGTCGGGGCTGCTCTCGCCCGCCGGCGGGTTTGCCGACAGGGCTTGCGCCGTGCAGGTTTGGAAGTTGTACGCGGGCAGGCCGTCGCTGCCGACGCCAACCGCTGGGCAGGCCGGGGTTTTGACGTTGGTCAGGCCGTATTGCGCGGGGTGCGCCACTTCGTCGTTGAAGTTGTTGTAGAAGTCGACGATGGCGACGCGGCTGTCGCCCGCGAACTTGTTGGCCAGTTCCTGGTTGAAGGCCTGAATCCAACTGTTGAACAGCGCTTCGGCCTGGCTGCGGGCGGTCGCGCCTTGCGCCGCTTCGATGGCGCCGAGCACCGCCTGGAAGCGCGGTGTGTTCGTGATGCCTGGCATGTTCAGGATCGCCACATGCTGCGCGCCACGATCGAGCGCGTGGGCTTTGATGGCCGCAGCGAAGCTGTCGGCCAACGCCGTCATGTAGACCCCACCGGCGATGGCGGCACCGTTGGCCTGTCCGAGCGTGCTGGCCACCGTTGCCGGGGGCAGCAGCGAAAGCAGCAAGGCTTGATAGGCCGCACCACCGTCGCTCGCTGCCTTCAGGTAGGCGCCGACCAGGTCGGCAGCGTCATTGCCCCCGCCGTCGATGAGCAGCAGCTGATTCGCCTGGTAGCTGCCGGCCACCGCGCCGGCATCGGCGAGTTGCTTCACGATGGAGAAGGGGGCTGCCGAGCCGCCGTTGCTGGCCTGGTTGTTGATGCGTCCGCCGCCAACGGCGTAGCTGGTGCAGCCTGGCTTCGGGTTGGGAACGAAGGTGGTGCCGGTGAACTTGTAGAAATTGCACAACTGCGGCGCGCCGATCTGTGCGGCGATGCGCTCGGTCCAGATGGTGTTGGGTTCGGCATCGCTCGCTTGCACCGAGAACACCCGGCCATAGCCGGGCAACCCGTCGAACACGCCGCTGTCGGACAGGCTGTCGCCCATGACGACGACCGAAGACAGCGCGGCGCGGCTGCCCGGACCTTCGGCCCCGCCACCGCCGCAGGCGGACAGGACCACAGCCGCGGCGAGCGCGGCGAATTTCCATCGAATTTTGAACATCATGCTGGGGCTCCTCTCGATGAGCGTTGCGGGGGAATCGGATCAAAAAGAACGGTCGTTCGAATTTTCCTCAGGCATGTTACGCGCGGTCACCGATTTCGTCGCTTGGGGTTTGTCCGGGGTGGCCGGCTCGGGTTGCGGCAGGGCCCGCGCCTGGGTGCGTCCGGGGCTCGGAGCGTCTTGCGCGACCCATTCCAGCAGCGCGTCGAGCGCAGGCCGCGCCGCCGGGGCCTCCGGCGCATTGACGATGGCGACCACCGCATAGAGCCGATCGCTGGCGCTGCGCACATAGCCCGCAATCGCCGCGACGTCGCGCAAGGAGCCGGTTTTGAGCCAGGCTCGGCCCAGCAAAGGCGAGTCGGGTCGACGTTCGCGCAGCCGGGCAACCGTGCCGTCGATGCCTGCGACCCCGAGCGAGTCGATGAAGGGCTCGGCCACGGCGCTGTGCACCGCCGCGCGCAGCACGGCCGCCAGCGCCTCGGCGCTGAGCCGCGCGTGGCGTGAAAGCCCCGATCCGTTTTCGATCTCGGGCGCTTCGGCCACCGCGCCCAGTCGCTGCTGCCACCAGCGGCGCAGCCGCTCGCGCGAGGCCGCGAAGCTGCCCTGGCCTTGCTCCACGGCCGAGAGCGTGAGGAAGAGCTGTTGCGCCATGACGTTGTTCGAAAACTTGTTGATGTCCGCAACGATGCTGGCCAGCGGCAGCGAGCGCGCCTGCAGCAGCGGCTGGGTGACGGGCGCCTCGCCAGGGGCGATCCACCGCACGCGGCCGGTGAGCGTGCCGCCGCCGGCGCGCCAGAGCGCCTCCACCACCCGCGGCGCGTAGCGCTCGGGCGCGGGGTAGGCCACCGGCCATTCGCGCACGCCGCAGGCCAGCGGGTAAGCCCCTTCGAAGCGCACGCGATCGGGGTCGGTGAAGTCGGCGCGCAAGCGTGCTCGCCAGTCGCCGCAGGGGGCGGTGCTCAGCGGCACGGATTCCGGCAGCTCGACCCCGGCGAGCGGCGGTTGCGCGTCGATGCGGGCGCGGCCGCGTTCGGGTTCGGGTATGAAGCGGTAGACGACGGCTTTGAAATTGATCAGCAAGCCCTCGGGTCGGGCGTTGTAAGGGCGCAGCGGCTCGTCGTCGAACCGCGCCGGGTTGGGGTCGACCGGCTCGAAAATTCGGCCGTCGAGCACGATGTCCCCGCGCACCTGAACGATGCCGGCCGCGCGCACCTCCGCCAGCAACGCTTCGAGCCGCTCGACCACCAGTTTTGGGTCGCCGCTGCCACGCAGCACCAGATTGCCGTCGAGCACACCGTCGTGCACACGACCCGTGGTTTCGACCCGGTTCGTCCAGGTGAAATCCGGCCCCAGCAGTTCGAGCGCTGCAAAGGTGGTGACGAGCTTCATCAGCGAAGCGGGGTTGCGCGGCTCGGTGGCTTGCCAGCGCAGCACCGTTCGAGCCGGTGGCGGCGCAGAAGTCGAGCGCGTACCCGGCCGGGCTGCGTCCGGATCGATCGCCTCGACCGAAACCGACAGGGCCGATTCGGCCACGCCCGACCGGACCAGCGCCGCCCGCACACTCGCAGGCAGTTCCGCAGCGGGGCCTGCCCACGCGGTGACGCTCATCAGGACCAAGAGCGCCACGCACCCCAGGCCGCCCGCCGCGCGCCATGAGCGTCGGCGGCCAGCGTTTTTTGCCGGGTGGTTTGCGGTCATGGGGTTCAGTTTAGGGCAACGCTGAACCCGTCCCCCGCGCGCTGCCCATCCCGACTGCGGGCGGTCTTTGTCGCGCGAATTCCTCGCCATAATCGCCCAATGCCCTTGGATCGCCCCTTCCCGATGCCGGCAGCGCAGCACGCCCCGCAGAAATGGCTGGCGCTCGACACCACGACCGAGCAGTTGAGCGTGGCCGTGGGCGTCGACGCGCCCGAAGGAGGGGTGCCTCGGCTTTGGGAGGCGGTCGAACCGGGTGGCGCCCGGGCTTCGTCGCGCGTGATTGCCCTGGTGTTCGAGGGGCTCGAGCGCGCGGGCTTGCGGCTGGCAGATTTGGACGCGATCGCGTTTGGCGCCGGGCCGGGCGCATTCACGGGTTTGCGCACGGCGTGCGCCGTCGCGCAGGGCTTGGGCTTTGGCGCGCAGCGCCCTTTGCTGCCGGTGGACAGTCTGCTCGCGCTGGCGGAGACCGCGCGCATCCAGATGGCGGCACCGGAATCGCCGCTCGAGGTGCTCTCGGTGCTCGACGCCCGTATGGGCGAGTTTTATGCGGGGCACTACCGTTGGGACGGCGCGCGCTGGCAGACGGTCCAGACCTGGCCGGCGCTGACGGGGCCAGCGCTGGCGGCCGCGATCGAAGGTTCGGGGCGGCGGCCCGACTGGATCGTGGGCAACGCCGTAGGGGTTGCCGGTGCCGAGGCGTTTTTGTCGCTGTGGCCCGAGGGGGCGCGGCGGTCCGCAATCCCGGGCGCTGCGGCGATGGTGCGGCTCGCGCCGGAGCTTTGCCGGGCCGGCCTTGCGGTGGCGGCCGAGGCGGCCGAGCCGCATTACGTGCGCGACAAGGTGGCTCAGACCACGGTCGAGCGTCAGGCCGCAGGGGGTCGCAGATGAGCACCGCGCACGGTCGCCCGCAAGCCGGCGCAGGTGCCGCTGCCTCAGGACTCGCCCGGAACGGGGACTCGCTCGTGGGTGCCGAGGACGGGTGTCGCGCGCCGGCCGAAGCGGCGTTGGGACCGCCGGCGGAACTGCTGCCGATGACACCCGAGTGGATCGAGCGGGTCGTGGCGGTCGAGCAATCGGCCTATAGCCACCCCTGGAGCCGACGTCACTTTGAGGACACACTCGCAGCCGGATATCACGCGCGGCTGCTGGTCGGCGGCGAGACGCTGATGGGCTACTACGTGGCGATGAAAGGGGTGGATGAAGTCCATCTTCTGAACTTGACGGTTGCACCGGCGCACCAGGGCCAGGGCTGGGGACGGTTGCTGCTCGAAGCCATGGATACCTGGGCACGCAGCGTCGGCGCGCAGACGGCGTGGCTGGAAGTCCGCGTCAGCAACGAGCCCGCGTTGCGGCTCTACGAGCGCCACGGCTACCGACGGGTGGGCCTGCGCCGGGCTTACTACCCCGCGGCACGCGGCGTGCGGGAAGACGCGGTGGTGATGTGCTGTTCGCTCGAGGAGCCCCCGGGATGCCGCCGCTGACGCCGCGCCAACGCGCGATGCTCGCCGAGATGGGCGTGCGCGTGTGGCTGCCCGAGGATCGAGCGGCCGAAGCAGCGCCCCCCGCGGCGTCGGCAGCGGTCGTCGCTCCTGAAACAATAGCAGACAGCGCCCATTTGACGCGGGCAAAGGCGGAAAATCTTTCAAAAAACCCCGAGGTCTCGGGGCAGCCGCAGGCGCAGACCCCGACCCCGGCCACGCCGCCGGTGCCGACCGCGAGCACCCCTGCCGCGAGCGCCACTGCGGTCGCCTCGGTGGCCGCCGCCGCGCAGGACTGGGACGCCTTGCGGGCCGCGGTCGAGTCTTGCCGCGCCTGTCCGCTCGGGGCGCAGCGGCGCCACGCGGTGTTCGGGGTGGGTGACGTGCGTGCGCGCTGGCTCGTCGTGGGCGAGGCGCCGGGGGAGCAGGAAGACGCGCAGGGCGAGCCTTTCGTGGGCCCGAGCGGCCGCTTGCTCGACGCGATGCTGCGCAGCATCGGCCTCGACCGCGCAGCATCGGCCGAGGGCGAGCGCGCAGCGGCCGAATCGAGCGCGGTTCCGCTCTTTGCGCCGGCGCAGGCGGTCTACATTGCCAACGCCGTCAAGTGCCGGCCGCCCCGCAACCGCAACCCTTCGGAAGCCGAAATGGCGCAATGCGCACCGTTTCTGGCGCGGCAGATCGAATGGCTGCAGCCTCAGCTCATCCTGGCCGTGGGTCGCATTGCCGCCCAGGCCGTGCTGGGCCGAACCGAGCCACTGGGGCGCCTGCGCGGCCAGGTGTATCGCTACGGGAACATTCCAGTCGTGGTCACGTTTCATCCCGCCTATCTCTTGCGCAGTCCGGCCGAAAAGGCGCGGGCCTGGGAAGACCTGTGCCTGGCGCGTTCCATCGTCGATGGTGCAGGCCTATGATGCGGCGCTCGTCGGCGCTCGTCGGCGCTCGTCGGCGCGCCGCGCCGTCCGCACTCTAGCGTCCAGCCGCATTCTCTTTGCCCATAGGAGTTCGTCATGCCACAAACCGCGCAAATCATCGGATCGGGGCCGCGCAAAGTCATTGCGGTGCATGGGTGGTTCGGCCATGCACGCGGCTGGGGGCCGTTTCTGCACCACTTGGATACGAGCCGCTTTTCCTACGCGTTCATGGACGTGCGCGGCTATGGCGCACGCCGCGGCAGCGGCGGCCCCTACACCATCGAGCAGATCGCGCGCGACGTGCGCACGCTGGCCGCGCATCTCGGTTGGGAGCGCTATGCCCTCATGGGTCATTCGATGGGCGGCAGTGCGATCCAGTACGTGCTGGCCGAGCATCCCGAATCGGTGCAGGCGCTCGTGGGCATCACGCCGGTGCCGGCCAGCGGCGTTCCCTTCGATGCCGATGGCTGGGCGTATTTCCAGCGCGCCGCGGCCGAGCCCGCCGTGCGCCGCGGCATCATCGACCGAACGACGGGTGAGCGCCTCACGCATGTTTGGCTCGACGACATGGTGCGTTCGTCGCTGGCGCACAGCGATGTCGAGGCTTTTGCTGCGTACCTCGACGCTTGGGCCAACACTCGGTTCGTCGAGCGCATCCAGGGCCGCACGCTGCCGGTTCTGGTCGTCGCGGGCGAGCACGACCCCGCCCTCGGCCCCGACACCTGTCGCTCCACTTGGTTGCAACACTACCCGAGCGCTCGGCTCGAAGTCATGGCCAACGCCGGCCACTACCCCATGGACGAAACCCCGATCGCGCTCGCAACGGTCGTCGAGCGCTTTCTCTGCGAGGCGATGCAGGCGTGAGTGCCGCCGAAGCTCCTGCGGCGTTTCGGCTGCTTCGAGGCAAGGGGCTTGGGCGCTTCGTGGCTGTGATGCGCGGTGCGCGAGGGACTTGTTCGGCGTTGCCCGAACGGACATGGCCACGGCGACCCCGAAGCGTGCCAGTTGCCATGTCCGCGCTTCGTTCATCGAGGTAGGAGTGCCCGACGGGCTCCTAGAATCTCGCCATGACCTTTCTCGACCTGCTCCGCAGCGCCAGCGTGCGCCATGATTCGATGTTGTGCGTGGGGCTGGACCCCGAGCCGCAGCGGTTTCCGCTGCATTGGCGGGGGGACGCCGCGCGCATGGCGGACTTTTGCATGGCGATCGTGGATGCGACGGCCGACCGGGTGTGTGCGTTCAAGCCGCAAATCGCATACTTTGCCGCGCACGGCGCCGAGGCTCAGCTCGAGCGGGTGATCCACCACATCCGCGCCGTTGCGCCGGGCGTGCCGGTGATTTTGGATGCCAAGCGCGGCGACATCGGCTCCACCGCCGAGCAGTATGCGCGCGAGGCCTTCGAGCGGTACCGGGCGGACGCGGTGACGCTGTCGCCCTTCATGGGTTTCGACACGGTCGAGCCCTATTTGCGCTACGAGGGCAAGGGGGCGTTCCTGCTCTGCCGTACGTCCAACCCCGGCGGCGATGATTTCCAGGCGCAGCGGCTTGCCGATGTGCCGGGGCAGCCGCGCTTGTTCGAGCACATCGCGCGACTCGCGCAAGGGTCGTGGAACCGCAACGGGCAGCTCGGCCTCGTCGTGGGGGCGACCCGACCGGCCGAGATCGAGCGCGTGCGCGCGCTCGCGCCGACGCTGCCGCTCTTGATTCCGGGCGTGGGCGCTCAGGGTGGAGATGCCGATGCCACGGTCCGGGCGGGCTGGCGTGCCGATGCGCCGATCGTGGTGAACTCCTCGCGCGCGATCCTCTACGCGGGCAGCGGCCCCGATTTCGCCACTGCCGCACGCGCCGAAGCCGAGCGCACGCGCGTGCAGCTCAACGCGGCGCGTGGCTGAGGGCGGCCAGGCCGGATCGGGCCTGTGCCCTGTCGCGCGCGCCCGACAAGCTGGGTAAAGACCTGTAAATCTCGCGCGGACCGTGGCCGTGTGCTTGGATACTGTGGCGCGTCGAGGCGACGCTGAACCATTCCCGCCGCGCATCCCGGCTGCGGGCGGTCTCGTCGAAAGCAAATCGTCGCCATAGCTGCGGCTATGGCTGCGGTTTGCGCCTCGTACCCCACCCGCGGCCATGCGCGCGCCACCTCAGGAACTGATTCAGCGTTGCCTCAGGTGACAGCGTCGCCGGCGGGTAAGCCCCTACGATGCAAGACTCAACTGGGGGATTGCCATGATCACGCTCTACACCGCTGCCACGCCCAACGGGCACAAGATCTCGATTGCGCTCGAAGAGCTGGGGCTGCCTTACCGGCTCGAGGTGCTCGACCTGCAGCGCGGTGACCAGAAGCGCCCCGAGTACCTGGCGATCTGCCCCAACGGCCGCATTCCGGCCATCGTCGACCACGAGGAAGATGACTTCGCGGTCTTCGAGTCGGGCGCGATCCTCGTCTACCTCGCCGAAAAGACCGGCCGCCTCATGCCCAGCGAGCGTAAAGGGCGTTCGCGTGTGCTGCAGTGGCTGATGTTCCAGATGGGCGGCATCGGCCCGATGATGGGGCAGGCCAATGTGTTCTACCGCTACTTCCCCGAGAAGATCCAGCCCGCGATCGACCGCTACCAGGGCGAGGTGCGGCGGCTGTTCGGCGTGCTCGACGCGCATCTGGCGCAGCACGAGTATCTGGCGGGCGACTATTCGATCGCCGACATCGCCAACTGGGCCTGGGTGCGCACGCACCGCTGGTCGGGGGTGGAGATCGAGCCCTTCGTGCACCTCAAACGCTGGCGCGACGCCATCCGCGCGCGGCCCGCGGTGCAGCGCGGCATCGAGCGGCCGCCTTCGAAAATCGACCTCACACGCGACGGCGACGAGGCCGCTCGGCGTTTTGCCGAAGAGGCGCGCACGCTCGTCGAAATGGGCCGCCCCGCGCCGCCGCCGGCCGACGCAGGAGCGCGCGCATGACCGCCCAAGTGGCCCAGATTCGCCGTTCCAAGGAGTTGCCATGAAGCTCTACACCGCATCCCGCGCCCCCAATCCGCGCCGCGTGCGCATGTTCCTTGCCGAAAAGGGCGTGCAGGACATTCCCCTGGTCGAAATCGACCTCAATGCGCTCGAGCACAAGCGCGAGCCCTACCGCCGCGTGAGCCCGCTGGCGAAGGTGCCGGCGCTGGAACTCGACGACGGCCGCGTGCTCACCGAGTCGCGCGCGATCTGCACCTGGCTCGAAGGCCGCTACCCCGAGCCCATCCTGATGGGCCGTGACGCCGAGGAGCGTGCGTTCATCGAGATGGTCGACCGGCAGGCCGAGTTTTACCTGATGGGCGCGATCGCGAACGTGGTGCGCCACACCCACCCGGGCCTCGCGCCGCTCGAGCAGCCGCAGTTTCCCGAGTTTGGCCAAGCGCAACGCGCCAAGGTGCTGGAAGCCGCCGCCTGGTTCGACCATCGCTTGCAGCAGCAGCCTTGGTTCGCAGGCGAGCGTTTCACGGTGGCGGACATCACCGCGTTTTGCGCCCTCGAATTTGGCCGCCTGATGAAGTTCAAGCCCGAGGCCGAAGGCTTTGCGGCCTTGCAGGACTGGCGCGACCGCGTCGCCGCGCGGCCGAGCGCAGCGGTCTGAAAACATCAAAAACAATAGCAGAAAACGGCCATTTCACGCCGGCGTTACCGCGAAATGTTCGAAAAATCAGCTTTCGGACGTGCCACCCAGCTTCGCGCCGCTCGGCGCGCGAGCCGAGGCGGGTCAGGTCACCGCTTCGAGCGCCGTACAGGCCCGCCGCACGCGCCGACGTTGACGGGTGAGCTCGGCCTGCAGCGCGGCGCGCAGGGCCGAATCGGCGCCCGTGGGTCGGCGGGCGACCTCGCCCTGCCACGCGGCGGCGAGCTGCCAGTCGTGCCAGCGTCCCAGCACCGATTGCGCCGAGATCAAGACCTCGAGCCTTCGTTGCGCCGCGCGTGCGGCCTTGGGCGGTAGCGCATCGATCAGCGCTTCGGTCGCGTAGCGCAGTTTTTTGACCTCGATGCGCAAGGCATGCACGCGCTCGGCCTCGCGGGCTCGGGTATCCAGAACCGCTGCGAGCGCACGGCGCAGCCGGCGTTGCCGGTGGCGCAGGCGCTGGCGTGCCAGTGCGCGCAGCGTGGGCCCGCGGCCGTGTGCGGCCGAGCCGTTGCCCGCTGCCGACAGGCCGTGCAGCGCGCGCGCGAACTGCAGCACCTGCGCCGTCGTGGCGGGCTGTTGCAACTCGGCCTGCAAGCGGCGCCAGGCGCGCGCCTGTTCGTGCGCGAGGGCAGCGCTCCAGCGGCTCGCAGACGACCCGGGCACGGCCTGCATGAGCTGCGGCCCAATCTCGCTGCGCAGCACGTCGAGATCGCGCACGCGCCCGAGTGCCTGCGCGAGCGCCCGCCAGTGGCTGCGCTCTCGGGCCGCCCAGTCCCCGGGCAGCGCCGGCGCGAACGCCGCCAGCAGCGCGCGCAAGCGGCGCAGCGCCACGCGGCTCTGGTGCACGGCTTCGACGGCGGCCGCGTCGCCGCGTTCGGGCGTGAGCGCCGCCGTGCGCAGCGGCGGGACGAGCGTATCGAGCGCGGCCTGCGCCAGCGGCACGAAGGCGTCGCGGGCGGGACGGTTCGGGTCGCTCTTCGGGGCTGTTCGCGGGGCCATACGACGGTCGACCTCGGAGGAGATCGGCTGGGTCGGACGCGGCGCCGCCGCCACGGCTGCGTCGCGCGTCTGCAGGAACAGCGCATAGCCCCGCTCGGCCTTGCTGGCCGAGAGCGGCCACAGCGGCATGGCCTCGTTGAGCTCGAGCGCCAGCGCGAACAAGGCGTCTTCCGGGCCCGCGAGGCGTTCGAGTTCGAGCTCGAGCAGCGGCTCACGCCGCGTGCCCTCGGGCGTGACGCACAGAATTTGCCCACGGTCGAGCGCGACTTCGATGCGCGCGCCCAGCGCCTCGACCGTCCAGCGCAGCCGGGTAAAACGGGTGCGAAACACCGGCTGCAGCGCCGCCTGCCGTGCCCGCAACCAGGCCGAGAGTTCCGGCGCGTCGTCGCCGAGCAGCGCTGCGAAGTCATAGCCGCCGCGGCGCGCCGCTCCCTCCCACTCGCCGCGCCGCGACAGCCCGCCGAGCGCCTCGCCCGCCGTCTTCACCGTCCAGACCCGGCGCGCGCCCTCGCGGCGCTCGCGCACCGCCATGCGTGCGCGCAGCAAGTCGAGCTCGGGTGTGTCGAAGTAGCAGGCGTCGAGCCGCAGTCGCTCGGGCGCGACGCCCGCGAGCCGCGGGTGCGCCAGCAGCCGCGGCAGGTCGCGCGTGCGGGCGGGCTGGAGTTTGAGTTCGGTTTCGGTGGCCATCGGGGCGTGCGCAGGCGGTAGTCGGGTCACGGAGCATGTCAAAGCCCGATCGCAAAGGCAATTTTTATGAAAATAGCCAGAAACCCCCAGCGCCAATCGGGGATTTGTTGCTATCAAAAAATGAATCACAGCTGGCCCGGCTGCGCCGCGGCCGTGGCCAGCACGCGCGCCAGGTAGCGGCCGGTGAGGCTGTCCGGATGCGCGGCCACCGCCTCGGGCGTGCCCGCGGCCACCAGGCGGCCGCCGCCGCTGCCGCCTTCGGGGCCCATGTCGATGAGCCAGTCGGCGGTCTTGATGACGTCGAGGTTGTGCTCGATCACGACGATGGTGTTGCCCGCGTCGCGCAATTGGTGCAAGACCTTCAGCAGCAGCTCGATGTCGGCGAAATGCAGGCCGGTGGTCGGCTCATCGAGGATGTAGAGCGTGCGGCCGGTGTCACGGCGCGAGAGCTCCTGCGCGAGCTTGACACGCTGCGCCTCGCCGCCCGAGAGCGTGGTCGCGCTCTGGCCCAGGCGGATGTAGGACAGGCCCACGTCGAGCAGTGTGCGCAGCTTGCGCTCGATGGCGGGCACGTCGCGGAACAGCGCATAGGCTGCCTCCACCGTGAGGTCGAGGATCTGCGCGATGTTGCGCCCCTTCCACTGCACTTCGAGCGTCTCGCGGTTGTAGCGCTGGCCTTGGCAGACCTCGCAAGGCACGTACACATCGGGCAGGAAGTGCATCTCGACTTTGACCACGCCGTCGCCCTGGCAGGCCTCGCAGCGCCCGCCGGCGACGTTGAAGCTGAAGCGCCCGGGGCCGTAGCCGCGCTCGCGCGCCATCGGCACCTCGGCCATGAGATCGCGGATGGCGGTGAACACACCGGTGTAGGTGGCCGGGTTGCTGCGCGGCGTGCGGCCGATGGGCGACTGGTCGACGGCGATCACCTTGTCGAAATGCTCGAGCCCCACGATGGCCTCGTGCGGCGCGGGCTCCTCATGCGCGCGGTGGATGCGCTGCGCCGCGGCGCGGTAGAGCGTGTCGTTGACGAGCGTGGACTTGCCCGAGCCCGACACCCCGGTCACGCAGGTGAAGCGCCCGACCGGAATCTCCACCGTCACGTTCCGCAGGTTGTGCCCGCGCGCCCCCACGATGCGCAGCCACGGCCTCTGCGTGCAGTCATGGCGCTGCGGCACCGCAATGCGCCGCGCGCCCGAGAGGAATTGGCCGGTCAGCGACTCGGCGCTGGCTTCGATTTGGCGCGCCGTGCCCTGCGCCATCACGCGGCCTCCGTGCACGCCCGCGCCCGGCCCCATGTCGATGCACCAGTCAGCCGCGCGGATCATGTCCTCGTCATGCTCGACCACGATCACCGAATTGCCCAGGTCGCGCAAATGCTGCAGCGTGCCGATCAGCCGGTCGTTGTCGCGCTGATGCAGCCCGATGCTGGGCTCGTCGAGCACATACATCACGCCGGTGAGGCCGCTGCCGATCTGACTCGCGAGCCGGATGCGCTGCGCCTCACCGCCCGAGAGCGTCTCTGCGCTGCGCTCGAGGCTCAAATACCCCAGCCCTACATCGTTGAGGAATTTGAGCCGGGACGCCACCTCGCGCACCAGCTTGTCGGCAATCGCCGCCTTCTGGCCCGACAGCCGCAGCGTCTGAAACCAGGCCTGCGCCTCGGCCAGCGTGGCGCGGCCGACCTCGTAAATCGCGCGGGCCTGCGCGCCTTCGCCCACGCGCACATGGCGCGCTTCCAGCCGCAGCCGCGTGCCGCCGCACTCGGGGCAGGGCTGCGTGGCGCGCCAGCGCGCGAGTTCTTCACGCACCACCGGCGAATCCGTCTCGCGCCAGCGCCGCTCCAGGTTCGGGATGATGCCCTCGAACGGATGCTTCTTCGTCACCTTGCGCCCGCCGTCGAGCATGTACCGAAACGCGATGTCCTCATGGCCCGAGCCGTACAGCAGCACCGAGCGCACCGATTCGGGCAGCGCCTGAAAGGGCGTATCCACATCGAAGCCATAGTGCTGCGCGAGGCTCTCGAGCAACGCGAAGCTGTGCGCGTTGCGCCGGTCCCAGCCCTTGATCGCGCCGCCGGCCAGGCTCAGCTCGGGGAAGGCCACCACGCGCTCGGGGTCGAAGAAATCCACCGTGCCCAGCCCGTCGCAGCGCGGACAGGCGCCCGCGGGCGAGTTGAACGAGAACAGCTTGGGCTCGAGCGCCCCGATGCTCCAGCCGCACACCGGACAGGCATAACGCGCGTTGAAGGCGTGTTCGCAGCCGCTGTCCATCTCCAGCGCCAGCGCGCGGCCCTCGGCCAAGCCCAGCGCCGTCTCGAAGCTCTCGGCCAGGCGTTGGCGCAGGTCGGGGTCGCCTGGGCGCACCTTCACGCGGTCGATCACCACGTCGAGGTCATGCCGCTCGCCCGCCTTGAACGCCGGCAGCGCGTCGGCTTCGAGCACCGTCCCATCGAGCCGGAAGCGCACATAGCCGCGTGCCTGCATCTGCGCGACCAGCGCGCCATGCTCGCCCTTGCGCTGGCGCAGCAGCGGCGCGAGGATCATCACCCGGCTGCCCTCGGGCAGCGCCAGGACCGCATCGACCATCTGGCTCACGGTCTGGGCGGCCAGCGGCACGCCGTGCTCGGGGCAATGAGGCGTGCCGGCGCGCGCCCACAATAGGCGCAGGTAATCATGAATCTCCGTGACCGTGCCGACCGTGGAGCGCGGGTTGTGGCTGGTCGCCTTTTGCTCGATCGCAATCGCGGGCGAGAGCCCCTCGATCAAATCGACATCGGGCTTGTCCATGCGCTCGAGAAACTGCCGCGCGTAGGCCGAAAGGCTCTCCACATAGCGCCGCTGGCCCTCGGCATACAGCGTGTCGAAGGCCAGGCTCGACTTGCCCGAACCCGACAAACCGGTCACCACCACCAAGCGATGCCGCGGAATGTCGAGGTCGATGTTCTTGAGGTTGTGCGTGCGCGCGCCGCGGATGCGGATGCACGGCGCAGCCGCCGCACCCCCGTCGTGGGGCGGCGTGGAATCGGGCGAACGGGGCTCGGTCAAGGCGGGCTCTCGCGGGGAAAACCCCGCATTATCGGCGGCCAGCCCCTCTACGGACAACGCACCCCGGACAGCCCGCGCGGGCAAAGGGTGGGCGCATGTTGGACAATCGAGCCCTTTGCATCTGCTGCCAAAACCAGCCCTATTGCCGTGTCTGAGACTGCTGTTTCTCCCTCGACCGCCCCGAGCGCAGCGTCGTCCATGACGCCCACCGAACGGCGCGCCACCGTGTCGCTCGCGTCGATCTTTGCGCTGCGCATGTTGGGCATGTTCCTGGTTCTGCCCGTGTTCGCGCTCGAAGCCCGCGGCTATGCGGGCGGTGACGACGCCGCGCGCGTCGGCCTGGCCATGGGGATTTATGGCCTCACGCAAGCCGTGTTCCAGTTGCCGCTGGGCCTCGCGTCCGACCGCTTGGGCCGCAAGCGCGTCATCGTGCTGGGCCTGCTCGTGTTTGCGGTGGGCAGTTTGATCGCCGCGGCCGCCAGCAGCGTCGAAGGGCTGATTTTCGGCCGCGCCTTGCAAGGCGCGGGCGCGATTTCAGCTGCCGTCACGGCGCTGCTCGCCGACCTCACGCGCGACTCAGTGCGCACCAAGGCCATGGCCGTCATCGGCGCGAGCATCGGCCTCATGTTCGCGCTCTCGCTCGTCATCGCGCCCGTGCTCGCCGCGTGGTTGCATCTGTCGGGCTTGTTCGTGCTCATCGCCGTGCTGGCGCTCGCGGGCGTGGCCGTGGTGCTCTGGGGTGTGCCGCCCGAGCCGGCGCGCGCCCCGGCGAGCGCCGCACGCGAGGGCGTCCTCGTCGCCTTGCGCCATCCGGCGCTGCTGCGCCTCAATGCGGGCGTGTTCATCCTGCATGCCGTCCAAATCGCCATGTGGGTGGCCGTGCCCGCGCTGCTGGTCCAAGCGGGTTTGACCAAAGATCATCACTGGCAGGTTTATCTGCCGGCCGTGCTGGCCTCTTTCGTCGTCATGGGCGGCACGTTGTTTCCGCTCGAGCGCCGCGGGCGGCTGCGGCTCGCGTTCCTGGGCGCCATCGGACTCATCGGGGCGTCGCAACTCGGCCTGTGGTTCGGCGCCGATCGGCCCGACATCGCCCACATCGGCCTGATGCTGTTCGTGTTCTTCTGCGGCTTCAACGTGCTCGAGGCGTCGCAGCCCAGCCTCGTCTCCCGGATTGCCCCGCCACACATGCGCGGCGCGGCCCTGGGTCTCTACAACACGCTGCAATCCTTGGGCCTCTTTGCCGGCGGCGCGCTCGGTGGCCAGCTCGCGAAAAGCTGGGGTTTGGGCGCGGTATTGCTCGCCGGCGCGGCCGCCATGGCGCTGTGGCTGGCTCTGGCCTGGAGCATGGACCTGCCTGGGCGTGCGCCGGCGGGCCCAAAGGCATAAGGCAGCGCTGAACCAGTCCCTTGCGCGGCCGACACGGGCTAGGCGCAATAATCAGGCCCTACGCATAGGAGGAAGTGTTCCATGGCATCGGTCAATAAAGTCATCCTCGTGGGTAATTGCGGCCGCGACCCCGAGGTTCGTTACATGCCCTCGGGCCAGGCCGTCGCCACCGTCAGTGTCGCCACCTCGAGCCGCCGCAAAGACAAAAACACCGGCGAAACCGTCGAAGACACGCAGTGGCACCGCGTGACTTTCTATGACCGCCTCGCCGAAATCGCTGGCGAATACGTGCGCAAGGGCCGTCCCATCTACGTCGAGGGGCGGCTCAAATACGGCAAATACACGGATCAGTCGGGCGTCGAGCGCAACACCGTCGACATCATCGCAACCGAGCTGCAGTTGCTCGGCGGCCGCGAGGGCATGGGCCAGCCGGGCGACGAAGGCGGCGATGCCGCGCCGCGCCGCGCCCCACCCCCGAGCCGCAGCGCCCCCGCCGCCGCACCCCGCGCCCCGGCACCGGCCGCCGCCCCCAAACCCAGCAGCGGTTTCGACGACCTCGACGACGACATTCCGTTCTAGGGCAACGCTGAACGAGTCCCACGTGCGTCGCGCATCCCGGCGGCGGGCGGCGTGCGTCGTTGACTATCCTCGCCATGGCTGCGGCTATTGTCTCGGTTTGCCCCTCGCATCCCAGCCCGCAGCCGGGCGCGCGCCATCACGGGAACGGATTCAGCCTTGCCCTAGGTTGCTGCCCAGCCAGTCCCCGCGATGCGCGGCGCACCAGGGACGGGCTGGGCGTTCCACCATCGCGCAATGCGCAGACCCGCTCGGACGCGCGGGTGTCGCCGGGGTTCGCTTCGTCCCCTTGGCGCCGCAGCGCACACACCCGCGCGCCGATCGCCGCCACCCGTGGTCGGGGCCATAGACTGCACACTTCATGCAGCGCAAAGGATGAACGGCAATGGCAAAGAACGACACCGTCAAAAACGGCAACGGAGGCAACCTCGGCTTCGAGGCTGAGCTTTTCAAAGCCGCTGACAAACTGCGCGGCAACATGGAACCCAGCGACTACAAACACGTCGCCCTGGGCTTGATCTTCCTGAAGTACATCTCCGACGCCTTCGAGGCCAAGCATGCCGCCCTGATGGTCGAGGACCCCCTGGCCGCCGAAGACAAAGACGAGTACCTCGCCGACAACGTGTTCTGGGTGCCCAAGGAGGCGCGCTGGTCCCACCTGCAAGCCAACGCCAAGCAACCCACCATCGGCACCCTGATCGACGACGCGATGCGCGCCATCGAGAAAGACAACGAGTCGCTCAAGGGCGTGCTGCCCAAGGACTACGCACGCCCCGCGCTCAACAAAGTGATGCTGGGCGAGTTGATCGACCTCATCTCCGGCATTGCGCTGGGCGAGGAAGGCAGCCGCTCGAAAGACATCCTGGGGCGCGTGTACGAATACTTCCTCGGCCAGTTTGCCGGTGCCGAAGGCAAGCGCGGCGGCGAGTTCTACACGCCGCGCTCGGTCGTGCGCGTGCTGGTCGAAATGCTGGAGCCGTACTCCGGCCGCGTGTACGACCCCTGCTGCGGCTCCGGCGGCATGTTCGTGCAGTCAGAAAAGTTCGTGCAGGAGCACGGCGGCCGCATCGGCGACATCGCCATCTACGGGCAGGAGAGCAACTACACCACCTGGCGGCTGTGCAAGATGAACCTGGCGGTGCGCGGCATCGACGCCGACATCCGCTGGAACAACGAGGGCAGCTTCCACAAGGACGAACTGCGCGACCTCAAGGCCGACTACATCCTCGCCAATCCACCGTTCAACATCTCCGACTGGGGCGGCGACCGCCTGCGTGACGACGTGCGCTGGAAATTCGGCGTGCCGCCCGTGGGCAATGCCAACTACGCGTGGCTCCAGCACATCTGGCACCACCTTGCGCCCTTTGGGGTGGCGGGCGTGGTACTGGCCAATGGCTCGATGAGTTCCAACCAATCCGGCGAAGGCGACATCCGCCGCGCGATGATCGAGGCGGACGTGGTGGACTGCATGGTCGCACTGCCCGGGCAGCTCTTTTACTCCACGCAGATTCCCGCCTGCCTGTGGTTTCTGGCCCGCAACAAAAACCCTGGCAAAGGCTGGCGCGACCGGCGCGGGCAGGTACTGTTCATCGACGCCCGCAAGCTGGGCGTGCTGGTGGACCGCACCCGGCGCGAACTCACCGATGACGAGATCAAACGCATCGCCGACACCTACCACGCTTGGCGCGGCGAACCCGGCGCGGGCGAGTACGCCGACGTGCCGGGCTTCTGCAAATCCGCCACGCTGGAGGACATCCGCAAACACGGCCATGTCCTCACCCCCGGCCGCTATGTCGGCGCAGCGGAACAGGAAGACGACGGCGAACCCTTCGCCGAGAAGATGGCGCGGCTTTCGGCCCAATGGCGCGCGCAGCGGGACGAGGCGGCCAAGCTGGCTGCGGCGATCGAGGCGAATTTGCGGGCGTTCGGGTTCTGAGCGCTGCGTTGCATATGGCCGCCAAATCGCCCAATAATAAACGCTACGTTAACCAAGCGGCGCGCAAATGGCCATAAATAACGCAACCGCTAACAAGGCAGCCCGCGCCGGGCGCTACCTGCGCCAGCCCACGGGCTACCGTGCCTTCATTCCGGCACCCCTGCCGCCGGACCCCCCGCTCGACCTTGGCGGCGTCTTGCGCGACAAGCTTTCTGCCGCCGACTATGCGCTCGGCCGTCTCGATGGGGCGGTGCTCACGCTGCCCAACCCCGATCTGTTCGTCTTCATGTACGTGCGCAAGGAGGCCGTGCTCTCCAGCCAGATCGAGGGCACCCAGTCTTCGCTGCAGAACCTGCTGGCAGCCGAGGCGCAGCTCTTCGACCCCGACACACCCAAGGATGTGAATGAGGTGGCCAACTACGTGCGGGCCATGAACCACGGCTTGAACCGGCTGGCGGACCTGCCCTTCTCGGTGCGGCTGATCCGCGAAATCCACGCGCAGCTCATGCAGGGCGTGCGCGGCGGCCGCCTGCAACCGGGAGAGCTGCGCACCAGCCAGAACTGGATCGGCCCCGCCGGTTGCACGCTGGCCAACGCGACCTTCGTGCCCCCGCCGCCGCACGAGGTGCCGCAGGCGCTTTCCGATCTGGAGCGCTTCCTCCACGACGGCGGCGGCCTGCCCCCGCTGGTGCAGGTGGGCCTTGCCCACGCCCAGTTCGAGACCATCCACCCCTTCCTGGACGGCAACGGCCGCATCGGGCGGCTCTTGATCGCCTTCCTGCTCACCGAAAAACGGCTGCTGTCCAAACCTGTGCTCTACCTTTCCCACTACTT
Source organism: Tibeticola sediminis (assembly GCF_003843835.1). Taxonomy (GTDB): domain Bacteria; phylum Pseudomonadota; class Gammaproteobacteria; order Burkholderiales; family Burkholderiaceae_C; genus Tibeticola; species Tibeticola sediminis. Next base: position 47,597 of record NZ_RKQL01000008.1, on the reverse strand, counting down.
CAGGCAGCGCCGCAGCGAGTACTACGAACGCCTGCAGGCTGTGCGCGACGTCGGGGATTGGGAGGGGTGGCTCGCGTTCTTTCTCGATGGCGTCATCGACGTCAGCCAGCAGGCCACGCACACCGCCGCCGCGATCCTGCGCATGCGCGAGGACTACCGCGCCCGCATCACCGAGCATCTGGGCCGCGCCGCCGCCAACGGCCAACGCGTGATGGACCGCCTGTTCGACCACCCCATCGTTTCGGTGGCCACCGTGCGCGAATGGCTGGGGCTCACCCCGGCCGGGGCCAACCAGATCGTCTCCAGACTGGAAGGCATCGGCCTGTTGCGCGAAATCACCGGCTACGCCCGCAACCGGCGCTTCCGCTTCGAGCCGTATGTGCGGCTGTTCGAGGAGACGGGCGAGGGGGCGGTATGAGCGAGGCGGCGCGACGGGATGCGATGATCGAGGCGAATCTGAGGGAGGTTGGGGATGGTGGGTGAGTGGCGAGAGGCTACTGTGGGGGAGTTCACGCCATTTGATTACGGCAAAGGATTGCCTGAGCATCGGCGCAATCTTTCCGGCGAGGTTCCCGTTTTTGGCTCAAACGGTGTGGTCGGTTTTCACGATAAAGCTCTGACTTGTAGCCAGACGGTTATCATCGGGCGGAAGGGAACTGTCGGCGCTGTTCACTACAGCCCGAAACCATGCTGGCCTATTGATACTACTTTCTACGTGATCGATCCCGACCCGGACGTGCTTCGATTCAAGTACTACTTGTTGAACTCCCTGGGCTTGGAGCACATGAATGCAGATAGCGCAGTGCCGGGATTAAACCGTGACGCAGCACACGCGCGCAAAATATTAGTGCCACACCTCCCCGAACAACGCACTATCGCCCACATCCTCGGCACGCTGGACGACAAGATCGAGCTCAACCGCAAGCAGAACGAAACGCTGGAGGCGATGGCCCGCGCCTTGTTCAAGGCCTGGTTCGTGGACTTCGAGCCGGTGCGCGCCAAGATCGAAGGCCGCTGGCAGCGCGGCCAGTCACTGCCCGGCCTCCCCGCGCACCTCTACGACCTCTTCCCCGACCGGCTCGTCGAATCGGAGTTGGGGGAAATTCCGGAGGGGTGGGAGGTGATATCCGTTGATACCGAGTTTGATATCACGATGGGGCAGTCGCCACCCGGCAGTACCTACAACGACATTGGTGAAGGGTTGCCTTTTTACCAAGGGCGTGCAGATTTCGAATTCCGATTCCCCAAGAGGCGCGTTTTTTGCACAGCACCGACGCGATTAGCAAAAATCGGAGACACGCTCGTTAGCGTTCGCGCACCAGTCGGTGACATCAACATGGCATTAGAGGACTGCGCGATTGGTCGTGGTGTCGCCGCCGTTCGGCATAAGACCGGCTCTCGTTCTTATACGTATCACTTCATGAGTTCCATCTCAGACATATTTGCGCGGTTTGATGCAGAGGGAACAGTTTTTGGGTCAATTGGGAAAAAGGACTTCCATTCGATTTCTCACGTAAAGCCGCCTCGTGATCTCGTGCTGACTTATGAGAAGCTGGCGGCCAACCTAGATGATGAGGTCGAAAAAAACGAACAAGAATCCCGCACCCTCGCCCAACTCCGCGACACCCTGCTGCCCAAGCTGATCTCCGGCGCGCTGCGAGTCAAGGATGCCGAGCGTTTCTTGGAGGCCAGGACATGACCAACGTCTGGTGCGTTCGTGCCGACTTCGGCACTTACACCAAACATTTTGTCGAGGGGGGTTACGTTGCCATCGGCTGGTTGCCCAACACGGATCTGTCTTCGGTCCAGTCGCGCGACGAGTTATACCCCATCTACAAAGCGGAACACCCCGACGACACAAGCAATATCGTCATTGGACAACAGGTTGGGCAGATTGCCCGCTTCCTTCTGGAGATCCGCGCCGGCGACTATGTCATCACGCCGGCCGCCGATACCGAGTGGCTGCACTACGGGCAGATCGCGCCAGAGCCCTCGTATTACTATGCATCAGGTGATGATGGCTGCCCTTATCGCCACCGCCGCCGGGTGATCTGGGCGAAAGAACGGCTGAAGCGCGGTGAGTTCTCCGTGCCTTTCCAGAACACGATCCGTTCTTCGCTGACCGTGTTTGCCGTATCTCAGCGCGATGAGTTTCTGGCAGTGATTGGCCGCTCGGATCTGGTGCCCCAATCGGCTGCTTCGCCGTACGATCCCTACCGTGTTGTGCTGGAACAGCTACTGGAACTGGACGACAAGGAGTTCGAGATTCTGGTCGGGCATTTGCTCACCGCGCTGGGCTTCGAGGGATCGGAGGTTATCGGCAAGACGGGCGATGGAGGCGTCGATGCCACGGGAGAACTGAACGTCGCCAATCTCGCCAAGGTCAAGGTCTTTGTGCAGGCCAAGCGCTATAAGCTCGGCACCAAGGTCAGTGCGAATACGGTGCGGCAGCTTCGGCAGGCCATTCCTTTTGGGGGGCAAGGCGCCTTCATTACGACGGCCGACTTCCAGAGTGCCGCCGCCGACGTAGCGCTAGAAACGGGATTTCCGCGTATCGGTCTCGTCAACGGGCGTCAACTCGTCGATCTCTTGGTCGAACATTGGGGCGATATTCCACCGGAGTTCCGTGATCGCCTCGGTCTGAAACCCGGCTTGGTTTTGGCCTGACTCACATCACCAAAACCCGTTGCGGTTCCGGAGAGGCTCGGGTGAAGAATGCCGAATCGCTTTTGAGGGAGGAAAAATCATGACCACGTCAAACTCGCTGGTCATCTTCGAAGCCGCCGATCAGTCGGTGGAGGTTCGGCTCGAGGGCGAATCCATCTGGCTCACCCAGCGCCAGATGGCCGAGGTGTTCGCCACCACCCCAGAAAACGTGCTCATGCACCTGAAAAACATCTACCGTGAGGGCGAGCTGGAGGAAGCGGCAACCACTAAGGATTTCTTAGCAGTTCAAACCGAAGGTCGGCGGCAGGTACAGCGTCGGCTCAAGCACTACAACCTCGACGCCATTATCTCGGTCGGTTACCGGGTGAACTCCACGCGCGCGACGCGCTTTCGCCAGTGGGCCACGCGCGTGTTGCGCGAGCACCTGACCCGTGGGTTTTCGCTCGACCGCCAGCGCTTCGAGAAGAACCCCGCCGAACTGGAAGCCGCGCTCGCGCTGCTGGTGGCCGAATCGGACGCCAAAAATCAGGGCGTGATGACCCGCCTGATCGAAAACATGCTGGCGCTGCCGGTCACGCAAGGAGAACCGTAATGGCGTTTCTGCCGGAGGCCGCCGTGGAACAAGCGCTGCTGGATCAGCTGCGTGCGCTCGGATATGCCATCGAACGCGAGGAGGACATCGGCCCCGATGGTCATCGACCGGAGCGCGAAAGTCACGATGAGGTTGTGCTCAAGAAGCGGTTTGAAGAAGCCGTTGCGCGTCTGAATCCTGGTCTGCCGTTGGAGGCGCGTCAGGATGCCGTGCGGCGGGTGATGCAATCCGAACTGCCCTCGCTGCTTGAAGAGAACCGCCGCCTCCACAAGCTGATGACAGAAGGTGTGGACGTCGAATACTACGCCGACGACGGCACGCTGACGGCAGGCAAGGTCGCGCTCATCGACTTCGAACACCCAGAGCGCAACGACTGGTTGGCGGTGAGCCAGTTCGTGGTGATCAACGGCCAGAACAAACGGCGGCCCGATGTGGTGGTGTTCGTGAACGGCTTGCCACTTGCAGTGATCGAGCTCAAAGCGCCGGGTAGCGCGGGCGCGCATCTGCTGGGTGCCTTCAACCAGCTGCAGACCTACAAGCAGCAGATTCCGGCGCTGTTCAACACCAACGCGCTGCTGGTGACATCGGATGGCATTGCCGCCCGGGTGGGTTCACTCTCCGCAGACCTCGAGCGCTTCATGCCGTGGCGCACCACCGACGGCACGGACGTTGCCCCGAAGGGGGCGCCGGAACTTTCGACGTTGATCGAGGGCGTGTTTGAGCATCGCCGCCTGCTCGACCTGCTGCGCGACTTCACGGTGTTTGCCGAGACGGGTTCGGGCCTGGTCAAGATCATCGCGGGCTACCACCAGTTCCATGCGGTCAAGAAGGCGGTGGAGCAAACCATCCGCGCGATGCCGCCCGCGAACCTCGTGCGGGAAGACCCGGCCCGCTATGGCCTGCCTTCGGTCAAGGACCAACGCCCAGGCGACCGCCGCGTCGGCGTCATCTGGCACACCCAAGGGTCGGGCAAAAGCCTGCTGATGGCGTTCTATGCGGGGCAGTTGGTCAAACATCCGGCGCTGGAAAACCCCACGCTGGTGGTGCTGACCGATCGCAACGACCTGGACGACCAGCTCTTTTCGACCTTCTCGATGTGCAGTGACCTGATCCGGCAGACGCCGGTGCAGGCCGAGGGGCGCGAACATTTGAAGGAACTGCTCAATCGCGCCTCGGGCGGGGTGATCTTCACGACCCTGCAGAAGTTCGGTGAGATCGCCGGGCCGCTCACCACGCGCCGCAACGTGGTCGTGATCGCGGATGAAGCGCACCGCAGCCAATACGGCTTCAAAGCCAAGGTGGACGGCCAGACCGGCGAAATCTCCTACGGCTTTGCCAAATACCTGCGCGACGCCCTGCCGAACGCGTCCTTCATCGGCTTTACCGGCACGCCGATCGAGGCGGACGACGTCAACACCCCGGCGGTATTCGGCAACTACATCGATGTCTACGACATCAGCCGTGCGGTCGAGGATGGCGCGACCGTGCCGATCTACTACGAATCGCGGCTGGCGCGCATCGAACTCGACGAGGAAGAAAAGCCGAAGATCGATGCGGAAATCGAGGAACTGCTCGAAGACGAGGAAGAACCGACCCGCGAGCGCGTCAAGCAAAAATGGGCCACGGTGGAAGCGCTGGTGGGGGCGGACAAGCGCCTGCGGCTGGTGGCCGAGGACATCGTGCGTCACTTCGAAGACCGCGTCGCCGCGCTCGATGGCAAGGCGATGATCGTCTGCATGAGCCGGCGCATCTGTGTGAAGCTCTACGACGCGATCATCAGGCTGCGCCCCGATTGGCACAGCGACGATGACAACGCCGGCGTGGTGAAGATCGTGATGACGGGCGCGGCGAGCGACCCGCCCGAGTGGCAGCGGCACATCGGCAACAAGGCGCGGCGGGATTTGCTGGCCAAGCGTGCGCGCGATCCGAACGACCCCTTAAAGCTCGTGATCGTGCGCGATATGTGGCTGACCGGTTTCGATGCACCGTGCATGCACACGATGTACATCGATAAGCCCATGCGCGGCCACGGGCTGATGCAGGCGATTGCGCGCGTGAACCGGGTGTTTCGCGACAAGCCTGCAGGGCTGATCGTGGACTACATCGGTATCGCGCAAAACCTGAAGTCGGCGCTGCAGCAGTACTCCAAGAACGACCAGGAAAACACGGGCGTCGACGAAGCGCAAGCCATTGCGGTGATGATGGAGAAGTACGAGGTCGTGCGGGACATGTTCCACGGCTTCGACTACGTCTCGGCGATGACAGGCACGCCGCAGGAGCGCCTTGCGATGATGGCGGGAGCCATCGAGTGGATTCTCGACCTGCAACAGAAGCTGGCAGCGAAAGAGAAGACCAAAGAAGGCAAGAAGAACGCTCACCGTCGATATCAGGACGCCGTGCTGGCCTTGTCCAAGGCGTTCGCGCTGGCCTCCGCTTCCGACGAGGCCCGCGCCATTCGGGAGGAAGTCGGCTTCTTCCAGGCGATCCGTGCCGCGCTGGTCAAGAGCAGCATGGGCTCCGGCGTGACCCAGCAAGAACGCGAGCTGGCGATCCAGCAAATCGTCAGCCGTGCGGTGGTCTCGACCGAGATCGTCGACATCCTGGCCGCTGCGGGCATCAAGAGCCCCGATATCTCCATCCTCTCGGACGAATTCCTCGCTGAAGTGCAGCAGATGGAAAAGAAGAACCTTGCGTTGGAAGCCTTGCGCAAGCTGATCAACGACGGCATTCGCTCGAGAGCCAAGGCCAACGTGGTTGAGACCCGCGCGTTCTCCGAACGATTGGAGGACGCGGTGGCGCGCTACCATGTCAACGCCATCACCACGGCCGAGGTGCTGCAGGAGTTGATCGAGCTCGCGAAGGACATCCGGGCAGCGCGTCGGCGTGGCGAGGAACAGGGGCTGTCGGACGAGGAGATCGCGTTCTACGACGCCCTGGCCGAAAACGAAAGCGCGGTGCAGCTGATGGGCGATGCCCAGCTCAAGGTCATCGCCCATGAGCTCTTGGTGAGCCTGCGCGCGAACGTGACCGTCGATTGGGCGCACCGGGAATCGGCGCGTGCGCGCATGCGCGTGCTGGTCAAGCGTATCCTGCGCAAGTATGGCTACCCGCCCGATTTGCAGGACGCCGCCATTCAGCAAGTGTTGGCGCAGGCGGAGGCGGTCTCCGCGGCCTGGGTCGGATGATTGCGGTCCGGCATCCGGGGAAACCCGGGGGCGGTTGACATATACCCCAGGGGGTATTTATCATCCGCAACTTCAGAGTGGAGGTTTCATGCGTCCGTCCGTGTTTTCTGTTCGTCGGCTTTCTGCGGTGCTGTTGGCGCTGGCCGCGGCACCTTGGGCGTGGGCTGCGCCCGCGGCGGCTACGGCCATCGAGGTGCCAGTCGTTCAGGTCCGTCCGCAGCCAGTGGCCACCGGGATCGAATACGACGCCGTCATCCAGCCCGTGCGTCAGAGCACCATCGCGGCGCAGGCTGCGGGCCGCGTCGTGGCGCTGCTCGTCAAGGCTGGGGATCGGGTGAAGGCGGGGCAGGTGCTGGCCACCATCGACGACCGCGAGACGCAAACCGGGGTCCAGCGCAGCCAGGCGCAGGTCGCGCAGGCCGAGGCCGATTTGCGCAACGCCAAGGCCCAATTCGACCGTACCACCGAGCTGCGCCAAAAGGGCTTCGTGAGCCAGGCGGCGCTCGACTCCGCCGAAGCGCAATACAAAGCCGCCCTCGCCGGACGCGACCAGGCGGCCGCGGCCTTGCGGCAGGCCGGTCTTGCCCAGGGCTACACGCGGGTGACGGCACCTTATGAGGGCTGGGTGCTGCAGACCTTGGCCGATCCGGGCGACCTCGCGGCTCCCGGGCGGCCGTTGCTGGTTTTGTATGCGCCGCGCCCGCTACGGGCCGTGGTGCAGGTGCCCGCTTCGCTCGATGCGGTGGCCCGCAGCGCCACGCGGGTCGAGGTGCAAGTGCCGACGGCCAAAGGCGGCGCGACCTCGTGGATCGAGCCGACCAGCCGCACGGCTTTGCCCGCGGCCGATCCGGTCGCGCAAACGGTCGAATGGCGGCTCGATCTGCCCGATGCGGCCGCCTCGGCGGTCGTGCCGGGGCAGCAGGTGCGGGTGCGCTTCGTTGGCGGCAGCGCCGAGCGTCTGGTCATTCCCGCGCAGGCGGTTTTGCGCCGGGGGGAACTGACGGGTGTCTACACCGCGACGGAGCAGGGCTTCATGCTCAAAGCCGTGCGACTCGGCGCGGATCATGGGGCCGCGGGCATCGAAGTGCTCGCCGGCCTCGGCCGTGACGACCGGGTGGCGCTCGATCCCGTCCGCGCAGGGCTCGCAGGTGCGCGTCCCGCCGCGGCTGCCGCAGCCCGTTGAGCGAGCTTCGATCCGCCATGAACGAACATCCGTCCTCCTCGCCCGTCGTCGCGCCGCAGTCCCTGGGTATTTCGGGGCGCATGGCCGCGTTGTTCCAGGCCAACGCGATTACGCCGCTGCTCGCGCTGGTGGCCTTGTTGCTGGGGCTGTTTGCGATCCTCGTTACGCCGCGTGAAGAGGAGCCGCAGATCAACGTGACCATGGCCAACGTGCTGATCCCCTTCCCCGGGGCCAGCAGCACCGACGTGCAGAACATGGTGGCACGTCCGGCCGAGCAGGTGCTGGCGCAGATCGCGGGCATCGAACACACCTATTCGGTGGCGCGGCCGGGCCTGGCGGTGTTGACGGTGCAGTTCAAAGTCGGCGTGCCGCGCACCGAAGCGCTGGTGCGCCTCTATGACGTGCTCAACGCCAACCAGGATTGGCTGCCGCGTGACCTCGGCACGCTCGCCCCCATCATCAAGCCCAAGGGCATCGACGACGTTCCGGTGCTGGCGCTGACCCTGTGGAGTCGTGACGCCACGGCAGCGGTCGATCTCGAGCAGGTGGCGCGCACGGTCGAACTCGAGCTCAAGTCCGTCAAAGGCACGCGCGAGGTGCAGACCATCGGCGGGCCGGGACGCGCGGTTCATGTGTGGCTCGACCCGACGCGGCTGCGTGAGCGGGGCATCGACGTGCTCACACTCAAGCAAATCCTCTCGGCGGCCAACTTCGGCATGCCCTCGGGCGCCGTGATCGACCCGAGTGCGCCCAACAAACCGCAGATGCTGAGCGTCGAAACCGGCGAGTTCCTCAGCAACGAGCAAGAGATCGGCTCGCTGGTCGTCGGCGTCCACGAGGGCAAGCCCGTGTACCTGCGCGAGGTCGCCAAGATCGAAACCGGCGCGCAACTGCCCCAGCGTTATGTCTGGCACACCCCAGGCCAAGCGGCCGTGGGTGCCGCCTCGGAAGGGGCCGAAAGCACCGCGGGGCTGCAGCCCGGCGGTGTCTATCCTGCGGTCACGATTACGGTGACCAAGAAGCCCGGCGAAAACGCGGTCGACGTGGCACGCGCGGCACGCGAGCGCATGGATGCGCTACGAAACACCGTCATTCCTTCGAACATCGAAGTGACCGTCAGCCGGGACTACGGGGTGACGGCCGCGGAGAAGGCCAACAAGCTGATCCAGAAGCTGGCGTTTGCGACCGCCTCGGTGATTTTGCTCGTCGGCCTGGCACTGGGCCGGCGCGAGGCGGTGATCGTCGGCGCGGCGGTCATCCTCACGCTCACTGCCACGCTGTTTGCCAGCTGGGCCTGGGGCTTCACGCTGAACCGAGTGTCGCTGTTTGCGCTGATTTTCTCCATCGGCATCTTGGTCGATGACGCCATCGTCGTCGTCGAAAACATCCATCGGCATCAGCAACTCGATCCGCACAAGCCGCTGGCCGAGATCATCCCGGCTGCGGTCGACGAGGTCGGTGGCCCCACCATCCTCGCGACGCTGACCGTGATTGCAGCCCTCTTGCCGATGGCGTTCGTCAGCGGCCTCATGGGGCCGTACATGAGCCCCATCCCAATCAATGCCAGCATGGGCATGGCGATTTCGCTGCTGATCGCCTTCAGCGTCACGCCTTGGCTCGCGCGCAGCCTGCTTCAAAGCCATGTGTCGGGTGCCCACGCGGACAACCCCAAGGGCTTGGGCCCGATGCTGCAGCGCTTCTTCACGCGCGTGCTGACGCCCTTTTTGGAGAGCGCGCGCAAACGCTGGCTGATGCTCGCGGGCATCCTGGTCGCGCTGATGCTCTCAGCTGGCCTGGCGGTCGTGCAGTGGGTGGTGCTGAAGATGCTGCCCTTCGACAACAAGAGCGAGTTCCAGGTCGTCGTCGACATGCCGGCGGGCACGCCGCTCGAGGACACTGCAGCGGCCCTGCGCGACCTCGGCAGCTTCCTGGCACAGCAGCCCGAGGTGGTCGATCTGCAGGCCTATGCCGGCACCGCAAGCCCGATCACCTTCAACGGTCTCGTGCGCCAATACTATTTCCGCGCCGACGCCGAACAGGGGGACCTTCAGGTCAACCTGGTCGACAAGCACCATCGCAGCGAAAAGAGCCATGCGATCGCGCAGCGCTTGCGCCCCGAGCTCGAGCGCATCGGCGCGCGCCACCAGGCGCGCATCAAGGTCGTCGAAGTGCCGCCCGGCCCGCCGGTGATGAGTCCGCTCGTCGCCGAGGTCTACGGGCCTGATGAAGCCGGCCGGCAAGCGCTCGCCGAGCGCATCGCCCGCGAAGCTTTTGCGCAGACGCCCGACATCGTCGGCATCGACACCACGCTGAAGGAAGACGCGCCCCGTGCCCACATCACCGTGCGGCGCCAGCGCGCCGAGTCGCTGGGGATCCCGGTCGAAGCGGTGGCGCGCACCGTCTACGCGGCTTTGTCCGGGGTCGACGCCGCCTATTTGCACGATGGCCAATCGAAATATCCGGTGCCGGTGACGCTGCGGCTGCCGTTGGCGGACCAGGTCGGCCTCGACAGTTTGCTCGCTCTGCCCATGAAGGCAGCCAACGGGAAAATGGTGCCGCTGTCCGAGCTCGTGCGCGTGGATCGGGGCGTGATCGACAAGCCGCTCTACACCAAGGACCTCAAGCCCGTCAGCTACGTCATCGGCGACATGGCCGGACGGCTCGACTCACCGCTCTACGGCCTGTTTGCGATTCGCCCCCATCTGGCGGCGGCACAACTGCCCAACGCTGGGCCGCTGGGCGAATACTGGATCCGCCAGCCGGCCGACACCTTCCGCGAGTACGCGATCAAGTGGGACGGCGAGTGGCAGATCACGTATGAAACCTTCCGCGACATGGGCGCGGCCTATGCGGTGGGGCTGGTGCTGATCTATCTGCTGGTGGTCGCGCAGTTCAAGAGCTATTTGACGCCGCTCGTCATCATGGCGCCGATTCCTTTGACCATGATCGGCGTCATGCCGGGACACGCCTTGCTCGGGGCGCAGTTCACGGCGACCAGCATGATTGGGATGATCGCGCTCGCCGGCATCATCGTGCGCAACTCCATTTTGCTGGTGGACTTCATCGACCTGCAGGTCGCGCAGGGCGTGCCGTTCGCGCAGGCGGTGATCAACTCGGCTTCGGTGCGTGCGCAGCCGATCGCGCTCACCGGGCTCGCCGCGATGATCGGGGCCTTCTTCATCCTCGATGACCCGATCTTCAACGGCCTCGCCATCTCACTGATTTTTGGCATTTTCGTATCCACCTTGCTCACGCTGGTGGTCATTCCGGTGCTTTATTTCGCGATGTACCGGCATCGCCATGCCGCAAGCTGAATCCGCACCAGACGGAGCGAGCCCCGGCATGTTTTTTCAACCTTGACTCAACGACAGGAGACAACAATGGCCCACATCGTCATCATGGGTGCTGGCATCGGCGGCATGCCCGCTGCCTACGAGATGCGCGCAATCCTTTCCAAGGAGCACACCGTCACGGTGGTCAGCGCCCTGGACTACTTTCAGTTCGTGCCTTCGAACCCGTGGATTGCGGTGGGCTGGCGCAAGCGCGAGGAGATCATTCTGCAAATCCGCCCGCTGCTCGAGCGCAAGGGCATCCACTTCATCGCCAAGACGGTCACGAAGATCGACGCCGAGGGCAACAAGCTCGTGCTCGCCGGTGGCACGCCCGATGAGCAGGAACTGGCTTATGACTACCTCGTCATCACCACCGGGCCGAAGCTCAGCTTCGACGAAGTGCCCGGTGCCGGCCCGCACGGCGGCCACACGCACTCGGTGTGCACGGTCGATCATGCCGAGGCCTTCTGGCGCGACTACCAGGAGTTTTTGAAGAATCCTGGCCCCATCGTCATCGGCGCCATGCCCGGGGCCAGCTGCTTTGGCCCGGCCTACGAATTTGCCTTCATCGTCGATGCCGACCTGCGCAAGCGCAAGCTCCGCCACAAGGTGCCGATGACCTTCGTGACGAGTGAGCCCTATATCGGCCACTTGGGGCTGGGCGGCGTGGGTGACTCCAAGTCGCTGATGGAGTCGGAGATGCGCAACCACGACATCAAGTGGATCACCAACGGCAAGACCACCAAGGTCGAGGCGGGCAAGCTCTACACCACACAGCTCGATGACCACGGAAACGTCGTCAAGGAACACGAGGTGCCGTTCAAGCTCTCGATGATGCTGCCTGCGTTCAAGGGCGTCGATGCAGTGGCCGCGGTGCCCGAACTCTGCAACCCGCGCGGCTTCGTGCTCATCGACGAATACCAGCGCAGCAAGAAGTACCGCAACATCTTCTCGGCGGGCGTGTGCGTGGCGATTCCCCCGGTCGAAGTCACGCCGGTGCCGACTGGTGCACCCAAGACCGGCTACATGATCGAAACCATGGTGACCGCCATTTGCCACAACATCGCCGATGAGCTGGCGGGCAAGCCGGCGACGGCCAAGGGCACCTGGAATGCGATCTGCCTGGCCGACATGGGCGACGACGGGGCCGCGTTCGTGGCGCTGCCGCAAATCCCGCCGCGCAACGTGAACTGGTTCAAGAAGGGCAAGTGGGTGCACTTGGCCAAGATTGCCTTCGAGAAGTATTTCATGCGCAAGATGAAGACCGGCAATTCCGAGCCGGTCTACGAGAAATACGTGCTCAAGGCGCTCGGTATCGTGCGCCTGCACGAGAAGCACTGATTGTTTTTGTTGTTTTGGAGGAGTCCGACCATGACCGTTGAACGCTACATCCGCATCTTTGCTGGCCTGTTCATCCTGATCTCGCTCGCGCTCGGCGTGGAGGGCAGCCCCTTGTTTGTGAGCAAGTGGGCGCTCGCGTTCACGGCCTTCGTGGGCCTGAACCTGTTCCAGTTCGGGTTCACGAACTTCTGCCCGCTTGCGAGCATCCTCAAGAAGCTCGGCGTGCCCGAAGGCAAAGGCTGCGGCGCCTGATCGGCACCCTGGAGCGCACCATGAGTGAAAAAACCGTCGAAATCACGCTGAGCCAGCGGCAGGACTACCGCTTCGATGTGGACTTTGGCGGCTCGGTGCCGGTGCTGACGACCGACGAGTCGGTGCCACTCGGCACCGGCCTCGGTCCGACGCCGGTGCAACTGCTGTGCGCAGCCGCGGGCAACTGTCTGTGCGACTCCTTGCTGTTTGCGCTGCGCAAGTTCAAACAGGCGCCCGAGCCGATCCGCTGCCGGATGCGTGCCGAGATTGGACGCAACGAACAGGGCAGGCTTCGCGTGCAGGCCATGCACGCGGCGATCACGCTCGGGGTGCCTGCGGCCACGCTCGAACATCTCGACCGGGTGCTGGCGCAGTTCGAAGCCTTTTGCACGGTGGCGCAGACCATCGGGCAGGCGGTGCCGATCGAGGTTGAAGTCTTCGACAGTGAAGGTGTGAAGCTCAAATGATCGGCGGTGATCGGCACGATCTTCAATTCCGAGGTTCCATGGCATGAATACCTCCAGCACCCCGCTCAAGTTTCTCGCTCCCGGCTGGTTCGTCCTGGTGATGGGCCTGTGTGGTCTGGCGCTCGCGTGGCTGCGCGCGGCGCCGCTGTTTGGTGAGCTCGCCGGCGCCGGGGCGCTGGTGCTCGCGGGGCTTGCGGCCACCGTCGCTGTGGTGCTGGCCGTCTTGTCCTTCATACGCTGGCGCCGCTACCCGCAGGCCTGGGCGGAAGACCTCAAACACCCGGTGCGGCATGTCATGGTGGCGGCGATGCCGGTGTCGCTCATCTTGCTCGCAACCGTCGGCACGGCCTTGATCGGGCCCGATCCGTTGCTCGGCGGGCTGTGGGCGCTGGGCTCGGCCTGGCAGTTCGCGGTCACGGTGTGGGTGCTCGGGCGCTGGCTGCGGCCCGGTGTGTCGGGGCCGGCTTTCTGGGCGGGGGTGACGCCCGCTTTGTTCGTGCCGGTGGTCGGGAACGTGGTGACAGGCTTGGCCGGTCCGGCCTTGGGTTTCGGAACCTGGGCACAACTGCAGTTTGGCGTGGGCCTGTTCTTGTGGCCAGTGGTGTTGAGCCTGCTCGTGGTGCGGCTCGCGGTCAGCGGCATTTGGCCAGAGCGTTTGCTGCCGACCACCTTCATCACGGTGGCGCCGCCTGCGGTCATCGGCTTGGACGCCTTGCAATTCGGCGCCCCACCGATTTGGGCCTGGATGGCCTGGGGCATCGCGCTGTTTTTCTTGCTCTGGTCGGCCACCACCGTGCGGCGCATGCTCGATCAGCCGTTTGGTTTGATGTTCTGGGGCCTGTCGTTCCCGCTGGCGGCCTTCGCCGCACTCGGCCTGCGGCTGACCGCGCATGCCTCGGGCTCGTTCCAGACCATGGTGTTGCTGAGCCTTGCCTTGGCGACCTTGGTGATCGTGTGGTTGATCCTGGCCACGGTCAAAGGCTTGCGGGAAGGCAGCCTGTTGGCACCCGAGCCCGTGGCGTCGATGCAGGTCGCGCCGGCTCAGTCCTGATGGGTCATGGCGGCACAGCCTGAACGGACGGGGTCTTTGAATGCCGGCGGCGCGGTGCACGCGGCTGCGCCTGGGGGTCTGGATTCGCCCGATGTCCGCCACGACTTGCTCAACCGCTTGCGCCGGGCCGAAGGGCAGCTGCGCGGCATCCAAGGCATGATCGAACGCGGAGAGGATTGCGGCAAGGTGGCGCAGCAATTCTCGGCGGTTCGCCGGGCGCTCGACAACGCATTCGTGCACATGACGGTCTGCCTGTTGCAGCAGGAGATTTCAGCGGAGTTGACCGAGAGTGACGATGCCCTGCGCAGCCGCTTGCCGCTGCTTCTGGGCGAACTCGAACAGATGTTGGCCCGACGGGGCTGAGAGGCTGAGAGGGAATTGGGCATGCCCGCTTTGACGCCCCAAAACACGCCCGAGGGCGTTGCAAATGCGCGCCGTAGCCCGAGCTACGGCTGTGCTTTGCGCCTACTCGGGCGCGTTTTGGAGCGCCCCTTCGGGCACGCCCAATTCCCTCTCAGCCTCTGAGCCTCCATCCAGCCGTGGACGGCGCTGAACGGGAGGCACGGTCTGGATGCTCCACCGGTTTTGGGCGCAAAGGTCGTTCACCTCTTGACGGAGCCCTTCTACACTCATGACCATGACCACGAGCTCCTACCCTGAGGCAGCGCGCGCGGCAGCGGCGCTTGCCGAGCGACTTCCACCCGAAGACCCGCAGCGCCGCGTGCTGCACGACGAGGTGCATGCGCGCCCGCCGGCACGGATACGGCTGCCCGCTCTGGTGGTGTATGTGGCGGTGGCGAACGAGGGCGTCCGACGGGAAGAAGAATGGGCGCATTTGCGCGAGCTGCCCGGGCAGGCGGAGTTGCCGCTCGACGCGATGCAAGGCAATTTCCTGCGCCTGCGTCTGGATGGCTATACGGTCAAGTGGGAGCGCCATACCGAGTTCAGCCGCTATTCGATCGTGCAGCCGCTGCCGCCGCACGCGGGGCTGGGCAGTGTCGAGCCCGAGCTGTTCCCCGCGGTGCGGGTCGACCCACAGTGGCTGGCGAGCATTCCTGGGCGCACGCTTGCGGCGATCAAGCTGGCCATGGTTTCGGAGCCGATCGAGCCCGTTGCGCAGACGCTCGAGCGCGCGCGTGCCTGGTTCGGCGGCCATGCCGTGGTGGCTTCGCTCGTGGGCAAGGAGGGCGCCTCGCTCGTGGTGACGGACCTGACGATACGTCCGAGCGGATTCGAACGCATGCTGGCGGTCTGTCCGCCGGGCACGTCGGAAACGCGCGTGGGTCGGATTTCCGGGCGTCTGCTCGAGATCGAGACCTACCGCATCATGGCGTTGCGCGGCTTGCCGGTGGCCAAGGCGCTCACGCCCATGCTCGGCGAAACCGAGCGCGCGCTGGCGGAGATCACGGCGCAGCTCGAAGCCAAGGCGGTCGATGACCAGCAGTTGCTCGACGCGCTGGTCGCGCAGGCCACACGCATCGAGCGCGCGACGGCCGAACATGCGTACCGTTTTTCCGCAACTTCGGCTTATTACGAGCTGGTCAAACAACGCCTTGCCGAGCTGCGCGAGCAGCCGATTCCCGGCACGCAGACTCTGGGCGAGTTCATGCAGCGCCGCCTGTCGCCTGCCATGGCCACGGTGGCCGCAACCGCCCAGCGGCTGGCTTCGCTTTCCGAGCGCATCGCGCGCGCCAGCGCCCTGCTGCGCACCCGCGTCGACATCGCCCGCGAGGCGCAAAACCAGCAGCTGCTGGCCAAGCTCACGCGCGGGCAGGAGCTCCAGCTGCGGCTGCAGTCGACCGTCGAGGGCTTGTCGATCGCGGCGATTTCGTATTACGTGGTGAGCCTGCTGCTCTATGGCGGCAAGGCCCTCAAGGGTGCGGGCGTGCCCATCAACCCGGAACTCGCGGCCGGCGCGCTGATCCCGCTCGTCTGGTGGGCGGTGTGGCGCACGACCCGGCGCATCCACGCGAAGATCCACGCGAACGAATGACACTCATGAACACCCCTGCCAACCCCTGGGACGAGCGCTTTGCCGGCCCTGACTACAAATACGGCACCGAGCCCAATGCGTTTTTGCGGGCACAAGCCGCCGAGCGCCTGCGCGCGCCGGCCGAGGTGCTGGTGCCGGGCGACGGCGAGGGCCGCAACGGCGTGTGGCTGGCGCGGCAAGGCCATCGGGTGACTTCGGTGGACTATTCCACCGTAGGGCTGCAAAAGACCCAGGCGCTCGCGGCGCAGCACGGCGTGGCGGTGCAGACGGTTCATGCCGACCTCGCGAACTGGGCGCCGCCGCCCGAAGCCTACGACGCGCTGGCCTTGGTGTACGTGCACCTGCCCGCGAGTTTCCGCCGCAGCGCGCACCAGCGCTTGGCCGCGGGCTTGCGCCCGGGTGGCTGGCTGATCCTGGAAGCCTTTCACCCAGCCCAGCTCGCTTTCGACAGCGGCGGCCCGAAGGATCTGGACATGCTCTACACGCCGGCGCTGCTCGACGCCGATTTCGAAGCTAGGCTCGAGCCCGTGCTGCGCTGGGATGGCATCGTCGAACTCTCCGAAGGTCCGGGCCATCAGGGCCGAGCGCATGTGACGCGCTGGGTGGGGCGGCGGCGCTGAGCCTCTCGTCCTGGTTTTTTCAGAGGGAATTTGCCGTATGCCAGCCTGAAACGGTCAGGTTGCGCTACAAAAGTAGGATTTCGGTCGAGTTGAATTCCCGGCGTCACCGGCCCGCAGCTCGCGCTTCCAGGGCGCGCAGCCGGCGGTAGAGCGTGCGCTCGCTGATGCCCAGTTCGGCGGCCAAGGCGGCGCGGCTGCCGCGGTGGCGGGCCAGCCGTTGTCGCAAGACCTCGAGTTCGAGCTCAGGCAACGGCAGGGTGTTGATCGTTGCCTCTGGACCAGCGGCGGCTCGATCCGCGTCCGCGTCCGCTGTGGCGGCCGGTAGGCGAGACGCGGCCGGGTGGATCGGCTGATTCACGGACAGTGCTTGCGCGACATGGCTCGCTTCGATCACGGAGCCGTCGCAGAGTAGGGCGGCACGCTCCAACAGGTTGCGCAGTTCGCGCACGTTACCGGGCCAGGGCTGGCTTTGCAGCAGGGTCAGCGCCGCGGGCGCGAGCTCGAGCTTGCGCTCGGGCGCCACCCGTTGCAGCAATGCGGGGGCCAGCAGCGCGATGTCCTCGAGGCGCTCGCGCAGCGGCGGCAGCCGGATCGGAAAGGTGCTGAGCCGGAAATACAGGTCTTCGCGAAAGCGCCCATCGGCGACCATGGCCGTGAGATCGCGGTGCGTCGCGGAGACGACGCGGATGTCGGCCCGGCGCAGTTCGGTGCTGCCCACGCGCCGGTAGGTGCCGGTCTCGAGCAGGCGCAGCAGCTTGACCTGCATCGACAGCGGTATGTCGCCCACTTCGTCGAGGAACAGCGTGCCGCCACTGGCCGCTTCGACCAGGCCGGCGCGGGCGGCATGCGCGCCGGTGAAGGCGCCCCGTTCGTGGCCGAACAGTTCGGACTCGAAGAGGGTTTCGGGCAAGCTCGAACAGTCCACCGCGACGAGTGGCCGCGCAGCGCGCGGACTCGCCTCGTGCACCGCGCGCGCGACGAGTTCCTTGCCGGTGCCCGATTCGCCCAGCAACAGCACGGTGGCCATCGACGGACCCACGCGCGCCACCAGCGCAAGCATGGCCGAAAACGCCGGCGAGCGGCCGATCAACTCGGGCCCGTTTGGAGACGCGGCGCGATAGCTTTGGCGCAGCGGCTCCATTTTTTCGGCGTAGAGCTGCAGCGTGCCGGCCGCGTCGCGCAGCGGGGTCAGTTCGATCTGGACGTAATCCTCGCCGCGCGGTGTGTGGTGCAGATGCAGCACCCGCTCCCGCTGCCCCGAGGCTCGTGCGCGCGCCAGTGGGCAGGTCTCGCCGTTTTGGTCGCAGGGCGTGGTGTAGCGGTGTGAAACCTCGTAACACTTGCGCCCGACCACGCTTTGTTCGGGACTGAACAGCATTCGATAAGCCGCGTTGGCGGCGAGGATGCGGTAGTCGCCGTCGAACAGGATGTAGGGCTCGCTCTGCTGATCAAGAAAGCTGGTGAGTTCGGCATAGGGCTTCATGGGCGGCGCAAGCGTGGAAGGGTTTGGCTGCCATTGTGGCAGTTTGGCAGTTTTTTGGCAGCCTTTGCGGCGGTTTGTCCCCAGGGCTGTCAGGGACAGGTCGGCTGCCCTTCCCAGGGAAAACCCTAGGCGAACGGTGGTCTGCTCGCTTCCGAGTCATTGGCATGAAGATTGCTTCGATGATTACGAAAGGTCCCCGTGCCATGAACCTCCAAGACCGAACCCTGGTGCGCAAGCTGGCCGTCGTGCTGGTGATCAAGCTGGCTGTGCTGGTGGCGCTGTGGTGGGTGTTCGTGCGCGAGTACCGCGTCGCGCCGCCAGAGGCCGGCGTGGCCACCCAGTTGCTCGGGCCGGGCAACAGCGAAGAAAAGGAGAAGTGACGTGATATCCGAACAACTGGTGGATCTGTCGCGGCTGCAATTTGCGGCGACAGCCCTCTACCACTTCCTGTTTGTGCCGCTGACGCTGGGCATGGTGTGGTTACTCGTCATCATGGAGAGCGTTTACGTGATGACCGGCAACGTCGTCTGGAAAGACATGACCCGCTTCTGGGGCAAGCTCTTTGGCATCAACTTTGCGCTGGGCGTGACCACCGGTATCACGCTCGAATTCCAGTTCGGCACCAACTGGGCCTACTACTCGCACTACGTGGGCGACATCTTCGGCGCGCCGCTGGCGATCGAAGGACTCATGGCCTTCTTTCTTGAGTCCACGATGATCGGCCTGTTCTTCTTCGGCTGGGATCGCCTCTCCAAGCCTAAGCACCTGCTGGTCACCATCCTCATGGCGCTGGGCACCAATCTTTCGGCGCTGTGGATTTTGATCGCCAACGGCTGGATGCAAAACCCGATGGGCGCCGAGTTCAGCTTCGACACCATGCGCATGGAGATGACGGACTTCTGGGCCGTGCTCTTCAACCCCGATGCGCAGGCGAAGTTCGTGCACACCGTCTCGGCCGGCTATGTCACCGGCGCGATGTTCGTGCTCTCGATCTCGAGTTACTACCTGCTCAGGGGCCGTGACGTCGAATTCGCCAAACGCAGCTTCCGCGTCGCTGCAGCCTTCGGGCTTGCATCGGTGCTCAGCGTCATCGTGCTCGGTGACGAATCGGGCTATACCGTCGGCGAAGCGCAGCAGACCAAGATGGCCGCGATCGAAGCCATGTGGGAGACCGAGCCCGCACCCGCGAGCTTCAACCTCGTCGCGGGCATCAACGAGCAGGCGCAGAAAAACGATTGGTCGATCGAAATTCCCTACGTCATGGGCTTGATCGGCACGCGCTCGGTCACCAAGACCATCCCGGGCATTGCGGAAATCAAGGCCAAGAACCGCGAGCGCATCGAAAGCGGCATCCACGCGGTGACCGCGCTCGAAGCCCTGCGCAAAGACCGCAACGACGCGGCTGCGCGCGCGCTGTTCGAGGCGCACAAAGCCGATCTGGGCTTCGGTCTCCTGCTGCGCAAATACGTCACCGACGTGCGCCAGGCGACACCCGAGATCATCCAGCGCGCCGTGGACGACACTGTCCCGCGCGTCACGCCCATGTTCTGGAGCTTCCGCATCATGGTCGGCCTGGGCTTCCTCATGCTCGCGCTCTTTGGTACTGCCTTCTGGTGCACGCTCAAGCTCGAGTGTGGCAAGCGACCCTGGCTGCTCAAGTGGGCGCTGGTGATGCTGCCCGCGCCCTGGATCGCCTGTGAACTTGGCTGGTTCGTCGCCGAATACGGCCGCCAGCCCTGGACCATCTATGGCGTGTTGCCCACGCATCTGTCGGTCTCGACGCTGAGCGTCACCAGCCTCTACGGCTCGCTCGCCGGCTTCGTGGGCTTCTACACCTTGCTGCTGATCGTCGAGATGTACCTGATGGTCAAGTTCGCCAAGATGGGACCGGGCAGCCTGGGCACCGGCCGCTACACGAACGAAGCCCACCACGGCGCGACGGCCGCCGCCTGAACCCCACGGGAGAACGACATGCTGGACTATCCAACCCTCAAAATCATCTGGTGGCTGCTCGTGGGCGTGCTGCTCGTGGGCTTCGCAATCATGGACGGCCACGACATGGGCGTGGGCACCTTGCTGCCCTTCGTCGGCAAGGGCGACACCGAGCGCCGCGTCGTCATCAACACCGTCGGGCCGCACTGGGACGGCAACCAGGTCTGGTTCATCACCGGCGGCGGCGCCATCTTCGCGGCCTGGCCGCTGGTGTACGCCACCGCGTTCAGCGGCTTTTACTGGGCCATGTTGGCGGTGCTCTGGGCGCTGTTCTTCCGGCCGGTGGGCTTTGACTACCGCAGCAAAATCCACAACGCCACCTGGCGCGCCACCTGGGATTGGGGCCTGTTCGTCGGCGGCTTCATTCCGCCGGTCATCTTCGGCGTGGCCTTTGGCAACCTGCTGCAAGGTGTGCCCTTCCAGTTCGACGAGTATCTGATTTCCACCTACACCGGCAGCTTCTGGGCTTTGCTCAACCCCTACGCCTTGCTTGCCGGCGTGGTCAGCAGTGCCATGATCACCCTGCAGGGCGCGACCTACCTCGCGCACCGCACCGAGGGCGCGATCCAGGCGCGCACCATCCGCGCCGGCACGATTGCGGGCATCGTCATGGTCGTGGCCTTCATTGCCGCGGGCTTCTGGCTGCAGAGCATTCCCGGCTATCGCATCAGCTCCGTGGTCGATCCGGCTGCTTTGCCCAACCCGATGAGCAAGACGGTGGTGCGCGAAGCCGGCGCCTGGATGGCCAACTACGGCCGCCAGCCGCTGCTCTGGCTGCTGCCGGCGCTGGGCGTCGTAGGGGCGCTGGCCGCGGTGGTGCTCATGCGCGCGCGGCGCACCCTCTCGGCCTTCGTGGCCTCGTCGCTGGCCATCGTGGGGGTCATCGGTACCGCGGGCGCGTCCATGTTCCCGTTCGTCATGCCGTCCTCGACGCAACTCGCGGCCAGCCTCACGGTGTGGGACAGCGTCTCGAGCCACCTGACGCTCGCCATCATGTTCTATGCCACCTTGATCTTCATGCCCATCATCATCCTCTACACGGGCTGGGCCTACCGCGTCATGCGCGGCAAGGTCACCGAGCAGCAGATTCGCGACAACGAGCATGTGGCCTATTGACAAAAGTCTAGGGTCGACGCTCACGGGCCACCCATCATCGGTGCCAGGGACGACGTCAGAGGAGACACGGGGCATGCAACACGCGAGAGTATCGATGCGGTTGGGCCGCTGGCTGCGTGGTGCCGCGCTGGGGGCTGCCGCGCTGGCCGCCGCGGTGGCCTGGGCGGGCAAGAGCACCGCGGACCACAGCCAGTTCAAGGAGCTCAAAGGGCCTTTTGCCAGCGGTGAGGAAGTCACCAAGGCCTGCCTGAGCTGCCACAACCAGGCCGCCAAACAGGTCATGGAGACCCGCCACTGGACCTGGGAATACACCAACCCCGACACCGGGCAGAAGCTGGGCAAGAAAACCATGCTCAACAGCTTCTGCATCGGCGACCGCTCCAACGAAGCCTTCTGCAACTCCTGCCACATCGGCTACGGATGGAAGGATGCGAGCTTCGACTTCCATGCCCAGCAGAAAGTCGATTGCCTGGTTTGCCACAACACGGGGGGCTACAAGAAGCCCGCCGGCCTGGCTGGCGAAGTGCCGACCACCCGCATGGAATACCCGCCCGGCTCGGGAAAGTACCTCGACCCGGTCGACCTGGCCAAGGTCGCGCAGTACGTCGGCAAGACCAGCGTGCAAACCTGTGGCACCTGCCACTACAACGGCGGCGGGGGCGACGGCGTCAAGCACGGCGACCTCGATTCGTCCTTGAACACGGCCGACCGCGAACTCGACGTGCACATGGCCAGCAAGGCCAAGGGTGGCGCTGGGTTTGCCTGCGCCACTTGCCACGAAGCCGACGGCCACAAGATCGCCGGCAGCCGCATTTCGGTTACCGCGTCCGACCCGCACGGCCCCCTGCTGCGTGGCGACACCGTACACGCCGGCCGCAATGCGGCCACCTGCCAAAGCTGCCACGGTGACAAGCCACACAAGGAAAGCCTGCTTTCCATCGAGCGGCTGAACAACCACACGAGCAAGCTCGCGTGCCAAGCTTGTCATGTGCCTGAGTTCGCCCGTGGAGGGGTTCCGACCAAGATGTTCTGGGACTGGTCCACCGCAGGCAAGCTCGACGCCCAGGGCAAGCCGATGTTGGTCAAGGACGAACACGGTCATGCCATCTATGACAGTCGCAAGGGCGACTTCAAGTACGGCGAGCATGTCGTTCCGGAGTATGTCTGGTTCAACGGCAAGGTTCGGTACACCTTGCAGCAAGACACGATCGACCCCACCCAAGTGGTCCAAATCAACCACTTCGAGGGGAGCCCAGAAGACCCCAAGGCGCGGATCTGGCCGGTGAAGCATTTCCGGGGCGCGCAGCCGTACGACAAGGTCACGAACAAACTGCTCGTGCCGCATACCGCAACCCCCGACGACACGGCCTTCTGGTTCAACTTTGATTGGCCCAAGGCGCTCAAGGCGGGGGCCGAAGCCACGGGCACCGAGTTTTCGGGTCAGTACGGTTTTGTCAAGACCGAGATGTTCTGGCCCATCACGCACATGGTCGCACCCGCCAAGAATGCGGTGGCCTGCGCGTCGTGCCACAGCGCGCCGGCGCAAAGCCGACTCGGTGACCTGCCGGGTGTGTACCTGCCGGCACGCGACCACCATCCCTGGATCGACCGTCTGGGCTGGCTGGCCGTCGCAGCCGTGGTGGCCGGCGTGCTGATTCATGGCGGCGCGCGCGTGGTCACGCACCTGCGCTCGGGACGTGCGCACTGAATATCAAAAAAAGGAGGCCGCATGAGCATCCAATCGACCGAACTGGAAACCGCCGGCCACAGCGCGGCCGCAACTGTCGCGCCCCAGTCCGGACGGATCTATATCTACAAGCGCTACGAACGTTTCTGGCACTGGTCGCAGGCGCTGCTGGTGCTGACCATGCTCTTGACGGGCTTTGAGGTCCACGGCAGTTACCAACTGCTTGGTTTCGAACCTGCGGTGCGGCTGCACACGCTGGCCGCCTGGGCGCTGCTGACGCTGTGGGCCTTCACCATCTTCTGGCAGTTCACCACCGGCGAATGGCGCCAGTACCTGCCCACGCACAAGAAGGTGCTGGCCATGGCGCAGTACTACGCCTGGGGCATGTTCCGCGGCGCACCGCACCCGTTCAAGAAAACGGTGCAAAAGAAGCACAACCCCTTGCAGCGGCTGGCCTACCTGGCCTTGCTGGCGATGATTTCGCCGCTGATCTGGGTCTCCGGCCTGATCTACCTGTTTCGCGCCTATTGGCCGCAACTCGGCCTGGACCGCTGGTTCTCACTGCAGACCATCGCTTGGGCGCACACGGCCGGCGCTTTCATGATGCTGGCCTTCGTCATCGTGCACGTCTACCTCACCACCACCGGCCACACGCTCACAGCCCACATCAAGGCCATGATCACCGGCTGGGAGGAAGACGAGGGTGCCCATGCCGAGCCGGCCAAGCCGGCGGGTTTGGCCTGACTTCCTCTGGCGCGCTCGCACCACAGCCCCTCAACGACCCTCTGAAAGGACACAACCATGTGGTATTTCGCCTGGATACTCGGCGTCGGCTTTGCCGTTCTGCTGGCCATTCTCAACGCGATGTGGGGCGAAAACGAGGAAGCCCGCAAGCGCCAAGAAGGGGGAGGCTCGTGAGCGCCGCACCTGCGCCCGGCCCCGCTCCAGCCCCCGCGCCGGAGGGGCCGGGCATGCACTGGCCCTGTCTCTTGGTGGGGCTCGCGATCATGGTCGGTGGCAGCATCTACCCGCTGATGTTCGCACGCATGCAAGACGGCAACGCCCGCGCCGACCACGGCTTGGCCATGCTGCTGTTTTGGGCCATGAGTGCGGGGATCGTGCGTGGCGTGGGCTTCATTCCGCGCGCGCGGATGTGGCGCTGGCTGTTTTCGGCCACCGCTTGCGCTCTTGCGCTCGCCTTGGCGGCCGCGCTGCGTTTTGGGGCTTGAGGTTATGTATTTCCGGATCTTGCGCGACGAAGCCTCGGGGGCGGTGAGTTACCTGCTGGCCGATCTCGATGCGCAGGAGTGCGTGCTGATCGATCCGCGCGTGCCGGATGTGCCGCTGCTCGCTGCGCTCATGGCTGAGCGAGGGCTGCGGCTGCGCTGGACGCTGCGCACGCATCAGCATGATGCCGATCCGCTGCAGACGCTGCAGGCTTTCGGTGCGCTGGGGGCACCGGTGGTGCAGGGCGACGCTGCCGAGGGGGCGGTGAACCCCGGTGACGGCGATGCGCTGTGTTTTGGCAGCGAATGCGTGCAGGTCTGGCGCACGCCCGGACACACGGCCGGCTGCCTGAGCTTTCTCTGGCGCGACCGGATGTTCTGCGGTGGATTGCTCGCCATCGACGCCTGTGCACAGCAGCCGCTGCCGGCCGAGCCCGAGGCGCTTTGGGACAGCGTGGTTCAACGGCTGTTTGCGCTGCCGGCTGAGACGCTGCTGTTTGCCGGGCATGTGCGGCAGGGACGGGTGGTGAGCACCGTGCTCGAGGAGCGCGCCGGCCACCCTTACTTCGCCGCGCGCACACGCGACGAATTTTTGGCTGCCGTCGCCGGCTTGCCGCGCACGGCTCGTCGCTCGCCCGAGCGCCGCCGTCCGACGGTCCGGGGCGAAGTGGTTTCGTGACTCCTTTGCCCCCGCGCCGGCCGGAGGGTTCGGCCGGGGTGGGGGCCTATTTTTCTCCAACCCAACCAACGAGGTCTCGATGAAGCAAGTTCACTTCCAGGAAAAATATCCCATCACCGTCGTCGACATCGCCAAGAGCGAATGCCGCTACCAAAGTGCCGAGGAGATCGCGGCCTATTTCCGCGACAGCATCGCCAACACCCCGCGTGTGCAGTACATCGCCACCTTCGACCACCTCGCGCATACCCGAGCGATCGGTGGCGAGGTCAACCCCGAGATTCGCGCCGCCGTCAACGTGGTTTTTTGCTTTGGCCACGCGCTGCCGAATCCGCAGGTGCTGGCCGTTCGGCCGCGCTCCATCGGCATTGCCGACATGGGCGACCATTTCGTCGTCAGCTTCATGGACGCGCCGATGAAGGTGGCCAACGATGCGATGCAGGCGTGGGCGCTGGCCTTGCGCAACCGATAAGCCTGCTGAGATCGAGTTGCTGACATGTGGACCATCCTCAACTGGCTTCAGAAGAATTTGATCTGGAGCATTCCTCTGGCGATGCTCGCAGGACTGGCTTTCGGGCAAGTCACCGACCCGGCGTTTTTGCGCGCGGCCATCCTGCCGCTGACCTTTCTGATGGTTTATCCGATGATGGTCACGATGAATGTGCGCGAATTGTTCAAACCCGGCGGCGCGCGTCTTCATGGCGTCGTCCAAGCCATCAACTTCATCGTCATGCCGGCCATCGGTTACGCGATGGGGGTGCTGTTCTATGCCGACGAGCCGATGATCCGGCTCGCGCTGCTGCTCACGGCGTTGCTGCCCACCTCGGGCATGACGATCTCCTGGACGGGTTTTGCCAAGGGCAATGTGCCTGCAGCGGTGAAGATGACGGTGGTCGGGCTGATTTTGGGTTCGCTGCTCGCGCCGCTGTACCTGAAGGTCTTGCTTGGCGCGGCGGTCGAGATTCCGGTGCTGCAGGTATTCATACAGATCGCCTTGATCGTGTTTCTGCCCTTGCTCTTGGGCAGCCTGACGCAGAACTGGCTGGTCGGCCGTTATGGCGAGTCGCGGTTTCACCAGCAGATCAAGCCCAAGTTTCCGCCGTTCTCGACGCTGGGCGTGCTGGGTATCGTGTTCGTGTCGATGGCGCTGAAGTCTCATGACATCTTTGCACACCCGACGCTGTTGCCGCGCCTGCTGGGCCCATTGCTGCTGCTCTATGCGATCAACTTCGGGATCAGCACGCTCGTGGCCAAAGCGCTGTTTCCGCGTGGAGACGCGATTGCGCTGGTCTACGGTACCGTCATGCGCAATCTTTCGATCGCATTGGCCATCGCCATGGGCGTGTTTGGCGCCCAGGGCGCGGATGCGGCTTTGCTGATCGCTCTGGCCTATATCGTGCAGGTTCAGGGCGCGGCCTGGTATGTCAAGCTCACGGATCGGCTGTTCGGTGCTGCGCCTGCGCCGGCCAAAGCAGCTTGAAGAGGAGAACACGCATGTCCGAAACCCAAGCCCTGACCCCCTATGAAGCGCTCGGCGGCGAAGCCGGCGTGCATCGGCTCGTCGACCGTTTTTATGAACTCATGGATGAACTGCCCGAGGCGTACGCCTCGCGCCGCATCCACCCCGACAGCCTGGCTGGGGCCAACCAGAGCCTGTTCGAGTTTCTCTCGGGCTGGTTCGGCGGGCCCAATCTCTACATCGAGAAGAAAGGCCATCCGCGGCTGCGGATGCGGCACCTGCCCTACACCATCGGCCCGCAGGAGCGCGATGCCTGGATGCTGTGCATGCGCCAGGCGATCGAGGAGCAGGTGGAAGACCCCGCGTTTCGGGCCTGGCTCATCGAGACCTTCGCCCAGATGGCCGACCACATGATCAACACCGACCCCGCGCAGGGCTGCTCCGCGCATGCGGGGGCGAGTGCCGCTGCTGCGGCGAAGAAAGGCGCGGTGAGCGCATGACCTCCTGGATACACACTCTGCGGCACGCGCTCCGGCTCGCGCTGGTGGCAGCGACCTTTTCCCTTGGCCTGCAGGCGTCCCCGGCCGCTGCGGTCGAGCCAGGGCAGCCCTTGCCGGCCTTGCAGATCAAGGACCAGCACGGCCAGGACTGGCACGTGAGCGCCGACACCCGGCTGGTGCTGTTCGCCAACGGGCGCAAGGCGTCGAACCTGATGCAGTCGGTGGTGGGTGCACAGCCCAAGGGCTTTCTGGAGTCGCGTAAGGCGGTGTACCTGGCCGACATGAGCCGCATGCCATCGTTCGTCACCCGCACCTTCGCGCTGCCGTCGCTGCGCGAGCAGCCGTTCACCGTGGGCGTGGTGCTCGATTCGGCGCTGCTGCAGGGCTGGCCTGCGCAGGAGGACGCGCTGATGCTGATCGAACTGACCAACGGCCGGGTCACGGCGCTGCGCCCGGTCAGCACCGAAGCCCAACTGCGCACGGCGCTCGGGTTGTGAAGCGCCTCGGGCGCCGGCCGGGCCGGCCGGCGTGTGGGCCGGTGAACGGGAGCCGCAGGTGAGCACTGGGTGGATCGCGGCGGCCTCCGCGCTCGCGCTGTTGGCGCTGGCGCGCTGGGTCTTGCGGCGTGGCCTGACGCCGGCGGCGGAGGTGCCGCAAGACGATCCGGGCGCCCGTGGGCTGCGGGGTGTGCAGACCGTCTGGCTCGACGCGCCGCGTGGCCGCAAGTTGTTCGCTTGGTTTGCGCCGGCGCAGGGTGTGTCGCGTGCGCCAGCCGTGGTGCTGATGCACGGCTGGGGTGGCCACGCCGGGCATTTGCTGCAGGCGGCGGTGGCCTTGCAGCGCGCGGGCTATGCGGTGCTGCTGCCCGAGGCGCGCAACCACGGCCGCAGCGACCGGGATGACCACAGCTCCTTGCCACGCTTTGCCGAGGATCTGGGCTGCGCGCTCGACTGGCTCAAGTGCCAACCCGAAGTTGACGCCGATCGGCTCGCGGCGCTCGGTCATTCGGTGGGGGCGGCAGCGGTGCTGCTGGCGGCGTCGCAGCGCGACGACCTGCGGGCGGTCGTGAGCGTGTCGTCGTTCGCACATCCCGAGCAGGTGATGCGTCGCTGGCTTGCCGCCCGTCGCATTCCCTATTGGCCGCTGGGTTGGCTGGTGAACCGATATGTGGAGTCGGTGATCGGCACGCGCTTTGCCCGTATAGCACCCGAAACCACCTTGCCGCAGGCGCGCTGTCCGGTCTTGCTGATCCACGGCCGCAGCGACCGCACCGTGCCGCTGGACGACGCGGAGCAACTCTTCGCGCGGCGGGGTACGGCCTCGGTGGAGCTGCTCATCGTCGAAGGTACGCACGAGCAATTCGACGACGAGCCGGCGCTGTTCGACACTGTGCGGGCTTTTCTGCACAAGCATCTGGCCAGCGCACCCCTCGCGGCTGCCCACGATGCCCGCGGCACCGCCCATCAGCCGCCGCCGCTGCCCGCTGCGTCCACGCCGGCCTTCGACCCATCCTCCCTCACTTTGCAATGACCGCCATGGACGCCTTTCAAGACCATTACCCCGACAACGTTGCGCACTGCTACGGCTGCGGCCGGCTCAATCCGCACGGGCATCAGATCAAGACCATCTGGGACGGCGACGAAACCGTCACCGTGTACCAGCCCGAGCCCTTCCACACCTCGGTGCCGGGCTTTGCCTATGGGGGGCTGATCGCATCGCTGATTGACTGCCACAGCACTGGCACGGCCGCCGCGGCGATGTACCGCCAGGAGGGGCGCGACATGGACAGTCTGCCGGCGTTTCGCTTCGTCACCGCATCGTTGCATGTGGATTTCCTCAAGCCTACGCCCATCGACGCGCCGGTCGAAATTCGCGGCCGGGTGCAGGAGATCAAGGGCCGCAAGGTGGTGGTCCGCACCGAGGTGCGCTCGGGCGGCGTGCTGACCGCGCGCGGCGAGGTGGTGGCGGTGCAGATGCCGGAGAACTTCGGGGCTTGAGAAGCTGTACAGCTTCTGAGCCTCGGCCCGCGCTGGCCGGTGCGGCCACGGGGTGGGTGGTGCGCGGGGGCCGCGTCAGCGCGCCCTGCCGCGCTCGCCTTCGCGCGATGCGGCCCCTGCCGGCTCGCCACCGGGCTGGTCGCGGTGTGGGAGCTCGTAGCCGTCGGCGACGTAGGCGGGCCCTTTCATCACGATGATGATTGCGCAGCCGATGGCGAGCGTGAGCACCAACGTCCAGTGCAAAACCACCAGCGAGATGGCGAAGAAGTCGATGCGGGTCATCAGTCGCAGCGTTGCTGCAGGCAGCGGATCGTCCGTCCACCACAAGCGTGCCGCCAGTGGGCCCAACGCCGGCAGCAGCGTGCCCAGCAGCAGAATCTTGGGCAGCTTCTTCCACAGCACCCACTCGAGGCCGTGAGGCGAGCGCTGAAAGCCTGGTAGTTTGTTGAGCCAGTTCATAGATGACTCCTCGATCTATGCATCATTGTGCGCCGCGACGCCGGTCTAGGCGCGCGCAGGGTCTTCCCCGCCTCTGGGCCCGGTCGCCGTGCCGTCGTGGACTCAATTTCAACCTAAATCCGGCAGTTGACCGCTACTCGCGAAAAGCAAGGTGTTGATGTTTCAACAAGTTTCGGTGCGGAGGCCGTTCACCGCTTGGGTGAGCGCTGCGCACCCGTTCGAGCCGCCCTCGGGCCCGGGGGCAGCGTTGCAAATCCTCGCCATGGCGCCCGCCATGGCTGTGGTTTGCGCCTTGCCCGCGTGCCCGATGACGGACCGCCCGGGCGCGCCCAACTGCCGGATTTAGGTTCAAGCGAACGCCACCGTGGAATGGTCGGATGTTGCTATCAAAAACAAAGCCCGCGTCAGCGGGCTTGGCGGGCTCGATGCAAAGCCTCAGGCCGATTCGCCGCGGCCCACGACTTGCACCGGATGCCACACGGCGGGCCTGACCAGCCCGCGGCGCATGAACCAAGTCCGAGCCAGCGCCAGCGCGGCGACCGCGAGCGCGTTGAGCCCGATGACCACCGCCGCGATGCCGTTGGCGGCGCGCAGCATCGAGGCAGCCTGGGCCGTCAGCGGCAGTGGGGCCAGCGTGTAGAGCAGGCTCAACACGGCCAGCGGCACGAAGGTGCCCAGCGTGGCCATCAGCACCAGTTGACGGCGGAAAGCCCGGGAAGCAGCTTCGGGCGAGACGGTGCAGGCGGGGGATGCGGCGGTGTTCATGATGGGCGGTGGGTGGAGCCAGAAACCGCGCGATTTTAGTGAAAACCCTAGGTCGTCCGTTTGATCTTGCTCAACCCGCGCCATTGCCGTCGATGACGCCACCCCCTAGGCAGACCTCGCCGTCGTAGAGCACCGCACTCTGGCCTGGTGTCACCGCCCATTGCGGCTCGTCGAAACTCAAAGAGAAGCGAGTGCCGGCTTCGTCGCTGGCTGCGTATGCACAAGCGCTGTCGGCCTGGCGGTAGCGGGTCTTGGCGGCGTAGCGGCCCGGGGCCGGTGGCTCGCCGGCACACCAACTCGCGTCGGCCGCGGTGAGCCGTTTAGAGAGCAGCCAGGGATGGTCATGTCCCTGCACCACGATGAGCGTGTTGCGCGCGAGGTCTTTGCGCGCGACGAACCAGGGCGCGTGTTCGCCGCCGCCGCGCGGCGCTCCGCGCGCCTTGATGCCGCCGATGCCCAAGCCTTGCCGCTGACCCAGGGTGTAGAAGGATAGACCCATGTGTTCGCCGATGGTGCGACCCTGGTCGTCCTCGATGGGGCCGGGCGCGCTCTGGATGTAGCGGTTGAGGAAGGCGCGGAAAGGCCGCTCGCCTATGAAGCAGATGCCGGTGCTGTCCTTCTTGCGCGCATTGGGCAGGCCGATTTCCGAGGCGATGCGCCGCACCTCGGTCTTGTGCAATTCCCCGACCGGAAACAGCGTTTTCGCCAGTTGCGCCTGGTTCAGGCGGTGCAGGAAGTAGCTTTGGTCCTTGTTGGGGTCGAGGCCCTTGAGCAGTTCATGGCGCCCCGTGGCGGGGTTGCGCCGCACGCGGGCGTAATGGCCGGTGGCGATTTTCTCCGCGCCCAGCCGCATGGCGTGGTCGAGGAAGGCTTTGAACTTGATCTCGGCGTTGCAGAGAATGTCCGGGTTGGGCGTGCGCCCGGCCTGGTATTCGCGCAGAAACTCGGCGAAGACCCGGTCTTTGTACTCGGCGGCGAAATTGACATGTTCGATCTCGATGCCCAGCACGTCAGCAACGCTGGCGGCGTCGAGCCAGTCCTGGCGGCTCGAGCAGTATTCGCTGTCGTCGTCATCCTCCCAGTTTTTCATGAAGATGCCGACGACCTCATGCCCTTGCTGCTTGAGCAGCCAGGCGCTGACGGCCGAATCCACGCCGCCCGAGAGGCCGACGACGACGCGATGCGTTTCGAGACGTTCGCTCATGGGAAAGACAACGACAAACCGAGCGGGGGCCCGCCCCGGCCCGGCCTAGGCGGGCAATGAGGGCCAGGCTGAACCCGCTCCCTCGAGGACGCGCGCCCTCTCGGCAGCTGATGCTTAGGGCAACGCTGAATCAGTCCCCGTGATGGCGCGCGCCCGGCCGCGGGATGGGATGCGAGGCGCAAATCGCAGCCACAGCCGAAGCTATGGCGAGGATTTGCTTTCGACGAGACCGCCCGCAGCCGGGATGCGCGACGCGCGAGGGACTTGTTCAGCGTTGCCTTAGTGCTCGTGACCTTCTGGGCCGTGCGCATGGCCATGTGCGAGTTCTTCCTCGCTGGCGGGGCGAACCTCGTTGACGGTGCAGGAGAACACCAGGTCCATGCCGGCCAGGGGATGGTTGGCGTCGAGCTCGGCATGGCCGGACTCGATGCGCGTCACCGTCAGCAGACGGGCGCCTTCGGGGCCTCGGGCTTCGAGCTGCGTACCGACCTGGACGCCTTCGGGCAGGCGCTCGAGCGGTTCCACGAAGACCAGATCCTCGTTGTGCGGGCCGAAGGCTTCTTCGGGCGCGAGCGTGACCTCGACTGCGTCGCCGACGGTTTTGCCTTCGAGCGCTGCTTCGAGCTTCGCAAACAGGCCGTTGTGGCCGTGCAGATAGCGCAGCGGCTGCGCACCGGGGTCGATGAGGTCGCCCTCGAGGTTGGTCACGCGGTAGCCGAGCGTGACGACGGCATTGGGGGCGATGTTCATCAGAGAGCCTTGGTTGAAGTGGAAAAACCCCAATTGTCGACGAGAACGGCCGGGTTGGGCAGCGACGGCCGCGCTAGGCGAAGCTGCGCGCGAAGAACGCCACGCTCATGACCGTACCGGTCATGATGACGACGCCCCGAACCCAGCGCGGGCTCAGCCAGCGCGCCAGGCGGGCGCCATGGTAGCCACCCAGGGTGGCGGCGGCCATCATCCAGAGCGCTTGCGGCCAGGCGATGGCGCCGGCCCAAGCGAAAGCCGCCACCGACAGGAGCGAGAGCAGAAATGAATTGAGGTTCTTGAGCGCATTGGCCACGGGCAGCCGCGATTCGCCGGCCAACGTGTAGAGCGCCATCAGGAGGATGCCCAAGCCTCCGTTGAAATAACCCCCGTAGACCGAGACCGCAAACAACGCGGGCGCGCGCCAGCGCACCAGCGGCGCATCGGCCGCCGGCGCTCCGACCCGGACCCAGCGCGGCCCAAGCGCAAACAGCAGCGTCGCAAACAACAGCAGCCACGGAACCAGCCCGGAGAAAACCCGCGCCGGCGTGACCAGCAACAGCATCGCGCCGAACCAGCCACCGAGCGCCGAAATCAGCATTTCCCGCCGCAGTTGCGGCCAGGGGACGAGGGCGAGTTCACGCCGTAAACCCAAGCTGCTGCCGAGGTAGCCCGGGCTGACCGCGACCGCACTGGTCGCGTTGGCCGAAATCGGCGAAATGCCCGCAAAGACCAACGCCGGAAAAGTCAAAAAGCTGCCGCCGCCCGCGATCGCGTTGAGCACCCCGGCGGCGTAGGCGGCCAGACCGAGCAGTGCCCAGATACCGGCGGTTTCGTTCATGGGGCCACAGCCCGCACGACGCTCGGGTCCGTGTAGATCAGCGAGAGGTCGAAGC
Organism: Tibeticola sediminis; assembly: GCF_003843835.1. Lineage (GTDB taxonomy): Bacteria > Pseudomonadota > Gammaproteobacteria > Burkholderiales > Burkholderiaceae_C > Tibeticola > Tibeticola sediminis. The sequence goes on along the minus strand of NZ_RKQL01000008.1, from coordinate 14,707 downwards.
GCTGGCCGGCGAGATGGTCCTCGATGCAGCGCAGCACGAGCGGACTGCGATGCCGCGGCGCGCTCGCGCGCACTTCCTCAGGGGTCATCCACAGCGTGCGTACGATGCCGTGATCCAGCGCGCGTGCGGTATCGTGCGCGCCCAGCCTGCCGCAGAAAGCGAGTCGCAGGTACGTGATGTCCTCGCCCGTGCTCGGGCGCTGAAAGCGCGACAGATACACGCCGAGCACTCCGGTCGGCTCGAAGGCGTAGCCGGTTTCCTCCAGCGCCTCGCGCGCGCAGGCTTCGATCGGCGACTCGCCCGGCTCGAGATGGCCCGCCGCATTGTTGAGCCGCAGCCCTTCGGGCGTGTGTTCCTCGACGAGCAAATAGCGGCCGTCGCGCTCGATGATCGCCGCCACCGTGACACTGGGTTTCCATCGGGTTTGAGTCATGCCTCGATTATCGGACGCGCGTGGCTTGCCGTTTTTCCGTTAAGCTCCCCCGCGTTGGGCGGTCGCCCGCGCTGCGGCGTGGGCAGAGGCTCGGCCCGACGAGAACACCCACACGAGGAGGAATCCCCATGTCATCCGAGGCTACCCCCCCGGCGGCCGCGCCTGCGGCGCAATGCATCGGCGTTCCGCGCGAGGTCTATCCCGGTGAGAAACGCGTGGCCACCGTGCCCGAAATCGTCGAGCGGCTGCGCAAGCTCGGCTTTTCCGTCTGCGTCGAATCGGGCGCGGGTGCCGCGGCGTCGTTCAGCGACGAGGCCTATCGCGCGGTCGGTGCCGAGATCGCCCCGGACGCAGCGGCGCTTTGGCAGCGTGCCGACATCGTCTTCAAGGTTCGTCCGCCCAGCGCCGAGGAAGTCGCGCGCATGCACGCCGGGCAGACGCTCATCGGCTTCATCTGGCCCGCGCAGCACCCCGAGCTGATGCAGCAGCTCGCCGCCCAAAAAGTCACGGTGCTGGCAATGGACTGCCTGCCGCGCACGCTGAGCCGCGCGCAGAAGATGGACGCGCTGACCTCGATGGCCGGCGTCAGCGGCTACCGCGCCGTGATCGAGGCCGCTTACGTCTTTGGCCGCTTTTTCAACGGCCAGATCACCGCTGCGGGCAAGGTTCCGCCGGCCAAGGTGTTCGTCGCCGGCGCCGGGGTGGCGGGCCTGGCGGCCATCGGCACGGCCGTGGGCTTGGGCGCGATCGTGCGCGCGAACGACACCCGCAGTGAGGTGGCCGATCAGGTCGTTTCGCTCGGGGGCGAATTCGTCAAGGTCGACTATGAGGAAGAAGGCTCGGGCGGCGGCGGTTACGCCAAGGTCATGAGCGAGGGCTTCCAGCAAGCGCAGCGTGAGATGTACGCCAAGCAGGCGCGCGAGGTCGACATCATCATCACCACAGCGCTGATTCCGGGCAAGCCTGCGCCCAAACTCATCACCGCCGAGATGGTGCAGACCATGAAGCCCGGCAGCGTGATCGTGGACATGGCAGCCGAGCAGGGGGGCAACTGTGAGCTGACCGTTCCCGGCGAGGCCGTGGTGCGCCACGGGGTGACCATCGTCGGCTACACCGATCTGCCGTCGCGTTTGGCCAAGCAGTCGAGCACCTTGTACGCCACGAACCTGCTGCGCCTGACCGAGGAGCTGTGCAAGACCAAGGACGGCGTCATCCACATCAACATGGAAGACGATGCCATCCGTGGCCTCACCGTCATCAAGGACGGCGAGATCACGTGGCCCGCGCCGCCCCCGAAGCTGCCCCCGGCTGCCGCCAAACCGGCCGTGGCGCCGGCCGCGGCGGCCAAGAAAGCCGCCGCCCACGGGGAGGTCTCAGGCCCGCTGCCGGCCACGCGCCTGGCAGTGCTGGCGGCGGTCGCGGCCGTGTTGTTCTGGCTGATCGGGCGCTACGCGCCGCCCGAGTTCCTGTCGCACTTCACGGTGTTCGTGCTCGCCTGCTTCGTGGGCTATATGGTGGTCTGGAACGTCAAGCCCGCGCTGCACACGCCGCTCATGAGCGTGACCAATGCCATCAGCAGCATCATCGTGATCGGCGCGCTCGTGCAAATCTCTCCGACCGGCGCGCCCGAGCGGCCCGACGACTGGATCCGGTGGCTGGCTGCGGCTGCGGTCGTGCTCACGGCCATCAACATGTTCGGCGGCTTCGCCGTGACCCAGCGCATGCTGGCGATGTTCCGCAAATAAGAGGAGACGACGCATGTCCACCAGTCTGACCGCCGTCGCCTACATCGGAGCGACGATTCTCTTCATCCTCAGCCTCGGGGGCCTGTCCAATCAGGAGACGGCACGCCGGGGCAATCTCTACGGCATGGTCGGCATGGCGCTGGCCGTTCTGGCCACCGTGTTCGGCCCTGCGGTCACGGCGCAAGGGCTGCCCTGGATCATTGCTGCCATGCTGCTTGGCGGGGCGGTCGGCCTCTATGCCGCCCGGACCGTGCAGATGACGCAAATGCCCGAACTCGTGGCCTTGATGCACAGCATGGTGGGCTTGGCCGCGGTGCTGGTCGGTTACGCCACCGCGATCGATCCGACCGCCATCGGTGCGTACACCGGGGCGGCGCGCACCGTGCATGAGCTCGAGATCTACATCGGCATCTTCATCGGGGCAGTCACGTTCTCGGGCTCGCTCGTGGCGTTCGGCAAGCTCTCGGGCCGCATCGGCGGCAAACCCTTGCTGCTGCCGGCCCGCCATTGGCTGAATCTGGCCGGTTTGCTGCTGGTGCTGTGGTTTGGTCGCGCCTATCTGCAGACCGAAACCGTGGAGCAGGGCCTGGTGCCGCTGGCCATCATGACGGCCGTGGCGCTGCTCTTTGGCGTGCACATGGTGATGGCGATCGGCGGCGCCGACATGCCGGTCGTGGTGTCGATGCTCAACAGCTACTCGGGCTGGGCGGCGGCGGCGACGGGCTTCATGCTCTCGAACGACTTGCTGATCGTCACGGGCGCTCTGGTCGGCTCGTCGGGCGCGATCCTGAGTTACATCATGTGCAACGCGATGAACCGCAGCTTCATCAGCGTGATTGCCGGGGGCTTTGGCAGCACCGAGCAAAAACCGCAAGGGGCGGGTGCGGCGGTGGGCGGCGAGGTGCATCCGATCAGCGCGGTCGAGACGGCCGAGCTGCTGCGCGAAGCCAAGAACGTCATCATCGTTCCGGGCTATGGCATGGCGGTGGCCCAGGCCCAGCACACGGTGTCGGAAATTACGCGGCTGCTGCGCGAGCGGGGGGTGAACGTGCGCTTCGCGATCCACCCCGTGGCGGGCCGCATGCCGGGCCACATGAACGTGCTGCTGGCCGAGGCCAAGGTGCCGTACGACATCGTCTTCGAGATGGACGAGATCAATGATGAGTTCAGCGATGCGGACGTCGCGATGGTCATCGGCGCCAACGACATCGTGAACCCGGCCGCGCAGGAAGACCCGAACAGCCCGATTGCGGGGATGCCGGTGCTCGAGGTCTGGAAGGCCCGCACCTGCATCGTGATGAAGCGCAGCATGGCCACCGGCTATGCGGGTGTCGACAACCCGCTGTTTTACAAAGACAACACCCGCATGCTCTTTGGCGATGCCAAGAAGATGCTCGACGAGGTTTTCGTCGCGCTCAAAGGCTGAAGCAGGGCCGGACCCATCCGTGTCCGCTTTGATGGGCATGGCTTCGACTTTGCCCCGATTCGGGGGATTTTCGAGCCGCCTCTCTAGGTTTGCCTAGGGAAAACACAGCCGCCGAGCTGTCAGTTTCACGACAGAATGGCGGCTGTTTCCATTTGTACGCCGCGCCTGCGGCGGATCTTCCACGGAGTTGACCTTTTATGACCGACCGCATCTGGCTACAAAGCTACCCCCCGGGCGTTCCCGCCGAGATCGATCCGAGCGTCTACCGATCGCTGGTCGAGCTCATGGAAGAGAGCTTTCGCAAGTACGCCGATCGCGTGGCCTACAGCTTCATGGGCAAGGACATCACCTATGCCCAGGTCGATTCCTTGAGCCAGGCGCTGGCGGCGTACTTCCAGAGCCTGGGGCTGGTCAAAGGCGACCGCGTGGCGATCATGATGCCCAACGTGCCGCAGTACCCGGTGGCGGTGGCAGCCATCCTGCGCGCGGGCCTGATCGTCGTCAACGTCAACCCGCTCTATACGCCGCGCGAGCTCGAGCATCAGCTCAAAGACTCGGGCGCCAAGGCCATCGTCATCATCGAAAACTTCGCGCACACGCTGGAGCAGTGCATCGGGCACACCGAGGTCAAGCATGTGGTGCTGTGCGCGTTCGGCGACATGCTGGGCCTGGTCAAGGGTGCCATCGTCAACTATGTGATCCGCAATCGCCGCAAGATGGTGCCGCCGTTCAACCTGCCGCAGGCGGTGCGGTTCAACGACGCGATCGCGCGCGGCACCCGTGCCCCCTTCAAAGCGCCTTCCATTGGCCCCGACGACGTCGCGGTGCTGCAGTACACCGGTGGCACGACCGGCGTCTCGAAGGGTGCGGCGCTGCTGCATCGCAACATCATCGCCAACGTGCTGCAGTCCGAAGCCTGGAACCAGCCGGTGATGGACAAGATTCCGAAGGGCGAGCAGCCCACCACCGTGTGCGCCTTGCCGCTCTATCACATCTTCGCCTTCACCGTGGGCATGATGCTGACCATGCGCACGGGCGGCAAGCTGGTGCTGATTCCGAATCCGCGCGACATTCCCGCGGTGCTGCAGGAGCTGTCCAAACACAAGGTGCACAGCTTCCCCGCGGTCAACACCTTGTTCAATGCGCTGGCCAACCACCCCGACTTCAACAAAGTGGACTGGTCGCACCTCAAAGTCTCGCTCGGCGGCGGAACGGCGGTGCAGAGCGCGGTGGCGCGGCTGTGGCTGGAGAAGACCGGCTGCCCGATTTGCGAGGGTTATGGCTTGTCCGAGACCAGCCCCTCGGCCTGCTGCAACCCGGTCACCAGCACCGAATTCACCGGCACGATCGGCGTGCCGCTGCCCAGCACCGACATCAAGCTGCTCGACGACGAGGGCCATGAGGTGCCGCCGGGGCAGCCCGGCGAGATTGCGATCCGTGGGCCGCAGGTCATGGCGGGCTACTGGCAGCGGCCCGACGAGACGGCCAAGGTGATGACCGCCGACGGCTACTTCCGCACCGGCGACATCGGCGTGATGGACGAGCGCGGCTATTTCCGCATCGTCGACCGCAAAAAGGACATGATTCTGGTCAGCGGTTTCAACGTCTACCCCAACGAGATCGAGGAAACGGTGGCCGAATGTCCGGGCGTGCTCGAATGCGCGGCGGTCGGCATTCCTGATGAGAAATCGGGCGAAGCGGTCAAGCTCGTGATCGTCAAGAAGGACCCGGCGTTGACCGAAGCCGCGGTGCGCGCGTTCTGCCGCGACAACCTCACCGGCTACAAGCAGCCGAAGATCATCGAATTCCGGACAGAACTGCCCAAGACGCCGGTGGGCAAGATCCTGCGGCGCGAGCTGCGCGACAAGCGCTGACCGCGCTCCACTGCGCCCAGACGGGCGCGGGCTTGTGGCAGCATCGGCAGGCCGCTTCGGCGGCCTGTTGCCTTTTTGCCTTCCACAAATTCCGACGTTCCATAGAGCCGCTCAGACCCATGAACCGACCGATTGCCCTGGTCAGCGCGATGCGCGAAGAACTCGACGCGGTGCTCGCCCGTCTGCCCGATGCGCGGGTGGAGCGCGTGGCCGGGCGCGATTTTCTGCACGGCCATTGGGATGGCCTGCCGGTGGTGGCCACACTGTCGGGGATCGGCAAGGTCGCGGCGGCGACGACGGCGGTCTTGTTGGCCGAGCACTGCCGGGCGCGCGCGATCGTGTTCACCGGGGTGGCGGGCGGTTTGGGCGCAGGCGTTCGGGTGGGCGACGTGGTCGTGGCACGGTCTTTTCTGCAGCACGACCTCGACGCCTCGCCGATTTTTCCAAAATACGTCGTGCCGGGGCACGGCCGTGCCCGCTACGAGGCCGATGCGGCTTGGACCGATGCGCTGTGCGCGGCCGCCGGCGCGGCGCTCGAGAACCTCGGGCGCCACGGCTTGGCCGACGCGCTGCAAGCGCTGGGGCTCGGAAGGCCGCGCCTGCATCAGGGGCTGCTGATCAGTGGCGACCGCTTCGTCTCCACCGCCGAGGAAAGCCGGGCCTTGCAGCGCGCGCTGCCCGATGCGCTGGCGGTGGAGATGGAGGGCGCAGCCTTCGCCCAGGTCTGCCACGACTGCCGCGTGCCGCTCGCGGTGGTGCGCACGATTTCAGACCGGGCGGACGACGCCGCGCACGCCGATTTCATGCGCTTCGTGCGCACGGTGGCGAGCCCCTACAGCCTCGCGGTGATCGACGCGCTGCTGGACAATATCAAAAATAATAGCGCCCACTGACCATTTGGCGCTGGGGTCTGGGCAAAAAGGCTGAAAAATCTTGCCGGCGGGGCTATTTCAGCCAGCCGCGGCGGCGGAAATAGATCATCGGCACCACGGCCGAGGCGACCATGAGCGCGAGCGCAAACGGGTAGCCCGCCTGCCACTCGAGCTCGGGCATGTACTTGAAGTTCATGCCGTAAATGCTCGCCACCAAGGTCGGGGGCAGCAGCGCGACGCTGGCCACCGAGAAGATCTTGATGATCTTGTTCTGGTTGATGTTGATGAAGCCGACGGTGGCGTCCATCAAGAAGTTGATCTTGTCGAACAGGAAGGCCGTGTGGCTGTCGAGGCTGTCGATGTCGCGCAGCAACTGGCGCGCGGCCTCGAACTGCTCGGCGTTGAGCATCTTGCTGCGCATCATGAAGCTCACCGCGCGCCGGGTGTCCATCATGTTGCGGCGGATCCGGCCGTTCAAGTCTTCTTGGCGCGCAATCGCGCCGAGCACTTCGCCGGCGACCGCATCGGTCACGTCGCCGGAAAGCACGAGCTTGCTCGATTTTTCGAGCTGGTCGTAGATTTCCTCGAGCGTGTCGGCCGAATATTCGGCGTCGGCGTCGAAGAGCTTGAGCAAGACGTCCTTGGCGTCGTCGATCAGGCCGGGCGCGCGGCGGGCCCGCATGCGCAGCAGCCGAAACACCGGCACGTCCTCGTCGTGGATGGAGAACAGCACGCCGCGGCTTTTGAGCTCCGCGTTGTGCTGGTTCAGGATGAAGGCCACGCGGACCGTGCGTGGCTCGTCATCGTCGATCAGGAAGTCGCTGCGGATGTGCAGCTCGCCGTTGGGCTCTTCGTAGAAGCGCGCCGATTCTTCGAGGTCTTCGTCGGTGACGTCTTCCGGGATCGACAGGCCGAAATACTGCTTGACCCAGCGCTTTTCTTCGACGCTCGGCGATTCGAGGTCGACCCAGATGGGCTGAAAGCGCGAGAGCTCTTCGAGCGACTCGATTTCTTCCTGGAACAGGCGGCCGTTGACGAGCGTGAAAACATTGAGCACGAGTGAACTCCCTGGCGTGTCTGGGTGGGCTGGCGGTCTCGAACATCAACGCCTTCGACACCCACCGCGCACAGGGTGCCGAAAGCTAGCGACTCGCGGGGTTTTCCATGGGGAAGCTTGCGGAAATCGTGAACCCCGAAATTATGGCATCGCCCCAACCGGGCAGCGAGCGATTCCCCGGCCACGTTGGGGAATGATGCCGGTCATTGCCAAAGCGCGCGGTCGCGGGCATAGTGGATTCGGGCGTACATGTCAGGCCCGTTACAGCCGCTGCCGAGCGTGTCCGGTTGGCGGCATTCCATTTCGAGAGCAACAGGAGGCTATTCATGAACCTGACGATCAGCGGTCACCACCTCGAAGTCACTCCCGCCCTGAGCGACTATGTGAAGGCCAAGCTCGAGCGCGTCATCCGGCATTTCGACCAGGTGGTGGACGTCAAGGTCCTGCTCACCGTGGACAACCAAAAGGAAAAAGACAAACGGCAAAAGGCCGAATGCACGATCCACGTCAAGGGCAACGACTTGTTCGCGCAGTCGGCCCACGCCGATCTGTATGCGGCCATCGACGAGCTCATGGACAAACTCGACCGCCAGGTCGTGCAGCACAAGAGCCGATTGCAGGATCATCATCAGGAGGCGGCCAAGCGATTGGTCGCGTGAACATTCCTGGCTGAAGCGGGCCGCTTTCGGGCGGCCTTTTTTATGGCAACGCTGAACAAGCGCCTGGCGCGCCGCGCATCCCGGCTGCGGGCGGTCTGCGTCGTTGACGATCCTCGCCACAGCTGCGGCTATTGCCTCGGTTTGCGCCTCGCATCGCATCCCGAAACCGGGCGCGCGCCATCGCGGGAACGAATTCAGCGTTGCTTGATGGCGGCGGACGGGCGCGCCACCGGGGCAACCGTACAATCGTCAGCAAGATTCATGCCCTCTTTATGAACGCCCAATTTTTCCTCACCGCGACCGCGCTGGTTTTGGCGGCCGTCACCGCCGCGCATGCCGAGCGCGCCGATCGGGACCGACCGCTGAACATCGAGTCGGACGCGCTGCGCTACGAGGAGCGCACCCAGACGAGCACCTTCACCGGTCACGTGGTGGCCACCAAGGGCACCATCGTGATGCGCGGCGCGCAACTGGTCGTGCGGCAAGAGCCCGATGGCCAAGTCTCGGGCACGCTGACGGCCGCGCCCGGTGAACGTGCGTTCTTCCGGCAAAAGCGCGACGGCGTCGATGAGTTCATCGAGGGCGAGGCCGAGCGTATCGAGTACGACGGGCGCGCCGACCGCGTGCGCTTCGTGCGGCGCGCCGAGTTGCGGCGTCTGCGCGGGGAGACGCTGGCCGATCAGGTGACGGGTGAGGTGATCGTCTACGAGCACGCCAGCGGCCAGTTCAGCGTCGACGGTGTGCGGGAGGTGCCCGGTGGCGGGCGTGTGCGCGCGGTCATCGCGCCGCGGGCGGCGGCTTCGGCACCGACCAGCGCGCTGCCGGCGGCGACCTCGCCGCTGCGGCCCGCCAGCGCCCTGGGTGGGGCGGTCCGATGACGCAGCGGCTCGACGAAGCCTACGCGGCGCCTTCGACGCAGCTGCGCGTGGCGGCGGGCAAGCTCGAGGCCCGACATCTGCGCAAAGCCTACGGGGCGCGCACGGTGGTGCATGACGTTTCGCTGACCGTGCACGAGGGCGAGGTCGTGGGCTTGCTCGGCCCCAATGGCGCGGGCAAGACGACGTCCTTCTACATGATCGTGGGGCTGATCCGACCCGACGCGGGCGAAATCTGGATCGACGAGCAGCACATCGAGCACATGCCGATCCATCGGCGCGCGCGGCTCGGGTTGTCCTACTTGCCGCAGGAGGCGTCGATTTTTCGCAAGCTCACCGTGCAGGAGAACGTGCGGGCGATTCTGGAGTTGCAGCGGGATGAAACCGGCCGCCCGCTCGCGGGTGAAGCGCTCGAGCGCCGGCTCGACGCGCTGCTGCGCGAACTGCGCGTCGAGCATCTGCGCGATGCGCCCGCCGTCTCGCTCTCGGGCGGCGAGCGGCGCCGTGTCGAGATCGCGCGGGCGCTGGCCACGCAGCCGCGCTTCATCCTGCTCGACGAGCCGTTTGCCGGCATCGACCCGATCGCGGTGATCGAGATTCAGCGCATCGTCGCGTTTCTCAAAGGGCGCGGCATCGGCGTCCTCATCACCGACCACAACGTGCGCGAGACGCTGGGCATTTGCGACCACGCGTTCATCATCAGCGAGGGTCGGCTGTTGGCGCAAGGCACACCGGCGGCCATCATCGACAACGCGGAGGTGCGCCGCGTCTACCTCGGCGAACACTTCCGCATGTAGGTCGGCGATGCAGAGGGCACGCCCATGAAGCCAGGCTTGTCGCTGCGGGTGTCGCAGCATCTGGCCCTGACGCCGCAGTTGCAGCAGTCGATCCGGCTGCTGCAAATGTCCACGCTCGAACTCGGACAGGAAATCGAGCAGATGCTCGACGAGAACCCGTTTCTCGAGCGCGCCGAGACCGAGTCCGCGGGCCTCGCTGGTGACGAGGCGCCGCCCGAGTCTGCGCTGGCCAATCCTGATTTTGTAGCAGAAGAAGACCGATGGACGCCGGCATCGGGCCCCCTCGGCTTGGATGAAGGCGCTGGGGCCACGCCCGAGGCCGACCACGGCGCCGAAGCCGCCGCACCCGACTGGGAGGGTCCGACCGACTGGGCGGGCTCGCCCGACGAGGCGCCGCACGGGGAGCGCGAAGACGACGCGCCCTTCGACGGCGCCGAAGGCCGCAGCGGCGTATCCGGATCCGCTGGCGGCGAGGATGAGGATGCTCAATCGCCTTGGGAGCGCGCCGGCTCCGAGGACAGCCTCTCCGAGCATCTGCACCGCCAGGCGCTGGCGCTGCGGCTCGACCCGGTCGACCGCGCCGCGCTGGATTTCCTCATCGACTCGCTCGACGACGACGGCTACCTCAGCGAACCGCTCGAGCGCCTGGCCGAAGCGCTGTGCCCGCGCGAGGATGCCGAGCGCTTCGATGAGTTGGTCCACCGCCTCACCGTCGCGCGCGGCCTGTTGCAGTCGCTCGAGCCGACGGGCGTGGGCGCGCAGGATCTCGCCGAGTGCTTGCGCTTGCAGGTGCGTGAGCGCGCCGCCGATGGCGAGTCGGTCGCAGCCGCCGCGCTCGACGTGCTGGCCCAGCCGCTCGAGTGGTTGGCGCGGCGCGACTTCAAGCGGCTCGCTGCCGCCACCGGGCGTCATGAAACCGAGCTGCGCGCCGCGCTCGCGCTCATCGCCCGGCTCGAACCCAAGCCGGGGCGGCGCTTTGCTCAGGCCGAGCGGCTGGTGATCGTGCCCGATGTCATCGTCACGGCCGACACCGAGGGCGCGCAGCCCCGCTATCGCGTGCAGATCAACCCCGAGGTGTTGCCGCGGCTGCGGGTGCACGACATCTACGCCCGCGCCCTGCGCGAGCACAAGGGCGAGGGGAGCGCTGCGCTGTCTGCGCGCTTGCAGGAAGCGCGCTGGTTCATCAAGAACATCCAGCAGCGCTTCGACACCATCCTGCGCGTCTCGCGCGCCATCGTCGAGCGGCAAAAGAGCTTTTTCGTGCACGGCGAACTCGCCATGCGGCCCCTGGTGCTGCGCGAGATTGCCGACGAACTCGGGTTGCATGAATCCACCGTGAGCCGCGTCACCACCGCCAAATACATGGCTACGCCGCGCGGCACCTTCGAGCTCAAATACTTCTTCGGTTCGGGCCTTGAGACCGAAGCGGGCGGCAGCGCCTCGAGCACGGCGGTGCGCGCGCTGATCCGCCAGTTCATCGACGCCGAAGACCCCGCCCATCCCTTAAGCGACGGCCAGATCGCCGACATGCTCAAAGAGCAAGGCATCGCCTGCGCGCGCCGCACCGTGGCCAAATACCGAGAGGCGATGCGGATCGCGCCCGCCCCCCTGCGAAAGACCCTGTGAACGATCTCACCCTGTTTCTTCCCTGCGCCAGCGGTGTCGAGGACTACCTCGCCGCCGAAGTGCACGCCCTCACCGGCGCGCAAGGCCAGGACCTGCTGAGCCACCGTGGCGGCGTGCGCGTGCGCGCGAGCTGGCGTGATGCGATGCGGCTCAATCTGCACACCCGACTCGCGCAGCGCGTGCTGGTGCAGGTTGGCCACCGTTCGTATCGCAACGAGCGTGACCTCTACGAGGCGGCTTCCGCCGTGGCGTGGGAGCTGTGGTTCACGCCGCGCCAGAGCTTCAAGATCGAAGTCACCGCGCAGCACAGCCCGCTGCAAAGCCTCAACTTCGCCGCGCTCAAGATCAAGGACGCAGTCGCCGACCGCTTCCGCGCCAAGGCCGGCGGCGTGCGCCCCGACGTGGACACGCGCCACCCCGACGTGCGCATCCATGCCCACCTGACCACCGACACTGCCACGCTCTACATCGACACCTCGGGCGAGCCGCTGTTCAAGCGCGGCTGGCGCGAGGACAAGGGCGACGCGCCGCTCAAGGAAACGCTGGCCGCGGCCATGCTCGCTGCCAGCGGCTGGAGCACCGATCCCGAGGGCGGCTGCGCTGCCGGCGTGCCGCTCTACGACCCCTGCTGCGGCAGCGGCACCATCGTCATCGAGGCGGCGCAAATCGCCTGCGGCATCGCTGCGGGCGGCCAGCGCCGCTTTGCCTTCGAGAAAATGCTGCCGTTTCAGGCTCATGTCTGGCAAGACCTCAAAGACCAAGCCCGTGCGGCAGAGCACGCCCCGACGGCGCCGGTGTTTGGCAGCGATGTCGCGCACCGCATGGTCGATTTCGCGCAACGCAATGCCGAACGCGCCCGCGTCGCCCACGCCGTGCAACTGCGGGGCGGCGACGCACTGCAGCGTATGCCGCCGTGCGAGACGCCGGGCGTGATGCTGCTCAACCCGCCGTATGGCGAGCGCATCGCCGTCGCAGGCGTGGCCGGCACCCGCTCGGGGCGAGACGCTGAGGCTGGGCCGCGCTTTGGGGCGCGCGAACTCGCGCAGACCGAAGACGGCGGCGATTTCTTCGCCCAACTGGCCAGCCACTGGAAGCGCCACTACGCGGGCTGGACCGCCTGGTTGCTCACGCCCGACCTCAAGCTGCCGGCCAAAATGCGCCTCAAAGAAAGCCGCCGCGTGCCGATGTGGAACGGCCCGATCGAATGCCGGCTGTTCCGCTTCGACCTGGTGCGCGGCCCGGTGCGGCCCGCGCGCGGGCCCGCGGCAGACGCCGCCGCGCAGTCTGGGGCGCCGGGATGAACGAGGCCTACGCCGGCCGCGCGCTCGTGCTCGACACCAACATCGCGCTCGACCTGCTGCTCTTTGCCGACCCGGCCGCCGAGCCGCTCGCGCGCGCGCTCGAAGCCGGTCGCCACGTGTGGCTGGCCACGCCCGCGATGCGCGAGGAATTCCGTCGCGTCCTCGACTACCCGCAAATCGTGCCGCGGCGCCGGTTTCATGGCCTCGAGGCGGCCACGCTACTCGAGCGCTACGACGCCGCCAGCCACAGCGTGGCGCCGGCGCCCCGCGCCCCCGTGGTCTGCCGCGACGCCGATGACCAGAAATTCATCGACTTGGCCGTGGCCTACCGCGCGGTGCTGCTCAGCAAAGACCGCGCCGTGCTGGCCACGCGCCGACGCTTGGTCGCACACGGCGTGCGCGCCGCGCGCGACTACACTGCGGGTTTTCCCGAGCCTGCGCCGACGCTTTCCCCACCGCCGCTTGCCGAACGAGGCCCCGCATGACCGCTGACACCACCACCCCCGCGCCGCAGGGCGCCGAAATGCAACCCGAGGACTACGAGACGCTCGAAACCATCCTCGACGAGCTGCGCACGCGCAACGAAGACACCCCGCAGTGGGAATTCTGCGAGGGCTTCATCGCCGCGCTGGCCTGCGCGCGCACGCCCGTGCCCACGGCCGAAGCGCTGCGGGTGCTGTTCGGCGGCGGGGCGGACGGAGCCCTAGCCGAGGGCACGTTCGGCGTGTTTGCCGACGCCGCCCAGGCGGCGCGCTTCGTCGAACTGTGGGAGCGCCGTCTGGCGCAGGTCAAGGCCGCGCTCCAAGCCGAGGTGGAGAACCTCGACGACACGCAGGCCTACGCGCCCGAGCTGCTCGACATGCGCGGCATGGTCGCGCTACTGTCCGAAGACGATCGGCGCGCGTTCGAGCAGGAAGTCGGCGGCGCGGAGCTGCCCTCGTTCGCGCAGGTCTGGGCCATCGGCTTCCTGACCGCCGTCGAAAGCTGGCCCGAAGACTGGGCGCTGCCGCGCGACCGCGAGGCCGCCGACCTGATCGACGACAGCCTCGATGCGATCCATGCGCTCACCGAAGACGACCGCGATCCGCCCACGCTCTCGCCTTTTTCCGAAGACGGCCCGCCCAGCATCAGCGAGTCGCGCCTCGACGCCTATGCCGACGCGATCTGGGCGGTGTACGACCTGCACGACGTCTGGGCCTCCCTCGGCCCGCGCGTCGAAACCGTGCGCCGAGCCCTGAAGCCGGGCCGCAACGACCCGTGTCCCTGCGGCAGCGGCAAGAAATACAAAAAATGCTGCGGCCAGTGAGCGCCCAGCCCGACGCGCGCCCTGCCTTCCATCCTTCACCCATGCCATCGACACCCATGCCATCGATGCCGATGATCCGCAGCCTGCGCTTGAGCTTGAGTGTGCTGGTGCTGGCCCTGCTCGTGGCCGTGGGGCTTGCCGCCTGCAGCGGCGAGCCCCCTGACGACCACCCGGGCCAGCCCGTGACCAAGCGCCGAGCGATCTTCAAGCAGTTCGCCAAAACCCTCGAGCCCATGGGCCTGGTCGCACGCGCGCGCGAGCCCTACAAGCGCGAGAAATTCCTCGCTCAGGCCGAGGAGCTCGCGCGGCTCGCGCCCGAGCCTTGGCCGTATTTCACGCCCGACGCCAACTACCCACCGAGCCGCGCCAAGCCCGAGGTCTGGAGCCAGGCTGCCGAGTTCACGAAAGCCCGCGAGCAGTACGTCGCCGCCACCCAAACCCTGCTCGCCGCCGCCAAAGGCGACGACCTCGACGCCATGCGCCGCGCGGTCAACGCCGTGCAGGACCAGTGCACGAGCTGCCACAAGCAGTTTCGCCGCAAGTAAGCGCCACGCGAACCCGGCGCTCGCGCGGCGCAGCCGCCGGCCCTTGTCCGGGACGGCTTCAAGCTGGACTCAACCTAAATCCGGCAGTTGGGCGCGCCCGGGCGGGTCGTCATCGGGCGCGCGGGCAAGGCGCAAACCGCAGCCATGGCGGGTGCCATGGCGAGGATTTGCAACGCCGCCCCCGCGCCCGA
>NZ_RKQL01000007.1 GCF_003843835.1 Tibeticola sediminis | reverse complement strand
CCGGTAAAACCCCCGGATGCGGTACCCAACGTGGTGGATTTGCATGGCACTCCTCTTGGTTCACAGGAGTGCCAAAGGTTTCTGAGCTTATGCAGGGCGCCCCACAGGCCGGCCACGCCGGTGTTGGTGAGCGCCACCAGCGAGAGCGCGTGCTCCGGGTCGACCCACAGTAGTGGCCGCCGAACACGCCGCTCCACAGCCAGGTGCCGCGGCCCTGTACGCTACGCGCGAGCTGCTTCCTGCTGCGGCGCGCTCAAGATTTGCGCTTCCCGCGCTCGACGTAGTCGCGCCCGGTGGGCTGGACAAGCTGTGTAGCTACTTCGGCGTCGCGGACGGGGAACTTTTGGAGCACTCGTCCAGAGGCGAAGCCCAAGTGGAGTGAGTGTCCAGCTTAGACGCTCGCCCGCCGTGGGCTGCGTCATCGTGGGGGTCGTGCAGACTTTGGAACGCCCATCGCGCGTCTTCAAACACGATCGCTGCCGAATCCAAACGGGTTTTCGACGATCGACGGTTTGCTGATGCAGCGAGCGAGGTAGGACCTGCTCGGCTAGCGGGCGCCCTGTCAAGGCACAAGGCTTATGGTCAATTCCGACCTAGACGAACCCACCGCTTGGCACAGGCTCGGCACAGAACGCGCCGGGATGGGCCAGTCGACCATGACACTGCAGCTCGCTCAAGAGCCGTGCTCCCGGCTCCCAAGAGTCAGTCCACCTGAAAAGGTGCCCTGAAACTGGCTCGTAATTCATTGATTTGGCGCGGCTGGCGGGGATCGAACCCACGACCCTTGGCTTCGGAGGCCCTGGCCGTACATATACCTCAAACGACTCCGACTGTTCTGAATCGCCGTCACAAGGCTTTATGTGAGTTTGTGTTTTACGGTCGACCCCCTCCCTGACGCCAGGGAACACTGTTTTGCGCCAGGTTACATCGAATGTTAGTTTTTTCGATGATGACCATAAGTTCGACTCCCATTATGGCGCTCGGCGCGGTGTGGGTTGGTTATCAAGCACGGCCCAATCGAGCGGATTTTGTATTTAGCGGAGGCGGTGTGCACAATTGGACCAGAGGCTGGACGGTGCCGTCGTGGCCCAAGTTCGCCGCTCATGTGCAAAGGCCACGCCGCCTAATGGCGGCGGGCGCAGCCGTTGGGGTCACACGCCGAACCAGAGCGTGCGATCGCCAACCTTGCAGGCTTCACGAACACGCCCCTCACGCATCAGTTTGAGGGCCACTGCGCCGGGCACAGTCAGGCGCTGGCCTGCGTGGCGGAGGACGAAGCGGCGACCCGCGTGCGTTTGTTCTTCGAGGCTGGCGCCTTGCGAGATGAGTTGGGAAAGCAGGGTGTAGAGCTGTTCTTCGCGCATGATGATCTCCTGAAAAGTTGCGAAAGCGCCGGACGCACCACGGGTGTGGAACGTTGGCCAGTGCGATCGCAAGCACCACCCAGACGGGCACGGCGCTGCTCAGAAGAAAACTTCCATCAATTGCGGTAAACAGCCTCCTTCTTCTCGATGATGAACCAGCGCGAACCTTGCGGATCGCGCCTCTGTTGCGGGTCTCTCTCGTTTGTCTTGCAGGCGGGTCTCGCCATGCTCGACCGTTTTTCAGGTTCGCAGGCCCAACAGAATGGCGTGGCTGCCATCTGTCTGGGTCAAGTCGCGCTACAACCCTGCTCGAGAGTCGCGCATTATCCAACATTCCTGCCGAAAAACCGGCTTGCAAGCTTGCGACCGGGTACTCCCCAAACCTCAACGTGGGCTGTCCTGAAACAGCCAGGCATCAATGGGGCTGGTCAAACACCTTGATGCCGCAGAAACCGGCCGACGAGCGTGGTGCCTTCGATCCCACAGCCTGTCGCGCCTGCGGCCTGTGCAATCTTGCATTCCCTCGAAAACGCAGCAAAGACCGACACACTTGCGCAGAGCAACTGGTTTCTGATGCCTTTTTCGGATCAAGCCATGAACACCCAGCCGTGCAACGATTGTCCGTTGAACGCCCTCGTCGCGACGACGCCAGCCATCGACACCAACTTTGCTGCTGACGCCGTCCGTCTCCGTTTCACCTGACCTGAGCCAGATCCCGATCAACACGCCGAGAACGCTCCATGTGGCCGAACGACCTCACCCAAGCTGCGCTGCACGCATGCCACAGCATCCGCAGCAGCTTGAATTCCCTCGCCTCAGAACCCGACACGCTGCGACAAATCAACCGGCTCGTCGAGTCGATCGGGACCGCGCTGGACGGCTGGGTACAAGCCTTGTGGCTCGCGGTCGAGCAGGCTGCCAGCGCCAGCTTGGCACTGGCTCATGCTTGGACTCGCTGGATGCTGCACGGGAATGCCGAAACATCCGCTGCATTGGGCCAAGCCCTGTCGGCATGGTGGGCGAGTCCTGCCACTCAGCAGGTGCTAGGCGCGTGTACGGCAGCCATCGTGCTACAAGCCTTCTTGCGGCGCCGAGCGCGCCATGCCACGCAGCAGACCCGCGGCGCTGGTGCAGCGGCGGTCGGCATGGCTTGGGGCGGCCGCATGTCGCGCCCTGATGACAACCTGGGTGACGAGGCAGGCCCCAGTTTGGATGCAAATGCGTTCGCCGCGAGCGAATCGCTGCGAGCAGCCTCGACGGGGTGCATCAATCCAGCCACCGGTCTGCCCATGGTCGGCGACAGTTGCGGTGGTGTCGATCTCATGGGCAACCCCTACGGGTTCGATCTGAGCGACGGCTTCGGCTCCATGACCGGGAGCAGCGACGAGTCCTGGAGGGGCGGCGCCTCCTCCTGGGATTGACCATGCTTCCTCCCGCCTTCTCATCACGATCTCGCCATGACTCCCTTTACCCGCTGGACTCATCGGGCGATTACATGTTTCTGCGCCCGCTCCCCTCACGGCTGTGACAGGCGGCTTAGCGCGCTGCGCAGTTCTTCACGCAGGCGCTGCGGGTTGCGTAGCAACTCCTGCACAAAGCGAATTTCCGGCGACGTGCCGTGCGCCATCGCATTGCGCAGATTTTTCAGGTTCCAGTACGCGTAACGTTTCCAGTCAGGGTGTGCGCCCGCCTTGAGCTCCTGCTGAAACACCACATCGGCCTGTTCGCGTTGCTGGTAGTCCAGCGGATCTTTGCCCTGCTCTTGGCACAAACGCGTGATCAGAGATTCCAAGCCGAAAATCGCCGCGCGCAGCAAATCCCCGCGATCCAGGGCGCGCAGCGCCAGCAACCGTTGCTGCTCGCCCAAGTCGTTTTTGCGGGCCCACTCCAGGCGCTTGCGCAAGGTCTGGCGGAACAACTCGCTCGGGCCGCGCAGTGGTGCGTCGAGCGCGGACAAGACGGTGTTGATGCGCCGGGCGGCGTCCGCGACGTTGCTCATGTTCTCAAAAAACGCGGCATCGACGAGACACTGGGCCTTATCGCGGGGCAGGCCGTCGGCCTCGAGCAAGGGCGCGAATACGCCGTAGTCATTGCTGGCATCGAAGCGATCGAGCGCGCTCACCCACCGCTGCACGGACTGTAAGCCGTCCAGTGCCAAGACTGGGGTGAGCTGGTCTTGGGTCATATCCAGCGCGCCGTACCAAACCGCGTGCACCTCGGTCTGCGCGCGCAGGCGCTGCAGCAACTCCGCCGAAAGCAAACCCACCATGCCCAGGTGGCGAAACCCATGCGTCACGTCGATCTGCAACTGCGTGCTCTTGGGCACGGACGAAGCAATGGTCGAGAGCATCTCGACCTGTTCCTGGGCGCTGCGCCCGCTGGGGATGAGCCGAGGCAGCACCTCGATCCCCGCGGCGCGCCGCAGCAAAGGGGCCACGCGGTCGAGCAGGGGCTGATCCACCTGACCGGCGTATTCCGCCTCCATCAACTCCAGGCGCAAGGCCTCATCTTCCCCCTCCACGGCGACATGTTCGACCAGCACGCCCCACATGCTGCCCGTGGTGCCGAGCATGACGAGCAGATCGGGCTTGACGACCTCGGCGAGCGCCAAACCGAAAAACGCCGACTGGCGGGTCAGGCCATCGGGAAAGCGGTAGTTGGCAACCCGATAACCCGTTTTGGCCGAATCGCGCCCTTTACCCAGAAAAGTCAACAAGGTTTTGTGCATCTCCAAACTCACCCGATGTCGAATGATAGACCTTGGTTCTGATGCCGTTCCCTATTCAGGGAACCCCCGAAATCGGATACTAGCTTTAATTGGTTCGTGAACCGGGTATGCCGGAATCACCTTCGGGTGGCGTCACTACTACCCCCATCCGTCTTAATCCCGTTCATGAACCGGGTATGCCGGAACGAAAATTATGCCCGCCGGTATCGGTGGGAAGAAATTGTGTCTTAATCCCGTTCATGAACCGGGTATGCCGGAACTTTTAAAGCCGAGATGAGCCATAACGGCGTCTGGCCTTAATCCCGTTCATGAACCGGGTATGCCGGAACGCGAAGTGGGCGACCAGCGGCGGACCGGAAGTCAGTCTTAATCCCGTTCATGAACCGGGTATGCCGGAACGACGTGCGTATCGACGATATCTCGGGGGAAACCCAGTCTTAATCCCGTTCATGAACCGGGTATGCCGAAACTTCGGCCGGCTCTCTTGCGAGCTGGCTTGAGTCTTAATCCCGTTCATGAACCGGGTATGCCGGAACGTAAATCATGGCAGTCAACATCAATCAACCCAACGCTGTCTTAATCCCGTTCATGAACCGGGTATGCCGGAACTCCGCAAAGGGCGCGACGGCGCGCCCGACACCCCTGTCTTAATCCCGTTCATGAACCGGGTATGCCGGAACAGATATTGATACCCTAGTTCGGGAGTTCGCCCGTCATGGTCTTAATCCCGTTCATGAACCGGGTATGCCGGAACAAGTTATCGCTATGCCCGCTATCGAGTCTCGTCATGTCTTAATCCCGTTCATGAACCGGGTATGCCGGAACGATCGTTGCGGCGATCGGCGTTCCGGTCGTCGTTGTCTTAATCCCGTTCATGAACCGGGTATGCCGGAACTGGCTAAAGACGATTGTACAGTTACTTTTATGAAGTCTTAATCCCGTTCATGAACCGGGTATGCCGGAACGCAAAACTCGTGCAGCAAATTGTGCGGTCGCAGTCTTAATCCCGTTCATGAACCGGGTATGCCGGAACTGCTCAAGTTCAAACGGAACGGCAAGGAAAACGTCTTAATCCCGTTCATGAACCGGGTATGCCGGAACTATTGTTTCCGCTTTCATAATGGCGATGTTTTTGTCTTAATCCCGTTCATGAACCGGGTATGCCGGAACTCTATCTATGTTGCCAGCGTAGCTAAAATTGACATCGTCTTAATCCCGTTCATGAACCGGGTATGCCGGAACAAAGGGCTTCCCGGAAGCTGCGCTCGAAATCGCGTCTTAATCCCGTTCATGAACCGGGTATGCCGGAACACACCGCAGTGGTTGCCTCTGGAGGGGATAAATCTTAATCCCGTTCATGAACCGGGTATGCCGGAACTCTACCCTTGCAACCCGTTGATTGTCAACGCGTTTTTGGGCGGTTTGCGGCGCGCATCGCGTTCGCGGGCTGTTGGTGCTTGGGGTTTCCCGCGAAAACACGATTTTTCTCAATTAAATCAACGATCTGCGCGTGGCCAGGGATTTGGGCTTGTTTTTCGGGCGCGCAGGGGTGGGCTGCCCGTGCGCGGCGGCGGCAGCGGGCGGTGCCATCTGCGGGGGTTGAACTCGACGCGGCTCGGCCCTCGCGCAATGGCATCCTGTGCACGGCACCCCGTTGGACGCGGGGGGTCTTGGTCCGGCTGTGCTCGGCTCCGGCGGGCGGCCCCCCTCCGTCGGACGCAGGGACCACAGGCACGTGCGTGTCTGCGGCAGTTGTCTTCCCCGGTGCGCGGCGCAGCGCTCAGGGCTCGCAGGGTGCGAAGCGCCAGAGGCCCGCCAGCAGCGGCACCGCTGTCGATTGGGAGCAGTTGGCGCTTGGGGTTGAGCTGGGCACCGTGGTACTGTAGGGTTCACTGGGCGTGTCGACGGGTGTTGCAAGCTTGCGGCGGTTCAGCTTGTCCCAGGCCAGGCCAAGCGGATGAGGGTGTAGTAGTTGCCTTTGATGGTGACGGTGGCCTGTGCCCCTTTGAGTTCGCCTTTTTTCTTCAGCTTGTCCCGCTGCTCCTGCGGCAGCATGGCGAGTAGTTTGTCCGCGTCTGCCTGGTTGGCGGTGGCAGTGCCTTGCTGTGCCGCCGTGGCTTTGAGGCTTCGGTTGCCTTTGTTCCAGGTCAGAACCACGTTCGTCCACTCCTCTTCTGTTTCCTTGAAGGCCGGTTCGGCGGGCTTGGCGGGTGCTGTCGTTGGGGCGGAGACGCTCGCGGAGGCGGCGTGTGGCTGTGATGCGGTGCATGGCTTGCCCCGAGCCGGCCGGAAACTGCTGGCATCGAGCGCGCCGGTGGCCACCGCGTAGTCGGGCAGAACCAGCTTGTCTTTCTTGGCGGCCTGGAACTCGTTGACGTGTTGCTTGGAGTCGAGGCGCATATGCCGCAATTCCATGCCCGCGGGCAGCTGGGTTGCACTTTGCGGATTCGCCATGGCCAGCAGGTTGAGGATTTGCGGGCTGCGCTCCCACTGGGGAATCTGCTCGGTCATCGTTTGGACGAATGCACGCATGAGCTGCTCGATCCGCTCGGGCGTGAGCGCCGCCTCCGGCTCGGCGGGGTCGTTCGGGATGAGGCGGCTGCGGTCGGCTTGCAGCTCGATGCGCACTTGGCCAAAGCCAAACGGCTTGCCCATGCCCAGGCTGTGGCGCAACCCGGCCTTGCCGCCCCAAGTGAGCACCCACAGCAGGGCGCCGAGTTCCACAGGCTTGAGGTTGTGAAAGACGATGCGGCCTTCGAACCGAGTTTGCGGCGGCAGGGTGTGCAACCGCACCTGTACGCTGCGGTTTTCGCGCTGCTGGTCGGTGAGCTCCTGCACCTGCGCGTCTGCCAAGGGGCGTACCGGGTAGCGCTTGAAGCCGCGCAGCGTCGGCGCGCACGCGGCGTCGGTGCGAATGTAGGTCACGTATTGGTCTTTTTTGAGCTTCCAGCTGTGGGGGTCCACCGGCTGGGTGAGGTAGTTGGGGAAATAGCTGGGTTTGGGGCTGTTGAGGATGGTTGGAGGCTGCGCCTTTGGCCCAGGCTGGCCTTTGGCCCGCGCCATTTCGCAGCTCACCCGCCCGCGCAGGGCGTCGGCTTGGTTTTGGCTGTTGATGGCGCCAAACAGCAGGTCGGCCAAGTCGTAGCCGTTTTGGGCACCCGGCTCTTGCCGATGGACAGGGCTGCTGTGGCAGATCAGGTCGCGGGTGGAAAAATCCCCGGCCAGTTTGGGCATGTAGGCCAGACCGATGCGCAGCAAGGGGCCGTCTTGGAGATAGAACACGGGAACCTTTGCTCCGGCCTGGTATTGGGCCTTCCAGTAGCCGGGCCAGGACATGTCGGGTTTGCCATCCTCGTCGCCGTGGATGCGCAGGAAGTCGCGCCAGGCTTCGGGCGGCACGGGAATGGCAGGTTGCTGCGACTCCGGGGGGTAAAACACAAAGTCCCGGTGCTTGCCATTCTTGCTTGTGCTGTCGGAAATCTGACCGGTAAAGACGGGCACGCCTTGATGGCTGCCGTTAAAGAGCTTGGTGGCGTCCGGATGCCCCAGATCGAACGATAGGGTTAGAGGATCTCTCCCACGCTGCTGGCACAAGCGCTTCCATTCGCTGTATTTCTTGGCGACTGACCACCGGGCCTGGAAGATCGGTGAATCTATACGCAGAGCCGTTTCAAGGTCGCGGTGGTTGAGCCGCAGCATCTGGCACGGCACGATCTCTTGACCACCGTCCGCCCGCCGACGCAGAAACCCGGTTTGGACCTGGCCGCGGATACGGGTGGCGTACACGCTGTCGGCTTTGGAAATGTCGCGCAGACCCGGGCGCACCTCATCGACCTTGCTCATGCGGCCAAACGCGGCGATTTCCATCACGCTGCGCAGCAGACCCTTCATGCTGGAGCCGGGAATGGCGTAGCTGCCGTCGGGCAAGCGGAACGGCCTGACCTCCCCAGGATTGCCGTTGTTGGCTCTGGTCTGCCTTCCGCCGACGAGCAGGGGCGTCTCGGCAATGAGGGTGTAGTGCAGCTCGCCGCTGAGGCCGTCCTTGAACGGGATGTCGTGCGAGACCTGCTGGCTCCAATCGGGGAGAAAGACCCGATCCGACAGCGGGACGAAGTTGTACGGGGCGGAGATCATGGCCATACCGCCCCCTGTCGTATCGGCTCTGTTGCCTTGGTGGGTTCCGTAGTGCTGCGGCCTGCGTTGCTGTGGCGATGTGCTCATTCACAAGCTCCTTTGGCGTCGTGGTGGCCAAAACCGATGAAACAGGCGGCGGCTTGCACGGCGCCGAGCTCGGGGTCGAGCCGCCAATAGCGGCGATAGCGCAAGCGGTCCAGCCGGGGGTCGTGCGCGAGATGGTGCACGCAGTCGCACAGCAGGTCGCCCTGCGGCAGATGCTGGCTCTCGATCAGCGTCCAGCCGCCCGATGGGGGGCGGTGCACGGAAAGGCTCAGCTTGTCGGCGGTGACCGCCTCGGCCTGCAACAGCAAGCCCCATTCCGGGGCCGGGTGGGGCAGGCCGTCATGAAAGGCTAGTTGATGCGACTGAAATTGCAGCCAGCCCATCACTGGCGCGTGGGCGCTGAAGGCGGCCCACAGCTCGGCGTGTCCGTCGAAGGACTGCTGCCGTTGTTGCAAGCCCGCGGCGTGCATGCGCGGCAGCTCGCTGCCGGCTCGGGTGCCGCACAGGGTTTGGTAATCGGTCAGGAGTTGAGCGGGGGTGGTCATGCGGCCTCCAGTTGTGGGCTGGCGGGTTCGGGCCAGGCGGTGGTGAGTTCGGGCGGAATGTCGGCGCGGAAAAACCCGTTGCCCGATGTGGAGCGGGCTCCCAGCGCCAAGCGGCCTTCGCCCAGGTCGCGCAAGGCAGCGACGAATGCTTTTTGGATGGCCGCTACGGTGGTGCCGTGGACACTGGCCGCCCATTTCAGCCGTAGCAGGTCGATGCTGAGATGCACTGCGGCCTGCCCGCCATAGACGTTTTCTTCCTCAAACAGCATGTGTTCGCGCACGCCGCCGGTGAAGCGGTCGATGCTGTTGTGCATCAGCCGCGCGGATTGATGGATGGGTAGATAGGTGTCGTCGATGAACAGGCAGCCCGCCCAACCCTGGGGTGCCTGCCCGGCTTCCGCCTTGTCTTTGATCTGGCCGAACAAGGCAAGCACTTCGGGCGGCGGGATCGGGTGGCCATCCCGGTCGCGGGCGTGCTCCTGATCCGCCCAGCGGCCCGCAAAGCGCCGCGCGTGGAAGGCCATGCGGTGCGCCAGCACGCCTTTGAGCGAGGTGGCGGGTAGCAGCAGCTCGCGCTGAGCGTTCACCTGCCCTCGGCCGTTGTTCCAGACGACGCGACGCTCGGTCACGGGCAGGAGGTCGGGCGTTTTGTCGTCGGGCCCGATGTTGCCGATGGCGACATCGCCCTGGCCGATGCGCCATAGGTTGTGGGCATCGAGGCTGAGGGTGGAGTCGAGCCGGTCCACCCCTGGGAACTGAGGCATGGGCCTGGCATCGAGCCTGAGGGTGGAGTCGAGCCAGTGCGCCACTGGGAACTGAGGAATGGGCCGGGCATCGAGCCCCTGCGTGGCCGATGGATCGGCCCCGAGCCGAGCGAGCGCTTGGGCTTGGGCGGGCTGGCGCAGGTCGAAGCGGCCGGTGTGCAGGCGGATGCAGCACATGCGCCCCAAGCCGGCGCGCACCCCGCCGCCGAGGCGCAGGCCGGGATGGCCCAGCAGGCTGAGCAGACTTTGCCACAGGTCGTCGGTCTCGTCCGGAGCGGTCCACAAGCGCAGCTCAACGGCGAAGCGATGGCCTGCGGGCAGCACGGTGCGGTCGAATTTGCCGGTGTCGGCGGCCGCGCCCCGGTGGGTCAGGCGCACCCGGTTGCGGAGGGTGGGCTGGTCCTGCTGTGCCCGTGCATCCGCCAGCAGCGGATCGTCGCGCAGCCGCTGGGCTTCCCGGCCCAGCAAGAGGCCGCAGGCGGCGCGCCCACGGCTGTCGAGCAGGTGGCCCCAGCCCACATGCAGGCGCGAGGCGGCGCCGTCGTCGCCATCTTGGTAGCCAAACAGGCGCTGAGCCGCTTCGACGCGGTGTTGCTGGGTATACAAATTTCGGAGCACTCCAGCCAGGCTGGTAGCCGGGATCGCTGGGAGATCATTGGCATCGCGCACCAAGGCGCTGTCGAACACGCCGTCGGGGCTGCCGGTACTGATAGACAGCGGGGTCACCGCTTCGAGCACCACGCGGGCGATGTGCAGTTGGGAATGGATGCGGACTGGGGATGAGGTGCTCATGGTTTCAGTTCCTGCGTTTGGTCATATCGTCCATCAGCCGACGGGCCAACTGCTGCACCAGCCGGGCGTCACAGGTTTGGGCCGACGGGTCGGCAAGATAATGTTTGAGCCAGTCCGCAAGCGGACCCCTCGGGGATTGCCCCGCAGCAAGCGCAACCTCCAGATTCCAGCCCTTGCCTGTGCGCTTGATGACGGCATCGTTGCTCTGGAACAAGGCTCGGTAGAGATCTTGGCCATCCCGAGCGCGCGCCGCCTCGAGCACGCTGCCCCACTGCGAGCGCGAGGGGTAGAAATCGGTGGCGTAGTCGGGATAGCCCTTCTCGCGCCGAGCCGCCTCGATGGCTTCGTGGTACGCCTCTGTGATTTTGTGCACCCGCGCGTCGATGGCCTCGCGGCTCGTGGAGGTCTGTCGGCTGAGCCACTCGATCAGCGGGTGATCGGGCCGGGGCACGGCTGGGGGCTGCGTGACGGCCGCAGCCTGCGGCGCGCCGAATGCCGGGTGCTCCGTGGCCAGCAGGGGCGGGTTGACCCAGACCCGTCCGAGCCCCGCTTCACGGTGCAAGCCGATGCCCCGGCTGAGTTGGGCGGCGAGCGCAGGCGTATCGGTGCCCTCAGGGAGCTCGATGTAGATGACGCCACCGGCCATGAGCACTTGCCGCTCGCTGTCAAAACCGTGCCGCTTGGCATTCCAGGGGCTGTAGCGCCGACTGCGGGTGAAGGTTTTGGCCCAGTCGATGCGGCTGCCAGCGGGCAGGCCCAGTCCCGCGACGTCCAGCTCCAGCGTGGGCTGTCCGTGGGCATTGCAGGGGGCCAAGTCTGAGAGCAGCCACAAGGTGAGCGCGCGGCCGTCTACGGGGCCAGGCAGCTCCGCGTGCTCCCGGGTGCGGTGTTCGATGCGCACGCGACCGTACTCCGCCGAACGGGATCGGCCGAGAAACAGTTGCCCTTGCAGAACTTGGGTGATGCGGGCAAACAGCGCGGGATCGAAGTCGGCATCGGCCTCGATTGGCGCGATGAAGCGCTGCCCGCGCTGCAAGGCGCTGTAGCCAAACAGTTGCGCCTCCGCCGCCCGACCGGTCGTCGGGCTGATGGCGGTTTTCATGCGGTAGTTGCGCGTGGGCTTGATCCAGCGGCCCGAGGCGCTGACATAGCCTTCGCGCAGCTGCTTGAACTGAATCTTGGGTTGCTGCGAGTCCGAACCGGATTGCAGCAGGTTGAAGACGCTTGGGCCTTCTTTGGGCTTGTGGTTTTTGTCATAGTGCCAACACATCGGCACCGGCCAAGCGACGCCGCCGTGCGTTTCGGGCAGGCCATCGCCAAAGCGCAGCCGTCCACTGTGGAAGACGGCGTAGGCTTGATCGGGCGAGAGCTGGGCATAGAGCTGCGCGGCCGCGGCACCCAGAAGCGCGGAGCCGGGAATCCGGTCCAAAGTGTCGTGCGCGCCCTCGGTGGCGGCGCGCTCGCTGAAGACGCAGTCGTCGAGCAGTGTGATCTCGAGGGTTTGTCGGAGCGTGTTCATGCGGCCTCCAAAGTAAGCAATGCCCGGCCCAGGCCGCGTGTGCGGTGTCGACCGACGGCGGTCACCAGTGGCAGGACTTCGCGCAGACGCTCCGCCCAATCCGAGGGCGGCACCGCCCCCGGCAAGGGTTCGATGCGGGCTTGCAGGTCCAGCGGCACGACCACCTCGATGCCGCGCAGACTTCGGTCTTTGGCACTGCCGGTTTGGGCGTCCACCGCGGTGGACTGCAAAACCCGAAACAGGGCCGCGCGCAGCGAACGCTGCGCGTCCAGAGCCAGCCAGGCGCACAGCGCCTCGGGCATGCGCGCGTCGCTGACGCGCAGCAGACCCGATGCCGGAATCTCTCCCGCGCTCAGGCCCTCGGTGCGCTGGCCGAACAGGCGGTGGAGCAGGACGCCATCGGCGTGTCCTGCCCAGCCCCAAGCCTGAGCTTGTTCCAGCGCGTCGCGCAACAGCCCCTTGATGTGCCGCCCCGGCAGCGCGGGCAGGCCGTCGGCATCGCGGTAAGCGGCGGCATCCACCGCGGCGCCCAGCCCGCGGCCGGTGCCCGCATGCCAATAGGTTTGCAAGCGTATGTGCAAGGTGTAAGCGCTCATGCGGCGACCTCTTGTGGCTGGATTGCGGACGGAGCGGTGGATTTGAGCGTGAGCGCCAGCAAATCCAGCGCATCGCCCAACGGGCTCACGAAAGCGCCGCTGTCCTCGTCCCAGGCATAAGGCAAATCATCGGCGTCTTGATACGCTGGCATGAGTTTGCGCATGCAGTCATCGAAGGTTCCCAAGGCCGCTGGTCGCTGCTCCTGCATCAATTGGCGCCAACGTCGCCAGCGGGTGCGCGCCTGCACCGGGTCGAGCTGCAGCAGATTGAGCAGGCTCCGCACCGGACCACGCGCCATTTCTTCTGTCTTCAGCTGGGCCACCAAGGCTTGCAGATCGTCCAGCTTGGGCAGGCTGCCGCAGGCCTGCGAACCCAGGGCGTAGGTGCCCAGGGTATGGACATAGCGCTTCTCACCATCGTGGTGGGTCAGGACGCGTTCCACCAAGGTGTCGTAGTCGTCGATGAGCGCGGTGGTGACGCGGTAAAACGCCAGCGACGAAGGGGTGATGGCCTGCCCCTGGCTGCGACGCTTCGCTTGACTTTTGGCGTGCGCCATCAGGGATTCGGAGAGCGCAGCCGCCATGGCGAAAGGCTGGTTCGCGCCGATGAAGGCAATGCCGAAACCCAAGGTGAGCCGATCCGGCAAGCCTTCGACCTTCAGGTTGGCCAGTGCGGCGAGCTGTTCTTGGCTCTTTTGCTCGAACGCACGGGCGAAGACGTCGACATAGGCCATGGCCAGGTCGGCCCGCACCAGCACGATGACATCGTCGCCCCCCAGCAAAATCGGCCGCGCGGCGAGCAGCTCCCCGTTGCCCCGCTTCGGCAGCAACACCTCACGCGTGGCTTGCTTGGCCGCGTGTTGGGTGCAAGCCTCGATGGCGCTGGAAAACGCTTGATAGACCTTGAGGAAATCCCCGGGGCGCTGTCTCACCGCGGCAGCGATCCGGATGAGCACCTGCCCCATGCCGTTGCCATCGGCGTGGATGAGGGCGAGATCGCGCCGATCTTCGACAAAGGGGAACGCGCCTTCCTCCTCATCGGAGTCGGGCTCCAGGTTGCGCGGCCAATCGCGCCAGTCGAGCGCTTCCTCTTCGGGTGTATACCGCGTGATGAAGCCAGCTTGGCTCAGATCGGCAAAGGCTTTTTTGCGCTGGGTCGCGGCGTCGATCTCCCCGTCCTTCCGGCTCCAATCGACCGCCACCCGTCCCGTGCGCCGGGCGCGCTCGGCCACAGGGGCCGCAACGGGGTAAGACGGCCGCTCCCGACTGTTTTGGCTGCGAGCGTCTTTCTGAGCCTGCGCAAATGCTTCTGGCATGTTCGCGCCCTGGCCGCGTCCGAGCACAAAGCCGAGCCCCGGCGCCCATTGCTGGACCGCCAAGGTCCACAAAGCGGCAAAGCGTTCGAGCGCCGCGGCGTCTGCACTGAAGGCGTAGAAGGCACCGCCGGCCCGCCGGGAAAACTCGATCAGGCGCTGGGTTTCGGTGGCTCGCAACACCGCGTCGAGCAGGTTGTCAACCGATTGCGCATTCGTCAGCAGGTCGATCAACTCACTGCCGCCAATGGCATCGCGCAAACGCGCCGAGGCGAACAGGTAGGCCTGGATGGATTTCACCTCAAAAACAACACAATTCATGAAGCTCCCCTGGAGAGGTTTTTCGGGTCGATGGGTCGAGCCACGCGCTCGGTGGGCTGGGATGCGGAAGCTGCGACGGCGGGTTTCTGGATGACTTCATCCCCTGTGAGCGGGCCGTCTTCGCGCACGCGAATGTCCCCTAGGCCAAAGCTGAGCTTGCCGCCCAGGCCCAGCACGGTGCAGGCGCGAACCCAGGCCAAGGCGGCTTGGGGCGCTGGCCCGTAGTGGAGTACTCCGCGGATACCGCCGATGAGCATGGCCTGTTTTTGCCGCGCGGAGTAGCGCTCGAACTCGGTCCAGCGGCAGGCATGGGCCCGCAAGCGCACATGAGCCGCCGCTTCGCGGACCTCGGCAGGCAGCATCGGGAACTCCCCCCCGAAGCGAAACATCTTGCTGCAGCGCTCGATGGCGCGCGCCAAAACCACGGAAAACGGCGGGGCGTCCCGCACCACGCGGTCGGATTGCTTGAGGAACAAAGGCGTATCGAGGTGCAGCGCCCAAGGCCCGGTTGGGTCGCGTGGGCTCAGCATCGAGCCCAGCCGCACAGGAATCGGTAGACCCAGCCAAGCGCCGTCGCGGATCAGCGGCCGCTCGCCAGCCGGACCCAGGTCCTGAAAGGCCGCCCGGAGGTGCACAGGCACGCGCTGGTGACCCAGCCCCTGGCGCGCCATGTGGGTAGCCGCTTGCAAGACCGCCGTGGCGTGTTGCGTGGCATGCCCAATCAGGACCAGCTTGAGCCGCGGTGCGAGCCAAGCCATGCGGTAAGGAGGCGTTGGAGCCTCATACAGCGCCTGGTAGGCGAGGGGTGCCAGGTCATGCAAGGCCAAACCCAGCGCGCCGCGGATGATGCCGCCATCGACGACCAGGGGGCGCAGAGGCTGCAGCTCCAGCAGCAACACCACGACGGGCAATTGGCTCTGGCTGGGGTGGCGGAGCTCAACGGCCTGGATGGGGGCGGCGTGTTCATTCGCCGCGACTTCTCGACTCGGCCGTCGGGCCATCGAGGGACGTGTCGGGCGCGATAAGCCCACACCCTGTGCCCATGGTCCATGCATGACAACCCTCCCTCGCGCTCGAGAATCTTGGTTTGATACGATTTTTCACATCATTTCGGGGTCGCACAAGCCCAGCGCGGCCAGCGGCAGATGCCCTTGTCTCAAAGTGGCAACATGCCGACTGAGATGCCCTTGCCTGCTGCAAACGCGATAGCTACCAAAGCGCATTTCAAGCGGGCCAAATCGGTATCTGGGTACATCAGCCGCTGATGCCTGCGTGGGCCGCGCGTCAAAAGAACCCGACCACGTTACGCACGAGCGCCGTTCGGAGCTGCGGGATTGCTTCCTGGAAATCCAGGTTGACCTGCTTCATCCAGGAGTCGATGCTGGTCTGGTGATAGGTCACATCCGCGTCGGAGCCGTCTTGCACGCGGCGCGCGAGGGCTTCGGCTTCGGCCTTTTCCTTGGCTTGCGCCGCGGCGCCCGTACTCTGGCGCTCGCCGCGCACACCGATTTGCAGCTCAGACGAGAGGCTCACGATCACCTTCTTCGTCGTCGCGCCGGCGATCGCGTCGACCACGCCGCCGACGAGAGCGCCTGCGAGCACGCCGCGCCCGGTGCTGCCGTTGGCACCGGCCAGAGCGGCGCCGGCGAGCATGCCGCCGCCGTTGCTGCCCGCGGCCGTGTCATTGCCCACGGCGCGCACGATGTTGAGCTGGATGAGGAAGTGCGCCTTCTCGGGCGGCGCCTGCACATAGCCCTTGGCCGCAAGCGCCTTGTGGATCTCCGCTTCGACCAGCGGCGCGCCCACGTCTTCTGCGGTCGTGCTGCGCACGGCGAGAGCATAGGTCTTGTCCGAGGTCATCGGCAGGAAGATGGTTTGCGACACCGCGCTTTGCACCTGCAGATCCTTGTTGGCAAGAGCGACCTGGGTGGCCGCGCAGCCGCTCAGCGTGAGGCTTGCGGTGACGGCAGCGCCCACCATGGCCGCGGCGATCAGGGTGCGGAGAGAACGGACGGTAAAGAACGAGTGTTTCATGATCCAGACAGACAGAGAAGGGGTGAAAACGACGATGGGATGAAGCCTAACAACCGAGCTTCGGGCGGTGCGCCCTTGCAAGCTTGCGCCGCGGCGCCAGGGCCGTCACGGGCGCGAAGGCAGCAGTGCCGAAGCCCCTTTGGGTTGATCGACGAACCACAGCACACGCCGGATGCCGCGGGTGACAGCGACATAGGCGAGACGCAAAGCCTCATCGCGTGCGGCCTCGTCGTAGCTTTGGCGAAACAGGCCGCTGGCGGCGTAGATCGCGTTGCGCAGCGGGTGGCTTTCCTCGTATACGCAGTTTTCGCAGAGGATGGCCACCTCGCCTTGGAGCCCTTTGGCGCGGTGAAAGGTTTCGAAGCGAACCTCGCCGGGTTTGACGCCGCCGGCCTTGCGCAGCGCTTTTTCCACGGTGTTCAGCGTCTCGTTGGAGCGGCTCAGCACCAGGATCTTGTTTTTGTCGGACCGCGCCAAGCTGCGCACAAAGGCGAGCTGCTCGTGGATCGCTGCGACGACGGCTTTGGGATCTCTTCGGACCTGCACGCCCTTGATCAGGCGCACACCGTGGTCCAGCGCCGGATCGGCGCGACGCCGCGGCTGGGCTTGCTTGTCCACCTTCACCCCGACCGCAGCCACGATGCGTTCGGCGTCGCGCAAAATCGGCTCGACACTGCGGAAGTTGTCCATCAAACGGCATTGCAGCGGTCCACCCAGCTGCGGATGCACCGGGAAATGCCGCGCGAAGTCGATGAACAGATCCGGCGCGCTGCCGCGCCAGCCGTAAATCGATTGCCAGTCGTCGCCAATCGCCATGAGGCTGGGCGCAGCGCCCAATGCCCGCACGCGGCGCTGCATGGCGCGCAGCCACGACACGATTTGCGGCGAGATGTCCTGAAACTCATCGATGAGCAAATGGGTGAAAGGCCGCAGCGCGTCGGCAGGGACGGCCGGCTGTGTCGGTGCCTGCTCGCCCAGGTCCAAGAACGCCCGATTGAACCGGCGCATGGGCACGGCGAGGCTGCGCAGCTGCGCTTCGAAGCTGGGCCAGAAGCGCGCCAAGGCAGCGCAGAAATGCCATTCACTGGAACCCGAGGCGAG
Organism: Tibeticola sediminis; assembly: GCF_003843835.1. Lineage (GTDB taxonomy): Bacteria > Pseudomonadota > Gammaproteobacteria > Burkholderiales > Burkholderiaceae_C > Tibeticola > Tibeticola sediminis. The sequence goes on along the minus strand of NZ_RKQL01000007.1, from coordinate 100,861 downwards.
CTGGCCTTGCGCGCGCTGGCACGCTTGGGCGACGTCGAGCCCCAGGCTTTCCATGAAGTTCGCCTGGGCGTAGAAAGCCTCCACCACACCCACCGCCTTCGGTTCGCCGCGCAGTTGCACGTCGAATGCAGGCGCGCTGACGTTGCGGAAGTCCTCGTCGGCCAGGTGCTCGAGCCGGTAGCGCAGCCATTCGAGCTTTTCGGTGTGATCCAGATGCAGAACCTCCCGGTCGCAGTACCGCTCGATGATTTGCCGCCGGATGGTGAGTGCGCCAACGACAGAGAACGCCCGCTTGCCCTGGCCGATGCGGTCGTCTTTGGAGAACAGAAACTTGTCGTCCTTCATGCCGCCGAGGCTCAGAAAGATGGGCATGCCGGTCTTGATGATGCGACCGTTGGCGTAAAAGGGCAGGTTGTTGGCGCGAAAGGCGACGAACGGCGTGGGATCGACCCCAGGCAGCACCCAGTCCTTCCCCCAGCGCGCTTGGATGCGCTGGGCCAGCTCCAGATCGCGCTCGCTGGCCAGTTGTAAGTGCTTGACCTCAGCGGAATTGCGGCGCAGCAGGGTATGCCGATCGCACTCATGGCGCAGCAAAGCGATGATGTGTTGGCGAAACACCCGGTCTTCGTTGAACAGGCTGCGGTAGGCGGTATTGAGCAAGTCGCGTTGCCCCTTCGTGAGCGGCCCGCCCAGCACGGGGTTGTCGAGGTCATCGGCACGCTCGTCGCGCAGGGTCGCGTTGGGCTCGATCAGATCGAACCACTCGGCGCGCCCCCACACGCGTCGCGAGACCCGGCCCAGCGCCGCGTGGAACGTGCTGACCAGGGTTCGGCAGCGCTCCTCCAAGTGTGCGGCATCCTCGGGTGCGAGGCGCTGGCGCCAAGGCTCAAAGGACAGGACGCGCTGCAGACTGTGGCGTAGTTCCTCGCAAGAGGCGCGGGTGAAGGAAATCACCGTCATGTCTTCGGGCGGGATGCCCAGGTGGCACCACATGAACACGACGCGCAGCACGAGCGTCGTGGACTTGCCCGAACCCGCTCCCGCCACCACGCACGTGGCGGGGTGGCTGGACAGAATCATCGCCCACTGGGCCTCGGTGGGCTGCGCGACGATGCCTTGCGCCACGGCGGCCCCGACCTCCGCGCGCATGGCCGCCACCTGCTCGGCGCTCACCGGCATCTTTTGCGGCCCATACAGGGGCGCGGGCTGCGACGTGCGCGGTGCTGCATGGCCCGGCTGGGCCTTCGCTGGCGTGCGGGCTTCGGGGCTGACGCGGGCAGCCCGCTTGCTGGAGCGCCAGAGCGCGCGGATGGAGTCGAGCATGGATGGACCTCCCAAAAAGTGTGTTTTTGATCTTTCACCCGCCAATGCGGTTGCGTCGGTTCTGTGCCGTATCGGCTCAGAGGCTGAGAGGGAATTGGGCGTGCCCGAAGAGGCGCCACAAACCGCGTCCGAGTAGGGGCAAAGCACAGCCGTAGCTCGAGCTACGGCGCGCATTTGCAATGCCCTCGGGCGTGTTTTGGGACGTCAAAGCGGGCATGACCAATTCCCTCTCAGCCTCTCAGGATTCGATTTCAATCGGCAGGTCGGCAGGCAGGCGATAGCGGCTGCCGGTCTCGGCGCTGCGGCCACGCTTTTCCCCCACGCGCACCACCTGCACCCGCCGCGCCAGAGCCTCGCCCAGCGCTTCTTCGAGCGCCTTGTTGACTCGGCTGAGCAAAGGCAGGAAATAGTGGGCCGTTTCGTTGCTGCGCTCCTTGAAATTGCGGCGCAAGCTTTCCTCGATGCGCTCGCTGACGCTGTCGAACTCGCCAAACAGCCGACGCACCAGCGGCACAAACTCTCCGTCCCATTGCGCCGGGTCGGTCCAGTCCACCTCCGGCTCGTCGGTGAGGGCGCGTTTGGCCAGCCAGGCATAGAGCGCAAAGCCAGACTCACCCAGTGCCACCGGCAGGCCGCTGACCTCGACGCTGCGACGGCGCAAGTCGATGCGCAGCACCGGCGAGGCATGTGCCAGGTTGGCGATCTCGATCGTCTCCGTGAAGCGCGCATGCCCATGGAGCAGGCGCTGCGGCAAACCATCGCGCAGGCGCACGAAGGGGATCTCCGCCAGATCGACCTGGGCGTTGCGGCAATCCAGGGCCAGCGGGTTCTTGGGGTCGCGGGTGTGGATCACGCGCTCATAGGGCGTGGGGTAGTAAAACTCCGGGTGCGACTCAAACGCCCCGTTGACCAGCACGTGCGAGAGCCGATCTTGTGCCCGTCCATAAAGCGACATTGCATAGCCCAGGTAGTAACCCATGGTCTTGCGCCCGCCGGCAATCGACACATGCAGTTGGGCGCTCTCCTGTTGGGAAAAGCTGCGGATGAGCTCGGCGATCCGATCTGCCGTCGCCTCGTTGTCTGCGGGCGTGCGGATGTCCTCGAGCGGCTGGCCGTCCTGCGCTTCGATGCAGTGGATATGCTCGGGCGTGAACAGGATCGGCGGCAAGCCATAGTCCGCGCGCAGCTTGTGAAACCACCCCGGTGTGGTCGACAGCAGATTGAGCCGCGCATGCTCCGCGCCCTGGCGCGTGGAAATCAGATGCACCTCGGTCGGAACCCAGGGCTGCTGGCCGGCGCTCGGGCGCACCGCCAGCGCAAACAGCGTCTCGGTGACCACCTGCGGCGACATCCCGGTGGTGCAGATCAGAATGCGGCGATCGAATGCGGACATGTTCATCGTGAATTTCAGTTGCGGATCAGGGGGGGACACTGGAATCATGCGGCCCGCTTGGGCTCGGCGCGAGCCGCCGCTGCCGGGTCGTCAAGGCGCTCGAGCCACGCCAGCTCGAAGGGCGTGCGCTGCAGTTCTTCGTCGTCGAGCAAGACCCCTTCAGGCAGACGCTGCAGCAAACGCAGCACCAAGGCGGCGTCGCCCGGCTCCATGCGCGCGGTCACCCGTTGCACGGCCACCGGCTGCCCGAGCAGACGCTCCAGCAGCTGGGCGCTGCCCGCGTGGCCGATGGCCGAGCGCACGGTCTGCCCGTGCAAGCGCGCGCGGGCCTCTTGCGGGCTGAGCGGCCCGCTCAGGCGCCAATCGCCGTAGGCGGTGAGAACCGGGGAATTGAGCAGGTAGATCATGGATGCGACAGATGCTGCGTTGCGACGGGGTGAAATCTAACCGGCAACCTGCTGTCGCCGCGCCCGTGCAAGCTTGCACGGGCGCCGAGGCGGTAGCGGCCCGCGAAGAATCCCGGTTTTTCGCAGGAGAGCCCCATGAAAAACAAACCCCAAGCATCGCAGAGCCGCTCAGCCAACCCGCTAGCGCAGCGCAAGCGCCAGGCCTGGGTGGCGCAGACCGGGCTGGCGCCCTCGCTCCTGGGCATGCGCCGCGCCAGCCAGCCGCATGTGAACCGCCGTCGTCTCCAGCGCATGGGGCGCGGTCGGGGGGCGCTGGATTTTTGATGGGTGTTGCGCTATCCCGCCGGTATAGTTGTGTCCTTTGCTGCCTCGTCGTGGATGAGCTTGATCATGACAAACTGGCCTGTGCGTCTGGTGCTGCTGGTGAGCGAGCAGTTGCTGCCGTCGCTTGAATTCGCTCTGCACATGGCTGACCGTTACGGAGCGCAGTTGCAAACCATCCATCTCTACTGCACCGACGACGAACGCCGATCCATTGAGCCCGCCCAGCGACTCGAGCGTAGCTTGCGCCGCTGGCTCGACGCGCGCGGCCTGTCCACGAAGGTCGAGCGGGTGCAGGGCAGCATGCAGCCCGAGGACGTGCGCCAGGGCCTGCTGCACTGCTTCGAGGCCGCGCCCGATGTGCATTGGCTGGTCAACGTCACCGGCGGCAACAAGCTCATGTCGGCTGCGGCCATCGAGCTCAGCCTGTCGACCGACCTGAGCTCCTGCCGCGTGATTTACCGGGAAATCAACGGCCGGTGGTACGAGCTGACGCAAGATGAAGGCGAGGGCTTTCTGCGAACCCTGCCCATCGACCAACGCGACGATCCCGACGTTCCTCCCGCAGACACGCTCGACCGGCTCATGTCCGTGGAAGACCTGGTGATCGCCCAGTTTCCTGGGCAGCATCGGTGCAAAGCCAATGCGGTGCGCCCCTTGCCCATCCGCCAAGCCTTGGACTTGGTATTCACCCGCGAGCGCGGCCACCGGCGCTGGCGCTGGGAAGCCCTCTATCCGCTCCTACCGGGTGTGCAGCCGGTCAGTGGTGGCGATGCGTTTGAGCGCTTCATTGCTGCGGGCTTGGAGTCCTGCGGTATTCGGGTGCGCCATTCGCTGAAATTGCTCGACACCTTGGAATCTGGCGAGCAGACCAAGATCGTTCGAGAGATTGACATCGTGGCCTGCCACAAAGGCCGGCTAGTGTGCATCGACATCAAGCTCCCGGATGCTGAGGACTCGTCCAAGGGCACGCAATTGGCGGACATCGCGGACTTGGCGCGTCAACTCGGGGGCAACGCGGCCGTGGCCATCGCCTTGCGGCCTGGTTGGCCTGCTGACCCAGAGGTGGGCAGGCTGGCGCGGGCTTTGCAAGTCCACTTGCTCACACAAGCGGACGCGCCCGCCGTGTTCCAAAAGCTGGTCGCTGCCATCGACCGGAATCAACAGGATCTGCCACTTCCTGAGCCGCTGAAGGCGGCTCAAGAGCACCTAGCTGTTGTTTCCCAACAGGTTGTTCACCCGAGGTAGAGGAAGATGGAGGTTCTCAAGCCGGCCAACTTCCTCAGGAGAACCTCGGATGAACGTTCACAAGAATGCCTCAATGACGCCCAAAGGTCGAGCGCATCTGGTCAGAGAAGTCCAGCGGGTGGGGCTCACAACAGCGGCGGCGGCCGCCGGGGTGAGCGTGCGCACTGCACGCAAGTGGCACCGCCGCTACGTCCAGGGCGACTCTGAGCTGCTCGACCGCAGCTCGCGGCCGCACCGCAGCCCGCGGCGCAGCGACGCTGCCAAGGTCGAGCGTGCCCTGGCGTTGCGGCGCACGCAGAGGCTGACCTACGAGCGCATCGCCGAGCGCGTGGGGCTCTCGCGCAGCACCGTGGCGCGCGCCTGCCAGGCTGCGGGGCTGGCCAAGCTGCCACCCCTGCAGCAGCGGCCCGTTGGGCCGCGCTACGAGCGCAGCAGCGCTGGCGAGTTGCTGCACCTCGACACCAAGAAGCTCTACCGCTTCGAGCGTCCCGGCCATCGGGTCACGGCAGACCGCACCCAGTACACGCCCCATGCCGGCTGGCAGGCCTTGCACGTGGCCATTGATGACCACTCCCGCGTCGGCTTCAGCCAACTGCTCGATGACGAGACCAGCCGCAGCGCCTGCACCTTCCTGTTGGCTGCCTTGCGCTACTACGCCAGCCTGGGCGTGCGCGTACAGGCCGTGATGACCGACAACGGCTCGGCCTACAAGTCTCGCCGCTTTGCCACGCTGCTGCGCCGACTGGGTCTGCGACATCTGAGGACGCGGCCCTACACGCCGCGCACCAACGGCAAGGCCGAGCGCTTCATCCAGACTCTGCTGCGTGAGTGGGCCTACGCCTACGTGTACCCCTCATCGCGGCATCGCACCGAAGAGTTGCCTCACTGGATGCGGTACTACAACTTCCACCGCCCCCACAGCGCCACCGCCGGCAAACCCCCTGTCACTCGTCTCGGGATGAACGGGAACAACGTTTTGAGAAACTACACCTAGCCGACCTTGCGGGGCAGGGCTACTCCGTTTTGAGCGACCGCCGCAAGGTCAAAACAGAGCTACCGCTCAGCAACTCGGGTCGGCTCAATGCAATCGATGAGCTCCGAGCGGTTGGGGAAAGCCGTCAACAAGGCTGGACGCTGCTGCTCGTCCCCGGTGGTATCTTGGTCTGGGTGAGTCGGACGTCTCCACACCACGCCGGTTGTGACGGCAAACAGTGCGAGCTCCTCGTCAAAAAACTCCTTCAGGCGTCGCGGGCCAACGGCACCGGCCGCTGGGTCACGCTCGTGGACGGCGCGGCGGAGTTTTGCGGCATCTTGACGGGCTCTCCAGTGTCAGCGCGCGTGATTGAACAAACACTCAAAGACGTCTTGAACACCCGGAGGTAAGGCAACGCTGCATTCGTTCCCGCGATGATGCGCGAGCGGCGGCGGGACTGGATGCGCGACACGCGAGGGACGGGTTCAGCGTTGCCCCAAGTGCTCGCAAGCTTGCATCAGGCACCGTGCGCGTCACCAGCGGGCACACTCCCCTCCCGTTATTTCTGTTCATCAACCGTCACATCATTTGGGAGGAATCCATGTTTGCTTTCAACGCTGCATCTGCTGCCCGCCGCTTTGCTGGCCTGCTCGCTTGCGCACTGGCCGCTGTGCTCACCGCGCCCTGGGCTGCCGCGGCACCGCAGCCGAGCCCGCTCAGCCTCTTTGGCACCCCCCTCAAAGGCGCCAGCCGCGCGAGCTTGCGCCAAGCGCTCACCCAGGCCGGTCTTGTGCCCACGCGGGTGGATGACGCTTACTACTGCGACCTCTACAGCACCAACGGCGTGCCCGAAGGCTCCACCGAGCTCCAGGTCTGCTACACCGAGGACGACAACACCTTTGCTTCCGCGCGTTACACCTTCCCTGCCTTCATGGATACTGGATTGGTCAAGCGCGTCGTGGAAACCGTCTCGGTCAAGTATGGCAGGCCCAGCGCCCTCGTCGGCAACTATGGGCTCGGGGAAGTGAGCGCCCGCTGGGCTCAGCCCCAGGGCATGGAGGTGCGCGTCAATCGCGGATGGCCCGACACCACCACCTACCTGCAGCTGCTCGACCGCAACAACGAGGGCAAGATGAAGGCCCAAATGAAAGCTGCTGAAGACGCACGGCTACGCCAACGCGCGCAGCAAGATACCCGGGCCTTCTGAGCTCTGAGAGCCTTTGTCCCCCGGCCCTCGGGCCGCGCCGTGCGGCAGTAGCCAGCGCCATGCCGGTAATGTGGAGGCCGGGATGTGCGGCGCGCGAGGAACTGTTCAGCGCGGCCCAAACTGAAATCACGCGGTCCTCGCGGGTAAAAACCAGCGAAACAATTGCTCAGGCGCGGGTGCGCTGCACCTGCGGCTTGCTCTTCGGCGCGCGCCGAGGCCAGGCGATCAGCCGCCCGCCAGTGGATACGCTGCGCTCTGCAGCCGAGAGCGAGCCGAAAGTTGCAAGAGTGCAGGCCACTGCGCTCGGCTGAGACAGGAACGCCTCGAAAGCCGAGGGCCGCTTCCCCTGCCGCGATCGGGCAGGTCTTCATCCTGTTCATGAAGCGGATACGGGAAAAGCCTCCTCGTCCTGAACTGAGCCGTTCGAAGAAGAAGAACAGGAGAAAGCAATGCAGGGAGAAAAGTTGAATGCCTCGCTGACTCTGGGCACCTTGATGGTGGCCGTGCTGGCGTTCGACCAGCTGAAGAAAGACGCCGAGGCGCGGGTCGTTCTGGCGGCCGACAGCGGTTCGTCCGCGGGACTGATGCGCGCTGAGCGACACCGCAGCGCCGTGCAAGCCGCGCGCCACGAATTCCTGAAAGAAGTCGAGCGCCTGATCCCGAGCGACTACTGAGCCTAAATCCGGCAGTTGGGCGCACCCACCCAAGCGGTGAACGGCTTTTGCACCCGAAAACGGTTCAAACATCAACACCTTACATTCAGCTCAAAGCGGTCAACTGCCGGATTTAGGCTGAGAGGGAATTGGTCATGCCCGCTTTGACGCCCAAAAACACGCCAGAGGGCCTTGATGCGCAGAATCTCACCTTCGGTCGGGACGGTGATTCGCGCACCGTGGTAGTCCACCACGACTGTTTCCAGCGGCCCATCGCGGGTCAGCTGACGAACGCCGGTTTCAATACCATCGAGGCTGCCAAGGATTTGCACCGGGCGCTGCACACGAGCAGTTTTCCAGCCAGCGACTGACTCAAGCTGGGCAAGCACGTCGTCGAAGCGGTGGCGTAGGTCAGTCAGCACATGATCGGCATCACGCGAGAAGCGATGCCCGGCGTGGATTGCCGAGGCAGTTCCTCCGACCAGCACGGCATCCGGCAGGATACGTTGGAGACGTGCGGCAGAGGACAAGACGAGTTCCCAGTCAGGCAGCGGTGCGGTGCTCTTTGGCATAGTGCATCCAGAAGTGATGGCGCTGGGCGTAGAGGTCGGAAGCGTAGGGCCGGCAGACCCGCTCCACCTGATCGAGCAGGGTGCGGTCAGCCAGTACCGCTCGCCGCAGATCAGCCCAGTCCTGCCACCGACCGCGTGAGATCACGTCGTCGATCGCAGCGAGGGTGTAGCGCTGATGGTTGAGATGGCGATGCAGCATGGGGAACAATACTTTTTACGCTTGTCGATAACCGTATCTTACGCGACTAGCGGGAAAGATACATGATTTGCGAATGTGGGCGCATGTGCGGCGCTGACCGTGAGAACGCTTTCCAACCAACTTTGACGCATACCCAGATATTTTGGCGAAGAAAGCGCGAAAACCAGAACTCAATCAGATAGTGATACGTCAATCCGGGGTGACTCAATAGTACCCCCAAACCGCACGGTGCCACGCTTCATACTTCTCTTCCGTCATTCGCTTGCCGCGCTCGTAAGTGGCTTTGACTTCCTCATCTTCTTCATCCTCAGACTCACGCCCGGCTGATGACATCGGCATTCCCGTCATCGTCGATGCCACGTTGCTTCAGAAGCTCTTCTGAAATAAAACTCCGAATCGTTTCTACCCCCGTGATTTCTACCTTTTTGCGCTACTAGGGAATCGCAACCAGAGCAACCAAAAGGGGCAACACTAGCCAGCTGAGAAACGCATCGCCAAGGAATTTCTGCCCGAGCAGCGCGATGTGCCATGCTGCGCCTATGTGCGTTTTTGGAAGCGTCCACGGCCAAAGTCAGACGATCCAAGCAATCCAGGTGCGCGCATACAGAGGCGGGATCAGCAAGATCCCAGGCTCAGTCGCGTTGTGTTTATGCAGCCTGTCTGTGAAGCGCTCCGGCGTGGATGTCTTAATCCCGTTCATGAACCGGGTATGGGAAAAGAAGCCGGAAAGCTCCTTGCGCGTCGAGCCAAGTGGTCTTAATCCCGTTCATGAACCGGGTACGGGAAAATAACAAGCGGATTCTCGCAAACTACATGCGGGAGGTCTTAATCCCGTTCATGAACCGGGTACGGGAAAAGCCTTTAACGGTGACATTTCTAACTGGAATACTTCGTCTTAATCCCGTTCATGAACCGGGTACGGGAAAAGCGTTCAGCCTTTGTGTCGACCAAGCTCTTGAGTCTTAATCCCGTTCATGAACCGGGTACGGGAAAAGGCGGTACCACCTTCGGGTGGCGCCACTATTTTGTCTTAATCCCGTTCATGAACCGGGTACGGGAAAAGATGAACACCCAGCCGTGCAACGATTGTCCGTTTCGGGTCTTAATCCCGTTCATGAACCGGGTACGGGAAAAGTCTGGAGGAAGACATCGACCTCGACGACCTCGACGTCTTAATCCCGTTCATGAACCGGGTACGGGAAAAGTGTCTTGGGCGACTGCGGTCGCTCTGGCGGGACGGTCTTAATCCCGTTCATGAACCGGGTACGGGAAAAGTTGCAAAGGACTCATGATGAAAGCGCAACAAACGTCTTAATCCCGTTCATGAACCGGGTACGGGAAAAGCTTCAAGAATGAGCGCAAGGAAAACCAGAACCGTCTTAATCCCGTTCATGAACCGGGTACGGGAAAAGCTTCTCAGGCCGATTCTTGCTCGGTCGGGTTTGTGTCTTAATCCCGTTCATGAACCGGGTACGGGAAAAGACTTCACGCTCGCAAATCCTCAAGATGAGGCTGTCTTAATCCCGTTCATGAACCGGGTACGGGAAAAGGTTGCTCGTCATCCGCAAGGACGGGGAGAACACGTCTTAATCCCGTTCATGAACCGGGTACGGGAAAAGCTGCGAACGTTCTCTATTTCGGCCTCGTTCGGCCCGTCTTAATCCCGTTCATGAACCGGGTACGGGAAAAGCCCCTGGGTCGCCTTGAAAGACAAAACCACTAGAGTCTTAATCCCGTTCATGAACCGGGTACGGGAAAAGGATATAAGGCGGTAAACGTCGTTATGGTGTAGTCTTAATCCCGTTCATGAACCGGGTACGGGAAAAGTAGGAGTATACCATGTTGAAGATCATCGCCGTACGTCTTAATCCCGTTCATGAACCGGGTACGGGAAAAGCCATTCGGGATAAGAATAGTGACGCCATCTATGCGTCTTAATCCCGTTCATGAACCGGGTACGGGAAAAGCCGCCCAGAACGACAAAGAAGCCTACGTCCAAGTCTTAATCCCGTTCATGAACCGGGTACGGGAAAAGCAAGCCCGCGCCGATTTTCCGCAAAGGGCGCGAGTCTTAATCCCGTTCATGAACCGGGTACGGGAAAAGCCATTAAAGATAAGACCTCCGGGGCCATTTATGGGTCTTAATCCCGTTCATGAACCGGGTACGGGAAAAGAGTATAGCTAGGTACTGCTACATCTGCAAGATAAGTCTTAATCCCGTTCATGAACCGGGTACGGGAAAAGTTGGCAGGAGATAGCTATGAACTACGACGAACGTCTTAATCCCGTTCATGAACCGGGTGCGGGAAAAGTAAAGATGCTGATCTGAACTACCTTGATGTATCGTCTTAATCCCGTTCATGAACCGGGTACGGGAAAAGTAGTTATGAGCAACATCAAGGTTATCGCAGTCCCTGTCTTAATCCCGTTCATGAACCGGGTACGGGAAAAGTAACATGAAAGTACTGAACATGCCCGCCACCGAGTCTTAATCCCGTTCATGAACCGGGTACGGGAAAAGGTGCCCGCCCAAAACGACCGTGAGGCTTATATCGTCTTAATCCCGTTCATGAACCGGGTACGGGAAAAGGTGAATGCCTGGATCCGCCCGGAGGGGGGCCCGTGTCTTAATCCCGTTCATGAACCGGGTACGGGAAAAGCTTAGGAGTTAGTTATGAGCAACAAAGTTCTCGTCTTAATCCCGTTCATGAACCGGGTACGGGAAAAGCTTAGGAGTCTCTAATGAAAGTTCTCGCTGTGCCGTCTTAATCCCGTTCATGAACCGGGTACGGGAAAAGTAAGAGGTTATGACTTCAGATGAGATATGATGTCTTAATCCCGTTCATGAACCGGGTACGGGAAAAGACAACCAAAACCTTCCTGGACGGGCTCCAGACCCCTAGTCTTAATCCCGTTCATGAACCGGGTACGGGAAAAGCGGCCCGAAACTTCGGGCACTGGTGGAGGCCGACAGTCTTAATCCCGTTCATGAACCGGGTACGGGAAAAGTCTGCCTTCGCAAGTGCCTGTCTGTCAAGGGTTTTTTGGACACTTCGCGGCGGGCGACGGGTCGTGGCGCGGTCGGTGGCGCGATGGTGGGCTGATTCATCCAGTTTTTCCATATAAATCAACGATCTGCGCGACTTGTGGTTTTTTTGTCCACAAACGGGTCGCCCAGGAGCGAGCGGTCCGGCTGGCGTCGCGCGGCGCCCGGACTGCGCAGCCGCCGGGTGTCGCGCACCTGATGGGCAGGTGTCGCGGCGCGCTTTGGGCCGCATCCTCTGCACAGCGCCCCGTTGGACGCGGGGGATCACATGCTGTCCGGCCGTGCTCGGCCCCGGCGGTTGGCCTCCCTCCGTCGGGCACTGGGGCAACAGGCGCTGTGGCCTGCTGCAGCCGCGGCAGCGCAGGCGCCGACAGGCTTTTGTCTGCATGGGCCAGGCGGTGCCGCGCTCTTGGGGGGGGCTCGCCTGGGCGCGGTGCTGCGCTGGGGCTGGGCTCTGCATAGAGCGTAGCCGCAGGCCGGTCAAAGAAGGGCATTTGCAAGCTTGCGGGTCAAACCAAATGAAAGTCGGGGTTGGGCGTGACGGGCCGACCGCAGCCCATGGTGCGGATGCGTCGGGCTTCGTCGCCAGTGAGGGCGTAGCAGACCAGGCGGTCCTGGGTGCTGTGGAGGATGCCCCGTGCTGCGCTGAGCAGTGCGCCGCGCTGCGCGGCGCTCATCCAGGCTTCGAAGACGCTCTCTTGCACGCGCTCGCCGTAGCGTTGCAGCAAGCGGGTGAGGCGGTAGCGTCTGCGGTCGTCGGCAACGTCGAACGCGATCAAGTGCAAGCGCTCGGTGGCGGTGCTGAGGGTATCGGCAGGCATGGCGGGCTTCAGCAGAGGTAATAGTCCTCAACGGGGGCCGCGGCGGGCATTGCACCGAGCACCTGGCGGCGACCGAAGTCACGCAGGTTGAGCGTGTAGGCCCGGATTTGATCGGCGTGGGGGTCGATCTCGGCATGCAGGTTGTCCAACAGGCGCTGGAGCTCGGCGGGGGTGAGCCAGGCTTCAAAGACGCTTTCCTGCACGCGCATCATGCGTTGCTCGCAAAGGCGGGCGGCGCGGCGGCGCCGACGATCATCGGCGATGTCGTAGGCCAAGACGACGAGGCTGCTCATGGCGCACCGGAGTTAGGAGGTTCAACGTGCCAGCCAGGGTTGGTAGCGGTCGGGCGAGCCGGTGACAGCAGCCGCCCAGGCGTTGACGTCGCGTTCGATGAGGCGGCGCCAATCGGCGGGTTCCTCTTGGCTGCCGTCGCGGCCGACCGGGCTGGCCAGTTTGCGTTCCAAGGCTTGTATGAATCGGCGCTTGACTTCGAGCGGCATGCGCCCGGGGTGGTCGGGGTCGAAGCTTTCGGGGCTGAGGTCGTCTTGCGTGAGGAAGCGCACCACGGTGGCATCGACGATAAGGCTGCGGTAGGGCTCCATCAGGTCGGACGCGAGGGCGGCGTGGCCGTCGCGCGGCGCGTGCAAGGCGCCCACGAATGGGTCGAGCCCTCGGCGCAGGATGAAGGTGTGCACGTTGTGGAACAGCACGGTGTAGCCGTAGGACAGCAGCGCGTTGACGGGGTCTTGGGGCGGCTGGCGGTTGCGCGAGTCAAAGCCCCAGCGTGGATCGATCAGGGTGGCGAGTGCTTCGAAATGCAGACGTGCGGCGCGCCCCTCGTAGCCGCGCACGGCCTCCAGGGTGGGGGCCTGGGCGCACTGGGCGTGCAGGCGTTGCAGGGCTTGGTCTTCGCCGCGGTCGCCTTCAGGCCGGAAGCGCCGGTAGCGCCGCAGCACGGTGCGGGCGTTGCTGATTTTGGCTTGCACGATGCGCTTGGCCAGCGCGAGCCGGAAGGGGCCGTCGCTGAGGCGGGCGAACTGGGCCGCACGCAGTTGCACCTGGCGGCCGTTGATGGGGGTGAGCAGGCCGGCGGGGTCGTCGCTGGCGCCGGGGGTGAGCAATAGTGTGGCGTCGTGCCGCAGCAGGAGACGCAAGGCCCCGAAGCTGACGGCACCCTCGGCGTCAGCGACTACTTGGTCCACTTTCTCGGCGGGAATGTTGGCGAGTTCCTCGCCTGCTTTGCCCACGAGCAGTCGTTCGCCGTCGATGTGCAGGTAGGCGCCGGGCTCGGTCAGGTAGAGCGTGCGCAGCCGAGGCGGGCTCGGCTCGTTGGGCGGCGCAACGCTCAGGCGCTGCAGGTCTTGCAGGGTTGCGTCGGCGGCTCGGGGCTGGCTGGGCTGTGCCGATGCAGCCGCGTTCGGCGAGGGCGCGGCGGGGCCGAGTGGCTCGGGCTGGGCCGAGGGTGGGGTGGCGGGTGCCGAAGCCCTGGCTGTCGGCGCGGGGCTGCGGCTGTGCTGGGCGGGCTTGCTGCTGGGGCTGTGGGGCCGGGGCTGGGTTGCTCGGGGCAGCACCCAGGGTTCGGCACCGGGTTGTACGGCGCTCATTTGCCGACCCCGAAAGCGCACGCCCAGGAAGCTGAAGCCCTGGTCGAAATGGATGACGCGGGTTTTGTCCAGGTTGAGCCGCAGACCCAAGCGCCGCAGCCATCGGGCGGCTTGGGCGAGGCCACGGCGCGCTTCCTCGCGGCTGGCAGCGGCGATGACAAAGTCGTCGGCGTAGCGGATGACGCGCCACGGGCCTGCGGCGAGCTCTTTGTCCATGCCGTCGAGGAAGACGTTGGAGAGCAGTGGCGAGAGCGGCGAGCCTTGCGGCACGCCCATGCAGCGGACTTGTTGGTGCCCATCGGGCCATTGCAGCGGCAGGCTGAGCCAGTGCTGGATGAGCGCGAGCAGGCCAGCGTCGGGCAGCACTTCGCCCAGGCGTTGCAGCAGCGCGGCCCAGGGAATGCGGTCGAAGCAGCTTTGGATGTCGGCTTCGGCCACCCAGACCAGGCCGCTGTCGCGGGCTTCGGCCAGATGTTGGACGGCCCGCGGCACGCTGCGGCCCGGCCGGTAGCCGAAGCTGAAATCTTCAAACCCTGGGTCGAGCCGCGGGCTGATGGTCAGGGCGACGGCGCTCTGCACCACGCGGTCGGCCACGCAGGGCACGGCCAGGACGCGCGGCGCTTTTCCGGGCCGGGTGATCTCGATGCGGCGCAGCGGCAGGGCTTGGTAGTGGCTGGCGGTCACGCGCTGGCGCAGGCCCGCAAGCGCCCGCAGCACCTTGCCCCCAAACTGTTCGACGGTGACGCCATCGACGCCGGGTCCGCCCGCGTTGGCCCGCACGCGCTCCCAACCCGCGAGGAGGCGATCGTCGGAAAGCGCCTGTTCGAGCAGGGGGAGTTCATTGGCGGTGCCCATGCACGCACTGTAGGCTGGCCCCGGCGTGGGCGAGAACGATGCAAGTTTGCGGAGAACGATCAGCCCGCAACCGGGATGCGCGGCGCGCGAGGGACTGGTTCAGCGTTGCCCTTGGGGCCGGCCCTGGTTCGAGGATGGTTTGGCCTGGTTTTGCTGGGTTGCAGCGGGCTGCTGGCGAGCGTGTGGTGCGCGCGAATACCGGTTCGCCAGGGCTTGCAAGGCCTCGGTTTGGGCGGGGGGTGGGGTTGCTTCGCCGGCGGCTCGCTTGGCCCTGCGTTCCCAGGTCTCAGACACGGGCAGCGGCTCAAACGGCTCGGCTTTGCGTCCGCCGACCCGCGCGCGACTGGCCTTGACCCAATCGGTGAGTGCGCGCTCAAACTTTCGGACTGCGACCGTTGTGGGCTCTGTTTTCACTTGTCCATCTGCGGTTCTTGTTGTTGTGGGTGCAAAAAGCACGATGCGCTTGTCTTTCGCCCGCTCGACATCGGCATCCGAGAGGGGGCGGGCCGAGACCAGCCAGTTTTCATTGAAATTGCGGGCCAGCTCGTGGCCGATGGAGTCGAGTTTGTAGAGGGCGTCTTGGGCTTTGGTGGACTTCTCCCCCGAGCTATCTTCGGTGAAGCGACCAAGGTTCGCGGTTTTCACTTCGATCAGCAGCGTGCGGTTGCCACAGGTCACCAGTGCATCGATTTCGTTGGATTTGCCAGCACCTATTCCAATTTCAACGCCGCACGCCCAATCGTCGGGTTTGGCCGCTTCGATGAGGGAGGCCAGGTGGGCCTCGAGCCAGCCGCCCATCAAATAGTCGATTTCGTCGGGCGAGCTGAGCATGAGCGTGAGCTTCTGTTCGTCGCTGCTGGGGTGTTCGCGCAACACGCCACTGGAGAACAGGGCTGCGCCCAGCTTGCCCTGCAGTGCTTGAGCCAGCTTTCGGTGTGACGGACTCTTGGGTTGAACCGGGATGGAGAACCGCAGCGCCTGCGCGTCGCTTTGGGCGGGCAGCACCCATTTGATGCCGGAATGGCTGTTCGACTTCTTCCGGTGCAAGTTCGTCATATCGGCACCGAGCTCGTTGAGCGCGCCGAGCACGTAATTCGGCAGCGACAGCAACTTCGCATGCAAGTCTCGGCGCTGCATGAAGGTTTGAAACCGTTCGGAGGTGCTCGCGCAGCCCGCCAGTTCCTTGCCCGAGGCCAAGACGGCGGCGTGCACGCCCAGAACCGGGCGCATCGGTTCCGCTTTGGCGTTGGTGCGTTCGATCCGTTCGATACGCCCGTGGGCGGTATCGACGTAGTGCAGCCGCACAGGGTGGCCTTCACGTTGGGCGGATCGACCTGCCTCGCCGAACGCCATCGACATCAGCTTGGTGCCGCCGGTGAGGTTGATGTGGGCGCACTCGGGGTTCTTGCTGACGAAGGCGTCCATCACTTGGTCCGCCTGTTCCAGAAGCTCCGGATACCCTTGGGCGTCCTCCAGCGGGATCGTGACGATGCGCTGCGGAGGCATGGGCGCGGCGTTCAGCAGCCGCTCGAGCGCTTTGCCGCGCTCCTTCATGCTGTCGGTGACAGCCAGTACCACCAAGGGGGTGTGCGCATGCACATAGCCCAGGTACTGGGGCATGAGCTCATGGCTCACCAGCATGAGGGTGACCGGCTCAGACGGCGTCGGCGCTGCTTTCGCCGTCGGCGACGGCCTGAGGTCATAGGTCTCTTTGACGGTCACCCGGTACTGGGTCAGCTTGGCATCGCATTTGGCCATTTGCGTGGCGCTCAGTTCCTGGCCGCGCCACTGCGGCGGAACCGACAGATCGAGCGAGACGTATCGCGCCCCCTTTTCGGTGAGCTCGGCGCAAGCCTTGAGTGGCAGGGTGCCGATCACGACATCGCCCTTCTTGACTTGGCTGAGTTCGAGGTGTTCGACATATTGATCCACCGGGTAGGGCAAGCCGCCCAACTTTTGCATGATGCGCGCCCAACGAATGGCGCCTTCATGGCGCGAAACGAAATAGACCAGCATGATTGCCTCAGATAACCTCAAGTTGTTTCAGTCTGTAGAGCGGGATCGCCCTGACGCAGTTTAGATGAGGGAGAGGCCAATTGGCCTTGTGCCGACCTCCACCCATGCCAGCCGTACCCGCCTGAAGTTCGTCGTCATCATGTTGAAGGAACATTCTGCAGCCTGGCGGCGAGCACTATCGATCGATCATCCAAGCTCGTACGCTCCCACATTGCTGGCTCATGAAAGGCAAGGGCGATTCGATCCGTGGCGAATCTTTGTTCCGCAACGTGATTCATCCATTCCCCAAGGCGGTTCGCCACCTTGCTTCCATCGTAGGAAACCAACCTTTCGGCGCCGCCGTCGCTCATCAGGGCAATACCGAAAATTTCACTGGTTGGCAACACGCCAGATTGCACATCGCTGGCGCTTGCCGTATCAACGAAACACGTCTGA
Source organism: Tibeticola sediminis (assembly GCF_003843835.1). Taxonomy (GTDB): domain Bacteria; phylum Pseudomonadota; class Gammaproteobacteria; order Burkholderiales; family Burkholderiaceae_C; genus Tibeticola; species Tibeticola sediminis. The sequence goes on along the minus strand of NZ_RKQL01000007.1, from coordinate 83,788 downwards.
TTGGCAAACTCGCCTTTGGCGCTGGTTGGATTGCCCAACGACCACAAACCGGCGGAGCATTTAGCCACGATGGCCCCATCGCCGACTTTCCACCAAAAGATGCGGCGCTCGCCGATGATCGCGACCTGGAGGGTGGCGCGGAGATCGCGTATGTCGCGCCGCTCGCCGTGCGCCAGATCAGCAAGCAAGCCTTTTGCATGCAGCAACATCCTGTCCGCCCAGCGCGTTGCCTGTGCTTGCGATGCATCGTTTTCGCCATCCAGCCAAGGTGAGAAATCGTCTTCCATGGTTTGCAGAAAACGAGTGATCCCGATCACCAACGCTTGGGCGCCCCGCTCACTGATGGCGGCAGAACCAGCGCCATCGCTCAAAGCCAGGATCGGGCGCTGCGATTGTCGAAAGGCCACCGCGTCCTGGCAGGGCAAACCTTTGCGTCGGTGCGCCAAGCCAATGACGGTATCGCCACTGAGCTTCCAGCTCGTCATGGGGACTGGCAATGGCGGGAGAGATTGCACCGCTGCTGTCAGTTCGCTCGCGGATACCGATGCGTCAACCTCGCTGTTTGGCATCAAGGCAACACATGGGGGCTCCAAAACAGATTCGGCCGTGACGGCTCCATCGGCGCTGGGGTTGGATGACGGTTTGTCTTTGTGCGTCGCGACAGCGGCATCATCACTTTGGTGGGGTGATGGTTTGTCTTTGAGCGTCATGACAGATGCACCGGCGCTTTGGCGGGATGGTGGTTTGTGTTTACGCGCCATGTCAGATGCTCCCCCAACCATCCATGCTTGGAAGTTGTACCGATGCATCGGACGAAGTGCTGGCCGAAACCCGCGCCATTGATGCCGACAACCACTGGAACAGTTCCCGGAATTTCAATCCGTCCAGTGCCACAGCCGGTTTGCTGGAAAATTGCGACAGCACTCCCAAGTCCGCGCCTTGCACACCGATGGGCAGGCTGACCAGCTTGCGCTGCTCGGACAAGTCCCTGGCGCGACGAGCGGCATCCTGCCAGGCATCGGTAGGAGCCCCATCGCTGATCAATACAAGCCACGGCTGGTAGTAAGGCACACCGGCGTCGCGGTAGGATTTCTTGCGCGCTGCCAGGTCGTCAAGGGCCATGCGAACGGCCTGCCCGAGCGGGGTGCTTCCGCTTGCATGGAGCGTAGCAAACCCAGCAATCTGCTCGACGCCGATGAACGACTGAATGCAATCTGCCGAACCGCCGGCGGTATAGACCGCCAGGTCCACCGACCAACGCGCGAGATCGTCGCTCTTGACCTCGTCGATGAAGAGTTGGATGCCGGCGTTGAGCTCCCGGATCGGCTCGCCGTCCATCGAGCCGGAGGTATCCAGCACCAGGGCAACAGGGCAGCGCGGGGAGGGGTTGTCGATGAGGTCGTTGTGCGAATCGGTCATGGTGATCTCCTGTGACGGGGAAACGTGGGAAGAGAGAGAAGGGGAAAAAATTGGGGAAAGCAGCGACATGGCCGTCACTACTGTTTCTCGGGGACGAGAGGTTGCGAGATGGATTGCGTGCCGCGGTAGTCTTTGGGTTTGGGCATGGCGGGACTGATCTCGGTGCTGTGCCAGCCTTTGTCCATTTCGTGCCGGTAGAGAGTGAGCAGTTCGATCCACTCGGCAGCCGTCGTCCGGTTGGCCGGATTGCTGACCCCATCCTTGAAAGTGCGCACGAATTGTTCCTTGAGCTTGTAGGGCAGGTGGCTCCAGATATTGAACCACGGTCCTTTAGGGATGCCGCCGCCGCCCAGGCCATAGGGGAAGTACCCCTTGCGGATGTTTTCCACAGGGCTTGCGCCGCCGCACGCGTCATAGGGATGACGACCGAGCATCAATACCTTGAAGAGCAGGATGGCCAGTGAAAAGTGCTCGCTTGCCAGCGTCCGACCGATCTTGCCAAGCTCATTGCCGAGCAGCTCCGGCGCCAGCATGTCCGCCGCGGCAACGGGGCAGCGGAAAGATTTGTCATTGGCGGTGACTTGCCAGCTGTCGCAGTCAATCAACGTGACCTTGTTGCTGCCGGGATCGCACAGGAAGTTGGCCGGGTTGTAGTCGCCGATCATTACCTTCGCCACGTGCAGTACCTGGATCGTGGTCAGCAGGTTCAGCAGGTAGCTGACCAAGGACGGGCGATCGAGGCCGGGGAAATGCTTCTTGTACGCTATCGCATGGGCAAGAACGTTCATGCGTACGCCAGTCGCCTTGCGCATGGCATAGCCACGCCATTGACCACGTTCATCAACGACAGAGAACCGCGGCCAAGCCAATGCGGGGTGCTGCTTAAAGCGGTTCAGCACCGGATCGCTAGCCATGGCTTCGATTTTGGCGCGCAGAGTGTTGGCCCGGTTTTCCAACACCTGTTTGTGGTAGTGCTTGACCACGACGTTTGGAAACTGGGGCACGTCATAGACAGCGGCTTCGCCGCCTTGAGCGAATGGGGTGTCGGACAACTGAACAGATTTTCCTGCGGGGTCGCGAAGGGTGATGCTCATGTAGGCCTCTTCTGTGTGGTAACGGGTGATGAGGGTTCAGTCGAAAATCAAGTCGAAGATTTCCGAGACGACGTAGCCGATGCCGGCAGCAACTGCAAGTGGTGCGCCAATCGTGGTGACGGTCGCAGCCATCCCGGTCATGCCAAGCGCTGAGACTGCGGCCGCAGCGCCTGCACCCGCGGCTGTTGCAGCAGCTCCAGCAGCTGCGCCACTGACGCCACCCTTGGCGCCGGCCTTTACTACCGTATCGGCCACTTCCACGGCGTCTGCACGGCCGTCGATGAGGTCGATACAGCCTTTCACGGCGGCAACGCCACCGCCGATGATTGCTCCAGCAGCGCCGCCTGCCTTGGCAGCCTGTCCGATAGCGCTTCCGAGACTGCCGCTACCAGTGGCTCCCGCGCGCTGTGCCAGCGACTCGGTGCTTTTCGACGACACACCGGTACTGACCATCCGCTTGGAAATACCCGCCTTTTTGGCTGCCTTGTTGAAAGCATGCGCACATTCCTCGGAGCCCACCAATTGCGCGCTTCGATACTTGCCATTGGCGCATTGCTTGACAAGCTTTTCGATGCCCGCTTGGCTGGTGACGTCCTTGACCTGGATGCGCTCGATCACCTTGCCACCTTTGATGGTGACCAGATCGACGCTTCCAGCCGTGGTACTTTTGGTAAGTTCAGTGCTCGCACCATTCAGGGTAAGCAGATTGCGGGCATTGCGCGCATCCATCACCAGAACCTCATGGACGTGACCCTTGAGGTGTGGGTTACGACCGGCGCGCTCAACTGCGCGAGCGATGACCGTTCCCTCGTAGGCTGTCTTAGAAACCACCGCGCCGTGGCCGACATTGCCCTTACCGATGATGACGCCGTTCGTATTGCTTTTTCTTTGAGCCATGATTCACTCCCTGCTTAGTTGGTCATACCGCACGTGCTGCTTTCTGGAACGGAACGAGCGATGGGCGCAGAAGTAAGATCGGTAGAGGCGACTTGGCGGAGATGGAGGGATCTCGGCAGGACGGTGGCCCCGCGTCGTTTCGTGCGGAAAGCAACAGCCACATCGCCGCGCTGCAAACGGGTGAGGATGACGCCTTCATAGCGCGAAACGAAATAGACCTTCATGATTGCCTCGGATACCCTCAAGTGGATGGAGTCGTTAGAGCGGGATGACCCAGATGTAGTCAAGAAACGAGGGTCCCCTCGTTGCTTCGGGCATGCGCTGTGTTCGAAGCGATGGCAATTGTTCAGCAATCGGCATGGGATTCCCCGCGTCGCAAGCTTGCAGGGGATCGTGGCTGCGCATCACGCCACCGCCGTTTATGAGCAATCCAGTGGCCATCAGGCGCCGCACATGCGGGGGCTGACGTTTCTGGTTTCGGGCGTCTTGTTTGTGCCTACAGCTTCGACGACGGGAGGCTTGACAGGCCCTGCGCTTATCGATCCGAGTGAACAGGCTGGTACGGCTAAAGGGAGCAGGTCAGGCAGCCTTTGTTACGCGAGCCCAGTCCACGAACACCAATCCCTTGCGTTATCGAGAACAGTGCTTGTCCGTCAGATAGCGACGCAACGCCAGCGCGCCACCCGCCTCCTCGACGCCGCCAAGCGTGCGGTGGAAATTGCCATCGAGGATTCGGAAGCCGTAGCGCTGGCGTACCTGGCCGCCGCCAACCCATCAGAAACCGCCGCGTAGCCCTGGGCCATGGACCACGCCACCCTCGCCACCCTGCGCGACCGCCACCCCGCCTGGCGCCTGCTGGCATCCATGCACGCGCCGCTGGTGGCGAGCTTTCTGCACCGGGTGTTTGTCGCGCCGAATGTGCGCACGATGAGCGAGGCCGATCTCGCCGAGGCGCTGGAGGATGAGCTGTACGCTCTGCGTGAGCAGTTGGGGCCAGAGGCCTACCCCAAGAAGGCGCAAGACTACCTGAACGACTGGGCCGCGCCCGACAAGGGCTGGCTGCGCAAGTTCTACAAGCCGGGTACGGACGAGGCGCAGTTCGACCTGACGCCGGCCACCGAAAAGGCCATCGCCTGGCTGGCACAGCTCACCGAGCGGCCCTTCGTCGGCACCGAGTCGCGCCTGCTCACGCTGTTCGCGCTGCTGGAACAGATCAGCGCTGGCACCGAGGCCGACCCGATCAAGCGGGTTGCGGATCTACGCCAGAAGCGCGACGCGCTGGACGCCGAGATCGCCCGCGTGCTGGCCGGTGACGTGCCGCTGCTGGACGACACGGCGGTGAAGGACCGCTTCCAGCAGTTCCAGCAACTGGCGCGCGAGCTGCTGGCCGACTTCCGCGAGGTGGAGCACAACTTTCGTCAACTTGACCGCAAGGTGCGCGAGAAGATTGCGTTGTGGGAGGGCAGCAAGGGGGCGCTGCTCGACGAGATCATGGGCGAGCGCGATGCCATCGGCGACTCCGACCAGGGGCGCAGCTTCCGCGCTTTCTGGGACTTTCTGATGTCGAGCCGACGGCAGGAGGAGCTCTCCGAACGGCTGGACCAAGTGCTGGCGCTACCCGCCGTGGTGGCCCTGAAGCCAGAGCCACGCCTCCGCCGCGTGCACCATGACTGGCTGGAAGCCGGCGAACACACGCAGCGCACGGTGGCCCAGCTGTCGCAGCAGCTGCGCCGCTTTCTGGACGACCGGGCCTTTCTGGAAAACCGTCTAAGGCAAGGCTGAATAAGTTCCCGTGATGGCGCGCGCCCGGCCGCGGGATGGGATGCGAGGCGCAAACCGCAGCCATAGCCGCAGCTATGGCGAGGATTTGCTTTCGACGCAGACCGCCCGCAGCCGGGATGCGCGACGCGCGAGGGACTTGTTCAGCGTTGCCCTAAAAACCGCAGTTGACCCCGTGTTATCGCCATTTTTTTCAATGCTGGCGCTGGGTTGGGTTGGTTTGGCACACTCACCCGATGGGTGAAGCCAACGAACCAAAGAGGACCTTCCTGGCGCAGGCCAGTGAGGACGCCATGGTGGTCGACACGATGGGTGGCCGCGTGCACGTGAGCTGGGACGAAGCGGCCCAAGCCACGCCGCATGGGCAGATCGTGTTCTTCGCCGAGTTTCTGGCCACCGCCGGTGTGTTCGACCGGTGGGTGGCGGATTGCCCGCTGCACTACAGCAGCCCCAACGCATCGCGCCCGCGCGACGTGCTGGGCACGCTGATGCTGGGCATTCTGGCCGGCAGCAAGCGCTACGCGCACATTGCCGGCGTTCGCGGCGACGCGGTGGCGGCCAAGGCGCTGGGGCTGCGCGGCATGGTCAGCGAAGACTCGGTGCGCCGGACGCTGGCGGCGATGGTGCCCGAGGCCAGCGAGCCGTGGATGCGCAGCGCGCTGATGAGCAGCGTGCGCGAGGCCTTGGATCGGCCGTGGGTGCTGGACCTGGACGCCACCATCAAGCCGCTGTACGGCCGCCAGGAAGGTGCCGAGGTCGGCTACAACCCGCACAAGCCCGGACGCCCCAGCCACGTGCTGCACACCTTCTGGGTCGGCAACCTGCGCCTGGTGCTCGACGCCGTGCTGAGTTCGGGCAAGCAGCACGCTGCAGGTCACGCCAAGGCGGCCATGGGCCGCTTGCTCGACGAACTCGGCTCAGCAGCACCGGCGCTGGTGCGCGGGGACTGCGGCTACGGCAATGAAGACATCATCGACGTGTGCGAACAGCGCGGCCTGCGCTACCTGCTGCGCCTGCGCGGATCAGCCAACGTCAAGCGGCTGATCGAGCGGCTGTTCAGGCGCGAGGACTGGACGCGCGCCACCGAGGCCAGTCAGGGCTGGCAGGTCATCGAAGACGAATTGCGCCTGAGCGGCTGGAGCAAAGCGAGGCGTGTGGTGGTGCTGCGCCGACGCATCAAGCACGACATCGCGCTGACGGCCAAGAAACGCGGTCAGAAGGACAACAACGAACAACTCGTGCTGGCGCTGCCGCACGACGAGGTGCAAGACAACGCGCAGGTCTGGGAATACACCGTGCTGGCGACCAATGCGACCTACGAGCTCGCGGCGATCGGCCAGCTCTACCGCGGCCGCTGCGACTGCGAGAACGGCTTCGACGAGTTGAAGAACCAATGGGGCTGGGGCGGCTTCACGACGCAGGACATGCATCGCAGCCAGGTCACCGCGCGCGCCGTGGCACTGGTCTACAACTGGTGGAGCTGGTACGTACGTGCGGCCAACCCCCAGGCCCGGCGCGAGGCGCTGACGAGTCGGCCACTGCTGCTCGCGGCCGTCGGCCGCGCTGCCAGCAGCGGCAACCAGACCACCCTGTACCTCACGCCGATGCACGCCGAAGCCGGCTTGATCAAGTCGATGATCGCCAATGTTCATGCGGCCATCCAGCACGTCAAGGCTGCTGCGGAGCAGTTGCCCAAGCTTGACCGCTGGAGGACGCTGCTGGCCTACATCTGCCAACGAATCGTCGGCCAGATCGGCCTGCCAGCCCCGCCACCGACGCTCGCGGCACCGGGGTAACTGCTGCTTTTAGGTTCAAGCGCGCCTACGAGCAGCAGCCCGAAGCGGCCCAGGCTTGGCTGCACGACCAGTACCCCGCCATTGAGGCGCGCGCCAAGGCTGAGGGAGGCGCAGTGCACCGGGCGACGAGACCGCACTGGTTAACACCGATGTGCGTGGCCGCTCGTACCCACCCAAGGGGCAAACGCCTGTGACTCGTTCCGTTGGCAGAACGCGCCGGAAGCTCCCCATGAACTCCACGGTGAACAACCGAGCGAAGGCGCACTGGATGATGATCGACGGCGCCTTCATCCATGAGGGCGCCGATCGAGCTGTTGCGGGCGTTGGCCAAGCAGGGGCGGCAAGACGGCACGAAGGTGTTCCGGCTCCTGGACAACGTCGGAATGAATCACAGCAAGCCGGTAGAGGCATGGCTGGCCTAGCACAAGGACGAGATCAAGGTGTTCTACCGCCGTCCTACAGCCCCGAGCTAAACCCGGGCGAGCGCCTCAACGCCGACCTCAAGCACGCGATCTCGCGCAAAGTGCCAGTGCGCACGAAGGTCAAGTTGCAGGCAGTAGCCAGCGAGCACATGCAGCGCCTCCAGACTGATCAAGGGCGCGTGATCAGCTGCCACCAAGACTCCATCGTCAAGCACGCAGTTTGAAGAGATGTTCGTGCCGGATCAATAAGAGCAGCCATTGCCAGAGCTTGCTCAGAAACGCATCGCGCAAGCTTGCGCGACGCCGTTGAGCCGCGACGCCGCCGTATATTTCCCGGCAGTCACCGTCAGTCGCCACCGCCCATAAGGAGGACCAATATGAAGAGCGCCAAACTGGAACAACTGTCGCTGGAGCTTCCGGTGACGGTCCGCACCGACCACGAGGACGCCCTGACCGCGCGCATGCAATCCGAAATGCTGCGTGTGCACCGGTGTGTGGCGTGCCAAAGGGTCAAGCTGCGCACCAGTCGGGACGAGTGGCTGGCGTGGTTCGAAGGGCGGCCCGAGTGGGAGTCGCTGTGCTGGGATTCGAGCGCGATGGCTTGGAACGCGGAAATGGCCTGCCTCGTCAAGGCCCGCTTCTCGAGCCAACGGAGCAAGTCATATCCGGACTACTGGCCAGATGACGTCCAGTCGCCGGATTTGTCAACCGCCGATCGCATCCTCATCAATGTGCACGTCTACGGCGCGCGCAATCAAGCGGCAAGGCTGGTAGACGAGTGGGAGCGGAATTTTGATCGACCTGGGGCGTCGGTCGAGTGGTATTACGCGGAAGATGGCCGTTCCGTGAGTGTGCCGCTGCGCGAAGACCGCTCGCCACTCGACGCCATGTTTCCTTTTCTGGGACGGCCGCTTCGGCAGTATTGGAACGAGTACCTCCAGTCGAGCGCCAGTATTCTTGTGCTTATCGGCGCACCCGGAACGGGCAAGACCAGCTTCATCCGAGGATTGCTGCAATACAGCCAGCGGACCGCAATGGTGACGTACTCGGCCGAGCTGTTGAGTAAGGACGAGTTGTTCTCAAACTTCGTCTCCGGTTCCGAGGACATCTTGGTGATGGAGGACGCCGACGAGTTCCTGCGCGCCCGTGACAGCGGCGGTAACGACATGATGCATCGCTTCCTCTCCGTGGGGGACGGGTTGGTCACCATTTCAGGAAAGAAGATGATCTTTTCAACCAACCTTGAGCACGTCAACGATATCGACCCTGCCTTGTTGCGCAAGGGTCGGTGTTTTGACGTCGTGCGCTTCCGCGCACTATCCCCAGAGGAGGCTCTGGCGCTCGCGCGCCAGACCGGTCGGCGCGACCCCAGCGGACAGTCTAGCTACACGCTGGCGGACATCATGAGCGATAGCGCCGAGGTGTCGGTCTCCCGCGCCACCGTCGTGCGCATGAAGACGGGTTTTTTGACCTGCTCCATGGACCGTACCAACGGATAGGAGAACTCCGGGGGTGAAGGTTAATCGAAGTTTTGTTTCTGCTCACTGTCAGCAGCACCGCCAGCGCGCTGGCGGTGCTGCTGTGCGAATCGTGCAGGAGGCATGCGCCCCAGACTGCTGTGCGGCCTGACCTCGTTGTAATCCCGCCGCCATTGCGCAATGCACTCCCGGGCCTGTGACAACGATTCAAACCACTGCTCGTTGAGGCATTCGTCTCTGAACTTACCGTTGAGGCTCTCGATGTAGCCGTTTTGCATGGGCTTGCCCGGCTCAATCAGGATGTGCCGAATCCCATTCTTGTGCGTCCAGGCCAGGAACGCCCGACTGGTGAATTCCGGGCCATTGTCCGTTCGCACGGCTGCCGGATAGCCACGGAACCGGGCCACTTGGTCGAGCACGCGCGTGACGTACTGGCCCGAGATGCCGTAGTCCACCGTGATGTCCACGGACTCCTTGCTGAAGTCATCCACCACCGTCAGACACTTGATGCGCCGTCCACTGGACAGGCTGTCCGATACGAAATCCATGCTCAGCACCTCGTTGATATCCCTGGCCAGTTGCAGCGGCACGCGCTCCTGCGCTGAGCGTTTGACTTTGCGGCGCTTCTTCACCGCCAGGTTGGCCTGCCGGTACAGCCGATAGATGCGCTTGTGGTTCACCCCCGGAAACTGCTGGCGCAGCATGTCGTGGATGCGCCGGTAGCCGAATCGGCGGCGCACCAAGGCCGTTTGCCTAAGAGGGTGTTTACAAAAAGAAATCATAATAGCGGCATCCTTTTCTGCCGGAGCCGCCATGTCCCGCCAAGGAAGACCGCCAAAGCTGACTCCCGAACATCGGCAGATCCTGCAGGCCATGGTGAGCGAGATGCCGACGGCGACGCTGGGCGAGCTGCAGCGCGAACTGAAGCGGCGCACGGGGGTCGAGGTGCACGTGCAAACGATCCACAAGGCCTTGCGTATGTTGGGCATCGAGCGCGCTCGCGCAAGCGGCGCCGTGCGCGTGGTTCGCACCGATCCGGATGTGCGGCGCTATGGATACACCGAAGCCCATCGCCGCCTGGAGCCAGAGCAGACCTATCCCAGTTGTCTGACGGATGCCGAGTGGGCCTTGGTCGAAGATCTGTTTGACCACACGGGCGAACGAGGGACGCCGCCGAAGTACGCACGCCGCTTGATGGTCGATGCGTGCTGCTATGTGGTGCGCACGGGCTGTGCCTGGCGCATGCTGCCCAAAGAGTTTGGGCCTTGGCAAAACGTCTACCGCACCTTCCGTCGCTGGAGTGAGCAGGGCAAATTCGAGCACATGCATGAGCGGCTGCGTGCCCTGTGGCGTCAGCGCGAGGCCCGCGCGGTCGAGCCCACGGCCGCTGTGCTCGATGCCCAATCCACCCGCGGCTCGCCGCAAGGGGGCGAGCGTGGTTTTGATGCGGGCAAGAAGGTCAAGGGACGCAAGCGTCACCTCGTGGTCGACACGCTCGGCTTGCTGCTTGCTGTGAGCGTCACGGCCGCCAGCGTGCAGGACCGCGACGGCGCGCATCCGGTGGTGGCTGCAGCGCTGTCCAAGCACCCGAGCATCCAAACCCTGTTCGTCGACGGCGCCTACGCCGGCTCTTGTGCGCAAACGGTCTCTCAATGCCACGGCATTCGCGTCGATGTGGTGCGGCATCCGGGCAACCGTAAGCCAGGGCGTTGGCATGATGCCAGCCAAGCCGATCTGTTCACGATCGAGGCCAATGCTCAGGGCTTTGTGGTGCTGGCCAAGCGCTGGGTGATCGAGCGCACGCATGCCTGGAGCGAGCGCGCAAGACGGTTGGTGATGCATCATGACCGACTCAGCGCCGTATCAGAGGCCTGGGTTTGGCTGACCGAGGCGCGCATGTTGCTGCGGCGAGTGAGGGCTTGATTTTGTAAACAACCTCTAAGGAATCGCTGAATAAACCCCGCCCGCTCGTCTCGAGCACTGCCGCGCTGGCGAGTTGCACAAAGTTGGGGCTGCCTCTGATACACGGCCCCTCCCCCCTGAAAACGCGCACCCCCGTGGCTTGCCACCCCAAGATCTCCAGCCCCCGGAATTACCCCACCGCCCCCACGAGCGCCAATGCCATCGTGACCGCTGTCACCCACGGGAAACACTGCCCACCCTGGGCGTGGGGACGGTCCAACAGCCGGATGCCGACCCAATTCGCGTTGGTGGGGTGATGCGCCGCGCTGCGCAGGCTGGCGAAGTCCACCGGGGCATCCAACAGCCACCGCGGGGCGAGCTGCACGAGGGGCGGCAGCCCAGGGATATCGCCCAGCCTCGGCGGCATGAGCGTGGGCACGGGCCGCCGCAGCAGCACGAGCAGATGCTCAGGCGGCCATTGCAGCCGCTGGAGCAAGCGCAGGTAGCGCATCCAGTCATCACGCAGTGCGCTCCAGTCGGTATCACCAGGCGCGCCACAAAACGCCACCTCCGAGCGTTGTGCGCTGGGACGGTAGCGCTGCAAGTGGGCGCGCATCGCGGCGGCATTGTCGTCGAGACTGAGACCCAGCGCGTGCTGCAGTCGCGCGCTCAACTCGCCCATCCAGCGCTCCTCGCGATAGTGGCGGCACGGGCTACGCAGCGGCGGCTGCAGCGCTTGGCGCAGCCAGGGCAGCTCGACGCGTTGCACGGCCCGCTGCCACGCCTCGATTTGCGCTGGGGTGACCTCCTCGGGGACGGGTGCGCCGCTGAGCGCCGCGAACACCGTCAGCGCCGACGCCACGGGAGCGGCGCCGGCGCACACGGGAAGTGGCGCCCGCAGCGGTTGGGGTGCGCGCGACGATGTGGGGGGCGATGTCAGCGGCGCTGGATCCACCCGGGGCTCGACCAAGGGCTGCCGCGCGCCGTGCACATGCTGCACCAACTGGCGTGGGCCGCCGCGGGCCAGATGCTTGCTGACTGTGGGCTGGCTCAGCCCGGTGAGTGCCACCCACAGCGCCTGCCGCAGTGCGCGGGCTTGGCGCAGCACGGCCGCGTGCTGCAAGAAGACCTGCGCGTGCACGTAGTGCACGAGCGAGACCTCGGGCGCGATGTGGCCGAGCAATCGCGCCAAAGCGTAGCCGATGGCGCGTGTGCCCGCCGGGCGCACGCCCAGCAGCCAGCGGCGCAGACGCGCCCCGCGGCGCAGCAACGCCTGCGTGGGCGGGTCGTGCGCGAAAAGCTCGAGCAGCTCGGGATGGGTGGGCACGTACAGGGCCAGCGTCATCCAGGTGGCAAACGCGTGGCGCAAGTGGTGCAGGCGCGCGCGGGGTTGTTGACCCAGCTGGCGCTGCGCAGCGGTGAGCGCTTCGATGACGAGATCGGCCAAGCGCTCGTGCGACAGCACGCCATCGGGGTGGTCAGGGTCGCGCCCAGGGACCCCAAAGACATAGGCTTGCCCCGGCTCGGGCTCCAGGCTGCACTCCTGGCGGCGCTGCGCGAGCCACTGGCGCAACCAGCGCCGCTCCTCGACATCGAGCAGCACGCCCGCAGGCACCGCGCGTGTGGCTGCAGGCGTCTTGAGGCGGCGGCGCGCGTGTGGGCGAACCAGCAGCATCAGGTCGGTGTCGCCGGGGACGTCGCACAAGCGCAAACCCAGCATCTCTTGGCGGCGCATCCCGGTACGAAACCCGAGCACGAGCAGCAGCCGCGCGGCCTGCCAGCGCCGCGTCGACTGCAAGTGGGAGGGGGGACGCGACAGGTACGCCAGGGCTTCGCGGTACGTGCGCGCATCGATCAGCTCGGCATCGACCGCTTTCAGGGTGCGCACGTCTTGCAGCTGCTCGTTGACGAGGCGCTGCACGCCGCGCATGGAGCCACGGACGAAGGCAGCCGACAGTGCCGCGTCGTACGCGAGGTAGCGCAGCCAATCGTGCACGGCCCACTCGCGCGCGTTGACCTCCTTCTGGCTGGGCCCGTCGAGGACGATCTGCGCCAGGGCTTCGGCCACGAACTCGGGGCTGCGCGGCGCGGGGTCGTCTGGGGTAGCGGCGTTCGACGGGTCCCTGACCCACAGGTCACGGACGATGAGCTCGGCCGCGAGCTGCAGCGCCCCTGTGGGCGCGTACGCGGGGATGGAGTGGCGACCCTGACGCGAGGGCGGCGGCGGGCGCTGCTGCGCAGCGCGCGCGTGCAAAGCGGGCTCACCCTGGTCTGTCGATGCGCCCTGGCCGATGGTATCGGCAGCCGCTGCCGTGCGGCGTTGCATGACTTGCACGACCCACTGCAGCAAGGGGCGGTGGGCATCATCGACCCAGGCTTGCGCGTCGGCCAAGGCCAGTACGCGTGCTTCGCGATCGCTTGCATGCAGCGCGTCGCGCAGCGCGGCCAGCCAAGCGTGCTGCAGCGCCACGCGATCGACGACATCGTCACCGTCGGGCGACGAGGAGGCGTCGGGCGCGCAACGCCCGTCGTCGTCTGCGGCGTCACGCACGGCAGCGTGCTCGCCGGCGTCGGCGCCCATGAGCGGCTGCCAGCTGGCGTCGTGCAGATCGAAGTTGGTGATCTCGCGCGCGGTGGTCGCCAGCACCGCAGCGGGTGCATGGCGGTGCCACCAGTGGCGTGCCGCGGACACCAGCTCCTTCAACGAAGTGGGCAGGTCGGGCACGCCGAGCCAGCGGCGGGCGTGATCGAGCAAGGCGTGATTCTTGATCGTGGGGCGGGCTAGGCTGGGCTCGGCGCCGCTGGGGCGCTGCAGCCATAGCAAGCGCGTCACCGGATCGAGCAGCCAACGCTGCAGGTGCAGTGGGCCTCTGCCCTCGTAGGCATGGCGAAACACGACCCAGACGTCGCCTGCGGGGCCATGCCCGAGGCGTGCATGCCACGCCTGCACACGCCACTGGCGCAGCTTGTCGGGGTCGAGCAAAGCGCCAAAGAACACGGCCGACAGCAGCAGCGCCGCCTGCCACAGCACCGGGTCTGTGGCAGGCATGCGCGCGGGGCGTTGCTCAGGCTGCGCATGCGCGCAGGCGACGAGGCGATCGATGAACGCTTGGCGCCAGCGCTGCACCTGCGCGGCACGCTCATCGTGCTCGGGCGCAAAAGGACTCGAGGGCAGGCGCACCGGCACGAGCAGCGGGGTTTGTGCGCGCGGCAGCGCCCGCACCGCGGGGCTGGCCGCCTCGAGGGCGAGGTGGGCGTCGTGCAGCCAGCGCGTCCAGCGCTCGGCGTCTTTGATCGCCTTGCTGTGGGCATGGACACGCGCAGGCCCGCTGCCGCGCGTCCCGAGCACGTGCAGCACCACCGCTTGCGCCAGCGCCTGCGCAGCGCTGTCGTCTTGCAACGCTGCGCGCTGCAGCCCGACAATGGGGCGGCCACTGAGCAGCTGGGCCAGTGCGTGCGGCTGCGAGGCCAACCACTCGCGCAGCGCTTGCAGCTCGAGCTGCAGCGCCGGTGGGCAGCCGCGCGCGACCCGCTCCCAGGCGCGTGGCACCGCTGCGGGGTCGGGATGGGGACAGGCGCTGTCGCTCACGTCGGCTCCAGCCCTGCAGCGCCCCGGCGGCGGGTGACAAGAGCGAAGCGGCTGTGCACGGGACGCACCCCCCACTCTTGCAGCAAGGTCTCGAGCACGCCACACAGCGGCTCGAGCAGCATGCTCAAGTTGGCACTGGAAGCTGGCAGCCAGGGTTGCTCGCCCAGGTTGGCGTGCCCGAGCCACGCATCGACCGCCTCCGCCCGCACCCCACGCTCGAGCAGCTCGGTGCGCAGCAGCGCCCGTGCGAGGTTGAGCGGCACCTCGGGTGGCTCCGGCAAGCGCAGCGCGTGTTGCAAATGCATGCCTAGGCGAGCGCGCAGCTTGGGGCCCATTCCACGCAGGCCAGACTGGGGCGCTTGCAGGTCGGCCCAGGCCGGCTGCTCCGGGACGGGGGTGCCCAGCCAGGCCAGCGCCTGCCGGGCGTAGTCCCCATGGATGGCGTGGCCGCTCCACTGCTGCAGCAGCGGCCGGGGCAGCCACACGAGGCGGGCGCGGCTGGCGATCTCGAGCTCTTTATCGGCCAGCCCCATCCATTGCGGCGTCGACGGGCAGCCCGAGCGTTCCCAGCGCTGCCACAGTTGCTGCGCGGCGCGCAGGCCGCGCACTCCGGTGCTCAGCGCGGTACACAGGTAGGTGTAGAGCACGTAGTCGAGGTGGTAGGCGGCGCGACTGGCGATGTCACCCGCGGGGGGCTGGCTCAGCCTCTGGCGCAAGTGTGCCAGCAACGCGCGCACCACGTCCGAGCGGATGACCCAACGTGCGCCAGCACAGGGGTCGCCTTCGAGGGCGAAGGCGTCGGGCGCAAAGGGTCGGGGCACCGCGCCACAGCGGCGCAGCAGCTTGGCTTGCACGCGCGCGACGGTGGCCACCAGGGTACTGGCGGGGTGTTGGGTGTAGTACATGCGCGGCTCGCTGGCATGTGTTGGTCCGCCGGTGAGCAGCCACACGAGCGAGGCGTCACCCGTGTGGGCCAGCGCCAGTGCCGCGAGCGTGTGCGCGAGGCGCTGGGGGGTGATGCGAGCGGTGTCGAGCGCGCGCGCCGCGATCCAGTGGGTCACCGCGTCGGCGACCGTGTTCTCGCGCATGCGAAACACCTGCTCTCCTTGGGGCTTGCTGGGCGGATCGGGCACCGACTCAGACGCTGCGGTCGCATCGCGAGCATCGTCGCGCAGCCACGCCAGCAGCGCGTCGCTCCAGGGTGAACGATCGGGCAGCAGCAGCGCCGCGCCGTCGCCCAGGTGCGGCCGCGCCAGCGGGTTGAGGCTGGGCGGCAGTTCGGTGCGGTAGCTGGGCGCGGGCAGCGGCAGCGCCCAACCCAGGGGGCGCTCGCCACAGACGACGAGTTGCAAATCCTCTGTGCCGCTGCGGGCAACCAGCGCGGGCGCCTGCTGCGGGTCGTGCACTCGCCAACAGCGCAGGCGGTGCAGCCGCTCCAGGGGCTGGCCGGTGACCAACATCCCCATCACGAGCAGCGCGCCCAGGCGCAGCCGCTGTGCGTCGCGCGCACGGGGGGCGAGACCCGTGGAGGTCGTGGGCTGGTCCAGGCGCCAATCGACCTGCAGCGCCTGCCACACCGCCTGCAACTCCCCCGGGGTGAGGCAGCGCCAATCCCAGGCAAAGTGCTGCGCGGCGCTGCGGTGGGCGCGGCTGCCCCACGTGGCCTGGCGCAGCCGGCTCGCGTAGTCGCTGGGCTTGACCCATTCGAACAGGGGCTCGCGCGCATCGGCCGCGCGCTGCTCGGGGTCGTCGCCTTCTTCGGCGTCGTCGGCAACATCCAGCCCACCAGCCGGCAGCGTCTGCCACACGATCTCGGCGGCTTCGATCTCACACCCCAGCCCAAGATCGGGGCCAAGCGCGGTTTCGATGCGCCGCTGCAGGTTCAGCCCCGCGCGCGCCGCCTCTTCGGACAGGCCCCACGGGACAAAGCCATGCTCGGGGTAGCGCTGTCCCGCACCGGTGTACATGCGGCGGGCGCGCCTCCCGCCTGCATCCGTCGCGCCCTGGCACACAAGGCTCGCGCGCTGGAAGAAGCGCAGCAGCCCCTGCAAATAGCGCTGCCAATCCCGGCGCTTGGCGCGCGCATCCGGCAGTCCCGCGGGCAACAGCTGGGCCAACACCGCGGGAGCCTGGCGCAGACGGGCCAGAAAGTCGGGGGCGTCCGGCTGCAAAAAGGCCAGCAGCGTCTGCGTGCCCGGCAAGCTGAACTCACGCAGGGCAAGCCCCGCTTCGTAGCTGCTCACATGATCGCTCAAGTGCTCCTGGGCCGCGCGGTGGGTGTCGTAGGTGAGCAGCGACGACTCGCCCAATGCCCAACGCGCATCCCAATACGCCAGGAGCACGCGCCGCTGCAGCCACGCGTGGTGCACATCGGCGCCGGCTTTGTTCAGCGGCAGCAGCAGCGAGGGGGCGCCGGCGTGTGGAGGGGCGCTCGGGTGGGCAGGAGCGTCCGCGTGGCTGTTCCACAGTGCCGCAACGACGGGGTAGGTATCGACCCCGTAACGCATCAGGGGGTGGCTCAGGCGTTGACGCGCACCCGTGCCGCGCGCGGTTGGCTGCGCATCGAAGTGCGCGAGCGCCTCTGGGGCCCGTGAGATGAGCGCATCACGCTGCGTCCACGCCCAGCGCAGCAATGACACCCAGGCTGGCAGCCAGTCGCCCCAGCGGTGCGCCGTGGGGTCGATGGACTCCAGCGCCAGCACGTCATGCACACGGGCAAAGACGCGCGCGTGCGCGCGCAGCCCCGGGTGGGCGTTGAGGCTGCGCAGCAGCCAGTGCAGCGCCTGCGGGTCGTGCCCAGCTTGCGCGGCCAGCGCGAGCAGCGCTTGCTGCGCGGGCGCCTCGCACGGCGCCACAAGCGCGTCGCGCCCGGCAGGAGAAGGCCGGGTTTTAGGCATGCGGCAGTGGGTTGGCCTTCCGCAGACGTGGTTGCGGCGGTTTTGCCCCAGACAGCGAGCCTGGCGAGGCACGCAGCGCGCGCAAGAACGTGGTGTGCTGCCGATCCTTCAAGACGCCATCGACCGGGTGCTGCGACCACCATTCGTAGAGCGCTGCGATCTGAGGAGGTGCGCGCAGCCCCGTGGCGGCCAATCCCAGAATCTCGGTGGCCAAGATCAGTTGCTTGTCGGCAACGGACAAGCGCTTGGGTGCGGTTACCACCAGTGCCGGTATGCCCGACGCGTTTGCATCGGCGTAGGCCCGGCGCGCCAGGTCCAGCGCCCAAGGCGAGCCGATGACACGATAGCGCAGCTCATGGCGGCTGCGCATCGGTGCCAGCAACGGGGGATGGCGCAACGCCAGCCAGCGCATGGCGAAGGGGTCCCACGCGTCGGTGTCGAGCAGCGCCACGGGAGGTAAGCCGACCTCTTGGAGAAACGCGCGCGTGTCGCTGTCGATGTCGACCACGGCCTGCACGGGTAGCCAACGCGGCTCGACCACGAAGCGCCCGGGCAGCCAGCGGCACGGGGCGGCGCGGTCCGCGGCGTCGGCAGACTCCGGCGTCGGCTCGGGAGGGGGCGGCTCAACGATCATCCTAAATCCGGCAGTTGGGCGCGCCCGGGCGGGTCGTCATCGGGCGCGCGGGCAAGGCGCAAACCACAGCCATGGCGGGCGCCATGGCGAGGATTTGCAACACCGCCCCCGCGCTCGAGGGCGGCTCGAACGGGTGCGCAGCGCTCACCCAAACAGTGAACGGCGTGCGCGCCGAAAATTGTTGAAACATCAACACCTTGCATTCAGCGAAAAGCGGTCAACTGCCGGATTTAGGATCATGGCCCCGCATGCTAGTCGAGCTGCCGCACCACGCGCAAGGGTGGTCGCGCTCGCCCCCTGCGTCAAGCCAGGGTATGCCTGGGCCAATACTGTCTGCCCTGCAGCGCGGGGTGACGCACGCCCTGGGCGCGCCCCTGGCGCCACAGCCGCTCCATGAGCTCGAGGTGGCCCGAGAGGGCATCGACACTGGCCAGATAGTGCGCCTCCGGGGTGCGCGGGCTGCGCAGGCCGACCCAAGCAGGCGCGTGGCAGGCATGGATGGCGTGATAGACCGCCAGGGCCTGGGCCTCGCTGGGTGCGAGCGTGGCAGGCAGCCGCGCTCGCGCCTGCGCCATCCACTCCAGCCCCGTTAGCCGGTGGCCCAGCAGTTCACCGCGCAGCGATAGCCCTGCGCTTTGCGGCCCTCGTGGGTCAGCGTGCGCGCGCGGGCTAAGCCACGCCTCGTATTCACCCGCTTTGCCCACGTCGTGCAGCAAGGCGGCCAGCAGCAGCACTCCGGGGTCGGCTTCGGGGTCGCTGCGGCTCAGGCGCGCGGCCTGCAGCGCACACTCCAGGCTGTGCCGCAGCAAGCCGTGGCGGCAGGCGTGGTGGTGCGCCAGCGAGGCGGGCGCGTGCAAGAAGGCCCACAGTCGCTGCGGGTGCTCCCAAAAGATCGCGTTGAACCAGGCCCGCAGCGCCTCGGGCAGGCGCGCCCACAGCAGGGCAAAGGCGTGCGAGACGTCCAGGCCCTGCAGCGGCTCGCTGGGCAGCCAATGGACAGGCACGGTGTGCAGCAAATTGACACCGGGCTGCACCCGGGGCAGCGACCACAGGCGCTGCACGGCCACGGGGTCAGTGCCGCGCTGCACGGCGGCCAGACCCGCTGCGCCCAAGGCCACCTGCACCAGCGCGCCCGCGCTCGGCAAGGGGGCCGCCGCCGGTGCTCGCCAGCACACGCGCCAGCGCCGCGCGTCGGCTTCGCGGGCCCCAGGCAGCACCCCCCACAGGATTGCTTCGCATTCACGCGCCCGACCCGTTGCCTGCGACCTCAGGCGCAGCAGCCGCAAGGGCACGCTCGGCGGCGCACAGCCTGGCGCGTCGGTGGGGCGCGGCAGTGGCGGCGGAGGTGGAGGCACGGATGGGATGACTTCCTGGCGCGCACCGCGCGCCCCGTGATCGAGGGCGGCGGCTCGCATCATCGACTCCCTTGTGTGCCATCGCTGGGGGACACGCCAGACGGTACCCGCGCGGGCAGCTCCAGGTGCTGGCGCAACAGCCGCTCGAAGGCTGAGCCGTCTTGGCGTGTGAGGTTGGGCACGTAGCGCGAATACACCCGAAAGAGCATCTCGGTGCTGGTGTGGCCGAGCTGGCGCGCGATCCACTCGGGCGACTCGCCCGCAGCGAGCCACAGAGTGGCAGCGGTGTGGCGCATCTGGTAGGGGCGTCGCAGGGCTAATCCCAGGTGACGCAGCAGCGGGTTCCAGATGCGGGTGATGAAGTTCTTGTTGTCGATGGGTTTACCCGCCCGGTTGCCAAATACGTAGACACTGTCCTCAGTAGCTGCGCGTCGCAGCGCCGCCAGCGCGTCGTAGACCATCTGATTCATTTGGATGTCGCGCATCGAGCCTTCGGTCTTGAGGTCGTCTTCCTCTCCCAGCACGATGGATTCGCGCACCAGGATGAGGCGGCGCTCGAAGTCGACCCAACGCCATTTGAGCCCGTGGACTTCGCCGGTGCGCATGCCGGTGAAGAACCGAACGATGAAGTACGGGCGCCAGTCGAGACGCACGGTCTGCAGGATGCGGTTGACCTCCTCCAGGCTAAAGGGCATGACCTCGCTGCGCTTGACCTTCAACGGTTTGACGGAGCGAAACGCCGAAGTAAACTCATAGCGGTCGGCAGCTTCGTTGAGGATTTGTCGCAGCGGCTTCATGATGGCGTTGATGCGACGGTTCGACAAAGGGGCACCAGCGGCACTTCGGGCAGGGACTTTGGCGAGGCTCGCCCGAAATGCCAACACGTCTGCTTTGCTGATGCTGCCGACCGCCTGATTCCCAAAGTGCGGCAGCAGGTATTTGTCGAGCACGCCGCGCTGAGTGACGATGTAGCTTCGCCGCCAGCCGACCCGAGCTTCGGCAAACCAGATCTCGGCAAACTCGGCGAAGGTGGGCGTGACCGGCGCGTGCGTCGCCCCTGTGGCGGCAGTTGCGGCGGCGGCAGGCTCAGCCACCACGGGCGTTGCCTGCGCCGCTTTGGGCTGTGGCTTGCCGAAGGTGCGCTCGTAGTCGAAGGTACCCGCAGCGATCTCGGCTTCGATGCGCTCGAGGACTTTTTGCAGCCGGCGTCGGTTGGCAGGGGTGTCGGGCAAGGCGGTTTGCTCGCGGTAGCGCTTTCCCTGCCACGTGAAGTCCATAAACAGCAGCCCTGTTTCCGGACGTACACGGATACTAGCCATAGATCATCCCTCCCCCCACGAGCGGGATCGCGACGCCGGATTGGCTCGAGCGGCGCCCCATGTCCGCTTCGATGTGCTCCCAGATGTAGAGCGTCTTGCGCCCACCAAAGGGGCGGATGTAGTGGCGCCCCTCCAGCAGCACGCTGTCTTTGAGCCGGTCGCGGATCGTGCGTACGTCGTATTTGATGCGTTGCGCCAGCTCCTCGGTCGTGAGATAGGTGAGAGGCACCCTAGGATTGCTCGTGATGTTTTCCACTGTAAGTCTCCTGACAACTAGTACACTAGGAGGTCTTTACGGCCTTTTCAAAACCGTTCCGATCTCCTGCAGGTTATTATGACAGAGTACGAAACTGTTTGCAAGCATTTTGACCCACTGAAGATCAGTTTTATCTGGGCTGTGCGATGATTCGCTGTCACTTCGCCCGCCTGTTAGGCGAACGCAAGCTCAAGATCAGTGACGTGTCACGAGCTACAGGCATCAACCGGGGCACGCTCACGCGGCTCTATTACGAAACGGCTGAGCGTGTCGAGCTCGATGTGCTGGACAAGCTTTGCGCCCATCTCGGCGTCGGCGTTGACGAATTGTTGGAACACGTACCCGACGAATCCCCTTGAAGGGCTGCACGCCGCTCCATCCACGGCGAGGTCGTGGCAGACAGACCGGCTCCCCGAATTCCGTAGCACGGAAAAGGAACAAAATCCGTGCAACGCAAAGGAAGCGCGATGCGCAAGAGCAAGTTCACGGAAGAGCAGATCATCGGGCTCATTCGCCAGGCTGACGCCGGCGTGAACGTGGCGGACTTATGCCGCTGGGAAGGCTTCAGCACGGCCACGTTCTACAAGTGGCTGGCCAAGTTCGGCGGCATGGAGGCCAGCGACGCGAAGCGGCTGCGCGAGCTTGGAGCCGAGAACGCCAGGCTTAAGAAGCTGCTTGCCGAAGCGGCGCTGGAGGGCGAAGCACTGAAGGTAGCCTTCGGGGTAAAGCGCTGAGCCCACCGGTCAAGAGACGGGCGGTGGGCAAGATGCTGCAAGACAGTGCGATCAGCGATCAGCGATCAGCGATCAGCGAGCGGCGGGCGTGTGCGCTGGTGGGCCTCGCGCGCGACATCTGGCGCCATCCAGCTCGACGAGCCGAGGCGGACCGCGACATGAGCCAACGCATCACCAAGCTGGCGCACGAGCGCCGGCGCTTCGTCCACCAGCGCATTGCCGACTTGCTCCGTGGCACAGAGGTCAACGATAAGCGGGTCTACCGGCTGTATCGGCTGGGTGACCTGGTGGTGCGCAAACGCCGAGGTAGCAAGCGGCTGAAGCTCGAACGCGTGCCCCTGAACCAGTGCGAGGCGATCAACGAGGTGTGGAGCATGGATTGCGTCAGCGACAGCCTGGCCAACGGGCGCCGGATCAAGCCTGACGATCCCCGACGACTTCAGCCACGCGTGCGCGGAGATCGCGGTGGACCGCGGCATCGGCGCGAGTACGTCGTGTGGGTGCTGGATCAGGCGGCCCGGTTCCGCGGCTACCCGCGAGCGGTGCGAACGGACCAAGGGCCGGAGTTCACCAGTCGCGCGTTCCTGGCGCGGGCGATGACCCGAGGCGTCAGGCACATCCTGAACCAGCTGGACAAGCCGACGCAGAACGCGTAAATCGAGAGCTTCAACGGCAAGGTTCCGCGACGAGTGCCTCAACGAGCACTGGTTCGAGACGTTGGCGCAGCCGCGACACGAGATCGCCAAGTGGCGGGTCGATTTCAACGAGGTGCGGCCTCCCAGCAACTGCGGCCGCGTCCCGCCGGCACGGTTCGGATCGCCGCATCGCCACGCAGCCCGCATGACACCAACGCAAGAGTAAAGTTCATCAACCCCGCGGAAATGTTCCAAACCGATGGTACGGGAAGCGGGGGCAGCTCAGCACGTCGAACTCACGCCGACGTCGATACCGATATCGAGATCTAGAGATAGCGACGGGGCGCGTAAGGAAGAGTACCCGTGCGGCTCGGGGAGCATCCCGAAATCTGCTTCTTGCAAGGCACAGAGCCTATGGTCAATTTATATCGAGTAGCCTACCCTGCGTGGCACAGGTTCGGCACAAGTTGGGCACAACCGGCGAGTCTCAAAAGTCAGATGACCACAAGGCTTTTTTACCTGTGATGGCATGCCTCGCCCAGCTTACCGAAAGCAGGTATCGAGAAAATACACTAAAAGTAATGGATAACCCATTGATTTGGCGCGGCTGGCGGGGATCGAACCCACGACCTTTGGCTTCGGAGGCCAACACTCTATCCACTGAGCTACAGCCGCATTTGGGCGCAGGGCCCATCGTCAAATTTTCACATGAAGCCTACATGACCATAGGCTTCGGAGGCCGATACTCTATCCACTGAGCTACAGCCGCTGACTCTGCAGGATGCGAGCTTACGCTCGCACGGCAAAGATGCCGCGCCAATTATCGCATGGAAACACGGCCGTCTCGCGCGGGCTATACCGTTCCATCAGACTTACTCATTCCTGCTCACACAGGAACAAAGCTGACTTCCTGCTTCATAGAGGCCGGTTTCGTCTTGAGCTTGCGCCCAAGGCCAGAGCCCGCCTCTCCACAGGCTGTCGCCGAGCAATCAGCTTGTCGCTGAAAGGGCTGGCAGCCGCCAGCCGAACTCTCGGCCACTTTTTTCAGATTGATCGCCGCGTTCACATCGCGGTCGTGAACCGCGCCGCAGTCTGGGCACGTCCACCGGCGCACCGACAGCGGCAAATCGTCGAGCTTGTGCCCGCACGCCGAGCATATCTTGCTGCTGGCAAAGAAGCGATCTGCCACTACGATCTCGCCGCCGCGCATCGCGGCCTTGTATTCCAGTTGCCGCCTGAACTCGAAGAAGCTCATGTCCATGATGGAGCGCGCCAGATGGCGGTTCTTCACCATGCCGCGCACATTCAGATCCTCAATGCCGATGGTGTGGAACCGGCGCGTGAGGTCTGTCGTGAGCTTGTGCAGCGCATCCGCGCGGATGTTGGCGATCCTGACGTGCAGCTTTGCCAGTCTGGCCCTGGCCTTCTTGCGGTTGGTCGAGCCTTTTTGCTTGCGCGATAGGCTCCTGGACAACCGTTTGAGACGGGCCAGCAGAGCGGTGTGCGCCTTGGGGCCAGGGATGGCCTCTCCCGTCGAGAGCGTTGCGAGTGCCAACACGCCCAGATCAACGCCTACCGCGCCTTGGTTTTCGGCTTTGGACAGGTGCGAACTGTCGGGCGTGTCCACGGTGATGCTGACAAACCAGCGGTCGGCCACACGGGAGATGGTGGCCGACATGAGCTTGCCAGCAAAGCGCAACGGCTCGCGCATGCGCACCCAGCCCAGATTGGGGATGCGGATGCGCGAACCGTCGATGTCGAACTGGTCGTTGGTGAGCGTGAAGCGGTCGTGCACACCCTTCTTGCGGAACTGCGGATGGCGGGCACGGCCAGCGAAGAAGTTCTGGAACGCCTGCCCCAACTGGATGATCGCCATCTGCGGCGCATTCTTCGTGACTTCGAGCATCCAAGGGAACTGCTCGCGCTTGATGGCGTTGAGCTGGCGGCGCAAGGACTGCTGAGAAGGCTTGGGCAGGCTAGGGTCGGCTTTCCATGCCTCGTACTGGCACTTCCAGTGGACTAGCGCCCAGTTGTAGGCAAAGCGGGCCGTCCCAGCGGCGCGAGCGAAATACGTCGCCTGCACGTTGTTCGGATCGAGCGCGATGCGGTGGGCAATCAGCATTGCGCAGCCTCCACGGCGGCCCGCACGCCTTCGATGAGCTTCTGGTTCTTGCGGGAGCGGCTGCCGTACAGCCGGGCGCTGAAGACGGTGATGATCTCCAGCACGTCTTTTGCCAAATCTTCCTCGAACATCGTGTCCTCGCCCTGGTTGAGGATCACGACTTCGACGCTCTTCGCCTCGCAGATGGCGAACACCAGTTCCGCGCCAAAGCGCAGCAGCCGGTCTTTGTGCGTGATGACCAAGCGCCCGACCTGACCATCGATGATCGCATCGAGCAGGCGCTTCAGGCCCTTCTTTTGATAGTTCATGCCGGAACCCAGGTCGGCAATGACCTCGAACGTCCAGCCTTGGCGGGCGCAATAGAGTTCGAGCACCTGCTTTTGCCGCTCCAGATCGTCCTTCTGATCGTGGCTGGAGACCCGTGCGTAGGCGATGGTGCGGCGTGGCGTCTCCGGTGCGCGGAATTGCTCTGGCCGAAGCCGCGCAAGGTCATAGCGGCGCCGGCCACCCGGCGTGCGCTCATCGGCCAAAAGCCGACCCTCGCGCTCCCAGCGGCGCAGGGTCTGAGGCGACACGCCCAGGAACTCGGCGGCCTCTTGAATGCTGACCATCTTGCGAGACATGATCAAAATATACAATACTGCGCAAGAACATTCAACTTTCATTTAAGCTACTCGAACCCCTGGCCCGCTCTTCGAGGAACGCCTCGGCCACGGTTAGCCGTGGGACGGCAGCAAGGAGCGCCTGGGTGTATGGATCGCTCGGTCGCGTGAGAATTTGATCGGCGGGCCCCGCCTCGACGAGTTTTCCGGCTTTCATGACCGCGATTTCGTCGGCCAAGTACTCGACCACGCCGAAGTTGTGCGTGATGAACAGATAGGCGACGCCGAGTTCCTGTTGCAGCTCTTTGAAGAGGTTGAGGATTTGCGCCTGCACCGACACGTCGAGGGCCGAGGTGGGCTCATCGGCCACGATGATTTCCGGTTCGACGGCGAGGGCTCGGGCGATGGCCAGGCGTTGCCGCTGTCCGCCGGAGAACTCATGCGGGAATCGCTGTCCGGCCGTGGACGGCAGACCCACGCGGTCAAGCAAGGCGGCGATCCTGCGGCCGCGTTCCCGGGCGTCGAGGTCGGTGCGGAGCGCAGCCACGCCTTCTTCGAGAATGTCGCTGACCCGCATGCGCGGATTCAGCGATGCGAAGGGGTCTTGAAACACCACCTGAAGCCGGCGTCGCGCCGCGCGCAAGGCCTCGCCCTCGAGCGCATCGAGCGGCTGCCCGCGCAACAGGGCTTGACCGCTGATCGTCGCGGTCTGCCGCAACAACTGCAGCAGGCCTTTGCCGACCGTGCTTTTGCCGCTGCCGGACTCGCCCACGAGGGCGAGCGTCGAGCCGGCGGCGACCTTCAGCGACACGCCATCGACCGCGCGGACGTAGTCCACGGTGCGCTGCAGCAAACCTTTGCGGATCGGGAACCAGACGCGATAGTCCCTGAGCTCCAGCAGCGTTTCGGCCGTTGCGGCGGCGCGCTCGTGGGCCCCAGTGGGCTGCAGTGTCGTAGGCGAGCGCAGGTCCACCCGGGTGGGTGTCGCGGGCGCACGCTCGGCCTCGGGGTAGAGAAAGCAACGCACCTGGTGCCCGTGCCCCATGTCGACCAGGTCGGGTGGCGTTTGCTCGCAGCGGGGCATGACGTGGCTGCAGCGGTTCGCAAAGCGGCAGCGCGTAAAGCTTTGGTTGAGCGGCGGGACTTGGCCGGGGATCGAAGCCAATGGCTGTCCGCGCTTGGCGGCGTCCGGCAGCGCCTGGAACAGGCTCACGGCGTAGGGGTGCAGCGGCCGCGCGAAGAATTCGGCCGCTTCGGCCACCTCGACCAGCTGGCCGGCGTACATCATGCCGACCCGGTGAGCCATCTGGGCGACCACCGCCAGGTCGTGCGTGATGAGCAGGATGGCCAGGCGTTGCGACTGCTGCAGCGACTTCAGTAGGTCGAGAATCTGGGCCTGGATGGTAACGTCGAGCGCCGTGGTGGGTTCGTCGGCGACGACGATGTCGGGCTCGGCCGCCAGCGCAATCGCGATCATCACGCGTTGCTTCTGCCCCCCCGACATCTGGAACGGGTAGGTGTCGATGCGCCGCTCGGGCTCGGGGATGCCGACGCGATCGAGCCACTCGATGGCACGCCGTCGTGCATCGGCACCGCGCAGCGCGGTGTGGCGCTCGATGACTTCGATGATCTGACGCCCCACCGTCATGATGGGGTTCAGACTGGTCGAAGGCTCCTGAAAGATGATGCTGATGCGACGGCCTCGAAAATCGCGCATCTTGGCTTCAGGCAATTGAACCAGGTCGGTTTCGCCGAGGCGCACGGATCCCGCGGCGACGCGGCCGCTGTCGGGCAAAAGCCGCAGCAGCGACATGGCCGTCATGGACTTGCCGCAACCGGACTCTCCCACCAGCGCGAAGGTCTCCCCGCGTTCCAGGGTCAGCGAGAGCGCATCGACGGCGCGCACGACGCCGGTCTCGGCATCGATTTCGGTACAGAGGTGATCGACGGTCAGCATGGGGATCAGGATTTCGAGGAAGCGGCGGCTGAAGCCGTCCGGGGCGGCGGCAGTTTGTGGACGCGGAAGCTTCGCGCACGGGGGTCGAAGGCTTCACGCACGGCGCTCGAGAACAGCGTCATCGACAGCACCAAGGTCACCATGAAACTGAACGCGGTCACCAGGTTCCACCACACCACCGGGTCGCGCGACATCTCATTGCGCGCGCCGTTGATCATGGTGCCAAAGCTGTTGGTGCTCGGGTCCACGCCCACACCTACGTAAGACAGCACGGCCTCGTAGAGCACCAGCCCGGAGAAGTCGAGCACCGCCACGATGACGACGATGTGCATCAGGTTGGGCAGGATGTGGCGGCGCATGATGCCGGCATCGGACACGCCAAAGGCGCGGGCGGCTTGCACGAAGTCCAGCTCGCCGAGCTTGAGCGTTTCGGCGCGCAGCAGTCGCGCGAGCTGCGCCCAGCCGGTGATGCCCAGCACCACCGCCAGCAGGAAGAGCCGAACATCGGCGCGTTCCAAGCCGGTGGCGAAGAGATTGGGGTTTTTGTCGATGAAGACCTGAATCAGCAGCACGAAGGCCGAGATCAGCAGCACCGACGGAATCGACGAGAGCACCGTGTAGAGGTATTGAATCGCATCGTCGACCCAACCCTTGAAATAGCCAGCGAGCACGCCGAACAGAATCGCCAGGGGCAACGTGGCGAGCGTCGCCAGCGAACCGATGACGATCGCGGTGCGCACGGATTTGATGGCCTGGAAAAGAACATCATTGCCGGTTTGATCGGTGCCCATGACGTGGTAGTACGGCCACAGCGCCGCCAGCCAGCCCACCAGCAGCAAGAGCACGCTCAAGGTCCACAGGGCCGCGCGCCAAGGGTAGGCCGTGTGCCCATGCCAGAGCCGGGTAAAGCTCGCCCCCAGGGGCTGCGCAGCGTTCTTTCCTAAGCGCCAAGTCACGAGCAGCCACAGCGCGGCCGAGGCGAGCAGGCCCGCGGCGAGACCGGCTGCCGATTTCCGCAGCACATCGGGCAGCCAGTCGCGCGCGGGGTCTTGCAGATGCCGACCACCGTAAGCCAGTCGGGGAAAGTCGCGCACCATCTTGCCGTTGACGAGGACGGACTCCTTGGAAAACTGATGCGTGCCGAGGGGGACGGAATAGGTACGTTCCACGGCTTCGCGCGGGCCACTCAGCAAGACGTCGAGCAGCGACAGCGTGCGCGTGGAATACGCGACCGGCGCGTCGCTGGCTGCCGCCGCATCGGCGGCGGGCAGCCGGGGCCGGAAGTGCACGGAATCGAGAGTGGCCAGCAAGAAGAACAGCAGCAACACCAGCCCCGCGGAGACTGCCGAGGGATTCTTCAGCACTTGGATCCAGGTTTGGCGCAGGCTGGGCGAACGCGCGGCGTGTCGGATGTAGACACCGATGCCGATCAGAATCGCCAGCAGGGCGAGGTCGGTGGCGAGGAAGACGAACTTGGGCATGGAAGAGCTCCTCAACCGAGGCGCACGCGCGGATCGGCGAGCGTGTAGGAGATGTCGGTCAGGATCAGCCCCAGGATATAGAGCGCCGAACCGAGAAACACCATGGCGCGCACCACCGCGAAGTCCTGCGCGTTGATGGCGTCGATGGTGAAGCTGCCCAGGCCCGGGATGCCAAAGAAGGATTCCATGATCAGCGCCCCGAGGAACAGCAGTGGCAGCACGGCGACGGTGCTCGTCAGGATGGGCAACATCGCGTTGCGCAGCACATGGCGCCACAGCACCTGGCCTTCGGACAGGCCCTTGGAGCGCGCGGTGCGCACATAGTCCTTGCCGATTTCTTCGAGGAACATCGTGCGGTAGAACAGCACCTCGGAGCCGAGCCGCGAGAGGATGCCCATCGCCACGGGCAGTGCGAGGAACAGCACCAGGTCTGGACCGGTCGAGAAGCCCGAAACCGGAACGAGCTTGAGCACTTTGCTGAACAGGAACTGCCCCATGATGATGTAGAAGAGGCCTGAGATCGACATCAGGAACACCGCGAGCGCAACCCCCCAGAGTTCAAGCGCGGTGTGTCGAAAGAACACCAACCCGAGGGAGATCATCACGGCCACGAAGGTTCCGAGCAAAAACGTGGGAACAGCAACCGCCGCCGAAGGGCCGATGCGTTGCTTGATTTCGTAGCCGATGTCCCGCCCCGTGTCCGACGCGCCGAAATCGAACACGAACAGTGGCACGGAGCGCTGGAAGAAGATCGTCTCGGTCAGTTTGGCCGTGCCCTCGCGCTGGGCATTCCAGAACAGCGGCTTGTCGTAGCCGCGGTCGGCCTTCCACTTGTCGATGGCGTCCTGGGTGACGCGCTTGCCGCCGATGTTCATGCGCGCCATGTCGTCGGGCGTGTTGACCGCGAAGAACAGCACGAAGGTCAGCAGATTCACCCCGACCAGGATGAGAAAGCCGTAGCCGAGTCGGCGCAGGATGTAGCGAATCATCGTGTGGCCTCCTCGCGAGCCAGCGTGCGCGCGGCCGTCTCCAATTCACGCCGGCGCCAGGCGCGCCAGCCTACGAACGCCAAGCCAAACCCGGCGAGGGCCAGCAGCGCCATCGGCCACCAGACCGGCCGGTTCCACTGGCGGATCAGGTCGCCGCGCAGCTTGGGGTCGAGCCGCAGGTAGCCGATGTGGTTGCGCACGATCTGCGTCGGCTTGCCGTTGTAGACCCATTGGTGGAAGGCCGCGGCGGATTTTGGGAAGTAGCCAAAGCTCCAGGGCGCATCGCGCTGGGTGATCGCAATCATCTGGTCGATCAGGGCCTGCTTCTGCGGCCCGTTGTCGAGGTACTTCATCTGCTCGAACAAGCGGTCGAACTCAGGGCTTTGGTAGTTGGCGGCGTTCTCGCCGTTGCCGCCAGTCACGGCCTTGGCATTCGGGCCGTAAAGCAGGAACAGGAAGTTCTCGGCGTCGGGGTAGTCCGCGAGCCAGCCCCAAGAAAAGATTTGGCCCGTGCCTTTCATCATTTTTTCCTGGAAGCGGTTGTAGTCGGTGGCGCGCACTTCGAGTTGCACGCCGAGCTTGCCCAGCTGCTTCGTGTACCAGTCGAGCAAGGCTTTCCCGCCGCCGGAGGAGCTGGCGTAGTCGAAATTCAGCACCAGCGGCTGCCCGGTCTTGGCGTCGCGCCCGTTCGGATAGCCCGCCTCGGCGAGCAGTTGGCGCGCTTCGTCGATGGAGCGGCGCTGCGGCGCTCCGTCGGGGCCTTTGCGATAGACGATCGGGTTGAACGCAGCCGGCCCGTCTGCACGGTAACCGAACAGCGATGGAGGAACCGGCCCGTGCGCGGGCACGGCTTGGCCGCGCTCGAAAATGGCGATGTGCTCCTCCCAGTCCAGCGCGATGGACAAAGCCTGTCGCAGCTTGCGGTGTGCTTCAGCTTCGGCGGGCGTTTTGCCGCCCCCCACGACCGGGTCGAGCCAGTTGAAGCCGATGTAATGGTTGTTGGCTTCGACCGTGGTGGGCAGGCGTATGCCTTTTTCCTTGAACTCGCGCTCTTTGGAGGCGTCGTCGCTCATCGCAACGAGGTAGCTGGTGCCAAAGTCCAAGCGTTCGATGGCGGGCGAATCGTAATAGCCTTGCAGGAACTTGGCCTGCAGCGGCACGGCCTCTTTTTCGATGTCGAACACCACCTTGTCCACGAAGGGAATGGTCTTGCCGCAATCGTCGAGGTAGCCTTTCTCGCGGTCGCCCGGTTCGCCCTCGCAAGGGTAGGGCTCGCCGCGGAAATTCGGGTTGCGCTCGAGGACGTGGCGCCGGTTCTCGCTGAACTCGGTGAGCATGTAGGGGCCGGTGCCCACGGGCCAGTAGTTGAGCGATAGGTTGCGCTCGGCCATGCCGGGCTGGCTGTAGAACCTCTCCGCTTCCCAGGGGATGGGGGCGAAGAAGGTCATCGCCAGCCAGTAGGAAAACTGCGGGTATTTGCCTTTGACGCGGATGCGTAGCGTGTGCGGGTCGAGGGCCACGGCGCCGTCGAACGGGTACTGGCGAAAGTCTAGGAAGGGCAGGTCCCGTGCGGTGGCGGGCAGGCCCTTGCGCAGTTCCTTGTCCACGGCCTTGATGCGTTCGCCGTAGTCTTTGAGGCCAACGATGTACTCGGCGAGCGTGGAATACGCGGGCGACTTCACCCGCGTCGTGGCCAGACGTCGGATGGCGTAGACATAGTCGTCGGCGGTGAGTTCGCGTGTGCCGGTCTCTTTGAAGTCGCTGATGCGGTGCACGCCTTCGAGGTCTTCGCGCTTGAGGTCGTGGTAGACGTAGCGGCCGTCGGCGCGCTTGGCAAACGCAGGGTGCGGAGCAAACCGAATGCCAGGCTTGATGCGGATGTCGTAGACCGACTCGGCAATCCGCTCGCCCGGTGCATCGGCCGGCAGCGGCTTGCCGTCGCGGTCGAAGTAGCGCGGCTGCACCACCTCGGTCGCCGCGCGGCCGATGAGCTCATACGGCCGCTTGAGGTAGTGGTACTGGTACAGCGGCTCGTAGACCTGGTAGGTGTAGGGCGTTTCGTCGTTGGAATACGAGCTCGTCGGATCCAGCGTGCGCGGCGAGCGCGTCATGAAGGGCACGAACAACGTGTTCGTGTACTCGGAGCCCGCGGGGTGCGGGTTGTTCTGCACGTCGCCACAGCCCGCTGCGGCGAGCGCGAGGCCGAGCGTGAACGCGAGTAGCGGTCGTTTGAGCATGTCTGGTAAGCGTGTATGCCGGTGTGACGGCGGTCGCTGTAAAAGGTGAAGTAGGGCGTCCTGCCTGGTGGGAACGGGGCGCCCCGGATGCTGCCCGGAGCAGCCGCGCATGGATCGCATGCACGGTGCCAGATGTTCAAAGGCCCGCCGCTGTCGCGGACGGGCCTTGTTTGTTGCCGGGGAGCAACCGGGGGGTACCCGGTTTGCCACCCGGCGGGTGAGGATCAGAACTTGTACGACGCGTTGACGTAGAAGGTCCGGCCTCGCGGGTCGTAGTAGCGGTCATCGTAGCCGCGCGGCTGACCGCGGTTGTAGCCAATGTCCGAGATGCTCAGCGGCGGTTTGCGGTCGGTCAGGTTGAGCACGCCGCCGGTGACGGACCATTTCTTGTCGAAGGTCCAGGTGGTTTGCCAGTCGAACGTCACGTAAGCCGGAACCTTGATGCGCAGATCTTTGCTGTCGACCACGTTGCCCATCGCGTCGAGCACGTCGACGGTGGTGGTGCCGTCGGTGTATCCCGACTGGAAGTTGATCGCCAGCGTGTGCGCGAAGTTACCCGTCTTGAGCGTGTTCGCCCAGCGACCCTTGTAGCGGAAGGTCACCGTGCCGAGGTCATCATCGAACCGGCCCAGGCCCGTGTAGTACTTGCCGCCCTTTTCGATCTGGGCTTCGTCACGCAGCATGTAGGTCAGCGTCAGCTGCGAGTTCAGGTCGCCCCAGCCGGTCTTGGCCTTGCCAACGATGTCGAAATCGATACCGGTGGTGTAGGACTTGCCCAGGTTGCCGTTGGCCTGGACGATGGCCAGGTATTTGTTGCCCGTGCCCGGATCGGTCGCGGTGCTGAACAGCGAACGGTACTGGTTGGGGTTGGTGAAGAACGCAGCTTCGGGCAGTTGGCCAAACGCATCGCGGATAGCGACGTGCCAGAGGTCGGCGCCGAGCGAGAGCTGGTTGTTGGGCTCGAAGCGGATGCCGATGGTGGCCTGGCGCGACTTCTCCGGCTTGATTTCGGGGTTGCCGCCCGCGTACACGTCATACTGGCCCTTGCCCGGCTGGCATTGTGCACCGAGCGAATTGGCGATGGCGAGCAGCTCCGGCGTGCAGATGTAGGTGCCGCCGGTAACGCCGTAGCTTTGCAGCGCGCCTTTCACCTGGGGCACCGTCGGCGCGTGGAAACCCGTACCGAGCGAGCCGCGAACCAGCAGGTTGGGCATCGGCGTCCAGCGGAAGCTGGCCTTGGCAGTGGTGGCGTCGCCGAAGTCGGAGTAGTTGTCGTAGCGCGCGGCCAGGCCGAATTCGAGTTTCTTGGAAACCGGCAACTGCAGTTCACCGAATACGCCTTTGGAATTGCGGCTCGCCGAGTAGGGGGGCTTGGCTGCCGCGTCACCGAAGCGCTGGTCACAGTCGCCGGCGGCGGGGTCGCACCGCGTTCCCTTGACCGGGTCGGAGAGGATGCCTTGGGCGAAGGGGCTGGGCTTGGAGGCGAACTCCTCACGGTTGAAGTTGACGCCGGCGCCGAGCATGATCGGGCCCCCGTCGAGCTTGCCAACCGGGCGCGAGCCGTTGAGGTTCAGCGCAGTGAGCTTGGCGGTGCCGCCGTCCCAGTACCCGCGGTAGTTCACGCCGTCGATGGCGGCTTGCGCGGCAGCCGTTTGCTGGCCTGGCCCCACGAAGGGGTTGAGCAGGCCGCTCTTGACCAGGCGGTCGACGGCCAGCGAGCCCGGATAGCCCGAGATGTTGCCCTTCACGTCGCTCTGTGAATGCAGAAGACTGGCGTCATAGTCCCAGCCGGCGAGGGTGCCCCGCGAGCCGACGACGAGGTGCTGGAAGTCGGCCTTGTCGTCGTTGGTGCGCTTGCCGAGATCGGTGAAACGGTAGCGGGCCGTGGCCTTGCCCGTCATGCCCAGCGGCGTGAGGTATTCGTTGTAGAGCGCCGAACCGGTCGGGATGCCGACTTCACCGGGCACCGGAGCGATCCGCGAGATTTGTTGCGTGCGGGACAGCAGCACATCGGCGTAGAGCTCATGGTCGCCGATGGGCTTGACGGCGGAGACCATGAAGCTGTCGCGCTTGCGCTCGGGGTAGATTTCGAGCGCAGCGATGTAGTCGTAGCCGCAGAACTGGGTATCGGTGACGAGGAAGCTGCCGGGCGGGCAGGTGCCGTTCTTCAGGTAATACGGACTGACGAGTCGGCCGGCGTTGACGACGTTGGCCGGAATGTTGCGGCTTGAGTATTTTTGCGTCTGGTAGCGCTGACCTTCGTAGTCGAATTGAATATTGCCGGTCTTGGCGAAGTCGCGCGCCGTGGCGTTGAGTTGCGTGCGCTCGTCGTGGCCAAAACTCATGAAGACGTTGAAGCCGTCTTTCTCCTTCGAGCCGAAGCCTTTGCTCGCGCTGACGCGCTTTTCGCGCGCGCCGCCTTTGGGGTTGGAGAAGCCGATTGTGACGTCACCTTCGGTCACGTCGTGCTTGGTGATGAAGTTGACCACACCGGCGATGGCGTCGGCACCGTAGAGGGCGGAGGCGCCATCGGTGAGGATTTCCACGCGCTCGATGGCCGAGATCGGCAGCGCGTTGACATCGAAACCGGCGCCAAAGCCCGTGAGGGTTTGCCCGCCGAACTGCGCCATGCGCTTGCCGTTGAGCAGCACCAGGGTGCGGGTTTCGCCGATGTTGTGCAGCGAAATACCCGTGAAACCGTGCGACTCCCCGCCGACCGCGCCCGATTCGACCGAGCCGCCCTGAACCGTCGAGATCTTCTGGATCAGGTCGGCCACCGAGGTGGCGCCCGTGGCCTTGATGTCTTCGGCTTTCATGACCATCACCGGCAGCGCGCCTTCGGCGGCGATGCGCTTGATGGACGAGCCGGTGATTTCGACGCGTTGCAGTTCGGTGTTGGCGGTTTGGGCCAGTGCCGGGGTGGCGGCCAAGGCCATGGTGCCGCAGGCGAGCAGGACCGAGTGGGTCAACGGCTGCAGGCGGAATCGACGAGGCTTCAGGGGCATAACTAGACTCCGTGAAAAGTAAACAAAAACGGCAGTTGGGGCATAAACCCGATGCCTGCGCCCGGGTCGGGCACAGGCATCCATATGTATCCGCCGTGTAAAAGGTTGAAAAATCAGGTTAACCGAACGGTCGTTCGACGGCTATCGGGTGTTTACCCGAAATTGCAAATTCGTCGCATTGGCGCAACGCCGCCAGCTGATGGGGCGCAGCCGAGCCGCCGCGCGCGGCGGGGCCGCGCCGATGCGGATCGCCAGCGCCGATTGCGATGTCGGCTCGATAAGCGCAAGGGCCGGCTAGCGGGCTCATTCGACCTTGAAGTTGAACTCCTGCACGGCGATCACTTCCTGTGCCTCACTCGCGCACTTGTACTGCAGCATCGCCTCTCTGACGGCGTTGTGGAAGATGCGCGGGCCCGAGAGGATGGTGACCTCCTTGACGACGCCGTTTTGGATGCGCGCCTGCGCCCGCACGACGCCGCCGATGCCTTCCTGCAAGGCTTTGCGGGGCATCTCGGGTGGCACCTGCGTGGGGCAGATGACGCCGATGTCACGCGGCTTCGGCGGCGCTGGTGGCGCCGGCGCCGGCGCGGGTGGTGGCGGTGGCGCAATGGGTGCCGGTGCCGAAGGCGGTGTGGTGGTGGCGACGATCGCCGGTGCGTTGCTCACCGGTGTTGGAACGTCCGGTGGCGGTACGAAGGGCGGCGGGGCGTCGACCTTGGGTGCCTGGGGCTCGGGTTTTTGCACCACTTTGGGCGGCGGTGGTGGGGGCGGTGGCGGCGGGATGATGACTTCCTGGATGACCACTGCCTCGAGGGGCTTTTTGATGAGGTTGAGGCCCTGGCGAGCCATGCCGCTGATGAGCACGTAGCCGATCAAGACGTGGACCGCGATGACGATGGCAATGCCCTTGATGCGCCGCGCCGGATCGCGCGGCCGGAAGTCCGGGGTCATGACGGTGTGGCTCATTGGACGAACTGCTCCGCGCCGATGACAGCGATTTTGTTGAGCCCGATACGCCGCGTGCTCGCGAGGACGTTGGCAAACACCGCGTAACGGGCGTCCTTGTTGGGCCGCACGTGCACTTCGGGTTGCGGATTCATCTGGGCCGTCGCACGCATCTTTTCTTCGAGTTCGGCGGCCGTCACGGGCAGTCCCTGCCAGTAGACGGTGCCTTTGTCGTCGATGTCGATCTGGATTTTCTCGGGCTTGATCTGGTTGGCTGGCGGCGCGCCGACCGGCATCTCCAGCGTCACCGAATGAAGCTGGATGGGGATGGTGATGATGAGCATCACGAGCAGCACCAGCATCACGTCGATGAGCGGTGTGGTGTTGATGTCCATCATCACGTCGGGTTCGCTGCCGTTGCCGCCGGGGCTGCCTACATTCATGGCCATGATGTGCTCCTACGGTCAGCCGCCCAGTGCGGGCGGTTCGGTGATGAAGGCCACTTTGACGATGCCGGCGCGCTGGCAGGCCAGCAGCACCTTGCCCACCCCTTCGTAGCGAGCGCTCATGTCGCCGCGCACCTGTACCTCGGGCTGGGGCTTCAGCGCCGCGACTTTCTTGAGTCGCTCCACGAGCGCGTCTACGTTCTTGATGGGCGTGTCGTAGTAGTAAATGCGCCCGGCCGGGTCGACCGAGATGATGATGTTCTCGGGCTTGGTCTCGCGCACTTCGATGCGCTCCTTGGGCAGGGTGACCGGCACCGAGGTGGTCACGACCGGGATGGTGATCAGAAAGATGATCAGCAGCACCAGCATGACATCCACCAGCGGGGTGGTGTTGATGGCTGACATGACGGCGTCTTCGCCGTCGTCAGCCGAGCCGATGTTCATCGCCATGGCTTGAGTTCCTGTGGGTTGAGCACCAATGCCAGGGCCACGCCCGCCGGCAAGACCGGCTGGGGCGTGGCACGCATGGCGCGTCTGGGCTTGGGTCTAGGCCTTATTTCTTCTGCGCGACTTCGGCGACGATGACCGCGTGCAAGTCCTGGCCGAAGGCGCGCACGTCGTCGAGCACGACCTTGTTGCGACGCACGAGCCAGTTGTAGCCCAGCACCGCGGGGACGGCCACCGCCAAACCGATGGCGGTCATGATGAGGGCTTCGCCGACGGGGCCGGCGACTTTGTCGATCGAGGCCTGGCCGGAAATGCCGATGGCGGTGAGCGCGTGGTAGATGCCCCAGACCGTGCCGAACAGGCCGACGAAGGGGGAGATCGAGCCCACGGTGGCGAGCACGGCAAGGCCGCGTTGCGCGTTGCTCTGCACGCGGTCCATGGCGCGCTGGATGCTCATCGAGACCCAGTCGGCCAGCGGGATGTGGCCTTTGAGTCCGTCGTGCTTGCGAATGGCGTTGAGTGCCGAGTCGGCGATGAAGCGGAAGGGGCTGTTGGGCTCGAGCTTCTTCGCGCCTTGCTCGACGCTGCCCGCGTTCCAGAACTCTTGGGCCGCTGTCTTGGCCTGGCGCGCGGTCTTGCTTTGTTCGAGCAGCTTGACGACCGTGACGTACCAGCTGCTGGCACTCATCACGAGCAGCAGGATCAACACGGTCTTGGCGACGGCGTCGGAGGTCTTCCAAAGGGCTTCGATGCCGTAGGGGTTCTCGATGCCTTCGGCCTTGTTGCCGTTGCTGGCAGCCGCGGGGGCTGCTGGGGCTGCGGGTGCCGGTGCAGCGGTGGTCGTTGCGGGGGCAGTTGCGGCGGGTGCAGCGGTTTGAGCCGGGCTCAGGGTTGGCGCGGCGAGGCACAGGAGGGCGGCGGAGTGGAGGGCAATGCCCATCCAACGGACGAATGAGTAGCGCACGGAATGTTTCCTTCCAGTGAAAATGTGTGAAGTGGCGCGGATGTTAGCAGCGGTCAGCTTCGTGAAAGGGTGGGCGCAGCGTAGGGCTTTCCCTGTTGCGAGCGGCGGACGCACGTACCGGCCGGTGTATATCCCGAGGAGAGGCGAGCCAAATACCATCGCGGCGCCCTTGTCAATGGAGAGCTTCGCCTATAAATAATGGACGGCGGCTGTCGCGAGCGCGCGACAGACCGATCAGAATGCCCATCCATGAGCCCATCAGCCCGCGCGCCGCGCGGGTCGGGTTTTTCAACCACCAGGAGGAATACAAATGTCCGAGACCAACACCAACGTCGCTGCCGCGACCGCGACTCAAGATCTGCCGCTGGCCGCCCGCGAGAAGCTGGCCGCAGACCTGCGCACCGTGATTGCCGATGCTGAAGAGCTGCTGGCGCTGACCTCCGGCCAGACCGGCGAAAAGGTGGCCGCTTTGCGGGTGCGCATGGGTGAAAACCTGCGCGCTGCGCGTCACAAGCTCGAAGACCTCGAAGCGGCCATGCGCGAGCGGGCCCGCCAGGCCGCCCGTGTGACGGACGACTACGTGCATGAGAATCCGTGGCGCTCGATCGGCATTGCTGCCGGCGCTGGGCTGCTCGTGGGCTTGCTGATCGGCCGGCGTTGATCGCGGCGGGAACCGCACGGGCGCTGGGCGCCCGTTTTTTTTGGTAGACCAAGATGGATTCCACACCAGGCACGGGATTCGAGCGCTCCTTGCGCCGGCTGGCCAGCGGCTTGCTGGAGTTGGCACAAGTGCGTTTGGAGCTCGCGGGCGTCGAGGCGCGGGAGGAGGCGGCGCGCTGGGGTGAACTGCTGCTGTATGGCGCGCTGGCGGTGCTGATGTTGAGCCTGGGGCTCGGCTTTCTGGCGGTGTTTCTGACCGTGCTGTTCTGGGACAGTCACCGTTTGGTGGCCTTGGCGGTGTTTGCGACGCTGTTCCTGACGCTGGGTGGCGTGGCGTTCGTGGCCGCGCGGGCGCGGCTGCAGCGGCCTGCGGCCGTGTTTGCCGCCAGCATCGAGGAACTCGAACGCGACCGTGCCGTGCTCGACCCGCAGGCTGCGGGCGCCGCGCGCGCGGACGGCGCATCCGCAGGCGGGGGAGCGCGTTGATGTCGCCGCGGCGGCAGGCTTTGGCGCTGCGGCGCGCGGTGTTGCAGCAGCGTTCGACCGAGTTGCGTCGCGTCGTGGCGGATCAGGCGCAGCTGCTGCGTCCGGCGCTGCGCGGCGCTGATGCGGTGCGCTCGGGTTGGCAGTGGCTGCAGCAGAACCCGGCTTGGGTGGCGGGCGCTGCGGCCTTGCTCTTCGCGACCGGCCCGGTGCGCGCGGTGCGGTTCGTCGGGCGCTGGTCCCTGCGGGTCTGGTCGCTGTGGCGTTGGGCGCAGCGCGTGCGGACCGCACTGCCGCCGTTGTGGGCGGCGCTCGACCGCGGCGCGGGCGACGCCCGCCGGCGCGGCTGAGGCTTCTGGAATAATTCGTAAAGAACCAAACCCATCCGCGTGCGGCACGAGCGGCAACGCCGCCGGGTCCGCTTCCGCACCATCCATCCAAAGAGGAAACCATGAGCGCTTCGAGTACCGACACTTCCGCCCACGACGAGGCCCACACCGGGCCGGTGAAAACGCCAAGGCAGCTGCTGTGGACCAGCCTGTTTGCCTTCGTCGTACCCATCTTCGTCATCATCGGTCTGGTTTATGCGGTCACCCGCGGCCAAGGCACGGGGACGTCCGACGACTCCGAACTGGCCGTGGCCCGTCGGATTCAGAAGGTCGGCGCCGTGACGCTGGTCGATGCCAACCGGCCGCTCAAGACCGGTGAGGAAGTGTTCAAGGCGGTTTGCTCGGGCTGCCACGCCACGGGGGCTGCCGGGGCGCCGAAGTTCGAAGACAAGGCGGCCTGGGCGCCGCGCATTGCCCAGGGTTACGAGGCGCTGTTGAATTCCGCCCTCAAAGGCAAGGGCGCCATGGCACCGCAAGGCGGCGGAGCCTTTACCGACGTCGAAGTCGGCCGTGCGGTGGTTTACATGGCCAACGCCGCCGGGGCGAAGTTTGCCGAGCCCGCGGCGCCTGCGGCTTCGGCGGCCGAGGGCGAGAAAAAGTAAGCAAAACGCTGTCTCTAGGCACAAAAAAACCGGGTCGAGCACCCGGTTTTTTGTTGGGCAACGCTGAACCAGTCCCTCGCGCGCCGCGTACCGGTCTCACGCCGTGGGGGCGCGCACGAAGCCAAAACGTTGCGGGGTCAAGGCGCTTTCGATCGGCTGCGGTGTCCACCGGCCGGCTTCCACCGCGGCGGCGGCGCGCCACATGTCGGCGCTGTCGACGAGGCCAAAGCCGAGATCGGTGTGCAGATAGAGCCGTCCGGCTTCGTCGAGCCAGGCGCTGCGCACCGCGCCGGCATCGACCCCGGTGTGGGCCTGTACCGCCACCGCGTCCGCCTGCGTGGCGTCTGATTGCAGCCGCCAGATCCAGGGCGTGGCTTCGAGCGAGACGTACACACGCTGCGGCCCGTTTTGGAAGAACCAGCGGCCCGCGGCGTCGGCCTGGTAATTGCGGCCGATGAATTCGATCAGCTTTTCATGCGCGAGCCGCGCGCCCCGTGCCGCCGCCGGCCCCGGCGTA
This sequence comes from Tibeticola sediminis, assembly GCF_003843835.1. Taxonomy (GTDB): domain Bacteria; phylum Pseudomonadota; class Gammaproteobacteria; order Burkholderiales; family Burkholderiaceae_C; genus Tibeticola; species Tibeticola sediminis. The sequence goes on along the minus strand of NZ_RKQL01000007.1, from coordinate 43,736 downwards.
TCGAGCGTGGGAAACGGGCCGAGCGCTTGGGTGCGGGCGTCACGCATCCACCAGTGTCCGCGCGCGTCGAGCCCGAGCCAGCCGTAGCAGTCTGGAACGTTCGGCCACTTGGCCATGGCCTTGATGACGATGTCGTCCATGAACCGATTATGAATGGGCAAGCAGCCAGCCGCCCACCGCGTCGGCCAAGCCGCGCAACTGGCCGCGCGGCCAGGCGCCCGCGGCAAAGCCCACATGGCCGCCGCCTTCGGGCTGCCACAGGGTGACATGGCGGCCCGCGTGCTGCGGCTTGGGCAGGCTGTTCCCCGGCACGAAGGGGTCGTTGCGCGCATTGAGCGCGAGCGCCGGCACGCGGATGCGCGCGAGGTGCGGCTTGGCCGAGGCGCGCGACCAGTAGTCGTCGGTGTTGCGAAAGCTGTGCAGCGGCGCGGTGAACACGTTGTCGAAGGCGTAGAGGTCGCGCGCAGCGCGCAGCGCGGCTTCGTCGAACAGGCCCGGGAACTGACGCAGCTTGGCCAGTGCGCGCGGCTGCATGCTGCGCAAAAACATGCGCGTGTAGACCTGCCGGTTGAAGCCGCGTCCGATCGCGTGGCCCGCTGCGGCGAGGTCGAGCGGCGCGCAGATGGATGCCACCGCTGCGACGACCGCGCCGGCGGCGTCGCCCATCTCCCCGGCCCAGCGCATGAGCGCGTTGCCGCCGAGCGACACGCCGACCGCGAGCACCGGCCCAGCGCCTGCGGCACGCTGCGCGGCCGCGAGGCGGCGCAGGATCCAGTCGATTTCTTCATAGTCGCCCGAGTGGTAGGCGCGTGGCGCGCGATTGATTTCGCCGCTGCAGCCGCGAAAGTGCGGCACCGCGTAGGCCAGGCCCTGCTCGCGCGCCCAGTCGGCAAAGGCCTCGGCGTAATGGCTGCGCGAGGAGCCTTCGAGGCCGTGGAACAGCACCAGCAGCGGCGCGCCCGACGACCGAGCATGGGTGGCGAAGTCCACGTCGATGAAGTCGCCGTCGGGCGTGTCCCAGCGCTCGCGCCGGTACACCGGCCGCGGGCCGTGCGTGCGGCGGGCCAGCAGCGCACTCCAGATGGTTTGCGCGTGGCCGCCGGGCAGCCACCAGGGTGCTCTGTAATTCATAGCATCAGCCGACCGTTTTACGCTGGGGAACCGCGAAATTTGTCCCAAAAATCCATGGAAGCCCAATGGGGCAGGCCAGATGCCGCCACATCGGGCGCAGCCACACGGCGGCCGGCGCTGCCTTGGCGAGGAGCTACTTGAAACGGCGGGAGGAACATGTATCTATGCTACCGTTGCCCATTCTTTGAGAAGCAGGAGTTCGCATGAAACGTTGGTTGCTCACATGGTTTGCGCTGATGACGGCCGCGCTGCTTTCGGGCTGCGGCTACAACGAAATCCAGCGCTTGGATGAGGAGGTCAAGGCCGCTTGGAGCGAGGTGCTCAACCAGTACCAGCGCCGCGCCGATCTCGTGCCCAATCTCGTCGCCACCGTGCAGGGTGAGACTCAGTTCGAGCAGGAGACGCTCACCAAGGTCATCGAGGCACGCGCCAAGGCCACGGCCATCCAGGTCACGCCCGAGACGCTCAACAACGCGGAAGCCTTCCAGAAGTTCCAGCAGGCGCAAGGCGAACTCGGCAGTGCGCTCAGCCGCCTGCTCGTGGTGGCCGAGCGTTACCCCGAGCTCAAGTCCAACCAGGCCTTCCGCGACCTGCGCGTGCAGCTCGAAGGCACCGAGAACCGCATCACCGTCGCGCGCAACCGCTACATCCAGGCCGTGCAGCGCTACAACACGCTGGTGCGCAGCTTCCCAACCAACCTCACGGCCAAGGTCTTTGGCTACGAGCCCAAGCCCAATTTCACCGTCAGCAACGAGGCGCAAATCAGCACCCCGCCCAAGGTGGACTTCGGTAAGAAGTAAGCCTTTTGGCTCTGTTTTTGGCCGTGTGCCGGCGTGAATCGGGCCTGGTCTGCTATGAATTTTGATGCGTCGCGGGCGGGTTTCTGGCGCGCGCTGTGGCGCCGGTGGCTCGTCGCGGTGGCGGTGCTCGCGGGTGTGGGGGTGCCGTGGGCGCAGCCCCTGCAGCCCGTGCCCGCGCTGGAGGCGCGGGTGGTCGACCTTGCCGAAGTGCTCACGCCCAAGCAGCGCGCCGGGCTCGAGCGCAAGCTCGAAGCCCTCGAGGCCGAACGCGGCGCCCAGGTCGTGCTGTTGCTGGTGCGCACGACAGCACCTGAAGACATCGCGGCCTACGCCAACCGCATCGGCAACGCCTGGAAGATCGGCCGCGCCGGGGTCGGTGACGGCGTGCTGGTGGTCGTCGCCACCGACGACCGGCGCGTGCGCATCGAAGTCGCCAAGACGCTCGAAGGCGCCATTCCCGACCTCGCGGCCAAGCGCATCATCGACGAAGCCATGGTGCCGCACTTCAAGGCGGGCGACTACTACGCCGGGCTCGACCAGGCGGTCGACCGGCTCGCGACGCTGATCCGCGGCGAGGCCCTGCCCGCGCCCGAGCCCGCGACGGCCGCGAGCGACGGGCTGGATTGGCAGGAAACCCTGGTGCTGCTCTTCATCATCGTGCCCCTGGTCGCCAGCGTGCTGCGCGCCGTGCTCGGGCCCGTGCTCGGCTTGCTGGCCGGCGCGTCGCTGGCGGGCGTGCTGGCGTTCGCGCTCACCGCGAGTGTGCTGGTCGCCGTGCTCGCCGCCCTCATCGCGGCCGTCTACGGCCTGGTCGTCGGCCGCGGCGGCTTCGTTCCGCTGGGCGGTGGCGGCCCCGGGGGCTTGGGCGGTGGCTGGGGTAGCGGCGGCGGAGGTGGCGGTTTCGGCTCCGGCGGTGGCGGCGACTTCGGCGGCGGCGGGGCCAGCGGCGACTGGTAACCAACGGCGAAGCAATCTAGGGTGACCGACATGCCAAGCACCGCAACCGTTTTCGACCGGCCGCCCGGCTTCTGGCAGGGGCTGCGCACCTTGCTGCGCCATCGGCTCGTCCACCCCCGGTGGTCCGAGCGGGTGCTGCCGCCGGAGGTGCTCGAGCGCATCGGCGAGCGCGTGCGTGAGAGCGAACGCCGCCACGGCGGGCAGATTCGCGTGGTGGTCGAAGCCGCGTTGCCGCTCAGTTACCTCTGGCGCCACCTGCGCGACCGCGTGCCGCTGCGCCGCATCGTGCGCGAGCGCGCGCTGATGCTGTTTGGCAAGCTTCGCGTCTGGGACACCGAGCGCAACAACGGCGTGCTCATCTACCTGCTGTTGGCCGAACGCGCGGTCGAAATCCTGGCCGACCGCGGCCTCAACGCCCATGTCAGCGAGGCGCAGTGGCGCAGCGTGCTCGCGCGGCTGTCAGAGGCGCTGGCAGCCCAGCAGTTCGAGCAAGGTCTCACGCAAGCCGTGCAGGAAGTCTCCGCCCTGCTAGAAGCCGCGTTCCCGCCGGTGCAGGGCACAACGCCCGTGAACGAGCTTTCCGACGCGCCGCTGCGCCTCTGAGGTCGACCGCGATGTTCGGGTTGGCGCCTGCGGGCTTCAGCCTGCTGTCGGCGCCGGGGGCGAGCCGCCTTCGAGCAGCCGCCGGTTCACCGCGTGCGTCGCGTCGAGCTCCTGCTGCAGCGCCCGGGTCAGCTGCGACAGCGTGAGCAGCTTGCGGTTGGCGTCGCGCACGTCGTCGGAGAGCTGCTTCGCAATCGCCAACAACAGCCGCGCACCCACTTCGGGCTTGTGGCGGATCAGTTCCAGCATCGCCGCACGGGTGAGCACGCCCACCGCCAAGTCGGTCGCTGCCGTGCAGGTCGCCGAACGCGGCGAGCCGTCGATGAGCCCCATCGTCCCGATCAAGCTGCCCGGGCCGAGCACCGTCACCACTTGGCCCTCGGCGGCCCCAGGCGCGGCGTTTTGCACCGTCACCTCGCCGTCGATCACGAGCACCAGGTAGTCCGTCTCGCTCGCGTCCCCCGCGCGCATGAAGGTCGTGCCCGCCGCCATGCGCCGCGGCTGCATGTGTTGCACCACCACGCGTGCCTGCGGCAGCGTCAGCGGCAGCAAAGCCTCGGGCACGCACAACCATCCGGCCGCGCGCTCCGCGACCGCGCGGCCTGCGTCCTTGGGGTAGGGAAAACTCATGCGCCCATTCTACGGGCCGGCCACCGGCGCAGATGCCGGCGCTGCCACCACATCGCGTCGTGCGGCCCAGGCCGCATGGTCGGCGGGAAACGCCGCGGCGTACCGGCGTTCCAGCCAGGCCGCATACGCCGACTCGCCCAGTCGCTCGGCACTTTCGATCAAAGGCTCGATCACCCGGGGCTCGGGCGAATACCGCAGCAAATCCCGCGCCGTCGCCCACACCCAAGCGGCATTGCCCGCCTGCAGCGGCGTTACCGTCAGCGCGGCGAACCGGGCCGTGTCACGAAACACCCACGCCCGGCTCGCGGCGGCGAGCGCATCGTCGCCAAACACCGCCAGCCGATCCTGCGGCGCGAGGTAAATCTGGCTCACCCGCGCATAGTCCACCGCCGCCACCCCCACCGCCACCCCCAGCGCCACCGCCGCCGCGCGACAGCATCCGCGCACCCGAGATGCTCGCCGCAAATCCAAAGGCCCCATCAGCAGCCCCAGTGCCGCACCCGCCGCGATCTGAAACGGCCCGTACCACAGCGGGTATTCCAGCAGGCTGTGCAGCGCCATCACCGCCAGCACGCTCCAGGCCAGTTGCCGCGTCGCGTCACGCTCAACCCAGGGGCGTGCGCGCCACACCGCCCACAGCGCCGCACCGCAGAGCAGCAGCGCCACCGGCACGCCCAGCTCCACCGCCCAATGCAGCGGCAGGTTGTGCGCGTTGTCCAGAATGTCGCAAAACCGCGCATCGGGGTAGAGCGTGAGGAAATGCGCCGCATCCAACTGCCCCCAACCCCAACCGCCCCAAGGCCGCTCGGCAATCAGATACAGCACATTGCGCCACAAGGTCAGCCGGCTCGAACACGCCGGCGCCCCCTCGGCCAGCCGCGAAAAAATCCCCCCCGCCGCCCACTGCGGCCACACCCAGGGCAGCAGCGCGGCGGTAGTGACATAAGCCAGCGTCGCCCACCCCAGCACCGCCGCCACGCCCGGCGCGCGCCACAGCCGCCACACGGTCGCCAGCAGCGCGAGCACGCCCAAGGCCACCAAGCCCGTGCGCGAGGCCGACAGCGCCAGCGCCGAGCCCATCAAGCCCGCCAGCGCCGCGAGCCCCACGGCGCGCAGCGGAAGCCCGCCCGGACCCGTGTCCGTGCCGGCGCCCGCCACCGCCGGCGCCTGACGCGCCCACCACAGCAGCGCCGCGAGTCCAATCGCCAAGCCGCTCGCGTACAAGTTGCGTTGGCGCAGGTTGCCATAGGCCTCACCGGGCCGCGCGCCGTTCACCCAGGGCCAGAAAGCAGCGGCATGACCGGTGTACTGCAACCAGCCGATCAGCGCGCCCACCGCCGCCGCCAGCACCCAGGCCCCGGCCAGCGCCCGCCGCGCGCGCGGCCCCGCATGGGCGAAGCACAGCGCGCACAGCCCCGTGGCCAGCAGCGCCGCGATCAAGCCCAGCGTCTCCGGTGACGTGTTCCAGCGCTGCGCCGCCGTCCCCACCCACGTGACCCCAGCCGCCGCCCCATCCGCCGGTGCCACATCCACCCCCGGCAAGGCCACCGGCCGCACCGCAGCCAACACCCACACCACGGCCCAAGCCAGCGCCCAGCCCCAGGCGCGTCGACTCCGTTGCGGGCTCTCCGACCCGGGCGTTGCCGCATCCGCCCGCCCCCCACCGCCGCCGCGGCCGGGCTCCAAGCCCAGCCCCACCCAGGCCAGCACCCCGACGCACGCCCAAGCGAACAACAAAGGCCCCACCGCCGCACTCGGCCCCGGCGCAAACGGGGTGAGCCAGGGGAGGGTGAGCAAGGCCACCGCTGTGAGCGAGCGCACCGCGTCGGCTGACAAAGTTGGGTACAGCCTGGACAAAAATGTCACTCCATGTGCCGCTGTCGATGTCGCCGACCCATCCATCGCGGCCACGGCCATGCGGCATTGGCCAAGGCCCCAGTGTGCAATTGTTGGCCAATCGCAACGTCGCGCTGTGCAGGGGCGGCGCTCGAGCCCAGTCCCGGCATGAAAACTGCTACATTGCCCGCACGCTGCATGCTTCGTCGGCGTTGTTTTTGTTCATCTACCCGAGCACAGGAGGCTCTCATGTCCATGTCCCGCAAGGTTCAGCAGGGTTTTACCCTCATTGAATTGATGATCGTCGTGGCGATCATCGGTATTCTCGCGGCCATCGCGCTGCCCGCTTACCAAGACTACACCAAGCGCACCCATGTCGCCGAAGGTCTCACGCTCGCCGCTGCAGCGAAGACGGCTGTTTCGGAAAGTTGGGCCACCAAAGGCGTATTGCCGGGCAGCAACGCCTCGGCTGGCGTTGCAAGTGCGACAAGTATTACTGGGAACGCCGTGAGGTCCGTGGGGATTGCCAACGGCCTGATCACGATCACCTACAACACGAAAGTTGCTTCGGGCGCTACCTTGCTCCTGAGCCCGGTCACTGCCAACGGCGCGGTTCAGTGGAAGTGCAAGGCGGGGACGGTGCAGGCCAAGTATCTGCCCTCTAGCTGCCGTTGATGCCGAGCCGCATGGCTGAAAAGGCCCGCGCCACGGCGCGGGTTTTTTTTGGGCCGACAGCGCCCGGCTGGGCGCTGCTGCTGTTGCTGGGCCTCATCGCGGTCTTGCAAGGGCCAGCGCTCCAGGGTGGTTTTCTGTTTGACGACGAGCCCAACCTGCGTGATTTGGGCGCCTACGGTGGGGTCGAGACATGGGAAACCCTGCGCGCCTATCTCTTCGGCGGCTTTGCCGGCCCGAGCGGCCGCCCCTTGTCGCTGCTGAGTTTTCTGATCGACGACTTCACTTGGCCCAGCACGCCCGAGAACTTCAAGCGCACCAACCTGCTGTTGCATCTGCTCAACGTGGCGCTGCTGGCTTGGGCGACGCTCAAGCTCACCCGTTTTTATGGCCTCGATGCACGGCGCGCGGCCTGGGCGGCTTTCTGGGCCGCCGCCTTTTGGGGCTTGCACCCCTTGCTGATCTCCACCACCTTCTACGTGGTGCAGCGCATGGCCATGCTGGCCGCCACTTTCAGCCTGGCGGGACTCATCGCCTACCTGCATGGCCGCAGCCTCTGGCCCGAACGGCCCCGCGCGGCGCTTACTTGGATGGTGGTGGGGCTGGGCGCGGGAACCGCGCTGGCCACCCTCTCCAAGGAAAACGGTGCGCTGCTGCCGCTGCTCATCCTGGTCATCGAATTTTGCGCCCCGGCCGGTCGCCCGCCGCTACCTCGCTGGTTTCGCTGGATGGCGCTGTATCTGCCGAGCCTCGCGCTCCTCGCCTACCTTGGGCGCTACATCAACCTGTCCGATCATCCTTGGCCCGAGCGGTCCTTCAACCAGATCGAGCGGGTGCTGACCGAGGCGCGGATCCTCTGGGATTATCTGGGCCTGTGGTTTCTGCCGCGCATCGAGGGCGCAGGGCTGTTCCGCGATGGCATCGTTCTCTCGCGTAGCCTTTGGGCGCCGCCGCAAACCGCCCTGGCCGTCGCGGGGCTTGCCGTGTTGCTGGCGGGGGCGGTGTGGGTGCGCCGTCGCGCGCCCTTTGTGGCCTTAGCGCTGCTCTTTTTCCTCGCAGGCCACGTGATGGAGTCGGGCTGGCTGGGGCTGGAGCTTTACTTCGAGCATCGCAATTACCTGCCCAGTGTCTTTTTGTTCCTGCCCCTCTCCGTGTGGCTGGTGCAGGCCCATGCCGGGACGCAGCGCGCCTTGGCCTGGCTGGTCGGGGGCGTGTTGCTGGCTTGGTTGACCTTTTTCTCGTGGCAGCGGGCCAAGCTGTGGGCCGATCCGGTGAAGCTCGAGGTGTATTGGGCCTTGGCGGCACCGGAATCGCCCCGCGCGGCCAACGCCTTGGCCCGTCATTGGCTCAACCAGGGCGGGAATGTGGCCGAAGCTGAAAAAGTGCTCGATGAGGCGCTGGCGCGCAAGCCGAATTCCGGCTTGCTGATTCTGAGCCGGCTGCAACTGCATACCAATGTGGGCACGGCCACGCTGGCCGAGTTTGAGGAGGCGGCGCGGCGCCTGGAAAGTGCTCCATTCGATGCCCAGGTGGTAACGGCCCTGCGGCATCTCGCCGAGCGCGCCGCGCGCCCTTCAGCGACCGAGGTCGAGCGCGCCGGTGTGCGCCTCCTCATTGAGCGACTGCAAGCCAATGGGCAGTACCAGCAGTTTCCGCTGTTCCGCAGGCTGATCCCCTACCTGCTCGCGCGCATCGCGCTGGCGCAAGGCGATGCCGACGCAGCCGAGCGCCTCTATCGTGAGGCCATGTCGCTCTATGGCCAAATGGATGCGGCGATGGAAATGGTGGCTGAGGTCGGCAATGCGGGGTATCCGGAGCACGCGCTGCGACTGCTCGATCAAGCCGAGCGACTGCTGGCCACGCAACGCGAAGATGACGTTAAATTCCCCCGCGCGTTTTACCTTCGTGAAATCGAACGGATCCGCGGGCTGCTGAACGAAGAGCGGGACAAGGCTCATGCGCCGGCGCGCGCGGCCGCTTCCGCGCGATCTTGATACCCATGTCCATCCCCACCCACACCCATTCCGGCGACGGGCTCACGCTCAGTGTGGTTCTTCCTGCCCGGAACGAACGTGGCGCCGTGGGGGAAACCGTCGCCCGGATTTGCGCGCGCTTTCCCCAAGCGGAGGTGATCGTTGTGGACGATGGCTCCACGGACGACACGGCCGCGGTCGCACAGGCCGCAGGGGCGCGCGTCATCCGGCACCCGTACGGCATGGGCAACGGCGCGGCCATCAAAACCGGTGCGCGCGCAGCCCACGGCGATCTTTTGGTGTTCATGGATGCCGACGGCCAGCATGACCCGGCGGACATTCCACGCTTGCTGGCCAAGCTCGATGAGGGTTTTGATTTGGTGGTCGGCGCGCGTGGGGCGGGCTCGCAGGCCAGCCTCGGGCGTGGCTTGGCCAACGCGCTGTACAACCGCTTGGCGAGTTGGGTGGTTGGGCATCGGGTGTTGGACCTCACCAGCGGCTACCGCGTTGTGCGGGCCGCCAAGTTTCGGGAGTTTCTCTACCTGTTGCCCAACGGGTTTTCCTACCCCACCACCAGTACCATGGCGTTCTTCCGCAGTGCTTACCCCGTGGCCTATGTGCCCATCACGGCGCACAAGCGCATCGGCAAGAGCCATATTCGCCCACTTCGCGACGGGCTGCGGTTCTTGCTCATCATTTTCAAAATCGCCACGCTCTACGCGCCCATGAAGCTATTTGGTCCGGTAGCCGTGGGGTTTGGCTCCGCGGGGTTGCTCTGGTATGCGCACACCTACAGCACGGAGGGGCGTTTCACGAACATGAGCGCGCTGCTGCTCAGTGCTGCCGTGATCGTGTTTCTCATCGGGCTGATTTCCGAGCAGATCACCAACCTGACCTACAAGCGCGATGGGTGAACTGCGGCCACGCTTGCTCCTCATCACCCGCAATTTCCCCCCCATGTGGGGCGGCATGGAGCGGCTCAACTGGCACCTGGCTGGGGAACTGTCCAAGACCTTCGATGTGCGCGTCGTTGCACCCGTGGGCGCGGCGGAGCATGCGCCTGGAGCGGTCTCGGTGCGGGAAGTGCCCCTTCAACCGTTGCGCCGGTTCCTTACGGCAGCGGGGCTGGCTGCACTGGCTGAAGCGCGCCGCTTCCGCCCTCAGATCGTGTTGGCTGGTAGTGGCTTGACGGCTCCACTGGCGCTCGTCGCCGCGCGCGCGTGCAAGGCACGCAGCGCGGCCTATGTGCATGGGCTCGACGTGGTGGTGCCGCATCCGGTCTATCGTGCGCTGTGGCTGCCTGCCTTGCGCCGCATGGACCGGGTCATTGCCAACAGTGCCCCGACTGCCCAACTCGCGCGCAAGGCAGGCGTTGCGCCCGAGCGGATCGCCATCGTCCACCCGGGCGTGGAGATTCCCGCACCCGACCCCACCGCCCGCGCGCGTTTTCGCCAGCGCTGGAACCTGCCTCCCGACGCGCCGGTGCTGCTGTCGGTGGGGCGACTGACCGCGCGCAAAGGGCTACGCGAGTTCGTGCAAGAGGTGCTGCCGACGGTCGCTTGTGCCCGACCCGATGTGGTGCTGGTCATCGTGGGCGATGCGCCCAAGCAGGCGCTGTACGCGCAGGCGCAAACTCCGGAGAGCATCTTCGCCGCCGCGCGGGATGCGGGGGTGGCGCCCAACGTTCGTTGGCTGGGCACCTTGTTTGGGCCGGATCTGGCCGAGGCCAATTTTGGTGCGGACCTCCACGTCTTCCCCGTGCGCGACCTCCCAGGCGACCCCGAGGGCTTTGGCATGGTCGCGATCGAGGCCGCCGCGCACGGACTGCCGACCGTGGCCTATGCGACCGGTGGCGTGGTCGATGCGGTGCGCGAGGGCCAGTCCGGCCGCCTTGTCTCCCCAGGCGATGCAGCCGGTTTCGCGCAGGCCGTGTTGGCGACGCTTGCCTCGCCCTTTGCTCCTGAGGGCTGCCGCACGTTTGCGCAGGGGTTTGCGTGGGATGAGTTTGGGCACAAGCTGATGGGGGAACTTCAGCCATGAGTCCGCCGCTCGGTGTTTGGTTTCCCTCCATCCGCGCCCACAGCGGCGCGGATGTGTTCACCGAACGGCTGTGCACGGCGCTCAATGCGCGTGGCATTCGCGCCGAAATCCATTGGCTGCCGCTGCGCGCCGAGTACGCGCCGTGGTCGGTTCCAGTGCCCCGGCCGCCGGGCTGGGCGACGGTGGCGCATGTGAACTCGTGGTTGCCCCAGCGCTTCTGGCCGCAGGGGCTGCCGGTGGTTTGCACGGTGCATTCCTGCGTTCATGACCCGGCCTTTTCACCCTTCAAACGCCCTTTGCAGCGCCTGTATCACCGCTTTTGGATACGTCGCGTCGAAAACGCGGCGCTTAACCGCGCCTCGCGGGTCGTGGCGGTCAGTCGATACACGGCGCATGTCGCTCGCGCGGTGTTTGGTTGTCAGGGCATCGAAGTCATCCACAATGGGGTCAATACCGACTTTTTTACGCCAGCCCCGTGCGAGCTAACCAATCGACCTTTCCGGTTCCTGTATGTTGGCAACTGGGATGCTCGTAAAGGAGTTGACGTGTTGTCGCCCATTTTGCGAGAACTGGGCGACGACTTCGAGCTGGTCTATACCGCCGACCGCTCCGGCCAACACCGCCGCTATCCCCTGCCAAGTAATGCGCGCTGCCTGGGCCGGCTTGATGCCGAAGGACTGCGCGCGGCCTATGCCCAAGCCGATGCCTTGCTCTTTCCAAGCCGCTTGGAGGGATTCGGGCTGGTCGCCGCAGAGGCAATGGCCTGCGGCCTGCCGGTGATTGCCGCCGGCAGCTCATCGCTCCCCGAAGTCGTGGCCGACGGACAGACGGGCCTACTCTGCCCGGTGGACGACGTGGCCGCGTTCGTTGCCGCCGCGCGGCGCTTGCAGGGCGACGTCGGGCTTTGGCGCACGATGCGGCTGGCGGCCAGGGAGCGGGCAGTAGCGCTTTTCGACGAGGCCAAGCAGGTTGAGCGGTACCTTGATCTTTACCAGCAAGTGTGCACCAAACCCCATGGATAGACTGATCGTCGGCCTGACCCTGAACTACCGCGATGCCGAGCGCACCAGCCGGTGCATCGCGTCGCTCCTGGCCGACGGGGCCGCCGGGGTGCTGGTGTGGGACAACTCGGAAAACGACGGCGTATCGGCGCGGGAGTTGGATCAACGGTGGGCGCGCGAGCCGCGCGTCATCGTGGAGTTGAGTGCGCGCAACCTCGGGTTCGCCGCGGGCGTCAACCGCGGCATCGAAGCCATCCTTACCCGCTGGCCGCAGGCCTGGGTGATGCTCCTCAACAACGACGCCGTGCTCCAGCGCGGCGCGCTTGTCACCCTGGCGAGCGCCTTGAACGATCAGCCACGCGCCGTCATTGCCTACCCGCGCGTCGATCATGGCGGCCAGGTCATCGGCACGGTCTACTACCAGCGCTGGTTTGCTCTCTTACGTTTCGACCGCCCGTGGCCGGGCAGTTTTCCCTATCCCAGCGGCAGCGCGCTGTTGATCGCGCCGGAACGTACCGCGCTGCCGCTGTTCGACGAGGACTTTTTTATGTACGGCGAGGACGTGATGCTCGGCTGGCGGCTGGGCGCAGCGCGCATGGCGCATGTGCCTCAGGTGCTGGTCTGGCATGAGGGTAGCGCCTCCAGCCGCAACGGGTCGGTGTTCTATGAGACCTATACTGCGGCTGGGCATTGGCTGCTCGCGCGCAAACTGGCGCGCTCGCCTCTCGAGGACGCCACGCTGCTGGCGGGACGTGTGCTGGGTCTGGGGGCGAGGGCGGCCGCGCGCGCGCTGAGAAGCCGTAGCCTAGTGCCTTTGTCAGCCTTGCTGGAGGGTTGGCGCATCGCCCGACGTGTCAGGTCGTGACAGCCCGGAAAGAATTGCCTCCACCGCGCGGATCACGTCGTCGGCAGGCACTTGTTCGATGCACGGAAACGGTCGGTCTGTGCGTGCGGTGTGAATGCACTGCCAATCGCACCCAAAGCACGGCATCGGGTGGCCAACGACCGTCGGCAAACACCGCACCGGCTGTTGGCGCGGAAGCTTGCTGACAGTCCATTGCAGATAACAGCGATGCGGCTGTTCAGGGTGCCTTCGTTGGCACTTCGTGCTGTCTTACGTACGTTGCGATACTGTTCGTGGATACCACTCCGCAGTCTTGGTCAGCTGTTCAGTCGGTTCAGCAGCCTGCCGACGAACCAAGAGGCGCGACGATAGCCACGCGTCACATAGCGCGGGGCAAGGGCTGCCCATTCGATCAGAAGCAGGTGTTTGTTCAGCCACGGGTGCCTCACGAAGATCGGTTGCAGAGGGGCTGCGTCCGAAGCGATGGCCTTGGCTTTCCGGATCGCTGCACTGAGATAAACCGGGCTTGCCGGGAATGCGGAATGGGCGTGGGCGAGCAATGCGGCGGCGACGGCCTCGTCGCGCCGGGGGCTGAGCCTGCCTTGGGCTTGGAGTTCGCGGTGTACGTGCAGCAGTGCATCCACGAGGATGCGTGAATTCCGATTGGACCGTCGAATCCGGGAGAGTCGGGCGCCATCATGCTGCACGTATGTGCAGACAGGAACGGGGGTTTTTGTCCAGGTCATTTCACCTGCGGTAACGACATCCAGCATCCAGAGATAGTCGTCGTAAAGGTCCACATTTTCGCGCCATCGAATTTCCCGGATGCGGCTGGTCCGGAAGATGGAGCCTTGTGTCAGACTCACGGTTGCGGAGTGGATGGCTGCGCTGACGAAATCGTCCGTGACGGGCAGTCCGATTGAATAACGTCCAATACCGTCTGCGGTGGTGAACTCGAGGGGTGCCGAGCACGCATCAAGCCGTTCGCGCTCGATCAGCTCCAGTTGTTCAGCGGCGCCCGGGAGCAGGTAATCATCGTCATCCAGGAAGCGCAGGTACTTGCCTTGGGCGTTGGCAAGTCCATGGTTTCGTGCCGCGCAAGCATTACCGGCTGGCAGGTAATGCCATTGGATGCGAGGATCATGCCCATGCTGCTCTGCAATGGCTCGCCATGTGTCGTCCTGGCCGTTCGGAACCACGATAATTTCGAGGTCTACATTTTTGTAGACGTCGAGGGCGCTGGAAATCGCGCGAGCAATCAAGCGAGGGCGCTTGTGGGTGGGAATTACGATGGACAGTAAAGGCATTGCAATTGCTGGGTCAGGCGCACGTTCATGAAGTGCGCTCCACCAGCTGCGAGGTCGGGCAGGACAAACAAGAGCTTGGGCTTCATTTACGTGCAGTTACCAGAAGAGTTATACGCGTAATTGTCGAATAGCTGCTTATTCGGATCGCTCATCTTTTTTCTCCGGATTTCGCTTACTCAGAATCATCTGTATCACCAGCGCCGCGACTTCGCTCCCATACATTGCCCACACCGCCCCGCTCAACCCCCACCGCGGCACCAACAGCAGCGCCAGCAGCACACCGGCCAAAGCACTGGTCACATACACTGCTGTTAGGTAGTGGCTCTTGCCGCGCGCCATCAGCCAGGCATTCCCTAGATTGCGCATGAGCTGCACCGCAGGCAGCAGGGCAAGCCACCCAAGAGCCTGCGAAGCGGCGGTAAAGTCCGGCCCGAGCAGCCAGGGCAATACTGGTGCCGCGAGAGCGAGGGCAGCGCCTGAAAGGAGGGCCAGCGCCACCAGCATCGCCCCGGTTTGCCACAGACGGGAGCCTGGCCGTTCGGAGGCAAAGACTCTGGGCCACAGCGCTTCTTGCAGCGCGCTCAAGGGCAGGGTTGCCAAATCCACCACCCTCTGAGCGATGCCCAAGGCCCCCGCCTGGGCGTAGCCGACGTGGGCCAACACAGGCTTGTTGAATTCCGCTTGCAGGCGAAACGACAGCGCACCCACCAGGAAGGGCGAGCCTTCCTTCACGAGTGCGCCAGTGGGTTCGTCGGCGGAATCGGTCATCGCGGTGCGGCGCATGGAAGCACAGAAGCTGCCGGAGAGCGCAGCTGCGTAGAGTAGGCTGACGGCGGCATAGATGAGCATCCACGCGGCGGGGCTGGCGGGCAGCCAGGGCAGGCTGCAGGCGAGCGCCGCAAGCCGTGCCAAGGGCAAGCCGGCCTGGATGGCCCCAAATGCATGTGCCTGATAGCGCGCTTGCTTGCTGCGGGCAACGAGCTCCACCCAGGCTGCTGCAGCCACTTCGGCAACGGCCAAAGCGGCCAGCGCCCAGAGCGGCTGGGGACTGGGCAAGCTCCAAACCAAGGCCGCGGTGGCGACGAGGCTGAACGCCACCGAAGAGATGGCCCATAGCCGTGCGGCCTGGGCTTGCAGTGCCGGTAACTGCTGGGGCGCGCGCGCCCCGCGCACCAGAACCACAGCCGCGAGCCCCAGGCCCGCGAGGGGGCTGAAAAAACTGGCGACGGCCAGCGCCGAGATGAATTCACCATAGCCGCTTGCGCCCAGCCAGCGGGCCAGCAGCACCACGGTTGCGGCTTGGGCCGCAGCGCGCAGCGCCAGCCAAGCGAAGATGCGCAGCCCGTCCCGCGCGTAGGCACCGGGGCGCCAGCGACGGGCGAGATGCCACCAGGCCGTGGCGCTTGCGCGACTCATACGGCCCCAGCGCGGGCCAGCGCATGGGGCGGGCGCTGGGGACAGGGTGCCATCAAAGCCTCCAAATGGTATAGCCCGCGCTTTCGATGCGCGCACGGGGCAAGCAGGCTTTGACGTCGACCACGACGCCAGCGGGGCGAACCAGCGCGTTGAGGGCGGCGGGATCGAGCGAGCGGTATGCATCGTGGGCCACCGCGACGACGAGCGCATCGGCCTGCGGCAGGGCGTCGAGCGGCTGGAGTTCGATGCCGTATTCGTCGCGGGCGGCCGCGGAGCTGGCCACGGCGTCATGGACTGCCACGCGCAGGCCGAAGCTTTGCAGTTCGGCAATCAGCTCGGGGACGCGTGAGTTGCGCAAGTCCGGGCAGTTTTCCTTGAAAGTGAGCCCAAGCACGTTGCAGCTGGCACCAAACAGCGGCCGGCCTTGTTGCGCCAGGAGTTTGACGGTTTTCTGGGCCACGAAGCGGCCCATGTCGTCGTTGATGCGTCGCCCGGCCAGGATGACCTGGGGGTGATAGCCCAGCATTTCCGCTTTATGCGTGAGGTAATAAGGGTCCACCCCGATGCAGTGCCCGCCGACCAATCCTGGCTGAAAGCGCAGGAAGTTCCATTTCGTGCCCGCAACTTCCAGCACCTCCTGGGTGTCAATGCCGATGCGGTCGAAAATGATCGCCAACTCGTTCATTAGGGCAATGTTCAGGTCGCGTTGGGTGTTTTCGATCACTTTGGCGGCCTCGGCTACCTTGATCGAACTGGCTCGGTGGATTCCAGCCCTGACAATTTGCCCGTACAGGCCAGCGAGGTATTCGAGGTGCGCTTCGTCGTCCGCGGCAACGACTTTGACCACCGTCGTGAGGCTGCGGCCCTTTTCACCGGGGTTGATGCGCTCTGGGCTATAGCCGATGTGGAATTGGCCGCCCGTTGGGCCGGCGTCAGCGCGACCCGCCCATCGCAGGCCGGAGTGCCGCTCCAGTACGGGTACACACACCTCTTCCGTGGCGCCCGGGTAGACGGTGGACTCATAAACCACGAGCGCGCCCGATTTGAGGTTGCGTCCAACCGCTTCTGACGCCGCGATGAGCGGGCCGAAGTCCGGGCGGTGGGCGGCATCGACAGGCGTAGGCACGGCGACGATGAGCACGTCCGCGCTGCGCAGGCTGGCGGCATCGGTCGTGAAGCGCAGCCGCCGGGCTTGTGCAAAGGAAGCCGCCTCGATTTCGCCAGACGGGTCGCAGCCCTGCTGACAGGCCGCGATTCGGGCAGAGGCATGGTCAAAGCCGATCGTGTCGAAATGCTTGCCGAATTCGATCGCCAGCGGGAGGCCAACGTATCCCAAGCCGAGGATCGCGATGGTGGGTTCTTCGGGCAATGGGGGCGCAGCTACGAAGGTGGTCATGCAACAAAGGTTGGTGCTCGGGAGGTGTGACCGTTGATTGTCGGCGAAGAAAACGGATGTTTGGCCGCACAGCCCTCACGCACCCGCCGCGTCCAACGGCAGCGCCCCGTCGGCCTTGACCTCGCCGAGCGAGAAGCTGGTGTGCACGTCTTTGACATTGGGCAGGTTCAGCAGCACGTCGCGGGCGAAGGCGCTGAAGCTCGCGAGGTCGCGGCTGACCACCTGCAGCTCGAACGTACCGGTGCCGCTGATGTAGTGGCAGGCGATGATTTCAGGGATGCGGCGGATCGCGTCTTCGAGCGCGCGGGTCACTTCGCCGCTGTTGCGCTCGGCATCGAGCCGCACGAAGGCGAGCACGCCCAGGCCGATTTTCTGCCGGTCGAGGATGGCGCGGTAGCCGGTGATGAAGCCGGCTTCTTCGAGCGCGCGCACCCGGCGCCAGCAGGGCGCGGCGGACAGCCCCACACGGGCGGCCAGCTCGGCATTGGACAGCCGCCCGTCGGCCTGCAACTCGCGCAGGATGGCCAGGTCGAATTTGTCGAGGCGCGGGTTCATGGGCGCTATCTTGCCGCGGATTGCGGCGTTCCGTCACAATGCAGCGCTGCACCGCTTGCCAGGAGTTCCCCATGACCGCGCTTGCCCAGCCCAAATTCGGCGCCGAAGACTATCTCGCTTGGGAGGCCAACCAGCCGGTGAAGCATGAATACCTCGCGGGCGAGGTATTCGCGATGGCGGGCGGCAGCGACGCGCATGTGACGGTGAGCCTGAATTTGGCTTCTGCCCTGCGCTCTCACCTGCGCGGCACGCCCTGCCGCACCTACATTGCCGACATGAAGCTGCGCGTGGCGGCAGCGGACGCGTATTTTTACCCCGACGTGTTTGTCACCTGTTCGGCCGCCGACGCCCAGCAGCCGTTGGCAAAAGCCGAGCCCGTGCTGGTGGCCGAGGTGCTTTCGCCCAGTACCGAGGCCTTCGACCGCGGGGGCAAGTTCGCGGCCTACCGCAGCCTGCCGAGCTTGCAGGAATACGTGCTGATCGACCCCGACCGCCGCAGCGTCGAGATCTACCGGCGCGACGCCAGCGGCCACTGGGTGCTGTACCCCTACAGCGGCGACGAGGTGCTCGAACTGGGCAGCGTGCACCTGTCGCTGCCCTTGGCGCAGGTGTTCGAAGATGTCGCGCCTGCGGTTGGGGCAGGCGCGTCGTCCGATGCATGAGTGCGACCGGGAGCAAGCCAGCATGGCGAGCCGCGACCCGGGCATCGCCGAATCGCAGCGTCTCAACCCTTTCCAAAACAGTGACTTTGATTAGGGTTTACGCGAGGTTTTGAGGCTGATCGGCAAGAAGCTTGCGCGGATGCGCGGTTTTTGGGCACGAAAAGCAAACACCTCTCGCGGCGATCTCTCTACACTGCGTTTTGAGATCGGGCGCTTGCTCTAGGGCAAGGCCCGATGTGCCGGTGCGGCGCCCACGAGGCGGCGCGGCCGTTTGCAGGACCCCACCCGGAGACCGATGCCATGAATGCGCCTTTGCCTGAATCCATTCGCCGCGCGCTCGAGCGCGTGACCCTCGACGACAAATATGCGCTCGACCACGGGCGCGCGTTCATGAGCGGCATCCAGGCGCTCGTGCGTTTGCCGATGCTGCAGCGCGTGCGGGATGCGCGCTTGGGCAAGAACACGGCGGGCTTCATCAGTGGTTATCGGGGCTCGCCGCTGGGGGGTTACGACCAGGCGCTGCAGAAGGCGAAGAAATACCTGGCTGCGCAGAACATCGTGTTCCAGCCCGGGGTGAACGAGGAACTGGCGGCGACTGCCCTGTGGGGCACGCAGCAGCTGGGCTTTGCGCCGCCGGGCACGAACCGCTTTGATGGCGTGTTTGGCATCTGGTACGGCAAGGGGCCGGGCGTGGATCGCTGCGCCGATGTGTTCAAGCACGCCAACATGGCGGGCACGACGCCGTGGGGTGGGGTGATCGCGGTGGCGGGCGACGACCATGTGGCCAAGAGCAGCACCGCCGCGCACCAGAGCGACCACATCTTCAAGGCCGTGGGCTTTCCGGTGTTTTTCCCCGCGTCGGTGCAAGAGATTCTGGACCTGGGCCTGCATGCGTTCGCGATGAGCCGCTACGCGGGCGTGTGGTCGGGCATGAAGACGATCCAGGAGATCGTGGAGTCGAGTGCCACGGCCGAGATTGACCCCGACCGGGTGCGCATCAAACTGCCGGACGATTTCGAGATGCCGCCGGGCGGCGTGCACATCCGCTGGCCCGACGCGGCGCTGGAGCAGGAGGCGCGGCTCTTTCACACCAAGTGGTACGCGGCGCTCGCCTATGTGCGGGCCAACCGGCTCAACCACAATGTGATCGAGGGGCCGAACGACCGCTTTGGCATCATGGCCAGCGGCAAGGCCTACAACGACACGCGGCAGGCGCTGGTGGATTTGGGGCTCGACGAGGCGCGTTGCCGCGCGCTGGGCATCCGGCTGCACAAGGTGGCGGTGGTGTGGCCGCTGGAGGCAAGCATCACGCGCGCCTTTGCCGCGGGGCTGCAGGAAATCCTGGTGGTGGAGGAGAAGCGCCAGGTCATCGAATACCAGCTCAAGGAAGAGCTCTACAACTGGCGGCCCGACGTGCGGCCCAATGTGCTGGGCAAGTTCGACGAGGTGGGCGATGACCATTCGGGCGGTGAATGGAGCATGCCCAACCCCTCGGCCAACGTGCTGCTGCGCGCCAACGCGGACCTGACGCCCGCGCTGATCGCCCGTGCGATCGCCAAGCGTTTGCTTGCGCTCGGGGTGGATGCGGACACGGCGGTGCACTTGCGCCAGCGGCTCGAGGCCATCGAGGCCGCCGAGCGCACGCTCATCGAAGTCAAGCCGCCGGCAGACCGCCTGCCCTGGTTCTGCTCGGGCTGCCCGCACAACACCAGCACCCGCGTACCCGAGGGTTCGCGCGCGGTGGCTGGCATCGGCTGTCACTTCATGACGATCTGGATGCCCGACCGGCACACGTCGGGCTTTACGCAGATGGGCGGCGAAGGGGTGACTTGGGTGGGCCAGCAGCCGTTTTCGACCGAGCCGCATATTTTTGCCAACCTGGGTGACGGCACCTACTTCCACAGCGGCATTCTGGCGATCCGCCAGAGCATTGCGGCCGGGGTGAACATCACCTACAAAATTCTCTACAACGACGCGGTGGCCATGACCGGCGGCCAGCCGATTGGCGAGCGGCCCGATGGCCTCAGTGTGGTTCAGATCGCGCAGGCCATGCGCGCCGAGGGCGCGGTGAAAATCACCATCGTCACCGACGAGCCGGAGAAATACCAAGGCGTGGCCGGCATCCCGGAGGGCATCGCCATCGAGCACCGCGACCGGCTCGACGCCATCCAGCGCGAGTTTCGGGAAATCAAGGGCACCACCATCATCATTTACGACCAGACCTGCGCGACCGAAAAGCGCCGGCGTCGCAAGCGTGGCCTCATGCCCGACCCGGCGCGGCGCGCGGTCATCAACGAAGCCGTGTGCGAGGGCTGCGGCGACTGCGGCGAGCAGAGCAATTGCCTGTCGGTCGAGCCGCTGGAGACCGAGTTCGGCCGCAAGCGGCAAATCAACCAGAGCACCTGCAACAAGGATTTTTCCTGCGTCAAGGGCTTTTGCCCGAGCTTCGTGACCGTCGAAGGCGGGCAGTTGCGCAAGAAAGAGAAGGGCCAGGCGCCCACGCCCGAGTCGCTGGGCGCCCTGCCCGAACCCACGCTGCCCGCGCTGGGCGCACGCCCCTGGGGCATCGTGGTGGCGGGGGTCGGCGGCACCGGGGTCATCACGATCGGACAGCTGCTGGGTGTGGCCGCGCACCTGGAGGGCAAAGGGGTGGTCACGCAGGATGCGGCGGGCCTGGCGCAAAAGGGTGGTGCCACCTGGAGCCATGTGCTGCTTGGGGCGCACCAGGAGGATATTTGCACCACGCGCGTGAGTCTGGCGGCCGCCGACCTCATCATCGGTTGCGATCCGGTGGTCACCGCCGCCAAGGAAACCGTGCAGCGCATGGGCCGCGGCCGCACGCATGTGGCACTCAACACCGATGCGCCGCCCACGGCGGCCTTCGTGCACAACCCCGACTGGCAAGACCCCTCGGCCGCCTGCGTGGCCGAGGTGGTGGGTTTGCTGGGGGAGGACGCCGTGGGCCGCTTCGATGCCGAGCGCCTGGCGCTTGGGCTCTTGGGCGACACCCTCTACGTCAACCCCATGGTGCTGGGCTACGCCTGGCAAAAGGGCTGGATTCCGCTCACCCACGCGGCGCTGATGCGCGCCATCGAGCTCAACGGCGTGGCGGTGTCGCTCAACAAGGCCGCGTTCGAATGGGGCCGCTGGGCTGCGCACGATCTGCCCCGGGTGATGGCGCTGGTGCAGCCGGCGGCGCAGGTCATCCAGTTCAAGCCGCGCGAGACGCTGGCGCAGCTGGTCGAGCGCCGGGTGGCTTACCTCACCGACTTCCAGAACGCCGCGTATGCCGAGCGTTACCGCGCCTTCGTCGAACGCGTGCGCGCGGCCGAGGCGGCGATGTGGGCCGCCGCGCCGGGCGCGAGCGCCAAGCAGACGCTGGCCGAGGCGGTGGCGCGCTACCTGTTCAAGCTCATGGCCTACAAGGATGAGTACGAAGTGGCACGGCTGCACAGCGACCCGTCGTTCCAGCAGAAGATCGCCCAGATGTTCGAGGGCGACTACCGGCTGCACTACCACCTCGCGCCGCCGCTCTTGGCGCGGCGCAACGAGCGCGGGGAACTGGTCAAGCGCCCCTTCGGCCCGTGGATGGGCCGGGTGTTTGCGGTGCTTGCGCGGCTCAAGGGCTTGCGCGGCAGCGTGCTCGACCCCTTCGGCTATAGCGAAGAGCGCCGCACCGAACGCGCACTGATCGACGAATACCGCGCGACGATCGAGGAACTGCTCGCGGCCCTCACGCCCGAGAATCATGCGCAGGCGGTGGAAATCGCCCGGCTGCCCGAGCACATCCGCGGCTACGGCCATGTGAAGGCGCGCCACTTGGCGCAGGTTCGCGCGCAGTGGCAGGCGCAATTGGCCGCCTGGCGCAGCGCCGCGCAGCTGCAGCGGGCTGCCTGAAGGTTTTTTGAACCTAAATCCGGCAGTTGAGCGCGCCCGGACGGGCCGTCATCGGGCGCGCGGGCAAGGCGCAAACCGCAGCCATGGCGCTGGCCATGGCGAGGATTTGCAACGCCGCCCCCGCGCCCGAGGGCGGCTCGAACGGGCGCGCAGCGCTCACCCAAGCGGTGAACGGCTTTTGCACCAAAAACGGCTCAAACACCAACACCTTGTATTCAGCTCAAAGCGATCAACTGCCGGATTTAGGTTGAACCAATTGGCAGAATCCCGGCGTGAATCGCTGATTGGTTGCTCTCTAATTAGGAGTAAGACGGACCTGCGCCGGCCCTGCGGCGGTCAGGCCCCGACCGTCACCGCGCCTGGCCCTCACGCCGAGGGTGCCGCATACAATGCCGGCTTGCCCGCGCGAGCCCCCCTGCGCTTTGGGCGTGTGCAGCCCGTCCGTGCGTGAGCGGTCCCTGGGTGCTGCGCGCGCGATCCTTCGTTTTCATGCTTTCTGGAGTTGTTCGTGTTCATTTCCTCTGCTTTTGCCCAGACCGCGCCGGCTGCTGCCGGTGGCGACGCCCAGTCCTCGCTCATGAGCATGCTGCCGCTCGTGCTGATGTTCGTGGTGCTCTACTTCGTCATGATTCGTCCGCAAATGAAGAAGGCCAAGGAGCACAAAGCCATGGTCGACGCGCTCGCCAAGGGTGACGAGGTGGTGCTCGGCGGCGGCATGCTTGGCAAGGTGACCAAGCTCGGCGATGTCTACATCGGTGTCGAGGTCGCGCCCGGCGTCGAGGTGCAGTTCCAGCGCATGTCCGTCGTTCAAGTGCTGCCCAAGGGCACGATCAAGCCGCTTTGATCGATCGAAACCCGCCCCGGCGCGTGCCCGCGTGCCGCCGGTGTCGGGCTCATTTGGGTCTGCGCCTGCGCGCGTCGCTGCCTGTTTTTCCAGGAGCCAGCCATGAACCGTTACCCGGTCTGGAAATATGTCCTCATCGCGCTCGCCCTGTTGGCGGGCATCATTTATGCGCTGCCCAACCTCTACGGCGAAGCGCCGGCGGTGCAGGTTTCGGGCGCGAAGGCGAGCGTTCACGTGGACGAGCCGCTGCGCGCGCGCGTGGAGCAGTTGTTGGCCGAAGCGGGCCTCAAGCCCGAGGCCGTGACGCTCGACGGGCCCTCGCTTCGGGCGCGCTTCGCCACGCCGGACGAGCAAATCAAGGCCAAGGACGTGCTGCAGCGCGCGCTCAACCCGGATCCGGCCGACCCCGCCTACATCGTCGCGCTCAACCTCGTCTCGCGCACTCCGGGCTGGCTCACGGCGCTGCATGCGCGTCCGATGTACCTCGGCCTCGACTTGCGGGGCGGCGTGCACTTCATGCTCGAGGTGGACATGAAGGCGGCGCTGGCCAAAAAGGTCGAGTCGCTCGCGGGGGATCTGCGCAGCGTGCTGCGCGAGAAGAGCATCCGTCATGGCGGCATCAGCCGCAACGGTGAGTCGATCGAAATCCGCGTGCGCGAAGCCGCCGTGGCCGAAGCGATCGAGCGCGTGGTGAAGGACCAGTTCCCCGAACTGCAGCTCGCCCGCCAGGGTGAGGGCGAAGAGACGCGGCTCGTCGCGACGCTCAAGCCCGCGGCGGCGCGCAAGATCGAGGAGCAGGCGCTCAAGCAAAACATCACCACGCTGCACAACCGCATCAACGAGCTCGGGGTGTCCGAACCCGTCATCCAACAGCAGGGCGGCAACCGCGTCGTCGTGCAGCTGCCGGGCGTGCAGGACACGGCCAAGGCCAAAGACATCCTGGGTCGCACCGCCACGCTCGAGCTTCGGCTCGTCGACGACAGCCCCGAGGCGCGCGAGGCCCAAGCCGGCCGTGGCCCGGTGCCGCTCGGCTCGGAGCGCTTCCCGCAGCGCGACGGCCGGCCGATCATCGTCAAAAAACAGGTCATCCTCACGGGGGATAGCCTGACCGACGCACAGCCGGGCTTCGACGCGCAAACCCAAAGCCCCAAGGTCGACCTGACCGTCGATGCCAAGGGGGGGCGGATCATGCGCGACGTCAGCCGCGAGAACCTGAAAAAACGCATGGCCATCGTGCTGTTCGAGAAGGGCAAGGGCGAGGTGCTGACCGCGCCGGTGATTCAGGGCGAGCTCGGCAACCGCTTCCAAATCTCGGGCGCGATGACGGTGACCGAAGCCAACGACCTCGCCTTGCTGCTGCGCGCAGGGTCGCTGGCTGCGCCGATGGAAATCATCGAAGAGCGCACCATCGGTCCGAGCCTGGGCGCCGAGAACATTGCCAAGGGCTTTCACAGCGTGCTTTGGGGCTTTTTGGTCATCGTCGCGTTCATGGCGCTCTATTACGGCTTGTTTGGGGTGTTTTCCGGCTTGGCGCTGGCGGTGAACCTGTTGCTGCTCGTGGCCATTCTGTCGATGCTGCAGGCGACGCTGACGCTGCCGGGCATGGCGGCGATGGCGCTGGCGCTGGGCATGGCGATCGACTCCAACGTGCTCATCAACGAGCGCATCCGTGAGGAGCTGCGCAACGGCGTGGCGCCGCAGGCCGCGATCGCCGCGGGCTACGAGCGCGCATGGGCGACGATCTTCGACTCCAACATCACGACCCTGATTGCGGGCCTGGCCTTGCTGGCTTTTGGCTCGGGGCCGGTGCGGGGCTTTGCGGTGGTGCACGTCATCGGCATCCTGACCTCGATGTTCTCGGCGGTGTTTTTCTCACGCGGGCTGGTCAACCTCTGGTATGGTCGCCAGAAGAAGCTCAAGAGCGTATCGATCGGTACCGTTTGGCGACCCGAAACCGCTGCGGCCGTGGCGACCTCTGCAAAGGAGAAGTGAGCGATGGAATTCTTCAGAATCCGGCGTGACATCCCGTTCATGCGCCACGCGCTGGTGTTCAACATCATCTCGCTCGTGACCTTCCTGGCGGCAGTGTTCTTCCTCGTCACCCGCGGTCTCAACCTCTCGGTCGAGTTCACCGGCGGAACCGTGATGGAAGTCGCCTACAGCCAGCCCGCCGACCTCAACCGGGTGCGCGCGGCGGTGGCGCAGCTGGGCTACAGCGATGTGCAGGTGCAGAACTTCGGCAGCGCGCGTGACGTGCTCATCCGCTTGCCGGCCCGTAAGGGCGTCTCCTCGGCTCAACAGAGCGAGCGAGTGCTCGCCGCGCTCAAGGCCGATGCACCCGATGTCGTGCTGCGCCGCACCGAGTTCGTCGGCCCCCAGGTGGGTGAAGAGCTGGCCACCGACGGCCTCAAGGCGCTGGCCTTCGTGGTGGTGGGAATCATGATTTATCTGGCGATGCGCTTCGAATGGAAGTTCGCCGTCGCCGCCATCATCGCCAACCTGCACGACGTGGTGATCATTCTGGGCTTTTTCGCCTTCTTCCAGTGGGAGTTCTCGCTCGCCGTGTTGGCGGCGGTGCTGGCGGTGCTGGGCTATTCGGTCAACGAGTCGGTGGTGATCTTCGACCGGATACGCGAAAACTTCCGCCGTTATCGCAAGATGAACACGGTGCAGATCATCGACAACGCCATCACGTCGACGATCAGCCGCACCATCATCACGCACGGATCGACGCAGATCATGGTGCTCTCGATGTTGCTCTTCGGGGGGGAAACGCTGCATTATTTCGCCATGGCGCTGACGATCGGCATTTTGTTTGGCATTTATTCTTCCGTCTTCGTGGCGGCAGCGATTGCGATGTGGCTGGGTGTGCGGCGCGAAGATTTGGTCAAATCCGGCGGCAAGAAATCCGGCGAGATCGAAGACCCGAAAGACCCCAACGCCGGGGCGACGGTCTGATCGCCGGGTATGAGGTTCACCGCGCCGCGTCGCCCCGCCCATGAACCCGAACGCCAGCCCGCACCGAACGCCCGCTGACCCCGCGGCCGTGGCGCGCTTGGTCCGCAAGCAATTCGCCACCGAGCTGGACGGAACCATCGTCAAGCTCGCGGCGACGTTGCAGGGACGGCTGACGGCGCTCTGCGAGGAGCCGGCAGGGACGGTGCGCGAGCAGCACCAGCGGCGGGACGCCTTGCTCGACTATCGCAAGCGTCGCGACGTCTGGATGCAGTCGCTGGCTTCGGCCTGGCGCACGGCAGCCGGGGGGCTCGAAGAAGCTCCGGCGCTCCAGCGGGTTTCACCCGCCACCGAGTTTGCCGACATTGGCGGGGGTCTGACCCTGTTGAGCGACGACGAAGTCGATCGACGCATCCGTGTCTCGCGTCTGGTCTCGGTCATCGAAGACCGTGCGGGTGCGGGCTATTCGGAGCTGCGACTGCGCATCAAATACCTCGAAGACGGTCGAGAGCCCGCTGAAGACGACGTTTTGCATCCCAGCCGGTTTGCACAACTGCTGGTGCAGCAATGGGGCGCGAGTGGCTTGGGTGCGGACATCTGGGCCTTGGTGCACGACACGATCGCGGCCTTGCTCGCCGAGCGCTATGAGCACGCGGTCGCCCATGCCAACCAGACGCTGATCGATGCGGGGGTGCTGCCCGTAATCGACCATCGTGTGCGTCGCGCCATCGCCTCGGCGGCTGCCCGCGCTTCTGCGCCGATGCCGCTGTCCGAGGCCCGGGCTACGGGCGCTTCGACGGGGGGGGCGCTGGCAGACCCGGCGGGTGGCTCGACCGGCGGCTGGGGCGCATCGGGCGGAGGTGCTGCGGCCTCGGGGCCAGGTCGTGGGCCGGGGGGTGGTCGACCGGGTAGTCGACCGAGTATGGGGCCGGATAGCGGGCCGCATTCAGGGCCGTCGCCCTATGGCGGACACGGCGGGCGCTCGGGCGGGTCGTCGGCCCCGTCGACGGGCGGCGGACGGTCGTCACTGGGTGGCGTCGGCGCCGAAGGCTTTGGATCCAGCGGCGGCCGCGCGGCTGCGCCCGGTGGCGGGTTCGCCGGTGCGCAGGGTGGTGCCGGTGCCAGTGGTCGCTCCGGGCGCGGCTCCGCACCGAGTGGTGCGACGGAGGGTTACTCCGGCAGCGTGCCCCAGCGTTTCGACGACACACACCTGATGACCGCGACCTCGCCGCTCGCCCGGGCTCGGGTGAAGGCGCAAGGCGTGCTGGGGCAGATCAAGCGGCTGCTGGTCGCGCGCGGGGCGCAGTTCGATGCGACGCAACCGGCGGGTGCTTCGCCGCAGCTCACGCGCGCGCTCGACGAGGCGGTGGCCACCGAGCGGCTCCAAGCCTTGGGCGGCCCCTGGGAGGCTGCCGGCGCTGCCCCCGCGGGCCGCGAGGAGGTGCAGCGCGTCGGCCAGGTGCTGCGCGAGCAGACCGCGGCGCTCAAGCGGGAAGCGGCGACCGACGTCGAACGCGCTACCATCGAGGTGGTGGCGCTCATGTTTCAGGCCATCTTGGCCGAGGAGCGGATCGCGCCCAGTCTGCGCGTGTGGTTTGCGCGTCTGCAAATGCCGGTGTTGCGCGTCGCCTTGGCTGAACCCGATTTCTTCAGCTCGCTCGAACATCCGGCGCGGCAGCTGATCGACCGCATGGGCGCCGTGGTGCTGGGCTTCGATGCCAGCGGCGTGCAGGGGCCGGTGATGGAGGCCGAGGTTCGGCGCATCGTCCAGGTCATCGAGCAGTACCCCGAGACGGGGCGGCGGGTGTTTCGCATCGTGCTCGACGAATTCAAACAGTTCCTGGCCCGTTTCCTGACCGAGCGCGAAGGAACGCAGCGACTGGTGAGCGTGGCGCAGCAGGTCGAGCAGAAGGAAACCCTCACGATTCAATACACGATCGAGCTGCGCAAGATGCTGGGCACGCTCGAAGTGGGCAACGACTTGCGGGACTTCCTCTTCAAGGTTTGGGCCGAGGTGCTGGCGCTCTCCGATTTGCGTCATGGCGCCCAGCACCCAAGCACGCAGCAGTTCAAGCGCGCCGCCCCCGAACTGCTCTGGGCTGCCACGGCCAAGGCGACACGCGAAGAACGCGCCGAAGTGCTGCGCCATCTGCCCGCCTTGCTTCAGCGTCTGCGCGAGGGCATGACGCTCATCGGGCTGCCCCGGCCGGAACAAGACGCGCACATCAAACGGCTCAACCAGCAATTGACGCAGGCCTTTCTGGCCCGTGGCGAGGGGGCGGCGATCGCGTCGGAGCAAATCGACGACATGGCGCGCCGGCTCGATGCGCTGGAAGCGGAAATCTCCGGCGAGCAGGTCGGCCAGTCACTGCTGACCCCCGAGGCCGTGGCCCGCCTGCTCGGACCCGACGCGGGCGCTTTCGAGGTGCTGGCCGATACGGGGCCGGCTCCGACGGTGCAGGCCACGCCTTGGGTCGACGAACTCGAGCTCGGGCAGTGGTTCCAGCTCGATCACAACCATCGCTACGCGCGGGTGCAACTCGTCTGGCGCAACCCGCGCGGGCGCCTGTTCGTGTTCAGCTCTGGGGAAGGGGCCAACTACCTGATCCAGCGCGGGCGCTTGGCGAATTACCTCAAAGCGGGCTTGCTCCTCCCCGAGGAGGACGAGACCCTGACGATCCGTGCCACCCGCGCGGCACTGACCAAACTCGAGGCCAACCCTGAGCGTATCGGCGGTTGACTTCGTGAGGCCTCAGCCTCTCAGGCCCTGGCGAGTCGCTGGAACAGTCCGCCCGGCAGACGCGCGACCGCCCCGTCGAGTTCGAGTTCGAGCAATTGCCCCTGCAGCGTCGCCGCGTCCATGCCGGTGCGGGCCAGCAGGGCGTCGAGCCCGATGGGGTCGTAACCCAGCGCGTCGAGGATGGCGCTGCCCGAGGGGCTCGCCGCAGGCGGGGTCGATGCATCCGCAGCGGCGGCCCCGGACTGCGGTTGGGAATCGGAGCCTGGGCCGAGCTCTTCGAGGATGTCTTGGGCCGATTCGACCAGTTTGGCGCCCTGGCGGATCAGGGCGTGGCAGCCGCGCGAGAGACTCGAGTGGATCGAGCCGGGCACGGCGAAGACTTCGCGGCCTTGCTCGGCCGCGAGCCGTGCGGTGATGAGCGAGCCCGAGCGCAGGGCCGCTTCGACGACCAGCGTGCCCCGGCTCAAGGCGGCGATGAGGCGGTTGCGGCGCGGGAAGTTGGCGGGGCTCGGAGGGGTGCCGAGCGGATACTCGCTCAGCAGCAGGCCGCGGTGCGCAATGCGCCGGGCGAGCTCGAGATGCTGCCGTGGATAGACCCGATCGAGCCCCGTGCCGACGACGGCGACGGTTGCCAGCTCGAGCGGGGCCGGTGCGCCCGCGAGCGCGCCTTCATGGGCCGCGGCGTCGATGCCCAGGGCCAGGCCCGAGACGACGGTCCAGCCACTTTGGGCGAGCGAGCGCGAAAACTGCCGGGCATTCTCGGCGCCCTGCGCGGTTGGGTTGCGGCTGCCGACGATGGCGATGGCCTGTTCGCCCAGGTGCGTGAGGCTCGAGCCTGCGCCATGCGAGCGCCGCGTGGCCGGGAACGCGGCGCCCGGCGCCGTGGCGATGCGACCCAGCGCGTAGAGCAGCAGCGGCGGGTCTTCGAGCTCGAGCAGTGCGCGGGGGTACGCGGCATCTCCGAGCGCGATGACCGCGCGCTGCATCGGCGCGGCAGGGGCGTCGGCCGTGGCATCGGAGCCGCCCGGCGTTTCCTGCAGCCAGTTCCAGGTGACCTGGATCCGATCGTCCAGCCCCGGCGGGGGTGTGAGCAAGGCCCAGGCCTGTGCGGGCGTCACCACCTGGCGCAAGGTGCTGCTGGGCTGCTCGAACACGGCTTGCGGCAGCCCAAACGCGGCCAGTAGGCGGCGGGCAGTCACCCCGCCGATGCCGGGCGTGGTGGTCAGCCGCAACCAGGCGGCCAGTTCGTCCCGCTCCATGGGCCGGGCGGCAGCTGCGCGCTCAGCGCGGTTGAACGACTCGGTCGCCGACCTTTACGCCGTCGGCGATCTGCAGCAGCAGCGCGTAGGAGACGCGTTCGAACGGCAGGAAGACCATCAGCAGCCCGTTGCGCTCGTCGGGCAAGCGCAACTCCGTGGGACCTTCGGGGCCGCCGCGATCGACCACGCGCGCGCCGGCGCTCAGCACCGCGAGCACGGTCCCGGTGTCGATGCCGTCTTGGATGCCGCGGTTGATCGTGACGACTTGGTTCTGTGCCGCAAAACGCACCGCACTGCCGTAGACCGAGACGATGCGGGCATCGACCTCGCCCGCGGGCGCGTGGGGCGCGTAGCTGCGGAAGCTGCGCTCGGGTTCGGGCAGCAGTCGGTCGCCTGTGCGGATTTCTTCCTTGGCGCTGACGATTTCGATCGTGGCCGGCACGGGCAGCCCCTCGGGTTTGCCGTCGGGCCCCGGTGCTTCGGAGACGGATTCGCCGCGTTGCAGGCGGGCGCGGCCGACGAACTGCGCCTCATAGCCGAGGATTTCGCCGCTGGCCGGGTCTTTGAGTGGGCGCAGGTCGCGGTAGACCCGGTAGGCCTTGGGCTCGCCCGGGTCGGTGGAGAGGGGTTTGCCTGCCGGCCCACGCGCATAGGCCAGGTCGCCGCGGCTGAGCAGCACGCTGTTTTCACGCGTGGCGACGATTCGCGGAGCGCTTTCGAATTCCTTCTCGTCGAGCACGATGGGCTCGGCGAGGAAGGGCTCGATCAGGTGCGGCGGCAAAGTCGGAATCGGCGCGTCGGCGAGTGACTCGGCGCGCACGCGCGGCGAGAGCTTGACGAGCGGCGGCTCGCTGGGTGTCTCGAGCATGGCGCGCCCGTCGCGGCGCACGAGCCGCAACACCTGACCGGGGTAGATCAAATGGGGGTTGCGGATGTCGGCCAGGTTCATGCCCCAAAGCTCGGGCCAGCGCCAGGGGCGCTTGAGGTAGAGCCCGGAGATCGCCCAGAGCGTATCGCCACGCTGCACGGTGTACTGATCGGGCGCATTCGGGGCGATTTCATCGAGCGGCACACCGCGCTCGGCGACTTGCGCGGCGGTGCGCTTCTGGCCCGGGGTGATGGGGTAGTTGCCGGCGCCCCAGGCGGCGGCGGGCACCCAGGCACTGGCGAGCAGGGCGAGCGCCGAGAGCGCCTGACGGCGGGGCATCGTCGGTTCGGTGAGGTCGGTGGGTGGCAAGGGTTTCATGGAGAAGGGCAATCCCGGGCGGGTTTCTCTGGGCACGATGCCGCCGATTCTGCGCCCAAGCCCTGCTTCGGGCAATGTTGATCGGCGCTTCGGGCCGCACAGCGTCGCAAAAGTCGCGAAAATACCAACGTTTTTCGCTTTCCACCCGCAAAGTCTCCGGGCCCGTGGCCGGATGCTGGCGGACATTTTCCATGGCACAGCTTCCCATCCTCCGTTACCCCGATCCCCGGCTGCACACGGTGGCGCGGCCCGTCGAGCGTTTCGACGAAGACTTGCGCCGCTTGGTCGCGGACATGTTCGAGACGATGTATGCCGCGCACGGCATCGGGCTTGCCGCCACGCAGGTCGATCGTCATGTTCGGGTGGTGGTCATCGACGTCTCGGAAGAGCGCAACCAGCCGCTGGTGCTCGTGAACCCCGACATCGTCTGGATGAGTCCGGAGCGTGTGCGCAGCGACGAAGGCTGCCTGTCGGTGCCGGGAATCTACGATGGGGTCGAGCGCGCGCAAGCCGTGCGGGTCGAGGCCCACGATGCCGAGGGGCAACGGCGGACGATCGAGGCGGAGGGCCTGCTCGCGGTCTGCATCCAGCATGAGCTGGACCATCTGCTCGGCAAGGTGTTCGTCGAGTACCTCTCGCCGCTCAAGCGCAACCGCATCAAGGCCAAGCTCCTCAAACAGCAACGCGAGGAAGAGCGCGAGCGCCGCGAGCCGGTGCGGGCCTAAGGCAGCGCTGCCCCAGTTCTTTTCACCGCATCGCCCAGCCGCTCCGCCGTAGCCGCTTCGGGACCGATGCTTCGACCCATCCACTGCCGCGAGTTTCGATGAACCTGATTTTTGCCGGCACGCCGGAGTTTGCCCGCTCGGCGCTCGACGCCTTGCATCGCGCCGGGCACGAGATTCGCCTGGTGCTGACCCAGCCCGACCGTCCTGCCGGTCGTGGTCTGCAGTTGCAAGCTTCGGCGGTCAAACAATGGGCGCTGGCGCACGGTGTGACGGTGGCGCAGCCGCGCAGCCTGCGGCTCGAGGGCAAATTTCCCGAGGATGCGGCGGCCGCGCGCGCGGCGATCGAGGCCGCCGATGCGGATGCGATGATCGTCGCGGCCTATGGCTTGATCTTGCCGCAATGGGTGCTCGACCTCATGGCCGCACCGCGTTCGGACGGGCGCGCGCGGTGGGGGTGCATCAACATCCACGCGTCGCTGCTGCCGCGCTGGCGGGGCGCGGCGCCGATCCAACGCGCGATCGAGGCGGGCGACGCCGAGACCGGTATCACGCTGATGCAGATGGATGCGGGCCTCGACACCGGCCCGGTGTTGTTGATGCGGCGCCTGCCGATTCCGCCCGATGCCACCGCGGCGCATTTGCACGATGCCTTGGCGGACTTGGGCGCACGAACCATCGTCGAAGGGCTCGAGGCGCTGGCGCAGGGCGGGCTCGAGCCTCGCCCTCAGCCCGAAGCGGGCGCCTGCTATGCGCCCAAGATCGACAAGGCCGAAAGCCGTGTGGATTGGACGCAGTCGGCGGTGCAGATCGAGCGCCGCGTGCGCGCCTTCGACCCGTTTCCCGGCGTCGGCGCGATGATCGGGGGGCAGCACTTGAAGATTTGGAAGTCACAAATCGATAGCGCCGAGACCCCAGTTTCCGCCGGCCCAGGCGAGATTTTGTCCGCCAATGCCGACGGAATCCGCGTCGCGTGCGGGCAAGGCGTGCTGCGCATCATCGAACTGCAGCGCCCGGGCGGGCGGCGGCTTGGGGCCGCGGCCTTCCTGCAGGGCCATCCGCTCGTGGCGGGGCAGCGCTTCGAGCCGGCATGAGCGTCGAGGCTACGCCGCTGCGAGCCCTGCGCCCGCCGACCTGGCGGGCGATCGTCACGCATCCAGACTTTCGGCGCGGCGCGGCGGACATTGCCCACGTGGCGCTGGGTCTCGGGGCTTGGGCGCTGGTGACCGGGGTCGCGATGGTGCAAAGCGGCTTGTCGGTGCCCTTGGCCCTGTTCATGTCCTTGGCGGTGTTTGCAGGCAGTGCGCAACTCACGGCCCTGCCGCTGCTGGCCTCGGGCGCGCCGCTTTGGGTCGTCTGGGCGGCGGCGACCTGCGTGAATCTGCGCTTCGTGATCTTCAGCGCCATCTGGCGACCGTATTTCCTGCCCTATCCGCGGCCCTATCGGATGATGTTGGGGTACTTCAGCGGCGATCTCAATTACGTGCTGTTCATGCGCCGTTTTCCCGAGCCGCGACCCAGCGCCGAGCAGTTGCCGTATTTCTGGGGAGGCGTCGTGGTGAACTGGACCGCCTGGCAGACCCTGTCCATCCTCGGCATCGTGCTGGCCGATTCGGTGCCCGCGCGCTGGGGTTTGGGATTTGCGGGCGTGCTCGCGTTGCTGGGCGTGACGGCCTCGCTCTTGCAGAGCCGACCGGCCTGGGTGGCCGCCGCCGTGGCGGCAACGGCGGCGATCGCGGCCTCGGCGCTGCCCTTGCGACTCAACATCGTCGTTGCCATCGTCGCGGCGGTGGCCGCTGGCTTGGCGGCCGAAGCGGCGGAACGACAGATCCGGGGCGCACGCCCGCATCGGGGGGCTGCGCCGCAGGGCGCCCGGCCGGGCGGCTCTGCGGCAGAGGAGGCCGGACCATGAACCCCTGGACCGTCGGTGTGGCGATCGTCGGCTTGGCGGTGATCAGCGTCGTCACGCGGAGTTTCTTTTTCATTTCGCGCCGCGAGCTGCCGATGCCGGGCTGGTTGCGTCGCGGCTTGGCCTACGCGCCGCTGGCCGCGTTGGTCGCCGTGATCGCCCCCGAGATCCTGATGAGCCACGGGCAGCTGCTCGACACCTGGCGCGATGCCCGACCGCCGGCGGTGCTCGTGGCGCTCGCCTACTATTTTTGGCGCCGCGACATCCTGGGCACCATCGTGCTGGGGATGACCGTTTACCTACCCTTGCACATCGGACTCGGATGGTAAGCCGCCCCTGCGGTCGCTGTCACCCGCGCGACACTTTTACGGGTGAAAATACTCATCCCAGTACAACAACGAAGGAGACATTCATGTCCTTGCGCGCCACCCGCATCGTCGCCACCCTCGGCCCGGCGTCGAACACGCCGGAAATGCTCGAAGCCATGATTCGTGCCGGGGTCGACGTGGTGCGGCTCAACTTCAGCCACGGCTCGGCACAGGACCACATCGACCGGGCGCAGCGGGTGCGCGAGGCGTCGGCGCGCGTCGGGCGGGAAGTCGCCATCATGGCCGACCTGCAAGGGCCGAAGATTCGCGTCGGCAAGTTCGCGGCGGGCAAGGTTCAGCTCGTGCCGGGGCAGCCCTTCGTGCTCGACGCCGAGCGCAGCGAGCCCGGTGACGAGCACGGCGTCGGACTCGACTACAAGGAACTGCCGCGGGATGTGCGGCCCGGCGACGTACTCTTGCTCAATGACGGGCTCATCGTGCTCGACGTGGTGTCGGTCGAGGGTTCACGGGTGCACACCGTCGTCAAGGTCGGCGGGGAGCTCTCCAACAACAAAGGCATCAACAAGCAGGGCGGCGGACTCACCGCGCCCGCCCTCACCGACAAGGACCGCGAAGACATCGTCACCGCGATGAGTTTCGACGCCGACTACATCGCGGTTAGCTTCCCTAAGAGCGCCGAGGACATGCAGCTCGCACGGCGGCTGTGCGACGCGGCCGCACGGGGTGGGCACCGCACCGGGCTGATCGCCAAAATCGAGCGGGCCGAGGCGATTCCGGCGCTCGAATCCATCATTCTGGCGAGCGACGGCATCATGGTCGCGCGCGGCGACCTCGCCGTCGAGGTGGGCAACGCCGCGGTGCCGGCCTTGCAAAAGCGCATGATCCGCCTTGCGCGCAGCCATGACCGGCTCGCCATCACCGCCACGCAGATGATGGAGAGCATGATCACCAACCCCGTGCCCACGCGCGCGGAGGTCAGCGACGTGGCCAATGCGGTGCTGGACGGCACCGACGCGGTCATGCTCAGCGCCGAGACCGCCGCGGGCCGCTACCCGCTCGAGACGGTGCAGGAGATGGCCAAGATCTGCGCCGCCGCCGAGCAGGCCGACCAGATTGAGCACGGCGCGCTCGATGCGGACTTCAACAACCAGCAGCTCAGCCGCATCGACCAGTCCATCGCCATGGGTGCGCTGTTCACCGCACATGCCCTGGGCGCGCGCGCGATCGTGGCCTTCACCGAATCGGGTGCCACTGCGTTGTGGATGAGTCGCCACCGCACGCACATCCCGATTTACGCCCTGACCTCGCGGCTGGCTACGCAGCGGCGCATGGCGCTGTTTCGCAACGTCACGGCCTTGCTCATGAACGCCAGCGCCGACCGCGACACCGCCTTCGCGCAGGCCGAGGAACTGCTCAAGACCCGCGGCATCATCGCCTCCGGCGAGGTGTACGCCATCACCTGCGGCGAGCCCATGGGCAGCCCGGGCGGCACCAACATGCTCAAGGTCTGCCGGGCGGCGTAATCGCAGCGGCGGGACATGCCGCCGTCAGTCCGGCGTCGGGGCCTGGCGCCAGAGCAACGCTGAACCAGTCCCTCGCGCGTCGCGCATCCCAGCTGCGGGCGGTCTGCTTCGTTGCAAATCCTCGCCATAGCTTCGGCTATGGCTGCGGTTTGCGCCTCGCATCCCATCCCGCGGCCGGGCGCGCGCCATCGCAGGAACTGATTCAGCGTTGCCCTAGAATTTTTCTGGTTTCTGGCGAAACCGAAGGGCGGCAGCGGCGCGTCGGCGCTGCCGGCGTTTCAAGAACCTCCAAGCGACAGGACTTCCCCATGGCTCTCGTCTCCATGCGCGAACTGCTCGACCATGCGGCCGAGCACGGCTACGGCATCCCGGCCTTCAACGTCAACAACCTCGAACAGGTGCAGGCCGTCATGTCGGCTGCCGACGAGGTGGGCGCCCCCGTCATCCTGCAAGCGAGCGCTGGCGCGCGCAAATACGCGGGCGAGAGCTTCATCAAGCACCTGATCCAAGCGGCAACCGAAGCCTGGCCGCACATCCCCCTGGTGATGCACCAGGACCACGGCACCAGCCCGAAGGTGTGCGAAGGCGCGATCCGGCTGGGTTTCGGCTCGGTGATGATGGACGGTTCGCTCCTGGAGGACGGCAAGACGCCTTCGAGCTTCGACTACAACGTTCGGGTCACGCGCGAAGTGGTCGAAATGGCGCACCGGGTCGGCGTCACCGTCGAAGGGGAACTCGGCTGTCTGGGCTCGCTCGAGACGGGCTTGGCCGGTGAGGAGGACGGCATCGGCGCCGAGGGCAAGCTCGACCATTCGGCGCTCTTGACCGACCCCGAGGAGGCCGCCCGTTTCGTCGAAGCCACGCAGCTCGACGCGCTGGCCATCGCCATCGGAACGAGCCACGGCGCCTACAAATTCACGCGCCCACCGACCGGCGACGTGCTGGCGATCAGCCGCGTGAAGGAGATCCACGCGCGCATCCCGAACACGCATCTCGTCATGCACGGCAGCTCCAGCGTGCCGCAGGATCTGCTCACGCTCATCAACAGCTACGGCGGACAGATGAAGCAAACCTGGGGAGTGCCCGTGGCCGAGATCCAAGAGGCCATCAAGCATGGCGTGCGCAAGATCAACATCGACACCGACATCCGCATGGCCATGACCGGTGCGGTGCGCAAGTTCCTCGCCGAAAACCCCGAGAAATTCGACATGCGCGAATGGATGAAGCCTGCGCGCGAGGCCGCCCGGGCCATCTGCAAGCAGCGCTATCTCGAATTCGGCTGCGAAGGCCAGGGCCCGAAGATCAAAGGCCTGCCGCTGTCCGTGATGGCCGAGCGCTATGCCCGTGGTGAGCTCGCACAGGTCGTGCATTGAGGGAGTCCATCCCTGCGGGCGCACGCCGATACGGGCGTTGCGCCCGGCAGGGCGATAATTTCGGGGCCCGGCGCTTGCGTCGGGCCTCTTCATTTTTCAGCTCGCTCACATGACCACCGCCTTGCACACCTCCAGCCTCCATTCCTTGCCGCTGCTCGCGCGCGGCAAGGTGCGCGACAACTACGCGGTCGGCGACGACCGCATCCTGATGGTGGCCACCGACCGGATCAGCGCCTTCGACGTCATCATGGGCGAGCCCATCCCGGGCAAGGGCGTCTTGCTGACCCAGATGGCCTTGTTCTGGTTCGACAAGCTGCGCCACATCTGCCCCAACCACCTCACGGGCGAGTCGCCCGAGCGCGTGGTCGCCCCGGACGAGGTCGATCAAGTCCGGGGTCGCTCCATGCTGGTGAAGCGCCTCACGCCGCTTCCGGTCGAA
Organism: Tibeticola sediminis; assembly: GCF_003843835.1. GTDB lineage: Bacteria > Pseudomonadota > Gammaproteobacteria > Burkholderiales > Burkholderiaceae_C > Tibeticola > Tibeticola sediminis. The sequence continues at coordinate 6,677 of NZ_RKQL01000007.1, read as the reverse complement.
GCCGTGGTGCGCGGCTACCTCGCGGGCAGTGGGTGGAAGGAGTATCAGGAGCATGGCGCTGTCTGCGGTGTGCCGCTGCCGCCGGGCTTGAAAAACGCGTCCCGTTTGCCCGAGCCAATTTACACGCCGGCGGCCAAGGCGGCGGTCGGTGAGCACGACGAGAACATCAGCTATGAGCGCACGGTGGAGATGATCGGGCCCGAGCACGCCGCGCGCATCCGTGAACTGTCGATTGCGCTCTACCGCGCGGCGGCCGACTTTGCGCTGACCAAGGGCATCATCATCGCCGACACGAAGTTCGAGTTTGGCCTCGACCGCGACGGTACGGTGGTGCTGATGGACGAGGTGCTGACTCCGGACTCCTCGCGTTACTGGCCGCTCGAGAGCTACGCCGAGGGCAGCAACCCGCCGAGTTTCGACAAGCAGTTTTTGCGCGACTGGCTCGAGCAGGTGCGCATCCACGGCCAGCCCTGGAACAAGACGCCGCCGGCGCCGCACCTGCCGTTCGAGGTGATCGAAAAAACCGCCGAGAAATACCGTGAGGCGCTGCAGCGCCTCACCGCCTGAGGCCGCACACGGCGAGGGCGGCACCTCGCCCGCTCGCGTGGGTTCAGTTCAGCGCCATGCTCAGGCGGCGGCGATAGCGCGAGACGAGCTCGGCTTGCGGGTCTTGCTCGACCGCGGCCTTGCCCGCGATCTCGATGCCGCCGGCCGTGCGCCCTGCTGCGACGGCGCCCGGTTGTGCTGGCTTGCGCGGGCTGAGCAGTTCCAGAATCGCCACCATGGTCTTGCGCGGTGCTTCGTCGTCCCACTTCTTGTCGCGCATGATGATTTCGAGCAACTCGTCCATCGCCGCGGTCCATTCGCCGCGGTTCATGAGTACCCGGGCTTTGGCAAAGCGGGTCTCGAAGTCGCGCTTGTTTTGTTCGATGCGCGCATCGAACTGTTCGATCGACCACTGGCCCCGAGGGTCGTTCGCCGCGAATTCGCGCGCTTTGAGCCATTGGTCCAGAGCCTCGAAGCGCAGCGGCACCGGAATGCGTGCGAGCGCGGGCGCCAGGGCCGCGGCGGCTTCGTCGAGCCGCCCGAGCTCGATGAGCAAGCGCACATAGTCCTCGCGCAGGTCGTCGTTTTCGGGGGCGGCGGCCAAGGCGTCGGCCATACGGCGCAGGGCCGCATCGACGTCGCCGGCTTCGAGCTGCTGCTTGGCCTCTTGCGCCTCGGCCTGGGCAGCAAGCTCGGTTTCCGCGGGCACGTGCTTGTCGAGGAAGGCGCGCACCTGGCCTTCGGGCAAGGCGCCCATGAAGCCATCGACCGGCTGGCCGTTCTTCAGGAGCACGCAGGTCGGAATGCTGCGGATGCCAAAGGCGCCGGCGAGTTCCTGCTGCTCGTCGGAATTGATTTTCACGAGCTTGAACCGCCCGCCATAGGCCGCTTCGAGCTTTTCGAGCACCGGGCCGAGCGCGCGGCAGGGACCGCACCAGGGTGCCCAGAAGTCGACCAGCACGGGGGTCGTCATCGAGGCTTCGATGACCTCGGATTCAAAGTTTTCCAGGGTGACGTCGATCATGGTGGGGTAACTCAGGGCTGTAACCGTAAAATTCAAGCAACTTCCGACAGGCACTCAATGACCGCTGCGCTCATCGGTGTGGTCATGGGCTCCAGTTCCGACTGGGACACCATGCAGCACGCAGTCCAGATTCTCCAACACTTCGACGTCGCCCACGAGGCGCGGGTCGTTTCCGCGCACCGCATGCCCGACGACATGTACGCCTATGCCGAAGCCGCCCAGCCGCGCGGCCTGCGCGCCATCATCGCGGGGGCGGGTGGGGCCGCGCATCTGCCGGGCATGCTCGCGGCCAAGACCGTGGTTCCGGTGCTCGGGGTGCCGGTGGCGAGCCGGCATCTGCAGGGCGTGGACTCGCTGCACAGCATCGTGCAGATGCCCAAGGGCGTGCCGGTGGCCACCTTCGCGATTGGTGCGGCCGGGGCGGCCAATGCGGCGCTGTTCGCGGTGGCCATGTTGGCGCAACACGACGCGGCCTTGCGGGCGCGGCTCGAGGCCTACCGTGCCGAGCAAACCGCCGCCGCGCGCGCGATGACGCTGCCGCCCACCGGAGCCGCCGCATGACCGAAACCGCAACGCGGGCGGCCACCATCCTGCCAGGCACCACGGCCACCGGTGCGCAGACCACGCTGGGCGTGATGGGCGGCGGGCAGCTCGGCCGCATGTTCGTGCAGGCCGCTCAGGCCATGGGTTACTTTACCGCGGTGCTCGACCCCGATCCGGCAAGCCCCGCGGGCCTGGTGAGCCACTTCCACATCCAGGCCGACTACCTCGACGAGCAGGCGCTGGCGCAGCTCATGCAGCGGTGTTCGGCCATCACGACCGAGTTCGAAAACGTCCCCGCGGCGGCTTTGCACACGCTCGGCGCGCACCGGCCGGTGGCGCCCGGCGCCCGCGCGGTCGCCATCGCGCAGAACCGCATCCAGGAAAAGCAGTTCTTCAACCGCTGCGGCGTGGCCACCGCGCCTTGGGCGGCGATCGAGTCCGAGGCCGACTTGGCGGCGGTGTCCGACGCGCTGCTGCCCGGGGTGCTCAAGACCGCGCGGCTGGGCTACGACGGCAAGGGGCAGGTTCGGGTCGCCTCGCGCGCGGCGCTGGGCGAGGCGTGGCGGCAACTCGGCGCGGTTCCCTGCGTGCTCGAGCGCATGCTGCCGCTGGTCGATGAATGCTCGGTGATCGTCGCGCGAGGCTGGAACGGCCAGACGGTGCATTACCCGCTGCAGCGCAATCTGCACCGCGACGGGATTTTGGCCGTGACCGAGGCTTTTGAAGGAAATCTGCCTTATCCCGGCGTCAATCGGGCACTGGATGCTGCCAAAACAATAGCAGACGAGCTGGGCTACGTGGGGGTGCTCTGCGTCGAATTCTTCGTGCTCGCCGATGGGTCGTTGGTGGCCAACGAAATGGCGCCGCGACCCCATAACAGCGGGCACCACACGGTCGATTCCTGCGACCTCTCGCAGTTCGAGGCGCAGGTGCGCACGCTCGCCGGCTTGCCGCTGGTCGCCCCGCGCCAGCACAGCGCGGCGGTGATGCTCAACCTGCTCGGCGATCTCTGGTTCGACGGTGAGGGGCGTGCCCGCACGCCCGCCTGGGCCGAGGTGCTGGCGCTGCCGGGGGCGCATCTGCATTTGTACGGCAAGCTGCAGCCGCGGCCTGGGCGCAAGATGGGTCACCTGACCTTCACCGCCGCGAGCGCCGTCGAGGTGCGTGCCACCGCCGCGCGGGCGGCAGCCCTGCTGGGCATGGCGCCGTGGTGAGTCCCGCTGGCGAACGCCCGTGATCCTCGACGGAACCCGGACCGAATCGATCGACGCCGCCGTGCGCACGCTGCGCGCGGGCGGGATCGTCGCCATGCCGACCGAGACCGTCTACGGCCTCGCCGCCGATGCGGAGAACGGCGACGCCGTTGCGGCCATCTATGCGGCCAAAGGTCGGCCGAGCGATCACCCCTTGATCCTGCATGTCGCCGATGCCGACGCGGTCACCGCCTTTGCGCAAGAGGTCCCAGGCTTCGCGCGCGCGCTGATGGACGCGTTCTGGCCCGGGCCTTTGACCTTGATTCTGCCCCGCCGGGCCGGAGTTGCAGCGGCAGCGGCCGCGGGCCAGCCGTCGGTGGGCTTGCGCTGCCCTGCGCATCCGGTGGCGCAGGCGCTCTTGCGCGCCGCCGCCGCGCAGGGCATCCGGGCGCTGGCGGCACCCAGTGCCAACCGCTTTGGACGCATCAGCCCGACGCGCGCCGAGCATGTCGTCGCCGACCTGGGGGACCGCGTGCTCGTGCTCGACGGCGGCCCGTGTGCGGTGGGGATCGAGTCGACCATCGTCGATGCCACGCGGGGCGCGCCCGTCTTGCTGCGTCCCGGGCAAATCGACCGCGAGGCGCTCGCCGCGGCGGCGGGCATGCCCATACTCGACCCCGACGAAGTCCAGGCGGGAGCGACCCCCAAGGCCAGTGGCACCTTGGCCGCTCACTACGCGCCGCGTGCGCCGGTGCGCTTGATGTCGGCGCGCGAGCTGCAAACGGCGCTGGAATTGCTCGGTGCCGATGCTGCGCGTGCCGGGGTTGCCGTCTACGCGCGCAGCGCGCTGCCGAACCTGGCCACGCCCCTGGCGCGGCGCATGCCCGACGACGCCGGCGCGGCCGCGCAGCAGTTGTTCGACACCTTGCGCGGCTTCGACGACGCGGGCGCACGGCTGATCTGGGTCGAGCTGCCGCCCGACACCCCGGCGTGGGAGGGCGTGCGCGACCGCCTGCGGCGTGCGGCCGCTGCGGCGACCGGCGGCTGAACCGTTCGCAGCAGCGTCGGCGCCGGGTGTGCGGTGCGCAAGGGACTGGTTCAGCGTTGCCTTAAGGCAACGCTGATTAAGTCCACCGATGAGCGGCCTGCTGCGTTGAAGGTGGATGAAACAGCAGACCCTTGCCATGGCAGCCGATCAAGGCGCCGGATTTGAGCAGTACCGCAGGCCGACGAAGCGCGACGCGTTTCTGGCGACGATGGAACAGATCGTGCCGTGGCAGGAGTTGTGTGCGGTGATCGAACCGTACTACCCGAAGCCTGGCAATGGGCGCCCGCCGGTGGGGCTGGAGCGCATGCTGCGCATGTACTTCGTGCAGCACTGGTTCAACCTGGCCGACGAAGCGTGCGAGGAAGCGCTGCTGGACAGCACGGCACTGCGCCGCTTCGTGGGCATCGACCTGGGCCGCGAGCGTGTGCCCGACGGCACCACGCTGCTGAAGTTCCGCCGCCTGCTGGAGCAGCACGAGCTGGGCAAGCAACTGTTCGCCACGGTCGGCCAGGTGCTGCAGGCGCGAGGGTTGAAGGTGGGCACCGGCACGATCGTGGATGCCACCATCATTGCCGCACCGAGTTCGACGAAGAACGCTGAGCGCACCCGCGACCCCGAGATGCACCAGACGCGTAAGGGTCAGCAGTGGTACTTCGGCATGAAGATTCACATCGGCGTGGACAGCCGAACGGGGCTGGCCCACAGCGCGGTAGTGACTGCGGCCAACGTGCACGACAAGCACCCGCTGCCCGACTTGCTGCACGGCAACGAGCAGCGCGTGTACGGAGACAGTGCCTACGCCAGCCAGAAGGCACTGATCGAGTCCAAGGCGCCCAACGCTCGAGACTTCACCAACCAGCGCGTACGCAAAGGTGGTGTGATCGACGAAGTCGAGCGTGCGAAAAACCGCAACAAATCCAAGGTGCGTGCTCGCGTCGAGCACGTCTTCGCCGTGGTCAAGCGGCTATGGGGATACACGAAAGTGCGCTACCGAGGCCTGCAAAAGAACGCCACGCGCTGCTTTGTGGCGCTGGGTTTGGCCAACATCTTCCTCGCGCGCCAGCGCCTCATGGCATAGGTGCGCCCAAAATGGGCGCAGAGCGCATGCGCCAAGCAAAATTGAGTCCAATCGGGCTCGGATTGGTGCCTTTTGGACTCACCAATCTCATGATGTGCAAGCTCGGCACTCGGCTCATCGCTGACCGGGCGAAATTGGGGGGGTTGTTCAGCGTTGCCTTAAACTCGGTCGTTCCCCTTGGAGACTTCCTTATGACCCCGTCCCTTTCCCGTCGCGCCTTTCTCACGCTTGCGGGTGGCGCTGCGGCGGCCCTGAGTGGCTGCGGCTCGAGTTCCATCGTCTCTGCGCTCAAGCCGGATCGGTTCTTTGCCCTCGGCGATGATTTCAGCGACTTGGGCGAGACGGGCGTTCGTTACACCGTCAACGACGGCAGCGTCAACATCTGGACGCAACAGCTCGTGAGCATCTACCAAAAGACGATCACGACGGCGTCTGCGGGCGGCTTGTCGTATGCGCAAGGGGGAGCCTGGATCAGCGGGGCGACCAACAGCGTCGAATCTCAGCTCAACCGGATGTTGGCCAACCATGCCCTAGGTCCGAACGACGTCGTGCTCATCGGTGCGGGCATGAATGAAATCATCGACGCCGTGACCCAAACCGGGATTTCGGACGCCACGACCACGCGCGTGCGCGCAGCGGGCGATGCGCTCGCCTCCCTCGTGCGTCGTCTCGTCGCCGCAGGCGCCAAGTACGTTTTGGTGGCCGGTGTCTATAACCTCGGCATCACGCCCTGGGCGGTGGCCCGGGGGCAGGCTTCGGCGATCACCGACCTCTCGATCCACTTCAACAACCGTTTCCTCGTCTCGGCGGTGGACTTGGGCGCGAATGTGCTCTACGTCGATACGGCCTTGTATTTCAACCTGGTCCATGCCTTGCCGGCGGGCTACGGTTTGGTCAATGTCACCGACGCCGCCTGCACCACGCCCGACGCGACCACCTGCACCGCGAGCACGATAGCGGCGAACATCGACTACACGCGCGCGCTGTTTGCCGATGCCACGCACCTCACGCCGGTGGCGCACCGACTGTTCGGCGTCGAGGCCTACAACAAGCTGACCGGGCGTTGGTGAACCGGTGCGGGGCGCTTGGCGCGGCTCCGGCCCCAGAGCCCAAGAAAAAAGCGAGCCGCGGCTCGCTTTTTTGCTTTGAACCTAAATCCGGCAGTTGGGCGCGCCCGTGCGGGCCGTCATCGGGCGCGCGGGCAAGGCGCAAACCACAGCCATGGCGGGCGCCATGGCGAGGATT
>NZ_RKQL01000006.1 GCF_003843835.1 Tibeticola sediminis | reverse complement strand
CGCAAACCACAGCCATGGCGCTCGCCATGGCGAGGATTTGCAACGCCGCCCCCGCGCCCGAGGGCGGCTCGAACGGGTGCGCAGCGCTCACCCAAACGGTGAAGGGCCTGCGCACCGAAAATTGTTCAAACATCAACATCTTGCTTTTCGCGAGAAGCGGTCAACTGCCGGATTTAGGGTCATGGCGCAGCCCCGGCCACCAACGCCGGCGCCGCGCACCGTGCCTCGTGACGCGCGCCCAGCAGCGCGAGCAGGCCGACCAGCCCGTGCAAGGCCAGCACCACCGCCAGTAAAACCAGCCCCAAGGCCAGCGCCAGCGGCAGGTCGCCCTTGGAGGTTTCGAGCGCAATGGCGGTGGTCATGACCCGGGTGTAGCCCTCGATATTGCCGCCGACGATCATCACCGCCCCGACTTCGGACAGCGCGCGCCCGAACGCCGTCACGCCCACCGTCAGCAGCGCCGCCCGCTCGTCCCAGGCCAGCAGCAGCGCCCGCATGGCCGTGCCCGCCCCGAGCGAGCGCAGCTGCTCGCCGTGGCTGCGCTCGGCGTCCTCGACCACCTGCCGCGTGAGCGCCGCCACCACCGGCAGCACCAGCACCGACTGCGCCAGCACCATGGCCTCGAAGCTGAACAACCAGCCCAAAAAGCCAAGCGGCCCCGAGCGCGACAGCAGCAGATACACGCACAGCCCCACCACCACCGAGGGCAGCGCAAGCGCGGTGTTGAGCACCGCCAGCGCCAGTCGCCGCCCCGCAAACCGCGCCACACCCAGAGCGGCGCCCAGAAAGAGGCCGGCGGCGCCGCCGAGCGCACACGCCAGCGCACTGACCGCGAGCGACCGCCCGACGATCGCCCACAGCGCCGGGTCGGGCGTGACGAGCAGCGTCCAGGCGGTGGCAAGGCTGGCAGTGAGGGTCGACATGGGCGGGCGTCGGGCTACATGCGCGAGTGGTGGGGTATGGTAGGAAGCTCTGTGACTTCTGACGATATGTCCGCTCATGCATAGGGTTGCGCTTCACTACACGCTGCACACCGGCGAGGACGACGTCGCGCGCGGCGTGCAGCACCCGCTCTCGACGCTGCTGGGCGCCGTGGCCGACGCGGGCTCGATTGCCGCGGCGGCGCGCCGCATCGGCGCCTCCTATCGGCACGTCTGGGGCGCGCTCAAGCGCTGGGAAGCCGAACTCGGCCAGCCGCTGGTGCACTGGGAACAAGGCCAGGCGGCGCGGCTGACCGACTTTGCCGCCAAGCTGCTGTGGGCAGAGCGGCAGGCGCAGGCGCGGCTGGCGCCACAGATCGAGGCCCTGCGTGGCGAACTCGAGCATGCGTTTGCCGCCGCCTTTGACCCCGAAGTGCAGTGGCTCGCGCTGCACGCCAGCCACGACGAGGCGCTGGTCGCGCTGCGCGCCTATGCCGCACAACAGGCGGGCCTGCATCTGGACCTGCGTTTTACCGGCAGCGTGGACGCGATCCGCGCGCTCAATGAAGGGCGCTGCCTGCTGGCGGGCTTCCATGGGCTCGCGCAAGCGCCCCGCCACAGCGCCACCGCGCGGGCCTATCGGGCGCGGCTCAAGCCCGGGCAGCACAAGCTCATCGGCTTTGCCTGCCGCACGCAGGGGCTGATCGTCGCGCCCGGCAACCCGCTGCAGCTGCACACGCTGCGCGACGTCGCCGCGCGCGCGGTGCGCTTCGTGCAGCGCAGCCCCGGCTCGGGCACGCGGGTGCTGCTGCAGGAGCTGCTGGCGGCCGAAGGGCTGCCCGAGGATGCGCTCGCCACCCTGCCGCGCGGCGAAACCACCCACAGCGCCGCCGCCGAAGCCGTGGCCGCAGGCGCCGCCGACGCGGCCCTGGGCATCGAAGCCGCGGCGCGGCAACGGGGCCTTACCTTCGTGCCGCTGGCCGAGGAGCACTACCACCTCGTGTGCCTCAAATCCGCGCTGCAGCAACCCGCCGTGCGAGCGCTGCGAGCACTGCTCGCCGCCCCGGCTTGGCAGCAGCAGATGGCGCAATGGCCCGGCTATGCCCCGCTGCACTGCGGTGAGGTGCTGAGCCTGCGGCAGACGCTTCCGTGGTGGAATTTCAGAAAAAATATCACGCCCCCAGCGCAAAACGGGCATCTTGTGCTATCACAATAAAAGCGCCAGGGCGATGATAGGCCGCGAGACCTTGCCCTAGGGCTTACCCTGAGGCTTTCAAATTTATCGCGTCGCGGCTTTGACTTTTTTTCATCGTCGCGCGCGACCGGCCCGCTCTTAAAATCGTCCGACCTTAGGGCAACGCTGAACAGCGTTGCCCTTACCCCGCCCACCCCGGCGGAGGGAAGCGGCCCGGGCACCCCCGGTTTGTTCACGATGGAGACACCATGAATTTTCTCTTGACCCTCTCGAGGCGGATCGACCGCTTCACCGAGTTCATCGGCCGCAGCGTCGCGTGGCTGGTTTTGGCCGCCGTGCTCATCAGCGCGGTCAATGCGATCGTGCGCAAGACGCTCGACATCGGCTCCAACGCTTTCCTGGAGTTGCAGTGGTATCTGTTCGCGGCGGTGTTCATGCTCGGCTCGGCCTACACCATGATGCGGCAGGAGCATGTGCGCATCGACGTGCTCTCGGGGCGTCTGTCCAAGCGCGCGCAAATCTGGATCGACATCATCGGCATCACCTGCTTCCTCTTTCCCTTCGTGTTCATGATCATCAAGCTCGCGATGCCGCTGGTGATCAACGCCTACCAGACGGGCGAGATGTCGTCGAACGCCGGGGGCCTGATCCGCTGGCCGGTGTTCGCGCTGCTGCCGCTGGGCCTGCTGCTGCTCGGCATCCAGGGCGTGTCGGAACTCATCAAGCGCATCGCCTTCCTCCAGGGCCTGATCCCCGACCCAACGGCCAAGCAAGGCGCCAAGAGCGCCGAAGAGGAACTCGCCGAGTTCCTGCTGCAAAAGGAAGTCGCCGCCCGTGAAGCCGCGCAGCAAGGAGGCAAGGCATGATGGAATTCCTCACCGCGAACATGGCGCCGATCATGTTCGCCTCGCTGATCGTTTTCCTGCTGTTCGGCTACTCGGTGGCGTTCTCGCTGGCCGCCTGCGGCCTGTTCTTCGGGCTCGTGGGCATCGAGCTCGGCATGATCAACCCCTCGTTCCTGCAGAGCCTGCCGCTGCGCATGTTCGGCATCATGCAGAACGACACGCTGCTGGCCATCCCGTTCTTCACCTTCATGGGGCTGATCCTGGAGCGCTCGGGCATGGCCGAAGACCTGCTCGACACCATCGGCCAGCTCTTTGGCCCGATCCGCGGTGGCCTGGCTTATGCGGTGATTCTGGTCGGCGCCATGCTGGCCGCCACCACCGGCGTGGTCGCGGCTTCGGTGATCTCCATGGGGCTGATCTCGCTGCCCATCATGCTGCGCTACGGCTACGACCGGCGCATCGCCACCGGGGTGATCGCCGCGTCCGGCACGCTCGCGCAGATCATTCCGCCTTCGCTGGTGCTCATCGTGCTGGCCGACCAGCTCGGCCGCAGCGTGGGTGACCTGTATGCAGGCGCTTTCATTCCTGGTTTCGTGCTCACCGGGCTCTACATCGGCTTTGTGCTGCTGGTGAGCCTCATCAAGCCCTCGGCCGTGCCTGCGTTGCCGCTCGAAGCGCGCACCATCCGCGAAGACGATGGCAGCACCGGGATGCGCTCGGTCGGCGTGCTCGCGCTCATCTCGGTGGGCTGCGCGGTCGCATTCGCCAAGACACGCGACGCCGCCATGCCGCTCGACGAAAAAATCGTGCTCTCGATGTGCGTGGACATGGGTGTCGCGTTCGTCGCGGCTCTGGCCAACAAGAGCTTCAAGCTCGGCCTGCTCTCGCGCATGGCCGAGCGCGTGACCTTCGTGCTCATTCCGCCGCTGGCGCTGATCTTCCTCGTGCTCGGCACCATCTTCCTGGGCATCGCCACCCCCACCGAGGGCGGCGCCATGGGTGCGCTGGGCGCGCTCATCATGGCCATCAGCCGCCGCCGGCTCGACCTCGGCCTGATGCGTCAGGCGATGGACAGTACGCTCAAAGTCTCGGCGCTCGTGCTCTTCATCCTCATCGGCGCCACCGTCTTCAGCCTGGCGTTCCAGGGCGTAGACGGCCCGATCTGGGTCGAGCATCTGCTCTCGGGGCTGCCAGGCGGACAGATCGGCTTTCTCATCGTGGTGAACGTGCTGGTGTTCTTCCTGGCGTTCTTCCTCGACTTCTTCGAGCTGGCCTTCATCGTCATCCCGCTGCTCGCACCCGTGGCCGACAAGCTCGGCATCGACCTCGTCTGGTTCGGCGTGCTGCTGGCGGTGAACATGCAGACCTCGTTCATGCACCCGCCCTTCGGCTTCGCGCTGTTCTACCTGCGCAGCGTCGCTCCGCATGAGGACTACACCGACAAGGTCACGGGCAAGCCCATCAAGAAGGTGCGCATCGAAGACATCTACTGGGGTGCCGTGCCCTTCGTGCTCATCCAGATCATCATGGTGGGGCTCATCATTGCATTCCCCGGCCTCGTCCCCAGCGGCGTGCACAAGGGACCGACCGTCGACGCCGACAAGGTGTTCCAGCAACTCGAAGTTCAGATGGATCAGGCCAGCGACGCCGCGACACCGCCACCAGCGGCCGACTTCGGCCAGCCGCCTGCCAGCGCCCCCGGCACGGACGCTGCAGCGCCTGCGCCCGCCGATGATCCGATGAAAGCCTTGAACGACGCGATCAAGGCCGACGCGGCCGGCAAGAAGCCTTGAGGCCCACCCCCGGGTGCGCCGCCCATTCGGCGGCGTCCGGGGTTTTCCCCTGGTCTGAGCTTCGCAAAAGCCCACAACAAAGGCCCCACAAAAAAGCCCCGCAGATGCGGGGCTTTTCTTTGCCTGGGCCCGACGGATCGTCGCGCCCGCAGGCACGACGATGGCCTTGGACCTCAGAGCTTCTGACGCTGCATGAAGCTGTCAAAAGCATTCTCGGTGAAGCGGAACCAAAGGTTCTGATCCCGCCGGAAGGCCGAGAAATCGGCGTAGATCTTCTTCCAGGCCGGGTTGCTGGCGCTGAGTTCGGCGTAGATCTGTTCGGCCGCCTTGAACGCGGCATTCATCACGTCGGCCGGGAAGGGATGCAGTTTGGTCCCTTGGCTTACCAGGGTCTTCAGCGCGGCCGGGTTCTTGGCGTCGTACTTGGCCTGCATGTCGGTGTGGGCGTAGGCCGCAGCGGTTTCGATCATGGCCTTGTACTCGGACGAGAGCCCGTCGTACGCCTTCTTGTTGACGAACAGCGTCAGCTGCGGGCCACCTTCCCACCAGCCGGGGTAGTAGTAGTGCGGCGCCACTTTGTTGAAGCCGAGCTTCAGATCATCGTACGGACCGACCCACTCGGCGGCGTCGATGGTGCCTTTTTCGAGCGACTGGTAAATCTCGCCACCGGGGATGTTTTGCGGCACCGCGCCGATGCGCTCGAGCACCTTGCCGCCGAAGCCGCCGATGCGCATCTTCAGACCCTTCATGTCGGCCAGCGACTTGATTTCCTTGCGGTACCAGCCGCCCATCTGCGCGCCGGTGTTGCCCATGGGGAAGTTCACGATGCCCACGTTGGCGTAGAACTCGCGCATCAGGCTCAAACCGTTGCCCTGATACATCCAGGCGGTCATCTGACGGCTGTTGAGGCCGAACGGAATCGCGCAATCCAGCGCGTAGGTGGGATCCTTGCCGAAGAAGTAGTAGGGCGCGGTGTGCGCCATCTCCACCGTGCCGTTCGAGGTACCGTCGAGCACGCCGAACGGAGGCATCAGCTCGCCGCCGGCGTGCACGGTGATGGTGAACTTGCCACCCGACAGCTCACCGACCTTTTTGGCAAACACTTCGGCCGCGCCAAAAATGGTGTCGAGCGACTTGGGGAAGCTCGAGGCGATGCGCCAGCGCATGGCCTGTTGGGCATGCACGGCCGGGGCCACGCCTGCAGCCAGCACGCCAGCAATGCCGGCGTGTTTGATGAGGGAACGACGATCCATAGAGAGGGTCTCCTGTCAGTAGTGGAACAAACCGGAACGGGCACGGCCTTCCCGGTGACTTTGTCGGTCAGCGCACATTGTAGGAAAGCCCCCGGGCACGCCGGGCCGGGTTTTCCCGCGCAGGGGCGGCCGGGGCAGCGGTTTTTGCCGTTTTCTTGCGCTCGCGCAAGGCAAACACAACATGGATCACACGCGCGTTGACGAGATTTCAAACGCGGTCGTCGCCACGCCGCGACAGCCGAGGCCGCAGCGCGTCCCCGGCCGGGATGCGCGACGCGCAAGGAGCTTGTTCAGCGTTGCCCTAAGCAACCGCCTTGAGCCCCGGACGCCCGCTGCCCACGAGCGCGCCAAAGCGGCTGCGGATGGATGCCTCGATGCCCGCGGCGTCGAGCCCTTGCAGCGCCAGCAGCTTCGCCGGATCGCCATGCTCGATGAACCGGTCGGGCAGACCCAGTTGCAGCACGGGGCGCAGCAACCCCGCCGCGTGCAGCGCCTCGCCCACCGCACTGCCCGCGCCTCCGGCGACGCAGCCTTCCTCGACCGTCACGAGCGCCTCATGCGTGGCGGCGATTTCCTGCAGCAGTTCGAGGTCCAGCGGCTTGGCCCAGCGCATGTTGACCACTGTCGCGTCGAGCCGCTCCGCCGCCTCCAGCGCCGGGTAGAGCAAGGTGCCGAAGGCCAGGATGGCCACCCCCTGCGGGGCGCCTTCGCGTTCGGGCTTGGACAGGCGCAGGCGTCGCAGCTCCGCTTTGCCAAAGGGCAGCCCTTCGAGCCCGGGCAGCGGCGCCACCCCCACGCCCGCTCCACGCGGATAGCGCACGGCGACCGGGCCGTTTTGCGCATAGGCGGTCGAGAGCAGCTGTCGGCACTCACGTTCATCGGCCGGGCAGGCCAGCGCCATGTTCGGGATACAGCGTAAATAGGCGATGTCATAGGCGCCCGCATGCGTCGCCCCGTCCGCACCGACGAGGCCGGCACGGTCGAGCGCGAACACCACCGGGAGATTTTGAATCGCCACGTCGTGGATGAGCTGGTCGTACGCGCGCTGCAGAAACGTGGAATAGATCGCCACCACGGGCTTGAGCCCTTCACAGGCCAGGCCGGCGGCGAACGTGACCGCATGCTGCTCCGCAATGCCGACATCGTGGTAGCGACCAGGGAAGCGCCGATGGAACTCGACCAGGCCCGAGCCCTCGCGCATGGCCGGCGTGATGCCCACGAGCCGCGGGTCCTGCTCGGCCATATCGCACAGCCACTGCCCAAAGATCTGCGTGAAAGTCGGCTTGACCGCTCCCGTGGGCGGCACGATGCCGACCGCCGGATCGAACTTCCCAGGGCCGTGATAGGCCACGGGGTCGGCCTCGGCGAGCTTGTAGCCCTGACCTTTTTTCGTGACCACATGCAGGAACTGCGGGCCCCTGAGCTGGCGCAGGTTCTCCAGCGTGGGAATCAGGGCGTCGAGGTCGTGCCCGTCGATCGGGCCGACATAGTTGAACCCGAACTTCTCGAACAGCGTGGCCGGCCCCACCATGCCCTTGGCGCCTTGTTCGAGCCGGCGGGCGAGCTCGAACAGCGGCGGCACGGGTTTGAGCACGGTACGGCCGACGTTCTTGGCCGCGGCATAAAACTGGCCGCTGAGCAGCTGCGCGAGATAGCGGTTGAGCGCGCCCACGGGCGGGCTGATCGACATGTCGTTGTCGTTCAAGATGACGAGCAGGCGGATGTCCTCCTGCACGCCGGCGTTGTTGAGCGCCTCGAAAGCCATGCCGGCGGTCATGGCGCCGTCACCAATGATGGCCACCGCATGGCGGTCTTCGCCCTTCATCTGTGCCGCGATGGCCATGCCGAGCGCCGCAGAAATGCTGGTCGACGAATGCGCCGTGCCGAAGGTGTCGTATTCGCTCTCGGTGCGCTGCGGAAAGCCCGAGAGCCCACCGAGCTGGCGCAGCGTGGCCATGCGCTCGCGCCGCCCCGTGAGAATTTTGTGCGGATAGGTCTGATGGCCCACATCCCACACCAGCCGGTCGCGCGGGGTGTCGAACACGTAGTGCAGCGCGATGGTGAGTTCGACGGTGCCCAGGTTGGAACTCAAATGCCCGCCGGTGCGCGCCACGCTCTCGAGCAGAAAGCTGCGCAGCTCATCGGCCAGCGGCTTGAGCTGGGCACGCGGCAGCCGCCGCAAATCAGCCGGATCCTGGATCGTTTCGAGCAGCGTGTGGATCATGGATGCCTCAAAAGCTCAATATTCCCGCCGCACCATCGCGTCGGCCAGTGCAGCCAGCGCCGAGAGTTGCGCCTGCGGGCAGGCCCGCTGCAGTTCGGACAGCGCGTCGAGTGCATGGCGATGCAGCTGCGCCGCCTCGGCGCGCGCGCCCTCGAGCCCGAGCAGCGTCACGAAGGTGGGTTTGTTCGCGGCGGCGTCCTTACCCGCGGTCTTGCCGAGCGTGGCCGCATCGGCCGTGACGTCGAGCACGTCGTCGACGATCTGAAACGCCAGGCCCACCGCCTCGCCAAACGCGCTCAGTGCCTGCCAGGCGGGCGTCACGGACGCCAAGCCCGTGGCCGCCGCGCCCAGGAGCACACTGGCCGTGAGCAGCGCGCCGGTTTTCAGGCGGTGCATGTCGCGCAGCGTTGCGGCGTCGAGCGTGCGCCCGACGCTTGCGAGGTCGATCGCCTGCCCGCCCGCCATGCCCGCATGGCCCGCGGCGCGCGCCAGCAAGCCGCACAGGCGGGCCTGGGTGGCGGGCGCGTGCGCGAGGCGCGGGGGCGTCACCGCCTCGGGTGGTGTCTGGGTTGGCGTGCCGGGCGACGCCTCGGGCGTGAGCAGCTCGAAGGCGAGCGCCTGCAGCGCGTCGCCCGCGAGCAGCGCGCCCGCCTCGCCGTAGCGCACATGCACCGTGGGCTTGCCCCGGCGCAGCACGTCGTTGTCCATGCAGGGCATGTCGTCATGCACCAGGGAATAGGCGTGGATGAGCTCGACCGCACACGCCGCGCGCAGCGCCGCATCGTCTTCGGGGTTTGCGCCAAGGGCTTCGGCGCTGGCGAGCACCAGCAAGGGCCGCAGGCGCTTGCCGCCATCGAGCACCGCATACCGCATGGCCTCGCCCAGACCCGCCGCCGCGTCTGCCGGAACCCAGGCTTCGAGCGCGGCTTCCACGCGGGCACGCCGCGCCTCGGCCCAGGCCGAAAAATCGAAGCCGCCGCTCATGACGCCGTCCATGGCTTGATCGCGCCTTCGTCGAGCACCTTGACCTGGTCTTCGACCGCCTGCAGCCGTTCACGGCAAAACGCGAGCAGCGCCGCACCCCGGCGATACGCGCCCAACAGTTCCTCGAGCGGCAACTGGCCCGATTCGAGGCGGGCGACGAGCTGCTCGAGCTCTTCGACGGCCGACTCATAGGTCGCAGGCAAGGGCCGCTCAGCGGGGGCTTTCTTGGCAGCGGGTTTGGCAGGGGTTTCGGACATGGCGGCAGCTGGGGAAACCGGGCATTTTACGGCGGCCGATCTGGAAAAGGGACAAACCCGAGCGCCCCGGGTACAATCGACCCCCCTCCGGAGGTCGGCGCAGCCGGCCTTTTTCGCGCCAAGGCTAGGGCAACACTGGATCAGTTCCCGCGATGGCGCGCGGGACTTGTTCAGCGTTGCCCTAACAGGCCGTTGAAAAACGTAGCGAGGATGGCCAGATGCAAGGCGCACGGAGCGCAGCGACCGAGACATATCAAATAGATAGGCGAGGGAGCGAGCACCGCGCAACGCCGCAGATGGCCCACCGCAGTAGTTTTTCAACGGCCTGCTAAGCAGCACAGCGCCCACCCTGCCCCTTCATAGGGGGAGTCTCTAGGTCAGGTCATCATGTCTGATTTAAGTCTTCAGCTCCAGCAGGCGAACAGCCAACTTCCAGTGTCCAGCTACTTCGACGAGGCGCTTTTTGCGCGTGAGATGGAACGGCTGTTCCAACGCGGGCCCCGTTATGTGGGTAATGCCCACGCGGTTCCCGAGCCGGGCGACTACTTTGCGCTGCCCCAAGAGGGCGAGGGCCGTGCGCTCGTGCGCCAGGCGGACGGCACGGTGGCACTGGTGTCGAACATCTGCCGCCACCGCCAAGCCATCATGCTCAAAGGCCGCGGCAACCTCTACACCGAGGCGAAGGGCCATGCCGGGGGCAACATCGTCTGCCCGCTGCATCGCTGGACGTACTCGGCCGCGGGTCAGCTCGTGGGCGCGCCGCACTTCGCGCAGGACCCCTGCCTGAACCTGAACAACTATCCCCTGCGCGAGTGGAACGGGCTGCTGTTCGAGGACAACGGGCGCGACATCGAGGCCGACCTCGCCGGCATGGGGCCGCGCGCGCAGCTCGACTTCAGTGGCTTCGTGCTCGACCATGTCGAACTGCACGAGTGCAACTACAACTGGAAGACGTTCATCGAGGTCTACCTCGAGGACTACCACGTCGGCCCCTTCCACCCAGGCCTGGGCCACTTCGTGACCTGCGACGACCTGCGCTGGGAGTTCGGGCGCGAGTATTCCGTGCAGACCGTGGGCGTCTCGGCCGCGTTCGACCGCCCCGGATCGGCCGTCTACCGGCGCTGGCATGAGCAGCTCCTCAAATACCGCGGCGGCGTCAAGCCCGAGCGCGGCGCGATCTGGCTCACCTACTACCCGCACATCATGGTCGAGTGGTATCCGCATGTGCTCACCGTCTCCACGCTGCACCCGGTGAGCGTGAACAAGACCCTCAACATGGTCGAGTTCTACTACCCCGAGGACATCGCCGCCTTCGAGCGCGACTTCGTCGAAGCCCAGCGTGCGGCCTACATGGAAACCTGCATCGAGGACGACGAGATCGCCGAGCGGATGGACGCGGGCCGCAAAGCGCTGCTCGATCGTGGCGACAACGAGGTGGGCCCCTACCAGAGCCCGATGGAAGACGGCATGCAGCATTTCCACGAGTGGTACCGCGCCGCCATGGGCATCAAACCCGTGCAAACTTGATCGCACAAGCTGACCACTCCACGCTGGGGTTCGGGGTTGTTTCCTGAAATTGATGCCATGCAGGCCGCGTGGATGGTCGTCGCCTCGCTGATGTTCGCGCTCATGAGCGTGTGCATCAAGTTTGCGTCGGCGCATTTCAACGTTGCGGAAATCGTCGCCTGGCGCGGCGCGATCGGTATCGCCTTCATGGCGGCATGGTGCCGCGCGCAGGGGGTGAGCGTGCGCACCCGAGTCCCGATGATGCATGTCTGGCGCAGCGTCGTCGGCGTCCTGTCGTTGGCGAGCTGGTTCTACGCCATCGCACACCTGCCCCTGGCCACCGCCATGACGCTCAACTACATGAGCGGCGTCTGGGTGGCCGCCTTTCTCGTCGGCGGCACGTTGGCCATGGGGCGGTTGCAAGACCTTGCGCGCCAGGGGCCCATCGTGCTCACCGTACTGGCCGCCTTCACCGGCGTGGTGCTGCTGCTGCGCCCGACGATCGAACAGAACCAGTTGTTCGCCGGGCTCATCGGCCTGCTTTCGGGGCTGGGCGCGGCGTTTGCCTATCTGCAGGTCGCCGCGCTGGGCCGCGTGGGTGAGCCTGAAGCCCGCACCGTGCTCTATTTCTCGGTGGGTGCGACTCTGGCGGGCTTCGTCGGCATGGCCTTCACCGGCACCAGTCCCTGGACCTGGCCGCAGGCGCTTTGGCTGCTGCCGATCGGGGTGCTCGCCGCGCTTGGGCAACTTGCGATGACCCGGGCCTATACCCGCGGTGCGACGCTGGTCGTGGCCAATCTGCAATATTCGGGCATCGTCTTTGCGGCGCTGTTCGGCCTGTGGCTGTTTGGTGACCGCATCGCGCCCATGGGCTGGGCCGGGATGGGCATCATCGTGGCGAGCGGCATCGCCGCAACCGTGCTGCGCGCCCGTGCACTTCCCAACCCACCCGCCGAAGAACACTGAACCTTGGATCCTATGTTCAACACCCTGATCTCCGTTGCCGAACTGCAATCCCTCATCGCGAGCGGCCGCCCGGTCGCTCTGTTCGATTGCAGCTTCGACCTGGCCGACCCTGCGGCGGCGGACCGGCTGTTTGCCGAGGCCCATCTGCCCAGCGCCCAGCAGGCGCATCTGGACCGCGACTTGAGCGCCCATGCCGGCGACGCCCGCGAAAGCGGCGGTCGCCATCCTCTGCCGACCCGAGCGACTTTTGCGCAGTGGATCGGCGCGCACGGCGTGGGCCCAGACACGCAAGTCGTCGTCTATGAGCGCAGCGGCGCCAATTTTTGCGGACGGCTGTGGTGGATGCTCAAATGGCTGGGGCATGAGGCGGTCGCGGTGCTCGACGGCGGGCTCGCGGCCTGGCAAGCCGCGGGCGGCGCGATCGAGCGTGGCCCCGCGGCACGCCCGGTGCCCCGCCGCTTCGAGGCTGGCGAAGCGCGCGCCCGCCTCGTGTGCACCGAAGCCGTCGCGCGCGACCTCGGCCGCCCCACGCAAACCCTGATCGACGCTCGAGCCCCCGCGCGCTTTCGCGGCGAAGTCGAGCCGCTCGACCCGGTGGCCGGGCACATCCCCGGCGCGCTCAACCGGCCATTCACCGAGAACTTCACGCCCGACGGGCGCTTCAAGCCGGCTGAGCAATTGCGCGCGGAATGGACGGCGCTGCTGGGCCTGCGATCGGCGCCGACCATCGTGCACCACTGCGGCAGCGGCGTGAGCGCCATACCCAACCTGCTGGCGATGGAAATCGCGGGTTTTCCGCGCACGGCGCTCTACGCGGGCAGCTGGAGCGAGTGGTGCAACACGCCGGGCCTGCCCGTCGCCCGAGGCTAGCCCAACCAGGAGCCGAGCATGAAAGCCCCCGAACTGCTGCTGCCCGCCGGCGGCCTGGAGCGCATGCGCACCGCCTTCGACTTCGGTGCCGACGCGGTCTACGCCGGTCATCCGCGCTATTCGCTGCGCGCGCGCAACAACGAATTCAGCAAACTCGAGCAGATCGCGCAAGGCATCGAGGAAGCCCATGCGCGCGGCAAGAAGTTCTTTCTCACGAGCAACCTGCTGCCGCACAACGACAAGGTGCGCACCTACCTGCGCGACATCGAGCCCATCATCCATATGCGCCCGGACGGCCTCATCATGGCCGACCCTGGCCTCATCAGCATGGTGCTCGAGCGCATGCACGAAGGGCCGTGGCCCGAGGTGCCGATCCACCTCTCGGTGCAAGCCAACACGCTTAACTCCGCCGCGGTGAAATTCTGGCAGCGCATCGGGGTGCGGCGCATCATTCTGTCGCGTGAATTGAGCCTCGACGAAATCGCCCAGATCCGCGACGATTGCCCGGACATGGAGCTCGAAGTCTTCGTGCATGGCGCGCTGTGCATCGCCTACTCGGGCCGCTGTCTGCTCTCGGGCTATTTCAACCGGCGCGACCCGAACCAGGGCACCTGCACCAACGCCTGCCGCTGGGACTACAAAACCCATGCGGCGACGGAGTCGAGCGACACCGGCGAGGCCGTCCCGCTGGCGCTCGATGCGGATTTCAGCTTTGCCGAGGAGGCCGCCCAAGCCGAGCGCGCCTTCGCCGCGTGCGGCGGAGCCCAGCGCCATCCGGCAGCCGACCGGGTCTATCTGCTCGAGGAAAAGGAGCGTCCGGGCCAGCTCATGCCCATCATGGAAGACGAGCACGGCACCTACATCATGAACAGCAAGGACCTGCGCGCCGTCGAGCATGTGGCGCGGCTGGTGCAGATCGGCGTCGATTCGCTCAAGATCGAAGGGCGCACCAAAAGCCGCTACTACGTCGCGCGCACCGCGCAGGTGTATCGCCGCGCCATCGACGAGGCCGTTGCGGGTCGGCCCTTCGACCCGGCGCTGCTCGGCGAACTCGAGGGTCTGGCCAACCGCGGCTACACGCCGGGCTTTCTGGAGCGCCGAGCGAGCCACACCTACCAAAATTACGAGCGCGGAAGCTCCGAGTCGCAGCGCAGCCAATTCGTCGGCGAAGTCCACGCCGTGCGTGATGGCTGGGCCGAGGTGGAGACGAAAAACCGCTTCGCGGTGGGCGACACGCTCGAACTCATCCAGCCCGAAGGCAACCGCAGCCTGGTGCTCGCGGCCATGCGCGACGCGCAGGGTGCGGCGCTCCGCGTCGCATCGGGCAGCCCGCTGCGGGTGTGGATCCCGCTCGAAGGCGCGCGGCCCGGCGCCATGCTCGCGCGGCGGCTCGACATCGCCGGCTCGATATAAAAAACCCCGACCCCCGGCGTGAATCGGTCGGGTGTTGCTCTACTTTTTGAGGCTCACCGAACCAGCACGGCGCGAAAGTCGTTGACGTTGGTGTGCGTGGGCCCGGTGACGAGCAAGTCGCCCAGCGGCTCGAAAAAACCGTAGGCATCGTTGCGCACCAGATGGTCGGCCAGCTTCAAGCCCAAAGCGCTGGCGCGCGCGAGCGTGTCGGGCGTGACGAACGCGCCGGCGTTGTCCTCGACCCCGTCGATGCCGTCGGTGTCGGCCGCCAGCCCCCAGATGCGCGGGTGGCCGGCCAAGGCCTGCGCCAGGCCCATGCAGAACTCGCCGGCGCGGCCGCCGCGGCCGCGGGGCTGGCCTGCTGCCTGTGGCCGCACCGTCACCGTGGTCTCG
Source organism: Tibeticola sediminis (assembly GCF_003843835.1). Taxonomy (GTDB): domain Bacteria; phylum Pseudomonadota; class Gammaproteobacteria; order Burkholderiales; family Burkholderiaceae_C; genus Tibeticola; species Tibeticola sediminis. The sequence goes on along the minus strand of NZ_RKQL01000006.1, from coordinate 159,404 downwards.
CCGCCGCTCAAGATCACGCACGGCGCCTCGAAGCTGCTGCGGCCCAGCGCGGTCGAGCGCGCGATGGCCGCATGCACCTTGCCCACCTCGCGCGACTCGCCCTCGATCTCGTCGCTAAGGATGTAGGCGTTGAGGCCCAGCGCACGCGCGGCGGCGGCCGCGGCCTCCAGGCTCTGCTGCGGCGTCGCGATCAGGTGCGTCATGCAGCGGGCTAGGCGCGGGTCGCCCGGCTTCGGCGTTTCGAGCGCGCCGCTTTGCAGGCCCTCGCGCACCGCCGGGGGGACGGCGATGGCGTAGCGGTCCAGGATTTCCAGCGTGTCGGCGCAGGTGCTGACGTCGGCGACCGTCGGCCCGCTCGCGATCACGCTCGGGTCGTCTCCGGGCACGTCGCTGATGGCGAGCGTCAGCACCCGCGCGGGTGCGCAGGCAGCCGCGAGCCGCCCGCCCTTGATGCGCGACAGGTGCTTGCGCACGGTGTTCATCTGCGCGATGTCGGCACCCGATTCGAGCAGCGCCCGGTTGATGCGCTGTTTGTCTTCGAGCGTGATCCCCTCGCACGGCAGCGTCAGCAGCGCCGAGCCGCCGCCCGAAATCAGGCACAGCACCAGATCTTCCTCTGTCAGCCCCTGGGTCAAGTCCAAAATGCGCGTGGCGGCGGCTACCCCGGCAGCATCGGGCACCGGGTGCGCCGCCTCGACGATCTCGATGCGCTCGGGCACACCGGGCGGGCGCGGCGGCGTGTGGCCATAGCGCGTGACCACCATGCCGGAGATCGGCACATCCCGCGGCCACAAGGCTTCGACCGCCTGCGCCATCGCACTGGCGGCCTTGCCCGCGCCCAGTACCAGGGTGCGGCCTGGCCTGGCTCGATCCGGCGGCGGAGGCAGGTAGGCGGCCATGTTGTGCAGCGGCAGCGCGCGCTGCACCGCTGCCTCGTAGAGGTGGCGCAGCAAGGCGCGCGGGTCGTCGGTGGGGTGCATGGGGGCCTCGCTCAATCCAGCCGCAACATCGAGGTTCTGCGGGGTATTCAGAGGCTGCATCCGTGCTGGCGCAGCCAATCGAGCCCGCGATCGGTCCCGCCCGCGGTCTCGTCGAGCGGGCGGTATTCGCAACCAATCCAGCCCGAGTAGCCTAGCCGGTCGATGTGCTCAAACAAAAATCGATAGTTGATTTCGCCGGTACCCGGCTCGTGCCGGCCCGGGGTGTCGGCGAGCTGCAGATGCCCGATGCGCGGCAACAGGGCCGCCAGGGTGTTGGCCAATTCGCCCTCCATCCGCTGCGCATGATAGATGTCGTACTGCAGCAAGACATGGTCCGCACCCACGGCGTCGATGAGCGCCACGGCCTGTCGCGGCCGGCTCACGAAGTAGCCGGGCATGTCATAAGTGTTGATGGGCTCGACCAACACGACGATCCCGAGCTTGCGGGCCTCGGCCGCGGCATGGCGCAGGTTGGCGATCCAGGTCGCTCGGGCTTCGTCCTCGGGCACGCCCGGCGGTCGTATCCCGGCCATGCAATGCCAGCGCGGCGTACCCAACACCCGCGCGTAGCGAGCCGCAAGCGCCACACCGTCCCGAAACTCCGCTTCTCGCCCAGGGATGCAAGCCAGCCCGCGCTCACCCGCTGCCCAGTCGCCGGGCGGGAGGTTGTGCAGCACGAGCTGCAGCCCATGCCGCCGCAAGCGCTCCGCGATGACCTCGGGCGGGAGCTCGTAGGGGAACAAGAACTCCACCGCTTTGAACCCGGCCCTGGCCGCGGCCTCGAAGCGATCCAAGAAAGGCCGCTCGGGCCAGAGCATCGAAAGGTTGGCTGCAAACCGAGGCATGTTGGAACCCGAAAAAAAAGCCCCGAAGAGCGGGGCTCGACGGGGCGTCGGGGGTGCGAACGATTAGACCGGAACCGCCTTGGCCCGCTCGACGTACTCGCCGATCTGGTCGAAGTTCAGATACTTGTAGATTTTGTCACCATTGGCGTTGATCACACCGATGTCGGCCAGGTACTCTTCCTTGGTGGGGATACGGCCCAGCTTGGAGCAGATCGCGGCCAGTTCCGCCGAGCCGAGGTAGACGTTGGTGTTCTTGCCCAGGCGGTTGGGGAAGTTGCGGGTGCTGGTGGACATGACGGTCGCGCCCTCTCTGACCTGCGCCTGGTTGCCCATGCACAAGCTGCAGCCGGGCATTTCCATGCGCGCGCCGGCCTGACCAAAGACGCCGTAGTGGCCTTCTTCGGTGAGCTGGTGCGCATCCATCTTGGTGGGCGGGGCCATCCACAGGCGCACGGGGATGTCGCGCTTGCCTTCGAGCAACTTGCTCGCGGCGCGGAAGTGGCCGATGTTGGTCATGCACGAGCCGATGAACACCTCGTCGATCTTCGCGCCGGCCACGTCCGACAGCGTCTTGGCGTCGTCGGGGTCGTTCGGGCAGCAGACGATGGGCTCGGTGATTTCGTTGAGGTCGATCTCGATGACCGCCGCGTATTCGGCATCCGCATCGGGCTCGAGCAGCTTGGGATTCTCGAGCCACGCCTCCATCGCCTTGATGCGCCGCGCCAGCGTGCGCGCATCTTGATAGCCGTCGGCGATCATGTTCTTGAGGAGCACGATGTTCGACTGGATGTATTCGATGATGGGCTCCTTGTCGAGCCGCACCGTGCAACCGGCCGCCGAACGCTCGGCCGAGGCGTCCGACAGCTCGAAGGCCTGCTCCACCTTCAGCTTGGGCAGCCCTTCGATCTCGAGGATGCGGCCCGAGAAGATGTTCTTTTTGCCTTTCTTCTCGACCGTCAGCAGCCCCTGCTTGATCGCGTAGAGCGGGATCGCATGCACCAAGTCGCGCAGCGTCACGCCGGGCTGCATCTCGCCCTTGAAGCGCACCAGCACCGACTCGGGCATGTCGAGCGGCATGACGCCGGTCGCCGCCGCAAACGCCACCAGGCCCGAACCCGCCGGGAAGCTGATGCCGATGGGAAAGCGCGTGTGGCTGTCGCCGCCCGTACCCACGGTATCGGGCAGCAGCATGCGGTTGAGCCAGGAGTGGATGATGCCGTCGCCCGGACGCAGCGCCACGCCGCCGCGCGTGCTGATGAACTCGGGCAGCTCGTGGTGCATCTTCACATCCACCGGCTTCGGATACGCCGCGGTATGGCAGAAGGACTGCATCACCAGATCGGCCGAGAATCCCAAACAGGCGAGGTCTTTGAGCTCGTCGCGCGTCATCGGGCCGGTCGTGTCCTGGCTGCCGACGGTCGTCATCTTCGGCTCGCAGTAGGTACCGGGGCGTACACCCTTGCCCTCGGGCATGCCGCAGGCACGACCCACCATTTTTTGCGCCAGCGTGTAGCCCTTGCCACTGTCGACTGGCGGCTTGGGCAGGCGGAAGACCGTCGAGGCCGGCAGGCCCAGATATTCGCGCGCCTTGGCGGTCAGGCCGCGGCCGATGATGAGGTTGATGCGGCCACCCGCGCGGACTTCATCGAGCAGCACCTCGCTCTTGAGCGCGAAGGTCGCGAGCACTTCGCCGTTGCGCTCGATCTTGCCGTCATACGGATAGATGTCGATGACGTCCCCGAACTCGATCTTGCTGACATCCACCTCGATCGGCAAGGAGCCGGAGTCTTCCTGGGTGTTGAAAAAAATCGGCGCGATCTTGCCGCCGAGCGTCACACCGCCAAAGCGCTTGTTCGGCACAAACGGAATGTCGTGGCCGGTGTGCCAGATCACGCTGTTCGTCGCCGACTTGCGCGACGAACCGGTTCCCACGACGTCGCCCACGTAGGCGACGAGGTGGCCTTTTTCCTTGAGCTTGTTGATGACGCTGATCGGGCCGCGCTTGCCGTCCTCATCCGGCTCGAAGGGTGCATCCGGACGCCGGTTCTTCAGCATCGCCAGCGCGTGCAGCGGAATGTCGGGACGGCTCCAGGCGTCGGGGGCCGGAGACAGGTCATCGGTGTTCGTTTCACCCGGCACCTTGAACGCGGTGACTGTGATCTTGTGCGGCACTTCCGCCCGCGAGAGAAACCATTCGGCATCGGCCCAGCTCTGCATCACCGCGCGGGCGTGGGCATTGCCCGCCTCGACCTTCTCGACGACGTCGTGGAAGGCGTCGAACATCAGCAGGGTCTTCTTGAGCGCTTCAGCGGCGATGGGCGCCACCTCGGGGTCGTCGAGCAGATCGATCAGCGGCTTGACGTTGTAGCCCCCGACCATCGTGCCGAGCAGCTCGGTCGCGCGGGCCTTGGAAATCAGGCCGACCTGGATCGAGCCGTGCGCCACGGCGGCGAGGAACGAGGCCTTCACCTTGGCCGCATCATCGACCCCCGGCGGCACGCGATGCACCAGCAGGTCGAGCAGTTCCTGCGGGTTCTCCCCGGCGGGCGGGTTCTTGATCAGCTCGATGAGCTCGGCCGTCTGCTGGGCCGACAGCGGCAGGGGCGGGATGCCGAGCGCTGCGCGCTCGGCGACGTGTTCACGGTAGGCTTTCAACATGGTCTTACTCCAGGGTTTCTCAGGCTATCGAATCAAAATTGAGGGGTCGGGCGGCGCTCCAGGCGAATCAAGGCCTGCATCTCAATTCGGCGCGGCGGCTTCGAGCAAGTGCTGCGGCGGGTTCTTTTTGTAGGCCTCGGCAACCGCCATCTGACGCTCGCTCATGCATTCATCGGCGAGACGCCGGCCGTTCTTTTGATCCATCAGCATCGACTTGTTCGCCAACTGGATCCAGACGGCGCCACGCTGCACATCCTCGAGGCGAATCGCGCCCGTGCGGCTCACCACCGGGTGCAGCCGGTAACGGTAGCTCTGCCCCTCGAGGTCGAAGTAACCGGGCTTGGCGGCATCGGCGACGAGCTTGATGCGCGCACCCAACTCACACGGGATGTTGCCGGTCTGAACCTGCTCGGCCACCGCAAGCTGCTCGGCCTGCAGCGGCTCCTCCGCTGCCGGTGCAGCGACCGCGGGGGTCTTCGCGGTGGCGGCTGGCTGCTTCGGGGCGGGGGCGTGTCTTTTCACGGCAGGCGCGCTCTTCGCCTCTTGCGGCGCGGCCCAAACCGATGGCGCCACAGCCAGACCCAGCAAAACCGCACCGCCCATCAGGCCGCGCACCCGCTTGTTGCAGATGTTCATCACCAGCTCCTTCTCTCGTGTGGCTTCGATCTCCGACGCTCAGGCGTCGAGCAAGGCCTTCATGGTAGACCCAAGCGGGCGGCCCGTGCGATGGGCGCGCTCGATCACCTGCCACCAGTAGCGGTAACTCGCCCGGTCATGCAGCACGCCGCCCACGTTCACGGGCCCCCAGTCCGCGCGCAGGGCCGCCTCGAGAACCGACTGCGCCTGCTCGACCTCGGCCGCATCGGGCGCGAAGGCCTCGACGATCGGCAACACCTGATCGGGGTGGATGCTCCACATCCGGGTGTAGCCGAACTCTCGGGCGGCGCGACGCGCTGCCTCGCGCAAAGCGGCGCGGTCGGCAATCTCGGTCACGACACCGTGCGCGGGAACCTTACCCCAGGCGTGCGCGGCCGAAGCCACCTCGAGCTTGGCGCGCACCACCAGCGGATGCGTAAACTGCCCCGTGGAAGTCATGGCCTGCGCCGGAACGGCTCCCCCGTGCGCCGAAACAAAGTCCATCAGTCCGAAGCTCAGCGACTGCACCCGGGGATGCGCGGCGATCTCGAACGCATGGTGCACGGCCCTCGGGGACTCGATCAAGACATGCAGCGGTAAATCGGCCCCACCCGCTGCGTCGATGGCGGCCACCGCCTGCGCGACGTCGTCGACGCTCTCGACCTTCGGCACCATCACATGACAGAGCCGCTGGCCGGCTTGAGCGACGATCTGCGCCACGTCCGACGCGAAGGCAGGATGGTCGACCGCGTGGACGCGAACGGCAACGCGCGCCCCAGGCGGCGCCGTCCGCGCGAGCTCGGCCACGAGCGCCGCATGTTCGGCCTCGCCACCCACGGGCGCACCGTCTTCGCAGTCGAGCGTGACGTCCATCACGCAGGTGCCGAAGGCCTGCTGCAATTCGGCCTGCAGCTGCAGGCTCTTGCGCATGCGGGCCTCGACGCCGCTGTAGTGATCGCACACCGGCAACAGCGGCGCCGACCGCGCGCCCAGCAGCACCTCGCGAGGATGGGCTTTCACGCTCGAGCGAAGAAGGGCGTGTTTCAGACGAGGTGCTTGACTGCCGCCTGCTCGTCCAGCAGTTCCTTGAGCGTGATGGCGATGCGCTCGCGGCTGAAGTCATCCATCGGCAAGCCTTCGACGACTTTGTATTCGCCGCCTTCGCAAACCACCGGGAAGCCGAACATGGTGTCTTTCGGAATGTCGTACCAGCCGTCGGACGGGATGCCCATCGTGACCCAACGCCCATTGCTGCCGAGCGCCCAATCGCGCATGTGGTCGATGGCGGCATTCGCCGCCGAGGCCGCCGACGACAGGCCACGGGCTTCGATGATCGCAGCACCGCGCTTGCCCACGGTCGGCAGAAACACCTCGCGGTTCCAGGTTTCGTCGTTGATCATCTCCTTGACGGACTGACCCTCGATGGTCGCGAACCGGTAGTCGGCGTACATGGTCGGCGAGTGGTTGCCCCAGACGCAGAGCTTTTCGATGCTGGAGACGGGCTTGCCGGTCTTGGCCGCAATTTGCGACAGCGCACGGTTGTGGTCCAGACGCAGCATGGCGGTGAAGTTCTTGCGCGGCAGATCCGGCGCACTCTTCATCGCGATCCAAGCATTGGTATTGGCGGGGTTGCCCACCACCAGCACTTTCACGTTGCGGCTCGCCACGGCGTTGAGCGCCTTGCCCTGCGCAATGAAGATGGCGCCGTTGACGGCGAGCAATTCGGCACGCTCCATGCCCGGCCCGCGCGGACGCGAACCGACGAGCAGCGCGTAGTCCGTGTCCTTGAACGCGGTCATCGGGTCGCTGTGCGCTTCCATTCCGGCGAGCAGCGGGAAGGCGCAGTCTTCGAGCTCCATCATCACGCCTTTGAGCGCCTTCTGCGCTTTCTCGTCGGGGATTTCGAGCAGTTGCAGGATGACGGGCTGATCCTTACCGAGCATCTCACCCGATGCGATACGGAACAACAAAGCGTAGCCAATCTGGCCAGCGGCGCCGGTAACGGCCACTCGAACGGGTTTTTTGCTCATGGCGAAGACTCCAGGTCAATCAGGAAGATGAAACATTGCACGGGTTCTGCCGCCCGACGCCCCGCGCAGGTGCTGTGCTGGCGAGCGGCCAGGCGCGGGCCATCGCAGGAACGGATTCAGCGTTGCCCGAGCGCGCCCACAGGGACGGCAGTGTACCGCCGATGGGGTCGAACGTCAATTTATCTTATGTCTTATATAAGATATGATAATGGCCGTTTTCGGTCTTTCGATCCTTCGTCTACCCTTCGTCCGTGTGCTGCCGGCACCATGCAACATCTACCCGTCACCCCGGAAGAGCCTGCCTCCGCAGCCGGCGTGGACACGCCGGCCTTCAGCCCGCTCTACCAACAGATCAAGGCACTGATTCTGCGCAGCTTGCAAGCCGGTGAATGGAAGCCGGGCGAAGCGATTCCGAGCGAGACCGAACTCGCCGGGCGTTTCCGCGTCAGCCAGGGAACGGTGCGCAAAGCCATCGACGAGCTCGCCGCCGAAAACCTGCTGGTGCGCCGCCAGGGCAAGGGCACCTTCGTCGCCACCCATTCCGAGCGCCAGGTCGAATACCGCTTCCTGCGGCTCAAGCCCGATGAGGGCGACCTCGACAGCGAAGGCCCCGCGCAGCGATCCATCCTCGACTGTCGCCGCGCCCGCGCGACGGGCGATGTCGCCCGCGGGCTGGGTCTGCGCCCGGGTGACCCGGTCATCCAGGTTCGCCGCGTGCTGTCGTTCAAAGGCGTCCCGACCATCCTCGAAGACCTCTGGTTGCCGGGGGTCGCCTTCAAAGGGCTCACGGCGGACGCCCTGGCCAGCTACCCGGGTCCGACCTATGCCCTGTTCGAGGAAGAATTTGGGGTGCGCATGGTTCGCGCCGAAGAACGCATTCGCGCCGTCGCAGCCGACCCGAGTCAGGCCGAACTGCTCGGCATCGCGCCCGGCTCACCGCTCCTGAGCGTCGAGCGCACCGCCTACACCTATGGCGACCGGCCCATGGAGCTGCGCCGCGGCCTCTACCGCACCGACACGCATCACTACTTCAACGAACTCCAATGAAGTCGGAACCGCCCGCCGTCGCAGGCCAAAGAAGCGCAGAATACTGGCGCGCGCCCCAGGGTCGCTCTGCGGCCGGCGCTCGCAATGGTGCAGCGCAATAGAATTCCCGCTTGCTTCCCCAACTCCCGCACCGATTCCCATAACAAACCGAGGACGTCGACCATGAGCATGACTGAAACCCGACCGCAACGACCCGAGTTCCGGAACATCAATGCCTTCAAGGACCTCACCACCTATCGGCTGCCGCCAGCCGGCTGGGTTTCGATCCTGCACCGAGTCAGCGGCGCGCTGATGTTCCTGCTGTTGCCCCTCATCATCTGGCTGTTCGATACGTCCGTCTCGTCGGAAATTTCCTTTGCGCGTTTCAAAGCCGCGTTCAACGTGGGGCTCGGTTTCGTCCCGGGCTGGTTCATGAAACTCGTGGCGCTGGCGCTGATGTGGGCGTTCATCCACCACCTGTTCGCCGGTTTGCGCCATCTCTACATGGAGGTGACGCACAAGCTCTCGAAGGAATTTGGCCGCCAATCGGCGGTCACGGTGCTCGTGCTGAGCCTTGGCCTGACGGCGGTTCTCGGCGCAAAGTTGTTTGGCTTGTATTGATCCGCGAGGAGTGAATCCATGGCTACTGTGAACTACGGCCCGAAGCGACGCGTCGTCGGCGCGCACTATGGTGTACGCGACTGGCTCGCCCAAGGAGCCACGGCCGCCGTGCTCGCCGCCTTTACCTTGGTGGTGCTCGTGCAACTGTTGTTCTCCGCCGGCCCGATCGGCTACGACACCTGGGCGGGTATTTTTGCGGCGCGCTGGATGAAGGTGCTGACCTTCTCGGTGATCGTCGCGCTGATCTGGCACGCCTGGATCGGTGTGCGCAACATCTGGATGGACTATGCCAAGCCCACCTCGGTGCGGCTGGTGCTGCAGGTCTTCACGCTCGTGTGGCTGTTGGGCTGCGCGGGTTGGGCGATCGAAGTGCTCTGGCGCCTGTAAGCCATCGATTCTGAAAGACGAGAGACCATGAGTTACACGAAAAAAGACATCGCCCGTCGTCGCTTCGACGTCGTCATCGTGGGCGCCGGTGGCTCCGGCATGCGTGCGTCGCTGCAACTGGCGCAAGCGGGCTTGAACGTCGCTGTTCTGTCCAAGGTTTTCCCGACCCGCTCGCACACGGTGGCGGCGCAAGGCGGCATTGGGGCGAGCCTAGGCAACATGTCCGAAGACAACTGGCACTACCACTTCTACGACACGATCAAGGGCTCGGACTGGCTCGGTGACCAGGACGCGATCGAATTCATGTGCCGCGAAGCACCCAAAGTGGTGTACGAGCTCGAGCACATGGGTATGCCGTTCGACCGCAACCCGGACGGCACCATCTATCAGCGGCCGTTTGGCGGACACACCGCGAATTACGGTGAAAAGCCGGTGCAGCGCGCCTGCGCGGCGGCGGACCGCACGGGCCATGCGATGTTGCATACGCTCTACCAGCAAAACGTCCGCGCCCGAACCCAGTTCTTCGTCGAATGGATGGCGCTGGACCTGATCCGCGACGCCGAGGGCGATGTGGTCGGCGTGACCGCGCTGGAGATGGAAACCGGCGACCTCTACATCCTCGAAGCCAAGACGGTCTTGCTGGCCACCGGCGGCGCGGGCCGCATCTTCGCGGCCAGCACCAACGCTTTCATCAACACGGGCGACGGCCTGGGCCTGGCCGCACGGGCCGACATTCCGCTGCAAGACATGGAGTTTTGGCAGTTCCACCCGACCGGCGTCGCCGGCGCCGGTGTGCTGCTGACCGAAGGCTGCCGCGGCGAGGGCGCGATTTTGCTCAACAGCAACGGCGAGCGCTTCATGGAGCGCTACGCGCCCACGCTCAAAGACCTCGCGCCGCGCGACTTCGTCTCGCGCTGCATGGACCAGGAAATCAAGGAAGGCCGGGGCTGCGGTCCGAACAAGGACTACATCCTGCTCAAGCTCGACCACCTGGGCGCCGAGACCATCCACAAGCGGCTGCCCTCGGTCTATGAGATCGGGGTGAACTTCGCCAACGTCGACATCACGCGCGAGCCGATTCCCGTCGTGCCGACCATCCACTACCAGATGGGCGGCATTCCGACCAACATCCACGGCCAGGTCGTCGTTCCTGACGCGCAAGGCCAGAATGTGCCGGTCCGGGGCCTGTATGCCGTCGGCGAGTGCTCGTGCGTAAGCGTGCACGGCGCCAACCGCCTGGGCACCAACTCGCTGCTCGACCTGCTGGTGTTCGGCCGCTCCGCGGGCAACCACATCGTCGAGTTCGTTCGCAGCTTCGGTGAACACAAGCCGCTGCCGGCGGATGCTGCAGACGCCACGCTCGAGCGCGTCAACCGCCTCGAAGACGCCACTTCGGGCGAGTATGCGCAAGATGTGGCCAATGAACTGCGCGCCACGATGCAACAGCATGCCGGCGTGTTCCGCACCCAAAAGAGCATGGACGAGGGCGTGGTCAAGGTCGCCGAGTTGCGCAAGCGCGTGGCGGCCATCGGGCTCAAGGACAAATCGCGCGTCTTCAACACCGCGCGCATCGAGGCGCTCGAGGTCGAGAACCTCATCGAAGCCGCACAAGCCACGATGGTATCGGCCGCGGCCCGCCACGAATGCCGGGGTGCGCACACCGTCAAAGACTACGAGCGCGCCGCCGACGACCCGGTCGCGCCGTTGGGCCGCGACGACGCGAACTGGCTCAAGCACACGCTGTGGCACCGCGCCACCAACAGCCTGAGCTACAAGCCCGTCAACCTCAAACCGCTGACGGTGGAATCGATTCCACCGAAAGTCCGCACGTTCTGAGCCGTCCGAACCGGAGCCCCATCATGGAAAAACGCACGTTCAAGATCTATCGCTACGACCCGGACAAGGACGCCAAGCCCTACATGCAGACGCTCGAGGTCGAACTCGACGGTCACGAGCGCATGCTGCTCGACGTCCTCATGAAACTCAAGGCCATCGACCCGACGCTTTCGTTCCGCCGCTCCTGCCGTGAAGGTGTCTGCGGCTCGGACGCGATGAACATCAACGGGAAGAACGGCTTGGCCTGCCTGACCAACATGCGCACGCTGCCGCAGACCATCGTATTGAAGCCGCTGCCCGGCCTGCCGGTGGTTCGCGACCTGATCGTGGACATGACGCTGTTCTTCAAACAGTACCACTCGATCAAGCCGTATCTGATCAACGACTCGATTCCGCCCGAAAAAGAGCGGCTGCAAAGCCCCGAGGAGCGCGAGGAGCTCAACGGCCTCTACGAGTGCATCCTCTGCGCCAGCTGCTCGACGAGCTGCCCGAGCTTCTGGTGGAACCCCGACAAGTTCGTCGGGCCCGCGGGTCTGCTGCAGGCCTATCGCTTCCTGGCCGACAGCCGCGACGAGGCCACGGCCGAGCGCCTCGACAACCTCGAGGATCCGTACCGTCTGTTCCGCTGCCACACCATCATGAACTGCGTCGACGTCTGCCCCAAGGGTTTGAACCCCACGCTGGCGATCGGCAAGATCAAAGAAATGATGGTCCAGCGCACCGTCTGACGACGCAGGGCGACACCGCTTGGAAACCGATCGCTTCCTCGAAGCCGGAGCCGACGACGAAGTCGTCAGCGAACGGGACTTGAGCCGGCTGCGGTGGCGATGCCGTCGCGGCCTGCTCGAAAACGACCTCTTCATCGAGCGGTTTTTCCAGCGTTACGAACGGCACCTGACCTACGCGCAAGCCCGCGGCCTCTACGCCTTGATGGCTTTGGCAGACAACGATCTGCTCGATCTGCTGCTGGCCCGGCGCGAGCCCGGGTCCGAGTGGGTCGGGCGGGGTGCCGAAGCGGTGCGGCTCGTCCTAGCCCAGCTTCGTGAGCCCCCATCACCCACCCTGGCCTGACCGATTTCCCAAACCACTCTCCTCGAGACCATGATGAAACTCTCCGACACCAAAGCCACGCTCTCGTTCTCCAACGGCAGCCCGAGCGTCGACCTGCCGGTCTACCAGGGCACGCTGGGCCCGGATGTGATCGACATCCGCAAGCTCTACGCGCAAACGGGCATGTTCACCTACGACCCGGGTTTTCTCTCGACCGCATCGTGCCAGTCGGCCATCACCTACATCGACGGCGACAAGGGTGAACTGCTGTATCGCGGCTACCCGATCGAGCAACTGGCCACGCAGTGTGACTATCTCGATACCTGCTATCTGCTGCTCAACGGGGAATTGCCCAACGCCAACGAACGCGATGAATTCCACAAGCTCATCATCAACCACACGATGGTGCATGAGCAGATGCAGTTCTTCCTGCGCGGCTTCCGTCGAGACGCGCACCCGATGGCGGTGCTCACGGGCTTGGTGGGTGCGCTTTCGGCCTTTTATCACGACAGCACCGACATCCACAACGCGGAACACCGCAAGATCGCGGCGATTCGCCTGATCGCAAAGATGCCCACTTTGGTCGCCATGGCTTACAAGTACGGCATCGGCCAGCCCTACATGTATCCGCGCAACGACCTGTCCTACGCGGGCAACTTCCTGCGCATGATGTTTGGCACGCCCTGCGAGGAATACAAAGTCAACCCGGTGCTCGAGCGCGCGCTCGACCGCATCTTCATCCTGCATGCCGACCACGAGCAAAACGCTTCGACCTCGACCGTGCGGTTGTGCGGCAGCTCGGGCACCAACCCCTACGCCGCGATTGCAGCCGGTGTGGCCTGCCTCTGGGGCCCGGCGCACGGCGGCGCCAACGAGGCCTGCCTGAACATGCTCGAAGAAATCCAGGCCATGGGTGGGGTCGCCAAGGTCGGCGAATTCATGGAGAAGGTCAAGGACAAGAGCTCGGGCGTCAAGCTCATGGGCTTTGGCCACCGCGTCTACAAGAACTACGACCCGCGCGCTAAGCTGATGCAAGAGACCTGCAACGAGGTTCTGTCCGAGCTGGGTCTCGAGAACGATCCGCTGTTCAAGCTCGCCAAGGAACTCGAAAAGATCGCCCTCGAGGACGACTATTTCGTGCAGCGCAAGCTCTACCCGAACGTCGACTTCTATTCGGGCATCGTGCAGCGCGCGATCGGCATTCCGGTGAGCCTCTTCACCGGCATCTTCGCGCTCGCGCGGACCGTGGGCTGGATCGCCCAGCTCAACGAGATGCTCGCCGACCCAGAGTACAAGATTGGCCGTCCGCGCCAGCTCTACACGGGTGCGGCGCGCCGCGACGTCAAGCCGCTCGATCAGCGCTGAGCACCGCCGCCGCGTGCCGCTCGTCCCTGCGGGCGGGCCGCGGCAGCCGCGCCGGTCACCGCCCACCCGCTCACCGCGGGCGGGCGGTGCCGTTTTGAGAAGTCACTTTTTGATAGCGTTACCTTGTGGTTTGACGCCGGGATTTCAGGGAAATTACCCAAAATTTCGCGCCTCGGGCCGTCCGGACGCCGGTCGAGAGACGCCGGCGGCATTGACCCTAAATCCGGCAGTTGACCGCTTTTCGCTGAATGCAAGGTGTTGGCGTCTCAACTATTTTCGGTGCGCAGTCCGTTCACCGTTTGGGTGAGCGCTGCGCACCCGTTCGAGCCGCCCTCGGGTGCGGGGGCGGCGTTGCAAATCCTCGCCATGGCACCCGCCATGTCTGCGGTTTGCGCCTTGCCCGCGCGCCCGATGACGACCCGCCCGGGCGCGCCCAACTGCCGGATTTAGGTTGACAGCGGCACCAACAGCGGTACCGACAGCCCTGCCCGATTAAAATCCGTCGTTCATCCCGCCACCGCAGCGCAGCACATCCTTCCATGACCCAGGCCGCACGCACGCTTTACGACAAGCTCTGGGACGAGCATGTCGTCCACACCGAGGAAGACGGCACCGCCATCCTCTACATCGACCGTCACCTCGTCCATGAAGTGACCAGCCCGCAGGCCTTCGAGGGCCTGCGCGAGGCGGGCCGCAAGGTCTGGCGCGTGAGTTCCGTCGTCGCCACGGCCGACCACAACACGCCCACGACGGGGTGGGAACTCGGTTACGACGGCATCACCGACCCGATCAGCAAAGAACAGATCCTCACGCTCGACGCCAACATCCGCGCGGTTGGCGCCGCGGCTTATTTCCCCTTCCTCAGCAAACGCCAAGGCATCGTCCACGTCATCGGCCCGGAGAACGGTGCCACGCTGCCCGGCATGACGGTGGTGTGCGGCGATTCGCACACCTCGACTCATGGCGCCTTCGGTGCGTTGGCCCACGGGATCGGCACGAGCGAGGTCGAGCATGTGCTGGCCACGCAGACCTTGCTCGCCAAGAAGGCCAAAAACATGCTGATTCGGGTCGAGGGCACCTTGCAACCGGGTGTTACGGCCAAGGATATCGTGCTCGCCATCATCGGGCGCATCGGTACGGCCGGCGGGACCGGCTACACCATCGAGTTCGCCGGCAGCGCCATCCGTGCGCTCTCCATGGAAGGCCGCATGACGGTGTGCAACATGGCGATCGAAGCGGGCGCACGCGCGGGACTCGTGGCGGTCGACGACAAGACCATCGAATACGTGCGCGGCCGGCTGCTCGCGCCGGGCACCGACACCGCCAGCGGCCGCTTCGTCGGTGGCCCCGAATGGGACCAGGCGGTGCGCTACTGGCGCACCCTGCACAGCGACCCCGGCGCCCATTTCGATGCGGTCGTCGAAATCGACGCCGCTCAAATCGTTCCTCAAGTGACCTGGGGCACCTCGCCCGAGATGGTCACCGGCATCGACGGCCGCGTTCCCGACCCCGACCGCGAGCGCGACCCGACCAAGCGCGCGGCCATCGAGCGCGCCTTGACCTACATGGGTCTCGAGCCCGGTAAGCCCATGACCGACATCGCCGTCGACAAGGTGTTCATCGGTTCCTGCACCAACAGCCGCATCGAGGACTTGCGCGAGGCCGCCGCGGTCGTCAAGCGGCTGGGACAGAAGGTGGCACGCCATGTGAAGCTCGCCATGGTCGTTCCGGGTTCGGGCCTGGTGAAAGAACAGGCTGAGCGCGAGGGCCTGCATGAAATCTTCCGGGCCGCGGGCTTCGACTGGCGCGAGCCAGGCTGCTCGATGTGTCTGGCCATGAACGCCGACCGACTCGAGCCCGGCGAGCGCTGCGCCAGCACCAGCAACCGCAACTTCGAAGGACGTCAGGGCGCGGGTGGCCGCACCCATCTCGTCTCACCCGCGATGGCCGCAGCCGCAGCCGTCCACGGGCATTTCGTCGATGTCCGGCCCTACGCCGGATGAATTTCGGAGGCCGTCCATGAAATCTTCGCTGCTCACCGGCGTGGTCCTGATGCTGGCTCTGGCTCTTGCCGGTTGCAACACGATCAAAGGCGTCGGCCAAGACGTTCAAAAAGCGGGCGCGGCCATCGAGAAGGCCGTGAAGTAAGCGCCTTCATGGCGCCTAAACCGAGCGAACAACATGCAGAAATTCACCGTGCACCAAGGGATCGTGGCCCCGATGGACCGCGAGAACGTCGACACCGACGCCATCATTCCCAAACAGTTCCTCAAGTCCATCCATAAAACCGGATTTGGGCCGCACCTGTTCGACGAATGGCGCTATCTCGACCCCGGTTACCCCGGCAAAGACCCCGCCACGCGCCGGCCCAACCCGGATTTCGTGCTGAACCAGCCGCGTTACGCGGGGGCCTCGATCCTGCTCGCACGCAAGAACTTCGGCTGCGGATCGAGCCGCGAGCACGCGCCCTGGGCACTCGAGCAATACGGCTTTCGGGCGCTGATCGCACCCAGCTTCGCCGATATCTTCTTCAACAACTGCTTCAAGAACGGCCTGCTGCCCATCACGCTGAGTGAGGCCACGGTCGACCAGCTGTTTGACGAGGTCGCGGCGTTTCCGGGCTATGCGCTCACCATCGACCTCGAGCGGCAGGTGATCGTCAAGCCGCAGGGCGAAGAAGTCCCGTTCGAAGTCAACGCCTTCCGCAAGTACTGCCTGCTCAACGGCCTCGATGATATCGGCCTGACCCTGCGTCACAAGGACAAGATCGCCGCCTTCGAGGCCGAACGCCTGGCCCGCATGCCCTGGCTCGCCCGCAGCTTGCCGCTCTGATGGGTTCGGCAGGGTTCGGTTCGGCCATTTTTGAGCTTTTTTGGCCGTTTGCCGGCGAAAAACAAGCGTTTCTAGCTCCTTTTCTGATAGCAAAATGAAAATCGCAGTTCTTCCCGGTGACGGCATCGGCACCGAAATCGTCGCCGAAGCGGTGAAGGTCCTCCAAGCGCTCGAGCTGCCCCTCGAGCTGGAGTACGCTCCTGTGGGCGGAGCCGCCTTCGAGGCCAGCGGCCATCCGCTGCCCGAAGCCACGCTGAAACTCGCGCGCGAAGCCGACGCCGTGCTCTTCGGTGCCGTGGGCGACTGGAAGTACGACACGCTCGAGCGCGCGCTGCGCCCCGAGCAAGCCATTCTCGGCCTGCGCAAGCACCTCGGCCTGTTCGCCAACTTCCGCCCGGCCATCTGCTACGAACAACTGGTCGGCGCCTCCAGCCTCAAGCCCGAACTGGTCGCGGGGCTGGACATCCTCATCATCCGCGAGCTCACCGGCGACATTTACTTCGGCCAGCCGCGCGGCCGCCGCGTCGCGACCGACGGGCACTTCCCCGGCGCCGAAGAAGCTTTCGACACCATGCGCTACAGCCGCCCGGAGATCGAGCGCATCGCCCATGTGGCGTTCCAGGCCGCGCGCAAGCGCAACAAAAAAGTCACCAGCGTCGACAAGGCCAACGTGCTCGAGACCTTCCAGCTCTGGAAGGACGTGGTCACGGAAGTCGGCCAGCAATACCCCGATGTGACGCTCGAGCACATGTATGTCGACAACGCCGCGATGCAGCTCGTCAAAGCGCCGAAGAAATTCGACGTCATCGTCACTGGCAATATGTTTGGCGACATCCTCTCCGACGAAGCCTCGATGCTCACTGGCTCGATCGGCATGCTGCCCTCGGCCAGCCTGAACGCGAAGAGCCAGGGCCTGTACGAGCCCAGCCACGGCAGCGCCCCGGACATCGCCGGGCAAGGCATCGCGAACCCGCTGGCGACCATCCTGAGCGCGGCCATGATGCTGCGCTTCTCGCTCAACCAGCCCGAAGCCGCCGAGCGCATCGAGACGGCCGTAAAACAAGTCCTGGCGCAGGGCTTGCGCACCCCCGACATCTGGAGCGCAGGCACGACCAAGGTCGGCACGGCGCAAATGGGCGATGCGGTGGTCCGAGCACTCGGCTGAGATTCGTTCGAATGGTCTGCCGGCGGCTTTGTCAGCTGGCGTCAAGCCGCGGCTCGCTACAATCTTGTCTTATGTTTACCACCAGCCCGTTCGACCCGAACTTCGCATCCGCCGCCATGGCCGATGGGGCTGCGCGCGCATACACCATCAAAACCACGACCATTCAGGGCTGATCCAGCCGGGTTCGTCGTGCGCCCTTCCCGGCCAGACGAGCCGGGCAAAAACAGCCGGGTCTGGAACTGTTTTTAACGAGAAAGGGCGTTTCAAATGAGCAAGTTGGTTGGTCTGGTCGGCTGGCGAGGCATGGTCGGCTCGGTGTTGATGGATCGCATGGTCGAAGAGAAGGACTTCGACCTGATCGAGCCGCTGTTCTTCTCCACCTCCAACGCCGGCGGTGCCGCCCCGGCGATGGCGAAGAACGAAACCCGACTGCAGGATGCGTTCGACCTCGAAGCCCTGCGGCGCTGCGACATCATCATCACCGCGCAAGGCGGCGACTACACCAAAGAAATCTTCCCCAAACTGCGTGCGGCGGGCTGGCACGGTCACTGGATCGATGCGGCGAGCACGCTGCGCATGGCCGAGGACGCGGTGATCATCCTCGACCCGGTCAACCGCGACGTCATCGACCGCGCGCTCGCAGCCGGCGGTCGCAACTGGATCGGCGGCAACTGCACCGTCAGCCTGATGCTGATGGCCATGGGCGGCCTGTTCAAGGCGGACCTCGTCGAGTGGGTCAGCGCCATGACCTATCAGGCGGCCTCGGGCGCCGGTGCGCAAAACATGCGCGAACTGTTGCAGCAAATGGGCGCCTTGCATGACGCCGTCAAGAACGAACTCGCCGATCCGGCCTCGGCCATTCTCGAGATTGACCGCAAGGTCGCTGCGACCCTGCGCTCGCCCGACTTCCCGACCCAACACTTCCGCAACGTTCCCCTGGCTGGCAGCCTGATACCGTGGATCGACGTGCCCGTCGAGCACGGCCAGAGCAAAGAAGAGTGGAAAGGCGGCGCCGAATGCAACAAGATCCTCGGCAAGCCCGCGTTCCGCAGCCCGGGCAGCATTCCCATCGACGGCCTGTGCGTGCGCATCGGCGCGATGCGCTGCCACTCGCAAGGGCTCACGGTCAAGCTGAAGAAGGACGTGCCGCTGGCCGAGATCGAAGCCCTGCTCGCAGGCGCCAACGACTGGGTCAAGATGGTGCCCAACGAACGCGAGGCGACCGAGCGCGCGCTCACGCCCGCCGCGGTCACGGGCACGCTGAGCGTCCCGGTCGGTCGTCTACACAAGCTCGCCATGGGGCCGGAGTACCTCGGCGCCTTCACCGTGGGCGACCAACTGCTCTGGGGCGCGGCCGAACCGCTGCGCCGCATGCTGCGCATCCTGCTGCAAGCCTGAGAGGCTGAGAGGCTGAGAGGCTGAGAGGCTGAGAGGGCGGCGCGGCGCTTGGTAAGGGCGCGCGGTGCCGTTGACCGTGTCCGGCGCCCACTCCTGCGTTGTCGACAGGCAACACCCAGGCGTCGTTCCTCGGCCGGATGCTCCAATGCAGCGCCCCCAAGGGCGCTTCGCCTTGTTTCTCCCCAGCAATGCTGTTACCTTCAAACGACCACGGTTTCGTGTCTGGATGGTCACGCATGATGAACAACACAAAATCCGGTGCGTCTGCAGGCACCGGATCGCAGCATGGGTCGCGCCGCGCGGTGCTCGACAAACCTTACCGGATGACCGCTTTGCGCGCAGCTGCGCTGGCGGCTTGGATCGCGGCAGGCTTGGCACCTGGCGCGGCGCAGGCGCTGGGGCTTGGGCCCATTCGGGTTCAATCGGCCCTCGGTGAGCCGCTGGATGCAGCGGTCGAGGTGCTGCAGATCGACGCCGACGAAGCGGCGAGTCTGCGGGTCAGCCTCGCGCCAGCGTCGGCCTTTCGTGCTGCCGGTGTCGACTACAACGCCGCACTCGCCGGTGCCAAAGTCACGCTCCAACAACGGCCCGACGGAACCCGCGTCCTACGCATCCAAGGGGAGCGGGCCGTCAACGAACCCTTTCTCGACCTGATCCTCGAGGCCAACTGGGCCAGCGGGCGCTTGACCCGCGAATACACGCTGCTGCTCGACCCGCCGAAAAACCCGGCCGCCAAGCCGGCCGATCGCGGCACGACGCTGCCGGCTGTCGTCAACGCGCCTCGCCCCGCCGCCCCGGTCGCGGTGGCGCCCGCAACGGCCACACCGCGACGCACGGAGGAGAGCGCAGCGCCAGGTACGGGCGGGACCGTGACCGTCCGCCGCGGCGATACGGCTTTGGGTATCGTGGCACGCCACAAGCCAGCGGGTGTCTCGCTCGAACAGATGTTGGTTGCCTTGCTGCGTGCCAACCCCGACGCCTTCGTGGGCGGGAATGTCAACCGCCTACGCGCCGGTGCCGTCGTGCGCCTGCCCGACGAGACGAGCGCGCGCGGTATCGAGCCGGGAGAAGCGCGGCAGGTGCTCGCCCTTCAGAGTGCGGACTTCAATGCGTTCCGTGGCCGTCTGGCCCGGTCGGTGCCAGCGGTTCAGACCGAGGTCTCGAGCCGCGCCGCAAGTGGCAAGGTCGAAACTCAAGTGACGGAACAGCGCCCGGCCGCGGTGGCTCCGGACAAGCTCACGCTGTCCAAAGGCAAAGTGGCCAGTGCCAACGACCGTGAAGCGCAAATCGCCGCCGAGTTGCGCAAGAAAGAGGCCGAGCAGCGCCTGGCCGAGCTGACCCGAAACGCCAACGAGTTGGCCAAGCTCCAAGCCAGCAGCGCGGCGCTCGGTGCAGCCAGTGCAGCGGCCTCGAAGCCGGGCCTGGCCGTGCCAGCGACCGCGCCCGCGGCCTCGGCGGCCGTGTCCGCCACGGCCCAGCCCGCCCCGGCTGCGGCTTCGGCACCGGCCGCCGCCGCTTCGATCGCTACATCGGCTGCCGCCGCACCGGCCAGCGCCGTTGCGAGCGCCCCGGCGTCCCAAGCCCAGGCGCCCGCTTCCCGGCCGGCCGTGGCGAAAGCGGCGCCCGCAGCCCCGGCACCCGAGCCCTCTTTACTCGACAGCTTGCTCGAGAACCCCTTGATTCCCGGTGCCGGTGCGGCCTTGATCGCCCTGCTGGCGGGCTTTGGTATCTATCGGATGCGTGCCAACAAGGCAAGCAAGGCGCACGAAGAGAGCAGTTTCCTCGAGAGCCGTGTACAGCCCGACTCGTTCTTTGGTTCGAGTGGCGGCCAGCATGTCGACACGAGCGACGAAAAACCCAGCGGCAACTCGTCGCTCGCCTACTCGCCGAGCCAACTCGAAGCGGGCGGCGATGTGGACCCCGTCGCCGAGGCCGATGTCTATCTGGCCTACGGACGCGATCTGCAGGCCGAGGAAATCCTCAAGGAAGCGCTCAAGCTGCACCCCAACCGGGTCGCCATCCACGTCAAGCTCGCCGAGATTTATGCCAAGCGGCGGGATGCCCGCGCGGTCGAGGCTCTGGCCAAACAGGTGCTCCGCATCACCGAAGGCATGGGCCCCGAGTGGCAGCGCTTGTGCGAGATCGGGCGTTCGATCGACCCCAACAACCCGGTCTATTCGGGGCAGGCCCCGGAATCGGCTCCGCCTACACCCGAATCCGCGCCCTCGCCGCTGTTCGCGCCCAGCACGATTCCAGTGAATCCGAAGCCGGAGTTTTCGCCCTCGCAGTCGGGCGTGGACTTCGATTTGAGCCAGTTCGACAGTCCCTTGCCGGAAGAGCCGAGCGGTGCACGAGGCGAACCCGCAGCCAGCGACACGGCCGCCACGCCGGCGCAAGCAGACCCGGCGCCTGCCGCTGAACCGGCGTTCGCCGCTGCCGCGGAAACCCAAGCTGCCGCCGAGCCCCTCGCCAACGCGCCCAAGGGCGGCGATGAAGCCTTGCTCGAATTCGATTTGGGCACTTTGTCCTTGGACCTCGAGCCGAATGCCGTGGCCGCCGCCACCGGTGCCCAGGCACCCACCCCTGCGTCTGCGGCTTCTTCGATGCCGCCGCTGAGCTTCGATTTCGAGCCGTCTGCGGCCCCGACCCCCGCCGCGCCAGCCCCCACCGAGCCCGCCTCGCTGGGCGGCGACGCCGATGAACTCGAAACCAAACTGGCGCTGGCACACGAACTGCGCGGCATCGGCGACACCGAAGGCGCGCGGGCCCTCGCCGAAGAGGTGCTCGCCGCCGCG
Source organism: Tibeticola sediminis (assembly GCF_003843835.1). GTDB lineage: Bacteria > Pseudomonadota > Gammaproteobacteria > Burkholderiales > Burkholderiaceae_C > Tibeticola > Tibeticola sediminis. Next base: position 137,780 of record NZ_RKQL01000006.1, on the reverse strand, counting down.
TCGGGGCCCCTGAAGCTCAAGGCGCAGCAATTCCGGGACGATTTGGGTTGAGCGAGACTGCCAGAGACCCGGCTCCGGTCGCCAGGACCGGTCGCCGGATCGCGCTGGGCGTCAGCTATGACGGCCGCGGGTACCAAGGTTGGCAAAGCCAGCCCTCGGGCCAGACGGTGCAAGACCGGCTGGAGCGCGCGCTGGCCGACTTTGCTTGCAAACCCATCTCGACGCTCTGCGCCGGTCGCACCGATGCCGGTGTGCACGGTCTGATGCAGGTGGTGCATTTCGACACCGACATCGAGCGCGCCCCCGCATCCTGGGTGCGGGGCACCAACCGTTTCCTGCCCCCGGACATCGCGGTGCAGTGGGCGCAGCCCGTGCCGGCCGGCTTTCATGCGCGCGCCAGCGCCATTGCGCGGCGCTACCGCTATGTGCTGCTGGAGTCGCCGGTGCGCCCGAGCCTCGAAGCCGGGCGCGTGGGCTGGGTGTTTCGTCCGCTCGACGGCGTGGCCATGCACGCTGCGGCGGCGCACCTCATCGGCGAGCATGACTTCAGCTCCTTCCGCGCCGCCGAATGTCAGGCCGCAAGCCCGGTGAAGACCCTCACGCGCATCGACATCGAGCGCCGGGGGGCCTACTGGCGCTTCGAATTCGAGGCGAACGCTTTTCTTCACCACATGATCCGCAACCTCATGGGCTGTCTGGTCCGCGTGGGACAGGGGCTCGCGCACCCGGACTGGATGCGCGAGGTGCTCGCCGCCCGCAGCCGGGACGCCGCCGCGCCGACCTTTGCGCCCGATGGCCTGTATTTCGTCGGACCCGTCTACGCGCCCCACTGGGGCTTGCCGGAGCGGGTGGCTGCGTATGATTGGGCATGAGCCGCCCAACCGCCACGCAGTCCCCGCCCCCTGCCCTCGCCCCCACCGAGCCCCGCCCCCGCACCCGCATCAAGATCTGCGGCCTCACGCGCGAAGCCGATGTCGATGCGGCGGTCGCGGCCGGTGCCGATGCGGTCGGTTTCGTGCTCTATGCGAAGAGCCCGCGCTACGTGTCGCCCGAACGCGCAGCGGCGCTCGCCCGTCGTCTGCCGCCCTTCGTCACGCCGGTGCTGCTGTTCGTGAACGAAGACGCTTCCAAAATCAGAGCAATCACCGACCAATTCACGCCGGGTTTGCTGCAATTTCATGGGGATGAGACGCCCGAGGCATGCCTGGAAGCCGCGGCCACCTGCGGCTGGGCCTGGATGCGTGCGGCCCGCATCCCCGCGGGGTCGGCTTTCGACTTGCTAGAATTTGTCCACACTTGGCATCACGCCCAGGCCATCCTCCTCGACGCGCATGTCGAGGGTTACGGTGGCGGCGGCACCCCATTCGATTGGTCACTTCTTCCACCAAACGTCGACGCTCACCTCGTCTTGAGTGGTGGGCTCACACCTGCAAACGTGGGCGATGGCATCCGCGCGCTGCGCTCGCGCGGCCGCTCGCTCGCGGTGGACGTCAGCTCCGGCGTCGAAGCCCTCGGGCCTGACGGCCGCCCGCTCAAGGGCGTCAAGGACGCTCTGCGGATGCACCAGTTCGTCGCCGCCGTGCGTGCGGCCGACGCCTCCTGACCCGATAGGAACGCCAACGACCATGTTCGACTACCACCAGCCCGATCCAAGCGGGCATTTCGGCCGCTATGGCGGCAGCTTCGTGAGCGAAACGCTCACCCATGCCATCAACGAGCTGCGCGAGGCCTACGCGCGCTACCGGGACGACCCCGACTTCGTGGCCGAGTTCCACCACGAGCTCGCGCACTTCGTGGGACGCCCCTCGCCCGTCTACCACGCCGCGCGCACCAGCCGCGAACTGGGCGGCGCGCAAATCTTCCTCAAGCGCGAAGACCTCAACCACACCGGCGCACACAAAATCAACAACACGATCGGTCAGGCCATGCTCGCGCGCCGCATGGGCAAGCCGCGCATCATCGCCGAGACGGGCGCGGGCCAGCACGGGGTGGCGACTGCAACGATTTGCGCGCGCTACGGGCTTGAATGCGTGGTCTACATGGGCAGCGAAGACGTCAAGCGCCAAAGCCCCAATGTCTACCGCATGAAGCTGCTTGGCGCCACCGTCGTGCCCGTCGAGTCGGGCAGCAAGACCCTCAAGGACGCCCTCAACGAAGCCTTGCGCGACTGGGTTGCCAACGTCGACAACACCTTCTACATCATCGGCACCGTGGCCGGGCCGCACCCCTACCCGATGATGGTGCGGGACTTCCAGAGCGTCATCGGCAACGAATGCGTCAAGCAGATGCCCGAGATGCTGCGCGAGGCGGGCTGCACCGGCGACCAGCCCGACGTGGTGGTGGCCTGCGTGGGCGGCGGCAGCAATGCGATGGGCATCTTCTATCCGTATATCCCGTTCGAATCGACGCGGCTCATCGGTGTCGAGGCGGCTGGGCTCGGGCTCGAATCGGGCAAGCATTCGGCCTCGCTGCAAAAAGGCAGCCCTGGCGTGCTGCACGGCAACCGGACCTACATCCTGCAAGACGACAACGGCCAGATCACCGAGACGCACAGCATCAGCGCCGGGCTCGACTACCCCGGCGTCGGCCCCGAACACGCCTACCTCAAGGACATCGGCCGCGCCGAGTACGTCGGCATCACCGATCAGGAAGCGCTCGACGCCTTCCACCATCTGTGCCGCACCGAGGGCATCATCCCCGCGCTCGAATCAAGCCACGCCGTGGCCTACGCCTTGAAGCTCGCCCGCACCATGCGCCCGGACCAGTCCATCCTGGTGAACCTCTCAGGCCGCGGCGACAAAGACATCGGCACCGTGGCCGACCTCTCCGGCGCCGGCTTCTTCTGCCGCCCGAGCTGCGAAGGCCAAAGCGTCAAGGGCGGCGAGTCCATCATCCGCCTCGGGGAGTTGCCCGCATGAGCCGCATCCAGGAAACCTTCGCCCGCCTGCAAGCCGCTGGCCGCAAGGCACTGATCCCCTTTGTCACGGCCGGCTTCCCGTATGCCGACCTCACGCCCGAACTGCTGCACGGCATGGTGGCTGCCGGCGCCGACGTGATCGAGCTCGGCGTGCCATTCTCAGACCCGAGCGCCGACGGCGCCGTCATTCAAAAGGCCGGTGAGCGCGCGCTGGCGCTCGGCATTGGGCTCGCAGACGTGTTGCAGATGGTGCGCCGTTTTCGCCAGAGCGACACGCAAACGCCCATCGTGCTCATGGGCTATGCGAACCCGGTCGAGCGCTACGACCAGCGGCACGGTGCCGACGCCTTCATCCGCGACGCGGCAGCGGCCGGCGTGGACGGGGTACTGATCGTCGATTACCCGCCCGAGGAATGCGCCGACTTCGCGGCCAAGCTGCGCGCGCACGGCATGGACCTGATCTTCCTGCTCGCCCCGACCAGCACCGACGAGCGCATCGCCCAGGTGGCCCGAGTCGCCAGCGGCTATGTCTATTACGTCTCGCTCAAGGGCGTGACCGGCGCGGGCTCGCTCGACACGAGCGCGGTCGAAGCCATGCTGCCGCGCATCCGCGCCCAGGTCACGATCCCCGTGGGTGTGGGCTTTGGCATCCGCGACGCAGCGACCGCGCGCGAGATCGCGCGCGTGGCCGACGCGGTGGTGATCGGCAGCCGGCTGATCAGCCTCATCGACCCCTTACCCCGCGAGGCCGTGGTGCCTGCCGCCGCGGCCTTCCTGCGCGACATCCGCGCGGCACTCGACGACGTATCATCGGCGGCACGCGCGGCTTGAGTAGGCACATCGCGCGCCATCCCCATTGGAGGACCCATGAGCTGGCTCGAAAAACTGCTGCCCCCGAAGATCCAGAAGTCCGAAAAGACCGAACGCCGCGGGATCCCCGAGGGCCTGTGGACCAAGTGCCCGAGCTGTGACACCGTGCTCTACCGCACCGACCTCGAACAGAACCAGAACGTCTGCCCGAGCTGCGGCCACCACCACCGCATCGGCGCGCGCGCGCGGCTCAACCAGTTCCTCGACAACGAGGGGCGCTATGAGATCGGCCAGGAAGTGCTGCCGGTCGATGCGCTGAAATTCAAAGACAGTCGCAAATACCCCGAGCGGCTCAAAGAGGCACTCGAAGCCACGGGCGAGACCGATGCGCTGGTGGTCATGGGAGGCTCGGTCAAGGGCATCAGCCTGGTTGCGGCAGCCTTCGAATTCGACTTCATGGGCGGCAGCATGGGTTCGGTCGTGGGCGAGCGTTTCGTGCGCGGGGTCGAGACGGCCATCGAGCAGAAAGTGCCGTTCGTGTGCTTCACCGCCACCGGCGGCGCGCGCATGCAAGAAGGGCTGCTTTCGCTGATGCAGATGGCCAAAACGAACGCGGCGCTCACGCGCCTGGCCAAGAAGAAGCTGCCCTACATCAGCGTGCTGACCGACCCGACCATGGGCGGCGTGAGCGCGGGCTTTGCCTTCCTCGGCGACGTGGTCATTGCCGAGCCCAAGGCGCTGATTGGCTTTGCCGGCCCGCGCGTGATCGAATCCACCGTGCGCGTGACGCTGCCCGAGGGCTTTCAGCGCGCGGAATTCCTGCTGCAAAAAGGCGCCGTCGACCTGATTTGCGACCGCCGCGAGTTGCGCGACACGGTCGCCCGCACGCTCGCGATGCTGCAGCGCCTCAGCGCCGACGCGATCGTCGCCTGATTCTTTCGGCGCGCGCCGTCACGGACGCCCATTCGGCCGTGCCTCAGCGCAGCCAAGCGCCGAAACCCAACACCAGGTGCTGCAGGTTCGCCAGCACGATCGCTGCGATCTGCAGCAGCACCAAGAGAGCCAGCGGCGACAGATCCACCCCGCCCACGAGCGGAATCACCCGACGCAGCGGCGCCAGCAGGGGTGAGGTCAAACGTTCCAGCAACCACGCCATCGGCCCGCCGGGCTGCACCCACGACAGAATCGCCGCCACCAGCACCACGGCGCTGGCGATCGAAATCGCCATCTGCGCGAGACCAAAAAAGGCCAGCACCACGACCGCCGCCCACGAAGCGCCGCCGCCGTGCAGGGCCCACAGCAGCGCAAACTGAGCAAACTTCACCAGCCACGCGGCCAACAGACTGGCCAGATCCCACCGCCCGCTCGGCCGCAAACCGCGGCGCAGCGGCAGCACCAGCCAGTCGGTCACCGCCAAAATGAAACGCCCCGGCGGATGGTCCATGGAAACGCCCACGCCGCGCATGTACGCACGCAGCAAGCAAGCCCCGCCAAGCAGGCCGGTGCCAAACTCGAGCAACAGCACCAAAATTTCATTCAACATGCCGCGAGGTCCCGGATGGATGGTTGAGAATTCGAACGACCGAGCGTTGTGCAAAGGGATGACGCCCCAGGCGCTCCCGCCTGCACGCACGTTCCGATCATATCGAGAGCGCCCCCGCCATGACGCCCGCGACCCCTTCCCCACCCCCGTGCTGGCCCGAACCTCCCTTGAACGCTCCGCTCACGCTCACCAACGTCCCGCTGCTGCCACTCGCCAGCGTCGTCTTTCCCGGAGGCCGGCTGACGCTGCGCGCCGTCGCCGCGCCCACGCGCCATTGGCTCGAACGCTGTGCCGCCGCAGGTGCCCCGTTTGGCGTGGTGACACCCCGCCGTGGCTCCGATGAAACCGAGCCCCTGCCCACGGTGACGCCACCCGCTGCGCGCTTTCATGACTTTGGCACGCTCGCCGCGCTCACCGACGCCGGAGTGGGCGAAGCGGCCGCGTCTGCGCTGCAGATCCTCGGGCGCCAGGTTTTTCGCCTGCGCGACTGCCGCATGCTGCGCTCCGGGCTTTGGGTCGCCGATGTCGAACTGCTGAACCCGGACCGGCCCACGGCGATTCCGGCAGACCTCGCCGCGAGTGCGCAGGCCCTGCGCCAACTGCACGCGAACCTGCGGTTGCGCGGCGAGTCGCCCTGGCCGCCCGATGCGCCGCGCCGCTACGAGGACGCAGGTTGGGTCGCCAACCGCTGGGCCGAGATGCTGCCGGCACCCCCATCGATCAAGCTGCAGCTCATGGCCATCGAAGATCCGGCGCTGCGGCTCCAATGGGTGGCCGATCTGCTCGAGAAGACCGGCATCGTCCGAGGCTCGTAAACTTTCTTTTTGATAGCAGAAACCACCCGTTTTACGCGGGGGAAGGGCGAAAAAGCATCCCAACTGGCTGCAAGCATCGCCCCGCCGGCGTCGGAACAAACTTGGGCATTCAGCCCCGGCGCGGCTGGTATTCGGGCACCTGAGCCTGCAGCCAGCACCGCAGCGCGAGCGCATCGGGCGCGGGGCCGGCTTCGTCGATCCACGCCAAGGCAGCCAACAGCGCGGCTGCGGGCGGGACGGCGCGCGCCACGCGCAGCTTGGGGTGCGGCGTCGGGGCGGTGGTCTCACAATCGGCCAGCAATTCCTCATAGAGCTTCTCGCCCGGGCGCAGGCCGGTGTAGACGATGGGAACATCCTGCTCGGTCTTGCCCGAGAGCCGAATGAGCATGCGCGCGAGTTCGACGATCTTCACCGGCTCGCCCATGTCGAGCACGAAAATCTGCCCCGACTGACCCATCAGCGCGGCCTGCAGCACGAGCTGCGCCGCCTCAGGGATGGTCATGAAATAGCGCACGATCTCCGGATGCGTCACCGTCACCGGGCCGCCGCGTGCAATCTGCTCGGTAAAAAGCGGCACCACCGAGCCGCTCGAGCCCAGCACATTGCCAAAGCGCACCGCGACGAACCGGGTCGCCGGGTGCTGCGCGGCCACCGCCTGCACGGCCAACTCCGCGAGGCGCTTGCTCGCGCCCATGACGTTGGTCGGGTTCACCGCCTTGTCGGTGGAAACGAGCACGAAGCGCGCCGCCCCCACCTCGCCGGCCACCTGCGCGGCGTTGAGCGTACCCCGCACGTTGGTGCGCAGCGCCTCGATCTCGTTGTGCGTCTCCATCAGGGGCACGTGCTTGTAGGCCGCGGCGTGGAACACCACCGCAGGCCGGTGCGCCTGGGCAATCGCGCGCAGGCGTTGCAGCTCGCGCACGTTGGCGGTGTAGTAGACGCCTTCGAGCTGCGGGTGCGCCGCGCGAAGATCCTGTTCGAGCCGGTACACGGCGTACTCCGACACATCCACGCACACCAGCCGCGCCACGCCGAAGCGCGCAATCTGCCGGCACAGCTCCGAGCCAATCGAGCCCCCCGCCCCGGTGACGAGCACCGTGCGGCCCGCGAGCATCTCCGACAGCCCCGCCACGTCGAGCTGCACCGGCGCGCGGCCCAGCAGGTCTTCGAGCGCCACCGCCCGTGGGCCCGCCCCCTCCCCCTGCAACCAGTCGTCCGCGCGCGGTGGGGTGAGCAGCGACAAGCCGTGTTCGGCCGCGGCGAGCAAGGCCTCGCGCCGCCAGGCCGAGCCCGGCGCAGCCAGCACCAGCGCCACCCGCGCGCCCGCCTGCTGAACCGCCTGCGGCAGGCCGTCGAGCGTGCCGAGCACCCGCACGCCCTGCAGCGCCCGGCCGACCTCCTCACGCTGCGGCGAGACGATGCCCACCGGCACCACCCGGGCCGAGTCCTTCAGCGTTCGCAGGGCCTGCGCCGCCTCGGCCACGCTGCCCAGCAGCAGCGCGGGCACGCCGGTGCCGGGCACGCGCGGCGCGCGCCGCTCGGCCAGCAGCCGCGACAAGGCCCGCACCCCGCCCAGCGCCAGCAGCACCAGCAAAGGGTGCAGCAGCAGCACCGAGCGCGGGAAATTCGGCACCCGCAGCATCAACACCGCCACCGCCGTGAACAAGGCACCGGCCGCCACCCCCGCCACCAGCCGCTGCAGTTCGGCCAGGCTGGTGTAGCGCCAGATGTGCCGGTACACGCCCGCGCCGGCAAGCGCCAGTGCAAACGCCAGCACCGGCACCGCCAGCGTCTGCACCATCAGCGCGGAAAACTCCTCCGGCACGTCGAGGTTGAACCGCAGCCAGAAGGCCGCCCACCAGGCCGCCGCAACGAGCAGCACGTCCAGCGCGGCGCTCCCCACCCGAAGGCGCAGGGCCTCAAGCCGCATGGGCGTCCTCGGCGGTGGCGGTCAGCGCCTCGCGCAGCAGCGCAATCACCCGCTCCTGCTGCGCCTCGTCCATGTTCGAGCCCGAGGGTAGGCACACGCCCGCGGCAAACAGCGCGGCCGACACATCCTGCCCGGGGGTGTGCGCGAAGTACGGCGCACCGGCAAACAGCGGCTGCAGGTGCATGGGCTTCCACACCGGCCGCGCCTCCACCGCGTGGCGGGCGAGGCGTTGCATCAGCGCGGCCGTGCGGGCCGGCGCGTCGGCGCCGTCGAGCGTGAAGCAGCTCAGCCAGCGCGTGCTCTCGCAGCCCGCGGGCTCGGGCATCCAGCGCAGCCCCGGCACATCGGCCAGGGCTTCTCGGTAGCGCGCGAACACGGCCCGCCGCTGCGCCACGCGCGCATCGAGCACCCGCAACTGCCCGCGGCCAATGCCGGCGAGCACGTTGCTCATGCGGTAGTTGAAACCCACCTCGCGGTGCTCGTAATGGGCGGCCGGCTCACGCGCCTGGGTCGAGAGCTTGCGCGCGCGGGCCACCAGCGCCGCATCGTCGGACACCAGCATGCCGCCACCCGACGTGGTGATGATCTTGTTGCCGTTGAAGGAGAAGACGCCCACACGCCCGAAGCTGCCGCTGGCGCGGCCCTTGTAGCGCGCGCCCAGCGATTCGGCCGCGTCTTCGAGCACCGGCACACCATGGCGCTCACAGATCGGCAGGATGGCGTCCATGTCGGCGCTCTGGCCGTAGAGGTTCACCACGATCACGCAGCGCGGCAGGCGACCCTCGCGCCGCGCCCAGTCGAATGCGCGCTCGAGCGCCTGCGGCGAAAGGTTCCAGCTGTTCGGCTCGGAGTCGATGAACACCGGCCGCGCACCGCAGTACAGAATGGGGTTGCAACTGCCCACGAAGGTGAGCGACGAGCAGAACACCGTGTCGCCCGGCTGCACGCCCAGCAGCAACAGCCCGAGGTGAATCGCCGCCGTGCCCGAACTCAGCGCGGCGGCATGGCCCACGCCCACGCGCGTCGCCACCTCCTGTTCGAACGCATCCACGTGCGGACCCAGCGGCGCGATCCAGTTGCTGCGGAACGCCTCCTCGACGAAGGCGGTCTCCTCCTCGCCCAGATGGGGCGAGGACAGCCAGATGCGTTGCGAAAGCTCGCGCCGCGTCACCAGGTCGCGCACCCGCCCCGCGGCGTCACACACCGGCAGATGGTCGATGCCGTGCGCGTCCATCAGCCGCAGCAAGGCCTCGGCGCTGGCGGCTTCGTCAGCCACCACCGGGGCCTGGGCGGGCAGCGTGGACAGCGGCGCCTGCGCGTCGACGCCGGCGAGTACGGCGCGGCGCAGGTCGCCATCGGTCACGGTGCGCAGCAGGCGGCCTTCGGCGTCCACGACGAGCAGGATGCCGCGCCCGGTCTGGTTGAGCCGCGCCAAGGCCTCGGCCCAGGGGGTCTCGGGAGACAGGCACAGCAACGCAAGACGGGGGTTCATGGTGGGCGGGCGCGCAAGAGGCGTCAGTAGGTGTTGATCTTGTCGAGCAGGTCCGGGGCGATGGGCGTGTCCGCGAGCAGTTCGACGATGCGCTCGGCCGCACGGCCGTCGCCGTACACATTGGCTGGCGCAAAGCGGCCATGCGCCAGCGCCTGCTGCAAGGCCGCGGCGATCTCTGCCGGGCGCACGCCGCAATCGAAGGTGTTGGCATTGCGCTCGCGGCCGCGCTGTCGGTCACCCACGTTGAGCACCGGCGTACCCAGCGACGCTGCCTCGATGATGCCCGAAGACGAGTTGCCCGCCAGCAGATCGGCATGACGCAAGGCCTCGAGATAGTGCGGCCGCTCCAGGTGCGTGATGCGCACGAGCCGCGCGCCGAGTTGCGCCGAGGCCGCGTCCAGCGCCTGCAGAATGCCGGCCGACCCCGCATCGGCATTGGGCTCGAGCCAGACCAGGTGCAGGTCGCGCGAGCGCGCCGCCTGGCCCAGCGCATCGGCCAGCGCCTGCGTCTGCTGCGCGGCGTCGTGCATCTGCTGCACCACCGGATGGAACAGCACCAGCGCATAGCGCGCAGCCGCGTCCAGCCCCAGCCGGGCCAGGGTGCGATCCCGCGGTGCGTCGAGCACCGCCGCCAGTCCATCGAGGCTGGGCGCACCGGTGACCCAGACATGCTCCGGCCGCTCGCCCATGCGGATCACCCGCTCGCGCGAGCCCTCGGTGGCCACGAAATGCCAGTGGCTGAGCTTGGTGATGGCATGACGCACCGGCTCATCCACGGTGCCCGAGCGCTCCCCCCCATGCAGGTGCACGACCGGAATGCCCAGATGCAGCGCCGCAATCGCGCCGGCGAGCATCTCGCCGCGGTCGCCGAGCAGCAGCAGCAGATCGGGGCGCTCGCGTTCGAGCACGTCGGTCAGCGCGCCCACCAGGTGCCCGATGCCACGCGCCATCGCGGCCGGGCTGCGCGCATCGACCTCGGTGGGCATGCGCGCGGCGATGGACAGGCCGCTGGCTTCGATCTCGCGCACCGTCTCGCCGAAGGCCGGGCTCAGATGCATGCCGGTGACGGCCAGTTGCAGGCGCAGGCGGGGGTGCGCGTCGATGGCCTGCAACACATGGCGCATCAGACCGAAATCGGCGCGCGTGCCGGTGACGTACAGCACACTGCGGCGCGGCCCGGACATCACCCCAGCACCTCCGGCGTCAGCGTGGTCCAGGCGCTCAGGGCGACGCGCAGCCGCTGGCCCGGCAAGGCGCCCAGCAGCGCCGGCGCCAGCCCCGTGCCCGGGCGGCGCAAGGCCAGGTCGTCGGCGGTGAGCACATGGCCCGCCGGCAGATCGCGCACCACCACGATGCTGCGCCGGGCCACGTCGCGGGTGTTGGCCTCGATGGGCTGCGGGCGCTTGACGCCGTCACCCAGCATGGCGCTGACGGTGCGAATGCCCGCCACCATGCGCGCGAAGGCCGCGGGGTCCGCCGAGGCGCGGTGGTCGGGGCCGGGCAGGGCCGTGTCCAGCGTGAGGTGCTTCTCGATCACGCAGGCCCCGAGCGCCACCGCAGCCAGCGCGGCCTCCATGCCATGGCTGTGGTCCGAATACCCCACCGGCAGGCCCGTGGCCTGCGCCAGCGTGGTGATGGCGCGCAGGTTCAGGGCGTCGGCCGGCGCCGGGTAGGCCGAGGTGCAGTGCAGCAGCGTGAGCGAGGGCGGCGTCGTGAAGCCGGCCACCGCCCAGCGCGCGCGGATCCAGCCCAGGGCCTCGTGCACCTCCTCCAGCGTGGCCATGCCGGTGGACACGAGCAAGGGCAGCCCGGTGGCCGCCGCGTGTTCGAGCAGCGGCCGGTTGGTCAACTCACCCGAGGGCAGCTTGAGCCGGCGCACACGGAGCGCGACCAGTTCGTCGACCGCAGGTTCGGAAAAGGGCGTGGAGAAGAACTCGATGCCGATCTGCGCGCAGTGCGCGGCGACCCGGGCATGCGCCTCGAGGTCGAGCTCGAGCGCGCGAATCATCTCGAACTGGCTGGTCGCGCCGGTGTTGGTGCGCTGGTAGTCCGCCGTGGCCGCCGTGGGCGTGACCACGTCTTCGGCACGAAACGTTTGAAACTTCACCGCGTCGGCCCCCGCGGCCTTGGCGGCGTCGCACAGGGCGAGCGCGAGGTCGAGGCGGCCGTTGTGGTTGACGCCGGCTTCGGCGATGACGAACACGTCAGTCATGTTGGGTCTCCACAGCCTGGGTACGCTGCGCACGTTGATGCAGCCACTCGGCCAGTTCGAAATCGAAGCGGTCGTCGATGTCGACCGAGCGTTCGCGCGGCATCGGGAACGGCCGCGAGCGCACCGCCCAGAAGCCCTCGCGCGCCGCGCGCCCCAGGGCGGCACGCTGCCAGACGTAGATCGCACCGTTGAGCCCCCAGACGGCCGGCGCGTCCTGCCGCCGCGCAAACGCTGCCGGCTTGGACAAGGCGAGCGTGCCGTCGGGCTGCGCTTCCACCAGCGTGTAGTACGGATTGTGCGAGGGCTCGGTGACGCTGACGACCAGTTCCGCCCCGGTGCGCGTGAACTCGGCCAGCGCCCCTTCGATGTCGGCCGGGGTGCGCAGCGGCGAGGTGGGCTGCAGATCGACGACCGTCGCGATGACCAGCCCCTGGGCTTCGAGGTGGCGCACCAGGTGCTCGATGGCGGGCAGTTTGCCCGCTTCGTCGGTGGCCAGTTCGGCCGGCCTGCGGTAGGGCACGCGCGCACCCGCCGCAGCAGCGACCGCGGCGATCTCTTCGTCATCGGTCGAGACATGGACTCCGGCCAGCCCGGCGCAGGCCAGCGCCTGCTCGATGCTGTGCACGATGAGCGGCTTGCCGGCGAAGGGCAACAGGTTCTTGCGCGGCAAGCCCTTGCTGCCGCCGCGCGCACAGACGGTGGCGATGGTGAGGCCGCTCATGCGGCCGCCTTTCGCGCGATGACCACCCATTCGACATGAAGCTTCTGTCGGTTCTGCAGGGTGCGAGAAACCTGTTCCACGCTCACCCGCTCCCATGGGGCGAACAGCTCATCGAGGTCGGCCTCGGTGGCGAAGCGCACCGCGCCCGTGCCGGCGAACGGCCCCTCGGCGCAGCGCCACGCGTGGTGGCCGGCGGGCTCGCCGGTGCCTTCGCCCCAGCAGCCGGCCGCCGGCGTGCGCACATAGAGCCAGCCGCCGGGCTTGCAGACGCGGTGCATGTCGGCATAGACCCTGCAGGCCGATGCGTGATCGACGCAGGTCACGGCGTCGCAGTCGAGCACGGCGTCGAAGCGGGCATCTGCCCAGGGCAAGGGCTCGCACATGTCGCCCGCGCGCAGACTGCCCTCGCCGGCGGCGGTGCGCCATTCGGGCACCTCCTCGTCGAGGCGGGTCTGGGCGCGGCGAAGGCCCGCCTCACTGCCCTCGAGCCCGCTGACTGCATAGCCTTCACGGGCAAGGAACCAGAGGTTGGCGCCGGTGCCAAAGCCGACTTCGAGCACCCGGGTGTCGCTGCGCGGCTGCCGGGCACCGAGTCGCTGGGCGGCAAAGCGCACCAGGTCTTCGGCCGGGTAGCGGCCCCAGGCGTGCTGCGTGAACATGTCTTCCCAGAGGGGGTCGCGTGCCATGGTGGTTCGTTTCTCTTGTGCTCTGTCTTCGGTTCTGCTTCAGTCCAGCAACACCCGCGGCGGCGGTGACTGCGGGCTGTAGCCCCGCCGCGCGGCCAGCGCCCAATACGCCGCCGGGTCGTGCACCGCCTCGCCCACGTAGAACGGCAGCGTGTGCCGTGAAAACCCCAGCTTGTAGAACAGCAGCGGATTGTCGGCTCGCGTGTCGGTGCCGCCGCCGAGGTACAAGGCCTCCAGCCCCTCGGCCGTGGCGCGCTCGATGGCTGCAGCCTGCAGCAGATAGGGGGTGCCCAGCGCCTTGCCGCGCTCGCTGCTCGCGCCCAGATGGTATTCCGCAATCCGCGCGCCTAACAGGTACACGGCTGCGGACAGCCATTCATCCTCGTGCTCGCACACCAGCAGCCGCGCGTGCGGCAGGCCGCGCAAGGCGGCGAAATAGGGGTCGGCAAACAGATAGAACGGGCGGGCGCCGATGGCCCGCATGCCCTCGCGGTAAAAGTCAGCGAAGCGGGCCCAGTCGGCGGCGCCGTCGCTCCAGCGTGTGCGCACGCCGTGGCGCGTTGCGCGGTTGATCTTTCGGCGCGTGAGGGTGTTGAAACCTTCCGAAGCGGCCATCCCCTGCAGCTTCACCGACACCGTCTGGCGGTTGAGCTGCACCTTGCCGAAGAACCCGCGCTGGGACGGCACCTGCGGGTGAAAGCGCGCGAGTTCGGCCACGACGCGCCGGCTGCGGCACCAGTCCTGCCACAGCGCCCAGACGGCGGCCAGGGCCTCAGGCGCTTCGCAGGGGCTGAGCGCGCCGCCGTAACCATAGGGTGAGATGGCACCCAGCCAATCGGCCTGACCCGCGAGGGGCTGCAGATGCACCGAGGTGAGCCACTCGAAACCGGCGCCGTCGAGCGCCACATGCACACAACGCAAGGCCGGGTCGCGCCAGGCGTCGGCCTGCGCGAAGTCGGGGCTGAGCGAAGCGACCTGCCAATCCGGCGGCAGCGCGGCGAAGCGTCGGCGCGCTTCTTCGAGCGTGAGTTCGCGCAGCTCCATCACACGCGCACCCCCTGCCAGGTGGACAGACCGCGTGCCACGGCCAGCACCGCGTCGGTGGCCGACGCGGGGCCAACCGTCGCCGCGGCGCGGTTCGCTGCTTGCGGCCGGGCGTCGGCAGGCCATGCGGTGTCGAGCGCATCGAGTGGCAATGCGCGCTGGGCGATGCCCATCCGCTCGAAGGGGCTGAGCGCGTCAAGAACAGAGCCGCGGATCTGCGTGACCGGCTGCCCCGCAAGCGCTGCCTCCACGCCTACCGTCGACACGGTCACCAGCACTTCGTCGCCGGCGTGCAGCCAGGCGTGCAGGGGCACGTCGGCGGTGCAGACGCGGATGCGCGGGTGCGCGAGGGCGGCGATCTCGTCGGCGGGCGGCTCGCTGGGGTGGCGACGCAGCCACAGCGCCAGTCGCGGGTCGGCCCGCACGATGTCGATCAGGCGCTGCTCGATGCGGCGCGGCCACGTGGGGTCGCCCCTGCCCTCGATGCCGCTGACCTGCACCGGCTCGGGCGAGGTCGCCAGCAGCAGCACGTGGTGCGCCTCGAAGCCCGCCGCCCGACGCAGCGCCGCGCCTTGCGCCGGCAGGGCCGGATCGCGCAGGCTGTCGAAGGCGGGGTTGCCGGTCACGTGAATGTGCTCGCGCGGGCGACCGGCGGCGATGAATTCGGCGCGCACGGCTTCGTTCAGCACGCACAGCGCGTCGGCATAGTCGGGACGGGCCAGGCGCGCGCGCTCCCAGATGCCGAAGAGGTCGAGCAGGCACAGGCTGGGAATGCCCAGCGCACGCGCCGATTCGATCGCGGCCTGCTCGGCGCGGGGGGAATTGGTCGCGAGCACCAACGCGGGCGCATAGCGCCGCAGCGCCCGCTCGAGCACGGTCAGCGGCAGGAAGGCCTGACGGCCATCGCGCGCGTACTGCGCGGCGGCGGCCGACGCACCCAGCCGCCGTTCCAGATCGGCGTAGGACAGGCCGAGGTAGGCGACCGACTCTTCGCGCTCGGCGGCCTTGACCTCGAGCGCATCGGCCAGGCGCGCGCCTGCGGCCAGCGCGGGGCCATCGCCCGGCTCGACGAGATCGCGAAAGCCGATGGTGGGCAAGCCCGCCGCGCGCGCGAGCGGCGCCGCCGTGGTCAGTGCCAGCATCAGCGGCTCGGCCAGACCGAGCGCGCGCACCCGCTCGGCCACCGGCAGCAGCGCCTTGACATGGCCGCCACCGTAGCAGACGAACAGCCAGGTGGGCGGTCGCTTCATGCCACCTCCTGCGGTGCGAGCGCAGCCGGCTGGTCGCCGAGCAGCGGCGCGGCCCACAAAGCCAGCGCCGCCAGCGCGCGCAGCTCGCGGGTGTGGTTGGCGCGGCCGCTGCGGTGGGCGTCGAGCATGGCCTCGATCGGCTGCCACTCGAAGCAGTGGGCGATCAAGGGGCTGTGCTGCAGCGTCTGACGCAACCAGGCGTGACGCGCGCCGCGGAACCATTCGCCGATGGGAACGGTGAACATCTGCTTGCGGCGAAACGCGAGCGTTTCGCCGATGAGGGGCGCCACCGCACGCTTGAACGCGTGCTTCTTGTCGCCATCGGGCGCGAGTTTGGTAGCGCCCGGCGTGCGGAAGGCGAACTCCATGACGCGCCAGTCGAGCATGGGCGTGCGGGCCTCGATGCTCACGGCCATGCCCATGCGGTCGGGCTTGACGAGGTTGTTGCCGCTCAGCAGCAGTTGCATGTCGAGGTAGAGCGCCTGGTTGATACGGTCGAAGTGCGCGGCTTCGTCGAACCAGGGGCGCGCGGCGACCTCGAAGCTGTCGAGGCCCTCGAGCTGCGCGCGCAACGCGGGGCGGTAGAGCGCCGCCTTGGCCGCGGGCGTGAGCAGCGAGATGCTGTCGAAGTACGCGCGCTGGAAGGCCGCCAGCGGCAGGGTCTGCGCGTCGCGGCGGGCGAAAAACTGGGCGTACTTGTCGTAGCCGGCGAACAACTCGTCGCCGCCGTCACCGGTGAGCACCACCTTGACGTGCCGGGCGGCGAGCTCGCTCACGCGCAGCGTGGGCATGAAGGAGGCGTCGCCGTGCGGCTGGTCGAGCGCGGCGAGCACCTGGGGCCAGCGCCCGAGCATGTCGGGCGAGGCGACCTCGCAGGTGTGGTCGCAGCCAAAGCGCCGGGCGGCCTCGGCGGCATGGGCCGATTCGTCGAAGCGCGGGTCGTCGGAGCCGATGCAGAAGGTCTTGACGGGCGCGCTGACATGCCGCGCCATGAGGCCGACGATGGTGCTCGAATCGACACCGCCCGAGAGGAAGGCGCCAAACGGCACGTCCGCGCGCAGGCGGATGCGCGTGGCGTCGTCGAGCAGGCTCAGGCACTCCTCGGCCCAGGCGGCGTGGGGTTGCGGCGTCTCGGCCTGGTCGGCCAGGCGCCACCAGCGCTCGGTGTGCACGCGACCGTCGCGGCCGTGGCGCTGCCAGGTGCCGGGCATGACGTGGCGCACCGTGCGCCAGATGGTCCAGGGCGCGGGGATGTAGTTGAAGCTGAGGTAGTGATGGATTGCTTCGAAATCAATAGCATTGAAGCCGCGATTTGCGCCGGCGTACGGCCAGAATGCCTTGATTTCTGAGGCAAACAGGGTGGTTGAGCCGGCCTGCATCACATAGAGGGGCTTGACGCCGATGCGGTCGCGCGCGAGGTATAGCGCGTCCTCGCGCGCGTCGTCGATGGCGATGGCGAACATGCCGTTGAGCCGCTTGAGGCAGGCGATGCCCTCGCGCTCGTAGAGCCGCAGGATGACTTCGGTGTCCGAGTGGGTGTCGAGCCGCACGCCCGCTGCGCGCAGCTCGGCGGCGAGCTCGACGTGGTTGAAGATCTCGCCGTTTTGCACCACGGCGATGCGGCCGTCATCGCTCACGAAGGGCTGGTGGCCGCCGGCGAGGTCGATGATGGCGAGCCGCCGGTTGCCCACCGCCACGCCGCGCGCGCGGTCGTGGTGCAGGCCCGCGTCATCGGGGCCGCGGTGGCGCAGCGCGTCGCCCATGGCGGCCAGCGTCTCATCGGAGAGCGCGTCGCGCCGGGGGCTCCAGTAACCGAAAATGCCGCACATGCTCAGTTCGCTCCCCGACCGCTGAGCCGGCCCAGCGTCCACCAGAGGATCTTCAGGTCCAACCCGAACGAGGCCTCGCGCACGTAGCGCAGATCGGCTTCGAGCCGCTCGCGCTCGGTGCAGTCGGAACGGTACAAGGCCTGCGCCAGTCCCGTGAGGCCGGGCCGCACGCTGCAGCGCAGCGCCCAGTCTTCGGGCGCGTACAGGCTTTGCTGCGCCGGCAGGTCGGGGCGCGGTCCGACGAGGCTCATCTCGCCCTTGAGCACGTTGATGAGCTGCGGCAGCTCGTCCAGACTCGTGCGGCGGATGAAGCGGCCCACGCGCGTGATGCGCGGGTCTGCCCCTTGCGTGTAGTAGGGCCCGCGGGCGGCGGCGTCCTTCACCATGCTGCGGAATTTCAGCATCTGAAACGGCCGCCCACCGAGGCCGATGCGCGCCTGCCGGAACAGCACCGGCGGCCCATCCTCGAGCCACACTACCAGCGCCACCGTGGCGAGCACGGGGCTGAGCAGCAGCAGGGCGAGCGCGCTGGCTGCGAAGTCGAACGCGCGCTTGATCATGCCGAGGCCCCCGCCTTCCCGGCATCGGTGCGCGGCATCTGCGCGGCAATCGCACGGATTCGCTCGGCAATGCGCACGCGGTCGGCCTCCACCTCCTCGGGACGACGCCGCGCCAGCGCCGATTCGGCCGCGCGCAAGGCGGCCACCGCCGCCTCGAACGGCTCGGGCGCGTCACTGCGCTGGAAGGTGCGCGAGAGGATCACCGCCTGCGACCCCAGCCGAAGATGCTCGGCCAGCACATCGCGCCCCGAAAGCAAGCCCTCGTCGAGCCGCGCGATGCCCCCAAAGCCAAACCGCCGCCCGTGGCTACGCGCCTGCGCGGCCACCCGGTCCACCCAGCCCAGCGCCAGCGGCTCGAACATGAAGCGCAGGCCGAGCGCCAGATGCAAGTCGTTGAGGCCGACGAACACCTCATCGAGCCCGGGCGTCGCCACCCAGTCCTCGATCGAAGCCAGCGCCTCTGCGGTTTCGAGCAGCGCCGTGACCGGCACGCGGCCCGCCACGCAGGCGCAAAACGCGCTCAATTCACGCGGCTCGCGAAACATCGGCAGCATCAGCCGGTCGGCGCCGCGCGCCAGAGCCGCCTCCACCTCGCCGGGCGTGCCCGGGTGCCAAGGGTTGAGCCGCACCATCAGGGGCGCCTCGGGTGCCGCCGCACGCACGGCCGCCACATCGTCGAGCGTGTGGGTGCTGATGAAGCTGTTGCGCCCGGCCTGCCGCTCGGCCTTGCCGTGGCGCTCCAGGTCGACGAAGAGCCGCATCTCCGGCAGGGCCGCACAGCGGCGCGCCAGCGCAGGGTCAGCGGTGATCTGGATCAGTTCGAGCATGGGAAACAGATTTCGGGCCTGAATTATGGACGACCCACCGCCCGCAACGGCAGGCCGCTCAGTGCCGCCACCGCGCCCACGAGGGCGGCCGCGCCCACCGCGCCGCCGAGCGGCCCCCGCAGCGCCCACAGACGGGCAGCCCACCCCGCGCCGTCCGCAGCGGCCCCGTCCACCCCCCAAGCCGCAACCCCTACCGAACAAGCCAGCAGCACCGCCCCCGTCGCCAGCATGAGGCGCAGCGGCAAGAGCCGCCGCAGTGCGCCCAGGCCCGGCCCCAACAGAGCCAGCAGGCCGACGGCCACGAGCGCGAGCACCGCGTCCAGCGCCGCCATCTGCGCCCGCCCCGATGCGGGCAAAGCCAGATTCGAGGCCAGCAAGGTCGCAAGCCCCAAGGCCCAAACCAGCGCCGCCACGCGCAGCCGCGCCTGCGAAGCCAGCGCGGTGAGCGCCACCGCGATCAGCGCCTGCGGCAGCAAGCTCCACGCGCCGACCCGCGCCCACTGCGCGAGCGGCACCAGCGCCTCCGCCGGCATGCGCCCCCAGCCAAAGAGCAGCATCGCCAGAGCATCGGCGCCGACGATGAGCCCGGCTGCGGCCATGCAGGCCAGCGTCCAAGCCAGCGCCATGGCGGCGCGCACCCGCGACTCGGCCGCCGCGCGGTCAGCAGGGCTGCCCAAGGCTGCGGCGTAGGCGGCCGCGATGGCGGGAAAGCTCAGCGACGCCGCCAGTTGCACCGCCAGCACCAGCGGCAACTCGACGAGCTTCCAGGCGTAGTTGAAGGTGGTCAGCGCGCCCTCGCCCGCCGCCGACGCCATGGAGCGCGCGGCGAATGGCAAAGCCAGCGGCAAGCCGGCGGCCAGCGCCGCCCAGAGCCAAACCGCCGTGCCCGGCAGCGGCGTCGAGCGCGGGCGCGCGCCTGCAGGCGCCGGCGCAGCCGCTGCCTCCGGGGCCGCCGCCCCGTCCACCCATCCCCGGCGCCGCGCCGCCAACCACCACAGCCTCGCCGCCATCGCCAGCAGCAAAACCAGGCCCAATCGGTCTATTGCCGGCTCAGAATCGGGCTTCATTGCTATGAAAAACAAAGCGGTCACGAGCACGCCATTGACCACCAGATTGGCCGCGTACAAGCCCACGAAGTCACGCCGGTGCTGCGCGCGCGTGCTCCACAGCGCTGCCAGCAAGGCCAGCGGCAGCGCCATCGCTGCGTAGATCAGGCCCCGTGCGGCCGCGTCCCGTGCCGGCCCGCTCAGGCCCGGCGCCAACGCCGCCAGCACACCGAGGCGACCGCCGGCCAGCAGCAGCGCCAGCACCGCACCGATCGCCAACAGGGCGCGCGCTACGCGGCGCTCGCTCTCGGCCTGCGCCGCCGCGCTCTGCTGCGCCCACAGCGGCAGCAACACATAGGACAAGGCGCCGGCAGCCACGAGGCCGGTGATCCAGTCGGGCAGCGCGAGCATCAGCACCACCGCGTCGGCCAGCCCCGAGGCCCCGAAAGCCGCCGCCTGCGCCGACTCGCGCAAGAGCCCGAGCACGCGACTGGCAAGCAAGAGAACCAGCGAGACGACTCCGGCCTTGAGCAACATGGTGGCGCGGATTATGACAACGCCCCCTGAGCGCCAGCGCCGCGCCCTAAAATCAAGCGTTTTGCCGCCTCGAGACCCTCCACCATGTCTGACACCCCAGTCACTGCGCCCCAGGACGAAAACCAGCTCATCGCCGAGCGCCGCGAGAAGCTCAAGGCCCTGCGCGAGGCGCAGAAGGCGGGCGGGCCCGTCGCATTCCCGAATGATTTCAAGCCGGCCCACCATGCCGCGGACCTGCTCGCGCACCATGGGGGAAAAAGCGCCGAACTGCTGCAGGAGCAAAACCTGCACGTGCGCGTGGCCGGCCGCATGATGCTCAAGCGCGTCATGGGCAAGGCCAGCTTTGCGACGCTGCAGGACGCCAGCGGCCGCATTCAGATCTACATCACCCGCGACGGCGTGGGCGAAGACGTCTACGCCGCGTTCAAGCACTGGGACCTGGGCGACATCCTCGGCGTCGAAGGAACGCTGTTCAAGACACGCACCGGTGAGCTCTCGGTGCAGGCCACGCGCATCCGGCTGCTGACCAAGAGCCTGCGCCCCATGCCCGACAAGTTCCACGGCATGCAGGACCAGGAGATGAAATACCGCCAGCGCTACGTGGACTTGATGACCGACCCGGCCGCGCGCGACCGCTTCGTCGCGCGAAGCAAGGCCATTGCGTCGATCCGCCAGTTCATGGTCGAGCATGGCTTTCTCGAGGTCGAAACGCCCATGCTGCACCCGATTCCCGGCGGTGCCAACGCGCGGCCCTTCGTCACGCACCACAACGCGCTCGACCAGGAGATGTATCTGCGCATCGCGCCCGAGCTCTACCTCAAGCGCCTGCTGGTCGGCGGTTTCGAGCGGGTGTTCGAGATCAACCGCAACTTCCGCAACGAGGGCATCTCGGTGCGGCACAACCCCGAGTTCACCATGATGGAGTTCTACGCGGCCTACTGGAATTACCGCGACCTCATGGACTTCACCGAAGCGCTGATCCGCGACGCCGCCCAGAAAGCCGTGGGCACGCTGCAACTGACCTATGGTGGCAAGACGGTGGACCTGTCTCAGCCGTTCGAGCGCCTGACCATCCCGCAAGCCATCGAGCGCCACACCGACGCCGGCGAGCGCGTCGCTGATCGGGAGTGGCTCATCGCCAGCCTGAAAAAGCTCGGCCTCTCCGAAGAGAAAGACCGCCTCTCGAGCCGGTCGCTCGCCGCGTTGCAGGTGCTCTATTTCGAGGAAACGGTCGAAGAAAAGCTCTGGCAGCCCACCTTCATCATGGAGCACCCGACGGAAATCTCGCCGCTGGCGCGCGCCAACGACAATCACCCGGAAGTCACCGAGCGCTTCGAGCTCTACATCACCGGGCGCGAGTTCGGCAACGGTTTTTCCGAACTCAACGACGCCGAAGACCAGGCCGCGCGCTTTGCCGCGCAGGTCGCCGCCAAGGACAGCGGCGACGACGAGGCCATGTATTTCGACCACGACTTCGTGCGCGCGCTCGAATACGGCATGCCCCCGGCCGGCGGCTGCGGCATCGGCATCGACCGCCTCATGATGCTGCTGACCGATTCGCCCAGCATCCGCGACGTCATCCTCTTCCCCGCGCTGCGCCGCGAGCACGAGGCAGCGCCGCACCCACGAGGCTGAGACAACGGCGAATCGGCCCCGCAAAGGGCCTATTCCGGGTTGCCGAAGATCTACGGCAACCGCTCGAGCGCGTGCTGGTAGGCCTCGCTGCGCATCAGTTCATCCCACTCCAGAGCCGGCGCAGCGGGCAGCAGCGAGCGGCGGCGCGCTTCACTCGCGCCGCGCGGCGACCAACGGCCGCGCACCACCGCTTCCGAGAGGCCATCGAGCAAGGCGTCGATCGGCGCGCCGCCCTCGAGCGACTGGTTGCACAGCAGCACCAGGTCGCAGCCCGCCTCGAGTGCCGCCAGCGCCGCCTCGGTGTGGCTCACCGCTCGGCCATCGAGCATGCGCGCGCCCGCCATCGACAGGTCGTCGCTGAATACCGCGCCGGTGAAGCCCAGGCGCGCGCGCAAGATGTCCTCGAGCCACACCCGCGAAAAGCCCGCGGGCCGCGCATCGACCTTCGGATAAATCACATGCGCGGGCATCACCGCCGCCAGCGTGCTCGACAGCCAACCGTAGGGCGCCGCGTCGGCAGCCAGCAGGGTGCGCAGCCCGCGCGGATCGACCGGAATGTCCACATGCGAATCCGCCCGCACATAACCATGCCCCGGAAAGTGCTTGCCGCAGTGCTGCATGCCCGCGCGCAGCAGGCCATGCATGAGGCTCTTGGCCAGCAGCGTCACGACGCGCGCGTCGCTGTGAAAGGCGCGGTCGCCAATGACGCTGCTGCGCGAGGCGCCGGTGCGCCCGTCCGGCCAATCGAGGTCGAGCACGGGCGCAAAGCTCAGGTCGACCCCACAGGCGCGCAGTTCGGCGCCGAGCACATAGCCCGCCGCGCTGGCCGCGTCTTGCGCGCGCAAAGCACCCGCCCCGACCGGCCCCTTGCCGTCATCCAACCACATCTCGCCGAAGACGCGCATCGGCGGCAGATGCGTGAAGCCATCCTCGCGAAAACGCTGCACACGGCCGCCTTCATGGTCCACGCAGATCAACAAATCCTCGCGCACGTCCTTGATCGAAGCGCACAGTTCGGTCAGCTGGTCGCGGCTTTGCCAGTTGCGCGCGAACAAAATCAAGCCGCCCGTGAGCGGATGCGCCAGACGCCGCCGGTCGTCCTCGGTCAGAGCCGTCCCGGCGATGTCGATGCTGATGGGTGCGCCAAAATCCATGATCTGTACACTTTCTTTTTGATAGCAATAAACGTCCATTTCACGCCGGCAATGCAGCAGAAATGGCTAAAAATCCGGCGACGGCTCGGCCGAGCGCATGCGCGGGGCCAAAGTGCCTGGCCTCAGCTCGACGACACAATAAGCACAGGCCATGTCCCCTTCGTCGCTCACGCTCAGGTGCGCCACCAGGCCGCGCGCGGCGCACCACTGCGCCAAGGCGCCGTGCAGCACCACCGTGGGCTGACCGCTGGGCAGGCGGCCCACTTCGCAGTCGCGCCAGCGCATCGGGGAGCGCAGCCCGAGCCCGATGGCCTTGCTGAAAGCCTCCTTGGCGGCAAAGCGCGTGGCGAGAAAACGCGTGCCGCGTTCCGGCCAACGCGCGCTGCGCTGGCGCCAGGTCGCCAATTCGCCTTCGGCGAGGATGCGCTCGGCAAAACGCTCCCCGTGCCGCGACAGCGCCGCAGCGATGCGCCGCACATCGCACAAATCGGTTCCGATGCCGTAAATCATCCTCGGCCCATCATGCGGCCGCGCGGGCGATGCAATCGAGATAGGCGCGCACCGTGGCGTCATAACCGAGCTCGAGCGCATCGCTGATGAGCGCGTGGCCGATCGAGACCTCGCGCACGCCAGGCACCTGGCGCAGGAAGTCGGTGAGGTTGTCGCGATTGAGGTCGTGGCCCGCGTTGACCTCGAGTCCCGCGTCCAGCGCCGCCAGCGCCGCAGCCCGATAGCGCTCGAGCTGCTCGGTTTCACTCGCGTGACCATAGGCGGCGGCGTAGGGCTCTGTATAGAGCTCGATGCGATCGGCGCCCACCGCACGGGCAGCCGCCATCTGCTCGGGCACGGGGTCCATGAACAGGCTCACCCGCACGCCCAGCGTCTGGCACTCATGGATCAGCGGCCGCAGGCGCTCGGCGTCGTCGGGGAAAGTCCAGCCGTGGTCGCTCGTGAACTGGCCCTGCGCGTCCGGGACGAAGGTCGCTTGGTGTGGCCGCACCGCGCGGATGAAGTCCATGAGGTTGTGAAACGGATTGCCCTCGATGTTGTATTCGCGGCCCGGCCAGTCCTGCAGCAGCTCGGCGAGTTCGTACACATCGTGGGCACGGATGTGCCGCTCGTCGGGCCGCGGGTGAACCGTGATGCCGTGCGCGCCCGCCGTCAGACACAGCGTGGCCGCGCGCGTGACGCTCGGTATGCCCAGATGACGCGTGTTGCGCACCAAGGCGACCTTGTTGAGGTTGACGGAAAGGGCCGTGTGTTTCATGTGGGACTCGAAGGAACGCAGCGGAAAGGGAGCGCAGCGGAAAGGGTCAGAGGGCTTGGAGGTCGATGAGCATCTGCCGCGTGCGCAGCGTGCCCACCCCGCAATGGTAGGTCAGCAGCCGCCGCAACTGCGCGCGCAGCGCCGCAGGCATCGAAGCGCAGACCTGCAGCAGCGCCGGATAGGGCGGATCGGTGTCCAGCGCGGCCTGCAGCGCCCGCCAGTGCCGTGCCTCGAGCGCGGCCGTGTCGTCGTCGTGCGCGACCCGGATGCCGCCCTCCGGCACGAGGCAATACAGGCTTCCCTCGTGCAGCGGCTCGAGCGTGAGCGTCTGCAGGTCGAGCTGCGGCAACAGCCCGATCTCGCGCAGCAGCAAAAGCTCGAAGGCCCGCAAGGCTGCGGGGTCACTGTCGACCCGCGGCTCGGCCAGCGCGCGCACCGTGGCCGCGTAGGCGTCGAACAGGCCCGGATGGGGATCATCGCGGGCGAGCAGGCGCAGCAGCAGCTCATTGAGGTAGTAGCCCGCAAGCAGCGCGTCCCCCGTGGGCATGACATGGCCGCCCACCCATTCGGCCGCCTTCAGGGTGCGAATCTCCGCGTCACCCCCAAAGCTCAGCCGCAGGGGTTGCAGCGGCAGCAACACCGGGCGGAAATTGGAACTGGGGCGCTTGGCCCCCTTGGCCACCAGCGCCACCCGACCCTGATGGCGGGTAAAGACCTCGAGAATCAGGCTCGACTCGCTCCAGTCATAGCGGTGCAGCACGTAGCCGGGCTCGTCGGCGATGCGTTTCATCGGCGGCAGCGACCCCCGAGGCGAACCTCACTCGTAGCCAAAGGAGCGCACCCGCGCCTCGTCGTCGGCCCAGCCGGAACGCACCTTGACCCACAACTCGAGGAACACCTTGGCGTCGAACAGCCGCTCGAGCTCCTGCCGCGCCTCGGTGCCGATGCGCTTCAAGCGCTCGCCTTTTTCGCCGATGACCATCGCCTTGTGCCCCTCGCGCTCGACCACGATCGTCGCAGCGATGCGCACCAATCGCTGATGGGTGCGCCCGGGCTCCTCTTCGAAGCGCTCGACGAGCACCGCCGAGGTGTAGGGCAGTTCGTCGCCGGTCAGGCGAAAGAGCTTCTCGCGCACGATCTCGCCGGCCAGAAAACGCTCGCTGCGGTCGGTCAGTTCGTCCTCGCCGTACCACCAGGGCTGCTCGGGCAGATAGCGCTCACAGACCTGCAGCAGCCGCTCGACATCCTTGGGGTTTTTTGCCGACATCGGCATGAATTCCGCAAACGGATGCCGCTCCTGCATCGACTTGAGCCAAGGCGCGAGCGTGGCGCGCCGGTGCACGGAGTCGAGCTTATTCGCCACCAGAACGACCGGAATGCCGGGTTTGAGCAAGGCAAGCACCTGCGCGTCGGCCAAGGTGAAGCTGCCGGCCTCGACGACGAAGAGCACGAGGTCCACGTCGTCGACCGCACCCAAAACCGTCTTGTTGAGCGACTTGTTGAGCGCCGTGTGATGCCGCGTCTGAAAGCCCGGCGTGTCCACGAACACGAACTGCGTCGCGCCCCGGGTGCGGATACCGGTGATGCGATGGCGCGTGGTCTGCGCCTTGCGCGAGGTGATGCTGATTTTTTGCCCCACCAGCGCATTGAGCAGCGTGGATTTACCGACGTTGGGCTTGCCCACGATCGCAATCAGCCCACAGCGCTGCCCACCCGCCTCCGGCTGCTGCGGCGTGGCAGCGATCGCCTCGGAGGCCGACGCCTCGACCGGTGACACGGAACCGCCGCCCGGGGTCACGCTGGCCGCGGCCGCCTTGGTGGACGCCGGGTCGGCATCGGGAATCAAGGGCTCGGTGTTCATCGCGGGGGGTGGTTCTCGAGTTGGACCAGCATCGCTGCCGCGGCCGCTTGTTCGGCCGCCCGACGCGAGGGGCCGGTGCCGGTGGCGCTGCGCTTGAGCGCCGCGACCTGACACTCGACTTCGAAGGTTTGTTGGTGTGCGGCGCCATACGTCGCCAGCACGCGGTACAGCGGCAAAGCCATGCGACGCGCCTGCAGCCACTCCTGCAAACCGGTCTTGGGGTCTCGCGCCGCCGCTTTCATTTCAGGGCGAATGTCCACGTGCCGAAACAGCCGACGCACCAAGGCGTTGGCCGCATCGAACCCCGCGTCCAGGTAAACCGCGCCGAGCACGGCTTCGAGCGCGTCGGCCAGGATCGACGGTCGCTGCTTGCCGCCCGAGCGCTGCTCACCCTCGCCCAAGCGCAACATCGACGACAGATCGAGGCCGCGCGCCAATTCGGCGAGCGTTTCCTGCCGCACCAGGTTCGCCCGCACGCGCGAGAGATCGCCCTCGGGCAAACCGCTCAGGCGCTCATACACCAGATGGGCAACCGCCAGGTTCAGCACGGAGTCGCCGAGAAACTCGAGCCGCTCGTTGTGGTCGGCACTGAAGCTGCGGTGGGTCAGCGCGCGCTGCAGCAAGGCCTCATCTTTGAACCGATAAGCCAGACGCTGCTGCAGCAGTTCCAAGGGCGCCGCCTCCATGCGCGCCGCCGCGTGTCCCGGGGCACTCACGGCGCGCTGCTGCCGCGGTACTTGAGCAGCAAGTACGCCGGGCCGACGAGGTGGATTTCCTTGTTGTAGGCAAAGCGCACCACGACCCGGTCACCCTCTTTCGTGATGTCGAGGTCGTTGGGCGTGACCGAGGTGATGTCATCGACTTCGGTGGCGCGTTGGAAGATGTTGCGCACCTCGGCCACCGTCGTGCCTTCGCTGGCCTTTTTCACGGCTTTCTTCACCGCCAGATATTCGACGACCGTCGGGAATACCTGCGCCCCGACGACCATCACACTGCCCACCACGGCGGCGACGAACAACATGCCGATGAACGTGATGCCGCGCTGGTGTCGGCCCAAACCGCTCCGGGTGATCCTCATGGTCTGCTCCTCCGATGCTCGATGGGCGCTTGCCTGCATCCGCCCTTGCCTCACTGAAACGATCCGATCCGGTTGAGCTTGCTGAAGCTCATCCAGATGAAAAACGCCCGCCCGACGATGTTGGCGTCCGGGACGAAGCCCCAATAGCGGGAGTCGAGCGAGTTGTCGCGATTGTCGCCCATCATGAAGTAGTGGCCCTCGGGCACGCGGCAAACCACGCCTTCGACGCTGTAGCGGCAATGGTCGCGGAACCGGAAGTCGCTGGCCCCGAGCACCATGGCTGGGCGATCCGGGTCGTTGAGCAAGCGGTGCGCGCGGCCGTCGAGCGTCTCCTCGAACTGGGGGAAGTAGCGCATCGCGTCCTCGTCGAAGAAGTCGGGCAAGGCGCGGGTGGGCACAGGCTGACCGTTGATGGTCAGCCGCTTGTTGAGGTAGGCCACCTCATCGCCCGGCACGCCCACGACCCGCTTGATGTAGTCCACGCTGGGTTTGGGCGGGTAGCGAAACACCACCACGTCGCCGCGCCGCGGTGGCGTACCTTCGGTGATCTTCGTGCGCAGCACCGGCAGCCGCAGGCCATAGGTGTATTTGTTCACGAGAATCAAGTCGCCGACGAGCAGCGTCGGGATCATCGAGCCCGAAGGAATCTTGAACGGCTCGACCACGAAGGAGCGCAACAGGAACACCGAGACGATCACGGGGAACAGCCCAGCGGTCCAATCGAGCCACCAGGGCTGCATCAAGAGCCGCTCACGCGCCGCTTCGACGGGTGCGGAGGCGTCGCTCACCAGCCCCAGGCGCTCCTGTTCGGCCCGCCGTGCCTCGGCCTCTTGCTCGAGCCTTGCGGCCGCCGCGCGCCGCGCGGGCAGGAAATGCCACCGCTCGGCCACCCAGTAGAGCCCCGTCACGAGTGAGGCGGCAAAGAGCAGCAGCTCGAAGTTCCCTTCGATCCAACCCAAGTACCAAGCCCCTGCGTAAGCGGCAAAGGCAGCCAGAATCGCGCCAGTGAGGACAGGCATTTAATCTTCCACCTGCAAGATCGCGAGGAAGGCTTCCTGCGGGACTTCGACCGAGCCGATCTGTTTCATGCGTTTCTTGCCTGCTTTTTGTTTTTCGAGGAGCTTGCGTTTGCGGGTGATGTCACCGCCGTAGCATTTTGCCAGCACGTTCTTGCGCAGCGCCTTGATGGTTTCGCGCGCAATGATGTTCGAGCCGATCGCGGCCTGGATCGCCACATCGAACTGCTGGCGGCTGATGATCTCGCGCATCTTGGCCACCACCGCGCGGCCGCGGAACTGCGCCTGCGTGCGGTGCACGATGATCGAGAGCGCATCGACCTTCTCGCCGTTGAGCAGGATGTCGACCTTCACCACGTCCGACGCCCGGTACTCCTTGAACTCATAGTCCATCGAGGCGTAGCCGCGGCTGACCGATTTGAGCTTGTCGAAGAAGTCCAGCACGATCTCGCCCAGCGGCATTTCGTAGGTGAGCATCACCTGGCGGCCATGGTAGGCCATGTTGATCTGCACGCCGCGTTTCTGGTTGGCCAGCGTCATCACCGGCCCCACGTATTCCTGCGGCATGTAGAGATGCACGGTGACGATGGGCTCGCGGATTTCCGCGATCCGCGCCGGCTCGGGCATCTTCGAGGGGTTCTCGACCATGACGACTTCGCCGTCGGACTTCACCACCTGGTAGACCACACTCGGCGCGGTGGTAATGAGGTCCTGGTCGAACTCGCGCTCGAGCCGCTCCTGCACGATCTCCATGTGCAGCAAGCCCAGAAAGCCGCAGCGGAACCCAAAACCCAGCGCCTGCGACACCTCGGGCTCGTAGTGCAGCGAGGCGTCGTTGAGCTTGAGCTTTTCCAGCGCGTCGCGCAGCGCGTCGTATTCGCTTGCTTCCGTCGGGTAGAGGCCGGCGAACACCTGCGGCTGGATTTCCTTGAAGCCGGGCAAGGGCTCGGTCGCGGGAGTCAAATGGGCGCCGCTGGCGGTCTTGACCGAGGTCACCGTGTCCCCCACCTTGGCCGCCTGCAATTCCTTGATGCCCGCGATGATGTAGCCCACCTCACCCGCTTCGAGCGACTCGCGCGGCTGGTTGGCCGGCGTGAACACGCCGAGCTGGTTGGCTTCATACGTGGCGTCGGTGGCCATGAGCTTGATGCGCTCGCCTTTTCTCAAGTGGCCGTCGACCACACGCACCAGCATCACCACGCCGACATAGCTGTCGAACCAGCTGTCGATGATCATGGCGCGCAGCGGCGCCTCGGGCTTGCCCCGCGGCGGCGGAATCTTGGCCACGATGGCTTCAAGGATCTCGTCCACGCCCATGCCGGTCTTGGCCGAGCACGGGATGGCCTCGGACGCGTCGATACCGATCACGTCCTCGATCTCGGCCTTGGCGCGTTCGGGATCGGCTTGCGGCAAATCCATTTTGTTGAGCACCGGGATCACTTCGACGCCAAGGTCGAGCGCGGTGTAGCAGTTCGCCACCGTCTGCGCCTCGACACCCTGGCTCGCGTCAACGACCAGCAGCGCGCCCTCGCAAGCCGAGAGCGATCGGCTCACCTCGTAGGAAAAATCGACGTGGCCCGGCGTGTCGATCAGGTTGAGGTTGTAGACCTGACCGTCGCGCGCCTTGTACTGCAGCGCGGCGGTCTGCGCCTTGATGGTGATGCCGCGTTCCTTCTCGATGTCCATCGAGTCGAGCACCTGCTCGCTCATTTCACGGTCCGACAGCCCGCCGCAGCGCTGGATCAGGCGGTCGGCGAGCGTCGACTTGCCGTGGTCGATGTGCGCAATGATCGAAAAATTTCGGATGTGTTTCATTGCTGAGGGGGTTGGGCAGGCCATCAGGGCCTGCGGCTTGGGCAAAAAAAACGCGCCCGCGATCGGGGCGCGCTGCGTGATCGGACTCGGCGCCGTCACCCCGAATTCGTTGGGCAACAGGCGCCAGTACCGACCCGGGTGCGATATTTTACGGGCTTTACCGCCCCGGCCGGATCAGCGCGTACTGCGCCCACTCGCCGCGGCGGAAGAGCACGCTGACGGGTTTGGATCGGTCGAGCCGCGCCAAGGCCGCTTCGAAGTCGCGCACGTTGGCCACTTCGATGTTGCCGACCTGCAGGATCACATCCCCCTCGCGTAGGCCCGCACGCGCGGCCGCATCGGTCGCCGCATCGACATGCACGCCGCCTTTGAGCTTGAGCTCGCGCCGCTGCGCTTCGCTGAGGTCGCTCACCGACAGGCCCAGATGCGCCACGGTCAGCGCGGATTTGGGCTTCTCGGGCTTGCCACCGCCCTTTTTCGCCACCGGCTTCTCGGGCTCGAGTTCGGCCACCACGATGCTCAGGTCTTTGTTCGCGCCGCGGCGGAACACCGTCACCGTGCTTCGGGTGCCTGGCTTGGTGCCGCCAACGATGCGCGGCAAATCGCTCGCACTGTCGATCGGCTTGCCGTCGAATCGCAGGATGATGTCGCCCGGCTCGATGCCGGCCTTTTCGGCGGGCGAACCCGGCTCGACCGCCCGCACCAAAGCGCCCTGCGGCTTGGCCAGCCCGGCGGCTTCGGCCACATCCTTGGTCACGCGGTCGATCTGCACGCCGATGCGCCCGCGCGTGACATGCCCCGTGCTGCGCAGCTGATCGCTCACGCGCATGGCCTCGTCGATCGGAATCGCGAAGGAGATCCCCATGAACCCGCCCGAGCGCGAATAGATCTGGCTGTTGATGCCCACCACCTCGCCGCGCATATTGATCAGCGGCCCGCCGGAATTGCCGGGGTTGATCGCGACGTCGGTCTGGATGAAGGGCAGATAGTCGCCGGTGTCCCGCTGCTTGGCGCTGACGATGCCGGCCGTGACGGTGTTCTCCAGGCCAAACGGCGAGCCGATGGCCAGCACCCATTCCCCGACCTTGAGACGGCTGACGTCGCCGATCTTGACCGCAGGCAAGCCGCTGGCCTCGATCTTGACCACCGCCACATCGCTGCGCTTGTCGGCGCCGACGATGCGTGCCTTGAACTCGCGCTTGTCGGTGAGCGTGACGA
The DNA here is from genome assembly GCF_003843835.1 of Tibeticola sediminis. Lineage (GTDB taxonomy): Bacteria > Pseudomonadota > Gammaproteobacteria > Burkholderiales > Burkholderiaceae_C > Tibeticola > Tibeticola sediminis. The sequence goes on along the minus strand of NZ_RKQL01000006.1, from coordinate 106,517 downwards.
TGACTTCGTCGGCATCGGCGACGACATGCGCATTGGTCATCACGTAGCCATCCGGCGAAAGAATGAAGCCCGAGCCGACGCCGCGCGGCCGCTCCTCCTCCGGCGCACGGTTGTTGGGCCGCGGCGCTTGGCGCGGAATGTTGGGCATGGGCACACCAAAGAAGCGCCGGAAAAATTCCTGCATGTCGGGGTCGATCTCGACATCCTCCTGCGGCGCGCGCACGCGTTCGATGGTGCGAATGTTGACCACCGAGGGCCCGACCTGTTCGACGAGGTCGGTGAAGTCCGGCAGCACACGCACCGCCTGCTGCTGCGGAGACTGGGCCAGCGCGGGCGCCTGCGGAATCCAAGCCGCCCATGCAGCGGTCACGCACAAACCCATGGACACCCACCGGCGCCAGGCGCCGTGCGTGTCCCGAAGGGACAGGGATCGATTCGTCATCATGTTCTCCGTGGTTGACTCGACTGTCGAAGTGGGCACGCCCCGCGCACCGGCACATGCCCGTAAGCCATCACCGCCCGCCCGGGCGCGGGCGTCCATCCGTCAACGTCCGACACGGCGCAGGTTGACCAGCAGCGCGTCGAGCGTGCGCAAGGGCACCTCACCCACGGCAGTCAGCCACCACGCGGGCGGGCTGGCCACCTCGGCGGGCCGGGAGCGCATCTGCGTCGCGCCGACCCGTGCGGTCAAGCTCGTGCCGTGCCGCCGCGCCTCGTAGGGCTCGATGAACACCGAAACCGCAGCCAATCCGTCGGTCCAGATGCACTGGAGCACCCAACGATCGCGTGCGGCCTCACCAGCGGCGCCCGCCCGCCACGGGGCTTCATGGCGGCGAACGCAGCGATCGAGGGCGAAGCCTTCAGGCACCACGTCCATGCGCCAGCCTTCGGCCTCGAGGCTCGTGGGCTCGAGCGGCTCGCGCCACAAGCGAAATCCCTCGGGCAGCTCGAGCCGGGGCGCGAGCACCTCGGAGTGGATGACCGGCTGGAAGGAAAGTTCCGTAAAACTGGTTTCTTCGAGCACCCGACCGCTGCCGGCGTCGAGGATCTGCCGCCGCAGCACCAGCCCGCCCTCGCGCGCCCGCCAGACTTTCTGGGCAAACCGCAGGGCGTCTCGGGGCCAGACCTCGTAGCCATCGGCCACATGGCCGGCCACCCGCCCAACACCGATCGCGCGGAAGTGGTAGAGCGCTTCGAGGGCGGTCCCCGGCGGGTGCTTGAGGTCGGGGAAGGTGCTCAGTAAAACCATCGGCTCGACGCGCACCAGGCGCTGCGGCGTGTCCCAGACGACGACCTGTTCGTCGCTGCGAAACACCACGCGCTGCGCGCCGCTGAGCATTTCGACCCGCTCGAGCGTCGCTGCCCCGGTATGCACATGAACGAGCCGAGCCGTCGAGAGCACGCCGCCATCGGCCGAGACGACCAGCGTGCCGGCATAGCTGCGCTGACGCGCCGCCTGATGCAAATCCTCGAGCCACGCCGCCAACCCTCCGGCTTCGGCGGTCACCGCCGGCGGTGCCCCCGCGGATGGGGCGGCCAGCGACCCCGCGGGTGCAACCGCGACGGGCGCCGCCCCGGCGACCACGGGCACCGCCAGCAGCCCAGCCCATAACCCGATCGCTTGCGCACCCCAGAGCACGGCCAGCCGCGCGACCCGCCCCGCGGCGAGTCGCCCGCGCCAAATCCAAGCTCGCCGCGCGCACCCCTGTGTGCGCTCGCCTGCGAAGGGTACCCGCCAGGGCGCACGAGGCGCGAGGGATGCACGCTGCAGCATCAGCGCACCGGAGCGTTCAGACCCACGCGCTGGATCGTGCGCGCTTCGACGCCAAGCTCGCCCATGCCCGGCCCCCAGGGTCGATGGGCGGCGAGGAAGCGGTCCAGCTCCGGATCGCGCAAAACAACGCCATCGCGCGCCTCGACCGCACCGCTGGCGCCAAACGTGGCGCCTTCCACCGCCGCCGGCGCGGTCACGCGCGCCGACATGGGCGCTCGCGTCGCCAACACCCAGGCGTCACCGGCGGTGGCCATCGGTGCCCCGGGGCCCGCATCCCCGGAGGGCCGGGCAAACTGAAGGCCGAGCGAGACCACCGCCACCAGCGAAGCGACCGCAGCAGCAAGCCGCCACCGCCAGACCGGATCGTTGGCCGCCGGACGGTTTTCCCAGTCTTTTTGATTGGATGCCGGGGTAATTCGGTGCGTTGTTGCTATTGATTCAGAAGCGTCGTGGAGCGCCATCGGGGGCAGCTGCGCCTGAGCCGCCTCGGCCTCGATGAGCTGGCGAACCCGCTGCGCAAACGCACGGTCGCCCAATTGCGCGGCGCTGCCCACCGCCTGGGTCCGCAGCACCTCACCGGCCAGCCGGTAGAGCCGCCAATTGGCGCACGACGTGTCGTCGGTGCTGACTTCGTCGATCGTGAGCGCCAGCGCTGCACCCTCGAGTTCACCGTCGAGCAGCGCGCTGATGCATTCGTCGGACGGGGGCAGCGCTCCGATGCGGGTCGCGGAAGTGGGTGTCGATGTATTCACGGGACTCCGATGAAAGTTCGTCAAATTCGGCTCTGGGCGGGACGGGGCGGGCTTTCACCAGCGCTTGCCGCTGCGGTGCTCGAGCAGCGGCCGCAGCCTCGACGCGATGGCTTCGCGTGCACGAAAGATCCGCGAACGCACGGTTCCGATCGGGCTGTTCATGACGTTGGCGATTTCTTCATAGCTCAAGCCGTCGATCTCGCGCAGCGTCACGGCCTCGCGCAACTCGGGCGGCAGGTCCTCGACTGCGGCATGGACGGCCTCGGCGATTTCCCGCGCCGCCAGTTCCGATTCCGGGGTTTCCGCCGTCGTTGGTTCGTCTTTCGCGCCGGAAGTTTCATCGTCTTCGGCTTCGGCGCTGTCGCTGCGGGTCTGCGGCATGCGCTTGAGTTCCAGCAAGGCTTTTTTGGCGGTATTGACCGCAATCCGGTACAGCCAGGTATAGAACTGCGCGTCGCCGCGGAACTGCCGTAGCGCCCGCCACGCACGGATGAAGGCTTCCTGCGTGACCTCTTCGACCAGGGCGGGGTCGCGAATCATGCGTGCCACGAGCCGCTCCACCCGGCGCTGATACTTCAGCACGAGCAATTCAAAGGCGCGGGTGTCCCCAGCCTGAGCCCGCTCGACCAGCGGCCGGTCCTCGTCGGGCAGGGGTGATGCGGACCCTGCGCCTTGCGCGGGCCGCTCGCTCGACTCATCCATGGTCGGCCTCCTGCCGCCGCGCCGTTGCGACGATGGCCCGCCGCAGCGCGCCCCAGTGTTCCGGGTCGAAGCTGCAAGACAGCCAAAGCCACCTCGGCCCCGAACCGTCCACCCGCTCGACCCACAGGAAGCGGCCACCGTCGAGGCGCACGCGCCAGGCACTGCAGCTTGCCCCTTGCGGCCCGAGCCAGCGCTCGCCATCGAATTGCAAGCAGCCCTCGGAAGGCTGGCCCAGCGTGCGCAGGGCAAACCCCGCACTGCCGAGGGCGACGGCACCTGCCGCCCATGCCGCGCCCCAGGACAAGCCGGCCCGCACCCCAAGGGCAAGGAAGATCAGGGTCGAAAACAAAAGCGCTGCGACCACCGCCTTGGGTCCGGCGGTGGGTCGCAGCGCATAACGAACGGCGGGAACCTGATGGTGCCGCCGCGCGTGGTGTCTCCCGTGCCGCTCCACGGGCATGGAGTCAGGGACAGGGAGGGAATTGGGCGTGCCCGTAAGGACGGCCCAAAACGCGCCCGAGTAGGCGCAAAGCAGCCCCATCGCTCGGGCTACTGCGAGCATTTCCAACGCCCTCGGGCGTACTTTGGGACGTCCAGGCGGGCATGACCGATTTCCTCTCAGCCTCTCAGAGACGGCGGAACACCAGCGAGCCGTTGGTGCCGCCGAAGCCGAAGTTGTTCTTGAGCGCGACGTCGATCCGCATGTCCCGCGCCGTGTTCGCGCAGTAGTCGAGGTCACACTCCGGATCTGGGTTCTCGAGGTTGATCGTCGGCGGGCACTTTTGGTGGTACAGCGCCAGCACGGTGAACACACTCTCGATGCCGCCGGCCGCACCCAGCAAATGCCCGGTCATCGACTTGGTGGAGCTCACGACGATTTTCTTCGCGTGCTCGCCCAGCGCTGCCTTGATGGCATTGGTTTCATTGATGTCACCCAGCGGCGTCGACGTTCCGTGGGCGTTGAGGTAATCCACCGCCTCGGGACCGACGCCTGCATTGGCCAGCGCCTGAACCATCGCCCGCCGCGGACCGTCCATGTTCGGCGCCGTGATATGGCCGGCATCGGCGCTCATGCCAAAGCCCGCGAGCTCGGCGTAGACCCGTGCCCCGCGCGCCTTCGCATGTTCGTAGGACTCGAGCACCATCACGCCCGCGCCCTCGCCCAGCACGAAGCCGTCGCGGTCCCGGTCCCAGGGGCGGGAGGCGCGCTCGGGCTCATCGTTGCGGGTGGAGAGCGCCCGCATGGCCGCGAAGCCGCCGATGCCCAAGGGCGAAACCGTGGACTCAGCGCCGCCGGCGATCATCACGTCGGCATCGCCGTATTCGATCATGCGGCCCGCTTCGCCGATGCTGTGCAAGCCCGTCGTGCAGGCCGTGACGATGGCGAGGTTCGGACCTTTGAAGCCAAACCGCATCGACACATGGCCCGAGATCATGTTGATGATCGAGGCCGGAACGAAAAACGGCGTGATGCGCCGCGGCCCCCGCGCCACGAGCTCGGCGTGCGTCTCCTCGATCAGGGGCAAGCCGCCGATGCCCGAGCCGATGATGCAGCCGATGCGCGTCGCGGCTTCTTCGGAGAGCGCCTCACCCGTGGGCAGGCCGGCATCTTCGACGGCCTGGACCGCCGCCGCGATGCCGTAATGAATGAAGGTGTCCATCGTCCGCGCATCTTTGGGCGACAGATAGGCACCGAGGTCGAAGCCCTTGACCTCACCGGCGATGCGGCAGGAAAACGCCGACGCATCGAACCGGGTGATGGGGCCGATGCCGGAGCGCCCAGCGAGCAGGTTGGACCAGCTCTCGGCCACCGTGTTTCCCACGGGGCTGATGCAGCCCAAACCCGTGACGACGACGCGACGACGGGTCATGTTCGATCAGGCCTGCTTGGACTTGGCGTAGTCGATGGCGGCTTGCACCGTTGTGATTTTCTCGGCGTCCTCATCCGGGATTTCGATGCCGAACTCATCTTCCAGCGCCATCACCAGTTCCACCGTGTCGAGCGAGTCCGCACCGAGGTCGGCCACGAAGGCTTTCTCATTGGTGACCTGGGACTCTTCCACGCCGAGTTGCTCGGCGATGATCTTTTTGACACGTGCTTCGATATCGCTCATGGGTTCCCTCTGAGGGTTGTGAAAAGCTTGATTTTAACCAGCCTAGAGGCCGGTCCCTAACGACAGGCCTGCGGCCTGGCATGAAGCCCGAGCGCAGACACCCCGGCGCGCAGGGCACAAGCGCCGCGCCTCAGCCTCTCAGGCCATGTACATCCCACCGTTGACGTGGATCTCCTGGCCCGTGATGTAGCCCGCCTGGGGACTCGCAAGAAACGCGACGGCGTGGGCGATGTCCTGCGGCCGGCCCAGGTGGCCCAGCGGGATTTGGCTCAGCAACGCTTTCTGTTGCTCTTCCGTGAGCGCAGCCGTCATGTCCGTCTCGATGAAGCCCGGCGCCACGCAGTTGACGGTGATGCCACGGCTGCCGAGCTCACGCGCCAGCGCCCGGCTCATGCCGGCCACCCCGGCTTTGGCCGCGGCGTAGTTGGCCTGCCCCGGGTTGCCCGAGGCCCCGACCACGCTCGTGATGTTGATGATGCGCCCGTAGCGCTGCTTCATCATCGGGCGGATCACGGCGCGGCTGAGGCGAAACACGGCCTTGAGGTTGGTGTCGAGCACCGCATCCCAATCTTCGTCCTTGAGCCGCATCGCCAGCATGTCCCGGGTGATCCCGGCGTTGTTGACCAGCACCTGCAATCCGCCGTGCTCCTTCACGATGCTCTCGACCAGCGCCTCGACCGCCGGTGCGTCGTTCACATCGAGCCGCACCCCCCGCGAACCCGAATCCGAGCCGAGCGCTGCCGAAATCCGCATCGCCCCCTCCTCGGTCGTGGCCGTGCCGATGACCCGAAAACCCTGTTCCGCCAGTTGGCGGGCAATGGCCGCGCCGATCCCCCGGCTGGCGCCCGTAACCAAGGCCACTTGGCCTTCCATTCGCTCTTGCGACATCGTCGATGCTTTCTTCTGAGAGGACATTCCAGACAGCGACTGGCCTCAAGCCAGCCGCGACTTCCATTCGGCCAAGGCCGCCGGACCGTCGATCGCCCCGCTCTCGAGCGAGGGATCGATCCGCTTGACCAGCCCCGAGAGCACCTTGCCAGGCCCACACTCCACCACCGTGGAAACGCCGCGCGCCTTCATCGCCACCACCGTCTCGACCCAGCGAACCGGGCCAAAGGCCTGCCGATACAGCGCATCACGAATCCGTGCCGGGTCGCGCTCGATGGCCACATCGACGTTGTTGATGACATCGATCCGCGGCGGCGCAAACTCGGTTTGTTCGAGCCGCTCGCGCAATCGCTCGGCCGCGGGCCGCATCAGGCTCGAGTGAAACGGCGCCGAAACCGGCAGCGGCAGCGCCCGCTTGGCACCGGCCGCCTTGAGGTGCTCGCAGGCGCGCTCCACCGCCGCGCGCGTGCCCGCAATCACCGTTTGTATCGGATCGTTGAAATTGACCGCTTCGACCCGCTCGCCTGAGGCCGGATCGAACTCGGCCGTCACCGCCGCGCAACCCGAAACCACTTGGTCGGCCGGCAGCCCCAGAATCGCCGCCATGGCGCCGGTGCCGACCGGAACCGCCTCCTGCATGGCTGCGGCGCGCAGACGCACGAGCGGCGCCGCCTGCGCCAGGCTCAGCGCCCCGGCCGCCACCCAAGCCGAGTATTCGCCCAAGGAATGCCCGGCCAGCAAAGCGGGCTCGGCACCGCCCTCCGCACGCCAGGCGCGCCAGGCAGCCACACCCGCCACCAGCATCACCGGCTGCGTGTTGGTCGTCAGCGCCAGCGCCTCCTTGGGCCCTTCGTGGATGAGCTTGGCCAGATCCTCACCCAAGGCATCCGAAGCCTCGGCCACGGCCTCGCGCACCGCCGGGTGATCGCCCCAGGCGTCGAGCATGCCAACCGACTGCGAACCCTGGCCCGGGAATACAAAGGCAAACGTACTCATGTCTCTCTCGGATTTTTAGAAGAAATCAGGCGATCGCCGGCAGAAACCGACCCCCTGTTGCTACATTTTGAGGAACACAGAGCCCCAGGTGAAGCCCCCGCCCACCCCCTCGAGCAAGACCGTCTGGCCGCTCTGGATGCGCCCGTCCCGCACCGCGGCGTCGAGCGCGAGCGGAATCGACGCGGCCGAGGTGTTGCCGTGCTGATCGACCGTCACGATCACGCGATCCATCGGCAGCTTGAGCTTGCGCGCAGCACTTTGCATGATGCGCACATTCGCTTGGTGCGGCACGAGCCAGTCGACTTCTTCCGAGCCCATGCCTGCGCGCTGCAACACCGCGCGGGCCGTTTCTTCCAACACCCCGACCGCGAGCTTGAACACCGCCGGCCCATCCATCTTCAGCAAGGGGTCGCCCAGCACCTGCCCGCCCTGCACATGGCCAGGCACGCACAGGATGTCGAGATGGCGGCCGTCGGCGTGGATGTCGGTGGCCAGGATGCCCGGCCGCTCGGACGCTTCGAGCACAACCGCGCCCGCCCCGTCACCGAACAAGACACAGGTCGTCCGGTCCTTGAAATCGAGAATGCGGCTGAACACCTCGGCGCCGATCACGAGCGCACAGCGGGCGGAACCCGAGCGGATCATGGCATCGGCCACGGTCAGCGCATAAATGAAACCGGTGCAGACCGCCTGCAGGTCGAACGCGGGGCAACCGGCGATCCCCAATTTGCGCTGAACGATGGTGGCCGTCGAAGGAAACACCATGTCCGGCGTCGATGTGGCGACGATGATCAGGTCGACCTCGGCCGGTGAGCGGCCCGCGGCATCGATCGCGCGGCGCGCGGCCTCGGCGCCCAAATCGCTGCTGAACATGCCCTCGTCCGCGAAGTAGCGCGCGCGGATGCCGGTCCGCTCGACGATCCAATCGTCCGAAGTTTCGATGCCGTCCCGAGCGAGACGCTCGACCATGTCGGCATTGCTGAGTCGGCGCGGCGGCAGCGCGCTGCCGGTGCCGGTGATGCGAGAGTAAAGGCTCATGGATTCGTGGGTGCAGTGCTGGCGCCCGCGGGGGCCGCAACGCCCAGCGCCAGCAAGGGCGCCGCGTGGGCGATGCGCGCCTCGACGCGATCGAGCAAATGGTGACGGGCGGCATCATACGCCCGCTCCAGCGCGAAGCCGAATGCCAGCGCATCCGCCGAACCGTGGCTCTTGAACACCAAGCCACGCAGACCCAGCAGCGCCGCACCGTTGTAGCGCCGGTGATCGACCCGCTTCTTGAATGCCGCCAAAACCGGGTAGGCCACCACCGCCGCAAGCTTCGTCCCAAGGTTGCGCGAAAATTCTTGCTTGAGGAACTCCGCAATCATGCTGGCAAGCCCTTCGCTGGTCTTGAGCGCCACGTTGCCGACGAAGCCGTCGCACACCACGATGTCGGCCGTTCCCTTGAAAATGTCGTTGCCCTCGACGTTCCCAATGAAATTGAGGTCTCCCGCCTCCCCCGCCGCGCGCAGCAATTCACCCGCGCGCTTGATCATCTCGTTGCCTTTGATTACCTCTTCGCCGATGTTGAGCAAGCCCACCGACGGCGCCGTGCGACGCTCATCGAGCACCGAAACCAGGGCCGAACCCATGACCGCGAACTGCAACAGGTGCAGCGCCGTGCAATCCACGTTCGCCCCGAGATCGAGCACCGTCGTCGCCCCGCCGCGCACGTTGGGCAACTGGGTCGCAATCGCCGGACGATCGATGCCCTCGAGCGTCTTGAGCAGATAACGGGCCACCGCCATCAGCGCGCCGGTGTTCCCGGCCGAGACCGCCGCCTGCGCCTGGCCGTCCTTGACCTGGGCGATCGCCACGCGCATCGACGAATCGCGCTTACGCCGCAGCGCGACCTCGACCGGGTCGTCGCTCGCCACCACCTCGCTGGCAGTCACGACCCGCGTGCGCGGCCAGTCGATCTTGGCCAGCGCCTCGGGCAGCCCCACGAGAATCAGCGACGCATCGGGATGGCGCTCCAAAAACTGGCGGCAGGCCGGCAAAGTGATCTCGGGGCCGAAATCGCCCCCCATGCAATCGACCGCAAGGGTCAGGGAACTCGTCGTCATTGCGGATGGGCCAGAGGTGGTGTGTCGCGGCGTCGCGCCCGACAAAGAAAAAGGCCCGAGCTACCTGCGTAGCAACGGGCCTCGTCCTGCGCCAACGGCTCAGGCTTCGGATTTCGGCTTGATCACCTGGCGGCCCCGGTAGAAACCGTTGGGCGTGATGTGGTGGCGCAGATGCACCTCGCCGGTGGTCGGCTCGATCGCAATACCGGGCACCGTCAACGCGTTGTGCGAACGGTGCATGCCGCGCTTGGACGGCGATTTCTTGTTTTGCTGGACAGCCATGTTGGCTCCTTTGAGTCGAATGGAGAAAAATCACGGAATGCAGGGAGCAATCCAAAGGACACCTGCCGGCTGGGGAACCGCCCAAAGGCATAAGGGTTTCCGACCCCTGCGTCGAACGTCTCAAACCTAGGTCGAGACAGCCTTTCATTATACCGCAGCAGTGCCACGTGGCGGCCCGCATGGCGCCCGAGCCGCACAGCCCCGGTCAATCCCGCCCCTTTTTCCCCGCCGTCCACTGAGCCAGCACATCGAAGGGCCGCGCCCGCTCGGCCTGCGCCGCCTCGAAGTCTGGATCGACCACGGCGAAAGGAACATCGACCGGGCATTGCTCGTGCTTGGGCACGATCGGCAGTGCCAACAACAACTCGTCTTCGATCAGCGCATGGAGGTCAAAGTCCTTCGACAGCACCAGGACATCCTCCTCGACCTCGTCATCGAGCCGCTCGGCGATCGATTCGTCGGCCGCAAAGCGGAACCACCGGTCCACCTCGACCGGGATCTCGACCCGACCGAGACAACGCTGGCAAAGCAAGGGCACCACCGCCTGCAGCTGCAGATGCAACCAGATCTGCGGCCCGCCCCCCAGTTGCGGCCGCGCCTCACCGAGCCCGCGCGCCTGCACCGACAAGCCTTCGACGCCCCCCACCGCATCGGCGACCACACGCGCAAAGCCTGAGAGGGGCTCCACGATCTCGAACGTGCCGCCGCGCCGGGCAAAGGCGTCAATGTCGACTCGCTTGAGATTGAAGATCGGCTTCATGGCGCGAGTGTAAGAGAATCGCCGCATGCACGTCCCCCAACAAGCCCCTGCGCGCCGCCCGCTGATCCTCGGCTCGACCTCGGTCTATCGCCGCGCCTTGCTTGAACGCTTGCAGATCCCCTTCGAAGTCACCGCTCCCGAGGTCGATGAGAGCCCCCTGCCCGGCGAAACCCCAGCCCGCTTGGCCGCCCGCCTCGCGCTGGCCAAGGCCCAGGCGGTGGCCCAGCGCCATCCTCGAGCGATCGTCATCGGCTCTGACCAAGTGGCCGATCTGCATGGCGAGTCCTTGGGCAAACCTGGCACACACGAGCGCGCCCGCGCCCAGTTGCAGCGGATGCGCGGCCAGTGGGTCCACTTTCACACCGCCGTCGCGGTGGTCTGCATCGAAGCCGATTTTGCGCAAACCGAGTGCGCGGAGGTTCGGGTTCGCTTTCGCGCGCAGGCAGATGGGCTCGACGACGAGGCGATCGAGCGCTATCTCGCCGCCGAGCCCGCCTACGACTGCGCCGGAAGCGCGCGCAGCGAGGGGCTCGGTATCGCCTTGCTCGACTGCATCGAAAGCGACGACCCGACGGCGCTCGTCGGGCTGCCGCTGATCCGAACCTGCCGACTCTTGCGAGCCGCCGGGCTGCAGCTGCCATGACCCAGCCCTCGAAAACGTCGTTGTCCGATGCAGTGGGCCAGCCCGCCGCACCCCGGCTCGGACGGCTGTTCCTGGTACCGGCTCCGCTCGACCATGGCTGTGCGGAACCCACCCGGCTCGAAGACTCCCTGCCCTCCGGCACCCTGGCGGCTGCCGCGCAGATCACGCACTGGATCTGCGAAAACGCGCGTTCGGCTCGGGCCTATCTGAAGCGCATCTCGGCCATCGTGCCGCTGGCCGCCCCCCTGCAAGCGCAGCACATCACCGAGTTACCGCGCCTGGCCCACAAGAAAGGGGATCATTCTGGCGCTGCTGGCGCCGAATACGACGCGGCAGGCCTCTTGGAGGCGGCGCGGGCCGGCGCCGACATGGGACTGCTCAGCGAAGCCGGCATGCCCGGCATCGCCGATCCCGGCAGTGCGGTCGTCCGCGCCGCGCACCGTCTGGGCCTGCCCGTCATTCCGCTCGTGGGTCCCGTCTCGCCAGTCCTGGCGCTGGCGGCCAGCGGGCTCAACGGGCAAAACTTCGCCTTCATCGGTTATCTCCCGCAAAACCCCGATGAACGGGTGCAGCGCATCCGCGCCCTCGAGGCCTACGCGATCAAGACCGGACAAACCCAGTTGTTCATCGAAACACCCTATCGCAACCGCGCCCTGCTGCAGGCCTTGGTGCAAACGCTGGCTCCCCAAACCCTGCTGGCCGTGGCCTGGGGCGTCACGCTGCCGGGTGGCCGGATCATCAGCCAGCCGGTCAGCGCGTGGCGAACGATGGCGATCGACGCCGTCGCAGCCGAATGGCCCGCGGTGTTTGCGATCGGGCGATAGCTCGGTCGGCTCGTCAGCGCAGCGGGGGTGCCGTCCGAAGCGCCCGAGCCGCGCCCTCACCCACCGCGGCGCCAAATCGCTTGACGAGCCGCTCGGCGACGTTTTCGCGGCGGGTGTAATCGACGATGTCTTCCGCGTGAACCACATCGCGGGCGACGGAGTCGAGCGTTCCGTATGCATCGGCCAGACCCAATTCGATCGACTGCTGGCCGGTCCAAAACAGCCCGCTGAACATGTCGGGATGCTCCTTGAGCCGATCCCCGCGCCCTTTTTTCACGGCTGCGATGAATTGCGCATGAATCTGGTCGAGCATCGTTTGCGCGTGGGCGCGCTGGGCCTCGGTTTGCGGACTGAACGGATCCAGGAAACCTTTGTTCTTTCCCGCCGTCAGCAGCCGTCGCTCGATGCCCAGCTTGTCCATCAAGCCGGTAAAGCCAAAGCCATCCATGAGGACGCCGATGCTGCCAACGATGCTGGCCTTGTCCACATAAATCCGGTCGGTCGCTGCCGCGATGTAATACGCGGCAGAGGCGCAAGACTCTTCCACGACCGCATAAATCGGCTTGCCGTGCTGGGCACGCAGCCGCGCGATCTCGTCGTTGATGATGCCCGCCTGCACGGGGCTGCCGCCGGGCGAATTGATCAGCAGCACCAGCGCGCGCGAACCCGAATCTTCGAGCGCGTCGCGCATCGCGGCAACCACCTGGGCCGCGCTCGCCTCGCCGTCGGAGGTGATTTCGCCCTTGATCTCGACCACTGCGGTGTGCGCGGTCGACGGCTCCTTGGGGACCGCCCCATTCGAGTAAAACATCCAGGCCAGGGCGACGAAAAACAGCAGCCACCCGAGGCGAACGGCCGTGCGCCAGCGACGCGCGGCTCGCTGCTCCTCGAGGGCCGCAAACGCCAACCGCTCCAGCGTCTGGCGCTCCCAGCCCGCCGCGGCGGCGTCGGAGGCCGCAGAGACAGCAGAAGTCGCGTCTTCGGGCGTCGCGACCGGACGCTCAGCATCGTTTGAATTCATGGAGATCGATCGTCAAAGGTCATCAAAAGTCGGCTCGGGCTGTATGTCTTTCGAGGGCCGCCAAAACACCGTGCCGGCGACCTCTTCGACCGTAATCGCGGTCAGCGGGCCTCGGCAGGGTCCTGCGGCGCAAGCACCCGTATCGGGCCGGTACGTGGCACCATGCGTGGCACAGATCAGCCATTGTCCACTGGAGTCGAAAAACCGGTTCGGCTGAAAGTCCATCTCCATCGGCAGGTGGCTGCACCGATTCAGGTAGGCATGGACACGGCCGCGCCAGCGCACGGCAAACGCCCGACACGGCTCTGCGCGCCAACGAACCTCGAACGGCACGGCGTCGCCGCCCTCCAGCAAATCCGAGCTGGCACACAAAGCCACGGGCTGATCGACGGGCGCCATGCACTCAGCCTCGTTCGCGCAGCCAGCGCTGAAGATCAGGGACCGTAGGCGCCACATACAGTGGCTGCAAGGGCTGCAACAGCGCGGGATCGTGCGCCCCATACGCGACACCCACCGCCGGACAGCCGGCGTTGCGCGCCATCTCCAGGTCGTGGGTGGTGTCCCCAATCATGAGCGTGCGGTCTGGGTCGGAGCCAAGCTCCTCCATGAGTTCGAAGAGCATCTGGGGATGCGGCTTGCCCGCCGTCTCCTCGGCAGTCCGCGTCGCCGAGAAATACGGGCGCAGGCCGCTGTGGTTCAGCGCTTCATCCAGACCCCGCCGGCTTTTGCCGGTCGCCACCGCGAGGGTGCGACCGGCACGCTGGAGCTCTTCGACCAAGGCCCGAACGCCGTCGAACAGGGCGATCTCGTGTTGGGCAGCGAAATAATGGTGGCGGTAGCGGGCCACCAGATCCGGCAGACGCTCCTGCGCCACATCCGGCGCCGCCCGGCGCATGGCCTCGGCCAGGCCGAGGCCGATCACCCAACTCGCCTCGGCTTCATCGGGCACGGTCCCGCCGACGTCTTCGACCGCCTGCCGGATGCAGCGCACGATGAGCGCCGTTGAATCGAACAGCGTGCCGTCCCAGTCAAAGACGATGAGATCAAACCGAGCGGTTGCGGACATGGTTCCAAAACTCCTCGAGATCCGGCGGCGGCGCGGCCTCGAGCGCCATGCGCGCGCCGGTCGTCGGATGGTCAAACTCCAGCTTCCACGCGTGCAGGGCCATCCGCCGCAAGCCACTGCGTGTCAAAGCCTTGTTCCGATCAAAGTCGCCATATTTATCATCCCCGGCAATCGGGTAGCCCGCCGACGCCAGGTGCACACGGATCTGATGGGTGCGCCCGGTTTTGATCGTGACCTCGAGCCAGGTGAAACCGGGTGCGCGCTCGCGCACCCGCACGAGCGAGAGCGCGGCCTGCGCATCCGGGTCGTCGCGGGTAGCCACCCGAACCCGACGCTCACCCTCCGATCCAGCCGTCGCACCCGCGGAACCCGCAGCCACCAAATACCGCTTGAGCGGTGCATCCAGCACTTTGAGCCGCTGCGGCCATTCGCCCAGCACCCACGCCAGATAGGTCTTACCCGTCTGGCGGCTACGGAACTGTTCCTGCAGCCGCGTCAAGGCACTGCGCCGCCGCGCTACGAGCAAAATGCCGCTGGTTTCGCGATCGAGCCGATGGACGAGTTCGAGAAACCGCGCCTCGGGCCGGGCCTGCCGGAGTTGCTCGATCACGCCGTAACTCACCCCCGAACCGCCATGCACGGCGACGCCCGCAGGCTTGTGGATCGCCAGCAAGGCCTCGTCTTCGTAGAGAATTTCGAAGTCGCGCGGGGGTGCGGGTCGCAGAGCCGCAGGCGCAGCCTGGGCCACTCGGACCGGCGGCACCCGAACGAGGTCGCCACACTGCAGCCGGGTGTCGGCCTGCGCGCGCGCCTTGTTGACCCGCACCTCGCCACTGCGAATGATGCGGTACACATGGGTCTTGGGCACCCCTTTGAGTTGCCGCAGCAAATAGTTGTCGAGTCGTTGCCCGACGCCCGACTCATCGACCGTGAGGTGACACACCCGAGCCGCGTCCGGCACCTGCGGCTGCCCCTCGGGCCCTATAATGCGGCTCACGGTCGTCGGAAAGTGGTTAAGTTCGATGGAAATACGCCCCGAAAGCGGGGAGTTTATTCGACTTCAATCCCGACGCCGGTAGGTCGATGCCGCCTGAAACCATGCCGCGCAGACTGAAGGCTCGAGCCGACAGTGGCACGCCATGACCTGGGCTAGAGCCGACACCTGAAACCCTGAACGAATACCCGAGATTCGCGCGCCCAAGCCGTGCGCGAACGGATCAAAAGCGAGACATGCCGTGTGGTTCCTGACGATGCTGATGTTCTGGCGCTGGCTGCCGATGCCCGCGCAGCACATGGCATCGGCCGTTTGCAGCCGCCCCTCGTTGGCTGACGCCTTCGTCGAGTCGCCGCTGCCTGAAGGCCGCGCCCGCACCCTCGCCCTCATCCACGCCCCCCCACGCCCACAGAGGAGCTGAGGCTCTCTCCGTCGCGGCCGCCTGCGGCAACGGTTTTCTCCAGGTTTCCCGGTTTCGACTCCGGCATCGTGTGCCCCGCGAGGGCAGGTACTTTCATTTTTGAGGTTCCGCGATGAAACGGATGTTGATCAACGCAACCCAGGCCGAAGAACGCCGCCTGGCCATCGTCGATGGGCAAAAACTGCTCGACTACGAGATCGAAATCGAAGGGCGCGAGCAGCGCAAGGGCAATATTTACAAGGCCGTCGTGACGCGGGTCGAGCCTTCGCTCGAAGCGTGCTTCGTCGACTACGGGGAGGATCGCCACGGCTTCCTACCCTTCAAGGAAATTTCACGCCAATACTTCGCCGACGGCGTAGCGCCCAGTCAGGCGCGCATTCAGGACGTGATCCGCGAAGGCGACGAACTCATCGTCCAGGTCGAGAAGGAAGAGCGCGGCAATAAGGGCGCGGCATTGACGACGTACATCTCCCTGGCCGGGCGCTACGTCGTCCTGATGCCGAACAACCCCCGCGGCGGCGGCGTCAGCCGGCGCATCGAGGGCGAGGACCGCGCCGAGCTCAAGGAGGCGATGGACCAGCTCGAATACCCCAAGGGCATGTCCATCATTGCCCGTACCGCGGGCATCGGACGCAGCGCGGCCGAACTGCAATGGGATCTGAATTACCTGCTCAAACTCTGGACGGCGATCGAAAACGCGGCCAAAGGAAGCAAGGGCCCGTTTCTGATCTATCAGGAATCGAGCCTGGTCATCCGCGCCATCCGGGACTATTTCAATCAGGACATCGGCGACATCCTGATCGACACCGACGACATTTACGAGCAGGCGCAGCAGTTCATGTCGCACGTGATGCCCGAGTACGCCGCTCGCGTCAAACGGTATCGCGACGATGCCCCGTTGTTCTCGCGTTTCCAGATCGAACACCAGATCGAGACGGCCTACGCGCGCACCGTTGCGCTGCCCAGCGGCGGCGCGATCGTCATCGACCACACCGAAGCCTTGGTTGCGATCGACGTCAACTCGGCCCGCGCCATCAAGGGGGGTGACATCGAGGAAACGGCGCTGCGCACCAACCTCGAAGCCGCCGATGAGGTAGCCCGCCAGATGCGCCTGCGTGACCTCGGCGGTCTGATCGTGATCGACTTCATCGACATGGAGGAAAGCAAGAACCGCCGCGAAGTCGAAAATCGCCTGCGCGATGCGCTGCGCCAGGACCGCGCGCGCGTGCAGTTCGGCTCGATCAGCAAGTTTGGCCTGCTCGAAATGAGCCGCCAGCGCCTCAAGCCCGCGCTGTCCGAGGGATCTTCGATTCCGTGCCCGCGCTGCGGCGGCGCCGGCCACATCCGCGACACCGAAAGCTCGGCCTTGCAGATCCTGCGCATCATTCAGGAAGAGTCGATGAAGGACAACACTGCCTCGGTGTTGTGCCAAGTCCCGGTGGATGTCGCCTCCTTCCTGCTCAACGAAAAGCGCACCGAGATCGCCAAAATCGAACTCAAGCAGCGCATCCACGTGCTCGTCGTGCCCAACAAAGCGTTGGAGACGCCCAACTACAAGCTCGAGCGGCTGCGCCACGACGACCCGCGGCTCGACCTCATCGAGCCCAGCTACAAGCTGGCCGAAGAAGTCGAGGACCCGACCTCGATCACCCGCCGCTCGCAAGAGCCGACGAACCGCCAAACGCCCATGATCAAGGGCGTGCTGCCCGACATGCCCGCTCCGGCCCCCGCCCCGGCCCCGGTCGCAGCGGCACCCGACGCGACCGCGCCTGCCGCTGCACCCGTGCCGCTGACGACGGCCCCAGGCAAGAGCGGCGGCTTCTTCGGCTGGATCAAGGCCTTGTTCGCTCC
This sequence comes from Tibeticola sediminis, assembly GCF_003843835.1. Classification (GTDB taxonomy): domain Bacteria; phylum Pseudomonadota; class Gammaproteobacteria; order Burkholderiales; family Burkholderiaceae_C; genus Tibeticola; species Tibeticola sediminis. Next base: position 89,324 of record NZ_RKQL01000006.1, on the reverse strand, counting down.
GGCCGCTGCCACCCCACCCAGCGCACCCGAGCCGAGCGCCGTCCCTGCCGCGCCCGCATCGCGCACCACCAACGGCGAGAGCAACCGGGGCGGGCGCGGCAATGGGCACAATGGGCAGCGAAGCTCAGGACGCCGGAACGATCGAGGCGAGGGTCGGCGCGACAACCGCCGCGGCGGCGAAGCGGCTGGTGAACGCGCCACGGTCCGCCAGGGCGGCTCCGCCGAGGCCGAGTTGAACGCGTCGTCGTCGCCGACCGTCGCGCCGAACACCGGTTCATCCGGCGCGACGCAGCGACCGCGCGGCGGGCGCAACGATCAGCGACGCGAGCGGCCTGAAGGCCGTCCCGAAGGGCGCGCCGAGCGTCCCGCCCGCCCCGAATCGGCTGGCACGGCCACCGAGACGGCTGCATCGACCACCCCGGACACCGAAGCGCTGACGGCGCAGAACTTGGGCGCAGAAACCGTCACGACTTCCGTCGAACCGAAGGGCACGCGCGATCGCCGCCCGCGCGAGCGTGGCCGCCGCGAACGCCGCGACCGCGACACCACACGCGAGACCGAAGCTGCACCAGCTCCCGACCGGGAAGCAGCCGCAACACCGGCCGCCCCGGCGGACGAAGCCGCGCCCAGCACCAGCGGGCGTCGTTCGTATTTCGACCGCCCCGAGACCGCCGCGATGCAGCCAGCAACAGCGCCAGCGGCCCCCGCGCCGAGCGAAGCGCTGGCAGAGTCGACTCCCGCCCCGCAGGCGGCGGCGCCCGCGGAGCCGGCTCCGGCTCAGCAAGCAGCCCTGCCTGCCGAAGCACCCGCGCCAGCGGCTGCAGCCGCTCGGGCCGAGCCCGCAGCACCGGCTGCGGTCGAGCCGTATCGGCTGCCTGTGGACAGCCTAGAAGCCTTGGCGCGAGCGTCGGGCTTGGTTTGGGTGCATTCCGATGCGGCCAAGGTCGCGGCGGCCCAGCAAGCCATCGCCGCCGAAGTCGCGCCGCCGCGGGTTCCGCGCGAGCGCCCCGCACCCGTGGCCCCGGATGACGCGCCGCTGATCCTGGTGGAGACACGACGCGACCTCAAGAACCTCGAACTTCCCTTCTGAGAGGGGTAGGTGATCTCCCCCCCTAGGCGACGCGCGAGCGCCGCCGCCGGGATGGGATGAGCGGCGCGGCGCTGGCGAGCGGCCGCTTCAGCTCAGAGGCTGAGAGGGAATTGGGCGTGCCCGAAGGGGCGCCCCAAAACGCGCCCGAGTAGGCGCAAAGCACAGCCGTAGCTCGGGCTACGGCGCGCATTTGCAACGCCCTCTGGCGTGTTTTGGGGCGTCAAAGCGGGTATGACCGATTGCCTCTCGGCCTCTCAGACGGCTGCGGCCTGCTTCCAGGCCGTCATCGCGGCTGCCGTGTCGTTGCGACGCTCGGCCAACTCGGCGAGTGCCACCCAGGCAGCCCGCAGGAGGCGTGCCTGCTCGAGGCTCGCAGCGGCTTGCTGCAGTAAAGACTCGGCCTTGCCCCAAAGCTCGCGCTGTTTGCACGCCATGCCCGCGAGGTATTGCAAATGCCCGTCGCGGGGGTGGCGCTGCTGTGCCTGCTCGATGCGAGCAAGCCATTCGCGGTCGGCGGCGCCGTCACCGGTGATGAGGCAACGCTCGAGTGCCAGCACCAAGCCCGTGCGCAAAGCGGCGGTCGATTCGCCGCCGGCCTCGAACACCTGCACCCAAACCGGCTCGAGCCAACGCCGCGCCAGCACCGGACTGCCCGAGAGGTCGAGCAGTCGGCGCGCGGCGGCTACCGCCACTTCCGGCAACGCACGTTCGACGGCCGTGCACTGCTGCCAGGCCTGAACCACTTGCTCGGGCTCGCGGCTTTGTTCGATCCAATCGATCGCGAGGCTGCGTAGCAAGCTCAGGCCCGCCTGCGGCGCGAACGCGCGGTGCTTGACGAGCAAACGCGCGGTCTCGAGGGCGAGTTGGGTCCGCCCGCCGACACGGGCGGCTTTCAAGCGCAGGCGCAGCGCCACCGTGCGCCGCTGCGCGCCCTGCGGCAGGCTGGAGAGCCAATCGAGGGCGGCCGCGGCGTCGTTGTCATCCAGCGCCCACTGGGCCGCCCGCAAGCGCGCGGCCTCGGCCCATACCGCAGGCGCGGCCGCGACAGCGCCCGACCCAACGTGGGGCGGATTCAGAATCTGCTGCAGATGCTCGTCGCGCGCGCGGTGGTCCCGCAGCGCATGCGAAGCGTCGGCTGCGGCCAGGTGCGCCTGCGCCCGCAGTGCGACGGCCGTCTCCGCGCCCAAGGCCCGAGCCAGGTCGGGCGATTGCAGGCGTCCGAGGGCTTCGAGGGCGGAACGCCGCGCCCGCGTGTAACGCCCGGAGCGCTCCCAGGCCAAGGCATCGTGCAGCGAGCGATGCACAGCGCGCTCGCGCTGCTGCAAACGCCAGGCACGGGCTTGGGCCGGCAGCGCCCGCAAGGCGCCGAGGGCGCGCATGGCGGCGTAGAGCAGCGCAAAGCCGACGACGAGCCCGAGCAGCACCAGATTGAGCGACAGATCGACCCGCCAAGGTGGCCAGAACACGCTCACGGTCGCCACGTTCTCCCCGGCGAACAGGGCGAGCGCGACGGCCACCGCGAAAAGGATGAGCAGGCGAATCACGATGCGCATCGGAGCCACCAACGACGATCAGCCGAGCCGGTCAACGCGTGGCTCCTGCGGCGGCGGCCAGCGCGGCCAACGTTTCGTCGACCCGCGGCAGCTCGGCGCTGCGCATCTGACTCTGGATTTGCTGCAAGAGCGTGGCAGCCAACTGGGTCTTCTTCGACGCGGGGTCGAAATAGCGGTTGATCAGGTCCGCCGCAGCAGCCAGATCGGCGCGCGCCGCCGCATGTTGGCGCGCCAGCAGCCCCAACCGCGCGTTGATGATGCGAAGCTTGAGGTTTTCGCGCAGGAAAAAGCCCTGTTCAGGCGAGAGCAACGCGGCCTCGGGCTGCGGGATTCGCGAGACCCGAACCAGGCCCTGGAACGGCTGCCAGACGCGCGCGAGCCAGCGCTGCCACAGTGGGTCTTCGGCCCGAAGCGGCGGCGCATCGGCCGGCGCCCGCCCCTGGCTGCGGGGCGGCGGATCGGCGGCCAGTGGGATTTCGTCGACGAGCCGCACGAGTTCGTCGAGCTTGACCAGCAAGGCGGGCGTGTCCGGCAGGTTGGCGCTTCGTATGCGGTCGATGTCACGGGCGAGCGCACGCTGCAGCGGGGCGAGTCGCGGCTGGGCCACACGGGCCAGTCGCTGCTCGGCGCTCTTGAGCTGAGCGAGCAGCGGTTGCGGACTGCCGGTGAGTTCCGCCTGCTGCTGGCCGAGCCGGATCGCCGCCTCGATGTCGACGATGAGGTTTTCGTCACGCGAACGCGACAGGGTCTGGAGCAACTCTTCAATCTGGCTGCGCTGCAAGGAAACTTCGGCCAGGCGAGCCTCGAGCACCGCCTGCCGCGACGCGGCGTCGCGCGCCTGGTCGAGCGCTTGCCGCGCCAGGGTCCGTGCCTCGATGGACTGGGCGGTGGCCTCGGCACTTTGGCGGGCGAGCTGTTCGGCCATGCCCGAAACTTTCTGCCACAGGAAAAAGCTACTGGCGAGCGCCAGCCCCGAGGCCAGCGTCAACCAAAACCAAGGCTGCCGCCACAGCGCACGGGATGCGCCTGCTGCCGCCTGCGGCACAACAGCAGCGCCCTCGTGCGGCGCATCCGAGGGCATGGCATCGGGGCTGTGCGGCGCTGGCTCGTTCATTGCAACGATTTTATCGACGCGGCAACGGCTGCGGGGTCGCTCGGGCACAAAGCGACCGAGCCGAATCCGAGCGCCCGTGCCGCCTCGGCGATCCGCGTATGGGTTGCGAGAGCGCGTGCCCGTTGCCAAGGCGCGTCGGGCAGCCTCCGGCGCAGCACGCCCAGCGCCTGCGTGCTGCTCAGCACCCAAACCGCCCGATGGTCGAAGGCCCACTGCACGAGGGCGATCTCCTCCAGCCCCAGCTCGGCCGGCAATCGTCGATACGCAACCACCCCGTCGACGAGCGCACCCGCCGCGAGCAGCCGATCGGCGAGCCATTCACGCCCCTCCGGCCGCCCTTGGGCATCACCGCCGCGAACGATCAGCACCCGCACGCCAGGCCGCACCCCGGGGCTGACCTGCTGCCACAACGCCTCGGAGTCGAACGCGCCCGCCTGCAGCGCGGGCGCGTCGATGCGCTCGGCGGGCCAACCACGCTCCAGCAAGGCCCGCCGCGTCCCCGGGCCGGTCACCCACGCTCTTGTTTTCAGAGCTATCGAAGACCAATTCACGCTGGCATGGCCCGGTTTTGATCCCAAAAAATGCGCCACGGCCGCAGCGCTGACGAACATGACGGCGTCGTAGGCGCCGAGCTGCTCACGCGCGGCCTCGAGCGCGGGCGTGGGCGACACCGCACCGATCTGGAGCAGCGGCAAGGCCCAGGCCCAGATGCCCAGATTCTCGAGCGAGCGCACCCAGCGCGCGGCCTGCGGCTCAGGCCGGGTGACGATCGCAACCGGCATCGTCATCGCGCCGCGCAACCCGGCTGCCGCGGCGCCGTCACCGCGCGCCCTGAGCGCGAAGGTCTGCCGCCACGCGCACGCCGAGCGCCTCGGCCTGCGCGGAATCGCCGACTTCAGCGCTGCCCTCGGCACGCAGCAGCGGCGCGACGCCCTCGGGGTCGCCCCAGGCGGCCGACAGCTTGAGCGTGCCGCCAGCGAGCACCGCATGGGCCGCCAAGGGCATCGAGCAGCTGCCACCGAGCGCACGGCTCACCGCCCGCTCGGCGCTGACGCAAAGCCAGGTTGCGGCATCGGCCAGCGGCGCCAAAGCGGCTTCGAGATCATGGCGATCGGCCCGGATCTCGATGCCCAGCGCGCCCTGGCCAGCAGACGGCAGCATTTCGTCGGGCTCGAAGACGCGCCGGATGCGTGCGCCCAAACCCAGCCGTTTGAGGCCGGCCGCGGCGAGGACGATGGCCGCATATTGGCCCTCGTCGAGCTTGCGCAGCCGCGTGTCGAGGTTGCCGCGCAGGGGCTCGATGCGCACGTCCGAGCGACCCAGCTCGGCCAGCCGCGCGCGCAGCAGCACGGTGCGGCGCAGACTCGAGGTCCCGACCACCGCACCCGCGGGCAAATCCTCGAGCCCGGCGCAGACCGCCGACACCCAGGCGTCCCGCGGATCTTCCCGCGCCATGACACAGGCCAGCGCGAAGCCCTCGGGCAAATCCATGGGCACGTCTTTGAGCGAATGCACGGCGAGGTCCGCCCGCCCCTCGGCCAGCGCCACCTCGAGCTCTTTGACGAACAAACCCTTGCCGCCGACCTTGCTCAGGGTGCGGTCGAGGATCTGGTCGCCGAGCGTGGTCATTCCGAGCAACTCGACGCCGAAACCCAGCGACTGCAAACGCGCACGGACGTGTTCCGCCTGCCACAGGGCCAAGCGGCTTTCCCGGGTCGCAATGACCAGAGACGAAGGGGCGGACGTCAAAATCGATCCTCCAAGAGGCATGCCAAAACGGCGTTGATGCTAGCATGTGCGCTTCGCACCAGCCCCGCAGGGGCTCGGCGTGAAACCGGGTCCGGTGCAGCCGGACCTCTTGTCGACCCCATCGGCCAGCGGGTCTCGACCCGTGGGTCGAATCCTGCCCAACCCGATGACCGCCCCCTCCGAATCCGCACCGGCCGCCCGCCCATCCCCCGCCCGTTCCTCCACGCCCGCCCGTCACGCTGCGAGCGACGCCGAGCGTCCCTTGATCGAAGACATTCGCCTCTTGGGGCGTCTGCTCGGTGACGTCATCCGCGAGCAGGAAGGGGACGACACTTTTGACCTCGTCGAGCAGATCCGACGCTTGTCGGTGGCCTTTCACCGCCACGCCGACCAGGCGGCCAACGCGGCGCTCAAGCGGCGGCTCAAAAGCCTCAGCAGCGAGCAAGCCGTCCGCGTCATTCGCGCGTTCACCTATTTCAGCCACCTGGCCAACCTGGCCGAGGACCGGCATCACATCCGACGGCGCGCCGTCTACGAACGCGCGGGTCGCTGGCAAGAAGGCTCACTCGAACACGCGCTGCGTCGCCTGCACGGCCACGGCATCGACGCCCAGACCATCGCCCGCACGCTCGAGCACGCCTACATCTCCCCGGTGCTGACCGCCCACCCGACCGAGGTGCAGCGCAAGAGCATCCTCGACGCCGAACGCAGCATCGCCCGGCTGCTCGCCGAGCGCGACGAGATCCGTGCCCGCTCCGCCGCGCAGGGCCTGAGCCGCGACGCGCTGCTGCCCAAGGAATTGGCTCGCAACGAAGCCGCCTTGCGTGCGCGCATCGTCCAGCTCTGGCAAACGCGTTTGCTGCGTTTTTCCAAGCTCACCGTCGCCGATGAGATCGAAAACGCGCTGAGCTACTACGAGACGACCTTCCTGCGCGAAATCCCACGCCTCTACGCCGACCTCGAAGACGCGCTCGGCCAGTCCTCCGTGGCGGCCTTTCTGCGCATGGGTCAGTGGATCGGAGGCGACCGCGACGGCAACCCCAACGTCACCGCCGAGACGCTTGCTTACGCGCTGTCGCGGCAGTCCGATCTCGCGCTGCGCCACTACCTCACCGAAGTTCACCATCTCGGCGCCGAGCTCTCGATGTCGACCCGACTCGTCGCGGTGACGCCCGAAATGCAGGCGCTGGCCGATCAATCGCCCGACCGCAACCCGCACCGGGCCGACGAGCCTTACCGACGCGCGCTCACCGGGGTTTACGCGCGGCTGGCAGCCACCCTCAAGGCGCTCAGCGGCGGCGAGGCCGCGCGGCACGCGGTGGCACCGCAAAACCCGTACCCCGACGCCGCGCAGTTCCTGGCCGAGCTTCGCGTCATCGAAACCTCGCTGCGCGCGCATCACGGCGAGGCCTTGATTCCGCAACGTCTGCGCGGCCTGATCCGCGCCGTCGAAGTCTTTGGCTTCCATCTCGCCACGATCGACCTGCGGCAAAGCTCCGATCAGCATGAAGCGGTCGTGGCCGAACTGTTGCGCGTGGCGCGGGTGGCCCCGAACTACGAAGTGCTCGATGAACGCGCGCGGCAGGAACTGCTGCAACGCCTGCTCTCGGACGCGCGCGTCCTACGCGTGCCCGACGCGGACTACTCCGAGCGCACCCGCAGCGAACTCGCCGTGTTCGAAACCGCGCGCCGCATGCTCGACCGCTACGGCGCGGCAGCCATTCGGCACTACATCATCAGCCACACCGAGACGGTCAGCGACCTGCTCGAGGTGCTGCTGCTGCAAAAAGAGGTCGGGCTCATGCGCGGCACGCTCGACGGCGAGGGCTCGGCGCGGCTCATCGTCGTGCCGCTGTTCGAAACCATTGCCGATCTGCGTCACGCCGCCGACATCCTGCGGGACTTCTATGCGATCCCAGGCGTCCTCGACCTGATCGAGCGTTCGGGCGGCGAGCAAGACGTGATGCTGGGCTACTCCGACAGCAACAAGGATGGCGGCATCTTCACCAGCAACTGGGAGCTCTACCGCGCGGAAATCGCCTTGGTCGAGTTCTTCGACGAACTCCATCGTTCGGGGCGGCCGGTGCGGCTGCGCATGTTCCACGGGCGCGGGGGCACGGTGGGTCGCGGCGGCGGCCCGAGCTATGAAGCCATCCTCGCCCAACCCCCCGGAACCGTTCGCGGCCAGATCCGCCTGACCGAGCAGGGCGAGGTCATCAATTCCAAATACGCCAACCCCGAAATCGGGCGACGCAACCTCGAAACCCTGGTTGCGGCCACGCTCGAGGCGAGCCTGCTGCAACCCACCCGAGCCGCCACACCCGCCTTTCTCCAGGCCGCCGCGCAGTTGTCGGAATCGAGCATGCAGGCATATCGGGATCTGGTCTATGAAACGCCAGGGTTCGAGCGTTTCTTCTTCAACGCCACACCGATCCGGGAGATCGCCGAGCTCAACATCGGCTCGCGTCCGGCCTCCCGGCGCGCCAGCCAGCGCATCGAGGACCTGCGCGCCATCCCCTGGAGCTTCAGCTGGGGGCAATGCCGGCTGACCCTGCCGGGCTGGTATGGCTTTGGGTCAGCGGTGGCGCAATTCCTCGATCGGCCCAGCGCGCCCGAGCGCGAGCGTGCGCTCGCGCTCTTGCAAAAGATGTACCGCCAGTGGCCCTTCTTCCGGACCCTGCTCTCGAACATGGACATGGTGCTCGCCAAGAGCGACCTGGGCTTGGCGTCGCGTTATGCGGAGCTGCTCCCCGATGCGCGCCTGCGCCGGCGCATCTTCACCGCGATCGAGACCGAATGGAGGCGCACCATCGACGCTTTGGAACGCATCACCGGCGCGACCGAGCGCCTCAGTGGCAATGCCGCACTGGCGCGTTCCATCCGAAACCGCTTTCCCTACATCGATCCGCTGCACCACTTGCAGGTGGAATTGGTCCGCCGCTATCGCAGCGGTGCCGATGACGAGCGCGTGCGGCGCGGCATCCATATTTCCATCAACGGCATCGCGGCGGGCTTGCGCAACACGGGCTGAGAGGCTGAGCCCCGTTTCGGGCGCCGTGCACACCGGCAAATGCCTCTGGCGCTCGCCCCCGGCTCGACCTTGCGTCAACGCCGGCGCAAGACGTGGATGTATTCGCCCGCAGGGGTCTGTTGCTGCTCGACCAATTCGTTGCCGGTCTGGCGCGCGAAGGCCTGGAAGTCGCGCACCGAGCCCGCGTCCGTCGAGACGACGCGCAGCACCTGGCCACTTTGAAGTTCGGACAATGCTTTCTTGGCCTTGAGAATCGGCAACGGGCAGTTGAGCCCGCGGGTGTCGATCTCCTTGTCGATGTTCATACAGCGTCACTCCTTTGGCTTCGGGCCATTCTAAGGAAGAGCAGGAAAGCCTGCCGAAGCCAGTTCGACCAACGCCCCCACCGAGTACCACGCTCGGCGTCTGGCCCTGTCCTTGGCCGATCGCTCATGCCGGAAAAACGCCGGTGGAGAGATAGCGGTCGCCGCGGTCGCACACGACGAACACGATGGTCGCATCCTCGACCGAGGCCGCGATTTGCTGGGCAACCCAGCAGGCGCCCGCAGCCGAAATGCCCGCGAAGATCCCCTCCTCGCGCGCAAGGCGCCGGCACATCTCCTCGGCATCGGCCTGACTGACGTAGACCAGCTCATCGACCGCCTTCGGGTCGTAGATTTTGGGCAGATATTCGGGTGGCCATTTGCGGATACCCGGAATCCGCGAACCCTCGGACGGTTGCGCCCCGATGATGCGGACCGCCGGATTTTTCTCCTTAAGGAAGCGCGACACGCCCGTGATCGTCCCAGTCGTCCCCATGGCGCTGACGAAATGCGTGATCCGCCCCTGGGTCTGCTCCCAGATCTCCGGGCCGGTCGTCTCATAGTGGATGCGCGGGTTGTCGGGGTTGGCGAACTGGTCGAGCACGCGCCCTTTGCCTTCGCGCACCATCTTGTCGGCCAGATCGCGTGCGTACTCCATGCCCCCGCTTTTGGGCGTGAGGATGAGTTCCGCCCCAAAGGCCTTCATGGTCTGCGCCCGCTCGATGGAGAGGTCCTCCGGCATGATCAGCACCATGCGGTAGCCCCGTATGGCCGCGGCCATGGCCAGCGCGATGCCGGTGTTGCCGCTCGTGGCTTCGATCAGCGTGTCGCCCGGCTGGATTTCGCCGCGCTCCTCGGCCCGCCGGATCATCGACAGAGCTGGCCGATCTTTCACCGAGCCCGCCGGGTTGTTGCCCTCGAGCTTGCCGAGGATGATGTTGCGGCGCGGTCGCCAGGTTGCCGCGCCGAGCCTCTGCAAGGCCACCAACGGCGTGTGGCCGACCGCGTCTTCAATCGTCGGGTAGTTCATGCCGACACTGTGCCATAATTTTGGCTTCAGTCCTGCCCGCCCGGGTGGTGAAATTGGTAGACGCAGGGGACTCAAAATCCCCCGCCGCGAGGCGTGCCGGTTCGAGTCCGGCCCCGGGCACCAGCCTATTCCTTCAGCCCCACGACCCCAGCCGGGGTTGTGTGCGAAGCCCAGATTCAGAACGGATGAGCCGGCCCATAGTCGCCACTGGCGGCGACATGGCTCACGATGTGCCCATCCTCTCCGAGCAGGTGCACCCCAAAACCTGGCGGCTCGCTGCGCCAGGCCGTCAGCCCCTCTTCGCGCCAGTCGAGCGCGATTTGATGCGCCGTCGATGGCACCGTCAGGGCGGGCACGCCCCCCAGACACTGAAAATCGGGCGATGCAGGTGCCCGCAAATGAGCCGGCGAACCTGGCTATGCCGCGACAAGATCCGGGCGAGTTCATCGCCGCCTTCGCGTAAGCCGATTTGGTCCATGTGCTCGATGCCACTGCGAAACGGCGGATGGTGCATGGCGACCACGGTCGGCGCATCCGGCTCGGCCGCCAAAGTCTCTTCCAGCCAGCGCAGCCGCCGAGCGCACAAAGCGCCGTGCGACGCGCCTGCAACGACCGTATCGACCGCCACCACACGCCAATCGCCCAGGCGCTGCGCATACAGCACGAAGGGCTCGAGCCCAGGATCAGCACCCGCCTGAAGATAGCGATGATCCGGGAACGACCGGCGCAGCGCGGCTGCCGAATCGTGGTTGCCCGGCATCAACCACAGCGGGCAGCCCAGGGGTTCGAGCAGGGTGCGCAAATGGGCATACTCGTCCTCGTGTCCCGCGTCGACGAGGTCGCCACTCACGAGCACCGCATCGGGCCGCTCGGGCAGGGCCCGCACGCTTTGGACCGCACGTCGAAGAAATTCCGCCGTGTCGATTTCGCCTTCGAGAAGACGGCCTGGACGCACGATGTGCGGGTCGCTGAGCTGGACCAGAACGCGAAACCGGGAAAGAGGCATCATGGGTCAACCGCCGAGGTGCAAAGGCCGCTGCTGCAGTCGTACCGGCCGGTTTGAGTGATCACGGGGGGCTCATGTTAATGCGCTCTTGACGATCGGAGGAGCAGTACCCATCTAGAAACGCGCTGCTCAAGCACTTTTCCACACGTTCCGGCCTCGGAGGTCCTGATGAACAAGAAAGCGGTCACTCGCCGTCCCTCGCTGCCGCTGCTGCTCTGCGGAGCGGCGGTGCTTGCCGCCATGCCCTGGGCGGCGCAGGCCGACGAATGGGCGCGGGTGGTGTCGTCGACCCCGATCGTGCAGCCGGTCACGGTGCAGCGGCAGGTCTGCGCCCCGCCAGCCACCCCGCCAAGCCCAACGAGCACGGGTGTCGGTGCCGTGATCGGAGCCATAGCCGGCGGGGTGATCGGCAATGCCATCGGCGGCGGCTCAGGGCGCGACCTCGCCACCGGTGCCGGAATCGTCGGCGGCGCGATCGTCGGCAACCAGATCGAAAGCTCGAACCGTGCCCAAGCTCAAGCGGCCCAGCAGTGCACGACGCAGAACGTGGTCGAAAGCCGGGTCATCGGCTACCAGGTCACGTGGGAATACGCGGGCAAACAATACATCACGCACATGGCGCAAGACCCGGGTGCCTGGGTGCGGGTGCAGATCATCCCGATCGAGCCCGCAGCCTTGGGCCCCACCCCGGCAGCAGCCTCACCGGTTCCCATGCCTCGCTGAACGGCGGGCTGCGATTAGGGGAACCGGCTGCCTTGGTGCGCAGCGACTCAGCGGGTGGCGTTGATGCCGATAAGCGCATCGACTTCGGCCGCGAAGTCATCCGGCAGCGCGGCCCAAGGGTCGGCTGCGGGAAGCCGGGTCGAGTAGACCCAAGCGATGCGGCGCTGAGCCAAGGACCGCACGACTGCCGCATCATCGCCCGCGGCGTAGGCCAGTTCGGCAAACATCCCCGGGGAATAGTTTTGCGTCCAACTCGCTTGACCGCTCGAAAGAACCGTATCCGCGGGGTCTTCGGCGTCGATAAAGACGTCTGCGGTCCGATTCTCGGCAAACGCCTGATCGAAGGCGACGCCCGGATTCGCGACGATCATGGCACCCAGGCCCTTGCTTCGGACGTACGTGGCCAGCGTGCCGTAATATTTCAGGTTGCGCGACGTGGCGGTCGAGGCCATTTCGTCGAAGAAGATGCCCGCCACCGGGTACCAAGAAAAATACCGATCCACGTCGGCTTGCACGGCGGAGAGCGACCGCTTTCCATACGAGGTGTAGACATAACCCAGCACCCGCCCGCCGGATTGCGCGACGGCCTGCGCGGCTGCGAGGTAATAGGCATCGAGTCGGCGCCCTGGCCCGCTCGACGGATTCATGATCGCCAGCAAAGGCACACGGGTCGCCGTCGTCGCCAACACGTTCCAGGAGCTCATGTCGACGCTCGGGTTGATGTAGGCCGGCACCAGCAAGCCCAGCGGTCCCAAAGACGTCTGCGCGCGTGCAGCGCCGCCCATGATGGCAGACGCTCCCAACGCCAGAAACCGACGCCGAGCGATCCACGAGGAGCGATTCGAAATGGTCATGAGTTTCTCCCTGCGTTTGAGTTGTCCCGACCGCAAGCCTATGCAAGAAGTCCGCGGCAACAACGTTTCGCATTGATACAGACGAAAGCGTTTATGCACCCAGCAGCCGCGCGCGGAAAGTCAACACAAAAGCAGCACCCTCATGTGACACCCAGCCAGCACCGATGCCAAATATTCCACACGGATGGGCGCGTGCCCTGGCCCCAAGCCCGTCTGCGGCCCAAGCCGCCCCGCGCCCGTGTGATGATCGGCACTGCTGGCGCTCAGCGGCGCCGGCAAGCCACTCCGGCTGTACCGCTGACGATCCACGCGGCTCGCGGCCGGGCCTTTTTGTCGAAACAGGAGACTGAACCATGAGCGACTATCTCGCCGACGTCCGCAAATACGCCCCCAATGCCAGCGAAGCGGCAGTCAACGCCATCGTGAAGTACTGCGGTATTGCGCTGCGCAATCCGGATTCATCCTTGGTTTCTGGTTCCGACCCCAAGGAGCTCGCGACCGTCCGCGACGGCTTTGCGGCCAAGAAACTGGGGCTGTCGCCGGAGGCTGCCGAAGCGGGGATTGCAAAAGTCCTGGAAAAACTCAAGGGCGTCAACCGCAAGAGCCGCGTGACCTTTTATTACCTGCTGGCCGAAGCCACCGGCACGCTCGACAAGCTTGCCTGAGCCAATTTCCGTGCTTTTTACGCTGGAGGCCGGCGTCAATAGCCGGCTCTTCGCTATTTTTTAGAGAGCAAGCCGACGGTCGGTGTCGGGTACTGCAGGCGCAGCCGAAGTTCGCGCTTGAGGCGCGTATTGACGAGCCGACGGCTTTCTCCCATGAAGCTCAGCAGCGAAATCGGCAGCGTCCGCTCCGCCTCGGAGCGCCGCACGCGCGGCGGCCGGGGCAGTCCATAGAGGTCCGCGGCGAGGTCCATGTAATCGCCCATGCGCAAGCTGCTGTCGTCGCTGACGTGGAGCACGCGCTGCGCAGACCCCCGCCAAAGCGCGAGCAGGCAGGCGCGCGCCAGATCGTCGGCGTGGATATGGTTGGTGTAGACGTCATCCTCCGCGGCAAGGACGGGGGTGCCCCGCAGCAGTCGCTCCCGCGGCGTACCACCAGGCCGATCGGGCGCGTAAATGCCGGGGATCCGCAGGATCGTCACGCGCGTGCCGCCGCGCCCGAAAAACCGGAGCATCCGCTCGGCGTCCACCCGCCTTTGCGCACGCGGGGTCTGAGGCGCCACAGGGCGGGTTTCCGCGACCCACGCGCCCCGACAGTCTCCATACACGCCCGAGGTCGATCCATAGACGAGTGATCGTGGCCGGCTGCGGCGACGCAGGGCTTGGGTCAGCGCCGCAGTGCGTCGATCGCGCCACCATTGCTGGCCCGCGTCGCTCGGTGGCGGTGCCAGATGAACGACGCGCGTGGCGATGCCGGCGAGCCGAGCGAGCGTCTCGGGTCGATCGAGGTTGCCAAGCAGTGGGGTGATGCCAGCGGAACGCAGTTGCGGCACCCGCTCGGGCGACGAGGTCAATGCATAACGACGCACGCGCGGCTTGAGGCGTGCGGCGACGCGCAAGCCCACGTCCCCGCAACCGACGATGAGGACGCGCTCGCGGCGAAAGCGCGCAGGCAGTGCGCCGAGAGGACTTTGGTTTGAAGGCAAAATTCGGTTCCCCAATCACTGGCTAAACAACGCGGCAAGCCCCGCAGAACCGCAGAGGCGGTCGGCCCCTGAATGCTCGATGTCCGAGCCCAGCACGGAATCGACCCGCGCTGGGGCTGCCCAGCGTTGCACTCGAAGGATACCCAAACATGCCTTACACCATCACCGTTGAGCCCAGCGGGCGCTCGTTCGAGGCGCGCGAGGCCGAAACCATCCTCTCGGCCGCGCTGCACCACGGCGTGGGCCTTCCCTATGGTTGCAAGGACGGGGCCTGTGGCTCTTGCAAATGCAAGCTGCTCGACGGGCGCGTGGTGCACGGCCCGCATCAAGAGAAGGCCTTGTCCGCCGCGGAGGAGGCACAGGGCTATGTGTTGACCTGCTGCGCGGTTGCGCAAAGCGACGTCGTGATCGAGTCCCGGCAGGTCACGGCCGAAGGACTTCCCCCGATCAAGAAAATGCCCGCGCGCGTCGTCCGGCTCGAGCGGCTCGCCAGCGACGTCATGCGCCTCGAACTGCAGCTGCCGGCGGGCGATGCCTTCACCTACCTCGCGGGCCAGTACCTCGACATCCTGCTGCGCGACGGCACGCGTCGCAGTTACAGCATGGCCAACGCACCCCACACGCTGATGCGCACCCTCGAAGGGTCGAGCACGCCCGTGCCGGTCGCCGAGTTTCACATCCGGCACATGCCCGGGGGCAAGTTCACCGACCATGTGTTCGGCGCGATGAAAGAGCGCGAAATTCTGCGCGTCGAAGGACCGCAGGGCAGCTTTTACCTGCGCGAGGAATCTGACCGGCCCATGGTGCTGCTCGCATCGGGCACGGGCTTCGCCCCAATCAAAGCATTGATCGAACATCTGCAATTCATCGGCAACACCCGTCCCGCAACCCTATATTGGGGCGGCCGTCGCCCGGCCGACCTGTACCTGGACGCCTGGGTGCGCGCGCAACTGCCGACCACGCCTTGGCTGCGTTACGTGCCGGTGGTGTCGGACGCGCAGCCCGAAGACGCCTGGACGGGGCGCACCGGCTTCGTGCACCGTGCCGTGCTCGAAGACACGCCGGACCTCAGCGGCCACCAGGTCTATGCCTGCGGCGCGCCCATCGTCATCGAGTCGGCCCGCCGCGACTACCTGGCCGCGGGTCTGCCCGAACAGGAATTCTTCGCCGACGCCTTCACCACCGAGGCGGACAAGGCGGCTGCGTAAGTCATGGCTGCCGCGCGCATCCACCATCGGGCCCGCCCGTGGCGGCACGCGGCTGCAGCCGTGCTGGGTGTCAGTTGGGCCCTCGCCAGCCACGCCGAGAGCCCCATGCTCACCGACGACGCCGGGACGTTGGACGCCGGTGGCTTCAAGATCGAGGCTCGCCACACCTGGGATGCGCTGGCCCGCAGCGAGGAGCTGGCCTTTGGCTTTGCGCCCCTGCCCAAGGTGGAACTGGGCCTATCGGCCGCCTCCGAGCGCGATCGGACAAACCACCCCGCAGACACCGCCCAAGTGCGCGGCCTCTCCGTGAAGTGGGTGCCGCTGCAGAGCGAAACCGGCCTGAGCCTGGGCGTGCTGCTGGACTCTATCAGTGCCGACGTTGGCGGTCGTGCTTTTGCTTGGCGATGTGGCGGCTGGCGCGGTTTTGCTCGTGGGCGAGGTGACGGCGCTCTGCCGGGGTGACCACGCCGTCGGCCTTGGCGCGGGTTTCCGTCCGCTCGATGCGGGCTTGCTCCGCCTCGAGGCGCTGCGTTTCGCGCGGCGTCAGCTGGCCCGAAGCCACGCCTTGGGCCATGCGCTGTTGCTGATGGGCTTCACGCTGGTCCACCCGAGGCGTCGCCGGTTGCGCAATGGTGCTGCCGGCTGCTGCGAAGGTGGCGGTCAAGAACAGCGTCCGCAGAAGTTGGTTCATCGTGGGCTCCTTCCAATAAATCAGAGTGTTGGATCGTGAATCGACGGCGACCAAGCGCCTGTCCGACCACACCCCAGCAACGCCAACCGAGGCGTTGCCGATGACCCCAAGAACGTAAAGCCGGGTAAGGGATTGTTGCGATGCGCCGCCAGCGCGTCGGGGTGAGAATCTCGGTATGAAACGTCGATGCCTGCTCCAGAAAGCCGCCTGCGCGTCCCTCGGATTGAGCGTCCTGCCCTGGTCCGCGGCCGACAGCGGCAAACCCCTGCGCCTCATCGTTCCCTATGCGCCCGGTGGGCCGATCGACACCACGGCGCGGGTGCTGGCCGAGCAGGTCAAAGGCTCACTCGGGCCGGTGGTCATCGAAAACCGGCCCGGCGCGGGTGGCAACATCGGCGCCGATGCGGTGGCCAAAGCAGCGCCCGACGGCTACACCATCGGGATTGCGGCGGTGGCGACCCATGCCATCAACCCTTGGCTGTTCGCGAAAATGCCCTTCGACGCCGCGCGCGACTTCGCCCCCATCACGCAAATGGTGCGCGTGCCCAATGTGCTGGTCATGAATGCGGCGACGGCCGAGCGGCTGCGCATCCGCAGCGTCAGCGACCTGGTCGCCTATGCCCGCTCCCGCCCGGGCGAGCTGAACTACGGCAGCGGCGGCAACGGCAGCGCCGGGCACCTGGCCGGGGAATGGTTCAAGCGCGAGGCCAAGATTTTCGTGGTCCACATCCCCTACAACGGCGGTGCGCCGGCGCAACTGGCGTTGCTGTCGGGCCAGGTCGACTTCAACTTCGACAACCTCGCCACCGCCGCGCCCAACCTGAGCGCAGGCAAGATCCGGGCACTGGCGGTCACGACGGCGCAGCGCAGCCCCCCTGCTGCCCGACGTTCCCGCTCTGGCCGAGACCCTGCCAGGCTTTGCGATCGATACCTGGTGGGGGCTGGTCGCCCCCGCGGGCACCCCGCCCGAGCGCATCGCGCAGCTCAACACCGCCTTCGTCGCTGCGCTCAACGACGCGCAGGTGCGCCAGCGCTTTGCACGCCTGATGGCCGAGCCGGTGCCGAGCACGCCGCAAGCCTTTGGGGCCTTCATGCAAGCCGAACGCGCGAAATACGAGCGCATCGTGCGCATGACGGGGGCTCGGGTCGACTGAACTGAACCGCAGCATTTTCGAGAGAAATTGCCCGGATCCCAGCGCGAAACGGTGCTCTTTAGCTATTGTTTTTGCACTTTTGCGACCGCTTCGAGGGCCTCGCGGACGCCGCCGAGTTGTCGACGCGAGACCTGCAGGCGCTCCTCCAGGCCGTCGAGCCGCACCCACCAGAGCTCGTCCCATTCGGCGTCAGGCGCGCGCTCGAGCGCACGCAAGGCATGGCGAGCCACCAAAGCGTTTCGGTGCACCCGCAGGAAGTAGTCGCCGTGGTGTTGTTCGAGCTCGCTGAGGCTGCCCTCCGCGATGTAGCTGCGCTGCGCGGTGCGCAAGGTCAAATATTTGAGTTCGGCCTTGACGTAAAGGACTTCGTGGATCGGCACACGCTCGACCCGGCCCCGCTCGTGCACCAGCAAGGCTTGCGCTGCGGGCGCCGGCGCGCGCCGCTCGGACGACTGAGGGGGCGCAGGCTGGCGCGATCGCACCTTGCGCAGCGCCATCGACAGCCGCTCCGCGCGAACGGGCTTGGTGAGGTAGTCGAGCGCTTCGACGTCGAAGGCATCGAGCGCATGTTCACTGTAGGCGGTGACGAAAATCACGGCGGGCGCACTGCCCGCCTCGCGCCACTGGCGCGCGAGCGCGAGTCCGTCGGTTCCGGGCATGTGGATGTCGAGCAGCACGCAGTCAAAACGCCGCTGCGCGAGTAAAGCGGCTGCGGTAGCCCCGTCTGCGGCTTCGGCGGCGACTTGGGCCGCCGGGTCGGGGCAAGCCTCCACCAGCCGGCGCAGCCGCGCGCGGGCCAAGTCCTCGTCGTCCACCAGCAAAACCTGCAACGGTGCCGATGCTGCCTCGATGCCTTCAGCCATGGGGGCCTCCCGTGGCCATGGGCTCTGCTGGGATTTCGATGCGCACGCGGTAGCGCCCGTCGACCAGGCCCGCATCGAAGCCCACCTCGACATCATGCAGCAGCGCCAAGCGCGAGCGCACGTTTTCGAGCGCGATGCCGTTGCCCGCTGCGCCCGCGCCCCCCGGCAAGCTGTTGACGAGGGTGATGACGACCCGCCCACCCCGGCGCTCGGTGCGCAACTCGATCTCGGCGCCCGTGGGGCTGGGCTCGACCCCATGCCGCACCGCGTTTTCGATCAAGGGCTGCAGCAGCAGCGGCGGCAGCGCCGCGCCTTCGGCCGCAGGGTCGAGCGACCAGCGAATCTGCAAGCGACGCCCAAAGCGCACCTGCTCGATTTCGAGGTAGCGGCGCGCCAGTTCCAGCTCGCGCGCCAGCGGAACCGCGCCCTCGGGCGACTGCAAGCCCAGCCGGAACAACTCGGCCAGGTCTTCGAGCACGGCCTCGGCCCGCGCCGGCTCGTCGCGCACGAGCGCGATGGCGGTGTTGAGCGTGTTGAACAGAAAGTGCGGCCGGATGCGTGCCTGTAGTTCAA
This sequence comes from Tibeticola sediminis, assembly GCF_003843835.1. GTDB lineage: Bacteria > Pseudomonadota > Gammaproteobacteria > Burkholderiales > Burkholderiaceae_C > Tibeticola > Tibeticola sediminis. The sequence goes on along the minus strand of NZ_RKQL01000006.1, from coordinate 70,735 downwards.
CCAACCGCGCCTGCACGTCCGCGGGCGAACGAGCCCGCGCGCGCCAAACCAGCGCGGCGACGAGCTGCGCGGCCATCATCGCGCCAGCGAGCGCACTGGCCAACCACGGCACGGACGTTGCAAACCCAGCCAAGGCGAGCAAGCCGCATCCGTAGAGGCCCATGAGCGCGCCCAAAGCCGCGCCCGCCAGGTACTGCCCTGGTAATGTCAACCGCGCCAAAGGTCGCTTGAGCATGCAGGCCACGATCAACCAAGCCAGCGTCGCGGGCAAGACCGCCCCCGTGGCCATCGAGAAGCGCCAGAGCCAGCCCATGAGGTCGCGCGACTCGAACATCACCATCACCGCCGTCCACGCCTCGACGGCCAGCACGGCACGCAGCACCACGCCGGTGCGGCAAGCGTCGAAGACCAGTGGGCCGCCGTTGCTCGCTCGGCCTGGGCCTGCTGCATGCGTGGCCCGAGGGCTAGGGCAACGCTGAACAAGTCCCTCGCGCGCCGCGCATCCCGGCTGCGGGCGGTCTGCGTCGTTGCAAATCCTCGCCATAGCTTGGGCTATGGCTGCGGTTTGCGCCTCGCATCCCATCCCGCGGCCGGGCGCGCGCCATCGCAGGAACTTATTCAGCATTGCCCTAGGGGTCGATAGAATTTGCGCTTCGCTCATCCGGATTCGGCTCGTGTGGCTGGCAATTATTGGCGACATCCCCGCGCGCCGCCACCGCGTCGAGCCGCCTGCACGTGGCGGCCCGGCCATCACCCGCCGGCCCGCATCGGTCCCTCCCCGCTCCTATCCCGCGATTCCACGCATGTCACAAAACCAATTCGACAAGAAGTCCCAGGCCTGGTCGGCGCTGTTCTCCGAGCCGATGAGCGATCTCGTCAAACGCTACACCGCGAGCGTGTTCTTCGACCAGCGCCTATGGCGCGCGGACATCGCCGGCAGCCTCGCACATGCCGAGATGCTCGCCGCGCAAGGCATCATTTCAGCCGCCGATTGGGCCGATATCCAGCGTGGAATGGCGCAAATCCGCTCCGAAATCGAGAGCGGCGCGTTCGAGTGGAAGCTCGACCTCGAAGACGTACACCTCAATATCGAGGCGCGCCTGACGCAGCTCGTCGGCGACGCGGGCAAGCGGCTACACACCGGCCGCAGCCGCAACGACCAAGTGGCGACCGACGTGCGGCTATGGCTGCGCGATGAAATCGACGCGATTGGCGCCTTGCTCGAAGAACTGCAGCGCGCACTGGTCGACGTCGCCGCCGAGCATGTCGACACCATCATGCCGGGCTACACGCACCTGCAGGTCGCACAGCCCGTGAGCTTTGCGCACCATCTGCTCGCCTATGTGGAGATGTTCGCCCGCGACGCCGAGCGCCTGGCCGACGCGCGCCGCCGCACCAACCGGCTGCCGCTGGGCAGCGCAGCACTCGCCGGCACCACCTACCCGCTCGATCGCGCGCGCGTGGCCCGCACCCTGGGCATGGTCGACGAGCGCGGCGAGCCTCAGCTCTGCCAAAACAGCCTCGACGGCGTGAGCGACCGCGACTTCGCGATCGAGTTCACCGCCGCCGCGTCTTTGTGCATGGTGCACATCAGCCGCCTGTCGGAAGAGCTGATCCTGTGGATGAGCCAGAACTTCGGCTTCGTGCAGATCGCCGACCGCTTCACCACCGGCAGTTCCATCATGCCGCAGAAGAAAAACCCCGACGTGCCCGAACTCGCGCGCGGCAAGACTGGCCGCGTGGTGGGCCATCTGATGGGCCTCATCACGCTCATGAAAGGCCAGCCGCTCGCCTACAACAAAGACAACCAGGAAGACAAAGAGCCACTGTTCGACACGGTCGACACGCTCAAGGACACGCTGCGCATCTTTGCCGAGATGATCGGTGGGCAGCTAAACCCCGCGACCGGCCGCAAGGAAGGCGGCATCCGGGTCCATGCCGTCGCCATGGAAGAAGCCGCGCGCAAGGGCTATGCCACCGCCACCGACCTCGCCGACTACCTGGTCAAGAAAGGCCTGCCCTTCCGCGACGCGCATGAAACCGTCGCCCACGCGGTGAAAGCCGCGCAAAGCCACGCCTGCGACCTCTCCGAGCTGCCGCTCTCCGTCCTGCAAGCCTTCCACCCCGCGATCGGGCCCGATGTGTACGACGTGCTCAGCCTGCGCGGGTCGCTCGACGTCCGCCGCACACTCGGCGGCACCGCACCCGAGCAGGTCCGCGCGCAGATCGAGCGCCACCGCCAGCGGCTGGGCTGAAGGTCAGGCCCCAAGGGCAACGCTGAACAAGTCCCTCGCGCGTCGCGCATCCCGGCGGCGGGCGGTCTGCGTCGTTGCAATTCCTCGCCATAGCTGCGGCTATGGCTACGGTTTGCGCCTCGCATCCCATCCCGCAGCCGGGCACGCGCCATCGCAGGAACTGATTCAACGTTGCCTTAACCACGGCGCAACAGGCCGAAGGCGAACTGGCGACCGTATCCCTGCTTGAGCGCCAAATGGATCCAGGTCATCGCAAACGGCTCCAGGTAGCGCGCGGCCATGAGCGGCCCCAGATCCACGGCATCGAAACCGATCAGCGTGGCCAGCGCCATCACACGCTGGCGGGCGTCGGCATCGTCACCGCAGACCGGCATCATCGGCACGCCGTCCGGGTAGTGGCTATCCGCCATGTTTTCAGCGCCGGTGGTGTTGAAAGCCTTGACCACACGCGCGCCCTTGGCCAGTTTGGCGAGTTCCTCGGCGCCCGACGTCGTGGTGCCGACCAGCAGCCCGTTCAAGCCCGGGGCCAACGGATTGGTGGCATCGACCAGGATCTTGCCCTGCCAGTCGGACACGCTTTGCGCGATGACGGGCAGTGCCGCATAGGGCACGGCCAGGATCACGACATCGCTGGCGTCTATCGCCTGCGCAGTGGTGGTCACGCGGGCGCGATCCCCCAAGGCGGAGACTGCGTCCCGATATTTGCCGGGATCCGGCACGCCAAAGACCACCGACTCTCCGCGCCGGGTCAGAGCGCTGCCCAGCGCCATGCCAACGTTGCCGGCACCGATGATGGAAATGCTCATGTCTTTCTCCTGGGTCGAACGTGGATGGGAAGTTGGAATTGGGTGCTCAGAGCCAGACGCTGCGGTGCTCGGCCACGAAGTCCGGCCATGCCGTCGCGGGGCGGCCCAGCAGGCGCGGAACATCGTCAGTGACCTCGGCGACCCAGCCAGCGGCGATGATGCGGTTCAGGCTCGACATCGCCTGCACCAAGGGCTCGGGCATACCCGCTTGGCGCATGCCAGCCATCGCCTGGTCCTCGCTGATGGGCACCAGCGTCACCGTTCGCCCGATTTCGCGGCTGATGACCGCCAGCGCCTCGGCGTTGGTGAGCGCCTGCGGCCCGGTCAGGGTGTAAGCCCGTCCGGCGTGGTCATCGGGTGCCATCAGAACCCGAGCGGCCACAGCCGCAATGTCCCGTGCGTCGATGAAGGGCACGCGCCCCTCACCTTGAGACGAGTACACCGTGCCCGAGCGGATCATGTCGCGCAGGAAGCTGGTGAAGTTCTGCATGAAGTTCTTCGGACGCAGCAAGGTATAGGCGAGCCCCGAGTCGATGACGATCTGGTCACAGCGGCCTTGCAGGCGGGCAATGGCGATGTCTGACGTCGGGTCTGCACCGGCGCCGGAGACCCTGACGATGTGTTGGACACCTTCAGACCGCGCCGCGTTGACCGCATGCAGAGTCATGGTTTCCATGTCGGGATGCGCCGGCGTGACCAGAAACAGCCGATCCACCCCTTGCATGGCGGACCGGGTCGATGCGGGTTCGAGCAGGTTCAAGGCACGACCTGAGGCCTGTGCGACGGGCTCCCCTTTCGGAGAAGCCGCGATGACCTCGAAATCGGGGGCGTCGTGCAACAGTTGGGCGACCAAGGCCCGGCCAATATTGCCGGTGGCACCGGTAACGAGAACGCGGGGCATGTTGCTCATGTTCAACGCCCCAGCGCTTCGACGACCAGCCGGGCGGTCTCTTCGCCCGAAAAGTTCTGCTGGCCGGTGATCAGGTTGCCGTCGCGCACCGCAAAGCTGCGCCACAGGCCGGCCTGCACATAGTTGGCACCGATGGCCTTGAGCCGGTCCTCGATGCGCCAGGGCATCACATGTTTGTCACGCGGCAGCAATCCATAACTCCACACGGCGTTGTCCGCGTAGTCCTCCTCGCAGTTGGCAAATCCGGTCACGGTCTTGCCCTTGGCGATCAGCTCGCCATCCGACCCTTTGGCGTAGGCCAGCACCGCCACGCCATGGCACAGCGCTGCGGCGACCTTGCTTGCGGTATGGAACTCGGCGAACTTGGCATGCAGATCGGTCGCGTGCTCAAAGGTAAACATCGGCGCCTGGCCGCCAGCCACCACGATGGCGTCGAACGCGGCGACGTCGACGTCGGCCACCTTCTTCGTGTGGTCGACCAGCGCCTTGAGTTCCGGCGTGTGGATGAAACCCTGGCTGATCAAATCGGCTTTGCTGTAGCCGCTGGGGTCGTTCGGGTCGCTCATCGCGTCGGCTTCGCACGCGCCGCCGTTCGGGCTGAACAGCTCGACCTCGTAACCGGCCTCGGTGAACACGTGGTACGGGTGGGTCAACTCGCTCCACCAGAAGCCTACCGGCCAGCCGGTGGTGCTCGAGACAGCAGGGTTGGCAATCACGATGGCGACGCGCTTCTTGGCGTTGGGGTTCAGGACGTTGGGGTCTTTGAGGCTCATGGCGATCTCCCGGAAAGTTGAAGAGGAAACGGAACGCAGTCTCTTTCGTTTCCGAATTCAGATAAATCGCTCAGAATGCGAATCTCTGTTGTCGCAAACAACAACAATGGAACTCAGTCACCTCGAAACCTTCGTCAAGGTCGTACAGACCGGCAGCTTTACAAGGGCGGCCGAGCAGTTGCGCAGCCAGAAAGCGCAGGTCTCGCGTGTCGTCAGCCAGCTCGAGGCCGAATTGGGCGTGCGCCTGCTCGCACGCACGACCCGTTCGCTCTCACTGACTGAAGTCGGGCGCGAGTTTTTTGAACGGGCGGTCGGCATCCTGGGCGCAGCCGACGAGGCGCGACGCGCGGTGCAGCACGCGCAGGGTGAGCCGCGAGGGACCTTGCGCCTGACCTGCGGCGTCGAATTCGGCCTGCTGGCGGTCAACGGCTGGGTGCGCGACTACTTGCGGCGCTACCCCGCGGTGGCCGTGGACCTCGAAATGACCGGGCGGGTGGTCGACATCGTGCACGAGGGCTTCGATCTGGCGGTGCGCGTGGGCCCATTGGCCGACTCGACACTGGCCGCACGCAAGCTGGGCGAACTGCATTACGGCCTGTACGCGGCGCCCACTTATCTGCAGCGCCACGAGCCACCGTGTCACCCGCAGGACCTGGCGCAGCGCGCGCTCATTCGCTTCTCGGGCTCACGCTTGCGCAGCGTCTGGGTCTTCCACCGTGGCGCCGAAACCCAGCGCATCGATCCGACGCCGCGCCTCAACGTGAACAACAGCCTCGCCGTGCGCGACGCCGCACTCGACGGCCTGGGCATCGCGCAGCTGCCCCAGCTGCTGGCCGAGACCGAAGTCGAAGCCGGCCGCCTGGTGCCCGTGATGACGGACTGGGCCTTGCCCTCGGCCCCCGTCCATGCGGTGTTCGCAAGCGCGCGCTACCTGACGCCCAAGGTGCGCAGCTTCATCGACCTCGCGATCGACGCCTTTGCACGATGATTCACCGCCTTCACGTATCAAAAACCCCTCGATGCCGGCATGAAATGGTGTTCCTCTGCTATTCTTTTTCGACTGCCTGAAACGGCGGAAAGCACCATGCCGCAAAGAGAGCCCGCCGCCCCCGAGTCCGACACACGCCGTCGTGTGCTGCGAGCGGCCGCGGCGCTCGGCGTGGCCGCGCTGCTCGCCGCCTGCGGCACGCGGCCGGTGCGCTCGCCAGAGCCCGCACCCGCGGTACCCGTGTCCGCACGCCTGAGCGAGCACGAGGCGCAGCAAGTGGTGATCGCCGCGCTCGGCCTCGTCGGCACGCCGTACCGCTACGGCGGCAACACGCCCGAAGGGGGTTTCGACTGCAGCGGCCTGATCGGCTACGTCTACCGCAACGCGGCCAGCCTCAGCCCGCCGCGCACCGTCGCCGCGCTCGATGGCTGGGGCCAAGCCGTGCCAGCCGAAGACCTGCGCGCGGGTGACCTGGTGCTGTTTGCCAATGGCGGCCCGCCAACGCACGCGGGTATTTACGTGGGCGACAACCGCTTCGTGCACGCGCCCTCGAGCGGCGGCCAGGTGCGGCTGGACCGCCTCGACGCGCGCCACTGGGCGCGCCAGCGCATCAGCTACCGGCGACCCTGAGGGGCTGAGAGGCCGAGAGGGCAGCATGGCCCCAGAGTCGGTCCGTCATTTTTTTCAACACGCGCGAGCCCAATTTCAGTTGGGGCTCTGGGCGGGCGCGGCTAGCATTCGGGCCATCGACCCAGACACACGAGGAGCACCATGCCGACCATCATCACCAACGTCGAAGACCTGCGCGTTCTGGCCCAAAAACGCGTGCCGCGCATGTTCTACGACTATGCCGACTCCGGCTCCTGGACCGAAAGCACCTACCGCGCCAACAGCGCCGACTTCCAGAAAATCAAGCTGCGCCAGCGCGTGGCCGTCAACATGGAGAACCGCTCCACGGCGACCACGATGGTGGGGCAAAAGGTGGCGATGCCGGTGGCACTGGCGCCCACGGGCCTGACCGGCATGCAGCATGCCGATGGCGAAATCCTCGCCGCGCGGGCCGCGCGCAAGTTCGGCGTGCCGTTCACGCTTTCGACCATGAGCATCTGCTCGATCGAAGACGTGGCGCAGCACGCGGGCGAGGGTTTCTGGTTTCAGCTCTATGTGATGAAGGACCGCGGCTTCATCGAACGCCTCATCGACCGCGCCAAGGCGGCGAACTGTGGCGCGCTGGTGCTGACGCTGGACCTGCAGATCCTCGGCCAGCGCCACAAAGATCTGAAAAACGGTCTGTCCGCGCCGCCCAAGCTCACGATCAAGAACATGATCAACATCGCCACCAAAGCGCGCTGGGCCTTGGGCATGGCGGGCACGAGGCGGCGCCAGTTCGGCAACATCGTCGGCCATGTGCAGGGCGTCTCCGATATGGCCAACCTCGCGGCCTGGACGGCCGAGCAGTTCGACCCCGCGCTCAACTGGGGCGACGTGGAATGGATCAAGAAGCGCTGGGGCGGCAAGCTGATCCTCAAGGGCATTCAGGACGTGGAGGACGCCCGCTTGGCCGTGCAGTCAGGGGCGGATGCACTCATCGTCTCCAACCACGGCGGCCGCCAGCTCGACGGCGCGCAGTCGAGCATCGAGGCGCTGCCCACCATCGTCGACGCGGTCGGCAAAGACATCGAGGTGCACATGGACGGCGGCATCCGCAGCGGCCAGGACGTGTTCAAGGCGCGCGCGCTCGGCGCCCGCGGCACCTACATCGGCCGCGCCTTCCTCTACGGCCTCGGCGCCATGGGTGAGGCCGGCGTGACCAAGTGCCTCGAAATCATCCACAAAGAACTCGACCTCACCATGGCCTTCTGCGGCCACACCCAGATCGACACCGTGGGCCTGGACGTGCTGCTGCCGGGGACTTACCCGACGCCGCTGCGCGCGGGATGAGGCAACGCTGAACCAGCTCCTGGATGACCCGCGAGCGGCTGCGGGATGGAATGGGAAGCGCGTACCGCAGCGCCAGCCCAGCCAGCAGAGCAGCGCCTCGACGACACCGCGGCGCGCAACAGCACCTGCCCGCTGCCTTCGATGCACGCACCGCTGGCCTTGAGCGCCGCTTCGAGCCGCCTCCCTCTGCGAGGCAAGCCACGGCCTCGCGCGCACTGTGCCACAGCCTTGCCCTATGCTCCAGGGTGTGAGCCCGCCCGCCCTGCCCCGCCGCATCGCGCACCTGGACATGGATGCGTTCTACGCCTCCGTGGAGTTGCTGCGCTACCCGCAGCTCAAGGGCCTGCCGGTGGTGATCGGTGGGGCGCGGCGGCGCGCCGATGATGCGCTGCTGCAGGCACATGCGGGCTTGCCGCTCTCAGAAATTCCGGTGGCGGCCTTTCCGCGCCTCAAGGAATACACGGGCCGCGGCGTCATCACCACCGCCACCTATGCGGCGCGCGCCTTCGGCGTGGGCTCGGCGATGGGCTTGATGAAGGCGGCCCGGCTGTGCCCCGACGCCATCCTGCTGCCGGTGGATTTCGACGAATACCGGCGCTACTCGCGGCGCTTCAAGCAGGTCATCACCGAGATTGCGCCGGTGATGGAGGACCGCGGCGTCGACGAGGTCTACATCGACTTCACCGACGTGCCCGGTGGCCAGCGCGAGGGCGGGCGGGTGCTGGCGCGGCTGATCCAAAAGAGCATCTTTGACGCCACGGGCCTGACCTGCTCGATCGGCGTCGCACCGAACAAGCTGCTGGCCAAGATGGCGAGCGAATTTCGCAAACCCAATGGCATCGCCATCGTGCAGCCCGAAGATCTGCAGACGCTGATCTGGCCGCTGCCCTGCCGAAAGATCAACGGCGTGGGCCCAAAAACTGCGGCTCGGCTTGCGGCGCTGGGCATCGAGACGATCGGCCAATTGGCCGCGTGCGAGCGGGCCTGGCTCGTCGAGCAGTTCGGCGCGAGCCACGGCGCCTGGCTGTTCGATGCCGCCTGGGGCCGCGACGACCGCCCCGTCGTGACCGAGAGCGAGCCGGTGAGCATCAGCCGCGAAACCACCTTCGAGCGCGACCTGCACGCCGTGCGCGACCGCGAGGCGCTGGGCGCGATCTTCACGCGGCTGTGCGAGCAGGTGGCCGAAGACCTCGTGCGCAAGGGTTATGCCGGCCGCACCATCGGCGTGAAGCTGCGCTATGCCGACTTCCGCCGCGTCACCCGAGAAACGACGCTGGAGCACGCCACCGCCGACGCGGCGCACATCCGCCGGGTGGCGGGCCTGTGCCTCAAGCGTCTGGACCTCACCCAGCGCTTTCGGCTGCTGGGCGTGCGCGTGGGCTCGCTGCAACCGCTGACGGCGACCTCGGCGCCAGGCGCGGGCAGGATTTCTGAAACAATTCGGCCGGACCCCGGCGTCAATCGGTCCGATGCTGCTCCTAAGACCGAAGCAATCACACCTTCCTTGTTCTGATGGATTTCGCCAGCCTCGCCCCTGCCATCCTTGCCCTCGCCCCCACCCTCGCCCTGGGCGCGGCGGTGGGCCTGGTGATGGCGCTCACCGGGGCGGGCGGTGGCATTCTGGCGGTGCCGCTGCTGGTGTTTGGCCTGCATCTGCCGCTCGCGCAGGCGGCGCCCACGGGGCTGATTGCGGTAGGCACGGCGGCGGCGCTGGCGGCGGCGCTGGGCCTGCGCGAAGGCATCGTGCGCTACCGGGCGGCCGGCTTCATGAGCGCGTTCGGCATGGCCATGGCGCCGCTGGGCGTGTGGCTGGCAGCACGCCTGCCCGCCACGCCCATGCTGCTGGGCTTTGCCGCGCTGCTGCTTTTCGTTTCCTGGCGCAGCCTGCGGCCGGCACCTCCCGAGGCCGCGCAGACCGAGGGCCACATTCCCTGCCGACTCAACCCCGCTGAGGGCCGGCTGCGCTGGACCCCGCGCTGCGCGCGCGCGCTCGCGGCGACGGGACTGGCTTCGGGCCTGCTCAGCGGGCTGTTTGGCGTTGGCGGCGGCTTCGTCATCATCCCGGCGCTGCAGCAGCTGAGCAACCTCGACCTGCGCAGCATCCAGGCCACCGCCCTCGCCGTGATTGCCCTGGTCTCGGCCAGCGGCGTGGCTGCCGCCGCAGCCAGCGGCGCGCTGCCCTGGGCTGTGGCGCTGCCTTTTGGGGCGGGCGCGGTCGCGGCGCTGCTGGCCGGTCGCGTGCTGGCCAAGCGTCTGCACACCGGACATCTGCGCCGCGCGTTTGGCCTGCTCACCCTGATCGTCGCAGCCATGATGATCGCGCGCGCCTTGGGCTGGACGCTGCGTTGAAGCGACTCCCAAGGCCCGATATTCGACGGCGCACGCCGCGCCAGTGACGCGAGCTAGACGCACCGCTCTGATCCCGGGCGGCGGGTGCGCTTACGATCGACTCCGTGCCCGTGCCGGGCCGGTTTCAACTTTGCTTTTCTCCGGAAACACCGACCATGACATCCAACGCCACCCCTGCCACGCCTCCTGTGTTGAGCTGCTTTGCGCTCAGCGTGGAGCAGCATGTCGCCCACTTGGTGCTCAACCGGCCCGAGGCGCTCAACACCATGCACCCGACCTTCTGGCGCGAGCTCGACGCCGCGCTGTCCTGGCTGCACATGAGCCCGGCCGCGCGGGTGCTGGTCATCAGCAGCACGGGCAAACATTTCTCGGCGGGCATGGCGCTCGAAACCTTCAGCGGTGCCATCACGCTCGACGAGCGGACGGCCGAGGGCCGCGCGGCGATTTTCGATTTGCTCTCAGACATGCAGGCCACCTTCACCAAGCTCGAAACGCTGCGCATTCCGGTGATCGCCGCCATCCAGGGCGGCTGCATCGGCGGCGCGGTGGACATGGTGACGGCCGCGTGCATTCGCTACTGCACGGCCGATGCCTTCTTCTGCGTGCAAGAAATCAACATCGGGATGGTGGCCGACGTGGGCACGCTGCAGCGGCTGCCCAAGCTGATCCCGTTGGGCATCGCCAAAGAGATGGCCTACACCGGACGGCGTATGGGCGCACAACGCGCGCTGGCCTGCGGGCTGGTCAACGAAGTGTTCGAGACGCAGGCCGCCATGCTGGACGCGGCGCTGCAGTGCGCCGCCGAAATCGCCAGCAAGCCGCCGGTGGCGATCTGGGGCAGCAAGCAGGCGCTGCACTACGCGCGCGACCACTCGGTGGAAGACAGCTTGCGCCAGATGGGCTGGCTGCAGTCGGCCGTGTGGAGTTCGCCCAACGTGCGCGAAGCCATCATGGCGATGCAGCAAAAACGCAGCCCCGACTTCCCCGACCTCGCGCCGCTCGCGCGCTTTGCGGACCAAGGCTGAGGCTGAAGTTGCCCGCGCCGTCGATTCAACCTAAATCCGGCAGTTGACCGCTTTTCGCGAAAAGCAAGGTGTTGATGTTTCATCAAGTTTCGGTGCGGAGGCCGTTCACCGCTTGGGTGAGCGCTGCGCAACCGTTCGAGCCGCCCCCGGGCCCGAGGGCGGCCCGCACGGGCGCGGTCAACTGCCGGATTTAGGTTCAATGGCTCACGCGGCCGACCGGGCAGCCGCCCTGAACGACCGAGATCGCGTTGCGGCCTCTCGCCCTACTGCCGTGCCGTGCGCACGTTGGCCGGCAAGGGTGCGGGGTGGCTGCTGCGCCAGGGGTTGATGTCGAGGCCGCCGCGACGGGTGTAGCGGGCGTAGACGGTGAGCTTGGCGGGTTTACAGCGGGTCCAGAGGTCCATGAAGATGCGCTCGACGCATTGCTCGTGAAACTCGTTGTGGTTGCGAAAGCTCACGAGGTAGCGCAGCAGGCCCTCTTGGTCGATTTGCGGCCCGCTGTAGTGAATTTGCACGCTCGCCCAGTCGGGCTGGCCGGTGACGAGGCAGTTGCTCTTGAGCAGATGGCTCACCAGGGTTTCTTCGACGGGCTGTTCGTCGAAGGCGGCGCGCAGCAGTTCGGGCGCGGGGGTGTCGTGCGTGCATTCGACGTCGAGGCGGTCGAGGCTGAGGCCATCGAGTTCATGAATGGGCTGCGCGTCGAACGCCTCCGGCCCGAGCAGGCGTACGCCCACGCTCGCGCGTACCGGTCCACCCTGCCAGACGGCCGCGCTCAAGTCCTCGCGCAGGCGCGTGCGCACGGCCTCGGCATCGTCGAAGCGGGTGTTGTTGTAGCTGTTGAGGTAGAGCTTGAAGGACTTGCTCTCGACGATGTGGGTGCTCTCGGCCGGCACGGTGATGTGCGCGATGGCGACCTGCGGCTTGCCGCGCGGGTTGAGCCAGGAGACTTCATAGGCGGTCCAGAGGTCGGCCCCGCCGAAGGGGGGCGCACCGGTGATGCCGATCTCGGCACGCTTGGGCGCGCGCGGCAGCGGAAACAGCAGGCTCGGGTCGTAGCGGTCGCAGTAGCGCGCCGGCTTGCCCAGCGGCGACTGCTCGGGCCGCAAGTCCTGCGCGGCCGGGGAGGAAGACTCAGACGGATGCTTCGATGGGGATGGGTTCATGGATGGGCTCCTTCGGTGGCGCCGGGGCGCTCGGGGCTGGCCGCGCGCAGGTGTTCGATCAGGGCGGGCAGCACGCGCTCGACCACGCCGCTGGGCAGGTCGTGCCCCATGCCCTCGATGCCGAGCATCCGCGCGCCGGGAATGCGCCGCGCGGTGTCGAGGCCGCAGGCATAGGGCACGAGCGGATCGGCCTTGCCGTGGATCACGAGCGTCGGCGCACGGATGCGGCCAAGCCGCTCGGCGCGGTCCACGTCGCCAATCACCGCCGCCATTTGCCGCAGCGTGCCCGCTGGGCTGTGGCTGCGGCGCACGCTCGCGAGGATGCGCGCGCGCAGCTCCGCCTCGTCGACATGGAAGTCGGGGCTGCCAATGGCGGTGAAGATGCGCAGGTAATGCTCGACCAAGTCGAGCGGCGAGCCGCTCGGTGGGCGCTGCAACAGCGACTTGAGAATGCGCGAGTCCGGCCCGGGCAGGCCGCGCGCGCCGCTCGAACTCATGATGCTGGTGAGGCTCAGCACCCGCTCTGGGGCGAGCAAGGCCACGCGCTGCGCAATCATGCCGCCCATGCTCATGCCGACGACGTGCGCGCGCGCGATCCCCAGCGCATCGAGCACGCCGAGGGCATCGCGCGCCATGTCCTCGAGGGTATAGGGCGGCCGCGGCTTGAGGCCCAGCCGATGCTGCAGCCCCACCCACAGCAGGTTGGGCACGCCCAACGCGTCGAGATGGGTGGACAAGCCCGCGTCACGGTTGTCGAAGCGCACGACCCGAAAGCCCGCGTCCTGCAAGCCCTGCACCAGCGCCGGCGGCCAGTCGGTGAGCTGCAGCCCCAGGCCCGAGATCAGCAGCACCACCGGCCGCTCGGCCTGCGTGCCGTCGGCGCCACTGTCCTCGACTTCGAGCTCGAGTCCGTTTGCTTTTATTTTCATAGCATTCAACCTAAATCCGGCAGTTGGGCGCGCCTGGGCGGGTCGTCATCGGGCGCGCGGGCAAGGCGCAAACCGCAGCCATGGCGGGTGCCATGGCGAGGATTTGCAACGCCGCCCCCGCGCCCGAGGGCGACTCGAACGGGTGCGCAGCGTTCACCCAAAAGGTGAAGGGCCTGCGCACCGAAAATTGCTGAAACATCAACACCTTGCTTTTCGCGAGCAGCGGTCAACTGCCAGATTTAGGTTCAATGACCATTTCACGCCGGCATATGGCGAGAAACCTTCAAAAAGATACCCACCAGACGCCGCGGTGGCGACCGCAGGCCGCCTTGGCCACTCAATACGGCCGCTCACGCAGCCACTTGGTCGCAATCCACTTCTCACCCTCAAGCACGGGCGCGCCGCCGTGCAGCGTGCGCGTGGCGGGGTGGGGCATGGGGTAGCTGAAGAACACGGCATTGCCCCGCCGCGGCGCGACCGCAATGCCCGCGTCGGGGAAGGTGGTGGCGCCGCCGCGCAGCGGCTCGTCGAGGTACATCACGAGCGTGCCCACGCGCTGCCCGCCGTGTTCGGTCAGCCGCGCCGTGCCGGGGGCGGCAGGGTCGAAGTAGTCGTAGTGCGGCTTGTATTCGGCGCCCGAGCAATAGCGCAGCACCTGGATGCCCTCACCGTGCTCGACGGGCCAATTCAGCAGCCGCGCAATGCGCGCTTCGATGCGCGCAATCAGCGGGCTTTCGCCGCGCGTGAAGAACATGCCCGCGCTGGTGCGGTCGTCGTTGAGTTCTTCACCGCCGGTGCGCGTGTCCACGGTCATCGAGCGCTTGAGGCGGGGCGCGGCTTCGGCTTTGAGTTGCTCACATTCGTCATCGGACAGGAAGCCGCCGAACACCACCAATCGCGGCAGGGCGACGGTCGTGAGCACCGCGACGCGCCGGTCGCCCGCGTCGATCCAGGTGGGTTCGCCGCGGAGGTCGGGCTCGGGCACGGGGCGGCTGGCTTCGGCGATCAGTGTGTCAACGGCCACACCTTGGTCGCGCAGGTGCTCGGCCAAGGTTTGCTCCAGAGCCGCCACCGCCACGTCTTCGGCCCAACCGGCGGCGCGCATGGCCTGCAGCAGCGCGGGCAGCTCGCAGCCAGCCTCGGCCTGCGCAATGATCCACTGACGCAGTTCGGGCGTGATCGAAGCGGAAGTCGACGCCGAGGTGAAAGCCGCCATGCCTCCGCCCTTTATGCAGCCACCCGGCGGCGGAACACCAACCGGTCGGGGGTCGATGCCTCGGGCGCGTAGCCATAGCCGTCGAGGTCGAAGCCCTCGAGCTGCCGCGGCAGCGTGACGCGGTGCGTGATGGCCCAGCGGCACATCAGGCCGCGCGCGCGCTTGGCGAAGAAGCTGATGATCTTGTACTGACCCGACTTCCAGTCCTCGAACACGCACTCGACCACCCGCGCCTTGAGCGCCTTGGCGTCCACCGCCTTGAAGTATTCCTGCGAAGCGAGGTTGACCACCACGGGCGTGGTGTCTGCCGCAAGCCGCTCGTTGAGGTAAGCCGCGATGCGATCGCGCCAAAAATCGTAGAGATCCTTGCCGCGCGGGTTGGGCAGCTTCGTGCCCATCTCCAGCCGGTAGGGCTGCATCAGGTCCAGTGGGCGCAGCACGCCGTAAAGCCCGCTCAAGATGCACACATGCTCCTGCGCCCATTGCAAGTCTTCGAGCGCAAGCGTGCGCGCCGCCAGTCCCTCGTAAACATCACCGTTGAACGCAAGCACCGCCGGCCGCGCGTTCTCCGGCGTGGCCTCGGGCGACCAGGCCTCATAGCGCGCGACATTGAGCGCGGCGAGTTTGTCGGAGAGATCCATCAATTCGGCCACCTCCTGCGGTGAACGCTGGCGCAGCAGGGCAATGAGCTCGGCCGCGTCCTCGGTGAACCGTGGCAGCGTGGCCGCAACGGGCGGGAGCGGAGACTCGAAGTCGAGCGATTTGGCCGGAGAGAGCAAAAACAACATGGCAGGAAGCAAAAAACCGGACGTCGGCGACGCCGCGCGGTGAATTCTGCCTCAGGGCGGGTCGGGCGAGCTCTGCGCTCAGCCTCTCAGGTCTCGATCTCAAGCCTCGACCGTCAAATCGCCGGCCAGCGACGCCAGAGTTTCCGGCGCGATCTGCGCATGGGCCGGATAGTTCGTGTGGTCGCAGCCCACACGCACCGCGGCACCCGCCTTGACCGCCGCGCGCAGGGCAGGGGGCAGCTCGAAACGCAGGAAGTGCACCGCGCTGGTCTTGTCGGGCGTTTCGCGGTCGAGATCCTCGTCGGCAATGGCATACACGCGCGGGTAACCCTCGACCTCGACGAACACCCGATCCTCGATGCCGATGAGCCGCGCGAGTTCACGCCGCCGCTCGTGGATGTCGGGATACTCGAGCATCATCGTCGCCTTCCAGTTGGTGCCATCAGGCACCAGCGGCGCGTAGGCCTCGATTTCCTGCGCAATGCCCTCTTCCTCGAAGATTTTTTCGATGCGCAGCATTTCCTGAATTTGGTAGCGCATCGAAAGCTCACTCTCGAACTGCAGCGTCAGATGCTCGCCCAGATGCACGGTGCGCAGCTTGCGGTGGGCCATGATCTCGGGCTTGTGCGTCTTGCGCCACTTGCTGTAGGCCTCGAGCGTCATGAGGCTCTCGGGGGTGATTTTTCCGGTCGTTTGCATGGGGTTGCCTCCGAAGGCGCTGGCGTACGGCGCGCTCAGTCCAGCCCGTAGGCCTGGCGCACGAGCGTCAGCGGGTGCTTGAGCTCGGGCGTGCCGAGCTGGTTGACTTCGAATCCTTGCGCGATGTGGTGCCCGCCCAGCGGGCAGTCGGAGCTGATGTAGTCCGGCGGGCTGCCATCCTTCATCTGCGCCATGGCCTTGAAGACGGGCTTGCCGATTTTCATGGCTGTCTGGTGCGTGGCCTTCTTGACGCCATAGGTGCCCGCGTGCCCCGAGCAGCGCTCGACCGTGTGGATGTCGGTGCCCGGAATCATCTTGAGCATCTCTTCGGTCTTGCGGCCGATGTTCTGCACCCGGCCGTGGCAGGGAATCTGGTAGCTCACCTTGCCCAGCGGGCGCGGAAATTCGGTCTTGAGCAGCCCGTCGCGTTTACGCGCCATCAAATACTCGAACGGATCCCACATGTGTTGCTTGACCAGCTGCACCTCGGCGTCTTCGGGGTACATCAAGGGAATCTCCTGCTTGAACATCAAGGCACAGCTCGGCACGGCAGCGAGGATCGCATAGCCCTCGCGCGCATACCGTGCCAGCACCGGGATGTTCGCGCGCTTGGCGGCATCGACCGATTCGAGGTCGCCCAGTTCGAGTTTGGGCATGCCGCAGCAGCGCTCTTTCTCGACGATCACATAGGGCACTTCGTTGTGGTCGAGGATCTTGAGCAGGTCCAGACCGATGCCGGGCTCGTTGTAGTTGATGTAGCAGGTGGAGAAGATCGCCACCTTGCCCGGCGTCTTCTCACCATCGACCACACGGCCCGCCTTGGCTTTGGGCGCCGCCCAGCGAAAACGTTGCGTGGCGAGGTCCGGCAGCCAGGCGTCCCGGTCGACGCCCGCGACCGACTCCAACACCGAGCGCGCCGCTTTCGTATGCGTGACCGCATTGGCTACCTGCACCACGATCGGGATGCCCGCGAACTGCCCGTGCACGTCGGTCGAAGCCAGGAATCGCTCCGCAGCATGCACCTCGCCCTTCTTGAACTTGATCGCCTTGGCGCGCAGCATGGTGTGCGGAAAGTCCAGGTTCCACGGGTGCGGCGGCGTGTACGGACACTTGGTCATGTAGCACAGGTCGCACATGTAACACTGGTTCACGACCTTCCAATAGTCCTTCTTGTCGACCCCGTCGACCTCGCCCGTCGGCCCCTCGTCGACGAGGTCGAACAGGGTCGGGAACGCCGCGCACAGACTCACGCACCGACGGCAGCCGTGGCAGATGTCGAAGATGCGCTCGAGTTCCTTGAAGCACGAAGCCTCGTCGTAGAACTCGGGGCTCTTCCAGTCCAGCGGATGCCGGGTCGGTGCTTGCAGATTGCCTTCGGTGGCCATGCGTTCCTCCGGTATGTCGAGACGGCAGCCGCTGCACGCAGGCGGCTTTGCCGGGCTTGTAGCGCTTCGTGCATTGGGCGCCGGCCTGCACCGGTGCCCAACACACGAAACACTCAGTCGACGAGTTCGTTCAGCGCCTTGGTGTAACGGTTGGCGTGCGAGCGTTCGGCCTTGGCCAGCGTCTCGAACCAGTCGGCGATCTCGTCGAATCCTTCCTCACGCGCCGTCTTGGCCATGCCCGGGTACATGTCGGTGTACTCGTGCGTTTCACCCGCCACGGCCGAGGCGAGGTTCTGCCGCGTGGTGCCGATCGGCATCCCCGTGGCGGGGTCGCCCGACTGCTCGAGGAACTCGAGGTGACCGTGCGCATGGCCGGTTTCCCCTTCCGCGGTCGAGCGGAAGAGCGCAGCGACGTCGTTTTGACCTTCGACGTCGGCCTTGTTGGCGAAATAGAGATAGCGGCGGTTGGCCATCGACTCGCCGGCAAAGGCGTCCTTGAGGCATTGCTCGGTTCGCGAACCTTTCAATGTAGGCATGGTGTGCTCCTGAGGGTGAAATGGGTATTGGCAGGTCCGTCTCGCCCAGCCCACCCTGCGGGCGCGCCACGCACCGCAGAGTGGCCGAACGCGGACGTCTTCACGTTAGCCCCATCATCGGCGCAAATCCAGTTGAGTTTTTCTATCGAGTCGATTACCACAACCTAACGCGGCACCGTCGCGGCCCCTGGCGAACACGAGCATGCCGCAGGCCGCCCGCAGTCGGTACAGGATCCCGGCGTCGGCACTCAGCAAGCTGCTGCGCGCGCGAGGGGCTTGTTGAGCGTTGCCTAGAATCAGGGGTTTGCGCGCCGCGGCTTGCGCAGCCGCTTGCGCCCGTCTTTCAGCCCCCGTACCCCAACGCCTCCATGACCGATCAGCCCATCCAGAGCGGCCTTGCCAGCCTTGCCAAGTCTTTCGAACCCGCCCCCATCGAGCAACGCTGGGGGCCCGAGTGGGAGCGCCGCGGTTATGGCCGCGCGGGCTATCGGGGCACGGGCGCCCCGAAGGCCGGGGCACCTGCGTTCGCGATCCAGTTGCCGCCGCCCAACGTGACCGGCACGCTGCACATGGGCCATGCGTTCAACCAGACCATCATGGACAGCCTGACGCGCTACCACCGCATGCGCGGCTTCAACACGGTCTGGATCCCAGGCACCGACCATGCCGGCATCGCCACCCAGATCGTCGTGGAGCGGCAGTTGCAGGCTCAAGGCGTCAGCCGCTACGACATGGGCCCTACCCCGGAAGAAGCACGCAAGAATTTCGTCGCCAAGGTCTGGGAGTGGAAGGAGCAGTCGGGCAACACCATCACGCGCCAGATGCGACGCCTGGGCGACTCGGTCGACTGGAGCCGCGAATACTTCACGATGGACGAGAAGCTCTCGCGCGTGGTCACCGAAACCTTCGTTCGGCTCTACGAGCAGGGCTTGATCTACCGCGGCAAGCGCTTGGTGCACTGGGACCCCGTGCTCAAAACCGCCGTCTCCGATCTCGAGGTGGAGAGCGAGGAAGAAGACGGCTTCCTCTGGCACATTGCCTATCCCTTGGTCAACGGCTCGGGCCACCTGACCGTCGCCACCACCCGCCCCGAAACGCTGCTGGGCGACGTGGCCGTGATGGTCCACCCGGAAGACGAGCGCTATCGGCACCTGGTCGGCCAGTTCGTGAAGCTGCCGCTGTGCGACCGGGAAATCCCCGTCATCGCCGACGCATACGTCGACCGGGAATTCGGCACCGGCGTGGTCAAAGTCACGCCGGCGCACGACGCCAACGACTACGCGGTTGGGCAGCGGCACGGCCTACCCATCATCGGTGTGCTCAACCCTGACGCCACCATCAACGAGCACGCCCCCAGCGCCTACCGGGGCCTCGACCGCTTCGAGGCGCGCAAACGCATCGTCGCCGACCTCGAAGCCGCGGGACTGCTGGTCGAGGTGAAGAAGCACCGGCTCATGGTGCCGCGCTGCACCCGCACCGGACAGGTGATCGAGCCCATGCTGACCGACCAGTGGTTCGTCGCCATGACCAGCAAGGGCAACGAGAAGAACACCAGCGGCACCTCGATCGCTGAGAAAGCCATCCACGCCGTGGCCTCGGGCCAGGTGCGTTTCGTGCCCGAGAACTGGGTCAACACCTACAACCAGTGGATGAATAACATCCAGGACTGGTGCATCAGCCGTCAGCTCTGGTGGGGTCACCAGATTCCCGCCTGGTACGACGAAGACGGCCAGGTCTATGTCGCCCGGACCGAGGCCGAAGCGCAGGCTCAAGCCGGCGCCGGCAAGCGGCTCACGCGCGACCCCGACGTGCTCGACACCTGGTATTCGAGCGCGCTCGTGCCGTTTTCGACCATGGGCTGGCCCGAAAGCGTCGACGACCCCAATCCGCTCAAGGACTACGACCTCTATCTGCCCAGTTCGGTGCTGGTCACTGGCTACGACATCATTTTCTTCTGGGTCGCCCGGATGATCATGATGACCACGCACTTCACCGGCCGCGTGCCCTTCCGCGACGTCTACATCCACGGCCTGATCCGCGACGCCCAGGGTAAGAAGATGAGCAAGTCCGAGGGCAACGTGCTCGACCCGGTCGACCTGATCGACGGCATCGACCTGCCGACCCTGCTGGAGAAGCGCACCACCGGCCTGCGCCGACCCGAAACCGCGCCCCAGGTCCGCAAGGCGACCGAGCGTGAGTTTCCGAGCGGCATCCCGGCCTACGGCGCCGACGCGCTGCGCTTGACCTTCGCGGCGCTCGCCTCTTTGGGCCGCAGCATCAACTTCGACACCAAGCGCTGCGAGGGCTACCGCAACTTCTGCAACAAGCTCTGGAACGCCACGCGCTTCGTGCTGATGAACTGCGAGGGTCAGGACTGCGGGCTCGCAGACCATGGCGCCGAAGCCTGCACGCCCGGCGGCTATCTCGACTTCAGCCAGGCCGATCGCTGGATCGTCTCGGCGCTGCAGCGCGTCGAGGCCGAAGTCGCGCAAGGCTTCGCGGACTACCGGCTCGACAACGTCGCCAACGCGATTTATGACTTCGTCTGGAACGAGTTCTGCGACTGGTACCTCGAAATCGCCAAAGTGCAGATCCAAACCGGCCGGCTCGAGCAGCAGCGTGCGACCCGCCGCACCCTGATCCGCACGCTCGAGACCGTGTTGCGCCTCGCCCACCCAATCATTCCCTTCATCACCGAAGAACTCTGGCAAAAGGTCGCGCCGGTGGCCGGCCGCCCCGGCGAGTCGGTCAGCATCGCGCCCTACCCCGAGGCTCAACCCGAGCGCATCGACCCCGCCGCCGAGGCCGAGGTCGCGCACCTCAAAAGCATCGTCGAGGCCTGCCGCACGCTGCGCGGCGAACTCGGCGTCTCGCCCGCCACGCGGCTGCCGCTCTACGCGGTCGGCGATGCAGCCTTCCTGCGTGCCCACGCGGCCGTGCTGCAGTCGCTCGCCAAGCTCAGTGAAGTCCGCGTGTTCGACGACGAAGCCTCATGGGCCGCGGCGGCACAGACCGCGCCGGTCGCCGTGGTGGGCGACGCGCGGCTCTGCCTTTTCATGGAAATCGACATTGCCGCCGAGCAAGCCCGCTTGAGCAAAGAGGCCGCCCGCCTGCGCGGCGAGATCGCCAAGGCCGAAGGCAAGCTCGGCAACGAAGCCTTCGTCGCCAAAGCACCGCCGGCCGTGATCGCGCAAGAGCGCCAGCGTGTGACCGACTTCCGCGCCCAGCTCGAAAAAATCGAAGCCCAGTTGCAGCGCCTCTCGGCGCGGTGAATCGGGCGCAAAGAAAAACCCGGCGTCTGCCGGGTTTTCTTTGCATTTCAAAGACCCGCCGCTCGATCGGCGGGTCTCTACTCAGCTTGCCGCTGCCGGCGTGCGCAGGCGAATGTGCAGTTCGCGCAGCTGCTTTTCATCGACCGGGCTCGGCGCGTGTGTGAGCAGACATTGCGCGCGCTGGGTCTTCGGAAAGGCAATCACGTCACGGATCGACTCGGCGCCGGTCATCAGCGTGATGAGGCGGTCCAAACCGAAGGCCAGGCCACCGTGCGGCGGCGCGCCGTACTGCAGTGCATCGAGCAGGAAGCCAAACTTGGCCTGGGCGTCTTCGGGCGAAATTTTGAGGGCGGCAAACACCTTGCTCTGGACGTCGGCACGGTGGATCCGAATCGAGCCGCCGCCGAGTTCCCAGCCGTTGAGCACCATGTCGTACGCTTTGGCCAAGCAGCGGCCGGGGTCGGACTCCATGTAGTCTTCGTGGCCGTCCTTGGGTGCGGTAAACGGGTGGTGCACCGCGTTCCAGCGGTTTTCCTCTTCGTCGAACTCGAACATGGGGAAATCGACCACCCACAGCGGCGCCCAGCGGTCTTCGAACAGGCCGTTCTTCTTCGCCAGTTCGCTGTGGCCGATCTTCAGGCGCAGCGCGCCGATGGCGTCGTTGACGATCTTCGCTTTGTCCGCACCGAAGAAGATGATGTCACCGTCGCGCGCGCCGGTGCGCGTGAGGATGGCCTCGATGGCGCGGTCGTGCAGGTTCTTGACGATCGGGCTCTGCAGGCCGTCTCGGCCCTTGGCGAGCTCGTTGACCTTGATCCAGGCCAAGCCCTTGGCGCCGTAAATCTTGACGAACTCGGTCAGCGCATCGATCTCGCTGCGCGGCATTTCCGCGCCGCCGCGCACGCACAGGGCGACCACGCGACCACCAGGCGTTTGCGCGGGGCCAGAGAAGACCTTGAAGTCCACATCGGCCATGACGTCGGTGAGTTCGGTGAACTCCAGCTTCACCCGCAGGTCGGGCTTGTCCGAGCCGTAGCGGTGCATCGCTTCGCTATAGGGCATGACCGGGAAGGTGCCCAGGTCTACGCCCAGCACTTCCTGGAACACGCCGCTGATCATGCCCTGGAACAGGTCACGGATTTCCTGCTCGGTGAGGAAGGAGGTCTCGATATCGATCTGCGTGAACTCGGGCTGACGGTCGGCGCGCAGGTCTTCGTCGCGGAAGCACTTGGTGATCTGGTAATAGCGGTCGTAGCCCGCCACCATCAGCAACTGCTTGAACAACTGAGGCGACTGCGGCAGTGCGAAAAACATGCCGGGATGGACGCGGCTCGGCACGAGGTAGTCGCGCGCACCTTCGGGGGTCGACTTGGTGAGCATCGGCGTCTCGATGTCGATAAAGCCATGCGCGTCAAGAAACTTGCGCACCGCCATCGCCACACGGTAGCGCAACATGAGGTTGCGCTGCATGTAGGGGCGACGCAGATCGAGCACGCGGTGCGTCAGCCGCGTGGTTTCCGAGAGGTTCTCGTCGTCGAGTTGGAACGGCGGCGTGACCGAGGGGTTGAGCACGACGATCTCGTGACACAGAACCTCGACCTTGCCGCTCTTGAGCTGCTCATTGACCGTGCCCTCGGGGCGAGCCCGCACGACCCCACGAACCTGAATGCAGAACTCGTTGCGTAGCCCCTCGGCGACCTGGAACATCTCGGGGCGGTCGGGGTCGCAGACCACCTGCACATAGCCTTCCCGGTCGCGCAAATCGACAAAGATCACGCCGCCGTGGTCGCGCCGGCGATTGACCCAGCCGCAAAGACTGACGTTTTGACCGATGAGGGATTCGGTCACCAGACCGCAATAGTGAGTTCGCATGGACATGGGAGACTTTCAGCGCAGTGAGATGCCTCTGCAACCAGAAACACCGGGGGGCACATCTTCAGGAGTGGGCGGGCCGATTGGCCGCGGCATCCGGAGCCACGACACCCATCGAGATGATGTATTTCAAAGCCGCGTCGACGCTCATCTCGAGCTCAATGACGTCCGAACGCGGAACCATGAGAAAAAAACCGGAAGTGGGGTTGGGCGTGGTCGGCACGTAAACGCTCACGTGCTCGCCAACCAGATGGGCCGCCACCTCGCCCCCGGGCTTGCCGGTGAGAAAGGCGATCGTCCACGAACCTGGCCGCGGATACTGGATCAACAAGGCCTTGGAAAACGCATGGCCCGAGCCTGAAAACAGCGTGTCCGCAACCTGCTTGACGCTGTTGTAGATGCTGCGGACCACGGGAATCCGCGTCATCAGTCGGTGCCACTGGCGCAGCCACCACTGGCCAAACATGTTGGCAACGAAAAGGCCGGTCAGCAAAATTCCGGACGCAACCAGGATGACCCCGAGCCCCGGAATATGACGCAGCGGCTCGGTGATGACGGCCAGGCCCGGGACGACCGCCGTGACGGCCCCGAGCATGGCGAGGAAGATGCCGTCGAGCAGGCCGACCAGCCAGGTCAGCACCCAGATCGTGACGCCCATGGGCAGCCACACCAGCAGGCCGGTAATGAAATACTGCTGGAAGCGGCGCTTCATGGGCGGTGCGGGCGAATGCGCTTAAAGAGACGGCTTCAGTGGCATGCGCAGGCCGCGCCGCATGCGCCGGACTCGCCAGCGGAGGCTGTGGCAGTCGACTCGCTCTTGGATTCGGTCGCCGCAGCGGACGATGCCGTCGCGGTGGCGGCGGCGCCTGAGGAACCGCCGCGGAAGTCCGTCACGTACCAGCCCGAGCCCTTGAGCTGGAACCCGGCCGCCGTGACCTGCTTTCGAAAGGTCTCCGCCCCGCAGGCAGGACACTTCGTGAGCGGAGCATCCGACATTTTTTGCAAAACGTCCTTGGCATGACCACAGGACTCACAACGGTAAGCGTAGATTGGCATGGCTTCAAAGGACAGTGTGAAAGGCAAAGCCTTGAATTATAGGCACCCAAGCCTCTCTTCAAGCCCCACGACCGATCGGCTCGGCCGACGCCTCGAAGTGGTGGACATGCCCGGTGTGGTTCCGTATCCACTGCGGCCCGAGCGAGCCCCCCGCCATGCCAAGAAACGCGGCCAGCAGCCCCGCGAGTTGCTGCGGGAACGCTTGCCCCAGCGCCGGCGTCAACATGAAAACCAGCCAAACCAGCAAGCCCGCCGCCACCGACAGGACCGCCCCCTGAGTCGTCGAGCGCTCCCAATACAAGCCTGCGACCAGCGGCACGAAAGCGCCAACCAGCGGCACCTGGTAGGCACTGGATACCAGTTCATATATCGACGTGCCCTGCATCGCGACCGCATAACTCAGCACGCAGGCGGTAAAGATCAGCACCGTCAAGCGCATGGCCCGCAAGGTTTGCTGGTCGCTCATGCCCGGCCGAAGGTTGCGCAAGATGTTCTCGACGAAGGTCGTGCTCGGAGCCAGCAGCGTCGCCGAGGCGGTGGACATGATGGCCGAGAGCAGTGCGCCGAAGAACGCCACCTGCAGAACGGGCGGCATATGGTTCAAGACCAGCGTGGGCAGCACTTTTTGCGGATCTTCCTGGAGCAGACCCGTGGCCTCGGGCATCACCAGCACGGCGGCGGTGACGACGAACATCGGAATGAAGGCAAAGCCGAGATACAGCAGGCCGCCCACGATGGGGCCGCGGCGGGCGATCTGGACGTTCCGCGAGGACATGACGCGCTGAAACACATCCTGCTGCGGAATCGAGCCCAGCATCATCGTGATCGCAGCCCCGATGAAGAACAACCAGTCGTGCATGCCGCCCTTGGGGAAAAACCGCAGCTTGTCCGCCTGCGCGGCGTAGGTGTACACCCGAGCCGCCCCGCCCGCCAGGTCGGCCGCAAACCAGGCGATCGCCAGCAAGCCGGCCGCGATGACGATCATCTGCACGAAGTCGGTCAGTGCCACCGACCACATTCCGCCGTAGAGCGTGTAGACGAGCACGACCAGCGTCCCTAGAACCATACCCCCGGCGACGCTCACATGGTCGGGCGCCAGCATCGAAAACACGAGGCCAAGCGCCGTGATCTGCGCGGCGACCCAGCCGAGGTAACTCAACAGAATGATGAGCGAGCAGGTGACCTCGACCGCACGGCCGTAGCGTTGACGGTAATAGTCGCCCAGCGTGATGAGTTTTCGCGGGTAGAGCTTGCCCGCGAAGAACAGGCCGACGAGAACCAGGCACATCGAGGCACCAAACGGATCTTCGACCACCGCGCCCAGGCCACCATCCACGAAGCGGGCAGATACACCCAGCACCGTCTCAGAGCCGAACCAGGTCGCAAACGTCGTCGCGACCACGACGGCCATCGGCAGGCTGCGGCCCGCCACCGCGTAGTCGGCGGTGTTGTGCACCCGACGCGCCGCGAGCAAGCCTATGGCCACCGAGGCGAGCAGATAGAAGACGATGAAACCGATCAACATGGAGGATCTCCGCAAAAAATCTCCAGGCGATGCGGAATCCGTGCCCGCGTTGGCGTGCGAGAGACGGGTTCAGCGTTGCCTCAAACTTCACAGGACACCGGACAAGCGCATGCGCAGGACGAGTTGCATCACGATCAAACCCAGGACGAAGCCCAGCCCGCCGTACAACAGTGCCTGCAGCAGCCGGTTGGTGCGGCGCTGTTCTCGCAGCAGTTCGAGCGTTTCGCGCTCGAGCCGCGCCCGATCCGACTTCAGATAGTCGTGCAGCAGCCGTGGCAGCTGCGGCAGGATCTTGGCGTACTGCGGCCCCTGGGCGCGCATTTCCTCCCACAGGCGCTGCGGGCCAACCTGCTCCATCATCCAGCGCTCCAGGAACGGCTTGGCCGTGCTCCACAAATCCAGTTCGGGGTCGAGCTCACGGCCCAGGCCCTCGATGTTGAGCAGCGTCTTTTGCAGCAACACCAGCTGCGGCTGAATTTCGACGTTGAAACGCCGCGAGGTCTGGAACAGCCGCAGCAGCACCATGCCGAGCGAAATCTCGGCCAGCGGCCGATCGAAATAAGGTTCACAGACCGAGCGAATCGCCGACTCGAGCGCGTCGACGCGCGTCTCGGGGGGCACCCAGCCTGACTCGATGTGCAGTTCGGCCACGCGCTTGTAGTCGCGGCGGAAAAAAGCGGTGAAGTTCTGCGCGAGATACTCTTTGTCGAACTCGGTCAGCGTGCCCACGATGCCGAAATCGAGCGAGATGTAGCGACCAAACGTGGCCCGCTCCAGGCTGACCATGATGTTGCCCGGGTGCATGTCGGCGTGGAAGAACCCATCGCGAAAGACCTGGGTAAAGAAGATCGTGACGCCATCGCGCGCGAGCTTCTTGAGGTCGACCCCAGCCGCCCGCAGGCGCTCGACCTGACTGATCGGCACTCCCGTCATGCGCTGCATCACGATGACCTCGCTGGTGCAGTAATCCCAATACATCTCGGGAATGAGCACCAGGTCGAGCCCCTCCATGTTGCGCCGCAACTGCGCGGCGTTGGCCGCTTCGCGCACGAGGTCGAGCTCGTCATGCAAATAGGTGTCGAACTCGGCGACCACCTCGCGGGGTTTGAGGCGTCGCCCATCGGCGCTGAGCCGCTCGACCCAGCCGGCCATCATGCGCATGAGCGCAAGGTCTTTTTCGATGACCGGCTGCATGCCGGGGCGTAAAACCTTGACGGCCACGTCGCGCTCGATCCCGTCGCGGCCCTTGAGACGCGCGAAATGCACCTGTGCGATGGAGGCGCTGGCGACCGGCTCGCGCTCGAAGCGGGTGAAGATTTCGCCGACCGGGCGACCAAACGCGCGCTCGATGATGGCCACGGCCACGGCCGAATCGAACGGGGGCACGCGGTCCTGCAGCCGCGCGAGCTCATCGGCGATGTCGGGCGGCAGCAGGTCGCGGCGCGTGGACAGCACCTGACCGAACTTGACGAAGATCGGCCCCAAGGCTTCGAGCGCCTCGCGCAGCCGCTGACCGCGGGGCGCGCTCAGGTCGCGTCCGAGGCGCGTGGCCCGCGCGAGCGCCCGCAACCCCCGATGCGAAAAGGCGTTGAGGACGAGTTCGTCGAGACCAAAGCGCACCGCCACCCAAAGGATGAAGGCGCCACGCCATAGCTGCCTCATCGCCGCCCCCGTTGATCGACGGGCACCTGGTTCATGCGGACTCGACCGGCCGCTCGGCGCGGCCTGCGACGAAACGCCGCACGGCCGCAAGCAGCGTGCGGCCCGCCTCGGCCAACGCATGCGCCGGCGCATCTCCGAGGATGCGTGCGAGGTCCTCTTCGACGTCCCAGCGCACATGGTCGGCCAGCCACTGGACCTCGGCGGCCAGTTGCACATCACCTTCGATGCGCACCGGAGGCTTCTCGCCCTTGAGCAGCATCTGAGCCACCGCCCAGGGCGAAGGTTCGCTGACGGTCAGCACCAGATCGGGCGCGACCTCACCGGCTTCGACCGACTCGAACAAGCCGGCCGGGGTGATCTGCAACAGGATGTCCCATTGCTGCCAGGCCACCTGAATCTGCCGGCCGTGCAGGCGCTGGAGCCGCTGCATCGCCGCCGGCTCCTGCATCAGCACATGATTGAGCAGCAGCACCAGCCGCTGCTGCAGCTCATGGATCAGCCAGGGCGGAGGCTTGAGGCCAGCAGGCAAGGCTTGCGGGAGAGCCTCGAGTACGGAGAACGGGAAGGGCGTCGTCATGGGGTGCGATTATTCCCTGAAAGCGACTCGCCCCACCCCGAGCGGGGTTCGCAAACAGCCGAGGCCGCGTACCCCGGCTGTGTGACCATCGGGATTACTGCAGGGCTTGCACGCCAGCAACCAGCCAGCCGCTGAGGCCCTGCTTGGGCTTGGAGAGATTCCAGACTTCGCGGAACGGTGTCGGCGCCGCCCCCGGTTCCTCCCGGATGACGCCATTGAACTCCACACTGGCCAGATAGGCGTCGCCGAGATCCTCGATGCCGAGCAAGCGAGCGTCGAGCATCACGACCTCGGTGTGGTTCGGCACGCCCGAGCCGTGGCGTTCGCGTTCAGCGAGCTGCGCTTGAATTTCAGCGACCATGGCGTCGGTCATCATCGAGCGCAGCGTCGCCATGTCGGCGCGGTCCCAAGCCGCCTGGAGGGTCACGAAATTGCGCTTGGCCGCGTCGAGAAAACCCGCCACGTCGAAGCCCGCCGGAATGCCCCAGCCCTGAGGGCCGTCCAGGGCGCCCGCCTGAGACGGCGTACCGAGCGCCGAGCCGATCATCGATCCACCGGCGGGCGTGAGGTCACGCTCCCACGGCCGGGCCGACGCATCGTTGCCCACCTTGTCCGGGCTGTAGCTGCGCAGCGCGCCTGGAGCGCCCGCCGCGCCCGCCAGGGCCGGCTGCGGCGCAGCGCGGCGGCGCATCAAAGCCGCGACGACCGCCACGACGACGAAGCCGAGCAACACCAGCAACAACACCGACCCAAACGCCCCACCCAAACCGAGCGAGTGGGCCAGCCATGCCAAGCCCAGACCCGCGGCCAGCCCGCCGAGCATCGCGCCCCAAGGGCGCTTCGGTGCCGGAGCCGCAGCCGCCGGCGCTTTCGGCGCTTGGGCTGGCGCCGCGCTCTGAGCAGGCGCGCCCGGTGCGGCGGGCGGATTCGGATTCGCCGAGCGCTGCGTCACCTGGCTCGACTGCTGACCGATCGACTTTCCGCCACCCAGCCGCCGCGCCGCTTCGGCATCGAGACTGCCAAGGGCCAGGGCCAGGACCAGGGCGACAGACCAAAGTTGTTTCATGAGTGCTCCCAAGGTTGATTCGGTGTGGAGGCAACGCTCAGTCCAAAGCCTGAAGTTCAGCGTTGCCTGGGGCAACCCTGAATCAGTTCCCGCGATGGTGCGCGCCCGGCCGCGGGATGGGATGCGAGGCGCAAACCGCAGCCATAGCCGCAGCTATGGCGAGGATTTGCAACGACGCAGACCGCCCGCGGCCGGGATGCGCAGCGCGCGAGGGACTGGCTCAGGGTTGCCCTAGCACTTGATTCCAACATGAAGCGCGACGATGCCACCGGTGAGGTTGTGGTAATCCACATGACCAAAGCCGGTTTGTTTCATGAGGGCTTTGAGCGCTTCTTGGTCCGGGTGCATGCGTATGGACTCGGCGAGGTAGCGGTAACTGGCGTCGTCGCCCGCCACCCATCGGCCCAAGGTCGGCAGTACCTTGAACGAATACCAGTCGTAGGCCTTTTCGAGTGGCTTGGCCACTTTCGAGAACTCGAGCACGAGCAGCTTGCCACCGGGCTTGAGCACGCGATTCATCTCGCGCAGCGCCACGTCCTTGTGGGTCATGTTGCGCAGGCCGAAGGCGACGCTGACCCGGTCGAAGCGCGCATCGGGAAATGGCAATTGTTCGGCGTCGCAAACCACGGTGGGCAACACGACGCCGGCATCGAGCAGCCGGTCGCGCCCGACACGCAACATGGATTCGTTGATGTCGGTGTGCACGACGCAGCCACGCGTGCCGACCTTACGGGCGAAAGCCAGCGCGAGGTCGCCCGTTCCGCCAGCGATGTCGAGCACCTGGTGGCCCTCGCGGACGTCGGCCACCATGACCGTGTACGCCTTCCAAAGACGATGCAGCCCTGCCGACATCAGGTCGTTCATCAGGTCGTACTTGGGCGCGACGCTGTCGAACACGCGCCGCACGCGTTGGGCCTTCTCTTGCTCGTCGACCGTCTCGAATCCGAAATGCGTGGTGCTCATGGGTCAGGGGGCCTTGCGGCCAAAAAATCAAACAAATCCGCCGTTTGCCAGCAAAAAACGGCCCTTCATTGCTCTCATTTTGAGATCAATGGGAGTGGCACCCGCCCCCCGATTTTTCCGGCATGGGGGCGTCGCGGTCCAGCCCGGTCGCAGCCAGGCGCGACGCGTACTCCGCCCAGAGCGCCTGCTCGTTGGCGCCGAGGAAGTAGAGATATTCCCAGGTAAAGATGCCGCTGTCGTGGCCGTCGGAGAAGGTCGGTTGCACCGCGTAGTTGCCCACGGGCTCGAGCGCAACGATGTCGACCTCGCGCTTGCCGGTTTGCAGCACCTCCTGCCCGGGCCCATGGCCCTGCACCTCGGCCGAGGGCGAGTAGATGCGCATGAGCTCGAACGGAATGCGAAAGCGCGCGCCGTCCGAGAACGCGATTTCGAGCACGCGCGAGGCGCCGTGCACCGTGAGATCCACCGGTGTCGGGGTGTCGGTCTTGAGGCCGGCCATGGAAGTCTCCTGCGTTGGGTGGGTTCAGCCTCTCAAACCAGCACGCGCTCGATGCCGCCGGCGTTGGCCGCAGCGACGTATCGCGGCAGCCAGTCCTCGCCGAGAATCTGACGCGCCATCTCGACGACGATGTAGTCGGCTTCGAGCAGGCCGTTTTGCAAGTCGTCCTCGTAGCGTTTGAGGCCTTGCAGGCAGCTCGGGCAGCTGGTGAGGATCTTGACGTTCGCGCCTGGCGCGACTGCACCGCTGGAACGCAGCGCCGCCTCGCCGCGGCGGATCGACTCTTCTTTGCTGAAGCGGACCTGGGTCGCGATGTCGGGCCGGGTGACGCCCAAC
The DNA here is from genome assembly GCF_003843835.1 of Tibeticola sediminis. GTDB lineage: Bacteria > Pseudomonadota > Gammaproteobacteria > Burkholderiales > Burkholderiaceae_C > Tibeticola > Tibeticola sediminis. The sequence continues at coordinate 40,144 of NZ_RKQL01000006.1, read as the reverse complement.
GTGCCCGACTCGCCGCAGCAGCGCTCGCTCTTGAGCACCTGGTCGCCGACCAGCGCCTGGACGGTCTTCATCGAGTCGCCGAGTTTCATCGGGTTGTGGCAGGGCTCGTGGTAGAGGAAGCCACCCTGCCCCGCCGGCAGCGTGATGCCTTTTTCCAGCAGGAACTCGTGGATGTCGATGATGCGGCAGCCGGGGAAAATATCTTCGAAGCGGTAGCCCTGAAGCTGGTCGTAGCAGGTGCCGCAGCTCACCACCACGGTGCGGATGTCGAGATAGTTGAGCGTGTTGGCGACCCGGTGGAACAGCACGCGGTTGTCGGTGATGATTTTGTCGGCCTTGTCGAACTCGCCCGAGCCGCGTTGCGGATAGCCGCAGCACAGATACCCCGGCGGCAGCACGGTCTGCACCCCCGCATGCCAGAGCATGGCTTGGGTGGCCAGCCCCACCTGGCTGAACAGCCGCTCGGAACCGCAGCCGGGGAAGTAGAACACCGCTTCGGATTCGGGCGTGGTGGCTACCGGGTTGCGGATGATGGGAACGTAGTCCTTGTCCTCGATGTCGAGCAGCGCGCGCGCCGTCTTCTTCGGCAGCCCGCCCGGCATCTTTTTGTTGATGAAATGGATCACCTGCTCGCGCACTGGCGCTGGGCCGTGCGTCGCCGGCGGGCGCGCGGTCTGGCGGCGCGCCGCGACCTTGAGCACGCGGTTGGCCAGGCGCTGCGCCTTGAAACCCACGTCCACCATCGCGCTGCGCATGAGCTTGATGGTTTCGGGATGGGTGGCGTTGAGGAACAGCATCGCCGCCGCGTTGCCGGGTCGGAAGGACTTCTTGCCCATCTTGCGCAGCAGGTTGCGCATGGCCATGGTCACATCGCCAAAATCGATGTTCACCGGGCAGGGCGTGAGGCATTTGTGGCACACCGTGCAATGGTCGGCCACGTCCTCGAACTCCTGCCAATGCTTGATCGAGACGCCCCGGCGGGTCTGTTCTTCGTACAGGAAAGCCTCGATCAACAGCGAGGTCGCCAGGATCTTGTTGCGCGGTGAATAGAGCAGGTTCGCACGCGGCACATGGGTCGCGCACACCGGCTTGCACTTGCCGCAGCGCAGGCAGTCTTTGACGCTGTCGGCGATCGCGCCGATGTCGCTCTGCTGCATGATGAGCGACTCGTGCCCCATGAGGCCAAAGCTCGGGGTGTAGGCGTGTTCGAGGTCGCTCGCGTACACCGGCGCGCCGGGCTCACCGGTCGGCCGCCCGGCACCCCGCAGCAGCTTGCCGCGGTTGAACCGACCCTCGGGGTCGACGCGGCGCTTGTATTCGGCGAAGGGCCGCAGTTCCTCGTCGCTGAGGAATTCGAGCTTGGTGATGCCGATGCCGTGCTCACCCGAAATCACACCGTCGAGCGAACGCGCCAGCGCCATGATGCGTCGCACGGCTTCGTGCGCGGTCTGCAGCATCTCGTAGTCGTCGCTGTTGACCGGAATGTTGGTGTGCACATTGCCGTCACCCGCGTGCATGTGCAGCGCCACCCAGACCCGGCCTTTGAGCACGCGCTGGTGGATCGCGTTGCATTCTTCGAGGATGGGCGCGAACGCCCCGCCGGTGAAGATCGCGCGCAAGGGCGCGCGTAGCTGGGTCTTCCAACTCGCACGCAGCTCGTGGTTTTGCAGCTGCGGAAACAAGGCATCGACCTGATCGAGCCAGCCCTGCCACTGCGCACGAACTTCGCGCACCAGCGTCAGCGCCTGCGCCACACGCTCGTCGAGCAGTTCCGCCGGGGGCACCTCGCCGCCCTCGCCTTGGGGAGCCAGCGGCAGGCTGCCACCCGAGAGAAAGGCCTCAAGCTCGTCGCACAGGCGCAGCTTGTTGCGCAGCGACAGCTCGATGTTGATGCGCTCGATGCCGTCGGTGTATTCGGCCATGCGCGGCAGCGGGATCACCACGTCTTCGTTGATCTTGAAGGCGTTGGTGTGGCGGCTGATCGCCGCCGTGCGCTTGCGATCGAGCCAGAATTTCTTGCGCGCTTCGGGGCTGACAGCGATGAAGCCCTCGCCCCCGCGCGCATTGGCCAGACGCACCACCTCACTCGTCGCGCGCGCGACGGCGTCCGGGTCGTCCCCCGCAATGTCGCCAAACAACACCATCTTGGGCAGACCACCGCGCTTGCTCTTGGTGGCGTAACCGACCGCCTTCAGATAGCGGTCATCGAGGTGCTCCAGACCGGCCAGCACCACGCCGGAGCGCTTGGCCTCGGCGAACAGAAAGTCCTTGATCTCGACGATGCTCGGCACCGCGTCGCGCGCGTGGCCGAAAAACTCCAGACACACCGTGCGCGTGTGCGCCGGCATGCGGTGCAACACCCAGCGCGCGCTGGTGATGAGGCCATCGCACCCCTCCTTCTGCACCCCCGGCAGGCCGGCAAGAAACTTGTCGGTGACGTCCTTGCCCAGGCCTTCCTTGCGAAAGACGGCACCGGGAATTTCGAGGATTTCGCTGCGCACGCGGGTTTTGCCGTCGGCCTCGAAATACTGCAGTTCGAAGCGGGCGACCTCCGCATCATGGATCTTGCCGAGGTTGTGGTCGAGCCGCGTGACCTCGAGCCACTGCGCGTCGGGCGTGACCATGCGCCAGCTCGCGAGGTTGTCGAGCGCCGTGCCCCACAGCACCGCCTTCTTGCCGCCGGCGTTCATCGCAATGTTGCCGCCGATGCACGACGCATCGGCCGAGGTGGGATCGACCGCAAACACAAAGCCCGCGCGCTCGGCGGCATCGGCGACGCGTTGCGTGACCACGCCGGCCTCGGTCCAGATCGTGGGCACGTCCCGATCCACCCCCGGCAGCCGCCGCATCTCGACCGCGCCCATGCCTTCGAGCTTCTCGGTGTTGATGACCGCGCTCTTCCAGGTCAGCGGCACGGCGCCGCCGGTGTAGCCGGTGCCGCCGCCCCGCGGGATGATGGTCAGGCCCAGTTCGATGCACGCGCGCACCAGCGCGGCCATCTCGGCCTCGGAGTCGGGCGTGAGCACGACGAAAGGCACCTCCACGCGCCAGTCGGTCGCGTCGGTCACATGCGAGACGCGCGAGAGGCCGTCGAACTTGATGTTGTCGCGCGCGGTGCAGCGGCCCAAAGCCCGCAGCGCCTGGCGCCGCAAGGCCGCGACCTCGCGCAGGCCCGCATCGAAGCCCTCGACCGCCTGCCGGGCCATGCCGAGCAGTTCGGCCACCAGCGCGTCGCGGCCGGCATCGGCCTCGGGCGTGCGTCGCTTGTCGATCTCGGCGAGGCGATGGTGCAGCGCCTCGACCAGCATCTGCCGGCGCCTGGGGTTGTCGAGCAGGTCGTCTTGCAAATAGGGGTTGCGCTGCACCACCCAGATGTCGCCCAGCACCTCGTACAGCATGCGCGCCGAGCGGCCGGTGTGGCGCTCTTCGCGCAGCTGCTCGAGCAGCGTCCAGGCGCGCGCGCCCAGCAGCCGAATCACGATCTCGCGGTCCGAGAACGAGGTGTAGTTGTAGGGGATCTCGCGTAGGCGCGGCTGATCGTCGCCGTGGGCCAGGAGGTGATGCAAAGGTGTGGGAGCGTTCATCGCGAAAGACCATCCGGCACGAACCGCCACCCGGATGGGGCGACCCGACGGAGGCCAGAATGTTACCGCAGCGCAACATTCACACGGCGGGGGTGGGGCCAAGCCGGCTCGGTCCACAAGAGCGGACAAACCCTCATGCGCCCGGGCCGTCACCGGATTTACATTGAATCGTCACAAACCGGCGCCACAATCGCCCCCGTTCCGACCCCGTTCACAGGAGATCCCATGAAACGAAGCTTCATCGCCGCTGCTTTCGCGGCCGCCTTTGCCCTGCCCGCTGCGGCCCAAACCGAGATTCAATGGTGGCACTCCATGACGGGCGGCCTCAACGACTGGGTAACCGATCTTGCCAACGAATTCAATGCCAGCCAGAAGGACTACAAGATCGTCCCGGTCTACAAGGGCCAGTACGACGAGTCGATGACCGCAGCGATCGCGGCCTTCCGCGCCGGAAACGCGCCGCACATCCTGCAGGTGTTCGAAGTCGGCACCGCCACCATGATGGCCAGCAAGGGCGCCATCGTGCCGGTGGGCAAGGTGCTCACCGATGCGGGCTACAAGTTCGATCCCAAGGCGTACATCCCCGCCGTCGTGGGCTACTACACCGCGCCCAACGGCCAGATGCTGAGCTACCCGTTCAACAGCTCGACCACCATCCTCAATTACAACAAGGACGCGTTCAAGGCCGCTGGCCTGGACCCCGAGAAAGCACCTGCCACCTGGCCCGAACTCGTCGCTGCCGCCGCCAAGCTCAAGGCCAGCGGCCACAAATGCCCGTTCACCACGAGCTGGCAGGGCTGGACCCAGCTCGAGAGCTTCTCGACCTGGCACAACACCTTGTTTGCGTCAAAGAACAACGGCTTCGACGGCCTGGACGCGCGGCTGCTGGTCAACAGCCCGCTGCATGTGCGCCATATCGAGAACCTCGCCAACATGGCCAAGCAAGGCCTGTTCGTCTACAAAGGCCGCAACAACCTGGGCGACGCGCCGTTCTACTCGGGTGAGTGCGCCATGCAGACCGGCTCCTCGTCGACCTATGCCAACATTAAAAAGAACGCGAAGTTCAACTTTGGCATCGCGCCGCTGCCGTATTACCCCGACGTACCCGGCGCGCCGCAAAACACCATCATCGGCGGCGCTTCGCTTTGGGTGATGGCGGGTAAGCCAGCGAAGGATTACAAGGGTGTAGCCGCCTTCTTCAACTACCTCAGCAAACCCGAAGTTCAGGCCAAGAGCCACCAGCGCACGGGTTACCTCCCGATCACGCTGGCCGCGCTCGAACTCACGGAAAAGTCGGGCTTTTACAAGCAAAACCCCGGCACCGATACCGCCGTCAACCAGATGATCCGCAAGACCACCGACAAGTCGCGCGGTATCCGTTTGGGTAATTTCGTGCAAATCCGTGCCATCGAGGATGAAGAACTCGAGCAGGTTTGGGCCGGCAAGAAAGCGGCCAAGGAAGCCCTCGACAGCATCGTCAAGCGCGGCAACGAGCAGCTCGAGCGCTTCGAGAAGGCCAACAAGTCCTGACCCTCACGCGCGAAGTGCATCCCAGGTGCCGCCCGTGAGGGTGGCACCGTTTCCATTTCTTTCATGGCTGTCGAAAAACGCGTCCGCTTCCAAAGTGCCTGGCTGCCCTGGGTGCTGCTGGCCCCGCAGGTGATCGTCGTCGCCGTGTTCTTTTTCTGGCCGGCGGGCCAGGCACTGGTGCAGTCGCTGCAGCAGCAAGACGCGTTTGGCATGAGCGTCGAATGGGTGGGGCTGGACAACTTCCGCCGCTTGTTTGCCGATGAGACCTACCTCGCCTCCTTCCAGACGACGGCGTTGTTCTCCGCGCTGGTGGCGTTTCTGGGTTTGTCGATCGCGCTCACGCTCGCCGTGTTCGCCGACCGGGTGGTGCGGGGCGCGAGCCTCTACAAGACGCTGCTGATCTGGCCTTACGCGGTCGCGCCAGCGGTTGCCGGGGTGCTGTGGCTGTTCATGTTTGCGCCGAGCATCGGCATCGTCACCTATGCGCTCGGCCGCATCGGCATCGAATGGAACAGCTTGCTCAACAGTCGCCATGCGATGGCGCTGATCGTGATGGCCGCCGTGTGGAAGCAAATTTCTTACAACTTCCTGTTCTTTCTCGCGGGCCTGCAAAGCATCCCGAAGTCGCTGATCGAAGCGGCTGCCATCGACGGCGCGGGGCCGTGGCGGCGTTTTTGGACCATCATCTTCCCGCTGCTCTCGCCCACCACCTTCTTTTTGCTGGTGATCAACGTGGTGTATGCCTTCTTCGACACGTTCGCCATCGTCGACGCGGCCACGCAGGGTGGCCCCGGCAAGGACACCGCGATTCTGGTCTACAAGGTGTATTACGACGGCTTCAAAGCCATGGACCTCGGCGGCTCGGCGGCGCAGTCGGTGGTGTTGATGGCGATCGTGATTGCGCTCACGGTGGTGCAGTTCCGCTTCGTCGAGAAGAAAGTCACTTACTGAGCGCGCAGCGCTTGCCTCATGGTCGAACGTCATCCCTTTCTGGATTTCCTCTCGCACTTGGTGCTATTGCTGGGTGTGGCGGTGGTTGCGTTTCCGCTCTACATCACCTTCGTCGCGGCCACCCAGACCGCCGACGCCATCGTGCAAGTGCCCATGCCGATGAGCCCCGGGTCGCACCTGCTGGAGAACCTGGCGCAGGCTTGGCGCGGCGGCGGTGATGGCGCGGGGTCGACGGCGCCGGTCGCCCGCATGATGACGGTCAGCCTGATTTCGGCGCTCATCATCACGGTGGGCAAGATCGCGATCTCACTGCTGTCGGCATTCGCGATCGTCTACTTTCGGTTTCCGTTTCGGCAGTTCTTCTTCTGGGCGATCTTCGTCACACTGATGCTGCCGGTGGAGGTTCGCATCGGGCCGACTTACAAGGTGGTGGCCGACCTGGGCTTGCTCAACAGCTACGCGGGCCTCACGGTGCCGCTGATCGCCTCGGCGACCGCGACCTTTTTGTTTCGCCAGTTCTTCCTGACCGTGCCCGACGAACTCGTGGAGGCTGCGCGCATGGACGGAGCGGGGCCGCTGCGCTTCTTCAAGGACGTGTTGCTGCCCTTGTCGGCCACCTCGATCGCGGCGCTCTTCGTCATCCAGTTCATTTACGGCTGGAACCAATATCTGTGGCCGCTGCTGGTGACGACCAACGAGGACATGTACCCGGTGGTCGTGGGCATCAAGCGCATGATTTCGGGCGGCGACGCGGCCAACGAATGGAACGTCGTGATGGCCACCGCGCTGCTCGCCATGATTCCGCCGGCGCTCGTCGTCATCCTCATGCAAAAGTGGTTCGTCAAGGGCCTGGTCGACACCGAAAAATAGCCGCCCCTTGCCGCTGAACCCCAACACGATCCATGGCTTCCATCGAACTCCAGCAGGTCATCAAACGCTACGGCCGCGGCAAACACGCGGTCGAGGTGCTCCACGGCGTGGACGCACGCATCGAAGACGGTGAATTCGTCGTCGTCGTCGGCCCTTCGGGCTGCGGCAAATCCACCTTGCTGCGCATGGTGGCGGGCCTCGAGGAAATCACCGAGGGACAAATCCGCATCGGCGAGCGCGTAGTCAACGACCTCGAGCCCGCCCGGCGCGACATCGCCATGGTGTTCCAGAACTATGCGCTCTATCCGCACATGAGCGTGTTCGACAACATGGCCTATGGCCTCAAGATCGCGGGCGTGCCCAAGGACGAGATCCAACGCCGCGTGGACAAGGCGGCCGGCATCCTGGAGCTCGGCGCCTTGCTCAAGCGTAAACCGCGTGAACTCTCGGGCGGCCAACGTCAGCGGGTGGCGATGGGCCGCGCCATCGTGCGCGAGCCGCAGGCATTTTTGTTCGACGAGCCGCTCTCGAACCTCGACGCCAAGCTGCGCGCGCAGACGCGGCTGGAAATCCGCAAGCTGCACCGGGAGCTGGGCATCACCTCGCTGTTCGTGACCCACGACCAGGTCGAAGCGATGACGCTCGCGCAGCGCATGATCGTCATGAACGCCGGGCGCATGGAGCAGTTCGACACACCCGAGACGGTCTACAACCGCCCGGCCAGCACCTTCGTCGCGAGCTTCATCGGCTCGCCACCGATGAACCTGCTGCAGCACGCGCCCCAAGCGGGCCTCGGCGGGCCGGCGAACGCCATCCTCGGCGTGCGGCCCGAGCACCTGGTGCTCTCTGACAGCGGCTGGCCGCTGCAGGTGGACACGGTGGAACTCCTCGGCGCCGAGCGGCTCATCCACGCTCGGCTGGGCGACGAATTGCTGACCGTGCGCACCGAAGAGGCCGTGCCCGCGCCGGCGCTGGGCAGCACCATCCATGTGCAGCCCGTGCCCGGTAAGCTGCACTGGTTCGACCGCACCACGGGCCGGCGCATCGAAATCGACTGAAAGGCTGCCCCCGCGCACGCGCGGCCTGCCGAGCGGAGCCCACCGACCATGTCCCCACCCGATCTGCCTCGCTGGCCTTACCCGCGTTGGATCGCGCACCGCGGCGCGGGGCGGCTGGCGCCTGAGAACACGCTGGCGGCGTTTCGATACGGCGCGGCCTTGGGCTACCGCATGGCCGAGTGCGACGTGAAGCTCAGTGCCGATGGCGTACCGTTTTTGCTGCACGATGCGACGCTCACCCGCACCACGCGCGGGCTCTCGGACCTTGCCGGCCCCGCGGCCAGCCCGGTCGCGGGCGACCACGGCTGGGCCACGCTCGCGCAGCTCGACGCCGGGAGCTGGCATTCGCGCGCCTACGCGGGCGAGCCGCTGCCGACGCTGGCCAATCTGGCGCGCTACCTGCAGGCCAATGGGCTCCTGCTCAACATCGAGATCAAACCCACACCCGGCACCGAGGCGCGCACCGGGGCCGTCGTCGCCGAAACCGCCGCGCGCCTGTGGGCGCAGGCCCAAACGCCACCGCTGCTGAGCTCGTTCCAAGTCGAGGCGCTGGCCGCCGCAGCCGCCGCCGCGCCGGCGCTGCCACGCGCGCTGTTGCTCGACACGCTGTGGGATGGCTGCCTCGAGCGCGCTGCGGCGCTCGGCTGCGTGGCGCTGGTGTGCAACCACGCGCTGTGGGATGCCGCACTGGTCGCACGAGCCCGCAGCCTCGGCCTGCGCGCCTTGAGCTACACGGTCAACGACGCCTGGGCGGCCCAACGCCTGCTGGCACTTGGAACCGACGGCATCATCACCGACCGCGTCGACCTCTTCGTGCCCGAGGGGTGAAAAACTCAGCGGCGGGTTTGGAAGGCGAGGACCGAACCGACGACGAGGACGAGTGCGGCATAGGTCAGCATGCGCCCGTCGCGGCCCAGCAGCAGGAGGCCCGCGACGAGAACGCCTGCGCCGAGCGCAAAATTCAGCGCGATCCGCCAGCCGATCGCCGCCGCGCCCAGCCGCTGGCCCGACATCCAGGCCAGCAGGCACCCGCCGTAGACGGCCAGCGCCGCCGCCGGAGCGAAGAAATTGAGCAAATGCCAAAAAGCGGCGACGGGGCCCATGGGGTTAGAGCGTCGTGGAGATCTGCCGCTCCTCGAGCGGCGGGCGGTGAGAATGTCGGAGCCGTCGGGGGAGCGTAGGCCGGGCTCAATTTTATAATCCGGGAATGTCTGTCTGGGCCTTGGGCATCAACCACACGACCGCGCCACTCGATCTGCGCGGTCGTTTCGCTTTCGCGCTCGAACAAATCAAGCCCAAGCTGGCCTCGCTGCGCGCCGCGGTTCCGACCCACCCCGAGGCCGCGATCCTCTCGACCTGCAACCGCACCGAGATTTACGGCGCGAGCGAGCAAGCGCCGATCGACCACGCCCTGGGCTGGCTGGCCAACGTGGGCGGCGTCGACGCCGCGGTCTTGCGACCGCATGTCTATGCGCTCGAAGATGCCGAGGCGGCGCGACATGCGTTCCGGGTGGCCAGCGGGCTCGACTCGATGGTGCTGGGCGAGCCGCAGATTCTGGGCCAGATGAAATCCGCGGTGCGGGTCGCCGAGGAAGCCGGCGCGCTCGGAACCACGCTCAACCAGCTGTTTCAGCGCAGCTTTTCCGTCGCCAAAGAGGTGCGCAGCACGACCGAAATCGGGGCGCATTCGATCAGCATGGCGGCAGCGGCGGTGCGGCTGGCGGCTCAGTTGTTCGAAGACCTCAGCCAGGTTCGAGTGTTGTTCGTCGGCGCGGGGGAGATGATCGAACTCGCCGCGACGCATTTCGCGGCCAAGAGCCCCAAGAGCATGGCGATTGCCAACCGCACGCTCGACCGCGGGGAGCGGCTCGCGGCGCGCTTCGGCGCCGAGGTCATGCGCTTGGCCGACCTGCCCGAGCGCTTGCATGAATTCGACGCGGTGGTGAGTTGCACGGCCAGCACCTTGCCGATCATCGGGCTCGGGGCGGTGGAAAGCGCGCTCAAGCAGCGCAAGCGCCGGCCGATGTTCATGGTGGATCTGGCGGTGCCGCGCGACATCGAGCCTGAGGTTCAGAAGCTCGAAGACGTCTACCTCTACACCGTCGACGACCTCTCAAACGTCGTCCAAACCGGCCAGGCCAATCGGCAAGCGGCGGTCGAACAGGCCGAGGCGATCATCGATGCGGGCGTGCAGAGCTTCATGCACTGGTTGCTGCTGCGCGATCCCAAACGCGGCGTCGTGCCGGTCATTCGGCGCCTCCAGGCGCAGGCCGATCAATGGCAGGGCGTCGAAATCGCCCGCGCGCGGCGGCTGCTCGCCCGCGGCGCCACGGTCGACGAGGCGCTCGAAGCGCTGGCCCGCGGCTTGACGCAAAAGATGCTGCATGGCGCGCTGGCGGAACTCCAGGGCGCCGACCCGGATCAACGCGAGGCCGTCATGCGCACCGTCGAGCGCTTGTTCCTGCGCTCGAGCCCGCGCGAGCGCTAGCGCGCGCGCTCCAACCGCCCGCCGCGCCCCGGCGTGACGGGCCCCAGTGTCCCCCGTGGCCGTCCGCACCGGCCCTTTGCCTTTTCTGATCCCACTGATGCATCCGCTCCTCGAACGACAGATCGACACGCACATCCAGCGTCTGGGTGAACTCGACTACCTGCTGGGCCAGCCTGACGTCGCGTCGGACATGGAGGCGTTTTTGCGCCTGTCCCGCGAGCGCGCCGAGGTCGCCGCGGTTGCTGAGCGCGCCGAGCGCTGGCGACAGCGGCGGGCCGACCTGGAGCACGCGCAAGCCCTGCTCGAAGCGTCACGGGACGATCCGGACATGCAGGCGCTCGCGCAGGCCGAAGTCGAGGCGGCTCAGGCCGAGATCGAGTCGCTCGATGCCGCGCTGCAGCGCCTGCTGCTGCCGCGCGACCCTGAAGACGCGCGCCATGCCTACGTGGAAATTCGCGCCGGCACCGGGGGCGACGAATCGGCGCTGTTCGCCGCCGATCTGCTGCGCATGTACACACGCTACGCGGAACGGCGCGGCTGGCGCAGCGAGCTCATCCACGCCTCCCACACCGAGCTTGGCGGGCTTCGCGAGGCCGTGCTGCGCATCGAGGGCGAGGGGGCCTACGGCGCCTTGCGCTTCGAATCGGGCGGCCACCGGGTGCAGCGGGTGCCGGCGACCGAAGCCCAGGGCCGCATCCACACGAGCGCTTGCACGGTCGCGGTGCTGCCCGAGGCCGACCCGAGCGAGGCGGTGCGGCTCAACCCGGCCGAGCTGCGCATTGACACCTTCCGCGCCAGCGGCGCCGGGGGCCAGCACATCAACAAGACCGATTCGGCGGTTCGCGTCACCCATCTGCCCACGGGCATCACGGCCGAATGCCAGGATGGGCGATCGCAGCACAGCAACAAGGCCCGCGCGCTCCAAGTGCTGGCCTCGCGTTTGCAGGAAAAGGAGCGCCGCGAACGCGCCGAGCGCGAAGCTGCCACGCGCAAGAGCCTCATCGGCAGTGGCGACCGCAGTGACCGCATCCGCACCTACAACTTCCCACAAGGCCGCGTGACGGACCACCGGATCAACCTGACGCTCTACCAGCTGGGGGCCGTGATGGACGGCGAGCTCGAGCCGCTGATCGAGGCGCTCGACGCGGCGCGCGCCGCAGAGCAAATGGCCACGCTCCAGGAGACTGCGCCGTGATCGCCAGGCGCTTTCCCGCGACTTTTCGGACCAAAAAACGCCGATTGCGGGCATGAATTGCTGCTTTTTTGCTATTGAAACAAGAGTAATGGCTACACCCACAGCACCGCTCGGAGGCGGTCCGACCGTCGCTTCGCTGCTCGCCGCAGCGTCGGCGCAGGTGGACGCGATCGACGCGCAAGCCCTGCTGCTGACCGCACTGGGCCGCGCCGCACACGACCGCGCCTGGCTCTTTGCCCACGGGGAAGACCCGCTCACGCCCGAGGCGGTGGCGCACTACCGCTCGCTGGTCGAGCGTCGCCGTCACGGCGAGCCGCTGGCCTACATTCTGGGTGAGCGCGAATTCTTTGGGCTACGGCTGCAGGTGGACGCCCGCGTGCTCGACCCGCGCGCGGATACCGAAACCCTCGTCGATTGGGCGCTCGAGTGCCTGGCTACTTGTGCCGAGTCGTCTCCGCGCGTGCTCGACCTCGGCACCGGCAGCGGCGCGATTGCGCTGGCGATCGCGCACACGGCCCCAAGTACTTCGGTGACGGCCGTCGACGCGAGCCGCGAGGCCTTGGCGCTCGCGCAGGCCAACGCGCTGCGTCTGGGCCTGAAGCTGCGGTTTGCCCACGGTTCCTGGTTCGATCCGGTCGCCGGCGAGGAGTTTGACCTCGTGGTGTCGAACCCGCCCTACATCGCCGAGGATGACCCCCATCTCGCCGCCCTCCGCCACGAGCCGCGCGAGGCGCTGGTCTCGGGCGCCGATGGGCTCGACGACCTGCGCCGCATCATCGCCACCGCGCCCGCGCATCTGGCCCCCGGGGGCTGGCTGCTGCTCGAGCACGGCTGGAATCAGGCCGAAGCCGTGCGGGCACTGCTCACCGAGGCCGGCTTCGAATCCGTCCAAAGCCGACACGACCTTGCGGGCATTGCCCGCTGCAGCGGCGGGCGTTGGCGCACCTCTTCGGCCAAACTGCGACAATTCGGGTTTTCCCTTCCACCCCAAGAGGCCAAGGACCATGAGTGATACCGAAACCCAAAAGCGCATCGACGATCTGGTCAAGAACAACGACATCGTGCTGTTCATGAAAGGCACGGCGAGCTTCCCCATGTGCGGCTTTTCGGGCCGCGCGATCCAGATCCTCAAGGCTTGCGGCGTCGATCCGAAGGCGGTCACCACCGTCAACGTACTCGAAGACGAAGCCATCCGCCAGGGCATCAAGGAATACAGCAACTGGCCAACGATTCCGCAGCTCTACATCAAGGGGGAGTTCATCGGCGGCTCGGACATCATGATGGAGATGTACGAAAACGGCGAGCTGCAACAACTGCTCGGCGCCAAAGTCTGAGCAGCGTCCCATTGCGGCTGATCGCGGAGATCGGCCACGGGGCCGGGATGCGCGACGCGCGAGGGACTTGTTCAGCGTTGCCTGTGGCCCGGCCTCAAACGCCGTCGTAGCGCCAGTTGCGCTGTGCGGCGAACACCGCGTTCGGGTATTCGGGCCGCCCCCGGCTGCCGTTGTAGCGGCCCAGCGCCAGAAACAGGTCGCCGCGCTCACGGTCGAGGTAGTGCCGCAGGATCACGCAGCCAAAGCGCAGGTTGGTCTGCATGTGGAAGAGCTTGCTCGCATCGCCGTCCCCGATGAGCCGCGCCCAAAACGGCATCACCTGCATGTAGCCGCGCGCCCCCACTGGGCTGACCGCGTATTTGCGAAAGCCGCTCTCGACCTCGATCAGCCCCAGCACCAAGGACACATCGAGTCCGGCGCGGCGGCTTTCGTACCAGACGGTCTGCAGAAATTCGCGCCGGGTGTCGAAGTCGGGCTTGCGCTTGCGCAGCCGGAAAATCATCGCGCCCATCCAGCGCAGGTAGCGCAGCCGCGCCTCCGTGGTCGCAAACTCGGGCACCGGCGGCGCGCTGTTCGCAATGGCAGCGCTCAACGCGCTGCGCACCGCGTCGGCCAGCGGCTCCTCGATCTGCCCGCCCGCCCAAGATTGCTCCGGAAAAGAGAGCGCGAGAGGACCGATCCACGCTGGGATCAGCAGTTTTCTTCTTGAAATCATCACGCAAACAGGGGCCTGGCGCAGCACGGTTCCGCGCGAACGCCCCTCGTCTCGTTCATGGCGCGACCGGCAGAACCCCCAGGCCGAGGCGAGCAGCCAGGAAGGCGTGCAGCTCGCTCAAGGCCACGCCGGTGGCTTCGGTGTCGCGCCGGTGTTGGTACTCCACCCGGCCGTCTTTGAGGCCGCGCTCGGAGATGACCACCCGGTGCGGCACGCCGATGAGTTCCCAGTCCGCGAACATCGCGCCGGGACGCTCGCCGCGGTCGTCGAGGATCACGTCCACGCCGGCTTGGGCGAGCGCGTCATGCAGCGACTCGGCGGCACTGCGCACCGCCTCGCTGCGGTCCATGCCGATGGGGCAAATCACCAACGTGAACGGCGCGATGGCGTCGGGCCAGATGATGCCGCGCTCGTCGTGGTTTTGTTCGATCGCCGCCGCCGGCAACCGCGTGATGCCAATGCCGTAGCAGCCCATTTCGAAGAAAGCGGGTTTGCCGTCCTCGCCGAGGAAGCTTGCGTTCATCGCCCGGCTGTACTTGGTGCCGAGATAGAACACATGGCCGACCTCGATGCCGCGCTCGATCGCGAGCACACCCTTGCCGTCGGGCGAGCGGTCGCCGGCGACCACGTTGCGCAGGTCGGCGACCAGCGCGGGCTCAGGCAGGTCTCGGCCCCAGTTCACGCCGGTGAGGTGCACGTCTTCTTCGTTGCCGCCGCAGATCCAGTCGGCCATGAGCGCCACTTCGCGGTCGGCCACGACGGTCACCGGCTGCTGGAGGCCCAACGGCCCCAGATAGCCGGGCCGGCAGCCAAAGTGCGCTTCGACCTCGGCTTGGGTCGCGAAGCGATAGCCGCCCTCCATGCCGGGCAGCTTGCCGACCTTGACCTCGTTCATGTCGTGGTCGCCGCGCAGCAACAGCAACCAGATGCGGGTCGCGGTGATGTCCCCCGCCTCGTTGCGCGTGTCGGTGGCCAACACCAGCGACTTGACCGTGCGCTGCAGCGGCACACCCAGCAGTTCAGCCACCTCGGCGCAGGTGCTCTTGCCCGGCGTCGGTACGCGCTGCAGCGGCTCGGTCGGCGCCGGCCGCGGCCCTTCGGGCGCCAGCGCCTCGGCCTTCTCCATGTTGGCGGCATAGTCGCTCGTCGGGCAGTAGACGATGGCGTCTTCGCCGGTGGCAGCGATCACCTGGAACTCTTCGGACAGGTCGCCGCCGATGGCGCCGCTGTCGGCCGCAACCGCCCGGTAGCGCAGGCCAAACCGGTCAAAAATGCGCCGATACGCCTGCGCCATGACCTGATAGCTCGCCTGGGCACCCGCGGCATCGCGGTCGAAGCTGTAGGCGTCCTTCATGATGAATTCGCGCCCACGCATCAGGCCAAAGCGCGGCCGGCGCTCGTCGCGGAACTTGGTCTGGATCTGGTAGAAATTTTTGGGCAGCTGCTTGTAGCTGCGCAGATCCTGGCGCGCAATGTCCGTGATCACTTCCTCGCTGGTCGGCTGCACGACGAAGTCACGGCCGTGCCGATCCTTGATGCGCAGCAGCTCCGGCCCCATTTTGTCGAAGCGCCCCGTCTCCTGCCAGAGCTCGGCGGGTTGCACGATCGGCATGAGCAGCTCGACGGCGCCGGCGCGGTTCATTTCCTCACGCACGATGGCCTCGACCTTGCGGATCACCCGCAGACCCAGCGGCATGTAGTTGTAAATGCCCGCGCCGAGGCGTTTGATCATGCCGGCGCGCATCATCAGGCGGTGGCTGATGACTTCGGCGTCGGCCGGGGCTTCGCGCAGGGTGGCAATGTGGAATTGGGTGGCTTTCATGAACTCGCGTATGGAAATGAGCGTTGAACGGGGCGGCAACTGGGCGGCGCGCCGCCGCCGGATGCGGCCCGGGCCAGCACCGCGGGTAGACACGCATTGGAAGCGCTTGCCCCGGCAGGCATAATGGCCACAGTCTTCAGAATTGGGGTTTGATTATGCTTGACCGTGAAGGCTTTCGGCCCAACGTCGGCATCATCCTGCTCAACCAGAAAAACCAGGTGTTCTGGGGTAAGCGCATCCGCACCCACAGCTGGCAGTTTCCCCAGGGCGGTATCGACCGGGGCGAAACACCCGAGCAGGCCATGTACCGCGAATTGCACGAGGAAATCGGGCTGCGGCCCGAACACGTGCGCATCATTGCCCGCACCCGCGACTGGCTGCGCTACGAGGTGCCAGACCGCTACATCCGCCGCGATTCCCGCGGTCATTACAAGGGTCAGAAGCAAATCTGGTATTTGTTGCAGCTCACGGCCCAGGACTGGAACCTGAACCTGCGCGCCACAGACCATCCGGAATTTGACGCTTGGCGCTGGAACGACTACTGGGTGCCGCTCGACGCCGTGGTCGAATTCAAGCGGGGCGTCTACGAAATGGCGCTCACCGAACTGGCGCGCTACCTGCCGCGGCGCGAAGGCAGCAATCGCTTCCTGCGCGGCAGCATGCGTGGGCGCGACGAGGCCTCCGCGCGTCCCCGGCCCTGCATGCTCAGGCCGCCGATCGAATTGCCGCCCGGCGCGAGCTTCGACCCCGATCCTTCACGGGGCGGCGCGCAACCCCAAGCCGGCGCGGGAGACCCGCTCGAGCCCGATGCCGCGCAGGCCCGACATGCAAGTCCATGAGCGATCCACGCGCCCGCTGCGCAAGATGGCGGGTGCGCACAGGCGGGTGCTCGTGGGGCACCTGCTGGCTGCATGGAGCATCGCCACCGCGCTCGGCGCAGCCCATGCCCAGAGCGGCGACGCGCCGAACGCGCCACCGCCCTGGCCTGCCCCCAGCTCACCCTCAACGTGGATCGGTCTGCCCCAAACCCGTGGATCGACCTTGAACGTCGCCCTCGACCCCGCCGGTGTCGAGGTCACGCCAGACGGCGTCGTGCATTTCGTCCTCGTCATGAGGACGACCGCCGAGGGCAGCGCGCCGAGCGCCTTGCGGGCCAGCCTGCGCTGCCAAACCGCCGAATACCGGATTGAGGCGCGCTATCAGGCCGACACCGGCTGGGTCATGGCGCCCCAGGACCTGACTTGGCAGCCCATGGCAGAAACCCCGCTTGGACGGCTCAGCTGGATGATCGCCCGCAACGGTGCCTGCGAAGGCCGCACGGTGGCGGCCTCGGCCTCTGAGATCGTGCGGCGCCTGCGGACCGGGCGCGTCACCGGCTACGAATGAGTGAACGCGACGCTGACCCTTCCGCCGTCGGAACTGATTCAGCCTTACCCTGAAGCTTGGCTCACCGAGCCGCGGTGACGACCAGGTTGTCCCGGTGCACCATCTCCGGCTCAGCAACGTAACCAAGCAGAGTTTCGATTTCGCTCGACGGCTTGCGGCACAGCAGTCGGGCCTCGCCGCTCGAGTAATTGGCCAGGCCGCGGGCGATTTCTGCGCCTTGCGGATTTCGAATGGCGATGACGTCGCCGCGAACGAATTCACCCTCGACGCCCACCATGCCGATGGGCAGCAGGCTTTTGCCCTCGCAAAGCAGCTTTTCGACGGCCCCGGCATCCACCTCGACCGCCCCGCGCAGCTGCAAATGGTCGGCCATCCACTGCTTGCGCGCCTGCTTCTTCGCGGTTTGCGCGACGAGCAAGGTGCCGATGGGCTCGCCCTCGAACAAGCGCCGGAGCACCTCGGGCTCCCGACCCCAGGCGATGACCGTCGACGCACCGGAGCCCGCCGCCCGTCGAGCCGCCAGGATCTTCGTCAGCATGCCGCCGCGCCCGATGCTCGAGCCGGCGCCGCCGGCCATCGCCTCCAGCACCGGATCACCCGCGCGTGCCTCGCGCACGAGCTCGGCCGCGGGATCCTTGCGGGGGTCGGCGGTGTAGAGCCCTTTTTGGTCCGTGAGAATGACGAGCACGTCGGCCTCGATCAAGTTCGCGACCAAGGCGCCGAGGGTGTCGTTGTCGCCAAACTTGATTTCGTCCGTGACCACCGTGTCGTTTTCATTGATGACCGGCAGCACTTTCAAGCGCAGCAAGGTCAGCAGCGTCGAGCGGGCATTGAGGTAACGCTCCCGATCGGCGAGATCGGCATGCGTCAGCAGCACCTGGGCGCTGCCCAGGCCATGCGCGCGCAATTTCGACTCGTACATTTGCGCCAGGCCCATTTGGCCCACGGCCGCCGCCGCCTGAAGCTCGTGCAATTCCTTGGGCCGCTGCGACCAGCCGAGCCGCTTCATCCCTTCGGCAATCGCACCGCTCGAGACCATCACGACCTCACGCCCCTGCGCGACCAGGGCCGACAACTGCCGCGCCCACTCCCCGATCGCGTGCTCATCGAGACCGCGCCCCTCATCGGTGACCAGACTCGAGCCGACCTTGACGACGATCCGCTGCGCCCCGCGCAGGATCTGATTGACCTTTTTTTCCGTCATTTAGGCACCACGCGGGCGTAAATTCGAGCCTCAATGCTCACTTTTTTGAACCGATGTCGCGCCTGGCTCCGTTGCGCTCGCGTCCATCTCCGGCGTGCTGAATCGGGGATCCACCACCTCGGGCACCTGCTCCCGGACGCGCTGCGCCTCCAGATGCTGGTACACCGCGCGGATGAGTGTGTCGCAACCCTCGTGCGTCAACGCCGAAATTTCGAACACCGGCCCTTTGTACCGCAGCCGCTTGACGATGTCCTTGATCCGGGCCGCACGCAGCTCGGGGTCGAGCATGTCGCACTTGTTGAGCACCAGCCAGCGTGGCTTTTCAAACAGTTGCTGATCGTACTTCTTGAGCTCGGCCGCGATCGCACGCGCCTGCGCCACCACGTCCACCGTTTCGTCGAACGGCGCCACATCGACCACATGCAGCAGCAGCCGGGTGCGCTGCAGGTGCCGTAGGAATTGATGACCGAGACCCGCGCCTTCGGCGGCGCCCTCGATCAAACCCGGCACATCGGCCACCACGAAGCTCTGCTCCGGGCCGACGCGCACCACACCGAGGTTGGGGTGCAAGGTCGTGAAGGGATAGTCGGCAATCTTCGGCCGCGCGTTCGAAATCGCCGCAATCAACGTGGACTTACCCGCATTGGGCATCCCGAGCAGCCCCACATCGGCGAGCACCTTCAGTTCGAGCTTGAGGCTTTTACGCTCACCCGGCCAACCCGGTGTCTTCTGTCGCGGCGCACGGTTGATCGCGCTCTTGAAGCGCATGTTGCCGAACCCCCCGTCGCCGCCCTTGGCGATCAGGATGCGCTCGCCCGGTTTGAGCAGTTCGTAGAGCACCTCGCCGGTTTCGGCATCGCTGATGACCGTACCCACGGGCAACTTCAGCGTGATGTCATCGCCCGCTGCCCCGAACATGTCTGAGCCCATGCCATGCTGGCCGCGTTTGGCTTCGAATCGCCGCGTGTAGCGGAAATCCACCAGCGTATTCAGACTGGCATCGGCGACCGCCCAGACATGGCCCCCGCGGCCACCATCGCCGCCGTTGGGCCCGCCAAATTCCTTGTACTTCTCGTGTCGAAACGAGACGCACCCGTTCCCGCCATCGCCCGCGATGACCTCCACGTATGCTTCATCGACGAACTTCATGGTCGGCTCCGTTCTACACCCTCAAAAATCCAAACCCTCACCCACGGCGGCCAGGAGATGCCTGGTCTCGCGCCCAATCCCTACAGATGGGGACCCATCCGCACCGTCCAAGCC
Source organism: Tibeticola sediminis (assembly GCF_003843835.1). Classification (GTDB taxonomy): domain Bacteria; phylum Pseudomonadota; class Gammaproteobacteria; order Burkholderiales; family Burkholderiaceae_C; genus Tibeticola; species Tibeticola sediminis. The sequence goes on along the minus strand of NZ_RKQL01000006.1, from coordinate 20,744 downwards.
CTGAGGCAACGCTGAACAAGTCCCTCGCGCGCCGCGCATCCTCTTCCGAGCAAGGGCAAGCCCTGCAACGAAAAAGCCCCGACCAGGCGGGGCTTTGACGATGCAGGGCAAGACGCTCAGAGCGGCGTCACGCTCACCGTGTGCCGGTTCAGAGGCCCTTTGACCGCGAAGGTCACTTGACCGTCGACCAGCGAGAACAGCGTGTGATCCTTGCCGATACCCACGTTCACGCCGGGGTGGAAACGCGTTCCCCGTTGCCGCACGATGATTGCGCCGGCCGAGACACGCTCTCCACCGAACGCCTTGACACCGAGCATCTTCGGCTTGGAATCGCGTCCGTTGCGCGTAGAGCCGCCGCCTTTTTTCTGTGCCATGACTGATGCTCCTTAAGCCGTGATCGCCCCGATTTGCAGTTCGGTGAACTGCTGGCGATGCCCTTGATGCTTCTGATAGTGCTTGCGACGGCGCAGTTTGAAAATGCGCACCTTGTCGTGCTTGCCATGGGCCACGACCGTGGCCTTGACCGTCGCACCGGACACCAGGGGCGTACCCACCTTGATCTCGGCGCCGTTTCCGACGGCCAGAACCTGGTCGATCACGATTTCCTGGCCTACGTCCGCAGCAATCTGTTCTACTTTGATTTTGTCGCCGGCTGCAACCCGATATTGCTTGCCACCGGTTTTTATGACCGCGTACATGTAAACCTCTTCTGTGAGTATCTGCAGACGGATTTCCGCAGAGCCCGCGAGTATAACAAAACTCCGACCCGCGCTGCCCACGGCCCGGCTGGCAACACGCCCTTCGAAACGGCGCTTTCTATAATCAGAACAGCTTCGCCCCTGGGATACGCCTTGACTTCAGCCCCTGCCCTCAGTTTTCAAGAACTCGTCCATGACGATCTCGCCGCAGTCGATCGCGTCATCGCAGAGCGCCTGGAATCGAGCGTCCCGCTGGTGGGCGAAGTCGCTCGCTACATCATCGGCGCCGGCGGCAAGCGCCTGCGCCCGGTGCTGCTGCTCTTGACGGCGCAAGCCCTCGGTTGCCGGCGACGCGAGCGCCACACGCTCGCTGCGGTGGTCGAATTCATCCACACGGCGACCCTGCTGCACGACGACGTGGTCGACGAATCGACCCTGCGCCGCGGCCGCGCAACGGCCAATGAGACCTTCGGCAATGCCGCAAGCGTCCTGGTCGGCGACTTCCTCTACTCACGCGCCTTCCAGATGATGGTCGATGTCGGCGACATGCGCATCATGCGCATCCTGGCCGACGCGACCAACGTGATCGCTGAAGGCGAGGTGCTGCAGCTGATGAACATGCACGACGCATCGCTCAGCGAAGAAAGCTACCTCCAGGTCATACGCTCCAAAACCGCCAAGCTCTTCGAAGCCAGTGCGCGCATTGGCGCCGTACTGGCGGGCGCCGACGACGAGACCGAGCGCCGCTGCGCCACCTACGGACAAGCGCTGGGCACCGCCTTTCAAGTGGTCGACGACGTGCTCGACTACACCGGTGCACCGCAAGAGCTGGGCAAAAACCTCGGCGATGATTTGCGCGAAGGCAAGGCGACGCTGCCTTTGATCTTTGCCATGCGCCGCGCAAGCGCCGAACACGCTGCACTGGTCCGCAGCGCCATCGAAACCGGCGGCTGCGACCAACTCGACGCCATCGTTCAGATCGTGCAGCGAACCGGTGCCATCGAAGCCAGTATGGAGGCGGCACGCGCCGAAGCCCTGCGGGCAGCCGAAGCGGCGGGCGGCCTGCCCGAAAATGCCTACAGCCAGGGTTTGCTACAATTGGCGACTCAGCTTCTGGAGCGACGTCACTGACAGGAGTGATGCCGCGTTGATCGCGAATTCGATCGGTCGCAACAGAAGCTTTTCGGGGTGTAGCTTAGCCTGGTAGAGCGCTACGTTCGGGACGTAGAGGCCGGAGGTTCGAATCCTCTCACCCCGACCAGGAATTCTTCAGAAGAATCAAGCACTTAGGTCAGCCCGCGCAACGCGGATACCGCGCAAAATAGCGCAAAACGGCCTAGCTGCTCCAAGTCTGCTCCAAAGTCGGTCGCGTGAGGGTCTTCGTGCCCTCGCGCGCCTTTGCGTTTCGCTGCACGTTTTTGCACGGCAGGCGACTCCTCAGCCCCCTGCCCTACATCGACGATGCGCTCGCGTGTGCACACGTACAGCGACCTCCCAAGCATGCCCGCGCGCATGCCTAAAGCGGTGAACCGCCCCGGTTTTTGAGGAGGCTCCTTCGATTGAGAGAATGGAGCCATCATGAGGAAGTCCCCGAAGTTTTCCCCCGAGGTTCAGGAGCGTGCGGTGCGCATGGTCTTCGACGCCAAGGACCAGTACCCGTCGCAGTGGGCAGCGATCGAGTCGATCGCCGGCAAGATCGGCTGCACGGCCGAGACGCTGCGCAAGTGGGTGCGCCAAGGCGAGCGCGACAGCGGCGTACGACCTGGCACCACGACGGCCGAGCAGCAGCGCATCAAGGAACTGGAGCGCGAGGTGCGCGAACTGCGCAAGACCAACGAGATCCTGAAGTTGGCCAGCGCATATTTCGCCCAGGCGGAGCTCGACCGCCATCACAAGAAGTGAACGCCTTCATCGACGCGCACCGCGCGCGTTGCGGGGTCGAGCCGATCTGCAATGCCTTGCAGGTCGCCCCGTCAGCGTACCGGCGCCACGCGGCGCGCCAGCGCAACCCGGCGCTGTTGCCGGCTCGTACGCGGCGTGATGCGAGCCTGTTACCGCAAGTGCGGCGCGTGTACGAACAGAACCTGCGCATCTACGGTGCCGACAAGGTGTGGCGCCAGCTCAGGCGCGAAGGCACGTTGGTGGCGCGCTGCACGGTGGAGCGGCTGATGCGGCTTGGCGGGCTGCAAGGCGTGCGCAGAGGCAAGGCGGTGCGCACCACCGTGCCCGATACCAAGGCGCCGTGTCCGCTGGACCGCGTCAATCGGCAGTTCAAAGCCCAGCGGCCGAACCAGCTGTGGGTGGCCGACTTCACCTACGTCTCGACCTGGCAGGGCTTCGTGTATGTCGCCTTCATCATCGACGTGTTCGCGCGTTACATCGTGGGCTGGCGGGTCAGCAGTTCGATGCAGACCGACTTCGTGCTCGATGCGCTGGAGCAGGCGCTGTACGCGCGCCAGCCTTGGCGCCATGGCACCCTCACGCACCACAGCGACCGCGGTTCGCAGTACGTCTCGATCCGCTACAGCGAGCGGCTCGCCGAGGCCGACATCGAGCCCTCGGTGGGCAGCACCGGCGACAGCTACGACAACGCATTGGCCGAGACCATCAACGGGCTGTACAAGGCCGAGATCATCCACCGGCGCGGGCCGTGGAAGACACGCGAGGCGGTCGAACTGGCCACGCTAGAATGGGTGTCGTGGTTCAACAACCACCGGCTGCTCGAGCCCATCGGCTACATCCCGCCGGCCGAGGCCGAGGCGAACTATTGGCAGCAGCACGCAAAGGCGGTTTCATCCACGACGACGCCGGAGCACGTCGCAGCGCAACAGGAGGTTGAACCATGAGGACATGGCCCAACCGGGGGGGGCCTCCGGCGGCCCCTGCGGGGGGCTTGAACCAAGAGATAGATAATCCAGACACCCAAGTAGTCAACTTGACCATCAGACCCACCGGGTCTGACTCAAGCCAGTAAGCCTCCTCGAAACCCGGTGCGGTTCACCCTGGTCAGTTTTGAAGCGGCACTCCGGCCTTCAGATGGTCAGTTTTCGGTCGGCGTCAACAGCCCATGGGTCTCTGTCACGGGCAGACCAGGCGGCTGTGCCGCCTCCAGGGACTGCTTACACAGCTCTTGGGCTTGAGGCTGCAGCAGCTTTTCAAGCTGATGGGGCAGCCAGTACCGCTTACGGCCAATGCACAGAGGCTCTGGCAAGCGTCCCTGCTCGACCCAGTATTGGGTCGTGCGCACGGAGATACCGAGCAAGCCACAAACGTCTTTTCTGGACAGCGGCTTCTGGACCATGCTGGCTGGCGTCGTGTTTGCGCTCGAAGCGTTCCGCGGCAGGTCGTGAGCGCTCGGTGGGACTTCGTCGGTCAGATGGTCATCAGTCGATTGGCGACTCTTGGTGGTGGTCATATGGGTCTCCAGTGAGTTGATGGAGACCCGTGTAGGCAACCTGCGCCCGGCTCTAAATTCAGCGACGAGGCTGCGCTCTGTCGACTTTAGAAGCCGTGCTTCTTTGAGCCGTCGGACTGCTTGCGCGAGTGCAGTCCAAACCGCTCGAGAGCAGGCGCAGCTAAATGGCCAATCGCTCGCGGAACCAGCCCACCCTCTTCCCGTCATCCCCGACCTTGTAGACCAGCTCGAACAGCTTGGACTCGCTGAGAACCTGCGGCCAGGTGCGGCAGCCGTACTTGCTCGGGGTCTGGTCCGGATGGTGGGCGGCTATCCAGTCGCGAGCTCGGTCCAGTCTGGTCAAGCCCCCCTCGGAGAGCGCCTCGGAGGCCTCGCGCAGCACTCGAACGATGCCGGTGTGCGTCCAATCAAAGGTTCCGTCAGGCGCGATGCCGTTCACCACCATGTCGTGAAAGACGTCGGTCTCGGCGAATGCCGCCATGTGGGCCCGTGCCTCGTCCATGGTCTTGACCCACCCGACCAGTTCGTTGTGGTGGTCGATACGCTGGTAGCAGTGCTCGAGGTGGCGCAAGGCAGCCTCGCAGCCCGGGTCGCTCCAGAGGTCAAATCGCTCAATGAAGTGGTGCACCAGCTCGTTGCGCATCACGACCAGTTCCTCAATCTGGGCTCTGACCTCGGCGAGCCGCTCCGGAGCCATGGTCATGCGGTAGCTGATGGCCATGGAGATGCGGTCGGTCGGGACCTTGTCCTCCGGGAGCAACTCGCGCTCGAATCCGTCCGGCACCGCGTAGCTCTCGAAGAGGGACTTGACCAGCGTACCCAGGGTCTTTTCCGACACCTTCTCCAAGTTCGCGGCCCGCTGGGCCTCCAGCCTGTCGGCAGGCCCCGCGAGCTCGTGGTGGGCCAGCAGCAACTTCATCAGCCGCTCGTACTGCTGCAACCGCAGCATGCACCGCCCCAGCCAACGCTGGACGTCGAGTTGGCCTTGGGGCATGGGTTGGTCGGTCATCGCGTCAGTGTTCCATGGCGGAAGTACGGGGCCGGGCGGACCTCTGCAACCTCAGCCAAAGTTTCGGAAAATCAGAAATACCACCTGACACCGCATCGAGAGCTCTTCTGTTTCTGATTTACCGAAATTCTAGTTGATGAGCCCACCAGAACCGCCTATGATTTCGGAATAACAGAAACTTCCTTCTTGAAGCGCGCCCCAGAAGCCCTGCAACTGAAATTCCGAAATGACCGACTCTGCTAGCCGCCGACCGACCCTGCTCCAGTCAGCCCCTGACCTGGGCCCGGTCGTGCGCGAGCGCCGCAAGTCGCAGTCGCTGCGCATTGACGATGCGGCAGGCCTGCTCGGCGTTTCGGTTGACCTCATGTCAAGGCTGGAGAACGGCCAAGGCTCGGTGCGCCTGGACAAAGCCTTGGCCGTGCTCGATGGCCTGGGTCTGACGCTCATGGTGCTGCCCAAGGAGCACCCGTGGGCACGAGAGGCGGCCTCATCAAGCGGCTCGGGCAGCTCTGGCAGCCCGACGGTTCCTCCAGCCGTCCCGAAGCCATGAGGCGGTCAGCATGACCCACGCACTGCACGTCTGGGCCGACGGAGCTCAGGTCGCCACCATCGAGCACGAAGGGCGCGACGACCGCTGGGGCCTGAACTATGCCGAACCCTGGGTCGCCGACGCCAAGTCTTACCCACTGTCTCCGGCGCTGCCCCTGGTTCGCCCAGCGGCCAACTACGCGTCCGCCTCCATCAAGCGCTTCATCGAGCACCTTCTGCCCGAGGGGCGTGCGCTGGACGTGGCCGTGGCCTACAACGGCCTGGCCAAGACCAACGTCTTCGGTCTCATCTGGGCGCTTGGTGCCGAAACCGCGGGTGCCCTGCGCTTCACTGGGGATGCAAGCCCGGCACCACCCACCGCCGAACCCATCCTGCGAGAAATCCCCCTCCAGGAACTCGACCAGCGCATCGCCGAGCGCGAGCACGTGCCGCTGACGGTGTGGGACGGCAAGGTGCGCATGTCAGTGGCCGGCCTGCAAGACAAGCTGCTGCTCTATCTCGACCGGCCACTGCTGGAGGGCGGGCGGCTGTTCCTTGTTGAAGGGCAGCGACTGGCCTCCACCCACATCCTCAAGCCCGACACCGGCAACCCGCAGACGCCGCACCTGGCGGTCAACGAGCACTTCTGCATGTCGCTGGCCCGCCGCATGAAACTGCCGGCCGCTGAGGTGCGCCTGTTGCGCACACCCCGCCCGGTACTGGTTGTGCGGCGCTTCGACCGCGAAGTCGAGAACGTCGGCGGCCAGCCGCGGGTTCACCGCCAGCACATCATCGACGCCTGCCAGGCGTGCGACCTGCCCGTGGCCTACAAGTACGAGCGCAACCTGGGCAGTGCCGAGGCGGTGCGCCACATCCGCGACGGCGTGAGCTTCGAACGATTGTTCGGCTGCGCCGACCTCACAGCCAACAAGGCGGCCACCCGGCTAGCCATGCTGCGCTGGGCGCTCTTCCAGTTCTTGATTGGCAACAGCGATGCCCACGGCAAAAACTTCTCGTTCTTCGTGCGCCCGGGCGGCCTGCTGGAGCCCACCACACCCTGGTACGACCTCGTCAGCGTGCTGCAGTACGACGGCTTAGACACCGAGCTGGCCATGGCCTACGGCGACGTCTTCAGCCACGCCGAGGTCTCGGCCTTCGCACTGGCCGACTTTGCCGCACGCTGCGGCGTTGACCGCAAGCTGATGCGCCGGGAAGGCCAACGGCTGGCGAAGCTGGCCGCAGCAGAGGCCGCCGCACAAGCCCAGGCTGCCGATTACGAGGGCGAAGCCGAGCGGGCCTTCGTGCAAGGCATTGCCGACTTCGTGGCCAAGCAGGCCGAGCGGCTGACCCAGCTCGTGGCAGATGCGGCGCGCTGGAAGGACAAGTACCTCTGACCGCTTGGCTGGGCGCTGCCGAAAGGGGCTCCGAGAGCCGCTGCTGACGGGTCCAGACAGGTAGCGGCGGACCAATCTGGCCAACCGTATAAGCCGGTTCCTATACGACCCAGCTGGCTACGGTGTTCTGGAGCAGACCGTAGTGCCGCTGCTCCAAAACTGCTCCAACAACCCCTCATGCAACGTCGCGCAACGCCATGCAAAAACATGCTAAGATGTTGATTCTTCGTTCAGAAGAGGCCCGAAAAGGCGTCCGGATGGAATTCGGGACGTAGAGGCCGGAGGTTCGAATCCTCTCACCCCGACCAGATTTCAGCAGTTGCGCCCTGCGCCAGATCAGCCCCGCTTTCGCGGGGCTTTTTGTTGGCACGGGTCGAGGCAACGCGGACCAGCGGCCTGCGACGCTGTCGCTTCGAGGCGACTGGCTGCCAACTTCGGCACGTTGCGCCCCTGCGCGAGGTTTACAGCCAGACACCAATCAGCGAAGATCGCTCGATCTCATTGTGTTGTGACAGAACCACTGCGCTGAATGGCCATCAACGAATCCCCGATCACCAGCCCCAGCGGCGTCGCCCTTCCCGGGCTGGCCCGTGCGCTGGTGATGGCTGGCAAGCTCAGTCAGAAGCTGGCTGAAGACCTCTATCGGAAAGCCCAGTCTGGCAAGACCAATTTCATCGTCGAGTTGACGAGTTCGGGCGCCGTCTCGGCCGCCGACCTCGCGCACACCATCGCGACCGCTTTTGCGGTGCCGCTGATCGATCTCGAGGCGGTCGATGTCGATCGGCTGCCCAAGGGCTTGCTCGATGCGAAATTTTGCGCTGAACACCGCGTGCTTCCGCTGAGCAAGCGCGGTAACCAACTGATCGTGGCGACGGCCGACCCGTCGGACACCAAGGTCGCCGAACAGATCAAGTTCCGCACCCAGCTCGGGGTGGACTGGATCATCGCCGAATACGACAAGCTGACCCGTCTCGTCGAACAGGTCACCAAATCGGCCAGCGAATCGCTGGAACAAGTCATCGGGGCGGACTTCGATTTCGATGTCGAGACCGCGGAGGAAGGCAACAACGACACCGACGCGGTCAGCTCGGAAGTCGATGACGCCCCGGTGGTCCGCTTCCTGCAGAAAATGTTGGTCGACGCGGTCAACATGGGCGCGTCGGACCTGCATTTCGAGCCCTACGAGTTCAACTACCGCGTACGCTTTCGGATCGACGGCGTGCTGCGGGAAATCACCTCGCCGCCGGTCGCCATCAAGGAAAAGCTCGCCTCGCGGATCAAGGTCATCTCCAAGATGGACATCTCGGAGAAGCGCGTGCCGCAGGATGGACGCATGAAACTCAAGGTGGGGCCGAACCGAACCATCGATTTCCGGGTGAGTTCGCTGCCCACGCTGTTCGGCGAGAAGATCGTCATCCGGATTCTCGACCCGAGCAGCGCCAAACTCGGTATCGATGCCCTGGGCTACGAGCCCGAAGAAAAGCAGCGCCTGCTGCAGGCGATTGAACGCCCCTACGGCATGATTCTGGTCACCGGGCCGACGGGCTCGGGCAAGACGGTCTCGCTCTACACCTGCCTGAACCTGCTCAACAAGCCGGGGGTCAACATCTCGACCGCGGAAGACCCGTCGGAAATCAACCTCCCCGGCGTCAACCAGGTCAACGTCAACGAAAAGGCCGGCCTGACGTTCGCTTCGGCACTCAAAGCCTTCCTCCGGCAGGATCCCGACATCATCATGGTCGGCGAAATCCGCGATCTCGAAACCGCCGACATCGCCATCAAGGCTGCCCAGACCGGCCACCTCGTCCTGTCGACCCTGCACACCAACGACGCACCGGCGACGCTCACGCGGCTGCGCAACATGGGCATCGCGCCCTTCAACATCGCCTCGAGCGTCATCCTCATCACGGCGCAGCGCCTGGCGCGCCGCCTATGTCCCAAGTGCAAAACGCCCGTCGACCTGCCACGCGAAGCGCTGCTCGACGCGGGTTTCCGGGAGGAGGAGCTCGATGGGAGCTGGGTACCTTATCGGGCGGTCGGCTGCGCCAGTTGCAACGAAGGCTACAAAGGTCGCGTCGGCATCTATCAGGTCATGCCGATCAGCGAGGAGATTCAGCGCATCATCCTGCGCGACGGCAGCGCGATGGAAATTGCCGAGCAGGCCGAACGCGAGGGCGTCCGCTCGCTGCGCCAGTCGGGCTTGCTCAAGGTGCGCCAGGGTCTGACGACGCTCGAAGAGGTGCTGGCGGTGACCAATGTCTGAACGAGTGAACAGTCGCATGGAATTCAAGGGAGAACGGCATGGCCACAGCCGCTAAGAGCGCACAGGAACTCGTGTTCGAGTGGGAAGGCAAAGACCGCAGCGGGAAAACCGTCCGCGGCGAAACCCGGGCGGCTGGCGAGAACCAGGTCCAGGCCATGCTTCGTCGGCAAGGCATCCTGCCGACGAAGATCAAGAAGCGGCGGATGCGTGGCGGCAAGCGCATCAAGCCCAAGGACATTGCGCTCTTCACGCGGCAGCTCGCCACGATGATGAAGGCCGGCGTTCCGCTGTTGCAGTCGTTCGACATCGTGGCGCGGGGCAACCCGAACCCGAGCGTGACCAAGCTGCTCAACGACATCCGTGCCGACGTCGAGACCGGCACCTCGCTGAGCGCCGCGTTCCGCAAGTACCCGATGTACTTCGACAGCCTTTATTGCAACCTCGTCGAGGCGGGCGAGGCGGCCGGTATTCTCGAAGCCCTGCTCGACCGGTTGGCGACCTACATGGAGAAGACCGAGGCAATCAAGTCGAAGATCCGCTCGGCGCTGATGTACCCGATCTCCGTGATCGTCGTCGCCTTCGTGGTCGTGACCGTCATCATGATTTTCGTCATTCCCGCGTTCAAGCAGGTGTTCACCTCGTTCGGCGCAGACCTGCCGGCACCGACGCTCTTCGTGATTGCGATGAGCGAATTCTTCGTGAAGTACTGGTGGTTGATTTTTGGCGGCCTGGGCGCGGCGTTTTACTTCTTCATGCAAGCCTGGAAGCGCAGCGAGAAGGTGCAAATGTTCATGGACCGGCTGCTGTTGAAAATCCCCATCTTTGGCCCTTTGATCGAAAAAGCCGTCGTCGCGCGCTGGACCCGAACGCTGTCGACGATGTTTGCCGCCGGCGTCCCTCTGGTCGAGGCGCTCGACTCGGTGGGCGGCGCCTCGGGCAATTTGGTCTACGCGCAAGCCACCCGCAAAATCCAGCAAGAGGTGAGCACCGGCAGCAGCCTCACGGCGGCCATGGGGAACGCCAACCTGTTCCCGAGCATGGTGCTGCAGATGACGGCGATCGGCGAGGAATCGGGTGCACTCGACCACATGCTGGGCAAGGCGGCCGACTTCTACGAGGCCGAGGTCGACGAGATGGTCGCGGGTCTCTCGAGCCTGATGGAGCCCATCATCATCGTGTTCCTCGGCGTCATCATCGGGGGCATCGTGGTCTCGATGTACCTGCCGATCTTCAAACTGGGGCAGGTCGTCTGATGGCGATGGACACCGGTATCGCGGCGGCATTGGCCGCCGTTTTGGGTCTGCTCGTGGGCAGTTTTTTGAATGTCGTCATCTACCGGCTGCCCAAGATGATGGAGCGCGCCTGGGCCACCGAGTGCGCCCAGCTCACCGGCGCGCCAGCGCCCTCCGCCGAGCCCTTCAATCTGGCCGTCCCTCGCTCGGCCTGCCCGCACTGCGGGCATGTCATCCGTTGGTACGAAAACATTCCGGTCCTGAGCTACCTTGCGCTCCGCGGACGGTGCTCGCAGTGCCACACCCGCATCAGCCTGCGCTATCCCTTGGTCGAGCTGGCCGTCTCGGCGGTGTTTGCGGGCTGCCTCTGGCGTTGGGGCTTGACGCCGACGGCGGCTGCCTGGATCTTCTTCGCCACCGTGTTGCTCGCAGCGGCGTTGATCGATTGGGACACCACCTTCCTCCCGGACTCGTTGACCTTGCCGCTGCTCTGGGCCGGCCTGATCGCGAGCGACCTGGGCTGGATCGATCTGACCCTGCACGACGCCGTCTGGGGCGCTGCCGCCGGCTATGCTTCGCTGTGGCTGGTTTACTGGAGCTTCAAGCTGGTCACGGGCAAAGAAGGCATGGGTTTTGGAGACTTCAAGCTCTTCGCAGCGCTCGGGGCCTGGTTTGGCTGGCAGGCTTTGGTGCCGATGATCCTCATGGCATCCATCATCGGCGCGCTCGTGGGCATCGCGCTCAAACTCAACAGCGGCTTGCGGGAAGGAGGCTATGTTCCCTTCGGCCCCTTCCTCGCTGGCGCCGGGTTGACGGCGATGGTGTTTGGCCCGCAGAGCATCCTGCGGGCACTGGGCCTCTGAGGAGCGGCTTTGGAAGCGGCGGCAAGCTGGCATGTCGGCCTGACCGGAGGCATCGGCAGCGGCAAAAGCACGGTCGCCGCGATGCTGCAGGCACTCGGTGCCGCGATCATCGATGCCGACGCCGTCGCGCACCGGGTCACGGCGGCCGGTGGTGCTGCCATCGCCGACATCACCCGACGCTTTGGGCCTGAGCTGATCACGCCCGAAGGGGCTGTGGACCGCGCGCGTATGCGCAGCCTGGTTTTCTCCGATGCCCAAGCCAAGGCCGATCTCGAAGCCATCGTCCACCCGCTGGTGGCACGGGAAATTGCGCAGGAAGTCGCGCGCCAGGAAGCTGCGGGCGCGCGCTGCATCGTGTTGGACATTCCGCTGCTGGTCGAGTCGCGCCGGTGGCGACCGCGGCTGGATCGCATCATCGTCGTCGATTGCCGCACCGAAACGCAAATCGCACGGGTCTGCGCCCGCAATGGGCTGCGTGCCGACGAGGTTCAACGCATCATCGATGTACAGGCCAGCCGGCAGGAGCGATTGGCCGCCGCCGACGCCGTCGTCTTCAACGAAGGCGTGAGCCTCGACGAACTGCGTCGTTCGGTTGCGCAGCTCGCTGCTTGCATCGGGCTATGATGTTCAGCGATTCCGACCTTCTCACTGAAACAGCGCCTTCGGCGAAAGCACCCGCGTGATTCTGTACGAATACCCTTTCAACGAACGCATCCGGACCTATCTTCGGCTGCAGCATCTGCTGGACCGGCTCGATGTCCTGATTCCGCGTGTTTCGCCCATCGACCACCATTTCGCCTTGGTCACGCTGTTCGAAATCATGGACGTCGCGACCCGGGCCGACCTGAAGTCCGAGGTGCTCAAGGACCTGGAGCGGCAAAAGCAGGTGCTCAACGGCTACCGCGGCAACCCCGCCATCTCGGAGCGGGCGCTCGACGAGGTCATCGCGGGGCTCGACCATTGCTTTGCCGATCTCGCAGCGCTGTCTGGAAAGACCGGTCACACCCTGACGGAAAATGACTGGCTCATGAGCGTGCGCAGCCGCGCGGCCATTCCGGGTGGAACCTTCGAATTCGATCTGCCGTCCTATCACGCCTGGCAACACCTCGACGCCGAAGACCGCCAACGCGACTTGCAGGCGTGGACGGCGTGTTTGCAACCTCTGGCGCGCTCGGTACGGATGCTGTTGCGCATGCTGCGCGAGTCGGGCATGCCGCAGCGGGTCGTTGCGACGGCCGGGCAATTTCAGCAGACGCTTCCACAGGGCAAAACGTTTCAGCTCCTGCGGCTGCGGCTGGCGCCGGAACTGGGGTTGGTTCCCGAAATCAGTGGCAATCGGCTGCTCGTCTCGGTTCGGCTGTTGCGCATGGGGCCTGAAAACCGCCTCGTCGCTACGCACGACGACGTCAGCTTCGACCTCACCCTCTGCGCCTGAACGCCGGAGCCAACACCGTGTGTGCGCCCGAGCCCGTCGAACCCCCAGCCCGACCCCGGATCGTCCGCTGCCCCGCGTGTGGGGGGCCGGCGGTGTACGGCCCTGAAAATCCGTACCGCCCGTTTTGCAGCGCCCGCTGCCGCCAGATCGACTTGGGCGCCTGGGCCAGCGAGCAATTCCGGCTGCCCAGCCGCGAGGACGCGCCGGCCGAGGCTGAACCGCCCGAATCCGGGAAAAATTCAGGTTTTTGACGCCGTTGCCGGCATCAATCGGTCACTTCTTGCTCTTATTTTGAGATCGATTCGACCGGGGCCTCGGCGAGCCAACGCAGCACCGGCAGCGAGCCGGGGAGAATCGGGGCGAGCTGCACGGGCAGGGTTTCCCACGAGGCCTGCTGGCCTTCGAGCATTTGCAGACTTCCCGTCCATCGCTGCACCCGACAAAAGTGCAAACGCACCAGTGCATGGGGGTAGTCCACCACCTCCTCACGCCAGACCGTGCAGGCTTCAACCGAGATGCCCAGTTCCTCGCGCAGTTCCCGCGCCAGCGCCGCTTCGACGCTTTCGCCGGGCTCGACCTTGCCGCCCGGAAACTCCCAGTACCTTGCATAGGGCTTGCCAGGGGGGCGACTGGTCATGAGAAAACGCCCGGCCGGATCGACCAAGATGCCCACCGCGACATCCGTGATCGGACGCTCGCCGTCCGCCACGTCCCGGGGGCGCTCAGGGTCGACACGGAGCACCGGCGAAGAAGACCTCATGCCGAGACGCCGCGCTTTCCCATGAAATCCCGCGCGAACTGATACGCAACCCGTCCGCTGCGCGACCCTCGCTCGAGCGCCCAAACCAGCGCCTGCGGCCGCGCCGCCGCGATCTCTGCGTCCGTGGCGCCCAGCGCCGCGAGCCACTGACCCACGATCGCGAGATACTCTTCCTGCCCGAACGGGTAAAAACTCACCCAAAGGCCAAAGCGCTCGGACAGCGAGATCTTTTCCTCCACGACCTCGCCCGGGTGCAGCTCGCCACCGGGGCCCCGCGTCGCTTCCAGGTTGTCACGCATGTATTCGGGTAAGAGGTGCCTGCGGTTGCTGGTCGCATAAATCAGCACGTTGTGCGAAGCCGCCGCGACCGACCCATCGAGCACCGACTTGAGGGCCTTGTAGCCACTCTCACCCTCCTCGAAACTCAGGTCGTCGCAGAAGATGATGAAACGCTCGGGCCGCGAAGCCACCAGGTCGATGATGTCGGGCAGATCGGTCAGGTCGGCCTTGTCGACTTCGATCAGCCGCAGCCCCTGATCGGCGAACGCATTCAAACACGCCTTGATCAGCGAGGACTTGCCCGTACCCCGCGCACCGGTGAGCAGCACGTTGTTCGCCGGTAGACCTCGGACGAACTGCCGCGTGTTCGCGACCACGCGCTCTTTTTGCTCGTCGACCGCGCGAAGATCCTCGAGCCGCAGCGGCGCGAGGTGCCGCACCGGCTCGAGCGCGCCATGGCCCGACGCCCGCTTACGGTAACGCCAGGCGATCGCTTCGCTCCAATTGGGTGGAGACAGGGGCTGCGGCAGGATCGCCTCGAGGCGATCGAACATCTGTTCCGCACGACGCAGCAAATGTTCCCAACGCGGATCCATCGATCGTTTCCCTTCGGCTTACGCCTGCGCTTCAAGAACGGTAATCCGCGTTGATCGAAACGTAGTCGTGACTCAGGTCGCAGGTCCAGATCGTCTCGGCATGAGTCCCCCGTCCCAGACCGACCCGCACCTGAATTTCGGCCTGCTTCATCACGCGCTGCCCGTCCGCTTCCGAATAGTCCGGGTGACGCCCGCCGCCGGTCACGACATGCACGTCGTCGAGGTACAGATCGATCCGGGTCTGATCCAAATCACCGATGCCGGCATAGCCCACCGCCGCCAGGATCCGGCCCAGGTTCGGGTCGCTCGCGTAGAACGCCGTCTTCACGAGCGGCGAGTGGGCGATCGCATATGCGACCTTCCGGCACTCTTCGGCGCTCGCGCCGCCTTCGACACGGACGGTGATGAATTTGGTCGCGCCCTCGCCATCGCGGACGATCGCCTGCGCCAAGGTTTGCGCCACTTCCAGCAAAGCCGCCCTCAAGCGGCGACCGTCCTCGCTGGCTGCGTCCCGAATCGGTGTATGCATGGCCTGTTGCGTGGCGACGAGCAGGAAGGAATCGTTGGTCGAGGTATCGCCATCGATCGTGATGCGGTTGAAGGAGGCATCTGCCAGCTCCATAACGAGCGTTTGCATCATCGCCGGGTCGATGCACGCGTCGGTGGCGATGAAGCCCAGCATCGTCGCCATGTTGGGCCTAATCATGCCGGCACCCTTGGCGATGCCCGTGATCGTCACCTCCCCGCCCGACAGCCGCACCCGGCGGCTGGCCGCCTTGGGCACCGTGTCTGTCGTCATGATGCCCTCGGCCGCACGCAGCCAGTGATCGGCGGCGGCGTTGGCCACCGCGGCGGGGAGCCCCGCCTCGATGCGATCGAACGGCAGCGGCTCCATGATGACGCCGGTGGAGAACGGCAGCACCTGCTCCGGCGCCAGCTGGAGCAGTCGCGCCAAGGCCACGCAAGTCGCACGCGCATGGACCAGCCCGCTTTGGCCCGTCCCGGCATTGGCGTTGCCGGTATTGATCACCAAGGCCCGGATCCCCGCGCCGCGTGCGAGATGATCCCGGCAAACCTGCACCGGCGCCGCGCAGAACCGGTTTTGCGTGAAGACGCCAGCGACCGCGGCCCCATCGTCGAGCAGGAACACCGTCAAGTCCTTGCGCCCAGGCTTACGGATGCCCGCCTCGGTCACACCAATTCGAACCCCAGGGACCGGAAACAGCGCCTCGGCGCGGGGCGGAAACAGGGACACGGCCATCGTTGATACCTCTTCGGTGAAAGTCGCGATCGGGATGGAAAGGCGCGCCGCGCTCAGAGGCTGAGAGGGAATTGGGCGTGCCCGAAGGGGCGCCCCAAAACGCGCCCGAGTAGGCGCAAAGCACAGCCGTAGCTCGGGCTACGGCGCGCATTTGCAACGCCCTCTGGCGTGTTTTGGGACGTCAAAGCGGGCATGACCAATTCCCTCTCAGCCTCTCAGCCTCTCAGGCCAGCTTGCCGTGACAATGCTTGTATTTCTTGCCGCTGCCGCAAGGACACGGGTCGTTGCGCCCCACGCGCTGCTGGGCGGCCAAGCCGGCTTGGCCTGCGCGCGGCGGGGTCGCGGTCGTGGCATCGACGACGGTTTCGACCTCGCCGGTTTCGGTCGGCGCTGTATAGGTCACGTTGCTCACGCGTTCAGCCTGTTGCTCCAGCGCCTCGGCGGCCTGTTCGACCTGCTCGCCGGATTCGACTCGGACCGTCATCAAAACCTTGGTCACATCGTTCTTGATGGCATCGAGCATCTGGCCGAAAAGCTCGAAAGCCTCGCGCTTGTATTCCTGCTTGGGCTGCTTCTGCGCATAGCCGCGCAGGTGGATTCCCTGACGTAGGTAATCGAGCGCGCTCAAATGTTCACGCCAATGCGTGTCGATGCTCTGAAGCAGCACGATCCGCTCGAACTGGGTGAAGTTCTCCCGCCCGATGCGCTCGACCTTGGCTTCAAACGCTTCGCGCGCCGCCGTCAGCACCCGCTCGAGGATGTCCTCATCGGTGACGGCCTCGGCCGATTGCACCCAGGATTGAAGCGGCACCTCCAGTTGCCACTCTTCGGCCAAGACCCGCTCCAGGCCGGCCAGATCCCACTGCTCTTCGACCGAATCCGCCGGAACGTACTGGCGCACGAGGTCGGTGAAGCAGCCATCGCGCAAGGCCGCAATCTGCGCCGACAGATCGGTGGCGTCGAGAATGTCGTTGCGCTGCTGATAAATCACCTTGCGCTGGTCGTTCGCAACGTCGTCGTACTCCAGCAACTGCTTGCGGATGTCGAAGTTGCGCCCCTCGACCTTGCGCTGGGCGCTCTCGATCGATCGGGTGACGATCCCTGCCTCGATCGCCTCGCCTTCGGGCATGTTGAGGCGATCCATGATCGCCCGCACGCGGTCGCCGGCAAAGATGCGCATCAGCGGGTCGTCGAGGCTCAGATAGAACCGCGACGAACCCGGGTCGCCCTGCCGACCGGAACGTCCGCGCAGTTGGTTGTCGATACGACGTGACTCGTGACGCTCGGTCGCAATGATCCGCAGACCCCCGAGCGCCTTCACGCGCTCATGATCCTGCTGCCATTGCGCCCGCAGAGCCTCGATGCGCGCTTTCTTCCCCGCTTCGTCGAGCGCCGGATCGGCCTCGACCGCCTCGATCAGCTTTTCCACATTGCCGCCGAGCACGATGTCGGTACCGCGCCCCGCCATGTTGGTGGCGATGGTGATCATGCCGGGACGGCCGGCTTGAGCCACGATTTCCGCCTCGCGCGCATGCTGCTTGGCGTTGAGCACCTGGTGCGGCAAGCCTTCTTTCTGCAGCAAGTTCGAGATGATCTCCGAATTCTCGATCGAGGTCGTGCCGACCAGCACGGGCTGCCCCCGCTCGTGACACTCCCGGATGTCGGCGATCGCGGCCCGATACTTCTCCTCGGCGGTCTTGTAAACCCGGTCGAGCTGGTCGACCCGCTGGCTCGGACGGTTTGGGGGAATCACGACCGTTTCGAGGCCGTAAATCTCCTGGAACTCGTACGCCTCGGTGTCGGCCGTTCCCGTCATGCCCGCGAGCTTTTCGTACAGGCGGAAATAGTTCTGGAATGTGATCGAGGCCAGGGTTTGGTTTTCGGCCTGGATCGGCACCCCTTCCTTGGCTTCGACCGCCTGATGCAAGCCATCGCTCCAGCGACGTCCCGTCATCAAACGGCCCGTGAATTCGTCGACGATCACAACCTCGCCGTTTTGCACGACGTAATGCTGATCGCGGTGGTAGAGATGGTGCGCCCGCAACGCCGCATACAAGTGGTGCATCAGCGTGATGTTGGCCGGGTCATAGAGGCTCGCGCCTTCGGGAATCAGGCCCCGCTCGGCCAACAGCCGCTCAGCCGTCTCGTGCCCGCGCTCGGTGAGGTAGACCTGGCGGGATTTCTCGTCGACCGTGAAATCGCCCGGCTTGATCACGCCTTCGCCCGTTCTGGGGTCGGCCTCGCCCTCCTGCCGCTCCAGCAGCGGGGCGATCGCGTTCATCGCCAGGTAGAGATCCGTGTGGTCCTCGGCCTGACCGCTGATGATGAGGGGCGTTCGGGCCTCGTCGATCAAGATCGAGTCCACCTCGTCCACGATCGCATAATGCAGCGGCCGCTGCACCCGGTCACGCGCCTCGTAGACCATGTTGTCGCGCAGGTAGTCGAAGCCGTACTCGTTGTTCGTACCGTAGGTGATGTCGGCGTTGTAGGCCGCCTGCTTTTCCTCGCGCGACAGATGCGGCAAATTGATGCCCACACTGAGCCCAAGAAAGTTGTACAGGCGCCCCATCCACTGAGCGTCCCGCTGCGCCAAATAGTCGTTGACGGTGACCACGTGCACCCCACGCCCGGTCAGCGCGTTCAGATAAACGGGCAAGGTGGCGGTCAAGGTTTTCCCTTCACCGGTGCGCATTTCGGCAATCTTGCCTTGATGCAGGGCGATACCGCCCATCAGCTGCACGTCGAAGTGACGCATCTTCATGACGCGCTTGGACGCCTCGCGCACGACTGCGAAGGCTTCGGGCAACAGAGCGTCGAGCGTCTCGCCCTGCTGCAGCCGCTGCTTGAACGCTTCCGTCTTGGCCTGGAGCGCATCGTCGTCCAGCCGCGCCAGCTCCGGCTCCAGCGCATTGATGCGCTCGACGGTCTTGCGATACTGCTTCAACAGTCGCTCATTGCGGCTGCCAAAAATTTTGGTCAGGAGGTTGAGGGCCATGCATACTCGACCCTGAACACCCCATCTCGGGGCTGGGCCGATCCTGTTTTGGTGAATCGTCGAAGAGGGATTGCCGGACACCGCGATGGAGCCGAGCGGCCCCGGCGGCGCCTGGGTAACGTTTCATTTTACTTCGCACCCGACGCGCATCGGCCGAGCGCATGTCGAAAGGCCAAAGGGTGCCCGGGGACGCCGGTGCGCTTGTTCAGCTTGACACGAAGAATCCAACCCATATGAGCGAATCTGTTCGTCGACACGAACCCATCCCGCTGTGGCAGGCCGCGAAAGATGAGCCCAGCCTGGCGAGCCTCGCCGCACGGGCTCAGGAATCGGGTGAACGCCTCAAAGCCATACGGGCGCTCCTTCCCGCGCCGCTGCGGTCACAAATCCAGCCCGGGCCCATTGAGGAAGAAGAGTGGTGCCTGCTCGTCGCCAGCCCGGCTGCCGCGGCCAAGCTTCGCCAGCTCAGTCCAGCCCTGCTCGCGCACCTCCGTAGCCATGGCTGGTCCGTGCAGACGCTTCGAATCAAGATCATCCGGCCACGCTGAATTCGTGGCCATCGTGGCCAGACCAACCGCACCAATTCGACCGATGCGCCTGGCGGCCCGGGAATTGGTGCCGAGTGTCCGACTCGAACGGACGACCTACCGCTTACAAGGCGGTTGCTCTACCAGCTGAGCTAACCCGGCTGTTGGGGCGAAAGTATAGCCAGCGCCCCATCCCCTGCTACTTGATGCGCCGCAGGGCCGGTCGAGGACCCGCCGGGGGCGGCGGGCCCTTTTCATCGCCCTCGTCTGAAGCCTGCCCTGGAATCAGTTGCATCGCGGGCGGAGCGGCTGCGTCCGAGGCCGCTCGCCCGGCTGGCGCGTTCGTTTCGTCTCCCGCCTCCGAATCGGCGTCATAGACGGCAAAACCCAATCCTTCTCCAGTCTCGCGGCTGAAGAAAGCCATCACCCGCGTCGGCGGGAATCGAATGTCGCGGGGCACGCCGCCAAAACGGGCCTTGAAACAGATCCAATCGTTCCCAAGACTCAGCCCGCTGGTCGCCTCTGGCCCTATATTGAGCACGATTTGGCCGTCCTGAACATACTCACGGGGAACCTGAACGCTCGCATCCACCGCAACGACGACATGCGGCGTGTGGCCCTGGTCCATCGCCCACTCATAAAGCGCGCGGAGAAGATAAGGCCGCGCACTCGGAGGGTCGAGCGTCGTCACGAGCGCCATGGGGCGATCCTCCCGATCATTTGCGCATGACCTTTTCCGACGGCGTCAGCGCCTCGATGTAGGCCGGCCGCGAAAAAATCCGCTCGGCATACTTGAGCAGCGGGGCCGCATTTTTGCTGAGCTCGATCCCGTAGTGATCCAGACGCCAGAGCAGCGGCGCAATGGCCACGTCAAGCATCGAAAAGTTCTCACCAAGCATATATTTGTTCTTGGTAAACACCGGAGCGAGCTGAGTGAGCCGCTCACGGATGTGCTGGCGCGCCTTCTCCAAGGCCTTCTCGTTGCCTTTGTTCGTGCGATTTTCGAGCGTGGAGACGTGCGTGAACAGCTCTTTTTCGAAGTTGAGGAGAAACAGGCGCACTCGGGCACGGTCGACAGGGTCGCCGGGCATCAGTTGGGGATGCGGGAAACGCTCGTCGATGTACTCGTTGATGATGTTGGATTCGTACAGAATCAAATCCCGCTCGACCAGGATCGGAACCTGTCCGTACGGGTTCATGACATTGATGTCCTCTGGCTTGTTGTAGAGATCGACGTCGCGAATCTCAAAGTCCATGCCTTTTTCGAACAGCACAAATCGGCAGCGATGAGAAAACGGACAGGTCGTCCCAGAGTACAAAACCATCATGATCAAAGATCTCCCAAAAAACTATGGCAACGCTGAATAAGTTCCCGCGATGGCGCGCACCCGGCGGCGGGATGGGATGCGAGGCGCAAACCGCAGCCATAGCCGAAGCTATGGCGAGGATTTGCAACGACGCAGACCGCCCGCAGCCGGGATGCGCGACG
>NZ_RKQL01000005.1 GCF_003843835.1 Tibeticola sediminis | reverse complement strand
GAGTAGGCGCAAAGCACAGCCGTAGCTCGGGCTACGGCGCGCATTTGCAACGCCCTCGGGCGTGTTTTGGGACGTCAAAGCGGGCATGACCAATTCCCTCTCAGCCTCTCAGTAGTCGGGCTGCCAGTCGACGGCGATGACCCGTTGGCCCAAATCCACGTCATCGACGAATGCAGAGACGAACGGGATCAGGATCGGCGGCCGCTGCTGTGCCGGGTCCTTGGGCGCAACCACGAGGACCGTCTGCGGACCGGTGGGCATCAAATCGCGCACGGTGCCCAATAAGAGCCCCTCGCGATTGCGCACCGTCAGCCCGATCAGGTCGACCCAATAATATTCGTCGGCTTTCGGCGTCGGGAAGCTCGATCGAGGCACGAAGATCCGCGCGCCGCGGAGTTTTTCTGCAGCGGAACGATCGCTGATGTCCTGCGCCGTCACGAGTACGGCGCGGCCATGCTCGCGCGCACTTTGGATGCGCAGGCAACGCGTGCCCACGAACCCTTCGGGACTGCGCTCGGGCGGCTCGAGATACCAGCGTCGGGAAGAAAAAAGCGCCTCGGGCGAGGCGCTGTAAGGCTGAACCCGAAAGCCGCCTTTGATGCCCCAGGCATCGAGGACGCGGCCGACCTCCACGGCATCCGCCGGGAGTTCTGCGGGCTCCAGCCCTTCCATCTTCAGCCCATGCCCAAGGGAAGTCAGGCCGGGGCCTTTTCCAATTGCTTGAGGAGACGCTCGACCGTCGGAGAAACCTGAGCGCCGACGCTGCGCCAGTAGGTCAGGCGATCCTGAGCGATGCGAATGGCCTCTTCGCCCTCCGCAGCGATGGGGTTGTAAAAGCCAATCCGCTCGATGAAGCGGCCGTCGCGGCGGTTGCGCTTGTCAGCGACGACAATATTGAAAAAAGGACGGCCTTTCGCGCCGCCGCGGGAGAGTCGAATCACTACCATGCTTTATCCTGTGGGTGGGAAATGTTTTCAGCATTGAGACACGCGACATGGCCACCCGGCCAGCGACACACTGAAAAGCCTTTGATTATACGAGCCCGACGCGCCCGCCCACGATGACCTTGATTCGCCCAGCCCTTGCGGAAGACCTTGCCGCAATCACCGACATTTACGCCCACCATGTCCAGTTCGGGACGGGCACCTTCGAGACCACTCCACCCAGCGTCGAGGAAATCGCCCGCCGACATGCAGAGGTTCGCGCACGGGGCCTGCCCTGGCTGGTGGCCGAGCGCGACACACGTGTGGTCGGATTTGCCTATTGCAACTGGTTCAAGCCGCGCCCCGCATACCGCTACAGCGCCGAGGATTCGATTTATGTCGCGCCGGACGCCTTGGGCCAAGGCATCGGCCGCGCGTTGCTGGCCGAGTTGGGTGCTGCCGCGGAACGCGCCGGGGTGCGCAAGCTGATCGCGGTCATCGGTGACTCGGCAAACGTGGGCTCGATCGCGCTGCACCGCAGTCTCGGTTTCCGCCCCGCTGGAACGATCACCGCCTGCGGATGGAAGTTCGGCCGTTGGCTCGATATCGTGCTGATGGACCGCGCGCTGGGATGGGGCGACCAGACGCCGCCAGAACGGGAAGCTTGAAGCCATGACGAACCGTCGCAAAAGCAAGACCGTCGCGGCTTGGCTCGCCTTTCTCGGCGGACCGATTGGCCTGCATCGCTTTTATCTACATGGTGCCAAAGACTGGCTGGGGTGGTTGCTGCCCGTGCCGACGTTTCTGGGAATCTGGGGCATCGCGCGCATGCTCGACTACGGACAGGACGACACGACGAGTTGGATGCTCATTCCTCTGCTGGGCTTCGTGATCGCTGGATGCGCGCTGCAGGCCATCGTTTTCGGCCTAGCCACGCCCGAGCAATGGAACGCGCGGTACAACCCAGCGGCCCCGACGGACGATTCGAGCGGCCGCACGCACTGGGGCACGATCGCGGCCATCGTGACCGCCTTGCTGGTTGGCACCGGCGTGTTGATGGCCAGCTTGGCCTTTAGCTTCCAGCGCTATTTCGAGTTTCAGATCGAGGAAGCGCGCAAGCTGTCTCAGTAAGCAACGTAACCGCTTGCGCGGCCGTCTCTGACAGCCAGGCAGCGGGGACGCGATCCGGGGCAAGTTCGGCCAGTGGGCGCAATACGAAAGCGCGCAGGTGCATCCGTGGATGGGGAACGACGAGTCTCGAGCTCTGCACATGCGCATATCCGTACAGCAATAAGTCGAGATCGAGTGTTCGCGGCGCGTTGGGATAGGGCCGCACGCGACCAAAGTCGAGTTCGACGCGCAGCAGTTCCTCGAGCAGATCCGGCGCGGTCAAGCGGGTGTCGAGCGCGACCACCGCGTTCACATAGTCCGGGCCGCTGGCGCCGACCGGAGCGGAGCGGTAGAGCTGCGAACGCGCCCGAACGGCACTCGAGGGCAGCCGGTCCAGCGCCTCGACCGCGCGCAGGATGGTTTCCGCAGATGCGCCCAGATTGCTTCCCAGTCCAACATACGAAAGGACGGGTGCGCGCATCACTGGGTCGGTGGCGGTGGTGCAGGGAGGTCGGGCTGGCGCTCCTCGCTGGCTGGTCCCGACGAACCCGCGGCATCGGTGGGCTTGCGCCGACGCCGGCGGCGCTTCTTCGGCGCGGCCGTCTCACTGGCTTGCGCGCTTGACGGTGCGGGCGCCCCTCCTGCGGCCGTAACCGCAGGGCACTCGGGGCGGTTCGGATCGTCGGCTTTCGAGGCAGCCCCAACCCGGTGCACGCGCGGCGCCTTGCGGTGTTCCGCCCGGACTTGGGCCAGCAGATCCTCACGGGCCGCGTCATCGGCCAGGCTGAATTCCTGCCACCAATCGGCCAGGGTAAGGTCGACTTCCCCAACTTCGGCGCGCAACCGAAGAAAGTCGAATCCCGCCCGGAAACGGGGTTGCTCGACCAGGCCGAAGGGGGCGTGGCCGGTCCGCTTTTCGAAACGCGGTTGCATCATCCAGATTTCACGCATGTCGGCACCGAGTTTTCCGCGGCCCGAAACGTCGCCGATGCGGGACTCGAAAACCTCGTCGATCGCCGCCTGGAGCGCCGGATGGGGATGCTCTCTGCGCTCGAGGCGCCGACTCCACGCCTCCCGCACGTCCTGCCACAGCAGCGCGGCGAGGAGAAAGCTCGGTGCGACGGGCTTGCCCTCGGCGACGCGTCGATCGGTGTCCGCCAAGGCCGCTTGCACAAACGGCGTATCGGCGCGCTCGACCGCGAGGTCGAGCAAAGGATAGATGCCACGCTCGAGCCCCAAGCGGCGAAGCTGTTCGATCGAGGCGAGCGCATGCCCCGTTTGCAGCAGCTTGAGCATTTCGTCGAACAAGCGGCTCTGCGGAACCTCTTGCAGCAAGGCCAGGCTGCTGCGCAAGGGCTGCGCTGTTTTTGGATCGAGCGCGAAGCCCAGGCCCGAGAGCTTGGCCGCGAAGCGCACGGCGCGGATGATGCGCACGGGGTCCTCGCGATAGCGCTTGGCAGGGTCTCCGATCATCCGCAGACGCCGCTGCTTGGCGTCTTCGATACCCCGGTGGTAATCGACCAGGACCTGGGTTTGCGGGTCGTAATACATGGCGTTGACGGTGAAGTCACGCCGCACCGCGTCTTCTTGCTGAGTCCCCCATACGTTGTCGCGCAGGACGCGGCCGCTGGCGTCGACCGCATGCTGGATGCCTGCCAGGGCCGCTTTGGACGTTCGCTCATTGCCGGAAACCTGCTCGGCATCGGCCGGGTCGAGGTAAGCGCGGAAGGTCGACACTTCGATGACTTCGTGCTCACGCCCCCGTCCAAACACGACATGCACGATACGAAAACGTCTGCCAATGATGAAGGCCCGACGGAACAGCGACTTGACCTGCTCGGGCGTGGCGTTGGTGGCCACGTCGAAGTCCTTGGGCCGTAAACCCAGCAACAAGTCGCGAACCGCGCCACCGACCACGTAGGCTTCATAGCCGGCCTGGCGCAACACCCGGCAGACTTGCACCGCGCGCTCGTCAACGAGCGAAGGATCGATCCCGTGCTCCGTTGCGGGAATCTCCCGCCGGCGACCCATGTTGGGCTTGGAAGCGCCCGCCGTCTTGCCCAGCAGCTTGTGAATAAAGGTTTTGATCATTGGCGTCGTGAATGGATGCGTAGGGACCATTCCAAATCGAGGCAAGGGCTCATCGAGCCTCGTCGAAAAGGTCGAGTATGCGCCAGCCCTGCTGGCTTGCATGGGCGCGCAGGCGCGGATCCGGGTTGGTCGCAACCGGCACGTCAGCCCACTGCAAGAGCGGCAAGTCGTTCATCGAGTCCGAGTAAAACGTGATCTCGGCGGCCGATCTGGACAGCCCGCGCGCCGCCAACCAGTCCTCGACGCGCTTGACTTTGCCCTCGCGGAACGACGGCGTGCCCCGAATCTCACCCGTGATCCAACCCGAGGCATCGCGCTCGAGGTCGACCGCAATCAAATCTTCCACGCCGAACTTGGCGGCGATCGGGCGGGTCACGAATTCGTTGGTCGCGGTGACGATCACGATTTGGTCGCCCCGAACCCGGTGCTGCGCCACCAGGGCGAGGGCGCGCGGGTCGATGGCCGGCTCGATCACTTGACGCAGAAACTCCTCACGCGCCTGCAGCGCCCGCTGCGGACCCTGCCGCCGAGCCGCCTCGGTCGCAAAGCGCACGTAGTCGTGAATGTCCAGCGTTCCCGCTTGGTAGTGCGCATAAAACTCGTCGTTGCGACGACGGAAATGCTGCGGGTCGGTCCAGCCGATATCGGTCGTGAATACACCCCACGCGTAGTCCGAATCCAGGGGCAACAGGGTATGGTCGAGGTCAAACAGGGTGACCCGAGTGAGTGTCGAGCTCAAGCGTCCTCCATCATGGCGCGAATCAATGGGATCGTGATCGAGCGCTGGGTAC
The DNA here is from genome assembly GCF_003843835.1 of Tibeticola sediminis. GTDB lineage: Bacteria > Pseudomonadota > Gammaproteobacteria > Burkholderiales > Burkholderiaceae_C > Tibeticola > Tibeticola sediminis. The sequence continues at coordinate 240,266 of NZ_RKQL01000005.1, read as the reverse complement.
TGAGGGCGTAGCGATCGAGTTGCTCGACCAGCCCGTTGAGGCTTCCGAGGTCACGGGGGAAGCGCACCAAGATGTAGTCGACGACTTCCTCGCGGAGTTCGAGCCCGCGTTCCCGCGCCGATTGCAGCAGCACAGCCCGACGCTGTGCATCGGACAGCGGCTTGATCTCGAACACATGCCCCCAGGCCAGGCGACTGCGCAAATCGTCCCGCAACCGCAGATCGGCGGGCGGCAGCCGACCCGCAGCCAAAACCAGGCGCGCCTGCCCATCGGCCGGGGCGAGCGCATGAACGAACCAGTTGAAGGCCCATTGTTGGCGTTCACCATCGAAGCGCTCGACATCGTCCAGAAAGATGGCCGCCCAAGACTCGTCGAAGCTCGCAAACGGGCTCGTGGCGTTGAGCCAGCCGAAGGCGCGTCCGCGCGCCGCGAGCGTGGCCGCAGCGGCCTGCAACAAATGGGTTTTCCCGCTGCCTTCTTCGCCCCACAGATAAATCGGCACCGGCGTCGGCGGATCGCCGTCGAGCACGCGACGGAGATGCGACCAAGCCGCCTCATTGGGCCCGGGGCAGTAGTTCTCGAAGGTCGCCTGGGGCCGAGGCGCAATGTCGAGCGGCAACTGCTTCATCAGACCTCCTCGGTCGGAACCCGCGCGTGCGTGCCCTCGCCCGTCGCGTCCGCCAGGTAGCGCCGTTTCAGCCGCCGCAGAGCGACGAGTAAAACGGCACTGGCGGGCAAGGCCACGAGCACGCCCAGAAACCCAAACAGCTGGCCAAACGCCATCAAGGCAAAGATCACGGCCAGAGGATGCAGGCCCACCCGGCTGCCGACCAGGCGCGGCGTCAGAAAGAAGCTCTCGATGACCTGGCCGGCGCCATAAACGACGCCCACCATCACCAAGGTGGGCGCCAGCCCCATCTGGAGCATGCCCGACAGCAGGGCCAGCACCAAACCAACGCCGAATCCAATGTAGGGCACAAAAACAGCCAGGCCGGTGAAAACGCCGATGGGCAGCGCCACATTGAGACCGAACGCTGCAAGCCCCGCGCTGTAGTAGACCGCCAGAGCCAACATCACCAGGGCTTGGCCGCGAAGGTATTGCCCGAGAACCTCATCGGCTTCGTCGACGAAGGATTCGAGGGCCCCGCGCAGCGCACGAGGAACGAGGCTCCAGACCCCTGCCACGATACGGTCCCAATCGGTCAACAGATAAAAGAGAACGACGGGTATCAACACCGCGTTGCCGATGATCGTGAGCAAAACGCTGCCGCCGACCCGCAGCGACGCAAGCGCCGAGGCCACGAGATCTTCGCTGCGGTTGCCCAGGAAATCGACCACGAAAGCGCGCAGATCGGCAAAGCCGGCGAGCGGGTCCAACCCGAACTGGAGCAGCCAGGGTCGAATCGCGGTCACCAGGTGCTCCAGCAACAGCGGCACCTGTTCGCGCATGAGCGGGATTTGCCGAACCAGTACCGGCACGACGAGCAATAGAAAACCCAAGGCCGCAACGAAGAAGAAAACCTCCACCAACACAACGGCCAGAACGCGCGGGAAGCGTCCGCCCAACGCGCGATCGAGTCGGTTCACCACCGGGTTGACCATGTAGGCAAGAACGGCGGCAACGAGAAAGGGTGTCAACACTGGCCCCAACAACCAGAGCGCGCCGCCAAGAGCCAGAAAGGCAGCAGCCCACCCGACGGCTCGTTTGAAATGGGGGTCGATTTGCATGGCTTGGAGATGGGGGCAGAGATGGCCGAGAGGGTTTTTCGGGGGCAAAGGAATCGGCTTTGAGGCAGCGCGCTTAGGCCCCCTTGTTGCCTCACGCCGGGGGCTGGAGGCGCGGCGCAGCTGGGGCGTGGTCGGCTTTGCGCTCAGCCCAGATTGTCCATTAGGACGCACGAAGATGGCGCGGCGGTTTGCGAGTGGATTCGCGCACGGGGGAGGAGCCAATAGCCGAGGCTATTGGCGACGAGCACGGGCGCGAAGACGCCGCAAAGCGACCGCCAGGGCGTGCGTAGGCCCGTAGGGCCGCCGAATGGACAATCTGGGCTCAGTAGAATCCGGCATTCTAGGGAATCTCAGAGCCGCGCCTCTGGGGGTTCCGTCTCCTCCCAACCTGGCCTACGCCCGATGACGAGCTCAAATTCTCCAACCCCCATCCACTACAAAGACGCCGGTGTCGACATCGATGCCGGTGATGCGCTGGTCGAGCGGATCAAACCGCTTGCCCGCAAGACCTTGCGCGACGGGGTTTTGGCCGGCATCGGCGGCTTTGGCGCTCTGTTCGAGGTGCCCAAGCGCTACCGGGAACCCGTGCTGGTCAGCGGCACGGACGGCGTGGGAACCAAGCTGAAGCTCGCCTTCGAGTGGAACATGCACGATCACGTCGGCATCGACCTCGTGGCGATGAGTGTCAACGACGTGTTGGTCCAAGGCGCCGAGCCCTTGTTTTTCCTGGACTATTTCGCCTGCGGCAAGCTCGATGTCGATGTCGCCGCGCGCGTCGTGGGCGGTATCGCTCGGGGTTGCGAGCTTTCGGGCTGCGCGCTGATCGGCGGCGAGACCGCAGAAATGCCCGGGATGTATCCGCCGGGCGAATACGATCTGGCTGGCTTTGCCGTCGGGGTTGTCGAAAAGCAACGCATCCTCACGGGCCAGACCGTCACGCCGGGCGATGTGGTGCTGGGGCTGGCGTCGGCCGGTGTGCACTCCAACGGCTTTTCCCTGGTGCGGCGATGCATCGAGCGCGCGGCAGGACATCTGCCCGCAACGCTCGATGGGCTGCCCTTCCGGGAGGCCATCATGGCCCCGACCCGGCTCTACGTCCGTAGCGTGCTGGCCGCGCTCGAGCAGCATCCCATCAAGGCACTCGCGCACATCACCGGCGGCGGCTTGATCGAAAACATTCCGCGCGTGCTCCCTGATGGAACGGCCGCTGCCTTGAAACTCGGCAGTTGGCCGCGCAGTGAGCTGTTTGCTTGGCTACAAGCAACCGCCGCCATCGACGATCATGAAATGAACCGCACGTTCAACAATGGCATCGGCATGGTGGTCGTCGTCGCACCCGAAGCGGCAGCCGCCTGTACCGCAACGCTCGAGCAGCAGGGCGAGCGCGTCTACGAAATCGGCTCCATCGTCGAGCGGGGCGAGGGTCCCGCCGTCGTCCTGCGCTGATTCCAGGCCCCGGCGCTACACAATCAGGAGCAATGAAGTGCCATTTCACGCTGGGATGGTGCCTATTTCATTGATCATTTCCAAACGAGAGGCTCCTTTCGAGCCAAGCAAGCTCCCAGGCTGTTGGCAACGGCTCGGCAGGCCTCAGAGGCTGCGAGGGAATTGGGCGTGCCCGAAGGGGCGCCCCAAAACGCGCCCGAGTAGGCGCAAAGCACAGCCGTAGCTCCGGCTACGGCGCGCATTTGCAACGCCCTCTGGCGTGTTTTGGGGCGTCAAAGCGGGCATGACCAATTTCCTCTCAGCCTCTCAGGCTGTGCCGCCGTGCCGGGCACGCAGTTCGAGCACGAGTTCTCCGATCGCCGGAGCATCCACCGCCCGGGGCACGCGCCTCAAATAGGTTTCGAGGTCACGCAACGCGGCATCGACCCGCCCCTCGCGGGCATGCAGCACCCCGCGCTCGCGCAAGGCGCCCAGATCATCCGGACGCAGCAGCAACACCCGGTCGAGAACTGCCCGCAGGAGCACCGGCTCATCGAAGGTTCGATGAAGCTCGCGCAAGTTGTCGAGCATGCGGCCGATGATTTCGCGGGGCAACGCGTTTTGCAAATGCAGCCCCACGGGTGGGTCGAAGCTCGCAGCATTTCGCCCTGCGGACTCCGTTTGACGCCAGGCCCTGAGCAGCCCTGCGAGTTCGTCCATGCCGAGCGAGCGCCCGGTCAAGGGGTCGAGCACCACCCACCCTTGAGGCAATCCCACCTTGACGAGGAAGTGGCCGGGAAACGAGACCCCGTGGGCATGAAGCGCCAAGGCCCGCGCCAATTCCAGCCAGATCACCGCCAGCGACACCGGTATGCCCCGCCGTCGCTCCAGAACCACATGGATGTAGCTGTTTTCGGCATCCATGTAGTGATTCACATTGCCCGCGAAACCCAGCTGCGAAAAGAAGAAGTCGTTGAGCCGGCGAAGTCGCTCCATCGGGCCGGCATCCGTCGGTATCTGGCGTTGGAGACGCTGCACCAGGCGATCGACCCCGGCCAGAACGGACTCCACATCGAGCTCGGGATATTCGTCGTGCGCGATGCAGGTGGTCGCTTCCAGCAGTGGAAAGTCGCGGTCAGACCGAACCAGCGCGCCAAAGTACTCCAGCGGGGTCGGAACGTGCAGTGAGAGCTTCATGGTCGTTGCGAACGTTCAGCGGCGCAGCCATTGGCGTAAGGGTACTCCCGAAGCCCACAAAGCACCAAAATAAATCAACGCCGCCGCCACCACGGACGTCGCCAGATAGAACGCCCGCAATCCCGTCTGCGCCCGCAGATCGACCCACGCCACCGCCGAACTGGCCCAGAGCAGAAACACGCTCATGAGCGCGGTCGCAGCCAGCACCTGCAAAAGAAAGACGCCCCAGCCTGGAGTCGGTCGGTAGCTGCCGCGGCGCAACAGCCCCAGCAGCAGCCAGCCGGCATTGACCAGCGCACCGAGGCCGATCGCCAGCGCCAAGCCCGCATGCTGCATCAACGGCACCAACACCAGATTCAACGCCTGTGTCAGAGCCAGAACGATGATCCCGATGCGCACCGGAGTGCGGATGTCCTGATTGGCGTAGTAACCCGGCGCCAGCACCTTGATGGCAACCAAGCCCAGCAGCCCCACACCGTAGCCCGTGAGCGCCCGCGCAGTCTGCGCCACATCACCCGCGCCGAAAGCCCCGTAGTGATAGAGCACACTGACCAAGGGCGTGGCAAAGGTGAGCAAGCCGGCCGCTGCGGGCACGGCCAGCAGAACCACCAACCGCAACCCCCAATCGAGCATTTCGGAATAACGCCGCACGTCTCCCACCGCCCGCGCTTGAGCGAGCTGCGGCATCAACACCACACCCAAAGCCACCCCAAGCAAGGCCGTCGGGAACTCCATCAGCCGATCCGCGTAGCCGAGCCAACTCACGCTGCCACTCGCCAAATGGGACGCGATCTGGGTGTTGATGACCAAGGAGAGTTGCGCCACACTCACACCGAGGATCGCGGGCCCCATCAAAGCGGCGATGCGACGCGTCGCCGGGTCCCGCCATGCCGCGCGCAGCTGCGTCAGGGTCAGGCCGATCCGTGGCCCCATTCCCAGCCGCACCAGCGCGAGCCATTGGATGGCCAGTTGCAGCGCACCACCGACGAGCACCCCTGCCGTCAGTGCAAAAATCGGCTCGATGCCTTGAGCAGACAGCCACGGCGCGCCCCAATAAGCAGCCGCCATCAAGCACACGTTGAGCAACACCGGCGTCGCCGCAGGCACCGCAAACTTGCGCCAGGTATTGAGAACCCCCGCGCACAACGCGACGAGCGACATGAAGCCGATGTACGGGAACATCCAGCGCGTCATCACCACGGCAGCGTCGAAAGCCGTGGGATGCTGACGCAAGCCACTCGCCATAGCCCAGACCAGCAGCGGCGCGGCGAGCACGCCCAACACACTGAAACCCAACAAGACCCAGGCCAAAACCGTGGACACGTCGTCGATCACGCGACGGGTTTGCGCATCGCCGTGCTGAGCACGGCTCTCGGCCAGCACCGGCACAAAGGCCTGACTGAAGGCGCCCTCGGCAAACAGACGCCGAAACAGATTCGGAATCCGGAACGCCACGTTGAAGGCGTCGGTGGTCGCGCTCGCACCAAACGTCGCGGCGATCAGGAGCTCACGCCCAAGACCCGTGATGCGCGACAACAAGGTCAAAGCGGAGACGGTGGAAGCGGATTTGAATAAGCTCACCCGCTCGAGTGTAGTTCCGGCGGGTTCAGCGTTACCGAAGCTCACCCGGCGCTCATCCAGCACCAAGCCCAGCCCTTTGAGCCCGGGTCGATCGGAAGCCCAATCGGAAGACGCTGCTCGCTGTTAGAATCGCAGGTTTGCTGACAACATCCTGCAACTCAAGGACACCAAGATATGGCATCTTCCAAACCCAAGAAAAAGAACCCCCGCCTGGCCTCGGGCCGCAAGCGCGCCCGCCAGGACGTCAAACTCAATGCCGCGAATTCGTCGCTGCGGTCGAAATACCGCACCGCGGTGAAGAACGTCGAAAAGGCCGTGGCCGCTGGCGACAAAGTCAAGGCAACTGAACTCTTTGCCAAGATGCAGTCGGTCGTCGACGCCATTGCCGACAAGGGCATTTTCCATAAGAACAAAGCGGCTCGCGACAAGAGCCGCCTCTCTGCCAAGGTCAAGGCCTTGGCGACCGCAGCGGCTTAAGAAGCCGCAAGCCGCACGGCTGTCCATCCTCTCGGACCGACAGCTGCCGTTTGTCACGGGTGCGCTGTCAGCAAAAACAAGTGAGGCCGCAACTGCGGCCTCACTTGTTTTTCATCCGTGAAATGCATCAAGGGCGACGCTCAGTCGGCGCCTCGTCAGGCAGTAGGCAGGCCTCGACCGTTTGCAAGTGATTGTCGCGCGCGAAGTTCATGCAGAAGTCCCAGGCCATAGGCTCCGCCTCGCGCAAGTCCGGGTGGACCGCCACGCACTTCACCCCCTGGAGGACCGTCGGCAAACACCAAGGGGAATAGCTCAAATGGCTGCCCGGCTTGGCTCCACCGGGCCTGAACGGACTCATCACCCCCGCCAGCCGCTCCGCCCAGTCGCTGGGCCGAAAGGTTCTGCCGTCGTCGGTCAAACCCAGGATGAAGACTTGCTTAGCAGGAGATTTACCCATCGGATCACGTGGACGTTCTGGCTACGAGGCAGCAGAAGGATCGCCTCTGCTGCGGCGCACAACTATTGTATCTTATATAAGACTTATTCTGGGCTGATCCCCGGCCCAGTGGCCTTTGCCCTGCCCTCTCCGCCAAAGACACGGTCGTCTGGGGCAACGCTGAATAAGTTCCCGCGATGGCGCGCGCCCGGCTGCGGGATGGGATGCGAGACGCAAACCGCAGCCATAGCCGCAGCTATGGCGAGGATTTGCAACGAAGCAGACCGCCCGCAGCCGGGATGCGCGACGCGCGAGGGACTTGTTCAGCGTTGCCCTAGAATCAGTTTCCGCCCCGCGCCCCTCCCGGCTACCTGGGCTCCCAGGACATCTCTGCCATGAATGTGAACCCATCCACTCCTGCCGAACCGCACCTGATGCGCACCTACGCGCGCCTGCCGATCGCCCTCTCGCACGGCCAGGGGTGCCGAGTCTGGGACACCGAGGGTCGGGAATACCTGGATGCGTTGGCCGGAATCGCCGTCAACACGCTCGGGCACAACCATCCGCGCTTCGTTGCAGCCTTGCGCGAGCAGGTGGGGCGGCTGATTCATACCTGCAATTACTACTACGTCCCCGACGCTGAGCGGCTGGCGTCCCGGCTCGCCGAGCTATCCGGGATGGAGAACGTCTTTTTCTGCAACAGCGGACTCGAAGCCAACGAAGCCGCTATCAAACTCGCGCGCAAATACGGGCACAGCCGCGGCATCGACTTCCCCCAGATCGTCGTCTATGAACGCGCATTCCATGGCCGATCGCTCGCCACGCTCAGTGCCACGGGAAACCCGGCCATCCAGAAAGGTTTCGAGCCCCTGGTCGACGGCTTCATCCGAGTGCCGCTCAACGACATCGCAGCGCTCGAAACGGCAACCGCGAACAACCCCAATGTCGTCGCCGTGTTCCTGGAGACCATCCAGGGAGAAGGCGGCATCAACCCCGCCCGCTGGGAGTACCTGCGACAAGTGCGCGAGCTATGCGACCAACGCGGATGGCTTCTGATGACCGACGAGGTTCAGTGCGGCATGGGCCGCACCGGCAAGTGGTTCGCGCACCAGTGGGCCGAGATCGTCCCTGACGTCATGCCCTTGGCCAAGGGATTGGGCTCAGGCGTTCCCATCGGTGCCGTCGTCGCCGGCCCGAAGGCGGCCCATGTCTTCGAGCCCGGCAACCATGGCAGCACGTTCGGCGGCAACCCCTTGGCGATGAGGGCCGGGTTGGAAACTCTGCGCATCATGGAAGACGACGATCTGCTCGGCAACGCTGCTCGGGTGGGGGCACGGCTCAAAGCCGGGCTGCGCAAGGCGCTCGCCCCTCTGCCCGGCGTCCGCGACATCCGGGGCGAGGGGCTGATGCTCGGCATCGAACTGGACCGCCCCTGTGGCGGCTTGACGGCCCGGGCGGCCAGCGCTGGGCTCTTGATCAGCGTCACGGCCGAGCGGGTCATCCGCTTGCTGCCACCGCTCATCCTCAGTGAAGCCGAGGCGGACGAAATCGTCGCCCGGCTCAGCCCCGTGGTTCGCCAGTTTCTTTCGGAACACACATCGTGACGATCCAGCATTACCTGCAATTCACCGACCTCAGCGCCGACGAGTACGCCTATTTGTTCCAGCGGACGGCTCTGATCAAGCGCAAGTTCAAAGCCTACGAGAAACACCAGACGCTGGTGGATCGCACGCTGGCGATGATTTTCGAAAAGGCCTCGACGCGAACCCGGGTGAGCTTCGAAGCGGGCATGTATCAGCTCGGCGGCAGCGTCGTCCATCTGACCACCGGCGACAGCCAGCTGGGGCGCGCCGAGCCGATCGAAGATACCGCGCGGGTCATCAGCCGCATGGTTGACCTGGTGATGATTCGCACCTTTGGCCAGGAAAAGATCGAGCGCTTCGCCGCGCACTCGCGCGTGCCTGTCATCAACGGGCTTACCAACGAGTTCCACCCTTGCCAGGTGCTGGCCGACATCTTCACGTTCATCGAGCACCGCGGTTCGATTCAGGGCAAAGTCGTCGCCTGGGTCGGTGATGGCAACAACATGGCCAACAGTTGGCTGCAGGCGGCCGAGTTGCTGGGCTTCAAGGTTCATGTCAGCACCCCCGGCGGGTATGAAGTCGACCAGTCGATCGCCGGCATCCGCTCGGCCTCGAGCTATGAAGTGTTTGCCCATCCGCTCGACGCGTGCCGGGGCGCTGACCTCGTGACGACGGATGTCTGGACCAGCATGGGCTACGAGGCAGAAAATGAGGTCCGTCGCGCGGCGTTTGCCGACTGGCGCGTCGATGCCACCATGATGTCCGTCGCCAAGCCGGACGCGCTCTTCATGCATTGCCTGCCGGCGCACCGTGGCGAGGAAGTCACCGCCGAAGTCATCGACGGCCCGCAATCGGTCGTGTGGGACGAAGCCGAAAACCGCATGCACGTGCAGAAAGCGCTGATGGAATACCTGCTGCTCGGCCGCCTCGACTGAACACGACTTGTAAGGATGGAGACCCCATGGCCGCACAAGCCCCTGTTTGCGACTTTGGCTGGAAAGCGCCGGATTTTTCTCTGCCCGCTACCGATGGACGTGTGCTTCGGTTTGCGGATGTTCGCGGCCCTAAGGGCACGCTGGTGATGTTCATATGCAATCACTGCCCCTACGTGCAGGCGATCCTGCCCCGGCTGATTGACGATGCGCGCCAGCTGCAACGCGAGGGCATCGGAGTCGCTGCCATCTCCAGCAACGACGCCGAGGCTTACCCGGAAGACAGCTTCGAGGCGATGAAACGCCTGGCCGAAACGCTCGCGCTCCCCTTCCCCTATCTGTACGACGAAGATCAGTCGGTGGCGCGGGCTTATGGAGCGGTCTGTACGCCAGACTTTTTCGGCTTCAACGCTGAGGACGCCCTGCAATACCGGGGTCGTTTCGATGCGTCGCGCAAAGAAGCCGCGCCCCCAGGCACCCGCCGTGACCTGCTCGAAGCGATGCAACTGGTCGCGCGCACAGGCCACGGCCCCGCCGAGCAAATCCCGAGTATCGGCTGCTCGATCAAGTGGAAAAGCAGCTGAACCAGAACCTTTGCCTCGACTGCGGTGCTTGTTGCGCCGCGCTGCGGGTGGATTTTTCGGTTCACGAACGCAGCTCCAACGGCGGCAGTGTGCCCGACGGCCTCACCGTCGATGTCACCGACAGCGTTTGCCGCATGCGCGGAACGGACCACGGCCCACCCCGCTGTGCGGCCTTGGTCGGTACGCTCGGCATCCGGGTCGAGTGTGCGATTTATGAATGGCGACCTTCACCGTGTCGGGAGTTTGCCGTCGGCTCGGACGCGTGCCAGTGGGCGCGCCGCCGCCACGGTTACCCGGTGCTCGACTGAGGAACCTTGCCCGCCAGCGGGTGAACCCTGGCCCCGATCACGACCGCCAGCAGAACAACCCGAGCGACAACTGGCGCATGCACTGCAAGCGGTGCCCGCCGGCCGATCGAGCGCCGGATGAATGCGTTGACCGAGCCACGCGCGCACGGACCCAGGCCCCATGCGCCAGACCAGATAGCCTGCGGCCCAAACCAAAATGATCGTCACGAGCAGGGGTTCGAGTATGGCCATGCGCATTCTCCGGTCACCCTAAATCCGGCAGTTGGGCGCGCCTGGGCGGGTCGTCGTCGGGCGCGCGGGCAAGGCGCAAACCACAGCCATGGCAGGCGCCATGGCGAGGATTTGCAACGCCGCCCCCGCGCTCGAGGGCGGCTCGAACGGGTGCGCAGCGCTCACCCAAACGGTGAACGGCCTGCGCACCGAAAATTGTTCAAACATCAACACCTTGCTTTTCGCTAAAAGCGGTCAACTGCCGGATTTAGGGTCACAGCATCCCGCTCCCTCAACCGCCCCACACCTTCGCGAGATGGTAGGTGACAAAGCTTGCGGCATAGGCGAGCGCGAACAGATAGCCGGCCATGGTGAGCGCTGGCCGCCAGCGTCCCAGCTCGCGGCGCACCGTCACCAGCGTTGAGACGCACTGGGGCGCAAAGACGTACCACACCAGCAGCGACAGTCCGGTCGCCAACGACCATTGGCTCGCGATGATGGGCCCCAACGAAACCGCCGTGCCCGCATCCTGCGCAGACAAAGCGTAAACCGTTCCCAGTGCGCCCACAGCCACTTCGCGAGCAGCGAGGCCGGGGACGAGCGCGATGGAGATCTGCCAATTGAACCCGATGGGCGCCAGCAACTCAGCCAGCCCCCTGCCGATTCGGCCCGCGAAACTGTAGTAAATCGCCGGCTGCTCGGCGCCCAAGGGTGCCGCGGGATAGCTCGACAAGGCCCAGAGTAACACCATGAGCGCCAAGATGATGCCGCCCACGCTGCGGATGAAAATCCGGGCCCGCTCATAAAGCCCATAACCCAGGTGCCGCAGACTCGGCCAACGGTAGGCCGGCAGTTCCATCATCAAGGTGCCCGCCCCTACCGCATCACCTTGGGGGCGCTTGAGCACCCAGGCGACGGCCATCGCACTGGCAATCCCCCCCAGGTACAACAGAAACAGAACCAGGCCCTGCAAATCGAGCCAACCGGCGAGCTTGCGGCTCGGAATGAAAGCGCCGATCAACAGCGCATAGACCGGCAGGCGGGCCGAGCAGGTCATCAGCGGCGCAATCATGATCGTGACGAAGCGGTCTCGAGCATCGGTAATCGTGCGCGTGGCCATGATGCCCGGTACGGCACAGGCAAAGCTCGACAGCAGGGGGATGAACGAGCGGCCCGACAAACCCACGGCCGCCATCGGCCGGTCCAACAGGAAAGCCGCGCGCGGCAGATATCCCGAATCCTCCAGCAGCAAGATGAAAAAGAACAGGATCAAGATCTGCGGCAGGAAAACCAGGACGCTTCCTGCCCCCGCGATGACACCATCGGTCAACAAGCTTCGAAGTGGTCCTTCGGGGAGCGCCCCCTGAACCACGCCTGCGACCGCCTCGACGCCTTGCTTGATCGCGTCCATCGGAAGCGCTGCCCAACTGAAGACCGCCTGAAAGACGAGGAACAGAATCACTAGCAACAGGACAGGTCCGAATACCGGATGCAGCACGAAGCGATCGATCGCCTCATCACGCGAGGGCCGCTGCGCCGGCTCGACGACCGCGGCGCTCAAGATCCGTCGCACCTCGGCCTGAAGGTCCATGGCTCGACGCAGTTCATCCTCGGCCTGGCCGTCGACATCCTGGATCGCCGTGAGCGAGTGAAGCGGCAGTGGCGGATGCGCCCCTTGCGGGCGAGCCGGCCCGGGCCAGCGGTCGAGCCAGCCGACGAGTTCGGCGGCACCGTCGCGGGCGACCCCGATGGTCTCGACCACGGGTATACCCAGTTCACGCTCGAGCGCTTCACGGTCGATCGTGATGCCCTGCGCGCGCGCCAGGTCCATCATGTTGAGGACGAGCAGCATCGGTACGCCCAGGGGGCGCGCTTCGAGGACCAGCCGCAGATTCAGGCGCAGATGGGTCGCGTCGGCGATGCATACGATCAAATCCGGACGGGGCTCGTCGGGGTGACGCCCGGTCAAAATGTCGCGCGTGACGGCTTCGTCTGCGCTCAGCGGGCGCAGACTGTACACACCCGGCAGGTCGAGCACGGCATAAACCCGGCCCGAGGGCGTCCGCAAAACACCCTCTTTGCGCTCCACCGTCACGCCGGCATAGTTCGCCACCTTCTGCCGACTACCCGTCAGCAGGTTGAAGATCGCCGTTTTCCCACAGTTCGGGTTCCCCAGCAGGGCGATGCGCAAGGGTTCTGCTGGACTCATGCTTCAACGATGGATGTCGCCGAGCCGAGCCACCCGGACGTGCTGCGCCTCGTGCGAGCGCAGAGCGAACGTGGCATCGCCCACACGCACGGCCAGAGGCTCACCTCCGGCCGGGCCCCGTGCGAGCACCCGGACCGTTTCGCCCGGCAGAAAGCCCAGTTCCAGCAAACGCGCCACTCGGCCGCGTTCCGCAGCGGCATCAGGCATCTGCAAACGGGTGACGACGCCAACGACGCCGACATCGAGATCCGACAAAGAGGACTCAGCGGCGCTGGGCGTCGTCAGAGGCTCGGGATGAATGCGCATGGGATGAGGTAATCAAGAATTGTTCTCATTATAGAGGCACAACCAAGCTAACAAGAAGCAACAAGTGCGGCTTCTACGCCAGCCTGCTCCGGCCCAAGCAAGTTTTGAAAGGTTTCTCGCCGTATGCCGGCGAAAAATGGACACCTGTTGCTCTTTTTTCAGGAGTCATCCTCAGTCTCGATGCCTGCCCGATAGCCGTACAACCAAGGCTGATCCAAGAGGCGCTCGCCCAGCAAACGCAGGGACGCGTCCCTGCCCCAACGCATGGGCCCCCGGGCGTGAAAGATCACCCCGTTTCGGGCCGATTGCATCTGGATCCGGGCGCAGCGCCGCCAGCGCAAGGCGGCATACCGCTCCAGCCGCTCCTCGACCGAACCCGAACGCAAACGCAGCACCTCTCCAAGGACGTGGGCATCCTCGATCGCCATGCCCGCCCCCTGAGCCAGATAGGGTCGCGTGGGATGGGCGGCGTCCCCGACGAGCGCAATCCGACCGCGCGCCATCTGCGCGGCAGCGGCCACCGGCGGGCGACCGAACAGGCTCCACGAACGCCATTCCGTAATGTGCTCGATCAGGTCCCGCAAAGGCAGACTGATCGACCCAACGATGGGGAGTAGCGCCCCACGCTCGACAGCCTCACCCCAGGCCTGCGGATCCCCCGCCACCGAACCCTCGACGACCAGCACGACATTGAGCCACTCTCCCCGGTGCACGGGGTACTCCACCACATGAAGCCTCGGCCCGAGCCAAACCGTGATGCCCGTGCGACGCAAATGCGCGGGCAAGGCCGTTTGCGGCAGCATCGCTCGGTAAGCCACATGCCCGGAGGAACGCGGGGGCCCATCGCCCAGCATGTGCGCGCGGATGCGACTCCACAGCCCATCGGCTCCGAGCAGGAGAGCGCCATGGGCGCACCGTCCATCGGCGAACCGAAGCTCCACCGAGTCCCGCCCCTCCTCATAAGACTCGACCGGTTGTGCCAGATGGAGCGCCACCTGATCCTGACGCTGCACCGCTTCCAACAACAGTTGCAGCAAATCGGCACGCGCGATGGTGAGGTACGGCGCTCCATAACGCTCACGGGCCCGCGCAGCCAAGGGCAGCACGCCGAGTTGTCGGCCGCCGGCAGCGTCGCGCACCACCAATCGTGGGGGCTCATGCGCCACCGCTTCGAGTGCGCGCCTCAGGCCCCATTCATGCAAAACACGGACGGCATTGGGCCCCAACTGAATGCCCGCCCCAAACTCCTCGAAGGCGCGACGCCGCTCGAACAGTGAGACCACCGCCCCCCCGCGCGCGCAGGCAAGCGCACTCGCCAACCCGCCGATCCCGCCGCCCGCAATCAAGACTGTCCGATGCATGCCGAGGATTGTGCCGTTCGTTGCGACGCCGCCCGTGCATCCACGAGAAGAAAAAGCACCGGATTTGCGCAAACACAAACAAAAACGCCCGACAGGCGCCGGGCGTTTTTGAGCGTTTGGGGTGGCTGATGGGACTCGAACCCACGACGACCAGAATCACAATCTGGGACTCTACCAACTGAGCTACAGCCACCGTAGAACCAAAATTATATATCGGAGCTCAGCCGCCCTCGGCCTCTTTCGACGGCTCCGGGACCAGAATCTTGACGCCAAACGCCGCCTTGAGCGACGAAAGGTAAGCCTGGACTTCCGCGCCGGTCCACGCCTCTGCCCAGGCCTGCCGGCTCTTTTGGCGCATTGCTTCCGGCACTTCCGTCGCTGGCAAGACGGATTTCACGCGCACCACCACATAACCCTGGGCGCCAAGGTCGACGCCCACCAGCGCAGGCAAATTCGAGCGTGGCGCACGCAAAACCGCGTCGATGACCGCACCCGGCAAGCCAGCGGTTTGATCACGGCCGACGGTCAACCGCTCAGGGAGAACGGCCGAAGCCGGCGTGCTCTTCCACTCGCGCAAACGTTTTTCGCCCTCCGCCTTAGCCAGGGCGACGCTGCGCTCTTCGAGCCAAAGCTCTTTCACCTGGTCGCGAACTTCGGCATACGGTCGCGTGTGTGCCGGTTCATGGCGCAACACCCGCCCCGCAACCAGACGGTTCGGCCCCAATTCGATCGCCTCGGTGTTGCGCTTTTTCTCGATGGACTCAGCGCTGAACAGGGCGGCCAAGAACTTCGGATCCGCCAGCACACCGGCCTCGCCCGGTTTGGGCTTGCGCTCCACGCCCTGAGCGACTTCGAGCCGAAGCTTGAACCGTTCGGCAACCGGCTTGAGACTCTCCGATTGTTCGTAGACGGCGTTGGAAAAACTCTCCGCCAACTCCGCGAACCGACGCTGCGCGAGGGTTTTCTTCAGTTCGTCGACGATTTGCGCCCGAACCTCCGCGAGGGATTTTTGCTGCCCCCCACGAACATCGGTCACGGTGATGATGTGATAGCCAAATTCCGTCTCGACCACATCGCTGATCTCGCCCTTCTTGAGCGAGAACACGGCGTCCTCGAAGGGTTTGACCATGGCGCCGCGGGCGAAGAAACCCAGATCACCCCCATTCGCGGCCGAACCCGGATCCTGCGAAACCTGACGGGCAAGCTCCGCAAAACGCGCCGGATTCTGGCGCAGCTGCTCGCGAATTTCGTTCGCTTTGGCCTTGGCCTGCTCTCGAGCCGCCGCGCCCGCCCCTGAATCGACAGCGATCAGGATGTGGCTGGCCCTGCGTTCTTCCGGTGTGGCATACCGCGCCGCGTTCTGCCGGTAGTAGTCCTCGACCTCAGCGTCGCTCACCGAAACGCTTTGCCGAACGGTGTCGACATCCAACACGACATACTCCACGTCGATACGCTCCGGCGCCTGAAATCGCTGCGGATGGGCCTCGAAGTACGCCTTCAACTCATCCTCGGTGGGCTTGAGGCCATCGCGGAAACTCTTCGGTGCAAATCGTGCCAGCTCGATTTCTCGCCGCTCGAACAAGGCCGCCAGCGCGACGTCCGCCAGCTGGGGAACCATCAATTGGCTCTCGCTCACGGCCCGAACCACCTGTTGGGCCGAAAGTTCGGCACGAACCTGCGCCTCGAACACCTCGGGCGTCAAGCCTTGCGATGCCAACAACTGCCGGTAGCGATCGACATCGAGCTTGCCATCCGGCCCGCGCAGGCCCGCAATCACCGGATTGCTCTGCAGCTCCAGCGCCAGCTTGGCGTCGCCCACCGATAGATGCCAGCGACGTGCAGCCGCTTCGAGCAAACGGTCCTGGACCAGGCGCTCGAGGGTGGCGTAACGAGCTCGAGGCGACTCGAGCAAGCCAAGGTCGAGGTTCGGCATCGCTTGACGCGCCCGATCCACCTCGAGCTTGTGCGCCTGATCCCATTGCGCCTGCGTGATTTCCACGTCGCCAACCCGCGCCACCACCGGCGACTTCTCCCGGAAACGGTTGTATCCATCGAGCCCGAACAGCACGAACGAAGGAACGATCAGCAGAAACAGCAGGAACTGCATGATCCTTTTGTGCTTGCGGACAAAATCAAACATGAATCAAACTTTCCTGGACAGAAAAAAAGAGGCGAACGGTCCGTTCGCCTCAGTTGAAATGGTGGGTGCTGAGGGGTTCGAACCCCCGACCTACGCCTTGTAAGGGCGCCGCTCTACCAACTGAGCTAAGCACCCCATGCCCGAGCCGACGCAGCCGTCGCCCGACGGTGGATCAGTTGACCGCGTCGCGCAATGCCTTGCCAGCCCGGAACTTGGGAACCTTTGCAGCTTTGATTTTAATGGACGCTCCGGTACGTGGATTGCGGCCGCTTCGCGCCGCACGCTTCGTCACCGCGAAAGTACCAAAACCGACCAGCGAAACCGACCCGCCCTTCTTCAGCGTGGTCTTGACCGCACCGAACATCGCTTCCAGCGCGCGGGCGGCGGCCGCCTTGGAAATATCCGCCTGGGTCGCGATGTGCTCAATCAATTCCGACTTGTTCACCGAATGCCCCTCTTTCATTGGTTTTCGAACGGCTATCCCGCCGCGGCGGGTAGCGCCCCACAAAAAAGCCACGCGAAGCGTGGACCTGCCTGTCTGGGCCCGAGGACTGGGTTCAGCCCCGGTAGCCGATGCGGATTAGATTCGCTGCACCCAGGGGTGTCAATCGCCGGGCAGGCCGTTGCTACAACTGCTCACAAACCCCCGAAATTCCTGACACCAAGCCCAACACCGTCGGCGCTGCCTCGTGAACGATGGACAGCATCAGCGGCGTATGGCTAAGGCGACACCGGCCGCAACGAAAGCCGTACCGACCAAGGTCAGACCCGTGACAGGCTCATCGAACCAGACCCAGGCCAGGATCGCCGTCGTCGGCGGAACCAAGTACATCAAACTGGCCACCGCGGTCACGGCGCCGCGGCGGATCAACAGGTAGAGCAGCGAACTCGCGCCCAGCGTGAGTCCAAGCACCGACCAGCCCAGCGCAAACACCAGCGCTTCGTTCCAGGCCATCCCCTCGGATTCCAGCCCAGCGAGCGGCGCTGCGATCACGGCCGCCGCCAGCAATTGCACCGAACTCGCGACCGGCAGATCGACCGGCGCCAAATGACGCTTTTGGTACAGCGTCCCGAACGTAATGCTCAACAAAGCCGCAAGGGCAAACAGCACGCTCGTGAAGCTCAGCGCACCTGCCGTGGTGGGCAGGTGCAGCTTTTGCCAAAGAACCAGGACCACGCCGACAAACCCCAGACCGAGCCCCAGCCAACGTCCGCTGAACGCTCGTCCCCCATCTTTGAAACCGGGCTCCGGTTGAACCAGGATCGCCGTCAGGATTGGTTGCAGCGCGACGATCATCGACACCAGACCTGCTCCCATCCCCGCTTTGACGGCCGACCATACCCCACCGAGGTAACCCGCGTGCATCAGCGCCCCCATCACGGCCAGATGCCAGTAGGTGCGCCGATCCACGGGCCATGGGCTGCGAGCCATCCATGCCCACCCGAGGAACAAGGGGATCGACAGCAAAAACCGCCACAGAAGAAAAGTCCAGGGTGGCGCGTGGGGCATCCCTAGGCGGGCCACGATGAACCCCGTGCTCCAGATCAGCACGAACACCGCCGGCGCCAACACCGACCAACGCGCAGACGGCGCCACCGATCTATTTCGCCCGAGCCCGAATCTCGGGGACCGCGCGCCTCAAGTAGTAAACCATCGACCAAACGGTCAAAACCGCGGCCACCCAGATCAGCCCATGTCCCCAACGCCGGGTGTCGATCGAGCCGAAGAGCGTGGCGTCGAAAAGCAAGAACGGAATGGCCACCATCTGGAACGTCGTCTTCAGCTTCCCGAGCATGTGCACAGCCACACTGCGCGAAGCGCCGATCTGAGCCATCCACTCCCGCAACGACGAAATCGCGATTTCGCGGCCGATGATGATGAGTGCCACGAAGACGTCGACCCGCTGCAGATGAACCAGCACCAACAGGGACGCCGAAACCAGAAATTTGTCCGCCACCGGATCGAGAAACGCACCGAAGGCCGACGCCTGGTTGAGCCTGCGCGCAAGATAGCCATCGAGCCAATCGGTCAGCGCAAAGACCACGAACAAAAGCGTTGCAATCTGGTTGGCCCGCTCCATTTCGACCGGCAGGTAGTAGGCCCCCACGATCAGCGGAATCGCCACGATACGGGTCCAGGTCAGCAGCGTCGGAACGGTCAGGAACATGTTGGCATTTTGGCACGAGCCCAGCGCGTCGGAATGGCTTCAGTGAAACGCGCGATGGATGGTTTCGGCGAGCGACCGGGATATCCCCTCGACCCGCATCAAGTCCTCGACACTGGCCTCCGAGACGCCCCGAACCCCACCAAACTGCTGCAGCAGCCGAGCGCGGCGCTTGGGGCCGATGCCTGGGATCTCTTCGAGCGCCCCTCCGCCGAAGCGCGTCTTCGCGCGCTGCGCACGCATTCCAGTGATCGCGAATCGGTGAGCCTCATCGCGGATTTGCGCCACCAGCATCAAGGCGGCGGAGTCGGGACGCAAGCTGCGCTTCTCCCGCCCATCCGCGAAAACCAACTCCTCGAGTCCGACCTTGCGCCCCTCGCCTTTTTCGACCCCAACGATCAAGCGCTCGCTCAAGCCCAAGGAGCGGAACACTTCCGCAGCCGCATGAACCTGCCCAACCCCGCCATCCACCAGAACGACCGAGGGGAGCCTCCGGCCACGGGCATCCCCTCCTCGCGCCGATGCCTCTTCCCCAGTGCTGACCGCCGCCTCCGAAGGCTCGACTGCGGCCAGCGGGCCGTAACGACGTCGAAGCGCCTGTCGCATCGCCGCGTAATCATCCCCCGGGGTGATGCCTTCGATTCGAAAGCGCCGATATTTGGAGGGCTGCATTTGGTGGTGGTCGTAAACCACGCAGGAGGCATGCGTCGCCTCGCCCGAGGAATGCGAAATGTCGAAACACTCGATCACGACCTCATCCAGGTCCTCGACATCCAAGCCCAAAACCTCCGCCAGCGCCTCGGTCCTCGCGCGGTGCGAGCCTTGTTCACTCAGAACCCGTGCGAGCTGAATCTCGGCGTTCTTTTCAGCCATTTCCAGCCACACACGATGCACCCCCCGGGGACTGTCCGTGATCTTCAAGCGCCCTACCCCCTCCTGGACGAGCAGTTGCTGGAGCTCAGGCTCGACGGCCTGACTGACAATCAACAAGGGCGGTAGGGCCGCCCCGAGGTAATGCTGCGCCAGAAAGGCGTGGAGTACCCGCTGCTCCAGCGACGCCGGTGCCGAAGCACCTTCGTGCGCCTCGTTCACGTCACCCACAGCCGCAGACGGTTGCCAGCCTTCGGAGATGGCCATGGCCTCCTCGATGTTCTTGGGGAAAAACGCCCGGTCGCCCAAATGCCGCCCGCCGCGGACCATCGCCAAATTGACGCAGGCCCGACCACCGCCCACGCGAACCGCCACGATATCGGCGTCCTTCTCGCCCCCCGTTTCCACGGCCTGCTGATGGAGGATCGTCGACAGCGCTGCGATCTGGTCACGAACCTCGGCTGCCCGCTCAAACTCGAGCGCGTCCGAATGGGCCTGCATGCGTGCGCGCAGTTCCCCAAAGACCTGCTCCGTCTCCCCCCGCAGAAAAGCGGCTGCGCTGGCGACGTCGCGTCCATACGTTTGCGGATCGATGTACCCGACACAGGGGCCCGAGCAGCGCTTGATCTCGTACAGCAAACAAGGCCGGGTGCGATTCAGAAAGACTGCATCCTCGCAGGTGCGCAAGCGAAAAACCTTTTGGAGCAGCCGAATCGACTCCTTGACCGCTGCCGCGTTCGGGTAGGGCCCGAACAGCAGATGCTCGCGAACCGGACGTCCGCGGTAATAGGCCAAGCGTGGAAACAGCGTGGCAGCGCCCGAGCGCGGTCCGCTCGGCTGCTCGCTGCCCGCATACATCAACACGAGGGACGGGTAACTCTTGTCGTCGCGAAAGAGAATATTGAACTTCGGGCGTAGCGCTTTGATCAGGTTGTTCTCGAGCAGCAGCGCCTCGGCTTCGGAGCGAACGACCGTGGTCTCCAGACGGCGGATCTTGCTCACCATGTAAGCGATACGCGTCCCACCGGTACGCAGCCGGAAGTAGCTTGCGACGCGGCTGCGCAAGCTCACAGCTTTGCCGACATACAGCAGTTGATCCTCCGCATCAAAAAACCGATAGACACCGGGCAGGTCCGGGAGCGATCCCACCTGTTCGAGGAGTTCTGGCGGATGGGGCACGACGTCGGTGGGCTGAGATTCCATAGGGTGTCTCGTACGGCACAAAGCGGCTGGGCTATCCAAGGCAACGCTGAATAAGTTCCCGTGAAGGCCCGCGCCCGCCGCCGGGATGCGCGGCGCGCAAGGGAGAATTTCAGCGTCACCACAAGCATATCGAGACCCTGAGTTGGCCCCAAAACGGCAAAGGGCCGCAGTCGGAAACTGCGGCCCTCAAAATGGTCGGCGTGGCGGGATTCGAACTCGCGACCCCTTGCACCCCATGCAAGTGCGCTACCAGGCTGCGCTACACGCCGAAGCTGCAATTATATCGTGCTTTTCAGTGAAGAATCGCTCGTTTCCGGCTCGCCGTCCTCCAACAGACGTCGAATTTCGAGCAACTGTTGGCGGATGGAGCCCAAGGCCGATGAAGCCGCGATCGGCGAGTTGGAACCCGCGGCATCCGAAGCCTCAACCACAATGGGTGAGCCGCCCTTCTCCAGCGGCTCACCCGTCCAAACGCCGGCGTCGCTCGCACCTTGCTGCAGCTGCGCTCGAGCGCCGCTGATCGTAAAGCCTTGCTCATAGAGGAGTTCACGAATCCGCCGCACCATCAAGACTTCATGGTGCTGGTAGTAGCGCCGGTTTCCGCGACGCTTCATCGGCCTCAACTGAGCGAACTCCTGCTCCCAATAGCGGAGCACATGCGGCTTCACGCCGCACAGGACCGCGACTTCTCCGATCGTGAAGTAGCGCTTCGCAGGAATCGGCGGCAAATTCGCAGCGCTCGTCATCGTTCAAAATCCGAGACATCGTCGCCATCGGCTTTCAAAGCCGCGTTCGAGCCGCCTTGAAGCTGGGCACGCAGCTTCTGGCTCGGGTGGAACACCACCACGCGCCGAGCTTCGATGGGCACGAGCGCCCCGGTACGCGGATTGCGCCCGGGCCGGGGCGCTTTGGTTCGGATCTCAAAGCTGCCGAAGCCCGCGATGCGGACATCTTCGCCCTTGATCAATTCGCTGCCGATCAGGTCGAAAAATGCGTCCACCATCTCCTTGGACTCGCGCTTGTTCAGCCCGATGCGCTCAAACAGCAGCTCCGCCAACTCCGCCTTCGTCAAAGCCGGTGTTTCGAGGTTGTCGACCGTGATCTCCATCGCTGGCTCCATGTCTGCCACCCACTCGTGAACCCAATGCGCTTCAGGCACGCAAGCGCGCCCCGAATTCCCGCTGAAGCGAGGCAAGAATCGTAGAAACGGCCTCGTCCATCTCCGCATCCGTCAGCGTTCGCTCATTCGAACCAAAGACCAAACGAATCGCGAGGCTGCGATGACCTGCGGGCACCGCTTGGTCCGACTCAGCGCCCGCAGCCTTGGGGCGATAGACGTCGAAGATCCGCACGTCGCGCAAGATGGTCCCAGGGGCCGCCCGTTCGATCGCCGCCGAAACGGCCCCAAACAAGACGCCATCCGGCAACACGATGGCGATGTCGCGATTCGAGGCGGGGAAACGTCCAACCTCGATCAAACGCGGAACCACGCGCTCGCAGGCCGCACGGAAGTCAATCTCGAAGAGGACCGGAGGCCGCGCGAACTCCCATTGTTGCCGCCAGCGGGGATGCAGCTCGCCGACAAATCCGATCGAACGCCCTTCGAGCAAAATCGCTGCGCTGCGCCCCGGGTGCAAGGCCGGATGCTCGCTGGCTTGAAACGACAGGCGCCGCGGCTCGAACAACTGCTCGATGTCGCCTTTGACGTCAAAGAAGTCGACCCAACGGCCTGGGCCGTCCCAGTGTGGCACATCCGTCTGCCCATAGGCAATGCCTGCGAGCTTCAGGGGCTGGTCGATGCCCGCCACTTCAAAGGCCGACTCCGCAACGTTCGGGTTGCGGCGAAACACACGACCGATCTCGAACAGTCGAACCCGGTCTACACGATGGTCGAGATTGAATCTCAGCGCACTGAGCAGAGACCCAACCAGGGTCGACCGCATCACGGCCAGATGGCTCGCGATCGGATTGAGAACCCGGATTGGATCGGGATTCGCCGCCAGATCGCGCTCCCAAGCCTCGTCAACGAAGCTGAAGCTGATGGTTTCGTCGTAGCCCAGATCGGCCATCACACGACGTAAATCCGCCGCCGAGCGCTCGGACTCGGCACTCGGCTTGGCCTGCAGCGGCGCAAGAGGCGTCTCGTCGGGCAACTGGTCGTAGCCGATCATGCGGGCGATCTCTTCGATCAGGTCTTCTTCGATCCGCAAATCAAAACGGAACGTCGGCGGCAAAACGGCGAGCTGGCTTTCGTCCAGGCGCCGCGTCGGCAACGACAGCGCCCGAAGCGCTTGCTCGCAGCGCTCGATTCCCAAAGGCATACCCAGCACCTTCTCTGCGCGATCCACGCGCAAGCGCACTTCCTCCGGGCTCGGAACGTTCACCGGGAGGTCCTGGACCGGCCCGGGCTCGCCGCCACAAATCTTCTGAATCAGGTCGGTGATCCGCTCGAGGTGTTCGACCGTGAGTGCTGGATCAACGCCACGCTCGAAGCGGTGCCCAGCGTCCGTGGAAAAGTTGAATCGACGCGCACGTCCCGCGATCGCCCTGGGCCACCAGAAAGCCGCCTCGAGGTAGACATGGCGCGTTGCTTCGCCCACAGCGGTCGCATCGCCCCCCATGATCCCCGCCAGCGACTCCACCTGCTCCGCATCGGCAATGACGCCGACGGTTTCGTCCAGCTCAACCGTCTGTCCATTGAGCAGCTTCAGGCGCTCACCCGGGCGTCCCCAACGCACCTCGAGCCCGCCGTGTATCCGTTCCAGGTCAAACACATGCGAGGGCTGCCCCGACTCGAACATCACATAGTTCGAAATGTCGACCAGCGCCGACACGCTGCGCTGCCCACAGCGTCTGAGGCGCTCGACCATCCAAGCCGGCGTGACCGCCTGCGGATTGACGCCCCGAATGACCCGACCGGAGAAGCGGCCACAAAGATCCGGGGCCGCCACTTTCACGGGAAGTGTGGCGTCGGTCCTCGGCTCGATCTTGGGGAATTCCAGGGGTTTGAGCGGGGTTCCCGTGAGCGCGGACAGTTCCCGCGCCACGCCATAGACACTCAGGCAATGCGCGAGATTGGGCGTGAGCTTGAGCACGAAGATCGTGTCGTCCAGCTGCAAAAAGTCGCGAATGTCTACGCCGACCGGTGCCTCGGGACTGAGCTCGAGCAAGCCGCCATGGTCGTCCGAAAGCCCGAGCTCCCGTGCCGAGCACAACATGCCCTCGCTCTCCACACCCCGCAACTTGGCCTGGCGAATCTCGAAGGGCGCACCATCGGCCCCCGGTGGCAACGCCGCGCCGACGCGAGCACAGGGAACACGGATGCCCGCCCGGGCATTCGGTGCCCCACAAACGATTTGGAGTAAACGATCCTCTCCCACATCGACCCGGCAGACCCGCAAGCGGTCAGCATTCGGATGGGGGGTAGCCTCGACGATCAAGCCGACGACGACACCTTGGAAAGGAGGGGCCACGGGGCGGGTTTCCTCGACCTCGAGACCACCCATCGTCAGCACATTGGCCAACTCGTTCGTAGACAGTGGGGGGTTGCAGAATTCGCGCAGCCAAGACTCAGGGAATTGCATTTGGGGCGCCTTTTGAATTACTGGAATTGCCCAAGGAAACGGACATCGCCTTCAAAAAACAGACGCAAGTCGGAGATGCCATAGCGCAGCATGGTCAAACGGTCAGGCCCCATGCCGAAGGCAAAACCCATGTAGGCCTCGGGATCGAGTCCCATATTCCGAATCACGTTGGGGTGCACCTGCCCCGCCCCCGCAACCTCGAGCCAGCGACCCGCAAGCGGCCCATCGGGAAACTGAAGATCGACTTCTGCGCTCGGCTCGGTGAACGGGAAGAAACTGGGACGGAAGCGCAATTGGAGATCGTCGCGTTCAAAGAAGGCACGGCAGAAGTCCGTGAAAATCACTTTCAAGTCCTTGAAACTGACACTTCTTCCGACCCAGAGTCCCTCGCACTGGTGGAACATGGGCGAATGCGTCGCGTCACTGTCGACCCGGTAGGTGCGGCCCGGCGCAATGACGCGAATATCGGGCATGTCCTCACCGGCCTCGAGCCGGTCCCGATATTTCGCAACGTGATGCATCGCGTGTCGGATCTGCATCGGACTCGTGTGGGTGCGCAGCAGATAACCGCCCTCGACGTAGAAGGTGTCGTGCATCGACCGCGCTGGATGATCCGCGGGCGTGTTGAGCGCCGTGAAGTTGAACCAGTCTGTCTCGATCTCCGGCCCCTGCGCCACGTCGAAACCCATCGAGCCAAAGTACTGCTCGATGCGCATGATCGTCCGCGAGACCGGGTGCACGGCACCTGCCCCACGGCGACGCCCTGGGAGCGTCACGTCCAGGCGTTCGGCCCGCAACTGCCGCTCGAGCTCCTCTGCCGCCATGGCCTGTCGGCGCTCGTTGAGCGCGGCCTCGACCGCTTGCTTGACCCGATTGATCTGCGCTCCCATCGCCTTGCGCTGCTCCGGATCGAGCCCCGCGAGGTCTTTGAGCAAGGCGGTGACGCGCCCGGACTTGCCAAGAAAGCGAGCCTTTGCATTTTCAAGCTCGGCCACGGTCTGCGCGCGGGCAAAACTGGCCCGGGCTTCATCGACCAAGACGCTGTAATCTTCCATGACGGCGGCTTCGTGTACGGATGGATGCTGGAAAAGAAAAAGGATTGAAGCCTTCAAGCCCCAACCCTTTTCCCGAATCGAACGCTCCGCCTCATCGAGGCGGGCTGGATCAGGCGGTGGCCAACTGCCCCTTGACCTTCTCCACGATCGCGGCAAATGCAGCCTTGTCGTGGATCGCCATATCCGACAGGACCTTACGGTCGATCTCGATGGCGGCCTTTTTCAGACCGTTGGCAAACTGGCTATAGGTCAAGCCACACTCACGCGCAGCCGCATTGATCCGTGCAATCCACAACTGGCGGAACACCCGCTTCTTGGTCCGGCGATCGCGATAGGCATATTGCCCAGCCTTCATCACCGCCTGCTTGGCGATCCGGAAGACGTTACCACGACGGCCACGGAAACCCTTGGCCAGAGCCAGAACCTTCTTGTGACGGGCACGCGCCGTCACTCCACGTTTTACGCGAGGCATGTTGAATTCTCCTTGTTCGTCCGTCGATTACAGGCCAGCAAAAGGCATCATTTGCGCAACATGCCCCATGTTGGTTTTGTCGACCGTCACCGGTCCACGCAGATGACGCTTGTTCTTGGTGGTTTTCTTGGTCAAGATGTGGCGCTTGAACGCCTGGCCCCGCTTCACCGTCCCACCTGGACGAACACGAAAGCGCTTTTTCGCGCTGCTCTTGGTCTTCATTTTGGGCATTTTCTGCTCCTTCTGAATTGTGCTCGTGAGGCGTCTGCAAGCGATTGCAGCCTTGATGGCCCCGAGACACTTAAAAAATCACTGCGTTTTGGCTTCCGTCGCCTCGACCGCCTTCGGTGCGGCCTTTTTACGGGCGGGCGCGATCATCATGATCATCTGCCGCCCCTCGAGCTTAGGAAACTGCTCCACCACGATCTGATCGGCCAACTCGTCCCGAATCCGGTTCAACAACGCCAGACCCAACTCCTGGTGCGTGATCTCACGACCACGGAACCGCAAGGTGACCTTGACTTTGTCGCCTTCAGCCAGGAAGCGCCGAATGTTGCGCATCTTGATCTGGTAGTCCCCCTCGTCGGTACCCGGACGAAACTTGACCTCTTTGATTTCGATGACGGTCTGCTTCGCCTTTGCCTCGGCTGCACGCTTTTGTTCCTGATACTTGAACTTTCCATAGTCCATCAGGCGACAAACCGGTGGGTTCGCCGTGGCGGCGATTTCGACCAGGTCCACATCAAGCTCGCCGGCCATGCGCAACGCCTCGGAGAGGCTGACGATCCCGAGCGGCTCGTTGTTCGGCCCCGAAAGCCGGACCTCCGGAGCCATGATTTCTCGGTTGAGTCGATGCTTGCGCTCTTCGCGCTGGCGACGGTCACGGAATTCGGTAACGATGGCTAAAACCCTTCAAAAATACTGAGAAAACCGTCTACGGAAGATCCGCGCAACAGGCTCAGGCTAGGCCGACTGTTTCTTCAGAACTTCCCGCTGGATCAGGTCCGCGAAGTCGGACACCGGCATCACACCGAGATCCTTGTTCCCGCGCGCACGGACGGCAACGGCGCCGACTTGACGCTCCTTGTCGCCGACGACAAGGATGTAGGGAAGCTTTTGGACGGAGTGTTCGCGGATTTTATACGTAATTTTCTCGTTCCGTTGGTCCAGAGCCACGCGAATGCCGCGATGGCGCAACTGCTGCGCCACCTCGGCTGCGTAATCGGACTGGGCATCGGTGATGTTGAGTACGGCCACCTGCACCGGTGCCAGCCACGTGGGCAAGGCCCCTGCATGCTGCTCGATGAGAATGCCGATGAAGCGTTCCAGGCTGCCGACGATGGCACGATGCAGCATCACCGGGCGATACCGCGCGCCGTCCTCGCCGACGTATTCGGCGTCGAGCCGCTCCGGCATGGAGAAATCCACCTGGATGGTGCCGCACTGCCAGGGTCGGCCGATGGCGTCCTTGAGCGTGTATTCGATTTTGGGACCGTAAAACGCGCCGTCGCCGGGGGCGATCTCGAAGTCACAGCCCGAGGCGCGCAAGCTGTCCATCAAAGCCGCCTCGGCCTTGTCCCAGCTCGCGTCCGAGCCGATGCGCTGCTCCGGACGGGTCGCGACCTTGTAGATGATGTGCTCGAACCCGAAGTCGCGGTACACCCGCTGCAGCAAGCGGGTGAAGGCATTGACCTCGGATTGAATTTGGTCTTCGGTACAGAAGATGTGACCATCATCCTGCGTGAACGCGCGCACGCGCATGATCCCATGCAGGCCGCCGCTGGGTTCGTTGCGGTGGCATTGTCCGAATTCGCCGTAGCGCAACGGCAGATCGCGATAGCTTTTGATGCCCTGCTTGAAGATGAGGATGTGCCCCGGGCAGTTCATCGGCTTGAGCGCGTACTCCCGCTTTTCCGACTCGGTGACAAACATGTTTTCACGGTATTTGTCCCAGTGGCCGGTTTTCTCCCACAGCGCCTTGTCGAGAATCTGCGGCCCTTTCACTTCGAGGTAACCGTTTTCTCGGTAGACGCGGCGCATGTACTGTTCGACCTCTTGCCAGAGCGTCCATCCCTTGGGATGCCAAAAAACCGTACCCGGCGAGAGCTCATCGAGATGAAAGAGGTCGAGCTCGCGGCCGAGTCGGCGGTGGTCGCGCTTTTCGGCCTCTTCGAGCATGTGCAGGTACTGTTGCAGTTCTTCCTTACTCGCCCACGCCGTCCCGTAAATCCGCTGCAGCATCTCATTGCGATGGTCGCCCCGCCAGTAGGCCCCCGCGACCTTCATCAGCTTGAAAAACTTCAGCTTGCCGGTCGAAGGGACGTGCGGACCGCGGCACAGATCTTCGAACGCCCCCTCGCGGTACAGCGACACCTCTTCGCCGGGCGGGATGGACTCAATGATCTCGGCCTTGTAGTGCTCGCCGAGGCCTTTGAAATAAGCAACGGCCTCATCGCGAGGCAAGACTCGGCGAACCACCGGCTCGTCGCGCGCCGCAAGTTCGGCCATGCGCTTCTCGATCGCCTGCAGGTCCTCGGGCGTGAACGGCCGCTTGAACGCAAAGTCGTAATAAAAGCCGTTCTCGATCACGGGACCGATCGTGACCTGCGCTTCTGGAAACAGATCTTTGACCGCGTAAGCCAACAGGTGAGCGGTCGAGTGACGAATGATCTCGAGCCCCTCAGGATCCTTGGCGGTGACGATGGCCACGTTCGCATTCGTGGTCACCGGCGTGCTGAGGTCGACGAGCTTCCCATCGACCTTCCCTGCGATGGCCGCCTTGGCAAGGCCTGGACCGATGGCAGCCGCGACATCGGCGACCGTCACCGGTTGCGGGAAGCTTCGCTTGGAACCATCGGGGAGCGTGATTTCGATCATGTTGTGCGTTCGTTGACGTCGAGACGCGGCGATGATCCCCACAGGCGCAGGCGCCTTTGTGAACCCGCAGCAAAACGGGAGATTTTATCGCCCCACACCCGTCGCCAACGTGCGGAACGATGGCTGCCTCCCATAAAAAAGCGCCCGGCAGAGCGGGCGCTTGCAGCGCAGGGCGGCCAGTGATCGGCCGCCCATTCACCGGCTTCAGTGGAACTGGGCCTCTTCGGTGGAGCCCGTGAGCGCCTTGACGCTCGACGAGCCGCCCTGGATCACCGTGGTGACATCGTCGAAGTAGCCCGCACCCACTTCCTGCTGGTGCGACACAAAGGTGTAGCCTTTTTCGCGGGCAGCGAATTCGGGCTCCTGCACCATTTCGACGTAGTGCTTCATGCCTTCACCGCGGGCGTAGGCATGGGCAAAGTTGAAGGTGTTGAACCAGTTGATGTGGATACCCGCCAGCGTGATGAACTGGTACTTGTAGCCCAACGCCGAGAGTTCGTCCTGGAAGCGGGCGATCGTCTTGTCGTCGAGGTTCTTCTTCCAGTTGAACGAAGGCGAGCAGTTGTAAGCCAGGAGTTTGCCCGGGTTGGCCGCCAGAACCGCTTGAGCGAACTCGCGGGCAAAGCCCAGATCCGGGGTGCCGGTTTCGCACCAGACCAGGTCGGCGTAGGGCGCGTACGAAACGCCGCGGCTGATGGCCTGTTCCAGACCATTCTTGACACGGAAGAAGCCTTCTTGCGTGCGCTCGCCGGTCAGGAACGGACGGTCGCGCTCGTCATGATCCGAGGTGATGAGGTTGGCTGCCTCGGCGTCGGTGCGCGCGAGAACGATGGTCGGCACACCCATCACGTCGGCTGCGAAGCGCGCGGCGATGAGCTTTTCGATGGCTTCCTGCGTGGGCACCAGAACCTTGCCGCCCATGTGACCGCACTTCTTGACGGCTGCGAGTTGATCCTCGAAGTGAACGCCCGCGGCACCTGCGATGATCATGTTCTTCATGAGCTCGAAGGCGTTGAGCACGCCGCCGAAGCCGGCTTCCGCATCGGCCACGATCGGCAGGAAGTAGTCGATGTAGTCCTTGTCGCCGGGGCCGATGCCACGCCCCCACTGGATTTCGTCCGCACGCTTGAAGGTGTTGTTGATGCGACGAACCATGACCGGCACCGAGTCGTACGGGTACAGCGACTGGTCGGGGTACATGGTTTCACCCGTATTGCCATCGGCTGCGACCTGCCAGCCGCTCAGGTAAACGGCCTCGAGACCGGCTTTCGCCTGCTGCATCGCCTGCCCCGCGGTGATGGCGCCAAACGCATTCACGTAGCCCTTCTTGGCGCCCCCGTTGATCTTGGCCCAGAGCTTTTCCGCACCGCGCTTGGCGAGCGTGTGCTCGATGTGCACGCTGCCGCGCAGCCGCACCACATCGGCGGCGGTGTAGCCACGCTTGACCCCCTTCCAGCGGGGATTGGTCGCCCAATCTTGCTCGAGTGCAGCGATCTGCTGCTCGCGGGTCATTTGCTCAGGATTGCTTTGGGACATGAAGAACCTCCAGAAGTTCAGAAAAAGAAACCGATACACCCACGGACGACGAGCGACGCCAGGGACGGTGGAACTATAACTCTTCTATAAGACATTTGACCACTCATATGTCTTATATAAGACCGGAAGGACCCAAACAAAAACAAGGACTTATCTTCGAATTTCTTGATGTGAAACGTTTTTTCTTATTTTCGAAGCAAAAACAGTTGCATCGGAAGAGATCGTTTCGCACGTGAAAAGCATTTCCCACATGATGGAATGCCGTCACTGCCGCTACGACAGCCGTCAAAATCCCCCGATGAACATCGATCCTGACCGCGCCTCGGGACTGAGGCGGCCCGTGGCCTATGCGGCGCTGGCCTCGAGCATGGCGCTCGTGGGCAGCTACGTCGCCCTCAGCAAGCCGCTGGCCCAGACCTTCCCCATTTTCTTGTTGGCCTGGCTGCGTTTTGGGATTGCCGCGCTTGCGATGCACTCCTGGGTAAGGCGTCGTGCGGATGAGCCGCCGATCGCCTGGAGAACGCACGCAGCCCTGTTTGGGGAGTCCTTGTTTGGCAACTTCCTCTTTACCGTGTTCATGGTCTGGGGTGTCGGGCGCAGCGGCGCCATCGCGGCGGCCATCGTGATGGCGTCCATCCCGGCTTGGGTCGCTTTGCTGAGTGCGGCGTTCTTGTCGGAACGCGTCACGCAGCGGGAATGGATTGCCGTGGCGCTCGCGGTGATGGGCATCGCCCTGCTGGGCCTGGGCCAGCACACGACGGCCCAGGGCGTCGCAGCCGACACGGCCGCGATCGACCCGCTCGGCCTCGCGGCGTTGCTGGCCGCAGCGCTGTGCGAAGCCATCTATTCGGTCATTGGCAAACGCTTGACGGGCTCGCTCGGTGCAAAGCGCATCACCGCCATCATCAACCTTTGGGGGCTGGCGCTGGCTACGCCGCTCGGGGCGTTTACGGCCTGGCACTTCCGCTTCGATCGCGTCGGTCCAGGCCAGTGGGGGCTGCTGGTGTTCTACGCCTTTGCCGCCTCGGTCTGGAGCGTCTGGCTCTGGATGACCGGGCTAAAAACCGTACCCGCCTCACGCGCGGGTGTCTTCACGGTGATGATGCCGCTGTCGGCGACGCTGGTGGGGGTGCTCGTGCTCGGGGAGCCGCTCAACCCGCTGCAGGGCGCGGCCCTGGCCTTGGCCTGCCTCGCGGTTATCCTGGCGACGCAACCGACATCCGACGCCGGCAAGGCCAGGGCAACGCCGACTCCGCCTCAGTGATCGCGGCCCGTTCGACACCGAACGGCGCATGCCATGACTGGCCGGTTGCGCGTTGCCCCGGTCAATTCAGCTCCGCGCTGCCGAGCAGAGGTCGATCGGCAACCACGATGCCGTCTTCATCGGCATAGAGCCAGTCGCCCGTGGAAATTTTCACGCCTTGGATTTCGACGGTGATGCCCGCCTCTCCCGCCCCACGCTTCTCGGTGCGCATGGGCATGAGCGCCAAGGCGCGAATCGGCAAGCGGCTCTCGCGCAGTTCGGCCACGTCGCGCACCGCACCGTCGACGACAACGCCCGCCCAGCCATGCTCCGCGGCCAGCCGTGCGAGCATGCCGCCGAGCAAGGCGCGCCGGGTCTTGCCGCCCCCGGCCACCACCAGAACCCGCCCCTCGCCGGCCGATTGAACCGCCTCGCGCACACGGGAGTTGTCCTCGTCACAGCGCAAGGTGTAGACCGGACCGGCAAATGGCACGTCGCTGCCAAAGCTGCGGAACACCGGCGGTAGCACCCGAAAGGCGCCACTGTGGTCGTTTTCGTGAGCGTCACAGAGATCGCAGGTTGAAAAAGCAAGGCTGCGGAGCGTGGGCGTTGTCATGGGTATCGTCCTCTTCGGATGGATTCGTCGGGAAACGGCAACGATTTTCTTCTCAATGTGGACTTTTTGGCCCCGGTGCCCCTTGGAGCAGGCTGTTTTCTCCATTAGCATGGGCGCAGCCAGTCGAGAAGCCGTTTTCGCTGGTGATTGATCCACATCGACAAGAGGACTGAAACGATGGCAACTGCAACGAAAGCTCCCGCAAAGAAAGCGGCCCCGGCCAAGAAGGCCGCCGCGGCAAAGAAAGCCGCTCCGGCGAAGACCGCCGCGGCTCCGGCGAAAAAAGCGGCTCCGGCGGCGAAGAAGGCTGCCCCTGCCGCCAAGAAAGCGGCTGCACCGGCCAAGAAGGCTGCTGCCAAGAAACCTGCGACCAAGCGCGCGCCGAACCCGGCCTTCATGAAGCCCATGACGCCGAGCGACGCGCTCGCCGCCATCATCGGCAAAGGCCCGTACCCCCGCACCGAGGTGACCAAGCGCGTGTGGGCTTACATCAAGGCCAACAAGCTGCAAGACGCGGTGCAAAAGCGCATCATCGTTGCGGATGCCAAGCTCAAAGCCCTGTTCGGAAAAGCCAAGGCCGACATGTTCGAGATGACCAAGATCATCAACCAGCATCTCAAGCCTTGAGCGACTGAGCCCCCTCAAAAACCGACGCCCAGCGTCGGTTTTTTGTTTTGGGACCCTTTCAGGACGGGTCGCGTGGCTCGAAGAGTGTGGCGCGGGTCGAGATCACGTGGGGGTCTTGCATCACCTCGATCAGCGTTCCCTCTGGACGCGCAAGCGCGGCGCGGAACGCGGGCTCGAAGTCCGCCGTGCGCTCGACCCGGCAACCCGCGTAGCCATAGGCTCGAGCGAGCGCGACGAAGTCCGGGTTGCGCAGCACCGACCCGCTCACACGGCCCGGGTAGCTGCGCTCTTGATGCATACGGATGGTTCCGTAACTTCCGTTGTTGAACAGCACGACGATGGTCTTGGCCCCGTACTGGACTGCGGTTGCGAGTTCCTGCCCGTTCATCAGAAAGTCGCCATCGCCCGTGAGCGTCACGACGGGCCTGCCACTGATGATTTGCGCGGCAATGCCCGCAGGCACCCCATAGCCCATGCTGCCGTTGCTCGGAGCCAGCTGGGTTTTGTAACCGCGCGCCAAGCCCGGATAGCGGAAATACCGGTGCAGCCAGCCGGAAAAGTTACCAGCTCCGTTCGTCAACACCGTCTGGGCGTCCACGCAGCGCTCGATGCATGCAACGATTTGCGCCAGATCGACCGCACCGCCCAGCGCCTGCGGTTCCCGGTTGGCTTCAAAGCCCATGTGCAGATCGCTGGTCCAGGCGTCCCAGGGTCGGGTGGCCGGAGGCGTCAAGGCGGCAAGCGCCTCGCAGACCGGCTCCATACCCGAGCACAGCGCGACCGTGGCCCGATAGACGCGGTTGAGTTCCTCGGGGTCGGGATGGACATGCAGCAGCCGCTGCCGCGGTAATGGTGACTCAAACAGCGTGTAGCCGCCGCTGGTCATTTCGCCCAGACGGGCGCCGAGGGCCAGCACCAGATCACTGGAACGGATGCGCTCGGCGAGCAAGGGTTGGATGCCGATGCCGACATCCCCGGCGTAATTGGGATGATGGTTGTCGAAACAGTCCTGGAAACGAAATGCGTTGGCCACCGGCAGGTTCCAGGACTCGGCAAACGCTTGCAGCTGCTGCGCGGCGGCGCTCGTCCACCCCCCTCCTCCGGCGATGACCAAAGGGCGCTTGGCGGCCCGCAGGTGTTCTGCCATGCGCGCCAACGCCTGCCGGTCGACGCCCGGACGGACGGCCTCGATCCGCTCGAGCGGCGTGGCCTCGACGGCTTCGGCGAGCACGTCTTCCGGGAACACCAGCACGACCGGGCCGGGTCGTCCGTTGAGGGCCGTGGCGAACGCGCGCGCTACGTACTCCGGAATGCGCCGCGCCTCATCGACCCGCTCGACGCGCTTGGCCATGCCGCGCGTCGCGGGGCCGAACATCGCGGAAAAATCGACCTCTTGAAACGCCTCGCGGTCGCGCACGTCGCGGCCGACATCCCCGACGAGCAGCACCATCGGGGTCGAGTCCTGAAACGCCGTGTGCAAGCCAACAGCCGCGTTGCTCGCCCCGGGCCCTCGCGTCACGAAGCACACGCCGGGGCGCCCGGTGAGCTTGCCCGCAGCCTCAGCCATGTAGGCTGCACCGCCCTCGTGCCGGCAGGTGATGAAGCGGATCTGGTCGGCGCGGGCATGGAAACCGTCGAGTGCGGCGAGGTAACTCTCGCCGGGGACCCCGAACACATGCCGCACCCCCTGCGCAATGAGGCAATCGACCAGACAATGGCCGCCAAGCTTCTTGATGGGAGCATTCATGCCCACATTTTGAAGGCGTTGCGGCCGGGCGCGTCGTCACATTTGTTTTCCAATCGATGCGCGACGCGGTCAGCCAGTCGATGAGGCTGCGCGTTTCCCGTCAGAGGGCAACGCTGAACCAGTCACTCGCGCGCTTCGCATCCCATCCCGCAGCCGGGCGCGCGCCATCGGGAGAACTGATTCAGCGTTGCCATCGGGGACGATCGACCCCCGCAGCGAATCGCATGTCCAGCCGAGAGGCCGATCGACTTTTTTCTACTGGTACGCCACCCGAACCATGTCCCACCGACGTTCTCGATTCCCCTGGCCCGCATTGGGCCCGCTCGCAGCCTTGCTCGTCCTCGGTGGCTGCGCGGTGTATCCACCGCCAGACGGAACGGTGGTGGCCCCTGCGCCCGCGGGAACGGTCTGGGTCGACGCGACCGTGGTGCAACCGGCACCGATCATCGTCCACACACCGCCACCGCCGCCCCGCTATGAATGGGTTCCCCCGCCGCCCTTCGTCGGTGCGATTTGGATTGCGGGCTTTTGGGAATGGCGCAACGGTTGGGTTTGGGTGCCTGGCCGTTGGGTGCGCCCACCCGGTCACGATCACCGCTGGATGCCTCCGCGCTATGAACAGCGCGATGGCCGCTTGATTTTCGTTCCCGGGTTCTGGGTTCCGCCGGGGCACCGAGCCGGCCCCGGTTATGGGGCGCCGCCACCCTACGACGACCGCGACAACCGCTGGGAACGTCAGCGGGAAGAAGAGCGCCGTCGATATGGGCCGCCGCCCGGTCAGCGACCGCCACCGCCGCCCTTGCCGCCCGCGCCGAGACCGCCGGACGCAAAGAAAGACCCTTTGGACCACCCGCACGGCAAACCGCCCAAGGATAAGGACGGCCGCCGCGACAACCGCGCCCCCGGCACGCCGGGGCCGTGGTGGGAAAACACGGAACCCGCTGCGCCCGCCCGCCGCGGACCCGACCCCAGCGACCGACTGCCTTGAGGTTCAGGCTCGATCCGAAGCTGCAGCCCTCGCCGCTGTGCGCCGCCCCACGGCCAGCGCCGCGCCCACGTTGAGCAGCAGCACGAGCGCGGCGCCGGCCAGTGTCGCGCCATACCAGCCGCGGTCCATGAGGCCACCAAAAATCAGGGGCGACACGGCAAAGCCCGCGTCCAGCCCGGAGTACACCAGGCCATAGACCCGGCCGGTGGCGCCCTTAGGCGTCGCGCGCTTGATCATCATGTCGCGGCTCGGACCGCCAATACCCACGGCAAAGCCTGTGGCCGCCAGCACCGCCATGGTGCCGCCGGCACCAAGCCAACCGGTGGCGCACAAGGCCAGCCCCAGTGCACCGGCGGTCATGCACAAAGCCACCACGCGGTCGCTGTGCGCGCCGTGGCGCGCGGCGACAAAGCCGCCGACGAACATGCCCACCGCGCCGCTGAGCATGTAGGCGGTGAGGGTGAGCGTCGCGGCCTCGAAAGTCACGCCGTACAGGGCCTGGAGCAGCGACACCGAGAAGCTCTGGATCACCGCCAGCGTCATGGTGGAGAGGAAGAAAAAACCAAAGCACCACCACACCACCGGCAGGCGCAGAAAGGCCAGGTCGCTGCCCTTGGGCGCATCGGCGCTGCGGCGAACCGCCTCGGTGCGCAGGTGCACGCGCTGCAGGGCCAGGAGCGCGAGCACCGCCGCATACATCAGCGCCGCGCCCACGTAGGCCGCGCGCCAGCCCCACAGCGCCGTGGCGGCTGCGAAATACGCCGGTGCCAGCGCCCAGCCCAGGTTGCCGGTGAGCCCGTGCGCGCTGAACGCATGTCCGAGCCGCGGCGCCGACACCCGCTGGTTCAGGATGCTGAAGTCCACCGGGTGAAAGGTGCTGTTGGCCAACCCCGCCAGCACCGCCACCGCCAGCAGCGCCGGGTAGCCGCTGGCGGCGGAGGCCACCAGGCAGGCCAGCAGAAACAGGCCCAGCGAGGCGAACAGCGCCGGCCGCGCGCCGATGCGGTCCACCACGAAGCCGGCCGTCGCCTGGCCGGTGCCGGAGACGGCGAAGAACACCGTCATCAGAAAGCCCAGTTCCGCATAGCTCAGCCCGAACTCGCGCGCAAACACCGGGAACATCACCGGCAGCAGCAAGTGACCGAAGTGCGAGCTGGCATGGGCAAGACCAACGAGGCCGATGACGGTCGCATCACGCCGAAGCGGAACCGGGACGGCGAGCGGATTCAGATTCGATGGGGTCATGAGAGGCGCGGCAGCGACAAAGGTTAGGCCCTCAGCAATCCTACCGTCCCCGCACGTCGCGCCCCACGCGCGCGGGCTTCAACCGCGACCGCTTCAGGGTAATCACCCAGATCGCCAGCGTCAAACAGTGCTTTTTCGCTACTTTTTTAAGAGCATTGAGACAAACCCAACACACCTTGCTCCACCGCCTCGCGCGCCTGGGCAAGGACGGCAGCTTTCCATTGCGGGGTATCGGTGTAGAAGGCCTCGCGCAGGGCACGGCGAAGGGCGGCGGCCTGCTCGGGGCGCACGCCGCCCTCGCGGTGGTTCCACAGCCACTGCTCGCCGCGCAGGGCGTGCAGCACGGTGAGCAGCGGCTCGGTGCCGAACTCCATGGCGATGGCAGTCACCTCCGCCTGCGGGCATTCGTCGTACACCGCGCCCCACATCAGGCCCGAGAGCGCCGCCGAGACCGAGTCGCCCTGCCCGAACCGGCTGATGGGCGTGGCGCCCGCGCCGCCCCACCAAGCCTGGGCGCGGGCGTAGGCGGCATCGTCATCGGCACGGCCGGCGAAACCGCGCTCGCACGCGCCCTGCTTGCCCAAGCCGGTGTGCAGGTCGATCCAGCCGATGCGCCGCGCTCGCGCACCTTCGCGGCGCAGGATGCGCCGCAGCGCCTGGTTGCTCCAGGCGGGCGCGGTGCCGCCGAAGAACAGGCCATCGGCGTACTCGTACTGCCCGCCCGAGACCGCCTGCTGCAGCGTGCGCAGGCCTTTGCGCAGGATCAGCCCCGCAATCGCCAGCCGGTTGCCCCAGCCCGGCGGCCATCGGGCGGGCAGCAGCAGTGGATGCAGCGCCGCATACGCCGGGTTGCGCGGCAGCGGGCGGGAGAAGTCGTGGAAGTTGCGGTTGAGGTCCACGTTCTCGTGCGTGGCGCGCCGCGTGTGCGAAAAGCCAAACGGGTTGATGGCGTGCACATGCACCAGCGCCACGCCCGATGCGTGGAGCGCTGCGCGAAAGCCCGCGTCGCGCAGCAGCGCCACCTGCACGCCCGAGCCGCAGTAGCCCTCCACGCCATGACAGCCGCTGCTCAGCAGCAGCACGCGCTCGGCCCCGGGCGCGCCGTCGCGCACCACGTCGATCGCCAGCGGCTCGCCGTCGGCGCCGGGCAGCGGATGCGGTTCGGACTGCACCGCAAGCCCGGCCGCCGCTGCGGCGTCGAGGAATTTCGCCCGGGCTTCGCGGTAGCTCTGCGAGAAGGCGTCGAGGTCGGCGGGGTGAGACAAGGTGGACATGGCCGTGAGGGGTGGGCGGGACGTGGAAGCCCCTCATTGTGGGCCGCAACCCACCTCGCGCGTCTTGGGGCAAGCCCGCGGCGAATCCGCAACCCTACCGTCTTAAGTTTGTAATCATTTATCAATCTTGTCGCCGGGAACCCAGCGTATTTCTGTCAGATCGCGCTACAAATTTTGACCGGTTTAAGCGCAGAAGAACATTTGCGCACGCTTCATTTCAGACGACCTTCAGGTGTGGCTTCGACACTGCGCACGTCCGTCAACCGCAAAGGAAGGAGAACCCTGATGCACACCCACCGTCTGTCGCGCGCCGCCCTCGTGCTGGCCGCACTCACCGCCGCCGCGAGCGGCTACGCACAAACCCCGCCACCGGGCCGGCTGCTGGCCTCCAACTGCTTCCAGTGCCATGGCACCAATGGCAAGGGGCCGGGCTTCGAGACGCTGGCCGGGAAGTCAGCCAGCAAGATCTTCAGTGAACTCAAGGAGATGCAGGCCGGCAAGGAAGGCAACGGCATCATGACCAAGCACGCCTTCGGCTACACCGACGCGCAGTTGCAGGCCCTGGCCGCCTGGCTGTCCACGCAGCGCTGATTCCGCGCCACCCACAACCACAACCCCATCAACGGAGCCCACTCATGGACAGAAGAACCCTGCTCGCGGCCGCAGCCAGCCTCGCCGCCGCCTCGCTCAGCGCCCTTGCCGACGACAAGAAGAAAGAGAAAAGCACCTCGCCGACGCCCACACCGACCAACCCGCCATCGAACACGATCAAAGCCCGCGTCATCGTCATCGGCGGCGGCATGGGTGGCGCCACGGTGGCGAAATACCTGCGGCTGTGGAGCAACGGCAGCATCGGCGTCACGCTCATCGACCGCAATCCCACCTATGCCTCGTGCATCATGAGCAGCCTGGTGCTCACCGGGCAGCGCACCATGTCCAGCCAGTACTACAACTACGACGCGCTGCGCAGCAAGTACGGCATCACCACCGTTTTCGGCGACGTGGTCGCGGTGGACCCGGTGGCGATGAAGGTTCGGATGGCCGATGGCACCACGCTTGCAGCCGACCGCATGGTGATGGCGCCGGGCATCGAGTTCGACGACGTGCCTGGCCTGGGCAACTCCGACCGGATGCCCCACGCCTGGAAGGCCGGCCCGCAAACCACGCTGCTCGCCGCCCAGCTCGCGGCCATGCCCGCGGGCGGAACGGCGGTGCTGACCATCCCGCAAGCGCCCTACCGCTGCCCGCCCGGTCCGTATGAACGTGCGTGCCTGATCGCCGACTGGCTCAAGGCGAAGAAGCCGGGCTCAAAGCTCATCGTGCTCGATGCCAACCCCGACTTCGTGACCGAAAAGGACAATTTCTCCAACGCCTTCTTCAACCTGCACGGCAGCGTGATCGAGTACCACACCAACGCCGCCGTGACCGAGGTGGACCCCGCATCCATGTCGCTCGTCACCACCGTCGGCACGCTGCGCAACATGAATGTCGTCAACCTCATCCCGCGCCAGCGCGCGGGCGGCCTGGTGAGCACCGTGGGCCTCAACAACGCGACGAACGGGCGCTTCGCCGGGGTGGATGTGCTCAGCTACCAAAGCACGGTGAGCGGTGCCGACCGCATCCACGTGATCGGTGACGCATCCGCCACCACGCAGCCCAAGGCCGGGCACATCGCCAACCAGGAGGCCAAAGTGTGCGCCGACGCCATCGTGCGCCTGCTTGGCGGCAGCGCGCCCGACCCCGCGCCGGTGACCAACTCGGCCTGCTACTCCACCATCACCATGACGCAGGCCTCGTGGCTCACCGCTGTGTTCCAGTACGACCCCGTGGCGCGCGCCATGGCCGCCGTGCCCGCGGCCAGCGGCGCCTCGGTGGGCTGGAGCAGCGGTAACTTCAAACAGATGAACACCTGGTTCAACGCCTTGATGGCGGACACCTATGCGTGATGCGTCGCTCGGCAGCGGTCGGACTGTGGCCTAATTAGCCATTTCTAACCCAACCCGTTTCGAAGGAGCACGTCATCATGGGTAACAAGATCGTCACCGAAGCCGACCGCAAAGCCACGCCGCGCCCGAAAGTGGCCGGCGGCTTCACTGCCACGGCCGGCCACGGCCAGCGCATCAGCAAAGAGCGCGGCCCGGCCACGCGCAGCAAGAAGAACCCGGGCAAGCGCGCCCACCAAGGCGGCTGACCCGAGTCAACGGCGGCAACCCCTGCCGCCCGCCCAAGCGCCCGCAGCCGACGCATGGCCGCGGGCTTTTTTTTGGGCGTAGGGGACAACTCTTGATCCTTGCCGAGCCGGCACCACATGAACAGATGTTGCTTTCGGGTTCGGCCCGGAGCCCCCCACGCTACGATGCGGCCCAGCCCGCAGCCGTGAAGGATCCAGCATGGAATTCAAGGACTACTACAAAATTCTCGGTGTCGACCGCAACGCCTCGGTCGACGACATCAAGAAGGCCTACCGCAAGCTGGCCCGCAAATACCACCCCGACGTCAGCAAAGAGCCCGACGCGGCCAAGCGCATGGCCGAGATCAACGAGGCCAATACCGTGCTCTCCGACCCTGAGAAGCGCGCCGCCTACGATGCGCTGGGCAGTCAGTACGCCCATGCCGGCGGCGGCGACTTCCGTCCCCCGCCCAACTGGGACGCGGGCTTCGAGTTCACCGGCGGCCCCGGTGGCGGCGAGGACTTCAGCGACTTTTTCGAGCAGCTCTTCGGCCGTGCCGCCCGCGCCCGTGCCAGCGGCGGGCAGGCGCATGCGTCGCGCGGCCAGCCGCGACCGATCCGCGGTGAAGACCACCACGCGAAGATCGAACTCGACCTCATGGACGCGATCACCGGTG
The DNA here is from genome assembly GCF_003843835.1 of Tibeticola sediminis. GTDB lineage: Bacteria > Pseudomonadota > Gammaproteobacteria > Burkholderiales > Burkholderiaceae_C > Tibeticola > Tibeticola sediminis. Next base: position 199,440 of record NZ_RKQL01000005.1, on the reverse strand, counting down.
CCGAGCGCACCCTCACGCTGCGCGCGCCCAAGCTCGACCCGCAGGGGCATGTCGTGACCGAGGCGCACACGCTATCGGTCAAGATCCCCAAAGGCGTGGTCGAAGGCCAGCAAATCCGCCTGGCCGGTCGCGGCGGGCCGGGCTACAACGGCGGCCCCAATGGCGACCTGTTCCTCGAGGTGCATTTCCGCCCGCATCCGCGCTGGCGCGTGCAGGGTCGGGACCTCTACGCCACGCTGCCGCTCACGCCTTGGGAAGCGGCGCTGGGCGCTGAAATCGAAGTGCCCACGCCCACGGGCCGCGTGCAGGTCAAGGTGCCGGCGGGCTGGAAGAAGGGGCGCAAGCTGCGCCTCAAGGGCCACGGCATCCCCGCGCGCACGCCCAACGACACGCCGGGCGACCTCTACTACGAGCTCGAACTCACCCTGCCGCCGGCCGACACGCCCAAGGCCCGCGAAATCTACGAGACGATGGCGCGCGAACTGCCCTACAACCCGCGCGCTGGCCTGTAAGGGAAAGGACGCACGCATCATGACCGACCTGATCGCTGAAACCGTCTGCCAGTTTCTCGACGACCACACGCTCGACATCGAAGCCCTCGCGCGCGCCTGCGCGGTGTCGCCGCAATGGGTGAGCGCGCATGTCGAAGCCGGCTTCCTCGACCTCGCGCCCGGCAGCCCGCCCGGGCGCTGGACCTTTGCCAGCGCGAGCCTCGTGCGCGCGCGGCGCCTCGCCGAGCTCGAGCGCATGTTCGACGCACCGCCCGAAATCGCCGCCCTCACCGCCGACCTGATCGAAGAAGTGCAGCGCCTGCGCGAGCGGCTGCGCGCGCTCGGCCTCGAAGATTGACGACGCCTCGCCCGCAGGCCGAACCGTCCGGCCGCGGGCGAGCCGCTTGCCGCTCAGGCCGGGGTCGGTTAGTATTACATCCGTAATAACGGAGGTTCCCCATGCACATGCTCAAGCTCACGCAAATCGGCAATTCGGTCGGCGCCGTGTTCCCCAAGGAATTGCTGGCGCGGCTGCATCTGGACAAAGGCGACGAGCTATACGTCACGGAAACGCCCGACGGGCTGCGCATCACCGTGCACAACCCTGAGTTCGAAGCGCAGATGCGGATCGCGCGCGAGATCATGAAAGAGCGCCGCAACGTGCTGCACGAGCTCGCCAAATGAACCGCTGGGTCTGGATCGACCGCGCGGTCATTCTCGCCATCCACGACGCGCAGCTGGCCGAGCACGGCGGCCTCAGCGGCGCGCGCGACCTCGGCCTGCTCGACTCGGCGCTGAGCCGCCCGCAGCACCTCGACGCCTATGGCGAGCCCGACGCCGCCGCCTTGGCCGCCGCCTACGCCTACGGCATCGCGCGCAACCACCCTTTTCTCGACGGCAACAAGCGCACCGCCTTCGTCGCGGCCGCGCTGTTCCTGCGTCTGAACGGTCAGACACTCACGGCCACCGATGCCGACTGCGTGCTCACCATGCTCGCCCTCGCCGCCGGCGACCTCAGCGAAGAGGCCTATGCCGACTGGCTGCGCCGCCACACGGCATCCAAGGGCTGACTTTCAAGAAAAACCGCCGAACCCCAGCGTCAAACGGTGCTCTTACGCTCCTTTTTTTGAAGTCACCAGACACCTTTAGGCCACCGCCTGGGCCGCTATGATCGCGCCATGCTGCCGCCCTCCAGCCCTGCGCATCCCGCCCCGACCCTGACCGCGACCGCGCCCGAGCGCCGCGACCCCGCCGCCGAAACGCTGGCCGCTGCCGCCTTCATCGAGCGCTGGCGCGGCGTCACCGCCAGCGAACTCGCCAGCGCGCAAACCTTCATCACCGAACTCTGCGGTCTGCTGGGCGTGCCCGCGCCCGACCCGGCGGGCGACGGCAGCTACACCTTCGAGAAACCCGTCACCTTCCGCCACGGCGACGGCAGCACCAGCGCCGGGCGCATCGACTGCTACCGGCGCGGCGCCTTCGTGCTCGAAGCCAAAAAGCTGCGCGGCCGCGCCAGCAGCTTCGACGGCGCGCTGCTGCGCGCACGCCAGCAGGCCGAGGACTACGCCCGCGCGTTGCCTGCCGAGGAAGGCCGCCCGCCCTTCGTCGTCGTGGTCGACGTCGGCCATGTCATCGAGCTCTACGCCGAATTCACCCGCAGCGGCGCCACCTACACCCCCTACCCCGACGCGCGCAGCCACCGCATCCGGCTCGAACAGCTCGCCGACGCCGCCCTGCGCGAGCGCTTGCGCCTGCTCTGGCTCGATCCGCTCGCGCTCGACCCCGCGCGCCTCAGCGCCCGCGTCACCCGCGAAGTCGCCGCCGAACTCGCCGAACTCGCGCGCAGCCTCGAAGCCGCCGGCCACCGCGCCGAAACCGTCGCGGCCTTCCTCACGCGCTGCCTGTTCTCGATGTTCGCCGAAGACGTGGGCCTGCTGCCCGAACACGCCACGCCGCCCGGCGCGCTGCCCAGCGCCACCGGTGCACCTGAGAGCGCGCCCGAAGGCGCCTTCACGCGGCTGCTGCGCCAATACCGCACTCAAGGCGCCACGCTCACCCAGATGCTGCGCGTGTTCTGGCGGGCCATGGACGAAGGCGGCTTCAACGCGGCGATTGCCGCCGAAGTGCTGCGCTTCAACGGCAAGCTGTTCAAAGGCGCGGCGGGCGACGACTATGTGCTGCCGCTCACGCCCGAGCAAATCGACGGCCTGCTGCGCGCCGCGCAGGCCAACTGGCAGGAGGTGGAGCCCGCCATCTTCGGCACGCTGCTCGAGCGCGCGCTCGACCCCACCGAGCGCCATGCGCTCGGCGCGCACTACACGCCGCGCGCCTATGTGGAGCGGCTGGTGCTGCCCACCGTCATCGAGCCGCTGCGCGCGGACTGGGCCCATGCGCAGGCCGCCGCGCTGCTGCTCGCGCGCGAGGCCGATACCCTCGACGGCAAAGCCCGCGAAGCCCGACTGGCCGACGCGCGCGCCGAAGTGCGGCGCTTTCACCACCAGCTCTGCACCACCCGCGTGCTCGACCCCGCCTGCGGCAGCGGCAACTTCCTCTACGTCACGCTCGAACACTTGAAGCGCCTCGAAGCCGAAGTGCTCGACACCCTCGAACAGCTCGGCGACACCCAGGCCCGCCTCGGGCTCGAGGGCGAAACCGTCACCGTGCAGCAATTGCGCGGCATCGAAACCAACCCGCGCGCCGCGGCCCTTGCCGAACTGGTGCTGTGGATCGGCTGGCTGCAATGGCAGGTGCGCACCCAGGGCCGCTCCAGCGTCGCCGAGCCGGTGCTGCACGACTGGCGCAACATCGAACACCGCGACGCGCTGCTCGCCTACGACCGCATCGACTACGAAACCGACGCCCACGGCCAGCCGCGCACCCGTTGGGACGGCGTGACCACCAAACCCCACCCCGCCACCGGCGAGCCGGTGCCCGACGAGACCGCCCGCGTGCCCATCGAGCGCTACGTCAACCCGCGTCCGGCCACCTGGCCCGAGGCTGACTTCATCCTCGGCAATCCGCCGTTCATCGGTGACAAAGCCAAGCGCCGTGCCCTCGGCGACGGCTATGTGGACGCGCTGCGCGCCGCCTGGCCCGAAGTGCCCGAGAGCGCCGACTTTGTCATGTACTGGTGGCACATCGCCGCGCTGGCCGTGCGCGAGGGGCGCGCGCGGCGCTTTGGCTTCATCACCACCAACAGCCTGCGCCAGACCTTCAACCGCCGCGTCGTCGAAGCCCACCTGAAGGCGGCGCCAAACCCGCTGCGATTGGCCTTTGCCATCCCCGACCACCCCTGGGTGGATGCCGCCGACGGGGCTGCCGTGCGCATTGCCATGACCGTGGGCAGCCTCGATGCGGGAGAGGGCCTGTTGCAGACCGTGATCGCCGAGCGCGAAACCGGCGAGGATGCGCTCGACGTCACCCTCGCCGCCCGCGAAGGCCGCATCCACGCCGACCTCACCATCGGGGCGGATGTGGCGGGAGCGGTGGCATTGGCCGCAAACGCGCGCATCAGCTCGAACGGCGTGATGTTGGCAGGCAGCGGGTTCATCGTGTCGCCAGAGGATGCGACAGCGCTCGGCTTGGGCCAAGTGCCAGATCTGGAGCGCCATATTCGCCCCTACCGCAATGGCCGCGACCTGACCGACAAGCCGCGCGGTGTCATGGTCATTGACCTGTTCGGCCTCACCGCCGAGGAAGTGCGCAGCCGCTACCCGGCAGTTTTCCAGTGGGTATTCGAGCGAGTCAAACCTGAGCGCGACCAAAACAACCGACCCAAGCTCAAAAGGGATTGGTGGCTATTTGGCGAACCGCGCCAGGGCTGGCGCGCGATGTCGGCGAACCTGCACCGCTATATCGCCACTGTCGAAACCGCCAAGCACCGCCTCTTTCAGTTCCTCGACGCCGCCATCCTGCCGGACCACAGGCTGATCAATTTCGCGTTGGACGATGGTTTTTTCTTGGGCGTGCTGTCCTCGCGAGTTCATGCGTTGTGGGCCATGCGAAGTGGAAGTTGGTTGGGCGTCGGCAACGATTCCGTTTACGCCAAAACCCGCTGCTTCGAAACCTTCCCCTTCCCCGATGCCGATACCGGCCTGACCGACGCGCTGCGTGAGCGCATCCGCCACCGCGCCGAGGCCATCGACGCGCACCGCAAGCGCGTGCTCGCTGCGCATGCCGAGCTCACCCTCACTGGCCTCTACAACGTGCTGGAGGCGCTGCGTGCGGGCCAGTCCCTCAGCCCCAAGGAGCAAGCCGTGCATCAGGCCGGGCTGGTGTCGGTGCTGGCCTCGTTGCACGACGAGCTCGACGAGGCGGTACTGGCCGCCTACGGCTGGAGCGATCTGGCCGCGCCCCTGGTGGGCCGCCCCGGTGCCACCACGCCGCTACCGGACAAGCCGCCCGAACAGGCCGCCGCCGAGGAGGAGCTCCTCGCGCGGCTTGTCGCCTGCAATGCGCGCCGCGCCGCCGAAGAAGCCCGCGGCAACATCCGCTGGCTGCGCCCGGACTTCCAGGCCCCCACCGCCGCGCCCACCGAGGCCGCAAGCCCCACCGCGGCGCTTCTAAATCTAGAGCAAGAAAGCGGCAATTCACGCCGGGCTTCCGGGGTTTTTTCTTCAAAACCTGCCGACGAAGCCACTCCGAACCCCGCTGGCGACGGCGCGGCCCACCGGCCACTCGCAGCCACGTCCGCACCGGCACCCACACCCACACCCGCCGCCGAGCCGCCCCTGCCCTGGCCCGCCAGCCTGCCCGAGCAGGTGCGCGCCGTCGCCGAGATGCTCGAGCGCGCCGCAGCACCGGTGCCGATCTCCGCCATCGAGTCGCGCTTCAAAGGCCGCGGCCCGTGGAAAAAAAGCCTGCCCCGCATCCTCGAAACCCTCGAAGCCCTGGGCCGCGCCGAACGCCTTGCCACCCCCACCGGCGAGTGCTGGCGGGGCTGAGAGGCTGGGGATTGGCAGCGTCGGTGCATTCGTGCGTGGAAACGGTCTACACTGTGCGCCATGAACGACCCGTTCACAAAACGACTTCGCCGCACCGATTACAGCCGCTCGGGTTTTATGGGTGCCGGTTCGCTGCTGGCGCTGATGCTCGCGGCGGCCACATCGCCGATCGCGGCGGGGTCGGATTTCATGGCTTGGAAGGAGGATCCGATGACCGCCGAACGCCCACACACCCCCACCGAGCCGCGCGGGCTCAATGTGCTCGGCACCCCGCTCAAACCCTGCAGCACCGCACCGCTCACCGGCTATGCGCGCGACGGCTTCTGCAGCGTCGTCGGGCAGGACGCCGGCGTGCACGGCGTCTGCGCGGTGATGGACGAGCGCTTCCTGCAATTCACCCGCGCGCAGGGCAACGACCTCATCACCCCGCGGCCCGAGTGGCGCTTTCCCGGCCTCAAGCCCGGCGACCGCTGGTGCGTCTGCGCGGGCCGCTGGCAGGAGGCTTTGGACGCCGGCGTCGCGCCCAAGGTGGTGCTGGCCGCCACCAGCGAAAAAGTGCTCGACAGCCTGTTCCTCGACGACCTGCTTAAGCACGCCGTGGATGCCCCGGCGGGCCTGAATCAGCGCTGAGAGGCTGAGCTGGGCCGCTTCCGCCGACGACTGCGCTCATGCCCGAGCCCCGCGCCCTCGTCTGGTTCAAACGCGACCTGCGCTGCGCCGACCATGCGCCGCTGGCCGGACCGGGGCGAATTTCCCAGCCTCGTCGAACTCGGCCTGCCTGCCGAGCGCCCCACACCGGCTGCGGGCGAGGCCGCGGCGCGGCAGACGCTGCAGAGCTTTTTGTCCACGCGCGGCGAGGGCTACCGCTTCAACCTCTCCAGTCCGCTGCGCGCCGAGCAGGACTGCTCGCGCCTGTCGGCCTACCTCGCCTTCGGCATGATCGGTATGCGGCAGGTGCATCAGGCGACCGCGCAGCGCATCGCCGAACTGCTCGCCGCAGGCACGCCGCAGGCGAAGAGCTTCGCGCGCCATCTCGACGGATTTGCCGCGCGGCTGCGCTGGCATTGTCATTTCATGCAAAAGCTCGAAGACGAGCCGGGCATCGAGTTCCACAACTTCGCCCGTGCCTACGACGGCCTGCGCGACCCAGAGCCCAACCCCCAGCTGTTCGCCGCCTGGCGCGAGGGGCGCACCGGCTTTCCCATGGTGGACGCCTGCATGCGCTGCCTCAACGCCACCGGCTGGATCAACTTCCGCATGCGCGCGATGCTGGTGAGCTTTGCCGCCTACCACCTGTGGCTGCACTGGCGCGCGCCGGGCCTGCATCTGGCGCGCCAGTTCCTCGACTTCGAGGCCGGTATCCACTGGAGCCAGATGCAGATGCAATCGGGCACCACCGGCATCAACACGCTGCGCATCTACTCGCCCACCAAGCAGCAGCGCGACCACGACCCCGATTTCGGCTTCATCCGCCGTTGGCTGCCCGAATGGGGCACACGCAACTATCCGCCGCCGATCGTGGACGAGCGGGCGGCGCTCGCCCAAGCCAAGACGCGCCTCTATGCCCTGCGCCGCCAGCCCGAGGCGCGCGCCGAGGCCGACGCCGTGCAGCAACGTCACGGCTCACGCAAGAGCGGGCTGCCACCCACCCAGCGCCCGCGCTGCCGCAGTGCCGAAACCCCCTCGGCCCTGCAACGCGAGTTGTTTGAATGAAATGAAACCACCCACCGGCTACAAGGGCAACAAGGCCAGCCTGCCCAGCAAACCCTGCGCCGTCTGCGGTCGGCCCATGAGCTGGCGCCGCGCCTGGGCCAAGAACTGGGAACAGGTGCGCTACTGCAGCGAGGCCTGCCGCCGCCAGGCCCAGTCACAGCGCGGCACCCAACCGGACGGCGGCGGATGAACGCGCCCCCGCGCCCCGTGCCGCAACCGCTGCGCCATCTCGTCCTGGTGCTGGGCGACCAGCTCGATGCCGCGTCGAGCGCCTTCGACGGCTTCGACCCCGCGTGCGACGCGGTCTGGATGGCCGAAGTCGCCGAGGAATCGACCCATGTCTGGTCCTCCCAGCCGCGCATCGCGCTCTTTCTCGCCGCCATGCGCCATTTCGCTGCGGACCTTGCTGCGCGCGGCTGGGCGGTGCACCACACACGCCTGGACGATGCGACCAACACCGGCACGCTCGCCGGCGAACTGGCCCGTGCGGTGCAGGCGCTGCGCCCGGCGGCACTCATCCTCACCGCGCCGGGCGACTGGCGGGTGCTGCAGGCGCTGCGTGCGCAGGCGCGTGCGCTCGGGCTGCCTCTGGAGCTGCGCGACGACCGGCATTTTTTTGCCACCGTGCGCGATTTCGCCACCCACGCCCAGGGGCGCAAGAGCCTGCGCATGGAGTTCTTCTACCGCGAGATGCGCCGCCGCCACCGCGTGCTGATGGACGGCGACCAGCCCGCCGGTGGGCAGTGGAATTTCGACGCCGACAACCGCGCTGCCTTCCCGCCGAGCGGCCCACCCCCGGTGCCCGCGCCACTGGGCTTCGCGCCGGATACGGTCACGCGAGCGGTCATCACGCTGGTGCGCGAGCGTTTTGCCGGCCACCCCGGCGCGCTGGACGACTTCGACTGGCCCCTCACCCGCGCGCAGGCCCTGTCCGAGTTGGAGGATTTCATCACCCACCGACTGGCGGACTTCGGCCGCTGGCAGGACGCGCTCTGGCCCGCGCAGCCGTGGCTGTGGCATTCCCGCCTGTCGGCCGCGCTCAACCTCAAGCTGCTCCACCCCCGCGAGGTGGTGGCCGCGGCCGAAGCCGCCTGGCGCGACGGAACGGTGCCGCTGGCCAGCGCCGAGGGCTTCATCCGCCAGATCCTCGGCTGGCGCGAATACGTGCGCGGCATCTACTGGACGCAGATGCCAGGCTACCTCGAGGGCAACGCCCTGGGTGCGCACCTGCCGCTGCCTGCCTGGTTCTGGACCGGCGAAACCGACATGGCCTGCCTGCGCGACGCCCTGCGGCAAACCCTGCGCCTGGGCTACGCGCACCACATTCAGCGGCTGATGGTCATCGGCCTTTATGCGCTGCTGCTCGGCGTGCGCCCGCGGGAGGTGCACGCCTGGTTTCTGGCGGTGTATGTGGACGCGGTGGAGTGGGTGGAGCTGCCCAATGTGCTGGGCATGAGCCAGTTCGCCGACGGCGGCCGGATGGCGAGCAAACCCTATATCGCCAGCGGCAAATACATCGAACGCATGAGCGCAGGCAGCTACTGCCGCGGCTGCCGTTTTGATCCGGCGCTGCGCACCGGCCCGCGCGCCTGCCCCTACACCACGCTCTATTGGGATTTCCTGCTGCGCTTTGAAGCGCGGCTGGCGGCGAATCCGCGCACGGTGATGCAGGTGAAAAACCTCGCCCGGCTGGATGCGGCCGAGCGCGAGGCCATCCGCACGCAGGCGCAGCTGCTGCGGGAGGGGTCATGAACACGCCACCCGCCGCGCTCGACGCTCTGCACGACTTCCCGCCCACGATCGAGGCGGCCCGCGCGCGCCTCGCCGCGATGCGGCCAGCCGACTATGCGCGCAGCCGCAACCATTTGAACCTAAATCCGGCAGTTGGGCGCGCCCGGGCGGGCCGTCGTCGGGCGCGCGGGCAAGGCGCAAACCACAGCCATGGCGCTCGCCATGGCGAGGATTTGCAACGCCGCCCCCGCGCCCGAGGGCGGCTCGAACGGGTGCGCAGCGCTCACCCAAGCGGTGAACGGCTTTTGCACCCAAAACGGTTCAAACATCAACACCTTGTATTCAGCTCAAAGCGGTCAACTGCCGGATTTAGGTTGAACGGCGCGGTCACCCGGCTTTCGCCCTATCTCACGCACGGCCTGCTGACGCTGCCAGCGCCCTGGCCCGAGCCCGCGACGCGCTGCCGATCGTTCTCGGCCTACTGGGCCGAGGTGTCTCGCCATCCCTTGAGGAGAACCGTTCCATGACTGAATCCACCCCCATCGTGCTCATCACCGGCGCCCGCGGCGGCATTGGCCGCGCGCTGTGCCATCAGCTGCAATCCGAGGGCTGGCGCGTCGCCGCCGTCGGCCGCGACGCCGCGCTGCTCGAAGACGTCCCAGCGCAGGCGCGCATTGCCGCCGACACCACCACGCCCGAAGGCGCAGCGCTGGCCATCGCGGCGTGCAGCACGCAGCTTGGCGCGCCCACGCATCTGGCGCACTGCGTAGGCAGCACGCTCATCGCGCCGCTGCACCGCACCACCCCGGCGCAGTGGCGCGAGGTGTTGCGGGTGAACCTGGACAGTGCGCTCGCGATGCTCGGCGCGTGGATCGAGTCGCGCCGCGCAGCGCAGGCGCCGGGTGCCGCCGTGCTGGTGAGTTCGGTGGTCGCCGGCATCGGTGTCGCCAACCACGAGGCGATCGCCGCGGCCAAGGCCGGGGTCGAAGGGCTGGTGCGCAGCGCCGCGGCCACCTATGCGGGGCTGGGGCTGCGGGTCAACGCGGTGGCGCCGGGCATGACCGACACGCCGATGACGGCGGGCATGCTCAAAGTCCCGGCGATGCGTGAAGGCGCGGGCAAGCAATATCCGCTCGGCGGCGTGCAAACACCCGATCAGGTCGCGCAAGCCATGGCCTGGCTGCTGTCAGACGCTGCCAGCCGCATCACCGGCCATGTGCTGCCGGTCGATGGCGGCTTCAGCCATGTGCGACCGTTGGTGAAGTGAGCCGGGGCGCGCGCCGCCTTGGAGTAGCGGCGCGGCCGGCCCTGGACAGCCTGGTCACGCGCTCTTTTTTTAAGAGCGAACATCGCCGATTTCACGCCGGCAAGCGCTGAAAAATTCTTGAAACACGAGCTTCATGGCCCTGTCACAGCGCTGAGTGAAGATCGGCGGGCGAAGCGTCCGGTTCTGGCGCACCGAAAACGTGCGAGGTTGCCATGCGAGCCCAGCCGATCTTTGAAAAGACCTCAAAAGCCTTGGAAGTGTTGGCCCAGCGCGGGCGTGAACTGACGCCCCGGCAACGGGCCTTGCTGCTCTTGGTCAATGGACAGCGCAGCCTGCGGGAGTTGGAAGCGCTCATGGGTCAGCCCGTCGCCGATCCGTTGCAGTCGCTGCTGCAGGGCGGCTACCTGCAGCCCGCGAACCTTGTGGCAGCCGAGCCTCCGCCCGACGACCCGGTGGTTGCCGAGCCCCCGGTCCGCGTCGCCACGGTGGCCGACCGGTTCACGCACGGCCGCTCCGTCGCCGCGGCGCGTATGTACCTGTTCGACATGACCGAGCGCTTCTTTGCGCGCGCCCAGCCCGAGCGTGCGCAGCAGTTGCGCGACTTGTTCCGCCAAGCCCGCGATGTGGCCGAACTGGTCGAGTCGGCGTGGCTGCTGCTTGCGCATGTCAAGGCGCTTGCCGGCGAAGAGCGTGCCGAGGGCATCCGCCTGCGGCTCGCCACCATGCTGCCGGAGGGCGCGCTCGACGCCGTTACGTCCGCTACAGAATCTTCCGAAGCAAGCCTGTGACCTGGCGGAAGCGCGCGCCGTAGGGCGGGTAGAACAGATGCCCCAGCCCCAAGCGCGACTGCACCAGCACCGATTTTTCGTGGGTGAAGGTCAGGAAGCCGCGGTGGCCGTGGTAGGCGCCCCAGCCGCTTTCGCCCACGCCGCCAAAGGGCAGGTTCTCGTGCGCGATGTGCATGAGCGTGTCGTTGACCGACACGCCGCCGCTGACGGTGCGGTTGAGCACCGCGTCGCGTGATGCGATATCGCTGCCGAACCAGTACAGCGCCAGCGGCCGCGGGCGTGCGTTGATCGCCTCGATGGCTTCATCGAGCGTGTCGTAGGGCACGACGGGCAGCACCGGGCCGAAAATTTCCTCCTCCAGCACGCGCTGCCCGGGCTGCGCGCCAAAGAGCAGCACCGGCGCCATCTGGCGCGTCTCGGGGTCGATGTGCAGCTGATTGAGCGCGCCGCCTGCGGGGTCGACCACGACCACGCGCGCACCGCCAGAGCGGGCCTCATCGACCAGCGCGCGCAGCCGCGCGAGGTGGCGCTCGGTGATGACGCTGGCGTAGTCGCCGTTGCCCATAATTTTTGGGAACAGCCGAGCGACTGCCTGGGTAAAGGCGCGCTCGAAATCGGCCTCCATGCCGCGGGGCAGCAGCACATAGTCGGGCGCAATGCAGGTCTGGCCCGCGTTGAGCAGCTTGCCGTGGGCGATCTTGAGGGCCGCGTCACCCATGGTGACCGAGCGATCGATGACGGCGGGCGACTTGCCGCCGAGTTCGAGCGTGGTCGGCGTGAGGTTGGCCGCCGCCGCAGCCGCCACCTTGCGACCGACCGCGGTCGATCCGGTGAAGAACAGGTGATCGAAAGGCAGCGAGGCGAATTCAGCCGCGACCTGCGCGTCGCCCTCGATCACGCAAAACTCCTCCGGCGCGTAGTGCTGCCGCACCAGTTCAGCCAAGAGCGCCGAGGTGCGCGGCGTGAGTTCGCTGGGCTTGAGCATGACCCGGTTGCCCGCGGCCATGGCCGTAGCCGCCGGAGCCAAGGCGAGTTGGATCGGATAGTTCCACGGGGAAATCACCCCCACCACGCCCAGCGGCTGACGCTGGATGTAGGCTGTGGCCGGCTGCAAGTACACGGGCGTGGCCACCCGCGTGGGCTTCATCCAGCGCGGCAGGTGGCGCTGCAGATGGCCGAGCATGGCGCGCAGCACGAACAAGTCGGCCACTTCGGTCAGACCCGGCGAGCGCACGCCAAAATCAGCCTCCACGGCCGCATGCAGGGCCGCACCGTGGCCGTCGATCAGCTTCTTCATGCGGTGTAGCCGGTCGCGTCGCACCGAGAGCGGCGGATCGATCTCGGCGCGGCTGGCACGGAACTGGGCGTCGAACAAAGCGTGCATGGGCATGGCAAACGGTGGTGGGTTGTGCGTCATTTAGCCATCATAGGAGCGCCGCCGCCGCCCGATTAGAGGGCTCGCCCCAATCGACCCGGCGAAAAAAAAGACCCCCGGCCCGAGGGCTGGGGGTCTAGCACAGGCCGTGGTGCAGGGCCGATCAGGCGACGCCGCCGCTGAATATGAACTGGCCTGGTGCGCGCACCGGGTCCACCGAGACGGTGATGACCGACTTCGGCGGGAAGCGCCCTTCGAGCAGCAGCTTCGCCAGCGGGTTCTCGATGCGCTGCTGGATCGCCCGCTTGAGCGGCCGCGCGCCGAACACCGGGTCGAAGCCCACTTTCGCCAGCTCCTCGAGCGCCGCGGGCGTGACCTGCAGATCCAGATCCATCTTCGCCAGCCGCTCGCGCAACGCTTGCAGCTGGATGTTGGCGATCGACTGGATGTGCTTGGCGTCCAGCGGATGGAACACCACCGTCTCGTCGATGCGGTTGAGGAACTCGGGCCGGAAGTAGTTCTTCAGCTCGTCCGTCACCGCGTCCTTGATCTCGTCATAGGGCCGCCCGGCCATGTTCTGGATGATGGGCGAGCCGATGTTCGAGGTCATGACGATGACCGTGTTCTTGAAGTCCACCGTGCGGCCCTGTCCGTCGGTCAGCCGCCCATCGTCGAGCACCTGCAACAGCACGTTGAACACGTCGGGGTGGGCTTTTTCCACCTCGTCGAGCAGCAGCACGGAATACGGCTTGCGACGCACCGCCTCGGTGAGGTAGCCGCCTTCTTCATAGCCCACATAGCCCGGGGGCGCACCGATGAGACGCGCGACCGAGTGCTTCTCCATGAACTCGCTCATGTCGATGCGCACCAGGTGCTCTTCGCTGTCGAACAGGAAGCCGGCGAGCGCCTTGCACAGCTCGGTCTTGCCCACGCCGGTGGGGCCGAGGAACAGGAACGAGCCGGTGGGCCGGTTCGGGTCCGACAGACCCGCCCGCGAGCGCCGGATGGCGTTGGAGACCGCGACGATCGCCTCGTCCTGGCCGACCACGCGCTCGTGCAGCTTCTCTTCCATGTGCAGCAGCTTGTCTTTCTCGCTCTGCATCATCTTGGAGACCGGAATGCCAGTCGCGCGGCTGACCACCTCGGCGATTTCCTCCGCGCCCACTTGCGTGCGCAGCAGACGGCGCGGCTTGCCTTCGCCACCGGCGGCGGCTTCCTGCTCTTGCGCCTGCTTGAGGCGACGCTCGAGCTCGGGCAGCTTGCCGTATTGCAGCTCGGCGACCTTGTTGAAGTCACCCTTGCGCGTGAGCTCCTCGATCTGCAGCTTGAGCTTCTCGATTTCCTCGCGAATCTGTTTGCTGCCGAGCACGGCGGCTTTTTCGGCCTGCCAGATCTCTTCGAGGTCGGCGAGCTCTTTCTTGATCTTGGTGATTTCTTCCTCGATCATCGCCAGGCGCTTTTGCGACGCCTCGTCGTGCTCTTTCTTGAGTGCCTCGCGCTCGATTTGCAGCTGAATCAGCCGCCGGTCGAGCTTGTCCATCACTTCGGGCTTGGAGTCGATCTCGATCTTGATCTTGGCTGCCGCCTCGTCGATCAGGTCGATCGCCTTGTCGGGCAGGAAGCGGTCGGTGATGTAGCGATGGCTCAACTCGGCCGCGGCGACGATCGCCGGGTCGGTGATGTCCACGCCGTGGTGCAGCTCGTACTTTTCTTGCAAGCCGCGCAGGATCGCGATGGTCTGCTCGACGGTGGGCTCATCGACCATCACCTTCTGGAAGCGGCGCTCGAGCGCAGCGTCTTTCTCGATGTATTTCCGATACTCGTCGAGCGTGGTCGCGCCGATGCAGTGCAGCTCGCCGCGCGCCAGCGCCGGCTTGAGCATGTTGCCCGCATCCATCGCGCCCTCGGCCTTACCGGCGCCCACCATGGTGTGGATTTCGTCGATGAAGAGGATGATCTTGCCCTCTTCCTGCGCGATTTCCTTCAGCAGCCCTTTGAGCCGCTCTTCGAACTCGCCGCGGTACTTGGCGCCGGCGAGCAGCCCGGCCATATCGAGCGAGAGCACGCGTTTGTCGCGCAGGCTCTCGGGCACTTCGCCGTTGACGATGCGCTGCGCCAGCCCTTCGACGATGGCGGTCTTGCCCACGCCGGGCTCACCGATGAGCACCGGGTTGTTCTTGCTGCGGCGCTGCAGGATTTGAATCGTGCGGCGAATTTCGTCGTCGCGGCCGATGACCGGGTCGAGCTTGCCGTTGCGGGCGCGCTCGGTCAGGTCGAGGGTGTACTTCTTGAGCGCTTCGCGCTGGCTTTCGGCTTCGGGGTTGTCCACTTTCTGTCCTCCTCGGATGGTGTTGATGGCGGTGTCTAAAGATTTACGGTTGAGGCCGAGCTTGCGGGCCTCGTCGGCCAGGGTCAGCCGTTTGTCGGCTTCCAGCGCCAACAGGAACATTTCGCTGGCGATGTAGTCGTCGCCGCGGTCGAGCGCTTCCTTGTCGGCCGCCTGCAGTAGGCGCAGCAGGTCGGGGCCGACCTGCACCTGGTCCTGGCCCTGAACCTCAGGCAAACGGGCAACGGCCGCATCGGCGGCTGCCTCCAGGGCACGCACGTCGACGCCAGCGCGCTCCAGCAAGGAACGCGGCCCATCCTGCTGCCGCAGCATGACGGCGAGCACATGGGCCGGATCGATGTACGCATGGCCCTTGCTCATGGCCAGCGTCTGCGCTTCCTGCAGCGCTTCCTGGAATTTGGTGGTGAGTTTGTCGATTCGCATGGAAATC
The DNA here is from genome assembly GCF_003843835.1 of Tibeticola sediminis. Classification (GTDB taxonomy): domain Bacteria; phylum Pseudomonadota; class Gammaproteobacteria; order Burkholderiales; family Burkholderiaceae_C; genus Tibeticola; species Tibeticola sediminis. The sequence goes on along the minus strand of NZ_RKQL01000005.1, from coordinate 184,355 downwards.
CTCCGTTGACTCGGCAACTTGGGCCGGATCGGAAGGATTTCAAGGCGCAGCCGCCGCGGCAGCTTTAACGCCGGTCAAGGGGCGCAGGGCCGATCAGGTATTGCGGCTGGCGATGCCCCAGCGCGCCAGCGCCGCGTCGTCGCTCACGCGGGCATCGACCCAGCGCGCGCCCTCGGGCGTCTGCTCTTTCTTCCAGAACGGCGCCTGGGTTTTGAGGTAGTCCATGAGGAATTCGCAGGCCCGGAAGCTCTCGTCGCGGTGCGCGCTGATGACCGCCACCAGCACGATCTGGTCCAGCGGCTCGAGCAGACCCACGCGGTGAATCACCCGCGCGCCGAGGATGTCGAAACGCTGGTGCGCCTCGTCGATCATGGCCTCGATGGCCTTTTCCGTCATGCCGGGGTAGTGTTCGAGCTCCATCGTCGAGACCGATACGCCTTCGTTGCGGTCGCGCACCGTGCCCACGAACGCGCAGACCGCGCCCACGCCCTTCTTTTCCGCGCGCAGCCGCGCGACTTCGGTGGAAAGGTCGAAATCCTCGGTCTGGACGCTCACCCGCGGCGTGCCCATGGCGTTCAACCTCCGGTCACGGGCGGAAAGAAGGCGACCTCGCAGCCCTCGGCCAGCGGATGGTTCTCATCGGCCATGACCTGGTTCACCGCCGCGCGCACCGCCCGCCCCGGCGCGAGCAGCTCGGCATAAGCCCCACCGCGCGCCACCAGCGCCTGGCGCAGCTCGCCCACATTGGTCGCCGAAGTGTCGAGCGCAAGTTCGGAAATCCCCAGGCCCTCGCGCAGCGAGGCAAAAAAGCGGAGTTGGACGTGGATGTTCGGCATAGCCCAAACATCATAAGCCGAACCCGATCGAAACGATCGAACGCATTCAGCGCTGCCCGAGCCAAGCCGCCAGTGGCTGCGGCCGCGACCAGAGATAGCCCTGCCCGAGATCGACGCCCCGCGCGGCCAGGAACGCCCGCTGTGCTTCGGTTTCGACGCCTTCGGCCACCAGTTCCAGGCCCAGCGCCTTGGCCATGGCGATCAGGGCCTCGACGAGGCTGTCGGCCTGCGCGCCAGTGCCCAGATCGCGCACGAAGCTCGCGTCGATCTTGACCACATCGAAGGGCAGTTGGCGCAGGTAAGACAGGGACGAATAGCCGGTGCCAAAGTCGTCGAGCGACAGGCGCACGCCGTGCGCAGCCAGGCGTTCCAAATGCCCCCGGCCCTTGGCACTTTCGAGCAGCACCGACTCGGTGACTTCCAACTCGAGCCGCTCTGCGGGCCAGCCGGTGCGCGCGAGACGCTCGAGCACCTGGTCGGCAAAGTCGGGCAGCTCGAGCTGCCGCGCCGAAACGTTGACCGCCACATGCCGCCAACGGGGTTGCGCGCGCGCCAATTCGGGCGCTGCCGCCAACGCCAGATCGAGCACGCGCCAGCCGAGCGCGGGCATCAGACCCGCATCCTCGGCGAGCGGGATGAACTCTGCCGGCGGAACCAGCCCGCGCTGCGGATGCCGCCAACGCAGCAAGCCCTCGGCCGCGACCGCCTCGCCCGAATCGAGCGCGATTTGCGGCTGCCACCACAGCTCGAGACCGTCCGCACCGCTGCCCTGCAAGGCCGCCTCGAGTGCGACCCGCAAGGCCCGCGTGGCCTCGGTCGACTGGCTGAAGCCCCGCTCATACAGCACCCAGCGGTTGCGGCCGGCCGCTTTCGCGCGATAGAGCGCTTCATCCGCATGGCGCAGCAGCGTCCCGGGGTCGGCCCCGTCGCGCGGCCCAAGCGCAATGCCGATGCTGGCGCCCAGCGACCAGCGCTCGCCGCCCGCCACCAGCGGCGCGCGCAGCGCCTCGAGCACATCCTCGGTGCGCTCGATCGCGACTTCGGCGCTGACGCCCTCGAGCAGCAGCACGAATTCATCCCCGCCCAGCCGGGCGGCGAGGTCGCCCGCGCGGACATGATGGAGCAGCCGCAGCGCCACTGCGCGCAGCAGCTCGTCGCCGACCTCATGACCGCGCGTGTCGTTGACTTCCTTGAAGCGGTCGAGGTCGATGAACAGCAAGGCAATCGAGGTCTCCCCCCGATCGGCGCGCGCCAGCGCATGCTGCAGGTGCTCCATCAGCAGCCGCCGGTTGGGCAGGTCGGTCAGCGCGTCGTGCAGCCCGATGTGCAGCAACCGTTGTTCCGCAGCGCGCAGCGCGGCGACCTCGCGCGCCAGATCCACCTCGCGTGCCCGCAGCCGCGCGGTGTAGACCGCCAGGCGCCGCCGCAGGTGGTTGAGGGCGCGCGCCAGCGTGTGCAGCTCGGCGCTCGAATAGTCGGTGCGCACCGAATCGGTGAAGCTCAAAGCCGCCATGCGATGAGCCGCATCGGCGAGCGTCTCGATCGGCCCCGAAAGCTCGAGCGCCCAGCGGCGCATGAACACCGCAGCCGCCGCCATGGCCAGCACCATCGAGAGCAGCAGCGCCCCCATCCAGAACCGAAGCGGCGGCAGAAAGCTCATCCAGGGTGCCGCCAGAAACAAAGTGAGCGTCTCCTTCCCCAAAGCCACGGGCTGACGCGTCCAGAGCCAGGGCTGCCCCGTGATCCACGCCGTGTGGACGGCCTGGGCGTCGCTGGCATGTGCGACAAGCGCGCGCAGCACCGGATCGGGCACCGCATCGAGCCGCATCAGTTCAGGCTCGCCCGAAGGCGCCACGCCCAGCGTCAAGGACACGGCGGCACCTGCCAACCCCAGCCATTCATCGCCCGAGGTATCGACGATGGCCACACGGCCCTCAAGAGGCCGCGACAGGCGCTCGGCGATGGCCTGGATCTCCTGCACCCGCAGGTCGAATCCCAGGGCCCAGAGACTTCCGTCGCGGGCGCGCCAGGCGCGGGCTGCGGTGATGCCGGGCTCGCGCGTGGTGTAGAACACATAGGGGTGGGTCCAGCGCGTCACGCCGGGTTGCCCGGTCGCCAGCCGGTACCATGGGCGTTCACGCGGGTCGTAGGGCAGGCGCTCACGCCAGCGGCGCAGCTCCTGGCCCTGCGGGTCGAAGGCAACAAAGCGATGCTCGTCGCCCCAGCGCTCGCGATCGGTCAGGCGGAGCCACCATTCCTGACGGTCGGCCCGCCACAGCAACAGCCAGCCCTGTCCGCGCTCATTGCCCAGCACGACCGAAGTCGCGGCCGGCAGCGCCGCCATCACGCCGCGCGCGTGCCGGATGAAGGCTTCGGGCGCATCGAGCGTCGGCGGATTGGCCTGCCAGTCCGCGATCAGCAGGGTTTGCAGACCGCCCACATCGTCAAACGCCGTCGCCACTTCGGCGCGCACGGTCTGCGTCTGGCTCGAAAACAGGGCTTCGGCGTGCCGCTGCGCCAAGGGTGCGACGACGACCAACACGACGATGAGCAAAAACGCGAGCAGCAACGCCAACGCCACCCCAAGAAAACGCACCACCAAAATCCGCCGAAACCGCGGCCGTACCGGCTGCGCCAAGGGCGCAGGGGAAACCGGCGGTTCGGGCGTGGCCATGGGGCGGTTCCTGGGGCGCGTGCCCTTAGCCGATCAGGCCCTGGAGCGGCCAGTAGGCGACCCGGTCGCCGTGCCGAATGGCCTGGCCCGGCGGGTTGTCGACGAAACCGTCGCCCCAGACCGCCGAGGTGAGCACCCCCGAGCTTTGATTGGGGAACAACTCGAGCCCGCCCTGGGCGTTGCGGCGCACCCGCAGGAATTCGCGGCGCTTGTCGGGCCGCGGCCAGTCGAAGTGCGCGGGCAGCCACAGCGGCGCGGGCAGACCCGCCGGCGCGCCTTGCAAAGCCAGCAGAAACGGCCGCACCAGCACCAGAAAGGTCACGAAACTCGAGACCGGGTTGCCAGGCAGACCGATGAAGTGGCAGTGCGGGCCGGAGGCATGGAGGCTGTTGGCGCCCCTGCGCACATGGCCATGCGCGAAGGGCTTGCCGGGCTTGATGGCGATCTGCCACAGGTCGAGCGCGCCGAGCGTGCGCACGGCGGGTTTGATGTGGTCTTCCTCACCGACCGAGACGCCGCCGCTGGTGAGGATGAGGTCGTGATGGTCGGCCGCGCTTTGCAAGGCTGCGACCGTGGCGTCGAGCCGGTCGGGGACGATGCCGAGGTCGCTCACCTCGCAGCCGAGGCGATGCAGCAGCGCGCGCAGAAAGAAGCGGTTCGAGTTGTAAATCGCGCCGGCGGGCAGCGCTTCGGGCGCGACCTCGCCGGGCATGACGAGTTCGTCGCCGGTCGAAAACAGCGCCACCCGAGGCCGCGCGACGACTTCGAGCCGCGCCGCGCCGATGCTTGCCGCAAGCCCCAGGGCGGCGGGGTTGAGCCGCGTGCCGCGCGTGAGCACGGTCGCACCGCGCGCCACATCCTCGCCGGCGCGGCGCACGAACTGGCCCGCGCGCGGCACCGAGAGGAAGCGCACGCCGTGAACGTCGCCGCTGACCGCCTCGGTGTCTTCCTGCGGCACCACGGCGTCGGCACCTGCGGGCACGGGTGCGCCGGTGAAGATGCGCGCGGCCGTCCCAGGCTCGAGCGGCTGCGGCGCGTCCCCCGCGGCGATGCGCTGCGACACGCGCAGCACGACGCCGGGGTGGCTGACATCGGCGGCGCGCACCGCATAGCCGTCCATCGACGAGTTGTCTTGCGGCGGCACGTGCAAGGAGGAGATCAGGTCTTGCGCGAGCACCCGCCCGTCGGCCTCGAAGGTGGAGACGAAGTCCCGCCGGGCGAGCGGCGAGACGGTGGCCAGAAGCGCGGCGAGCGCGTCGTCGAGGGGGCGCAGCGGCGCGCGCGCCGGTGGCGTCGCCAAGGGCGCGGCACGGTGCGCGTCGTTCGACGCGGCCTCAGCAGGCGCAGGGGGCGCATAGGGCGGAACATGGGTCATGGCAGCGAACTCCGGGACAGGCCGCAAGGCGCGGCGGCAATCTTGCAACGCTGTGTTTCAACCTAAATCGGGCAGTTGGGCGCGCCCGAGCGGGCCGTCATCGGGCGCGCGGGCAAGGCGCAAACCGCAGCCATGGCGCTTGTCATGGCGAGGATTTGCAACGCCGCCCCCGCGCCCGAGGGCGACTCGAACGGGTGCGCAGCGCTCACCCGAACGGTGAACGGATTTTGCACCAAAAATCGTTGGAACCTCTGCATCTTGCTTTCGGCGAGTAGCGGTCAACTGCCGGATTTAGGTTCAAATGTACAGCGCGGCGTCGTATTCGAAGCGCTCACCGTGCGCGATCAGCCAGCGCGCGAGCGCGTCGGCGTCGTTGAGGTCGAGGACCGGCAGACCGGTGGGCTCGGGCAGGGCCGAGGGGTCGTCGGTGGCAATGGCGACGATGAAGTCGTCATGCGGGTACCGCGCCGGCTTGCCCGAGGCCGCGCGCCAGACTTCGATCTTGAGCAGGTCGCTGTCTTTGTAGCCTTCGACCAGCACCCAATCGACGCCGGGCCAGAGTTCCGCGATCAGCTGGTGCACCGTGAGTTCGCCTTCGCGCTCGAACTCACGAATCAGGGCGAGCCGGCGGCTCGAGGCGGCCACCACCTCGAAGGCGCCCGCCTCGCGGTGGCGGAAGGTGTCTTTGCCGGGATGGTCGATGTCGAAGCGGTGGTGCGCATGCTTGACCACCGACACGCGCTGCCCGTGCAGCTTGAGCGCGGGGATGAGCCGCTCGACCAGCGTGGTCTTGCCCGAGCCCGAATAGCCCGCAAAGCCGACGACTTTCATAGCGACCCCTGTCGATGATTCATTTTTTGAGCCCAGATTGTCCATTGGGACGCACGAAGATGGCGCGGCGGTTTGCGAGTGGATTCGCGCACGGGGGAGGAGCCAATAGCCGAGTCTATTGGCGACGAGCACGGGGGCGAAGACGCCGCAAAGCGACCGCCAGGGCGTGCGTAGGCCCGTAGGGCCGCCGAATGGACAATCTGGGTTGAGAGCAACATCCGACCATTTCACGCTGGCATGGGGCCGAAAAAGCATCAAACCGCAGCTGCGATGAGCGCCTTGACCGCCTCGGCGTCGGCATCGAGCACCTGCACGCGCTTGGGCAGATCCTCGATGCCCACAAACCGCGCCGGGCGCTCGGGCTCGCGTCCCAAGGCCTCGACGATGGTGTCGGCGAACTTGATCGGCAGCGCCGTCTCGAGCACGATCATCGGCACGCCGGGCTTCCCGTGTTCACGCGCCACCTTGACGCCGTCGGCGGTGTGCGGGTCGATGATGACGCCGTCGCGCGCGTACACGTCGCGGATGGTGGCCAGACGGTTGGCGTGGGTGCTCTTGCCGCTCTCAAACCCGTAGCGGCTCCGGGCGAGCGCAAAGGCCGGGTCCTGGCTGAGGTCGAACCGCCCCTCGCGCGCGAGTGCCTCACCAAACAACGCCTTGCAGCGTGCGGCATCGCGCCCGATCAGGTCGAACACGAAGCGCTCGAAATTGCTGGCCTTGGAAATGTCCATCGACGGGCTCGAGGTCTCGTGCGTGTCGGCGCTGCCGCGCACGCGGTAGACGCCGGTGCGGAAGAATTCATCGAGTACGTCGTTTTCGTTGGTGGCCACGACCAGCCGGTCGATCGGCAAACCCATCTGCCGCGCCACATGCCCCGCGCAGACGTTGCCGAAGTTGCCCGAAGGCACGGTGAACGACACCCGCTGGCTGTCGTCGGCGGTCGCCTGGAAATACCCGGCGAAGTAATAGACGACCTGCGCAAGCAGCCGCGCCCAGTTGATCGAGTTGACCGTGCCGATCTTGTAGCGGCGCTTGAAGTCGAGGTCGTTGCTGACGGCCTTGACGATGTCCTGGCAGTCGTCAAAGACGCCGCGGATGGCGATGTTGTGGATGTTTTCGTCCATCAGGCTGTACATCTGCGCCTGTTGGAAGGGGCTCATGCGGCCATGCGGGCTGAGCATGAACACCCGCACGCCCTTCTTGCCGCGCATCGCGTACTCGGCCGCGCTGCCGGTGTCGCCGCTGGTCGCGCCGAGGATGTTGAGCGTCTCACCGCGGCGGGCGAGTTCGTACTCGAACAGGTTGCCGAGCAGCTGCATCGCCATGTCTTTGAACGCGAGCGTCGGGCCGTTGGAGAGCGCTTCGAGCATCAGCCCAGGCTCGAGCGGCTTGAGCGGCACGATCTCGCGCGTGCCGAACACCTCGGCGGTGTAGGTGCGCTCGCAGAGCGCGCGCAGGTCATCGGCCGGGATGTCGTCGATGTAGAGCGAGAGGATCTCGAACGCCAGCGCCGCATAGCCGTCGCGCTGCCAGACCCCGCGCAGCCGGGCCAGGGCCGCGGCGTCGAGCGGCGGGTAATGCTCGGGCAGGTAGAGGCCGCCGTCGGGCGCGAGCCCTTCGAGCAGGATTTCGCAGAAATGACGGCGCTCAGGATGGCCGCGGGTGCTCAGGTACAGCATCTCAGTTCAACTCTTCCTTGCGGATGCGCACGATCGGCGCGAGCACCGTGGGCAGCGCCTGCAGCCGGGCCAGCGCCTCGTTCATCGTGCCTTCGCGAGTTTCATGGGTGAGGATGATGAGGTCGGTGGCGGTGGCGCCCTCGCCCAGCACTTCATCGGCCTCGCGCTGCAGCACCGCGTCGATGCTGATGCCCGCCTCGGCCACGATGCCGGTCACGCGCGCGAGCACGCCGGCCTCGTCGGCCACGCGCAGGCGCAGGTAGTAGCTGGTGCGCACCTCGCTCATGGGCAGCACCGGCAGGTCGCTCATCGCGTCGGGCTGGAAGGCCAGATGCGGCACGCGCTGGTGCGGGTCGGCCGTGTGCAGCCGCGTCACGTCCACCAGGTCGGCAATCACCGCGCTGGCCGTAGGCTCGGCACCCGCGCCTTTGCCGTAGTAGAGCGTCGGCCCCACCGCGTCGCCGTGCACCACCACGGCGTTCATCGCGCCCTCGACGTTGGCGATCAGCCGCTTGGCTGGAATCAGCGTCGGGTGCACGCGCAGTTCGACGCCGCCGGCCGCACGCTTGGTGATGCCCAGCAGCTTGATGCGGTAACCCAGTTGCTCGGCGTACTTGATGTCCTGGGCGCCGAGCTGCGTGATGCCTTCGACATAGGCCTTGTCGAACTGCACCGGAATGCCAAACGCAATCGCGCTCATCAGCGTCGCCTTGTGCGCGGCGTCCACGCCCTCGATGTCGAAGGTCGGGTCGGTCTCGGCGTAGCCCAGGCGCTGCGCTTCCTTGAGCACCAAGTCGAAGTCCAGGCCCTTGTCGCGCATTTCGGACAGGATGAAGTTCGTCGTGCCGTTGATGATGCCGGCGATCCACTGGATGCGGTTGGCGGTCAGCCCTTCGCGCAGCGCCTTGATGATCGGAATGCCCCCGGCCACCGCGGCTTCGAAGGCCACCATCACGCCCTGGGCCGACGCGGCCGCGAAAATCTCGGTGCCGTGCACCGCCAGCAGCGCCTTGTTGGCCGTGACCACATGCTTGCCCGCAGCGATCGCTTCGAGCACCAAAGTCTTGGCGATGCCGTAGCCGCCGATGAGCTCGACAACGATGTCGATGTCCGGGTTCGCAATGACGGCCCGAGCATCGGCCACCACGGCCACGCCGTCACCGACGATGGATGCGGCTCGGGCCACGTCGAGGTCGGCCACCATCGTGATTTCGATGCCACGGCCCGCGCGACGGCGGATTTCTTCCTGATTGCGCCGCAGCACCTCGAAGGTGCCCCGCCCGACGGTGCCGATGCCAAGAAGGCCGACTTGGATGGGTTTCATAGCCATTTTTCCAACAAAATCGCATCCAGCCCGGCGAATACCGGCGCTGTATTGCTACTAAAAAAGAAGTGTCAATCGGTGCCGTGACGGCGTCGATAGGTTTCGAGAAACTTCGCCAGCCGGCCGATCGCCTCGCGCAGATCGTCTTCGTGCGGCAGAAAGACGATGCGGAAGTGGTCGGGGTCGGGCCAGTTGAAGCCGGTGCCCTGCACCAACATCACGCGGGTTTCCTGCAGCACCTCGAGGAAGAATTGCTGATCGTCCGCGATCGGGTAAATTTTTGGATCCAGCCGCGGGAACATGTAAAGCGCCGCCTGCGGCTTGACACAGCTGACGCCCGGAATCGCGGTGATGAGTTCATACGCCAGGTCGCGCTGGCGCCGCAGCCGCCCGCCCTCGCCCACCAGGTCTTTGATGCTCTGGTAGCCGCCCAGCGCCGTCTGGATCGCGTACTGGCCCGGCACATTCGAGCACAGTCGCATGTTCGAGAGCATGTTCAGGCCCTCGATGTAGTCCTTCGCCGGCCTTTTGTCGCCCGAGACCACCATCCAGCCCGCGCGGTAGCCGCAGGCGCGATAGGCTTTGGAGAGCGAATTGAAAGTGAGCGTGAGCACATCCTCCGACAAGCTCGCCAGCGCCGTGTGCTTGGCACCGTCGTAGAGCACCTTGTCATAGACCTCGTCGGCGAAGATCACCAGCCGGTGTTCCCGCGCGATCTGCACGATCTCGCGCAGCAACGCATCCGAATACAGAGCACCGGTCGGGTTGTTGGGGTTGATGACCACGATGCCCTTGGTGCGCGGCGTGATCTTCGCGCGAATGTCGTCGAGATCGGGCATCCAGCCGTCTTCTTCGCGGCAGCGGTAGTGCACGGGTGTGCCCCCCGAAAGGCTCGCTGCGGCGGTCCAAAGCGGATAATCGGGCGAAGGCACGAGGATTTCATCGCCGTTGTCGAGCAAGGCGTTCGTCGCCATCACGATCAACTCACTCGCGCCATTGCCGAGGTAGATGTCGTCGAGAGTCACGCCCTTGACGCCTTGCTCCTGCGTGTAGTGCATCACGGCCTTGCGCGCCGGGAAGATGCCCTTGCTTTCCGAGTAACCCGCCGAATTCGGCAGGTTGCGGATCATGTCCTGCTGGATTTCCTCGGGCGCATCGAAGCCGAACACGGCGAGGTTGCCGATGTTGAGCTTGATGATCTTGTGGCCCTCCTCCTCCATCTGCCGCGCCGCGTCCATGATCGGGCCGCGGATGTCGTAGCAAACGTTGGCGAGCTTGGCGGATTTGCGGATTGGCTTCAAAGTCCCTCCGGACGGCAGTGTTCAGGCAAGGCGCGTCTCGCCTGGCCCGGGCATCGGAAACCTATAATTTGAACACATCGGCCACGGGGCTCGCCCACCATGAAATTCACCGCTGACCGCTACGACGTGCCGATCGTCACCGGCTACGGCCCCGACTGGATCGCGGTCGACGGCGAACGCATCGACGACAGCGTCCTCATCAGCAGCCTGGGCGCACGCGAAGCCTGGAACTGCGCTGCATTCGAACAGCTCGAAGCGCAGCACTTCGAGACCCTGCAGCGCTTTGGCGTCGAGCTGGTGATTTTCGGCAGCGGTTTACGCCAGCGTTTTCCGCATCCCCAGTGGCTCGCTGGCCTCTATCGCGAGCGCATCGGCGTCGAAACGATGGACACCCGCGCCGCGTGCCGCACCTACAACATCCTCGCCGGCGAAGGGCGCAAGGTCTTGCTGGCGGCACTCATCGAGCGCGTGGCACCTCCCGGAAGCCCCTAGACCGCGCCGACACCCAAAGCGCGGTAAAATCCTGGTTTGCCGCAATCCACGGCCTGGCCCTGAACAGCGGTTCATCTTGAGACCGCAACCGGCCTCTGGCCTTGCAGCACCGACTGTCACACAAGATTGAAGACCATGGCGATCGTTGTCAACAAACCCCTCCCGGAATTCGAAGCCAACGCAACCGGAGGCGTCAAGGTCACGAACACGTCGCATCTCGGGCAAATCCTGATCCTTTACTTCTACCCGAAGGACAACACGCCCGGCTGCACCACCGAAGCGATGCAGTTCCGCGACCATTACCCAGACTTCGTCAAGGCCGGTGCGGTCGTCTTCGGCGTCTCGCGCGACAACATGAAGTCGCACGAAGAGTTCAAAGCCAAGCTCGAGCTGCCCTTTGAACTCATAGCCGACACCGAAGAAAAAATGTGCCACATGTTCGGTGTCGTCAAAAACAAAATCATGTACGGCAAAAAGGTCAAGGGCATCGAGCGCAGCACCTTCCTCATCGGCCCCGACGGCATCGTGAAGGAAGAATGGCGCGGCCTCAAAGTCCCCGGCCACGTCGAGGAAGTGCTCAAGGCCGTCAAGGCCCTGAAGAAAAAAGAAAAAGCCGCGGCATAAGGCAACGCCAGGCCAGCCCCTACGGCGGGAGGGGCGGCCGCATGTGCATAATCGACGGCATGCCACTGCCGCCTCCACCCGCCAAGCGGGCCGCCGTCCTCCCCAAAGAAGTCATCGAAACACTCGCGCCGCCCGAAGCGCGCGCGGCTGCGTCTCCGAAGGCGCGAGGCCGCAGCCGCCATGCACCGCCGCAAGCGGCTGGCGCGGCCCCTGCGACGGTGACCGAGCGAATCCTCGCCCCCGCTGCCGCCCCGGCTCCCCAGCCAGAAGCGCATTCCGCACCGACCGAGCCGCGGAAAGCCGCGGCTGCGCCCGCCAAACGCAGCGCTTCGAAGCCGGCTGCGGCTTCAGCCGCTGCGACGCCCCCAAAAGTGTTCGTACTCGACACCAACGTGTTGATGCACGACCCGATGTGCCTGTTCCAGTTCGAGGAACACGACATCTTCTTGCCGATGATCGTGCTCGAGGAACTCGACGGTCACAAAAAAGGCATGACCGAAGTGGCCCGCAACGCCCGGCAGGCGAGCCGCATGCTCGACGCGCTGGCCGCGCATGGCAAAGATCTGGGTGCCGGCATCCCGCTCGACGCCACCGGGCACCGCGAGGCCACCGGCAAGCTGTTGTTCCAGACCCAGGCCCTGGAGCACGCGCTGCCGCTGAGCCTGCCGCAAGGCAAGGCGGACAACCAGATCCTCGGCGTCGTTCAGGCGCTGGGTCGGGCCTTGGCCCCGCGCGAGGTCGTGTTGGTATCCAAGGACATCAACATGCGCGTCAAAGCACGCGCGCTCGGCCTGGCTGCCGAGGACTACCAAAACGACAAGGTGCTCGACGATGGTGACCTGCTCTACACAGGCTCACTCGCGCTGCCGGCGAATTTCTGGAGCAAGAACGGCAAGACGGTGGAGAGCTGGCAGCAGGGGCAGCATACCTACTACCGCATCACCGGGCCGATCGTCCCCTCGCTGCTGATCAACCAATTCGTCTATTTCGAAGCACCGGGCGAGCCCAGCCTCTATGCCCGCGTCACCGAAATCCGCGGCAAAACCGCGGTGTTGCGCACGCTGCGCGACTTCACGCACCTGAAAAACGCGGTCTGGGGCGTGACGGCGCGCAACCGCGAACAGAACTTCGCGCTCAACCTGCTCACGGACCCCGAAATCGACTTCGTCACCCTCGCCGGAACGGCCGGCACGGGCAAGACGCTGATGGCCCTGGCCGCTGGCCTGACCCAGGTTCTCGACGAACGGCGCTACACCGAAATCATCATGACGCGGGCGACCGTCAGCGTTGGTGAAGACATAGGCTTCCTGCCCGGCACCGAAGAAGAAAAAATGGGCCCCTGGATGGGCGCGCTCGACGACAACCTGGAATTTCTCGCCAAAGGCGATGGCGGCAACGCCGGCGAATGGGGGCGCGCGGCCACGAACGAACTGATCCGCAGCCGCATCAAGATCAAGAGCATGAACTTCATGCGCGGGCGCACCTTCTTGAACAAGTTCGTGATCATCGACGAGGCGCAAAATCTCACGCCCAAGCAGATGAAAACGCTGATCACGCGCGCCGGCCCCGGCGCCAAAATCGTCTGCATGGGCAACCTCGCGCAGATCGACACGCCGTACCTGAGCGAGGGTTCATCCGGGCTGACCTATGTCGTCGACCGGTTCAAAGGCTGGCCCCACAGCGGCCACATCACCCTCGCACGTGGTGAGCGCTCACGCCTCGCCGACTTCGCCAGCGAAGTGCTCTGAGCCTCAGTAGCCTTCGTTGGGCGTGTAGTTCTCGAAGCGGGTCAGCGGCGCGATAAAGGTCAGCTTGACGGTCCCGGTTGGGCCGTTGCGCTGCTTTCCGATGATGATTTCGGCGACGCCTGGCTCTTTGCTGTCTTTGTTGTAGTAATCGTCGCGGTAGATGAACATGATGATGTCGGCATCTTGTTCGATGGCACCGGACTCGCGCAGGTCGCTCATCATCGGGCGTTTGTCGGTTCGGGTCTCGACGCTGCGGTTGAGCTGCGAGAGCGCAATCACCGGACATTGCAACTCCTTGGCGAGCATCTTGAGGCCGCGCGAAATTTCCCCGAGTTCCGTCGCCCGGTTGTCGCCCGCGCTGCTCGAGCCCCCCATGAGCTGCAGATAGTCGACGACGATCAAGCCGAGCTTGCCGCATTGACGTCCCAAACGGCGGGCGTTGGCCCGCAGTTCGGCCGTCGTCAGGCCCGGCGTTTCGTCGATGTGGAGCGACACGGTGCGCAGCCGCTCGATCGCTTCGGTCAGGCGCGGCCACTCCTCATCGGTGAGCTTGCCGGTGCGCAGATGCCCCTGGTTGATGCGGCCGATCGAGCCCACGATCCGCACCGCCAACTGCGAGGCACCCATCTCCATCGAGAACACCGCGACCGGCAGCCCTTCGTTCAACGCGACATGCTCGGCGATGTTGATCGCAAAAGCGGTTTTACCCATACTGGGCCGCGCGGCAAGGATGACCAGGTCGCCCGGCTGCAGTCCCGATGTCATGCGGTCGAGGTCATAAAAACCCGTGGGCACGCCCGTGATGTCGTTGGGGTTCTCGGCCATCTCCTGGACGCGGTCGAGGAGCTGCACGACCAGCGCATCCATCGACTGGAAGCCCTGCTTCATCCGCGCGCCTTCCTCGCCGATGCTCAAGATCTTCTGCTCGGCCTCGTCGAGGATCTTGTCGACCGGCTTGCCCTGCGGGTTGAACGCGTTGGTGGCAATCTCGTCGCTCGCCGTGACGAGCTTGCGCAGGATGGAGCGCTCGCGCACGATCTCGGCATAGCGCCGGATGTTGCTGGCGCTCGGCACGTACTGCGCCAGCGCATTCAAATAGGCCAGACCGCCGGCCTCTTCCGCCTTTCCCTGAACCTGGAGCTGGTTGAAAACCGTCACCACGTCGGCGGGCTTGGACTGATGGATCAGCGCCCCGATGGCCGCATAGATCAGCCGGTGTTCGTAGCGATAGAAGTCGGTCTCGACCAGCAGATCGCCCACACGATCCCATGCCAGGTTGTCGAGCAGCAAACCACCCAGCACGCTGGATTCGGCCTCGACCGAGTGCGGCGGCACGCGCAAGCGTGCCACCTCCGAGTCCGCCGCAACGTGGAGATCGTCGGGGCCCGGAACATCCGGCAAAGTCAGGCTGGTGTGCATGGAATTCATCGAACCAAGAAAAGCGCAGATGCTATCGCCCCAGCGTCGCTCCGTCACGGGACAAGTCTGTGGACAAACCGGGGATCGGCAGGGGAAATACCGGGGAAATGCGGGGGAAATGCGGGGGAACACGGTTGCCGCCGAGCCCCAGGGCGACGCGCCCCAAAAAAGAAAGGCCGCCGGAGCGAACCCCGGCGGCCTGACATGCAGGGCCGACGTTTACGCGGTTTCGCCGTAGACCGAAACCGTCACTTCGACCAGCACATCGGTGTGCAGCGCCACGCCCACGGTGGTGTCGCCCACCATCTTGATCGGGCCGTGCGGCATGCGGATTTGCGCCTTCGCGACTTTGTAGCCCATTTTGTTGAGCTCTTCCGCAATGTCGTGGTTGGTCACCGAGCCAAACAGACGCCCGTCGACGCCCGCCTTTTGGGTGATCTTGATGGTGCTGCCCGCGAGCTTTTCGCCCTGGGCTTGTGCTTCGGCCAACTTGGCCGCAGCGGCCTTCTCGAGTTCAGCGCGGCGCGCTTCGAACTCGGCCTTGTTGGCGGCCGTCGCGCGACGCGCCTTGCCGCTGGGAATCAGAAAGTTGCGGGCGTAGCCGTCTTTGACCTTGACGATATCGCCGAGATCACCGAGGTTGACGACCTTTTCGAGCAGGATGACTTCCATCGTCGTTCTCCTCAGATCTTGTGTTGGTCGGTGTAGGGCAGCAGCGCCAGGAAGCGCGCACGCTTGATTGCGGTGCTCAACTGGCGCTGGAAGATCGCCCGGGTGCCCGTGAGGCGCGCGGGGATGATCTTGCCGTTTTCAGCGATGAAGTCACGCAGCGTGTCGACGTCCTTGTAGTCGATCTCGGTCACACCGGTGACCGTGAAGCGGCAGAAGCGCTTGCGCTTGAACAACAGGTTTTGTGCGGGGCGCTTGGGGCGCTTGTCTTTATTGAAACGTTTCGGTCCGGCCATGATGGACTCCTGAAGATGGATCGGTCTTAAATTCTTGAAGATGCAAAACGACGCCTTTGCCGTTGCGCGAAGTCGCGAGAAAACCGCGAAACCGCCATGAACTGCCTACGGCTTGCCGGCTGAGGGTTTCTGCCAGCGAACCCAGCGCCACGGCCCGCATCCTGAGCTTGACGACGCGGGCTGTGCCCGCCTCCTCGACCACCGACTCATGCTCCAGCCAAAGATCCAAAGCCGGCACGCCCGCAGGCGTGTACCGAATGGGCTTGGCTTCTTCGATGAGCGCGTCGAGTTCGAAACAGTTCACTCAGGAAAAGGCAAAGGCGACGGCCATCAGGCGCTGTGCTCGACGGCGCCGGATTTGCGGGCTTCCTCGCGCTCGACGATTTTCATCATCGACGACGGGCCCGTCTCGGCTTGAGCCTTTTGGACCGTCAGATGGCGCAGCACCGCATCGTTGAAGCGGAATGCATGCTCGAGCTCGGCCATCACGGCTTGATCGGCCTCGATGTTGACGCACAGATAGTGCGCCTTGCTGAGCTTGTTGATTTGATAGGCGAGCTGACGGCGCCCCCAGTCCTCGACACGGTGGATCTTGCCGCCGCCGGCGGTGATCATGCCTTTGTAGCGCTCGAGCATGGCCGGAACCTGCTCGCTCTGATCCGGGTGGATCAGCAAAACGATTTCATAGTGACGCATCGATACTCCTTGTGGATGGCCCAATCAGGCGTTGGCAACAGCCACCCCCGGCGTCAACACGGGGTGTGGCAAGGGAAAGCCCGCAATTATACGAAAACCCAGCGCAGCGCCGTCCGCGCTCAGAGGCAGAGAGGGAATTGGGCGTGCCCGAAGGGGCGCCCCAAAACGCGCCCGAGTAGGCGCAAAGCACAGCCGTAGCTCGGGCTACGGCGCGCATTTGCAACGCCCTCTGGCGTGTTTTGGGGCGTCGAAGCGGGCACGACCAATTCCCTCTCAGCCTCTCAGCCCTGGGCGCCCGCCACGTGCACCGATACGACCGCCCGATCGTCCCCGAGCACGATGAGCGCCATCAGCAGCTCTTCCAGGCTTCGCGCCTGACCACTGCGCCGCGCCAACAGCGGCGTGGCCGCGGGGTCGAGCACGATGAAGTCCGCATCGCAGCCGGGCGCAAGATTGCCCACCACGCCCGCCAGGCCCAGGGCGGCGGCCGCGCCGGCCGTATGCAGCCACCACAGCCGCGTCGCGGGCAGGCTGACCCCCGGCTTGGTCTGCCCTTCCCGGGCGACCTCGTACGCTGCCAACATGGTGCGAAACGGGCTCAAGCTCGTGCCGCCGCCCACATCGCTCGCCAAGCCATGCAGGAAACCGGCCTCGGCCGCGGCCGCAAAGTCGAAAAAGCCGCTGCCCAAGAACAAATTGCTCGTCGGGCAGACGGCGGCGGCCGTGTGGCGCTGGCGCATCAGCGCTCGGTCGTCGGCGTCGAAGTGAATGCAGTGCGCATACACAGCACGCTCGCGCATGAGGCCGTGGTCGTCATAAATCGCAAGGTAGCTGCGCGAGTTCGGGAACAGCGCGCGCGCCCAGCGGATCTCGTCGCGATTTTCCGCCACATGCGACTGGATCCAGACATCGGGGTAGCGCGCGGCGAGGGTACCCGCACCCCGCAGCTGCGCTTCGCTGCAACTGGGCGCAAAGCGAGGCGTGATGGCATAGCCGAGCCGGTCGACGCCATGCCAGCGCTGGATCAGCGCCTCAGTGTCCAGCAGGCTTTGCTCGGTCTCATCACGGACCGCCTCGGGGCTGTGGCGGTCCTGTAGGCACTTGCCGGTGATGAGGCGCAGACCCCGCCGGCGCGCTGCCGAGAACAAGGCATCGACCGAAGCCGGGTGCGAGGTCGAAAAAGCCAGCGCGGTCGTTACCCCATGACGGGCCAGTTCATCGAGGAACAGCCCGGCCAGCTCGGTGGCGTGTTCCGGGTTGGCGAACCGTGCCTCGGCGGGAAAGGTGTAGTGCTCGAGCCAGGGCAGCAAGCCCTCAGCGGGCGAACCGATGACATCGAGCTGGGGGTAATGCACATGCAGGTCGATGAACCCGGGCGCGAGGATGCGCCCGGGCAGATGCTGCAGCGGCACCGCGGCAAACCGCGGCGCGAGCGTCGCAAAGTCACCCGCCGCGACGATGACGCGCCAGCCTTGAGGCCCCGGCGCCGTCACCAACAGTCCGTCGCGGTCGTATACCGCGGTGCCATCGGCATCGAAGCGGAGGAGTGATGCGCGCCAAGCTTGCATGGCGGCTATTTTGGCAGCCGGCCTTGGACGCCCGAAACCAGAAAGTTCATGTTCGCGATCTGCTCGTCGTTGAGAACCCCGCCGCGCGCCACGCGCTCCTGACCCTCGTTATCCAGGATCGGGCCACGCCAAATCTGCAGCCGGCCGCGGGCGATGTCCTGCTGCCGCGCCAACACCTCGTTGCGCACCGCCTGGGGCACCTTGGGGCCAAAGTCACCGACACGGATCATGCCCTCGCGGATGCCGCCGAGCGTGCTGCCGCTCTTCCAGCGCCCCTCGAGCACCGCGCGCACCCGCTCGACCTCGTATGCGCCCCAGTGGTGGCTGACGGCGACGATTTGTGCATCCGGTGCCACATGGCGCATGTCGGAGTGATAGGCGACGGCGAGCTTGCCGCGTTGCTGGGCGGCCGCCATCACGGCGGTCGATCCAGTATGGAAGGCGATCACGTCCACGCCTTGATCGAACAAGGCCATCGCGGCGTCGCGTTCTTTGGGCGGATCGAACCAGGCGCCGAGCCAGACCACTTTGACCGTCGCCTTCGGGTTGACCGATCGCATGCCGAGCGTGAAGGCGTTGAGCCCCTGGATGACCTCCGGAATCGGGAAGCCGGCCACATAGCCGGCCACCCCATTGGGGCTCATCCGAGCTGCCGCGATGCCGGCAAGGTAGCGTCCCTCGGCATAGCGGGCATTGACGGCGGCGACATTCGGCGCCGTCTTGTAGCCAGTGATGGATTCGAACTTGACCTGCGGAAAGTCCCGCGCCACCTTCAGCGTGGGCTCCATGTAGCCAAAGCTCGTCGTGAAGATCAAACCGTGCCCAGTGGCGGCCAAATCGCGGATCACGCGCTCGGCGTCGGCGCCTTCGGGCACGTCGGCCACGACCGTGGTTTGAACCCGGGGGCCGAAGGCGGCCTCGACGGCCTTGCGGCCCTCGTCGTGCTGGTGTGTCCATCCCGCGTCCGTGACGGGCGAGACATAGACGTAGCCGACCTTGAGCGCCGGCGCGGCCGCTGCGGCGGGTTGGGCAAAGCTGGGGGAGAAAAAGCAGGCGGCCGCGAACGCGGCAGCGAGGTTTTTGTACATGGTGTTCCTCTACATGGCCCCGAAACCAAAAAACGAAGCCCGCCGGGGCAGCGGGCTTCAAACTCCATTTTACGGGATCGCCATGCGCTCGAAGACGGTCTGGAGTTCGGCGCGCCATCGGGCCTTGTCGGTCGGCGCGGCGAAGCTCGCGTCGATGCTGTTGGCGGCCAACAGCCGGGCATGCCCGGCGTCGAGACCCAAGGCGTCGAAGGTCAGGCGGTAGTTGTCGAGCAGGTAGCCGCCGAAATACGCCGGGTCGTCGGAGTGGATGGTGACGCACAGCCCGGCGTCGAGCAGCGCGCGCAGGTTGTGCTGCGCCAAATCGGGAAACACCCGCAAGCGGACGTTGGAGAGCGGGCAGACGGTCAGCGGCACCCGGTCCCGGGCGAGCCGCGCCAACAAGGCCGCGTCTTGCGCCGCCTGCACGCCGTGGTCGATGCGTTCCACGTGCAAAGCGTCGAGTGCACCCCAGATGTAGGCGGGAGGGCCCTCCTCGCCCGCGTGCGCGACCCGGTGCAGTCCGAGTTCGGCCGCACGCGCGAACACGCGCGCGAACTTCTCGGGGGGGTGTCCCAGTTCGCTCGAATCGAGGCCGACGCCGATGAAGCGGTCGCGCCAGGGCAGCGCGGCCTCGAGCGTCTGCAGCGCGTCTTCCTCGCTGAGGTGGCGCAGAAAGCACAGGATGAGCGCGGCACTCACGCCCAGTTGTGACTGCGCCTGCACGCAGGCGCGGTGCAGGCCTTCGATGACGACGCCCATGGGTACGCCGCGCGCGGTGTGGGTCTGCGGGTCGAAAAAAATCTCGGCCCGCACGACCCCGTCGGCTGCGGCGCGCTGCAGGTAGGCCCAGGCCATGTCGAAAAAGTCCTGCTCGGTGCGCAGCACGCTGGCGCCGGCGTAGTAGATGTCGAGAAAGCTTTGCAGGTTGCTGAAGGCGTAGGCCGCGCGCAGCGCCTCCACGCTCGGGTAGGGCAAGGCCACGCCGTTGCGCTCGGCCAGTGCGAAGATCAGCTCGGGCTCGAGCGAGCCTTCGACGTGGATGTGCAACTCCGCCTTGGGCATCGCGCGCAGCAAGGCGCCCAGGCGCTCGCGCGGGACGGTTGAACGCTCCGACATGATCAGCCCCTCACTCCATGACGACGCACATGAAAAGGGGCCGCTGCGGGCGACCCCTGGATTGGCTGCAGAAGGCGGCTTACTTCTTGTCGCCGCCCGGGATCTTGCCTTCGACGCCCTTGACGTAGAAGTTGATGCCGCCGAGGAATTTGTCGTCGGCAACCTCATCCTTCTTGAGCACTTCCTTGCCGTCTTGGCCCAGGATCGGGCCCTTCCAGATCACGAAGCTGCCATCTTTGAGGCCGGCCTTGACCTCGTCGAGTTTCTTCTTGGCGTCTTCGGGCACGTCGGCCGCCACCGAGACGAAGTCGATCGCACCTTCCTTGACGCCCCACCAGCTCTGGCCCGTCGTCCACTTGCCTTCGAGCACGTCACGCACGGCCTTGATGTAGTACGGCCCCCAGTTGATGACAGCCGAGCCCAGGTGGGCCTTGGGGCCGTAGGCGCTCATGTCCGAATCCCAGCCGAAGGCGCGCTTGCCCATTTTCTCGGCGGTCTGCAGCACGGCCGAGGAGTCGGTGTTTTGCATGAGGACGTCCGCGCCACCGTTGATGAGGGCGGTGGCCGCTTCGGTTTCCTTGGGCGGGTTGAACCACTCGTTGACCCAGACCACCTTGGTCTTGATCTTCGGGTTGACCGACTGCGCGCCCAGCGTGAAGCTGTTGATGTTGCGGATGACCTCGGGGATCGGGATGGAGCCAACCACGCCGAGCGTGTTGGTCTTGGTCATCTTGCCGGCGATCACGCCCGCCATGTAGGCGCCTTCGTAGGTGCGGCTGTCATAGGTGCGCATGTTGGGCGCGGTCTTGTAGCCGGTGGCATGCTCAAACTTCACCTCGGGGTTATCGGCAGCCACTTTGAGCATGGGCTCCATGTAGCCGAAGGTGGTGCCGAAAATCAGCTTGTTGCCCTGCGCCACCATGTCGCGCAGCACGCGCTCGGCGTCAGCGCTTTCGGGCACTTTCTCGACGAAGCTGGTGACGACTTTGTCGCCGAATTCCTTCTCGACCGCCTTGCGGCCGTTGTCGTGTGCAAAGGTCCAGCCGCCGTCGCCCACCGGGCCGACGTAGGCGAACGCCACCTTCAAAGGCTCGGGCTTGGCGGGCGCCGGGGCCGACGCTGGCGCTGCGGCCGGCGCGGGCGCCGGTTCTTCCTTCTTGCCACAGCCGGCAAGCGTCGCGGCAGCCAGCGCCGACAGCGCAGCGACCTTGAACAGGGAGCGTTTGTGCAGATCAGTCATGGATCGGGTCTTTCTTGAGGAAGGGTACGACACGGAAGTAAAGGCTCATTATGAGCCGGGGAAAAACGGCTTGCCAAGCGAGGCCGGCATGTTCACGCGGATCCAGGTCGGATTGCGCGAGATCAACGCGAGCACGACGATGGTGGCCAGGTACGGCAGCATCGTGAGCACTTGGCTAGGCACATCGACGCCGAGCCCTTGCAGATGGAACTGCAGCATCGTGACGCCGCCAAAGAGATAAGCCCCAAGCAAGACGCGCGCCGGCCGCCAAGTGGCAAAGGTGGTGAGCGCCAGCGCGATCCAGCCTTTACCGGCCACCATGCCCTCGACCCACAGCGGCGTGTAGATCACCGAGAGGTACGCGCCGGCGAGCCCGCAGAGCGCGCCACCGGCGAGCACTGCGACGAAACGGATGCGCCGCACGGGGTAGCCCAGCGCATGAGCGGATTCGGGCGACTCCCCCACCGCGCGCAGCACGCGCCCCGCACGGGTGCGGTAGAGGAACACAATCTGGGCGACAGCCAGCAGCACCGCACCATAAACGAGCGGGTGCTGGCGAAACAGGGCTGTGCCGACGAAGGGCCAATCCGAGAGGCCGGGAATGGCGAACTGCGGTCGCGGGGGCAGCTTTTCTTGCACGTAACGGATGCCGGCAAAGGCCGAAAAGCCCACCCCGAACAGACTCAGCGCGAGCCCGGTGGCGTATTGATTGGTGTTGAGCCAGATCACCAAAACACCGAAGAAAGCCGCCAGCAGCGCACCGGCCCCCATGCCTGCGGCAAACCCGAGCCAGTCGTTGCCGGTGTGCACGACGGTGGCAAAGCCCGCCAGGGCGGCGCACAGCATCATGCCCTCGGCGCCAAGGTTGACAATGCCGGCCTTTTCATTGATCAACAAACCCAGCGCCGCCAGCGCGAGCACGGTGCCCGCATTGAGCGTGGCCGCCAGCAACAAAGCATAGGCTTCCATCAGCGCCCTCCCCGGCCCCAGCGGACCCGGTAATGAATCAGCGTGTCGCAGGCGAGCAGCGTGAACAGCAACAAGCCCTGGAACACCCCGGTGATCGACTTCGGCAGCCCGAGCCGCGACTGCGCCAATTCGCCCCCGATGTAAAACATGCTCATGAGCACCGCGGACAACACCATGCCCGCGGGATGCAACCGCCCGACGAAAGCCACGATGATGGCCGCAAAACCGTAGCCGGCCGGCACGTAGGGCGTGAGCTGCCCGACGGGGCCCGCGACTTCGAGCGCACCCGCAAGCCCCGCGCAAGCCCCCGACACCAACAGCGCCAGCCACAGCGCCCGCCGCGAGGAAAAGCCCGCGTAGCGCGCGGCCGCTGGCGCGAGGCCGCCGACCTGCTGCGCAAAACCCGCACGGGTGCGGAACAGGAAAACCCAGAGCGCGCCCGCCCCGAACAAAGCCAGCAGCAAGCCCACGCTGACCCGTGAGCCGCTCATGAGCCGCGGAATTTGCGTGACCGCGTCGAAACTGCGGGTCTGGGGGAAGTTGTAGCCCGCGGGGTCCTTCCAGGGGCCGTAGACGAGGTAGCTGAGCACCATTTCAGCGACATAGACGAGCATGAGGCTCACCAAAATCTCATTGGCATGGAAGCGGTCGCGCAGCAAAGCCACCAGCGCCGCCCAGGCCATGCCGCCGAGCATGCCGGCGATCACGACCACGATCCACACCCAGCGGCCGGTTCCGCTTTCGGCGAGCAAGGCGACACCGCCCGCGGCAATCGCACCCATCACGAACTGGCCTTCGGCGCCGATGTTCCAGACGTTGGAGCGAAAACACACCGCCAGCCCCAGCGCGATCAGCAGCAGCGGCGTGGCCTTGACCATCAGCTCGCCCAGCGCATAGGCGCTCTTGATGGGCTCCCAGAAGAACACCGCGAGGCCGCGCGCGGGGTCCTTACCCAGCAGGGCGAACAAGGCCACGCCGATGAGCACGGTTATGGCCAGCGCCAGCAGCGGCGAGCCCAGGCTCCACGCCCGTGATGGGGCACTGCGCGCCTCAAGCCGCAGCATGGTCGGCCTCCTGCACGGCAGCGAGATGCCGCTGCACGTCCTCGTCCCACAGCCCGCTCATCCACTCGCCCACGCGGGCCATGGTGGCCGCTTCGCGCTCCAGCGGCGGCGAGATGCGGCCCTTGGCCATCACATACAGCCGATCGCTCAGTTCGAACAATTCTTCCAACTCCTCGCTTACCACCAGCACGGCGCAGCCCGCGTCGCGCAGCGCCAGAATCTCGCCACGAATCTGGGCGGCAGCACCCACGTCCACCCCCCAGGTGGGGTGCGCGACGATGAGCAGCTTGGGGCTCGCGTCGATCTCCCGTCCCACGATGTATTTCTGGAGATTGCCCCCCGACAGCGAGCGGGCCAGGGCTTCCGGGCCGCTGGTGCGCACACCAAAGCGCTCGATGATGCGCGCGGCCTGGGCCCGCAGGGCGTGCAGCTCGAGCCAGCCGCCGCGGCCGACCGCCTCGGTGCGCGTGAGCAACAGGTTGTGGGCAAGCGACAGGGTCGGCACCGCGCCACGGCCCAAGCGCTCTTCGGGCACGAAATGCAACCCCAGGCGCCGCCGCGCTGCAGGCCCGAGCGAACCGACGGGCTTGTCCGCGATGCGGATGCACTCGCTGGAAGCACGGGTGTCTTCACCCGACAGGGCGTAGAGCAACTCGCGCTGGCCATTGCCCGAGACGCCCGCGATGCCCACCACTTCGCCCGCGCGCACCTCGAGCGTGATGTCGTGCAGGTCGGTGCCAAAGGGATGTTCCCGCGGCAGGTCGAGCGCCTGCACCTGCAGCACCGCGGCCCCGGGCTGGGCCCGCGCATGGCGCAGCGCGGGCGGCTCGGCGCCGATCATCATGCGGCTCAGGCTCGCATTGCTCTCCACGCGCGGATCGCACACGCCCGTGACGCGGCCCGCGCGCATCACGGTGCAGGCGCTGCACAGCGCGCGGATTTCATGCAGCTTGTGGCTGATGTAGAGGATGCTGCAGCCCTCGGCGGCGAGCTGGCGCAAGACGACGAAGAGCCGCTCCACCGCCTGCGGCGTGAGTACCGACGTGGGCTCATCCAGGATGAGCAACTGCGGCTCGCCGAGCAGCGCGCGGATGATCTCCACCCGTTGCATCTCGCCCACACCCAGCGTGTGCACGGGGCGCGAGGGGTCGATGTCGAGCCCGTATTCGCGCGCCTTGGCGCCGATGCGCGCGGTCACCTCGGCCAACGAGAACTTGCGATCGAGCCCGAGCCAGACGTTTTCCGCCACGGTCAGCGTGTCGAACAGGCTGAAGTGCTGGAACACCATGCTGATGCCCAGCGCGCGCGCCTCCTGCGGGTTGCGCACCTTCACCAGCTGGCCGTTGAACCGAACCGTGCCCTCATCGGGCTGGGTGGCACCAAAGATAATCTTCATCAGCGTGGACTTGCCCGCGCCGTTCTCGCCGAGCACGGCATGGATCTCACCGGGCTGTACGGTGAGCGAAACGCCCTGGTTGGCCACCACGCCGGGGTAGCGCTTGGTGATGCCTCGCAGCTCGAGGCGGGGCACGGGCGCGGCGCTCACGGCAGCACCTCAGGCCGGTGATTTTGAACAAAACAACGCATGAGCCGGCTTGAAACGGGACTTTCCTGCTATTGAAATAATATCGAACCGCTCCGGGCCGAAGACAACCGGCAGGAATGGCTCGCACGCTCCAAGGGCAACGCTGAACATTCAGCGTTGCCCAAGCGCGCTATTGTCGTGCAGACGCGGCGGGTCACCGCGGCCGCGAGCCGGGATGCCCGTTTATCGGGCCTCGCCCTCAATTCAGCGGGAGTTCTATGGCCACCGTCTCGGGGTCGGGCTGCTCGGCGCTCGGCTGGAAGCCCAGTTCCTGCGCCAAGGCCAGCATGCGCTGGTTCTCGCGCAACACGGTGGCCACGAGCTTCTGGGTGCCGTGCGCGCGCAGATAGCGGATGAGTTTGTCCATCAGCAGGTGCCCGAGGCCCGTGCCTTTGAGCTCGGAGCGCACGATGATGCCGAACTCGGCCTCTTCGTTGTCCGGATCGGCCAGCGCGCGCGCCACGCCCAGCGTGCGCGGCTGGCCGTCCGGGCCCGGTGCGGTGGCGATGAAGGCCATCTCGCGCATGTAGTCGATTTGCGTGAGCCGCGCGAGTTCGCTGCGCTCCATGGTGCGGCGGCTGTAGAACACGCGCATGCGGATGTCCTCGGGGTCGAGGTGCGAGAGGAATTCGACATGCGCCTCTTCGTCCTCGGGGCGGATCGGCCGAAGCGTGATGGTCTGCCCGTTCCATTCCACGGTTTCGGCCAGTTCGGCCGGATAGGGCCGAATCGCAAAGTGCGCGGCGCCGGCCGGCCCGGTCGGGTCGAGCCGGATGCGCGCGTCGAGCGCGACCACGCCGTCCTCGTTGGCCAGCAGCGGATTGATGTCGAGCTCGGCCAGTTCGGGAATGTCGGCCAGCATCTGCGACACCGCGATCAAAACGGCCTGAATCGCCTCGATGCGCGCGCCGGGCGTGTCGCGCCAACCCTGCAACAGCCGCGCAACCCGCGTGCGCTGGATCAGCGAGCGCGCCAGCGGCTCGTTGAGCGGCGGCAAGGCCACGGCGCGATCGGCCAGCACCTCGACGGCCGTGCCGCCGTGACCAAACAGAATCACCGGGCCAAACACGCGGTCGACGGTCGCGCCCACGATCAGTTCACGCGCATGCGCCGGACTGGCCATGGCCTGCACCGTATATCCCTCGATCCGCGCTTCGGGCCGCAGGCGCCGCACGCGCGCGAGCATTGCCTCGGCTGCTTCGCGCACCGCCTCCGGCCCATCGAGCGCGAGCGCCACACCGCCCACGTCGCTCTTGTGCGTGAGGTCGGGCGACAGAATCTTGAGGGCCACCGGATAGCCAATCGCTGCGGCCGCTTCCACCGCGGCCTGCGGCTCGGGCGGAACGCGGCGCGTGGAGACGACCGGGATGCGGTAGGCATCGAGCACGGCCTTGGCCTCGGGCTCGCTCAGCATCGTGCGGCCGGCAGCCAAAGCCTCTTGCACCAGCGCGCGGGCGGCCGCCACGTCGGGCGGCTCGATCAAAACCGCAGCGCTCGGCGCCTCGATCAACTCGGCCTGCGCACGGTGGTAGGCACGCAACATCGCAAAGGCTCGCACCGCCTCTTCCGGCGTCGGATAGTCGGCGATGCCTGCCGCCTTGAACATCTGACGCGCCTCGGCCACCCCATGGCCGCCCAGCCAGCAGCCCATGAGCCGCGCCGTGGCGCTCTTGGGCACCTGTGCGAGCGCGCGGGCGATGTCGGCACTCGGAACAATGGCGGTAGGCGCGTGGATGAACAGCACCGCCTGGGCTGCCGGGTCGGCGCACAGCGTCTCGAGCGCGCGCACATAACGCTCGACCGGCGCGTCGCCGATGATGTCCACGGGGTTGCCGTGCGACCAGTTCGGCGGCAGCACGGCATCGAGCTTGGCCAGCGTGTCCGGTGCCAATTCGGCCAGCGGCACACCGACCTGCGCGGCCGCATCCGCCGCCATGACGCCAGCGCCGCCGCCGTTGGTGAGCACGGTCAGCGCCTCTCCACGGTTGCTGCGAAAACGCGCCAGCGTCTCGGCCGCAAGGAACAGGTCTTGCAGGCTGTCGACCCGCAACATGCCGGCACGCGCAATGGCCGCGTCGTAGACCGCATCCGACCCGGCGAGCGCGCCCGTGTGCGAGGCGGCTGCCCGCTGCCCCTGCTCCGAGCGCCCGCTCTTGACGACGATGACGGGCTTGTTGCGCGCCGCCGCCCGAGCGGCCGACATGAATTTGCGCGCCGCCTCGACGCTCTCCACATACAGCAGGATGGCGCGGGTGCGCGCATCGGTGGCGAGGTAGTCGAGCAGGTCGCCGAAATCCACGTCGGCGTGCTCACCGATCGAGGCCAGACAGGAAAACCCGATGCCTTGCGCGTCCGCCCAGTCGAGCATCGCGGTGACCAAAGCCCCGGACTGGGAAATGAAGGCCAGTTCACCCGGCTGCGCATCGATATGCGCAAAACTCGCGTTGAGCCCGCTGTGCGGCACCAGCAGGCCGAGACCGTTGGGGCCAAGAATGCGCAGCAACGCCGGGCGGGCCGCATCGAGCATGGCCTGCTTTTGCGCCGCGTCGAGCCCCGCCGTGAGCACGACCGCCGCGCGCGTGCCCGCACGCGCCAAAGCCGCCACGATGCCGGGCACGGTCGCGGGCGGCGTGCAGATCACGGCGAGCTCGGGCACCTGCGGCAAAGCCTCCACGTTCGGATAGCACGGCGCGTCGCCGAGGCGGCGATGTTTGGGGTTGACCGCATAGACCGGGCCGGCGTAGCGACCCCGGCTGAGGTTGCGCCAGACGGTCGCCCCCACGCTGGCCGGCCGTTCGGACGCCCCAATGACGGCAACGCTAGCGGGGTCGAAGAGGGAATCGAGGTGGCGAATGCTCATGGAGGCGTTTGGCAGTGGATGGGGGTCGAGGAAAGACCAGTCTAGGGATGGATCGGCCTTGCATCGAGCCTACCCGCTTCCGGTGACGCTGCCATGACGCGGGACAAAGCCAGAGCTTTCAGCCTAAATCCGGCAGTTGGGCGCGCCCGGGCGGGCCGTCATCGGGCGCGCGGGCAAGGCGCAAACCGCAGCCATGGCGGGCGCCATGGCGAGGATTTGCAACGCCGCCCCCGAGCCCGAGGGTGGCTCGACCGGGTGCGCAGCGCTCACCCGAGCGGTGAACCGCCTCCGCAGCAAAAACCAGTGGAACAACAACACCTTGCGTTCAGCGAAAAGCGGTCAACTGCCGCATTTAGGCTCAGCGTATGGCTTCGATCGAGAGTTTCTTATCGACCACCTGCGGCATGACCAGCGCGTAGCCCTGGTTCTGCCAGTGCACGAGTTCGGTCATGGCCGAGGGCGCGACCTCGACGAAGGGCTGCAATTCCTCGGGGGTGTAGCCGTAGTCGGCCAGCGCGAGGCCGCAGACGCGGAACTTCACGCCGCGCTCGGCGTAGTAGCGCATGCGCTGAACCACCTCGGCATAGCGCGCTTCGTTTTTGCGGGCCACGGTGACGATCTCGGTGCCGTGCAGCAACACGATGATCTTCATGTCCTCGTCGAAGAAGCTGTAGGGCGCCTCGGTCAAAGGGTTGACGAAGGAACGTACCCAGTAGAGCGCGGTCGCCATCTTGTCGGGATGGTCGAGGTACATGTCAAACAACACCTTGGGCTTCGCATAGGGCGTCTGCACGCGCTGCGCCTGGGCCTGCGCAGGCGCAGCGGCCAAGCCCGCGGCGCCAAGGATGAACGTCGCCAGGGCGACGCGGCGGGCAAGGATTCGAAGCTTTGGGAACGGGCTCATGGCGGGCTCCTGGGTGGGTGCCGGCCCAGTGTAGAGCGCAGCGACGCTAGGGGCAACGCTGGACCAGTCCTCGCCCGGCGGACGAGAGGGACTGCAGCGTTCGCTCAGACCCCCGCGAGCGAGCGCAAGCCGCTCGGATCGACGAGGTTGAGCACCCGGCCCGAGCCGCTGATGAGGCTGCGTTCGCGCAGATGACGCAGCACGCGCGAAAAGGTCTCCGGGGCGATGCCGAGCTGCTGCGCGATCTGGCGTTTGCGCTCGCGCAGCAGGACGGCGAGGCCGCCGGACTCGGGCAGCGGCTCGGCGTGGCGCAGCAGCCACTCGGCGCAACGGGCTTCGGCGTCTTTGACGAGACGGCTGACCGCCATCTCCGTCTGTTGGCGATGCGCGCGGGCAATGTCGCGCAACACGGTCTGCGCGGCGTCGGGCAGCGTCGCGGTGGCCCGCAGAAAGGCCGCGAGCGGCACGCGCCGAATGACCAATTCGCTTTCAGCCACCGCATCGACCAAATTGGGCAGGCCCAGGACCGCCGAGGATGCATCGAGCCAAAACGGCCCTTGCACCGCGCCGAGCACATGCGGCATCTCCGAACCGTCGAGCAAACCGAGCGCCACGCGGCCGGACTCGAGGTACGTCACTTCCGCCAAGGGTTGCTGCCGCCGCAGCACGACCTGCCCCGGCGGCAACGACTGCGCCAAGCCAGAAGACTCGAGGGACATCAAAGCAAACATCGTGCGCCGAATGTGCCTGCGCCGCCCCCGCACCGCCTTGAGACAAATCAAACCGCACGCGGCTTTTCACCGCGTCGTCGCTGCTGTGCTCGAGGACTTTGGATTTGGTCGGACCAGGCCTTGCCGATTAAACTGGACACCGAAGATCACTTGAAGATCACTTGATCTCGTCCCCTGCTCGCTGGATTCCTCGCGCGCCTGAGCCGCCTTCCAATCATGAAGCCCGGAACCGAACTGCCCCCGCATTTGCAGCTGATGGAGCGCCCGATCCACCCCTGGCGTTGGGGGGTCTCGGCGGGCCTGGGGCAGGGCTTGCTCGGCGCCGCCGTGGCGACCGTGCCCGACGCCTGGCCCAGTCCGTACACGCTGGACCTGGCCGCCGTGGGTCTTCCGGACCTGCCGTCGGCAGCCTGGGTGCTCAGCTTCAGCCTGATTGCCGGGGCGATCGGCTGGCAGTTGGGTCGCCGACAGCGTCAACACCAACTCGGGGGCGAGCGCATGGTGCGACGGCTCTTCGAGGTGATCGATCTGCTGCCCGATTCGGCGGCCGTGCGGGACGCCCAGGGCCGCTATGTTTTGTGGAACCGCGCGGCCGAGCAGCGTTATGGGCTGCGGGCCGCGCACGCGTATGGCCACCGCCCGCAGGAGTTGTTCCCCCCGGCCTTCGTGGCGGCCCTTGCGGCAATCGAGCAGCGGGCGATCGAGACCCATGAGAGTGTCGAGGAACGGGTCGATGTGCCTGCCGTGTATGGACGACCGACCAGCCGAGCCTGGGTGCGCATGTCGCCGATCTATTACTCCAGCGAACCCAAACGGCTGCGGGGCATCGTCTCGGTCGTGACCGACATTACCGAGCAAGAGCAGCGCGACGCGGCGGCACGCGCCGAACACGCCAAGCTGGAAATGGCGCTGGAAGCCAGCCATGCCGGCATTTGGAGCGTAGACGTCGAAACCAGCTCGGCCCGCTACGACCTGGCCTACGCGCGCTTGCTGCATTGGGAGGGTGACCTCGAGACCTTCCATCAGGAGTTCGACTTCCGCAAGCGCCTGCACCCCGAAGACCGCGACACCATCCTCGCCGCCGAGGCCGCCAGCATGAAGGGGGGCCTGCCCTTTGCGCATGATTACCGCATCCTTTGCATGGACGGCAAGTACCGCGCTTTCAGCGCCCGCGGCCGCCCTCTGGTGGACGCCGACGGCCGAATGCGCTTCATCGGCATCGTGATCGAAGCGACGGCGTAGGGAAAGCCGCATCTTTTCGATCCTTTTTTGATAGCAAACCAAGACCGAATCACGCCGGCGTTCCGCCGTTTTTCCTGAGAACTTGTGTTGCGGGAGCCTCCGCAGCCCGCCCGGCCCCGTTGCGCGTCCAGTCGGCCATGAGGCGCGAGACAGCCGCGTCGAGGGCGGCCTCGTCACCGCGGTTGTCGATCTCATGCACCCATGGCGCCCAGTCCGCAGGCCAGGGTTCGGCCACCCCTTGCTGCCCGTCCAACACCGCTTCGGTCGCGTCGGACGGATCGGCGCCGTGCTGCGCCCGAGCCACCAGCCGCGCGCGCAGCACCGGAACGCTGGCCCAGCAATGCACCAGCGCGAAGGCCGCGCCGCGCCGATCCGCCGCCGTCTGGGCCGCGGCGCGTTCGTGCTGGCGCAAAAAAGCGGCGTCGAGCACGACGGAATGCCCCGCCTGCAGCAGCGCGTCCGCTAGGCTCAGCAGCCGCGCGTAGGTGGCGGCGGTCGCCTCCGCGCCATAGAGCCGCTGGGCCAGCAGCGACCCCGGCGCGGCGCGCTCGGTCGGTGCCAAGCCCATCAGCCGCTTGCGCTCGACGTCCGAGCGCAGCCGCAGCGCGCCCAGCCGCTCACTCAGGCGCGCGGCCACCGCCGACTTGCCCGAGCCCGACAGACCCGTCATGACCACGAGCCGGGGCCTCGGCGGCGGTGCCGCTAGGGTCGCAGCCAACGCGAAATACCGATCGAACGCCGCGCCTTCCCCGGCCAGCGCCGCCACTTTGGCGCGCACCAAGGCGCGGTAGGCGGCAAACGGCCGCAAGGCCGGCAGGCCCAGCCATTCGTCCATGCCCTCGGCCCAGGCGTTGATGAAGCGCCAGGCGTGACCGTCGAGCCCATGCGCGAGCAAGTCCATGAACGTGAACGCGACATCGCAGACCAAGTCGATGCAGCGCAGCGCGGGCTCGAACTCCAGCGCGTCGAACGCCATCACCGAGCCCTGCCAGCGCACCAAATTGCCCAGATGCAAATCCCCATGCCCCTCGCGCAGATGACCGGCCTGGGCGCGTGCTTCGAGCGCAGGCGCCAGCGCCGCGAACGCCGCCCCGAGCCGCTCGCGCAGCGCCTGCAAGCCGTCCACACTCGAGCAAGTGCCGCAAGCGCCCGAAGCAGCCATCGCCTCGAGCTCGTCGATCGTCTCGCGCGCCCAATCCCACGGCTGCTTGCGCGGCCACTGCGACTCGGGCAACGGCTCCAGACTGCGGTGAAAGCCCACCAGATGCGCCGCCAGCGCGTCCACCAGATCGGGCCCGAGCGCGCCGCGTCGCGCCAGCGCGCGCAGTTCCTCCCCCGCGTCGAAACGCCGCATTTCGACCACGGTGTCGAGCCGCGCGCCCGGGCCGTCGATTTCGGGCGCCTGCAAGGTCCCCGTGACCGCGCGCACGCCGAGATAGAGCGGCGCGGCCGTGCGGCGGTTGAGGCGCCACTCCTCGGCGCAGAAATGCGCGCGGCGCTCGGCCGTGCTGCAGTCGATGAAGGCGAGGCGCACCGGCTTCTTGAGCTTCCAGGCGCGGTCCGCACTCAGCAGCACACTCGAAATCGGCGTCTGCACCACGCTGTCGGCGCCAAGCCGCGTGCGCAAAGACGCGACCAGCAACTCGTGGTCGGCCAGCGTCAGCTCGGGCGCGGGGTGCAGGCCAGAGGTAGCAGCAGTTGTCGGCATTGGGTAAGGATAAAGGCAAGGCTGATGCAGCGCCGAACAAGTCCCCCGCGCGCCGCATCCCCCGGCCGTCGGCGCCTTCGCCCCATGCCAGAATGGCGCGATGACCCACCCCGCCTATGCCGCGCTCAGCGCCACCTTCACCCGCCTCTACCGCCTCGGACATCTCTCGGCCATTGCCGGCTGGGACCAAGCGACGATGATGCCGCCCAAAGGCAACGCCGCGCGCGGCGCGGCACTCGCCGAGCTGCAGGTGCTCATGCACCAGACGCTGACCGACCCCAAGCTGCGGTCGGCGCTGGACGCCGCGCAGACGGAGGCGCTCGATGCGTTCGAGCAGGCAAGCCTGCGCGAAATGCGTCGGGCCTGGGATGCGGCCAATTCTCTGCCCGAGTCCCTGGTCGAAGCGCAAAGCCTCGCCACGTCCAAAGCCGAGCACGCCTGGCGCACCCAGCGCCCGGCCAACGACTGGGCGGGTTTTCTCGAGAACTGGGGCCCGGTCGTCGCGCTCGCGCGGCAGGAAGCGCAATTGCTCTCGCAGGCGCGCGGGATCAGCCCGTATGACGCGCTGATGGACAAGTACGAGCCCGGCATGCGCAGCGCCGACATCGAGCGCCTGTTCGCCGAGATCAAAACCTGGCTGCCCGGGCTCATCCGCGCCGTGCGCGAGCGCCAGGCCAACGAGCCAGCCCGGGTGCCGCAAGGGCCGTTTCCGGTCGAGCGCCAACGCGCACTCGGGCTCGCCGTCATGCAGCGGCTCGGCTTTGACTTCGAAGGCGGGCGGCTCGATGTCTCCACCCACCCGTTTTGCGGCGGCGTGCCCGAGGACGTGCGCGTGACCACGCGCTACACCGAGGACGACTTCACCCGCAGCCTCATGGGCATCATCCACGAGACCGGCCATGCCCGCTACGAGCAGAACCTGCCGCGCGCCTGGGTGCACCTGCCGGTGGGCCAAGCGCGTTCGATGGGCATCCACGAAAGTCAAAGCCTCGCGTTCGAGATGCAACTGGGCCGGCACCCGGGTTTCCTCGCGCATCTGGCGCCGCTGCTGCGCGAGCACCTGGGCGCGCAGCCCGCACTCGAGCCCGAGAACCTCGCGCGACTCTACACGCGCGTCGAGCCCGGCCTGATCCGCGTCGACGCCGACGAGCTGACCTACCCCGCGCACATCATCCTGCGCTTCGAGATCGAGCGCGCACTGATCGACGGCGAAATCGAAGCCGCCGACGTGCCCGCGCTCTGGGACGAAAAGATGCGTGCTTACCTCGACCTCGACACCCGCGGCAACTTCCGCGACGGTTGCATGCAAGACATCCACTGGCCGCTCGGCGCGTTTGGCTACTTCCCAAGCTACACCCTGGGCGCACTGTACGCAGCGCAGTGGTTTGCCGCCATGCGGCGTGAGACGCCCGAGCTCGACCGCCAAATCGCCGCCGGAGAACTCCAAACCGTGTTCGACTGGCTGCACACCCACATCTGGAGCCAGGCCAGCCTGTGGCCGACCGAAACACTGGTGCGCCGCGCCACCGACGAAGCGCTCAACCCGGCGCATTTCCGCGCGCATCTCGAGCAACGCTACCTGCACGCCTGAACGTACCGCGAGTCCGCCGCTTCAGCGCGCCTCAGCCCACTCCTGAATCAGCGCGCGCTCGGCCTCGGTGATGCCGGTCGCGTTGTTGAGCGGCATTTGGCGCAGCACCACCACCTGCTGGTAGATGGCCTGGGCCTGCGCGCGGATGGCGGGCTCCGAATCGAGCCGGATGTTCTTGAACTGCAGATCCGCGCCGTGGCAGTTCGTGCACCGCTGGGTGATGATGGCCTGCACCACCGGAAAGCTGTCTTTGGAACTTTTTCCCGTTGATACCGGCGTGGAATGATCGGTTGTTGCTATCTTTTTAGGATTTTCCTGCGGCAGCACGCGCAAGCCCACGATCACCGCGACGATGATCACCACGCCTGCCGCCGCCCACGGCCAGGGGTGCGCCGCGCGTCCGTGCCGCCAGCCGTGGCGCTGCACGAAAAACTGCCGGATCAGCGCACCCGAGAGCATCATCAGGATCAGGATCAGCCAGTTCCAGCGGTGGGTGTAGAGGAAGGCGTAGTGGTTGCTCAGCATCGCAAAGATCACCGGCAGCGTGAAATAGGTGTTGTGCACGCTGCGCTGCTTGCCGCGCTTGCCATGGACCGCTAGGTCCGCCGCCTTGTACGGCGCGCCCGAGGTCATCGCCGCCACCACCTTGCGTTGACCTGGAATGATCCAGAAGAACACATTGGCGCTCATGGCCGTGGCCAGCATCGCGCCCACCAGCAAAAACGCCGCACGGCCCGCGAACCACTGGCACGCAAGCCAGGACGCAAACGCCACCACGATCAACACCAACACACCGACGATGCGCTCGCCGTTTTCGCGAAAGCCAAACCACCGGCAGATTCGGTCGTAGATCAGCCAGAACGCCACCAGAAAGCCCAGCGCCGCCGCCACCGCTGCGCCCGCGCTCCAATCCATCAGCGATTTGTCGACCAGAAAGGTGCCCGCGTTCCAGAGATAGAGCACGGTGAACAGCGCAAAACCCGACAGCCAGGTCGAATAGCTCTCCCAATAAAACCAGTGCAGTTCGGTGTGGATCTTCTTCGGTGCCACCATGTACTTCTGCGGGTTATAAAAGCCCCCGCCATGCACCGCCCACATCGCCCCGTCCACGCCTTTTTCGAGCAGGTCGGGCGACTTCGGTTTGACCAGGTTGTTGTCGAGAAAAACGAAGTAGAACGACGAGCCGATCCAGGCAATCGCCGTGATCACATGCAGCCAGCGCAGCAGCAGATTGGCCCAGTCGAGCAGATAGGCTTCCATCAACGGACTCCGGGCGGCTCACCACTGCGGGCGCTGTGAACCACCAAACGGTCGCGCACGAAGCCAGACGGGCTCTCGGCCCGCACCCCGACATCCGCACCGCTGCGACCTGTGCACGTAAGTGTATACAAAGAGGGATCCATCGGAAACCGACGGAAACGACGTCCGTCCCGACCGGCTCAGAGGCTGAGAGGGAATTGGGCGTGCCCGAAGGGGCGCCCCAAAACGCGCCCGAGTAGGCGCAAAGCACAGCCGTAGCTCGGGCTACGGCGCGCATTTGCAACGCCCTCTGGCGTGTTTGGGGGCGTCAAAGCGGGCATGACCAATTCCCTCTCAGCCTCTCAGCGGGTTTGCAACAACTGCGCCACCACGCCCGCGGCAATCACCGCCGGCTCCTTGCCCAGGATGCCCGGCACACCGATCGGGCAGCGCACCTGGGCGATCTCCTCAGCCGAAAAGCCACGCCCCTCGAGCCGGTGGCGAAACGCCGCCCATTTGCTCTTGCTGCCGATGAGGCCAACGAACGGCAGGTCACCGCGCACGCGCTGGCGCCGCAAGCAGCGCGCGACCACGTCCAAATCCTCGGCATGGCTGAAACTCATGATGAGCACGCGGCTGCCGGGTGCGATCGAATCGACCGCCGCCTGCACCGGCTCCGAATGCTCGGCGCGCACGTTCGGCGGCAGCTCCGGGGGGAAAATCCCCTCGCGGCTGTCGATCCAATGCACCGCCACCGGCAAGGGCGCGCACGCCTGCACGATCGCCCGCCCGACATGGCCGCCGCCAAACAGCGCCACCGGCAGGGTGGCCGGCGTCAAACGCTGCATCAACCGCTGCCGGGCCGCAGCGTCGAGCCCCTGCAAACGCTCAAACCGCAGTTGCACCACGCCGCCGCAACACTGCCCGAGGCTGGGCCCGAGCGCCACGCGCCGCTCCAGCGTCTGCGCCGAATCGGCAGACTCGCTCGCCGAGAGCATCTGGCGCGCCTGCGCAATCGCATCAAACTCCAAATGCCCGCCGCCGATCGTTCCGCGCACCGCCTGCGCCGACACCACCATCCAGGCCCCCGCCTCGCGCGGTGCGGAGCCTTGCGTGGCCACCACCTCGACCAGCACCGCAGGCTCCTGCGCCCAGCGCTCGAAAACTTCCGTCAACGCGTTCACCACTGATTACCTTTCGACTCGGCCCGAGCGCCGCTCCGGTTGCACAATTACCGCTGACCCAGTATGCCGAGCCCAGCTTTTCTGAACTTCTTCTTCGGACCATGCCCCAAACGCTTTTGATGACGACACCCCGCAGCGCCCGCGGCCTGCGTGCCCTGGCTGCCACCGCGCTGACCCTGCTGGCCGCGGCCTGCACCACCCCGCCGTCGCCACCGCCCGCTGCCCCCTCGGCGCCCCCGTCTACGCCCACCGCGCCCCCTGCGCCGGCCGCTGCTGCACCCGCCGGCGTGGCTGCGTCGCAGGCACGCAGCCCCCGTGAGTATCGACGCGATGCGGCCGCGCACCTCTACCGGCTCAACACCGATCGCATCTATATCGGCCGCCTGCCGCCGATGCTCTACGCCATCGGCACCGTGCAAGTCGAGGTCGACCGGCGCGGCCAGGTTCAGGGCATCCACTGGATGCGCGCTCCGACCCACGCCCCCGAAGTCGTCGCGGAAATCGAACGCACGATCCGCGCCGCCGCCCCCTTCCCCGTCCCCGAGCGGCTCGGCAAAGTCACCTACACCGACACTTGGCTCTGGCACAAGACCGGTCGCTTCCAGCTCGACACCCTGACCGAAGGGCAAGACTGAACCGCCCCCTGCGGCGTCGGCCACGGCGCGACGCCCCCTGCCGCACGAGCACGCCCCCGCACCCCCTGGAGGCGCGGGGGCTTGAAACCCATCGTCCCCATCCCAAGCTGACCGTCGACGCTGCCCGATTTTCGGGCACTTGGTTTTGCGCGGCAGCCTGTTGCCGCCGCTGCATTGGCGTCGTCTCAACAACAGCAACAACGGAAGGATCGACGATGAAAACCTCACTCAAAACCCTCAAACCCAGCCACCTCGCGCTCGCGGCTGCGCTGGCCTTTGGCGGCGCCTCGGCCTATGCAGCCGATGCGGCACCCGCCGCCACCAAGCCGGTGCCCGGCGCCAACGCCAATGTGCAAGCCCAGACGCGCAAGCAGACCGACACCTTGATTCAGGAAGCCGTCACGGCCCTGCGCGAGACCGAATCGGCGCTGCAACTGCTCGAACAAGGCAAGAAGAAGGAAGCACTCGAGGCCATGGCCCGTGCTACCGGCAAGCTTGAAATCATCGTCGCGCGCGACGCCAAACTCGCGCTCGCCCCCGTCGACGTCGTCGTGCGGGCGCATGAATTCCTCGGCACGGCCAAAGACATCGAGCGGGTCGTCAAGGAAGCCAAATCGGCACTCGGCGACCAGCGGGTGCAGGACGCCCGCCGCTTGCTCGAGCCGCTGGCGAGCGAAATCACGATCGAGGTCGTGAACCTGCCGATGGCCACCTACCCGGCTGCCATCAAAGAGGCCGCCCGTCTGACCGAGAAGGACCAAATCGCCGAGGCGAAAAAGCTGCTGGCCACGACACTGAACACCTTGGTGGTGCAGCAAACCGCCATCCCGATCCCGCTGCTGCATGTCGAGGATGCGCTCAAGGAGGCGGAGCAACTGGCCCAAAAGGCGAGCCGCACGGCCGATGAAGAGAAAAAACTCGCCGACCTACTGCGCTTCAGCAGTGAAGAGGTGGCCCGTGCCGCCGCGCTCGGCTACGGCAGCAAGGACGAGCACAAAACCTTCCAGAAAGAGATCAAGGAACTGCGCAAGAAGACCGAAGGCGGCAAGTCCGGCAGCGGCTGGTTCGAAGGCGTGAAGGCTTCGCTCGCCAAGCTGTTCAAGTCCAGCCAAAACGGCAAAGCCAACGCCACCCAACCTTGATCGAGGAGCCCCATCATGACGGACAACCTCGTGAAAACGCCCGACAACGGCGTCACCCGGATCGCCTTCGTCTCCCTGATCCAGACGAACTGGAAGTGGCTGGCGCTGCGGGGCGTGCTGGCTCTGCTGTTTGGTGCCATTGCGCTGTGGTCGCCGCTGGCGGCCGTCTACGCGCTGACCTTCGTCTTTGGTGCTTATGCGTTCGCCGACGGTGTGCTGTCGGTGGGCCTGGGCATCCACCACGCGCGCCAGAAGACCGACCAATGGTGGTCCTGGGTGCTGCGTGGGGTGCTTGGCATCTTCGCTGGCATCGTGGTGCTCGTCGTGCCCTGGGCGGCGGCCATGACGCTGGTCGTCTTCAACTGGGTGCTGCTGTCGCTGTGGGCGATCGCCACCGGCGTCTTCGAATTTTCTGCCGGCCGTCGCCTGCAGCGCGAAGGCGGCCGAGGCTGGATCCTGATGCTCAGCGGCGCCATCAGCGTCGCCTTTGGCGCTGCGGTTCCGGTCGTGCTGACCTTGAACCCCGCTGCCGGCATGGTGACCATGGGCCTGATGATGGGCGTGCAAGCCCTGATCACGGGCGCCCTGTTGCTGGCTTTGGCGCTCCAACTGCGCAAGAGCGCCTGAGCGCCCGGCAAACCCGAACGCAGGGCTGAGCGTTCCCCCACCGGTTCGGGGCGACCGACTCAGCCTTGCGTCGACCCGACGCTTCCGAAACCAACCCTAGAGAATGAGAAACACAACATGACCGAACTCGATTCATTGACCCAAGACCTGCAGTCCGCGTTTGGCGACGCAGGAGCCCCTGTTTTGTCCATTTATGCGGACATCAACCCCGCACGCCCCGAAAACGCGGGCCGCGCGTGGGCCAAGCGCATCAAAAACGCCCTCAAGGACCTGCCCGAAATCCGCGACGCTCACGGCAAGCGCGACACGCCGCTGTATGACGAAGTCCTGGCGCTCATCGACGAGGAACGTCCGGCTGCACGCACGCTGGCGCTGTTTGCGACCCGCGGCTTGCACGGCCGTCTGGTCGTGCGCCGCATCGACCTGCAGGTGGATCTGCCGGTGGTCGACCTGGCCCAGGGGCGCGTGGAAGCGCGCTGGGGCGAGCCGTATCTGACGCCCATCTTCTTCGCCGCGGACGAATACGAGCGTGGCGGTGTGCTCCATCTCGAAGGCGCGAAGTGGCGCTTTTATGAGCTGTTCCTGGGCGAGCTGCGTGAAGACACCGCCGTCTTTGCCGACATCAGCGCCGACGAATGGCGCGAGCTCAAAGACCTGGCCGAGCGCATCGAAAACGCCGCAGCGCTGCGCCGTGCGCACACGGGTGGCAGCTTCGACAAGCTCTCGCCGAAAGAGCGCGAAGCCGCGAAAGTCAGCACCTGGATGCACAAGCTCTACACGCGCCTCGCCCAGGCGCTCGACAAGACGGTCGACCGCTTGGGTGTCGAGCGCCTCGTCCTCATGGGCGAACCGTGGCAGGTGTCGCATTTCGAGGGTTACCTCAGCCGCGGCCTGCGCAACCGGGTGGTCGCCCGCGTGCCCCAGCCCGGCAACGCATCGAACCCGACACCGGCCGACTTGCTCGAACGTGTGACGCCGGCCCTCGAAGCGGCCGAACGTCAGGCCGAATTGGCGCTGCTGGAACGCATCAAGGAGCAGCCGGGCGTCTGGGGTCTGGACCCCGTGCTCGACGCGCTGCAACTGGGGCGTGTGGAAACGCTGGTGCTGCCCTGGGCGCTGGATGCGCGCATCTGGCGCTGCCCTGAGGGCGCTGTGGGCGGCACGGCAGAAATGGCCAAACTCTTTTGCGACCAGCCGCAGGAAGTGGCTTTGCGCGACCATGTCTGGCAGCTCGCGCGCGACTTTGGCGCGCGGCTTGAGTTCGTTCGCGGTGAGGCCGAAGCCCGAGTGCTGCGCGACTTCCAGGGTGCGGCAGCGTCGTTGCGCTGGTAAGCTCGGCGGCGATCATCCGACGGATTCAAACCACACATGAACATCAAACTCCATTACGAAGGCACCTCGGCGCAGGATGCGCCGGGCTGGGCCCAGGCCCTCGAAACCCAGATGTCCAAGCAGCTCCAGCCGCTGCTGGTCAAGCACGGTGCTGAGGACAGCGTGCTGCACGCGACGCTGGGCAAGCTCAAGCGGGGCGGCAAGGCTTTTACCGTGCGGCTGCACATGCACCTGCC
This sequence comes from Tibeticola sediminis, assembly GCF_003843835.1. Classification (GTDB taxonomy): domain Bacteria; phylum Pseudomonadota; class Gammaproteobacteria; order Burkholderiales; family Burkholderiaceae_C; genus Tibeticola; species Tibeticola sediminis. The sequence goes on along the minus strand of NZ_RKQL01000005.1, from coordinate 144,330 downwards.
GGGCAAGAAGATCATCGCTGCGAGCGCCGAGGGCGCTGAGCCGGTCGTCGCGAGCGAAGCCGCGATGGCGCGCCTGTTCCGCGAAGCCAAGAAGCACTTTGAGCTCTTGCGCGGCCAGGATCAGTACAAGCGCAAGGCGCGCCGCGAGCGGCTGCATGCGCTCAAGGAACAGATCGCGGCGATGCCCGAAACCGTGGCGACGCAGGCGCAGCAGGGCATCGATGCGCTGCTGCAACGCCTCGAAGCAGTGGCACGCCGTGAACTTGCCTACTTGCGCGCCGTCGGCGACCTGCCCTCGGACTACCCGACCGTGCGCGATGTCGTCGACGAGGCCGCCGCCGCGACCAAAGCCGCGTGGCAGCCCGGTGCGGACTCAGACGCGGTCTATCGGCAACTGCTGAAAAACCTCTTCAAGGCCATCGACCGCGAGGTCGCCGCGAGCCGCCCATACGGCGAGGCCGTTTCGCTCGACGCTCCGGTGCCAACGGACGCTCAGGACGACGCCGAATCGATGGTCGAAGAAGAACTCTACGAGTACTACCAACCCGACGATACGCTCAGCGTCGCCGATGTGCTGCCGGAGACGGTCGAGGCTGCTGCCGAGAGCACCGAGCAGCCTGCCGCCGCAGAGCGGGCTGGCGAACAAGCCTACGTGGTCGATGTGCTCAAAGACCTGCCGGTGGCGTGGCGCCGCGCCTTGCTGCTCGCCGAACTCGACGCGCTGGCCCATGCCGCCATTGCCGAAGTGCTCGACACCACCGAGCGCAGCGTGGCGAGCTGGATCGAACTGGCGCAGAGCTTCATCGAGGCGCGCCTCGGCGACGCGGGCATTGCTCGGCCCAGCGGCGAAGGCCGGGTGCGGCTGACGGTGTGGTTGCATGGCGGCGGTCGCTGAGCCGCTGACACGCTGACCGGTCGGCTCCAGCGGACACACGGCCGACCATGCCTGTCCTCGGCAACGATGCCTGGACCCTGGGCGCCCTGGTGGCTTCGGCCATCGTGGCGCCCTTCTTTATGGGCCACGCGCTGCTGCACAAGCGCGAGCCGCGCTCGGCCACGCTGTGGCTGCTCGTGATCGCCGCGCTGCCGCTGGCGGGCTCGGTGCTCTATCTTTTGTTTGGGGTCAATCGCATCGAGCGACGCGCACGGCGTCTGCGGGCCTCGGTGCACCGCGCCGCTGCGGCAGCCCCCGCACAGGCCGGTGGTGACGCCCCGCCTCCGGTTCCGCCCACGTTCCAGGGCTTGGCGCACCTGGTCGAGTCGGCCACCGGCTTGCCACTCACAGCCGGCAATGCGGTCGAGCCGCTGCACGGCGGTGCGATGGCCTACCCCGAGATGCTGCGAGCCATCGACGAGGCGCGCCACAGCATCGCACTGGCCAGCTACATCTTTGACGGCCAAGGCATCGGCAGCGCCTTCGTCGACGCGCTCGTTCGCGCGCACCGTCGGGGCGTGGCCGTGCGCGTCCTGATCGACGACGTGAATGTCCGGCTTTCCCGCCAGACCGCCTACCGCGCGCTGGCCCGCGAGCGCGTGCCCGTCGCCTCGTTCAACCCCCCGATCGTTCCCGCCCGGCTGCATGCGGTTCAGTTGCGCAACCACCGCAAGTTGCTGCTGGTCGATGGGCGTGTGGGCTTCACGGGTGGCATGAACATCCATGCGCCCTACTGGTCGCCGGCCGCGCCCCAAGCTGCCTTCCGGGACCTGCACTTCCGCATCGAAGGGCCGGTGCTGGAGCACTTGATGCTGACCTTCACGCGCGACTGGTTCGACAGCGCCGACGAATGGCTCGGGTCCTCCTTCTGGCGCAGCGGGTCAGGCTGCCCTGCAGCGTGGCCCGCGGGCGACCGTGACCGCCGCAGCAGCGCCCTCGCACGCGGCATCGAAGCTGGCCCCGACGACACCATCGATCGTCTGCTTTGGACCTGGTCCGGTGCACTCGCGAGCGCACAACACAGCGTGCGCATTCGAACGCCTTATTTCGTGCCCGAAACCACTTTGCTCACCGCCCTCTCCACCGCCGCCTTGCGCGGCGTGGAGGTGGACCTGATCGTGCCGCAACGCTGCGACCATGCCTTCGTCGGATGGGCCAGCCGCGCCAGCTACGCCCAGGTGCTCGAACATGGCGTGCGCGTCTTTGAGCGGCCGGGCCCTTTCGACCACACGAAGCTCATGCTCGTCGACCGCCAATGGGTCAGCCTCGGCTCGGCCAACTGGGACGCGCGCAGCCTGCGGCTCAATTTCGAATTCAACCTCGAGGTCTACGATGCCGCGCTCGCGGCCCGGCTCGAAGGCGATTTCTTCGAACGCCGGGCCGAATCGCACCCGGTCACGCTGGCCCATTGGCACGCCCGGCCTTTGGCGGCGCGGCTGCGGGACCACGCAGCCCGACTGTTCACGCCGATTCTCTGAGCCTCACTCCAAGGCGGAACGCACCCGCTCGCAGGCGAGCAAGATGCGCTCGGGCGTGGCCGGCGCGTCGAGGTCGACGCGCACGCGGTGCCCACCGACGGCGGCCACGGCATCGCGCAAGGCAAAGAAGGTCGACAGCGCCAGCATCAACGGCGGCTCACCGACCGCCTTGCTGCGGTAGGGCGTGGGTTTGATGTTCTCGCCCTCGAACAGCGACACCTTGAAATGCTCGGGCACGTCGCCGGCCACCGGAATCTTGTAGGTGCTGGGCCCGTGCGTGAGCAGCCGGCCGCGGCCCAAGCCCGCGGCGTCGCCTTTGAGGGACCAGATGCACTCTTCCATCGTGAGCCACCCCATGCCTTGCACGAACGCCCCTTCGATCTGGCCGCGGTCGATGGCCGGGTTGATGCTGCGGCCCACGTCATGCACGATGTCCACCGCGCGCAACCACCATTCGCCGGTCCGGGTGTCGATTTCCACCTCGCTCACCGCCGCGCCGTAGCAGTAGTAGTAGAAGGCCTTGCCTTGCAGGGTGTTGAAGTCGTAGGCAATCTCGGGCGTGCGGTAAAAGCCCGTGCACGACAGCCCCACGCGATCGAGCCAGGCCTGCTTGACCACCGAAGCCCAGCTCAGCCGAGTTTCTGAGTCTTTTTGGCGGTATGCCGGCGTCAAATGGACTTCGCCCGCTCTGAATTCGATAGCATCCGGCGGCAGGTCGAGCATGCGCGCGGCCACACCCGCGAGCCGCGCGCGCAGCTGCGCACAGGCGTCCATGATGGCCGCGCCATTCATGTCCGCGCCGCTCGACGCCGCGGTGGCGCTGGCGTTGGGCACCTTTTGCGTGTCGCTCGCCGTCACGCGCACCAGTTCCACGGGAATGCCCAGCGCGTCGGCCGCCACCTGCGCCATTTTGGTATTGAGGCCCTGCCCCATCTCCGTGCCGCCGTGGTTCACGCTGACGGTGCCGTCCTGGTAGACATGCACCAGCGCGCCCGCCTGGTTGAGCATGGTCGCCGTGAATGAAATGCCGAATTTGAGCGGCACGAGGGCGAGGCCCCGTTTGCGGGTGCGGCTCTGGGCGTTGAACGCGGCGACGCGCGCGCGCCGCTCGGGGTAGCCGGATTCGGCCTCGAGCTGGTCGATCACGCGGTCACCGATCCAGTCCTCGATGCGCTGCCCATACGGCGTGGTCAGACTCAGCGCATCGCCCGAGACCGCCGGGTCGCGGTAGAGGTTGACGCGACGCACCTCGAGCGGGTCCTTGCCGAGCGCCTGCGCGATTTCCTCGATCACCGTCTCGATGCCAAACATGCCTTGCGGGCCGCCAAAGCCGCGAAACGCCGTGGCCGATTGCATGTGCGTCTTGCAGCGGTGGCTCACCACGCGCAGATGCGGCAGGTGATAGCAGTTGTCGATGTGCAGCACCGCGCGGTCGTTGACTGGGCCGGAAAAGTCGGTGGAGTAGCCGCAGCGCGACGCGAGCGTCACATCGAGCGCGAGAATCCGGCCCGTGTCGTCGAAACCCACGTCATAGTCAATGCGGAAGTCGTGCCGCTTGCCGGTGATGGTCATGTCGTCATCGCGATTGACCCGCAGCTTCACCGGCCGCTTCAAATGCCAGGCGGCGAGCGCCGCGCTCTGGCTGAAGATGCTCGACTGGCCTTCCTTACCCCCGAACGCTCCACCCATGCGGCGGCAGATCACTTCCACGTCGTGCGTCCCGAGGTTCAGCGCTGCCGCGGCCTCGCGCTGGTTGCCGTCGGGGTGCTGGGTGGACACATAGAGCGTGAGCTGCCCATCTTCGCGCGGCACGGCGTAGGCAATCTGCCCTTCCAGGTAGAACTGCTCCTGCTGCCCGCAATGCGTGCGGCCGCTGAGCCGGTGCGGCGCGCGCTCGAGCATCGCCGCGGGCTCGCCGCGCGTGATGCCCTTGGGCGGCAGGATGAAGCTCTGCGCGGCCATCGCCTCGTCGATGGTCAGGATCGCCGGCCGCTCGCGCACCGCGACCTTCGCGTTTCTCGCCGCCTCGCGGGCGTAGACCATCTCGCGCGCCACCACGATGGCCACCGGCTGCCCCAGGTACTGCACCACGCCATCGGCCAGAAACGGGTCGTCATGGACGATCGGGCCACAGTTGTTCTCGCCCGGGATGTCGCGCGCGGTGTAGACCGCGACCACGCCATGCTCGGCCATCAAGGCGGCGCGGTCGATGCCCTCGCCGATCAGCTCGCCATGCGCCACGGGCGAGAGCACCAGCGCCGCGTACAGCGTGCCGCGCAGCTCGGGCAGGTCGTCGGTGTAAGCCGCCTCGCCCGTCACATGGAGCCGGGCGGATTCGTGCGGCAGCTCGCGGCCCTGCACGGGCGCGAGCGACATCAAGGTTTCGGGCAAGGCAGGCGCGTTCATCGGGCAGTCTCCTCGACGCCAGCGGCGTCCTCAACGAATTGCAGCACCAGATTGCGCGCCAGCAGCGCGCGGTAGTGCCAGCTCGCGCGCAAGCCGTCACGGGGCGTAAAGCCAGCCGCCACGGCGGCGTCGAGCTCGGCCGCCGTCACATCGGCCGGCGCGCGGCCTTCGAGCACCGCCTCGATCAGCGGCACCCGGCAGGGCGCGGGCGCAAGCCCATTACAGGCCACGCGCACGTCCGCGAACCGCCCCTCCACGAGCCGGTAGCGCAGTGCAAACAGCGTCGCCGAAATATCCTGCTCGAAACGCTTGCTGACCTTGTGCGCGCGAAACACCTCGCCCGCGCGCGGCCGCGGCACCACCACCGCCTCGATGAACTCGCCGCTTTCGAGCACGGTGCGCTTTTGCCCCGTGTAAAACTGCGTCAGCGGCAGCCGCCGCGTCTGGCGCCCCCGACGCAGCAGCAGCGTCGCGTCGAGCGCCATCAGGCAGGGCATGGAATCCCCAATCGGCGAGCCGTTCGCAATATTGCCCGCCAGCGTCGCGGTGGAGCGAATCGGCGGCGAGCCAAAGCGACGCAGCACCTCCGCGAAATCCGGGTAGGCGTCGGCCAACAGCGTCTGGACCTCCGCGAGCGGCACCGCTGCGCCAATCTGCCAGGCCTCGGGCGTGGTCTGCACCCGACGCAGTTCCGCCACATGGCCCAGGTACGCGATGCGCGCGGGCCGCAAAAACGCTTTGTTGACCTTGAGGCCGATTTCCGTGCTACCCGCCAGCAAGGTCGCATCCGGGTTCTTCACCAAATAGTCCGCCAGTTCCTCGACGGTCGCGGGTGCCACGAACTCGCTGCCTTTTTTCGTTCGCAACACCGGCTGCACGACGATCTCGCCCTCGAGGCTGTAGGTCGGCTCGGTCGCGCGGCGGATCTGCTGCAGCAAAGGCAGATCGGCCGCGTCGTCGATGCGCAGCGCCTCGGCCGGTGCCTGCGCCGCTTGCAACGCCGCGTCCACGATCGGGCGGTACCCCGTGCAGCGGCACAGATTGCCACTGAGCGCATCGTTCACCTCCGCACGGCCCGGCTGCGCCACCGACTGCAGCAAGCCCGCCAAACTCATCACGATGCCCGGCGTGCAAAACCCGCATTGCGAACCGTGGCAGGCCACCATGGCCTCCTGTACCGGGTGCAAACGACCGTCCGCCCCTTGCAAACTCTCCACCGTCTTGAGCGATTTGCCATCGAGCGTGGGCAGCAGCTGCAGGCAACTGTTGACCGGCGCGTAGCGCACCCGCTGGCCATCCTCGGTCAGTTCGCCCACCAGCACCACGCAGGCTCCGCAGTCGCCTTCGGCGCAACCCTCTTTGGTTCCGGTGCGGTGCAGGTGCTCGCGCAGGTAATCCAGCACCGTCGTCGTGCGGCGCACGCCCCGGGCTTCGACGATGCGGCCGTCCAGCACGAAGCGGACGGTATTGGTGACTTCTGGCATGGGGCGTTGGGGGCGGTGAGACAAAGTACTGATTCTATGCAGCCGACCTTATGACGGCCATATAAAAAAAGAATGGCGATCGCCGCGTCAGGAGCCGCGATAAGTCGCGTAACTCCACGGGCTCACCAGCAGCGGCACGTGGTAATGCTGATCCGGGTCGGCCACGCCAAAATCCAGCGTCACCACGTCGAGAAAGGGCGGTTCGGGCAAAGCCACGCCGCGTGCGCGGAAATAGTCCGCCACGGAAAAGCACAGCCGGTAGGTACCCCGGTGGAAGCTGGCGCTGTCCAGCACGGGGCCGTCGGGATTGCGCCCGTCCGCATTGAGCACGATGCGGCGCAACAGCCGCGGCAGCGCGCCGTCCGCGTCGGTGGCATACAGGGCCACGGCCATGCCGGCGGCCGGCGTTCCGTGCATGGTGTCCAAAACATGCGTGCTCAGTCCCATGAAAGCCTCCGGCGGGCATATCCCAGACAAAATCGTCGACTGAAGTGTATGCACTTTCGGGTGCGCGCTCTAGAATCCCCCGCATGGACACATCCACCGCCACCCGCAGCATCGTCGATGCCCTGACCCGCGCCATCATCGAACACCGCTTATTGCCCGGTGCCAAGCTGGCCGAGCAGGCATTGGCCGACCACTTCGGCGTATCCCGCACCCTGGTACGCCAAGCCTTGTTCCAGCTCGCGCAAAAGCGCCTGGTGCGCATGCTGCCCGCGCGCGGCGCCTTCGTCGCCTCCCCCTCGGCCGAAGAGGCCCGGCAGGTGTTTGCGGTGCGCCGGCTGCTGGAAGTGGGCATGGCGCGCAGCCTCGCGCGCGAGGCCACCCCGGAAAAGCTTGCCGCGCTGCGCGAGCACATGGCGCTCGAGCGCGCAGCCGTCGCTGCGGGGAATGTGTCCGAGCGCACCACCTTGCTCGGGGACTTTCATGTGCGCATGGCCGAACTGCTGGGCAACCGGGTGCTCGCCGAAATGCTCAGCGACCTGCTCTCGCGCTGCGCCCTCATCACGTTGATATACCAGAGCCGCGACGCCGCCGCCCACTCCAGCGACGAACACCTCGAATTGGTCGAAGCCCTCGCCGCCGGCGACGAGGAGCGCGCCGCGCGGCTCATGGCCGAGCACCTCGACCATGTCGAGGCCAGCCTCACCTACGACCGCCCCGTGCCCACGCACGACATCGCCCAGGCCCTCTCGTCATGACGCACGCCCTCTACGACACCACCGCTCCCTACCCGCGCGACCTGGTCGGCTACGGCCGCAACCCGCCGCACGCGCGCTGGCCCGGGGGTGCGCGGATCGCGGTGCAGTTCGTGCTCAACTACGAGGAAGGGGGCGAGAACTGCGTGCTGCATGGTGATGCTGCAAGCGAGCAGTTCCTATCCGAAATGTTCAACCCCGCGGCCTACCCGGATCGCCACCTCAGCATGGAGGGCATCTATGAATACGGCTCGCGCATGGGGGTGTGGCGGCTGCTGCGCGAATTCGAGCGCCGCGGCCTGCCGCTGACCGTCTTTGGCGTGGCCAGCGCACTGCAGCGCCACCCCGAGGTCACGGCCGCCTTGACCGAACTCGGCCACGAGATCGCCTGCCACGGCCTCAAGTGGATTCACTATCAAAACGTGCCCGAGGAAGTCGAGCGCGCCCATCTGCGCGAGGCCATCGCGATTCTGGAGCGGCTCACCGGTCAGCGCCCGCTGGGCTGGTACACCGGCCGTGACAGCCCCAATACCCGTCGGCTCGTGGTCGATGAAGGCGGCTTTGTCTACGACAGCGACTACTACGGCGACGATCTGCCCGTGTGGATGAAGGTGCGCCGCAGCGACGGCGCGGTGGTGCCCCACCTCGTCGTCCCCTACACCCTCGACGCGAACGACATGCGCTTCGCACTGCCCCAGGGCTTTGCGCAGGCCGAGGACTTCTACGTTTATCTGCGCGACAGCTTCGACGCGCTCTACGCCGAGGGCGACCCTGACGGACTCGACCGCCCGAAGATGCTCAGCATCGGCATGCACTGCCGACTGCTCGGACGGCCCGGGCGCATCGTGGCGCTGCAGCGCTTCCTCGACCACATCGAGCGCCACGACCGTGTCTGGGTGTGCCGGCGCATCGACATCGCGCGCCACTGGCGCGAACACCACCCCTGCCCCGCCATCGACTGAGAGGCTGACCCCGCCATGCCCCTGACGCTCGACACCCTCAATGAGGCCAGCGCGGCCGACGCCGTGGCCCTGCTCGACGGCATTTACGAACACAGTCCCTGGGTGGCCGAGGCCGCCCTGAGGCAACGGCCTTTTCGTACCCTGGCCCAACTGAAATACGCGCTGGCTCAGGCCGTGGCGACGGCTCCCCAGGAGCGGCAACTCGCGCTGCTGCGCGCCCACCCCGAACTCGCGGGCAAGGCGATGGTGCAGCGCACCCTGACCCCAACCTCCACCGGCGAGCAACAGACCGCGGGCCTCACCGCCTGCACGCCCGAAGAGTTCGAGCGGCTGCAAACACTCAACGCCCAATACAACACCCGCTTTGGCTGGCCCTTCATCCTCGCGGTGCGCGGGCCGCGCGGCACGGGCCTCAACCGCGCGCAGATCATCGCGAGCTTCGAACGCCGCTTGCGCAACCCGCCGGCCGTCGAATTCGCCGAGTGCCTGCGCCAAGTCCACCGCATCGCCGAGCTCCGGCTCAACGAGCGGTTTGGCTACACCCCGGCCCGCGGCAACCTGGTCTGGGACTGGCTGGAGCGGCTGGCCCGTCACAGCGACCCGGGCTACGCCGAACGCGGCGAGCTGACCGTCACCTACCTCACCGAAGCGCACCGCGCCTGCGCCGCCGAGATTGCCGAGCACATGCGCGCCAACGGCTTCGACGAGGTGGCTATCGACGCAGTGGGTAACGTCGTCGGCCGCTACCACCCGGCCGGTGGTGCGACCAGCGCGCGCTACCTGCTCACGGGTTCGCACTACGACACGGTCCGTCACGCGGGCAAGTACGACGGGCGGCTGGGCATCTTCGTCCCCATGGCCTGTGTACGCGAACTGGCCGCTGCGGGCCGGCGGCTGCCGTTCGGCATCGAACTGGTTGCCTTTGCCGAGGAAGAAGGCCAGCGTTTCAAGGCGACCTTCCTCGGCTCGGGCGCGCTGGTGGGCGACTTCCGGCCCGAGTGGCTCGAGCAACGCGACGCCGACGGCGTCAGCCTGCGTGCGGCGATGCTGCAGGCCGGCCTCGACCCCTCGGCCATTCCGGCGCTGCGCCGCGATCCGCGGCACTACCTCGGCTTCGTCGAAGTCCACATCGAACAAGGCCCGGTGCTCCACACACTGAACCTGCCGCTGGGCGTGGTTCGCTCGATCAACGGCAGCGTGCGTTTCGAGGGTGCGTTCATCGGCGTTGCCGCGCATGCAGGCACCACCCCCATGGACCAACGGCACGATGCGGCCGTCGCCGCAGCCGAGCTGGTACTGGCGGTGCAGGCGCGCGCCCGGGCCGATGGCGACTCTGTCGGCACCGTGGGACGGCTCGAAGTGCCCAACGGCTCGGTGAACGTGATTCCGGGCCGCTGCCGCTTCACGCTGGACCTGCGCGCGCCCACCGACCCGCAGCGCGATGCCCTGATTGCCGACGTGCTCGGCAGCCTGGCCGACATCAGCGCCCGGCATGGTGTCGAGCACACGCTGGAGGAGACGATGCGCGCCGCCGCGGCGCCCAGCGACCCCGCTTGGCAAGCCCGCTGGGAGGCAGCCGTGGCGGCGCTCGGCCTACCCGTTCACCGTATGCCCAGTGGCGCCGGCCACGACGCCATGAAGCTCCACCAAATCCTGCCTCAAGCCATGTTGTTCGTGCGCGGCGAGAACGGCGGCATCAGCCACAACCCGCTCGAATCCACCACCAGCGACGACATGGAGTTGGCCGTCGCTGCGTTTGAGCACCTTCTGAACCAACTCGCCGGCGACCCCGACGTCCAGACATGAATGATTACGAAGCTCTCGGCCGCTGGATCGACGCCCACTTCGACGAAGAGGTGCGCTTCCTGCAAGAACTCATCCGCGTGCCGACCGACACGCCGCCCGGCAACAACGCGCCGCATGCCGAGCGCACCGCAGAACTGCTCGAAGGCATGGGTCTGCGGCCCGAGCGCCATCCGGTGCCCGCCGAGGAGGTGCGTGCGCACGGGCTGGAGTCCATCACCAACCTGATCGTGCGCCGACGCTACAGCGACGAAGGTCCGGTGATCGCGCTCAATGCGCACGGGGACGTGGTGCCGCCGGGCGAGGGCTGGACGCACGACCCCTACGGCGGCGACATCGAGGACGGCAAGATCTATGGCCGCGCCGCGGCCGTGAGCAAAGGCGACTTTGCCACCTATACGTTCGCGCTGCGCGCGCTCGAAGCGCTGGGCAAGCCGCTGCGCGGCGGGGTGGAACTGCACTTCACCTACGACGAGGAGTTCGGCGGCGAGTTCGGCCCGGGCTGGCTGCTGAGCCAGGGCCTGACCCGGCCGGACCTGTTGATCGCCGCGGGCTTCAGCTACCAAGTGGTGGTGGCGCACAACGGCTGCCTGCAGCTCGAGGTGACGGTGCAGGGCGAGATGAGCCACGCCGCCATTCCGGACAGCGGCACCGATGCGCTGCAGGGCGCCGTGCACATCATGCAAGCGCTCTATGCGCTCAACCGCGACTACCTCGGCATGTGCTCAAGCGTCGAAGGCATCACGCACCCCTACCTCAACATCGGGCGCATCGAAGGCGGCACGAACACCAACGTCGTACCGGGCAAGGTGGTATTCAAACTCGACCGCCGCATGATCCCCGAGGAAGACCCCGCGCAGGTCGAAGCCTCGCTGCGGGACACCATCGCGGCCGCTGCCGCGCGCTTTGCCCCGCCGCGCGGTGGTCGTGCACTGCGCGTGGACGTGCGCCGCATCCTGCTCGCGCGTGCGATGGTGCCCCTGCCCGGCAACCGCGTGCTCGTCGAGCCGCTGCAGCGCCACGCGCAAGCCCTGTTCGGCGAACCGATCCCCGCGGTGGGCACGCCGCTCTACACCGATGTACGGCTCTATGTCGAGCGCGGCATCCCTGGCGTGATCTACGGCGCCGGGCCGCGCACGGTGCTCGAGTCGCACGCCAAGCGCGCCGACGAGCGCCTCGAGCTCGAAGACTTGCGCCGTGCCACCCAGGTGGTCGCCCGCACCCTGCGCGACCTGCTCGCGCCCAACTGCCGTGAAAGCTGTGGTGACCCGCGCAGCAGGAATCCGGCTCGGCGGTGGGGATACAGTATCTAGAAAACCCCCCAGGAAACCGTCCCAGGAGACCCCATGAGCCAAGAAAACCTCTCCCCTGCCGAACAAGCGCTGCGCGATGCGGCGCGCGAATACCACCGCCTGCCGGTGCGCGGCAAGATTTCGGTGCAACCGACCAAAGCCCTGTCGAACCAGCGCGATTTGTCGCTGGCCTATTCCCCCGGCGTGGCCTACCCCTGCCTCGACATTCAGGCCAACCCCGCTCTGGCGGCCGAATACACCTCGCGCGGCAACCTGGTGGGCGTCATCACCAACGGCACCGCGGTGCTGGGCCTGGGCAACATCGGGCCGCTGGCGGGCAAGCCGGTGATGGAGGGCAAGGGCTGTCTGTTCAAGAAGTTCGCCGGCATCGACGTGTTCGACATCGAACTCGCCGAGAACGACCCCGACAAGCTGGTCGACATCATCGCGGCGCTCGAACCCACGCTCGGCGGCGTGAACCTCGAGGACATCAAAGCGCCCGAGTGCTTCTACATCGAGAAGAAGCTGCGCGAGCGCATGAACATTCCCGTGTTCCACGACGACCAGCACGGCACGGCCATCATCTCCTCGGCGGCGCTGCTCAACGGGCTGGAACTCGTGGGCAAGCGCATCCAGGACGTGCGCGTCGCGGTGTCGGGCGCGGGTGCCGCAGCGCTGGCCTGTCTGGACCTGATGGTCGAGCTCGGTGTGCGGCGCGAGCACATCTTCGTCTGCGACTCCAAGGGCGTGATCTACGAAGGCCGGCCGGGCGGCTACGACGAATCCAAGGCCCGCTACGCGCAAAAAACCGATTTGCGCACGCTGGCCGATGCGGTGCGCGACGCCGACGTGTTCCTCGGCTGCTCGACCGCCGGCGTGCTCACCCCCGACATGGTGAAAACCATGGCGGCGCAACCCATCATCCTGGCGCTGGCCAACCCGGAGCCCGAAATCCGGCCCGAGCTCGCCAAGGCAGCGCGCCCCGACTGCATCATCGCCACCGGCCGCTCGGACTACCCGAACCAGGTCAACAACGTCCTGTGCTTCCCCTACATCTTCCGCGGCGCGCTCGACTGCGGCGCGACGCGCATCACCGAATCGATGAAGCTCGCCTGCGTGCGGGAAATCGCCGCGCTGGCCAAGAGCGAGACCAGCGACGAAGTCGCCGCCGCCTACGTGGGCCAGGAACTCGTCTTCGGGCCCGATTACCTGATTCCCAAGCCCTTCGATTCGCGCTTGATTCTGCGCATCGCGCCCGCCGTCGCCCAGGCCGCGGCCGAGTCGGGCGTGGCAACGCGACCCATCGCCGATCTGGAAGCCTACCGTCAAAGCCTCACGCGCTTCGTGACGCAAACCGGCATCCTCATGCGGCCGATCTTCAACGCCGCGAAGGCCGTCCCGCACGGCGCCAAGCGCGTGGCCTATGCCGACGGCGAGGACGAGCGCGTGCTGCGCGCGGCGCAGATGGCCATCGACGAGGACCTGGCCTTCCCGATCCTGATCGGCCGGCCCGCGGTGATCGAGGCGCGCATCGCCAAGGCGGGGCTGCGGCTCAAGCTGGGCCGCGATGTGGACAACGTCAACCCCGAGGACGATCCGCGTTTCCGCCAGTACTGGGAGCGGTACCACCAACTGCAGGCGCGCAACGGTGTGACGCCCGAGGGCGCCAAGGCGGGTGTGCGGCGCTCGAACACGCTGATTGGCTCGCTGATGATCTCGCTCGGTGATGCCGACGCGCTGATCTGCGGCCTCGTGGGCAGCTACGTCACGCATCTCGAGCGCATCGACAGCGTGCTGGGCCGCAAGGCGGGTTGCGCCAATTACGCCGCGCTCAACGCGCTCATGACCGAGCAAGGCCCGCTGTTCATCACCGACACCTACGTCAACGAGGACCCCACGGCCGAACAGTTGGCCGAAATCGCCTGGATGGCCACCCAGGAGGTGCAGCGCTTTGGCTTGCCGCCCAAAGTGGCCTTCCTGTCGCATTCGAGCTATGGCTCGTCCAAGCGCGCCTCGGCACGCAAAATGCGCGATGCGCGCAACCTGTTTGTCGCGGCTCATCCCGAAATCGAGTGCGACGGCGAGCTGCACGGCGATGCCGCACTGAAAGAGGACATCCGCAGCCAATACCTCGCCGATGCGACCCTGCACGGTGCGGCCAATCTGCTGATCTGCCCCAATTTGGACGCGGCCAACATCCTCTACAACGTGCTCAAGACGACGAGCAGCGGGGGCGTGACGGTCGGCCCGATCCTCATGGGGGTGGCGGGCGCGGCCCACATCCTCACGCCTGCGGCCACGGTGCGACGCGTGCTCAACATGACGGCGGTCGCGGCGGCCTCGGGGCTGCGCGCCGGGGCTTGATCGGGTTTCCCCTCGGGGTCGCGCAGCGGCCCGAGCGATCACAATCGGGCGGGCGAGCGGCACCGCCGGCGCCGAAGCGACGCAAGTGGCGCAAGCGGGTGACCGGGAACGGCTCGGGGCGTGGTCGGGCACACGGCTTGCTTGTCCTCGCCCCAGCCCGCGCTGCCCCGGCGACGCCGCATCAACATCTGGGTTTATTTTCGGAGCGCACCATGAACAAACGACATCTCTTGCAATTTGCCGCCGCGCTGACGCTGGGCGCTGCCCTCGGGGGCGCACAGGCGCAGCAAAGCACGCCGATCAAGTTCCAGCTCGACTGGCGCTTCGAGGGGCCTTCGGCCTTGTTCCTCACGCCGCTGGCCAAGGGGTATTTCAAGGAGGCCAAGCTCGACGTCAGCGTCGACGCGGGCAATGGCTCGGGCGGGGCAGTCACCCGCGTCGCCTCGGGCACCTACGACATGGGCTTTGCCGACCTCGCAGCCCTCATGGAATTCCACGCCAATAACCCCGACGCGCCGAACAAGCCGGTGGCGGTGATGATGGTCTACAACAACACGCCCGCGGCGGTGATGGCGCTCAAGAAGTCGGGCATCAGCAAGCCCGCCGATCTCTCGGGCAAGAAGCTCGGCGCCCCGGTGTTCGACGCGGGTCGGCGCGCGTTCCCGATCTTTGCCAAGGCCAATGGCGTGAGCAACGTGACCTGGGTGTCGATGGACCCGCCGCTGCGCGAAACCATGCTGGTGCGCGGTGACGTGGACGCGATCACGGGCTTTTCGTTCACCTCGCTGCTCAACCTCGAAGCGCGCGGCGCTCAAGCGTCGGACGTGGTGCTGTTCCCCTACGCCGACTACGGCGTGAAGCTCTACGGCAACGCCATCATCGCCACGCCGAAGATGATCAAGGAGCACCCCGAGGCCGTGCGCGCCTTCCTGAAGGCCTTTGCCCGCGGCGCCAAGGAGGTCATGGCCAACCCCGACGCGGCGATCGAATACGTCAAGCAGCGCGACGGCATCATCAACGTGGAGCTGGAAAAACGCCGCCTGCGCCTGGCCATCGACAGCGTGATCGCCAGCCCCGACGCGCGCGCCGAAGGCTTTGGCCGCGTGGTGCCTTCGCGCCTGGCCTTGATGGCGTCTCAGGTGTCGGATGCGTTCAACACCAAGACCCGCGTGAACCCCGACGCGGTCTGGAATCCGAGCTTTCTGCCCAGCGCCGCCGAACTCAACGTGCTGCCGCCCGCGCGCAAGTGAACCCGCCTGAGCCGCTGACGCCCGCCATGAGCGCCGCCGATCCGCACGCCAAGCTCCACGCCGAGCCTTTCGTCGAGTTCCGCGACGTCTGGCTGGCCTACAACGACGAACTGCTCGCGCAAAACCATTTCGCGGTGGAGTCCATCGACCTCACGGTGCGCCGCGGCGAATTCATCGCCATCGTGGGGCCTTCGGGCTGCGGCAAGTCGACCTTCATGAAGCTCGCCACGGGCCTCAAGCGCCCGTCGCGCGGCAGCATCCGCATCGACGGCGCGCCGGTCACCGGGCCGCTGAAGATCTCGGGCATGGCGTTTCAGGCACCCTCGCTGCTGCCTTGGCGCACGACGGTGGACAACGTGCTGCTGCCGCTCGAAATCGTGGAACCGCACCGCAGCCAGTTCAAGGCACGGCGGCCCGAATACGAAGCCCGCGCACGCGCGCTGCTGCAAAAGGTGGGGCTCGCCGGTTACGAGGACAAATTCCCCTGGCAGCTCTCGGGCGGCATGCAGCAGCGCGCAAGCATCTGCCGCGCGCTCATCCACGAGCCCAAGATGCTGCTGCTCGACGAGCCCTTCGGCGCGCTCGACGCGTTCACCCGCGAAGAACTCTGGTGCATCCTGCGCGACCTCTGGACGGAACAGCGCTTCAACGTGATTCTCGTCACGCACGACCTGCGCGAGTCGGTCTTTCTTGCCGACACCGTCTACGTCATGAGCAAGAGCCCCGGCCGCTTCGTGGTGCGCCGCGAAATCCACCTGCCGCGCCCGCGCGACCTCGAAACCACCTACAGCACCGCTTTCACCGACATCGTGCACGAGCTGCGCGGCCACATCGGCGCCCTGCGCCGCCCCGACGCACCCGCCCTGCCCCAATGAGGAACCCTGACCGATGAACGCCAAACCCCTCGAACGCTGGGCGCCTTGGCTGCTGCTGGTGGCGCTGGTCGCGCTGTGGCAGCTGGTGTGCACGGTGTTCGACGTGTCCGAATTCGTGTTCCCGAGCCCGGCGCGCATCTGGAACCAGTTCTGGGAGTTCAAAACCATCATCGCCGGCCACGCCTGGCGCACCTTCTGGGTGACGATGGCCGGCTTTGGCATCGCCATCGTGGTGGGGGTGCTGCTGGGCTTTATGCTGGGCAGCTCGCGGCTGGCGTATGCCGCGGTCTACCCGCTCATGACCGGCTTCAACGCGCTGCCCAAGGCGGCGTTCGTGCCGATCCTGGTGGTGTGGTTCGGCATCGGCGTGGGGCCCGCAGTGCTGACCGCCTTTCTCATCAGCTTCTTTCCCATCATGGTCAACATCGCCACCGGGCTGGCCACGCTCGAGCCCGAACTGGAAGACGTGCTGCGGGTTCTGGGCGCGCGACGCTGGGATGTGCTGATGAAGGTCGGCTTGCCGCGCTCGATGCCGTACTTTTACGGCTCGCTCAAGGTGGCGATCACCCTGGCCTTCGTCGGCACCACGGTGTCGGAAATGACCGCCGCCAACGAAGGCATCGGCTACCTGCTGATCTCCGCCGGCTCGGCGATGCAAATGGGCCTGGCCTTCGCCGGCCTGCTCGTCGTCGGCGTGATGGCGATGGCGATGTATGAACTCTTCGCCGTCATCGAAAAGCGCACCACCGCCTGGGCACACCGCGGTTCGCAGGGGCATTGAGGGCTCTGGTGCCGAATGCCCGCGGTCGGCCCCAGCCAGAGCATTTTTGAAGTTTTCAGCCGAATGCCAGCGTCAATTCCCGCTCTGCCGCTCCTGTTTTAGGAGTCATGGCTTGCCCCGCCGCTGCCCGCATTCGCTGCGGGCAGCTCCGCGCGCCGCGTTGTCTCGAGCACCCACTGCGCGTAATCGGGCGTGCTGGCCGCCCAGGGCAGCATCACGATTTCCGGCACCGTGTAGGGGTGGTGGTCGCGGATGAAGCGCGCCAGCGGCTCGAAATTGGCGCGCACCGTCTTGATGCTCAGCAGCCACTCGGCCTCGTCGCACAGCGCGCCCTGCCAAAGATAGGTGCTGCGCACCGCCTGCCGCTGCACGCAAGCCCCGAGCCCGGCCTCGACGATCGCGCGCGCCAAAGCGCGTGCTTGCGCCTCTTCGGGCAAGGTGGTCCAGACCACCCCGAAATCCTTGGCGTTCCGTGCCTCATCCATCGTCGTGCTCCATGCGGATACCGGGCCCGAGCATAGCGCGGCCTCGGTAGAATGCGAGCCTTCGGAGACGTGGGAGAGTGGTTTAATCCAGCGGTCTTGAAAACCGCCGACGGGCAACCGTCCGTGAGTTCGAATCTCACCGTCTCCGCCAGCCTTGCTTCCCGGTTCGCGCCCGCCTCGGGCGACTCCTTTGAACCGTCGCGTCGAAACGCCCCATCCGCTGATTGTCCCCCCCCCCCGAGCGGCCTTGGTGTGCCTGCCCGCCGCAGTCCCGAGCTGCTGCGCGCCTGACTTCGTACGCCAAAATGTGGCTTCGCCCCACCCGGCGCCGTCGCGCCGGGTGCAACCCGCCCGTTCAGTCCCCGAACCGATCCCAAAAAAACCGCAGGGAACCCTTCATGACCAGCATTCAACAACGTGCCGAACTGCAACGCCGCATCTGGCAAATCGCCAACGATGTCCGTGGTGCGGTGGACGGCTGGGACTTCAAGCAATATGTGCTGGGCGCGCTGTTCTACCGCTTCATCAGCGAAAACTTTGCCGCCTACATGGAAGCCGGGGACGACAGCCTCCGCTATGCCGAGCTGCCCGACAGCGTCATCACGCCGGAAATCAAGGACGACGCCATCAAGACCAAGGGGTATTTCATCTACCCCAGCCAGTTGTTCGTCAATGTCGTGGCCAAGGCCGGCAGCAACGAAAGCCTCAACACCGATCTCGCCGCGATTTTTGCCAGCATCGAAGCCTCGGCCAGCGGCTACCCGTCCGAGCAGGACATCAAGGGCCTGTTTGCCGACTTCGACACCACCAGCAACCGCCTAGGCAACACCGTCAAAGACAAGAACGCTCGCCTGGCCGCCGTGCTCAAAGGCGTCGCCGATCTGGACTTTGGCCCCTTCGACGCAGCGCACATCGACCTGTTCGGCGATGCCTATGAATTCCTCATCTCCAACTACGCCGCCAATGCGGGCAAATCGGGCGGCGAGTTCTTCACCCCGCAGCATGTCTCCAAGCTGATCGCGCGCTTGGCGCTGCACGGGCAAACCAGCGTCAACAAAATCTACGATCCGGCCTGCGGCTCCGGCTCGCTGTTGCTGCAAGCCAAAAAACAATTCGACGAGCACCGGATCGAAGACGGCTATTACGGGCAGGAAATCAACCACACCACCTACAACCTGGCGCGGATGAATATGTTCCTGCACAACGTCAACTACGACAAATTCAACATCCAGCTTGGCAACACCTTGCTGGAACCCCACTTTGCCGACGAAAAACCCTTCGACGCCATCGTCTCCAACCCGCCGTATTCGGTGAAGTGGGTGGGCTCGGACGACCCCACGCTGATCAACGATGAGCGCTTCGCCCCGGCGGGCGTACTCGCGCCCAAATCCAAGGCCGACTTCGCCTTTGTGCTGCACGCGCTCCACTACCTCTCGGCCAAGGGGCGCGCGGCCATCGTCTGCTTTCCCGGCATCTTCTACCGCGGTGGGGCGGAGCAGAAAATCCGTCAATACCTGGTGGACCACAACTATGTGGAAACCGTCATCGCGCTCGCGCCCAATCTGTTTTACGGCACCACCATCGCGGTAAACATTCTGGTGCTGTCCAAACACAAGCCGGACACCCGCACCCAGTTCATCGACGCCAGCGGCCTGTTCAAGAAAGAAACCAACAACAACGTGCTGCTCGATGAACATATCGAGCAGATCATGGCCGTGTTCGACAGCAAGGCCGACGTGCTGCACTTTGCCCAATCCGTGCCGCTGGAGCGCATCCGCGCCAACGACTACAACCTGTCGGTCAGCAGCTATGTGGAGGCCAAAGACACCCGCGAGGTGGTGGACATCGTGCAGCTCAACGCTGAGATCAAGCGCACGGTGGCCCGCATCGACGAACTGCGCCGCGCCATCGACGCCATCGTGGAAGAAATCGAAGGAGGCGCGCAATGACCGACACGCCGGTTGCCCTCATCCCCGCGCCCGAAGGCTACGCCGATTGGCTGGCCGAACTCAAAGGCCGCATCCACCGCGCCCAGCAACGCGCGACGCTGGCGGTCAACCGGGAGCTGATCACCCTCTATTGGCAAATTGGGCGCGACATTCTGGAACGGCAAGCCCAACAAGGCTGGGGTGCCAAGGTCATCGACCGCCTGTCGCACGACCTGCGCACCGCCTTCCCCGAGATGCAGGGGTTTTCCCCGCGTAACCTCAAGTACATGCGGGCCTTTGCTGAAGCGTGGCCCGATGCTGAATTTGTGCAAGCGGTGCTTGCACAATTGCCCTGGTACCACCATCTGGCGCTGCTGGAAAAGCTCACGAGCCCAGAAGACCGCCGCTGGTACGCGGCCAAGGCCATCGAACACAACTGGTCCCGCAACGTGCTGGTCATGCACATCGAAAGCCGCTTGCTCGAGCGCAGCGGCGCGGCCATCACCAACTTCGATGCCCGTCTGCCCAAGCCGCAATCCGACCTGGCGCGCGAATCGCTCAAAGACCCCTACCGCTTCGATTTTCTGGGCATAGGCCAGGAAGCCAGCGAGCGCGACATTGAAACCGCGCTGGTCGAGCACGTCACCGACTTCCTGCTGGAGCTGGGCGCAGGCTTTGCCTTCGTGGGTCGGCAAGTGCTGCTCAACGTGGGCGGTGACGAGTTTTTCATCGACCTGCTGTTCTACCACCTCAAGCTGCGCTGCTATGTGGTGATCGAGCTCAAGGCCGGCGCGTTCAAGCCCGAGCATTTGGGGCAACTGGGCTTTTACCTCACCGCCGTCGACCGACAACTGCGCCATGAGCACGACAACCCGACCATCGGCCTGCTGCTGTGCAAGAGCAAAAACAAAGTGGTGGCCGAATACGCCCTGAGCGACAAGACCCAGCCCATGGGCATTGCCGAATTCAAGCTACCGGAATCCATGCCCATCGAATGGCAAAACAGCCTGCCCAGCATCGAGCAGATCGAACGCGAATTGCAGGGAGGACAGACATGAGCCGCGAGAACTTTTTGGAGAGGCTGTTGGGCGGGGTGGATGTGGCTTGGAAGCCCTTGGGGGAAATTGCGGAGACATACGGCGGCCTGACCGGAAAAATAAAATCAGACTTTGATGGGGGCGACTCACGGTATGTCAGCTACAAAAATATTTTCGACAACTTGTCAGTCGATTTGAAATCTCTCGAACCAGTGAATATTGCCGAATCGGAGAATCAAAATTTCATCGGGTTTGGTGATGTTTTATTCACGGGATCATCAGAGACGCCTGACGAGGTCGGTATGTCTTCGGTGGTTATGACGCCCCCGGACGAGAAAGTCTATTTAAATAGCTTCTCGTTCGGCGTTCGCTTTAGAAATGACGTTCCGATTTTGCCAGGGTACTCGAAGTATCTTTTTAGAAGCGGTCTCATGCGGTCGCAAATTGCAAAAACCGCTAGTGGCGTGACCCGTTTCAATGTATCCAAGGAGCGATTCAGAAAAATCCTCATCCCCATCCCCTGCCCGGACAACCCGAAAAAATCGCTGGAAATCCAGGCCGAAATCGTCCGCATTCTGGACAGCTTCGCCGAGCTGACCGCCGAGCTGACCGCCGAGCTGACCGCCCGCAAAAAGCAGTATGCCTATTATCGCGATCAGTTGCTGCGGTTTGAGGATGGGGAGGTGGAGTGGAGGACGTTGGGGAAAGTGGCATGCTATTCTACCAATCGAATTCATGCGCAACAGGTTGACCAAGAAAACTATGTTGGTGTCGATAACCTATTGCAAGACAGGGCAGGCAGGGGTAATTCAAGTTATGTGCCGACTTCAGGCAGGCTGGTTGAATACAAGCCGAACGATATATTGATCGGGAACATCCGTCCGTACTTGAAGAAAATATGGCACGCTGACCGCTTTGGCGGAACAAATGGTGATGTGCTTGTGATACGCGCAACAGACACACGCCTCAATCCACGATATCTTTTTCATGCGCTGGCCGTGGATAGGTTCTTTGATTACATGATGCAGCACGCCAAGGGCGCAAAGATGCCGCGCGGTGATAAGACAAGGGTTTTGGAATATCAAGTGCCAATTCCTTTCCCAAACAACCCAGAAAAATCCCTCGCCGAGCAAGCCCGCATCGTCGCCATCCTCGACCAGTTCGACGCACTGACGAACTCTCTCACCGAAGGCCTGCCGCGCGAGATCGAGTTGCGCCAGAAGCAATACGCCTATTACCGCGATTTGCTGTTCAGCTTCCCCAAACCCACAGGTAACAAGATATCCAGCGAGGCTTGACATGAGCGACTACAAGACCATCGCCGAATCCAATCACTTCATCGTGCTGGACCGCTACACGCCCGCGTGGAAAGCGGCGGAGAGCTACCAGAGCGAATACGATTTGGAGATGGAGCTGATCCGCGACCTGCAAAGCCAGGGGTACGAATACCGCGCGGACCTGAACACGCCCGCGGTGCTGCTGGCCAATGTGCGCGAGCAGTTGCAGGCACTCAACGGGGTGCGGTTTTCGGACGGGGAATGGCAGCGCTTCGTGGAAACCTGGCTGGACCGGCCCGGCGACGGCATCGTCGAGAAGACCCGCAAGATTCAGGACGATCACATCCACGACTTCGTGTTCGACGATGGCCGCATCCAGAACATCTATCTGCTGGACAAAAAAACCATCGCTCGCAATAAGGTGCAGGTGATCCGCCAGTTCGAGCAGACGGGCAGCTTGGCCAACCGCTATGACGTGACGATTCTGGTCAACGGCCTGCCGCTGGTGCAGCTGGAGCTCAAACGCCGCGGCGTGGCAATCCGCGAGGCGTTCAACCAGGTGCACCGCTACAGCAAGGAGAGCTTCAACAGCGAGCATTCGCTGTTCAAGTTTTTGCAACTGTTCGTGATTTCCAACGGCACCGATACCCGCTACTTTGCCAACACCACCCAGCGCAACAAAAACAGCTTCGATTTCACGATGCACTGGGCAAGAGCGGACAACAGCCTGATCCGCGACCTGAAGGATTTCACCGCCACCTTTTTCCAGAAAGACACGCTGCTGCGCGTGCTGCTGCATTATTCGGTGTTCGACACCAGCAACACGCTACTGGTGATGCGCCCGTACCAGATCGCCGCGTGCGAGCGGATTTTGTGGAAGATCAAGAGCAGCTACCAGGCCAAAAACTGGAGCAAGCCGGAAAGCGGCGGCTACATCTGGCACACCACCGGCAGCGGCAAGACGCTCACCAGTTTCAAGGCGGCGCGGCTGGCCACCGAACTCGATTTCATCGACAAGGTGCTGTTCGTGGTGGACCGCAAGGATCTGGACTACCAGACCATGAAGGAATACCAGCGCTTCTCGCCCGACAGCGTGAACGGCTCGGACAGCACGGCGGGGCTCAAGCGCAATCTGGAGAAGGATGACAACCGCATCGTCGTCACCACCATCCAGAAGCTCAACAACCTGCTCAAGAGCGAGGCCGACCTGCCCATCTACCGCAAGCAGGTGGTGTTCATTTTCGACGAGTGCCACCGCAGCCAGTTCGGCGAGGCGCAAAAGAACCTGAAAAAACGCTTCAAAACCTTCTACCAGTTCGGCTTTACCGGCACGCCGATTTTTCCGCAAAACGCGGCGGGCGCGGAGACGACGGCCAGCGTGTTCGGGCGGGAACTGCACTCGTATGTCATCACCGACGCCATCCGCGACGAAAAGGTGCTGAAGTTCAAGGTGGATTACAACGATGTGCGCCCGCGCTTCCGCGCCCTCGAGACCGAGCAGGACGAGCAGAAGCTGAGCGCCGCCGAGAACAAACAGGCGCTGCTGCACCCGGAGCGCATCCGCGAAATCACCCAGTACATCCTGACCCATTACCGCCAGAAGACCCACCGCCTGCAACCGGGAAGCCGGGGCTTCAATGCCATGTTCGCGGTCAGCAGCGTGGACGCGGCCAAGCTGTATTACGAGAGTTTCCAGGCGCTGCAGAAGGACAGCGCGCAGCCGCTCAAGGTGGCGACCATCTTTTCCTATGCCGCCAACGAGGCGCAGGACGCGGTGGGCGACATTGCGGATGAAGGCATGGATGTCTCGGCCATGAACAGCACCGCCAAGGCGTTTCTGGGCCGCGCCATCGCCGATTACAACGCGCTGTTCAAGACCAACTTTGGCCTGGACGGCGAGGGCTTTCAGAACTATTACCGCGATCTTTCCTTGCGGGTGAAGAACCGTGAGGTGGATTTGCTGATCGTGGTGGGCATGTTCCTCACCGGCTTCGATGCGCCGACCTTGAACACCTTGTTCGTCGACAAAAACCTGCGCTACCACGGTCTGCTGCAGGCGTATTCGCGCACCAACCGGATTTACGACGCCACCAAGGCCTTCGGCAACATCGTCACCTTCCGCGATCTGGAGCAGGCGACCATCGATGCCATCACCCTGTTTGGCGACAAGAACACGCGCAACGTGGTGCTGGAAAAGAGTTACCGCGAATACATGGAAGGTTTCACCGACGCCCTCACGGGCGAGGCGAGGCGCGGTTATGTCGAGGTGGTGCAAGAGCTGCAAAGCCGCTTCCCCGACCCCACGGCCATCGAAAAAGAGGCCGACAAAAAGGCGTTCGTGAAGCTGTTCGGCGAGTATCTGCGCGTCGAGAACATCCTGCAGAACTTCGATGAGTTTGCGCGCCTCAAGGAATGGCAGGGCATCGATGCGAACGACCCGGCGGCGGTGGCGGCGTTCCAGGCCCGCCACGGTCTGGATGAGGCGGATCTGGCGGCCTTATCGGCCATTGCGCTGCCACCCGAGCGCACGCTGCAGGATTACCGCTCGGTGTACAACGATGTGCGCGACTGGCTGCATCGCCAGAAGCAGGCCGACCAGCAAGCCCAGTCCAGCATCGACTGGAACGATGTGGTGTTCGAGGTGGATTTGCTCAAATCGCAGGAGATCAACCTGGACTACATCCTGGAGCTGATCTTCGAGCACAACAAGAAGACCCGCAGCAAGTCGGAACTGGTGGACGAGGTGCGCCGCGTCATTCGCGCCAGCCTCGGCCAGCGCGCCAAGGAAAGCCTGGTGGTGGACTTCATCAACCAGACGGACCTGAACCAGCTCGGCGACAAGGCCGGCGTGATCGAGGCGTTCTTCAGCTTTGCCCGCGCAGAGCAGCAGCGCGAGGCGCAGGCGCTGATCGAGTCCGAGAACCTCAACCCGGAAGCGGCTCGGCGCTATATTGCGGCCTCCCTGAAGCGGGAATTCGCCAGCGACAGCGGCACCGATCTCCATGCCATCCTGCCCAAGATGAGTCCGCTCAACCCGCAATACCTGAGCCTGAAGCAGCGCGTGTTCCAGAAAATCGCCGCGTTCGTGGAGAAGTTCAAGGGCGTGGGTGGACCGGTTTGAGGGCCGCTGCTTGGAACACTGGGCCGGCTGCGCCAACGGGCGCGCAGCCCGCTCAAGGCAGAAACAGCGCCTGCAAGTCGCTCAGGAAGTCGAAGCCGCGCTCGGTGGGGTGTAGGCCTTGCAGGTCGCGTTCGATCCAGCCGCGGCGCTCGGCTTCGGCGAGTTGCGGCTCGAGGGTCGACAGCGGCAGGCCGGTGCGCGCGGTGTAGCGGGCGAAGTCGAAGCCCTCGCGCAGGCGCAGCGCGTTGAGCATGAACTCGAAGGGCAGGTCGGCGCGGGCGACTTCCTCGGCCTGGGCGATGGGTGCGCCGGCCAGCGCGCGCTCCAGGTAGCGTTCGGGCTCGCGCCAGCGCACCTGGCGCACGATGCGGTGCGGAAAGCTGAGTTTGCCGTGCGCGCCCGCTCCGATGCCGAGGTAGTCGCCGAATTGCCAGTAGTTCTGGTTGTGCACGCAGCGGTGGCCGCGCCGCGCGTAGGCGGAGACTTCATAGCGCTCGAGCCCGGCCGCCGCGGTGCGCTCGGTGATGCGGTCGAGCATGGCGTAAGCCAGGTCGTCTTCGGGCAGCGCGGGCGGGTGCTTGGCAAAGTAGGTGTTGGGCTCGATGGTGAGGTGGTAGACCGACAGGTGCGGCGGCGCGAAGGCGAGCGCCGTGGCCAGATCTTCGTCGAGCGCCGCGAGCGTTTGCTGCGGCAGGGCGTACATCAGATCGAGGTTGAAGGTGTCGAAGGCGCGGGCGGCCTCTTCGACCGCGGCGATGGCTTGCGCGCGGTCGTGCACGCGACCGAGCGCCTGCAAGGCCGCGTCGTTGAAGCTCTGCACACCGATCGAGAGCCGCGTGACCCCGGCGGCGCGGTAGGCGGCGAAGCGGTCGCGCTCGAAGGTGCCGGGGTTGGCCTCGAGCGTGACCTCGCAGTCCGGGATCAGCGGCAGGCGGGCGCGAATGGCGCTGAGCAGCCGCTCGATGGCCTCAGGGCTGAACAGGCTCGGCGTGCCGCCACCGATGAACACGCTGACGATGGGCCGGCCCCAGACCAGCGGCAGGCTGGCATCGAGGTCGGCCACCAGGGCCTCGACATAGCGGGCTTCGGGCACGGCCGCTGCCGCGTTGGCTTCGGGCGCGCTTGGCTGGCGGCCCTGCGGTGCGGCGCGAACCAGGGTGTGCTCCGCGGGCGGGGCGGCGCGCACGGCATGCGAGTTGAAGTCGCAGTACGGGCATTTTTTCAAACACCAAGGCAGATGCACATAGAGCGACAACGGCGGCTGCTCGCGCAGTTGCAGCGTGCCCGGCCGCAAGTAGTGGGCGGCGACGTCGGACAGGGGTTCGGTCACAGCCAACGCTCGCGAATCATGGCGGCCATGGCGCGTGCGGCCTTGCCGCGGTGGCTGTGGGCGTTTTTCACTTCGACCGGCAACTCGGCGAAGGTACGGCCGAACTCGGGGATGTACATCACGGGGTCGAAGCCAAAGCCGTTGTGGCCCCGTGGCTCGCGCGCGATCTCGCCGACCACACGGCCGACCGCCACCAGCGGCTCGGGGTCGTCGGGCGAACGCACGCCGACCAGGGTGCTGACCATGGCCGCGCGCCGGTTCGCCTGACCCTGCATTTGCTCGAGCAGGGCACGCACGTTGTTCGCATCACCCTTCTCAAAGCCGAACTGGGTGGCGTAGTAGGCGGTGTCCACACCGGGCAGCCCGCCAAACGCATCGACGCACAGGCCGGCATCATCGGCCAGCGCGGGCAGGCCGCTGGCCGCCGCCGCATGGCGCGCCTTGGCCAGGGCGTTCTCGAGGAAGGTGCGGTAAGGCTCGGGCGCCTCGGGGATGCCGAGTTCCCCTTGGCGGATCAGTTGCACCGGCAGATCGCCCAACATGGCCTGCAGTTCCGCCAGCTTGCCCGAATTGTTCGATGCGAGCACGATTTTCAAGGTTTTCCCCTTCTCCCCAGCATGAAATGGCCTTTAGTTGCTCTCGTTTTTGAAGCTCATACGCTGCAGTTCGAGCAACTCCCGGATGCCCTTCTCGGCCAGATCGAGCAAGCGGTTCATCTCGACGCGCGTGAACGGCACCCCCTCGGCGGTGCCCTGAACTTCGACGAAATGCCCGGCACCGGTCATGACGACGTTCATGTCGGTGTCGCAGGCGACGTCTTCGGTGTATTCGAGGTCGAGCAAGGGGGTTCCCTCGACGATGCCGACGGAAATCGCGGCAACCGGGTCGGTGATGGGGCTCTCGGTCAGTTTGCCTTCGGCCAGCAGCCGGTTCACCGCGTCCTGCGCGGCGATGAAGGCGCCGGTGATGGCCGCGGTGCGCGTGCCGCCGTCGGCCTGAATCACGTCGCAGTCCAGATGCAGCGTGCGCTCGCCGAGGCGCTTGAGGTCGAACACCGCGCGCAGCGAGCGGCCGATGAGCCGCTGGATCTCCTGCGTGCGCCCGCTTTGCTTGCCGCGCGCGGCCTCGCGGTCGCCGCGGGTGTGCGTGGCGCGCGGCAGCATGCCGTACTCGGCCGTGACCCAGCCTTCGCCGCTGCCCTTCTGGTGCGGCGGCACTTTGTCGAGCACGGAGGCGGTGCACAGCACCCGGGTGTGGCCGAACTCGATCAGCACCGAGCCCTCGGCGTGGATGGTGTAGCCGCGGGTGATGCGCACCGGGCGTAAGGCATCGGCAGCACGGCCGCCAGAACGAATGAATGTCGTCATCAAAGAGCTTCCTGTCGGTGAATCGGGACGAGCCCGCGCGGGGTCGGCCCGCTCCGAAGCGTCAACCTCTGCGGGCCGCGGATCGGCGGATCGCTTCGTTGATCTCGGCGATCGAGCGCTCGATGGCGGCGTCATCGAGTTCATCGGCCGAGGCGTCGGCGGGGCCGGCCTGGATGGTCGATGCGAAGACGCCATCGGAAATGCTGTCGGTCGACACCCCAAACGCCGACTCGGCCGCGCCGGGCGTCTCCCACTCGAACGCAATCGCCGTGACATTGTCGCAACGGGCACCTCCGGCACGCAGAGCGCGCTCGACGAGATCGGGAACGGCCTCTGCGACCGGAGCCTGCGCAACGCCGGCCACGATGGCCTCTTCGGGCAAGGTTCCCCACAGCCCATCGGAACACAACAGCAGACGGTCGCCCTGCAGCAGGCGTAAGGGCCCGCCGTGGTCGAAGATGGGGCGCACGGGCGAGCCCAGGCAGGTGAACAGGATGTTGCGGTTGGCGGTCGGCGGCCCACCGAGCGACTCGGACGCTGCCGGGTGCTCGGCGAAGGAATGGTCGCGCGTGCGGGTCAGCAACTGGCCGTCGCGCACGACATAAAGCCGCGAATCGCCGCAGTGGATCCAAAACGCATGGCCGTCTTGCAGCAAAGCCGCAACCAGGGTCGTGCGCGGGGTGTCGAGCATGCCTTTGTCGCCCGCATAACGCACGATCTGATGATGCGCGGCCATCAGTGCGTGCGTGAGGAAGGCGTGCGGATCGTCGACCGTGGGCCGCGCCTGGCGCTGGAACAAGGACGAGACGGTTTGCAAGGCCAGTTGGGCCGCCACCTCGCCCTCGGGGTGGCCACCCATACCGTCGGCCAGGGCAAAAAGGGCTGCGTCGCGCGTGTAGCAATAGCCCATGCGGTCTTCGTTGCGCTCGCGCCCGCCCTTGCGGCTGACCTGGAAGACGGAGAACATCATTTGATCTTCTTGCCGAATTCCGTCGCCGCCCGCAGACCCTTCTTGGTGTCGGTCATCAGGTTGTCGACCTGCAGCCGCACCTTCTCACCCAGCGTGAGCCTGGTGTAGCGTCGCTCGCTCTCGCGGGCAAGTTCCTTTTGCAACGCAAACACGGACTGAGGCCGCGACAAGGGGTCGAGCGACATGCACCAGTCGACCACTTCGATCAGGTTGTCGGAATACACCCCGCGCAGCCGGGCGAGCGACAGCGGCAGCCGGTCTTTCTCCTGCCGCTGCGGCGCGTCATTGGGCGGATAGCCCTGCATGCACGCGTAGATGCACGCGCCTATGGCGTAAATGTCCGTCCACGGCCCCATGCTCGAATCGCGCCGGTACATCTCGGGCGCGGCAAAGCCCGGCGTGTACATCGGCCGGATGAAATTGCCTTCCTTCGACAGCACTTCGCGCGCCGCGCCAAAGTCGATCAGCACCGCGCGGTTGTCGTCGGTAATGAAGATGTTCGCGGGCTTGATGTCCAGGTGCAGCATCTTGTGCTGGTGCACGATGCGCAGCCCGCGCAGGATTTCGTCGAACAAGGACCGGATGGTCGACTCCCGAAACACCTTCTGTTTCTTGAGGTCGCGCGCCGTGACGATGTAGTCCTGTAGGGTCGCACCCTCCAGGTAGTTCATCACCATGTAGACGGTCTCGTTCTCCCGGAAGAAATTGAGCACGCTCACGACCGAAGGGTGCGAAATCTGTGCCAGCGACCGCCCCTCTTCGAAGAAGCTCTTGAGGCCCAGGCGATAGAGCGAAAGCTTATCGGGCGCGACCTGCGGCAGCAACTCGCCCGGCGCGCGCGTGGCCAGCGAGGACGGCAGGTACTCCTTGATGGCGACATGCTGGCCCTCGGCGTCCACGGCGAGGTACACCACGCCAAAGCCGCCCGAGGAGACGCGGCGAACGATGCGGTAGCCACCAATGACGGTATCGGGAGGAAGGGGCGCAGGTTTGACCTTTGACATAATTCGCGGCGGCTCGACCTCGTGCAATGCGATGAGTACCCCATCTTGGCGAGGGATCCCGTCCCATGCCAAGCCCAACGCCAACAGCAGGAAAATCGAATGTCAGTTTACAGCATGACCGGCTACGCGAGCGTCCTGCACAACGGGGAAGATCCGCCCTCGGCCGAGGGCCCCTCTGTCTCCGCGCGCCCCCGGCTGAGCCTGGAGATTCGCTCCGTCAACAGCCGCTTTCTCGACCTGAGCTTCCGCCTGTCCGATGAACTCCGGGCGTTCGAGCCTGCCTTGCGCGAGCTGCTGACCCGATCCATCCGCCGCGGCAAGGTCGAACTGAGGGCGGGGCTGGACCGCTCCGCCGAAGAAGCCCTGTTCGACCCCGCGCCCCGGCTGCTCCAGCGCCTGGGGGCGGCACAGGACAAAGTGCTGTCCTGGCTACCCAAAGCCAAGCCGCTGAGCGTTGCCGACGTGCTGCGGCTGGCGGCAAACACGCCGGCTGGCAGCGACGAATGGCAGGCCGACGTGCTGCCGCTCGCCGAACGCGCCCTCGCGGCCTTCCTCGAAGCGCGGTCCCGAGAGGGCGAGCGCCTCGCCAGCCTGATGCGCGAGCGCTGTGCCGCGATCCGCGCACTCGCCCAGCAGGCCCAGCCCCTGATCCCCAAACTGGTCGAGCAACAGCGGCAACGCTTCATCGACCGCTGGAATGAAGCCTGCGGCCTGGCCGGCGGCGACCCTTCGAGCGCCGCGGTCCAGGAACGCGCGCTCAGCGAAGCCACGGCGTTTGCGCTTCGC
This sequence comes from Tibeticola sediminis, assembly GCF_003843835.1. GTDB lineage: Bacteria > Pseudomonadota > Gammaproteobacteria > Burkholderiales > Burkholderiaceae_C > Tibeticola > Tibeticola sediminis. The sequence continues at coordinate 114,197 of NZ_RKQL01000005.1, read as the reverse complement.
ATCGACGTGGCCGAGGAACTGGGCCGCCTCCTGTCGCACATCGAGGAAATCGAGCGACTGCTCGATCAGGGCGGAGAGGTGGGCAAACGCCTCGAGTTCTTGATCCAGGAACTACACCGGGAAGCCAATACACTCGGCTCCAAGGCTTCCACCTTGGAACTCACGCGTATCGCGGTCGACATGAAAGTGCTGATCGAACAAATGCGCGAACAGGTACAAAACATCGAATGAACATGGACTGCGCCCCCTCGACTGCGCTGGACGCCTCAGCCGCGACGAGCGACTACCCCGGCAACCTCTTCGTCGTCGCCGCACCGAGCGGCGCCGGTAAGTCCAGTCTGGTCAAGGCCCTGCTCGAACTCGATGCTCAGGTCCAGTTGTCGGTCTCCCACACCACCCGCGCACCCCGGGGGCAGGAACGCCATGGCCGCGAGTATTTCTTCGTTTCGGACGCCGAATTCGACGCCATGATTGCCGCAGGCGCGTTCGTCGAATGGGCAAACGTGCATGGCCATCGCTACGGGACCTCCCGCCGTGCCATCGAAGAGCGTATTGCCAGCGGCGCCGATGTGATTTTGGAAATCGATTGGCAAGGGGCTTTGCAGATCCGCCGCGCGTTCGCCAACGCGGTGCTCATTTTCATCCTGCCCCCAAGCTGGGAAGAGCTGCGTGCGCGACTGCTGCGCCGCGGCGAAGATCGACCCGAAGTAATCGCTCTGCGCCTGCGCAATGCCGCCGAAGAAATGGCCCATGCCCATGAATTTGACTACGTTATAATCAACGAAGTATTTGAACGCGCTTTGTTCGACCTCAAAGCCATCGTTCACGCGCAGCGCCTGCGCTACGTCGCCCAGCGACGCTTGCGCCCGGAGATCTTCTCCGCTCTGAACATTTCCTGATTCACCGAGACCACCATGGCCCGCATCACCGTTGAAGATTGCCTTCAAAAAATCCCGAACCGGTTCCAGCTCGTGCTCGCAGCAACGTACCGCGCCCGCATGCTGGCCCAGGGCCATACGCCCAAGGTTGAAAGCCGCAACAAGCCAGGCGTAACGGCCCTGCGTGAGATCGCGGCCGGCAAAGTTGGCCTCGAAATGCTCAAGAAAGTACCCATCTGAGCGCTCGAACGTCCGCCGCTTCGCCGCCCCATGCTGCCAGGCGAGAACCCCGAAGCGTCAGCCTAAGGCAACGCTGAACCAGTTCCCGTGACGGCACGCCCGCAGCTGCGATGCGCGGCGCGCGGGGGATTTGTTCAGCGTTGCCCGAAGCACCCCAAGGGGTGCTTTTTTCATAGCTCGCCGTTCTGGCAGTAAAGTCTCATCCTTATGAGCGCCGTCGTCCCCCCCTCTTCCACGCCGCCCTCGACCGAATCGAGGGGGCCTGGCAAGGCCCCGGCGGCCGCCAACGCAGCGGCGGCGAGCTTTGCAGCCCTGCTCGAGCGCCTGGACTATCTCGATCCTGCGGACATCGAGCGGGTGCGCCAGGCCTACCGATTTGCCGACGAAGCCCATCTCGGCCAATGGCGCCACAGTGGTGAGCCCTACATCACGCATCCCATCGCCGTCGCCGCCCAGTGCGCGCTGTGGAAACTCGACGCCCCCGCCCTCATGGCAGCGCTGCTGCATGACGCCATGGAGGATTGCGCCGTCACCAAAGCAGACTTGGTCGAGCGCTTCGGCTCCTCGGTGGCCGATCTCGTCGACGGACTGACCAAGCTCGACAAGTTGCAGTTCACCACCCGCGAAGAGGGTCAGGCCGAGTCCTTCCGCAAGATGCTGTTGGCCATGGCGCGGGATGTGCGGGTCATCCTCATCAAGCTCGCCGACCGCACGCACAACATGCGCACGCTGGGCGACATGCCGCGATCCAAGTGGGCGCGCATTTCTTCCGAAACGCTCGAAATCTATGCGCCGATCGCGCATCGACTGGGCCTCAACGAAACCTACCGTGAGTTGCAGGACTTGGCTTTCCGCCATCTGCATCCATGGCGGTATGCCGTGCTGGCCAAGGCCGTGCAGCGGGCCCGCAGCCGGCGGCGCGACCTGATTGCCAAGGTGCAAGCGGAAGTGGAGCGGGCGTTTTCCGAGTTGGGACTGAGCGTGCGAATCAGCGGTCGCGAAAAGTCGCTTTATTCCATCTATCGGAAGATGGAGGAAAAGCATCTAAGTTTCGCTCAGGTCACCGACATTTATGGCTTTCGCTTGATCGTGCCATCGACCATCGACTGCTATACGGGCCTCGGCGCCTTGCACCAGCTCTACAAGCCAGTCCCAGGGAAATTCAAAGACTACATTGCGATCCCGAAGCTCAACGGCTACCAGTCTTTGCACACGACGGTGGTCGGGCCATCGGGCATCAACGTGGAGTTCCAATTGCGCACCCAGGCGATGCATGTGGTGGCCGAGTCGGGGGTGGCCGCGCACTGGCTTTACAAGAACAACGACAGCAGCGCCTTGAACGGAAACCGGCTCGGCACGCAGTGGCTGCAGTCGCTGCTCGACATTCAAGACGAAACCCGGGACGCTGCCGAGTTCTGGGACCACATCAAGGTCGACCTCTTCCCCGATGCGGTCTACGTCTTCACCCCCAAGAGCCAGATCCTGGCCCTGCCCCGCGGTGCCACCGCCGTCGACTTTGCCTACGCGATTCACAGCAACGTGGGCGACCATGCGGTCGGTGCGCGCATCAATGGCCTTGATTCGCCGCTGCGGGCTGAACTGAAAAACGGCGACGTCGTCGAAATCGTCACCAACCCCACCGCCACGCCCAACCCCGCGTGGCTGAGCTTCGTGCGCACGGGCCGAGCCCGGTCCAAAATCCGGCACTACCTCAAGACGATGGCGCAGACCGAGTCGGAGCGCCTCGGTGAGCAGCTTCTGGCCCAGGCCCTACGCGCCGAGGGCGTCGACCACGTCCCCGCAGACGATGAGGCGCACCAGGAGTTGTGGGAAAAACTGCTGCGCTTTACCGGCAGCCGCAGTCGCAGCGAGCTCATGGTCGACATCGGTCTCGGAAAACGGGTGGCCAGCATCGTCGCCAAACGGATGTTGGCGCTGCTCGACGAAAGCGGCGAAAAACCCGATGCCATCCTGTTGAGCCGCGAACGCTTCACCGCCCATGAAACGCTGTCGCAAGGAGCGGTCACGGTGGACGGCAGCGAAAACGCCTCGGTGCGTTTTGCGCGCTGCTGCCGGCCGGTACCCGGGGATGCGATCGTCGGCTATCTGGGCCGAGGGGAAGGCCTCATGGTCCACCGCGCGGAATGTCCAGCCGCCCGCAAGCTGTTGCAAAAGGACGCCGAGCGCTTCATCACCGTCGAATGGTCCGATGAGCCCACACGGGCGTTCGATGCAGAAATCGTCGTCACGGTGCGCAACGGCAAAGGCGTGTTGGCCAAGGTGGCCGGCGCCATCGCCGCAGCCGAAGGAGACATCACCCACATCGACATGGAAGACGAAAGCGCCATGGAGACGACCGATCTGCGCTTCGTCGTGGCTGTCCGGGACGAAGCCCATCTCGACAGCCTCATGCGCAGCCTGCGCCGCACCCCGCACGTGCTGCACGTCCGGCGGGCAATGGCGGGTGCGTAAGGGCAGCGGCCCGGTCCGTCAAGACGACGAGGTCGACCGCGCCTGCGGGTAGCTCACCTCGAGGATTTCGAGCATCCGCGTGCCCGCGGGCGTCTGCAAGCGGACCACGTCGCCCACGCGGGCCTTCAGAAGCGCTCGAGCGACCGGCGAAATCCAACTCACCTGCCCCTGGGTGTGATCCGCTTCGTCGATTCCGACGATGGTCACCGTACGCTGCTCGCCCAAATCGTCTTCGTACCTGACCGTCGCACCAAAAAACACTTCGTCGCGGCCATGGTGAACCGACGGGTCGGTGACGACGGCGATCTCCAGGCGCTTGGTCAGGAAACGGATGCGGCGATCGATCTCGCGCAAGCGCCGCTTTCCGTAGATGTAGTCGCCATTCTCCGAACGGTCACCGTTGCTGGCCGCCCAATGGACGACATCGACGACGCGAGGCCGCTCCACGTCGATCAGTTCGAGCAGCTCGGCGCGCAAGCGCGCATATCCTTCGGGCGTGATGTAGTTTCGTGTGCCTGCGGGTAGGCCCGCCGCTTCGGGTTGCTCCGAATCGTCGGCCTCGGCATCTGGCTCTCGGGTAAATGCCTTGCTCATCGCAAACCTCGAACACAAAGGAAAAAGCCCTGAAACCGATCAGCTTCAGGGCTTTTTGTTTGGTGCGGCTGGCAGGAATCGAACCCACGACCCCCTGGTTCGTAGCCAGGTACTCTATCCAGCTGAGCTACAGCCGCGAAGCCCGCATTGTACAACAAAATTTCGCCCCGCCCGCCGCCACCCGATCGGCATGCGCATGCCTGTCAATCTTGCCAGGGGTGCTCGACACCAAATTGGATGAATGGGGCAACCTTGAGTTTGAGCGTCACACCATCAGCCTTCAGGGAGGCCCGAAGGGGGACGAGCGGCGGATGTTGCGGGCGAAAAAGATCGACAAACAGAGCCGCGCCCGTAGGCGAATCCGCCGGGAACAAGGCGGGCTCCACCAGCGAGGCAACAACCTGGCTTGGGAGCCCGCCCCTTGTTTCCATCGCACTGCCACGCGCTGCGACACCAGCCTTTGGCACAATGCGCAAACCGCGCAGATGCGCCCTCTCTGAGGTCCCCTTTGAGCCGCGAAGCCATCTTGAGCGCCGTCGGGACTGGGCACTGGTTTCGACATGCAGCTTGGGCCGAGGCATCTATGGGGCATCACCCAGGAGTTCGAAATGACCGTCACCGTCCACATTGAACTGCAGTACGAATTCGAAGTGCACGCCCAGGCCGACGAGGTGTTCTCCGTGCTCTCCAACGTCCCCTTGTCGGTCAGCCACTTTCCCAAAGTGCATCGTCTCGTCGATCTGGGCGAGGGGGTCTATCAGTGGGAAATGGAAAAGGTGGGGACGAAGCAGGTCCACCTGCAAACCGTGTATGCCTGCAAGTATGTCAGCGACAAGGCCAAGCGAACGGTGAAATGGACGCCGGTCAAGGGCATCGGCAATGCCGAAGTTCGGGGCAGTTGGAAGATCAAGGACAAGAAAACATCCACCCAGGTCACCCTGAACATCGAGGCCGACGTCTCGGTGGCCCTACCCGCCCTGATGCGCGTGGTGGTCGAACCGGTCGTTCGCAAGGAATTCGAAGACCTGGTCGATCAATATGTCGCCAACCTCATCGAGCGCTTCGGGGGCGAGGTCGAATAGAAGATGGTCGACGAGGCGGTTGTCCCGTCTGGACGTGAACAATCTTGTGGATAAGCTTGGGCAAGTTCTGTAGTGAATACCCAAGTCTTTGATTTCAAAGGGCGGGCCTTATCCTGCCTAATTTTTTGGCAGCTAGGTCGGCCGACCCCCGCCCAACTCGCCCGCCCGATCAGCGGCTGCTCGCCTGACGCGGGTGACGCTGCTGACGGCGCTCGGCACGCTGCGCCTCGCGCTCTTGCCTGGCGCGATCTGCCTCGGCTTGCCACTGGACGAAACGCTCCGGGGTTTCCAGCGTGACGCGGCCCAAGGCTCCCGAACGAAAGTCTGCCAGCACCCGCTCGGCCGCCTTTTGTTCATCGACGCGTCCACCCGACTGCAAAGCACCGCGGCGTCGGCCGATTTCGGTGAGCAACTGGTCCGCTGGGGTTGCCGACACCTCCACGGGAGCGGCCAGTCCGAAGCGCTGCGCGAGCCGTTCTGGGTAGTCCGCGCGCAAAACATCGAGCAATTCGAGCGCGACCTCCACATCGTCATAGGCGTTGCGCCCGATCGCACCGCTGGCCGCCAGAAAGTAACCGCTGCGTTCGATCTCGATCTTGGGCCACAACATGCCAGGCGTATCGAAAAGGTAGAAGTCATCGGCCAGCAGAATCCGCTGCTCCATGCGCGTGATTCCGGCCTCATCACCCGTCTTGGCCATCCGTCGTCCGCACAGCGCATTGACCAGGGTGGATTTCCCGACGTTGGGGATGCCGCAGATCAGCACGCGCAGGGGTTTGGCCAGCCCATGCCGACCAGGCGCCAACGCGCGGCATGCGTCGATCAGCAGCCGGGCGGCGGCGCGCTCTGCGGCATCCAGCGCCAGCGCCCCGGTTGCCGTCCGCGCGCGATACCAGTCCAGCCAAAGCGCGGTTCGGGCCGGGTCGGCGAGATCTTGTTTGTTGAGGACCATCAGCACGGGGCGATCTCCGCGCAACCGCGCCAGCAGAGGATTGGCGCTCGACCCGGGCAGGCGCGCGTCGAGCAGTTCGATCACGACGTCGATTTCGGCCATGCGCTCGGCAATCGCCTTGCTTGTCCGGTGCATGTGCCCGGGATACCACTGAACCGTCATCGTCTGTCCTGTTTCGCTCGGGGCTCAGAGGCTGAGAGGGAATTGGGCGTGCCCGAAGGGGCGCCCCAAAACGCGCCCGAGTAGGCGCAAAGCACAGCCGTAGCTCGGGCTACGGCGCGCATTTGCAACGCCCTCTGGGGTGTTTTGGGACGTCAAAGCGGGCATGACCAATTCCCTCTCAGCCTCTCAGCCCGCCATCGCTCGGATTGTGCCTGTGAAAGCCGCCCTCGCCTGCTGCTGGCTTGACGCGCATCAAGAGAGCGATTCGGCCCGCTCGATAGACTCTTTACATTGAATCACCACTCACCGGAGAAACCCATGTCTCAGTATCACGCTGCCGTTTGGCTCGATCATGCCGAAGCCCATGTCATGCACATCAGCCCGGACGACGTCGAGCGCTCGATCGTTCGCCCCGAGGGCGGGCGGCCCCATCTGCATGTCAAGTCCGGCATCGTCGGCTCCGGGCATCGCAGCGGCGACGCGAAGTATTACCACGAGATCGCCGAAGCACTTCGCGGCGCCCAGGAGATCCTGATCGTCGGCCCGGGCCAGGCCAAGGTCGAACTGATGAAGCACTTGCAAAAGCACGATCCGCAGGTGGCCGAACGCGTCGTCGGCATCGAGAGCATCGACCACCCCACCGACAATCAGCTCGTGGCCTATGCGCGCCGTTACTTCCACGCCAAAGACCAGATGCTCGGCCATTGAGCCGACGCGCCTCGGACTTTATGCCCGCAACTGTCGGCGCAACTGAGAGAGTGCGCGGGCGACGACGTCGGTGGCATCGACAGGACGGAGGTGATCCCGCACCAGCAGGCGCTGCACGATGCGCCGCGTCATGGTGTAGGCGCGGCCGCCCTGGCCGTGGAAGAGGTAGAGGGTCTGGTTGGCCGTCGCCCAGCTCAGCTGCACGCGGCGCCAGCGTTCACGTACCTGAAGGTCGGCCCAGTCACCGACCCGCAGATGGTTCAAAACTTCGGCGATCAGCCGCTCCGCATCCCCCTCCAGGGGGCTCGCTGCGCTTTCCAGGGGTACAGCGGCGCTGTCCTCGAGCTGAGCGGGTGGTACGCCTTCCGCAGGCGAGGCACCGCCCGCCGAAGCCAGCCCCAGCGAGACGCGATCCTGTGGGGCCAACCACGGCATTTGCGGGCTTTGCGGCAAGCGTTCCTCGGGCACCACGGGCGTCCAGTGGGCGGGCAGCGGCGGCTGCGGCGCCTGCGACTGCAGGGCCGATCGCTCGCGGCGCAGGCGCAGCACCGGCTCGTGTAGTTGCAACAACACATCCAGAAAGCTTTGCCGCTCCTCGGGCGGCATGCCGATCAGATCGAGTCCGGCGTGGATACGCCGCAGCATCGGCGGCACGAGGTCGAGCAGCTTGGTCGGCTGACGCAGGGTGAGTTCGGGCTTCACGCTCCAGACCAAGTCGGGTACGACGAGGCCGAAACCGCTGGGGTCGAGTTGCTGGGCGGTATCGAGCAGCCGCGCATGGGCCATGACCAGCGACCAGGGACCAAACAGGAAATCGAGCACCGGGGCGGGCACCCCCGTCAAATCCGGCCGCTGGCTGAGTTCGTAGGCGATTTCGTTCGCCAGATCCTGCCGCCGCTCGGCGAACTGCAACCGCTGTAGGGCCTGCTCGCGCTCGGCCTGTTCGACGGCATCCTCACGCAGCCACTGGTTCTCAAGACGCCCGAGCGCATCCCGAAACGGCCCGCTGCCTTCGATTTCGGGGCGGTGGTGCAGCGCCTGAAACGTCGAGCGCACGCCGTCGAGAAAACCGCCAAAGCCGGGACTGTGGACGTCTCGAAACTTGAAGCTGCGCTGCGCAACCCGCGAAATCAGCCGCCTGCCGGGATGGGTCTCATCCCCGAAAAACCGGGGATCGACCAGCGCCAGCCGCAGCAGCGCGGGCTCGATCGCCACGATCGCCTCACGCACGGGTTCGAGCAGCCGAGGATCGTCGGCCACCTGGGCGACCAGACGCCGAACCACTTCGATGCCCAGAGCCTGATCGACCCGCTGGGCTCGCTTCTGCGTCGCCAGTCGCCAATCGGCCCGCCGTGCGGGCTCGGCCAGCTCGCCCCAGCGCGCGTCGAGCCTGCGGGCGTCGACCGGCGCCCTGCCACCCGGCGCGTCGTCGGTCGAAGCCGCCGCGCTTCGAGCCGCCCCGGCCTGTTGCTCCAGCGCTTCGAGGTAGGCGGCGTCCAAAGGCGCCGCCAGCGCTGGCGACGACCCGTCCAGAAAGCCCTCGAGCAGACGAAGTCCGAGCTCGGGGTCCAAGGGATTGATGGGCGAGAAGCCGCCAGCCTCAACGGCCCACTCCGGCGCCCGACCCGGCACCGCAGGGGCCGGGTCGTCGATCGCCGCGCGCGATGAATCCGCCGCGACCGAGCCCGCAACGCGCCCGCCGCGCGCGGGCTGCAGACGGTAGCGCGCAGGGCTTTCGACACCGGCGCGCAACAGGGTCAGCAGATGCTCGTAGACCGCACGCAGCGAGCGCCCCATCGACACGGCCAAAGCGCGCAGCCAGCGTGCGCGGGTGGCGGCGTCCGCGCCCGATTCGGTCACGACGATCATGAGCGCCCGCGCAAAGGTTTCCGGCCGAAGGAGGTTGCGCTCGGGCACCACTTCGGGCAAGCCCAGGGATGCATTGACCCAGGCATCGAGATCGGCCATCACGGGCTCGACCTGCAGCCGCCACTGCTGAACGAGGTGCGCAAAAGCCAGATCCTGAGCCATCTGCTCGTCGTCGACGAGCGACAAGCCGCCAAGGCCGCTGGGACTGGCATCGAGCACCCCCAGGACCGATGGCGTGAAGGGGGCAAGGCGTTGCGCCTCGGCGGCCGGGGCGACTTCGATCGCCTCCGCGAGCGCCGACACGAAGCGCGCATTCCAGGCTGCCCGCTGGCGCTGCAAGCCACTCCAGGCCAAGTGGAGTGCATCGCGTTCGAGAATCCGGCGCTCGGCCGCCTCAGCCGCCTGCAAAGCCTCGACCGCCTCGTCCATCGACTGCACAAGCGCGCTGCGCATGCGATCGCCCGCCTCATCGAGACAGCGACGAATCAGGGGAGGCAAATCGGACATATTTCGTGAAAAAAGTCACGAAAGTGTAGTCGTCGCGCGTGTTTCCTCAAACAACCAGGCCTCGATGAGCGCCGGATCTTGAACCAGGCGCAGCCGCTCGAACGCGGCGCGTGCCTCGGGGTAACGCCCGCGCAGGCTCGACAGCCATTGCTTGAGCCGACCCGCACGGTGTCGCGGTGCCACCCGCCATGAAATCTGCCGCCAGAACTCCAGCAGTAGGAGCCGAACCGAGGGCCAATCGACGGCCTCGGGCGCCGCGTCCGCGTGCGTTGCTCCGGCCTGAGCCGCCCGGATGGCCAACGCGAGGCCCGGATCCCGAATCATGCCGCGGCCGAGCATGAGTGATTCGCAGCCGGTGGTTTGGCGGCAACGCTCGGCATCCTCCGCGGTCCAGATTTCGCCGTTGGCAATCAAGACCGTGTCGGAAAGTGCGCGCCGGATGTCGGCAATGCGCGCCCAATGGGCCGGCGGCCGGTAGCCCTGCGCGCGCGTTCGCGCATGCACGACGAGTTCCTGCGCTCCGCCCTCGGCCAGCGCGCAGGCGCACTCGACCGCACGGGCGTCGTCGGCATAGCCCAGCCGCATCTTGGCGGAAACCGCGAACCCGGCCGGAACCGACCGACGCACGGCAGCCACGATGTCATGCAGGAGTTCGGGTTCGTCGAGCAGCACCGCCCCGCCGCGGTGGCGGTTCACCGTCTTGGCGGGACATCCGAAATTCAGGTCGACGCCGAACGCCCCGAGTTCGGCGAGGCGTGCCGCGTTTTCTGCCATGCACGCCGGATCCGAGCCCAGCAACTGGGGACGCACGGGCACGCCGCTGGGCGTGCGGCTGCCGTGTAGCAGCTCGGGGACGATGCGGGTGTAGACCCGGGGCGGCAACAACTGGTCGGTCACGCGGATGAACTCGGACACGCACCGGTCGATGCCGCCCACGCGCGTGAGGATGTCCCTCAAGCTGTGATCGAGCAGCCCCTCCATCGGGGCGAGCAGCAGCATCGCGCACGACCCCGGATCAATCGAGCGCGCGGCGCAGCCGGATTTCCTCGAGGCGGGTCGTCCCCACCGCCGTCGTGCGAGCGGTCTTGAGCTCGCGCTTGAAGCCTGCCAGCTCGAAGAATCGCAGCGCGCGCTCGTTGCGCAGCGGCACCCAGACCGTGACCTCGGTGCATTCCTCATCGAGCAGACCTTCGCGCGCGGCGTCCCAAAGGGCGAGCCCGGCCCCTTGATCCCAGTCGCCCGGCTGGACATACAGCGCCCAGATTTCGCCGGTCGTGGGCTTGGTTTTGGGGTCGCGCGAGCGGTCGAAACCGACAAAGCCGACCGGCCGGTCGCCGTCGACGGCCAACAAGACCTGGGGCTCGCCATAGGTGACGGCGTCACGCCAATGCGCCACCCGAGCCGCGTCGGGCTGGATGCGAGCCAACTCCTCTGGGCTCAGCAAGCCTTCGAGCACGGCCTGCAGGGTATGGGCGTGCAGTTCCGCGATGGTGCGGGCATCTTTGACGGTGGCGGGGCGGACGGAGTAATAAGAAGACATGGCGACTCGAATCTCGAAGATGCAAAACCCTGCATTGTCGCGGCAAGGAGCACATCGCTGCGGCACAATGAAGGCGCATTTGCTTTCTTCTTGCCGCACTCTTTGGAGCCCTATGAGCGACCGTTTCCTACTCTGTGCCTTGGTAGCGGCCTTGCTGGCAACGCCTGCCTGGGCCGACACCGCGCCCAAAGGCGAGCGCGCGGGCACGTTCAAGCAGGTCGAAGGCAGCGTCACCGCGACACTCGGCAGCGAAACCCGCAAGGTCCGATCCGGTGACGCCGTCTTTCCCAACGACCGCATCCAGACCGCGGCCGACGGCGCCGCAGCACTCACACTGCGCGACGGAACCGAGCTGGTGCTAGGCCCCCAGGCGCAACTGCAGGTCGCGGGCTTTGAGTTCGAACCCACGACGCAAAGCGGCAGCCTGTTGCTGAGCCTGCTGCACGGCAGCCTGCGCATGGTCTCGGGCCTGATTGCGAAGCTGCAGCCGGAGAAGGCGCAGGTCAAGACGCCCACGCTCGTCATCGGGCTGCGCGGCACCGATTTCATCGTGGAGGCACCATGAAGTCGCAAACCCCCATGAAGTACCGCAGGACGACCCTGGGCCTTGGGCTCTTGCTCGCGGCAGGGCTTGCCGGCTGCGCCGGGCCCGTCGACCGGGTCATCCTGCTGCCCGAGGACGGGGGTCGGCCCAGCGCCGTCGAGATCCGTCGCGGCGAGCAATCCTTGCGTCTCGACCAGCCCTACCAGGCCGCCACCGTCGACCGCAGCGGGCAGCTCGTGCCGGCGCAGAGCAGTGCCGACGAGGTGCGCGAGCGCTACCCCAAGCTGATTGCGCTGCGGCCGCAGCCACCGCTGAAATACACCCTCAGCTTTCTCACCGGGACCTCGGATCTCACCCCCGAGTCGGAACGCCTGCTGCCGGAGGTTCTGCGCGCAGCCGCGGCGCGTGCGGGGGGAGAAATTTTGGTGATCGGGCATACCGACACGGTGGGCGACGCAGCGGCCAACGACCGGCTGTCATTGCAGCGCGCGCAAGCGATACGCGAGCGGCTGCTGCGCGAGGGTTTCGATCCAGAGCGCATCGTCGCGATCGGCCGCGGCGAGCGCGAACCAGCCGTTCCAACGGCCGATGAGGTCGACGAGCCCCGCAACCGACGCGCCGAGTTGATCGTGCGCTGAGCCGCCTGACCCTACACCGGAGAGCCCCCATGCGTATAGGCGTCCTCACCGGTGGCGGCGACTGTCCTGGCCTCAACGCCGTGATTCGCGCCGTCACCAAATCGCTCATCCGGCAGTGCCGGGCCGAAGTCATCGGCATCGAAGACGGCTATGCCGGCTTGATGGAAGGGCGTCGCCGCCCACTCGACTGGGCCTCGGTCAGCGGCATCCTGTTCAACGGCGGGACGATACTCGGCACGAGCAACCGCGCCAACCCGCTCGCGTCCGAGGAGACCGCCGAGCGCGCCGTGGCGCAGGCGCGCGCATGGGGTCTCGACGCGCTGGTGGCCATCGGCGGCGACGGCACGATGAGTATTGCGCACGGGCTGATGCAGCGCGGGCTGGCCACCGTGGGCGTACCCAAAACCATCGACAACGACATCGAGGCCTGCGAACGCAGCTTTGGCTTCGACACCGCCGTTGCCACGGTCACCGAAGCCCTCGAGCGTGTCCAAACCACGGGCCAGAGCCACGGCCGCGTGATGATCGTCGAAACCATGGGCCGTTACGCCGGATGGATCGCGTTGGAGGCGGGCATGGCGGGGGCGGCCGACATCATCTTGCTGCCCGAAATCGACTACGACCCCGAGCGGGTGCTCGAAATCTGCCGCGAGCGTGAAAAGCGTCAGCGCTACACCGTGATCTGCATCGGCGAAGGCGCCAAACCGGTCGGCGGCACGTGGACGATCGAGCGGCGGGTCGAAGCCAGCGGCGGCGCCGACCCGATCCGACTCGGCGGTGTCGCGCACCGGTTGCGCGAGTGGCTCGAGCCGCGCCTGGACAGCGAAGTCCGCGCCACCGTCCTCGGGCATGTGCAGCGCGGCGGCTCGCCGACCCCTTTTGACCGTGTGCTCGCGACCCAGTATGGCAATCAGGCCGCGCAGTTGGTGCAACAGCGGCGATTCGGCCACATGGTCACGCTGACCCAGGGACGCATGGGCAGCATCGAAATCGAGCGCGTCGCCGGTCGGCAACGGCGCGTGCCGCTCGATCACCCGCTGCTGAACGCCGCCCGGCAAATCGGCGTCAGCCTTGGCGACTGACCCCTGAAAGACGCTCTCTTTTTAGGAGTCGTCTGCCGCCATTCATGCCGGGGTGAAGGCCAAAACAGCCCAAAAACGGCAGTCACGACGCGCGGCCAGGCATGGGCTGGGCCGGACGCCGCGGTTCCTCAGAGGCTGAGAGGGAATTGGGTTCCCAATTCCCTCTCAGCCTCTCAACGCTTGATGAGGCCAGCCGCCGCTTCGCCGCCCGATTGGAACGGGCCGAGCGGATTGACCTGCCGCTCGGTGAGGTCGATGCGCGGCTCGCCACCCGCATTCTTGAACAGCACCAGGCCATCGCGCGCGACCACCATGGCCTCGAAACGCCAGCCCTCGATGTGGGTAATGCGGCGGAAATTGAAGAAGTCGGTGAGGAACTCCCCTTCACGCTTGCGGCTTTGCTGGCTGAAGCGGTAGACATACGCGCGGCAGGCGGTCTGCGCGAGCAGGCAGTCGCGCACGCCGCGGTCGAGCGCGTCGAGGGGCACACCCGGATGCGGCGCGAGCCGGGCGACCACCTCGGGGTAGGGAATGACGGTCACGTTGGCCGTAGCCGCCGGGTCGAAGCCCAGCTCGGCGAGCTTCGCCACCGGCGTCTGGTACGGCTCGATGCGGTCGAACGCAGCCTTGGCCTCCTCGTAGCTGGCAAACGGCGAGAGCGTCACCGAACTGCCGCGGGGAAGCAGGCTGCTGCAAGCGGCGAGACTGGCGGCCAACGACGAACAAGCAAGGATACGCATCAGGCGGTGCATGGGCCAAGTATCGCACTTGCGGTCATCGGCACAAGAGCGGCGCCTCCTCGACGGCCCGCGCGGCAGGCTTGCACGCGCACCGCGCGCTGGCGAAATCGACGCGCTTGCGGCATGCTCAGGCCCCATGAGCGCCACCGAACCTTCTTCTCACCTGCCCCGCCTGCATCGGGCCCTGGGCGACTTGCTGCGCGCGCAGCGCGTGGCGGCGCTCGGCACGCTGGACGCGCAGGACCCCACGCAACCCTTCGTCTCCATGGTGCCTTACGCGCTGCTGCCCGATGGCGCGGGCTTCGTCATTCACGTGAGCGGCCTCGCGCCGCACACCGCCAACCTGCAAGCCGCGCCGCGCGCCGCATTGATGGTGATGGCGAGCGAGCCTGAAACCGGCCCGGTCCATGCCTTGCCGCGTGTGAGCATCGATGTGCGCGCCGAGACGCCCGTGCCGCATAGCCCCGCCTGGGAGCGCGCCCGTGATGCGTATTTGGCGCGCTTTCCCGAAGCCGAGCCGATGACGGCGCTGGCGGATTTCCGCTTCGTCACGCTGAGCCCAACCCGTGCCCGCCAAGTCGCGGGCTTCGGCGCGGCGCGCACGGTCGAAGCCGATGAACTCGCCGCCGTGCTCGCCTACGCGGCAGCCGCCCCCGCGCCATGAGCGTGACGAGTCGGGTCCCGGAGACCGCAGGCGCCGCCGAAGGCCCAGCCGGTCTAGATCCGCCAGGCGCTGAGGCAGCCGACACGGCCGCCTCGCCCCCGCTGCGCGTCCACTACGAAGACGCGTCTGTGCTGGTGCTCGACAAGCCTGCGGGCCTGCTGTCCGTGCCGGGCCGCGGGCCCGAAGGTATGCGCGCCTTGAGCGTCCATGCGGCGCAGCGCTGGCCCGACGCGCTCGTCGTCCATCGGCTGGACATGGCGACCTCGGGCCTCATCGTGCTCGCGCGCGGCCCGACGGCCCAACGGCGCTTGAGCCTCGCATTCGCGCAGCGCGCGGTGCGCAAGCGCTATGAAGCGCTCGTCAGCGGCCATCTATCGGCGCCGAGCGAGCACGACGACGGCTGGGGCCTGATCGACCTGCCGCTGATCCCCGACTGGCCCAACCGTCCGAAAAGCCGGGTTGATTTCGAAGTCGGCAAACCCAGCCGCACCCGCTGGCAGGTGCGCGCACACGAGTGGCTGCGGGGCCAGCCAGTGACCCGCCTCAGGCTCGAGCCGATTACTGGCCGCTCGCACCAATTGCGCGTGCATCTGCTCGCGCTCGGCCACCCGATCGTCGGCGACGCGCTCTACGCGCCCCCCGACCTGCTTGGACTCGCGCCGCGCCTCTTGCTGCACGCCACCGAACTCGACTTTCCCCACCCGGAGAGCGGCGAGCGACTGCGCTTCACCAGCCGCCCGCCGTTTTAGGGCGACGCCTACACGCCGCCCCCACGCAAGCCTCGGGACGCTGGCCGCTGACCGGGGCGCCACGGGCTCCTGGAGCGCGAATCGGCGCGATACTGTCGCCTTTGCCCCCACTCAGGAGTATTCCCATGCGTCGTGAAGTCGTGATTGCAAGCGGTGTGCGCACCGCCATCGGCACCTATGGCGGCAGCCTCAAGGACGTGCCACCCACGGAACTTGCCAGCCTCGTGGTGCGCGAGTCGCTCGCGCGGGCCGGCGTCGAAGGCAAAGATGTCGGCCATGTGGTGTTCGGCCATGTCGTCAACACCGAACCCAAAGACATGTACCTCTCGCGTGTGGCCGCCCTCAACGGCGGCTGCCCCGAGGAAACCCCGGCCTACAACGTCAACCGTCTCTGCGGCTCGGGGCTGCAGGCCATCGTCTCGGCGAGCCAATCGATCCTGCTCGGCGACTGCGACGTGGCCATCGGCGGCGGCGCCGAGAACATGAGCCGCGCCCCTTATGCCAGCCTCAACACCCGCTGGGGCGCGCGCATGGGCGACACCAAGCTGGTCGACATGATGGTCGGCGCGCTGCACGACCCCTTCCACACCATCCATATGGGCGTGACGGCCGAGCATGTGGCCGAGCGCTACCGCATCAGCCGCGAGCAGCAGGATGCACTGGCCGTCGAAAGCCACCAGCGTGCACAGCGTGCCACCGAAGCGGGCTACTTCAAGAGCCAGATCGTCCCGGTCATGCTCAAAGGCCGCAAGGGTGAAACGGCTTTCGACACCGACGAGCACTTCCGCCCGAACTGCACGCTGGCCGACCTGGCGAAACTCAAGCCCGTGTTCGTCAAGGAAAACGGCACGGTCACGGCCGGCAATGCCTCGGGCATCAACGACGCAGCGGCCGCAGTGGTGTTGATGGAAGCCCACGCAGCCAAGGCACGCGGGGTGCAGCCGCTGGCGCGGCTCGTCGCCTACGCGCACGCAGGCGTGGACCCGAAATACATGGGCATCGGCCCGGTGCCGGCCTCCAAACTGGCCTTGCAGCGCGCCGGACTCACGGTCAACGACCTCGATGTGGTCGAGGCCAACGAAGCCTTTGCGGCGCAGGCTTGCGCGGTCACCTGCGAGCTCGGCCTCGACCCGGCCAAGGTCAACCCCAACGGTTCGGGCATCTCGCTCGGCCACCCGATCGGCGCCACCGGCGCACTCATCACGGTCAAGGCCATCCACGAGTTGCACCGCATCCAAGGCCGCTATGCGCTCGTCACCATGTGCATCGGCGGCGGCCAGGGCATCGCGGCGATCTTCGAGCGGCTCTGACACCCAAAAAGCTAGGGGTTCCAAGGCTTTTCCTTGGAACCCCGGCGTGAAATGGTCTTCTCGCGCTATTGTTTTAGGACTTCACATCATCCCCAGCAGTCGCGGGAACCACAGTGACAAGGCGGGCCAATAGGTCACCACGCCGAGGAAACCCAGCATCGCCAGCAGCCACGGCCACACCGCCACCGTGAGTTCGGTGATGCCCATCTTGGTGATGCCCGAGGCGACGTAGAGGTTGAGCCCCACCGGCGGGTGACACATGCCCACCTCCATGTTCACCACCATGATGATGCCGAAGTGCACCGGGTCGATGCCCAGCTTCATCGCCACCGGGAACAGAATGGGCGCGAAGATCAGCACGATGGACGAAGGCTCCATGAAGTTACCCGCCAGCAGCAGGATCACGTTGACCGCCAGCAGGAAGGTGATGACACCCAAGCCGTTGCCCAGCATCCAGTCGGCCAGCGCCTGCGGGATGTTCTCGTTGGTCATGATGAAGCTGAACAGCACCGCGTTGGTGATGATGTAGAGCAGCATCGCGCTCATGTTGGCCGAGTTCAGCAGCACCCGCGGCACGTCCTTGAGCCGCATGTCCTTGTAAATGAACACGGCGACGATGAAGGCATAGACCGCACTCATCGCGGCTGCCTCGGTCGGCGTGAATACGCCGCTGTAGATGCCGCCCATGACGATCACGATCAGCAGCAGGCCCCAGATCGACTCGCGCAGCGCCGAAAGGCGCTCGCCCCAACTGGCCTTGGGCAGCCGCGGGTAGTCAAACTTGCGCGCGCGCCAGTAGGTCACGCCGCCGAGCGTGGCTGCGAGCGCCAGCCCCGGCACCACGCCGGCCATGAACAGCGCGCCCACCGAGGTGTTGGTCGCCACCGAATACATCACCATCACGATAGAGGGCGGAATCAGAATGCCCAGTGCGCCCGAGGTGGTGATGACGCCCGCGCCGAAGTTCTTCGGGAAGCCCGCCTTCACCATCGCCGGCAGCAGGATGGAGCCGATGGCCACGACGGTCGCCGGCGAGGAGCCCGACACCGCCGCAAACAGCGCACAGGCCACCACCCCGCCGAGCCCCAGGCCGCCATACCAGTGCCCCACCATGCTGGTGGCAAAGCGAATCATCCGCTTGGCCACACCGCCATGGGTGAGGAAGTTGCCCGCAAGGATGAAGAACGGGATCGCCATGATCTCGAACTTCTCGATGCCGGTGAACAGCTTGAGCGCCACCGACTCCAGCGGCACGTGGGAGAAGCCGAACAGGAAGGTCAGCACCGTGAGGCCGAGCGAAATCGAGATCGGCATGCCGGTGAGCATCAGCACCAGCAGGATGAGGAAGATGATGAGCGCGTTCATGGCTGCGTGTCCTTCGCTTTCGAAGCGGCCTCACCGGCCACGGGCTTGGGGTGCAGGTTTTCATCGAGCGCAAAGGGATTGAGGTCCACCGGCGGCTCGCCCGCGTCGAGGCCGTCCACATGGCCGTGGTCGTGGTGCGGCAGGTCACCCGTGCGGATGAAGTTCACCATCACCTGAAGAAAGCGAAAGCACATCAGCCCGGTGCCCAGCGGAATCGCGCTGTAGACGATCCAGGTCGGCCACTCGAGGTCGGGCGTCGTCGGCCCCTCGGGGATGTCCCCAACCGGCTGGCCGAACAACTGCAGAAAGAAGTGGTGCGCGCCGTTTTCCCAGACGAAGGTGGCGCCAAGCCAGGCGACGATGGAGGTGAACAAAGCACCGGCCGCCAAGCCGAAGATGATGAATTTCGCGCGCCAGCTCGGGCTGAGGCGATTGATGAGCACATCCACCCCAACGTGGATGCCGGTGCGCACGCCATAAGCCGCGCCGAACTTGGCCATCCAGACGAACATGATGATGGTCAGTTCCTGCGCCCAGCCCAGGTTGAGCGAGAGCAGCCAGTCCTGCACGCCCGGTATCGGCCAGCCCGCGGCGTAGCGGTGCAGCACGGCCACAAAGATGATCAGCGTGGCACCCGCCATGAGGAAGGTGATCAGCCATTCCTCCAGATGATCGAGAAATTTCATGCGCGGTCTCCCGTCGGCAAAAAAAAGACGCGGCGCGCCCGATGCTGAACATCGGTGCGGCCGCGCCCTGGCCTGGAATCAGAGCTTGTTCGGATCGAAACCGGTGACCTTATAGATCTCTTGCAAGGTCTCCTTGCCCACCCGATCGGCCATCTTGGTGTGCACCGGCGCGAGCACCTTCTTGAGCGCCAGGCGCTCCTCGGCTGTCGGCGTGTAGACCGTCGTCTTGCCGCTCTTGCGCACCGCTTCCAGCGCGCTGTCGTTTTCTTCCTGGGCGATCTTGTTGGCGTAGTCGGTGGCTTCCTTCAGCGCCTGTTCGAGTTCACCGCGGATGTCAGCGGGCAGACCGTCCCAGAACTTCTTGTTCGTGATGACGGCGTAACCGAGGTAGCCGTGGTTGGTCAGCGACAGGTGCTTTTGCACCTCGTGCATCTTCTGCGTGTAGAAGTTGGAAATCGGGTTTTCCGTGCCGTCGACCACCCCGGTCTGCAGCGCCTGATAGACCTCGGAGAAGGCCATCACCTGCGGAATGGCGCCGAGCGCGCGAATCTGCTCCTCGAGCACCTTGGAAGATTGAATGCGGAACTTCTTGCCCTTGTAGTCGGCGGGCACATGCAGCGGCGTGTTGGCCGAGAAGGACTTGAAACCGTTGTCCCAATAGGCCAAGCCCTTGATTCCCTTGGGCTCGAGCTTGGCCAGCAGCGCCTTGCCCACCGGGCCTTGCGTGACCTTGTGCAGTTCGGCGTAGTCGTCGAAGATGAACGGCAGGTCGAAGGCTTCGAATTCCTTCACGCCCAGCGGACCGAACTTGGCCAGGGACGGCGCGAGCATCTGCACCGCGCCCAGCTGCAGCGCCTCCATCTCTTCCTTGTCTTTGTAGAGCGAGCTGTTGGCATACACCTCGACCTTGACACGGCCCTTGGTCAACTCGCCGGCACGCTTGGCGAAAAACTCCGCTGCCTTGCCTTTGGGCGTGTTCTGCGCCACGACATGGCTGAACTTGATGACAATCGGCGACTGGGCAAGCGCCGGCAAGGAAAGCGAAAAAGCCGCGGCCGAGGCCAGGGCCAACACGGAACGACGCGCAAAACGGGTCATGGAAAGTCTCCTGAAGTTCGAACGAGAACCACCTCAGTATCGGTCGCAGCCGCCACTCGCGCCATTGTGGAAATCCACATATGCGCGCCGTCGAGATCAGGGTTTTCCCTGGCGCGCGCTGTCCGTGGGACATCCATGAATCCACCCACTTCGACGCCTGCGCCAGCCGCGAACGCCAGCCCCAGCACCCGGGCGATCTGGCTGCTGCCGCTGCTCGCCTCGGTCGTGTTCGTGGCCGGCGTCGCGGCGCTGGCGCAGTATTGGTTCAACGCCGAGCTCGAAGACCGCCGCCAAAGCCTGATCACCGACGCCCTCAACGTCAGCGCGCAGCTGCGCACGCAACTCGATGCCGAGCGCTCGCGCACCCGCACACTCGCCGAGCAACTGCGCAAGACGCCGCATACCCAATCCGCCTTGGCCGAAAACCCCGAAGTCGTCGCCGGCCTGCGCCGGCTCTGGCTCAGCGTGACCTGGCTCGATGCGGGCAACCGGGTGATCGCCGAAGTGCCCGCCGCATCCGCACGACGCGCCGAGAACAGCAGCGGCGAGCGCTTTCCCGGCCTCTCCGCGCACCTGAGCGCGAGCTACCCCACCGCGACGACGCCGGCGGCCGACCGTTTCGGCAGCGTGGCACCGCCAGCCCCCGAAGGCTCGGTGGTGGTGCGCTACGCGCTGCCGGTGCTGCTCAAGAATGCCGCGCCCTGGTGGCTCGCCCGCAAGTACGAAGTGCAGTTGCTCGACAGCGCCGACCAGCTCCTGGCCTCGGTCGACGATGGAGCCGTGCCGGCCCGCGGGCCCGACCATGAAAGCTACCGCATTCCACTCGACGAAGAGCTCCCCGGCGTGCTGCTCGAACTCACCGCCCGCGAGCGCACTCCCCGCCTGTGGACGCCCGTGCCTCTGGTTCTGATGGTGGGCTTCCTGGCGCTGATGGCGCTGGCGACCGTGCTGCTGCGTCGACAGGTGCAGCAGGTCAGCCGCGCCGAGGCGGCCTGGCGCACCGAAGCCACCTGGCGCAGCGCCATGCAAGACAGCGCGCTCGTCGGGCTGCGCGCCCGCGACGCCGAAGGCACGCTGTTGTATGTGAACCGCACGTTCTGCGAGTTGGTGGGCTACAGCGCCGAACAACTCGTCGGCCGCAAGCCACCGATGCCGTACTGGCCGCCCGAGGCGCTCGAGGAGGTCATGACGCGCAGCCGCCGCAACTTGCAGGGCCACGCACCGCGCGAGGGCTTCGAGGCGGTCTGGCGCCATGCAGATGGACGCCCGATTACGGTGATGGTGTACGAGTCCCCGCTGATCGACGCACAGGGCCGGCAAATCGGCTGGATGGGTTCCATCATCGACATCACGGCGAAGAAACAGCTCGAGGAGCGCGAGCGCCGTCAGCTCGAAGCCCTGGCCCGACAGGCGAGGCTGTCGAGCTTTGGCGAAATCGCCTCGGCGCTGGCGCATCAGCTCAACCAGCCGCTCGCCGCGATTGCGAGCTACAACGCGGGCGTGTTGCAGATGCTCGAGCGCCAGGGCTACACCGACGGGGTCGTGCTGCAAGCGCTCGAGCGCCAGGGCGAGCAAACGCGGGAAGCGGGCCGTATCGTGCAACGCATGCGTGAGTTCCTCACCCGGCGCCAGCCCCGGCGCGAACGGCTGGCGCTCGAGGCGACGATCACGCGGGTCCACACCCTGCTGCGCCATGACTTCCTGCGCCAGGGCATCGATTTGCGCTGGCGTGAGCCCACGGGGCTGCCGGCCGTCGATGCCGACGAAGTGCTGATCGAACAGCTGCTGATCAACTTGCTGCGCAACGCCGCCGATGCCCTCGAGGCCGGGGACGACCGCAAAATCGAAGTGCGCGCCGAGTGGGACGGCGGCCGCTTCGTTCAGGTGCATGTCGAAGACAGCGGGCCGGGCCTGCAGGGCCGCAGCTTCGAAGAACTGTCCACGCCCTTTCACAGCACCAAAGCCGACGGACTGGGCCTGGGGCTGGCCATCTGCCGCTCCGTCGTCGAGGCGCACGGAGGCGCCTTCGACTGCGGCGTCTCACACTTGGGCGGCGCGCGTCTGAGCTTCCGCTTGCCGGTCGCCGCAGACGCCTTGGGCCCAAACGGTGCGGCCCCGTCTGAACGCGACGCAACCCAGGCATCCGCATGAGGACAACGCCATGAAGCTCGAACACCCTGCTGCTGCATCCACAGGCACCGTCTACCTCGTCGACGACGAGGCCGCGGTGCGTGATGCGCTCAGTTTCCTGTTCGCCTCCCACGGCTTGGAGGTTCGGGCGTACACCGAGGGGCCGGCGCTGCTCGAGGCTTTGCGCGAGCCGGCCCCATTGCCGGCCTGCATCCTGCTCGATGTACGCATGGAGCCGATGTCGGGTCTGCAGGTGTTCGACGAGTTGCGACGCCTGGACGTCCCGCTGCCGGTGATCTTCCTCAGCGGTCACGCCGACATCGCGATGGCGGTGGATGCGCTCAAGCAAGGCGCGTTCGACTTCATCGAAAAGCCCTTCCACGACGCGGTGCTCATCGATCGGGTGCGCCAGGGGCTCGCCGCCTGTGACGCGGCGGTGGCCCAGGCGTCGAGCCTGCGTACGTTACGCGCGCGCATCGAGGGTCTCTCGCCACGCGAACGCGAATTGATGCGCCATGTAGCCGCAGGAAAGCTCAACAAGGTCATCGCCGACGAAATGCACATTGCCGTGCGCACGGTCGAAGTCCACCGCTCGCGCGTGTACGCCAAGCTCGGCGTGCGCTCAGCCGCCGAACTCGCAACGCTGTTGGTGCGCGCGGGGTTTTAGGGCAACGCTGAACAAGTCCCCCGCGCGTCGCGCATCCCGGCTGCGGGCGGTCTGCGTCGTTGCAAATCCTCGCCATAGCTTCGGCTATGGCTGCGGTTTGCGCCTCGCATCCCATCCCGCGGCCGGGCGCGCGCCATCACGGGAACTTATTCAGCGTTGCCTTAGGCTGAGTCAGCGTTGTCCTCAGCTCGGCTCTGGGTCCTGGAAGCCCCCGCGACGCAGGGTGACCACCAGCGTGTCGCGGTGACCGCCGGTAGCCAGCGGTTGGATCGGCGTCGTTTCGTGGATCACCCGCAGGTCGTCGAGCAACAGCACCGACCAGGGCTCGGTCAGTGTGAAGCGCTGCCCCGCGGGCCCCGTCGCCTCGAACACGCGCGTCTCACCGCCCTTGATGCCCTCGCGCGCAACGAGAAACACCGCGACCAGTTCCACCCCGTCGCGATGCGCCCCTTCGGGCGTGGGGCGACCGATGCCATCGGTGGTGTCGATGCGGAACTGGTGCGCCTCGACATACCAACGCTGCGGGGCATCGGCATTGGCCTTGAGCGCATCGGCCACGCGGGCCAGCCAACGCAGCAGCGCCAGCCAAGCCGGCTGCGCGCTGGTCGATTCCGCGATCGGCTCGAACCAACGCTCGATCCCGCCGTGCAGCGCGTTGTATTCGAGCGGCTGCCAATGCGCGCGGTGCGGCGTGCGCGTGACCGCATCCCCCTCGACGACGAAGCTGGCATGGCGACGACGCCGATACCGACCGCCATCTCGCAAATAGCGGTCGGGTGGCAGGTCGGACCAATCGGCCGCGAGGACGTGCAGCGCATCGGGCGACACGCCCGCGAGCCGCATCAGGTCGGAAGCACCGAGCACGGCATAGCCCTGCGTCGCCAGCTGCGTCCCGAGCCGATCGACCGGGGTCAAGGGTGGAGCAAAAGTCACGTCGGGCATCGTTCGGGGCTGGGGAGAAGACGCGTCGGAGCATACCCCGTCGGCGGGCACTGACCGCGGATCCGGACCTGACCTGGATCAAGCAGACCCGCGGTCGCCGGGACTAGACTTTTGCTTTTTTCGGAGACCCACCACATGGCTCTGCTCGAATGGACCGACGCGATGGCGGTCGAGGTGCCCGCCATGGACCAGACGCATCAGGAGTTCGTCGCCCTGCTCAACGCCCTCGAGTCAGCCAGCGACGAAGCGCTCATCGACCGCTATGTCGCGCTGCTCGCGCACACCGACGCGCACTTTGCGCGCGAAGATGCCTGGATGCAAGCCACGGGTTTTGCGGCCTCGAACTGCCACAGCATGCAGCACAAAATCGTCATGGACGTGCTGCGCGAGGGCGAAAAGCGCGGCCGCGCCGGCGACCTCGAAGTCCTGCGCGTGATCGCGCGCGAGCTGGCGCAGTGGTTCCCCCAGCACACGGACGCGATGGACGCGGCACTCGCGCAGCACCTGCTGCGCACCGGCTTCGATCCGGCCACCGGCAGCGTCACCCGGCCCGAGGCACTGCCGCGCGCCGCCCTACATGGCTGCGGCGGGGCAACCTGCACCGACCCTGAAGACTTGGCACCAGCTGGCCTGAGCGCTTAGCCAGGCAACGCTGGGCCAAACCGGGAAACTCCGTGGGCTTGGAAACGCTGATCCTCATCGCCTTGCTTGGCGTTTCTGTGTCGATGCGGCCGTGGCGGCTGCTGCGCGGATCGGGCAGCGCCTTGCTCACGCCGCTGTTTGCCAGCCTGACCTTGCTGCCTTGGCTGTGGGCCTTGCCGCGCATGCACGCCATGCCACTGGCCTTGCAACTCTCGGGGGCCTGCGCGGTGACGCTGATGCTCGGCTGGCCGCTCGCAGTGCCGGTGCTCGTGCTGGTCGGGCTGCTCTCGGCCATCATCACGCCCGCGCCGGTGGCGGAGATCGTGGCCCAGATCGTCTGGTTCGGCCTGGTGCCCTCGACGCTCTCGCTCGGGCTCGGCGTGGGCTTGCGGCGCTGGTTCGGCGAGCGCCCCTTCCTCTACATTCTTGGGCGAGGTTTTCTCGGCACGGTGCTGTGCACCTTCGCAGGGGCGAGTCTCGCGCTGTGGATGGGTCACGACATCGCCCACACCGCAACCGCCTTGGGCCTCGTCGGCCGCTGGCTGCTGGCCTGGGGCGACGGCTTCATGACCGGCATGCTGACGGCCATCTTCGTGGCCTTCAAGCCGCAATGGCTGGCGACCTGGTCGGACCGGCTGTATCTGCGCCAGCGCTGAATTTGATCCAGATCAGCGTTGCTGCGCGTACCGCGAAAGTGTTGACAAAGATCAGTCGACGCACAGCCCGATCGCCGCACGATAACCGGCACGCGGGGCATTTGGGCCTCTGCGGTTTTGCTGAAAAAGGACCTCGATCATGAAAGCACTCGCAGACCTCTTTTCGACCGACTATGGCCTCATGAGCGTTGCCGGCATCGCCTTCATGCTGGGCATGGCCGTGTTTTTCATTCGGCTGTTCACCAACAAGATGGACGAAAGCGCCAAGCAGGCCGGCAAGTGAGCCGCAGTGGCGGGGCTCGGCGGCGCTGCTGCCCTGGTCGTGCTGCATTTTTGATGCACCCGCCTCTTTACGCGCGAGGCATGGCGGTGGGCGCTCAATCCAGCACCGCCGCGTAGACCATGTTGCGGAACAGCGCGCGGTAGTACTCGCGCTGGTTCGGTGCCTGGATCATCAGGATGGCCTGCAAGCCCAGGGCCGGGTCTGCGAAGAAACTCGTGCCGGCCAGCCCACCCCAGTAATACATGCCGACCGAGCCCGGCGTGGGCGCGAGGCCCGCTGCGGTGCGCACCGCGACGCCAAGGCCAAAGCCATGCCCCGGCGGCAACAAGGCCGCGCTGCCAGCGCTGGCGCGCGGCAGATCGCCCAGATGGTCGGCGGTCATCCAGTCGACGATGTGCGGCCCGAGCAGGCGCACGTTGTCGAGCGTGCCGCGGTTGAGCAGGAACTGCACGAAGCGCGCATAGTCTCGCGCCGTCGAGACCAGCCCGCCCCCGCCGCTCTCATGGCGGCCCGGTCGCCGGTAATCGGTCACGACCATCATCGGCGCGCCGTCGGGGTCCTTGGGAAAGGGCTCGGCCAGCCTGGCCAACCAGTCCTCGGGCACGTCGAAGCGCGTGTCCTTCATGCCCAGCGGCTCGAACACATGCGCCTGCAGCCAAGCGCCCAGCGTCTGGCCACTCACCACTTCGATCAGACGCCCCAACACGTCGGTGGCCCGGCTGTACTCCCAAGCCGTGCCAGGCTGGATCAGCAGCGGCAACGTGGCGAGCGTCGCGGTAAAGGCTGCGTTGTCGCGTTCGCGCGAGCCGATGCGGGCCTGCGCATAGGCGCGGTGAACTTCGGTGCTGCCCAAAAACTCGTAGGTGAAACCCGCGGTGTGCCGCAACAGGTCGTGCACCGTCGGCGCGCGCTGCGCCGGCACGCGCTCGCCAGTGCCGGGCTGCAGCACCTCGAGCGAGGCAAATTCCGGCAGCCAGCGCGCCAGCGGGTCTTCGAGCTGTAGGCGCCCCTGCTCGACCAGCATGAGCACGGCAGCCGACACGATCGGCTTGGTCATCGAATAGATGCGAAACACCGTGTCGCGCGTCATCGGCTCGCCGCGCAGCGGGGCGCGCAGACCCAGATGCTCGAACAAAGCCACTTGCCCGTGCCGCGCAATCAGCACGACCGCGCCGGGCAGCCGGCTGCGGTCGATATCGCCCTGCAGCGCATCGAGCAGGCGCTGCAGCCGCAGTGGGCACAGCCCGAGGTCGCCCGGCCGGGCCTGGGGCAGAGGGTGTATGCCGTGCATCATGGGTGGAAACTCCGAAAGATCAGACGGGGATGCTGCGGCTATGGCGCCAAGGCGGCAGGCGCGCGCCGCAGTGGTAGCAGAAGACCGCCTCGGGCAAGTGCCCCTCGGTCAGGCATTCGTGACAGGTTCGGGTGGTGATCGCGCCTTGGCGGCGGGCGGTCATCTCCGACGTGACGATGCCGGTGGGCACGGCCAGCGTGCCCCAGCCGAGGAGCATCATCAGCGACGAGATGAGGCGGCCGATGTCGGTTTTGGGCGTGATGTCGCCAAAGCCCACGGTGGTCATGGTGGTGATCGCCCAATAGACGGCCACGGGAATGCTGGTGTAGCCGTTCTCGGGTCCTTCGACCACGTACATCAACGTGCCCATGATCACCACGACCAGCACGACGACCATCAGGAACACGGCGATTTTGCGCCGACTCGCCAGCAGCGCAGCCCCGAGCGACTGGAACTCGCTCATGTAGGCGGTGAGCTTGAAGATCCGGAACACCCGCAGCAGCCGCAACACCCGCACGTCGATCAGCGCATGCACGCCGGGCAACAGCATCGCGAGGTACGTCGGCAAGACGGAAAGCAGATCGATCACGCCAAAAAAACTCGTCGCGTAGCGCCAGGGATGCCGCACACAGGCCAAGCGGGCGAGATATTCGAGCGTGAAGATCAGGGTGAAGCCCCATTCGAGCGCCGAGAAGACTGAACCGAAACGCTGGTGCAGCGACTGCACGCTGTCGGCCATGACCACACCAACGCTGGACAGAATCAGCGCAATCAGCGCGCGGTCGAACCACTGGCCCGCGCGGGTATCGGCCTCGAAAATGATGGTGTAGAGCCGCAAGCGCCAGCCCTGCAGCGGCTTGCCGTAGGCGGGCGCAGCTTGCGGCTCAGCGAGTGCGCTGGGTTTGGCCATGGGATGGATCGAAGAGGCACATGCCGGGCCATGATACCGAAGCGCGGGGGCGTACCGAAAAGTCTCTTTTTAATAGCAAGACCCGACCGTTTGACGCCGGCATTCAACGATCAAGCCTCAAAATTGGCCCACTCGGCCTCTTGCAGCGCGCGCCACATCACCTTGCCCGCGCCGCTCTTGGGCAGCGCCTCGACGAACTGCACCAGGCGCGGCGCCTTGTAGGCGGCCATGTGCGCATGGCACCAGTCGATGAGTTCCCGCTCGCTGATGTGGCCGCGCCAGTCGGCGCGCAACACCACGACCGCCTTGACGGTTTCGCCGCGGTAGGCGTCACGGGCGCCGATGACGCAGGCTTCGGCAACCGCCGGGTGGCGAAACATCAGCGCTTCGACCTCGGCCGGCCAGACCTTGAAGCCCGAGGCGTTGATCATGCGCTTCAAGCGGTCGGTCATGAAGAAATAGCCTTCCTCATCGACACGCCCCAAGTCGCCGGAACGGAAAAAGCGCTTGCCGTCCCGCACGACGAAGGCCTCGGCCGTGGCGCCGGCCTGCTTCCAATAGCCCTGAAACACCTGCGGGCCATGGATGAGGATTTCGCCGGCTTCGCCGGCGCGCAATTCCTGCAGCGTGTCGGGGTCGACCACCCGCGCGTCGGTGCTGAGAAAAGGCACGCCCAGGCACTGCTGCTTGGGCCGGTCGGGCGGGTTGGAGTGCGAGGGGCCGCCGGTTTCGGTGAGGCCATAGCCCTCGACGTAGCGCAGCCCAAATTGTTCGAGCAAACGCTGCGCCACCGCCTGCGGCATAGCCGCGCCGCCCCCGCCGATGTAGATGAGGCTCGAGAGGTCGAACTGCGCAAAGTTGGGGCTCGCGAGCAGGTCGATGACCATCGTCGGTATGTTGGTCCAGTGACTGACGCGCCAGCGGGAAATCAAGCGGCCAGCGAGGTCACGGTCCCAGCGCGGCATCAGCACCAGCGTGGCGCCCATGTAAATCGCCGCGTGCATCACGCTCACCATGCCGGTCACATGAAACATCGGCGCGACTGCCAATGTCACGTTCTCGGAACTGCCGTTGCCCCAGAGCGTGCTGGCCACGGCGTTGTGCATGATGCTCGCGTGCGTGTGCATGCAGCCTTTGGGCAAACCGGTGGTGCCACTGGTGTAGGGCAGCAGCGCGAGATCGCCCGGACCGGCAATGTGCACCGGCGGTGACAACGCCGCGCCGAGCGCATCCGGCCAGCGATGCACGACGCCGTCGGCAAGCCGGGGCAGCGCAGCGTCGGCGAGCAGCCAGGGTGCCCAAGCCGCAGGCACCGGGTCAGACTCCTCGGCATCGGGGTCAAATGCGTCCAGATAGCGGGTCACCAGGAGATGGGCGAGCCGTTGGGCTTCGGGCAAGGCCTCGCTTGCAGCGGCGAACTCAGCCGCGAGGTCGGCACTGGTGATGGCCACGCGGGCGCCGGGGTCGCGGATGTAATGCTGCAGTTCCTCGGACCGATTCATTGGATTGACCGGCACCACGACCGCGTTGGCGCGCAGGATGGCGAAGTGCGCAATCACCAACTGCGGACTGTTTTGCAGACACAGCAGCACACGGTCGCCCGGGGCCACGCCCTGCGCCACGAGCCATCCTGCCAGCGCCTCGACCGCGGCGTGCAGCGCTGCATACGAGAACGTGCGCCCAAAGAACGCCAGCGCCGGCTTGTACGGGTAGCGCCGCGCACTGATGTCCAGATTGGCCCAAAGCGAAGTGGCCGGCGGCGTGATGGTCCGCGGCAGCCGCGCGGGCCAGTGATGGTGGTGCGGGCGCAGCGGGGGCGTCGGGATCGGCATCGGGGCTCCTCGGGCAACGAAGGACGATCCTAGGCGCGAGCGCTCCGCCGCTTTTGTCGCCCGCGCGACCCAATGCAGCGCGGCGCATGGCGCATCGCACGGCTTACAACTGGAAGGCCAGCCAAAGCAGCAGGCCTTCGGCCACTTCGCGCATCAGCGTCGGGTGCCGTGGGTGGTAGGGGTGCGCGCCGACAGCCTGGCGCTCGATCCAGGCCGCAAAGCGGCGCACATCGTCGGGTTCAGCCCAGGCGAACATCAGCTCGAAATTCAGAAACAGACTGCGCTCGTCAAGATTGGCCGACCCGGCGAAGGCCAGCGCCTCGTCGACGACCACAGCCTTCGCATGCACCATGCGCGGCAGCAAGCGCACCTCGGCACCGGCGGCGGCGAGTTCGCGCAGCGCGCGGTGGCGGGCCAGATCGGCCAGCCGGTGGTTGGACCGCTCGGGCAGCACCAGCGAGACCCGCACACCCCGGCGCGCCGCGAGCGTGAGCGCCAGCAGCAAAGTTTCGTCGGGCACGAAATACGGCGTGACCGCGACGATGCGCTCGCGTGCGTTGAAGAAGCTCGACACCAGAAGGGCAAACAAGGTGTCGTCGGCCTGGTCGGGGCCGCTCGGAATGAGTTGCAGCTTCGGGCAAGGCTGAACAACGCCTCCGCGCTGCATCGGGCCAGGCGCCTCGGCGTCGCGGGGCATCGGGGGTGGCGGCTCCTGACCTTGGGCGAAGGCCCAGTCCCGCTCGAACAAGGCCCGCGCTTGCCCGGCGGCTTCGCCCTCGAGGTCGAAGCTCAGATCCAGCCAGGCCGCGCGGTGGGCATCGCCGGTGAAGTATTCGGCAGCGAGGTTACGCCCACCGCTCCAGAGCCAATGGCCGTCGACGATGACCTTCTTGCGGTGGTTGCGCAAATTGGTGCGCCCGCGCAGACCAGAACGCAAGGGCGGCACGAAAAGCCGCACCTCGATGCCGCGCGCCTCGAGCCGCCGCAGGTCCGGATGGCCGCCCAGCCACGCCCCCACGCCATCGATCAGCAACCGAACGCGCACCCCCGCGGCCACGCGTTCGGCCAGGGCCTCGGCCAGAGCCTCACCGAAGGCGTCTCGGCCGTAGAGAAAGGTGCTGAGCAGCACCTCGCGTTGCGCGCGCGCAATGCCTGCATGCAAAGCCTCGGCCGCAGCGGCGCCGTCCTCATGGATCTGCAGCCGCGCATAACACGCCGGTGGCGGCAGGCCGAGCGCGGCTGCGAGCGGCTCGAGCGGCCCGGTCCGCGCCGCCCCACTCGAGCCTTTCGCGGCAGCCAGCTCCGCCCGCTCACGCCGCCGCACCATCTTTCGGTTGCCAAACAGCAAATACAGCGGCAGTGCCACATAGGGCATCAGCACCAGCGCCAGCACCCAAGCCACGGCCGCCGACGGGTGGCGCCGCTGGTGCAAGGTGCGCGAGCCGGTCACATAGACGCCCAGCCCGAGCAACGCCAACAGGCCATGCAACGAGAACGCGTGGTCGAGCACGGAGTTCACCATGGTGGGTATGATGCCAGCCATGGCTGTGCTTCGGCGTTCCTGGTTCTTGCTGCTGCTCGTCGCGCTGCTGCCCTGGCGCGGCTGGGTCGGCGACGCCATGGCCTTCGAGATGCTGCGCATGGGCTCGGCGCCGATGAGCGCCGCCGCTGGGGGCTTGGCTTCGGGCGCTGAAATGTCCGACTGCCCCATGCACGCCGCCGCAGGCGCGGCCTCCAGCGAGGACGGATCGTCTGCCCCTCAAGCCGACCGGACGGAAGCCTCCAAAGGCCACGCAGACGGCCATGCCGCGCCCTGCACGCTCTGCGACATCTGCCACGGCAGCTGCGCCGCGCCGGACACGCCCGCACTGGCGGCCCTGCGCCTGCCCACCGCCCCGCCCTCAGCGCGCCTGCCGCACGGGCTGGCGCTGCACCACGCCCCCGACCTGCGCCCGCCCATCGCTGCATTCCCCATGTGCTGACGCACGAGGCCACGCCCAAGCGCGCGGCCGTGACGTCTAAGGCAACGCTGAACAAGCCCCTCGCGCGTCGCGCATCCCGGCTGCGGGCGGTCTGCTTCGTTGCAAATCCTCGCCATAGCTTCGGCTATGGCTGCGGTTTGCGCCTCGCATCCCATCCCGCGGCCGGGCGCGCGCCATCGCGGGAACTTATTCAGCGTTGCCCTAAGCCCGTTCTTTGAGATTCATTTTTCATAGCACTCGATGTCCGTTTCACGCCGGGAATACGAGGTTTTCATTCAAAAATCTCTCTCCAGGGGGGCGCTGGACGCCGCTGCTGGCCGCATGCGTCCTCGCGGGCTGCGCCAGCACGCCGGGCGTGCCCCCGCAGCAAACCGTGGCCGAGGCGATCGCCGGGCGCACCGGGTCGCTCGCCGTCGGCGCGGCTGACCTCTCACCGCTGCCCGACAGCGTCGGGGCAACCGCCGCTGCAGCACCGGTCGATGCGCGCATCGATGCGTGGCTGGCCGAGCCGCTCAGCGACGCCAGCGCAGTGCGCATCGCGCTGTTGCGGCACCCGCAAATGCAAACCCTGCTCGCCGAGCTGCAACTGAGCCAGGCCGAGGCGCGACTGGACGCGCAACTGCCCAACCCGCAGCTGGCGCTGGCGCGCTTGCGCGAGGGCGACGCGCGCGAGCTCGACCGGGCCTTGCGTTTCGACCTCTTGGGCCTGGTGACACTGCCCTGGCGGCAGCGCGCCGCCGAGCGCGCCGAGGCCGCCGCCCGCTGGCAAGCCGCCCAGCGCGTGCTGCTGCTCGCGGCGCAGGCGCGCAACGCCTGGGTCGACGCAGTGGCCGCAGCCTTGATGGCACGCCAGACCGCTGCAGCGCAGGAAGCCGCCGAACTCGGCGTGGAGCTGGGCCGACGCATGGTCCGCGCCGGCAACTGGAGCGCGTGGCAGCTCGGGCAAGCCGAACTCGCTCTGGCCGAAGCGCGCCAGCGCAGCTTGGCGGCCGAGCACGCCGCCGGCCTCGCCCGGGAGCGGCTCGCGCGGGCGATCGGGCTTGCCGACGCGCCCGAGCGCTTCCGGCTGCCCGAACGCCTGCCCGATCTGCCGGCCCAGCTGCCGCTCGACGTGGCCGCTGCCGAACGGCGGGCCCTCGCCGAGCGGCTGGACCTGCGCGCCGCGCGCGAACAGGCACAGCAACGCGCCGAGGCGCTGGGCGCGACCCGCAGCACCGGAGCCCTCGACACGCTGACGCTCGGCGTCGATCGCAACCGCATCAGCGACCCGGCCGGCCGCAGGACCCAGCGCGGCGTCGAGCTGGAGCTTTCGCTGCCGCTGTTCGACGCCGGCGGCGCCCGCAACGCACGCGCCCAAGCCGAGCTGGCCCGCGCGAGCGCCGAGCTGCGCGAGGTCGCCGAGCGCGCCCGCACGGAAGCACGCACCGCCTGGGCGCAGTGGCAGCGTGCGCACCAGGCAGCCCGCCACTGGCGCGACGAGCTCGTGCCGCTGCGCCAGCGGCTCAGTGAGGAAACCCTGCTGCGCTACAACGGCATGCTCACCAGCCCTTGGGATGTGCTGACGCAGGCCGCCGCGCAGTCTGTCGCCGTGGCCTCGGCCATCGCCGCCGAGCGCGACTTCTGGTTCGCCGACACCGAACTGCAACTCGCCCTCACCGGCACCTCGCCCCGTGGGCTCGAACGCCCCAGCGACGCCGCGCCCACCGCCGCGTCGGCGACCCCTACCCCGCAAGGACATTGACCATGCAACGCAGACAGCTTCTGACTCGAATGGCCCAGGGTGCCGGCCTCGCGGTCGCCGCCACGGCCGTCCACCGCGCGGCGCTGGCCGCCCTGCCCGAGCCGCCGACGCAAACCAGCGCCGAGACGGCTGGGCCGCTCTTTCCCCCCAACGGTCGTCCATACCGCCCCGTGGTCACGCTCAACGGCTGGACCCTGCCCTGGCGCATGAAAGACGGCGTCAAGGAATTCCACCTCGTCGCCGAGCCCGTGGTGCGCGAAATGGCGCCGGGCTTTCGCGTCAACATGTGGGGCTACAACGGCCAGTCGCCGGGGCCGACCATCGAAGTCGTCGAAGGCGACCGGGTGCGCATCTTCGTCACCAACCGCCTGCCCGAACACACCACCGTGCACTGGCACGGCCAGCGCCTGCCCAACGGCATGGACGGCGTCGGCGGCCTCACCCAACCGCACATCGAACCGGGCAAAACCTTCGTCTATGAATTCGTGGCGCGCCGCCCTGGCACCTTCATGTACCACCCGCACGCCGACGAGATGGTGCAGATGGCCATGGGCATGATGGGCTTGTGGATCACCCACCCCAAGGGTCGCCATCCGCTGATCGCCGAGGTCGACCGCGACTACGCGTTCCTGCTCAACGCCTTCGCGGTCGAGCCCGGGAGCGCGACGCCACAGGTCAACACCATGCTCGACTTCAACATCTGGAGCTGGAACAGCCGCGTCTTTCCAGCCATCAGCCCGCTGGTGGCGCGGCTCGGCGACCGGGTGCGCATCCGCATCGGCAACCTCACCATGACCAACCACCCCATCCACCTGCACGGCCATGAATTCGAAGTGACCGGCACCGACGGCGGCCCGGTACCCCGAAGCGCCCGCTGGCCCGAGGTCACGACCGACGTCGCCGTGGGGCAAATGCGGCAAATCGAGCTCATCGCCGACGAACCCGGCGACTGGGCCTTCCACTGCCACAAGAGCCACCACACCATGGGCGCCATGGGTCACAACGTGCCGACGATGATCGGCGTCGATCAGACCGATCTCGTCGAGCGCATCCGCAAGCTCGTGCCCGACTACATGGCCATGGGCGACAAAGGCATGGCGGAGATGGGCAGCATGGAAATGCCGCTGCCCGACAACACCTTCCCGATGATGACCGGAGTCGGTCCCTTTGGTCCGCTGGAGATGGGCGGCATGTTCAGCGTGCTCAAGGTGCGCGCCGATCAGAAGCCGGGCGACTACAGCGACCCCGGCCCCTACCGCCAACCGCCAGGCACCCAGGCGCGCGAATGGGTTACGCCCACAGACCCGCCCCCGCCCGCTCCAGCCGCCCCCGGGCCCGCTGCCCCGGCCAACGCCCAAGCGCACAAGCCCGGCGGCCACGCACACCACTGACGATCCCCATCGAACCCTGCACCATCAAACCTCAAAGGAGCTGACATGACCCCGCAAACGGATATCAAAACCATAGCAACCCTGTCCCTTTTGACAGTGGCATCGGCCGCTTTTTCTGCGGAAAGCATGCCAATGGGCCACCACCACGCCACGGCGGCATCCGCGCAGGCTCCGGCCGCCGCCGAATCGCCCTGGACCGAGGGCGAGGTGCGCAAAATCGACGCCGCGGCGGGCAAGATCACGCTGCGCCATGCCGACATGCCGCATCTGCAGATGATGGGCATGACCATGGTTTTTCGCGTTGCCGACCCCGCGCTGCTGCAAGGGCTTGGGGTAGGCCAGGCGGTGCGCTTCAAGGCCCAGCGCGAGGGCGGGCAGCTCACCGTCACCGCCATCGAGAAGCGCTGAAGCCCGCGAGTGCCACGGCGATGACCGGCCCCGCCCCCACCGACAGCCTCACCGACGTCGCCGGCATCGAGGTCGGCCACTTCACCGACCCGCGTCGGCCCACCGGCTGCACCGTGGTGCTCGCGCGCGAGGGCGCAGTCGGCGGCGTCGATGTGCGCGGCGCCGCCCCCGGCACGCGCGAGACCGACCTGCTCGAACCGGGCAACACCGTGGGCGTCGTGCATGCCGTGCTGCTCTCGGGCGGCAGCGCCTATGGGCTCGATGCGGCCGGCGGCGTGATGCGCTGGCTCGAAGCCCACGGCATCGGCCTCGAAGTAGGCGCAGCGCGCGTGCCGATCGTGCCCGCCGCCGTGCTGTTCGACCTCGGCCTCGGCGACGCCCGCATCCGCCCCGACGCGGCTGCGGGGGCAGCCGCCTGCGCCGCCGCGAGCCGCGCACCCGTCGCCCAAGGCAACGTCGGTGCCGGGGCAGGCGCCACCGTCGCCAAGATGTTCGGCATGGCGCGGGCCATGAAGGGCGGCATCGGCAGCGCCTCGATCACGATCGGCGGCGTGACGGTGGGTGCTCTCGTCGCCTGCAATGCGCTCGGTGACGTGCGCGACCCCGACAGCGGCCAGCTGGTCGCCGGCGCGCGCGGCGCCGACGGTACGGGGTTCGTCGATACGCGGCGCGCGCTGCTCGCGGGCGAGCCGCCGCTGCCCATCCTCGCGGGTACCCAAACCACGATCGGGGTGATTGCCACCGATGCCCAACTCGACAAAGCGCAAGCCCGTCGCCTCGCGCAGGTCGGCCACGACGGCCTGGCGCGCAGCATCGACCCGGTGCACACCCTCTCCGACGGCGACACCTTGTTCGTCCTGGCCACCGGTGGGGCACCCCGCCGCAGCGATGCGCCCGGCATGACGGTGTTGTGCGTCATGGCCGCCGAGGTGGTGGCCCGCGCCACCGTGCGCGCCGTGCGCGCCGCGCGCAGCCTGGAGGTAGGCGGACTGTGGCTGCCCGCCGCATCCGACTTCGAAGTGCCTCGGCGCTGACGCTGCGCGGCAGCGCTCTGCCTTCGGGCCGTATCCCGGCTGCGGCCGGGCGCGCACCATCACGGGAACTTATTCAGCGTTGCCTTCAGCGTTGCCCCAAGCTGTTGCGCAACGCCTGCTGAGCGACGGCGTCGAGCGCTCCGTCGACCATCAGTCCGGCCGAAACGATGCGGATCATGCCGCTGGCGAGCAAGCGCGCCATCGAGCGGCGCGACATCGAGTGCGCCCGGCCCCGGCTCGAGGTAAACATGAACAGCGTTCGATGCGGGCTGCTCCACGTGAGCTTGAGCCGCGTCCACTGGCCATCGAGCAGGAGCTCGACCCAGGCGCCTTCGGCGATCGCATCGCTCGCGGCCTCGGCCTGCGCGCGTGCATCCCACGGAACCTCGGGCGACTCGGGGTCGACCGGAAGCACGGCGTCGGCCTCGATGTAGCCGAAATGCTCGGTTTCGTTCTCGGCCAGCCAGGGGGTATCGGCCGGCATGACGGCTGCGGCCTCGGCCAGCGTCGCGCCGGCTTGCGCCGCATCGCCCGAGGCTTCGGCTTCCTCGGCCGAGACGCCTTCGAGCTCATCCCCGACCGCCAGCCCCGCGGCGATCGCCGCCTCCCGGCGCGCCCGGGCCTCGCGCAAGACCTCCTCATGGCAGGCAATCAGCGCATCGAAAAACAGCCCGATCTGCTCGGGCGAGCGTCCGAGCAGTTCGAGCCCGCTGCGCAAGGTCGCCAGCAAGCCCGGAATGATCTTCACCAGATGCGCCGGATTGCGCCGCGCCAGCCGCGGCTGCACGCTCCAGACCAGTGGCTCGATCACCGCCTGGTACGCGCGCACCGATGCCTCGTCGGCCACGCCGCGCAGCTGCGCCTCGGCGACCACCTGAGCCCAGGGCCCGAGAATGAATCCGCGCACCAGCGCCGGCACGGGCTTGTCGGCCAGGCGCGTCGACCATTGCTCGACCAGGCGCTGTGCGAGCAGGTTGCGCTGCTCGATGTGCAACAGTGCGCGCGCCGCCTCCTCGCGCTGCTGCAGCAGCTGGCGATCGGCCTCGGCCCAGTGTGCTTTCAGGATGGCCAGCGCCCGCGTGAACGCATCGGCGCCGCCTGCGGGGTTGCGCAACAAGGCCTCGACCCCCTCCTCGACCGAGGCCAGAAACGCATCGAAGCCCGGATCCTCCGCGGTCGGGAAGGCGAGGCTGCGGTCGGTGACCTGATCGAGCCACTGCCGCGCCGGGTGATGCGCTTCGCTGAAAAACCGCATGTCCGAGCGTGCCAAAGACACGAGCATGGGTTCGAGCCGCCGCAACTGATCCCGAAGCGGCGGCAGCAGTCGCTCATCGGCCAGCAGGTTTTCCACCATGAGGCGGCCGACTTCCTCGCCGATTTGCTGCGCCAGCGCCCGTCCTTCGAGCGGTCGGCGGCGCAAGGCATCGGCCTGCTGCCGCGCCGCGCGGGCGCCGCCCTTGGCGCTGCGCTGTGCTTCGAGTCGAGCAATCATCGCCTCGACCTGCTTCATGTCCTGCAGCGAGACGACGCATGCGGGCACGGTGTGCAAGAAGTCCCCTGCCGGCGCAACCAGGTTCGGCCCCCGCAGCAAGTCCCCCACGTCGGTGTTGAACAGCCGCCGCAAGCGCTCAAGCGTCAGCACGGTCCGTGCGGCCTCACTCGCAGGGGCATCCGTCGCTGCGGCAGCGCCAGCCGCTGCCGTCGCCAGCACCGTGCGCTCGGTCACCGCGGGTTCGACCTGGTGCGCGGCCATCCACTCGGAAAGCTCGCGATAGAGCTGCCGCACGCCCGCGGCGAAACGCCCGGACGACACCGCCAACAGCTCGGAGCGGAGTTCGGGCACCGGCAAATGCGCCGCAAACGCATCGCGGTAGGCCTGCGCCCAAATCTCGGGGCGCAAGGGGTTGATCGTGGGCTGCACGCTGATCCAGCCCATGACGCTGCTCATCAGCGCATCGAAGCGGGGGCGCACGTCGCTGACCGCGACCTCGACATCGCGCTGCACGCGCGCGAGTTCGATGCTCTCGTCGAGCGCTCGCGCATCGAAAAATTGCAGCTCATCGAACCGCACGGTCGTGCGCACCCGATCGCTCGAGCCGCCGCCAAAGGAAAGAATGCGCAGCTGGCCCGTGAAGGCCTTGCGCAAAGAGTCACGCCGTTCGACGAGCTGCCGGATGGCCGGCAAGAGCGCGGGCCGCGGGGCATCCGGGGCTGCGCCCTTGCTCCCCGCGGTCAGCGCCAGCAGCAGGCCGTCGAGCACCTGGTCGATCAAACCCGGCGCCTGCGCCAAGGCCATCTCGAGGCAGGCCGACACCGTCGGCTTGCGCGCGGCCATCGGGTCGATCAACCCGATGCGCGGTAGGGCGGCAGGCTTGTTCATCGGCGCGAGTATTGCAGGAAAGCCGCTGCTTGCGCAGCCCCCGCGCCGCGCCGCTTGCACCGTCGCCGCTTACTTGAGCGCCTTGTAGCGCACGCGGTGCGGGCGCGCGCCCTCTTCACCGAGGCGCCGCTTTTTGTCGGCTTCGTATTCCTGATAGTTGCCGTCGAAGAACACCCACTGGCTGTCGCCCTCGGCGGCGAGGATGTGCGTCGCGATGCGGTCGAGGAACCAGCGGTCGTGGCTGATGACGAGGATGGAGCCCGCGAACTCGAGCAGCGCATCTTCGAGCGCGCGCAGGGTTTCCACGTCGAGGTCGTTCGATGGTTCGTCGAGCAGCAGCACGTTGCCGCCGGCGATCAAGGTCTTGGCCAGGTGCAGCCGGCCGCGCTCGCCGCCCGAGAGCGTGCCGACCTTCTTTTGCTGGTCACCGCCGTTGAAATTGAAGCGGCCGCAGTAGGCGCGGCTGGCCATCTGGAACTTGCCGACGGTGAGGATGTCGAGCCCGCCGGAAATGTCTTCCCAGACGGTCTTGTCGGCGCTGAGCGCGTCGCGCGATTGGTCGACGTAGGCGAGCTTGACCGTCGAGCCGATCACCACTTCGCCGCTGTCGGGCTGCTCTTTGCCTGCAATCATCTTGAACAGCGTGGACTTGCCCGCGCCGTTGGGCCCGATGATGCCGACGATGGCCCCGGGCGGCACGCTGAACGACAGGTTGTCGATCAGCAGCCGGTCGCCGAAGGACTTGCTGACGTTCTTGAACTCGATGACCTGATTGCCCAGGCGGTCGGCCACGGGAATGAAGATTTCCTGCGTTTCGTTGCGCTTTTGGTATTCGTAGTCGGAGAGCTCTTCGAAGCGAGCCAGACGCGCCTTGCTCTTGGCCTGCCGACCCTTGGGGTTCTGCCGCACCCACTCCAATTCCTTCTTCATGGCCTTCACGCGGGCGTCCTCGCTGCGCTGCTCCTGCTCGAGCCGCGCCTCTTTTTGCTCGAGCCAGCTCGAATAGTTGCCCTTCCAAGGAATGCCGTGCCCGCGGTCGAGTTCGAGGATCCACTCGGCCGCGTTGTCGAGGAAGTAGCGGTCGTGGGTGACGGCCACGACGGTGCCCGGGAAACGCTGCAGGAATTGTTCGAGCCACTCCACCGATTCGGCGTCGAGGTGGTTGGTCGGTTCATCGAGGAGCAGCATGTCGGGCTTGGACAGCAGCAGCCGGCACAAGGCCACGCGGCGCTTCTCGCCGCCGGAGAGGTTCTGGATCACCGCATCCCAGGGCGGCAGGCGCAAGGCATCGGCCGCGATTTCGAGCTGATGCTCGGAGCCGTCGCCGGCAGTTGCCAAAATGGCTTCGAGCCGCGCTTGCTCGGCGGCGAGCGCGTCGAAGTCGGCGTCAGGCTCGGCATAGGCGGCGTACACCTCTTCGAGCCGCTGCTTGGCCTGCAAAATCTCGCCCATACCGCCCTCGACCGCCTCACGCACGGTCTGCTGGGGGTCGAGTTGTGGCTCCTGCGGCAGGTATCCGATCTTGAGGCCGGGCATCGGGATCGCCTCGCCCTCGTATTCCTTGTCCACCCCGGCCATGATCTTGAGCAGCGTGGACTTGCCCGAGCCGTTGAGGCCGAGCACCCCGATCTTGGCGCCCGGGAAAAAGCTGAGAGAAATGTCCTTGAGAATCTGGCGCTTCGGCGGAACGATCTTGCCGAGGCGATTCATGGAAAAGACGTACTGGGCCATTTTGTGACTTCCAAAAAAAGCGGCGCCTGTTGCAGGAATGCACAGCGCCCATGCGTCAATTATCCCAGCATGCGACAATACGCCTCGTTGCGGCACCCAGTTATCCGCACATCAGCACGTTGCTGGGGACGAACGAGGCCCATCGCGCCTTGCGGCTCCCACCCCCCGAAGTCCATCGACCTTGACTGGCCCGACATGCCCCGCATGCCGGAACAGGCCGATGTTCCAAGCGCCCAGGACGGGCGCATCCTTATGAAATTTGAAGATCTCCAACTGGCTCCGGCCATCGTCAAGGCCGTGCAGGAGCAAGGCTACGAAACCCCCACGCCGATCCAGGCCCAGGCCATACCGCTCATCCTCGCCGGCCATGACCTGCTCGGCGGCGCCCAGACCGGCACCGGCAAGACGGCTGCGTTCACGCTGCCCATGCTCGACATCCTCTCGCGCGGCGAGCGCAAGAAAAACAAGTTCGGCGGCACGGCGATCCGCGGGCTCGTCCTCACCCCGACACGCGAACTCGCCGCCCAGGTCGAGGAATCGGTGCGCACCTACGGCAAATACCTCGACCTGAGCTCCGCCGTCGTCTTTGGCGGCGTGGGCATGAACCCGCAGATCAACGCCATGAAGCGCGGCGTCGACATCCTCGTCGCGACCCCGGGCCGGCTGCTCGACCTTCAGCAGCAGGGCTTCCTCGACCTCTCCGGCGTGCAGATGCTCGTACTCGACGAAGCCGACCGCATGCTCGACATGGGCTTCATCCATGACGTGAAGAAGGTGCTCGCGCTGGTGCCGCGTGACAAGCAAAGCCTGCTGTTCTCGGCCACCTTCAGCGATGAAATCCGCGAGCTCGCCAATGGCTTGCTCAAGAACCCGCAAAGCGTGCAGGTCACGCCGCGCAACACCACCGTGCAGCGCATCCGTCAAGTCATCCACCCGGTCGGCCGCAACAAGAAAAAAGCCTTACTCGCGCACATCATCCAGAGCAAGAACTGGAGCCAGGTGCTGGTGTTCACCCGCACCAAATTCGGCGCCAACCATGTGGCCGACTTTCTCAACAAGAACGGCATCACCGCGATGGCGCTGCACGGCAACAAAAGCCAGAGCGCGCGCACGCAGGCGCTTGCCGGCTTCAAGAGCGGGGAGATCCGCGCCCTGGTGGCGACCGACATCGCCGCGCGTGGCATCGACATCGAAGACCTGCCGCATGTCGTGAACTACGACATCCCCAATGTCAGCGAAGACTATGTGCACCGCATCGGCCGCACCGGCCGCGCCGGCGCCACCGGCGAAGCGGTCAGCCTCGTGAGCCTCGACGAAGAAGGCTTCATGATGGACATCGAGCGCTTCACCAAGCAGGAAATTCCGGTGGAGTTCATCGAGGGCTTCGGTCCCGAACCCGGCGAAAAGGCCGAACCCATCGCCATGGGGCGGCAAACCCTCTGGGGCGGTGCGGGCAAGCCTCCGAGCCGCGAGGTCATGGCCGCCGCGGCCAAAGCCGCACGGGCCGAGATGACGCAACGCCTGCGCGAGGGCAAGGGCCAGCGCGGCGGTGGCGGCAACGCGGGCGGCCGCGCCGGTCGGAGCGACGGCGGCGCGCAGCCCCGAGCCGTGCGACCCGAAGCATCCGCTGCCCGCGCCGGCCGACCGGCCGACCGTGGCCAAGCCGGCCGCAAAGGCCCGAACCCCAACGCCAGCCAGCCACGCGCAGGCCGCACGGAGCCCCGCGACGACGAATACGGCAGCGAATTCGCACCCGATGAGCTGCCGCGCAATGTCGATCCGCTGCGCACCAACCTGCATGGCACGCGCAATGCCCCGCGCCGCCCCGCGGTTGACGCATCCGGCCAGCCCGACCCGATGCGCACCAGCATCGACAGCATGGCCGGCGGTGCCGGTCGTGGCCGTCGCAGCGGCTTCGGCGGCAAGCGTTCCGGCGGCGGCGCCAACCGCAGCGGCAACAGCGCGCCACGGTTCGGGCGCTGAGCGCGCCGCGCGTCAAACCCGCACGAACAAGGTCTCGAGCGGCGCCTCGTCGAGCGCGCGGCTGCGGTGGCCGTGCACGCTCGGGTCGAACACAGTCCCTTCGGGCAGCAAGTCGGCCGAAAGAAAGCTCTCCCCGGAGCCGAAGATGCGCGTGCTGCCGTCCTGCAGGCCAATCTCCATGCGCCCGCGCAGCACGATCAGCCACTGCGGGTACTCGGTGCAGTGAAAGCGGCTCTCGAAGCCCGCA
The DNA here is from genome assembly GCF_003843835.1 of Tibeticola sediminis. Classification (GTDB taxonomy): domain Bacteria; phylum Pseudomonadota; class Gammaproteobacteria; order Burkholderiales; family Burkholderiaceae_C; genus Tibeticola; species Tibeticola sediminis. Next base: position 72,064 of record NZ_RKQL01000005.1, on the reverse strand, counting down.
GGGCTCCAGCGCCATTGGTAACCGCCCGAGGGCGCCAAGGGCGATAGCGCCGCCGCGGGGCTGCCTGCGCACAGTTCGATGATCTCGTCGCGAAAGCGCGCGCGGCCGTCGACATCGGTGTAGAGCACGGCGCGGGTGATTTGGGGCATGGGCTAGGCTCCGTCTGGATTCAAAGGGCGCATGTTCGCATGCACGCCCGGGATGCGCGGCGCGCGAAGGACTGGTTCAGCGTTGCCCTACCATTACCGCATGGATCAAACAGCCCCCCACCCCTCTGCTTCTTCGTCCATCTGTTTCGGTCTGCAGGGCCGCGTCGTGCTCATCACCGGTGCGGCGCAAGGCATAGGCGCGGCCTGTGCGCGCCGCTTCGCGCGCGAGGGCGCGCAGCTCGTGCTCCTCGACGTCGATGCCGCGCGCAACGAGGCGCTGGCGGCCGAGCTGGGCGCGCTCGCGCTGCGCTGCGACGTCGGCGCCAAAGCCGAGGTCGACGCCGCCGTGGCCGCTGCGCTCGCGACACATGGCCGCATCGACGTGCTGGTCAACAACGCGGGCATCTTCAAGGCCGCGGATTTCCTCGAAGTCACCGAAGCGGACTTCGACGCGGTACTGCGCGTCAACCTCAAAGGCTCGTTCCTGATGGGGCAGGCGGTGGCGCGCGCGATGGTGCAGACCGGCACCCGCGGCGCCATCGTCAACATGAGTTCCGTCAACGGTGTGATGGCGATTCCGAGCATCGCCAGCTACAACGCGAGCAAGGGCGGCGTCAACCAGCTCACGCGCGCGATGGCGCTGGCTCTCGCGGACCATGGCATCCGCGTCAACGCCGTCGCACCCGGAACCATCGCCACCGAACTCGCCGCGCAGGCGGTGCTCACCAGCGCCGAAGCCCGCGCTCGCATCCTCTCGCGCACGCCGATGAAGCGCCTGGGCACGCCCGAGGAAGTCGCGGAGGTGGTCGCCTTTCTCGCCAGCGACGCGGCGAGCTACATGACCGGCGAAATCGTGACTGTGGACGGCGGGCGGTTGGCGTTGAACTACACGGTGCCGGTCTAGGGCAACGCTGAACAAGACCCTCGCGCGCCGCGCATCCCGGCTGCGGGCGGTCTGCGTCGTTGCAAATCCTCGCCATAGCTGCGGCTATGGCTGCGGTTTGCGCCTCGCATCCCATCCCGCATCCGGGCGCGCGCCATCGCAGGAACTTATTCAGCGTTGCCCTAGCATTTTTGACGGTCTTTTGCGCCTACCCCGGCGTGAACTGGTCTTGTGTAGCTATCATTTTTGATTCTTCCAAAGGCGCCTGCAAATACATCTGCGCAAGCCGCTCGCGCGCTGCGGGTGTGAGCGCGAGCGCACGGTTCAGGTAGGACTCCAACCCGCCGAAGTCGCGCTCGATGGCTTCGAAGGCCGCATGCAGAAAATCCTCCTGCACCTGCCAAAGCACGCGCAGCACCTCATTCGGGGCACTGCCCGCATACGCTTCGGGCATGCGGTAGTGGTGGTTGGTCAGCAAATAGTCGTGCATTACCGTCTGGCGCGGCACCCCAAGCGCGAGCAGCACCAAGGCAACGGCAAAACCGGTGCGGTCCTTGCCGGCGGTGCAGTGCACGACCGAGGGCAGGTCGCGCTCGAGCAAATGGGCGAACAATTCGGCAAAGCGCGGCGAGTTGTCGGTGACGAAGGCGCGATAAGTTTCCTGCATCAACCGCACCGTGTGCGCCGCGGTGAGCGACTCGCCGCGCGCACGCAATTCCTGCAAGCGTTGCACCACCGTGGGCTCGATCGGCAGGGGCTGCACCCGCACGCCTGGCAGCGCGTAAGGCTGCGCAGCGCGCTCCCGCTCGCCCCGCAGGTCGAAACTGCGCCCCAAACCCAGCGCCTGCAACCGCGCCACATCTTCAGGCACGAGCGCCCCGAGGTGGTCTGAGCGGAACAAGCGCCGCCAGCGCAACACGCGTCCATCGACCGTGCGGTAGCCGCCAAGATCACGAAAGTTGCTCGCCCCACGCAGGGGCACATGTCGATCAGGATGATGCATCGCACAGAAGTTAGCAGGAAACGGGCCAAGCATTCGCTTGATCCTTCCGAAGTCTGCCCGCCGATCGTGACACTTGTGCAACGCTGAATCCATTTCCGCGATGGCGCGCGTGGGGCTTCTTCAGCGTCGCGCTTGGGCGTCGAAGCCTGTGTGCCCGCGCTGCCGCCTGGATTTTCCCTGGCGCGCGCCTCATCTTTGTGCATCCAGGCAGGCAAATGCCCGTTCTTGGTCACAGTTTGGCGCACTTCGGTTCCAATACGCCCATGCCTTTACCTTCACCCCCCACACAAAAGCTTCGCCCCCAAGGGCGCAAACCCGCTCCCGCTTGGCAAGGCCCCTTGGTCCGCTGGGCGACCGATTTTTCGATGAATGCGCCGCGCTGGCTGCCGACGTGGCTGCGCCACGCGCCCATGAAGGCGATCTCCTACGCGCTTCGGGTTTACTACAAAGGCTGGGACTGAGCGCCGGCGTCTTTCACGGCCAGCGCCTCGAGTGCGTTGCGCACGCGGTCGACGATCGGTGAGGCCCCTGCGGCGGAAAGCACCAGGCGGTGCGTGGCGCGGGTCATTCCGACATAGAGCAAGCGGGCGGCCTCGTCCAGCGACTCCTCACGCGCAGGCATGCGGTGCAGGCCCACGATCGCAACGAACGGAAACTCCAAGCCCTTGGCGCTGTGCATGGTGACGAGCTTGGCCGCGGGCGCGGCCCAGTCGAAGTGGCGGAAGTCGCTCCCGCCCATCGATTGCAGCGCAATGCCCCGACGGTGCAGCTCGCGCGCCACGGTGTTGAGCTGCGCCTTGGTGCGTGCGAGCACAGCCAGGTCGCCCAGGGCGAGGCCGTCGGCCAGCGCGGCCTCGACCTGCGAGGCCACGGCCGCGGCCTCTTCGGCTTCGCTGGCCACCTCGATGAGCCGTGGCATGGGGCCGCGGCGGCCCGCGCTGGCCGGGAGGACGCAGGGCACGGCGTCGTCGTCGGCACCGGCGCGCTCGTCATCGAGCAGGCCTTGCGCGCAACGCAGCGCCAGCGCCAGGATTTCCGCGGTGTTGCGGTAGTTCAGCCGCATCACGCTGGTGCGGCCCCGGGCCTGGATGCCGAGCTTGGCGAAGCTGAAGCTGCGGCGCGACTTCTGGTAGATGCTTTGCGCGTCGTCGTAGAGCACCAGCAGCGCATTCGTCGCCGGGTTCACCAGACGCGTGGCCATGCGCAACCAGGCGTCCTCGAAATCATGAGCTTCGTCGATGAGCAGCGCGCTGTACTGGCCACCGGGCACGAGGCCGGTCTCCACGCTGCGGCTCACCGTCGCGGCCAGCGCCTCGAAGTAAGCCTCGCCGCGCAGGTCAGCGCCGACCTCGAGCTGGTAGCTGCGCACCATGTCGTGGCACCAGGCATGGAAGGTGCGCACCACCACCGTCTGCTCGCTCACGCCGCGCTCGCGCAGCACGAAGCCGATGCGCTCGGCCAGCGCGCGGTTGTAGCAGAGCACCAGCACCGGCTGCTCAGGCCGCGCGGCGGCGGCGAGCTGCTGCGCGCGGAAGATGAGGATCATGGTCTTGCCCGAGCCGGCCGGGCCGTGGATGACGCGGTGGCCCTCGCCCAGCGTGCGTGCAATCTGCTCCTGCTGCAAGTCCATGACCTGCATGAGATCGGGCAGCGGCGCCAGGGCAGAGCTGCCGTCGTCCAGCGCGAGCGCTTGTTGCGCCTGCACGCGCACCTCGGGGAAGAGGTGCCAGCGCACGCGGTCGCGCTGCGGCAGTGACAACGCAAACGGAAACGTCAGGACGAACATGCCCCAGAGGCGCTTCTCGAAATCGTAGGGTTCCACATCCTCGGCGAGGTCGTCGCGCAGCAGGGTCTTGTGCTCGGGGAAGACCTCGGCAAAGTCGCTGCCATCGATCTTGCGGCGCTCGATTTTCGAGAGCACGCAGCCCCAGCCGTAAGGCACGCGTGACTTGCCCCGAAACGGCCCGTCGTCGTGCACGAGCACGGCGTCGCCTTGCAGCACGTCGTTGAGTTCAAGCGCGTAGGTGCGTGCCTGCACCAGCGGATGCGCCACGGTCTGCAGACCGTGCGCGGTAGCCAGCTCCACCCGGTCGCGCGTGGCGCTGCGCAGGCTCGAGAGCGCCCAGTGCTTGACCTCCAGAATCAGCAGGCCGCGGCGCGGGCTGAACACCACGAAGTCGGGCTGGCGCTGGCGCGGCCCCACGGGCACGTCGTGCCAGACGAGGTAGTCGTCGCTGAGGCAGCGCTTGAGCTGGTGCAGCACCGCGCGCTCGCCGGCGTTGTCGCAGCGGCGGTCGATGGCGCTCAGGCCTTGGGGAAAAACAGCCATGGAACGAACAGCAAGGCGGATGCAATCACAGATCCAATCATGCCAGCGTCCGAGGCGACGCACGGGTACGCGGGTGCGCGAGCGCGTGGGCGCTCAGGCAGGCAAGCCACCCCAGGGTCACGACCCTGGGCACGATCAAAACCAAGGCTGGCCGGAGCTCTTTAATGTCTTTTTGAATCTTAACACTTGAGTCTTTAGTATTGACTAGGCATGAAGTCGACTCCTAGAATCGGCGCCAACCCATCCCACCTAGGGACAACCCTAGCCGCTGCCGCCCGTCGGCCCCGGCGCTTCCGAGACCAGCCGTCGCCCCGACGCGCGACGGAATGCGCCGCCAACCCATCCCAACGGGGTCACGCCTGACCGTCCTCGTGACGCACGGCCCCGCCCCGCGAAGAAAGGAGTGAAGAAATGACAGCGCTGGTAAACACCACCCCCGACCTGCGTCGCCTGGCCCAAAGCCTCACGCAGATGATCTTCAAACTCACCCACAATGGCTTCGCCCTCGTCGGCGTTGCCGTGGCCTGCCTCGCCATTGCCCTGATCGCCCGCCCCGATTTGCGCGAAAGCGGCGAAGCGCAGCTCATTCAATGGGTGCAGGAGCGGCTCATGGCCCAGCAGCCCGAAGACGCCGATCCGTCGGCCATCGAGCGCGCCACGGCCACCAACCCCAAGGACCTGCCGCGCGAGCAGGCGGCCGTCGCCTACTGGCTGAGCCGCAAGTACCGCGTCGCGCCCGAGCCGATCAGCGCCCTGGTTGCCGCGGCCTACGAGGTGGGCCGCAGCGCCAAGCTCGACCCGACGCTGATCCTCGCCGTCATGGCGGTGGAATCGAGCTTCAACCCCTTTGCCCAAAGCCCCGTCGGCGCCCAGGGCCTCATGCAGGTGATGACGCGCGTCCACGCCGACAAATACCAAAACTTCGGCGGCACGCTTGCAGCCTTCGACCCGGTCACCAATTTGCGCGTAGGCGTCAAGGTGCTGCAGGAATGCATCGCCCGTGCGGGCTCGGTGCAAGGCGGCCTCAAACTCTACGTGGGCGCCGGCAACGACGACAACGACAGCGGTTACGCTGACAAAGTGCTCAGCGAGCACGCCCGTCTCCAACAAGTGGCCAAGGGCCGCGTCGTGCCCATCGCCCCGCCGCAGGCCATCGCCGCCACGAACAGCCGCCCGGGCGCCGCGCCTGCGGCGAGCGCCTCTGACCTGAGCGCAAGTCACACTGGCCTGGACGGTTGAGGCAACCCTGAACAAGTCCCCCGCGCGTCGCGCATCCCGGCTGCGGGCGGTCTGCTTCGTTGCAAATCCTCGCCATAGCTGTGGCTATGGCTGCGGTTTGCGCCTCGCATCCCATCCCGCCGCCGGGCGCGCGCCATCGCGGGAACTTATTCAGCGTTGCCTTAATCACGACGCTTTCAGCTAAACTGCGCCCCGTGCGCAACTGGCGATAGGCGCCGCCTGCCCCTCGAGGGAATCTGGCGCCGACGTGGACCCCGGGGCTGCCTGACTGCAACCCCGACAACCACGGGGAAGCGCACCGCGCGGCCGAACGGTTTGCGTGTTTTGCCGTTCGCCTGGGCAGCCCTTGTCGCCGCGCAAGGACCATTTCCTCAAAGGACTGCCATCCATGTACCACCGCAGCCAGCTCATCGCACAAACCGACCCCGAACTCTGGGCCGCCATCGAGGCCGAAAACCGTCGCCAGGAAGACCACATCGAGCTCATCGCGAGCGAGAACTACGCCTCGCCCGCCGTCATGGCCGCACAAGGCACGCAGCTCACCAACAAATATGCCGAGGGCTACCCCGGCAAGCGGTACTACGGCGGCTGTGAATACGTCGACATCGCCGAGCAGCTCGCCATCGACCGCGTCAAGCAGCTCTTCGGCGCCGAAGCCGCCAACGTGCAGCCGCACTGCGGCGCCAGCGCCAACGAGGCGGTGTTCCTCGCCTTCCTCAAGCCCGGCGACACCATCATGGGCATGAGCCTGGCCGAAGGCGGCCATCTCACGCACGGCATGGCGCTCAACATGAGCGGCAAGTGGTTCAACGTCGTCTCCTACGGCCTCAACGCCCAGGAAGAAATCGACTACGACGCGATGGAGCGCAAAGCGCACGAAACCCGCCCCAAGCTCATCATCGCCGGCGCCAGCGCCTACAGCCTGCGCATCGACTTCGCGCGCTTTGCCAAAGTGGCCAAGGACGTCGGCGCCATCTTCATGGTCGACATGGCGCACTATGCCGGCCTCATCGCCGCGGGCGTCTACCCCAACCCCGTGCCGCATGCCGACGTGGTGACCTCCACCACGCACAAGAGCCTGCGCGGCCCGCGCGGCGGCATCATCCTCATGAAGGCCGAGCACGAGAAAGCCATCAACAGCGCCATCTTCCCCGGCCTGCAAGGCGGCCCACTGATGCACGTCATCGCCGCCAAGGCCGTGGCCTTCAAAGAAGCGTTACAGCCCGAGTTCAAAACCTACCAGCAGCAGGTGGTCAAAAACGCCCAGGTCATCGCCGAGACCCTCACGCAGCGCGGCCTGCGCATCGTCAGCGGCCGCACCGAAAGCCACGTCATGCTCGTCGACCTGCGCGCCAAGGGCATCACCGGCAAGGAAGCTGAAGGCCTGCTGGGCAGCGCCCACATGACCATCAACAAGAACGCCATCCCCAACGACCCCGAAAAGCCCATGGTCACAAGTGGCGTGCGCATCGGCACCCCGGCGATGACCACCCGCGGTTTCAAGGAAGAAGAAGCCCGCCAGACCGCCCACCTCATCGCCGACGTGCTCGACAACCCGCGCGACGCAGCCAACATCGAAGCGGTGCGCGCCATGGTCGCCGCGCTGACCGCGCGCTTTCCGGTGTACAAGTGAACACCCCCCTGAGGCGCTGCGCGCCTTCCCCCCTGAACGCCACCCTTCGGTGGCAGGGGGGACGCACCCGGTGGCCCGGCAAAGCCGGCTCCACGGGCGCCCGGGAAGAAGCCCGGTCCTTCACATATCAGGGTTTTCTGCCATGAAGTGCCCCTTCTGCGGCCACGCCGAGACCCAAGTGGTCGAAACCCGCGTGTCCGAAGACGGGGACTTCATCCGCCGTCGCCGCCAGTGCGCGCAGTGCGGCAAGCGCTTCACCACCTACGAGCGGCCCGACCTCAGCTTCCCCGCCATCGTCAAGAAAGACGGCCGCCGCACCGACTACGACCGCGCCAAGCTGCGCGCGTCGCTCATGCTCGCGCTGCGCAAGCGCCCGGTCAGCACCGAACAGGTCGACGCCGCCATCGAGCGCATCGAGGAAAAGCTGCTCGCCGCCGGCGCCCGAGAAACCCCCTCCGCCCGCCTGGGCGAGCTCGTCATGCGCGAGCTGAAAAAACTCGACAAGGTCGCCTACGTGCGCTTTGCCAGCGTCTACCGCAGCTTCGAGGACGTGGACGACTTCCGGGCGCTGGTGGAAGAGGTTCGGCGGTAGCAACGCACTCCGCTCATCCGCCCACGGCTACCGTTCATCGGTTTACCCTGGCCCAAGGCGCCCCGCATGCGCCAGACTACGGCCATGAAACCCGAGGCAACGTTGAATCAGTTCCAGCGACGGTGCGCGCGCGGATACAAGATGGGTCGCGGCAGGGCGTGCGAAACCGAACGCGAGACCGATCGTTCATTGCAGCCGAAGCGGTGGCCAAGCGCCGTCTGCGGGGCACCCCACCCGCCGACGCAATGGACGGCGCTTGCGGGGCTCGCTCGGCACGCCACCACACGCGGCTTCACCCTGCCCGAGTTGCTGGTCACGATCGCCATCCTTGGCATCCTTCTGGCGCTGGCGGCCCCGAGCCTGCGCGAGATCCTGGCTACCTCGGAGCTGCGCAGCCTGTCAATCGAACTGACGTCCACGCTCGAACAGGCACGCTCCGAAGCCATCAAGCGCGGTGGCCGCGTCACCGTCTGCCCCAGCGCCAACGGCACCAGCTGCCTCACCAACGTGGGCGACTGGCGCTCCGGCTGGATCGTCTTTACCGATGACACGCGTACGGGCACCACGGCCAGCCTCGACACCGGTGAAACGGTCCTGCGCCGATTCCAAGGCGCGAGCAGCAACATCGTCACCACCGGCAATCTGCCCTACATCTCGTTTGCATCCGACGGCACATCTCGCCAGTTGAATGGCGGCTTCCTCGCCGGCACCTTGCGGCTGTGCACCACCGTCCCCAGCATCCGTGATGATGAGCGCGCCCGCCTCTACACGCTCAACGCGATGGGCCGCATCACCGTCACCAAGCCCAGCGTCTCCGCCGCCTGTAACTGAGCCTGTCGTCCATGAACGCCAACGCCCCAAGACCAACCCGTTTCGTCGCGCGGCAGCGTGGCGCCACGCTACTCGAGATTCTGGTCGCCTTGCTGATCCTCAGCCTCGGTATCCTCGGCATGGGTGCGCTGCAGACCCGCGCCATCAAAGGCAACGTCAGCAGCATGCAGCGCTCGCAAGCGGTCATGCTCAGCTACTCGATCCTCGAGGCCATGCGTATCGACCGGGCGGGGGCCCAAGCAGGCACTTACAACACCGGCACCTTCGACACCGGCACGGGCCTGATCGACGCAAAACTCTGCGGCCCTTCAACCATCACCGGCACGACCTTGCGCGACAACAACCTGCGCGACTGGCTCATCTCGATACAGCTCAATCTCGGCCAACCCGGCGACACCACCAGCTGTGGCGCCATTTATTGCGACACCACCAGCAACCCCGCCAATTGCCGTATCCAGGTGTTCTGGGACGACCAACGTGCCGGCGGACTCGGCAATCAAATGATCGAAACGGTGTCCCGGCTATGAAACCCATCCGTCACCGCCCACACCTCGCATCGCTTGCACCGTCCCCGAGACCGATGCGCGGCTTTACGCTCGTCGAGCTGCTCGTCGCGATGGTGCTTGGTCTGGTGCTCATCGGAGGCGCCCTCAATATGGTGTTGACCAGCCGCAACACCTTGCGCGTCAATGACAACGTCATGCGGCTGCAGGAGAGCGCGCGCACCGCCTTCGAAATCTTGGCCCGTGATCTGCGCGAAACCGGGCAGATCCCCTGTGGCATTGCCGACACGCCTGTCTCGCTATTGCAGATCGGCAACGTCATCCGAGACCCCAAAACCTCGGCCGTGCGTCCATGGTGGGCCGACTGGGAGGGTGGCACGCTGCGCGCATGGGACGCTGCGACCGACACCCCCGGCATCGTCGCCTTCGGCACGGGCACGGCGCAGCGCGTCAACGGCACCGCAGCCATCCTGACCCTGCAGGCGTCTGGCACCGAGTACACCATCCAGGCACACGACCCGACCGCCCACGAATTCACCCTCGACAGAGTCAGCGGCCTTGCAGCCAACGACCTCCTCGTCGCCTGCGACCTCAGCTCCGCGGCGCTGTTTCAGGCTGCCACCGTGAGCACCAGCCTCAACACCGTCGATTACTCGGCCGCCAGCACGACGTACAACTGCAGCGACAACCTCGGGGCGCCGACACCGGCAAACTGTGCGACCGTTCCTGCCAAAACCTTCCCGGCCAATGGCACCGGCATCGTCACGCCCTTGCGCATGGCTTTCTGGTATGTCGGCTACAACGGCAACGGTGGCAAATCACTCTACCGGGCCTGGGTGAAACCCGATAACACTGGCACGGCCGTCCTCGCCCCGGATGAGATCGTCGCCGGCGTCAACAACCTCGAAGTCAAGCTGCTGACGGTCGACCTGACCAACGCCTCGGCGCCGGCACTGGCGAGCAACTGGGTGGCGCCATCAACCATCACCGACTGGTCGAAAAACGCGCTCAATCAGGTCATCGGCGTCAAGGTGAAATTGTGGCTTTCGACCCAGGAAAGCGTCGGCACCAACCCAGCCAGCGTACCCATCGAGCGCCAGCTCGAACACGTTATCAAGCTTCGTAACCGCGAGGCCCTGCTGCCATGAACGCCGCCCGTCACGCCCCCGCTCACCGGCGCCTGCCGGCTCGCCGCAAACAAAGCGGCGTCGCACTCATCATGAGCCTCATCATCCTGGTGCTCATGACGCTACTCGGTCTGGCAGCCATCCGCGGTGTCACCCAGCAAGAGCGCATGGCCGCCAACAGCCAATCGCGCAATGTCAGCTTCCAAGCGGCCGAAAAGACGCTTCGCGACATCGAAGCCGCCATCGAAGCGGCCTCGCCGCGCATCACCCAGACCGCCGGCACCTGCGCGACGGTCAGCGCGCTCATGGTGTGCGGCCCACCGGCAGCGAGCGACACGCCCCGCTGGCGTGACGCCAGCTTCAACTCGTGGGCCAACTGGAACACGATAGGCACGGGTGCACTCGCCATCACGCCGCAGTATTTTGTCGAGTACCTCGGCAACAGCTACTCATGCAACCCGGCCGATGCCGGCGCCATCAACAACTGCTACCGCTACCGCATCACCGCTCGCGCCGGCGGCAGCGGTGGCCGGGCCATGGTCATGCTGCAGTCCGTCTACGCCACCGAATGATCGCCACACTGCACCGGAGGTTTCAATGTACACCAAGCCACGTACCGGGCGACAACCGTTGAAAGCCGGCCTACTGGTCCTTGCCATCGCAAGCGCCGCCCTGCTCGACGTGCCCGCCGCCACCATCCCGAACGTGCCGCTGCTCACCTCGACCTCGGCCGAGCCCAACATCATGATGATCCTCGATGATTCGGGCTCCATGCAGTGGGAGATGCTGCCCGACGACTATGCCGATGGGTACTTCGTCTATCCACGCCCCAGCGGCGTCTATGGCAGCAGCGACTACGACAACCGCGTCGCCACCTTTGAAAATGGGCAGCCTTACAACGCCGTCGCGCGCTCGCCGCAGATCAACCGGGCCTATTACGACCCGTCCATCACGTATAAGCCCTGGAGCCAGGCCGACGGCAGCCTGATGCCGAATGCCGCGCCATCCTGCGCCCCCCACAACCCGATGAACACGGCCCTGGGTTGCCGGGATCTGGCGACCAACAACACCCAGTCCTTCAATGCGTTGCGATGCTCATCGGACACCAGTTGCAGTTGGGGGCCCAGCGGGACACAAACCTTCTGGCCTGCCACCTATTTCCGGTACAACGGCGGCAACATCTGGAACTGGTCCAGCTACACCCGGATTGATATCCGGCCGACGACGGCCACCTACACCGGCGATGGCCGCGACAAGCGCACCGACTGCGCCAGTGCCGCCACCGCGACGTGCACCTACAGCGAAGAAATCCAGAACTTCGCCAACTGGTACACCTATTACCGATCGCGTGTGCTTACCGCGCGCGCCGGCATCGGCCGGGCCTTTGCCGCGCAGGGCAGCAACCTGCGGCCCGGTTTCGCCGCGATCAACAAAGGTTCGACATCCATCGATGGCGTCAACACGCGCACGGTCATCCTGGGCGTTCGACGCTTCACGGGCACGGACCGGACGACCTGGTTCAACGAGCTCTACACCCACCCCATTCCGGCGGCAGGAACGCCGCTGCGACAGGCGCTCAATGACGTCGGACAGTATTTCAGCCGGACGGACAGCAAAGGCCCCTGGAGCACGACACCAGGCCAGAGTGGCGGTACAGACTACACCTGCCGTCAGAGTTACACCATCATGATGACGGACGGCTACTGGAATGGAAACGGAGCCAGCACCGCGGGCGCACAAGCCAACAACGACGGCACGGCAGGCCCCACCATCACCGGGCCAAATGGACAGACCTACACCTACGCGGCGGTCTCTCCCTTCAAAGACTCACGCAGCAACACGCTGGCGGATGTGGCGATGTATTACTGGAAGCGTGATTTGCGCACCGACCTCGCCAACGAAGTGCCGACCAACTACATCGACCCGGCCTTCTGGCAACACATGGTCACCTTTGGCGTCGGCCTCGGTGTGAGCGGCTCGGTCGACCCCACGACCGCATTCCGGGCGATTTTCGATGGCACCACCATCAACTGGCCGGACCCCACCAGCAGCAATGCCGCCCTGCTCGACGATCTGCTTCATGCATCCGTCAACGGGCGAGGGGGCTTTTTTAGCGCCAAGAACCCCACCGACTTCGCCAAAGCCCTGTCCGACACCCTCAACAACATCGTGAGCCGCAATGGCTCGGCCTCGAACGTGGCCGCCAACAGCACATCGATTTCGACCGACAGCCAAGTGTTCCAGGCAAAGTTCGAGAGCGGCAAGTGGTCGGGTGAGCTCGAAGCACGCGCCATCAGTGGTACGGGGGTCGCGTCGACCCCAACCTGGACGGCATCGGCGAACATCCCGGCACCAACCAGCCGCCGGATCTTCACCCGCTCTGGCGGCACCGTCGTCGCCTTCACCTGGGCCAACCTCAGCAGTTCCGACCGAACGGCGCTTGGTTCGAGTGACGTCGTCGACTATCTGCGCGGCGTGCGCAGCAAAGAGCTGCAAAACGGCGGTACCCTGCGCAACCGGCCGACCAATAACATCCTTGGCGACATCGTCGATTCATCGCCGGTGTACGTCAAGGACAACAACACGGTTTTCGTCGGCGCCAATGACGGCATGTTGCATGCCTTCGACGCAAGCACTGGCGTCGAGCGTTTCGCCTACATCCCGGGCAGCCTGATCGGCCGGCTTCAGGCCTTGACGGACCCAGCGTATGCCCATGCGTACTATGTCAATGGCAACATCGCCGTCAGCAACAAGTCTGATACGGGCGGACACAACTACCTCGTCGCCACACTCGGCGCGGGTGGCAAGGGGGTGTTTGGTCTCGACGCGACCACCCCCGGCAGCTTTGCCGCCACGGACGTCAAATGGGAGTACACGGACGGCGCCAGCGACAACGACCTCGGCTACATGTTGGGCCAACCCATCATCGCCAAGATGAACGATGGCAGCTGGAGTGTGATCGTTGCCAACGGCTACAACTCGACGAACCAGCGCGCCGTCCTCTACATTTTTGACTTGGCCACCGGCGCCCTCAAGCGCAAACTGGACACGGGTGTCGGCGGTGACAACGGGTTGAGTTCGCCCGGCGTCGCCGATGTGGACGGCAATGGCACCGTCGACATCATTTACGCGGGCGATCTCAAGGGGAACCTGTGGAAGTTCGACGTCAGCGCCAATGCCCCATCCGGCTGGACCATCGCCCATGGTGGCTCGCCCTTCTTTGTGGCCAAAGACGCTTCCAACAACCGGCAGCCCATCACGGCGCCCGTAACGACCCAGGTGAACTATCTCAACACCGGCGATAACGCCGGCAAACGCTTCATCTTCTTCGGCACGGGCAGCTACTTCCGCGACACCGACCCGACCGATACGCAGGTGCAAACCTGGTATGGCCTGGTTGACGACACCACCATGACCATCAGCGGCCGCAGTGAACTCAAGCAACGCAGCATTCAGGACCAGGGCACCTACGGCGGCAGCAACGTTCGCACCTTCAGTGCCGCCACAGCCAACGACATGGCGGGCAAGAAAGGCTGGTACATCGACTTTTCCACGTCGCCCGGCGAGCGCATCGTCACGGCCAGCACCATGTACCGTAGTGCCCAACCCGTCCTCGTCACCGCCAGCCGTATTCCGCAAAACGACCCCTGCAAGCCCGGCGGCACGGGCTATGTCAACGCCGTCAATGCGTTCACTGGCGCCCGGCTCGACTTCAGCTTCTTCGACGTCAATGGCAACAACGCCTTTACAGATGACGTGCTCAATGGCAATCCCATTGGCTCGGTCGACCTCGGCATCGGCATGCCAACGAAGCCGCTCCTCGTGGGCACCCGTCTCGTCGTTGGCGGTTCCTCGGGTGGTCTAGGCAGTATCCGGACGAATTTTCCGAATTCATTCAAAGGGCGCATCTCCTGGCGCGAAATCATCAAGGATTGACCCATGCATCACCCGTATCGCCGCGTAGACGGCTTCACCCTCATCGAGCTGATGGTCGTCGTTGCCATCGTCGGCATCCTTGCGGCCATCGTGTATCCGTCTTATCAGAACCATGTGCTGCGCACCCACCGCGCGGCAGCGGCGGCCTGCCTGGGCGAAATGGCACAGCAAATGGAGCGCTACTACACCACCACGCTCAAATACACTGGCGCCACCCTGCCCAACCCGACATGCCGCAACGACCTTGCCAGCCGCTACACGTTTGCCTTCGACACCGGGCAGCCGACGGACACCACGTTCAAAATCAAGGCAACCCCCAGCGGCGCGCAGGCGGCCGACACCAAGTGCGGCACGCTCAGCCTGGATCAGGCCGGCACCAAAACCGTTTCTGGCACCGACAGCGTGGCCAATTGCTGGCGCTGACCGGGCAACACAAGGCCCGCGCAGGCGCAATCGAGCAACGGGTATTCGGCTTCCGTGCATGCATAGCCCCCTCCACCGCGCGCTCGCCCTGGCCGAGCACGCGCTGTTTCTAACGCCACCGAATCCGCGCGTGGGCTGTGTCATCACCGGTGCGGACGGCGCCGTGCTGGGTGAGGGCCACACACAGGCCGTGGGCGGGCCGCACGCGGAAGTCATGGCGCTGCGGGATGCGGCTGCTCGCGGGCACGATGTGCGCGGCGCCACTGTGTGGGTCACGCTCGAACCCTGTGCGCACCATGGCCGCACGCCGCCGTGTTGCGATGCGCTCGTTGCGGCTGGTGTGGGGCGGGTGGTGGTGACGAACATCGACCCGAATCCGCGCGTGGCCGGCGCCGGCATCGCCCGGCTGCGCGCCGCCGGCGTGCAGGTGGACG
Organism: Tibeticola sediminis; assembly: GCF_003843835.1. Classification (GTDB taxonomy): domain Bacteria; phylum Pseudomonadota; class Gammaproteobacteria; order Burkholderiales; family Burkholderiaceae_C; genus Tibeticola; species Tibeticola sediminis. The sequence continues at coordinate 56,982 of NZ_RKQL01000005.1, read as the reverse complement.
TGCTGCCTGCGGACGACCCGCTGGCGCGGGCGGCGCGCGCGCTCAACATCGGTTTTTTCAGCCGCATGGAGCGTGGCCGGCCCTGGGTGCGGCTCAAGATTGCGGCCTCGGCCGACGGGCGCACGGCGCTGCCCAATGGGGTGAGTCAGTGGATCACATCGCCCGAGGCGCGGCAGGACGGCCACCGCTGGCGTGCGCGCGCCTGCGCCGTGCTCACCGGCGTGGGCACCGTGCTTGCCGACGATCCGCGGCTCGACGCCCGTGGCGTGGATGCGCCACGCCAGCCGCATGCGGTGGTGCTCGACAGCCACCTGCGAACGCCACCCGCCGCGCGCTTGTTCGACGTGCCGCACAAGGTCTGGATCTTCACCGCGAGCACCGATGCGGTGCGGCGCGCGGCGCTCGAGGCGCGCGGGGCCGAGGTCATCTCCGCGCCGGCTGCGCCGGATGGGCGCCTCGTGCTCGATGCGGTCGCGGCCGAATTGGCGCGCCGTGAGGTCAACGAGGTGCATGTGGAAGCCGGCGAAACGCTCAACGGCGCCCTGCTCGCCGCCGGGCTGGCCGACGAATTGCTGCTGTATCTGGCGCCGCGGCTGCTGGGCGCGGGGCGCGGCATGGCGGCTTTGGGGCCGTATGCGGCGCTGGACGAGGCGCCGGCCCTCGTCTGGCACGAGGCCACGCCGGTCGGCCCCGACCTGCGGCTGCGCGCCGACGTCGCGGGGCGCGAGCGTTTCTGACCCATCGCGCCGAGCGGCCACCCCTGGGCGCGTCGCAAGGGTGCGCGGCATTCCCTGCGAAAATAGCGCGATGTTCACTGGAATCATCACCGGCGTCGGCCGCATTGCCGACGTCCAAGCGCTCGGCACAGGCCCCGAGCACGGCGTGCGGCTGAGCGTCGTAGCGCCACCGGCCTATCTCGACGACGTGGGCTTGGGCGACAGCATCGCCATCAACGGCGCCTGCATGACCGTAACCACCCTCGATGCGGCGGCCGGCACGTTCACCGTCGATGTCTCGGCCGAGTCGCTCGCGCGCACCGCGGGCCTGCAGCGGCCCGGCGCGGTCAACCTCGAAAAGGCCTTGCGCGCGGCCGACCGGCTCGGCGGCCACATCGTCTCGGGCCATGTGGACGGCATCGGCCGCGTGCTGCGCCTCGAGCCCGTGGGCGAGAGCTGGCGTTTCGAAATCGCCGCGCCGCGCGCGCTGGCGAAATACCTGGCCTACAAGGGCTCGATCACCGTCAACGGCGTGAGCCTCACCGTCAACCGCGTGACCGACACCGCCGACGACTGCCGCGTGGACATCAACCTCATTCCGCACACCGTGGAACACACGGCGCTGGGCGGTCTGCGCCCGGGCGACGCGGTGAATCTCGAAATCGACCTGATCGCGCGCTATGTGGAGCGCATGCTGAGCGTCGATGCCGCCGCCCGGCCCACACCCTCCTCCCCTCCCGAGACCGCCGCATGAACACCGCATCCAACACCGCCCCTACCGAGCCCACGGTGGGCATCTCGCCGGTCGAGGACATCGTCGCCGAACTGCGCGCGGGCCGCATGGTGATCCTCGTCGACGAGGAAGACCGCGAGAACGAGGGCGACCTGGTGCTCGCCGCCGACCATGTGACGCCCGAGGCGATCAACTTCATGGCGCGCTTCGGCCGCGGGTTGATCTGCCTCACGCTCACGCGCGAGCGCTGCGAATACCTGAAGCTGCCGCCGATGGCCGCGCGCAACGGCACCGTCTACAGCACGGCGTTCACGGTGTCGATCGAGGCGGCCGAGGGCGTAACCACCGGCATTTCCGCCGCTGACCGTGCCCGCACCATCCAGGTCGCCGTCGGTCGCGACACCCGCCCCGAGGACCTGGTGCAGCCGGGTCATGTGTTCCCACTGCAAGCGGTGGACGGTGGCGTGCTCATGCGCGCCGGCCACACCGAGGCGGGCTGCGACCTCGCGGCCATGGCCGGCTGCACGCCCGCGGCGGTGATCTGCGAGATCATGAACGACGACGGCACCATGGCGCGCCTGCCCGATCTGCAGCGCTTTGCCGCGCAGCACGGCCTCAAGATTGGCACCATTGCCGACCTGATCGAGTACCGCAGCCGCACCGAGTCGCTGGTGCAGCCCATCGCGTCGCGCCCCCTGCGCACGCCCTGGGGCGACTTCATGGCGCATGCGTTTCGCGACACGCCAAGCCAGTCGGTGCACCTGGCGCTCGTCAAGGGCGAGTGGTCGCCCGAGACCGAGGTGGCGGTGCGGGTGCATGAGCCGCTGTCGGTGCTCGATGTGCTCGAGTGCGGCCGTGGCCTGCACTCCTGGAGCCTGGACGCGAGCCTGGCCTACCTGGAGGCGCAAGGGCGCGGCGTGGCCGTGCTGCTCAACTGCGGCGAGAGCGCCGAGCAGCTGCTCGCGCAGTTCGAGGGCCGCGCACGCCCCGCGCACGCGCCCGAGCGCGGCCGCATGGATTTGCGCACCTACGGCATCGGCGCGCAGATTCTGCGCCACTGCGGCGTGCACCGCATGAAACTCATGGGCGCGCCGCGGCGCATGCCCAGCATGACGGGCTACGGCCTGGAAATCACGGGCTACATCCCGAAGGAATGAAGGACTTTATGTTTGAAGCAGAAAAAGGCGACAGCGGCACGCTCGATGGGCGCGGTCTGACGATCGGCATCGTGCAGGCGCGATTCAACGCCAGCATCACCGAAGCGCTCGCGCAGGCGTGCCGCAGCGAGCTCATCGCGCTGGGCGTTGCTCCCGAGGACATCGACCTCGTGCAGGTGCCGGGCGCCCTCGAAGTGCCGCTGGCGCTGCAAGCCCTGGCCGAGCGCGATCGTTACGACGCGCTGATCGCGCTGGGCTGCATCATTCGCGGCGAAACCTATCACTTCGAGCTGGTGGCCAACGAGTCCGGGGCCGGCGTGAGCCGCGTGGCCCTCGACTACCAAATCCCGATTGCCAACGCCATCCTGACCACCGAAAACCTGGCGCAGGCCGAGGCCCGGCAAACCGAAAAGGGCCGCGACGCTGCGCGCGTGGCGGTGGAGATGGCCCGACTGCTGGAGCGGCTGGCATGAGTGACGCCCTGAGCCCCGAGCCGAAGCCCGGCGCGAATGCCGGCCGCAGCGCCCACGCCGGCGCGCGCAAGGCTGCCGCGAAGGCCGCCCGCAGCCGCGCGCGCGAGTTCGCGCTGCAGGCGCTCTATCAGCACCTGGTGGGACGCAATCCCGCCGCCGACATCGACCGCTTCACGCGCGACCTGTCGGGATTCCACAAGGCAGACTCGGCGCACTACGACGCGCTGCTGCACGGCTGCATCGAAGAGGCCGACGCGCTCGACGCGCAGATCGAGCCGGTGCTCGACCGCAAGCTCAGCGAGCTCTCGCCCATCGAGCATGCGGTGATGTGGATCGGCGTGTGGGAGCTGCTGCATGCGCCCGACGTGCCCTGGCGGGTCATCATCAACGAATGCGTGGAGCTGGCCAAGTCGTTTGGAGGCACCGACGGGCACAAGTATGTCAACGGCGTGCTGGGCAGCCTCGCGCCCAAGCTGCGCCCAGCCGAAGTGGCTTCCGACCCGCGCGGCCAGCGCCGGCCACCCGGCGCGCCCGAGTGAACGCGAGCCCGATGAGCCCGCAGCGCATCGCCCGGCGCGCCGAGCGCATCGCGCCGTTTTATGTGATGGAAGTCGCCAAGGCCGCGAGCGAAATCGCCCGTGAGGCCACGGCGCACGCGCAGCCGATGATCTTCCTCAACATCGGCGAACCCGACTTCACCGCGCCGCCGTTGGTGCAGGAAGCCGCGGCGCGCGCCATTCGCGAGGGGCGCACGCAATACACCCCGGCACTGGGGCTCGATGCGCTGCGCGAGCGCATCAGTGGCTGGTATGCCGAGCGCTTCGGGCTCGACGTGCCGGCGCGGCGCATCGTGGTCACGGCGGGCGCATCGGCCGCCTTGCAACTGGCCTGTCTGGCGCTGGTCGATGCGGGCGATGAAATCCTCATGCCCGACCCGAGCTACCCCTGCAACCGCCATTTCGTGAGCGCCGCCGAGGGCACGGCGCGCTTGATTCCCAGCGGCGTGGCCGAGCGGTTCCAGCTGAGCGCCGCGCAGGTCGAGGCGCACTGGGGCCCGGCCACGCGCGGCGTGCTGCTGGCTTCGCCCTCGAACCCGACGGGCACGTCGATCGACCCCGAAGAACTGCGGCGCATCGTGGACGTGGTGCGCGCGCGCAGCGGCATCACGCTGGTCGACGAGATCTACCTTGGCCTGAGTTTTGATGCGCGTTTCGGCCAGAGCGCGCTGGCCTTGGGCGAGGACGTGATCAGCATCAACAGCTTTTCGAAATACTTCAACATGACCGGCTGGCGCCTCGGCTGGCTGGTGTTGCCCGAAGCCCTCGTGCCGGTGGTGGAGCGGCTGGCGCAAAACCTGTTCATCTGTGCCAATGCGGTCGCGCAGCACGCGGCACTGGCGTGCTTCGAGCCCGAAAGCCTGGCCGAATACGAGCAGCGGCGAGCCGCGTTTCGCGCGCGGCGCGACTATTTCGTGCCCGCGCTCGAGCGCCTGGGTTTCTCGGTGCCGGTGATGCCCGATGGCGCGTTTTATGCCTGGGCCGACGGCAGCGCGGCGGCGCAGCGGCTGGGCGTGCAAGGCAGTTGGGACCTGAGCTTTGCGCTGATGCGCGCTGCGCATGTGGCCGTGACGCCCGGGCGCGACTTTGGCGACGCCGATACCGCGCGCTTCGTGCGTTTTTCGACCGCCGCATCGATGGAGCAGCTGCGCGCGGCCATCGAGCGGCTGGAAGGGGTGCTGCGGTGAGCGTCGAGGAACCGCGCCCAAGCCGGTCGGGCGAGGCCACGGAATTTTTCTGGCCGGTGCGCATCTATTGGGAAGACACGGACGCCGGTGGCATCGTCTTTTATGCGAACTACCTCAAGTTTTTCGAGCGCGCACGCACCGAGTGGCTGCGTGCGCGCGGCATCCACCAGCAGGCGCTGCGCGAGACGCTGCGCGCTCAGTTCGTCGTGAGCGATCTTCGCGTGCGCTTCGAGCGGGCCGCGCGGCTCGACGACTGCTTACAGGTATCGGTTCGGCTCATCGAGGCGGGCCGTGCCTCCCTGACGCTGGAGCAACGGGCGCTGCGGCAGGCGGCCGGCGGCGCGACCGCGCTGTGCAGTGCCGCGACGGTGCGCGTGGGCTGGGTCGATGCCCAAACGCTCAAACCGCTGCGGCTTCCGACCTCCCTCCTGGAAACCCTTCGAGCATGAACAGCAACCTTTCCATCCTCAACCTGGTGCTGCACGCGAGCGTCGTCGTGCAGGCGGTCATGGCGCTGCTGTTGGCGGTGTCGGTGGCGAGTTGGGCGGCGATCTTTCGCAAGCACTTTGCGCTCAAGAAAGTGCGCGCGCTCAACGAGAGTTTCGAGCGCGAGTTCTGGTCGGGCGCGAGCCTCAACGACCTGTATGCCGCGGCGACACGCAACGCCCGCACGGCCGGGCCGATGGAGCGCATCTTCGCCAGCGGCATGCGGGAGTTCCAAAAGCTGCGCGAGCGCCGCATCAGCGACCCTGGTACGCTGCTCGACGGCGCGCGCCGCGCCATGCGCGCGAGCTACCAGCGCGAGATGGATGCGATCGAGGCCAACCTGGCCTTCCTGGCGTCGGTGGGCTCGGTTTCGCCCTACGTGGGCTTGTTCGGCACGGTCTGGGGCATCATGCACGCGTTCACGGGGCTCGCCGCGCTGCAGCAGGTGACGCTCGCCACCGTGGCGCCGGGCATTGCCGAGGCGCTGGTGGCTACCGCGATCGGCCTGTTCGCCGCGATTCCGGCGGTGGTGGCCTACAACCGCTTCGCGCACGACATCGACCGCGTGGCCAACGGGCTGGAAACCTTCATCGAAGAGTTTTCGAACATCCTGCAGCGCAGCCTGGGCGCGAGCGCGCCGGCTGCGTCCGTCCACTGACCCGCGAGGATCGAGCCCATGCCCTCCGTCGCCCCGCGCGGCCGTGGCCGCCGCACCATCAGCGAGATCAACATGGTGCCCTTCATCGACGTGATGCTGGTGCTGCTCATCATCTTCATGGTCACGGCGCCGCTGATCGCCCCCAGCGTCATCGACCTGCCCTCCGTCGGCAAGGCCAACAAGACGCCCGACCGCGTGGTGCAGGTGCTCATCGGCAAGGACGAGAGCCTGCAGGTGCGCGCGGGCGACAAGGCCGGCGCCGACGCCCGCACCGTGACGCCCGACGGCCTGGTGGCTGCGGTGCGCGCGGCCCAGGCGGACGATGCGAACAGCCCGGTGGTCATCAGCGCCGACCGCAACGTGCGCTATGAGACGGTGGTCAAGGTGATGGACCGGCTGCAGCGCGCGGGCGTGCAACGCGTGGGGCTGTCGGTGCAACTGAGCCCCTGAAGCTCCCCTGCCCGATTCGACCATGTCTGCGAGCCTCGCCGCCCGACCCGATGCACTGATGCCGCCGCCCGAGCCCGGACGCGGCCGCGCCTACGCATTGGCGCTGCTCGTCCATGGGCTGTTGATCGCCGCGCTGACCTGGGGCGTGAACTGGCGCCACGAGAGCGACACGCCCGCGGTCGAAGCCGAACTTTGGTCCGCCGTGCCACGGCAAGCCGCCCCACCCGCTGCTGCCCCGGCGCCAGCCCCCACCCCCGCACCCGAACGCCCTGCCCCCGCGCCCACGCCACCGGCGCCACCTCCCGACCTCGCCGCCCGCGAGGCCCAGATCGCGCTGGAAAAGCGCCGTGCCGCCGAAGCGAAGGCGCTGCAAGCCGCACGGGAAAAGGAAGCCGCGCGGGCACGCGCCGAACAGGCGGCGCGTGAAAAGGCGCTGGCCGAGAAACGCAAGGCCGCCGAAGACGCCGCCCGCCGCAAGCAGGAAGCCGCGCAGAAGGCCGCTGAGGAAGCGGCGCGCAAAAAACAGCTCGAGGCCCAGAAGGCCGCCCAACGCGCCGCCGAGGATGCCGCGCGCGCCAAGGCCCAGCGCGAAGAGGCGCAGCGGCTCGAAGCGCAGCGGCAGGAAAACATCCGCCGGATGCAAGGCCTGGCGGGCAGCAGCGGCAGCCGCGCGAGCACCGGGCGCGACGTCCAAAGCGCGGGCCCCTCGGGCAGCTACGCGGGTCGCGTGGCCGCGCGGATCCGGCCCAACATCGTGTTCACCGACGACGCGCCGGGCAACCCGAGCGCCGAGGTGGAGGTGCGCGCCGCGCCCGACGGGACCATCCTCTCGCGCAAGCTCGTGAAATCGAGCGGTGTGAAGGCTTGGGACGAGGCGGTACTCAAAGCCATCGACAAAACCGAGCGGCTGCCCGCCGACACCGACGGCCGCGTGCCCTCGGCCCTCATCATCAGCTTCCGGCCAAGGGACTGAGGCCCTTGGGGCCGCCCGGACGGGCTTCGGGCGTGCAATCGCTCTTGATTTGAGAGCAACAGGCCGTTGATTCACGCCGGCATCAGGCGATTTTTGCTTCAAAACTATTCGTAGACCACCTCGGCCTGGCCTTCGAGCGCCTGGGCGGACCAGGCGGCGAGCGCTGCGTCGCTCGGGAAGATGCGCGCGGCGTCCCCGAGCGCCAGCTCGTAGCGCACGCCGGCCAGATCGGCCTCAGGAGCAACCGCGGCATCCGTCGCGTCCGCTGCCCCGTCCCAGCGGCGTTCGACCCGCAGGCGCACGGGCAGGCCGCGCGGAGCGATGGGGACGTCCCGGTCCGCATCGGTCTCGAACGGCGCGCCCAAGGGGTCTGCGGCTGAAAAATCGTCGGTTGCACCCGGCTGCGCCTGCGGGCCGTAGGCCGCCAGCAGTTCCGCCACGCGCGGAGGAGGGTCGCCCACAAGCACCCGCAGATAGCGGCCGAAGCGGCAACGCGCCTCGGCCAAGCTCCAGAGCTGCTGAACCGACAACTGCCAACCGCCCGAGAAGCGGTCGGGCTGCAGCCGGCCGCTGGCGACGACGAACTCATCGTCGCGCAGGAGGTTGCGCTGGGCCTGCAACAAGGCGTCATCGGCGCGTGCGTCGATGACCGCGCTTTTGTCGTCGAGCTTGAACAGCGCCAGCCGGCCGCGCTGGCCTTGGATCACACGCAAATCGCTGACGATGCCCGCGAGCAGGACGGCGTCGCCCCCGTTGCGGGGGTCGCGCACGGCTTCGCGGGCGGCGCAGGCTTCGGCGATGCTGCGGCGCACGAAGCGGCGCACTTCACGTTCGACGGCGTCGAACAGATGGCCCGAGAGGTAAAAACCCACGGCGGTCTTTTCGGCGGCGAGCTGCGCGCGCAAGTCCCAGGGGATGGCTTCGACGAGTTCGGGTTCCTGCGTGCTGGCGCCGTGGCCGTCGCCCTCGAGCATGTCGAACAGCCCGCCCTGGTTGGCATGGGCCTCGCAGGCGGCGGCGTAGTCGAAGGCGCGGTCGATGCTGGCCACCAGTGCGGCGCGGTTGCGCTGCAGGCCGTCGAAGGCGCCAGCCTTGATGAGCGCTTCGACGGTGCGCTTGTTCACGCGGGTGCGGTCGACGCGGCGGCAGAAGTCGAACAGGCTCTTGAAGGGGCCGGCTTCGCTGCCGTAGTAGCCGCTGCCGCGGCCTTCGCGCGCGGCGACGATGGCCTCGATGGCTTGCTGACCCGTGCCCTTGACGGCGCCGAGGCCGTAGCGGATGACGGTGTCGGAGACGGGCTCGAAGCGGTAGCTGCCGAGGTTGACGTCGGGCGGCTCGAAACGCAGGCCAAAGCTTTGCGCGTCACCGAGCAAGACCTTGAGCTTGTCGGTGTCGTCCATCTCCACCGTCATGTTGGCGCAGAAGAACTCGGCGGTGTAATGCACCTTGAGCCAGGCCGTGTGGTAGGCCAGCAGCGAGTAGGCGGCGGCATGCGACTTGTTGAAGCCGTAGCCGGCGAACTTTTCCATGAGGTCGAAGACCTCGTCGGCTTTCTCCTGGCTGATGCCGTTCTTGGCCGCACCGGCACGGAAAATTTCGCGGTGCTGCGCCATCTCCTCGGGCTTTTTCTTGCCCATCGCCCGGCGCAGCATGTCGGCGCCGCCGAGCGAGTAGCCGCCCAGGATCTGCGCGGTCTGCATCACCTGCTCCTGATAGACCATGATGCCGTAGGTCTCGGCGAGCACGGGCTCGACCAGCGGGTGCGGGTATTGCACCGGCTCGCGGCCGTGCTTGCGCGCGACGAAGGTCGGGATCAGGTCCATCGGGCCGGGTCGGTAGAGCGCGTTGAGCGCAATCAGGTCTTCGAGCCGCGAGGGCTTGGCATCGCGCAACATGCCTTGCATGCCGCGGCTTTCGAACTGGAACACGGCCTCGGTGCGTCCTTCCTGGAACAGCCGGTAGGTGGCCGGGTCATCGAGCGGCACGTTCTCGAAGGCGAAATCAGCCTGACCGGGGTGGCGCCGGCGGATGAGGTCGCGCGCGATCTCGAGAATGGTGAGCGTGGCCAGCCCCAGAAAGTCGAACTTCACCAGGCCGACGGCCTCGACGTCGTCCTTGTCGTACTGGCTGACCGCCGAGTCGCTGCCGGGCTGCTGGTAGAGCGGGCAGAAATCGGTGAGCTTGCCCGGCGCGATGAGCACGCCGCCCGCGTGCATGCCCACGTTGCGCGTGAGGCCCTCGAGCTTTTGCGCGAGCTCGATCAACGTGCGTACGTCCTCTTCTTTTTCGATGCGCTCGGCGAGCACCGGCTCCATCTCGATCGCGTAGTTGTTCTTGTCGCCTTCCTTCTTGGGCTGCGGCGGGTACTGCAGCGTCACGCTCATGCCCGGCTTGTTCGGGATGAGCTTGGAGAGCCCGTCGCAAAAGCCATAGGAGAGGTCGAGCACGCGGCCCACGTCGCGAATGGCGGCGCGTGCGGCCATGGTGCCGAAGGTGGCGATCTGGCTCACCGCGTCCCGGCCGTATTTGTCTTTGACGTAGTCGATGACGCGGTCGCGGTTCGCTTGGCAGAAGTCGATGTCGAAGTCGGGCATCGAGACCCGCTCGGGGTTGAGAAAGCGCTCGAACAGCAGCTTGTATTGCAGCGGGTCGAGGTCGGTGATTTTCAGCGCGTAGGCCACCAGCGAGCCCGCGCCCGAGCCCCGACCCGGACCGACCGGGCAGCCGTGCGTCTTGGCCCACTGGATGAAGTCGCCAACGATGAGGAAGTAGCCCGGAAACCCCATCTGAATGATGGTGCGCAGCTCGAACTCGAGCCGCTCCACATAGCGGGGCCGCTCGGCCTCGCGCTCGGCGGGGTTCGGGAAGCGCTGCACCAGGCGCGCTTCGAGCCCCTCGTAGCTCACATGGCGGAAATACTCGTCGATCGACAGCGTGCGCCCGTTGACCGGCGGAATCGGAAAATCCGGCAGCCGCGGCTTGCCCAGCGTGAGCGTGAGGCTGCAGCGCTCGGCAATCGCCACGCTGTTGGCGAGCGCCGAGGGCAGATCCGCAAACAAGGCCTCCATCGCGGCGCGGCGCTTGAAATACTGCTCGGTCGTGAAACGCCGCACGCGGCGCGGGTTGGCGAGCATCTCGCCTTCGGCGATGCAGACCCGCGCCTCATGCGCTTCATAGTCGTCGGGTTCGAGGAACTGCACCGGGTGCGTGGCGACCACCGGCAGCTTGAGCCGCGCGGCCAGTTGCACCGCGGCGAGCACATGCGCTTCATCGTCGGCCCGGCCGGCGCGTTGCAGTTCGAGATAAAAGCGGTGCGGGAACCAGGCGGCGAATTGCAGTGCGAGGTCGGCCGCGCGCGCCTCGTCGCCCTGCAGCAACGCCTGTCCCACCGGGCCGGCCTGCGCGCCCGAGAGCAGGATCAGCCCCTCGGACAACTCGCGCAGCCACGCCAGGCGCAGCACCGCCTGCGTGCGCTGCACGTTTTGCGTCCAGGCCCGTGCCAGCAGCTCGCAGAGGTTCAGGTAACCCTGGTGGTTTTGCACCAGCAGCAGCATGCGACCCAGCGCCTCGGGCGTGCCTGCCGGCCCTTCGATGACGACTTCGCAGCCGATGATGGGCTTGACGCCTTTGCCCCGCGCGGCCTTGTAGAACTTGATCGCCCCAAACAGGTTGTTGAGGTCGGTGATGGCCAGCGCCGGCTGGCCGTCGGCGGCGGCAGCGGCCACCACGTCGTCGATGCGGCAGGTGCCGTCGACGACGGAAAACTCGGTATGAAGGCGCAGATGAACGAACATGCGGGCCATTGTAGGGAGCCGCCGACGTGACCCCCACCCCCACAGGCCCCGCGCCACACCCCGGCAGCCGCCGTCAAGAGTTCAAAAATAGGAGCACACGAGCGCCATTTTTCCGCGGGGAGAGAGGGCTTCAAGCACTCTTGAGCCGCCGCGCCGCCTGCGCCACGCGCGCGCCGAACTGGCGCGCGGTCTCCAAGTCACCGGGCAGCATTTCGGCGGGCGATGCATCCGACGGGCTTTGCGCCATCGCCCCGCTGAAGGAGCCGACGTAGTTGAGGTCGTTGCGCTGCGCGGCCTTGGTGTTGCTCGGCATCATGCCCGTGCCCACCCACAACCCGCTGTGCTGCATGGCCAGCGTGAAGAAATAGTGCAGCGTCGAGAGCTTGTCGCCATTCATCGTTGCGCTGTTGGTGAAGCCCGCAAACAGCTTGTCCTTCCAGCCCTGGGTGAACCAGACCTTGCTGCTGGCGTCGGCAAACTTCTTGAACTGCCAGCTCGGCCCGCCCATGTAGGTCGGGCTGCCGAAGATGATGGCGTCGGCCGCGGCCAACCGCTCCCAGCAGCCCTCGGGCTGGTTGCCGTCCGCGTCGATGGGCAAGAGCTCGGCGTCTGCGCCTTCGGCCACGGCCTGCGCCATGCGCAGCGTGTGGCCATAGCCCGAGTGAAACACGATGCAGATCTTTGCGGGGTTCATGGAAGTCCTCCTGTTGGGTTTGAGGGGTTGGGAAAACAAAAACTTGGGGCAACGCGGGCGCGCTGTCAAGGCGCGAGGTCGAACACCAGCACCTCGGCGTCTTGCCCGGCGTCGAGGCTCAGGCGGCTTTCGCCGTGCAGCAGCGCGGCGTCACCGCCCTGCAAGGCCCGGCCGTTGACACGCAGCGCGCCGCGCACCAGGTGCACATAGGCCTTGCGTGCCGGGTCGAGCGCGAGCGTGGTGGTTTCCGGGCCGTCAAACCATCCGGCATAGAGCCGCGCGTCGGCGTGCATGCGCAGCGAACCGTCGGCGCCATTCGGGGTCGCGATGGCGCACAAGCGGCCGCGCTTCTCAGCATCGGCAAACGCGCGCTGCTCGTACTCGGGTGCAATGCCGCGGACATTGGGCTGGATCCAGATCTGCAGCAGATGGGTGGTGTCGTCGCTGGCGCTGAACTCGCTGTGCATCACGCCACGGCCTGCGCTCATGCGCTGCACCTCGCCGGGGGCGATGGATACGGCATGGCCCATGCTGTCCTGGTGCGCGAGACGCCCGCTGAGCAGATAGGTCACGATCTCCATGTCGCGGTGGCCGTGCATCGGAAAGCCCGCGCGCGGCGCGATGAAGTCCTCGTTGATCACGCGCAAGTTGCCCCAACCCATGTGCGCCGGGTCGTGGTAGTCGGCAAACGAAAAACTGTGCCAGGACTGCAGCCAGCCATGATCGGCGTGACCACGATCGGCTGCGGGGCGAATGGTCAGCATCGGGCACCTCCGTCGTTCAGTCACCCTAAATCCGGCAGTTGGGCGCGCCCGGGCGGGTCGTCATCGGGCGCGCGGGCAAGGCGCAAACCACAGCCATGGCGCGTGCCATGGCGAGGATTTGCAACGCCGCCCCCGCGCTCGAGGGCGGCTCGAACGGGTGCGCAGCGCTCACCCAAACGGTGAACAGCCTGCGCACCGAGAATTGTCGAAACATCAACATCTTGCTTTTCGCGAGTAGCGGTCAACTGCCGGATTTAGGGTCACGCCAATGTAGGCGCCTTTCGTGCAAAAACATGGCGGTTGATTTGATGGCATTATTCAATTTTTCTGAATCATTCAGCCCGCACCATGCAAAACGCTCGCGATGTCTTGAGCCCGGAAGCGCTTGGGCTGATCGAGCGGGTGGCGCGCAGCGGCAGCTTTGCCGCGGCCGCGCGTGAGCTGGGCCTGGCGCCGAGCGCACTGACCTATCGCGTGCGGCGCATCGAGGATGCGCTCGACGTGCTCTTGTTCGACCGTAGCCGCCGCCAGGCCGTGCCCACCGCCGCCGCGCGCGAGCTGCTGCGCGAGGGCGCGCGCGTCCTCGAGGATCTCGACGCCATCGCGCAGCGGGTGCGCCGGGTGGCCACCGGCTGGGAGGCGCAGCTCACCATCGCAGCGGACAGCGTGATCGACCGTGCCACCCTGCTCGACCTGTGCGAGGCCTTCCTTGCGGGCCAGCCGCCCACCCGACTGCGGCTGCTGCACACCACCCTCTCGGGCACGCTGGAAGCACTGACGAGCGGCCGGGCCGACCTCGCCCTGGGCGTCACGCTCGAAGCCGGGCTACCCGAGGGCCTGCCGCACCGGCCACTGGGGACGCTGGCGTTCGTGTTCGCGGTCGCGCCGCACCACCCACTCGCGCAGCTTGGCCGGCCCCTGACCGATGCCGACCTGCGCGCCCACCGTGCGGTGGCCGTAGCCGACAGCGCCTTGCACCGCCGCGCGCTGCACCTGGGCCTGCTGCCTGGGCAGGATGTCTTCACCGTGCCCGACATGGCCACCAAGCTGCAGGCGCAGCTGCGCGGACTCGGCGCGGGCTATCTGCCCGAGCCCCTGGCGCGGCCGCATCTGCAAAGCGGTGGGCTGGTCGCCTGCGCGCTGGAGCGGCCCGCGCGCGCCGCGCTGCTGCACGCAGTCTGGCGCGCGCCTGAGCGCCAGCGGCCCGGCCCAGCCCTGCAATGGTGGCTCGACCGGCTGGAAAACGCCGCCACCTGCCAGGCGCTGCTGGGGCAACGCTGAGCACGTCCGTCATCTCCGTGTCATGGGTGTAGAGTCCGTGGCGCACAACCCTATCGCCCACGCCACCGGAGCCCCCATGAGCCGCACCCAAACGCCCCGTCACTACGCCATCGTCGGCGCCGGCATGGCCGGCGTGGCCTGCGCACGCACGCTGCTGCAGGCCGGCCATCGCGTGACGGTGTTCGAGAAGAGCCCGGGCGCGGGCGGGCGCATGGCCACGCGCGAGACGCCGCTCGGCGGCTTCGATCACGGCGCGCAGTACTTCACCGTGCGCGACCTCCGATTCGCGCGCGCGCTCGAAACCGTGCCCGGCCTCGTGCGCCCGTGGAGCGCCAGCAGCGTGCGGGTGCTCGACGCCCTCGGCCATGTGCTCGAAGCGGCGCCGCCACCGCGCGAGCCGCATCTCGTGCCCGTGCCCGGCATGAATGCGCTGCCGCGGGCTTGGGGCCAGCCCTTGGGGTCGGCGCTGCTGACCCGCACGCGCGTAGACCGCATCGAGCGCGACGCCATCGACCGGTGGCGCTGGCAGCTGCATACCGAAGCGCCCGGCGGCATCGTGCATGTGCACGGGGGCTACGACGCGGTGCTACTCGCCCTGCCCGCGCCGCAAGCGGCCGCCTTGCTCGACGCCTCGGCGCTCGCGCCCAAGCCGCTGCTGGGCCTGCACGAAGTGAAGCTCGCGCCGTGCTGGACGCTGATGGTCGCCTTCCCCAATGCGATGCAGCCGGGGCTGGGCACGCTCGGGCCGCAGTGGAATGCCGCGCGCAGCACGCACCACCGCGTGGCCTGGCTCGCGCGCGAATCGTCCAAACCGCAGCGCGCGCCGATCGAGCGCTGGACCGTGCAAGCCAGCGCCGCGTGGTCGCACGAGCACCTCGAGGATGAACCCGCGCGCGTCGAAGCCAAGCTGCAGCGCGCGTTTGCCGAAATCACCGGCATCCGCGCAACGCCGGGCCACAGCGCCGTGCACCGCTGGCGCTATGCAAAAACCCTCCAGCCGCTGGGACAGTCGCATCTCTGGGACGCGAAGAGCGGCCTCGGTGCCTGCGGCGACTGGTGCTTGGGCCACCGGGTCGAAGACGCGTTCATCTCGGGTCTGAGCCTCGCGCTTGCGGTGCTTTGAGAGGCGCATCGGCGCACGATGGCAGGCTACGTCGGCCGCTTTGCCCCTTCCCCCACCGGGCCGCTGCACGCGGGCTCGCTGGTCGCAGCGCTGGCCAGCTGGCTCGATGCGCGCGCGCACGGCGGGCAGTGGCTGGTGCGCATCGAAGACGTGGACACGCCGCGCTGCGTGCCCGGTGCCGACCGGCTCATCCTGCAACAGCTCGCCGACTGCGGCCTGCAGCCCGACGCGCCGCCGCTGTGGCAGTCGCGCCGTGGGGCGATCTACCAGCGCGCGCTCGATGCGCTCATCGACGCGGGTCTGGCCTATCCCTGCGCGTGCACGCGCCGCGCGATCGAGGCCGCCTGGGCTGCGCGCGGCATCGCCTGGCCGCGTCACGCCGAAGTGCCCTACCCCGGAACCTGCCGCAGTGGCCTCGCAGGCACGGCCGCGCGAGCCTGGCGGCTGCGTACCGATTTTTTGAGGCAAAAACCGGGGTATGCCGGCGTGAAGTGCGCATTGGATGCTCCTATTTCAGGAGTTCACGACAACCCGTTCGATCCTTCGCCCCCGTGCATCGAAGGCAGCACCGTGCACTGGCACGACCGGCGGCTGGGCGCGCAGAGCCAGGATGTCGAGGCCACCGTCGGCGACTTCGTGCTGCGCCGCGCCGACGGGCTCTGGGCCTACCAGCTGGCCGTGGTCGTCGACGACGCGCTGCAGGGCGTGAGCCATGTGGTGCGCGGCGAGGACCTGGCCGACAACACGCCGCGGCAGATCTTGCTGCAACGCGCGCTCGCCCTGCCCACGCCGCGCTACCTGCACACCCCGCTGGTGCGCAACGCCGCCGGCGAAAAGCTCTCCAAGCAAACCCACGCGCCGGCGCTGGACACGCGCGACCCGCTCGCTGCGCTCAACGCCGCCGCCACCGCGCTCGGCCTGCAGCCCCAACCCAGCCACACCCCGCTGTCGCACGCACTGGCCGCCTGGACGGGCGAGTGGCAGCGTGCAACGGACGTGCACCATCAGCGAAGCTGATGGGGCGTTGCCCTAGAATCCGCCGCTTTCTTCCGCCTTCCGCATGACGTCCTCCCCGCCCCGTCCCGAAGACCCGAACCCGTCGGCAGCGACCGCCGCGCCCGGCGGGCCGCCGCCGCATGTCGCGCACCCGCAGCGGGTGCGCAGCTTCGTCACGCGCGCAGGGCGCACGACCACGGGCCAGGCCAAGGCGCTGGCCGAGCTCGGCCCGCGCTTCGTGCTGCCGTTCCAGCAAACCAAGCTCGACCTCGCCGCGGCGTTTGGTCGTGAAGCGCCGGTGGTGCTGGAGATCGGCTTTGGCATGGGTGACGCCACCGCCCACATTGCCTCGCTGCGCCCCGATGAGAACTTCCTCTGCTGCGAAGTACACGAGCCCGGGGTGGGCGCGCTCCTCAAGCGGATCGGCGAGATGGGCCTCACCAACATCCGCATCCTGCAACACGATGCGGTCGAGGTGGTGGATCACATGCTCGAGGCGTCGACGCTCGCGAGCATCCACATTTTCTTTCCCGACCCCTGGCACAAGAAGCGCCACCACAAGCGCCGCCTGATCCAGCCGCCACTGGTCGCCAAACTCGCGCAGCGGCTCATCCCCGGCGGCTACCTGCACTGCGCGACCGACTGGCAGCCCTATGCCGAGCAGATGCTCGAAGTGCTCACGGCCGAGCCGCTGCTCGAAAACACCGCCGCCGGCTACGCCGAGCGCCCCGCTTACCGCCCCGAGACCAAGTTCGAGCGCCGCGGCCTCAAGCTCGGCCACGGCGTGTGGGATCTGGTGTTCCGCCGCCGCGCGGCTGTCCCATGATCCTAAATCCGGCAGTTGACCGCTTTTCGCTGAAGGCAAGATGTTGATGTTTGAACCATTTTCGGTGCGCAGGCCCTTCACCGTTGGGGTGAGCGCTGCGCACCCGTTCGAGTCGCCCTCGGGCGCGGGGGCGGCGTTGCAAATCCTCGCCATGGCGCCCGCCATGGCTGTGGTTTGCGCCTTGCCCGCGCGCCCGATGACGACCCGCCCAGGCGCGCCCAACTGCCGGATTTAGGATGAAGCGGCTCGCCACCCGGCATCCCGCCCTGGTGGCGGGCTTGCTGCGCCCATGACCCGCCCCGCCCGCCCGGCAGCCGTGCCGCTGCGCGCGGGCGTGGCACCGAGCTGCCTGGCCCTGCCGCAGATGCGCCACGTGCCCTGGGGCTGCGTGCTCGACCTGCTCGCCGAACGCCTGCCGCGCCTGACGCGCGCGCAATGGGCCGAGCGCATGGCCGCCGGCGATGTGGTCGACGCCACCGGCCGTCCGCTCGCGCCCGACGCGCCCTGCCACAGCGGCCAGCGCATCTACTACTGGCGCAACCTGCCCAACGAGACGCCGGTACCCTTCCACGAGCGTATCGTGTTTCGCGACGCGCACCTCGTGGTGGCCGACAAGCCGCACTTTCTTCCCGTCTCGCCGGTCGGTCGCTATGTGCGCGAGACGCTGCTCGTGCGCCTGCGCGCCGCGCTCGACCTGCCCGATCTGAGCCCGCTGCACCGCATCGACCGCGAAACGGCCGGCCTCGTGCTGCTGAGCGTGCGCGCGCAAGACCGCGACGCCTACCAGCGGCTGTTTCGCGAACACCGCATCCACAAGACCTATGAGGCGATCGCCCCCGCCGCGCCCAGCCACCCCTGGCCGCTGCTGCGCGTGAGCCACCTGCGCGAAGACGAGGCCGCGTTCTACCGCATGCGCGAAGCCGCCCCGGAAGAGGGCCTGCCGCCAAACGCCGAGACGCGCATCAGCCTCATCGAACGGCGCGGCGAGTGGGCGCGCTACCGGCTCGAGCCCCGCACCGGCCAGCGCCACCAGTTGCGCGTACACATGAACGCCTTGGGCCTGCCGATCCGCGGCGACCAGTTCTACCCCACGGTGCGCCGCGGCCCCGACGAACCCGAGGACTACCGCGAGCCGCTGCAGCTCCTCGCCCGCAGTCTGCGCTTCACCGACCCCATCACCGGCCAAGCGCGGCATTTCGAAAGCGGCCTACAGCTCGATTGGGGGGACTGAGCCTAGATCCGGCAGTTGACCGCTTTGAGCTGAATGCAAGGTGTTGATGTTTGAACCGTTTTGGGTGCAAAAGCCGTTCACCGCTTGGGTGAGCGCTGCGCACCCGTTCGAGCCGCCCTCGGGCCCGGGGGCAGCGTTGCAAATCCTCGCCATGGCGAGCGCCATGGCTGTGGTTTGCGCCTTGCCCGCGCGCCCGACGACGGCCCGCCCGGGCGCGCCCAACTGCCGGATTTAGGCTGAGGCGGCATTTTCGGGAAAAACCCGCCGACGCCGGCCTAGAACGCTTCGATCCTGCTCTCAAAACAAGAGCGCGAGCTCTCCTCGGCGTCGCTCTGGCTCGCGCCCGGGGGTAACGCCTTGCGGGCTCAGGCCCGCGCGGCGACGATCCGGTAGCGGAAATCGTTCGGGCTGTAGGAGTCGAGACGCTCGCCATCGACCTCGGCCACCGGGTACATGAGGAAGGGTAGGCGCGGGCCGCGCGCGCCCGGCAGGTCGAGGTCATGGGCCATGTTCCAGCCCACCCAGTTGCCCTCCCAGCCGCCGAAGAGGGCCTGACGGACCGGCTCGACGCGGGGGTCCCGCGGGTCGCGGATCCAGTCCAGGAACTCGTGCCGCATGACTTTCGTCACGTCGGCCGGATCCATGGCGCACCAGCCTGCGCCCTCGAGCCAAACCTCGGCACGGCAATGCTGGGCCCCGCTCAGCTGCTCGCTCGGCGCCCCCAGTTGACGGTACCCAAACGCGCTCGGCGCCACCCGCACTCCGTAGACATCCCGCGCCGGCAAGCCGGCCGAGCGACACAGGCCGACGAACAACGCGTTGATGTCGGCGCACTTGCCGCCCAGGTTCCCGGTTTCAAGCATGGTGCGGATGTCGCCCGGCCCGCAACCGCGGGTCGTCGGTTCGCGCCAGGCGTTGCGCACCACCCAGTCGTAGATCCGCTCCGCACGCGCGCGGTCACTGCGGGCCGAGCCCACCGCCTCCAGCGCCGTCTTGCGCACGATGCCGTCCGTGGGCAGCCACTCGGTCGGCGCGAGCCAAAAACGGCGCTCGGCGGCCGTCAAAGCGGGTGCGGTGCGCGCAACCGGCGAGGCCCAGGGCGATGCGCGGTCGCGCGTCCGGACCGTCGTGGTCAGCGTCACCGTCGGCCGGCGCTCATCGCGCGCAAAGCGCACATGCAGCATCTGCGCACCATAGCGGCCATCGGCACGCAGGCGCGCCTCCCCCTGGGTCTGGAAAGTGTGGGTCACGGTCTGCTGCCACGGCGTCGACAGGCTCGGCAAAGGCAGCCAGACCTGGGTTTCACGGCCGGGGTCGCGCACCTCGACCGTGGTGGTCAAGGTCCACGCGCGCCACGGCGCATCGGCTGCCCACATGGGCGGCCGGTGAGCGGCGGTTGGGGTCGTCGGCTGCGCACGCAGCCAAAGCGGGGTAAGCAGCGAAACGGTGCCCGCGGCAACGCCTCGCAAACAACGGCGACGGTCTAGGGTCATACAGAGACTCCGGGTATATCGAAAAACGGCCGAAGCGAACACACAAGGTTCACTGCAGGGCCAAGCCAGCGGCGGCAACGGAGCCACGTGTTCAGGGCAACGCCGAGGGAAACGGACTGGTTCAGTACGACCTCGAACGGTGACCCGCGCCCGCCGCCGCCCGATTGTCCACGAGGTTCCGACGAGGCGCGCGCTGGTCCCTCCGCGTGGAAGCGCCCGCAGGGGCGCAGACCGGTGCCGGGCCTCGGTGCGCTCAGCGGCGAATCAGAGCGCCTCGATCCAGCGCAACACCTTGGGCTGACTCCAATCCACTTCGCCCTCGATCAGCCACAGAGGACGGCCTTGCCGATCGATCAGGATCGTGGTGGGGAACGCCTGCACCCCCATGGCCTGAGTGAACCCACCCGTGCTGTCGAAGGCCACCGCCACGTCGACGCCGCTGCGCGCGAGATAGGCCCGCACCGTACGCGCCGATTCGCGGAAATTCACCGCCAGCACCGCAACCCGATCCTCCCCGAGCACCTGCGGCAAGGCTGCCAGCGTGGGCATCTCGGCGCGACAGGGTGGGCACCAGGTGGCCCAGAAGTTCAACAGCAGCAAGCGGCCCCGAAACGCCGCCCACGTCATCGTTCGGCCATCAAGCGTCGGCAGTTCCAGAGGCGCCAGTGAACGGGCCTGCGGCCAAGGCCGAAGCCGCGCACCATCGAGTCCTGGCGGATCCGCCGGCGTAGGCGCCGCAGCCACCCGCCACGACACGGTGGCCGCGGCCAAACCCAAAACCCCTTGCCGCAGCCAGGCGCGGCGGCTTTGCCGGCGGAGCGGCGGCGGCATCACAGGCGCTCGGCCACCCAGGCGGGCACGGAAGCCAGCGCAGCATCCAGCCGCGACGGGTCGGTGCCACCGGCCATCGCCAGATCGGGTTTGCCGCCGCCCTTGCCGCCGACCTGCTGGGCGACGAAGTTGACCAGTTCCCCGGCTTTGACGCGGGCGGTCAGGTCGCTGGTCACGCCGGCGGCCAGCTGAACCTTCGCGCCGTCAGCCGCGCCGAGCACGATCACCGCGTGCTTGAGCTTGTCCTTGAGCTTGTCGAGCGTCTCGCGCAGGGTCTTGGCGTCCGCGCCGTCGAGCCGCGCCGCGAGAACCTTCACGCCCGCAAGGTCCTGCGCGCGCTCGGCCAGTTCATCGCCCTGCACCGAGGCGAGCTTGCCCTTGAGCGCCGCGAGTTCGCGCTCGAGGCTGCGCAGTTGCTCGAGCGTGTGCGTCATGCGCCCGGTCAACTCGGCCACCGGGCTCTTGAGCAAGGCCGCCGCCTGCATCACCGTGTCTTCCAGATCCTGCACATGGGCCAGCGCCGCCTCACCTGCGACCGCTTCGATGCGCCGCACACCGGCGGCCACGCCCCCCTCGGACACCACTTTGAAGAAGCCGATGTCGCCGGTCCGCTGCACATGCGTGCCGCCGCACAGCTCGCGGCTCGAACCAATGTCGAGCACGCGCACGGTCTCACCGTATTTCTCGCCAAAAAGCATCATGGCGCCGGTCTTTTGGGCCGACTCGATGTCCATCACGCGCGCTTGCGTCGCGGTGTTGGCCAGGATTTCCGCGTTGACGATCGCCTCGATGCGCCGGATCTGCTCCGCGGTCACGGGGGCGTTGTGCGCGAAGTCAAAGCGCGTGCGCTCCGGCGTCACCAACGAGCCTTTTTGCTGCACATGAGCGCCCAGCACCTCACGCAGCGCCTTGTGCATCAGGTGCGTGGCGGAATGGTGGCGCATGGTTGCGGCACGGCGCTGCGTATCCACCCGTGCCGTCACGTGGTCCCCGACCGCCAGCACGCCCTCGGCGACCCGGCCGTGATGGCCAAAGACATCGGCCTTGATTTTTTGCGTGTCGTCGACCCGAAAGCGGGCGCTGCCGGCGACCAGCTCGCCCGAATCGCCCACCTGACCGCCCGACTCGGCATAGAACGGCGTGGTGTCGAGCACCACGACGCCCTCCTCATCGGCCTTGAGTTCGACCACCGGCGTGCCGTCGCGGTAGAGCGCGACGATCTTGGCCTGCGTCTCGAGCACGTCATAGCCAACGAAGGTGTTGCCCGCTCCGGTGTAATCGAGCACCCGGTCCATCTTGAACTTGCCCGCGGCCCGCGCCTGGTTCTTCTGCCGCTCCATCGCGGCATTGAAGCCGGCGGTATCGACGCTAACACCGCGCTCGCGGCACACGTCCTGCGTGAGGTCGAGCGGGAAGCCGTAGGTGTCGTGCAGTTTGAACGCCACCTCACCCGAAAGCTCGCGCTGTCCGTCGGCGAGCGCGTGATCGAGGATTTCCATTCCGTGGGCCAGCGTCTCGTAGAAGCGCTCCTCCTCGGTCTTGAGCACATCCATCACACGCGCCGCGTTGGCCGCGAGGTTGGGATAGGCCTCACCCATGAGCGCCACCAGGTCGGGCACGAGCTTGTGGAAGAACGGCGTCTTGCGGCCGAGCTTGTAGCCATGGCGGATCGCCCGGCGGATGATGCGCCGCTGCACATAGCCACGCCCCTCGTTGCTCGGAATGACGCCGTCGGCGACGAGAAACGCGCAGGCGCGGATGTGGTCCGCGATCACCTTGAGCGAGGGGCTATCCAGCTCGTCCGTGCCGGTTTCCCGCGCCGCGGCTGCGATCAGGCGCTGGAACAGGTCGATTTCATAGTTGCTGTGCACGCCCTGCAAAATCGCTGCCAGCCGCTCCAAACCCATGCCCGTATCGACACAGGGCGCGGGCAGCGGCCGCACCGAGCCGTCCTCCTGCATGTCGAACTGCATGAACACGTTGTTCCAGATCTCGATGTAGCGGTCGCCGTCGGCGTCCGGGCTGCCCGGGGGGCCGCCTGCCACTTCGGGGCCATGGTCGTAAAAGATCTCGGAACACGGGCCACAGGGGCCGGTGTCGGCCATCATCCAGAAGTTGTCGGACTGATATTTCCCGCCCTTGTTGTCGCCGATGCGCACCACCCGCTCGGGCGGCAGGCCGATCTCTTTGGTCCAGATGTCATAGGCCTCGTCGTCATCGATGTACACCGTCGCCCACAGCCGATCGGGCGGCAGCCGGTAAACCTCGGTCAACAGCTCCCAGGCCCACTTGAGCGACTCGCGCTTGAAATAGTCGCCAAACGACCAGTTGCCCAGCATCTCGAAGAAGGTGTGGTGCCGCGCGGTGTAGCCCACGTTTTCGAGGTCGTTGTGCTTGCCGCCCGCGCGCAGGCAGGCCTGGACCGAAGCGGCGCGCACATAGGGCCGCTTGTCGGTGCCGAGAAACACGTCCTTGAACTGCACCATGCCCGAGTTGGTGAACATCAAGGTCGGGTCATTGGCGGGCACCAGCGGACTCGAAGGCACGATCGTGTGCCCCTTGGATGCAAAGAAGTCCAGGAAGGACTTGCGTATGTCGGCAACGGTGTTCGGGGGCTGGCTCATGGGGCGGCGCGTCGGTTGGGAAATCGGCAAAAGCACCCGGTTCGGCGGTCTCTGAGAGGGCAGTCAGACCGATAAAACGGGCGCAGGCAAAGCCTTGAATTATAAGTTTCGGCCCCTGCTTTCTGGGTTGCGACCAGGGCCAGGCTCCGATTGGGGCCGCCCGCACCGCGAAACCAAAGCGACAGCCGATGGGCGTCAGCCGGCGCTACGATTGCTCCACCGCTGCCTGACCATCACCTCTGAGCCAACTGCCATGTCCCATCCGCATCCCCTCTCCCTGCTGCAAGACCCGACATTGCTCAAGACCGAAGGCCTGATCGACGGCCGCTGGGTGCCGGGCGAGCAGCGCTTTGCCGTCACCGACCCGGCCACCGGCCAAACGCTGGCCGAAGTCGCCAACCTCGGCGTGCCCGAGGCGGAAGCGGCCATTGCCGCGGCCAACGCCGCCTGGCCGGCCTGGCGCGCCAAGACCGCCAAAGAGCGCAGCATCATCCTGCGCCGCTGGTTCGATCTGTTGATGTCCAACCAAGAAGACCTCGCGCGCCTCATGACCGCCGAAAACGGCAAACCCTTGGCCGAATCACGCGGTGAGGTCACCTACGGTGCCAGTTTCGTCGAGTGGTTTGCCGAAGAAGCCAAGCGCATCAACGGTGAAACCCTGCCGCAGTTCGACAACAACCGGCGCCTGCTGGTGCTGCGCCAGCCCATCGGCGTATGCGCCGCCATCACGCCGTGGAATTTCCCCTTGGCGATGATCACGCGCAAGGTCGCCCCGGCATTGGCTGCGGGCTGCCCCGTGGTCATCAAACCCGCCGAGCAAACCCCGTTCACCGCGCTTGCGGCGGTGGAACTGGCCTTGCGCGCGGGCGTGCCGGCCGGCGTGCTCAACGTGCTCACAGCCGACGCGGCCCAGTCGGTGGCGATCGGCAAGGTGCTGTGCGCCAGCGACGTCGTGCGCCACCTGTCGTTCACCGGCAGCACCGAGGTCGGCCGCATCCTCATGGCGCAAAGCGCGCCCACGGTGAAGAAGCTCTCGCTCGAGCTCGGCGGCAACGCGCCCTTCATCGTGTTCGACGACGCGGACATCGACTCCGCGGTCGAAGGCGCCTTCGCCAGCAAATACCGCAACGCCGGCCAGACCTGCGTGTGTTCCAACCGGATCTACGTGCAAGACGCGATCTACGACGCCTTCGTCGAAAAATTCGCCGCCAAGGTCGCCACCGCCAAAGTGGGCAACGGCTTCGAGGAAGGCGTGAACCAAGGCCCGCTGATCGAGCCCTCGGCGGTGGAAAAGGTCGAGCGCCATGTGCAGGACGCCATTGCCCGCGGCGCGCGCGTGCTCGTCGGCGGCAAGCGCCTCGGCGGCCAGTTCTTCGAGCCCACGGTGGTGGCCGACGCCACGCCCGACATGCTCTGCGCGCGCGAAGAGACTTTTGGCCCCTTCGCGCCGGTGTTTCGCTTTCACACCGAGGAAGAAGTCATCGCCGCCGCCAACGCCACCGAGTACGGCTTGGCCAGCTATTTCTACAGCCGCGACGTGGGCCGAATCTTCCGCGTGGCCGAAGCGCTCGAGTACGGCATGGTGGGTATCAACGTTGGCATCCTCGCCACCGAGCATGTGCCTTTCGGCGGCGTGAAGCAGTCGGGCCTGGGGCGCGAGGGCTCGCACCACGGCATCGAGGAATACGTCGAGCTCAAATACCTCTGCGTCGGCGACATCCTCAAGTGACGTAAAATGCGAGGCGAAGCGGGCGTCGTTCAATGGTAGGACCTGAGCTTCCCAAGCTCAAGACGTGGGTTCGATTCCCATCGCCCGCTCCAGCAGGATGCAAACCGCCCCCGGGCGGTTTTTTTGACCCCATCGAACGCGGCGCTGAAGGCGCGCGGACATGAAGCCCTCCTTTGCGCTGCGGCTCATGGCCGCTCTGCTCGTCCTCGGCCTGCACGCGGCGGCCTTGCGTCTCGCCGATGCCGTCCTGCACGGCTTAGGCGCGGCCAAGCCCGCGCGCGCCGAGCGCATGGTGATCCATCTGACGCTGCCGCCGCTTGCGCGCGAAGCCGAGCCTCCCCCACCGAAACGCCGTCCGCCCCCCCGGCCGCCGCAGCCGCAAGCCCAGCCGGAGCGCTCACCGCTGCAAAACCCAGTCGCCGTCGCCCCGCACGCGCCGGCTTCGCGCGCCGCGCCTCCACCACCAACGGCCGAGGAATGGGCGTTCGCGGCGCGCTACACGCTGCGCAACAGCAAGGGCTACCGCCACAGTTGGGGGCAACAATTGCGCAGCCTCATGGGCACGGCCATCGAAGGGCCGGACCAAGGCGCGGTGCGCTTTCGCATCGAAATCGCACCCGACGGAACCCTCACCCGGGTCGACACGCTGTGGACGACGTCCGCTGCCGTGGAGCGCCGCGCGCGCGAGGCGCTCGGCCGCATGCCGCCTTTGCCGCCCACACCCACGGGCAAACCGCTCATTTTCGAGCGCACGATCCACTTCAGCCCAGACGCCCACGACGACCCGCCCACCTACGACCACGACTGCCTGCCGCAACCCAAGGCGTTCCGCAACCCCTTCGTCTGGGATGGAAAGTCGCCGCAGCGCCGCCCCGAACCCGAGCCGGAAGAACCGCCAGATCCGCAAGCTCTGCAAGACTGCCTCAAGCAACTGCCGCAGAACACCATCGAGGCAGAAGCCGCGCGTGATCGCCGCGCGATGGAGCGCTGGGGCTGGACCTCGGGCTCCGGAGATGCTCAGAGGTAAGCGGCGCGGGCCTGCTTGAGGTCGATGCGTCCCTGCACGTATTTCTCGAGCGCATCGTGCCGCAAGCTGTGCATCCCCGCAGCGATCGCCGCATCGAAAATCGCCGAGGGGCGCGCGCGCTCCTGAATCAGCGTGCGCAGCGTGGGGTTGCTCTCGAGAATTTCATAAATCCCGATGCGGCCTTTGTAGCCCTTGCCGCCGCATTGCGGGCAACCGGCGGCGGTTCGAACCACGATCTCCTCGGGCCGCTGCGCGCCCGCCGCTTGCAGCAGCCGCTCGCGCCCTTCTTCGGCGCTCAGACGCGAGCCTTGGATGTATTCCAGCACCAAGGGGGTGAAGGCCTCGGCGGTCATCGGCACGGGCACCGCGCAGTGCGGGCACAGCAGTCGAACGAGGCGCTGCGCCACGATGCCGATGAGCGAGTCGGCGAAGTTCATCGCATCCATCCCGAGGTCGAGCAGCCGCACCACGCTTTCGCTGGCGCTGTTGGTGTGCAGCGTCGACAGCACGAGGTGGCCGGTCAGCGAGGCTTCGATCGCGATCTTCGCGGTTTCCGCGTCGCGGATCTCGCCGATCATGATGACATCGGGGTCGGCGCGCAGAAAGCTGCGCATGGCCGCGGCAAAGGTCAAGCCGATCTTGGGGTTGACCTGCACCTGCCGTAACCCGGGCTGCGTGATCTCGATCGGGTCTTCGGCCGTCCAGATCTTGCGCTCGCCGGTGTTGAGTTCGGCGAGCATCGAGTGCAGGGTCGTGGTCTTGCCCGAGCCCGTCGGACCCGCCGCGAGGATGAGCCCGAAGGTTCGGGAAATCATGCGGTGGAAGGTGGCCTCGTCCCGCGGCTGCAGGCCCAGCCGGGAAAGGGGCAAGGGCTTGGAAGTGGCCAGCAACCGCAAGACCACATCCTCGAGACCGTCGTGCGTGGGCAACACCGCCACCCGGAGTTCGAGCTTGGGGCCACCAAACTCGGCGAAATCGATCTTGCCGTCCTGGGGCCGGCGATGCTCGGCAATGTCGAGCTTGGCCATGATCTTGATGCGCGAAACCAGCGGCCCGCGCAGCCGTGCAGGCAACTGCAGATAGGGTTCGAGATCGCCATCGCGGCGAAACCGCACCAGCGTCGTCTGCTCTCCGGGGTTCGTCTCGATGTGGATGTCCGACGCCCCCTGCCGCAGCGCGTCGTCGATCATTTTCTTCACGAGCTGGACGACGCCGGAGTTGGTGTCGGCCGCTTCGAGCTCGGTCTGTTCCTGCCCCGAAGACACCTCGACCAATGCCTTGGAGACCAGCCACTCGAGCTCAGAGAGTTGATTGAGGTCGGCCGCCGCCGGCCCTGCACCGCCAGATGGGCCGTGCGACGCCGCGGCTTCGGCGGGCGCAGGCGTCGACGCGCGTGCAACACGGACGCCGCTTTGCAACTCGAGCCGCACAGCGATGGCGTCGGCCGCCGCCCAGACCAAGACGACCCGGCGCTCGGTCAGCACCGACAACTCGTGACGCAAGCCCTCGTCGGTCGGCCGGGCGCTGGCGACGAAGAACTGGCCATCGGCTTCGCCGAGCGGAACCGCCGAGCGGCGCAGCGCCTCGCGCAGCGGCAATATCTGCCAAGCCTCGGGCGGAACCTCGAAGCGCACGACGTCCACCTCGGGAACCGCCGCCATACGCGCAAAAGCATGTTCGAGCTCTTCGGACGTGAGGAGCATGCGCTGAACCAGCTCGCGTGCCCGGCCGCGCAGCAACAGAGGGTCCTCCCGCTCGATGGCGTCGAGTTGCGCTCGGGTGAGTAAGCGCAGCTCGAGCAGCGCGTCTCGCAAGCGCAGCACCGGTCGACGACGCAACGCGTCTTGCAGCGCCACCAGCTCACCGAGTGTTCGGGCTACCGGGAACGCAGACGCCCCTGGGGCCGGCGCGGCAGCGGTACCCGCGGGTGGGGACTCGCTCAAGGGTGCGGGGTCGGTATCGATGCGCATCAAAGAATGAAAGAAGTCAACCAATCCAAGGTAGAAGCCGACGCTCCATTCAGGCAACGCAACATCGGATCTCGCTTCGGCGCAGGCCCAGCGGCTCGCCGGCGGCGCCGCGTCTGGGATGCCGCCCGCCCTGCTGCGCATCCTACTATGAGCTAAGGCAACGCTGAACAAGCCCCTCGCGCGCCGCGCATCCCGCAGCCGCTCGCGCGCCATCGCAGGAACTGATTCAGCGTTGCCTTCAGCCTGGGTGAGCTCGGATGCGCCGAATCAGCTCTTGCCGTGGCGCACGGCCGGCTGATTCAGCGAGGCGGTTCTCGTCAGATCAGCGGCACGCCGGTCTTGGCTTGCAGCTCCTGGTGCGTGACGCCCGGGGCAATCTCGGCGACCTTGAGGCCGTGCGGCGTGACATCCATGACGGCCAGATCCGTGATGATGCGGTCGACCACGCCCACGCCGGTCAGCGGCAGCGTGCACTGCGGCAGGATTTTGTGCTCCCAACTGCCGTCTTTTTTCTTGGCGACGTGCTCCATCAGCACGACGACGCTCTTGACCCCAGCCACGAGGTCCATCGCGCCGCCCATACCCTTGACCATCTTGCCGGGAATCATCCAGTTGGCTAGGTCGCCCTTCTCGCTGACCTGCATGGCGCCAAGGATGGACAGGTTGATCTTGCCGCCGCGGATCATGGCGAAGCTGTCGTGGCTGCCGAAAATACTCGAGCCGGGCAGCGTCGTGACGGTTTGCTTGCCAGCGTTGATGAGGTCGGGGTCGACTTCGCTCTCGTCGGGAAACGGACCGATGCCGAGCATGCCGTTTTCGCTCTGCAGCCAGACTTCGATGTCGGGCGGAACGAAGTTCGCCACCAGCGTGGGCAGGCCGATGCCGAGGTTGACGTAGTAGCCGTCTTGCAGTTCCTTGGCCGCGATGGCCGCCATTTCGTCGTGGGTCCAGGCCATGTCAGACTCCTTTGGGGTTTTGCCGGGTGGTGCGCTTTTCGATGCGCTTCTCCGGATGGGCATTGAGCACGAGGCGGTGCACGTAGATGCCAGGCAGATGGACCTCGTCGGGGTCGAAGCTGCCGGTCTCGACGATTTCCTCGACCTCGACCACGCTCACCCGGCCCGCCATGATGACCGCTGGGTTGAAGTTGCGCGCGGTGCGTCGAAAGATGAGGTTGCCGGCCTTGTCGGCCTTCCAGGCCTTGCCCAGCGAGACGTCGGGGACGAGCGAGCGCTCCATCACATAGGTGTGGCCGTCGAACTCGCGCAACTCCTTACCCTCGGCGACGATGGTGCCCACACCGGTGCGCGTGAAAAAGGCCGGAATGCCCGCGCCGCCCGCGCGCAGCTTCTCGGCCAGCGTGCCCTGCGGGGTGAATTCCAATTCGAGCTCGCCCGCGAGGTACTGGCGCTCGAATTCCTTGTTCTCTCCGACGTAGGACGAGATCATTTTGCGGATCTGGCGTGTCTCGAGCAGTTTGCCGAGCCCAAAGCCGTCCACACCCGCGTTGTTGGAGATGACGGTGAGGTTCTTCACGCCCGAGTCGCGCAGCGCGTCGATGAGCGCCTCGGGTATGCCGCACAGACCAAAGCCGCCCACGGCGAGCAATTGGCCGTCGGCGACGAGCCCTTCGAGGGCTGCGGCCGCAGAGGGGTAAATCTTGTTCACGAGGGTCTCCTGAGAATCGAGACTGCAACGATACTACGTAAGCAGCTACGTAGTAATCCGTAATGGCCGACCCTGATCCCAGCGCAAACGCGCCCGCCATCGACGCGATCGACTACGCGCTGGCCTTCGAGCTCGCGCCCATCGGACTCGTGCTCTCGCGCCAGCGCGTCATCGTCGACTGCAACCAGCGGCTGTGCGAAATGTTTGGCGCGACGCGCGAGCAGCTCATCGGGCAGAGTTTTCGCGTGCTCTACCCGAGCACCGACGAGTTCGAGCGCACGGGCGCGCGCATCGCGCCGCTCCTGGGGCGTGGCGGCACCTATGCCGACGACCGCATCATGCGCCGCGTGGGCGGACGGCTCGCCGGCGAGCCCTTTTGGTGCCACGTGACCGGCCGCGCGCTGCGGCCCGAAGCGCCGCACGAGGCTGGCATCTGGAGCTTCGAAGACCTCTCGGCGCAGCGGCCGGTGCGCGCCGAACTCACGCCGCGGGAACGCGAAGTCGCCGCCTTGGTGATGGACGGCAAGAGCGCCAAGCAAATCGGCCGGCTGCTCGGCATTAGCCACCGCACCGTCGAGGTTTACCGCGCCAGCCTGATGCGCAAATACAGCGCGGCCACCACCGCCGAGCTGGTGCATCGGCTGCTTGCCGGTTGATCGCGTGCCCACTCCATAATGTCCCCGTAAGCAACCTCAAGCACAACGAGGAGACCCGATGACGCCACGCTACCCCCATCCCGATCTCGACACGCTGCCCGACGACATCCGCGCCCGCATCCTGGAGGTGCAGGCGAAAACCGGCTTCATCCCCAACGTGTTTCTCGCCT
This sequence comes from Tibeticola sediminis, assembly GCF_003843835.1. Classification (GTDB taxonomy): domain Bacteria; phylum Pseudomonadota; class Gammaproteobacteria; order Burkholderiales; family Burkholderiaceae_C; genus Tibeticola; species Tibeticola sediminis. The sequence goes on along the minus strand of NZ_RKQL01000005.1, from coordinate 26,715 downwards.
TTGCGCGCCGGCCCGCCGAATGGCGCGCCTTTTTTGCCTACCACGACGCACTGATGGCCCCCGAGAGCGTGGGCCGCACCAGCGGCCTCACCAAAGGCGAGCGCGAAATGATCGTCACCGCGACCAGCGCGGCCAATCGCTGCCTCTATTGCGTGGTGGCGCACGGCGCGATTTTGCGCATCTACGAGAAAAAACCGCTGCTGGCCGACCAGGTGGCGGTGAACCACCGCAAGGCCGACATCAGCCCACGCCAGCGCGCGATGCTCGACTTCGCAATGAAAGTCTGCCTGCACGCCGACGAAATCGAGGATGCCGACTTCGAAGCGCTGCACGTGCACGGCTTCGACGACGAAGACATTTGGGACATCGCCGCCATCACCGCATTCTTTGGCCTCTCCAACCGCATGGCCAACTTCAGCCACATGATGCCCAACCCCGAGTTTTATCTGATGGGCCGGGTGCCCAAGGCGAAAAATGCCTGACGAACCGCTCTTTTTTCAAGAGCACCAGAATGCCGTTTGACGCCGGCGCTGCGGGGTTTTTCTTCAAAAAGAGCGGCGCAGGGCCTGTCGAATCCGCTCGGGCAGGGGTACGGCGCGCTGCTCGGGAAAGTTGACCCAGACGACGGTGGCCCCGCCGTTGGCGCGCACCCGGGCTTCGGCGTCGTCGTCCAGCAGGATTTCATGGTAAGTGTCGAAGCTGCTGTTGCCGACCGCGCCCACATAGGTCCGCACCCGCAGCACACCCGGGTACTCGAGCTGGCGCAGAAAGTTGCAAAACGCGTTGCCGATCACCGGCCCTTCGCCCTGCGGATCGACGGGGCAGCCCAAGCGCTCGAACCACTCGATGCGGGCCGACTCCATGTAGCGGAAGTAAACCGTATTGTTGACATGACCCATCGCATCCATGTCGCCCCAGCGGATGGGCATGGTGGTTTCATAGACGAGGGTTCGCTCCGCCGGCAATTCGATTCTCATGTTGGACTCCCAAAGGCAACGCTGAACCCGTCCCTCGCGCGTCGCGCATCCCATCCCGCGGCCGCTCGCGCGCCATCACGGGAACGGATTCGCGTTGCCCAAAAGACGCGGCAGCACAAAACCGCGCGCCCCTGCAACCGCAAACCCGAAGGACGGCCCGACGGCGGCGCGCATAAAAGAACGACCGTTCTATTTTTGCCTACTGTCGCATAAAATGGGCTGTTCGCTGGCAAGGCTGCTGGCGATGGTCGTTTTCCTCCCCCCCCTTCATCGCCCGCCAACGAGATCGCTCATGACTCCTGAAGAAATCCTAGCCCAATTCGGCCCCCGCGAGGCCATGGAATACGACGTCGTCATCGTCGGTGCCGGCCCGGGTGGCCTCGCCACCGCGATCCGCCTCAAGCAGCTCGCCCAGCAGCACGGGCGCGACGTCTCGGTCGTGGTGCTCGAAAAAGGCTCCGAGCCTGGCGCGCACATCCTCTCGGGCGCGATCATGGACCCGATCGCGATGAATGAGCTCTTCCCCGACTGGAAGGCCATGGGCGCGCCGCTCAACCAGCCGGTGACCGAGGACGTGTTCCTCATGACCAGCGAAACCGGTGCCACCCGGGTGCCGAACTTCCTGCTGCCCAAGTGCTTCCACAACGAAGGCAACTACATCGTCAGCCTCGGCAACGTCGTGCGCTGGATGGCGCAGCAGGCTGAAAGTTTGGGCGTCGAAATCTTCCCTGGCTTTGCGGCTGCCGAAGTGCTCTACAACGACGACGGCTCGGTCAAGGGCGTGGCCACGGGCAACCTCGGCATCGGCAAGGATGGCGAGCCGACCGAGAACTTCCAGCTCGGCATGGAGTTGCACGCCAAATACACGATCTTCGCCGAGGGCGCGCGCGGCCACCTCGGGCGCCAGCTGATCGAGCGCTTCCGTCTCGACGAGGGGCGCGACCCGCAAAGCTACGCGATCGGCATCAAGGAGCTGTGGGAGATCGACCCCGCGCGCCACCAGCCCGGCCTAGCGTTGCACAGCGCCGGCTGGCCGCTCGATGAAATGACCTACGGCGGCTCCTTCCTCTACCACATGGAGGACAACAAAATGGTGGTCGGCTTCGTCGTCGGGCTCGACTACCAGAACCCCTACCTCAGCCCCTTCGAAGAGTTCCAGCGCTTCAAGACCCACCCCAACATCCGCTGGTATTTCGAGAACAGCCAGGGCCAGGTGACGGCGCGGCGGCTGGGTTACGGCGCGCGGGCGATCACCGCCGGCGGCCTGCTTTCGCTGCCCAAAACCGTGTTCCCGGGCGGTGCGCTCATCGGCTGCGAGGCGGGCTACCTCAACGCCAGCCGCATCAAAGGCAGCCACGCCGCCATCAAAACCGGCATGCTTGCTGCCGAGGCCGCCTTCGACGCACTCGGTGCGGGCCGCGCGCACGACGAGCTCAGCGCCTACCCGGAAGCGTTCGAGTCGAGCTGGCTGCACACCGAACTCAACAAAGCGCGCAACTTCAAACAGTGGTTCAAAAAGGGCCGCAGCATCGGCACGCTGATGACCGGCATCGAGCAGTACGTGCTCAAGGGCGCCGTGCCGTGGACCATCCACCGCGACAAGCCCGACCATCTCGCGCTCAAGCCCGCGGCCGAGTGCAGCCCCATCGCCTACCCCAAGCCCGACGGCAAGCTGACCTTCGACCGCCTCTCCTCGGTCTTTCTGAGCAACACCAACCACGAGGAAAACCAGCCGCCGCATCTGACCCTCAAAGACCCCACGGTCCCGGTACGCATCAATCTGGCCGTGTATGCCGGGCCCGAAAGCCGCTACTGCCCTGCGGGGGTCTATGAGTTCGTTCCCGATGAGGCCCAGGGCGGCAACGCGCAGCGGCTGCAGATCAACGCACAGAACTGCGTGCACTGCAAAACCTGCGACATCAAAGACCCGACCCAAAACATCGTCTGGGTTACGCCCGAAGGTGGCGGCGGCCCGAACTACGTCGGCATGTAAACGCAACGCGGCCGGTGGCTGGCGCACCCGGCGCCATGCCTTCGGCTACACTGCGGACTTGCCAGGAGAGTGCTGCCGAGCCCGGCTTCAAGCCCGGCTGAAGCAGCCGCCGAAGGCGCAGGGAACTCCCCGAACGCTCAGGCAAAAGGACTGGCAAAGACGTCGCCGGAACGGCGGCGTCCCTCACTGGAGAGAGGCGGATCGACTCCGCCCACCGAAGGGGCAAGCGGTGCGCCTATCGTGGCGGCGCCGCCAATCTCTCAGGTAAAGCGGACAGCGAGGGCAGCGTCACCCGCCAGAACTGGCGGGCCTTCTTGCCCTTGCCTTTGGAGACCGCGACCATGAGCCACCCCGCCGACGATACCCTGCGCCACACACCGCTGCATGCGCTGCATGTGCGCCTGGGCGCCCGCATGGTGCCCTTTGCCGGCTACGCGATGCCGGTGCAATACCCCGCGGGGCTGCTCGCCGAGCACCACCACACTCGTGAATCGGCCAGCCTGTTCGACGTCTCGCACATGGGCCAGCTCTCTCTGATCGGCCCGGATGCGGCGGCCGCGCTCGAGGCCCTCATCCCCATGGACGTGCTTGGCCTCGGGGTCGACCGGCAGCGCTATGGCCTGCTGCTCAACGACGCCGGCGGCATCATCGACGACCTGATGTTCGTCAACCGCGACGTCGCCCAGGGCGGTGACCTGTTCCTCATCGTCAACGGCGCATGCAAACACGGTGACCTCGCGCATATTGCCGCGGGCATCGGTCACCGCTGCACGATCCGGGTGCAGTTCGACCGCGCGCTGCTCGCGCTGCAAGGGCCACGCGCCGTCGATGCGCTGCGCCGGCTGCTGCCCGGTGTCGAAACCCTCGTCTTCATGACCGGCCGCGCGTTCGAGTGGAACGGCGCCGAACTCTACGTCACGCGCAGCGGCTACACCGGCGAGGACGGCTTCGAGATTTCGGTGCCCGCCGACGCGGCCGAGGGCTTGGCCCTGGCGCTGCTCGAGCAGCCCGAAGTTCGCCCCGCGGGCCTGGGCGCGCGCAATTCGCTACGCCTCGAAGCCGGCCTGCCGCTGTACGGCAACGACATCGACGCCACCACCAGCCCAGTCGAGGCAGGGCTGGCCTGGGCGATTCAGAAGGTTCGCCGCAGCGGCGGCGCGCGCGCGGGCGGATTCCCTGGGGCCGAGCGAGTGTTGGGCCAACTCGATGGGCGCATCCCGGTCGAGCGGCGGCGCGTCGGCCTCGTCGCCCAGGAACGCGTGCCGGTGCGCGAGCATGTCGGGCTCGAAAACTTCGACGGCCAGACGATCGGTGAGACGACGAGCGGGCTGCTCTCGCCCACGCTCAACACCCCGATCGCCATGGGCTATGTCGAAACCGATTACAGCGAGCCCGATACCGAAGTCTTCGCCATGGTGCGCGGCAAGCCCGTGCCCATGCGCGTGCGCCCCATGCCTTTCGTGCCCACGCGCTACCACCGCGGCTGAAAGCTCAAGACCCCCATTTCCCTTCTTCCCTCCCTTTCCCCCATCGCAAGGAGCCTCTCCATGAGCACGACCAAGTACACGCCCGACCACGAATGGATCCGCCTCGAGGGCGATGTCGCCACCGTCGGCATCACCCACCATGCGCAGGACGCGCTCGGCGACGTGGTGTTCGTCGAACTGCCCGAAATGGGCAAGCACTACGCCGCCAAGAGCGTGGCCGGTGTGGTCGAGTCGGTCAAGGCGGCGGCCGACGTGTACATGCCGGCTTCGGGAACGATCGTTGAGGTCAACGAGGCGCTGCGCGCCGACCCGGCGCTGGCCAACACCGATCCGCTGGGCGCGGGCTGGTTCTTCAAGGTTCGACTCGACAACCCGGCCGAGCTCGACGCGCTGCTCGACGAGACCGCCTACGCCGCCCACGCCGCCGCCAGCCACTGAGCGCAAGTGAGCACATCTGAACGCCTCTGAACGCCTCTGAGCGCCCCTGAGCACCTCTGACGGCAAACGCCCGCCCTGCTGCACCGCGAACCCGCACCGACCATGACGACCACCCCCGCCACGGCCCGCCTGGCCGACCTCGAGAATCCATCGGCCTTCGTCGCGCGCCACATCGGCCCGAGCCCCGAAGACGAAGCGCGCATGCTCGCCGCCATCGGCGAGCCCTCGCGGCAAGCCTTGATCGACGCCATCGTCCCGCCCGCGATCGCGCGCCCCAGCCCCATGACGCTGCCGGACGCCGTCGATGAAGCCCAGGCGCTCGAGGAACTGCGCGCTATCGCGCGCAAGAACCGCGTGCTCAAGAGCTACATCGGTCAGGGCTATTACGGCACGCACACGCCCGGCGTGATCCTGCGCAACATTCTCGAAAACCCCGCCTGGTACACCGCCTACACGCCGTACCAGGCCGAGATCTCGCAGGGCCGCATGGAGGCGCTGGTCAACTTCCAGACCATGGTGGCCGAGCTCACGGCGATGGACATTGCCAATGCCTCCATGCTCGACGAGGCCACGGCTGCGGCCGAGGCCATGACCCTGGCCAAGCGCTCGGTCAAGGCGCGCGGCTCCGTCTTCATCGTCAGCGGCGAATGCCACCCGCAAACGATCGAGGTCATCCGCACCCGTGCCGAGCCGCTGGGCATTTTGGTGCGCGTCGTGCACTCGGCCGACGAATGGCAAGCCGCGCTGGCGGGCGACGACTATTTCGCCGCGCTCAACCAGTACCCGGGCAGCAGCGGCTGGCTGGCCGACTGGCAGCTCTCGGCCGACCTGATCCACCGCAAACAAGCCGCCTTCATCCTCGCCGCGGACCTGCTCGCGCTCACCTTGCTCAAGCCACCAGGGGAGATGGGCGCGGACATCGTCGTCGGCAGCACGCAGCGCTTTGGCATGCCCATGGGCGCGGGCGGCCCGCATGCCGCCTTCATGGCCTGCCGCGACGCCTTCAAGCGTTCCATGCCCGGGCGGCTGGTGGGCGTGAGCGTGGACGCGCACGGCCAGCCGGCCTACCGGCTCGCGCTGCAAACGCGCGAGCAGCACATCCGCCGCGAGAAGGCAACGAGCAACATCTGCACCGCACAGGTGCTGCCCGCGGTGGTGGCGAGCATGTATGCCGTCTACCACGGCCCCGCAGGGCTGGCACGCATCGCCGAGCGTATCGCGCGCTACACCGGCGTCCTGGCTGCGGGACTGCGCCAAATGGGGGTGCGCGTGGCGCACGCAACGGGTTTCGACACCCTGCTGCTCGAGCTCGGCTCACCCGAAGCCGCGGCCGCCTTGCATGCGCGCGCCGTCGATCGCGGCATGAACCTGCGCCGCTACACCGGCGAGCGGGCGTCGTGCGTGGGCATCAGCCTCGATGAAACCACGACGCGCGAGGACCTGCGGGACCTGTGGGCGCTGTTCGCCAGCGAAGGCCAGCCGCTGCCGGAGGTGGACGCGCTCGCCGAGTCGGCGGGCACGCGGATTCCGCCCTCGCTGCGGCGCACCAGCGCCTACCTCACGCATCCGGTTTTCCATCGTTTCCACAGCGAAACCGCGATGCTGCGCTACATCCGGGCGCTCTCGGACAAAGACCTCGCGCTCGACCGCAGCATGATTCCGCTGGGCTCCTGCACCATGAAGCTCAACGCCACGGCCGAGATGATTCCCATCACCTGGCCAGAGTTCGCCAACCTGCACCCGTTTGCGCCGGCCGACCAGCTCGCAGGCTATGCCGAACTCGATGCGCGGCTTCGCCAGTGGCTCTGCGAGGCCACCGGCTACCACGCGATCAGCCTGCAGCCCAACGCCGGCTCGCAGGGCGAATACGCCGGCATGCTCGCCATCCGCGCCTGGCAGGCTGCACGCGGGCAGCCGCAGCGCAACATCTGCCTCATTCCCGCCAGCGCCCACGGCACCAACCCCGCTTCGGCCGCGATGGCGGGCTTTGAAGTCGTCGTCGCCGCCTGCGACGCCCGCGGGAACGTCGACATGGCCGACCTCGAAGCCAAGTGCGCGCAATACAGCGATCGCCTCGGCGCGATCATGATCACCTACCCCAGCACCCACGGCGTGTTCGAAACCACGGTCAGCGCACTCTGCGCGCTGGTGCACCGGCACGGCGGCCGCGTGTATGTGGACGGCGCGAACATGAACGCCCTGGTGGGTGTGGCCGCGCCGGGCGCCTTCGGCGGTGATGTGAGCCACCTCAACCTGCACAAGACCTTCTGCATCCCGCACGGCGGCGGGGGGCCCGGCGTGGGGCCGGTGTGCGTGGTCGAAGACCTCGCGCCCTACTTGCCCGGCCACGCCACGGCCGCCGCTGCCGGTGCCTGCCTCGGCGCTGCGCCCTTGGCCAGCGGCGCAGCGGGTACCGCCACGGGCATCGGAGCCGTCAGCGCGGCACCGCTGGGCAACGCCGCCGTGCTGCCGATTTCCTGGATGTACATCCGCATGATGGGGGCCGAAGGGCTGCGCCGCGCGACCGAGACGGCCATCCTCTCGGCCAACTACATCAGCGCGCGGCTGCGCGCGCACTACCCCACGCTCTACGCCAGCGAAAACGGCCATGTCGCGCATGAGTGCATCCTCGACCTGCGCGGCCTCAAGGAAACCAGCGGCGTGATGGCCGAGGACGTGGCCAAGCGGCTCATGGACTACGGCTTCCACGCGCCGACGCTGTCCTTTCCCGTGCCCAACACGCTGATGGTCGAACCCACGGAGAGCGAACCGCTCGCCGAACTCGACCGCTTCATCGACGCCATGATCGCCATCCGCGAGGAAATCCGCCAGGTCGAGACGGGCGTGTGGCCGCGCGAGGACAACCCGCTGAAGAATGCGCCGCACACCGCGCACAGCCTGCTCGCCGCCGACTGGCCCCACCCGTACCCGCGCGAGGTGGGTGCGGCGCTGCACGCGCGCACCGCCGTACCCGGCGCGATGAAATTCTGGCCCGCCGTGGGCCGGGTGGACAACGTCTACGGCGACCGCAACCTGTTCTGCAGTTGCGTCCCGGTGGAAACCTGGGCCGAAGCGAGCCCTGAAGCCTGCCCCGAGACCGAGGCGGCGGCCGCGGCGCGCTGAGCATCCCCAGAGTCCGCCATGGATGTCCTGCTGCTCTTGCTGTTGGCCGGCGCCGGGCTGCAGCTCGTCAACCGGCAGCAGCAGCGCACCCGCGTGCAGCTGCTGGCCGAGAGCTTCGCGCCCTTGGACATCCAGCGGCTGACCGAAACGCTGCTGCGCGGCTATTTGAGTGCCTTGGACTTGCCCGTAGGAGAGCCGCGCGAAACGCGCTGGCGCCAGCTGATCCCGCTGGAGCAAGCCCTGGCCGAGCGCCTGAGCCAATTCGCCGCGGCCTTTGGCGCACGCAGCGCCACCGAAACCCGGGTCAGCACGCTGCCGCTCGCGCTGCCCGCGGCGCACCGCTGGTGGCCGACCGCGAGCTTCGACCTGCGCCGCGCCTTCGACATCCACGCCCGCGGCCTGCAGCGCGCGCTGCAGGTCGACGGCGGCGCGCCCACGCGCGACCGCGCCTACACCCTCATGGCCGAGTTGCTGCTGCTGCAGTTCAGCTGCCACTGGTTCTGCCGCTCGCGCGCCGTCGCCACCGCCCGCCTCGTCGCGCTGCACCAGACCACGCCCGCGGAGGTGCTCGCCGCCGTCACGCCAGCCACGCGGGAAGACTATTTGGCGCTCACCGGCTTACGCATCGCCTGACGGCAGGGCCAACTGCACCAGCCCGTCGATGGCCAGCGCGTAACCGGCGACGCCAAAACCGGCCATGACGGCACGCGCGGCCGGCGCGATGAAGCTGTGGTGGCGGAAGGCCTCGCGCGCGTGGACGTTGCTGATGTGCAGTTCGATGAGCGTCAGGCCCGTGCCCTTGATGGCGTCGTGCAGCGCGATGCTGGTGTGGGTGTAGGCGCCCGCATTGAGCACGGCCCCAAGCGCCGTGCCCGCAGCTTGCGCGCGGCCGGCTTCATGCAGCCAATCGACGAGCACGCCCTCGTGGTTGGTCTGCCGAAAATCGAGCGTGAGGCCGTGGCGCGCACACGCGGCCTCGCACAGCCGCTGCACATCGGACAGCGTCGCGGAGCCGTACACCGCGGGCTCGCGCGTGCCGAGCAGGTTGAGGTTGGGGCCGTTGAAGACGTAGACGGTTTTCATGGGGCGTTGGGGGTGCTTCGGGTGCAATCCGTAGGCTGCGCCACACAGTGTACGTCGCGTGATCACCGACGACCGGTGACGCCATTTCGAGAGCGCACGATCGCCATCGTGCGCGCCGTCTGCCGCCAGACCTGAACCGCGCAGCCGGTTGCTATGATCGATGTAGCAACTGCAGCCCAGAACACGCTGGCAAGGCCGTATTTTTGGCTCAAGACGCCGCCGCCCAAGCCGCCCACCACCCCCGGCACGCCGTAGGCGAGGACGGTGTAGAGCGCCTGGCCCCGCCCCCTCAGCCGGCCGGGGAAGTGGTGCGACAGCAGCGCGATGCAGCTCGTGTGGTGCGCGGCGAAGGTCAGCGCGTGCAGCGCCTGCGCGAACAGCAGCACCCACAGCACATCGGCCCATTGCGCGGTGAGCGCCATGCGCAGCGTCATCGCGGCCGAACACAGCACCAGCCAGGCCGACAGGCCGAGCCGCGGCAGCCAGCGCGCCTGGGTGTAGAACCAGCCGATCTCGACCACCACCGACTGCGCCCAAAGCAGACCGATCAGGGTCTTGGGGCAGCCCAGCGCGTCGAGGTAGAGCGAGAAGAACACATACACCGCGATGTGCGACAGCACATGAAAGAAAGCCGCTGCGAAAAACCAGCGCACCAGCGGCTGCGCGAGCACCGGCGCGATGGGCACGCGCGCCTCATGCGCGGGTAAGGCTTCCTTGAGGTCGGGCAGGCTCCAGACGCTGGCGGCGACGGCGGCGAGCGTGAGCACCGTCCAGACGGCAAAGCTGCCCATGCCAAAGCGCTGGAACCAAGCGCCCGCCGCCAGCACCGTGACGAGGAACCCGAGCGAGCCCCAGAGCCGCACGCGCCCGTAGCGCCGTGCATCGAACGCGCCACCCGCGCTGACCAGATGCGCGAGCGCCGCCTCGCTCATGGGCATCATGGAACTCGTGTGGGTGAACAGCAGCAGCAACACCAGCCCCAGCGCCCACGGGGACAGCGGCACGAACAGCGCGAACGACACCAGCAGCGCCACCGTGGCGCTGTAGCGCAGCAGCTTGACGCGCTCGCCCGTGTGGTCCGACAGCCAGCCCCAGCCATAGGGCGCAAACAGCCGGGTCGCCGACTGCACCGAGCTCAACACGCTGATGACGAGCAGCCCGTAGCCCAGGTCTTTGAGCCACAGCGGCAGGTAGGGGTTGAAGAATCCGATGTGCGCGAAATAGCTGGCCGAGAGCGCTCCAAACGGCAGCAGCTGGCGCCGCTCAGCCACGCGGCGCAGCCGCCGGGATGGGCGGCACGCGATGCTGCACGTCGCCGCACTGCGCGCGGTGGCGCAGCGCGTGGTCCATCACCACCAGGGCGAGCAAGGCCTCCAGGATGGGCGCGGCGCGGATGCCCACGCAGGGGTCGTGGCGGCCCTTCGTGATGACTTCAGTCGGTGCACCGTTGGCGTCGATGGTCGGCCGCGGAATGAGGATGGAACTGGTCGGCTTGATCGCCACCGACACCTCGATGTCCTGCCCGGTGCTGATGCCGCCGAGCACGCCGCCGGCCTTGTTGCCAACGAAACCTTCGGGCGTGAGCGCGTCGCCGTGGGTGGAGCCGTAATCGGCCACGCTGGCAAAGCCCGCGCCGATCTCGACACCCTTGACGGCGTTGAGGCCCATCATGGCGTGGGCGATGTCGGCATCGAGCTTGTCGTAGATCGGCTCGCCCAGGCCTGCGGGCACGCCGGTCGCGACCACGCGCAGCCGCGCGCCGCAGGAGTCGCCACGCTTGCGCAGCGCATTCATGTAGTCCTCCAGCGCCGAGACGTCCGCCACCGGCGCGAAGAAGGGGTTGTTGGGCACATGGTCCCAGCTCTCAAAGCCGATCGGAAGCTCGCCGAGCTGCGTCATGCAGGCGTGAAAGGTCGTGCCGTACTTTTCCCGCAGCCACTTCTTCGCCACCGCACCCGCGGCCACCGTGGGCGCGGTCAGCCGGGCCGAGGAACGGCCGCCGCCGCGGGGATCGCGGATGCCGTACTTGCGCCAGTAGGTGTAGTCGGCGTGCCCCGGGCGGAAGGTCTCGGTGAGGTTGCCGTAGTCCTTGCTGCGCTGGTCGGTGTTGCGGATGAGCAGCGCAATGGGCGTGCCGGTGGTGCGGCCCTCGTACACGCCAGAGAGGATTTCCACCGCGTCGGCCTCGTTGCGCTGCGTGACGAACTTGCTGGTGCCGGGGCGGCGACGGTCCAGATCGTGCTGAACGTCGGCCTCACTCAAAGCCATGCCCGGCGGGCAGCCGTCGATCACGCAGCCGATGGCCGGGCCGTGCGATTCGCCAAAATTCGTGACACAAAACAGGGTGCCGATGGTGTTGCCGCTCATGCGCGGGATTATCCCGCAGGGCGGGCGGCTCAGCTGGCGCGCGGGGTGGCTGCGCCCTCGCCCGCGGGTTCGTCCTCGGGCCAGTCGCGGATGTAGGCCTTGAGCATGCGGTTTTCGAAGTTTTGGCTTTCGACGACGGCGCGGGCAACGTCGTAGAAGCTGATCACGCCCATAAGTACACCGGCGTCCATCACCGGCATGTAGCGGGTGTGGCGCTCGAGCATCATGGGGCGTACTTCGTCGAGTTCGGTCTCGGGGGTGCAGGTCATGGGGTGGTCGTCCATGACCGAGCCAACCCGCACCTCGCCCACGCTGCCACCGTTTTTGGCGATGGTGTCGATGACCTCGCGGAAGGTGAGCATGCCCACCAGTTCGCCGTGCTCCATCACGGCGAGCGAGCCGATGTCGAACTCGGCCATGGTCTCGACGGCGCGCTTGAGGCTTTCGTCGGGCGTGACGGTGTAGAGCGTGCCGCCTTTGACGCGTAGGATGTCGCTGACTTTCATGGGGGCCTCCGGACTGCTGTTGTCGCCGAAGCGGCGAAAGAACGAAGTCAATATAGCCCACAATCCACACCAAAAACAGCACGGCAAACCCCGGGGCACGACTGGCCGCCGCGGGATTGCCTCCCCGAGGAGCACCCATGCCCGGCTATTCCGACCCCGGCTTCGACACCCTGGCGCTGCACGCCGGCGCCGCCCCCGACCCGAGCACCGGCGCGCGCGCCGTGCCGATCCATCTGACGACTTCGTTCGTTTTCGAGTCGAGCGACCATGCCGCCTCGCTGTTCAACCTCGAGCGCGCGGGCCATGTCTACAGCCGCATCAGCAACCCCACCAACGCGGTGCTGGAGCAGCGCGTGGCTGCGCTCGAAGGCGGCATCGGGGGCATCACCACGGCGAGCGGCCAGGCGGCGCTGCATCTGGCCATTGCCACGCTCATGGGCGCGGGCAGCCACATCGTGGCCAGCACGGCGCTCTATGGTGGCAGCCAGAACCTGTTGCACTACACGCTGCGGCGCTTCGGGATCGAGACCAGCTTCGTCAAGCCCGGCGACATCGACGGCTGGCGCGCGGCGGTGCGGCCGAACACGCGGCTGTTTTTCGGCGAGACGCTGGGCAACCCGGGGCTGGACGTGCTCGACATCCCCACCGTGGCCGAAATCGCGCATGCCGCGCGGGTGCCGCTGCTGGTGGACAGCACGCTGACGACGCCCTACCTGATCCAGCCGTTCGAACTCGGCGCCGATCTGGTCTATCACTCGGCGACCAAGTTCCTCAGCGGCCACGGCACGGTGATCGGCGGCGTGGTGGTCGACGGCGGCCGCTTCGATTGGGACGCGAGCGGGAAATTCCCCGAGCTGACCGAGCCCTACGAGGGCTTTCATGGCATGACCTTCAGCGAGGAGAGCACGGTGGGTGCCTTTTTGCTGCGCGCGCGACGCGAGGGCCTGCGCGACTTCGGCGCCTGCATGAGCCCGCACAGCGCGTGGCTGATTCTGCAGGGCATCGAAACGCTGCCGCTGCGCATGGAGCGGCACATCGCGAACACCGAAAAGGTGGTGCAGTTTCTGGCGAGCCAGCCGCTGGTGGCGCGCGTGGGGCATCCGCTGCTCGAATCGCACCCGAGCCATGCGCTGGCCGAGCGGCTGCTCAAGCACGGCGCGCGGGGTGCGGGTTCGGTGTTCAGCTTCGACATCCGCGGCTCGCGCGCGCAAGGCCAGGCGTTCATTGAAGCGCTCAAGCTCTTCAGCCACCTCGCCAACGTCGGCGACTGCCGCAGCCTGGTCATCCACCCGGCCAGCACCACACACTTTCGCATGAGCGACGAGGCACTGGCGGCCGCAGGCATCGGGCCGGGCACGATCCGGCTCTCGATCGGGCTGGAAGACCCGGACGACCTGATCGACGACCTCAAGCGCGCGCTCAGGGCCGCAGAAAAGGCAGGTGCATGATGAAGCTGACCGTCAACGGCGCCACCACCTACGGCTACACCGGCGGCAAGGCCTTCGATGCGGCCAAGCCGACCGTGGTGTTCATCCACGGCGTGCTCAATGACCACAGCGTGTGGATCTTGCAAACCCGCTACCTCGCGCATCATGGCTACAACGTGCTGGCGGTGGATCTGCCCGGGCACGGCCAGAGCGAGGGCGAGGCGCCGGCGAGCGTGGAGCAGGCGGCGGACTTCATCACCGCCTTGCTCGACGCCGCGGGCGTTGCGCGCGCGGCGCTGGTGGGGCACAGCTGGGGCTCGCTCATCGCGCTCGAAGCCGCCGCCCGCCTGGGCGAGCGCGTGACGCATCTGGTGTTGGTCGGCACAGCCTCACCAATGCGGGTGTCACCCGCGCTGCTCGAGGCGTCGCAACACGACCCCGAGGCCGCGATCAAGCTGGTCAACGTGTTCAGCCGCAGCACGCTCGCGCCGCCGCCCTCGGCGCTCGGGCCCGGCACCTGGGTGTTTGGAGCGGGCATGGCGCTGGGGCGGCGCGTGCTCGAACGCAACCGCGCGGTCAACGTGTTCCACCGCGGCTTCGTCGCCTGCGACCGCTACCGCGGCGCGGAGGATGCGATCGAGCGCGTGCGCTGCCCGGTGCTGTTCCTGCTCGGCCGGCTCGACCAGATGACACCGCCCAAGGCCGCGCAGGGACTGATCGACCGCGCACGTGCCGCCGGCAAGACCACCCGCACCGTGCTGCTCGACGTGGGGCACAACCAGATGACCGAGGCACCCGACGCGACGCTGTTTGCCATCCGCGACTTTCTGCAATCCTGAAGAGCGCCGGGGGCCGCACGACCCGCGGCTGCTCGCGCGCCGTCACGCGAACCGATTCCGCGTCGCGCTCACTCCTGATTTGAGAGCAAGTCCGCCGCTTTCCATGCCGGCAAACCCGCTTTTTTCCTGAAATTTTCGACGCTCGGGGCCGGTGCGAGCAGCAGCGCATCGATCAGCGGCAAAGCCGGTGTGTGCGCCAGGTCGATCAGCAGCGCGTCGCGGCCATCTTCGAGCGCGGCCACCCAGCCGAGATCGGCGAGCGCGTCGACGACCGGCTCGAGTTCGAGCGGATCGACCCGCAGCCGCTGCGCGAGTTCTCCAATCGCCACAGCCCCCTCGCCGCGCCGGCGCGCCGCCGCCAGTTCGTCGACGGCTTCGACCGCAAGCCGGAATTTCCAGCCCGGCTGCCCGGCGCGATGCTGCACGCGCGCCTGCAAGGCCGGCAAATACGCGGCAATCACCGCGCCCATGAGCACGACGAGCCAGAGCACGTAGATCCACAGCAACAGAATCGGCACCGCGGCAAAGGCGCCGTAGATCGCCGACATGCCCGGCATGGCCTTCAAGTACCAGGCCAGCAGCCGCTTGGCCAGCTCCAGCCCGACACCGACGAACACCGCGCCCGCGAACGCATGGCGCCAGCGCACCGAAGTGTGGGGCACGAAACGATAGAGCGCGGCCATCGTCATCACGCTCAAACCGAAGCCGAGCAGACTGAGCATCCCTTGGACGACGCCCGCCGGCGCCTGCACCCAGCCCCGAGAGAGCGTGGTCGCATACGAGCCGAGCGCCAGCAGCGTTGCCAGTGCCAGCGGCCCAAGCGTCAGCACGGCCCAGTAAATCACCAGGCGTTGGGCATAAGGCCGAGGCCGACGCACCCGCCAGATGGCGTTGAGCGTGCGGTCGATCGTGAACACCAGGGACAAGGCCGAGCCCACGAAAAACGCAAAGCCCACCGCACCCACCCGGCTGGCTTTGGCGGCAAACTGCTCGAGTGCGCCGAGCACTTGCTGGGAAATGGCCGGCGGAAACAGCCGCTCGGCCAACCACTGCTGCAACAAGCCTTGCAGTTTGGAAAACGCAGGGAACGCCGAAAACACCGCGAGCAGCACGGTGAAGAGCGGCACGAGCGCAATCACCGTGGTGAAGGTCAGGCTGCCGGCAGTCAGGGCAAGGCGATCTTCCCGCACGCGTGCGCGCAGGGTTTGCAGGGTCGCCATCCAAGGAAAGCGCCGCAGCCGCTCGGGCGTCGGCCACCAAATGGGTAGGTTCATGAAAGCTATGATGCCATCGAAGATGCTGATGAACCGACCGAACCGCCCGCCCCCCTCCCCCCTTCCCTTGGCCGTGCGCTTGTCCCGTTGGACGGCTGCGGCCAGCCTGCTGGCCTTGATCGGCCTGTGTCTGGCCTGGGAGCTCTGGCTTGCGCCGCTGCGGCCCGGTGGCTCGTGGCTCGCGCTCAAAGCGTTGCCGCTGTGCCTGCCGCTCGTGGGCCTGCTCAAGCAGCGCCTCTATACCTACCGCTGGGTCAGCCTGATGGTTTGGCTCTACTTCACCGAGGGCGTGGTGCGCGCCTGGAGCGACCCCTGGCCCAGCCGCGGCTGGGCCGGCGTCGAGATTGCGCTGAGCCTGCTGCTGTTCGTCGCCTGCGTGGCGCATGTGCGGCTGCGGCTGCGCGGCGCGGCAACGCGGGCTGCGGCCGCCGCTGAGCGATCCCCTTGAACGCCGCATCCCGACACCGATGAACCTGCCGTCCGACCCCGCCACCCGCGAACTGCTCGATACGCTGCGCCACATCGTCGGCGCCGCGCAGGTGTACACCGACGGTGACTTGACCGCGTTCGAACGCGACTGGCGCGGCCGCGTGCGTGGCCGCGCGCTGGCCGTCGTGCGCCCCGGGACCACGGACGAAGTCGCCGCCGTCGTGCGCGCCTGCCGCGCCGCACAGGCCGCCACTGGCGTGAGCCTCGTGCCCCAAGGAGGGAACACCGGCCTGTCCGTGGGCGGCGTGCCCGATGCCAGCGGCCGGCAAATCGTGCTCAGCCTGCAGCGCATGACGGCGGTGCGCGCGCTCGATGCGGCCAACGCCAGCCTCACGGTCGAGGCGGGCTGCCCGCTGCAGCATGTGCAAGAAGCCGCCGAGGACGCCGGCTTTCTGTTCCCCTTGAGTTTGGCGTCCGAGGGCAGTTGCACCATCGGCGGCAATCTCGCAACCAACGCCGGTGGCACACAGGTGCTGCGCTACGGCAACGCACGCGCGCTGTGCCTGGGGCTCGAGGTGGTCACCGCGGCCGGCGAGGTCTGGCAAGGGCTCTCCGGCCTGCGCAAGAACAACACCGGCTACGACCTGCGTGACCTGTTCGTCGGCAGCGAAGGCACGCTGGGCATCATCACCGCGGCCACGCTGGCGCTGTTTCCTTTGCCCGCGGCGCGCATCACCGCCTGGGCCAGCGTGCCCACGTTCGACGCGGCGGTGGCGCTGCTCGGCCGGGCGCGGCAAGGACTCGACGCGGGCTTGACGGCGTTCGAGCTGATGAGCAGCTTTGCGCTCGGTCTGGTCGAGCGGCATTTCCCGCAGCTCGAGGTGCCGCTGTCGGGCAGCGCGCCGTGGTTCGTGCTGCTCGAACTCAGCGACGCCGAGTCCGAAACCCATGCGGCGGCGCGCTTCGAGGCGCTGCTCGAGCCCGCGCTGGCCGAGGGCTGCGTACTCGACGCGGTGGTGGCGGGCAACCTGAACCAGTCGCGCCACCTGTGGCATCTGCGCGAAAGTATCCCGCTCGCGCAGGCACAGGAAGGGCTCAACGTCAAGCACGACATCGCCGTGCCGATCTCGCGTATGGCCGACTTCATCATGGAGACCGACGCCGAGCTCGCAGCCGCCTACCCCGGCGTGCGGTTCGTGGTGTTCGGCCACCTCGGAGACGGCAACCTGCACTACAACGTGCAAGCGCCCGAGGGCAGCGACCCCGCGGAATTCCTGGCCCGACATGAAGCCGACATCAACCACCGCGTCTATGAGGCCGTGCAACGCCACGGCGGCTCGATCTCGGCCGAACACGGCATCGGTGCGCTCAAGGTCGATCTGCTGCCACGCTACCAATCCCCGGTCGCCCTCGAGCTGATGCGCGCCATCAAGCGCGCGCTCGACCCCACCGGCCTGCTCAACCCAGGGCGGGTGGTGCGCGATTGAAGGCAACGCTGAATCAGTTCCCGTGATGGCGGGCGCCGGACCGCGGAATGGGATGCGAGGCGCACGAGGGACTTGTTCAGCGTCGCCCGAAGCACGCCCCTCTATACTTTGCGGCCACCCTCCGCCTCGTGCCGCCTGCGCCGATATGTCGAACGACACCACCCCCACCACCATCCCCACGCCCTACGAAGACTTGATGCGCCTCGTGCATGAGCGCGGCGTGTTCAAACCCGACCGCACCGGCACGGGCACCAAGAGCATTTTTGGTCACCAGATGCGTTTCGACCTGCGCGCGGGCTTTCCGCTCGTAACGACGAAGAAGGTGCATGTCAAGTCCATCATTTACGAACTGCTGTGGTTTCTGCGCGGCGACTCGAACGTGCGCTGGCTGCAGCAGCACGGCGTGACGATCTGGGACGAATGGGCGCGCGCCGATGGTGAGCTCGGGCCGGTCTATGGCGTGCAGTGGCGCAGTTGGCCCACGCCCGATGGCGGGCACATCGACCAGATCGCGCAGGTCATCGAGACGCTGCGCACCAATCCCGACAGCCGGCGCATCTTGGTCAGCGCCTGGAACGTGGCCGACCTGCCCAAGATGGCGCTGATGCCCTGTCACGCGCTGTTCCAGTTCTATGTGGCGCCAGCGCCCGAACCCGGTGGCCGCGGCGTCTTGAGCTGCCAGCTCTACCAGCGCAGCGCCGACATCTTCCTCGGCGTGCCTTTCAACATCGCCAGCTACGCGCTGCTCACCCACATGGTGGCACAGCAGTGTGATCTCGATGTGGGCGACTTCATCTGGACCGGCGGCGACTGCCATCTCTACAGCAACCACGAAGAACAGGTGCGGCTGCAACTGAGCCGCCAGCCCTTCCCGCCGCCGCAACTGCGCATCCGCCGCCGGCCGCCGTCGATCTTCGACTACAGGTTCGAGGACTTCGAGATCGTCGGCTACCAGCACCACCCGGCGATCCCTGCGCCGGTGGCCGTGTAGGCGTGCTCTCGCGCCGGCAGTTCTGGGGGCTGGTCGCGCTCACGCTGATGTGGGGCGTGAACTGGCCGATGATGAAGCTCTCGCTGCGCGAGCTCACACCGCTGTACTTCCGCGCCTTCACGATGACGGGTGGGGCGCTGTGGCTTTACCTGTTCTTCCGCGCGCGCGGCGTGCGCATGGCGCCTGCGGGCCCCGAGTGGCGACAGATCGCGGCGCTGGCGCTGCCCAATATGCTGGGCTGGCATGTGCTGTCGATCTTTGGCGTGCAGGCGCTGGCCAGCGGTCGCGCGGCCATCCTCGGCTTCACCATGCCGGTGTGGACGGTGCTGCTGGGCGCGCTGTTCTTTGGCGAGCGGCTCACGCGCCGCGTGGGTGTGGCTGCGGCTTTGGTGTTGCTGGCCATTGGCCTGTTGCTGAGCCATGAACTGGACGCGCTCGCGGGTCGGCCCGTGGGCGTGCTGTGGATGGAAGGCGCGGCCCTGGCCTGGGCCCTCGGCACCCTGATGATGCGCCGCGCGCGGCTGACGCTGCCCATGCCGGCGCTGACGGTCTGGATGATGATCCTCACCGCCGCCGTGCTGTGGGTGCTGGCGCTCGTGGCCGAGCCCTGGCCCGAATGGCGTTTTTCTTGGCCGATGTGGCTGAGCCTGGCCTACGGGGTGCTGATCAATTACGGCTTTGCGCAAATCATCTGGTTTGGCCTGGCACGGCATTTGCCGCCCGCGACCAGCGCCATGAGCATCATGGCCGTGCCGCTGATCGGCACCCTGAGCGCAACCCTCATCGTGGGTGAGTGGCCGACCTGGCAAGATGGCGTGGCCATGCTCGCGGTGATGGGCGCGATGGCCGCCGTGTTGCTGTCGCCGCGCACGCCCAGAACCGCCCCCGTCGAGGATGCCCGATGACCCGTTTGAACCTGATTTTTGCGCGCGCCGCCAACGGCGTGATCGGCAAGGACAACGCACTGCCCTGGCACCTGCCCGAGGATCTGGCGCACTTCAAGCGCACCACGCTCGGGGCGCCGGTGATCATGGGCCGCAAGACCTGGGAGTCGCTGCCGCCACGCTTTCGCCCGCTGCCGGGCCGCACCAACATCGTCCTCACCCGTCAGCGCGACTGGGCCGCCGACGGCGCGCAGACGGCGCACACGATCGACGAGGCACTCACACTGTGCGGTGACGCGCCCGAAGCCTGGGTGATCGGCGGCGCCGAGCTGTACCGACAGGCACTGCCGCAGGCCGCGCGCGCGGTGGTGACCGAGATCGACGCCCCCTTCGCGGGCGACGCATTTGCGCCAGAATTCGGCCCCGGATGGCGCGAGGCCGCGCGCGAAACACACACTGCCGCCAACGGCCTGCGCTACCACTTTGTCACCTACCTACACGATTTTTCACAAACCTGAGGAAATCACGATGTCCGGACACGGCTTTCACGTCCACGGCCCGCACGACCATGAGCTTGAACACGCCGTGCAGGGCGCGCACGACGAGCACGGAGCGGGCCACGGTTCCGGCGCCGACAAGCGCATGACCAACCAGATCGCCATGTTCACCGCGGTCATGGCGACCGTCGGCGCGATTTTTGGCTACATGGCCGGCGCGACGCAGGCCAACGCGGGTCTCTACAAGAACGACGCGGCGATCAAGAAGACCGAAGCCTCGAACCAGTGGAACTACTACCAGGCCAAGAGCAGCAAACAGAACCTGGCCGAACTGGCGCTCGAACTCGTGCCCGAACCGCGCAAGGCGTTCTACCAAGAGGAAATCAAACGCTACAAGAGCGAGAAGGCTGAGATCAAGGCCAAGGCCGAGGCCCTCGAAGCCGAGGCGAGCGAGTGGGACCGCAAGAGCGACGAACAAATGCACCAGCACCACCGCTGGGCGCAGGCCACCACGGCGCTGCAGGTGTCGATCGCGCTGGCGGCCATCGCGCTGCTCACGCGCAAGAAGTGGCTCGAGTGGGCCATGTTCGCCATGGGTGGGCTGGGCGTGTTGGTGGGCGTGCTCGCGGCGCTGCACGTCTGAGCTAATGCTTCTATTTCAATAGCACGCAAGCGCCGAAATTCGCTGGCATACCCGCACAAACACATGAAACTCGCCACTTGGAACATCAACTCGCTGACGGTGCGGCTGCCGCAGGTGCTCGATTGGCTCGCGGCGCAGGCGGCTGCGGGTGCGCCGGTGGACGTGCTGGCGCTGCAGGAGCTCAAGCTCACGGACGACAAGTTTCCGCATGAGGCGCTGCGCGCGGCGGGCTACGAAGCGGCGGTGTTCGGCCAAAAAACCTACAACGGTGTCGCGCTGCTCAGCCGCACGCCGCTGGCCGACGTGGTGCGCAACATTCCGGGTTTCGACGACCCGATGGCGCGCGTGATCAGCGCCACGGTCGCCGCGCCGTTCGGGCCGATGCGCGTGGTGGGCGCCTACTTTCCCAACGGGCAAGAGCCCGGCAGCGACAAATTCGCCTACAAGCTGCGCTGGCTCGATGCGCTGCGCGACTGGCTGCGCGCGGAGCTCGAACGGCACCCCCGGCTCGTGCTGATGGGCGACTTCAACATCACCTTCGACGACCGCGACGTTTGGGACCCGGTGGGGCTGGCCGGCACCATCCACTGCACCGAGGAAGAGCGCGCCAAGCTGCGCGCGCTGACCGAACTGGGCCTCGTCGACGCCTTCCGCTTGTTCGAGCAACCCGCGAAGACCTACAGCTGGTGGGACTACCGGCAGCTCGCGTTTCCGAAAAACCGCGGCTTGCGCATCGACCACATTCTGGTGAGCCAACCGCTCGTGCCGCGGGTGACCCGCTGCACCATCGACCGCGCGCCGCGTAAAAATCCGCAGCCGAGCGACCACGCGCCCGTGGTGCTCGAGTTGGCCGACGGCTGAGCATCTGACGCGGCACCATCCTCAACCGGAGTCCGATCGATGCTTGCTTCCTTGCCGCCCACCTCCCCCACCGCCGAGCGGCGCCTGACGACGATCGCGGCGGCCCGCGCGCGCGTGCTCGACGGCGGAGCGCTGCCCGATGCGGCTGCGGGGGCGATCGAGCCCTGGATCGAGCGTTCCTGGCGGCGCTGCCTGGCGCAGGGCTTCGAGCCCTCGCGGCGCGTGGCTTTCGACACCGTCTCGCGTGCGGTTTTGCGGCAGACGCTCGAAGCCAACCACGCGCTCATCGAAGCGGCCCGCCCGGCGCTCGAGCGGCTCTCCGAAGCAATGGCGCGCACGCGCTATTTCGCCCTCCTCACCAACGCGCAAGGCATCGTGGTCGACACGCACGGGCCGATCGACGCGCGCGACCCGCGCGCCGCGGCCATCACCCGCATCGGCGCCGATCTGTCCGAGGCAGCGGTTGGAACCACGGCGATCGGCGCGGCGTTGATCGAGCAGCATCCAGTCTGGCTGCACCGGGGCGAGCATTTCTTCGAGGACACCTCGGTCTACAGCTGCGCCGGTGCGCCGCTCTTCGGTCCGGACGGGCGTTGCCTGGGCATGCTCGACCTCACGGGCATCGATGCGGTCGAGCGGCCCGAGCTGCGGCATCTGGTGGCGCGAACCGCGCGTGGCATTGAAAACGCCCTGGCGCTGCGCCAGCCCCATGCCTTGCTGCTGCGCCTGAACTGGCCCGGTCAAACCCTGGGCAGCGACGACGACGGTCTCGTCTGTCTCGATGTCGATGGCCGCGTCACAGCTGCCAACAGCACCGCGCGCACCTTGCTGCCGCTGCTGGGCAGCGAACCCGACGCCCACGCCGAAACCCTGTTCGCGACGCCGCTGTCGGCCCTGTTCGACGCGGCGCGTCGGCACAAGGCAGCGCTGGATCTGCCGCTGTGGTCGGGCTTGCGGCTGCAGGGCTGGGTTCATGCGCGCGAGCGTGGCGCGAGCACGCCCACGCCCGCCGCCGGTGAAGCCGAAAACCTGAGCCTCAAAGACCTCGAGTTGCACCTGATCCGCAAGGCCGTTGCCGATGCGCGCGGCAATGTGCAACAAGCCGCGCGCACGCTGGGCATCAGCCGCGCCACGGTTTACCGCAAACTGCGCCAAAACGGCTGAACCGGGACCCATGCAACGCTCGCTTCGCTTCCTCCTCGTCCGGGTCGTCTTGGCATTCGCGGCTTCGTTTGGCGGCGCCGCCCAGGCCGAGACGGCGCGCGTGGCGGCCGCTTCGGACTTGAAGTTTGCCTTCGACGAGCTCAAGCCTTTGTTCGAGCAGACGCATCCGCCACACCGGCTCGAACTCATCATGGGCTCGTCGGGGAAGTTTTTTCAGCAAATCCACCACGGCGCGCCATTCGACCTGTTTTTTTCGGCGGACGTGGACTTGCCCAAGCAACTCGTCGCACGCGGCAAGGCAATCACGCCCGTGACCACCTACGCGTTGGGTCGCATCGTGCTCTGGAGCGCGAAAGTGGACGCGAGCCGGCTGCGGCTGCAGGACCTCGAGCGCTCGGAGTTTCGCAAGATCGCGATCGCCGCGCCCGACCACGCGCCCTACGGCGCCCGCGCCAAGGAAGCCCTGCAGGCGAGCGGCGTCTGGCCCAAGGTGGAGTCGCGTTTGGTCTTTGGAGAAAACATTGCGCAAACCGCGCAGCTCGTGGACCAGCAGGCCGCCGAGGTGGGCATCCTGGCGCTGTCGCTGGCGCTGAGCGAGCCGTTGCGCAAGAAAGGGGCCTATGCCCTGATTCCGCAGGAGCTGCACCAGCCGCTCGAACAAGCCTATGTGCTCACCACGCACGGCCAGAACAACGCCGCAGCGCGCGCCTTTGCCGACTTCATGCGCAGCGCCGCCGCACGCCGGGTAATGGTGCGCTATGGCTTTGTTCTGCCCGGAGAGGCGGCGCCATGAACCTGGCGGCAACGACGCTCGGGCTCACGGCCGACGAATGGCTGGCGATCCGCCTCACCGCCGAACTCGCCGCTGCAACCACCTTGATTTTGTTGCTGCTCGGCGCGCCGCTGGCCTGGTGGCTCACGCGCAGCGCATCGCGCTGGGCAAACCTCGTGTCGGCCGCAGTGTCGCTGCCGCTGGTGCTGCCGCCGACGGTGATTGGTTTTTACCTGCTGATCGCGCTCGGCCCCGAGGGCTTCATCGGCCGCACGCTCGAGCGGCTGGGCGCACACCACCTGGCCTTCAGCTTTGGCGGCATCTTGATCGGCTCGGTGATTTATTCGCTGCCGTTCGCGGTACAACCGCTGCGCGAAGCCTTCGCCGGCATCGACCCCAAGCTGCTCGACGCCGCAGCCACCCTGCGCGCGCGCGGCCTCGACCGCTTTTTTTCCGTGGTGCTGCCGCTGTCGCGCAGCGGCATACTCACGGCGGTCGTGCTCAGCTTTGCGCACACGGTCGGCGAATTCGGCGTGATCGCGATGCTGGGCGGCAACATCGCGGGCGAAACCCGTGTCGTCTCCATCGCCATCTACGACCACACCCAGGCCATGGAATACGCCGCTGCGCACCGGCTCTCCGCCGTGCTGCTGGGCTTTTCGTTCGTCACGCTGCTGGCCTTCTATGCCCTCAACCAGCGGGCCTTGCGCCCCGCCAAACTGGGATGATTCAAGGCCATTTGCAGCTGCAGCGCGGGGCGTTCCTGCTCGACACGGGCGCGTTTGCGTTCGAGGCCGACGGCGTGACCGCGATCTTTGGTCGATCGGGCTGCGGCAAGAGCAGCCTGCTGCGCGCCATCGCCGGGCTCGACGCCGACACCCGCGGGCGGCTGACCGTGCGCGGCGAAGTCTGGCAGGACGGTCGCTGGGCGCGTCCCGTGGCCGAACGCGACATCGGCTTCGTGTTCCAGGACGCCGCGCTGTTTCCGCACCTGAGCGTGCGCGGCAACCTGCGGTATGCGCTGCGGCGCGCACCGCAAGCGCCGAGCGACGCGCTCGAGGCGGTGGCCGAGCGCGTGGGCATTGCTGCCTGGCTCGACCAAGCCGTGACCACGCTCTCGGGCGGCCAGCGCCAGCGCGTGGCCATCGCCCGCGCCTTGCTGATGCAGCCGCGGCTGCTGTGCATGGACGAGCCGCTCGCTGCACTGGACTGGCGCGCCAAGGCCGAGTTGCTGCCGCTGATCGACGAACTGGCGCGTGAAACCGGCGTGGCGGTGCTTTTCGTGACCCACGCGCCGGTCGAAGTCGAGCGGCTCGCCACGCGCGTGCTGTTCATGGCCGATGGGCGGATCGAGCGCATCGAGCCCTTGCAAGCGGCGCTGGCGCGGCCCGACTCGCCGCTGTTTGCCGAAGAAGGGCCGGTCACGGTGCTGCAAGGCGGGCTGCAGCCCAGCGGCATCGACGGCCTGCTGCGCTTCGATGCCGAGGGCGTGCCCTTCCTGCTCGTTGCCAGCGCCGTGGCCGCCGCTCCCCGCGCGAGCCGGCTGCGCGTGCTGGCACGCGACGTGGCGCTCGCGGTCGAGCCGCCGCGGGGCCTGAGCATGCTCAACCAACTGCCGGTGACCGTGCAGGCGCTGCATCCGGCCGAGGCGGGCCGCGTCACGGTCGCCTGTGGGCTCGCCAACGGCCACAAGCTGCTCGCGCAGCTCACCGCGCATTCGGTGGCAATGCTGGGCTTGCAAACCGGCCAAGCGGCCTGGGCGCTGGTGAAGTCGGTGGCGCTGGTGGACTGAAATCTAGGTTCGACGGGAAGAACACCGGTTCGCCGCCGATGCGGTAGCTCGCGATGGCGGCTTGGCCCTCGGGGCCGCTGAGCCAATCGACGAAGAGCTGCCCCTCGCGGGCCCGCACCTGCGGGTGCAAGGCCGGGTTGACCCGCATGACGTGATAGCGGTTGCGCAGTCGCTGGTCGCCTTCGACGAGGATTTTCAAGTCCGCGCGGTTGCGAAAAGCGAGCCAGGTGCCGCGGTCGGACAGCACATAGGCGCCGAGCGCAGCGGCCATGTTGAGCGCCGGCCCCATGCCGCAACCGCAAGCACGCCAGCCCCGGCCGCGGTTCTGCGGCGAGCCGGTCAGCGCCCAGTAGCGTTGCTCGGCTGCATCGGTGCCGCTGCGGTCGCCGCGCGAGATGAAGGGCGCGTCGGCGCGGGCGATGCGGGCCAAAGCGACAGCAATGTCGGCTCCGGCCACGCCCGCCGGGTCGGCAGCGGGGCCGATGAGCACGAAATCGTTGGCCATCACGGGTCGGCGGTCGATGCCCTGCCCTTCGGCGACGAAGCGCGCCTCGGCCGCTTCATCGTGGACCAGCACGACGTCGGCGTCGCCCCGGCGCGCGACATCGAGCGCCTGACCGGTCCCCAAAGCCACGACTTTCACCTCGATGCCGGTGGCGCGTTGGAACGCGGGCAACAGCACGCCAAACAAGCCGGACTGCTCGGTGGAAGTGGTCGAGGCAAGCACGAGACCAGCGGCCCACAGCGGCAGCGGAACTATTAAAAAAATAGCAACAAACCACCATTTCACGCTGGGGTATGGCGCGTTGGTTCCAAAAATACTCATGGAAGCTCTCCTTTGAGGAAGGCGTGTGCCTCGGGATGCGTCTGCCGCAGCCGCTCGGCGTCGAAGAACGCATCCACCGGCAGATCGGCGCGCACGCGGCCGCGTTCGAGGTAGATCGCCCGCGTGGCCAGCCGCTTGACCTGGCCGAGGTTGTGGCTGGCAAACACCAGCGTGCGCGGCAGGCCGCCGGGGTCGCTGGCGCTGGCCCAGGCGTCCATCAGCGACTCGACCTCGCGCTTGGCGTGCGGGTCCAGACTCGCGGTGGGCTCGTCGAGCAGCAGCGTCTGCGCCCCCGTAGCCCAGGCCCGCGCGAGCGCGAGCCGCTGCTGCTGCCCGCCCGAGAGCGTGGTCGCCCGCCGCCCGGCCAGCTCGCCCAGGCCCACGCGCGCGAGCGCCTCTGCGGCCTGGGCGCGCGCCGCGCTCCAGGTCCGCCCCTGCAGCCACAGCCCCAGCGCCACGTTGTGCGCAGCGCTCGCCCGCAGCATGAAGGGGCGCTGGAACAGCATGGCTTGCCGCTGCGGCGCGCGCCAGACCGACCCGCCGCTCGGCTCGACCAAGCCGTGCAGCAGCCGCAGCAGCGTGCTCTTGCCGCTGCCGTTGGCACCGACCAGCGCCACGCGCTCGCCCGCGACAATCTCGAGCTCCACGGCATCGAGCGCGCGCACCGCACCAAAGCACACGCTCGCATCCTGCAGCCGCAGCACCGGCGGCCTCGCCCCTCGACGATCCGTCATCCTAAATCCGGCAGTTGGGCGCACCCGGGCGGGTCGTCATCGGGCGCGCGGGCAAGGCGCAAACCACAGCCATGGCGCTCGCCATGGCGAGGATTTGCAACGCCGCCCCCGCGCCCGAGGG
>NZ_RKQL01000004.1:7500-310353 GCF_003843835.1 Tibeticola sediminis | reverse complement strand
AATCCTCGCCATGGCGCCCGCCATGGCTGTGGTTTGCGCCTTGCCCGCGCGCCCGATGACGGCCCGCACGGGCGCGCCCAACTGCCGGATTTAGGATGAAGCGTGACGCGCCGTTGACCACGCGGCGCCGGCTGCTCGGTGCCGCCGCATGGGCGTCGCTGGCCGGCGTGGCGCCGCTGGCGGGCTGCTCGGGCGCGGGCGGCGCCGGCCGTGTGATCGACGGTGGCTTTGCCGGCGTGGCCTTCGAGCGCGGCCACCGCCTGCGCGACCCGGCGAACCTGGCCGCGCCGGCAGCGCCTGCACGCACGCGCCGGGTGCAGGTGCTGATTGCCGGCGGCGGCGTTGCAGGCCTGGCCGCAGCGCGGGCGCTGCGCCAACGCGGCATCGAGGACTTTGCGCTGCTCGAACTCGAAGACACGCCGGGCGGCAACAGCCGCGGCCTGCAGCTCGCGGGTCTGCCCTGCCCCATGGGCGCGCACTACCTGCCGGTGCCCGGGCCGGCGGCGTTCGAAGTGCAGGACTGGCTCGAGGAATTGGGCCTGCGCCGGCGCGTGGCGGGCCGCTGGGTCTATGACGAGCGCACGCTCTGCCACAGCCCGCAGGAGCGGCTGTTCTTTCAAGACGCGTGGCAAGACGGCTTGCTGCCGCTGCAGGGTGTGGATGCGGGCACGCTCGCGCAGTACCGGCGCTTTGGCGCGCGCATCGAGGCGCTGCGGCGCGAGGCACGCTTTGCGCTGCCAGCGGCGCGCTCGTCTGGGTCGGCCGTGCATCTCGCGCTCGACGCCGAGACTTTCGACGCCTGGCTCGCGCGCGAAGGCTTCGATGCCCCGCATCTGCGCTGGTACCTCGACTATTGCTGCCGCGACGACTTCGGCGCCGGCAGCGCCACCGTCTCCGCCTGGGCCGGCGTGCATTACTTCGCCAGCCGCCACGGCTTCCATGCGGCGCAGGACGCGCCCGCCGCCGACGAGAGCGAAGGCGTCCTCACCTGGCCCGAGGGCAATGGCTGGCTCGCCCAACGCCTGGCCGAGCCGCTGGGCGACCGGCTGCAGCTGGGCCGCGTGGTGCAACGCATCGAATCGGGCCGGCACGCGGTCGAGGTCGATGCCTGGGATGCGCACTCCGGCACGCTCGAGCGCTGGACCGCCGCGCATTGCATCGTCGCGCTGCCGAGCTTCGTCGCCGCGCGCGTGGTGGCGCAGCCGCCCGATTGGCTGCGCGCGGCCGCGCGGGCGCTGCCGCATGCAAGCTGGGTAGTGGTCAACGTCGCGCTCGATGCGCCGCTGCACGACCGCCCGGGCGCGGCGCCCAGTTGGGACAACGTGGTCTACGGCAGCCCCGCGCTCGGCTATGTGGACGCCGGGCATCAGCGGCTGTCCCCCGCGCCCGCGCCCACCGTGCTGACCTGGTACCACGCGCTGGGCACGGGGCCCGCGGTGCGCGCCCACTTGTTCCAAACACCGTGGACGCACTGGCGCGACGCGCTGCTCGCCGACCTCGCCGGGCCGCACCCCGACCTGCCGCTGCGCGCGCAACGCATGGCCGTGACGCGGCACGGCCATGCCATGGTCGTCCCCGCGCCCGGGGTTTTGGCCTTTTTGCGCCGGATGCCAGCGTCAAATGGTGCCTCGATGCTCTCAAAAAAAGAGTCTCGCGGCTGGCTTGCGCCGCCTCGGGCCGGGCGGCTGAGCTTCGCCCATGCCGACTGGTCGGGCTACTCCGTGTTTGAGGAAGCCTTCACCCGTGGCCACGGTGCGGGCGCGCTGGCCTGAGCCGCACCGCGTGCAAGCGCGGGGCTCCAGCGCCTCGCCCTGCCAAAATCCCCGCCATGAACCTCGCTCTGAACACGCCCAGCCGGGCACCGGCGGATCGCGCCATTCGGCGGCTCGCCCGCGGCGCTTGCCGCGCTGGCCTGGCGGCTCTGCTCGTCACGCTGCTCGCGGCGTGTACACACCCATCCCCCGGCGCGTTTGCCCCCACCGCGGCGGACTACACGCTGCACATCGCCCACATCAACGACCACCACTCGCAGCTCGACGGCTTGAGCGACTTCGAGCTCAAGGTCGATGGGGTGCCGACGCGCGTGGGGCTCGGCGGCATGGCGCGACAGGCGGCGGCCTTCCAGGCGCTGGCATCCCGCGAGCCCGCGCTGCTCAAGCTCCACGCGGGCGACGCGCTCACCGGCTCGCTCTACTACACCTTCTTCCAGGGCGATGCCGATGCCGCGCTGATGAACAGCATCTGCTTCGATGCGTTCATCCCCGGCAACCATGAGTTCGACGACGGCGATGCGACGCTCGCGCGGCTGCTCGGCGCGCTCGGGCGCGGCCCCTGCGCCCAGCCGCCGGCGCTGCTGTCGGCCAACATCGTGCCCGCAGCGGGCACCCCGCTCGCGCCCGGCGGCGCGCCCATCCTCCTTCCCTGGGCGGTGCGCCGTGTGCAGGGTGTGGACGTGGGGCTGGTGGGCGTCACGGTGTCGGGCAAAACGCGCGTGTCCTCGCGGCCGCTGGCGAGCACGCAGTTCCTAGACGAAGCGCAAGCCGCGCAGTCGGCCATCGACAATCTGCGCGCCCGCGGCGTGCGCCACATCGTGCTGCTGACGCACATCGGCTTCGAAGCCGACCGGGCGCTGGCCGCACGGCTGCACGGCGTGGACGTCATCATCGGCGGCGACTCCCACACCCTACTCGGCGACTTCCGCGCCGTGGGCATCGAAGCCGCAGCCCCCTATCCGACGACCGCGCGCAACGCCGACGGTGAGCCGGTGTGCATCGGCCAGGCCTGGGAATACGGCAAGGTGTTCGCGCACATGGTGGTGCGTTTCGACGCCGAGGGACGCGTGCGCGCGTGCGGCGGCAGCGCCTCTTTGCTCGTCGGCGAACCGCTCGCCCAGGCCGACGCGCAGGGCCGCTGGCAGGCGCTGACCGGTGCCGCGCTGCAAGCCGTCCGCGCACGGCTGGCCGCGACCCCCGGCGTGCTGTGGCAAGAGCCTAGCCCCGAGGCCGCCGCGGTTCTCGCGCGCTACGCGGGACAGGTCGAGGCGCTCAAGGCGCAGCCCATCGGTTTCGCACCCGAGCCCTTGTGCCACGTGCGCGTGCCGGGCGAGGCCAGCAACGCCAGCGCGGGCGTGCCGGGCTGCGAGACCGCCCACCAGTTCGCGCGCGGCTCCGACGCCGCGCAGGCGGTTGCCGAGGCCTTCCTCGCCGCCAGCCGACGCGCGGACTTTGCGCTGCAAAACGCCGGCGGCGTGCGCACACCCATACCCGCAGGCCCACTGACGATGGAGACCGCGTTTCGCGTGCTGCCGTTTGCCAATACGCTGGTGGAAATCGAACTCACTGGCGCCGAGCTGCTGCAGGCGCTGGAAGACGGCGTGGCCAACCACCTCGACCTCGGGCGCTCCGACGGCTCACACCCCTTTGCCGCAGGCCTGCGCTGGCGGCTGGACCTGCGCGCGCCGCGCCGCCAGCGCTTCCAGCAGGTCGAGGTGCTGGACAAAGCCAGCGGCCGCTGGCAGCCGCTCGAGCCCGCACGGCGCTATGTGCTCGTCACCCACGACTACCTCGCCGCCGGACGCGACGGCTACGACACCCTGGCCCGGCTCTCGGCCGAGGGCCGCGCGCTCAACACCTACTTGCTCTACACCCAGACCTTCGTCGACCATGTGCGCGCCCGCCACACCCTCCAGCGCGCCGACCCGGAATCCGTCTCGCACCAGGCCGTGACCACACGCGACGGCAGGCGCTTGCGTTGACGCTTTGATTTCAGGAGCAAGCACTGGTCCATATACGCGGGCATATCAACGTTTTTCCTGGAATCACAGAGCGCAGGGAAATCTGGCAGCTGAGGCACGGCTCGGCGCGATGCGCCTTCTAGAATGGCCCCCACCATCGACCTGCCCGCCCGCCACCCGACTCCCTGCAATTCCGCGCGCCTGCCATGACACCGTCCGCCGCCCCACGCCCCGCCGCGCGGACGCCCGCGTGGGTGGTGGCGGCGTTTGTGGCACTGCCCCTCATGGCCCTTGCGGCGCTGGTGGGTGCGCTGCGGCTGGCACCGCTGCCCTGGCAATTCGAGACCGCCTGGGTGCCGGCGCTCGACATTGCGCTCGCATGGCGTGTGGACGGCCTGAGCGCGCTGATGCTGCTGATGATCACCGGCGTGGGTACCGCCGTGTTCGTCTACGCGGGCGGTTACTTCCATGGCCACCCCGGGCAGCGGCGGTTGTATCTGCTGCTGAGCCTGTTCATGGCGGCCATGGTGGGCTGCGTGAGCGCCGACAACCTCTACACGCTGTTCCTGTTCTGGGAGGCGACGAGCCTGCTCTCCTTCCTGCTGGTGGGTTTCGAGCACGAGCGCCCGGCGAGCCGGCGCAGCGCGCAGCAGGCCTTGCTCGTCACCGGGCTCGGCGGGCTGGCGCTGCTGGCGGGCTTCATCCTCATCGCCCAGACGCTGGGCACCAGCCGCATCAGCACGCTGGTGGGCCTGCTGCCCACGGCCGAGCGCAGCCCGGTGCTGATCGCGGGCATGCTGCTGGTGCTGGTGGGCGCCTTCACCAAGAGTGCGCAGTTTCCCTTCCACTTTTGGCTACCCAACGCCATGGCCGCGCCCACGCCAGTGTCGGCCTATCTGCACTCGGCCACCATGGTCAAGCTCGGGGTGTACCTGCTCGCGCGGCTCGATGCGGGCCTCGACGGCTGGGGTCTGTGGGAGCAACTGCTGCAGGGCGTGGGCTCGGTCACCGCGGCCTGGGGCATGGTGTTGGCGCTGCGCGAACGCGACTTGAAGCGCATCCTGGCCTGGTCCACCGTGGCCACGCTGGGCACGCTGGTTGCGCTGGTGGGCCTTCGAGGCGAGGGTGCGGGCGCGGCGGTGGGTGCGCTGCTGTTGGCGCACGCACTGTACAAGGCGCCGCTGTTCTTCGTCGCCGGCAACGTCGATCATGGCACTGGCACCCGCGTCATCGACCGGCTGGGCAACCTGCGCCACGCCATGCCCTGGACGGCCACGGCCGCCACGCTGGCCGGCGCTTCGATGGCCGGCGTTCCGCTGTCGTTTGGCTATGTGGCCAAAGACTTGATGGGCGAAGCCCGCGCCGCAGGCGAAGCGCTGGCCTTCGCCGCCTGGGCAAACACGGTGTTTTCCGCCATCGCGGTCGCGGTGGCCGGGGTCGCGGCGGTGCGGGTGTTCTGGCTGCATCCGGGTCGGAACGAGACGCCCCAGGCCCATGAAGGCAGCATCGCACTGGTGCTGCCGCCGCTGGGGCTCGCGCTGCTCGGGCTCGCGCTCGGCTTGTTTCCGCATCTCGCCGCGCCGCTGGTGCATGGTGCCGGCATGGCCATGGTCCCTGGGGCGACCGCGGCCCCGCCGCTGGCGCCGGGCCTCGATGCGGAGCTGCTCTCCTATGGCCTGACCTTTGGTCTCGGCGCCGCGGTGTTCCTGTCTTGGGATCCACTGCACCAACGGCTCGACGCCGCGGCGCAGAAACTGCATCGCTACTCCATGCTGGCCCACTACGAGCGGCTGCTCGCCGCCGTGCCCGGCTGGGCGGCGCGCAGCACCCGGGCGCTGCAGCACGGCCGAGCCGACGGCTACATGACGCGGGCCTTGGGTGCCATCGGGCTCGCGCTGACCCTGGCGGCCTGGCCTCTGCTGAGCGCTGGCCTGCCCCTGCCCGCCCCGGCGGCGCCCGGTCTGTTGCCGGCGGGGGCGGCGCTGTTGATCGGGATCGGCGCCGTCGCATCGCTGCAGCTGCGCGAGCGGCTCGCGCAGCTGCTGGCGGCAGGTTTCGTGGGCTGGGGCAGTGCCCTGATGTTTCTTGCGGCGGGTGCGCCCGACGTGGCGCTGACCCAGTGGGTGGTCGAAACGGTGTTCGTCATCGTCGCCGCGAGCGTCTTGCGGGTGCTGCGTCGCACTGGCCGCAGCCAGGCCATCGCCGAGCCACGCTGGCGGGTCGGCGCCCTGGTGCTGGCGCTTGCGCTCGCGACGGTGCTCACGCTGATATGGCTCGTGGTGCTGGCACAGCCCTTCGACCCGAGCCTGTCCGAATGGTTGGGCGCCCACAGTCTCGTCGCCGCACAAGGACGCAACGTGGTCAACGTCATCCTGGTGGACTTTCGCGCCCTCGACACCCTGGGTGAGATCAGCGTGGTGATGCTCTCGTTGTTGGCGGCCTCGGCACTGCTGCGCCATGCGGGCCGGCCCTCGGCCGGGTCCGAACCCGAGCGCACGATGGACGCCCAATTGCCGGCAAACGGGGTCGACCCATGAAGCGCCGCCCACGCCTGCTGATGCTCGAGGTCGTCGCACCGCCCATGTACGCGCTGATGCTGGCAGCGTCGCTGTGGATGCTGCTGCGCGGCCACAACGCGCCCGGCGGCGGCTTCATCGGCGGGCTGCTGGCCGTCACCGCCAGCGTGCTGTGGGCCTTCGCGCGCGGCAGCGCTGCGGCCCGGCAGCGTCTACCGCTGCGCACGCCCGAGCGGCTCGCCGCTGCCGGCGTGTTGCTCGCTGCCGCATCGGGCCTGCCGGCCTGGGCGCTCGGCCAGCCCTATCTCACGCATGTGTGGGGGGCGCTGCCGCTCGGCTTCACCACCGTGCCGGTCTCGACGGTGCTGCTGTTCGACTTCGGGGTCTACCTGAGCGTCTGGGGTGCACTCGGCGGCTATGCGCTGGCGCTGCTCGATCTGAGCGAGCCGGCCCCAGACCCTGCGGCCGCGACCGATCCAGAGGCTCGATCATGATTTGGGCCCTGGCCTTTGCTCTCTGGATCACGCTGGCCGCGGGCCTGTACCTGGCGCTCTCGCGCGACGTGGTGCGCATCGTCATCGGCCTCGGCTTGCTCGGCAGTGCGGTGAACCTCGCGCTGCTCGGCAGCGGCCGGCTCGAAGCCACGCAGCCGGCCTTCATCGCCGTCGGTGCGCAGGCGCTGGGCACTGCAGCCAACCCCGTGCCGCAGGCCTTGGTGCTCACGGCCATCGTGATCGGCTTGGCGCTGATGTGTTTCTCGCTCCTGCTGGTGGTGGCCTTGGTTCGCCGCACGGTGGCGGACGATGTGCGCGCACTGCGCTGGGCCGAGCCCCCCGCCGACGACCCGGTCCAACCGCCATGGTCGGCGGACGAAAGCCTCACCCCATGAAGGCGGACTGGCTGACCGCGTCGATCCTGTTGCTGCCGCTGGCGACCGCAGCGGGCACGGCGCTGCTCGCCCGCCGCCCACGCCCGCAGCAGGCGCTGAGCTTCATCGGCTCCGTGGGCTTCGTGCTCTGCGCGCTCGCGGTGCTGGCCCGCAGCGCGCAGGGTGAGGTTCAGCCGCTCTCGTTTGGCAACTGGCCTGCGGGCATGGGCATCGGCTTTGCGCTCGACCGGCTCGGCAGCGCGCTGGTGGCGGTGGCGGCGGTGCTCGGCCTGGCCTGCTTTGCTTTTCTCGCCAGCACTGCAGGCCAGAGCGCGCGCGGCCCGATGGTGTTGCCGCTGATGCACGGCACGCTCGCCGGTGTGGCCGGCGCGTTCGCCACCGCCGATCTGTTCAACCTCTACGTCTGGTTCGAGTTGATGCTGATCTGCGCGCTCGGTCTGCTGGCTGTGGGCGGCCGACGCGACCAACTCGACGCGTGCTTTCGTTACCTGGGCATGAACCTCGTCGGCACCTTGTTGCTGTTGCTGGCCGTAGGGCTCATCTACGCAGCCACGGGTCAGCTCGGCTACGCGGCGCTCACCACGGCCTGGCCGGCGGTCGCGCCCGAAGTCCGCACGGTGCTGCTGGCGATGCTGGGCCTGGCGCTGCTGCTCAAGTCGGCCGCGTTCCCGCTGGCTGCCTGGCTGCCAGCCGCCTACCCGAGCCTGCCTGCGCCGGTGCTGGCACTGTTTGCCGGGCTGCTGACCAAGGTCGGCGTGTATGCGCTGCTGCGCCTGCTCGGCGACGTGTTAGCCCCACTGCCCGGGCCACTGCTCGAAGCCCTGGGCTGGATCGCGGTGGCGACGATGGCGAGCGGCGTGCTCGGCGCGGCCTACCACTGGGACCTGCGACGCATCCTGGCCTTTCACATCATCAGCCAGATCGGCTATATCCTGCTCGCGGTGGCCCTGGGCAGCCCGGCAGGCGACGCCGCAGCGCTGTTCTACACGGTGCACCACATCCTGGTGAAGGCCAACCTCTTCCTCATCGCGGGGATGATCGCGACGCTCACGGGCAGCCACGATTTGCGCCGCATCGGCGGGCTGGCGCGCGCGCGGCCTGGGCTGGCGCTTCTGTTCGCCATCCCCGCCCTTTCGCTGGTGGGCATTCCGCCGCTGTCGGGCTTTTGGGCCAAGCTGCTGGTGCTGCAAGCTGCTTTGGCCGCAGACCGCTACGTCTGGGCGGCGGCCGCGCTGCTGGTCAGCCTGCTCACGCTCTATTCCATGATGAAGATCTGGATGGAGGCCTTTTGGAAACCCCGACCCGAAGCTGCCCCCGAGATCGCGGTGGCGGGCTCGCTCGCGCCAGCGTGGGGGGCGATCGGCGGCCTCGCGGCGCTCACCGCGGGTCTCGGGCTCGCGCCCGATGCCCTCGTGACCTTCGCCCAGGCGGCCGCCCTGAGTCTTGGAGGACGATGAGATGCATGCCACCCTACCCCCGACTGAGCCGATGAGCCGTCTGCATGCCGCACTCGTGCTGCCGCCCCGTTTTCTGCGCGCGATGCTGGTCTCGGGCACGCAGACCCTGCTCATCATCTTGACCTATGGCCTGCGCCGACGCGCCTTGCCGCCCTCGGGGCTGCGGCGGTTGGCTTACGCGCCGATGCGACCGCAAGGCGTGGCCTTGCTCGCCGCCATGGTGTCGCTCACTCCCGGCACGACCGTGATCGACATCGACGCGGAGCGCCATGAATTCCTCGTGCACATGCTCGACACCCGCGATGCCGAGGCGGCAGCGGCCGAGATTCGCCGCATCTTCCAGCAGCCCTTGTGTGCGCTGTTTGGAGCGTGCCGATGAACCTCGCCATCCCTGGCTGGGCGCTGACCGTGCTGTTCCTCGGCGCGCTCGGTGCAAGCGCGCTGGCCGCGGTGCGGGTGTTGCGCGGCCCCACGCAGGCGGACCGGGTGGTCGCCCTCGACATTTTTTTGGCTGCAGCGGTGGCCCTGTGCGTGGCGACGGCGCTGGCAAGCGGGCACACCGCGTTCCTCGACGTGGGGCTGGTCCTCGGGTTGGTGGGCTTCATCGGCACCCTGGGCTGGTCGAGGCTGATCGACGGCGCGGCGTCGCCCGCGGAACCCGAGGCTCAGACACCGGGCGCACCCGCGGACCCGGAGGCTCCATGAGTGCGTGGCTGGGCCTCTTGGGCGGCGCACTGCTGGCCCTGGGCGGTGTGCTGCTGCTGGTGGCGGCCTGGGGTGTGCTGGCGCTACCCGATGCGCTCAGCCGCCAGCACGCAGCCACCAAGGCCGGCACGCTGGCGCTGTCCACCGTGTTGTGCGGCGCGGGCTTGCTGCACCCGAACCTCGACTGGGGCTGGCGACTGGCGCTGCTGCTGGGCTTTCTGCTGGCGACCTTGCCGGTCGCCTCGCACCTGCTGGCGCGGGCAGCGCTGCGGGAACTCGAGCGGGCGCAAACTGCCGCCATCGCCGAAGCGACGGGGAAGATCGACGACGAAGCAGACCGCCCGTAGCCGGGATGCGCGGCGCGCGCGAGACTCGTTCAGCGTTTCCCTTATTCAGCGTTGCCCTAAGCCGAGAAAATCCCGCCGTATTGCTTGCGCAGCTCGGCCTTTTGGACCTTGCCGGTACCGCCGACCGGCAGAGCGTCGACGAAAACCACCTCATCGGGCACCCACCACTTGGCGACGCGCCCGGCGAGGAAGCCGAGGATTTCGTCCTTCTCCAGCGTCTGACCGGGCTTGCGCACGATGAAGAGCAGCGGCCGCTCGTCCCACTTCGGATGTTTGACGCCGATCACCGCGGCCATCGCCACCGCCGGGTGTGCCATGGCGGCGTTTTCGAGGTCGATGGAGCTGATCCACTCGCCGCCGGTCTTGATGACATCCTTGGTGCGGTCGCGAATCTGCATGATGCCGGTCGGGTCGATCGTGGCGATGTCCCCGGTCGGGAACCAGCCATCGACCAGCGGCGAGGCCTCGGCCTTGTGGTAGCCGTTGATGATCCATTGGCCACGCACCATCAGCTCGCCTTGCGAGACGCCGTCACGCGGCAGGGTGCGGCCGGCCTCGTCGACGACCTTGATCTCGACGCCAAACACCGAGCGCCCCTGCCGGGCGACGATCGCGTGACGCGCCTGCGCCGGAAGCCCCATTTCGGCGCCGGTGAGCGCGCTGATGGTCGCGACCGCCGTCGTCTCGGTCATGCCCCAACCGTGGCGCACCTCCACACCCAGGGCGTCGTACTGCTCGATCAGCGCCTGGGGCATCGCCGAGCCGCCGACCGCCGTGCGCTTCATCGTGGTGAACCGCAGCCCGTGCTGCTGCACGTGCTGGATCAGCGCGAGCCAAATCGTCGGAACGCCGGCGCTGACGGTGACGTGTTCGCCTTCCATCAGCTCGTAGAGACTCGCCCCGTCGAGACGCGGCCCGGGCAACACGAGGCGCGAGCCTGCGATCGGCGCCGCATAGGGGATGCACCAGGCGTTGATGTGGAACATCGGCACGACCGGCAGCACCGTGTCGCGCGAGGACAGCGACAGCACGTTGGGCTGGCAGCCCGAGAAGGCGTTGAGCACGATCGCCCGATGCGTATACAGCGCGCCCTTCGGGTTGCCCGTGGTGCCCGAGGTGTAGCAAAGCGCCGCGGCCGTGCGCTCGTCGAACTCAGGCCATTCGAACTGCTCGCTGTGCGGCGCGATGAGTTCCTCGTAACACAGGACGTTCGCCACGCCCTCGGTGCCCGCACGCACGCCGGGCATCTGGTCGGCATCACACAGGCACACCCAAGCCTGCACCTGCGGACAATGCGCCGCGATGCCCTTGACCAAAGGCGCAAACGTGCTGTCGAACAGCACGACGCGATCCTCGGCGTGGTTGATGATGTAGATGAGTTGCTGCGGATGCAGTCGAGGATTGCAGGTGTGCAGCACCATGCCGCTGCCCGAGACAGCGAAGTAAGCCTCGAGATGGCGGTGGTTGTTCCACGCGATGCTGCCGACGGCCTGCCCGGCTTCGAGGCCCAGCGCCTGCAAGGCATGGGCGAGCTTTTTCGAGCGCCGCGCCACCTCCGAGTAGCTGCTCCGGTGCAGCGGGCCATGCGTCTCGCGCGAGACGACTTCGACAGCGCCATACTGCGCCGCCGCGTGTTCGAGGATGCCCGAGATGAGCAGCGGACGGTCCATCATGAGGCCGGGTTTGAGCATCGGTGTTCTCCTATCGATTGGGGGTTTTGCCGCCGACGCGGCGCCGAATCCGTCCCCGTGACGGGCCCA
The DNA here is from genome assembly GCF_003843835.1 of Tibeticola sediminis. Lineage (GTDB taxonomy): Bacteria > Pseudomonadota > Gammaproteobacteria > Burkholderiales > Burkholderiaceae_C > Tibeticola > Tibeticola sediminis. The sequence goes on along the minus strand of NZ_RKQL01000004.1, from coordinate 298,946 downwards.
GCGGGCCGGGTTCAGCATGGCCTCCAATCTAAGGCATCGCTCGCGCGCCGGCCGTCACCGGCGCGTCAGCCGCGCATCACGGCCTCGATCTCGTCGGGTTCGACCGGCACGCCGCGCGAGATCAGCTCGCAGCCGTCGGCGGTGACGACGGCATCGTCCTCGATGCGGATGCCGATGTTCCAGAACGCTTCGGGCACGCCCTCGCTCGGGCGCACATAGAGGCCGGGCTCGATGGTGAGCACCATGCCTTCGCGCAGGATGCGGCTTGGGCGCTCGATGACGATGTCGCCGGTCTTGGGGTCGCGCCGCTCGGTGACGCGGTCGGCTTCGCTCGGCTCGATATAGCTGCCGCAGTCGTGCACGTCCATGCCGATCCAGTGGCTGGTGCGGTGCATGTAGTAGGCGAAGTAGTGGCGGTGCTCGATCGCGTCGTCGAGCGTGCCGTGCTGGCCCGGTTCGAGCAGGCCCAGATCGAACATGCCCTGGGTGAGCACGCGCACCGCGGCCTCGTGCGGCTCGTTGAAGCGCGCGCCTGGCCGGGTGGCTGCAATCGCCGCCTTTTGGCTTTCGAGCACGAGCTGGTACAGCTCACGCTGCGGCCCGGTGAAACGCCCGTTGGCGGGGAAGGTGCGGGTGATGTCGCTCGCATAGCCGTCGAGTTCGCAACCGGCGTCGATGAGCACGAGTTCGCCGTCGCGGATCGGCGCGTTGTCGGCCCGGTAGTGCAGCACGCAGGCGTTGGCGCCGGCTGCGACGATGGAGCTGTACGCGGGGTATTGCGAGCCGTGGCGGCGGAACTCATGCAGCAACTCGGCGTCGAGGTGGTATTCGCGCACGTCCTGCCCGGCGCGCAGCATGCGCGCGCTGGTCTGCATGGCGCGCACATGGGCCGCAGCGCTGATTTGCGCGGCACGGCGCATGAGGGCCAGCTCATGCGCGTCCTTGATGAGCCGCATTTCATCGAGCACGGCGCACAGGTCGCGCTGCACTTGCGCACAGCGCACGCCCATGCGCGCGCGGCTGCGCACGCTCGCAAGCCAGCCTTCGACCCGGGCGGCAAGGCCCTCGTGGGTGGCAAACGGGTACCAGACGGTCGCCTGGTTTTCGAGCAGACGCGGCAGCCGGGTTTCGAGCTCGGTCACCGAATAGGCCTCGTCGACGCCGAGCGCCGCCGGCGCGGCCTCGGGACCCAGGCGGATGCCGTCCCAGATTTCACGCTCGAGGTCTTTGGGCTGGCAGAACAGCACGCTACGGCCATTGCCAAACAACACCAGCCACGCATGGGGCTCAGAAAAGCCCGTGAGGTAATAAAAGTAGCTGTCGTGACGGTAGAGAAAGTCGCTGTCGCGGTTGCGGGCTCGCTCGGGCGCGGTAGGCACGATGGCGACGGCGTTCGCGCCGAGTTGGGCTGCGGCGCGCGCGCGACGCGCCGCGTAGATCGAGTGGGGGGTTTGCTGGTTCATGAACGGCATTTTCAACCATCCCCACGGCTAGCGGGGGGAAGGCGGTGAACGCCCTGAAGCGGCATTCTTCGGCCTTGCCGTCGAGTCAGGCGCCGTAAAATCGCTGGTTTTGCTTGGCGCCGGGCATCTTACTTGCCCGGTTGGCGCCGACAGCCGCTGAACCCGGCGAGATGTTTGGGCGCGTACCGCCACCGTTTTAGGGCAGCGCTGAATCAGTTCCCGTGATGGCGCGCGAGCGGCCGCGGGATGGGATGCGAGGCGCAAACCGAGGCAATAGCCGCAGCTATGGCGAGGATTTGCAACGAAGCAGACCGCCCGCAGCCGGGATGCGCGGCGCGCGAGGGACTGGCTCAGCGTTGCCTTTACCCGTATGCGCGGGTTTCCAACCAACAGGGGGACACGACATGCAGGGCCTGCACCTGACTGCTGATTTGTACGACTGCGCCGGCGACGCCGCGCTGCTGACCGATGCCGATCGACTCGCCGAGCGTTGCCGCGCGCTGACGCTGGCCTCGGGACTCACCCTCGTCGACGAAAAGTGGCACCGCTTCCCCGACTGGAACGGTCAGCCCGGCGGCGTGACCGGCATGATTTTGCTCGCCGAGTCGCATCTGGCGATCCACACTTGGCCCGAGCGCGGCGGCGTCACGCTGGACGTGTATGTGTGCAACTTCACCGCCGACAACTCGCACAAGGCGATCGCCCTGATGCAGGGGCTCGAAGACGCATTCGCGCCGCGGCGCGTGCAGCGCGAGCGGCTCCTGCGCGGCCAGGCCGACGGCCCCACCGCCACGGGCGAGCTCATCCTCGAGCATCTGACGCCGCAGGCAGCCTATGGCTTTCGCTTCCCCGAGCGCATCTTGTCGCAGCGCACGCGCTACCAGCATCTCGAACTGCTGCGCTCGAACGAACTCGGGCTGACGCTGCGCCTCGACGGGCAGTACATGACCAGCGAGGCCGATGAATTTTTCTACCACGAGGCCATGGCGCATCCGGCCGCCATCACCCACGAGGCGCCGCGCCGTGCCCTCATCATCGGCGGCGGAGACGGCGGACTGGCCGAGGAACTGCTCAAGCACCCGACGATCGAGCGCATCGTGCTGGCCGAGCTGGACGACGAAGTGGTCGCGGTCGCGCGCCGCCATCTCGGCTCGATCCACCGCGGTGCCCTCGACGATCCGCGCGTGCAAGTGCATGTCGGTGACGGCGCAGCCTTCGTGGCGCAGACCGCCGAGCGCTTCGACCTGGTGTTCCTCGACCTCACCGACCCCGAGACCCCCGCCGGGCCGCTCTACACCGAAGCCTTCTTCCGCCAGGTGCAGCAGGTGCTCGCACCCGGAGGGGCCGTGGTGCTGCATCTGGGCGCGCCGTTCTTCGAAAAAGACCAGGTGCGGGAACTCTCGGCGCGGCTGGCGCGGGTCTTCCCCTGCCTGCGCGCCTACGGCTTGTACGTGCCGCTCTATGGGGCGTACTGGGCGCTCGCCGTGGCCTCGGACACGCTCGACCCCAAAGGCCTCGATGCGGCGACGGTCGAACAGCGCCTGCGTGCGCGCGGCATCGCGAACCTGCAGTACTACAACGCCGAGATCCACGGCGCGCTGTTCGCGCTGCCGAACTTTTACCGCGCGCTGCTGCCCTGAACCTCGGCGAGCCGCTCCGGCGTGCCCACGTCGGTCCAGGCACCGGCCCACACTTCGGCGCTCACGACCCCCGCAGCGATCGCCCGGCGCAGCAAAGGCGCCAGCGGCGCCGCCGTGCCCTGCGGATTGCCGGGGATGATCGTGCACCAGGGCGCCTCGAACAGCGCGCGCCGGTAGAGGGCGACGGTGCTGAAGGTGTAGCTCAGCCCGGTCGGCGTGGGCAGGTTGAGCGCCCGTGCCGAGTAGCGATCCGCCGCAGGCTCGAGACCAAAATCCCCCTGAGGGTGGTGCGGTGGGTTCGGCACGAGCCAGAGGTGCGCGAGCCGTCCGCTGCGCGCGAATGCGTCAAAGGCGGCCCGCGGGAAGTCGAAGTCGGGTAGGAACACATCACCAGCGACGACCCAGAACACCTCGCCCAACTGCGGCAGCGCGCGGCTGATGCCGCCGAGGGTTTCGAGCGCATAGCCGAAATCCTCCATCTCGGGCGAGAGGTCGAGCGTGAACCGGTCGTCTACCCCTGCTTCCTCCGCGCTCGCGCCCGTGGTGAGCGGCCAACTCACCCGTCGCTGCATGGGCTCGGCGCCCAAGTAGGCCGCAATCTGTTCCCCGAGCCAGCCCGTGTTGACCACCGCGTGGCGATAACCCGCGCGCGCCAAGGCGTCGAGGTGCCAGCGCAGCAACGGCCGCCCCTGCACGGGCAAGAGCGGCTTGGGGCAGTGGTCGGTCAGCGGACGCATGCGCTCGCCGCGCCCGGCCGCCAGCACCAGCGCCTGGGCGCGTCCGCTGGGGTCGACCGCTGGCAAACGCATCGCCGGCTCCTCTCAGCCTCTCAGGCGCTGCCATCCGCGTGCAGGTGCGGCGTGAGCAGCCCCGCGATTTCGAACATCGAGACCTGATCCTTGCCGAAGACGGCACGCAGCCGTTCGTCGGCGTTGATGCGGCGCTTGTCGGCCGCATCTTGCAGGCCCTGCGCCTTGATGTAGTCCCAGAGCTTTTTGACCGCTTGCGCGCGTGCCACGGGCTCGGGCCCGATCACGGCGGCGAGTGCCGGGCTGGGCCGCAAACCCGCGGTCGCCGCAGCCGCACGCGGCTTGCGCGTGCTCGGCGCTCGAGTCGCGGGCGCGCCCTTGGCTGCGGCTTTGCGTGCTGCCGGGGCTTTCGCCGCCGCGGATGGGGCAGCTTTCTTGGCGTTTGCCGGGGTATTTCGGACGTTTGTTGCTCCTTTTTTAGCAGCGGCGGGGACGCGCGGCGGGAACTTCGACGGCGCGAATTCGAAGTTCACCTTGCCGGCCTCGGCGTCCCAGACCAGATGCGCCTTGAAGGGCCGCCGCGTGCGCATGGAGATGAACTTGTCGAGTAAATCGGTTTTGCCCTGGGTGAGGAGCTTGCGCATTTGCTCGGGCTCGACGGGCTGCTGCAGGATCACGCGGCCGGTTTTGAAGTCGCAGCTCGGCGTGGGCTGCGCGGCCGTGGGCACGGATTTCTCGCAGACGTAGTTGGCACCGTGCTCGTACACCGGTGCGCCGCACTTCGGACAGGGCCCGAGCGGCTCGAACCCCGAGAAGTCGACGATTTCGCCCGTGGCCTCGGCGCTGCGCTCGTCGCCGAAGTCGAATTCGAGCTTCCAGTTGCGCTCCTCCTCGCTGTGTTTGAGCACGATCTCGGCCGTGAAGGGCCAGCCCGCCTTGGAGCGGAAGCCCTCGAGCGGGCCGATGCGTTTGTCGCGCAGCAGTTGCTCGACCTCGGCCACGTCGAAGGTGCGACCGCCCGGCGTCTTGGGGATGGAGAAGCCACAGCCCGCGCCCTGGCCATCGGCGCCGGTGCAGGCGTAGCGGCGGTAGTTTTCCTTCACGATGCCGCCGCAGTTCGGGCAGGGCGTGGCAAGCGTAGCGTAGTCGCCCGGCACGGTGTCGCGGTCGTACTCCTTGGCTTTGCGCACGATGCGCTCGGTCATCTCGGCGATTTCGCGCATGAAGGCCTCGCGCGAGAGCCGCCCGTGCTCCATCTGCGCGAGCTTGTATTCCCACTCACCGGTGAGTTCTGGGCGCGAGAGTTCTTCCACCCCTAGGCCGCGCAACAGCGTCATGAGCTGAAAGGCCTTGGCCGTGGGCACGAGTTCGCGGCCTTCGCGCAGGAGGTATTTCTCGTTGATCAGCCCTTCGATGATGGCCGCGCGGGTTGCCGGTGTGCCCAGGCCCTTTTCCTGCATGGCTTCGCGCAGTTCCTCGTCGTCGATGAGCTTGCCCGCGCCTTCCATCGCGCCGAGCAGCGTGGCTTCGGTGTAGCGCGCCGGCGGCCGGGTCTTGAGCGCCTTGACTTCGACGGCCTCGGTGCGCACGCGCTCGCCTGGGGCGACGGCCACGAGGTTCTGGCCTTTGTCGCCGTCCTTGGCGTCGGCCACCTCGGCGGCCGCCTCCTTGCCGTAGATCGCGAGCCACCCCGGCTTGACCAGCACCTTGCCTTCGGTGCGGAAGTGGTGCTGCGCGCCGTCGGCTCCATCGACGACCGTGGTGCGCGTGGTCACCTGGTATTCGGCGCTGGGGAAAAACACCGCCATGAAGCGGCGCACGACGAGGTCGTAGAGTTTTTGCTCGGCCTCGGACAGGCCGTGCGGCGCCTGCAAGGTCGGGATGATGGCGAAGTGGTCGCTGACCTTGCTGTTGTCGAACACGCGCTTGATCGGCTTGATGTAGCCCTGCGCGAGCGCGGTGCGCGCATGCGGTGCCAGGTGCGCCATCGGGCTGTCGGCGAGCATGCCGAAGGTCTGCTGCACCACGGGCAAATAGTCCTCGGGCAGGTGGCGCGAGTCGGTTCGCGGGTAGGTCAGCGCCTTGTGCCGCTCGTACAGGCTTTGCGCCAGCGCCAGCGTGGTCTTGGCCGAAAAGCCGAACTTGCCGTTAGCCTCACGCTGCAGACTGGTGAGGTCGAAGAGGCCCGGCGAGGCCTGGGTGGTGGCGCGGCTTTCCTCGCTGACGCTGCCCGTTCGGCCTTGCACCGCAGCGGCAATCGCGCGGGCGCGCGCCTCGTCCCACAGGCGCTCGGGGCGACGCTCGGCATCGTCGGGGTCCTTCTTCCATTCCGGGTCGAACCAGCGGCCAGGGTAAGTGCCGGCCTGCGCGGCGAAGCTCGCGTGCAGCTCCCAATACGGGCGGCTGACGAAGCGGCGGATCTGCTCCTCGCGCTCGACCACCACGGCCAGCGTGGGCGTCTGCACCCGCCCGACGGTGGTGAGGAAGAAGCCGCCGTCGCGCGAGTTGAACGCCGTCATCGCCCGCGTGCCGTTGATGCCCACCAGCCAGTCGGCCTCGGAGCGGCTGCGCGCCGCGTCGGCCAGGCCGCGCATCTGCGCATCGGATCGCAGGTGCGCGAAACCGTCGCGGATGGCGTCGGGCGTCATGCTCTGCAGCCACAGCCGCTCGACCGGCTTGCCCAGGGGCTTGCCGCCGCCCGCGTACTGCTCGATCAGCCGGAAGATCAGCTCCCCCTCGCGCCCCGCGTCACAGGCGTTGATGAGCCGGCCCACATCCTTGCGCCGCGCCAGACGTACGACGGCGTTGAGGCGCGACTTGGTCTTCTCCACGGGCTTCAGGTCGAAGTGCGGCGGAATCACCGGCAGGTGCGCAAAGCTCCATTTGCCGCGCTTGACGTCGTAAGCCTCGGGCGCCTCGATTTCGACGAGGTGACCGACTGCACTGGTGACGATGTAGCGGTCGTTCTCGAAATAGTCGTCGTGCTTTTCGAACTTCCCGGCCACCGGCGTGAGCGCGCGGACGATGTCCTGCGCCACCGAGGGCTTCTCTGCAATCACGAGGTCTTTCATCTCATTACAATCCGGTTCGCTCGTGCGCGCGGGTGCACGAGCGTGTGTGTCTAGGCGTGCGCGCCCACGCTCATGCGGGCGCGCACCTGTGCTTTTTTCAACATACCAAATTTTTCCGCCGTGGCTAGGGCCAGCGCTCCAAACCCCAAGGACCCGCCCCAACGCGGCCCCCGCCGCCGCATCGTCGTGAGGGCTTCGGGCATCCACGGCAAAGGCGTCTATGCCGCGGTCGATTTACCCGCCGGCACCGACATCCTCGAATACCGGGGCGAGCTGATTTCGTGGGAAGAAGCGCAGGCGCGCCATCCGCACGACCCCGCCGACCCCAACCACACCTTCTTCTTTCACATTGACGACGCGCACGTGATCGACGGGGGACGCGGCGGAAATGCCGCGCGCTGGATCAACCACTCGTGCGAGCCGAACTGCGAAGCCGAGACCCGGGGCACCCGGGTGTTCATCAAAGCGCTGCGTGACATCGCCGCGGGCGAAGAACTGCACTACGACTACGGACTGGTGATCGACGCGCGCTACACCCCGGCGCTCAAAGCCGCCTTCGCCTGTCGCTGCGGCGCGCCGCAATGCCGCGGCACGATGCTCGCGCCCAAGAAACGCCGCCGCAGCGCCCCCGATCGAGCAGGCCTTGCGCGCGGCGAGGTGTCGCCACCAGGTTCGGCATCATGAAACCCGTGGCCGAGGCCCTGCTGTACGACTGGCCACTCGAAGACCTGAGGGCCAGCTGCCGCTCGATCGAGCCGGCGCTGACGATCGAGGTGTGGCCCGAGATCGACTCGACCAACAGCGAGCTCATGCGTCGCGCCCGCGCCGGCCACGCTGCGCCCACGCTGCTCGTAGCCGAACGGCAAACGCTCGGTCGCGGGCGCAGTGGCCGCGTCTGGCATGCGGACCCGAAGCGCTCTTTGACCTTCTCCCTCGGCCTCACCCCCCCACTGCCGCCCGAGCCCCGGGCCTGGTCAGGCCTGTCGCTGGCGGTCGGCGTCGCCGTGGCCGGCGCGCTGCACCCCGAGGTGGGGCTCAAGTGGCCCAACGACCTGTGGTGGCGCGACCACAAGCTCGGGGGCATCCTCATCGAGACCACTCAGGTCGGGTCGCAGCGTTATGCCGTCGTCGGCATCGGCCTAAACCTCAGAATGCCCCTGCAAGACGCCATCGACCCGCCGGGCGTGGGCATCGATGCCTTGCTGCCGGGCCTCGATGCGCCTGGTCTGTTGCTGCGCGTCGCGCCGGCGGTTCTGGCGGGCCTGCAGCGCTTTGGTCGCGAGGGTCTGGGCGCCTTCCTCGACGACTGGCGTGCGCGCGACGTGCTCGCCGGTCGGGCCGTGCGGCTGAGCGATGGGCGCGTGGGCAAAGCCATCGGCATCGACGCGAACGGGGCGCTGCAGATCGAGCACGCCGGGGCCATCGAGCGCATCGAATCGGCCTCGCTGAGCGTGCGGCCGCTCGACATGGCATCCCCGCTGGGGCTTTGGCCGTGATCGCCCGGTTTCTGGTCCTTCTGCTGCTGTTGGCCAACGCGGTTTGGTGGGGCTGGAGCCAGGGCTGGCTCGCGCCGCTCGGCTTCGCACCCGCGCGGGTGAGCGAACCCGAACGCATCGCCCAGCAACAAAACCCCGAGGCGCTGCGCATCGTGCGCGCTGCCCCGGGCGAAGGCGCTTCAGCGCCCGCCGTGCCGACCGATACCGCGCCCCGCTGCTGGCGCGTGGGCCCGATCGACGCCAGCCAAACCGATGCGCTGCGCGCCGCCCTCGCGCAGCTCGAGGCCAAGACGGCCTGGCGCCTCGACGCCGAGACGCAGCCCGGGCGCTGGATGGTTTACATGGGCCGCTACGCCGACACGGAAACGCTCGCGCGCAAGCAGGCCGAGCTGCGCAAACGCAACGTGCCCTTCGAAGTGCTGCGCGAGCCGGCGCTGGCGCCCGGGCTCTCTTTGGGTGTGCACACGACCGAGGCCGACGCCCAGGCGGCGCTCGAGCGGCTCAGCGAGCGCGGCGTGCGCACCGCGCGGGTACTGACGTTGCAGCCGCCGCTGACGCGCTATTGGTTGACCCTCAACACCGCCGACGACACCCAGCGCGAACGCCTGCAACGACTCCCCGCCCTCGCCCAACGCACCTGGCAGAACTGTCCGGAAGCGACCGCGCCCGCAGGCGGCAGCAGCGCGGCACCGGCGCCCGAAGTCGTGGCTTCCGCCGCGGCTTCGTCCGCACTACCCGCTTCAGCCGCCCGCTGAGGCAACGCTGAATCAGTTCCTGTGTTGGCGCTCGAGGGACCGGTTCAGCCTAAATCTGGCAGTTGGGCGTGCCTGGGCGGGTCGTCGTCGGGCGCGCGGGCAAGGCGCAAACCACAGCCATGGCGGGCGCTGTTGAAGAGGATTTGCAACGCCGCCCCCGCGCCCGAGGGCGACTCGAACGGGTGCGCAGCGCTCACCCAAACGGTGAACGGGCTCCGCACCGAACGTTGTTGAAACATCAGCACCTTGCTTTTCGCGAGAAGCGGTCAACTGCCGGATTTAGGCTCAGCCTTGCGCCAGAGCAAAGCGCACGATGAAGCGCGCGCCCGGGGGTTTCTGACCGGGGCGCGCCGCTTCGACTTCGACGGTGGCCCGGTGTTGGCGGGCGATTTCGCGCACGATCGGCAGGCCCAGGCCGGATCCATCGGTCTGAGTGCCCAGCACCCGGTAAAACGGCTCGAAGATGCGCGCGCGCTCGGTTTCGGGCACGCCCGGCCCGTTGTCCTCCACCTGCAGCACGAGCACCTGGCCGAAGGGATCGGGCAGCAGGCGCACGGTGACGATGCCCGGCTGCTCGGCGCTCGATGGCGTGTAGCGCATGGCGTTGTCGACGAGGTTCGAGACGAGCTCGCGCAGCAGTGTGGGGTTGCCGAGCAGTTGCACGCCGGGCTCACCCGGCTGCGGACCTTCGTAGCCGAGGTCGATGTGGCGCTCGAGCGCCGTGGGGACGGCTTCACGCACTGCATCGATGGTGAGCGCGGCGAGATCGCAGCTTTGCCGCGTCAGGGCCGTCGAGCCGCTCTCCGCGCGCGCCAGCGCCAGGAGTTGATTGACCGTGTGGGTGGCCCGCACACTCGCGCGGCCGATGTGCTCCAGAGACTGTTTGAGCTCCTCGGTGCTCGCACCCTCGCGGCGTGCCAGGTCGGCCTGCATCCGCAGCCCAGCCAGCGGGGTCTTGAGCTGGTGCGCGGCATCGGCGAGGAAGCGCTTTTGCGTCGCCACCGACTCGGTCAGGCGGGTCAGCAAGTCGTTGACCGACTGCACCAGGGGCGCGACTTCGAGCGGCACGGCCTTGTCGTCCAGCGGGCTCAGGTCGTCGGGCTTGCGGGCACGGATGCGCTCTTCGAGCCGACTCAGCGGCTTGATGCCGCGCACCAGCGCCATCCAGACGAGCAGCACGGCGATGGGCAGGGTGATGAATTGCGGCAACATCACGCCCTTGATGATCTCGGTCGCGAGGAGTTTGCGCTTTTTGCGGGTCTCGGCGACCTGGATTTGGGCCAGCGGCATCGGGTCGGCGCCCGGGACCGGCGTCCAGAGCGTGGCCACCCGCACGTCGAGTCCGCGCAGCAGGTCGTCGCGCAGGCGCACTTCGCCCGGCAGCGGTGCCGGATGCAAGGGCTCGGCGACGGTCGGCAGGTCGGGCTCGCCGCCCAAGACGCGGCCGTCGGGCGCGAGGATCTGGTAGTAGACGAGGTCGGTGTCGTCGGCCCGCAGGGCGTCGGTCACGGCGTCGGGCGCGCCAAACCGGAGCCCCGCCGGGTCGGGTTGGATCCACTGCGCGAGTTCGTGCGCGTGCAGCACGAGCGCCCGGTCATAGGGCCGGTCGGCAATGTCCTGCGCGACCCACCAGGTGAGCGCGAGCGTCAGCGGCCACAGCAGCAGCAGCGGCGTGAGCATCCAGTCGAGGATTTCGCCAAACAGCGAGCGCTGCTCCCGCTGGAACAGCTTGAAGCGCCAGCGGCGCTCCTCTCGGTCCTCTTCAGACAGGGACATTGGCGCTCCCGCGAGGGCACAGGGTCGGCGTCATGGTCGAAGCCCGACGGCGCGCACAGGGAAAGGCTCAGCCTGGCAGTTTTTCAAGGCAATAGCCCAGGCCCCGCACGGTCGCGATGCGGATGGGGCCACGCTCGATCTTCTTGCGCAGGCGGTGGATGTAGACCTCGATCGCGTTGTTGCTGACTTCCTCGCCCCACTCGCACAGGCGCTCGACCAGTTGCTCTTTGCTGACGAGCCGTCCGGCGCGTTGCAACAGCACTTCGAGCAAGCCCAGTTCGCGCGCCGAGAGCTCGACCATCTTTCCGTCGATGGTCGCCACGCGGCCGGCCTGGTCATAGGTGAGCGGCCCGTGCCGAATGATGGAACTGGCCGCGCCCATGCCACGGCGCACCAGCGCGCGCACGCGGGCTTCGAGTTCCTGCAGGCTGAACGGCTTGGCCATGTAGTCGTCCGCGCCGAGGTCCAGCCCCTTGACGCGCTCCTCGACGCTGTCGGCCGCCGTGAGGATCAACACCGGCAGCGTCGCCCCGCGCGCCCGCAGGCGGCGCAGCACCTCGAAACCGTGCAGGCGCGGCAGGCCCAGGTCCAGGATCAAAAGGTCGAACTCGGTGTTGGTCATCAGCGCGGCATCGGCCTGCGCGCCATCGGCCACATGGTCGACCGCTGCGCCCGAGGCGCGCAGGGTGCGCAACAGCCCATCGGCGAGCACCTGGTCATCTTCGGCAATCAGGATCCGCATCTTGTCTCCTCTCTGGCTGCGCTCGGCAGATTCTAGGACGGCCACGCCCGAAGCCGGAATGCGCGGCGCGCAAGCGGGTGCTTCAGCCACTCGCGTAGGCCTCGAGCCCCAGCGCGACGACGGTGGCGACTTCATCGCCCACCGCGGCGCGAAACTCGGCCTCGGCCTGGGCGACGGCCACGCGGAAGGCCTCGAGCCAGGCCAGCCCGTCGGCGGTGAACACCACGCGGCGCGCCCGCGCGTCCCGTTCGTCGGGTTCGCGCCGCACCAAACCCCAAGCCTCGCACTGGTCCACCAGGTCGGCCATGGCCTGCTTGCTCATACCCGCGGCCCGCGCCAGGTCGGTCAGCCGCGCGCCTTCGATCGGCAAATGCCGCGTGATGTGGATGTGCGCCGCACCGACCTTGTCGCGCGCCGCCAGGTTGGCCAGCGCCAGCGGCACCTCGGCACTGGCGGCCATCAGGGAGAGCACACGCGCGTCGAAGCGCCGCAAGGCTTCGCCCATGAGGCGGCCCAGATGCGTCTGGCGCCAGGCCAGCCCCGCGGGTCTGAGCGCGGGCGCGCAGTCGTCGGGCAGGAGCGGAGTGGGCGGCATCACGAGGCTGGGGGAATGGAATCCGGCAGCGCCATCGGCACCCGACCGAAGCAGGACCGGATCATGGTCAGGCAAACTGATTAATTTTGTAGTGTACGCGGCTTTATTCTGCGGCTAAAGTACTGTTCACGCATCCAGTTGTTCTGGCTCTGTCCCCGATCTTTAACCGACTTCCAGGAGTTTCCATGGACCCCATCGCCAAAACCCCGACCCCCGCCCAAACCGAAAAGGCCAAAGCCCTGCAAATGGCGCTGGCGCAGATCGAAAAGCAGTTCGGCAAGGGCACGATCATGCGGCTCGGTGAAGGCGAAGTCATCGAAGACATCCAAGTGGTGTCCACCGGCTCGCTGGGGCTGGACATCGCGCTGGGCGTGGGCGGCCTGCCGCGCGGGCGCGTCATCGAGATCTACGGCCCCGAGTCCTCGGGCAAGACGACGCTGACGCTGCAGGTGATTGCCGAGATGCAAAAGCAGGGCGGCACTTGCGCCTTCGTCGATGCCGAGCATGCGCTCGACATCCAGTACGCCCAAAAACTCGGCGTGAATCTGCAGGACTTGCTGATCTCCCAGCCCGACACCGGCGAGCAAGCGCTGGAGATCGTCGACAGCCTGGTGCGCTCCGGCGCGGTGGACCTGATCGTGGTGGACTCGGTGGCCGCGCTCACGCCCAAGGCCGAGCTCGAGGGCGACATGGGCGACGCGCTGCCGGGGCTGCAGGCGCGACTCATGAGCCAAGCCCTGCGCAAGCTCACGGCGCACATCAAGAAGACCAATTGCATGGTCATCTTCATCAACCAGATCCGCATGAAGATCGGCGTGATGTTTGGCAGCCCCGAAACCACCACGGGCGGCAATGCGCTCAAGTTCTACGCCTCGGTGCGGCTCGACATCCGCCGCACCGGCACCATCAAGAAGGGCGAGGACTCGATCGGCAACGAAACCAAGGTGAAGGTTGTGAAGAACAAGGTCTCGCCGCCGTTCAAAACCGCCGAGTTCGACATCCTCTTCGGCGAAGGCATCAGCCGCGAGGGCGAGATCATCGACATGGGCGTCAACGCGCGCATCATCGAAAAATCCGGCGCCTGGTACGCCTACAACGGCGAGAAAATCGGCCAAGGCCGCGACAACGCGCGTGAGTTTTTGCGTGAAAACCCCGGCCTCGCACGCGAAATCGAGAACAAAGTCCGCGCGTCGCTGGGCATCCCCTTGCTGCCCGCTGTCGAGGAAGCTGCCGCCTAAGAATCAGCTCCCGAGATGGCGCGCGCCCGAAAAGTGTTTTGGAGTGAAAATCGCAGTATGCCGGCGTAAAACGGTCGGTTGTTGCTCTTCTTTTTGATGCGACCGCCATCCCTCAAAGCCCGAGCCCTGCAGTTGCTTGCCCGTCGTGAGCACGGGCGGGTCGAGCTCGAGCGCAAGCTCGCGCCCCACGCCGAAGATGCTGAGGAGATTCGCCGCGTGCTCGACGAGTTGCAGGACAAAGGCTACCTGGACGACCGGCGCTTCGCCGACTCCTGGGTTCATCGCCGCGGCGCCCGCCTCGGGCCGGCGCGGCTGCAGCAAGAGCTGCGCGACAAAGGCCTCACCGCTGACGCCATCGCCGAAACCCTAGCCCCCCTGCGGACGCTCGAGCCCGAGCACGCCCGCGCAGTATGGGAGCGCCGCTTCGGCCGCGCACCCCAGGATGCGGCCGAGCGCGCGCGTCAAATGCGCTTCCTCGCGGCCCGCGGCTTCAGCGCCGAGATCATCCGCAAGGTCGTGCCCAAGGCTTCCGGGGAACACGACGTCGAGTGACGCGTCAACGACGGCCTCAAAGGCCGAGCATCAAGCGCAGGTTCTGCACCGCAGCGCCGCTCGCACCTTTGCCGAGGTTGTCGAGCCGCGCCACGAGCACCGCCTGAGCCAAGGCGTCATCGCCGAACACCCGCAGCTCCATGATGTCGCTGCCCGCAAGCGCGACGGCATCAAGCTTGCCGTCGGCACTGGCGGACTCGACGCGCACCGTCCCGCCCCAAGCGGCCGTCGGCGCGTAATGCGCCCGCAAGGCAGCCTCGAGGTCCGCCACCCGCGGCCGCGCCGGCAAGGAGTCGAGATGCAAAGGCAGTTCGACCAGCATGCCCTGCGGGAAATTCGCCACCGACGGGACGAACAAGGGACGGCGCGCAAGGCCCGTGTACCGCATGATCTCGGGCAGATGTTTGTGCCGCAGCCCGAGCGCATAGAGCTCAAACGGCGCCGCCGAGCCTGCTTCATAGGCTTCGATCATCGATCGACCGCCGCCGCTGTAACCGCTGACCGCCGGCAAAGCCAGCGGATGATCGCGCGGCACGAGTCCGGCATCGACCAGCGGGCGGATCAGCGCGATCGCCCCCGTCGCGTAGCACCCCGGATTGGCCACGCGCTCGGCTCGCGCAATCGCCTCGCGCTGGCCGGCGCAGAGTTCGGGAAAACCGTAAACCCAACCCGGCTCCGTGCGGTGCGCCGTCGAGGCGTCGATGATGCGCGGGCGCCGGCTGCCGATCGCGTCGATCAGCTCGACCGAGGCACGCGCGGCGTCGTCGTGCAGGCACAGCACGACCAGATCCGCCTCGGCCATGAGCGCCTGCTTGGCTTCGTTGTCCTTGCGCCGGCTCGGGTCGATCTGCAACAACTCGACTCCCGGCACCGACTGCAGCCGCTCACGAATCTGCAAGCCCGTCGTGCCTGCCTCGCCATCGATGAAAACTTTCGCCATGGGCTGGTCCTTTGCAGTGCGTTGCCCTGGCCATTATGCCCGCGGCCCCGGCGCAGGCCACGCTGATGATGCAGTGCAGCATGCTACAGTTCGCCCCGGCGACGTCCCGCTCAGCGATGACCTCGGTGTGTTCCTCGGGCGGCGACGATTCCTCCACCCCCTGAGAGAGACCCATGAAAATACACGAGTACCAAGGCAAGGAAATCTTGCGCAAGTTCGGCGTGCCGGTTCCCCGTGGCATCCCGGCATTCACGGTGCAAGAGGCGGTCGAAGCCGCCCAGAAACTCGGCGGCCCCGTCTGGGTCGTCAAAGCGCAGATCCACGCCGGCGGACGTGGCAAGGGCGGTGGCGTCAAAGTCGCCAAGTCCATCGACGATGTGCGTCGACTTGCCGGGGAGATCCTCGGCATGCGGCTGGTCACGCACCAGACCGGGCCAGAAGGCCAGATCGTCCGACGCCTCTACATCGAAGAAGGCGCCGACATCCAGAAGGAATACTACGTCTCGGTGCTGACCGACCGGGCCACACAGAAGGTCGCGTTCATCGCCTCGAGCGAAGGCGGCATGGACATCGAAGAAGTCGCCCGCGTCTCACCCGAGAAAATCATCAAGGTCTTCGTCGACCCCATCATCGGGCTCACCACCGAGCAAGCGCAGGCGGTCGCCAGCGGCATCGGCCTGCCTGAAGCCTCTGTGGCGCAAGCCGTCGACCTGTTCCAGAAGCTCTACACCTGCTACATGGAAACCGACGCGTCGCTGCTCGAAATCAACCCGCTCAACCGCGACAGCAAGAATCAGCTGATCGCGCTCGACGCCAAATTCAACTTCGACGACAACGCCCTGTTCCGGCATCCCGAGATCGTCGCGCTGCGCGACCTCGACGAGGAAGACCCGGCCGAGGTCGAAGCCAGCAAGTACGACCTCGCCTACATCAGCCTCGACGGCAACATTGGCTGCCTCGTCAACGGCGCGGGCCTCGCGATGGCGACGATGGACACCATCAAACTCTTCGGCGGCGAGCCCGCCAACTTCCTCGACGTCGGGGGCGGCGCGACGCCCGAAAAGGTGACCGAGGCCTTCAAGATCATGCTGCGCAACCCCAAGGTCAAGGCGATCCTCGTCAACATCTTCGGCGGCATCATGCGTTGCGACACCATTGCCACCGGCGTCATCACCGCCTGCAAGGCGGTCAACCTCAGCGTACCACTGGTCGTGCGCATGAAGGGCACCAACGAAGACCTCGGCAAGAAAATGCTCGCCGAATCGGGCCTGCCGATCATCAGTGCCGACACGATGGCCGAGGCGGCTCAAAAAGTGGTCGCCGCCGTCAACGCCGCCTGAGCCCGAGAGGAACCCAACATGTCCATCCTGATCAACAAAGACACCAAAGTCATCACCCAGGGCATCACCGGCAAGACCGGGCAGTTCCACACCGAAAAGTGCCTGGAATACGCCAACGGCCGCAACTGCTTCGTCGCCGGCGTCAATCCGAAAAAGGCCGGTGAGAAGATCTTCGACATTCCGATCTACGCGTCCGTGAAGGAGGCCGCCGCCGACACCGGTGCGACCGTCTCCGTGATCTACGTGCCGCCCGCCGGTGCCGCCGACGCCATCTGGGAAGCCGTCGAAGCCGACCTCGACCTCGTAATCTGCATCACCGAGGGCATTCCCGTGCGCGACATGCTCATGGTGCGCAACAAGATGAAGCACAAGGTCGCCGCCGGTGGCAAGGAAACGCTGCTGCTCGGCCCGAACTGCCCCGGACTCATCACGCCCGATGAAATCAAGATCGGCATCATGCCGGGCCATATCCACCGCAAAGGCCGCATCGGTGTCGTCTCGCGTTCGGGCACGCTCACCTACGAGGCGGTGGCGCAATTGACCGACCTGGGCCTGGGGCAATCGAGTGCGGTTGGCATCGGGGGCGACCCGATCAACGGCCTCAAGCACATCGACGTCATGAAGATGTTCAACGACGATCCCGACACCGACGCCGTGATCATGATCGGCGAGATCGGCGGCCCCGATGAGGCCGACGCTGCCCGCTGGTGCAAAGAGCACTTCAAAAAACCCGTGGTCGGATTCATTGCGGGCGTGACCGCCCCACCCGGAAAGCGCATGGGCCACGCCGGCGCGCTGATTTCGGGCGGCGAAGATACGGCCGAAGCCAAGCTCGCGATCATGGAAGCCTGTGGCTTCAAGGTCACGCGCAACCCGTCCGAAATGGGCAAACTCCTCAAGTCCCTGCTTTGAGCGCGTGACAAGGTCCAAAAAACGGGCTCCCCTGGGGAGCCCGTTTTTTTGCGCGCGAAACCGGCGTTTGCGCGGGAATAGTGGACAAAACGGTCCGGTTGCGCTCAAGGTTCAAGCGCAACGGCCGTTAATATCCTCATCCACAAAAACAAACGTGCCTCGCCGGGTTCGCGCCTTGGGGCCGCACGAATCCTGGAGGAGGCGGTCCATGCACCGAAACCTGGCCCACCCGAAGTCCGCGGCCTGCCATGCGCTATGAATTCGATGGATTGACCGACGTCGGGCGCGTCCGTGCCAACAACGAAGACTCCATCCGCTACGACGGTGCGGCCGGCGTCGCCGTGCTCGCCGACGGCATGGGCGGCTACAACGCCGGCGAGGTCGCCGCGGACATGGCCACCTCGATCATCCTCGCCGACCTCCAGCAGTGCGCACGTTCGCCGGGCGAAGCCGCACCCCCCGCGCGCGAAGCCCTGCAAAACGCCATCGCGCGAGCCAACCTGGAAATCTTCCAATCGGCCGAGCGGGAGGTCACCCACGCCGGCATGGGAACCACCGTCATCGCTGCCTGGTTTCGCGGGCCCAAACTCTGGCTGGGCCATGTCGGCGATTCGCGCTGCTATCGTTGGCGCCGCCACCAACTGGTCCAGATCACCCGTGATCACTCCTTGTTGCAGGAGCAGCTCGATGCTGGCCTGATCTCCCCGGAGGAAGCCGCAGTCGCCGACTATCGCAACCTCGTCACCCGCGCGCTCGGCGTGGGCCCCGAGGTCGAAATCGATATCGCCGAGCACCCCGTCGAAGCGGGCGACCTGTATCTGTTGTGCTCCGATGGCTTGACCGACATGTTGACCGACATGGAGATCGCCCAGATGTTTCGCGCCGGTGCCGAACTGTCGCATTTGGCGCACAAACTCGTCGCAGCCGCCAACGCCCGTGGCGGGCGCGACAACATTTCCGTTATGCTGGTGCGCGCTCGCGCCGAACGACCGCCCCAGGGTCTCGTCGCGCACTTGCGGTAGTACTCCCTCGTCCGCAACCCAACTCCGCGTTGCTTCGCACCCAGAATTTGTGAGAGGAGCCTCGGCCATGCCGAAACTGATCATTTCGATCGACGGCGTCGTGATCAAAGAAGCCGAATTGACCGGCGAGCGCACCACGCTCGGCCGCCGCCCGTACAACGACATCGTGATCGACAACCTCGCCGTCAGCGGTGAACATGCCGTGCTCTACCTGAACGGAGCCGAAGTCTTCATCGAAGACCTCAACAGCACCAACGGCACCTACGTCAACGGCAAGGCGATCAAGCACCAGCTGCTGCAGAACAACGACATCATCGAGGTCGGGAAGTACAAGATCCGTTTCCAGGCAGACCCCGTCGGGGTCGCCGCGGCAGCTCCGGCCAGCCCAGCCCCCCACGCCGCGCCCGTGGGGGCGGCGACAGCGCCATCCGCCGCAAGCGCTCCAGCATCGGCTCCAGCCGCGCCCGCGGGCGCCGCGGTACGGTTGCTCAACGGTGCTGCCGCCGGCCGCGAGGTCCCACTGGTCAAGGTCGTGACCACCATCGGCAAACCCGGAGTGGCGGTGGCAGCCATCACGCGCCGCGCCCAAGGGTTCATGCTCAGCCACGTCGATGGAACCCAGCCCCCGACCGTCAACGGTACGCCGATCGGCAAGGAGCCCGTCAACCTGCACGACGGCGACCTGCTCGAACTCGCCGGCATTCAAATGCAATTCGTCGCGCCATGAGCTCGTGGTCGAGCGCCCCCCGCTGAAACCCCGGCGCCGAGCCGGGCCGTCCCCTCTGACGCCACGGCTGCTCGGCCTTGCGCTCACGGCGCTCGCCTGGCTGCACATCCTCGGCTACTGGACGCTGCCGGGGCTCGACGCCCTGGATCGGGCCCTCGTCGACGCGCACATACGGCTCGCCGCACCCGTCGAGCCCGACCCCCGCATCGTCATCGTCGACATCGACGAAGCCAGCCTCGCAGCGGTCGGGCGCTGGCCGTGGAGCCGCGCCCAGCTCGCCGCCCTGGTCCAGGAACTCTTCGAGCGCCAGCGGGTTTCGGCTCTGGGCTTCGACATGGTGTTTGCCGAACCCCAAGCGCAGGACGACGCCGTCTTCGCCGAAGCGCTCAAGCGAGGGCGCTCGGTGCTCGGCTATTACTTCACCAGCGACCGGCGGGCGCACCGCAGCGGCCAGTTGCCCGAGCCGGTCCTCGATGCGGCCCGCTTGGCGGCCAGCGGCCTGAGCCTCTTGCCATGGGACGGCTTCGGCGCCAATCAACCCGAACTGGCCCAGGCTGCCAGCGCCGCAGGCTTCTTCAACGCCATCGCCGACCCCGATGGACGGGTACGCCGGCTGCCAGTGCTGGCCGAACACAAAGGGCAAGCCTATGAATCGCTGGCGCTCGCCGTCTTCCGCCAGACGCTGGGCCAGCCTGCCGTTCGGGTGGGGGGAGAAACCGATGGGCAGACCGCTCCCAACCACTTCCTGTTGCTGGAGCCGCTCGGCAGCCCCGGCCATCGCGCCCGCCGCATTCCGCTGCAGCGCGACGGCACCGCCTATGTTCCGTTTCGCATCGCAGCAGCCCCAGAGAGCCGTCCATTCGCATCGGTTTCCGCCGCAGCGTTGTTGGCCAGCCGCGTTCCCGCGGCGCAGCTCTCCGGCAAAATTGCGCTGGTCGGATCGACGGCGCCGGGCCTCATGGACATGCGCGCAACGCCCGTGGGTCCGGTCGTGCCCGGTGTGGAAATCCATGCCCACATGCTCAGCGCCTTTCTCGATGGCCGCGCCTTGACGCGCCCCGACTGGGCCAGCGGCCTCGAGTGGCTCCTCGTTTCCACCGTCGGTCTGCTGCTCACCCTTCTGCTGCCAGGCCAAAGTCTCCTCGGCTCCGTGCTGCTGACCACCGGGGTGCTGGGTGGTCTTGCCGCACTCGACCTGGCGCTCTTTTTCCAGGGGCATTGGCTGTCTCCCGTGGCCAGCGCCGCCACCTTGGCACTGGCCCTCTTTTTGGCCATGGTCGGGCATGGATACTTCCGCGAGCGCGTCGCGCTCCAACGGCTCACCCGGCTGTTTGGAACCTATGTGCCCAAGGAGCGCGTCGCTGAAATGGCGCGCGACGACATGGTGGCCGAGACGCGGGAAATGACCGTGCTCTTCTGCGATCTTCGCGGCTTCACGAGCCTGGCCGAGACCCTCCCGCCCGAGGCGGTCCAGGCCCTGCTCAACCGCGTGTTCGACCGCCTCACGGCGGCGATCCAGCGGCATCAGGGCACGGTCGACAAATACATCGGGGATGCGGTCATGGCGTTTTGGGGCGCCCCCCTCGACGACCCCCATCATGCCGCCCACGCGGTTGCCGCCGCACGCGATATGGTCGACGAGATTCGGCAACTCAACGCCGAGCGGGCGGCGCACGCCGAGCCCCCGATTGCGATCGGCATCGGCATCAACACCGGGCCGATGTGCGTGGGTGACATGGGTTCGCCGTTTCGCCGCAGCTACACGGTCATTGGGGATGCCGTGAATATCGCGGCGCGGCTCGAGGCGCTGACGCGCAGCTACGGCGTCGACATCATCGCCAGTGAATCCACCCGGAACCAGACGCCGGACATCGAATGGCTCTTCCTCGGACCGGCGCAACTCAAGGGCCGGCAAGCCAGCGTCAAGCTGTACTGCCCCGCCCCAGCACCCGACAGCGCGCACGCCAACCGTCGCACGCCCGCCGCGGCTGCTGATTCAGCGTAGCCTTGGAATTCAGTGACCTGAGAAATCGACCAGCGTGAAGAGCGGCAGGCCCGACTCCCGCAAGCGCTGCGATCCGCCCAACTCGGGCAAATCCACGATCGCCGCGCCCTCCGACACATGGGCGCCGAGGCGCTCGAGCAAGCGACGCCCAGCCATCATGGTGCCGCCGGTGGCAATGAGGTCATCCACGAGCAACACGCGATCGCCCGGCTGCACCGCATCGGTGTGGAGTTCGACGGTCGCGCTGCCATATTCCAGTTCGTAGGTTTCCGCAACCGTCGTGAAAGGCAGCTTGCCTTTTTTTCGGATGGGCACGAAACCCACCCCGAGTTCAAACGCGAGCACCGCTCCGATGATGAAGCCTCGCGCGTCGAGGCCCGCGATGACATCGGGCCGAAGGTCCCGGTCCATGTAGCGATGAACAAAAGCGTCGATCAGCACGCGAAAGGTCTTGGGCTCCTGCAACAGCGGCGTGATATCCCGGAACTGCACGCCCGGCGTCGGCCAGTCCGGGACCGTCCGTATGCGTTCGCGTAGATACTGGTTGACGTTCAGATCGAGCATGATGGTTTCCGTCTTTCTACACTGGTCATTGTTCGATGGATGGCGGCACAGCGTTTCAGCCTCGCAGCAGCCGCTCCTCGGCGCGCAGCAGCGCGTCGGCCCGACCGCCCAGCACCAGGACGTCGCCAGCGTCCAGAAGCTCCTCGCTGTCTGGACGCTCGGCTCGTCCCCCTGAGCGTCTCCAGCTCACGAGCCTAACCCCGAGTTCCTCGAGAGCCAGTTCGCCCAGAGTTTTGCCGATCGCTGCGGCAGCCGGCGGAAGCACGACCGTCTCAAGCCGCTCCGCCGCCAAGTCCTCCGCCCCGCTGTCATCGGTGCCATGAAAGTAGCCGCGCAGCAGACTGTAGCGGCGGTCACGTTGCTCCTGGACGATGCGAATCACGCGACGCATCGGCACACCCACCAGGGCCAAGGCGTGGCTGGCCAGCATCAACGAACCTTCGATCGCCTCGGGCACCACCTCCGTGGCACCGGCCGCATACAAGCGCTCGAGTTCACGATCGTCCTGAGTCCGCACGATCACCGGCACATGCGGGGCATGCGCACGAACGAGCGCAATGACCTTGAGCGCGCCGGGCAGATCCAGGTAAGTGACGACGACCGCGCTCGCGCGCGACAGCCCCGCTGCAATCAAAGCCTGTGGCCGGCTGGCGTCGCCAAAAACCACCGCATCGCCCGCGGCCGCCGCTTGCCGTACCCGGTCAGGGTCGAGATCGAGTGCGATGAAGTCGATGCCCTCAGGCTCGAGCATCCGCGCCAGGTTCTGGCCGCAACGCCCGAAGCCGCAGATGATCACGTGCTTTTGTACGTTGATGGAGCGCCGTGCGATCGCCGTCATCTGCAGGGCGCTCTGCATCCATTCACTGGAGACGAATCGCAGCACCAGCGCATCGCTGTAGGCGATGATGAACGGCGTCATGAGCATGGACAGAACCATGCCCGCCAAGATGGGATTGAGCAGCGACGCCGGTATCAGGCCCACATCGCTCCCTAAAGACAGAAGCACGAAGCCGAATTCGCCCGCCTGCGCGAGGTAAAGCCCGGTGCGAACCGCCACGCCCGTGGAGGCGCCCAAGACCTTGGCCAGGCCCGTGATGAGAACGATCTTGAACGCGACAGGGACGGTCACCAACAACAAGACCAAGCCCCAGCGCTGGACCACGAGATGCCAGTCGAGCATCATGCCGATGCTGATGAAAAACAGGCCCATGAGCACATCATGGAACGGCCGGATGTCGCTTTCGACCTGAGCCTTGAACTCGGTTTCGGAAATCAGCATCCCGGCGATGAAGGCGCCGAGCGCCAGGCTCAGGCCGAAGTGCTCGGTCAACCATGCCATCCCGAGCGTGATGAGCAGCAGGTTGAGCACGAACAATTCTTCGCTTTTGCGCCGCGCCACCAGCGTGAGCCACCAGCGCATGATCCGCTGCCCGCCCCAGAGCAGCAAAACCACCAAGCCGGCGGCTTTGAGCATGGCCAGGCCCAATGCCTGCATCAGGTGCTCTTCCTTCGACCCGAGCGCCGGCACGAGCACGAGCAAGGGAACGACGGCAAGGTCCTGGAACAACAACACCCCGAGCACCCGTTTTCCATGCTCCGAGTCCAATTCCAGCCGCTCAGCCATCAACTTGCCAACGATCGCCGTGCTGCTCATGGCCAGCGCGCCCGACAGAGTCAAACCGCTGCGCCAGTCGAGCGCCCACCAGCCGGGCGCCCAGCGCCCCAGCAGATGCAGGCCCAAGGTTGCGACCGCCATCGTGACCACCACCTGGGCCAAGCCGAGGCCAAAGACATGACGCCCCATCGCGCGTAATTTGGGCAGACTGAATTCCAGGCCGATGACGAACATCAGAAACACCACCCCGAACTCGGCGAGGCTCGCAATCGCCGAAGTGCTCTGGGCGAGCGCCAGCGCGTGGGGCCCGATCACGACGCCAACCACGAGGTAGCCGAGCATCGGGGGCAGCCGCAAGCTGCGAAAGACCACCACCCCGAACACGGCGGCGCAGAGATAAACCAGGATCAGTTCCAGGGTGGTCATCGGCCGATCCTATCAAGCCTCGTCCATGACCGCCGGTCGATAAAATGCCCCGATGACCTTGGATTCCCATCAGGCCTTGCGCCTCGGCCGCGAGACGCTGGAAATTGAAGCCTCGGCTTTGCTGAACCTGCGTTCGCGCATCGATGAACGCTTCGTCCAGGCCGTCGAACTCATGCTCCATGTGCGCGGGCGGATCGTCGTCATGGGCATGGGCAAGAGCGGCCATGTCGGACGCAAGATCGCGGCCACGCTTTCGTCGACGGGAACGCCGGCGTTCTTCGTCCACCCGGCCGAAGCCAGCCATGGCGACCTCGGCATGGTCAAACCCGTCGACGTGGTTCTGGCGATCTCCAACAGCGGCGAAAGTGAGGAACTCACCGCCATCCTTCCCATCCTCAAGAGGTTGGGCGTCCCGATCATCGCGATGACCGGGAATCTGGGCTCGAGCCTCGCGCGCCATGCAACGGTCTGCCTCGACAGCAGTGTCGACCGCGAAGCCTGCCCGCTCAATCTGGCGCCGACCGCCAGCACGACCGCACAACTCGCGCTTGGCGACGCGTTGGCGGTGGCTTTGCTCGACGCTCGGGGTTTTCGTGCGGAGGACTTCGCGCGCTCTCATCCAGGTGGCGCCTTGGGTCGGCGCCTCCTCACCCATGTTCGCGATGTCATGCGTCAGGGACCCGCAGTTCCCAAGGTCCCCATGAATGCATCGTTCGTCGAACTCATGCGCGAGATGAGTGCGAAAGGACTGGGCGCATCAGCCATCGTCGATGGCGCAGACCATGTCGTCGGGATTTTCACCGACGGGGATCTGCGCCGGCTCGTCGAGCGCGGTGTCGACCTGCGCCCGCTACGCGCCGCCGATGTCATGCATGCTTCGCCCAAAACGATCCCGGACACTGCACTAGCTGCTGAAGCGGCCGCACTCATGGAGCAACACCGGATCAACAGCGTGTTGGTGGTCGACAGCGCAGGCCAGCTGTGCGGCGCGCTCAACAGCCACGACCTGATGCAGGCCAAGGTCATCTGAGAGGCTGACGCCGCCATGAAGCCGATCCTGCCGGTTCTGAACTTCGACCCTTTGCTCTTGCTCAAAGCGCAGCCGGTGCGACTGGCCATCTTTGATGTCGATGGCGTCCTCACGGACGGAAGCATCTATCTTTCGGACCAAGGTGAGACGCTCAAACGTTTTCATACCCACGACGGGCTCGGGATGAAGCTGCTGGCGCGCGCCGGCATCGTGCCCGCTGTCATTTCCGGCCGTGACAGTGCGGCCCTGCGCGCGCGACTGGCGGCGCTGGGCGTCGAACACTTTACCCTGGGGACCGAGGTCAAGCTCGGCGCCGCCGAAACCCTGCTCGACACCCTGGGAATGGACTGGAGTCAAGCGGCCGTCATGGGGGATGACTGGCCGGATCTGCCCCTGATGCAAAGAGCCACGGTCTCGGCCGCCCCGCCGCAAGCCCACCCGCAAGCGCTCGCCTGCGCCGATCACGTCACGCACGCACCGGCGGGATTTGGAGCCGCGCGAGAATTTTGTGACCTGCTGTTGGTCGCCACAGGCCGATACCCCGCGCTGCTCGATGCGCTCGATGGGGGGGCTTCGTCATGAAAGCCTGGCTGGGTCTCATCTGGCAGCGGCTCGGCCCTTACCTACCCATACTGATCATGGCGGTTTTTGCCCTGGCCACCTTCTGGCTGGTCCGCAGCATGCCCACCGAACGCGGCCTTGCACCGGAGGGACCGCCAAGCCACGAACCCGACTATTTTTTGGTTCGCTTCGGTTGGCGCAATTTCGGGCCCGGGGGAGAGCTCGTCCGTGAGGTCATCGGCGACACTTTGCGCCACTATCCCGACACGGGCAGCGTCGAAGTCGATCAAGCCCAATTGGCAACCTGGAGCCCCGAAGGTCTGCGAACCTCCGCGCGCGCGCGGCACGTCGAAGTCAATCAAGACCGCAGCGTGATTCGGATGGAAGGTGCCGTCCATGTGACGCGGGACTCGGCACCCGCGACCGGCCCGCTCGCCCAGCGCGAGCGCGAACCCGCTGCGCCCTGGGAATACTTCAGTGAAGCGCTGGTCATGGAAAGCCAACCCGAACGATGGAGCAGTCCCGTTGCAGTGCTGATTCGGCGTGGCCCACAACAGTTTCGCGCCGACGCGATGGTCTATGAGCGCCCCTCCGGCACGCTCACGCTGTCCGGCCGGGTCCGTGGCGAGCTGTGGCCGAATCGATCCCCGAGGTAGCTCATGTCGCCCCCGCATCCCCCCGTCTCACCTCCACCCTTGGAGACGCCGCTGGCCTTCATCACCGGCGCTTCCAGCGGGATCGGCCTCGCGCTTGCGGAGCACTATTACCGCTGCGGTTGGCGTCTGGCACTGGTTGCCCGACGAACCGACGTCCTCGAAGAGCGGCTGCGGGAACAGCGGTGGTCAACCGACCGCTACCGTATCTACCGTGCCGACGTGTCGGTTCCAAACGAGATCGTCGAAGCCGGCCAACAATGCCTGCGGGAGTTCGGAACGCCGGATCTGGTGATTGCGAGCGCCGGCATCAGCATCGGCATGGACACGCGGATTCGCGAAGACTTGGAAACGCTCCGGCGCACCTTCGAGACGAACAATTTGGGACTCGCTGCGACCTTTCATCCCTTCATCGATGCCATGTGCGAACGCGGCAGCGGTCGCCTTGTGGGCATTGCCAGTGTCGCGGGCATACGAGGAATCCCTGGGCATGGGGCCTACTGCGCGAGTAAAGCAGCCGTCATCGCCTACTGCGAAAGTTTGCGTGGCGAACTTCGCGGTACCGGCGTCTCGGTCGTGACGATCCTGCCGGGTTACATCGACACCCCGCTGACCCAAAAGAATCCTTATTCCATGCCGTTTTTGCTGGCACCCGAGGTCTTTGCGGTGCGCGCCGCCCGCGCCATCGAAAAAGGGGCCAGCTATCGGGTCATCCCCTGGCAAATGGCCCTGGTCGCCAAGATCCTCCGAATCCTGCCCAATGGGCTCTTCGACCGGCTCTTCGCCGGCCGCCCTCGTAAACCTCGCCAGGGCAAGTAACAAGGGGCCAGCAACCACGCCTGGCTTGCGGCCGGGCGCGAAGCAAAAGGGGCGCTCGCGGCGCCCCCTGGGGTTGATCAGTTCCCGTAACCGTCGTTGCGTCGGCCACCCCCCCGCGGCCCCGAGCCATAGGGGCTACGGAAGCCGCCCTCGGAGCCACCGGAACCGTAGCCGCCTTCGCGGCGACCGCCGCCGTACCCTCCACCGCTGCGCGGCGGCCGAGGCTCCATCGGGCGGGCCTCATTGACGACGACATTCCGGCCGCCCATCGACTGACCGTTCATCCCTTCGATCGCGGCTTGAGCCTGCGCATCGTTCCCCATTTCCACGAAGCCAAAACCCTTCGAACGACCGGTTTCACGCTCCATCATGACCTTGGCGCTGTTCACCTGGCCGAAAGGCGAGAAAGCCTGCTCCAGATCCTGATCCCGCACCGAATACGGCAAATTGCCGACATAAAGCTTGTTGCCCACGAAGGACTCCTCTAGACACGTTTACTCAGCGATGGAGTCCCACCAGCGCCAGCGCACCCGCTCAACCGGAGCCAAGCACACGCCGCAAGAGCCTTACACCGCAACCTCCCCCAGCCATTTGCCCGAGGGTTCGCAAATTATGGAGCATGCCCCGAAAAAACGCACCTCTGGCGCGGTGCTCTGCTGTGCGCCTGCGACGCTCTGCCAGCGACCGCCAACCCGCACCCACCCGAGGGCTCTGGGCCCAAGCGGGGATCCGGTCAGCGCAGCGATCCGTGATGTGAGGCAAAAACCCCATCTGACGAATCGGCGAAAGCGTGTGCGCGCTTCGCTCGCCCATGAAAAAAGCCCCCTTCGGGGGCCTCTTTCTATCGTGCCGGGATCTTTCCCAGCATGGATCAGTAACCGCCGCTACGACCGCCGCCGTAACCGCCGCCGCTACGACCACCGCCGTAGCCGCCGCCATTGCCGCCACCGTAGCCACCGCTGCGGGGAGGGCGGGCTTCCATCGGACGGGCCTCGTTGACCACGAGGTCACGACCGCCGACGTTTTGGCCGTTCATGCCTTTGATTGCAGCTTGCGCCTCGGCATCGCTGCCCATTTCGACGAAGCCAAAACCCTTGGAACGACCGGTGTCGCGCTCCATCATGACTTTGGCACTGGCGACATCACCGAACTGGCTGAAAGCCTGTTGCATGTCTTCGTCGCGGAAAGAATAAGGCAGATTGCCGACGTAAAGTTTGTTGCCCATGAGGGACTCCTAAATAACACCAAAACACGCGATGGAGTCCGCTAGCGCAATCCACAAACCATTGAAGAATTTCGAGACGCAAAACTGACCAAATCACCGCAAACCTGCGCCAGCCCTTCCGGGCCAGCGCGACGCCGATTATGGGGCATAAAACGATCGCGTGCGGAATTTATTTTTGGGCAACGCTGAATCCTCTCCCGTGAGGACACACAAGGGCAGGATTCAGCGTTGCCGTTCGAGGGCTTGCGCGAGGCCTACCAGCTCACTTCGCGCTCGGGCGATGCCGTGATCCGGTGGATGCTGAGGTCTGCGCCGTCGTACTCTTCCTCCTGGCTCAGCCGCAGGCCCAGGGTGCGCTTGAGCACGCCATAGACGAGCGCACCGGAGGTGAGCGCCCACAACACGCCGAACCCCGTTCCAATGAGCTGGGCGCCCAGGCTCACACCACCCACGCCGCCCAGCGCCTGCTGACCAAAGATCCCAGCAGCGACACCGCCCCAGGCACCGCAGAGTCCGTGCAGCGGCCACACCCCGAGCACGTCGTCGATCTTCCAGCGGTTCTGCGTGAGCGTGAACATGCCGACGAACAAAGCACCGGCGATGCCGCCGACCGCGAGCGCGCCGAGCGGATGCATGAGGTCGGACCCCGCACACACCGCGACCAGGCCCGCCAGGGGGCCGTTGTGCACAAAGCCCGGGTCATTACGGCCGACCAGCAACGCCGCGAGCGTCCCGCCGACCATAGCCATGAGTGAGTTCACCGCCACCAGCCCCGACATGCCCTCGACGGATTGGGCGCTCATCACGTTGAACCCGAACCAGCCGACGACCAGGATCCAGGCCCCGAGGGCAAGAAACGGAATGTTCGACGGTGGGTGGGCGGAGATGCCACCGTCACGGCGGTAGCGGTTGCTCCGCGGTCCGAGCAACAACACGGCCGGCAGCGCCATCCAGCCGCCCATGGCATGCACGACGACGGAGCCGGCGAAATCGTGAAACTCCTGACCGGTCCATTGCTTGATGGCTTCTTGCACCCCGAAGTGTCGGTTCCAGATGATGCCTTCGAAGACCGGATAGGCGAGGCCAACGAGCACCGCGGTCGCGATCAGCTGTGGACCAAAGCGCGCACGCTCGGCGATGCCTCCCGAGATGATCGCCGGAATGGCCGCAGCGAAGGTCAGCAAGAAGAAAAAGCGCACCAGTTCAACCCCGTTGCGCGCGGCCAGCTCGCCGGCCCCAACGAAGAACGTGGTCCCATAGGCCACCGAATATCCCACCAGGAAATAGGCCAAAGTCGACACGGAAAAATCCGCAAGGATCTTCACCAGGGCATTGACCTGATTCTTTCTGCGCACGGTGCCCAGCTCCAGAAAGGCAAATCCCGCGTGCATCGCAAGCACCATGATGGCGCCCAACAAGAGGAACAGGGCGTCCACGCCCTGTTTGAGTGCATCCATGCGTCGCTCTCCGATCAAAAAAGTCTGTTTTGGTGCAATACGCCCCGAAATCCGGGCCTCGCACCAAAGAAAGCAAGTTCTGCACCAGGAAGTGGCATGGCGCCCTGGGGGACAATCCGGCCCCCCCCCTTGTCCGAATCTCCCCGTTATGGAAGCCTTCCTCGTCTCCACCGGCATCGTCGCCCTCGCCGAGATGGGCGACAAGACGCAGCTGCTCTCGCTCGTCCTCGCCGCGCGCTATCGCAAGCCCTGGCCCATCGTCTGGGGCATCCTGATTGCGACCTTGGCCAACCATGCGCTGGCCGGCGCGCTCGGGGCTTGGGTGACCGCATGGGTCGGGCCGCATACCTTGCGCTGGGTGCTGGGAGGCTCATTTCTGGCCATGGCGGTGTGGATGCTGATTCCCGACCGACTCGATGACGACGAGGGCACCGAAAACGCCCCCCGCTTGGGCGTGTTTGGCACCACCGTGGTGGCTTTCTTCCTGGCGGAAATGGGCGACAAGACGCAGATCGCCACCGTGATGCTGGCCGCGCAGTACCAAAGCTGGACTTGGGTGGTGGCCGGCACCACGCTCGGGATGATGCTCGCCAATGCGCCGGTCGTCTGGATGGGCGAGCGCATCACGCGACGCGCACCCCTGCGCGCCGTGCATCTCATCTCGGCCGCGATCTTTGCAGCGCTGGGCCTGGCCGCGCTGCTGGGCTCAGGCTGAGCGACGCGCGAGGAACTTGTTCGGCGTTGCCCTATACTTGCGCGAGCGCCGATTTGTTCCTGCTTGCGGGCGCCGTGGTCCATCAGGGCTCCGAAACCAGCTAAAGAGGGTACCCGCAACCCGGTTCCGCCTCTTCGGCGCAACCGGGTTTTTTGTTGGCAGACCACCACCATGCGATTGATCGCCACGCCGCAGACGATGTCATTCCAGGCACCCTTGCGCTTGCAGAGCGGCGCCGTGCTGCGGGATTACCAACTCGCCTTTGAAACCTACGGCACGCTCAATGCGGATCGCTCCAATGCGGTGCTGATTTGCCATGCGCTCAACGCGTCGCACCATGTCGCTGGGGTGTACGAAGGCCAGGCCCGCAGCGAAGGCTGGTGGGACAACATGGTGGGCCCCGGCAAGCCGGTGGACACCGATCGCTTCTTTGTCGTCGGCATCAACAACCTCGGCTCGTGCTTTGGCTCCACGGGGCCGATGCATGTCAACCCGGACACGGGGCGCATCTACGGCGCGGATTTTCCGGTGGTGACCGTGGAAGACTGGGTGAACGCGCAGGCGCGCCTGCTCGATGCGCTGGGCATCGAGACGCTCGCCGCCGTGATGGGCGGCAGCCTTGGGGGGATGCAAGCCCTCTCCTGGACGCTGCAATACCCCGAGCGGGTCCGCCACGCCGCGGTAATTGCGAGCGCGCCCAACCTCACGGCCGAGAACATCGCCTTCAACGAGGTGGCGCGACGCGCCATCGTGACCGACCCCGACTTTCACGGCGGGCGCTTCTACGAGCACGGCGTGGTGCCCAAGCGGGGCCTGCGCATCGCGCGCATGATCGGGCACATCACCTACCTCAGCGACGACGTGATGAACGAGAAGTTCGGCCGCACGCTGCGCGAGGCGGTGGCGGGCAGCGCCACCGGATACAAGTATTCGACGCAGGAGGTGGAGTTCCAGATCGAGAGCTACCTGCGCTACCAGGGCGACAAGTTCAGCGACTATTTCGACGCCAACACTTACCTGCTCATCACCCGCGCGCTCGACTACTTCGATCCAGCTGCGGCCTTCGACGGTGATTTGGTGCGTGCGCTCGCGCCGGCCCGTGCTCGTTTCTTACTGGTGAGCTTCACGACCGACTGGCGCTTTTCCCCGGCACGCAGCCGCGAGATCGTCCGCGCGCTGGTCGCCAACCAGCGCGACGTCAGCTATGCCGAAATCGATGCGCCCCACGGCCATGATGCGTTCCTGCTCGACGATGCCCGCTACCATGCGGTGGTGCGTGCGTGGTTCGAGCGGATTGCCCGGGGAGCCCAAGCATGAGTGATCCCGTGCTCATGGAAACCCTCGGCGCCCTGGTACCGAAAGGGGCGCGCGTGCTCGATCTGGGCTGTGGCAACGGCGCCATGCTGGAGTGGCTGCGGGTCCATCGGAACTGCTCGGGCTATGGCGTCGAAATCGACGACACCAACGTGCTCGCCTGCGTCCAGCGCGGGGTCAATGTGCTGCAGCTCAACCTCGAAGAGGGTCTCGCCATGTTTGGCGACCAGTCGTTCGACGTGGTGCTGCAAATCGACACGCTGCAACATTTGCGCAATGCGCAAACCATGCTCCGTGAAACCGCGCGCGTGGGCCGCATCGGCATCGTCGCCTTTCCGAACTTCGCACATTGGCCCAACCGGCTCAGTGTGCTGCGGGGTCGCATGCCCGTGACGAAACGCCTGCCCTACGAGTGGTACGACACGCCCAACATCCGAGTTGGAACCTATGCGGACTTCGAGGTGCTCGCGGAACGCAACAGCCTGCGCATCCTCGACGCCTTCGGCTTGCAAAATGGGCGCAAGATTCGCTTCATGCCCAACCTCTGCGCCTCGACAGCGGTGTTCAAGTTCGAGCGCGGTTGAGGGCGAGCCCCTTCAGCATGGAAACGACGGAAAACGATCGACCGGACTTGGCCGCGTCCCCGTGGCTGGGCCCGTTCGATCTTTGGCTACTGGCCGAGGGCCGACATCTGCGCCCCTGGCAAAAGCTCGGCGCCCATTTGGCCCGCGAGCAGGGCCATGAGGGCACCGTTTTTGCAGTCTGGGCTCCGCACGCGCAGGCCGTCAGCGTGGTCGGGGACTTCAACGCTTGGGACCCGGCGCGCGACCCGATGGGGCGGGTGGGTGAGAGCGGCATTTGGCAGGCGTTCGTCCGCGACGCGGCAGCGGGTGCGCTCTACAAGTTCGCCGTTGTCGATGTCCACGGCCATTTGAGCTTACGAACCGATCCCTATGCGCGAGCGACCGAGGGACCGCCGGGCCTCGCCGCGCGCGTGTGTGCCCCGGCTGCCTGGCGGCCACATCGCTTGCACGCGCGGCCTGAAGGCGGGCGACCCATCGCCATCTACGAGGTCCACGCCGGCTCCTGGAAGCGACCAGGGGGACACATTCCGGATTGGGACTGGCTCGCCCGCGAACTGCCGCCCTACGTCGCCCAGCTCGGATTCACACACATCGAGCTGTTGCCGGTGGCTGAGCATCCGTTCTACGGATCCTGGGGCTATCAATGCACCAACCTCTACGCCCCAGCGGCTCGCTATGGCAGCCCCGACGCTTTGCGGCGCTTCATCGATGCGGCCCATGCGCACGGGCTGGGCGTAATCCTCGACTGGGTTCCGGGCCACTTTCCCAGAGACGGCCACGCGCTGGCTCGTTTCGATGGCACGGCCCTCTATGAGTATGAAGACCCTCGGGAGGGGGTTCACCGCGACTGGGACACGCTGATCTATAACTTTGCACGTCCGCAAGTCCGCAACTTCCTGATCGGCAACGCGCTCTATTGGGTGGAAGAGTTCGGCTTCGACGGTTTGCGTTTCGATGCGGTCGCCTCCATGCTCTACCGGGACTACAGCCGGCCTGCCGGAGAGTGGATCCCCAACGCACGGGGTGGGCGGGAAAACCTCGAAGCCATCTCGTTTTTGCAGGAGGTCAACCGCACGCTGCACGAGCAAGCCCCGGGCGTGCTGACCATTGCGGAAGAATCGACGGCGTTTCCGCATGTCAGCCGCTCGCCCGAGGAGGGTGGCCTGGGCTTCGACGCCAAATGGAACATGGGGTGGATGCACGACACGCTGCGGTATTTCGCGCTCGACCCCGTCCACAGACGCTGGCACCACGACGCCCTGACCTTCGCGATGATGTACGCCTACAGTGAGCGCTTCGTTCTGCCGCTGTCGCACGACGAGGTCGTCCACGGCAAAGGCTCATTGCTCAACAAAATGGCGGGGGATCCCTGGCAGCGGCGAGCCAATCTTCGCGCGCTACTGGGCTTGATGTATGCGTTTCCAGGCCGCAAACTGTTGTTCATGGGCGCGGAGCTGGCAACACCACGGGAGTGGAATCACGACACGGAGCTGGACTGGGGCCTCTTGAATCAGGCCGACCACGCGGGCGTACAGCGGCTGGTGCACGATCTCTGCCACCTGCTGCGCGAACTGCCGGCGCTGTTCGTTCAGGACGACACTCCGGAAGGCTTCGCTTGGATCGAGGCCAATGATGCGGCGCACAGCGTCTACAGCTTTCTGCGTTGGGGCACCCGGCCTGATGAAGTCCTTGCGGTGGTCTGCAACCTCACGCCGGTCGTTCGGCACGACTGGCGGATTGGCGTACCCCTGGCGGGCGCCTGGGTCGAGCGGCTCAACACCGATTCGGCCCACTATGCCGGGAGCAATGTCGGCAACTTCGGACGCCTCGAGGCCGAGCCCATCCCGATGCACGGCCATCCCTGGTCGGTCCAACTGACACTTCCGCCGCTGGGCGTCCTGTGGCTTGATCCCGAGAAGCCACTGCCATCATGAACCCGCGAGCCCTCGACCGCCTGAGCGAGCCTGGAAAGCCCTGGCCGATGGGTGTGACGCCGCGAACCGTGGCCGGGCAGGAAGGCGTCAATGCCGTCGTCTTCGCGCCGCATGCCCATGCCGTCATGGTTTGCGTCTTCGACGCAGAAGGGCATCGCGAGATCGAACGATGGCACTTGCGTTGCCACGGTGACGGGCTGTGGTGCGGTTGGATACCGGGGCATGGCGCGGGCATGCTTTATGGCCTGCGCGCCGACGGCCCGTGGAAGCCCGAGCAAGGCCACCGCTACAACCCGCATCGTTTGCTCATCGACCCTTGGGCCCGGGCCCTCGTCGGCTCGACGAGCGCTTTGGCGCTCGAATGTGACGACCCGCAAGGGCGTGGCTTTCCGCCGCTGCCACGCGACAACGCCGATCGCGTGCCCAAGGCCCGTGTGATCGACCTCGAGCAAGAGCTGTGCCGCGCACGCTCGATCGCCGCGCGACCCTGGGTTCCCTGGTCCCACACGGTCCTCTATGAGGTGCATGTCAAATCGGCCACGGCCTTGCACCCGGATCTCGAGCCCGAGCTTCGCGGCACCTGGCTCGGGCTTGCGAGCAAGCCCATGCTCGAGCACTACCGCAAACTGGGCATCACCAGCTTGTGTCTGCTGCCGGTGCAGCTGCACCTCGATGAACGCCACCTGATCGAGCGGGGCATGAGCAACCTCTGGGGCTACAACACGCTCAACTACTTTGTCCCCGACCCCCGATTCGCTACGCTGCATGCCCGGGGCGAACGTCACGACGATCAGCGGATTCGCGACGAGTTCCGGCAAATGGTCGACGGTTTGCATCGGGAAGGGATCGAGGTCATCCTGGACGTGGTCTACAACCACACGGCCGAAGGCGGCGCGACGGGGCCCACCCTTTCCTGGCGAGGACTCGACCATGCTGCCTGGTACGCGCTGGACGAACACGGACATCCGATGAATTTCAGCGGCTGCGGCAACACGCTGAACCTCGGTGAACCCCACGCCGTCCAACTCGTCATGGACAGCTTGCGCTGGTGGGCGGAAGCATTCGGCGTCGATGGGTTCCGTTTCGACCTTGCGGTGTCCCTCGGCCGCGACCCCAGGCTCGACTGGCGCTTCCATCCGGCACATGCCCTGTTCACGGCGATGGCACAAGACCCCGTCCTGGCGCCCCTCAAGCACATCGCCGAACCCTGGGACCTCGGGCCCGATGGCTACCGCCTCGGGCAGTTCCTGCCCGGCTGGCATGAATGGAACGACCGCTTCCGAGATACCGTGCGCGCCTGGTGGCTCGGACACGAGTGCACCCGCGGCGAGCTCGCGCGGCGCTTGGCGGGCTCGAGCGACCGTTTCGAACATGACGGACGTCTTCCACTCGCCTCCATCAATCTCATCACGGCGCACGATGGCTTCACGCTCGCCGACCTGACCAGCTACCGGCACAAGCACAATGAAGTCAACGGGGAAGACAACCGCGACGGTGCCGATGCCAACTTCAGCGCCAACGCCGGCGTCGAAGGACCGAGCGAAGACCCGACCGTCCTCGAGCGGCGGCAGCAGTGGCGGCGCGCGTTGCTGAGCACCTTGTTCTGCGCCCAGGGCGTACCCCAGCTGCTCGCCGGCGATGAAATCGGCCACAGCCAACGCGGGAACAACAACGCCTACTGCCAGGACAATCCGATCAGTTGGATCGACTGGGCGCGAGGCGACGCCGATCTCTGCAGCTTTGTCGCCGCGCTGACGGCCCTGCGGCGCGAGCTGCCCGCGCTGCGCCATCCACTCTGGTTTTCGGGGCAATGGTCAGAGGCGGATCTGCCGCCAGACATCGAATGGCGAACCGCGCAAGGGTATCCGCCTGGGGTGGACGAATGGGAGCAGCCAGACAGCCGCATCCTGGCCTGTGTCATCACGGTCGGTGAGCCAGGGGGCTTGCCGCGCGAGCGGGTGATGACGATTTTTCACGCCGGTTCGGAGCCGGCTTGCGTGCGGCTGCCCGAAGGCATGTGGCACACGGTGCTCGACAGCCGAATCGGCGCGCGCTTTCCCCGACCGGCAAGCCCCGATGCCCCAACCGCCGGCCCCCCCGGGGAGCGTGGCTGGACCGAGGTGGTTCCGCCCTGCCTGAAAATCCTCGTCCAGCCCCTGCCCAGCGGAGACCCGAGCCCATGACGGCACCCCCAGCGAAGCCACTGCACCGGCGCAGCAGCGGCATCCTGCTGCATCCGACGAGCCTGCCCGGCAGCGCGTCCTGCGGGGATCTGGGCGCCGCGGCGCGGCACTGGGTCGACTGGCTCCAGAGTGCTGCGCAATCCTGGTGGCAGGTTTTGCCCCTCACGCCACCAGGACCCGGCTTCTCACCGTACCAGAGCCTCTCGGCATTTGCCGGCAGCCCCTGGCTCATCGATCTCGGGGCTCTGCGCGAGCGCGGATGGCTGCGCGACGACGAGCCCGTACCGCTTGTCGATGGGCAGAGCTGCGGAACGCCCGAAGGCGTCGCCGCCCGCCAGCGCCTGCTGATGCAGGCTTGGCAGGGGTTTCAGCGCGCAGCCACCGAGCCCGAGCGCAGCGATCTCGAAGCCTTCGTTGCGCGCGAACGGAATTGGCTCGAGGACTATGCGCTGTTCATGGTGCTCGACGCGCGTCATGGGCAGCCCTGGACCCGATGGCCCGAACGACTGGCGCGACGCGACCCGAGCGCGCTGGCCGAGGTCGCGGCAGCCGCGCAAGACGAGCGCGGCTTCTGGTGCTTCACCCAGTGGCTGTTCGAGCGCCAATGGCAGGCGCTTCGGGCCTATGCGCGGGAGCGGGGGATCGGCGTCATTGGCGACCTGCCAATCTTCGTCGCCCATCACAGTGCCGACGTATGGGCTCAGCCGTCGTGGTTCGCGCTCGACCCCTCGGGCGAGCCCGAGGTCATTGCGGGCGTGCCCCCCGACTACTTCAGCCCGCAGGGTCAGCGCTGGGGCAACCCCCTCTACCGCTGGGACCGCATGGCCGAGGACGGCTATGGCTGGTGGAAGCGGCGATTGCAGCGCACGCTCGAGCAGTTCGACGTCGTGCGCATCGACCACTTCCGGGGGTTCGCGTCGTATTGGGAAGTCCCCGCGCAGGCGCCCACCGCGATCGACGGGCGTTGGCGTCCCGGGCCTGGGCTGGCGTTTTTTCAAACGCTCCAAGCGCAGCTGGGGC
The DNA here is from genome assembly GCF_003843835.1 of Tibeticola sediminis. Taxonomy (GTDB): domain Bacteria; phylum Pseudomonadota; class Gammaproteobacteria; order Burkholderiales; family Burkholderiaceae_C; genus Tibeticola; species Tibeticola sediminis. The sequence goes on along the minus strand of NZ_RKQL01000004.1, from coordinate 261,823 downwards.
CGCTGCCCTTGATCGCCGAGGACCTCGGCGCCGATCTCGGCGAAGCGATGGCGCTGCGCGAGGCCTGCGGCTATCCCGGCATGCGGGTGCTGCAATTTGGCTTCGACGGCCATGCCGACAACCCCCACCTGCCCCACAACTACGAGCCCCACACCATGGCCTACCCTGGCACGCACGACAACGACACCGCCGTGGGCTGGTGGCAGTCACTCGAGCCCTCGGCGCAGGCGTTGGTGCGCCGCTACCTCGGCCCGGGCGTGGACGGTGAAGGCATCCACTGGAGCCTGATCCGCGCGCTCTCCCTCTCGGTCGCGCGCACGGTGATCGTGCCGTTTCAAGACGTGCTGGGCCTGGACGGCCGGCACCGCATGAACACACCGGGGCTCGCCGAAGGTTGCTGGCGCTGGCGCTTCGACTGGCCGATGGTGGGCCCCGAGCCCGCGGCGCGCCTGGCCGAAATCGTGCGCGCCCACGGCCGCGCCCCCTGATCCCCCTGCCCCGACGGACCCGCCCCACCCGAGGAGAACTGCCATGCCCCCCAACGATCCCCAGGCCCCGTATCAACTGGCGCGCCAGACGATTGCCCTCGTGCTCGCCGGCGGCCGCGGCTCGCGCCTGGGCGCGCTCACCGATCGACGCGCCAAGCCAGCCGTGTACTTTGGCGGCAAGTTCCGGATCATCGACTTTGCGCTCTCGAATTGCCTGAACTCGGGCGTGCGGCGCATCGGTGTGATCACCCAATACAAGTCCCACAGCCTGCTGCGGCATCTGCAGCGGGGTTGGTCTTTCCTGCGCAGCGAGTTCAACGAGTTCTTGGACCTCTTGCCCGCGCAGCAGCGCATCGACGAAACCTCCTGGTACCAAGGCACGGCCGATGCGGTGTTCCAGAACCTCGACATCCTGCGGCCCAACCGCCCGCGCTACATCTTGGTGCTCGCCGGGGACCATGTCTACAAGATGGATTACGCACGCCTCATCGCCGATCATGCGGCGCGCGGCGCCCCTTGTACCGTGGCTTGCATCGAGGTGCCGCTGGCAGAGGCGAGCGCCTTTGGCGTGATGGCCATCGATGAGGCGCGGCGCATCGTGCGCTTCGACGAGAAGCCCGCGCACCCGGCGCCGATGCCGGGGCGACCCGACCATGCGCTCGCCAGCATGGGGGTGTATGTGTTCGATGCCGACTATCTCTACGCCGCGCTCGAGGCCGACGCCGCCACACCGGGCTCGAGCCGCGACTTCGGCCGCGACCTGATCCCCAAGGCCGTGGCGCGCGGCGAAGCGGTCGCCCATCCTTTCGGGGAGTCCTGCGTCAAGAGCAGCCCGGAGGCACCGGCCTATTGGCGCGATGTCGGCACCGTCGACTCCTATTGGGCTGCCAACCTCGACCTGACGAACACCATCCCCGAGCTGGACATGTACGACCGCAACTGGCCGATCTGGACCTACCAGGAACAGTTGCCTCCGGCGAAGTTCGTGTTCGACGACGAAGACCGGCGCGGCTGTGCGGTCGATTCGCTGGTTTCGGGCGGCTGCATCATCTCCGGCGCGCAGCTGCGCCGCTCGGTGCTGTTCTCGCGGGTGCGGGTCAATTCCTACACCCGGGTCGAGCAATCGGTGCTGCTGCCTGCGGTCGAGGTCGGGCGTCATTGCCGGCTGCGCAAGGTCGTCGTCGATGCCGGCTGCCACATCCCCGAGGGCATGGTGATCGGCGAAGACCCCGCACTCGACGCGCAGCGCTTCGCGCGGACCGATGGCGGCGTCGTGCTGGTGACTCCGGCAATGCTCGCGCGGCTGGGCTTTCCTTCACCCGGCCCTGGGGTTCGTTCATGAAGGTCCTGCATGTCTGCGCCGAGCTGTATCCACTGGTCAAGACCGGGGGGCTCGCCGATGTCTGCGCCGCGCTTCCCGCCGCGCAACGGTCGCTGGGCATCGATGCGCGGGTGTTGCTGCCGGGCTTTGCCGGCGTGAAAGCGGGTGTCGAACCCACAGGCCCGGCGCTGAAGTTGGCGACGCGCAACGCCCCGCCGATCGTGCAGGCCTTGGGACCCGAGGTTTCGATCATCCCCGCCCGATTGCGGGGCGCGGGATTGCCGCTGTGGTTCATCAACGCCCCGGCGTGGTACGAGCGCCCCGGCGGCCCGTATCTGGACGAAAAGGATCGCCCCTGGCCCGACAACGCCGAGCGCTTTGCGCTGCTGGGCTGGGTCGGTGCCCAACTGGGGCTGGGCGGCGACCCGTCCTGGACCCCGGACGTGGTCCACGCCCACGATTGGCATGCGGCGCTCGCTCCGGTTTATCTGGCGACCACACGCCGGGGGCCTAAATCCGCGGGGTCGGTGCTCACGATCCACAACCTGGCGTTCCAGGGACGATTTCCGGGCGAGCTCTGGCCGCGGCTGGGGCTGCCAGCGGCGCTGTTTGGGATCGAAGGGCTCGAGTTTTATGGCGAGGTTTCGTTCCTCAAGGGCGGGATTCTGTTCAGCGACGCCTTGACGACGGTCAGCCCCCGTTACGCGCAGGAAATTCTCACGCCCGAGCAGGGATTTGGCCTCGACGGCGTACTTCGCCGAAGAGCTCAGGCGCTGCACGGCATCCTCAATGGTGTGGACTATTCGGTGTGGAACCCCGCGACCGACGCGTGGCTGGCGCAACCTTACGATCTGGCGCAGCTCGACGGAAAGGCGCGCAACAAGGCCGTGCTTCAGCGAGAACTGGGCCTGGCACCGCGCGCAGATGCCGTGCTGTTCGGCGTGGTCAGCCGGCTCACCGAGCAAAAAGGTGTCGATCTCATCGCGCCCGTGCTCGGCGATCTGGTGGCCCGCGGTGGCCAGCTCGCGGTGCTGGGCCACGGGGACGCGGCGATCGAGCGCGCGCTGGAAGCGGCCTGCGCCGCCCACCCGGGCCAGGCGCGCCTGCGCGACGGCTACGACGAGGGGCTGGCCCATCGCATCATCGCTGCAGCCGACGTGATCCTCGTGCCCTCGCGCTTCGAGCCCTGCGGCCTGACGCAGCTCTACGGTATGCGGTACGGCGCCTTGCCGCTGGTGCGCGCGGTGGGCGGGCTGGCCGACACGGTCGTCGACAGCAGCCTCGAGGCGATCGACGACGGTCGCGCCAGTGGCTTCGTGTTCCATGAGGCCACGCCCGCTGCGCTCGACGCCGCCATTCGGCGCGCCTTCGCGCTGCACCGCCGCGGCGCCGACTGGCAACGGGTCCAGACACACGCCATGAGCCTACGGTTCGACTGGGCGCGCGCCGCGCGGCAATATGGCACGCTGTACGATGGCATTCGTTCTTCTTCCGCAAGGCTGGCCTCATGAACGCCCCTGACGCTGCCCCATCGCCCCTCGCGCCGAGCGCATCGGCGTCGTTCGATTTCGACCGACCCGTCAGCACGGTCGAGGCGCTCAAGCGCTCGATCTCGAACCGGTTGGTGTATTCGGTGGGCAAGGACGTGCGCTCCGCGTGTGCGCGGGATTGGCTGTTTGCGGTCTTCTACGCGGTTCGGGACCGCATCATGGACCGCTGGCGCGAGACGCACCACGCCGCGATCGACCAGGATGCCAAGCGCGTCTATTACCTGTCGATGGAATTTTTGCCCGGGCGCATGCTCACCAATGCGCTCGCCGCGGAAGGCTTGCTCGAAGACATCCGCAAGGCGTGCACGCAACTGGGCGCGGATTTCGACACGCTGGTCGACCTCGAGGCCGATCCGGGACTCGGCAACGGCGGCCTCGGGCGGCTGGCCGCGTGTTTCCTGGACTCGATGGCCACACTCGCGCTGCCGGGCATGGGCTACGGCATCCGTTACGAATACGGCATGTTCGCGCAGCGCATCGTCGATGGCCGTCAGGTGGAGGAGCCCGATCAGTGGTTGCTCAACGGCAACCCCTGGGAATTCATGCGCCCCGAATACAGCTACACGGTGCGCTACCGCGGGCATTTGGTGCCTGACGGCCAGAGGGTGCGCTGGGTGGACACGGAAAACGTCATTGCCGTCGCCTACGACAGCGGCGTGCCGGGCTATGAGCTGAGCTCGGTCGCGACGCTGCGGCTGTGGTCCGCGCGCGCCGAGAGCGCGCTCAACCTCGAGCAGTTCAACCGGGGCGACTACATGCGCGCGGTCGAGGCCAAAAACTGGTCCGAAAACGTCTCGCTGGTGCTCTACCCCGAAGACAAAACCGAGCAGGGCCGGCAGTTGCGTCTGCGTCAGGAGTATTTCTTCGTCAGCGCCTCCTTGCAGGATTTGTTGCGCCGCTACCTCAAGACGCACGGGAGTTTCGAGCAGTTGGCCGACAAGGTGGCCATCCACCTCAATGACACGCACCCGGCGCTGGCGGTGCCCGAACTGATGCGCCTGCTGGTCGACGAGCATCGGGTGCCCTGGGACGAGGCCTGGGCGCTGTGCCAGCGCATCTTCAGCTACACCAATCACACGCTGATGCCCGAGGCGCTGGAGGTCTGGCCGGTGGACCTCTTGGGCTGGCTGCTGCCGCGGCATTTGCAGATCATCTATGACATCAACGCCCGCCACCTCGCCGAGGTGCATGCGCGCTTTCCCGAGGACATGGATCTGCTGCGCCGGGTCTCGCTGATCGAGGAAAACGGGCAGCGCCGGGTGCGCATGGCTTGGTTGTGTGCGCTGGCCAGTCACAAAGTCAATGGCGTTTCGGCGCTGCACAGCGACATCATGGTGCGCACGCTGTTTGCCGACTTCGCACGCCTGTGGCCCGAGAAGTTCTGCAACGTCACCAACGGCATCACGCCGCGGCGCTGGCTCGGGCAGGCCAACCAGGCCCTGTCCGAGCTGATCGACGCGCGCATCGGGCCGCTCTGGCGACGGGAGCTCTCGCATCTCGGCCAACTGCGCGCCCATGCCGACGACGACGCCTTTCTGGCCGCTTTGCGACTGGTCAAGCAACGCAACAAGCGGCGTCTGGCCGATTATGTGGGGCGGGAGCTCGGGATCGAGATCGACCCCGAGAGCCTCTTCGATGTGCAGGTCAAGCGCATCCATGAATACAAGCGGCAGTTGCTCAATGTGCTGCATGTGATCACGCGCTACCACGCGATTCGGGCGAACCCCAAAGGCAACTGGGTGCCGCGCACGGTGATCTTTGGCGGCAAAGCAGCCTCGGCCTATCACATGGCCAAGCTGATCATCCGGCTCATCAACGACGTGGCCCGCACGGTCAACGCCGACCCCTGCGTCAGTCCGCTCCTCAAAGTCGTCTTTGTCCCCAACTACCGCGTCACGCTGGCCGAGCTGATCATCCCCGCGGCCGATCTGTCGGAGCAGATTTCGCTGGCGGGAACCGAAGCTTCCGGCACGGGGAATATGAAATTTGCGCTCAATGGCGCGCTCACGATCGGAACCTGGGACGGCGCGAACATCGAGATTGCGCAAAACGTCGGTGAAGAGCACATGTTCATCTTCGGCAACCGCGCCGAACAGGTCGCCGAGCTGCGCGCGCATGGCTACGTCCCACGCCGCTACTACGCGAGCAATTACGAGCTGAAAATGGCGATCGACCGCATCGCCGACGGCGCGTTTTCACCGGAGGAGCCGCAGCGCTACCAGGACCTCACGCGGTCCTTGCTCGAATCGGACTACTACCAACTGCTGGCCGACTATGCGGATTACATCGCCACGCAAAACCGCGTCGACGAGCGCTACCGCCTGCATCGTGACTGGTCACGTTCGTGTCTGCACAACATCGCGGGCGTGGGCATGTTTTCGTCGGATCGCGCCGTCTCCAACTACGCCGAGGGCATCTGGGGCGTCCGCCCCTTGTTCGAAGGGGGCAGGCCGGCGACACCACCATGGTCGCCCGCCCTGGCAGCAGGAATTTGAACCTAAATCCGGCAGTTGACCGCTACTCGCGAAAAGGTAAGGTGTTGATGTTTCAACAATTTTCGGTTCAGAGGCCGTTCACCGTTTGGGTGAGCGCTGCGCACCCGTTCGAGTCGCCCTCGGGCGCGGGGGCGGCGTTGCAAATCCTCGCCATGGCGCCCGCCATGGCTGTGGTTTGCGCCTTGCCCACGCGCCCGATGACGACCCGCCCGGGTGCGCCCAACTGCCGGATTTAGGTTGAAGCGCTCAAGACCACGAGATGAGCGTCGCAACGATCCGCCCATACACCGCCTCGGACGGCGCGCGCATCGCCTGTTATGACTGGGCGGCTGAGCCCGCGCACGGCGGTCGGGTGCGCGGGGTCGTCCTGCTGGTGCATGGCCTCGGGGAACATGCCGGGCGCTATGACGCGCTGGCCGAAGAACTCAACCGCTGGGGTTTTTCGGTGCGGGGATACGACCAATACGGCCACGGCGACTCGGATGGCCCGCGCGGCACGCTGCCCCACGAGCGCCGCCTGCTGGACGACCTGGCCGACCTGATTGGTTACACGCGGGCGCAGCACGCGCTCGCACCGCTGATCCTGCTCGGGCACAGCCTGGGTGGCCTGGTCGCGGCGCGGCTGCTCGCCGAACAGCCGCGACTCGCCGATGGACTGGTGTTGTCTTCGCCCGCGTTCGATGCGGGTCTGGGGTTCGCGCAGCGCGCGCTCATCGCGCTGCTGCTGCGCCTGGCGCCCGACTGGGCCGTGAGCAACGGTCTGGATCCTGCCGCGCTCTCGCACGACCCGGCGGTCGTGGCAGCCTATCGCCAGGACCCTTGCGTGCATGACCGCATCAGCGCGCGGCTGGCACGTTTCATCGACGCATCCGGCCCCATCGTGCAAGCCGCCGCGGCGCACTGGGCCGTTCCGACCTTGCTGCTGTATGCGGGCGCCGACCGGCTCGTCGACCCCCGCGGGGCGCAGCGCTTCGCCGCAGCCGCACCGCCGGCCCTGGTGGAAGCGCACCGTTTTGAGCCGCTCTACCACGAGACCTTCAACGAAACGCACCGCCAAAGCGTGTTGTTGCAACTGCGACGCTGGCTGGATGCGCGGTTTCCTTGAGTGTCCCCTCGTGCGGCGCCTCATCGTCGCGGCGCTTGCCGTGCCAGCCATAGGATCGCCAATCCCAGCAGGGCGACCGGGATCAACGACCCCCAGTTGAGCAGCGCCCAGCCCTGCGTCGTCACGAGGGCGCCCGAGGCGAAGGAGGTCACCGCCATGGTGCTGAACATGCAAAAGTTGATGAAGGCTTGCGCACGGTCGCGCTCCTCGGGCCGATAGGCTTGCAAAGCGAGCGTGGTGCTGCCGGTGAACAGGAAGTTCCACCCCACACCCAGAAGAAACAAGGCCACCAGGAAGTGCTGCAGCTCCACGCCCGACAACGCCAGCGCCATGCATGTGGCGTTGAGCAAGACGCCCACGCCCATGATGGGCAGCGTGCCGAACCGGCGGATCCAATGCCCGGTGAAGAACCCCGGCGCGTACATGCCGATGACGTGCCACTCGAGCACCAGCGCCGCGTCGTCGAAGGGAAAGCCGCACACATCCATGGCCAGCGGCGTGGCCGCCATCAGCAGGTTCATCACGCCGTAACCGAGCGCGGCACCGGCGGTGGCGACGATGAACACCGGCTGGCGCACGATCTCCGACAACGGTCGGCCCGGGGCATCGCCGTCCGACTTCGGCGGCACCGGCGGAAAGCGCACCCCGGCCATGAGCGCCATGGACAGCAACGCCACGACGGCCAGCGCAAGGTAAGCACCGACGAAAGGCGTCTCGGTCAAGGTGCGCGTGCGCGCGGCCAGGTTTGGGCCGATCACCGCACCCAGCAGACCGCCCGCCAACACGAGCGAGACGGCGCGCTCGCGAAACGCAGGCGCGGCGAGCTCGGCGGCAGCGAACCGGTAGAGCTGCCCGTTGGCGCTGTAGTAGCCCGCCAGCACCGTCGCAGCGACGAGCAAGCCAAAATTCCGGCTCCAGGCGGCATACGCGCACAACAGCGTCGAGACCAGCGCCACCACCAGCCCGAGCTGAAAACTGCGCTGCCGCCCCCAGCGCATCTGCGCGCGCGCCACGAGCCCGGTCGAGAGTGCACCGCCAACCACATAGCCCATCACCGGCAGGGTCGCCATCCATCCCGCCGGCGCCAGTTGGTAGCCCACCAGGCCGTTGATGGCGATGAAGACGACGTTGTTGGTGAGAAACAAACCCTGACACAGGGCCAACAACAGCAAGGAAGCGTTCATTGGGGCAGTCTAGCAGCGGCCTGGCTGCTCAACGTGCACGGGCGGGCGGCGCAGCCCCGCGGAACCCGTGAGCCTAAATCCGGCAGTTGGGCGCGCCCGTACGGGCCGTCATCGGGCGCGCGGGCAAGGCGCAAACCACAGCCATGGCGGGCGCCATGGCGAGGATTTGCAACGCTGCCCCCGGGCCCGAGGGCGGCTCGAACTGGTGCGCAGCGCTCACCCAAGCGGTGAAGGGCCTGCGCACCGAAAATTGTTGAAACATCAACACCTTGCTTTTCGCGAAAAGCGGTCAACTGCCGGATTTAGGGTCAGCCCAGGGTCGCCAGCGCCAGCGCCGCCAGCGGCGCGGTTTCGGCGCGCAGCACGCGCGGCCCCAGCGTCACGGGCACGAAGCCGTAGGCCCGCGCCTGTGCGTCTTCCTCGGCCGACAAGCCGCCTTCGGGGCCGCTGAGCAGCCACACGGGCTGCGTGGGCGTCGCGCTGCGCAGCAGCTCGCCCCACGGCCGCGCGCCCTCGGCGAGCGAGAGCACGCAGCGCAGCGCCGCGGCGGGTGCCTGCGCTTCGGCGCTGCCGAGCCAAGCCGAGAGCGTGCGCACGGGCTCGATCGTGGGCACGCGGTTGCGTCCGCACTGCTCGCAGGCGGCCACCGCCACCTGCTGCCAATGCTGCTGCTTCTTGGCCGCGCGCTCGGCGCTCAGGCGCAGCACGCTGTGCGCGGTGTGCAGCGGCTGCACGCGCACCGCCCCGAGTTCGGTGGCTTTTTCGACCAGCCAGTCCATGCGCTCGTTGGCCGGCATGCCGCAGGCCAGATGCACCGGTCGCGCGGCCTCGCGCTCGAGCGGCTCGAAGCCGCCGATCCGCACCGTCACCTCGCTGCGGCCCATGCGCTCGATCGTGCCCTGCCATTGACCGCCTGCGCCGGTAAACAGGGTGAGCGCATCGCCCGGTTGCGCGCGCAACACCTGAACGTGGCGCGACGCCGCCGCGTCCAGCACCACGAGCGCGCCCTCGGACAGCGGCAGGAAGCAGTAAATGCGCGGCATCAAGCAATCACTTTTTGATAGCAAGAAAAGACCGAAACACGCCGGCGATTGGATCACATTCGGCCCAAAGCCCAGCCGCTGGCCGCCTGCAAGCCCTCGACCTCGTCGATGAGGCGCAAAAGCGGCGTGAATTCCCGATAACGGGCCGCCGTAGCGCGGATGTAGCCGATGAAGCGTGGCGCATCGGCCAGGTACTGCGGCTTGCCGTCGCGCAGCGTGAGTCGCGCAAAAATGCCCGCCACCTTGAGGTGCCGCTGCAGCCCCATCCACTCCACCGCGCGCCAAAACGCGCCAAAGTCGCTGTGCCAATCCTCGAAATCCATCAGCCCGGCCTTGCGCGCCTTTTCCCAATAGCGCACGGTGACGTCGAGCACGAAGGCTTCGTCCCAGCTGATGAAGGCGTCGCGCAGCAAACTGGCGATGTCGTAGGTGATGGGGCCTTCGACCGCATCCTGAAAGTCCAGCACCCCGAGCCGAGGCGCGGGCCCGTCGCCGGACAGCACCATGAGGTTGCGCGGCATGAAGTCGCGGTGCACATAGACCCGCGGCGTGGCCAAGGCCTGACGCACCAGCAGCTCGTCGGTCCGCGCGAGCACCTCGGCCTGCGCCGGTGTGAGTTCGAGGCCCCGATGCCGACGCAAGTACCAGTCGGGGAAGAGCGCGAGTTCGCGCCGCAACAACGCCTCGTCGTAAGGCGGCAGCATGTCGGGGCGGCTCGCGCGCTGCCATTGCACCAGCACATCGGTGGCAGCGGCAAAGAGCGGCGCTGCGGCTTCGGGGCGCGCCGAGTCGAGCTGCGACATCATCGTCGTCGGCCCCAGGTCGCTCAGCAGCAGGAAGCCCTGCGCCTCATCCCATGCCCAGATCTCGGGCGCCACCAAACCCGCCTCGCGCAGCAGCGCGGCCACCCGCACGAAGGGCACGCTGTTCTCGTACTGGGGCGGCGCGTCCATCACGATGCAGCTTCCCCCGCCCCGCCGATCGATGCGGAAATAACGCCGGAAACTCGCGTCGGCCGATGCGGACCGCAGGCTGTCGACGGCCAGGTCATGCACCGGGGCCAGCGCGCCCAGCCAGCGCGCAAACGCCGCGCCCCGTTCGGGGTCGGACCAGAGGATGGGCGAGGGCTGGGGAGTCGCAGGGGTAGGTAGATCGCTCATGGATAATCGATTCTATGCAGACGGGCTCTCCCCTTGTTGCACCGCCGAAACGACCCCTCCATGCTCCCGCGCGCGCCGGCCTCTGGCCCGGAAGAATCCCCTCGATGCTTGACGCCGCTTGCGGCCGAGCGGCTGCGCGCCGCGCTGCTGTGCCTGCTTGCGCTCGGTGCCAGCTGCGCCCGCGCCCAGTCCGAATCTGAGCCCGCGCCCGCCCTGCGTCCGAGCGAGGCGCTGGCCGAGCCGATCAGCGCCGAGGCGCGGCGCCAAGCGCCCACCTTTCTATTCGGTGATGGCCTGCACGGCCAGATCGACGGCGAGAGCGTGCTCGAGGGCGATGCGATGCTGCGCCGCGTCGACACCGTCATTCGCGCCGAACGCCTGCGCTACGACCGCGCCACCAACACGGTCCGCGCCGAAGGCGACGTGCGGCTCAACCGCTACGGCAATGTCTATCGCGGGCCCGAGCTCGAGCTGCACCTCGACGACGGCAGCGGCTTTTTCACCCAGCCCAGCTTTTCCTTCCTGAAGAACGGCGGCTACGGCGAGGCCGCGCGGGCCGAGTTCATCGACGACCATCGCAGCCAGGTCCACGACGTGCGCTACAGCACCTGCCGCCGCAACGGCCCCGAATGGCTGCCCGACTGGGTCTTGCGGGCCGCGCGCATCGACATCGACAACGAAGCCGAAGAAGGCCGCGCGCACGGCGGGGTGCTGGAGTTCAAGGGCGTGCCGATCCTGCCGGTGCCGGGCTTTGCGTTTCCCCTCGGCGACCAGCGCCGCTCGGGCTTTTTGCCGCCCACACTCGACCTCGACAGCGTCGGAGGCTTCACCTACGCGCAGCCCTATTACCTCAACCTCGCCCCGAACTACGACGCCACACTCACGCCGACGCTGATGAGCCGCCGTGGCGTGGCCGTGGGCGGCGAGTTTCGCTACCTGGCGCCCGTCGCGAGCGGTCAGGTCCTGGGCAACCTCATGCCCTCGGACCGGCTGCGCGGCCGCGACCGCTGGGGTCTGTCGACCCAGCATCAGGCCACGCTGGCTGCCGGCACGGGCCTGAGCCTGAACCTCAACCGCGTGAGCGACGCGGACTACTGGCGCGACTTCACGCGCGGCATCCCGGCGCTGACGCCCCGCCTGCTGCCCGCCGACGGCCGGCTCTCGTGGAGTCAGGGCGCTTGGTCTGCGCAGTGGCGCAGCCTCAAATGGCAAACCCTGCAGACACCCGACGCGCCGATCATCCCGCCCTACGATCGCCTGCCCCAACTCACGGCGCGCTATGGCCTAAGCCCCAGCCGCGGCTGGCAGTACACGCTGGACGCCGACTACAGCCGATTCCGCGCCGATGCGACGCGCACGCTGCAACCGAACGCCGAGCGCAGCGTGCTGAGCGCGCAAATCGGCTACACCTGGCTCACGCCCGGCAGCTTTCTCACCCCGACACTGCGCACCAACCACACCCACTACGCGTTCGACGCGCCCTTGGTCGACGGACGCACCCGCGCCACACGCAGCCTGCCGACCTTCAGTCTCGACGGCGGCCTGATCTTCGAGCGCGACACGGCCTACTTCGGCCGCGCCGTGCGCCAGACCCTCGAGCCTCGCGCGCTCTATGTCTACACCCCCTACCGCGACCAGCAGGCGCTGCCGGTCTACGACACCGCCGCCAAGGACTTCAACCTCGACAGCATTTTTTCCGACAACCCCTACGTCGGCTCGGATCGGATCGCCGATGAAAACCTGCTCACGCTGGGCCTGGTCAGCCGTCTGTATGACGCGGACAACGGCGGCGAGCTCGTCCGCCTCGGGCTCGCGCAGCGTTTGCGCTTCTCCAGCCAAAAAGTCACCTTGCCGGGCGAAACCCCGATCGACGAGCGACTCAGCGACATCCTCGTCGGCGGCTCCTTGCAGTGGAGCCCGCGCTGGCGCGCCGACGCCGGTTTGCAATTCAACCCGAAAACCGGCCGCTCGCTGCGCACGACGCTCGGCGCACGTTACTCGCCGGGCAACTATCGGGTGCTCAGCGCCGGCTACCGCCTCAAAAATGGCATCAGCGAACAGCTCGACATGGGCTGGCAGTGGCCGCTCAACGACCTCTGGAACGACCCGGGCCTAGACCTCGGCCCCGGCCGCGGCCTCGGGGCCGGGCGCTGGTACAGCGTCGGGCGGCTCAACTTCAGCGTGATGGAGCACAAGCTGGTCGACGCGATCCTCGGCTTCGAGTACGACGCGGGCTGCTGGATCGGCCGCGTCGTGTTCGACCGGCTCCAAAGCGGTGCGGCGAGCTCGAGCAGCCGCATCATGTTCCAGCTCGAACTCGTGGGCTTCTCGCGTCTGGGCTCCAACCCCCTCAAGACGCTGCGCGATAACATACCCCGCTATCAATACCTCCGCGAGCCGGCGCCCCCGCCGAGCCGATTCAGCAACTATGACTGAGGCCTCCCTCCCACCTTTGCCGCACGCGCGCCGCCTTCCGGCCTTGAGCCAGGCCCTCACGGCGCTGCTGTGCGTCGGCCTGCTCGCGCCGACTTTGGGTACGGCACAGGGCTTACGCCTCAAGCCCGGAACGTCGGCCTCGACCCTGGCCCCGGCAGTGGCGGCGGCCACGCTGCCCCCGGCGGTTCGCGGCCCCCAGCCCGCCGACTTCATCGTGGCCGTGGTCAACGACGAGCCGATCACGAACCGCGAGGTGCAGCGCGCCGTCGAACAGTTGCAGGCCCAACTGGCCGCGCGTGGCGGCCCGCAGCCCGATCGCGCCACCCTCGAGCGCGAGGTGCTCGAGCGCCTCATTTCCGAGCGCGCCCAACTGCAACTGGCCGCCGAGCAAGGCATCAAGGTCGATGACACAGCGGTCGATCAAGCCGAGCAGAACGTCGCGCGGCAAAACGGGCTCAGTGTCGAGCAACTGCACCGCGAACTCGAGCGCCGCGGCGTCAGCCTGCGCGAGTTCCGCGAGAACCTGCGGCGGCAAATCATCCTGACGCGGCTGCGCGAACGCGAAGTCGCCTCCCGCCTGCAGGTGACCGAAGCCGACGTCGACGAGTTCATCGCCTCGCTCCAGGCCGCGCAGGACGGCGCGCCGGAGCTGGTCAACCTGGGCCACATCCTCGTCGCCGTGCCCGAGCAGGCGAGCCAGCAGCAGGTCGGGGCGCTGCGCCAGCGCGCGCTCGAACTGGCGCAGCGCGCTCGGCAGGGCGAGGATTTCGCGGCCCTCGCGCGGCAGTTCTCCCAGTCGCCCGAAGGCCGGGAAAGCGGCGGCATGCTCGGCCTGCGGCCGCTCGACCGCTATCCGGAGCTGTTCGTCGAGGCCATCCGCGGGGCAGCGCCGGGGGCGGTCGTCGGGCCCATCCGCTCCGGCGCGGGCTTCCACATCCTCAAGGTACTCGAGCGGCGCGTGCCCGATGCCCTGCCCACCCAGGTCACGCAAACCCATGCGCGGCACATCCTGCTGCGTCCGGGTCCGAAACTCAGCGAAGCGCAGGCGCGCGAGCGCCTGGCCGAACTGCGGGCCCGGGTGCTGCGCGGCCAGGCCGACTTTGCAGCCCTCGCCCGCGAATACTCGCAAGATGGCAGCGCCCGTGAAGGGGGCGATCTGGGCTGGGCCAGCCCCGGGCAGTTCGTTCCGGAATTCGAAGAGGCGCTGGCGCAGCTCGCGCCGGGCGAAATCAGCCCGCCCGTGGTTTCGCGCTTCGGCGTCCACCTCATCCAGCTGCTCGAGCGGCGCGAAAAGACCCTGACACCCCAGGAACAACGCGAGATCGCGCGCAACCTCGCGCGCGAGAAAAAGCTCGAGGAAGCCTACGAGCGCTGGGCGCGCGACGTGCGGGCCCGTGCCTACGTCGAGTTGCGCGAACCGCCCCAGGCGCCGTGAAGCACATCGCCCGCAAGCGTTTCGGCCAGCATTTCCTGGCCGACCCCGCAATCCTCGACGCCATCGTCGATGCGATCGATCCCAAACCCGGTGAGCCGCTCGTCGAAATCGGCCCTGGGCTTGGCGCGATGACCAACCCGCTCGTGGCGCGCAGCGGGGCTTTGACGGTGATCGAACTCGATCGTGATCTCGCGGCGCGGCTGCGCCAACGCAGCGCACTCGAGGTCATCGAAGCCGACGTACTGCGCGTGGATTTCCGCGCACTCGCCGAGCGCAAAGGTGCGGCGCTGCGCATCGTGGGCAACCTGCCCTACAACATCTCGAGCCCGATCCTCTTCCATTTGCTCGAGGTGGCCGACTGCGTCCGCGATCAGCACTTCATGCTGCAAAAAGAGGTGGTCGACCGCATGGTCGCGGCGCCCGCCACCGCCGCTTATGGCCGGCTTTCGGTGATGCTGCAGTGGCGTTATGCGATGGAGTGGCTGCTCGACGTGCCGCCCGAGTGCTTCAACCCGCCGCCCCGCGTGGACAGCGCGGTGGTGCGGATGCGCCCAATCGAATCCCCGGCGGCCGTCGATGCGGCCTTGCTCTCCGAGCTCGTGCGTGTGGCTTTCAGCCAGCGCCGCAAACTGCTGCGGCACAGCCTCGGCCGCTGGCTCGAAGCGCGGGGCAGCACCAGCAGCTTCGACCTGCACCGCCGCGCCGAGGAAGTGCCCGTGGGCGACTACCTCGCGCTGGCACAGGAACTGGATCCGAAACCGCGCTGAATCGGTTCCCGCGATGGCGCTTCATCGCGGGAACGGGTTCTCAGCGTTGCCTCAGAGGCTGAGAGGGAATTGGGTGTGCCCGAAGGGGCGGGCATGTTCGATCCCCTCTCAGCCTCTCAGGCTGCGTTGAGCCAGTAGCCGGCATTGAAAGGGCTGCTCATGCGCAGCGCCTCGACCGAGACATCCACCAGCAGACTGGCTGCCACGGCGGGGTCGGTCTTGTCTTGGGGGGCATGGATCCCCGGCGCAGCGACACTGGTGTGCTGCGCTTTGGCCTCATCCGCCCGTTCCGCTTGGCCCATGGATGCGGAACGGGCTACTGAAAAGAATAGAAGACCCTGAAGGGAACCTTGCGGTCGGCCCAGTAGTCCGCCGCGTCGCGGAAGATGTCGAGCAACTGTTCGCGCGCTTCCTTGTCGAACTTGCCGTTGGCCGGAATGTGCTCGAGCACCACGACAAAGCCCGGCTGCGGCCCGGACTTGTGCACCGGATCGGTGATCGAATCAAAGAGCGCGTCGAAGTTCTTGCCGAAATGCGTGGGCAACGTGAACTGCTGCGCGATCATGTCGAGCACGTCCTGCTTGCTCTGTGCGTTCGCCAGGTTGGCGTAGAGGAAGTGGTGGCCCAAGGCCTGTGCCGCCTCCTGCAGATCCTGCACACGGTAGGCCCGAATCGACTGCACGATGTTGGGCCTGACGTTACGAAGTGGTGTTTCCATCTCCGCGGCTTTCTAAAAATGTGAAAGAGACTGATCCATCGATGCCGAAACGGCACGGGCCCTCGTCATTCGACGATGCGGCGAAAGCTCGCGTAATGGTCCTCGGTGTAGTAACACACCTCGGGCCGCCGCGGCTCCCCGCCGCAGACGATGCGGCGCGCGCCCCGATCCCGACTTCCAGGCGTTTTCACGGTGTATTCACGGTAATATCCCCGAACGCGCAACGGAAGCTGCCGCTCGCGGTTGCCAAACACCGACCCGTCCTTCTCGAACGGAAACGGTCCGCCCTGAAGGATCAAGCGATAGGTTTCAACCGCTTCGGCGGGCAACTGCTCCAGGCGAACCGTTGCCACGGCTTCGGCCTGGTCTGGCACTGGGGAACGCGCCTGCGCCCAGTCCCCCAAGCCCGCAGCGAACAGCAGCAGGGCCGCCAGTATCCATGCGCCCCAAGGGCTGCGCCGCGGCCGAGTCATGTGTTGCGCGTCCGTCGTTTTGACCGTGAAAACCCCGGGTAAACCCGGAAAGTAGGCGCGTAGTGTGACGGAAACGCGACAAAAACGCAAGCCAAAACACTGGAAAACCCTAGGCCGGGCCGCCGCCTCAGCGGCCGGCGTTCGCGTCGGCGACGGTGAGCGCCGTCATGTTGACGATGCGCCGCACGGTGGTGCTGGGCGTCAGGATATGCACCGGTTTGGCCGCGCCGAGCAAAACGGGGCCAACGGCGATGTTGCCGCCCGCCGAGACCTTGAGCAGGTTGTACGCGATGTTGGCCGCATCGATGTTGGGCAGCACGAGCAGGTTCGCGTCCTCGAGCAGCGTGGTGCGCGGCATGAGGGCGCGGCGAGCGGCGGTGTCGAGCGCCAGGTCGCCGTGCATCTCGCCGTCGATCTCGAGCCAGGGCGCGCGCTGCTGCACGAGGGCCAGCACCTCGCGCATCTTGGCCGCGCTGGGCTGATTGGAAGATCCGAAGTTGGAGTGCGACAGCAGTGCCGCCTTGGGCGTGATGCCAAAGCGCCGCATCTCCTCAGCGGCGAGCACGGTGATTTCCGCGAGCTGTTCCGCGCTCGGGTCGTAGTTGACGTGGGTGTCGACCAGGAACACCTGCCGCCCGGGCAGCATCAGCCCGTTCATCGCCGCATAGACCGAAACGCCCGGCCGGCGACCGATGACCTGATCGATGTACTGCAGATGCATCGCATGGGTGGCCCAGGTGCCGCAGATCAGTCCGTCGACATAGCCTTTGTGCAGCAGCATCGACCCGATGAGCGAGAGGCGGCGACGCATTTCGATTTTGGCCATCTGCACCGTCACGCCCTTGCGTTCGGTCATGCGGTGGTAGGTCTGCCAGAAGTCGCGGTAGCGGTCGTCCTGCTCGACGTTGACCACGTCGTAGTCCCGCCCTTCACGCAGCCGCAGGCCAAATTTCTCGATGC
Source organism: Tibeticola sediminis (assembly GCF_003843835.1). GTDB lineage: Bacteria > Pseudomonadota > Gammaproteobacteria > Burkholderiales > Burkholderiaceae_C > Tibeticola > Tibeticola sediminis. The sequence continues at coordinate 244,688 of NZ_RKQL01000004.1, read as the reverse complement.
GCTGTGCGATGACGGCCGGCCGGCCGATCAGCGTCGGGCGCGCCAGGCCCTCGTCGACCACGATCTGCGCGGCGCGCAGCACGCGCTCCTCCTCGCCCTCGGCATAAGCGACACGTTTGTGGGTCGCGCGCTTGGCCGCCTCGAAGATGGGCTTCATGATGGTGCCCGAGGCGTAGACGAAGCTCTCGAGCCGCTGCCGGTACGCGGCCATGTCGGCGATCGGCCGCTGCGCGACGCCGCTGTCGGCAGCGGCTTGCGCGACCGCGGGTGCGATCTTCATCATCAGCCGCGGGTCGAAGGGCTTGGGGATCAGATATTCCGGGCCGAAGGCGAGTTTTTCACCCGCATACGCCGCCGCCACGACCTCGTTTTGCTCGGCCTGCGCAAGCTCGGCGATCGCGCGCACCGCGGCGAGCTCCATCTCGACCGTGATGGTGGTCGCGCCCGCGTCGAGCGCGCCGCGGAAGATGTAGGGGAAGCACAGGACGTTGTTGACCTGGTTCGGGTAGTCCGAGCGGCCGGTGGCCATGATGGCGTCGTCGCGCACGGCGCGCACCTCCTCCGGGCGGATCTCCGGGTTGGGGTTGGCCAGCGCAAAAATCAGCGGCCGCGGCGCCATGCGCGCGACCATTTCGGGCTTGAGCACGCCGCCCGCAGACAGGCCCAGAAACACGTCGGCCCCGTCGATGACCTCGGCGAGCGTGCGCGCCTCGGTCTTTTGCGCATAGACGACCTTGTCCGCGTCCATCAGCTCGGTGCGGCCCTCGTAGACCACCCCGGCGAGGTCGGTGACCCAGATGTTCTCGCGTGGGATACCCAGCTTGACGAGCAGGCCCAGGCAGGCGAGCGCCGCGGCGCCGGCGCCGGAGGTGACGAGCTTGATGCGCTTGGGGTCCTTGCCCGCGACCTTGAGGCCGTTGATGATTGCCGCGCCGACGACGATGGCGGTGCCGTGCTGGTCGTCGTGAAAGACCGGGATCTTCATGCGCTCGCGCAGCTTGCGCTCGACGTAGAAGCAGTCGGGCGCCTTGATGTCTTCGAGGTTGATGCCGCCGAAGGTCGGCTCGAGCGCAGCGATGATGTCGACGAGCTTGTCCGGGTCCTTCTCGTTGATTTCGATGTCGAACACGTCGATGCCGGCGAACTTTTTGAACAGCACCGCCTTGCCTTCCATCACCGGCTTGCCCGCGAGCGGCCCGATGTCGCCCAGACCGAGCACCGCCGTGCCGTTGGTCACCACGCCCACCAGGTTGCCCCGGCTGGTGTAGCGAAACGCCGCGGCCGGGTCTTTGACGATTTCCTCGCAGGGGGCGGCCACGCCGGGCGAATAGGCCAGCCCCAGGTCATGCTGGTTGATGAGCTGCTTGGTCGGGGTGATGCCGATCTTGCCGGGCTGGGGAAACTCGTGATAGTCGAGCGCCGCGCGGCGCAACTGCGCCCGTCGTTCTTCGAGTGCTTCGGGCGTCGGGGGGTTGTTTTGCGTCATGAGGTCTCCTGCATCGACCGGACCGCCGTGCGCGGGTCTGCACGGGTACGAGCGCGGGCCGGGAGGGCATTCTAGACCCGGGTCCTGACCTCCTCCGCCGTGATCTGCCCAGGTTCAGGGCGCCGGGGCCGGCAGCAACCACTGCGCCACCAGCGGCTGCAACCAGCCCAGGCCCGAGGCCACCAGCACCAGGACGCCGAAGCCCAGCGGAGCGATGGCCAGCGCGACGAGCCAGCGCTTGGGGCGCGCCCAACGCCGCGGCAGCACGAGAACGATCAAGGCCGCCAGCACCGCCAGCAACACCGCCGAGGCCGCAACGACCCCCGCCACCGCGAGCAACGCTTCCCCAGCGCCAGGTGAGCCCGTGCGCAGCCCCTCGGCTGCCGCCGCACCCGGTGCCGCGTAGACCGCCCAGCGGAGGCGGCGCAAGAAATGCTTCTTCTGGTCCATGGCCGCGATGGTAGCCGCAGGTCCGATGGGGTGCGGGCCCCGAGAGGGAGGCGATTGCGCAGCCTTACCGCCGCCCACCCAACAGCGCCCAAAGGCCGATGGCGCCGAAGGTGGCGGTGCCGATGCCGCCGAGGGCGAAATCGCCGAACTTGAGGGTGAAGTCGCCGGTTCCGAGCACCAGCGTCACGGCCGCGACGATGAGGTTGCGGTTGTCCGAGAAGTCCACGCGGTTGTCGACCCAGATCTTCGCGCCGGCCACCGCAATGAGGCCGAACACCACGATCGAGACACCCCCCATCACCGGCAGCGGAATGGCCTGGATCAGCGCGCCGAACTTCGGTGAAAAACCCAGCAGCACGGCGATGAGCGCCGCGACGAGGAACACCGCGGTGGAATAGATCTTGGTCGCGGCCATGACGCCGATGTTTTCCGCATAGGTGGTCACGCCCGTGCCGCCGACCGCGCCCGAGACCATGGTGGCGATGCCGTCGCCCATGAAGGCGCGGCCCATGTAGGGGTCGAGGTTCTTGCCGGTCATGGCGGTCACGGCCTTGAGGTGGCCGAGGTTTTCGGCGACGAGAATGATCGCCACCGGCGCGATCAACAGCATCGCCGGGCCGCTGAACACCGGCGCGGCGAACTGCGGCGCGCCGAACCAGGCCGCGTTGGCAATGCCCGAGAGGTCCAGCGGCTTGCCCAGCCCCAGGCCGTTGGTGAGCACCGCGTAAAGGATGCTCGCCACGATCAAGCCCACCAAAATCAACAGCCGCTGCACCATGCCGCGCGTGCGCACAGCCACCAACCCCACGCAGACGAAGGTCAGCGCCTGCATCCAGCTGTCGAAGTTCGACGCCGCCATGTTCTTCACCGGGATCCCCGCGAGGTTCAGGCCGATGACGGCCACCACCGCGCCCGTCACCACGGGCGGCATGAGCCGCTCGATCCAGCCCGTGCCGATGGCCTGGACCAGCGCGCCGATGAGGGTGTAGAGCGCGCCGCAGGCGATGATGCCGCCGAGCGCCACCGCGATGTTGGCGTTGGGCCCCTTGCCCGCGTAGCCGGTGGCGGCGATCACCACGCCGATGAAGGCAAAGCTCGAGCCGAGGTAACTCGGCACCTTGCCACCGGTGAGCACGAAGAAGATCAGCGTGCCGATGCCGCTCATCAAAATGGCGACGTTGGGGTCGAAGCCCATGAGGATGGGCGCGAGCACGGTGGCGCCGAACATGGCCACCACATGCTGCAGCCCCATCACGGTGGTCTGCGGCCAGGGCAGGCGCTCATCCGGGCCGATGACGCCGCCGGTGGCAAGCACCTCGGGGCTTTTTTCTTTCCAGTCGAACAGGGGCATTTTCTTCTCCGGGTGATTGAACCGGCGCGATCGTAGTGGCAAAGCCGCCGCTGTCCATCGTGCAGCGCAACAAAAAGGCCCCTCGCCGGCAGGGCGCCGCGCAGCCCTGCTACGCTTGCGCCCCATGGACACACGCATGAAGTGGGGCTTGGGCGCGGCAGCGGTGCTCGTGGTGCTGGCCGCGGTGGCGCTGGGGACCACGCGCGGCGTGCCGGTGCGCACGGTGGCGGTAACGCGCGGCGCGATTGCGCAGTCGGTCGTGGCCACGGGCCGGGTCGAAGCGAGCGCGCGCATCGACCTGGGCTCGGAAGTAACGGCCACGGTGCGCGAGGTGCGGGTGCGCGAGGGCGACCGCGTGCGCGCGGGGCAAGTCCTCGTGCGGCTCTCCGATGACGAGGCCCGCGCGGCGCTGGCGCAGGCCGAAGCGGCGCTGCTCGAGGCACGCGAGCGCGCGCGCGAGCAAAGCGGCGTGACGGCGCCGGTGAGCGCGCAGGCGCTCGCCCAGGCCGAGGCGAACTTGAAAACCGCCGAGCGCGAGGCCGAGCGCGCCCGCGCTTTGGTCGCGCAGGGCTTTTTCGCACCGCAAAAGGCCGATGAAGCCGAACGTGCGCTGGCCAACGCCCGCAGCGCCTTGGAAGCCGCGCGGGTGCAAGCGCGCGCCAACGCACCGGGCGAGGTGGGCGCGCGGCTGGTCCGCACCCGCGTGGAACAGGCCGAATCGGCACTGGCCGCTGCGCGCGCGCGCCTCGCGCGGCTCAACCTCGCCAGCCCCGTCGACGCGATGGTGCTCACGCGCCATGTCGAGCCGGGCTCGATGGCGCAGCCGGGCCGTGCGCTGCTGGGCCTGGCCGCCGAGGGTCCACTGCGCATCGACGCGGCGATCGACGAGAAAAACCTGCGGCTCGTCTCGGTCGGCATGGCCGCGCAGGCGGTGGCGGACGCCTACCCCGGGCAAAGCTTTGCGGCCACCGTGTCATGGATCGCGCCGGCGGTCGATGCGCAGCGCGGCACCGTGCCCGTGCGGCTCGCGGTGCCGCAGCCGCCCGGCTTTTTGCGACCGGACATGACGGTGTCGGTCGAGATCCTGGGCGGCGAGAAGAAAGATGCGCTGGTGCTCTCGGCGGCGGCGGTGCGTGACGCCGACCGCGAGGCCCCGTGGGTGCTGGTCGTGCAGGAAGGCCGGGCTGCGCGCGTGCCGGTCAAGCTCGGCCTGCGCGGGATTGGTGCGGTGGAAATCACCGAGGGGCTGGCCGAGGGCGCGCGCGTGATCCCGCAGACCGAAAAAGCCGCGCCGGGCGACCGCGTGCGCGAAGTCGCCCGCAGTGACGCCCAGCGGCCCATGGACGTGCCGCAGGGCATGATTTCGCGCTGAAACGCCGAGCACCCTCCGCCTTGCCGACCACCGCCATGGCCCCCGCCCGCACCCGTCCCGCGTTGAGCCCTTGGGCACGTCGCCTGCCGTTCGAGGCGCTGGTGGCGCTGCGCTTTCTGCGCGAGGGGCGCATGCAAAGCGCCTTGATCCTGGCGGGCGTGACCGGGGGTGTGGCGGTCATCATCTTTCTGACCCAGCTCATCAACCAGCTGCAAGATTCGATCATCGACCGGGTGCTGGGCTCGCAAGCGCATGTGGTGATCCGTCCGCTCGAAGAGACGACCCAGCGCGTGCTGCAAGCGGACGCGCAGCGCGCCATTGCCGCCATCGTGCAGCCGCGCGAGCAGCGGCTGCGCTCGGTGGATCAGTGGGAGCGCATCGCGCGGCTCGCGGCGGCGCACCCGGGGGTGCTGGCCGTCTCGCCCGTCGTCAGCGGTCCGGCGTTTGCGCTGCGCGGCAACTCGAACAAGAGCGTGGCGCTCATCGGCATGGTGCCCGACGCGTACCGGCGCGTGGTGCGCATGGACGACAAGATGGTGCGCGGCCGTTTCGAAGTCAGCGGCAGCGAGACGCTGATCGGCACCGAGCTCGCGGCCGACCTCGGCGTGACCGTGGGCGACAAGATCCGTGTGACGACGGCCAACGGGCGCAGCGAGACGCTCACCATCACCGGCCTGTTCGACATGGGCAACCGCGATCTCAACCGGCGCTGGGTGTTCGTGCCGCTCAAGCTCGCGCAGACGCTGCTCGACCTCTCGGGCGGGGTCTCGAACCTCGACCTCACCGTGCGTGACCTCTTCGGTGCAGACGCGGTCGCCGATGCGCTGCGCGCGCAGACCGGGCTGACGGTCGAGAGCTGGATGCAGACCAACTCGGGCCTGCTCACGGCGCTGTCGAATCAATCGGTGTCGAACAACCTGATTCGCAGCTTCGTCGTCATCATCGTCGCGCTGGGAATCTCCAGCGTGCTGGTGGTGAGCGTGGTGCAAAAGCAGCGCGAGATCGGCATCCTGCGCGCCATGGGCGCGGGGCAGCGGCAGATCATGGCGGTGTTTCTGCTGCAGGGCGGTATCGTGGGGCTGGCGGGCTCGGCGCTGGGTTCGGGCCTGGCTTACACGCTGCTGGTGGTGTTCTCGCGCGTGTTCAAGAACCCGGGCGACGGCGGGCCGCTGTTCAGCGCCGAACTCGACCCGAGGCTCGTGGTGCTGGCTTCGCTGGTGGCGTGTGGGGTGGGCCTGCTCGCGGCCTGGATTCCCGCCCGACGGGCCGCACGCATGGACCCGGTGCAGGCGATCCGCACATGAGCACAGCCCTGGCCACGAACCCTGCGCGCGAAGACGCGGTGCTGCAGCTCGACGGCGTGCGCAAGAGCTACAACGTCGGCACGCCGGTTGAGACCGAGGTGCTGCACGGCATCGACCTGAGCCTCTCCGCGCACGAGTTCGTGGCGCTGACGGGGCCCTCGGGCTCGGGCAAGAGCACCTTGCTCAACCTCATCGGGCTGCTCGAGCGACCGAGCGCCGGGCGGCTCGTGATCGACGGGCACGACACCGCTGCGCTCGACGATGCGGCACTCACCGCGCTGCGCGGCCACACGATCGGCTTCGTGTTCCAGTACCACCATCTGCTGCCCGCGTTCACGGCGCTCGAGAACGTGTTGCTGCCGTCCATCATCACGCATGGCGTGGCCACGCCGGAGGCCGAGGCCCGCGCGGCCGAGCTGCTTACGCGCGTGGGGCTGGGCGCCGCGATGGCCAAGCGGCCGGGCGAGCTCTCGGGGGGCATGCAGCAGCGCGTGGCGATCGCGCGGGCGCTGTCCTTGCGGCCCCGGCTCATCCTCGCCGACGAGCCCACGGGCAACCTCGACACCGCCAGCGCCGACGCGGTGTTCGAACTGCTGCGCGCCTTCAACCGCGACCACGGCAGCGCCTGTTTGATCGTCACGCACGATCCGCGGCTGGCCGCACGCTGCGACCGCATCATCGAACTCGTGGACGGCCGTATCGTCGGCGAAGCCGAGCGGCGCCCCAACCCCAACACCCCCAACACCCCCGGCAGCCTGCTCACCCCACCCACGGTGCCCCACTGACATGAGTTACCCCACACAACCCGTCGCGCGCATCGCCGTCATCGCCGGCGACGGCATCGGCCGTGAAGTCATGCCCGAAGGCTTGCGCGTGCTCGAAGCGGCCGCGCGGCGCTGGGCGCTGCCGCTGGAATTTCACGCCTTCGACTGGGCGCACTGCGACTATTACCTGGCGCACGGGCAGATGATGCCGAGCGACTGGAAGGCGCAGCTCGCGGGCATGGACGCGATTTATTTCGGCGCCGTCGGTTGGCCCGCCACCGTGCCCGACCATGTGTCGCTCTGGGGTTCGCTCTTGAAGTTCCGCCGCGAGTTCGACCAGTACATCAACCTGCGCCCCGCGCGTCTGTTCGACGGCGTGCCCTGTCCGCTGGCCGGACGCAAGGCCGGCGACATCGACATGCTGATCGTGCGCGAGAACACCGAGGGCGAGTATTCGAGCGTGGGCGGCGTGATGTTCGAGGGCACCGAGCGCGAGTTCGTGGTGCAGGAGTCGGTGTTCACGCGCACCGGCAGCGAGCGGCTGCTGAACTTCGCCTTCGCGCTCGCGCGCAGCCGGCCGCGCAAGACGCTCACGCTCGCCACCAAGAGCAACGGCATTTCGATCTCGATGCCCTGGTGGGACGCGCGCTGCGCCGAAGCCGCGGCGCGCTACCCCGACGTCGCCTGGGACAAGCAGCACATCGACATCCTGTGCGCGCGCTTCGTGCTGCAGCCCGAGCGCTTCGACGTGGTGGCCGCGACCAACCTCTTTGGCGACATCCTCTCCGACCTGGGTCCGGCGTGCTGCGGCACCATCGGCATCGCGCCCTCGGCCAACCTCAACCCCGAGCGGCGCTGGCCGAGCCTGTTCGAGCCGGTGCACGGCTCCGCGCCCGACATCGCGGGCCGCGGCATCGCCAACCCGATCGCGATGATCTGGTCGGGCGCGCTGATGCTCGACTTCCTTGGCGGCCGCAGCAGTTGCGACGCGCGCTGGCGCGCCGCGCACGACGGCATCGTGCGCGCCATCGAAACCGTGCTGCGCGACGGCCCGCGCACACCGGATCTGGGCGGCAAGGCCCGCACCACCGACCTCGGCAGCGCCGTGGCCGCGGCGCTGGCCTGAGAGGCTGAGAGGGAATTGGTCATGCCCGCTCTGACGTCCCAAAACACGCCAGAGGGCGTTGCAAATGCGCGCCGTAGCCCGAGCTACGGCTGTGCTTTGCGCCTACTCGGACGCGCTTTGTGGCGCCTCTTCGGGCACGCCCAATTCCCTCTCAGCCTCTGAGAAGCCGTGAACGGGTGAGAGAAAAATGGCCGTGCCCAAGATGCGCCCCCAGCAAGCAGCGCGGGGGCTCTGCGCACACCTTGAGGAAACCCGCCACGCCCGCGGGGGCTGCGCAAAACGGGGATCTCGAGGTTTTCTGCCGAAATCCCAGCGCCATCTGGTCAGGTATTGCTATGAATATTGAAGCCACTTCAACGCCCACCGCCCGCACCGGCCGGCTTGCCTGCCCGTCCTGCCGCGGCGCGATGCAGGTGCTCGACCTGCACAGCCAGCGCGGCGAGGCCTTGGAGCTCGACCTGTGCTTCGCCTGCCAGCTGCTTTGGTTCGACCCGCGCGAGAACCTGCTGCTGTCGGCTGCGTCGGTGGTGCAGCTGCTGCGCGTGCTGCATGCCCACCGCGACGAAGGCCACCATTCGCTGGCCGCCCGGCTGGCCTGCCCGCGCTGCGCCAGCGCGCTCACCGACGGCTACGACGTGGTCAAGCACGGCCGCTACCTCACCCACCGCTGCCCGCGCGGGCACGGGCGGGCAGCGACCTTCTCCGCGTTCATGGTGGAGAAGGGCTTCGCGCGCCACCTCACGCGGCCGGAGATCGAGGACATCGCGCAGCGTGTGGGCGTCATTCGCTGCGCGAGCTGCGGCGCGCCGGTGGATGTGCGTCGGGAGGATGCCTGCAGCCACTGCCGCTCGCCGCTGGCGCTGCTCGACCCCAAGGCCGTCGAGGCCGCGCTCGGCGGTTACGCCCGCATCGCCGCACAGGCCGGCACAGTGCAGCCGCTGGGCCTGGCCGATGCGCTCATCATGATCGAGCGCGACCGCGAGCGCGTGCTGCGCGAAGAACGCGCAGAGCGCCGCAGCAGCCTGCTCGGCACCACCGGCGACGGCGCCGCCGGCACCGACCTTTTCGCCGCCGGACTGGAGATGGTCTGGCGCTTGCTGACGCGCTGAGCCACCCCAGCGTCGCCCACGCGACGGCGGCTCGGGCCAGCCCCGGTGCACAGCGGGACGCAGCTGCGCTATCGTTTTCCCCGCGCTGCTTCGGCCCCCTTGCCCCCCCCTGCCCCCGCTTGCCCGCATCCGCCATGTCCGCTGCCCTCACCCCGTCGAGCCCACCGCCCTACGTGCCGCAGATTCGTCTCTACCAGCAGTGGCTGGCGCGCGAACGCGGCCTGGCTTTTGCCGACTACCACGCGCTGTGGCGCTGGTCCACCACCGAGCTCGACGCTTTTTGGCAGAGCATCTGGGATTACTTCGATCTTCAGTCGCCCACGCCCCACCACGCGGTGCTGGCCCGGAACGTGATGCCCGGCGCGGTGTGGTTTCCGGGCGCGCAGGTCAACTATGTGCAGCAGGTGTTCCGCCATGTGGCGCCCGCGCATGCCGCGGGTCTGCCGGCCGTCGTCGCGCGCAATGAGCGCGGCCGGCACACGGAACTCTCCTGGCCCGAGCTGCGCCGTCAGGTCGCCTCGCTCGCGCTGGCCCTGCGCGAAGCGGGCGTGCAGCGCGGCGACCGCGTGGCCGCGTATTTGCCCAACGTGCCCGAGGCCATGGTGGCTTTTCTCGCCTGCGCGGCGATCGGCGCGGTCTGGAGCATCTGCGCGCCCGACATGGGTACGGCCGCGGTGCTCGACCGCTTCCGCCAGATCGAGCCGGTGCTGCTGATCGGCTGCGACGGCGTGAGCTACGGCGGCCGCGACCACGACCGCCTCGGCGTGATGGCAGAGCTGCGCGCCGCCCTGCCCAGCGTGCGCCGGGTACTGCTGTGGGACAACCTCGGGACGAGCCAGAGCGCTCCTGATTTTGGATTGCCCTGTGACGACTTCACGCGGGCAACCGGCCGAAACAATGCCGAAGCCGCGGCCTTTGAACCCGAATGGCTGCCGTTCGACCACCCGCTGTGGATCGTCTACAGCAGCGGCACCACCGGCCTGCCCAAGCCGATCGTGCACGGCCACGGCGGCACCGTGCTGGTCGCGCTCGCGCTCAAAGTGCTGCACAACGACGTGGGCTGCAGCTATGCCGCGAACAGCTTTGGCGAGCGCTACCACTGGTACAGCTCCACCGGCTGGGTGATGTGGAACGCGCAGATGAGCGGCCTCCTCAACGGCACCACCTGCGTCATTTACGACGGCAACCCCGGCGGCAGCAAGGAGCGGCCCGACTGGACGACGCTGTGGCGCTTGGCCGCCGACACGGGCGTGAGCTTCTTTGGCGCGGGCGCAGCCTTCTACGCCAACTGCCTCAAGGCTGGGGTCGACCTCTCAACCTGCGGCGACCTCTCGCGCATCCGCGCGCTCGGCACCACCGGCTCGCCCTTATCGGAGGACGCGCAGCGCTGGGGCACCGAGCAGTTCGCGGCGCTGGCCCAGCGACAGCCGCGACCCGACGGCGGCGACATTTGGTGGTGCAACATCAGCGGCGGCACCGACTTTGCCGGCGCCTTCATCGGCGGCCACCGCGAGCTGCCGCAAACGCCCGGGCGCATGCAGTGCCGACTGCTCGGCTGCGCGGTCGAGGCCTGGAACGAGGCCGGCGAGCCCGTCATCGACGCCGTGGGCGAACTGGTCTGCACCCAGCCCATCCCCTCCATGCCGCTGTATTTCTGGGGCGACGCCGACGGCTCGCGCTACCGTGCGAGCTACTTCGAAGCCTACCCCGCTGGACACGGACGCAAACCCGGCGGCGGCGATCTCGACGCCTCGGCCGGCGCCGTCTGGCGGCACGGCGACTGGCTGCGCATCTTCCCCGACGGCTCCTGCGTCATCTACGGCCGCAGCGACGCCACCATCAACCGCCACGGCCTGCGCATGGGCACGAGCGAGATCTACAGCGCCGTCGAAGCCCTGCCCGAAGTGCTCGACTCCATGGTGGTGGACCTCGAATACCTCGGCCGGCCGAGCTTCATGCCACTGTTCGTGGTGCTGCGCGAAGGGCAGGTGCTCGATGAAGCGCTGCGCGCGCGGATCGCCGACGCCATCCGCCGAGCGCTCTCGCCGCGCTTCGTGCCCGACGCCATCGAGCAGGTCGCCGAGATTCCGCGCACCCTCTCGGGCAAGAAGCAGGAACTGCCCATCAAGCGCCTGCTGCTCGGCCAGCCCTTGGACAAAGTCATCAACAAGGAAGCCATGGCCAACCCCGGCTGCCTGGCTTGGTATGTGGACTATGCGCAGCGATACCTGGCGCGCACGAGGGGGGATTGAGGAAACATGAAATGAGTCCCTCGCGCGCCGAACCTCACGGGAACTGATTCAGCGTCGCCCTAGACGCGCCGCCGATTCACCGCAACGATGCCCGCGGCCACCAGGACGAGCGCGGCGAGCAGGCTGGGCGTCACCGGCTCCTGCAGCCACAACGCGCCTGTGAGCAGCGCGAACACCGGCGTGAGGAACACGAACACCGACATCTTCGTCGCCGGGTAGCGCGTCAGCAGCCACATCCACGCGAGGTAGCTCGCGAACGCGCCCACGACGGTTTGCAAAGCCATCGACGTGGCGGCAAACGGGCTCCACGCCCAGCTCCAGCGCTCGCCGAGGGCAAGCGACAACAGCGGCAGGGCCAAGCCGCCCACGCCCAACTGCCACAACAGCACCCGCGGCGCGCTCGCCTGCGCGAGCCGCGTGGCGCGGATCGTCACCGTGGTCAACCCCCAGAGCAGCCCGGCGGCCAGCGCGAGCAGGTCGCCGCGCCAGGTCGCTGCCGCCCCCTGCCCGGCAAAGCCCTCGCGCAGCGCCAGCAGCACGCCGGCAAACGCCAGCGCCATGCCCAGCCACTGCGGCGTGCGCAGCCGCTCGCCGCGCACCCACAGCGGCAGCAAGGCTGCGACCCAGAACGGCGAGGTGTAGAGAAACACCGTCAGACGCGAAGCGGTGGTGTATTGCAAGCCCAGGTAGATGCACGCAAACTCCGCCGCGAACAAGGCGCCCGCGAGCAGCCCGGCCGCAGCCGTACCGTCCGCCGTCCACAGCGCCCAACCGCGCGCCCGCGCCCACAAGAGCAACAGCACCGCCGCCCCCACGAGCCGCAAGCCCGCCTGAAACACCGGCGGCAATTCGGACAGCGTGGCTTTCACCAACACCTGCTGAAAGCCCCAAAACAGGCTGCAGGCCAGCAACACCGCCACCGCGGTGGCGTCGAGATGATCTTTGCGCGGTGCGGTCATGCAACAAGAATAGATGCGGATGCACGGCTCGCCCGTCGGGCAGGCGACAGCGCGCGAGGGACTGGCTCAGCCTTGCCCGAAGCTACAACGGATGCTCGGTGTAGAACCGCCCGCCGTGGTAGAGCAGCGGCGAGGCGCCTGGCCGGTGGCTGCAGCGCTCGACTTCGCCGACGAAGATGACGTGGTCGCCCTCGTCGTAGCGGCTGCGGTTGAAGCATTCGAAATGCGCGGCGGCACCTTCGATCAGCGGCACGCCACTGGCGCCCTCGGTCCAAGCCACGCCGGCAAAGCGGTCCACCCCGCGCGTGGCAAAGCGCTCGGCCAGCGTCTTTTGATCAGCGGCGAGCACATTGATCGCGTAGTGCGTGCCCTGCGCGAATGTGGCCAAAGAACTCGCCGCGTGCGAAAGGCTCCAGAGCACCAGCGGCGGCTGCAGCGAGACGGCGTTGAAGGAGTTGGCCGTCAGCCCGACGAGCGTGCCGTCGCTGCGGCGCGCAGTGACGATGGTGACGCCGGTCGCGAACATGCCCAACGCCGCACGAAACTCGGGCGTGGAAAACGCGGGGCTGCGGGCGTCGGGATGGGGCTCGGTCATAGCGGCGCGGGCGTGGACGGCCGCGCAGTATCGCGCATCGGCGCCGCCCTGCCCCGGCCTGGGGCCAATGCACCCGCTGGCCTCGCCGGCATGCGCGGCGCACCATCGCGGGAACGTATTGCGCGTTGCTTGAGAGGCTGAGAGGGAATTGGGTGCAGAGGCCGTTCACCGTTCGGGGGAGCGCTGCGCCCACGTGCCCGGCTCCGCTATCCTCGGGCGCGTCGCTGGCTGACCCGGGCCTTGCCCCATGTGTTCCTCTGCCCTTCCGGTTTCTTCGGTTCTTCGATGGCTGCTGGTGGCCTGCGGGGCGCTGGTGCTCGCGCACACGGCCCACGCGGGCCCCGCTGCGGTTGCGGCACCCGCGACCTCGACGGCTTCGGCTGCGGGTTTGTCCGCGGGCGCCGACGTGGCGCAGCGCGGCTGTTTGGCGCTGTTGCCGCGGCTGCCGCGCGTGGCGGCCGCGCTGTGCCGCACGCTCGGTCTGACGGCAGCGCCCGTGCGATCGGTGCAGGGCGGTGTGCTGCTGCAGGCGGACGCGCACACCGCCGGCACCGAGGGCGAGGCCCGCGGCGGTGCGCCCGAGCGCGGCCGCGGCGCGGCGCTGCGCGTGCTGGTGGTGGGCGCGATTCACGGCGACGAGCTGTCCTCGGCCTCGGTGGCGCTGCACTGGCTGCATCTGGCCGCGCGCGAGGGCGTGCAGCTCGCACGGCCGGTGCACTGGCGCTTCCTGCCGGTGCTCAACCCCGACGGCCTGGTGGCCACGCCGCCGCGGCGCACCAATGCGCACGGGGTGGACCTCAACCGCAACTTCCCGACGCCTGGCTGGGCGCGCGAGGCGCCGCGCTACTGGGAGCAGCGCACCCGCCGCGACCCGCGGCGCTGGCCTGGCCCGGCCCCGCTGTCCGAACCCGAGAGCCACTACCTGCACGAGCAGATGGAGCAGTTCCGACCGCATCTGATCGTGAGCATCCATGCGCCCTACGGCGTGCTCGATTTCGACGGCCCAAGTGTGCCGCCCTCGCGCCTGGGGCGGCTGTACCTCGACCAGGTGGGCATCTACCCGGGCAGCCTGGGCAACTACGGCGGCGTGCACAAGCGCGTGCCGGTGGTGACCATCGAGCTGCCCAACGCGCTGCGCACGCCGCTGGACGCCGAGATGCGGCAGATGTGGCTCGACCTGCTGCGCTGGATGGGCGAGCGACTCACCCAGGGGCTGGGCGAGAGCTCCTGAGCGTTTTTTTGGAGGTTTCCCCCCGGACCCCAGCGCCAAACGGTCAGGTAGCGCTATCTTTTTTATTCTTGGGATCGGTCGCCGCCGCCAGCCGTGCACTGTTCCAGTACACGTCGTCGCCCACGCTGCCGTCGGGGCGGTGACGATTGAGCACGCGGGCGAGAACGAACAGCAGGTCCGAGAGGCGGTTGAGGTACTGCCGCGGGGCGGGCCGCAGCGCGTCTTGCGCCCCGAGCGCCACCACCGCTCGTTCGGCGCGGCGCGCCACCGTGCGGCACACATGGGCTTGCGCGGCTGCGCGCGTGCCCGCGGGCAGGATGAACTCCTCGAGCTTGGGCAAGGTGGCGTTGTGCTGGGCCAGCGCGGCGTCCAGCCCGGCCACCGCCTCGGGTTTGAGCAGTTCGAAGCCGGGAATGGACAACTCGCCGCCGAGGTTGAACAGCTCGTGCTGGATGCGCACCAGCAGCGCGCGCACGTCGTCGGGCATGGGCTCGCACAGCAAGAGGCCGATGTGCGAATTGAGTTCGTCCACATCGCCCATGGCGTGCACGCGCAGGCTGTTTTTGGAGACGCGCGTGTTGTCGCCCAGGCCGGTGGTGCCGTCGTCCCCGGTGCGGGTCGCGATTTGCGTGAGGCGTTTTCCCATGGTGGTGCTCCTGGCAGGGTTCGGGCCGCGCGGTGCGTCGCGGCCCCGGGGGCGAGTATGCCGCGGCCCGTGCGACGGGCCATGCGAAGGGCCATCGACTCGCCGTAAACTGCCGCCATCGCCGCCGCAAGGCTGAACCGGAGCCCTCGATGAACGCACCCTCCACCCCCACCCATCTGCTGCCCGAAGTTCACCAACGCCCGGTGCCGCCCGCGCTGATCGAAGCGCTGCGCGCGCGCTTCGGTGCGCAGTTGTCCACCGCGCAGGCGGTGCGCGAGCAACACGGGCGCGACGAGTCGCCATTCACCAATGTGCCGCCGCCCGCGGCCGTGGTGTTTGCCGAGAGCACCGCCGACGTGGCCGACACCGTGCGGCTGGCGGCGCAGCATGAGGTGCCGGTGATTCCGTTTGGCGTGGGCTCTTCGCTCGAAGGGCATTTGCTGGCGGTGCAAGGCGGCATCAGCCTCGATGTATCGCGCATGAACCGGGTGCTGGCGGTCAACGGTGAGGATCTCACGGTCACGGTGCAGCCGGGGGTCACGCGCAAGCAACTCAACGAGGCCATCAAAGACCTGGGCCTGTTCTTTCCGATCGACCCTGGCGCAGACGCCAGCCTCGGCGGCATGGCCGCCACGCGCGCCAGCGGCACCAACGCCGTGCGCTACGGCACCATGCGCGAGAACGTGCTCGCGCTCGAGGTCGTCACCGCCAGCGGCGAGGTCATCCGCACCGGCACGCGCGCCAAAAAAAGCAGCGCAGGCTACGACCTCACGCGCTTGTTCGTCGGCAGCGAGGGCACGCTCGGCGTCATCACCGAACTGAGCCTGCGCGTCTACCCGCTGCCCGAGGGCATCTCGGCTGCGATTTGTTCCTTCCCCACCATCGCCGACGCGGTGCAGACCACCATCGAAACCATCCAGCTCGGCGTGCCGATCGCGCGCTGCGAGCTGATCGACGCGAACACCGTGAAGATGGTCAACGCGCACAGCAAGCTCGGGCTGCGCGAGGCGCATCTGCTGCTGATGGAGTTTCACGGCTCGCCCAGCAGCGTGAAGGAACAGGCCGAAACCGTACAGGCCATCGCCCATGAAAACCACGGCCAGGACTTCGAATGGGCAAGCACGCCCGAGGAGCGCACACGGCTGTGGACGGCGCGGCACAACGCCTATTTCGCCGCGGTGCAAAGCCGCCCGGGTTGCCGCGCCATTTCCACCGACACCTGCGTGCCGATCAGCCGGCTGGCCGACTGCCTGCTCGACTCGGTGGCCGAAGCCGACGCGAGCGGCATTCCGTATTTCCTCGTCGGCCATGTGGGCGACGGCAATTTCCACTTCGGCTACCTGATCGACCCCAACAGCGCCGAGGAGCGCGCCCAAGCCGAGGCACTGAACCACCAGCTCGTGCGGCGCGCGCTCACGCTCGGCGGCACCTGCACCGGCGAGCATGGCGTCGGCCTGCACAAGATGGATTTCCTCGTCGAAGAAGCCGGCGCCGGCACCATTGAGGTTATGCGCACCATCAAACGTGCACTCGACCCGAAGAACATCCTCAACCCGGGCAAGATTTTCCAGCTGTAGGAACACGCGGCGCCCCTGGAAGGGCAACGACGCTCAGGCAAGGTGTATGAGTCCTGGGACGGCGCGCCCGGCCGTGGCCTCGAAAGAACTGGGCGACGCGGCTCCTCGCGGCGGACTCAGGCCGCGCGCAACCGCTCGATGAGGCCGTTGAGCTCGTCGAGCGAGGCAAAGTGCAGCACCAGTTCCCCCGCCTCGTCCACCCGACCCGCGCGCTTGACGCGTTTCTTGATGCGCACTTCGACCTCGGCAGCGAAGTGGTCGGACAGTTCCTCTTCGACGCGCTTCAAGTCGCGCGACTTTTCCTTGCGCGCCTTCTGCGGCGCCAGCGCGAATTCGGCGCCGATCTTCTTCACCAGCGCCTCGGCCTCGCGCACCGAGAGCGACTTGGCCACGATCTGGTTCGCGGCCGTGATCTGCGCTGCGCGCTCGAGGGCGAGCAGCGCGCGCGCATGGCCCATGTCGAGGTCGCCCGCCATCAGCATGGTCTGCACCGGTTCGGCCAGATTCAGGAGCCGCAGCAGGTTGGACGCCGCCGAGCGCGAGCGGCCCACCGCCTGCGCGGCCTGCTCGTGGGTGTAGCCAAATTCGCGGATCAGCCGCTGCAAGCCCTGCGCTTCTTCGAGCGGGTTGAGGTCCTCGCGTTGCATGTTCTCGATCAGCGCCATCGCCGCCGCGGCCTGATCGTCCACCTCGCGCACCAGCACCGGCACTTCCGCGAGGCCTGCCAGCGCCGCAGCACGGAAACGCCGCTCACCGGCGATGATTTCATACAGCGGCGTGGCGGCGTTCGCTGCATCGGCAGCGCCGCCCTGCGCGCGCCGCTGCGCAGCGTCCTCGGCGCTGAGGCGGCGCACCAGAATCGGCTGCATGATGCCCTGCGCCTTGATCGACTCGGCGAGTTCATAGAGCGCGCCCTCGTCCATGCGCGTGCGCGGCTGGTAGCGGCCGGGCACGAGCCGTTCGAGCGGCAAGCTCGCGGGCGCCGAATCGGCGGCCGGCGCGGCGGCATCGCTCCCGGAGCGCTCCTGAACGGTCGGCCCAAGCAAGGCTTCGAGCCCGCGTCCGAGCCCTTTGGGTTTTTTGGTGGCCATGGGAAATTCCTTGAAAGTCAATCGGGTGCTGATACCGCAGCTTCGCGCAGCGCCTGCAACAAGGCGACGCCTTCGGGCCAGTCGGCCAGGCCCGAGTCGGCGTTGAGGTGGCCGCGCGCGCCGGCGATGAAAAGGCCGCTGCCCCAGGCCAGCGCCAGCGCCGCGGCGTGTTCGGCCGAGCCATAGGGGTCATCAATGCTGGCCACGACGGTGGACGGAAATGGCAGCCGCGTGCGGGCAATCGGCGCCCAGCCGGGGATCTGCGCCCGCAGGTCCTCGCGCTCCACCTCGGGCGGCGCAACCAGCAGCGCGCCGCGCACGCGGTCGGTGTGGCGCGAGTGCGCGGCCCACCAGGCGACCAGGATGCAGCCCAGGCTGTGCGCGGCCAGCACCACGGGCTCGCGCTGCTCGAGCAGCACCTCGTCGAGCCGCGCGCTCCAGTCGCCGCGCAGCGGGCGCAGCCAGTCGTGCTGCTCCACGCGGGTGAAGCCGTACAGCGCCTCCCAGCGGCTTTGCCAGTGGTCTGGGCCGCTGCCGAGCCAGCCGGGCAGGGTCAGCACGGGGGCGAGCGGGCTCATCGACCACCCCGTGCGTTCACTTTTTGATAGCGCAATCTGACCATTTGGCGCTAGGGTTCCGGCGAAAAGCTTTGAAACCTACTGAAAATCGGGCCGCTGCGCGCGCGCGACCATCTCGCGGGCGAACTCGACGAAGGCCAGGCTGCCACGGGCCGAGGGGTCGAACACCACGCCCGGCAGGCCGTAGCTCGGCGCCTCGGCCAGGCGCACGTTGCGCGGAATCACGGTGTCGAACACCTTGGCGCCGAAATGCGCCTTGAGTTGTTCGCTGACCTGTTGTTGCAAGGTGATGCGCGGGTCGAACATGACGCGCAACAGACCGATGATCTTCAGTTCCGGGTTCAGGTTCGCGTGCACCTGCTTGATGGTGTTGACGAGGTCGGTCAAGCCTTCGAGCGCGAAGTATTCGCACTGCATGGGCACGATCACGCCGTGCGCGGCGCACAAACCGTTGAGCGTGAGCAGGCTCAGGCTCGGCGGGCAGTCGATCAGCACGAAATCATAGTCCGCATCGACGGCGGCGAGCGCCGCTTTGAGGCGCTTCTCGCGCTGGGGCAGCCCGACGAGCTCGACTTCCGCGCCACTGAGTTCACGGTTCGCGCCCAACACGGCGTAGCCTGCGCGCTCCGCAGCCAAGGCGGCCTCGCGGACCTCAGCGGCCCCGAGCAACACGTCATAGACGCTCAGACGCAATTCCCGCTTATCGACGCCCGAGCCCATGGTGGCGTTGCCCTGCGGGTCGAGGTCGACCATGAGCACGCGCTGGCCGACCTTGGCCAGCCCCGCCGCCAGGTTCACGGTGGTGGTGGTCTTGCCGACCCCGCCTTTTTGGTTGGCTACACAGAAAATCCGCGCCACGCGACCCTCCCCCTCTGTTGCGCCCGTCGGGCTTTACTTCGACAAGGCCAGCTTCACGCCAAAGCCGATCAGGAACACCCCGGCGATCTTCTCGAGCGTGCGCCCAAGCACCGGCATCGCGCGCAGCCGCGCGGCCAAAACATGCGCGAGCAGCACGACGACGGCGCCGTAGACGAAGGTCAACCCTGCAATGGTGGCGGCCATGACGCCAAAGGTCAGCAGCCCCTGATGATGCGCGGGGTCGACGAACAAAGGGAAGAAAGCCATGTAAAACACGATGGCCTTGGGGTTGAGCAGCGTAATCGCCGCCGCCTGCCGGAAATAGTGGTGCGGCTCGATGTGCAGCACG
This sequence comes from Tibeticola sediminis, assembly GCF_003843835.1. GTDB lineage: Bacteria > Pseudomonadota > Gammaproteobacteria > Burkholderiales > Burkholderiaceae_C > Tibeticola > Tibeticola sediminis. Next base: position 225,590 of record NZ_RKQL01000004.1, on the reverse strand, counting down.
GGCTTGGCGCCGGGCTTGGCCATGAGCATCTTCCAGCCCAACCAGGCCAGATACGCCGCGCCCAGCCACTGCACCGCCGCAAACGCCACCGGCCAGGCCGCCAGCAGCGCGGCCACGCCGGCCACCGCCATCCACATCAGCACCTGGTCGCCGGCGATGACGCCCAAAGTCGCCGCCAGCCCACCGCGCACGCCGCCCTTGGCGGTCGAGGTGATGAGCGCAAGATTGCCCGGCCCCGGAATCGCCAGGAACAACACAACCGCGGCAACGAAGGCGCCGTAATCCGCAATGCCGAACATGCTGGGAACTTTCCAAAGAGCGGCCGCCGGGGTCGGTTCGGCCAGAACGCCGAGTTTACGTGAGTGCGGCGTCGTGCAGCGAGGCGGGCCGCATCCAAACGATGCAACGCTCGGCGTCCAAGCCCGGCACGGTGAGACGTTCCACGTGAAACACCGACACCTCGGGCGGCAGCGCGGCGATCTCGTCGTCGGGCACGCGCCCCTTCATCGCCATCCAAAAGCCCCCTTCGGCCAAGGCCGCCCGCGACCAGCGCGTGAAGTCGGAGAGCGACGCAAACGCGCGCGAGGTCACCACGTCATACGCCTGGCCGCGCGCGGCGGACAGCGTCTCGACCCGTGCATGCAGGCCCCGCAGGTTCGGCAAGCGCAAGGCCACCGCCGCCTGTTGGATGAAAGCCGCCTTCTTCGCCACCGTGTCCACACAGCTCACCTCGAGCTCAGGCGCGCACAAGGCCAGCACGACGCCCGGCAGGCCGGCTCCCGAGCCCACATCGAGCACCCGCCGCGGCCCCGCCAGACCCTGCGCCTGAAGCTGCCGCCGCAAGGGCCCGACGACCGCCAGGCTGTCGAGCACATGGTGGGTCAGCATTTCGGCCGGTTCGCGCACCGCCGTGAGGTTGTAGACCCGGTTCCACTTGGCGATCAGCTCGAGGTAATCCAGCAAGGCCTCGAGCTGCGCCTCGGTCAGCGCCCAGCCCAGCGCCTCGGCGCCTGCGCGCAAAGGCCCGCGCAGCGCGGCGACCGCCTGGGTGCGAGGCGTCGCCGTCACGAGGCCGCCACCCCGGGCACGGCCGCGGGCTCAGCCGCATCCTGCGCCAAATCCACCGGCGAAGCCACCTTCGGCCCGCGCGCACCGCCAAAGTCCTTGTAGCCCTTTTTCTTCAAATGGATCAGCAACAACGAGATGGCTGCCGGGGTCACGCCCGAGATGCGCGCGGCCTGGCCCAGCGTTTCCGGGCGGTGTTTTTGCAGCTTTTGCCGCACCTCGATCGACAGCGCGCTGACCTGGGTGTAGTCCAGGTCTTCGGGCAGGCGCAAAGACTCGTGGCCCGCCGCCCGCTCCACCTCGTCCTTCTGCCGCTCGATGTAGCCCGCGTATTTGGCCGCGATCTCCAACTGCTCGACCACGGCCGCGTAAAGCTCGCCCAGTGTTTCACGTGAAACCAGCGGGCGCCCATCCGCATCGTCGGGCTGCGGCGCCGGCGCCCAACGCCCCCCTTCGAGACCCATCAGTTCGGCATAGCCCACACCCGGGCGGCGCATCAATTCGAACAAGGGGTATTCGCGCTCGATGGGTTTGCCCAACACCCGCTCGGCCTCCGCGGCGCTGAGGATGCGCGGGTTCACCCAGGTCGACTTGAGGCGCTCGGTTTCACGTGAAACCGCATCGCGCTTGCGGCAGAACGCCTCCCAGCGCGCGTCGTCGACGAGGCCCAGGCGACGGCCGGTCTCCGTCAGACGCAGGTCGGCATTGTCCTCGCGCAGTTGCAGGCGAAACTCCGCGCGGCTCGTGAACATGCGGTAGGGCTCGGTCACGCCCTGCGTGACCAGGTCGTCGACCAGCACTCCGAGATACGCCTCGTCGCGCGCCGGCACCCAGGGCGCTTCACCCCGGACCTGAAGCGCCGCGTTGATGCCGGCGTACAAGCCCTGGGCCGCGGCCTCCTCATAGCCCGTCGTGCCGTTGATCTGGCCGGCGAAGAACAGACCCGAAATCGCTTTGGTTTCGAAGCTGCGCTTGAGCCCGCGCGGATCGAAGTAGTCGTACTCGATCGCGTAGCCGGGCCGCAGGATGTGGGCGTGCTCCAGCCCCGGCAGGCTGCGAACCATCGCATACTGGATGTCGAAGGGCAGACTGGTGGAAATGCCGTTGGGATAGAACTCGTGGGTGCTCAGCCCCTCGGGCTCGAGGAAGATCTGGTGGCTGTCCTTGCCCGCAAAGCGGTTGATCTTGTCTTCGACGCTCGGGCAATAGCGCGGCCCCACGCCTTCGATCTTGCCGGTGAACATGGGGCTGCGGTCGAAGCCCGAGCGGATGATGTCGTGCGTGCGCTCGTTGGTGTGCGTGATCCAGCACGGCAGTTGCCGCGGGTGCATGTCCGGCCGGCCCATGAAACTGAACACCGGAACCGGCCCGGGCAGGCCACCGGGCATGCCGTCACCCGGCTGCTCCGTGCACTTGGAGAAATCGATGGTGCGGCCGTCGATGCGCGGCGGCGTGCCGGTTTTGAGCCGGCCTTGCGGCAGCTTGAGCTCCTTGAGGCGCGCGGAGAGCGACACCGCCGGCGGGTCGCCCGCGCGGCCCGCGGCGTAGTGCTGCAGCCCCACATGAATCTTGCCGTCGAGAAAAGTCCCCGCCGTCAGCACCACCGCACGCGCCCGAAAACGGATGCCGATTTGCGTGACCGCGCCCGTCACCCGCGCCCCATCCCCATCGCCCTCGACCATCAGGTCGTCGACCGCCTGCTGGAACAGCCACAGGTTCGGCTGGTTCTCGAGCCGCCGCCGGATCGCCGCCTTGTAGAGCACGCGGTCGGCCTGCGCGCGCGTGGCCCGGACCGCCGGGCCTTTGGAGCTGTTGAGGATGCGGAACTGAATGCCCGCCTCGTCGGTGGCCAGCGCCATCGCGCCGCCAAGCGCATCCACCTCCTTGACCAAATGCCCCTTGCCGATGCCGCCGATGCTGGGGTTGCAGCTCATCTGCCCGAGCGTCTCGATGTTGTGCGTGAGCAGCAGCGTGCGGCAACCCATGCGCGCGCTGGCCAGCGCCGCTTCCGTGCCGGCATGGCCGCCGCCGACGACGATGACGTCGAATTCTTCGGGATAAAGCATGTCGAGCACCAAGGGAGAGGGGGGCTGACGCGGCAGCAAGATGGCGCACGCCCTGCCGGATGAGGGGCGCCAATTTTATCGGTTCGCCGGCGTTTGGGGGAACTGTTGGGGAGGGAAAGCTGAAGAGGGAAGGGCCATTGGGCGCGCGCTAAGCACCCCGGGGGAAACCCGCAGGCCCGATTTTTGCGGTCCGAAGCGGATTAAGCTTGCTCGGCGCGACCCGCGCCGAGCGCGCGCACACCCGCGCGAACCCTTCATCCCAAAAGGAAACCCATCGCATGTCACAAGCAGCATCCCACACCCCCGCGCACGCCCTGCCCTCGTATCTGCACAGCGACCGGCTCGGTCCCTGGGGCATCTACCTGCAACAAATCGACCGCGTCACCCCCTACCTCGGCCATCTCGCCCGCTGGGTGGAAACACTCAAGCGGCCCAAGCGCGCGCTGATCGTCGACGTCCCGATCCACCTCGACAACGGCACCGTCGCCCACTTTGAAGGCTACCGGGTGCAGCACAACACCAGCCGCGGGCCCGGCAAAGGGGGCGTGCGCTTCCACCAGGACGTCACCTTGTCCGAAGTCATGGCCCTGGCCGCCTGGATGTCGATCAAGAACGCTGCCGTCAACGTGCCCTTCGGCGGCGCCAAGGGCGGGGTGCGGGTCGACCCCAAGAGCCTCTCCCTCGGCGAGCTCGAACGCGTCACGCGCCGCTACACCAGTGAAATCGGCATCATCATCGGCCCGAGCAAGGACATTCCAGCGCCCGACGTCAACACCAACGAACAAGTCATGGCCTGGATGATGGACACGTACTCGATGAACGAGGGCACGACGGCGACCGGCGTCGTGACCGGCAAACCCATCGACCTCGGCGGCTCCCTCGGGCGCCGCGAAGCGACCGGTCGTGGCGTCTACACGGTGGGCGTCGAAGCCGCCCGCCACCTGGGCCTCGAAGTGGCCGGCGCACGGGTGGCCGTGCAGGGCTTTGGCAACGTGGGCAGCATCGCAGCCAAGCTCTTTGCCGAGGCGGGCGCCCGCGTCGTGGCGGTGCAAGACCACACCGGGACGCTGTACCGCGAGTCGGGCATCGACATCCCCGCGTTGATGTTCCACGTGAAACAGCACGGCAGCATTGCCGGCTATGCCGAGGCCGAGCCGCTGCCGTCGGACGCGTTCTGGGACGTGCCCTGCGACATCCTCATCCCCGCCGCGCTCGAAGGCCAGATCACCACCGCGAACGCCGCGCGGATTTCCGCTCGCCTCGTCATCGAAGGAGCCAACGGACCGACTACACCCGAAGCCGACGACATCCTCGCCGAGCGCGGCACCCTCGTCGTGCCCGACGTCATCGCCAACGCCGGCGGCGTGACCGTGAGTTACTTCGAGTGGGTGCAGGACTTCTCCAGCTTTTTCTGGACCGAGGATGAAATCAACGCACGCCTGGTGCGCATCATGAAAGAGGCCTTCGGCGCCGTGTGGTCGGTGGCCCAAGACAAAAAAGTCAGCCTGCGCACCGCCACCTTCATCGTGGCCTGCACCCGCATCCTCCGTGCGCGAGAGATGCGCGGCCTGTACCCCTGACCCGGACGGAAAATTGAGCCGCGTCAAGTCTGCCGCCCGCCACCCCGGCACAATGCCCCCACGCGCGGCGGCGCCATCCGGCCCGCCGCCCTTCCCCTGAAAGGACCCTGACCATGTTCAAACACATCCTACTGGCCACCGACGGCTCCGAAGCCGCCAGCCACGCCGCCCACCGCGCGGTTGAGCTTGCCCGCATCCACGGCGCCCAACTCACCGCCGTCTTTGTCGTCGACCCCTATCCTTACCTCGGCATCGGCGAAGTCAACCCCATGGGTTTTCAGGCCTATCTTGCCGCAGCGCAGGAAACGGCCACCCGGGCCTTCAATGAAATTGCCGATCTCGCCGAAAAAGCCGGTGTGCAGCTCAAGACCTTGCTCGTCGAAGACGCGCATGTCGCCGCCGGCATCCTCAAAGCCGCCGAGGACGTCGGCGCCGACTTGATCGTCGTGGGCTCGCACGGCCGCAGCCGGCTCGAAAAACTCATGCTCGGCAGCGTCGCCCGCAAGATCGTGGATCAGGCCACGCGCCCGGTGCTCGTCGTGCGCTGAAGTCCGGGGTTTCTCACGCTCTCAGACCTGAGCCAAGGGACGCTGGCGCGTCGCCAGCAAGGCACCCAGCCACAGCGCGCCCGCAGAAAATCCCAGCCCACGCGCCAGCCCGCCGGGCCCGTCGGCGATCCAGCCGACGATGGTCGGCCCCACGATCTGGCCAGCCGCGAACACGATGGTGAACGCGCTGATGCCGCCTGCCCACTGCGCAGGCGGCAGGTTGTGCCGCACGAAAGCGGTCGTCGACGCCACGACCGAGAGAAACACCGCACCAAACAGCAGTCCCGAGGCCAGCACCACCGGCCAGGCCCCGGTGAACACCGGCAAGACCGTCGCCAGACCCAAGAGCGCATTGAGGAGTGCGAGCGCACCGCCGCCGCGGGCACGGTCGAGCAGACCCGCCCAGATGCGCGAAGACGCCATCACCGCGACCCCGAGCAGCGCGTAAAACAGCGTCACCTCGCCCCCGCTGGCACCGCGCTCGCGCAGCAGCGCAATCACGAAGGTCATGTAGCCGATGTAGCCCACGCCAAACAGGCTGTAGCCGGCGAGCGCCGCCGCAAAGTGCCGCCAGGCCATACGCCCTGCCCGCCGGTTTGCGTCCTCAGCAGAACCGGGCCGGCTGGAATCGGCCTTAGGTTGCTCCTGATCGTGTAGCGCTTTGGCCGGCCATCGCAGCCCCACCGTCGCGGCCGCACACACGAGCGCGAGCGCCCACCAGGCCCAGGCCCAAGCGTGCGGCTGCGCCCGCACCGCGTCGAGGACCAGCGGCACCAGCAGCGCCGAAGCCACGATGCCCAAACCCGTGCCGCCGTAGTACAGGCCGAGCAACAAGCCCGCGCGCCGCGGCTGCAACGAGCCGAGCCGCGCCGCCAGCACGCCCCCAGCGATGAACACGAACGCGCTGGCCACGCCGGCGAGCAGCCGCTGCACCAGCAGCAGCGTCGCATCGGTGAAAAAGCCGCTCAGCCCCATGAAGACGCTCGCCGCCACCGAGCCCCAGAGCAGCAACGCCGCCGCGCCCCAGCGCGCCAGGAGCCGCGGCGTCAGCAGCGCACCGAGCAGATAACCCAGCGCGTTGGCGGTGTTCATCGAGCCCGCCAGGGCGTAGCTCCAACCCAGGTCGGCGCGCATCGGGGGCAACAGCAGCGCATACGCAAACCGCGTCACGCCCAGCGACACTGCAGCACCCAAGGACAAAGCCAGCGCCCGCGCCAGCACCACGTGCGTCGGCGGCTCCGGGCTGGGACGCTCCGTGATGGACTCTGCAGGCGCAGCGGCGCGCGCGGTCGAGGCGGGCTTCGATGGCGACATCGCCCGAGTGTGGCGCAATCCGACGCGCGCTGTATGTCGCACAGGCGCTGTCCAAAGCGTCCATCCGCGTTACCCTATGCCCAAATTCACTGACCCGGAGCCGTCATGTCCAAGCTCTTCACCCCCTTTCGCGCCGGCGCCCTGGCGCTGCCCAACCGCATCGTCATGGCGCCGCTGACGCGCAACCGCGCACCAAACGGCACGCCCACGCCGCTCATGGCCGAGTACTACCGCCAGCGTGCCAGCGCGGGCCTGATCGTGAGCGAGGGCACCGCCATCAGCCCGCAGGGGCAGGGCTACGCCGACGTGCCCGGGCTTTACAGCACCGAGCAAATCGACGGCTGGCGGCGCGTGACCCGCGCCGTCCACGAAGCCGGAGGGCGCATCGTCGCCCAGCTCTGGCATGTCGGGCGGGTCTCGCATGTCGACCTGCAGCCGCACCATGCGCTGCCGGTCGCGCCCTCGGCCGTGCGCGCCCACACCAAAACCGTGCTGATCCGCGACGGCGCGCCGGTGTTCGTCGAAACCTCCATCCCCCGCGCGCTCGACGCCGAGGAAATTCCCGGCATCGTGCGCGACTACGCCCATGCCGCGCGCTTTGCCATCGATGCGGGCTTCGACGGCGTGGAAATCCACGGCGCCAACGGCTACCTGATCGACCAGTTCCTCAAAAGCAGCGCCAACCACCGCAGCGACGACTACGGCGGACCGATCCCGAACCGGGCGCGCTTCCTGCTCGAGGTCGTGCGCGCGGTGATCGAGGCGGTCGGGGCAGGGCGCACCGGCATCCGCCTCTCACCGGTCACGCCCGCCAACGACATCGACGAGCCCCATCCACAGCCACTGTTCGAATACGTCGCCCGCCACCTCGGCCCATTGGGACTGGCCTATATCCATGTCATCGAAGGGGCCACCGGCGGCCCGCGCGTGCGCGAGGACCGCCCCTTCGACTACGACGCCATGCGCACCGCCTGGCGCAGCCACGGCGGCGACGGCGCCTGGATGGTCAACAACGGCTACGACCGGGCACTGGCCGAGCAGGCGCTCGAACACGGCGCCGACCTCGTCGCCTTTGGCCGCGCCTACATCGCCAACCCCGACCTCGTCGAACGCCTGCGCCGCGGCGGCCCGTTCAACACGCCCGACCGCAGCACCTTCTACGGCGGCGGCGCGCATGGCTACACCGACTATCCAACCCTGGCGGATGCCGGGGGTCAATAATCCTATATTGATAGCAAAAAATCGCCGTTTGACGCCGGCTTCCAGGCAAAAAGCCTGAAAAACGGTGCTCGATTGCCGGCTCGCGCGGCGCCGCGCCGCCGCGCCGCTCAGTCTTCACCGAGCCCGATCGGCGCGGGCGCTTTCATCACGATGCGCGTGAACAGGCGCTCGTAGGCTGGGTCGGGCGGGTACTTGCCGGTCAGCGGGTCGCGGTTTTGTTCGAAGGCCGCGTCGAGTTCGGCCCAGTCGGCGTCGCTGAACTGCTGCTCGGCCTCGGGCAGGATCACCTGCTCCTCGATCCGCATGTGCTCGAGGTAGAAATCCACGTATTTGCGGAACGCCTCGGTGAACGCTGCGCGCCGCGACTCGCCCAGCAGCTCCCAGGCCAGCAGCAAGTGTTGCAGCTCGCGCACCAGGCGCTCTCCGCTCTGGTGGTCGCGCTCGAGGCGCTCGATCGTCTCGGCCACCGCAGGCGCCTTGCGCGCGACGCGCGGGAACAGCAGCTCCGACTCCTTGGGGTGGTGCAGGCGCTCGGGAAACTCGTCGATGTAGAACAGCATGGCGCGCAGCACGTCGAAGAATCGCTCGGGGTGGTCGCCCGGACCGCGTTCAACCAGAAGCCGCATGGACTGCAGCATGGCCGCGAGCGACGAATGCTCGTCGCGGATGATGGTGAGGCTTGGGTGTTTCATGGTCGCTCAGGGTCGAAACCGCACAGGACTGCGAGGATGCGGATTGACGACCCGGTCCATCCTGATCCATGTCAACTTCCCGCGAATTCGACGCCCAAGCGCCGGCCCGGCGGACGGTGGGCTCACTCACCGCCCGGCGTCCGCCCACACGCTGGGGGAGTGCGCCTCCAGCCGCGCCAACGCCGCTGCCGCATCGACATGCGCGCGCTCGGCCGCCAGCCGCGCCTCGGCCGCCGTGCGTTGCGCCAGCAGCACATCCGACAACGTGCCCTCACCCAGCGTCCAGGCGCGTTCCTGCAACTGGGCGCTGCGCACCAGCGCCTGCGCCGCCACTTGCTGGCGCTGCGCCTGACGCACGCCCTGCAGCGCTTCCCCGAGCATCCGCCACGCCTCGGCCTGCACACGCTGGCGCGTCTGCGCCTGCTCACGCTCGGCGCGATCGGCCTGGGCCAAAGCCGCAGCCACCGCCGCCTGCCGCGCCGCGCCGCCGATCGGCACCGACACATACACGCCCCACACCCGCTCCTGCCCGCCGCGCTCGCGGGCAGTGCGCACGCCCACGGTGGGGTCAGCCAGCCGGTCCTGCTCGGCACGCCTGGCTTCGGTGCGCGCCAGCGCGGTGCGGATCCCAGCAGCCGCCAAGTCGGGGTGCTGGGCCATGAGCTGCTCCACCCAGGCCGCCTGCGCGGCCGCGCTTTCGAGCGGCTTCATGCGCGCGACCAGCGCCTCCAACTCCGGTACCGCCGCGGCGTCGGGCAGCAGCACGCCCGGATAACGGCGCAGCCAGGCAGCCGAGCGTTCGGCAGCCTGGGCCTGCGCGGCTTCGGCCGCGGCCTGCACGCGCGCCAAATCGGCCCGCGCGGCCAAGGTTTCGAGCTTCGCAGCCTCGCCGGCGCGCTCGCGGCGCAGCGCCACCTCCAACTGCCGCTGCGACACCGCCACCAGCTCGGCCTGCACCGCCGCCTCGCGCTGCGCGGCCAGCAGCGCATAGGTCTCGGCCAGCAGCTCGTGCAACACCTCGCGCCGCGCCTGCGCCAAGGCATGCACCTGTTCCTGCACGCCGAGCGCGGCGAGCTGCCCATCCGTCTGCGCCTTTCCAGGCAGGCGCAGCCCGGTTTCCAACGCGATCTCCTGCTCGCTGAGCCGCTGGTCGGCCGCGCGGTCGTCGCGCCGATTCAGCGCGAGCCGCGCCGTCCATTCATACGGCCCCGCCTGCAGCGCCTCGCCGCGGGCCCGAGCGGCGGCCAGCGCGGCCTCGGCCGCCGCGACGCGCGGCTGCGCCTGCACCGCCGCGCGCAACACCTCCACGGGCAGCGGCAGGCCCACTTGCGCCGCGGTCTGCGCCCAGCTGCTGCCCGCCGCCAGACCCCACACGACGGCCAGCGCCCCGCGCCGCACGGCCTCAGCTGCCTTCATACCGTTTCTCCCACATGTCCAAAGTCCAGCAAGGGCACGATCCAGTACGCCATCCGCGCACGCGGCAGCGCCTCGTGCAGCGCGCGCAGCAAGGCATGCGCTTGCGCCCGCGTCAAGGCCACCTGCACGAACACCCGCCGCGCGCGCCCCTGCACCTGCTCCATCGCGCTCGCCAAGGCCACATGCGTGCCCATGCCCTGGCCGTGCAGCACGGTGAACCCACGCGCAAGCTCGAGGTGGCTCATCAAGGTGTCGAGCACTTCTTCCTCGAGTGCACGCGGCAGCGCCAGCGTCAGCAAGCAGTCGGGCGGCGTGGCCGCGGCCTCGGGCCGTGCCTCGGTTGCAGATCCGTTCATGCGGGGTCCTTCCCTGCGGTATCGAAAAAGCGGGCATAGACGATGGGCAGCAACACCAGCGTCAGCAATGTGGAGCTGATCAGCCCGCCGATCACCACCACCGCCAGCGGCCGCTGAATCTCCGAGCCCGGCCCGGTGGCCAGCAGCAGCGGAATCAGCCCCAGCGCGGTGATGCTCGCCGTCATCAGCACCGGCCGCAGCCGCCGCACGGCGCCTTGGCGCACCACCTCGGCGATGGGCAGGCCGCGTGCGCGCAACTGGTTGAAGTGGGTCACCAGCACCAGGCCGTTGAGCACGGCAATACCCATGAGCGCGATGAAGCCCACCGAAGCCGGTACCGAAAGGTATTCCCCGCTCACCGCCAGCGCGGCCACGCCGCCCACCAGCGCCAGCGGTATGTTGGCGAACACCAGCAGCGCTTGCCGGAGCGAGCCCAGCGTGGCAAACAGCACGCCCACGATGAGCGCCAGCGCCACCGGAACCACCAGAGCCAGCCGCTGGGCCGCGCGCTGCTGGTTCTCGAACTGCCCACCCCAGGCGAGGTGGTAGCCCTCGGGCAGCGCCACCTCGCGCGCCACCGCGGCCTGCGCGTCACCGACGAAGCCCACCAGATCGCGGCCGCGCACATTGGCGCGCACCACCGACATGCGCGAGGACTGCTCGCGCTCGACCTTCACCGGCCCGTCGTCCTGCACCAGGCGCGCGATCTGCGCCAGCGCCACCGACTCGCCGCCCGCGAGCGGCAGCCGCAGCTGCGCGAAGCGCTCGGGCGAAAGGCGCAACGGCTCGTCGCCGCGCAGCACCAGCGGCACGCGCCGCGCCTGCTGCATCACCGTGCCCACGCGCTGGCCTTCGACCAGGGTGCGCAAATCGTTTTGCACCTGCTCGACCGTGAGGCCGAAGCGTCCGGCGGCGGCGCGGTCGATCTCCACCCGCAGGTACTGCACGCCATCGTTCTGTGCCGTCACCACGTCTTCCGAACCCGGCAGGCCCTTGAGCACGCCGACGATTCTTTCCGCCAGCGCCGAGAGCTCGGCCGGGTCGGGCCCGAACACCTTGACCGCGAGGTCGCCGCGCACGCCGGAGAGCATTTCCGAGGTGCGCATCTCGATGGGCTGAGTAAAGCTCACGTTCACGCCGGGCATGCCCGCGGCGGCCTCGCGCAGCGCATCGATCAGCGCCTCCTTGGTCTTGAACCGCCATTCGCTGCGCGGCTTGAGCACGAGGAAGGTGTCGGTTTCGTTGAGCCCCATGGGGTCGAGACCCAGCTCGTCGGAGCCCACGCGGGCCACGATGCCCGCCACCTCGGGCACGGCCTTCATGATGCGCTGCTGAATCGCCAGGTCGGTGGCCATGGACTGCGCGAGGTTGATCGACGGCAGCTTCTCGACCTGCATGATGATGTCGCCCTCGTCGAGCGCGGGCATGAAGGACTTGCCTATGCTGCCAAACGCCGCTGCAGCGGCCACCAGCGCCGCTGCGGCCAGCAGCCCCACGGTCTTGGCATGGGCCAGCGCCCAGTCCAGCAGCGGCGCATAAGCGGCCTCGAGCTTGCGCACCACCCACGGCGTGGCATGGTGACCCCGCTTAAGCGCGACCGACGCCAGCACCGGAATGACGGTCAACGACAGCAGCAGCGAAGCCGCCAGCGCGAACACGATGGTCAGCGCCACCGGCGAGAACAGCTTGCCTTCGAGCCCCTGCAAGGTCAACAGCGGCAGGAACACGATCATGATGATGAGCACGCCCGAGGCCACCGGCGTCGCCACCTCCTGCGTGGCCCGGTAGACATTGTGCAAATGCGCCAATTGCGCGCTGCCGCCGGTCTGACCCGCGCGCGCCTCGATGTTTTCCACCACCACCACCGCCGCATCCACCAGCATGCCGATGGCAATGGCCAGCCCGCCGAGCGACATCAGGTTGGCCGACAAGCCCCATTGCTGCATCAGCACGAAGGTGGCCAGCGCCGACAGCGGCAGGATCAGCGCCACCACCAGCGCCGCGCGCAGATTGCCCAGGAACAGCAGCAGCAGCGCGAGCACCAACACGATGGCCTCGGCCAGCGCCTTGCTCACCGTGCCCACCGCGCGCTCGACCAGCGCACCGCGGTCGTAAAACGGCACGATCTGCATGCCCTTGGGCAGGCTGGGCGCGAGTTCGTCGAGCGCGGCCTTCACGTCGCGCACCAAGCTTTGTGCATTCGCGCCGCGCAGGCCCAGCACCAGGCCTTCGACCGCCTCGGCCTCGCCGTTGCGGGTCACCCCGCCGTAGCGCGTGAGGCTGCCCAGGCGCACCGTGGCCACGTCGCCCACGCGCACCACCTGGCCGTCCTTCTGCGCCACGGCGATCGCGCGCACATCGTCGAGCGTGCGGATGCTGCCGTCCGCGCGCACCAGCAACGACTCCTCCCCCGCCGAGAGCCGGCCCGCGCCATCGTTGCGGTTGTTCGTGGCCAGCGCCTCTTGCAGCTGCGCCAGCGACAGCTTGCGCGCCGCGAGCGCCCCCAAATCGGGCGCGACCTCGAAGGTTTCCACCACGCCGCCCAGGGTGTTCACGTCGGCCACGCCGGCGATGCCGCGCAGCCGCGGGCGCACCAGGGTGTCGAGCACGCGCCGCTTCTCCGCCAGCGACTGCGGGCCTTCGAGTGTGAACATGAACATCTCACCCAGCGGCGTGGTGATGGGTGCGAGGCCCCCGGAGAGCCCCGGCGGCAGTTCGCCCATCACGCCGGCGAGCCGCTCGCTGACCTGCTGCCGCGCCCAATAAATATCAGTGCCGTCGGCAAAGTCCAGCGTGATGTCGGCAATCGCATACTTGCTCTGGGAGCGCAGCATCACCTGCTTCGGGATGCCCAGCAGCTCTTGCTCGATGGGCGCGACGATGCGCGTCTCCACCTCCGCGGGCGTCATGCCCGGCGCCTTGAGGATGATCTTGACCTGCGTGGTCGAAACATCGGGGAAGGCGTCGATCGGCAGCGCGCGAAACGCCACCCAGCCCGCGCCCATCAGCGCCAGCGCCAGCACCGCCACCAGCAGCCGCTGCGCAAGCGAAAACGCAATCAGGCGCGCCAGCATCACTGGGCCTCTCCCGCGCCCAGGCCTTGCCAGGCGCCCTTGAGCGCGGCCGTGCCCTGCACCGCCACCTCCTCGTCGCCCCGCAGGCCGGCCGTCACCTGCACCAGGCCTGCGCCCTGGGCCTGCACCTGCACCGGCGTGGGCACGAAGCCCTTGGCGGTGCGCACGAACACATAGGCCTGCGTGCCCTGGCGCACCACCGCCTCGGTCGGAAGCGCCAGCGCCGACGACGCCCGCCCGCCCAGCGCCGTGCGCCGCGCCTGCACGAACTGGTTGGCGCGCAAACACTCGGGCGCCTTGCCTTCCACATCGGCGCGCAGCACCACCGCCTGGTTGCCTGGCATGAGCTGCGGGTTCAGCGCCATGAGGCGGGCCGTCACCGGCGAGCCATCGGCACGGCGGCAGCCGAGGATCTCAAATCGGTCGCCCACGCGCACGCTCGCAGCCTGCTCGGGCTGCGCCTGCAGCTCCAGCGCCAGCGCGCCGGCGCGCGCCAGCCGCGCCACCGGCATGCCCGCGTCAAGCCGCTGGCCGGGGCTGGCCAGCAGCTCGATCACCGTGGCCGCCACCGGCGCGCTCAGTGTCAGCCCGGCCTGCAGTCCCTCGCCCTGCGTGCCGGCGCCCACAACGCTCAACACCGCGCGCCGCTCGGCCAGTGCCAGCCGCGCCAGTTCGGCCTGGCTGCGCGCCTCCTGCACGCGCATTTCGGCAATCAGGCCCTCGGCGAACAGCTTCTCGTCGCGCGAGAGCCGCGCCTCGGCCAGTTGCAACTGGTTCTGCGCGCTCAGCCGCTCGCGCTGCCATTGCAGCAGCTCCGCGCTCTGCAGCCGCGCCACCGGCTGGCCGGCGCGCAGGGCCTGGCCTGGGCTCACCGTCACCTGCTGCACCACGCCCGCCAGCGGCGCACTGAGCACCAGCTGCGCCTGCGGCGGCAGCACCACCGTGCCCGAGAGTTCCAGCGCCTGGGCTGCGGCGGCATCGGTGCGGCTCACCCGCTGGGTGCGGATGCCCGCAGCACTCAACTGCTCGGGGCTCAGCGTGACCGGCGCAGGCGCCGCCTGCGCCCAGACGGCTGCCGCGCTGCACAGCGCGCCGCCGAGCGCCGCCGTGGCCAGCGCCTGAGAAAGTTTCAGCATGTCGTTCTCCCTGCCGGCGCACCGGCTCGTAGCCAAAAAGGGGAAAAAATAGGAAAGGTTGAAGGCCCCATGAAGGCAGCCCGCGCGGGCCGGTGACGCGGCCCGCAAACGCCGACGATTATTGTCGGGCAAAGATGAATCCCAGCTTAAGCCCCTGCCCTCAACCCGCCTTGGACGCGCCGCAGCCGCCGCTGCGCCCGTTGAACGAACCTGAATGGCCTCCGGAGCCTGGGTTCTCGAAAAAACTGCCGAAACCCCAGCGCCGTTTGGTCGATCCATGCTATCTTTTTTGACATTCTGGCCGCCAGCGCCGCAGCAGCAGGGCGTTGGCCATCACGCTGACCGAACTCGCCGCCATCGCGCTGCCGGCGAGCACCGGGCTCAGATAACCCAAGGCCGCCAGCGGGATGCCGACGATGTTGTAGATGAACGCCCAAAACAGGTTTTGCCGGATCTTGCCGACCGTGCGCGCCGAAATGTCGAGCGCTGCAGGCACCAGCGCCAGGTCGCCGCGCATGAGCGTGATGCCCGCGGCGTGCATGGCCACATCGGTGCCGCTGCCCATCGCCAGCCCCACATCGGCGGCCGCGAGCGCAGGCGCGTCATTCACGCCGTCGCCCACCATCGCCACCACGCGCCCGGCGCGGCGCAGCGTGGCAATGTGCCCCGCTTTTTGCTCGGGCATGACCTCGGCCACCACCTCACCGCGCTCGGGATCGAGCCCGAGCGCCTGCGCCACGGCCGCTGCTGCGGCGCGGTGGTCGCCGGTGAGCATCACGACCTGCAAGCCCCGCGCGCGCAAGCGCTCGATCGCCTCGCGCGCCCCCGGCTTCACCGCATCGGCAAAGGCCAGCAGCGCCCGCACCCGCGCCGCGGGGGCTTCCGAGCCCTCACCGCGTCCACATTCCGCCAAGGCCGAAACGGTCGCGCCGCTGGCCAGCAGCCGCCGCGCCTCGCCCTCGAGCGGCCCGAGCGTCGCCCCCATCTCCTCGAGCCAGCGCAGACTCCCCAAGCGCCAGCACACCCCGTCCACCACCCCTTCGGTGCCCCGGCCGGGCACCGCGTGCATCTGTGTCACCGGCTCGAACGCGACCGACCGTGCCTGCGCTGCGGCCACCACCGCGCGTGCCAAGGGGTGCTCGCTGCCGCTTTGCAAACTGGCCGCTAAAGCAAGCCACGCATCCTCCGCCTGCGGCTCGTCGGTCACAAACGCGGTCAGCGTCGGCCGCCCCACGGTCAGGGTGCCTGTTTTGTCGAACACCACCGTGTCGACCGCACGGGCGCGCTCGAGCGCCAGCGGATCCTGAATCAGAATGCCGTGCTGCGCCGCGACGCCCGTGCCCACCATGATCGCCGCCGGCGTCGCCAGCCCCAATGCGCAAGGGCAGGCGATCACCAGCACCGACACCGCATGGATGGCCGCCGCCTCGAAACCCACGCCCGCAGCGAGCCAGCCGGCCAACGTCAGCACCGCTAACCCCAGCACCACGGGCACGAACACCGCAGCCACGCGATCGACCAGCCGCTGGATCGGTGGCTTCGCGGCCTGCGCATCCTCGACGAGCCGGATGATGCGCGAAAGCACCGACTCCGCCCCCACCGCCGTCACCTCCACCATGACGCGGCCCTCGCCGTTGATCGCGCCGCCCGTCACCGCGTCCCCTGGCCCTTTGGGCACGGGCAGCGACTCGCCGGTCAAGAGCGATTCGTCGGCCTGGGTGTGGCCTTCGACCACGCGGCCATCGGCCGGGAAGCGCTCGCCCGGCCGCACCACCACCCGGTCGCCGGGCAAGAGTTCGGCCACCGGCACATCGACCTCCCCATCGGGCCCGAGCCAATGCGCCTGCTCAGGCCGCAAGGCATGCAGCGCCCGGATCGCCGAAGTCGCCCGCCTCTTGGCGCGCGCTTCGAGCCACTTGCCCAGCAGCACCAGCGCAATCACCACCGCCGAGCCCTCGAAATAGAGATGCGGCGTCTCGCCCGCCGGCGCCGTCCACCACAGCCAGACCGACAGCAGCCAGCCCGCGGTCGTCCCGATGGCCACCAGCAAATCCATGTTGCCGCTGCCATGCCGTGCCGCCGACCAGCCCGCCTTGTAGAACCGCGCCCCCAGCACGAACTGCACCGGGGTGGCGAGCAAAAACTGCAGCCAGGGCGGCAGCATCACATGCACCCCGAACACCTGCAGCAGCATGGGCAACACCAGCGGCGCGGACAAGGCCAAGGCCAGCGCCACCGGCCCAAACCCCGCCCAGGGGCCCTCGTCGGCCGCCGCCTGCATCTGCTCGGGCGTGCGCGGCTCATAGCCCGCCTCGCGCACCGCGCGGGCCAGGCGCGCCACCACCTGCGGATCGCCCCCCGCCACCACGACGCGCGCCGACTCGGTCGCCAGATTCACCGTCGCCTGCTGCACGCCGGGCACCTTGCGCAGTGCCCGCTCCACCCGCGCCGAGCATGAGGCGCAAGTCATACCGCCGATGCCGAGGTCGACGCTGCACCGCTCGCCATCGCCCGCTTCCCCAGGATTCACTGCCGGTTCATTCATGTGTTGATTGTCCAACGATTGAACTGTCGCCGTATGCTTCCGGCTTTTGATCCGGAGTTCCGCATGAAACACACCTACACCGTCACCGGCATGACCTGCAGCCATTGCGAAAAAGCGGTCGAGCGCGCGCTCAAACGCGTCGACCCGCAGGCGCAGGTTCAAATCGACCGTGCCCAAAACCGGGTCGAGGTCGAGTCCAGCGCGCCGCGCGAGGCTCTGGCCGCGGCGATCACCGAAGAGGGCTACACCGTTGCCGATTGAGCCCGGCCCCGGTCCCACCCTCGAGCGGGCGCTGGCGCTCTACCCCGTCCTCGCCGCGGTCGACCCGGCGCTGCACGAGCTGCCGGCGACGGTGTTTCTGCGCGTGCCCGAAGGCACCGTGCTGTTCCGCGAGCAAGCCCCGTGTCTTGGCTTTCCGATCGTGCTCGAGGGTGAAGTCAAAGTCTCGCGCCATGCCGCCGACGGACGCTCGCTCGAGCTCTACCGCGTCTCCCCCGGGGAAATCTGCCTGGTGTCGAGCGCCTGCCTGTTTCGCGGCACCCCGCTCGCCGCGCGCGGTGTCGCCACCCGTCCGACCGAGCTGATCCTCGCCGACCCCCGAACCTTCGAGCGCTGGCTGCAGTCCCCCGGCTTTCGCGCGCTCGTACTCGGCCTCTATGCCGAGCGCATGGCCGAACTCACCGAATTGATCGACGCCGTCGCCTTCCAGCGGCTGGACCAAAGGCTCGCCGCCGCGCTGCTCGGGCACGGGCCCGACATCGCCACCACCCATCAGGCACTCGCCGAGGACCTGGGCACGGCGCGCGAAATCGTCTCGCGCCTGCTGCGCCGCTTCGAACGTGACGGCTGGATCGCCTGCGGCCGCGAGCACATCCGCATCCTCGACGCCGCCGCCTTGCGCCGCGCCAGCGGGCCACGGTGAGCTCGCCCGCCCCTCGATTGACTCCGTGACCAAAGTCACAGACCATGCGCACGGCAGCCGGAACAATCCGGCCTTGCTCCCACTCGTTCAACTTGGAAAGGAACGCATCATGAAAACCAACGAAGGCACCATCGACCGCGCGCTGCGCGTCATCGTCGGCCTGGTCCTGCTGGGCCTCACCTACACCGGCACCATCGGCGTCTGGGGCTGGATTGGCGTGGTTCCGCTCGCCACCGGCCTGCTGGGCTGGTGTCCGCTCTACACCCTGCTGGGCATCAACACCTGCCCGATGAAGAAGAGCTGAAGGCCTCAATGCGGTGGGTCGGTCGCGCGGCCGGCCCGCTGATCTTTACAAAACATCATCGGCGCACCAACGCGCCGATACATCGCGCCGCCACACTCGCTTCCTGTCTGCTCCGGTCGTCCCGGCGCAGCATTCCAAGTTCACAGGAAAGGAAGCCTCTCATGCGCACTTCGCAACTTCGTCCCTTCGTCGTAACGGCCGTCCTCTCGGCCGCGGCGCTCGCAGCCAGCGCCCAAATGAGTCCGCCTGCGCAAGGCGGCCCCGGCCCGATGGCTGGCCCCCAAGGCCCGCACGCGCCCATGATGCGCATGCACGGCACCCATGGAGGCCCAGACGCCACCGCGAGGCAAGCCCAGCGTGCCGAGCGCCAAGCCCGTCATCTCGCCGAGCTCAAGACGCGCTTGCAACTGAGCCCTGCGCAAGAGCCCGCTTGGAACACTTTCGCCGAGGCCATGAAGCCCGAGCCGCCGCTGGTCGCCGACCGCGCCGCGCTGCGTGCCGAAATGGAAAAGCTCAGCACGCCCGAGCGCATCGAACGCATGCAGCAGCTGCGCGCGCAGGCCCAGGCTCGCATGGACGCGCGCCTTGCTGCGATCAAGACCTTCTACGCGCAGCTCAACCCGGCACAACAAAAAATCTTTGACCTCGAATCCAAGCGCTGGCTCGAGCACGAAGGGCGACACGCCCACCCCGCCGAATTCGGCCCCGGCATGAAGCACTGAGCGCCCATGGCCAGGCGGATTCGGCCCCCGTGAAGGCACAAAGCGCGGGACGGGTTTAAGGCAACGCTGAATAAGTTCCTGCGATGGCGCGCGCCCGGCCGCGGGATGGGATGCGAGGCGCAAACCGCAGCCATAGCCGAAGCTATGGCGAGGATTTGCAACGAAGCAGACCGCCCGCAGCCGGGATGCGCGGCGCGCAAGGGACTTGTTCAGCGTTGCCTTAAACACCCCCGGGTATTTCCGGCTTTGACGAAACGCAAACAATAGGCACGATCAGCGCTTTAAGCTTTGCGTTTCCTCATCATGCCGACACCCAACGCCTGCCCCGCACCCACGTCCCTGCCCACTGTCCGCATGGTGGGGTTGACGCGGCCTCTGCACTGGCTACGGCTCGGCTGGCGCGATCTTTGGCGCGCCGGGACGATCAGCTTCGTTCAAGGGGCAGCTTTGACCGCCGCCGGGGCGCTGCTGCTGCTGATCGCACACGACCGCTTCTGGTTGCTGGCCAGCGCCGCGTCCGGTTTCCTCGTCGTCGCCCCGCTGTTTGCCACCGGCTTTTATGCGCTCAGCCGCGCGCTCGAGCGCGGTGAGCCTGCCGACGGCCGCTTGCTCGTGGCCACCTGGACCGCCTGGCAGCAGCAACGCAGCGGTGGCAGCGGCGGCTATTGGTGCCTGGTGCGCTTTGGTCTGCTCCTGGCGCTGGCCGGCACCGGTTGGGTGCTGACCTCGGCCGCCTTGATCACGCTGTACGCACCGGCGCCCGTGCAAACCCCCGTCGACTTCCTGCGCTCGGTGGTGCTGGCCGAAGACTCGTGGCTGTTCGAGCTCTGGCTGTTGCTCGGCGGGTTGCTCGCGGCGCCGATTTATGCATCCAGTGTGGTCTCGATGCCGCTGCTGCTCGACCGCGCCGTCTCGGTCCAGCAAGCGGTACTCACGAGCTGGGCCGTCATCGTTACCAATCCACTGCCCATGGCCTTGTGGGCCGGGCTGCTCATGGTCATCACCGCGCTCGGTATGCTCAGCGGCATCGGTCTCATCGTCGCCCTGCCGCTGCTCGGCCATGCAAGCTGGCACGCGTACCGTGAGCTCGTGGACGCAAGCCACCTACCCGAGCGCCTCCCGCCGTCGCAGCGTGCGGCCTAAAAGGTTTCCTCCATGTTTGGCTATTCGGAAGAACAGATCGCGGCCTTCGGCCTGAGCTTCGGCGTCGGTGCCTTCATTCTGTATATGCTGTTCATCATCGGACAGCTCGCGTGGGAATCCAAGGCGGGCAAGTTTGGAACCTTCGTGATGTTCCTGGGCCTGGCCTTTGGCATGGTGGGCTACCTCGCGAAATACATCATCCGCTGGTACCTCGAGCGCTGAGCCTGGCTTTCGAACGACGGGCTACGTGACCCGTATCCGCTGCAAACCCAGAGGCTACGGTCCGTTCTGTCGTTCCCTCTGTTCAGTTGAGCGCCGTCAAAGCGCCCGCTCCCGTCCGTCGATAGCCTCCGCGGGATGAATTACGACATTCTCGTGGTCGGTGCCGGGCCGGCCGGCTTGGCCTTTGCGACCGCCCTGGCCTCGACCGGTTGGCGCATTGCCCTCATCGATCCCTTGCGCGAGGCCGAGCTTCAAGACCCGCCCGAGGACGGCCGCGAGATCGCTCTCACGCAGCAATCGGTTCGAACCTTGCAGCACCTCGGTCTGTGGGCCCGTATCGCCCCCGAGCACCGCGCCCCCTTGCGCCGTGCCTGCATCTTCGACGGCCCCGATCCGAAACCGCTCGTCGTCGACGCGCGAAGCTGCGGTGCCAATGAACTCGGTTTTCTCGTCTCCAACCACCACATCCGTCGCGCCGCCCTTGCGGCCTGCGCGAGCGCCCGCGGCGGGCAACCGGCCGGCGACTTTTACTTCGAGGACCGGGTGGTCCAGGCCCAGGTCGAGCCCGACGTCGCCCACCTCACCCTCGCCAGCGGGCGACAACTGCAGGGCCGACTGCTGATCGCTGCCGACAGCCGCTTTTCCTCGACCCGGCGCATGCTCGGCATCGCCGCCACCCATCGAGATTTCGGCCGCAGCATGCTGGTCTGCGCGATGACCCACGAACGCGACCACGCCCAATCCGCCTGGGAATGGTTCGACCACGGCCAGACGCTCGCCTTGTTGCCGATGAATCCCGACCCCGAAACCGGTCGGCCGCGCGCTTCGGTCGTCATCACCCTGCCCGCAGCCGACATCGAAGCCCTGTGCCACGACACGCCCGAGGCGTTCAACCAAGCCGTCGCCGCACGATTCGCCCACCGGCTTGGTGCGATGCAGCTCCAGGGCCAGCGGCATGTCTACCCCTTGGTTTCGGTGTGGCCCGAGCGCATCGCCGCCCCGCGCTTTGCCTGCATCGGCGACGCCGCGGTCGGCATGCACCCGGTCACGGCCCACGGCTTCAACTTCGGCTTGTTGGGCGTCAGCACGCTCGCGAGTCGCCTACGCCGCGCCGCGGCTCAACAGGCCGACCCCGGAGCCTTCGAGCCGCTGGCTGCTTACGAACGCCGGCATCGCCGCGACACGCGCAGCCTCTATCTCACCACGCAAGCCATCGTCGGTCTCTACACCGACGAACGTCCGGCCGCTCGGACGCTGCGCCGCCTGGCCTTGCGCGCCGCCGCGGCCTTCCCGCCCTTCCAACATCGGATCGCCCGCGCGCTGACGGCGTGAGGCAACGCTGAGCCGGGTCCGTCCGCGCCGCGCCGGCCGGGTGCGGTCGGTCTGCGTCCTTGCACATCCACGCCACGGCTTCGACTCATCGGCCCGAGCCTTGGGCAATGGTTTCCTGGAATAAGTCTGTGGATAACTTCCCGCATAAATCCGGCTTATCCACACGACCCACCCCTGTAGCGAAGTTGTCCCTATACGCGAGACAGCTGCAATCGACCTCGGTTCACAGGGCTGTCCCGGCCTTAAGTCCTTGTCCGCTCAGGAAAAACTCGACTTTCCCCAAAAAACCGGCTTGACCTACTACTACGACTAATTTGAAATAGCCATATCTAGGATAAACATCCAAACCCCTTCCTAGCCCCACCCCTTCCCCCCGCGGGGCGCCGATTGCGGTCCGGATTCACTCGTATCGAAAGCACCTCTTGCTCAGCGGCTTCATTACCCACCCCGATTGCCTGCGCCACGAAATGGGGCCCTCGCACCCCGAAGCGCCGGTACGTCTGCATGCGATCTACGACCACTTACTTGCCAAAGGCCTGCTCGACTACATGCACGCGTTCGACGCGCCGCTGGCCACCGAAGAACAGCTCGCGAGGGCGCACACGGCTCTGTACGTTCGGGAAATCCTGAGCGCCGCCCCCTTGGACGGCTATCGCCCCGTAGACCCCGACACACTGATGAATCCACACACGGTGCGCGCCGCGCTTCGAGCCGCTGGCTCCTGTGTGCTTGCCACCGACCTTGTTTTGGCTGGGGAAATCACCAACGCTTTTTGCTGCGTGCGGCCGCCCGGACATCACGCCGAGCGCGAACGCGCCATGGGTTTTTGCTTTTTCAACAATGCCGCGGTCGGCATCCGTCATGCGCTCGATGTGCATGGGCTCGAGCGCGTCGCCCTGATCGACTTCGACGTGCATCACGGCAACGGCAGCGAGGACATCTTTCGCGATGACGAACGCGTCTTGATGTGCTCGGTATTCGAGCGCGGTCTTTATCCGTTTTGCGGCGAAGACGAACGCCGACCGAACATGGTCAATGTGGCGCTGCCCACGCGCACAGCGTCCGAGGCACTGCGCGCGGCGGTGCTGGAGCATTGGCTGCCGGCCTTGGATCGTTTCGAGCCGCAGCTCATCTTCGTCTCGGCGGGCTTTGACGCGCATCGCGACGACGACATGGGCAATCTGGGCTGGGTTGACCGGGATTACGAGTGGCTCACCCAGCAGCTCCTGGTGGTGGCGCGACGCCATTGCGGCGGCAAGCTCATTTCGACGCTCGAAGGTGGCTATGAGCCCAACGCGCTGGCGCGCAGCGTCGCAGCCCATGTGCGGGTGCTCGTTGGTGCCGATTGAGCCGCCTTTCGGCCGGGGTTCGGCCATGAGCCATGCCGTAAGATGCGCGCAGAAAATTTCGCGCCGTCTCCATGTCTCATTCCGTGTCGGCCCAGTCTCCCCTCAGCTTTGAAATCAAAAGCGCCAACCTGCCGTTGGTGATGCTGCGCCTGAAATCGGGCGATGTCGCCGTGCTCGAGCAAGAGCTGAGGGAGCGCCTGGCCGAAATTCCTGGGTTCTTCGAGGGCGAGCCGCTGCTGCTCGATTTTTCCAGCCTCGATGAGCACACGGTCGTCGCGCTGCCCGCGCTGCTCGATCTGCTGCGCCAGCAAGGGCTGCTACCGGTCGCTTGGCGCGGCGGTGGAGCGGCCCAGGCCGAGGAGGCGCGCTCGGCGGGCTTGGTCCATGCGCCCGATGCCCGAGCCCGTGCCGACGCCGCGCCATCGGCCGCAGCCCCATCCAACCCTGCGCCGCAAGCACGGGGCGAGGTGCTGGCGCCTGTTCCGACCAGCGCGCTCGTGATCGATCGGCCGCTGCGCTCGGGCCAGCAGGTGTATGCGCGGGGTCGCGATCTGGTGGTGTTGGCGATGGTCAACCCCGGCGCGGAGGTCATCGCCGATGGAAACATCCATGTCTACGCGCCGCTGCGGGGCAAGGCGATCGCGGGCGCGCGGGGCGACGCGGACGCGCGGATTTTTTCGCTTTCGTTTGAACCTGAGCTGGTCTCGATCGCCGGTGTCTACCGCACGGCGGAAACGCCTTGGCCGGCGGAGGTGTGGCGTAAGTCCGCTCATGTCAGACTGGAGAGCGGCCCTCAGGGCGACAAACTGATCATGCAGGCTCTGGACATGGCGTCCAGGGCCGCCTAATTTTTGTATCGCAAAGGACTCCGACCCATGGCCAGAATCATCGTCGTCACCTCCGGTAAAGGCGGCGTGGGCAAAACCACGACCAGCGCCAGTTTCGCCAGCGGCCTTGCGCTGCGCGGGCACAAGACGGCCGTCATCGATTTCGACGTCGGCTTGCGCAACCTCGACCTCATCATGGGCTGCGAGCGCCGGGTGGTCTATGACCTCATCAACGTCATCCACGGCGAGGCCAATCTCAACCAGGCCCTGATCAAGGACAAGCAGTGCGACAACCTCTACATCCTCGCGGCCAGCCAGACGCGCGACAAGGATGCGCTGACGCAGGAGGGTGTGGAGAAGGTGCTGACCGATCTGGCCGCGATGGGTTTCGAGTACATCGTGTGCGACTCGCCGGCGGGCATCGAAACCGGCGCGCTCATGGCCATGCACTATGCGGACGAAGCGCTCGTCGTCACCAACCCCGAGGTCTCGAGCGTGCGCGATTCCGACCGCATCCTGGGCATGCTCGGCAGCAAGACCAAACGCGCCATCGAAGGCGGCGAGCCGGTCAAGGAACATCTCTTGATCACGCGCTACAACCCCAACCGCGTGGCCGACGGGCAGATGCTCAGCCTCGAGGACATCCAAGACATACTGCGCATTCCGCTCATCGGCGTGATTCCCGAGAGCGAAACGGTGCTGCAGGCCTCGAACCAGGGCGTGCCCGCCATCCACATGGCCGACAGCGACGTGGCCGAGGCGTACAAGGACGTGGTGGCGCGCTTCCTCGGTGAATCACGACCCATGCGCTTTACCGAAGCCGAGAAGCCAGGCTTCTTCAAGCGGCTGTTCGGGGGGAAGTGAGCCATGTCCTTTCTCTCCTTTTTGCTCGGTGAGAAAAAAAAGACCGCCAGCGTTGCCAAGGAACGGCTGCAGCTCATCATTGCGCGTGAGCGCGTCGGCCGCAGCGCCGCAGAGCCCGACTTTCTGCCCGCGTTGCAGCGCGACCTCGTCGACGTGATTGGCAAGTACATCCGGATCAACCCGGATGACATCAAAGTCAGCCTCGAACGGCAGGACAATCTCGAAGTGCTGGAAGTCAAGATCGAACTGCCCGAAGTGCGTTGACCGGATTTCGGTTCGGGCGCGCAGCTCCCGGCGCACGGGTTGATGCCAAGCGAAGGAGAGCCGCCATGCCCGAAGCCAGAACCGCAGCCGATGTGTTGGTGATCGGCGGTGGCCTTGCCGGTTTGGTCGTCGCCCTGGAATGCCTCGAAGCCGGCCAGAGCGTCATCGTCGTCGACCGCGACACCCCCGAACGCCTCGGTGGCCTGGCCCGCTGGGCCTTCGGCGGCATGGCGCTCGTCGATACGCCGCTGCAGCGGCGCATGCGTATCCCCGACAGCCCTGAACGCGCGCTCGCCGATTGGCTGCGTTTTGGCGAACTGGGTCCGGACGAGGTCTGGCCGCGGCGTTGGGCAGCCTATTACGTCGAGCACTGCCGCGCCGAGGTGTACGACTGGCTGATCGCGCTCGGGCTGAAGTTCATGCCCGCGGTGAACTGGGTCGAGCGCGGGCACTGGGGCGAAGGCAACTCGGTGCCGCGCTACCACATCCTCTGGGGCACGGCCCGGGCGCTGACCTTGCGCCTGATCGAAGCGCTGCGCCGCGCGGGCAGCGGGGGGCGGTTGACGCTGCTCAGCGGCCACCGGGTCCTCGCGCTCGAGACGGCCGCAGGGGCGCTGCGTGGGGCGGTGGCGCGCGACGAAAGCACTGGGCAGGAGTGGCCGCTGCGCGCGGGCGCGGTGGTGCTGGCCACCGGGGGCCTCAACGGCAGCCACGAGCAGGTGCGGGCGAACTGGCCCCAGGATCGGCCCTTGCCCGCGGGTTTTCTCAATGGCGCGCACCCGTTTGCCGACGGATCGATGCATCAGGCGGCCGAAGCGCTGGGTGCGCAGATCACGCACGCGGGCGACATGTGGAACTATGCCGCGGGCATTCCGCATCCGCAGCCGCATTTCCCCGGCCACGGGCTGTCCTTGATTCCGTGCAAATCGGCCTTGTGGCTCGACCATCGGGGGCGGCGGCTCGGGCCCGAGCCTTTGGTGACGGGTTTCGATACGCATGAGCTGTGCCGGCGTGTGGCCGAGCTCGAGCAACCCTGGACCTGGCAGCTGCTCAACTGGCGCATCGCAGCGCGCGAGTTCGCCATTTCCGGCGCGGAGCACAACCCGCGCATCCGCGACCGGCAGTTCCTGCTTTTTTTGAAGGAAACGCTGTTGGGCAACCACCGGCTGGTGCGGCAGATGGTGGCCGAGTGCCCGCAGTTCCTCGTCGACGACACGCTCGCGGGGCTTGCGGCGAAGATGAATGCGCTCACCGGGCGCGACGACGTGCAAGCCGAGGTGCTGCAAGCGACGGTGGACGCGTTCGATGTGAATTTCGCCGCGGGGGCTAAGCTGCACAACGACGACCAGATCCGCCGCATTCTGCATGCGCGCCAGTGGGGCCCGGACCGGCTGCGCACGTGCAAGCCCGCACCGCTGCAGCAACGCGGCGCGGGACCGTACATCGCCATTCAGGTGCAGCTCATCACCCGCAAAAGCCTGGGCGGCCTGCAGACCGATTTGCACAGCCGCGTGCTCGACACTGCGGGCGCGCCCATCCCCGGCCTCTACGCCGTGGGCGAGGCCGCGGGCTTCGGCGGCGGCGGAGCCAGTGGCAAGCGCTCGCTCGAAGGCACCTTTCTCTCGGGCTGCATCCTGACCGCGCGGGCGGCAGCGCGGGACCTTTGTCACTGACCGCGATCCAGCTTGAATTCGGAGACGCCATGAACGGAGCCCAAGCCCTGATGCGCACGCTGGTCGAGGCGGGCGTGGAGGTCTGCTTCACCAATCCCGGCACGAGCGAGATGCACTTCGTCGCGGCGCTCGACCGCGAGCCGCGCCTGCGTGCCGTGCTCACGCTGTTCGAGGGCGTGGCCACCGGGGCGGCCGATGGCTATGCCCGCATGGCCGACAAGCCCGCCGCCACCCTGCTGCACCTGGGCTGCGGTCTGGGCAACGGCCTGGCCAATCTGCACAACGCCCGCAAGGCGCGGGTCCCGGTGGTCAACATCGTGGGCGACCACGCCACGCACCATGCGCGCTACGACGCGCCGCTGCAGTCCGACATCGAAACCGTGGCGCGCAACGTCTCCACCTGGATCCGCCGCAGTCTCAGCCCCGCGCAGATCGGCCAGGATGCGGCCGAGGCGGTCGCCACGAGCTTTGGGCCCCCGGGCCAGGTGGCGACGCTGATCCTGCCGGCCGATGTGTCCTGGAGCGAGGGCGGCGTGCCCGCAGCGCCCCGACCGCGGCGGGCCACAGCCGCGGTCGATGCCGCGCGGGTCGAGGCGATCGCACAGGCGCTGCGCAATGGCGGCGGCCGCGCGGCGCTGCTGCTCGGCGGTCGTGCGCTGCGCGCAGAGACCTTGCGGGCCGCGTCGCAAATTGCGGCGCACACCGGGGCGCGGCTGTTTTCCGAGGTTTTTCCCACGCGGCTCGAGCGTGGCGCGGGCCTGCCGCCGATCGAACGGCTCGCCTATCTGGCCGAACTTGCTTCGGTGCAGCTCTCGGGACTGGAGCATTTGATCCTGGTCGACGCCAAGTCGCCGGTGTCCTTCTTTGCCTATCCGGGCAAGGCCAGCGACCTCGTGCCCGCGGGCTGTCAGGTGCACACGTTGGCCGGGTTCGACGAGGACGTGGTGGCCAGCCTTTCGGCGCTCGTCGCCGCGCTTGGCGCCGAGCGTACGCCGCCTCGGGTGCAGCCCGCGCAGCGCGCGCCGCGGCCGCGCGGCAAGTTCACGGCCGACAAAGTCTGCAAGGCCGTCGGCCACCTGTTGCCCGAAGGTGCCATCGTCGTCGACGAGGCGCAGACCTCGGGCCTGCTGCTGCCGCTCTACACCGCGGGCGCACCGCGCCACGACTTGCTCACACTCACCGGCGGCGCGATCGGGCAGGGCTTGCCCAACGCGGTCGGCGCTGCGCTTGCGTGCCCGGGGCGCAAGGTGATTGCGCTCTCGGGCGACGGCTCGGCGATGTACACGCCGCAAGCCTTGTGGACGATGGCGCGCGAGCGGCTCGATGTGGTGAGCATCGTGTTCAACAACCGCGCTTACGCCATCTTGAACGTGGAGCTGCAGCGCGTGGGTGCGCTCGGCGCGGCCGAGAAGGCGCGCGCGCAGTTCGACCTGCGCCAGCCGCCGATCGATTTCGTGCAGCTCGCGCACGGCATGGGTGTGCCCGCCCAACGCGCCACGAGCACCGAGGGCTTCGTGCGCGCACTCGAGCAGGCGCTGGCCACGCCGGGGCCGCACCTGATCGAGGCGGTCGTGCCGCCCACCCTCACGGGCCTGAAGCTGCGCGTGCTGCCGCATCTGCTCGAGTCCCTGGCCAGCCTGCCACGCCCGCTGGCCCGCGGCCTGAAGCGGGCGATCGCGCCCTGAGTTTTAGGGCAACGTTGAACAAGTCCCTCGCGCGCCGCGCATCCCGGCGGCGGGCGGTCTGCGCCGCCTTAGATAAAAATGGCGCTTCGCCAGCATGAATCGGTCGTTCGTTGCTATCAAAAAAGGATTTTGATAGGCAGGAGCTGTTGCCGGCGTCTATGATCGCTCCATGCTGATCGATACCTTGTTTGCCGCGCGTGACCTGGCCCGGCTCAAAGAAATCGCCTCGGTACTGGTGCGGCACGGTTTCGGTGAGCTCGTCCGGCGCTTGGGCTTGGCGGATCGGCTCGAGCGCGCGGGCCATGCGCTGCACTGGGACCATGCGGCCGACCTCGCGCGCCTGCCGGCGCCGGTGCAGGTGCGGCTCGCGCTGGAGGAACTGGGCCCGACCTTCGTCAAGCTGGGCCAGATCCTCGCGGGGCGGGCCGACCTGTTTGGCCCCGAGTGGATTGCTGAGTTTGAAAAGCTCCACAGCCAGGTTCCGGCGCTGCCGATCGAAGCGCTGCGGCCGCAACTGCGCGAGGACCTGGGCGCCGAGCCCGAGGCGGTGTTTGCGCGCTTCGATGCCCAGCCGCTCGCGGCGGCATCGATTGCGCAGGTGCACGGCGCGCGTCTGCAGGACGGCACCGAAGTGGTGGTCAAAATCCGTCGCCCCGGCATTGAATCCGTCATCGAGGCAGACCTGCGGCTCATGGCGCGGCTTGCGGCGCTGGCCGAAGCGGAATGGCCCGCCCTCAAGCCCTACCGGCCGCAGCAACTGGTGCGGGAATTTGCGCGTTCACTGCGCCGCGAACTCGACCTCGCCAACGAGTGCCGCAACGCCGAGCGGATCGCGGCCAATCTCGCGGCGCTGCCGTACATCGTGATTCCGCGGGTGTATTGGGACTGGACCGGTGCGC
The DNA here is from genome assembly GCF_003843835.1 of Tibeticola sediminis. GTDB lineage: Bacteria > Pseudomonadota > Gammaproteobacteria > Burkholderiales > Burkholderiaceae_C > Tibeticola > Tibeticola sediminis. Next base: position 196,371 of record NZ_RKQL01000004.1, on the reverse strand, counting down.
GCATCAACGTCCAGCAACGCATCGAGGGCGTGCCCGGCGAACGCATCGACGCGCTCACCCCCGAAGCCGGCTTCGACCGCGAGCGGCTCGCGCGGCGCGGCGCCCACGCGGTGCTCAAGATGATCGTGCAAGACGGCATCTACCACGCCGACCCGCACCCCGGCAATGTCTTCTACTTGAGGGGCAACCGCATCGCCTTCATCGACTTCGGCATGGTCGGCCGCTTGTCGGAGCGTCGGCGCGAGGAACTGCTGAGCCTGCTGCTCGGTCTGGTCGAGCGCGAGCCGCGCGCGGTGGCCGACGTGCTGCTCGAATGGGCGAGCGATGGCCATGGCGCCGATCTCGCGCAGCTCGAGCGCGAAATCGAGGCCTTCGTCGACCAGTACCACGGCGTGCCGCTGGCGCAGCTTCGGCTCGGCCAGATGCTCGCCGACGCGACCGCCATCCTGCGCGAGCACCAGTTGGGGCTGCCCTCGGACCTGGCGCTGCTCGTCAAGGCCTTCATCACGCTCGAAGGCCTCGGGCGCAGCCTCGACCCGAACTTTCACATGGCGGCCGAAGCCACCCCGCTGCTGCGCCAGGTGCTGCGTGCGCGCTACGAGCCGCGGGCGCTTGCTCGGCGCGCCTGGGGCACGCTGCGCCGTGCGCTCGGCGTCGTCGAGCACCTGCCCGACGATGTCGCCCAGATCCTGCGGCAGGCGCGGCGCGGGCAGCTGAACATTGCGCTCGACATCGTGCACCTCAAGCGTGTGGGCGATCAGATCGACCGTGCGGCCAACCGGCTCGCCATGGCGCTCGTCATCGCCGCACTGGTGATTGGCTCGTCCATCGTCATGACCGTGCAGGGCGGCCCGACCCTGCTGGGATTGCCGCTCTTCGGTCTGCTCGGATTCCTCGGCGCGGTGGCGGGTGGCCTGTGGCTGATCCGCGCCATCCGACGCAGCGGCCGCTCGGACGAGGACTGAACCTAAGGCAACGCTGAACAGGGCCCTCGCGCGTCGCGCATCCCGGCGTCCCGGCGTCCCGGCACGAATGTTGCATTTCTGCTACACTGGTCGATTCCCCAGAGCGCTGGGCGGTTTCGGTTGGCATCCGGAGTGGTTTTGGCGTGGGCAACCCAGCATGGGGCGACCCGCCTCCATGCGACTATGAAGGACCACACCATGGCCAAAGAAGAACTGATCGAGATGATGGGCGTTGCCAGTGAGGTGCTGCCCGACTCGCGCTTTCGCGTCACGCTCGACAACGGGCACGAACTGATCGCCTATACCGGCGGCAAGATGCGCAAGAACCACATCCGCATCCTCGCGGGCGATCGCGTCTCGCTCGAACTCTCGCCCTACGACCTCACCAAGGGCCGCATCACCTTCCGCCACATCGAAGGCCGCGGCCCCTCGGCGCCGCGCCGGCCGCGCTAAGGCCACGCTGAATCCGTTCCCGCGATGGCGCGAGCCCACCCGCTGCGGGTGGGGGATTCACGCCGAAGCCGTGTGCGGGTTGCGTTGGCGGCGCAGTTCCACCGCGGCGGCGAGGCCTTCGAGCACCGGCACCGTCTGCTCGAAACTGATGCACGCATCGGTCACCGAGACGCCCCGGCGCAGCGGCTGGCCGGGCACGATGTCCTGGCGGCCTTCCTCGAGGTGGCTTTCGATCATCACACCCATGATGCGTGCTTCGCCCGCCGCCACCTGCGCGGCGACGTCGGCGGCGACGTCGATCTGGCGCGCATGCTGCTTGCTGCTGTTGGCGTGTGAGACGTCCACCATGACCTGCTCGCGCAGACCCGCGGCCTGGAGCACCCCACAGGCGGCGGCGACGCTCGCAGCGTCGTAATTCGGCGTTTTGCCGCCGCGCAGGATGACGTGGCAGTCCGGGTTGCCGCGGGTTTCGAAAATCGCTGCCTGGCCCATCTTCGTCATGCCCATGAACGCGTGGCTGGCCTGCGCGGCGACGAGGGCGTCCACCGCGACCTTCACGCCACCGTCGGTGCCGTTCTTGAAGCCCACCGGGCAGGACAGGCCGCTGGCGAGCTGGCGGTGGCTCTGGCTCTCGGTGGTGCGCGCGCCGATGGCGCCCCAGCTCACCAGGTCGCTGATGAACTGCGGTGAGAGCAGGTCCAAAAACTCCGTGCCCACCGGCAGGCCGAGCGCCAGGATGTCGAGCAGCAGCGCACGCGCGCGCTCCAGTCCCTCGTTGATGGCGAAACTGCCGTCGAGATGCGGGTCGTTGATGTAGCCCTTCCAGCCCACCGTGGTGCGCGGCTTTTCGAAATACACGCGCATCACGATGATCAACTCCTGCGCGAGTGCATCGGCCTCGGCCTTGAGCCTTTGGGCGTATTCCAGCGCCTGGTCGTGGTCGTGAATCGAGCACGGCCCGACCACCACCACCAGCCGGTCATCGGCCCCATGCAACACGCGCGAAATCGCCGCGCGGCTGTGCTCCACCAAGCGAACGGCCGCGCCGGGCGCGGGCAGCCATTCCTGCAGCAGCGCAGGCGTGATGAGCGGACGCACGGAGCGGATGCGCACGTCGTCGGTGCGCGTGTGGTCTTGCGTGTTGAGGGGGCTGGCGACGGGGTGGACGTGAGGGCTCATCCGGGGATTATGGCAACGCCGAATACGTCCCCGGCGCTTGGGCCGAGCGTCGGCGGGTGCGCGTACCGGCGCGGGCGGTCGGGGCGGCATCGGGCAGCAAGGCGCGCAGGATGGCTTCGATTTCCTCGAGGCTCAGCACCCGCGGCACGGGGTAGTTGAAATCGGCCTCATGCGCGGCGGCGCGCGCGAGCGCGGGGATGTCTTCGGCGCGCAGCGCGGCGAGCGTGCGTGGAATGCCCAAGCGCTCGTTCATCGCTTCCACGGCTTTGATGAAAGCCAGGGCGCGGTCTTCGAGCTTGGTTTTGCGCCCGGCCCGTCCGACCCGCTCGGCGAGCACGGCGAGCTTCGGTGCGGCTTGCGGCAGCAGCGCGCGCAGCACATGCGGCAGCACGATGGCGTTGGCCAAGCCGTGGGGCGTGTGGTAGAGGCCGCCAAGCTGGTGCGCGATCGCATGCACGTAGCCGACGTTGGCGCGCGTGAACGCCATGCCGGCGTAGGTCGCGGCCAGCGCCATTTTCTCGCGCGCTTCGAGGTCGTCGCCCCGGTCATAGGCGCGCGGCAAGTACTCGAAGACCATGCTGGTGGCGGAGAGCGCGAGGCGGTCGGTGGTCGGCGTGCCCCACAGTCCGATGAAGGCCTCGACCGCGTGGGTCAAGGCGTCCATGCCGGTTGCTGCGGTGATTTCCGGCGGCAGCCCGATCATCAATTTCGGGTCGAGCGCCGCCATCCGCGGCACGATGCGGGTGTCGGCGACCACGTACTTGCGGTGCTGTTCGGGGTCGGAGATCACGGCTGCGACCGTCACCTCCGAGCCGGTGCCGGCCGTGGTCGGCACGGCATAGAGTGGCGCGGGACCGCGCCGGCCGCGGAAGTAACCCACCAGGTCGCGCGGATGGCGCCCGTTGGCCGCAGCGAGGCCGATGACCTTGGCCGCATCCATGACCGAGCCGCCGCCGAAGGCGACGATGGCGTCGCAGTGCTCGGCCTCGAAGCGCGCAATGCCCTCCTCGATGACGGGGATGGGCGCATCGGGCAAGACCTGGTCGAAAACCGCCACCTTCGAGCCGCGTGCTTCGAGCGCCTCGATCATCGGCCGCGCGAGGCCGAGTTTCGTCACCACCGCATCGGTGACGAACAGGATCTTGCGGTGGCCGAAGTCGCCGATGGCTTCGGCCAGGCGCAGGCTCGAGTCCGGCCCCACGAGCAACGAAGGTTGAGGGATCGGCAGCAGCCGGGTCACGAAGCCCGCGGCCCGCTTGGCGGTCATGAGGCCCAGGGTGCGGGCAGTCTGGACGATGGATACGGTCGACGAAGACATGGGTAACTCCTCGAAACGGATGCGGAAAAACCGTGGGAAACTGGTGGCATCATGCGCGGGGAACCGGGGGCTGTGTAGGCGCAGCACTCCACAGGACAAGAGCAAACAAGAGCAAAAGCCCACAAGGAGACCGACGATGAGCATAAAAACCGTGATCGGGATCAGCCTGGGGTCCTCGGCCCAGGATTTTTCCTTTGAAACCCGCTTTCTCGGCGTTCCGCTCCAGGTGCGGCGTCTGGGCACCGACGGCTCGCTCACGCGGGCAGGCAAGTTGTTGCGGCAGTGGGACAAGAAGGCTGCGGCGATCGGGCTTGGGGTCGTGCGCGATGCCGCGCCCAAGCGCACCACCGCAACCATCGAGCGCGACCGTGCGGCGATGCGCGCGCAGGTGCGGCACGCGCCGGTGACGACCGGCGAACCTCTCGGCACGCTGTTCATGGAGTGGGCCGTGCGCCACACGCAGCAGACGCTGGGCAACTACTTCAACAACGCGCGCGTGCTCGTGCTCTCCGGGCAGGAGCATCTGAAGGTGGCGGCGACGCTGGCCGAATACACACCGAATCTGCAGTTTGCCGACGCGTTGCTGCAGCTGGGTGTGCCCAAGATGCTGACCTCGCTCGATGGGCTACAGCGCTATCTCGCCGGCGCGCATTACGTGACCGACTGGACGCCGCCCGACCTTCTGGCCTCCGGCCCTCTCAAAGACTGGACGCGCTTTGTCTTGCGCCGCGCTCTGGCCAAGGCCCATGTGGTCGTCGCGCCGGTGCATCGTCTCGACGAATTCGGCCTCGAGGAACTCGGCGGCAAGACGATCGTGACGGCCGGCGTGAGTGAGGCGCGGCTCGAAGCCCTGCGCGACAAAGGCGTGCATCTCGTCGTCGACGCGGCGCCCGAGGTGGCGGGCCATGCGGTCGGTCCCGCGCTGCTCGAGGCGATGATGCTCGCCGCCACCGGGCGCGAGCCCGAATCGCTCGGCCCCGACGAGGTGCTCGAAGCGATCGAGCGCGAGCAACTCGCGCCGCGCCTGCTCTACCCCAATGGATTCAAGCGCGTCAACCGCTTTGCCTTCGTGATCCACCCGCTGTCGCAGGAGTACTTCAAAAAGGTCAAGCCGATCGAGGTGCTCTCGCGCGTGGCGCCGCCGGTGGCCATGGACACGCTCGAGAAGATCATGGCGTATGCGCCGCCGTTCGTGTATTCGCGCGTCACGGGCATCCGCTCACCCACGGGTGTCGAGGCCGAAGGCTGGCTGATTTCGGTGGGCGGCACACCGAAGGAGATCATGTCCCACCCGCCCGAGTTCACCTACCGCCGTCTGCTCGACGCGGCTGAACTCGCGCGGCGCCTGGGCGCGCAGATCATGGGCCTGGGGGCCTTTACCAAGGTGGTCGGCGATGCGGGCGTGACCGTCGCGCGTCGCGCGCCCTTGCCCATCACCACCGGCAATTCCTACAGCGCCTCGGGCGCACTGTGGGCCGCGCACGACGCGTTGCTGCGGCTGAACCTGCTGCCCAAGCCCCGCGGCAAGGGCCGGGTGGATTTCAAGGCCATGGTCGTCGGCGCCACCGGCTCCATCGGTTCGGTCTGCGCGCGCCTGCTGGCCAAGGTGGCGCGGGAGGTGGTGCTGGTCGCGCCCGAGCCGGCCAAGCTGCTGGCCCTCAAGGAATCCATCCTCAGCGAAACGCCCGACGCGAAGCTGCGCGTGTCGGCGCAGGCCGAGCGCCTGGCCGGCGACATGGACATGATCGTCACCGCCACCTCGGGCGCGGGCAAGAAGGTGCTCGACATCATGAAGGTCAAGCCCGGCTGCGTCATCACCGACGTGGCGCGGCCGCTGGACCTGCCGCCCGAGGAGGTCGCCAAGCGGCCCGACGTGCTGGTGATCGAGTCTGGCGAGATCGAGCTGCCCGGCGACGTGCAGATGAAGAACATCGGCTTGCCGAAAAACGTCGCCTACGCCTGCGTGGCCGAAACCGTGGTGCTGTGCCTCGAAGGCCGCTTCGAGCCCTTCACCGTCGGCCGCAACATCGAGTGGGAAAAGGTGCGCGAGATCTACAAACTCGGTCTCAAGCACGGCATGAAGCTCGCGGCCATCTCCGGTGTCAACGGCCCGTTCAGCGACGAAGACATCGAGCGCGTACGCGAGCTCGCCCTCATGCGCCGTGCCGAGCAGGCCGCAGCGCGCGCGCGCCGTTCTGCGCGTCCGACTGCGCGCAAGGCTGCGCCGCGCACCAGCACCGCGCCGGCCCCGGCCGAGCGCCCTGCCGCAGTCCGCTCGGCCGTCAAAAAAACTCCGAAAACGAGAACCTGAACACCCATGGCTAGCCCCAGCGATACCGTCAGCATGGCGGTTTTTTGTGATTTCGAGAACGTCGCCCTCGGTGTGCGCGATGCCAAGTACGACCAATTCGACATCAAGCGCGTGCTCGAACGGCTGCTGCTCAAAGGCAGCATCGTCGTCAAGAAAGCCTATTGCGACTGGGACCGCTACAAGACCTTCAAAGCCACCATGCACGAGGCGAATTTCGAGCTGATCGAAATTCCGCATGTGCGCCAGTCGGGCAAGAACTCGGCCGACATCCGGCTCGTCGTCGATGCGCTCGACCTCTGCTACACCAAAGGCCATGTCGACACCTTCGTCATCATCAGCGGCGACTCGGATTTTTCGCCGCTGGTCTCCAAGCTGCGCGAGAACGCCAAACGCGTCATCGGCGTGGGCGTCAAGCAATCGACCTCCGACCTGCTGATTGCCAACTGCGACGAATTCATCTTCTACGACGACCTGGTGCGCGAAGACCAACGCCGCGCCGCCCGCCGTGCACCGCCCGCGACCGAGGCGAGCGGTGCCGCACCGCGAAGCCCCAAGGAAGATCTCGAACGGCGGCGGCAGCAGGCGCTGGAACTGGTCGCCGAGACCTTCGACGCGCTCATGGCCGAACGCGGCGACAGCGGCAAGATCTGGGCTTCGGTGCTGAAGGAAGCGATCAAGCGCCGCCGGCCCGACTTCAGCGAAAGCTATTACGGTTTTCGGACCTTCGGCAACCTGCTCGAAGAAGCGCAGGCACGCGGCCTACTCGAATTCGGCCGCGATGAAAAATCCGGCGCCTACGTGTACCGCAGCGGCGCCGCCAAGCCCGCGGTGGCGGCGGCCGCGACCGTGCCGGCCGAGCCTGCGGCTGTGCCCGCACCCGCGCCTGCACCGAGCCCGCCCGCGCCGGCCGAGGCCAAGCGCGGCACCGCGCGCCGGCGGCGCAGCCCGACCGAGAGCGCGGCCGAGTCCGGCCAGCCCGCTGCCGCGTCTGCGGTCGCTGCGCCCCGCCGTCGTCGCAGCCCCCGGCCCACCGCCGCCACGCCCACGGTCGCGCCCGTGCCCCAGGGCGAAGCCGACTGAAAGCCAGCCCCCATGAGCACACCTCCGCCGGCATCCGCGACGCCCGTGGCTTCCGGCACGGCGATTCCGTCGTGTTCGGCGGCCGAATTGGCCGCGCACATGGCGCAGCAGGAGTTGCCCTCGTTCGGACTCGTCTTGCAGGAGCTGTTGCGCGTCACCAGCAGCCGCACGGCTTCGGGTCACCAGGTCGCTGAAACCATCCTGCATGACCCCGGCCTCACCGCGCGCGTGGTGCGTGCAGCCAATGCGGCTTACCTCGGCTTGTCCAAGGTGTCGACCGTCAGCCGGGCGGTCGCGGTGCTCGGCATCAACGGCGTCCGGACGCTGGCCGTGTCGGCCTTGGTGTTCGAAACGCTCGGCGACGGCCCCGCGCGCCATCGCCCACGGCTGCAGCGCGCGCTGGCCCGCGCCCTGCACATCGCCGTTCAGGCGCGCGACATCGAGTACCGCATGAGCCATGACCGCGAGCGCGCCGAGCAGCGCGCCACCGAGGCCATGCTCGCCGCCGTTGGCGAACTCGCCTTTTGGTCGTTCGGCGGCCTGTGTGCCGAGCGCCTCGAGCAGGCGCTGGCGCGCGGCCTGCCCGCCGAAAGAGCCGAGGTCGAAGTCCTGGGCACCAGCCTGCGCCGTTTGGGCGACTTTTTGCTCGACGAATGGGGCTTGAGCCACTTCACGACGCCCAGCCATCCGGTCGAACTCGCCCAGCAGATCGAGGCTGCGGTGCAGGCTGGTTGGGACAGCGCCGCGGCCCGGCGTGCGGTGGCCGCGGTGGCAGCGGAATTCGATGCCAACGAGGAGGACACGCGCCGCTGCCTCGAACACAACGCCGAAGAGGGCCGCGCGCTGGCCGTCGCGATGGGTACGCCCGAGGTCGCCCAACTCATCCCCATCGCGCCGCCCGAGCCTGCCCGGCCTGAGCCCCCTGAGGCCGAGGTCGCTGCGCCGTCCGAGCCCACGGTCATCGTCTGGCGGGACGTCACACGCGTGCTCACCGAGATGACCACGCTCGCCAGCCAGCGCCAAGACCTGCCGCTGGTGTTCGATGCCTGCCTCGAAGGCTTGCACCGGGCCGCCGGCTTCGACCGCGCCGTGCTGTGTCTCTACACCCCGCAACGCGACCGGCTGCAGGCGCGCATGGCCGTGGGCCGGTCGCTCGGTGACTGGCGCACGCAATGGCAGATGGCGGCCGGCCCCGCGGTCACGGCCCTGCTGCAGCCCGGTGCCATCCATCACTTCGACGATGCGCGCCCGCCGCCCGTGGCCGTGCGAAGTTGCAGCCAGTCGGCCGACGGCCTGCTTGCCGCCTTGACCGTCGACGGCAAGGTCATCGGTTTCATCTACGCCGACAACCAGCCGTCGCGGCGCCGCCTCGACGAAGAAATGGCCGAAGCCTTCCGGTCCTTCGCGCTGCAGGCCGACGTGGTGATCCGCGCGCTGCCCAAGAGCGCGTCGGGCTGATGGGTTGTGAGAATTCAACCTAAATCCGGCAGTTGACCGCTACTCGCGAAAAGCAAGGTGTTGATGTTTCAACCATTTTCGGTGCGCAGGCCCTTCACCGCTTGGGTGAGCGCTGCACACCCGTTCGAGCCGCCCTCGGGCCCGGGGGCGGCGTTGCAAATCCTCGCCATGGCGCCCGCCATGGCCGTGGTTTGCGCCTTGCCCGCGCGTCCGATGACGGCCCGCTCGGGCGCGCCCAACTGCCGGATTTAGGTTCAAAAACAATAGCGCTCGAGGTCCATTTCATGCCGGCAAACCCGCAAAAAGAGGCTGAATTGGCGGCGCCGATAGGCGTTCCCGCCTCGGCCGAGGCGCCCCCATCGCCCGCAGCCTCCGCCTGCCCCTTTTGCGCCGTCGCCCCCGAGCGCATCGTGCGGGCGCGCCCGCACGCGCTGCTGCTGTGGGACGCGCACCCGCTGCATCCCGGCCACGCCCTCGCCGTGCCGCGGCGGCACATCGCATCCTGGTTCGACGCCACCGAGGCCGAACGCGCCGATCTGATCGCGCTCATCGACGAAGCCCGCGCCCTCGTGCTCGCGCAACACGGCGCGGACGGCTTCAACCTCGGCATCAACGACGGCGCCGCCGCCGGTCAGACCGTGCCGCACCTGCATATGCACCTCATCCCGCGCCACCACGGCGACGTGCCCGACCCCCGCGGCGGCCTGCGCTGGGTGCTGCCCGAGCGCGCGGTGTATTGGCGCGGGCCGTGAACCGCGAGCCCTATGGCCAGAACAAAGCCTTTCGATCCCGACCGACCATGCCCGAAACCACCTTCCGCATCCCTGCCCTGCAAACCCAGGCCGACGCCGATGCCGTGATGTTCGAACTGCAAGACCTGCCCTGCGTCGCGCAAGCCGAAGTCGACCTCGTCACCCAAACCGCCTGGGTCCAGCACACCGCGATGATCGCCCCCGAAGACATCCTCGCTGCGCTGGCGGAGGCGGGGTATGAGGCATGGGTGGCGTAAGGGGGCCTCGATGACTCATACAAGCTTGCCGAGGGACGGCGCGGAGCTTGCGTTTCTGCGCTGGTTGTTCAGCGTTGCCCTGACCCTAAATCCGGCAGTTGATCGCTTTGAGCTGAATGCAAGGTGTTGATGTTTCGACCGTTTTTGGTGCAAAAGCCGTTCACCGCTTGGCTGAGCGCTGCGCACCCGTTCGAGCCGCCCTCGGGCGCGGGGGCGGCGTTGCAAATCCTCGCCATGGCAGTCGCCATGGCTGTGGTTTGCGCCTTGCCCGCGCGCCCGATGACGACCCGCCCAGGCGCGCCCAACTGCCGGATTTAGGCTGACTGAAACGCGAGGTAGCTTATCTCGGGCGCTCACACATCAATATTCGCCGCCCTCAGCGCATTCGTCTCGATGAAATCGCGTCGGGGCTCGACTTCGTCGCCCATGAGCATGGTGAAGACGCGGTCGGCTTCGATGGCGTCGTCGATTTGCACGCGCAGCAGGCGGCGCACGGCGGGGTCCATGGTGGTTTCCCACAGCTGCTCGGGGTTCATTTCGCCCAGGCCTTTGTAGCGCTGGCGGCTGGTGGCGGCTTCGGCTTGCGCGATCAGCCAGCGCATGGCGCTGCGGAAGTCGTTCACGCGCTCTTCCTTGCGGCGCTCACCCTCGCCGCGCACCACGCGTGCGCCCTCGCCAAGCAGGCCGCGGAAGGTGTCGGCGGCGTCGGCCAGCGCGGCGTAGTCGGCGCCGTGCACGAAGTCTTGGGTGATGACGCTGCTCTTGACGTTGCCGTGGTGGCGGCGGCTGATGCGCAGGATGGGTTTGTCGCTGCGCACGTCGAATTCAGCGGCCACTTCGGCCGGTGCGCCGGTGGTGGCGAGCTGGCGCAGCGCGGTCTGCAGGGCTTGCGCGCTGGCTTGCGCGTCGTTGAGCGTGTCGAGGTTGAGGCGCACGCCGTCGGCGATGGCGCGCAGCGCCTCGGCGTCCATGAACGCGGACAGACGGGCGATCACGCCCTCGGCGGCTTGGTGTTTGCGCGCGAGCGCTTCGAGCGCCTCGCCCGTGATTTCGGCACCTTCGGGCACGCGGCCGTCGGGTTCGCTGCGGGTGATGAGCCGTGCCTGGTGCAGCGCGACGCGCAGCAAGAAGCGGTCGAGGTCGGCCTGGCCTTGCAGGTAGAGCTCTTCTTTGCCCGCCTTGACCTTGTAGAGCGGCGGCTGCGCAATGTAGATGTGGCCGCGCTCGACGAGCTCGGGCATCTGCCGGTAGAAAAAGGTCAGCAGCAGCGTGCGGATGTGGGCGCCGTCCACGTCCGCATCGGTCATGATGATGATGCGGTGGTAGCGCAGCTTGGCGACGTCGAAGTCATCCTTGCCCTCACCGCCCGAACCCTCGCCCCCGGCCTTGCCGATGCCCGTGCCGAGCGCGGTGATGAGCGTGAGGATTTCGTTGCTGGTGAGCAGCTTCTCGTAGCGCGCTTTTTCGACGTTGAGGATCTTGCCGCGCAGCGGCAGGATGGCCTGGAACTTGCGGTCGCGGCCCTGCTTGGCGCTGCCGCCGGCGGAGTCGCCCTCGACGATGTAGATCTCGCACAGCGCCGGGTCTTTCTCCTGGCAGTCGGCGAGCTTGCCCGGCAGGCCCATGCCGTCGAGCACGCCCTTGCGGCGCGTCATGTCGCGGGCCTTGCGCGCGGCTTCGCGGGCGCGGGCGGCTTCGATGATCTTGCCGCAGATGATCTTGGCGTCGCTCGGGTTCTCTTGCAGGTAGTCGGTGAGCAGCCGCGAGACGATGTCTTCGACCGGGCCGCGGACTTCGCTCGAGACGAGCTTGTCCTTGGTCTGGCTGCTGAATTTCGGCTCGGGCACCTTGACCGAGAGCACGCAGCACAGGCCTTCGCGCATGTCGTCGCCGGTGACTTCGACCTTGGCTTTCTTGGCCAGCTCGTTTTCTTCGATGTATTTGTTGATGACCCGCGTCATCGCCGCGCGCAGACCCGTGAGGTGGGTGCCGCCGTCGCGCTGCGGGATGTTGTTGGTGAAGCAGAGCACTTGCTCGTTGTAGCCGCTGTTCCACTGCATGGCGACTTCCACGCCGATGTTGGTGCCCTGGTCGCTTTGGCGGTCACCGATGGCGTGGAAGATGTGCGGGTGCAGAACCTGCTTACCCTTGTTGATGAACTCGACGAAGCCCTTGACGCCGCCCGCGCCTGAAAAATCATCTTCCTTGCCGCTGCGCTCGTCTTTGAGGCGGATGCGCACGCCGTTGTTGAGGAACGAGAGCTCGCGCAGCCGTTTGGCCAGGATTTCGTAGTGGAACTCGTTGTTTTCCTTGAAGATTTCGGTGTCGGGCAGGAAATGCACCTCGGTGCCGCGCTTTTCCGTCGGGCCGACGACCCGCATGGGCGAAACCTCGACACCGTCGATGACCTCGATGAGCCGGTTGACGACCGCGCCCCGGCTGAACTCGAGCTGGTGCACCTTGCCCTCGCGGCGCACGGTCAGGCGCAGCCACTTCGAGAGCGCATTGACGCAGGAGACGCCCACCCCATGCAGGCCACCCGAAACCTTGTAGCTGTTCTGGTTGAACTTGCCGCCCGCATGCAGCTCGGTGAGCGCGATCTCGGCGGCCGAGCGCTTGGGCTCATGCTTGTCGTCCCACTTGATGCCGGTCGGGATGCCGCGGCCGTTGTCGACCACGCTGATCGAGTTGTCGGTGTGGATGGTGACGACGATGTCGTCGCAATGGCCGGCGAGCGCCTCGTCGATCGAGTTGTCCACCACCTCGAACACCAGGTGATGCAAGCCCGTGCCGTCGGAGGTGTCGCCGATGTACATGCCCGGGCGCTTGCGCACGGCCTCGAGCCCTTCGAGGATCTGGATGGCGCTTTCGCCATAGCCTTCGCTCGCGCCGGCCTGATGGGCGTCGATGGTCGGCTGGAAGTTGGAACTGTCCTGCGTCGCGGGCCCAGTGTGCACGTCGTCCTGGGGCTGGCGGGGGTCGGTCATATCGGTTTTCTCGGTCGTTTGAATGGCCAAAACCCGCCAACGCCGGCGGGTTTTGCTCACTTGTTGCTATCTTTTTCGCTGCATCTCAGATGCGCATGGGCATCACCACGTATTTGAAATCGGGGTGGTCGGGAAGGGTGATCAGCGCCGAGCTGTTGCCGTCCTGCAGCTCGAAACGCACCAGGTCCTGGCTCATGTTCTGCAGCACGTCGATGAGGTAGGTGACGTTGAAGCCGATCTCGATCGCCTCGCCGCCGTAGTCGATGTCGAGCTCGTCCACGGCCTCTTCCTGCTCGGCATTCGTTGCGGCCACGCGCAGCACGCCCGGCTCGATGTTGAGCCGCACCCCCTTGAACTTGTCGCTGGTGAGGATGGCCGCGCGCTGCAGGCTGGCGAGCAGCGCGGTGCGGCCGATCGTGAAGCCATTGCGATGGTTGCGCGGTATCACGCGGTTGTAGTCCGGGAACTTGCCCTCGACGAGTTTGCTGACGAATTCGAGCGCGCCGAAGCTGAACTTCGCCTGGTTGTTCGCGAACTGCATGCGCAGCATGGGCGGCGTCTCGCCGGTCGCGTCGGACAGCAGCCGCTGCAACTCGGTCACGGTCTTGCGCGGCAGGATCACTTCCTGACGCGGCACCTCGTTCGCGAGCGTGGCCGCCGAGTAGGCCAGCCGGTGCCCGTCGGTGGCGACCAGCGCGAGCTTGCTGCCTTCGGCGACGAACAAAATGCCGTTGAGGTAGTAGCGAATGTCATGCACCGCCATCGCAAAGCTCACCTCGGCAAGCAGCTTCTTGAGCGTGCCTTGCGGGACCTCGAAGGCCGGCCCGAAGGTCGGCGACTCCTGCACCAGCGGGAAGTCTTCTGCCGCCAGCGTTTGCAGCGTGAACTTGCTTTTGCCCGCCTTGAGGATCAGCTTGGCCTGCTGCGATTCGAGGCTCACCGTCTGATCGGCCGGCAGCGTGCGCAGGATGTCGATGAGCTTGCGCGCACCCACCGTCGTCGCGTAGGGGCCGGGGTCGCCCCCAAGTTCGGCGTGGGTGCGGATCTGGATTTCGAGGTCGCTCGTCGTCAGCTCGACTTCGCCGCCGTTTTTGCGTATGAGCACATTGGCGAGGATGGGTAGCGTGTGTCGCCGCTCGACGATGCCGGAGACGGCCTGCAGAGCGGCCAGGACGGCATCTTGCCGCGCTTTCAATACGATCATGTCTTCCTCTGGTTGGAGTCGGCGCCGCAGCCGTCTCGGGGCCGCACGGGGGCGCAGGGGCAAACCCAAGCCGCATTTTCCGTCAATTCAGCGTTGCCTTCGGCCACGGCTCCCGTCACGCCGCCGTCATCCCTTGAGCGTCTGCTCGAGCACGTGCAGTTGTTGGTTGAGCTCACTCAGTTGCTGGCGCTCGGCGGCGATCTTGCGCACCGCATGCAGCACCGTGGTGTGGTCGCGGCCGCCAAAGAGCTCGCCGATCTCGGGCAGGCTCTTTTGCGTCAGCTCCTTGGCCAGATACATCGCGATCTGCCGTGGCCGCGCGATGCTCGCCGGGCGCTTCTTGCTGTACATGTCGGCGACCTTGATTTTGTAGAAGTCGGCCACCGTTTTTTGAATGTTCTCGACGCTGATCTGCCGGTTTTGAATCGACAGCAGATCCTTGAGCGCATCGCGCGCGAGCTGAATCGAGATTTCCTTCTGGTTGAAGCGGCTGTAGGCCAGCACCTTGCGCAGCGCGCCTTCGAGTTCGCGCACGTTCGAGCGCACGTTCTTGGCAATGAAGAACGCCACGTCCTCGGGCATTTCGCTGCCTTCGGCGCGCGCCTTGTTGATCAGGATCGCCACCCGCATTTCGAGCTCGGGCGGCTCGATCGCCACCGTCAACCCGGCGTCGAAGCGCGAGACCAGCCGCTCGTGGATGTCGGTCAGTCCCTTGGGATAGGTGTCGCTGGTCATGACGATGTGGCTTTTCTTGGCCAGCAGGGCCTCGAACGCATTGAAGAACTCCTCCTGCGTCCGGTCCTTGTTGGCGAAGAACTGCACATCGTCGATCAAGAGCAAATCCAGCGAGTGGTAGCGCTCCTTGAACTCGTCGAAGGTCTTGCGTTGATAGGCCTTGACCACATCCGAGACGAACTGCTCGGCGTGGATGTAGAGAACTTTGGCCTCGGGCCGGTCGGCCAGCAGCCGGTTGCCCACCGCATGCACCAAATGCGTCTTGCCCAGACCGACGCCGCCGTAGATGAACAGCGGGTTGTACATCTGGCCTGGCATGGTCGCGACATGCAGCGCCGCCGCACGCGCCATGCGGTTGGCCGAACCCTCGACCAAGGTGTCGAATGTCAGCAACGGATTGAGCCGGTGGCGCGCCGCCGCGCGCGGCTCGGGCACCGGCTCCGCCGTGGCCTCTGCGCTGGGCGCCGGCGGCGCTTCGCGCTGCACCAGGCTTGATTTCGCGGGAGCTTCACGCGGAGTGATCGCTAACTCCAGATGCACCGACTGGCCGTAAATCTCGCTCAGCACTTGCGCGATGCGCTGCGCATACTGGGCGCGGATCCAGTCGAGTTTGAAGCGGTTGGCCACGAACACCGTGACCTTGGAAAAATCCTCACTGACCTGCGCCCCGAGCGGCTTGATCCAGGTGTTGAACTGCGGCTCGGGCAGCTCCTGGGCCATGCGCTCCAGGCACTCCTGCCACAGGTCAGGCGCCCCCATCGGTGACGAGCCGTCAGGCAGCAAAGCGGAGGCGGGGGCGGTGGGCATGTTGTGGATAAATCGGATCGCGAGGGCTGCGGATTCTAGTCTACGCAGCGCTTGTCCACATCGCCCGAGAAAACCCTCAGGCCCCCGGTTTGAGGCGGCTTGGCCGAATTTTGCGATAATCGCGCGTTTTCCCTGAGCGACTTTCGTCGCCCGGGTTTGTTTTGCCCTACGTTTTCCCGTCGAGGATACCCCCATGAAACGCACCTATCAGCCATCGAAAACGCGTCGCGCGCGGACCCATGGTTTTCTCGTTCGCATGAAGACCCGCGGTGGCCGTGCCGTGATCAAGGCGCGCCGCGCCAAAGGTCGCAAGCGCCTCGCCGTCTGAGTCACCCCCGATCGTCCGTTGCGCCGTGCGCGTCGCTCAGCCGGCTGCGGTCGATGAGCCCCCGATGCATGGCCCGACGCGGTCCGCATCGGTCGGACGGCTCAAAACCCGTGCGCAGTTCCAGCAGGTTTTGGCGGCCGGTGTGTGGGTGCGCAGCGCCCATTTCGCACTGCACCGGCTCGACGCCGCGCAAGGTCATGCCTTGGGCGCGGTCGTGCCCAAGCGCTGGGCGCGCCGCGCGGTGACGCGCAACGCGATCCGACGGCAGATGCTCGAGCTCGGCGAACGTGCGCTGCCGCTGGCGCCGGCCGGTGCTTATGTCTTGCGCTTATGCGCACCGTTCGACCCCAAAGTTTTCGAGAGCGCGACCTCCGAGCCGCTGCGGCGCGCCGTGCGCAGCGAACTCGAAGCCTTGCTGCGTCTGGCGCTGCACCGCGCAGCCGCTGCAGGAGGCCAGCCCTCATGACGACCGCTTGGCGTTCGCTCCAGCGCTTGCCCCAGCGCGTGCTCCTGGGGCTGATTCGGGCCTACCGCTTCATGCTCAGTCCTTGGCTGGGCAATGCCTGCCGCTTCGAGCCGAGTTGTTCGCGCTATGCGCTCGAGGCGATCGAGCGCCACGGCGCGCTCACGGGCAGCTATCTCATGACGCGGCGGCTGCTGCGCTGCCATCCTTGGTGTGCCGGCGGCTGTGACCCCGTGCCCGCCGAGCCGCCGCGCCTATTTTCCCGCTTGATTTCGCCCGAGTCCGCCGTTTCGGTGGGTCCAGAGGGCGATGCCGCTTCGGCACGAACGGACGCGGTCGTGCCACAACCCTATCCCCCGCGAGAAACGAAACGCTCATGAACGATATTCGGCGCGCCATCCTGTGGGTGGTCTTTGGCTTTTCGATGGTGATGTTGTGGGACCAATGGCAGGTCTACAACGGACAGAAGGCGACGTTTTTCCCCACGCCCGCGACCCCCGCGGCCTCGGGTGCGGCTTCCGGGGCCGCTTCGGGCGCGGTGCCGGTGCCTTCGGCGACGCCCGCTGCTGCGGTCGCGGCGGCCGAGCCTGCGGTGCGCACCGCGCCGCGGGAGCGTATCGACGTGCGCACCGATGTGCTCGAACTGAGCTTCGACACCGAGGGCGGCTCGATCGTCGGCTCGGCCTTTTTGAAATACCCCGACCGCACCGACCCGAGCCGGCCGCAGCGGCTGTTTGAACTCAGCCCCGAGCGGGTTTACGTGGCGCAGACAGGCCTGGTCGGCGCCCATGGGCCGAATCACCAGACGCCGATGCGTTTCAGCGGCGAGCGGGTGCTGGCCGATGGGGCCCATGAGCTGGTGCTGCGCTTCGAGTCCGACCCCAAGGACGGTGTGCAACTCGTCAAGACCTACCGGCTGCGGCGCGGTTCGTACGCGATCGACGTCACGCACGAGGTGCTCAACGTCGGCTCGGCCGCCGTGGCGCCCAAGGTTTATCTGCAACTCGTGCGCGACGGCAACAAGCTCGAGGGTGAATCGAAGTTTTACTCGACGTTCACCGGGCCCGCGGTCTACACGGAACAGGGCAAGTATCAAAAAATCGATTTCGACGCGATCGCCAAAGGCAAAGCCGATTTCGTCCGCGAGGCCAAGGACGGCTATGTGGCGATGGTGCAGCACTATTTCGCCAGTGCCTGGATCCTGCCCGCCGGCACGCCGCGTGAGAACTTCGTCCGCAAGGTCGGCGACAACCTCTACGCGGTGGGCATGATCACGCCGCTGGCCGAGCTGGCGCCGGGCGCTTCCGCGCGGGCCCAGGCCCAGTTGTTCGTCGGTCCGCAGGAAGAAAAAGTGCTCGAAGCGTTGGCCCCGGGCCTCGAGCTGGTCAAGGACTATGGCTGGCTGACGATACTGGCCAAGCCGCTCTACTGGCTGCTCGACAAGCTCCATGCGGTGCTGGGCAACTGGGGCTGGTCGATTGTGGCGCTCGTGGTGCTGCTCAAGATCGCCTTCTACTGGCTCAACGCCAAGGCCTATGCGTCGATGGCGAAGATGAAGTCGATCAACCCGCGCATCATGGAGCTGCGCGAGCGCTACAAGGACAATCCGCAGCAGATGCAGCAGGAGATGATGCGCATCTACCGCGAGGAGAAGGTCAATCCGATGGGCGGCTGCCTGCCGATCATGATCCAGATCCCGGTGTTCATCGCGCTCTACTGGGTGTTGCTCTCGAGCGTGGAAATGCGCGGCGCGCCCTGGATTCTGTGGATCAAGGACCTCTCGGCACCCGATCCGTATTTCATCCTGCCACTCTTGATGACGGCGAGCACGCTGTTGCAAACGGCGCTCAACCCTGCGCCGCCCGACCCCATGCAGGCCAAGATGATGTGGTTCATGCCGCTGATCTTCAGCGTCATGTTCTTCTTCTTCCCCTCGGGCCTGGTGCTCTATTGGTTCACCAACAACGTGCTCTCGATCGTGCAGCAATGGATCATCAACGTGCGCATGGGCGTGCCGCCGAAGCTGCACCTGCCCAAGTTCCGTTGATGGCCGGGCGCTGCAGTTCCGCACCGCTGCATCATGGGTCGCGTGCATAATTCGTTACAGACCATGAACCGCCTCGCATCCATTCTTCCGCCGTCGCAGGTGCTCGTCGGGGTTGACGCGACCAGCAAAAAGCGCGCTTTCGAGGAAGTCGGGCTGCTCTTCGAGTCGCTCTACGGCATGAACCGCGCGGCGGTCACGGACAGCCTATTTGCCCGCGAGCGGCTGGGCTCGACGGGTTTGGGGCACGGCGTGGCGATTCCGCATGGCCGGGTCAAAGGGCTCAAGACGCCGATGGCTGCGGTGTTCCGGCTCGAGCGTCCCATCGGTTTCGACGCGCCCGACGAGCAGCCCGTCGAGCTGCTCATTTTTTTGCTCGTCCCCGAAGCGGCGACGCAAAAGCATCTCGAAATCCTCTCCGAGATTGCCGAGCTGCTCAGCGACGCCACGCTGCGCGAGCGGCTCAAGCACAGCTTGAGTGCCCAAGAGCTGCACGGGCTGATCGCGTCTTGGCATTCGGCCCACGCGGCATGAAACCGACGGTCATCAGCGCCGACCTTCTGTTCGAGGATCACCGATCCTCGCTGCGCTGGGAGTGGATTGCGGGTCTGGGGGCTTCGGAGCGCAAGTTCGACGAAGTGGCGATCCGGCAGGCGCGTTCGGGCGCCGATCTGGTCGGCTATCTCAATTACATTCACCCCTACCGGGTGCAAATCCTGGGCGAGCGCGAGATCGCCTACCTCAGCAACGCCACGCCCGAGGATTGCGCGCGGCGCATCGCGCGCATCGTGACGCTCGAGCCGCCGGTGCTGGTGCTCTGCGATGGGCAGACCGCGCCCGAGGCGCTGATTTCGATGTGCGAGCGGGCGCAGATTCCGCTGTTTGCGACGAAGGAATCGTCGGCCTTCGTGATCGACGTGCTGCGCGCGTATTTGTCCAAGCATTTTGCCGACCGCATCACCATGCACGGCGTGTTCATGGACATCCTGGGGCTGGGCGTGCTCATCACGGGAGAATCGGGCCTGGGCAAGAGCGAGCTGGGGCTGGAGCTGATCTCACGCGGCAACGGACTCGTCGCCGACGACGCGGTGGATCTCTACCGCATCAACCAGACCACCATCGAGGGCCGCTGCCCGGAGTTGTTGCAGAACCTGCTGGAGGTGCGCGGCATCGGCTTGCTCGACATCCGCGCCATCTTTGGCGAGACGGCGGTGCGCCGCAAGATGCGGCTCAAACTCATCGTGCACCTGGTGCGCCGCGAGACGCTCGAGCGGGATTACGAGCGCCTGCCCTACGAGCCGCTGACGCAGGACGTGCTGGGCGTGCCGGTGCGCAAAGTCGTGATCCAGGTCGTGGCCGGCCGCAACATCGCGGTGCTGGTCGAAGCGGCGGTGCGCAGCACCATTTTGCAGCTGCGCGGCATCGACACGTATCAAGAGTTCGTCGAGCGTCACCGGCGCGCGATGGAATCGGGCCGCTGAGGCGGCCGCAGAGTTTCAGCGCTCCGTCCGTCCGCGGCTGTTGCTGCCGCGGGCTTCGGCGACGGGTCGATCGGGGCAGTTTTCGCGCGTGCAATGGGCGTAGAGGCTCAGTGCGTGGTCGGCGAGGCGAAAGCCCTTGCTGAGGGCGATGTCGTTTTGCCGCTGCTCGATGTGCGCGTCGTAGAACTCTTCGACGCGGCCGCAGTCCAGGCAGACGAGATGGTCGTGATGCTCGCCTTCGTTGAGTTCGAACACTGCCTTGCCGGACTCGAAGTGGCTGCGGCACAGAATGCCGGCCTGCTCGAACTGCGTGAGCACGCGATACACGGTCGCCAAACCCACGTCGGCGTTTTCGAGCAGCAAGGCGCGGTAGACGTCCTCGGCCGTCAGGTGGCGCTGCGCGCTGCGCTGAAACACCTCGAGCACCTTCAGGCGCGGCAAGGTGGCTTTGAGTCCGGTGCTCTTGATGTCTTCGGCGCGGGCCATGGCGGTTTTCCGGGGCGGCTTACAATGTTCCATCATATCTGCATGCCCCGCTCCTCCATGACGTTCCCCCTCGACCGTCGCCCTGCGCGACTGCTGGCGCTGGCCCTCGTCGCTGCTGCTTCGATCTCGACGCTGGCGGCCTGCAGTGGTTTGAAGCGCATCGACACGGTGGTGCGACCTTACCGTGCGGAGCTGGTGCAAGGCAACTTCGTGTCCAAGGAGCAGGCCGCTGCACTGCAGCCCGGCATGAGCCGCGAGCAGGTGCGTGACCTGCTGGGCTCGCCGCTGGTGACGAGCCTGTTCCACGACCACCGCTGGGATTATGTGTTTTACCTGCGGCGCCCGGGTGAGGCGGCGCAGGAATTCCGGCTGACGGTCTTTTTCAAAGACGGCTTGCTCGAACGCTTCGAGGGCGATGAGCTGCCCAGCGAGTCCGAATTCGTGGCTCGGCTCTACCCGGAGCCCCCGAAGCCCGCCCAGCCGCCGCGCCTGCGCATCCCGGAGGAGGCGCTGCCGGCGCCCCGCCCCGCCGCGTCCGAGCCGGCGCCGAGCGCCCCCCTGCCGGAGCGCTATCCGCCGCTCGAGCCGACGTCGTAGTCCCACCCGTACCAGCGCCTGGCGCCGGGTTTCTTTCGGCCTGGTTCCGCCGCCAACCTCTTTGCCCATGTCGACTGCCCCTACCCCCTCGAACCGCCTGCCCATCGCCATTGCCGGAGCGACCGGCCGCATGGGGCAGATGCTCATCGAAGCCGTGCTCGACGCGCCCGACTGTGTGCTCGTCGGCGCGCTCGAGCGCAGCGGCCATGCCCGCCTCGGCGAGGATGCGGCTCAGCTGGTCGGGCGCAGCGGCGGGTGTGGCCTCACGGATGACCTCGATGCCGCGCTGCGCGACGCGCGGGTCTTGATCGACTTCACGCGCCCGATCGCGACCCTGCAGCATCTCGAAGCCTGCCGCGCGCGCGGCGTGGCCATGGTCATCGGAACGACCGGGTTCACCGAAGACGAGCGCGCCCGCATCGACGAGGCCGCTCGGGACATTCCGATCGTGCTGGCGCCCAACATGAGTGTGGGCGTCAACGTCACGCTCAAATTGCTCGAATTCGCGGCCAAGGCGCTCTCGGAGGGTTACGACATCGAAATCATCGAGGCGCACCACCGCCACAAGGTCGATGCGCCGTCGGGCACGGCGCTCAAAATGGGCGAGGTGATCGCGGCCGCGACCGGTCGCGATCTCAAGGCGTGTGCGGTGTTCGAGCGGCACGGCCACACCGGTGAGCGTCGCACCGGGACGATCGGTTTTGCGACCATCCGCGGCGGCGACATCGTTGGCGACCACACGGTGCTCTTTGCGGGCACGGGCGAGCGCATCGAAATCAGCCACAAAAGCAGCAGCCGAGCGACCTACGCCGAAGGCAGCCTGCGCGCGGCGCGTTTTTTGGCCACGCGCACCAGCGGCCTCTACGACATGAGCGACGTGCTGGGCCTCGAGCGCCTCGCGCCGAGCGTCTGAGAGGCTGAGAGGCTGAGAGGGAATTGGTCATGCCCGCTTTGACGCCCCAAAACACGCCAGAGGGCGTTGCAAATGCGCGCCGTAGCCCGAGCTACGGCTGTGCTTTGCGCCTACTCGGGCGCGTTTTGGGGCGCCCCTTCGGGCACGCCCAATTCCCTCTCAGCCTCTGAACGGGTCGAGGCCGCGCATGGCACTGCTTGCCTGGTGGAACCAAGCCGACTTCATCGCCCGCGCGGTGGCTGTGTTGCTGCTGTCGATGTCGGTGGCGAGCTGGGTGCTGATCGTCTGGCGGCTGTCGGTGTTGCCGCGCGCCGGGGCGGCGCTGACGCTGGGCACCGCGGCGTTCTGGCAGTCGCCCGATGCGCGCGCAGGGCGCGAGGCGGCGCGCCGCTACGACACGCTCGGGGTGCTCGTGCCCATGATCGACGCGGCGCTCGCACCAGAGCCCAGCGGCAGCTTGGCCGCCGAAGCCGATCCCGCGCTGCGGGTGACCCGCGCACTGCGCGAGGCTTTGCATCGATCCTTGGCGAACCTGCAGCGCGGGCAGGTGGTGCTCGCCACCATCGGGGCGACGGCGCCTTTCGTGGGCCTGCTCGGGACGGTGTGGGGCATTCATCAGGCGCTGCTGGCGCTGGGGGCTGGTGGGGCGGTGACGATCGAGCGCGTGGCCGCGCCCGTGGGCGAGGCCTTGGTCATGACCGCTGCCGGTCTGGCGGTGGCGATTCCGGCGGTGCTGGCCTACAACGCGCTCGGCCGGCGCATCGCGGAGCTCGAAGGCGCCCTCGAAGGCTTCGCGCACGACTTGCGCGAGTTGCTCACACACTGACCCGCGCCGATGTTCGGACGTTTCGAATCTCGCCCGGTGGCGGCCCCGTTTTCGGAGATCAACGTCACGCCGATGGTCGACGTGATGCTGGTGTTGGTGGTGATTCTCATCGTCACCGCGCCGCTGCTGGGCAGCGCCTTGCAGCTCGAGCTGCCCAAAGCCGAAGGCACGCGCACGCATGCCGCGACGGCGTCGGCGCTGGCGGTGTCGATCGACCCCTTGGGGCAGCTCTATCTCGACGACCTGCCGGTCGAGGCCGATGCGCTGCGCGCGCGGCTGGCGGCGAAGGCCGCGCAAGACCCGGCGACCGAACTGCGGCTGCGCGCCGATGGTGCGGTGCCCTATGCCCGTGTGGCCGAGGTGATCGGGATCGCGCAGGCCGCGGGCCTCAGCCGGATCGCCTTCGTCGCGTCGCCTGCGGGCGAGGTCGCGCCGCCGCCCACGCGTTGAGCCGCGCAGCCCGCACCGCCCGGCACGAGCGGTTTTGAGAGCTTTTTTGTCTGTTTGCCGGCGTGAAATGGTCTTTGGTTGCTCTTATTTTTGAAGTTCCTGGCCCAGCGGTCGGCCCTGGATGAACGCCTACAATTTCGCCATGCAAGACAAGTACCAACCCCAAGAGGTCGAGCGTGCGGCCCACGCGCACTGGACCGTGCGCGATGCCTACCGCGTGACGGAGAACGCCACCGACGCCCAGGGCCGGCCCCGCCCCAAGTTTTACGCCTGCTCCATGCTGCCCTACCCGAGCGGCAAGCTGCACATGGGGCATGTGCGCAACTACACCATCAACGACATGCTCACGCGCTACCTGCGCATGAACGGGTACAACGTGCTCATGCCGATGGGCTGGGACGCCTTCGGCCTGCCGGCCGAGAACGCGGCGCTGAAAAACGGCTTGCCGCCGGCGAAGTGGACCTACGAGAACATCGCCTACATGAAGCGGCAGATGCAGGCCATGGGGCTGGCGATCGACTGGAGCCGCGAAGTCGCGACCTGTTCGCCCGACTATTACAAGTGGAACCAGTGGTTGTTCCTCAAGATGCTGGAAAAAGGCATCGCCTATCGCAAGACGCAGGTCGTCAACTGGGACCCGGTGGACCAGACCGTGCTCGCCAACGAGCAGGTCATCGACGGCCGCGGCTGGCGCACCGGCGCGCTGGTCGAAAAGCGCGAGATCCCGGGCTACTACCTCAACATCACCGCCTACGCGCAGGAGCTGCTCGACCATGTGCAGATCGGCAATCCCAAAGCCACGCTGACCGGATGGCCCGACAAGGTTCGGCTGATGCAGGAGAACTGGATCGGCAAGAGCGAAGGCGTGCGCTTTGCCTTCCCGCACGACATCCGCGGCGCGGACGGAGCGCTCATCGGCGACGGCCGGCTGTATGTGTTCACCACCCGCGCCGACACCATCATGGGCGTGACCTTCTGCGCCGTGGCGCCGGAGCATCCGCTGGCGGCTCATGCGGCGGCGTCCAACCCGGCGCTCGCGGCCTTCATCGAGGAATGCAAGAAGGGCGGCACCACCGAGGCCGAGCTTGCGCTCAAGGAAAAGGAGGGCATGCACACGGGTCTGGTGGTCACGCACCCGCTCACCGGCGAGGCGGTGCCGGTGTGGGTGGGCAACTACGTGCTCATGAGCTATGGCGACGGCGCCGTCATGGGCGTGCCTGCGCACGACGAGCGCGACTTCGCGTTTGCCAAAAAATATGGGCTGCCGATCAAGCAGGTCATCGCGGTCGAAGGCCAGACCTTTTCGACCGAGGCCTGGGCCGACTGGTACGCCGACAAAGAGCACGGCGTGTGCATCCATTCGGGCGTGCTCGACGGCCTGGGCTACGCGGCGGCGGTGGACAAAGTGGCGGCCTTGTTGGCTGAAAAAGGCCTGGGCGAAAAGAAAGTGACCTTCCGCCTGCGCGACTGGGGCATCAGCCGCCAACGCTACTGGGGCACGCCGATTCCCATCATCCACTGCGAGCACTGCGGCCCGGTTCCCGTGCCCGAGAAGGACTTGCCGGTCGTGCTGCCCGAGGACTTGGTGCCCGATGGCAGCGGCAATCCGCTGGCCAGGTGCGAGGCGTTCCTGAACGTCGACTGTCCGCAATGCGGCCAACCGGCTCGGCGCGAGACCGACACCATGGACACCTTCGTGGACTCGTCCTGGTACTTCATGCGCTACACCTGCGCCGACAACCGCGACGCCATGGTCGATGCGCGCACCGATTACTGGATGCCGATGGACCAGTACATCGGCGGCATCGAGCACGCGATCCTGCACCTGCTCTACGCGCGCTTCTGGACCAAGGTGATGCGCGACCTGGGCCTGGTGAAGGTCGACGAGCCTTTCCAGCGCCTGCTCACGCAGGGCATGGTGCTCAACCACATCTACTCGCGTCGCACCGAGAAGGGCGGCAAGGAGTATTTCTGGCCGCACGACGTCGAACATGTGCTCGACGAGTCGGGCAAGATCATCGGCGCGCGGCTCAAGCACGCCGTGGGCGACTTGCCCGCAGGCACGTCGATCGACTACGAGGGCGTGGGCACGATGTCCAAGTCCAAGAACAACGGCGTCGACCCGCAGGACCTGATCGAAAAATACGGCGCCGACACCGCGCGGCTCTACACCATGTTCACCGCGCCGCCCGAAGCGACGCTGGAGTGGAACGACGCCGCGGTCGAGGGCAGCTTCCGCTTCCTGCGCCGCGTCTGGGCCTATGGGCAGCAGCTGTACGCTACGAAAAACGAAGCACAAGGCGACCATTTCACGCTGGCTTCCGGCCAGAAAATGCCCGAACTCTCGCCGGCGGCGCGTGCGCTGCGGCTCGAGATCCACACCGTGCTGCGCCAGGTCGATTTCGACTACCAGCGCATGCAATACAACACCGTGGTGTCGGGCGCGATGAAGATGATGAACGCGCTCGAAGCCTTCCGCCCTGCCGCGGGCGACGCTGGCGACGCGTGGGCGCAGGCCGAGGGCTTCGGCATCCTGCTGCGCGTGCTCTACCCGGCGACGCCGCACATCACGCATGCGCTGTGGACGGCGCTCGGCTTTGATGCACAGTTGGGCGACCTGCTTGACGCGCCCTGGCCGCGGGTCGATGAGGCGGCGCTGGTGCGCGACGAGATCGAACTGGTGCTGCAGATCAATGGCAAGCTGCGCGGCGCCCTGCGCGTGCGCGCCGATGCCGACCGCGCGGCCATCGAAGCTGCCGCGCTCGCCAGCGCCGAGTTCGCCCGCCACGGCGAAGGCCGCACGGCGAAGAAGGTCGTCGTCGTGCCCGGCCGGCTGGTCAACATCGTCGTCTGAGCCATGCCCCGCCGCCGCACGCTCGTCCAAACCTTTGCGCTGGTGCCGGTGCTCGCGCTCGGGGCGTGCGGGTTCCGGCTGCGGCAGGCGCCGCAGATGGCGTTCGAGCGGCTGTTTCTCGATGCGACGGCGGCGTCGGCGCTTGGCGGTGAGCTGCGCCGCGCGCTCGCCGAGGTGCCGGGCCTGGCGCTGCGCACCGCTGCTGCCGAGCGCGCCGACAGCGACGCCATCCTCGAGGTGTCGCGCGAAACCCGCGAGCAGGTGGCCGTTGGGCTCAACATCTCGGGCCAGGTGCGCGAATACGAGTTGCGCCTGACGCTGGTGTTTCGGCTCCAAACCCCCAAGGGCCGCATCCTCATCGCCGATACCGAGCTGCAGCAGCGTCGCGAGCTGAGCTACACCGAAACCACCGCGCTGGCGAAGGAAGCCGAGCAGGCGCTGCTGTTCGCCTCGATGCAGCGCGACCTCGCCCGGCAGGTCGTGCAGCGGCTGGCCGCGGTGCGCCTTTCCTGACGCGGCCCGGGGTCGCGCGATGCAACTGGCCGCTGCCCAATTGCCCGCCCACCTGGGTCGGGGCCTCAAACCGCTCTACACCGTGCATGGCGACGAGCCGCTGCTGGTGCAGGAAGCGCTCGACGCCTTGCGGGCGGCGTCGCGCGCGCAGGGCTACACGGAACGCACCGTCTTCACCGTCTCCGGCGCGCATTTCGACTGGAGCAGCGTGCTCGCCGCCGGCAACGCGCTGAGCCTGTTTGCCGAGCGCCGTATCGTCGAGCTGCACATCCCCTCCGGCAAGCCCGGCAAGGACGGCGGCGAGGCGCTGCAGCAGCTCGCGCGCAACAGCGCCCAAAGCAGCGACACGCTCACGCTCGTCGTGCTGCCGCGCCTGGACAAAGCCACGCGCTCGAGCGCCTGGTTCGCCGCGCTCGAGCAGCACGGCGTGAGCGTGCCGATCGACCCGGTCGAGCGCGCGGCTTTGCCCGAGTGGATCGCGCAGCGCCTGGCCGCGCGGGGCCTGCGGGTCGAACCCGGAGAAGCCGGCCAGCGCACGTTGCAGTTCTTTGCCGACCGCGTCGAAGGCAACCTGCTGGCCGCGCATCAGGAGGTCGAAAAACTCGCGCTGCTGTATCCGGCTTCGGCCGAGGCGCCGGTGGTGCTGAGCTTCGAGCAGGTCGAGGCCGCCGTGCTCAACGTCGCGCGCTACGACGTGTTCAAGCTGTCCGAGGCGGTGCTGGGTGGTCAGCTCGCGCGCGTGCAGCGCATGCTCGAGGGCTTGCGCGCCGAGGGCGAGGCGGCGGTGCTCGTGCACTACACCCTGGCCGAAGACATCCGCGCCTTGAAGCGCGTGAAAGACGCGCTCGAAGCCGGTCGCCCCTTGCCGGTGGCACTGCGCGAACAGCGCATCTGGGGCGCGCGCGAGCGGCTGTTCGAGCGTGTGCTGCCGCAGCTCAAACCAGCAGCACTCACGCAACTGCTGCTCGACGCCCACACCGTCGACGGCATCGTCAAGGGCCTGGCCGCCCCCGACTGGCCGAGCGACCCCTGGCAGGCGCTGCAACGCCTGGCGCTGCGCCTGGCGCGGCTGTGCATGGCGCCGCGCCGCCGCTGAGGCGCAGAGGCGCTGCGGCTGGGGTCGACGTCCCCGGCGCGCGGGTTCGGGTTTCGCCGGACAATACAGGGCATGAACGCTTCGACCTCTGCCGTATCGATCAACGAACTCATGCACACGCTCGGCCAGCAGGCCCGGGCGGCTTCGACCCTCATGGCCAAGAGCAGCACCGCTGCGCGCAACGTGGCGCTGCGGCGTCTCGCCGCGCTGCTGCGCGAGCACCGGGCACCCTTGCAGGCCGCGAACGCGCAAGACCTCGAGCGCGCGGCGGCCGCGGGCCTCTCCGGCCCCCTGCTCGACCGGCTCAAGCTCAGCGACTCGGCCATCGAAACCTGTGCGCTCGGCTGCGAGCAGCTCGCGGCCATGCCCGACGTGATCGGCGAGGTCATCGGCCTCAAGCAGCAGCCCAGTGGCATCCGCGTCGGGCAGATGCGCGTGCCCATTGGCGTCTTCGGCATGATTTACGAGAGCCGCCCGAACGTGACCATTGAGGCCGCGAGCCTCTCCATCAAGAGCGCGAACGCCTGCATCCTGCGCGGGGGCTCCGAGGCCATCACCTCGAACACGGCGCTCGCGCGGCTCGTGCAGCAGTCGCTCGCCGATGCCGGCTTGCCCGCCTTGGCCGTGCAACTGGTGCCCACCACCGACCGCGCCGCCGTCGACGCGCTCATCACCGCGCCGCAGTACGTGGACGTCATCATTCCGCGCGGCGGCAAGGGCCTCATCGAGCGCATCGCAGCGTCGGCCAAGGTGCCCGTCATCAAGCACCTCGACGGCAATTGCCACAGCTACGTCGACGACCCTTGCGACCTGGCGATGGCGCTCGAGGTCGTGGACAACGCCAAGACGCAGAAATACAGCCCCTGCAACGCGACCGAAAGCGTGCTCGTCGCGCGCGGGGTGGCGGCTGACTTCCTGCCGCAGCTCGGCGCGCGCTGGGCGGCCAAGGGCGTCGAGATGCGCTGCTGCCCCGAGGCACGCGCGCTGCTCGCCACGGTGCCCGGCGCGCGGCTCGCCGACGCCAGCGAGGCCGATTGGGCCACCGAGTACCTCGCGCCCATCGTGAGCATCAAAATCGTCGCGGGCCTCGAAGAGGCGATCGCGCACATCAACCGCTACGGCAGCCACCACACCGACGCCATCCTCACGCGCGACCACATGCACGCGCAGACCTTCTTGCGCGAAGTCGATTCGGCCAGCGTCATGGTCAACACCAGCACGCGCTTTGCCGACGGCTTCGAGTACGGCCTCGGCGCCGAAATCGGCATCAGCACCGACAAATTCCACGCCCGCGGCCCGGTCGGCGTCGAGGGCCTGACCTCCCTCAAGTACGTGGTGCTCGGCCAAGGCGAGGTGCGCACATGAGCCTCACGTGGCATGCAGGCCCGGGACCGGGCCGGCTGCGATGGTCCCGGGCGGCAGCGCTCGCCTGGGGGCTGGCTGCCGCGCTCGGCATCGCCCCGGTCGCATGGGCCGCCCCGGATGCGGCGCTTGCTGCGCAGGCTGCGCAACTGGCGCTGGACAAGGGGTGCTACGGCTGCCACGGCGCGACGCCGCGCGGCAGCGCGCCCAGCATGAAGGCGCTGTCCGAGAAGCTGGGGCGCCAGCCCGGCGCAGACCCCGCAGCGCAGCAAAGCTACGCCCAGCGCCTCGTGCGCTGCGACGGCATGAGCCGCATCGGGGCCCACCAGCAACTCACACTCGAAGAAGCCACGCTGCTCGTGGGCTGGCTGGCCGCGGGCGGGCATTGAGGCTGGGGGCGATGGCCGCGCGCGGCTCGGTGGGCGGCGCCGATCCTTCGTTGGCCGCAGCCAGTTGAATCCAGTGGGTCGCGCCCCATCCACTGTCACCGTGCGTGCCTACAATCTCCGCCACACCCGCACACGCTTTCAAGGCCGCCCATGGTTCCCCATCTCGTCACCGCCCTGACCGGGCCGATCAACGAACTCGAGCAACGCATCCTCGACTCCATGCCCGCGATCGAGCGCTGGTTCCGGCTGGAGTGGATGGAGCACACGCCGCCGTTTTACAGCTCGGTGGATGTGCGTAATGCCGGCTTCAAGCTCGCGCCGGTGGACACCAACCTGTTCCCCGGCGGCTGGAACAACCTCACGGCTGAAATGCTGCCGCTGGCGGTGCAGGCCGCGCAGGCGGCGATCGAGAAGATCTGCCCCGAGGCGAAGAACCTGCTCATCATTCCCGAGAACCACACGCGCAACTTGTTCTACCTGAGCAACGTGGCGCAGCTGCGGCGCATCTTCTACATGGCGGGGCTGAATGTGCGCATCGGCTCGATCAACCCCGACATCAAGGAGACCACGGTCATCGAGCTGCCCACGGGCGAATCGCTCACGCTCGAGCCGGTCATCCGCACGCCGCGGCGGCTCGGGCTCAAGGATTTCGACCCCTGCACCATCCTGCTCAACAACGATCTGTCGGCGGGTGTGCCGGGCATCCTGGAAGACCTGCACGAACAATACCTGCTGCCACCGCTGCACGCGGGCTGGCATGTGCGCCGCAAGAGCAACCACTTCCGCTGCTATGAGGAGGTGGCCAAGCGCTTTGGCAAACTCATCGGCATCGACCCTTGGCTCATCAATCCGATGTTCAGCCAGTGCGGCGAGGTGGATTTTTCCGAGGGCACGGGCATGGAATGCCTGCGCAGCAACGTCGATGCGCTGCTCACCCGCATCCGCCGAAAATACAAGGAGTACGGCATCCATGAAAAGCCGTTTGCGGTGGTGAAGGCCGACAACGGCACCTACGGCATGGGCATCATGATGGTGCGCGACGTCAAGGAGCTCGAGGCGCTCAACCGCAAGACGCGCAACAAAATGAGCGTCATCAAGGACGGCCAGTCGGTGAGCGACGTCATCATCCAAGAAGGTGTCATCACCCATGAGCGGGTGAACGAAGCCGTGGCCGAACCGGTGGTCTACATGATGGACCGTTACGTCGTCGGCGGCTTCTACCGCGTGCATGCCGAGCGCGGCGTCGACGAAAACCTCAACGCCCCAGGCGCGAGCTTCGTGCCACTGGCGTTCGAGCAGAGCACCCATTTGCCGCAGCCCGGCATCAAGCCCGGCGCCAGCGCGCCCAACCGCTTCTACATGTACGGCGTCATCGGCCGCCTGGCCATGCTCGCGGCGAGCTACGAGCTCGAGGCCACCGACCCCGAGGCCGAGATTTACGACTGATGGCCTTGCTGCCCCCAGCGCTCGCGCAGCGCGGCGCAGGGGTCGGCTTCGGCACGCGGCGGGGTGATCCACACCGCATCGACGTCGAGCTCGGGCGGCGCATCGCCCGGCTCCGACGGTGCATAGAGCGCGATCGAGCGCACGCGCTCCGCGCCATCCAGATGCCCCGGCACGCCGAGCCGCCGGTCCACATGCGCGGACCCGGCCAGCAGCACCACGACGCGGCCCGGGGCTGCCGCTGCGCGCAGGGTTTGCGCCATGGCCGCATCGCGGGCGGTCTGCACCCGCAGCATCGGAAGCCAAGCCCGCTCGGGCAGCAGGTCGCAATGCCCCTCGCGGATCTTTTGGATCTGTTTTTGCCGGTTTGCCGGCGTCAAATGCTCGTCGAACGCTCTGTTTTTTGAAGTGATCCCGATCGATGCATCGGGCAGATTCGCGCCCACGACCGGCACGCCGGCGCGCACCGCCGCGCGGATCGCCGGGGCATAGAGCGGCCAGGGCCAGCCTGCGTCGTTCCAGGCCAGGGCCAGCCGCAGGGCATCGTCGTCGGCGTCGCGAGGCAGGCCTGCCGTGCTGCGGCCGCGCTCGGCCATCTCCAGCGCCAGCGCGGCAAGCCGCTGCTCCTGCGCCAGTACCTGCACGATCGTGGCTTCGAGCGCCTGGTGCTCCGGCGCATCGTGCCGCTCCCCCACGAGCAGCAGATCGAACGGCTCCAGAGACCGCAATGCCGGACGCACCCGCGCGACCCGATTCGCCGGGTCGTCGGCCCACGAAACGTCGAAGCGTCGCACGACCGCTTCCGGGCCAGGGCGCGATGGCGCCGGGTTGCCGCACCCCGCGAGCAGCGCTAGAGACGCGAACGCCGTCCAAAGGACGGCGTGGCGGAGGCTACGCGGGCCGCTCGCGCGCATGATCGGAGCTCACCCAAGCGCTGAACGGCCTTTGCACCCAAAACGGTTCAAACATGAACACCTTGCATTCAGCTCAAAGCGGTCAACTGCCTGATTTAGGCTCAGTGCACGACGACCGGTTGCTGGGCCAGTGCAGCGTAGCGTTCGAGCGTGTCTTCGACCTCTTCCTGGGTGGGCGTGCTGGCCTGCCAGGCGGAAATTTGCTGCTGGAACAGCTCGGCCCAGGAGCCGTCGAGGTAAATCTCCTTGCCGTGCCGCTTGTCGACGATTTCGAAGCCGTGGCGCGCCAGCACCGGCTCGCCGGGCTGGGCAGCATCGGCCGCCTCGGCATTGGCCAGCAGATGCATCACCGCAAAGCTGTCAGAGTCGTAAAGCAGGTTCATACGCGCATTCTCCTTCAAGTCGGGCACCTCGGGCGCCCCTGGTGCCCCATATTGCACCAAAGCCCCCGGGTTCAAGGCCGGCAGGGGTATTTTTGCAGAAACGGAGTGTGCACTAACTTTCCATCGAAGCCGCGCCGCTTCGGCAGGAAATCCGTCGCCCGATCGGGAAGATGGAGGGGTGCGCCGCGCGCCCGGCGGGCGCCATCGGTCGGCCGCGGCCTTACTGCGGCTCGGGTGCGCTGTCGATTTCCTGGATGAGCAGGTCGACGAAGTCGCCGTTGGCTTGCGTGAGCCGGATGCGGATCGGCAGGCCGTGCACGGGCGGCGGGCCGAGCCAAAGTTCGGCCTTGAGGTCGTAACGCCCCGAACCTTCGCGCAGCACCCGCCGCGCGCTGAGCGCGCCCAGAGGCGTGTCGAGATGCTCATCGGCGCCAAACACGAAGCGCCAGGGCTCGGCGCTGCGCGGCCCGACGACCTCGAGCGTGAGTTCGGTGCCCGGTTCAAAGCGCTCCGGCGCTGCGTTCCACCAACCCGCGAGCTGGAGGAACAGACTCAGCCGGTCCTGGGCCAGCGGGTAGAGCGGCGCATCGGGCGTATTGGCGCTGAAGACGACGCGACCCTGGGCGCGATCGAAATGTGCGGCGACCTCGCTCTTGGTGCGGTCGGCATAGCGTTCCGGGGCGAGCCCCTCGGCTTGCAGCAGGCCTTCGCTGGTTTGCACGCGCGCGCCGAGGAACAGCGCGCCGATTTCCTGCCGCGCGCGGTAGCGTCGCCCGTCGTGCTGCCAAAGAATCTCGGCCCGCGCATGAAACGGCAGGCCGCGGACCCGCGCCTCCACCGTGTAACGCGCGCGCAGCGGTGGCACGAGCTTGAAGGGCCACGGGCCCGGCGCGCCGGCACGTGCGACCGCGCCCGCCAGCATCGGCCCCTGGCGCACCGTATCGAGCGGGTCGGCCGGCGGGCGCGCCGCGCTCAGGTCCGTCGAAGGCTCGTCACGCGGCGACGCTGCCGCCACCACCTCCGAGGCCGCGCTGGCGGCGGGCACGGCAACCGGGGGCGCAGCCTCGGACGCGGCGACGGCCTCGATCGGGGGGGGCGTCGGCCCGGCATCGGGGGTGTCCGCCGCCGCAGGCTCGGGCGCCGCTGCGTCCGCAGGCTCGGCCTGTGGGGCGGGGCGGGGGGCAGGCGCCCGGGCAGGCGCGGCAGCCTTCGGCGGGGGCGCGGCCGGCGCAGCCGTCGGTGGTTGCGCGGACAGCAGGCGGGTTTCGAGCGCGACCGGCGCGGCGGTCGACGGCGCGGGACTGGGGGGGCGCGCCCCGAAGCCCATGAGCAGCGCGAGATGCGCCACGACCACGAACACGATGGCCCAGGTCGGTGGGCGGGCGCGGTCCGCCGCATCGCTTGCTGCGCGGGGGGCCAGTGGCATGGGGGGGACGCCGGCGCTCATGGGCGGGCCGCGTCGCTTGCTGCGCCCGGCCAACCGAGCTCGGCGCTCAGTGCCTGGGCTTGGGCCCGCAGCGCGCGTTCCACGGCACCGCCCCATTGCGCGTCGAAAGCGGGAACCGGCCCGAGTGCGACCATGCCCAGCGCCAGCCGCCCGTCTGCATCGAAGACCGGGGCGCAGAAGCCCGCCACACCGGGCAGCAAGGTGCCGACGACCCGCGCCATGCCCTGCTCGCGCACCCGCTGCAACAAGGCGTGCACCTCGGCGCGGGTCAGCGGCAGTTCGCCGCGGGCGTCGGGGGGCAGCGCACGGATGCGTCGCAACTCGGCGTCGATCATCGCGTCGAGCGCGCGGGCTGCGGCGCCGCGTGCCCTCGGGCGCAGCCAGGCGGCAAAACACTGCCCGGTCGCCGACCCCAGCAAGGGCATGACGTCGCCGAGGCGCAGCGTGACCGGCCGCGCGAGGGCCGATTCTTGCCAGTGCACGATGGTCGGGCCGTGGTTGCCCCAGACGGCGAGCGCCACTGTGTGTCCGAGCGTGGCGGCGAGTTCGGCGGCGCGCTCGCGCGCGAGCCGCACGGGGTCGAGCTGATGCAAGGCGGCCAGGCCCAGCCGCAGCGCCATCGGACCGAGCGCGTAGCGAGCGTTGGTCGGGTCCTGCGTCACCATGCCCAGGCGCTGGAAGCTGACCAGATACCGGTGCGCCTTGGCCGCGCTCATGTCCGCGGCGCTGGCGAGGTCGCGCAGCATCAAGGGCGCCGTGGCGCGCGCGAGGACTTCGAGCAAAGCGAAGCCAACCTCGACCGACTGGATGCCGGCACGGTCGCGGGCCGCGTTTTCGGCGGCCAGGGCGGAGCTGCTGGGGTCGTCTTCAGGGACGGGGGCGGACCGACGGCGCTGCAATAGAATCCTCGCAGATTTCGTTAGGATAAATTCGTTTACCCATTCGTAACGCGAACACCGAGCCTCGGCGCGGTGCAACCCGGAGGCAGGTCGATGAAACTGGCGACGTATCGGGACGGTTCGAGGGACGGCCAACTGGTGGTCGTCTCGCGAGACTTGAGCATGGCGCATTATGCGACGGGCATCGCCGAGCGGCTGCAGCAGGTGCTCGACGACTGGGGGTTCCTGAGCCCGCAGTTGCAGGACTTGTACGAAGCGCTCAACGGCGGCAAGGCGCGTCATGCGTTTCCGTTCGACCCAAAGATGTGCATGGCGCCGCTGCCGCGCGCCTACCAGTGGGCCGACGGCTCGGCCTACATCAACCATGTGGAGCTGGTACGGCGCGCACGCGGAGCCGAGGTGCCCGCGAGCTTTTACGAAGACCCGCTGATGTACCAGGGCGCGAGCGACGAGCTGCTCGGCCCCTGCGACGATGTGGTCGTGCCCAGCGAAGACTACGGTATCGACTTCGAGGCCGAAATCGCCGTGGTCACCGGCGACGTGCCCATGGGCAGCACGCCCGAGCAGGCGCTCGAAGGCATCCGGCTGCTGATGCTCGCCAACGACGTGAGCCTGCGCAACCTCATCCCGGCCGAACTGGCCAAGGGTTTTGGCTTCTTCCAAAGCAAGCCCGCGACCGCTTTCAGCCCCGTGGCCGTCACGCTCGACGAACTCGGAGCGGCCTGGGACCGCGGCCGCGTGAACCTCACGCTGCAATCGACCTGGAACGGGCGCAAGGTCGGCCAGTGCGAGGCCGGGCCGGAGATGACCTTCCATTTCGGCCAGTTGATCGCCCATATCTGCAAGACGCGCAACGTACGCGCGGGCTCCATCGTCGGCAGTGGCACGGTCAGCAACAAGGGGGTCGAGATCGACGGCCGGCCGCAGTGGCCCAAGGGCTACAGTTGCATCGCGGAAAAGCGCGCCATCGAAACCATCCTCGACGGCGCGCCGAGCACCGGCTACATGAAGTTTGGCGACACCATCCGCATCGAAATGAAGGGCCTCGACGGGCTGAGCCTCTGCGGCGCCATCGACCAGCGCATTGCGCCGCTGCAGCGTTGAGGGCAACGCTGAACAACTCCCTCGCGCGCGCCATCACGGGAATCTATTCAGCGTTGCCTGAGCGACGGCAAACCGATGGCCGTGGGCTTGGCCGGTGGTGGGTGACGGGCGCCAAATCTTCGATCAGAATACGCGCATGAAACCATTCGATACTTTTCATGCGCTCGGTCACCACGCACGCCGGCGCGCGCTGGTCGCGGTTTGGGTGGTGTTTGGCGCGGTGGCCGGTGCCCAGGGTGCGGATCTGCGCGGATTCATCAACCCCGGTGACCAGGGGGAACAGGCTCGTTATTCGGTCTATCAGGCCTGGAAGGCTGCGCTCGAGTCGGCGCTGAGGAAGGACAAGCTCTCGGCCGATTTGAAGCTCTCCACGGACGCGACCGCCGATCTCTCCGCGGTGCGCACTCGCATTCCTGATTTGGTGGTGGGGCCGGCGCATGTCATTGGGAGTGCGGTGCGCTACGGCTACCAGCCGGTCGTCGGCGTGGATCGCCCGGTGCGCGCGGTGCTGGTGGCACCGAAGGACAGCGCGGTCGGCAGCCTCGCGCAGGCGCAAGGCAAGAAGCTCGGCCTGCCCGCGCAGGACAGCCTCGTGACCTATCTGGTGCGCGGTGAGGTCAATGCCGCCAACACCACGCTGAAGCGGCATTTTTCAGCGATTTACGACACGCGCTATCAGGACGCGCTGCTGCTGTGTCTGCAGGTCAAGCGCTGTGACGTGGTGGCTGTGGAGCGCGCGGTGTTCGACCGTTGGGTGGCCGCGGGCGAGCCGGTGAAGCTCGTGCTCGAGTCCAAACCGGTGCCGGGCTTGGCCGTGGCGCTCAAAGACGGTGCCAAGCCCGGTGCGGACGCGCTGCGCGCGGCGCTCTCCGAGTCGCTCGGCGCGGCCGAAGGCGGCAAACCGGTCACTCTGACCAAGGCTGACTTCGATTATGTCTCCACCCTCGGCTACTTCACGCCGCGCAGTCTTGCTGGTGCGACCGTGGTCGATGCGGCGGCCGTCGCCAAGCTCGCTGCGGCCGGCGCTCACTTGATCGACACGCGCAACGCCGAAGAATTCAAGGCCGGCCACCTGCCCGGCGCGAAGCTCGTGCCCTACGTCGAGCACAGCGCCAAAGACGCCGATTTTGATGCCAGCAAAGACCAGTTCGACCTGAACCAACTGCCCGCAGACAAGAGCGCCGCGCTCGTCTTCAACTGCAACGGCCCGGAGTGCTGGAAGAGCTACAAGGCCAGCGTGGCGGCGCTCAAGGCGGGCTACAGCCGCGTGCACTGGTTCCGCGGCGGCTTTCCCGAGTGGCGCGCCGCCGGCCTCAAGGTTGCGACCGACTGAGCAAGGGGCGGCGGTCCTTCAAGCGGCGCGGAGCACGGCCTTGAAGCCGCGCAACAGCATCTCGACCGAAATGGCCACGAGGATCAGGCCCATGAGGCGTTCGAACGCCATGACCACGCGCTCGCCGACGAGCCGCAGGATGCGCTCGGCCAGCACCAGCACCACCGCGCAGACGAGCATGGTGACGGTGAGCGCCGCCACCCACTCGAGGCGGCGTTCGGGCGCCTGACTCACGAGCAGCAACACGGTCGCGAGCGCCGAGGGGCCGGCCAGCGCAGGCACGGCCAGCGGCACGATCAGCGGTTCGTGGGCGTCGGACACCTGCTCCTCGAAAGGCGGCGGGAAGATCATGCGCAGGGCAATCAAAAACAGCACGACCCCGCCCGCGATCTGCAGCGACAGGTCCGACAAATTCATCAGGCGCAGGAAACCCGCGCCCATGAACATGAAGGCCAGCAGCAGCACGAAGGCGATGAGCACCTCGCGCAGGATCACCCGCGCCCGCCGCGCAGGCTCCACCCGCTTCAGCGCATTGGCGAAGATGGGGATGTTGCCCAGCGGGTCGGTGATGAGCAGCAGCAACACCGTCGCGGAGGCGAAGTTGTACTCATTCACGACTGCCTCCCGCTTCGGCGCCGCGACGCCAGACCGATCATGCGCGGGTGCCGTGCCGGCGTTCGTAGGCTTCCTGGCACGCGACGCAGCGAGGGGTTTCGGGAGCGGCCTGCAGGCGCGCGGCGGGAATTTCGACCCCGCAGTCGATGCACGTGCCGTATTCGCCGCGATCCATGCGGGCCAGGGCGGCGTCGATGGCGCTGAGTTCGGCCAGCTCGTGTTCTTCGAGAGCGAATTCGGTTTCGCGTTCGGTCTCGCGCTGAGCGGGCGAGTCGTCCACGGAGTCGGGCTCGAAGTGCTCGGCGGCTGCTTCGACGCGGCTCTTGGTGCCGCCACGCTGGGCGCGCACACGCTCGAGCAGGTCTTCACGCATCCGCAGCAACTGGCCGCGCAGGGCTTGCAAGGTTTCGGGGTTCATTCATCGTTCTCCAAAAAGGCGAGTCCACAGGTTTGTATGCATCATCCGCGCCTGCGGCCCGAGCCGTCTTGACGGCGGTCAAGGTTGGCGCCTCCAGGACGGCACGAAAAGCCGATTCTGCACGGAACCCAAGGAGGCCCCCATGATGGCGCCCCAGCCCGACGACAGTCGCCATCAAACGCTCATCATCACCCGCCGCGGTGCGGACGGGTGCGTGCTCGACCGCTGCATACGCGCTCCCAACGGCAAGCTGCCCACCGCCGGCCACGAGGGGCACTGGGGCTGACCGAGATCTGGCGCGACGATCGCGTGCCGCGGCGCCGTGCTGCGCGGCGCGCGAGGGACTCGTGCAGCGTTGCCCGAAAAGGGTCGCCCCTCACTGGGCCTTCATGCGGGCCATCATCTGCTCGGTGTTGGTCTTGCGGTCGGCATGGACTTGTTGCACCGTGGGCCGCTCGTTCAGGCGCTTGAGGTAGTCGCGCACGGGCAGGTCGGCGAGTAGGTCGCGGCCATAGATCGTCTTGGTGGCCCCGGAGACCAGCGGCAGATGCACCGCCGCGGCGCAATCGGCCAGCGTGAAGCGCTCACCCGCAATGAAGGGGGAAAACCGGGCCAGCGTTGCGAAGGCCGCGATGTTTTTTTCGAGCTGCTCGAGCGTCTTTTGCTTCAAGCCGTCGCTGACCTTGCCGCCGAAGAAGGCCTCGGGGTAGAGGTTGCGCGCGACGAGTTCGAGATGCAGCTCGATGTAGCGCAGCAGCTCACGCACTTTGGCGGCGGCGTAGGGTTCGGCGGGCAGCAGCGGCACCTCGGGGTAGGCGGCTTCGAGGTACTCGAGGATCACGGTCGATTCGCTGATCGGCCCGTGCTCGGTGCGCACATAGGGCACCTTGCCCAGCGGGCTGGCGCTGCGGTCGGTTTCGCCGACCCAGGCCAGTTCTTCCTGGAACGGCACGCCTTTTTCGAGCAGCGCGAGCTTGACCTTGTTGTAGTAGTTGCTGGCGGCAAAGCCACAAAGGGTGAGCATGGTCGGTCTCCAAAGGGGTTGAGAACGGCCGCATCGTAGGGGCTGGCGCGGCGGCGCGGCGTCACCGGGCGGACATGCGGCGTTGATCAGCATCAATCGCTTCGGCGGAAAATGGCGATAATCCGCGGATGCTTTCGCGCCTGCGCCATGCCCGCCACCTCGCCCGCTTCGTGCTGGCGTGGTTCGTGCTGTCGCTCGGTGTGGCGGTGGCCTCGCCGCTCGTCGCGCCCAAGGCCATGCAACTGGTGTGCTCAGGCCCGGCCATGAAGATGGTGGTCGACGACGGCGAGGGGGGCTGGACCGATGTCGGCCACAACAGCCTCGACTGCCCGTTGTGCGCCACCGTGTCGGGCCCACCGGCGCAGCCCGTGCTTGACGTGCCGGCGCTGTTGGCTTTGACGCAGGTGCTGCGGCCCGTGGTGCCCGCGGGCGTGGACCTGGCCGCCTGCAGCGCCTGGCAGGCCCGAGCCCCGCCCTGCCACTCCTGAACCTCAAATTTGATAGCGGTCCAGCGCCGATTGGCGCCGGGGCCCGCCGATTTTGATGCGTATTCGGGAGCAAACATGGCTTTTTCCTCAACCATTGCGGCGACGCGCCGCCATGTCCTGAAGCTGGGCCTGCTGGCGACTGCAGCGGCGGCTTCGCCGCTGCTGGTCGGCTGCCAAAAAGTGGGCGAAAAGGCGGGCGAGGAGGCGCCGAGTTTCAAGGGCATCGACCTCACCGGCGCCCCCTACGGCAAGGACTTTCGGCTGACCGACCCCGACGGCAAAGAGCGCACGCTGGCCGACTTCAAAGGCAAGGTGGTGCTGCTGTATTTCGGCTTCACCCAATGCCCCGATGTGTGCCCGACCGAACTCACGCGCGACGTCGAGGTGCTGCGGCTGCTCGGGCCCGACGCCGATCGGGTGCAGGTGATCATGGTCACGGTCGACCCGGAGCGCGACACGCCGCAAGTGCTGCGCAACTACACGGCGGCCTTCCACCCGAGCTTCCTCGGCCTCTACGGCGACGCGCAGCGCACGCGCGAAACCGCCGACGCGTTCAAGGTCTATTACAAAAAGGTGCCCACCGGCGGCTCCTACACCATGGACCACTCCACCTTGACCTACGTCTTCGACCCCGAAGGCCGACTGCGGTTGGCGCTGCGCCACGAGCAAAGCGCGGCCGACGTGGTCCACGACCTCAAGCAAATCCTCGCGGGCAAGTAAGGGCAACGTTGAACAAGTCCCTCGCGCGCCGCGCATCCCGGCTGCGGGCGGTCTGCGTCCTTGGCTTTCCCTCTCGTCCTCGGGCGAGCCGATGCTCGCCTCCGATCCGATCTTCCATTGGAGTTCATCATGAAACGCAATGCTCTCGTCTCTTTCTTCGCCCTTCTTGCCCTGGCCACGACCGCGCACGCGGACGTCAAAGTGCAAGAGCCTTGGGTACGTGCCACGGTGCCGCAGCAGCAGGCCACCGGGGTGTTCATGACCCTGACCTCGGACAAGGACGCCAAGTTGGTCGAGGCCCGCTCGCCCGTGGCCGGGGTGGTCGAAATCCATGAAATGGCGATGGAGGGCGACGTGATGCGCATGCGCGCGCTGCCCCAGGGTTTGGAATTGCCTGCCGGCAAGCCGGTCGAGCTCAAACCCGGCGGCTACCACGTCATGCTCATCAACCTCAAGCAACCAGTCAAAGCCGGTGACACCGTGCCGGTGACCTTGGTTGTCGAGGGCAAAGATGGCAAGAAGGCGTCTATCGACATCAAGGCGCAGGCGCGCCCCCTGGGTACCGCAGCCGGTGCCAGCGCGGGTGCGCCCATGGGCGCAGGCGCTGGCATGGGCATGCAGCACCAACACGGCATGAAGCATTGAACCTGAGGCACGGCTCTGCCACCCCTCGCCATCCCTGAGCCCACCCCTTTTCCATGGTTGAGCGCAGCCGTCTGAACCGCCTGGCCGCATGGTTCGCCCTGCTGGCCATCGCATTGGCTGCGCTCATGCCGACGGTGTCGCGCACGCTGCAGTGGCGCGCCGCGGCCCACGCACCGTCGGAGT
This sequence comes from Tibeticola sediminis, assembly GCF_003843835.1. Classification (GTDB taxonomy): domain Bacteria; phylum Pseudomonadota; class Gammaproteobacteria; order Burkholderiales; family Burkholderiaceae_C; genus Tibeticola; species Tibeticola sediminis. The sequence continues at coordinate 155,447 of NZ_RKQL01000004.1, read as the reverse complement.
GGATGGAGGTGTGCTCGACCGCGGGCATGCAGTGGGTGTCGCTGCGCACCGGTGAGGTCTCACCGACCGACCCCTCGCGCGGCAGCACGGGCCGCCCCACGCTCGAGGCCTGCCCCTACTGCGTTTTCACCGCCGACCGGCTGGGGCCGCCGGTCGCTGCCCATCCCCCCTTGCCCGCCCTCGGCCGCGCCGTCGCGCCGGCGCTCACCCCGCCGGCCCAAGCCCTGTGGCTGGCCGCCGCCCCGCCGCACCAACGCGGCCCCCCGATCTCCGAAACCCCCGCGCCCTTGCCTGCGTAAGGCGCGCGGCGTTCGCCGGATGCGTTCCGCGTGGCTGAAGGCCCGCTGCCGTGCGGACCTGGCCGCCGCGCCGCTGCTGTCGAGTGCGCGCCGCCGCTGACCGCCCGCAGGTTTTCGCAGCACGGCGCCGGCGCCGGCGCTGGCGCGCCGCTGTCCTCGGACGGCATCCCCCCTGTTCTTGCCCGCCCCGGCGGGTTCGGAGACCTTGCATGAAACTCGTTTCTCACACCAGCCTGCATCCAGGCGGCAGCGCTGCGCTCACCCCGGCACCGCGCCCCACCGAGGGCGATGAATGGCACCTCGACGTGTCCCGCGGCCGCGCCCTGCTCGAACCTGGCCAGCACGCCACGCTGTGGCGCATCTGCAGCGGCGCCTTCCTGGTCGAGCGGCCCACGCGCGACGGCCCGGACGTGGTGGCGCTGGCGCTGCCGGGCGACCTCGTCGGCCTCGAAGCCTTGCTGGGTGAGCCCTGCACCTTTGGCGTGAGCGCCCTGCTGAGTGGCCGCGCGCGGCCCGAGTCGCTCGGCGGCGACGCCGGGCTCGCCCGCGCCCTGGGCGACGCGGTGCGCCAGCAACAGCGCCAGGCGCTGGAAATGTCGCAGCTGCGCAGCGGGCCGGTGCTCGAGCGGCTGCAGCACCTGCTGCACATGCTCTCGCGCGAGCGCGGCGGCGCCATCGAGCGCAAGGACCTGCCCACGCTCAAGGCCATCGCGCGACTGGTCAATTCCGCGCCCGAGACCGTCTGCCGCGAACTCAACCGCCTGCTGCCTGCGCGGCCGCGCGCCGCGCAACGCCGTGAGCGCGCCGCGGGCAACGCCTGGACGCTCATCGCCAGCGCCGCCATGCCGTCGGGCCGGATGGCCCAGGCCGCCTGAGGCGGCTCATCCAACGCTTTCCTCAACTCATCAGGAGACTTGCAATGAACCAAAGAACCCGATGCCCGAGCGCACGCACGCGCGTGGCCATCGCCCTGGCCCTGGCCTTGCCCGCCTGGGCAGCGCAGGCGCAGAGCACGGCCACCGTGCAGCTCCGCGACGTGAACGTCAGCGGGGACGCGGACGCACGGCTGCCGCGCGCCAGCGGCCGGCTGGACCTCAACAGCCTGGTCGGCAAGCCCAGCTATTACACCGACACCGCGCAACTGCTGGCCGAACTGCCGGGCGTGTCGGTCTATGGCGCGGGCGGCGTTTCGGCGCTGCCGGTGATCCGCGGCCTGGCCGACGACCGCTTGCGCATCACCATCGACGGCGTCGATGCGATTGCGTCATGCCCGAACCACATGAATGCGCCGCTGTCGTACATCGACCCGTCGCAGGTCGCCTCGGTGCGGGTGTACGCCGGCATCACCCCGGTGAGCGCGGGCGGGGACTCGATAGGCGGCAGCATCATCGTCGAGAGTGCAGCGCCGCAGTTTGCCGAGCCCGGGCAGAGCGCGCTGGTCAGTGGCGAGGCGGGGGCCGCGGTGCGCAGCTTTGGCGGCCAGAGCCTGCATCTGGCGGCCAGCTATGCCACCGAAAACCTCGCGCTAAGCTACCACGGCGCGACCAGCCAGGCCGACAACTACAAGGCCGGCGCCGCGTTCAAAACCTCAGACGTGACCGGCAACATCGGCCACACGCTGCCGCTCGACGAGGTGGGCTCCACCGCTTACGAGACGCGCAACCACCAGCTCGGCCTGGCGTTCAAGAGCGGCGCCCACCTGTTCGAGGCGCAGGCCAATCTGCAAGACCTGCCCTACCAGCTCTACCCGAACCAGCGCATGGACATGCTGGACAACCAGATGAAGCGCTTCACGCTGCGCTATCAGGGCCGCTACGACTGGGGCACGCTGTCGGCGCGCGCCTGGCACGAGAAGGTCGACCATTACATGGATTTCGGCCCCGACAAGCGCTATTGGTATGGCAACGGCGCGCCGCCCACCGGCTCAGGCGGCCCGATGGCGCTCAACGGCAGCCCCTGCGCGCCGCTGTCCATGACCTGTGCGGCCGGCATGCCGATGTACACCGCCAGCCGTACCGACGGCGCCGCGCTGCAGGCGGTGGTGCCGCTGCGCGAGGGTGAACTGCTGCGCGCGGGCTTCGACTTTGTGAACTACCGGCTCAACGACTGGTGGCCGCCCTCGGGTGGCGGCATGTGGCCCGGCACGTTTGAGAACATCAAGAACGGCCGGCGCGAGCGCAGCGCGATCTATGGGGAGTGGGAACGCCAGCACAGCGCGCAATGGATGACGCAGCTCGGCCTGCGGGCCGAGCGCGTGCAGATGGACGCCGACCCGGTGCGCGGCTACAGCACCGCGCCAAACGCCATGGGGATGCAGGCGCGCGATGCGGCGGCGTTCAATGCGCTCGCGCGGGGCCGCACCGACCACAACTGGGACTTCACCGCGCTGGCGCGCTACAACCACAGCGAGGCGCTGGACGCCGAGTTCGGCTTTGGGCAACGCTGAATAAGTTCCCGTGATGGCGCGCGCCCGGCCGCGGGATGGGATGCGAGGCGCAAACCGCAGCCATAGCCGAAGCTATGGCGAGGATTTGCAACGACGCAGACCGCCCGCAGCCGGGATGCGCGACGCGCGGGGGACTTGTTCAGCGTTGCCTTTGCGCACAAGACGCGCTCGCCCAATCTCTACGAGGTCTATCCCTGGTCGACCTGGCAGATGGCCGCGCTGATGAACAACTTCGTCGGCGACGGCAATGGCTACATCGGCAACCCCGCGCTCAAGCCCGAAAAGGCCAACACCCTGAGCGCCACCTTGGACTGGCATGCGGCCGACCGCCAGGCCTGGCAGCTCAGCGTGACGCCGTATTACACCCGGGTCGACGACTACATCGATGCGCAGCAGTGGGACGCCACCGCCAACGCGCCGCGGACGACGCTGCTGAAAAACCAGTTCACCGTGCTGCGCTATGTCAATCAGACCGCGCGGCTGCAAGGCGTGGACGTGGCCGGCCAGATGGCGCTCGCCAAGAACGATTGGGGCGCCTGGTCGCTTGCCGGCAAGGCCAGTTACACCCAGGGCAAGAACCTCACCACCGGCGACCACCTCTACCAAATCATGCCGCTCCATGCGCGGCTCGCGCTCACGCAAGCGCTTGGGCCCTGGCGCAACGCGGTCGAGTGGGTGGCGGTAGCGGGTAAGCGCGACGTCAACGCCATGCGCAACGAGATCGAGACGCCGGGCTACGCACTGGTCAACCTGCGCGCGAGCTACACGCACAAGAGCCTGCGCGTGGATTTCGGCGTAGAGAATCTGTTCGACCGTTATTACGTGCTGCCACAAGGCGGCGCCTACGTCGGCCAGGGCACGACCATGACCACCGGTGGCGCCAGCTCGCCCAAATGGGGCACCGGTGTGCCCGGCCCCGGACGCGCGCTGTATGCCGGCGTGACCTACAAGTTCTGACGCACCACGGCCTTCGGAGGGAGGCCAGGGGCCGGCACGGGCGTTGCAGGGCAGCCCGGGTCGGCCCTATTTACTTCCAAAAAAATAGCACTACCAGACCGGATCACGCTGGCATTCCGGCGTTTTTCTCCAATTTCGGCCGCGCCGGCCGCCGCGGGTGCGCCCCCTGCTCAAAAGTGCCGGGCTGGGGTATTCTGAGCACCACGCTATTCACCCGCGCACAGGAGCAGCCATGAACCCAGCCACCCCGTTCGAGTTCGCCAAGTTCGTCCCCGGTTTCGAGTTTCTGCAAAACCTGGCCAAGGGCGCGACGCAGAACATCCCGCAGTTGCCCAACCTCGGCAACTGGGTGGCGCCGACGATCAACGTCGAGGAGCTGGAAAAGCGCATCGAAGAGCTCAAGGCGGTGCAGTTCTGGCTCGACCAGAACGCCGCGGCGCTCAAGGCGACGATCCAGGCGCTCGAGGTGCAGAAGATGACGCTGGCCACGCTGCAAGGCATGAACTTCAACATGGGCGATGTGGCCAACGCCTTCAAGCTCAAGGCCGCCGACACGGTGATGAGCGGCGTGCAGAAGGTCACCGAGACCGCCGCCGGCGCGGCCGGCACCGCAGCCGGTGTGGCCAGCGGCGTCGCCTCGGGCGTCGCCAACTTGGCGTCCGATGTGGCGCAAGCCGCGACGGGGGGTGGCAAGAAAGCCGCGGCCAAGCGCTCGGCCAGCCGGGCGAGCACCGCCAAAAAAAGCACGCCGGCGCCGACGGCGCCCGCTGGAGGCGTGATCGACCCGATGCAGTGGTGGGGCGCGCTCACCCAGCAGTTCCAGCAGATCGCCGCCAACGCCATGAAAGACGCCGCGCGGCAGACCGCGGTCGACACGACCAAGAACATGGCGACCGGATTGGCGCGCGAAGCCGTCAAGGCCGCCACCGCGCCGGCCCGCGCCGCCACCGCGGCCGTCAAAAAAGCCACCACGGCCGCGCGGCCGCGCAAGACGCCGGCGAAAGCCGCATCCCGTTCCAGCACGCGACGCTGAGTTGGCGAACAGCGGCGCGCGCTGGGGGCCGGCCGCCGCCAGTCAGATCCCGCGGGCGCGGTCGGCGGCGAAGCGCTGGCGGAATTCGGTGTAGCCTCCGGCGTCGAGCGCCGCACGGATTTCGCGCATCAGGTTCAGGTAGTAGTGCAGGTTGTGCACCGTGGTCAGCATGGGGCCGAGCATCTCGCCGCAGCGGTCGAGGTGGTGCACATAGGCGCGCGAAAAGCCTTCGCGGCCGCCTGCCTCCCAGGGCACGCCGCTCGCGCCCGCGCAGGCGTAGCAGGTGCACGAGGGGTCGATCGGCTGTGGGTCGGTCTTGTGGCGGGCGTTGCGGATCTTGAGGTCGCCGTAGCGCGTGAACAGCGTGCCGTTGCGCGCGTTGCGCGTGGGCATGACGCAGTCGAACATGTCCACCCCGCAGGCCACACCTTCGACCAGATCCTCGGGCGTGCCGACACCCATCAGATAGCGCGGCTTGTGCGCGGGCAGGCGGTGCGGGGTGTGCGCCATGATGCGGCGCATCTCGTCTTTGGGCTCGCCCACGCTCACGCCGCCGACGGCGTAGCCGGGGAAGTCCATGGCCACCAGCGCTTCGAGCGATTCCTGCCGCAGGTGCTCGAACATGCCGCCTTGCACGATGCCAAAGAGCGCGTTGGGGTTCTCCAGCCGTTCGAATTCGGCCTTGGATCGCGCGGCCCAGCGCAGGCTCATCTCCATGCTGGCGCGCGCCTCGGCCTCGGTGGTGACGTGGCCCGAGGTCTCGTAGGGCGTGCATTCGTCGAGCTGCATGACGATGTCGGAGTTGAGCACCGTCTGGATCTGCATGCTCACCTCGGGCGACATGAAGAGCTTGTCGCCGTTGACGGGCGAGGCGAAATGCACGCCTTCCTCGGTGATTTTGCGCATCGCGCCGAGGCTCCAGACCTGAAAGCCGCCGCTGTCGGTGAGGATGGGCCGGTGCCACTGCTCGAAGCGGTGCAGCCCGCCGAAGCTGCGCACCACATCGAGGCCCGGGCGCATCCACAGATGAAAGGTGTTGCCCAGGATGATCTGCGCGCCCATCTCGTGCAGGCTGCGCGGCATCACGCCCTTGACCGTGCCGTAGGTGCCCACCGGCATGAAGATGGGCGTTTCCACCACGCCGTGGTTGAGCGTGAGGCGGCCGCGGCGCGCGTGCGAGGCGGGGTCGGTGGCGAGCAGTTCAAACGTCAGCATGGGCAGCAGCAGGTTCGGGTGGGCGCGCGCGCTCGAGCAGCATCGCGTCGCCGTAACTAAAAAAACGGTAGCGCTCGGCGATCGCATGCCGGTACAGCGCCCGGATGTGCTCGTAGCCCGCAAAGGCGCTCACCAGCATCATCAGCGTGCTTTTTGGGAGGTGGAAGTTGGTGATGAGCCGGTCCACCACGCGAAAGCGAAAACCCGGGGTGATGAAAATCGTGGTGTCGCCACGGGCTTGGCCGCTCGCCGCCCAGCTTTCGAGCGTACGCACCGTCGTCGTCCCCACCGCCACCACCCGGCCGCCGCGGGCGCGGCAGGCGGCGATGGCGGCCTGCGTGGCTTCGGGCACGTCGTACCACTCGGCGTGCATGCGGTGCTGCGCGAGGTCCTCGGTCTTGACCGGCTGGAAGGTCCCTGCGCCCACATGCAGCGTTACGGCGGCGCGCGCGACGCTGCGGGCCTCGAGTGCGGCCAGCAGCGGCTCGTCGAAGTGCAGCGCGGCGGTCGGCGCGGCGACCGCGCCCGGCGTGCGCGCGAACACGGTTTGGTAGCGGCGCTCGTCCTCGGCGCTGTCGGCGTGGGTGATGTAGGGTGGTAGCGGCACATGGCCGTGGCGCTGCATCAGCGTCCAAGGGTCGTCGGAGAAGCGCAGGTGAAACAGCGCGCCCTCGGCGTCGGGCCAGCGCCCGAGCAGCGTGGCGGTAAAGCCGCCGCCCTCGATGCCGCCGGCCATGTGCAGCACAGCGCCCAGCGGCGGCTTCTTGCTGACCTTCATGTGCGCGACCACCTCATGGCCGCCGAGCACCCGCTCGATCAGCAGTTCGAGCTTGCCGCCGCTGGCTTTTTCGCCAAACAGCCGCGCTTTGACGACCTGCGTGTCGTTGAACACCAGCAAATCGCCGGGTGCGAGCAAGGACGACAGATCGCGAAAAATCCGGTCCACCGGCGTGGGCCTCGTGCCGTCGAGCAGCCGCGATGCGCTGCGCTCGGGCGCCGGGTGCTGGGCGATCAGCGCCTCGGGCAGCGCGAAATCGAAATCAGAAAGCGTGTAGCGCCGTGGCGAGGCGCCGGAGGCTGAAATCACAGTCATGGCACTGGGCTGGACAGGCCCGGGTGAGGGTGAAGCAAGTGGCGCGAAAGCGCCCCTCATGGACGCGGCGGAGCCGGCGTGGGAGGCCGCATTGTTTCATAAGCCGACGGGGGGAGGGGCCCTGTGGAGGTGGGTAGGGATGCCTTGCGCTTTCGATGCCTCAGAGGCTGAGAGGGAATTGGGCGTGCCCGAAGGGGCGCCCAATTCCCTCTAAGCCTCTCAGGCACAATCGCGGCATGAACACGAGCGCGCCACGTTTTGCGATTGTCGCAGCCCTCGTCGCCAGTCTCATGGCTTGTGGCGGCGGCTCGGACAGCCCGCCGCCGCTGACCCTGACCATGGTGATGCCCGCGGCGCAGGATGAGATTTACACCGTTGGCGTGCCTGTGTCTTTGGCCGCACAGGTGTCGCTCGGCGAGCAGCCGGTACCCGATGGCACCACCGTATCTTGGCAGGCGGCACGAGCGGTTTTTTCTCCAACGGCCAGTCCGACCCTGAAGGGGCAGGCACAGACCCGCATGACCGCCACCAGCCCTGGCGTGGTTTCGCTGACGGCCGGCGCGAGTGTGGGGCTTCGGAGTGTTGCGGCGAGCCAATCGCTGACGTTTCGACCGCCCCCCGAACCGATGGCGGTGTTGGTGCCGGCGTATTTCTACCCACTGGCGGAGGGGTCGCCCTGGGATGATCTGATTGACGGGGTAAAGAGCCATCCCGAGGTTCGGGTGGAAGCCATCTTCAACCCGGACGATGGCGCATTGACCTCGGTCGACCCCTACGAGGTCGAAGCCTTGGGGCGCTTCGTCGCAGCCGGAGGGCGGGCACTGGGCTATGTCGCGACGGGTTACGGGAATCGTTCGCTCGACGCGATCAAGCTCAACGTCGACCGCTATTTGCAGCTGTACGGACGAGGCCTCATCAGCGGCTTCTTCTTGGATGAGATGGCGGACGGCTCAACGTCGTTACCGCTTTATCAAGCGCTGGCCGCGTACATCCGCAGCATCGATCCGACACTGCGCGTGGTGGGCAACCCGGGTCTCTTGCCAGAGGCGGGCTACGCAAATGTCGCAGACACCTTAGTCGTTTACGAAGGGCCGCTCAGCACGTACGCGGGCTTCGATCCGCGAGCCTCTGCGCCCTGGGTTTATGAGCGCACGAACAGCGGTTTGGCCATGCTGGTGCACGACAGCGTCGGCTGCGCCACCATGCAACGCGCCCTTCAGTCGGCGGCAACGGCCCGCAACAACACGGGCTGGGTCTACGTGACGGATTTGCAGTACGACCCCGTGACCGATACGGGCAACCCCTGGGCGCGGTTGCCCATTTATTGGGGCAGCCTGTTGGACACCGTGGCGGCACTCAATCGGGGCGCGCCTCTGCCAGGCTGTTGAGCGCCCCGCGCGCCTTCCGCTCGGTGACTCAGTAGTGCGGAAACGGCGTCCGATGCGGCTCGGCGCCGGTTTCTTTGCGGGCGTAGGCTGCTTGCAGGTCGGCCATGATGCGCGGGTCGCGCTGGGCGATAGCCCACAGGCGGGCGTCGGCGCGGCGCTGCGCGCGTGCGCGGGCCCATTCGTCGAGCAGTTCGGTCAGGCGCTGCGCGAAGCGCCGCACGGTGCCGCCCAGCAGCACGATGGCGGCAAAGCCGAGTGCCCACAGGCCCGCCCAGGCGAGCAACAAATGGCCGTCAGACCAGGTTTCGATGATCTGATCGGCGACGACCAGCATGGCGGACACGATGGCCGCGAGCAGCAGCGCCGCCAGCGCCCGAGCGGTCGTGCGGCTTGCGGGCAGCGGTTCGCGACTTTCGGGCAGGTCAGCGGTCGAGCGCAGGGTCAGCGGGGTGTCGGGAGAGGGACTCATGATCTTCATCCTTGAAAAGCCCGGTAGGGCTGGAGGCGAAGATTAGGGTTTCCACGGGTGTTTTTCTACTTTATATTGATGATGTTGAACATTCATCATCGTGATGATGTAATGGCGTGATGAGCCCTGCCGACAGCACCGTCAACTTCCGCACTTTCGACTTGAACCTGCTGCGGGTCTTTGACGAAGTCATGGCCGAGCGCAGCCTCACGCGCGCCGCGCGCAACCTGGCGTTGACGCAGCCGGCGGTCAGCAATGCCTTGCGGCGGCTGCGCGATGCCTTGGGGGACGACCTCGTACGGCGCAGCGGGGCGGGGGTCGAGCCCACGCCGCGCGCGCTCGCCCTCTGGCCCGGCGTGCGCGAGGCGCTGCAGAGCCTGGAGCAGACGCTCGCCCCGAGCCGCTTCGACCCGGCGGCGGCGCGGGACCAGTTCGTGCTGGCCATGGCCGACGCGACCGCTGCAACGCTCGCGCCCGAACTGGAGCGGCTCGCCTCGGTCGAGGCGCCGGGTGTGACCCTGCGCATCGTGCCCTTGACCACCCGCGATCCGCGGCGCTGGCTCGAGGAAGGTCAGGTCGATCTGGCGGTGGGCTATTTCCCCGCGGTGCTGGCCGACCTGACGGCGCGCACCCAGGCGGCCGAGGCGGTGGCATACGCGCACCAGCGGCTCTATACCGGCAGCTATGTCTGCGTCATGCGCCGCGGGCATCCGCTGGCGAAAGGGCCGCTCACCTTGTCGCGCTATTGCGCGGCGCGCCATTTGCTCGTGAGCTTTTCGGGCCGACCCTGGGGCTTCATCGACGAGGCGCTGGCCGCGCTGGGGCGCAGTCGGCGGGTGGTGCTGACCGTGAACCAGTTCTTCACCGCTGGCCGGGTCGTGGTTCAGTCGGACCTGCTCACCGTGCTGCCGCGGCATTTCGTGCCCCAAACCGGCATGGCCGATGAACTCGTGATGCGCCCTCTGCCCTTCGAGGTGCCGCCGGTCCATGTCGAAGCGCTCTGGGCCCGTCGCAGGGACCGCGATGCGGCGCACCAATGGCTGCGCAGCAGCGTGCTGCGGGCGGCCGAGGCCGTACAAGAGTTCAAAAATGAGAGCGATTGAGCGCCATTTCCTGCCGGCAAGCGCCCACTTTTTTAAAAATGATCCGGATTTGGGTTGAAGCGGGCCCGCCATCCACCCAGCCCCGATGAAGATCCAGCTGCTCTCCGACCTTCACCTCGAGGCCGACCCGGGCTTTCAGCCGCAGCCCTCTCCCGGCGCCGACGTGCTGGTCCTGGCCGGCGACATCGGCTCGTACCAGCGCGGCTCCAAGCTCCCGCTCCAGGCCGATGCCGATTTCGGGCTCGCGCGCTTTAGCCCGCAGCACGGCTGGCCCACGCCGGTGGTGTTCGTGCCCGGCAACCATGAATACGACGGGCTGGACTTCGACGCCGCCCACGCCCGCCTGCAAGCCACCTGCGAACGCCTGGGGCTGATCTGGCTCGAACGCCGCAGCGTGCGCATCGGCGGCGTGCGCTTCATCGGCACCACCTTGTGGAGCGACTTCGACGCGCTGTTGCCCGAGCGCGCGTCACGCGGCCACACGCGGACCCAAGCCCGCGCGCAAGCCCGCCAGAAAGCTTTTCGCGCCGCCGACTTCTACCTGTGCAAGACCGGCACCACGCGTGGCGGCGCACCGTTTCTGTCCGAGGCCGTGCGTGGCCAGGCGCTGGTGTGTGAGCAGTGGCTGCGCAGCGCACTGGCGCAGCCCTTCGATGGGCCGACCGTTGTGGTCACTCACTTCGCCCCAAGCCTGCGCAGCGCCGACCCGCGCTACGGCCTGGTGCCGGGAACCGCCGGTTTTTGCAATCGCCTCGACGAGTTGCTGGGCGCCGCACGGCTGTGGCTGCATGGCCATGTGCATTGCCGCGTCGATTACACCGAAGCCGGCTGCCGCGTGGTGGCCAACCCGCGCGGCTATGCGCACAAACACGAGCAGGAGGGCTTCGATGCGCAGCGGCTGATCGACTTCAAACCCGCAAATTCAAGCTGAAGAGTATCCATGGCGAACGAATGGATACACAAGCAATACCGCAAAGACCTTATAGTGACTCTGCAGTCACATCGCAATCTTTCCGGTCTATGCGTCTTGCTGCGGTCGCCCCGGATCTTCAGGAGAGTCCCATGGATCAAGCCGACACGTCCTGGTTTCATGCTGCCTTGCCCAAGCGCAGGTTTCTTCAATGGAGCGCGGCCGCCGTCACGCTCGCCGCGTTGAGCGCCTGCGGCGGTGGCGACGACGACCATCCGCCCGACATCGTCGAGCTGGCGAAATCCGAGGCCGACCTGAGCATTCTCGTCGAGGCGGTGGTTGCCGCGGGCCTGGTCGACACGCTCAAAGGCCCCGGCCCGTTCACCGTGTTCGCGCCGACGAATGCGGCGTTTGCTGCGCTGCTGGGCGAGCTCGGCGTCACCCAGGAGGCGCTGCTGGCCAACAAGCCGCTGCTCACCGCGGTGCTGACTTACCATGTGGTGCCGGGCCGTGTGCTCAAGGCCGACGTGCCGATCAACACCGCCATCCGCACGGCGCAGGGCCAGACCTTCAGCATCGACGCCATGCTCAGGATCACCGACCAGCGCGGCCGCATGGCCAGCATCGTCGCGACCGACGTGTTCACCAGCAACGGGGTGATCCACGTCATCGACAAGGTGATTCTCCCGTCCGCTTGAGGAAAAACCGGCGCAGCAGGGGCTGCCGCGCGACCATGTGCCGCTAGACTGTGCGCCACCATCCCAACCCACGAGGAGAGGCGCCATGAACATCCTGCTCGCCGTCGACGGCAGCCCCTACACCAAGAAGATGCTGGCCTACCTGGTCACGCACAACGAAATCTTCAACGCCAGTGCGCAGTACACCGTGCTGACGGTGCAGCCGCCACTGCCGCCGCGGGCGCGGGCCGCGGTCGGCAAGGACGTGGTCAACGCCTATTACGCCGAGGAGGCGGAAAAGGTGCTCGCGCCGGTGCGCAAATTCCTCGAGCGCCACGGCGTGACGGCTCAGTCGACCTGGAAGGTTGGCCCGGCGGGCGAAACCATCGCCAAGTTCGCCGAAGACGGCCAGTTCGACCTCATCGTCATGGGCTCACACGGCCACGGCGCGCTGGCGAGCCTGGTGCTCGGGTCGGTGGCCACCCAGGTTCTCGCGCACTGCAAAGTGCCCGTGCTGCTGGTGCGCTGAGCTCGTCGCGCGCACCGCTCAGCGCGCTTCGAGCCCTTCGAAGCAGGTGCTCATCACCAGTTCGATGATCTGCGCGTCGCTGAACTGGCCCGAGGCTTTGAGGAACTCCAGCACCGGGTCGCAGGCGCGCGCATAGAGCGTGTAGAGCACGGCCAGCGGCGGCAGCGCGGGGTTGATGCTGCCTTCGCTCTGGGCCGCTTCGATCCAGCGGCCCAGGCGGTCGCTGATCTCAATGAGGCCGTTCATGTAGTCGGCGCTGTTCATCAGCGTTGCGCGCAGGCTGGAGTTTTGGCTCGGCAGCGAGGGCATCTCACCGGCGAGCTGCAGTTCCATGGTCCAGCGCGCCACCGCTTTGATCTGCTCGAGCGGCCGGCCATCTGCGGGCAAAGACGCCAAGAAAGCCTGGGCGCGGCGCATCACACGCACCATCGCGGCGCAGGCCAGATCCTCCTTGCTGGGGAAGTGCTTGTAGAGGCTGGCCTTGGCGATGCCCACCTCGGCGGCGACTTCGTCCACCGTCATGGCGTCGAAGCCTTTTTCGGCCAACAGCCGGTTCACGGCGGCGATGATGGCGTCCTCGCGCGCCTGCAGCATCTGTGCCTTGAACGAGGGTTTGGTGCGCACGGGCGCAAGAGCGGTTTCGGTCATGATGACCTCATTCTAGAACCGCGCGTATAACCCTTGTTTGATCCGGCCAAAACGCGACCCATCAGTCACCCGCTGGGGCCAGCACTCGGGAAGCGGCGTCGACGATGGCCTTGGTGAGCGCGTCCAGCACCTCGGAGGCAAGGTTCCAGCAATGCCAATACAGCTGCACCGGCAGGCTCCGGCCCGGCAGCAGATCCACCAGTTCCCCCGCGGCGAGCGCCTCACGCACCAGCAGTTCCGGCACCACGCTCGCGCCCCAGCCCGAGCGCACCGCGCGCACCTGGCCTTGCGAGCTCGGCACGAAGCTGCGTCCCACGGCCACGCGTGATAGGCCGAAGGCCTGCTGCACGAATTCGGCCGGGATGTCGTCCTTGCGGTTGAAGGCGACGAAGGGCAGGCGGCTGAAGTTGTGCGGCGTGAGCCCTTGTGGGGCGTGGGTGCGCGCGTAGTCGCGCGACGCCACGGCCACGTAATGCATGGCCCCGAGCGGCACGAGCTTGCAGCCGCGCAAGGGCTGCGCGAGCGTCGTGACGCACCCGAGCACCTGGCCCGAGCGCAGCCACTCATGGGTGAAGTCCTGGTCGTCGGTGATGATCTCCAGCGCCAGGCCCTCGCGCACGAGCGGCCCCAGGGGATCGAGCGCCCAGGTCGCGATGCTGTCGGCGTTGATGGCGATGGCCACGCGCTCGTGCTCGCGGGCGCCGGCGCGGTTGCCGGGCGCGAGTTCGCGCAGGTCGCGCTCCAGATCGGCGCGCAGCAGTCGCATCTGCTGCGCATGTTTGAGCAGCAATCGCCCCGCCGGCGTCGGCTTGAGCGGCCGGCTGCGCACGATCAGTACCGTGCCCACCTGGGCTTCGAGCGCGCGCAGTCGCTGCGACACCGCGGATTGGGTGATGTGCAAGCGCTGCGCCGCGCGGTCGAAGCCGCCTTCCTCCACGATGGCGGCGAGGCATTCGAGCGCGTCGGTGTCCATGCGTCGATCATCCTAAATCCGGCAGTTGACCGCTTTTCGCTGAATGCAAGGTGTTGGCGTCTCAACTATTTTCGGTGCGCAGGCCGTTCAGCGTTTGGGTGAGCGCTGCGCACCCGTTCGAGCCGCCCTCGGGCGCGGGGGCGGCGTTGCAAATCCTCGCCATGGCACCCGCCATGTCTGCGGTTTGCGCCTTGCCCGCGCGCCCGATGACGACCCGCCCAGGCGCGCCCAACTGCCGGATTTAGGATTATCAGCCAATCTAATCCGCCTGCAGATACTTGAATCCCGCTTTTCAAAGGCGAGGTCGAGGCCGACACTGCGGTCCATCGCATTTCGCTTTTCTTTGGAGCAGAGTCATGAAGGTCCTCATCCTCGGCGCGGGCATCATTGGCGTGAGTACCGCCTGGCATTTGCTCGAGCGCGGGCACGAGGTCATCGTCGTCGACCGCCAGCCCGACGCCGCGCTGGAGACGAGCTTTGCCAACGCTGGCCAGATCTCGGTCAGCTACTGCGAGCCCTGGGCCAACCGCGAGGCGCCGCTCAAGGCGCTCCGATGGATGTTCAGTAAGGAGGCGCCGCTGCTGTTCCGCCCCACGCTGGACCCCGCGCAATGGGCCTGGGGCCTGCGCTTCCTCGCCCAATGCAACGACGCGGCCTTCGAGCGCAATGTGCGCCAGCTCGTCGCGCTCGGCGCTTACAGCCACGCGGCGCTCAAAGATCTGGTGCGCCGCACCGGCATCGAATACCACCGGCTCGAACGTGGCATCGCGCACTACTACACCGATGCCCGCGCCTTCGAAGCCGCGGCACGCGCCGCGGAGCTGATGCAGCGCTACGGCGTCGCGCGCCGGGTGGTGGGCCGCGAGGAACTGCTCGCCATCGAGCCCGCGCTGGCGTACAGCCAGGAACCGATCGTCGGCGGCACGTACACGCCCAGCGACGAATCCGGCGACGCGCGGCTGTTTACCCAGGCTTTGGCGTGCCGCTGCGCGGAGCGTGGCGCGCAGTTCCTGTGGCAGCACGCGGTCGAGCGCCTCGAGACCGAGGGCGGCGCGCTGGCCCGCGTGCATCTGCGCGACACGCTCGGCGGCGGGCGCCGCACGCTGCAGGCCGACGCCACGGTGGTGGCTTGCGGCAGCTTCAGCGCCCCGCTGCTGCGCCAGGTGGGCGTGCGCCTGCCGATCTACCCGGGCAAGGGCTACAGCGCCACCTTCCGCTTGAAGCGGCCCGAGGCGGCACCCACCGTGAGCCTGCTCGACGACAGCGTCAAGTGCGCGATGAGCCGGCTCGGCGATACGCTGCGCATCGCCGGCACCATCGAGGTCGGTGGCTGGGATGCTTCGATCGACAGTCCCTTGTCGCAGGCGCGCTGCGCGATGCTCGCGCGCCGGGTCGAGCAGATCTTCCCCGGCGTGTGCGACCTCTCGGAGCCCAACTACTGGGCCGGCCTGCGCCCGGCCACCCCGACCAACATCCCGTTCATCGGCCGCACGCGCGTGGAGCGGTTGTGGGTCAACGCCGGCCACGGCACGCTGGGCTGGACGCACGGCGCAGGCTCGGGCAAGGCCCTGGCCGAACTGATCAGCGGCGAGCGGCCGGCGCTGGATTTTGGCTTTCTGGGCGACGCGGCTTCCACCGCTGCCGCAGTCACCCCGCGGCCCTTGACCTCCTGAGCAGTGGTCGACCGGCCTGCGCCGCTCACTTGCCAATGCAAAAGCGGCTGAAGATGACCCCCAGCAAGTCGTCGGCGCCGAAGGCGCCGGTGATTTCGTTGAGTGCGTTTTGGGCCAGGCGCAGCTCCTCGGCCAGCAGTTCGAGGCTGGGCATGGGGGCTTGCAGCAGGGCACGGGCGTGGTCGAGCTGGGCTTGGACCTGCCGCAGGGCTTGCACGTGGCGCTCGCGCGCGAGGTAGAGGCCCTCCTGGCCGCTTTGCCAGCCCGCGACTTGGAGCAACCGCTCGCGCAGGCGCTGCAGCCCCTCGCCGGTGCGCGCGGAGAGCACGAGCGCATCGTGCGCGTCGGCGGGGCCCGGCAGCGCGTGGGCGTCGGGCCAGGCGTCGCGCTTGTTCCAGACATCGATCACAGGCACGTTTGGACCGAGTTTTTGGCTCAGCGCCCGCGTGATCCGGTCTTCTTCCGCTTCATATTCAGGAGCACCGAGGCGCGTGAGGTCGTGCAGGAACAGCACCGCGTCGGCGTTTTCGATGTGGCTCCACGCGCGCTCGATGCCGATGCGTTCGACCTCGTCCTCGCTGTCTCGCAAGCCAGCGGTGTCGAGCACATGCAGCGGTACCCCTTCGATCTGGATCGTCTGCTGCACCACGTCGCGGGTCGTCCCGGCCACGGGCGTCACGATGGCGAGCTCGGCCCCGGCCAGCGCGTTGAGCAGGGAGCTTTTGCCGGCATTGGGCTGTCCAGCAATGACGACCTTGATGCCTTCGCGCAGCAGAGCGCCCTGGCGCGCGCTGCGCAGCACCGCGTCGACACCGGCCTGCAGCGCTTCGAGCTGCCCGGCGGCATCGGCTTGTTCGAGGAAGTCGACCTCCTCTTCCGGAAAGTCGAGCGTGGCCTCGACCAGCATGCGCAGTTGCACCAGCGCTTCGCGTAGGCGCTCGATCTCGGCCGAAAACACGCCGGCGAGCGAGCGCGCCGCCAAACGCGCAGCCGCCTCGGTGCTGGCGTCGATCAGGTCTGCGACCGCCTCCGCCTGCGCGAGGTCGAGCTTGTCATTGAGAAACGCGCGTTGGGTGAATTCGCCCGGCCGCGCGAGCCGCAGCCGAGGCAAGCGCGGCGCGCCCGTGGCGGGGTCGATCTCGGCGGCGGCTTCGAGGCAACGCGCCAACAGCAACTGCAGCACCACCGGCCCCCCATGTGCTTGCAGTTCGAGCACGTCTTCGCCGGTGTAGGAGTGCGGCGCTGCGAAGTACAGCGCGAGTCCCTGGTCGATGATGCCGCCCGCGGCGTCGCGAAACGCGGTGTAGGTCGCCACGCGCGGCTCGAGGCGGCGGCCGCAGAGCCGTTCGGCCAGGCCAGCCAGCGCCGGGCCCGAAACCCGAACGATGCCGACCGCGCCGCGTCCCGGGGCGGTTGCGATCGCCACGATCGGATCGGCCGCGAGGGACCCACGCCCCTGCGAGGCCGACAGCGGCTCCACGCTCACGCCGGCTTACGTGCGACCACGATCAGCGCGTCCACCACCTGCAGCGCGCGCTCCAGACTGCCTGCCAGCGTTCCGTCCGTGTAGTAGCGCCCGCCGACGCCGAACGCGGGCACGCCTTCGACACGGTAGGCGTCGGTGAGCTGCGTGGCGCGGCGCAGCTTGCCCGCGATCGAGAACGACTTGGCGATTTCGCTGTACTTGGCTGTGTCCACGCCCTGCTTGGCGAGCCAGTCCAGGGTCGCCTTCTCGCCCGAGAGGTTGATGCGCTGCCGGTGGATCGCGTCGAACACCTTGCCATGCAGCTCACCGAGCTTGCCCATGGCTTCGAGCGTGTAATACAGGCGCTGCTTGACCTCGGCGTCGCCGATGAACGGCACCGGAACGCGGCGCAGCACGGCGTCTGCCGGCAGTTTCTTAGACCAGGCCTCGAGGCTCGGCTCGAGCGCGGCGCAATGCGGGCAGTTGTAGGAGAAGAATTCCAGCACCTCGACTTTGCCTGCGGGCACGTCGGTGGGCGCGGGCGTGCGCAGGGCCAAGTAGTCCTTGCCTTCACGCAAGCCGGTGGGTGCGCTGCCCTGCGCCCAGGCTTGCCAGGTCGGTACGGTCAGCAGCGCGGAGCCCAGGCGGAGCACACAGAGTCGGCGGTTCATCAATCAATCTCCTGGCGTTGGTTGGGTTCGGGGTCGGTCGGGCCTACCCGGCGGTAGATCCTCGCGCGGGGCCTTCGGTTCCGCCTTAGGGCAACGCTGAACAAGCCGCCCGCGCGTCGCGCATCCCAGCTGCGGGCGGTCTGCGTCGTTGCAAATCCTCGCCATAGCTTGGGCTATGGCTGCGGTTTGCGCCTCGCATCCCATCCCGCAGCCGGGCGCGCGCCCTCGCAGGAACTGATTCAGCATCGCCTTAGCGTTGCACGCGCACGATGGCGGCGTCGAAGCCGCCCGCGTCCAGGCGTTGCTTCAGGCGTTCGGCGGCGTCGCGCGTGTCGAAGGGGCCCACGCGCACCCGGTAGACGGTGCGGCCAGCCTGTTCGCGTTCACTCACTTTGGCTTCGATGCCTTGCAGACCCAGTTTCGCGCGCTGGGCTTCGGCTTCCTCGGCCGAGCGGAAGGCGCCGGCCTGCACGAAATAGCTGAAAGGCTCGGCAGCAGCACCCCGCTCGCGAGCAAGCTCGCCAATCGGATCTCCGCCGGGGGCGGGCTTGGCGGCGGGCGGGCTCGCGCTCTCGCGCGGCGTCGTTTCCTTGTCTTTCCTGGCGGCTGCCTCGGCTGCGGGCGGCGCGGCTGGTGGGGTGACCGGCGCGGCAGCGGGCGCGGGCGACGCTTGGGAGGGATCCGCAGCCGAGGCTGGTGCCGCCGGCGTGATGGCTCCGGCGCGCCCGGCCAGCGGCGCGTTGGGGTTCCAGTTGGGCGCCTTGGGCGGCTCGGGCTCGGCTTTACGGACCACGCCCCGATCGACGAACGGCACGGGCACGCGCATCACGTACACGGCGACGGCCAGCGCCAGCCCAAGGCCGACGACCACGCCGACGATGAATCCCAAAACGGTTCCGCCACGCTGCGTCACGATCATGATCCTAAATCCGGTAGTTGGGCGCGGCCGGGCGGGCCGTCATCGGGCGCGCGGGCAAGGCGCAAACCACAGCCATGGCGGCTGCCATGGCGAGGATTTGCAACGCCGCCCCCGGGCCCGAGGGCGGCTCGAACGGGTGCGCAGCGCTCACCCAAGCGGTGAACGGCTTTTGCACGAAAAACGGTTGAAACATCAACATCTTGTATTCAGATCAAAGCGGTCAACTGCCGGATTTAGGATGATTGCCCTCACATCCGCGTCGGGGCCGACACGCCCAGCACCGCCAGGCCATTGTGCAGGACCTGCGCTGTCGCGGCGACCAGCGCGACGCGTGCGTTGCGCACACGTGCATCGTCGACCAGGATGCGCTCGGCGTCGTAGTAGCTGTGGTAGCTCGCGGCGAGCTCGCGCAGATAAAACGCCACGTCGTGCGGCGCGTAGCCCTCGGCCGCTGCGGTGAGAACGTCGGGGTATTTGGCCAGTTGCAGCATCAAGGCCTGCGCCGCGGGCGTGTCGAGCGCGCTGAGGTCGACCTGCGCCAGGGTGGCGGGGTCGCCGCCCTGCTCGCGCCAGGCCGCCAGCACCGAGTGGATGCGGGCGTGGGCGTATTGGACGTAATAGACGGGGTTGTCGTTGTTTTTCTGCACCGCCAGATCGACATCGAAGGTGTATTCGGTGTCGGGTTTGCGGCTGAGCAGGAAGAAGCGCACCGCGTCCTTCGAGGTCCACTCGATCAAGTCGCGCAGCGTCACATAGGAACCCGCGCGCTTGGAGATCTTCACCTCTTCCCCGCCGCGCACGACCCGCACCATGGTGTGCAGCACATAGTCGGGGTAGCCCGGCGGGATGCCGATCCCGAGCGCTTGCAGGCCAGCGCGCACGCGGGCGATGGTGCCGTGGTGGTCCGTGCCCTGGATGTTGACCACGCGGTGAAAGCCCCGCTCCCATTTCGTGACGTGGTAGGCCACGTCGGGCACGAAATAGGTGTAGCTGCCGTCGGACTTGCGCATCACGCGGTCTTTGTCGTCCCCGTATTCGGTGGTTTTCAGCCACAACGCGCCGTCGGCTTCGTAGGTCTTGCCCGACGCGATCAGGCGTTGAACCGTCTGCTCCACCCGGCCGCTGGTGTAGAGGCTGCTCTCCAAGTAGTACTGGTCGAAGCGCACGTCGAAGGCCTTCAGGTCCAGGTCCTGCTCGTGCCGCAGGTAGGCCACGGCGAACTGGCGGATGCCCTCGAGGTCCTCAACGTCGCCACTGGCAGTGAAGCTGCGGTCGTCGGCATGGACGGTCTTACGTGCGAGGAAGTCGGCGGCAATGTCGGCAATGTAGTCGCCGTTGTAGGCCGCCTCGGGCCACTCGGGGTCGCCGGGCTTGTAGCCCATGGCGCGCAGCTGCACCGAGCGCGCGAGCGTCTGGATCTGCACGCCGGCGTCGTTGTAATAAAACTCGCGCCACACATCCCAGCCCTGCGTCTGCAGCAGGTTGCAGATGGCGTCGCCCAGCGCGGCCTGGCGGCCGTGGCCCACGTGCAAGGGGCCGGTCGGATTCGCCGAGACGAATTCCACCAGCACCCGCTGACCCCGCGCCGGCCGCTGGCCGAAGGCGGCACCCGCGTCGAGCACTTCGCGAACCACTTGTTGCTTGGCCTCAGGCTTCAAGCGAATGTTGATGAAGCCGGGGCCGGCGATTTCCACCGCCTGCACCCAATGCGCAAATTCGGGCGTGGCGAGCAGCCGTTCGCGCAGCGCCTCACCGAGCTCACGCGGGTTGCGTTTGAGCGGTTTGGCCAGTTGCATGGCCGCCGTGCAGGCGAGGTCGCCGTGAGCGGCCACCTTGGGCAGCTCGAAAGCCGCACGCGCAGCGGCGCCGGGCGCAAGCACCTCGAGCTCGCGCGAGAGCGCCGCGAGCAGTTCTTGTTTGACGGAAAGCATCGGCGGATTTTACGAGGCGCGCCCCGCGCGGGGCCTGCGGCGTTGCTCTACAACTTCTTCTGCAGAAACTCTGCCGTGCCCAGGGCGGGGTCGAGCGCGTAGGGCGCAAAGCCCACGCGGGCGTAGAGCCGGCGCGCTGCCTGGTTGCCGCTGAGCACTTCGAGCGTGAGCTTGCAGGCGCCGCGCTCGCGGGCGATGCGCTCGACGGCTTCGAGCATGCGCTCGCCGATGCGCTGCCCGCGGTGGCTGGCAAGCACCACCACGTCGTGCACATTCACCAGCGGCCGCGCGGCGAAGGTGGAGAATCCCTCGAAGGCATTGACCAGGCCCACCGGGGCGTCACCGTCGTAGGCGAGGACGCTGAAGGCATCGGCCCGCGCGGCCAGCGCGCGTACCAGGTGTTCGCGGGCATAGGCCGACAGCGGCATGCCGCCACCAGCCGGGTCGCGGGCGTAGGCGTCGAGCAGGCTCAGCAGGTCGCGCGCGTGGGTGGGGTTGGCATAGTCGGCGCGAAGAATGCGCAGCGCAGGGGTCGAGGACGTGGTCATGGGTGCGGAGTGTCGCTGCTTTTTGGCATGATGCGCGCCATGTCTGCGCCGCGCACCCTCGCCCCGTCGATTTCCTGCGTCATGCCCGCCTACAACGAGGCGGCGAACCTGCCGCGTGTGGTGCCGCAGGTGCTGCAGGCGCTGCGCGCGCTGAGCCCGCAGGTGGAGCTGATCGTGGTGGACGACGGCAGCCGCGACGACACGGCGGCGGTGGCGCGTGCGCTGTGCGCGCAGCATGCGGAGCTGGTGTTCGTGCAGCTCTCGCGCAACTTTGGCAAGGAAGCCGCGCTGACTGCCGGGCTGGATGCAGCGCAGGGCGAGGTGGTGGCCTTGATCGACGCCGACGGGCAGCATCCGCCGGCGCTGCTGGCCGAGATGCTCGCCAAGTGGCGCGAGGGCAGTGACGTGGTGTACGCCGTGCGGCGCACGCGCGAGGACCAGACGCGGTTGCACGCGGGCCTCACAGACGTGTTCTACCGGCTCATCAACTGGGGCAGCCGCGTGCACATTCCTCCCCATGCGGGCGACTTTCGCCTCATGGATCGAAGGGTGGTCGAGGCGCTCAAGCGCCTGCCCGAGCGCAACCGCTTCATGAAGGGGCTCTATGCCTGGGTGGGTTTTCAGAGCACGGCGATCGACTACGAGCCGCTGCCGCGCGCGACGGGCAGCAGTCATTTCGGGCTGCGCGGCTCGTTTGCCTTGGCGCTCACGGGCATGCTCGCGTTTTCCACGGCGCCGCTGCGCGTGCTCACGCTCGCGGGGCTGGTGCTGTCGCTGCTGGCGCTGGGCTACGGCGGCTGGGTGGTGGTCGAGTATTTCGCCTGGGGCATCCGGGTGCCGGGCTATGCGACGCTCGTCGTCGCGCTGATGTTTTTCAGCGGGGTGCAGCTGTTCTCGATCGGGGTGCTGGCCGAGTACGTCGGCCGGATTTACGACGAGGTCAAGCAGCGGCCCAATTACCTGGTGCGTGAGCAGACCGGCACGGGGTTGGCCGCGGAGCCGGCCGGCCGGGCCTCGGCGCAAGCACCGCTCGGGTCGTGAAGCGCAGCCTCGTCTGGTTCCTGCTGGTGGGCGTGGCCGCAGCGCTCACGCACATGGGCGTGTTCGCCTGGGCGCAGCCGCACCTGTGGCCGGAGCTTGCGAACGCGCTGGGATTTGCCGTGGCCTTCTTCGTGAGTTTTGCCGGCCACCGGCTGCTGAGCTTTTCGGATGCGGGCACCACCGTGGCGCAGAGCTTCAGGCGCTTTCTGGCCACGGCCCTGGCGGGCTTTGCGACCAACGAACTGGTGTTCATCGCGCTGCTGCGCGGCCTAGGCTGGCCGGGCCTGGCCGCGCTGTTCGTCGCGTTAACGGTGGCAGCCGCGCAGACTTTCGTGCTCAGCCGCTACTGGGCGTTCCGGCGCTGAGCGGTACAGCGACCAGGCGCGGCCGCGCTGCACCAGCACCCAGCCGTGCTTCCAGTCGCCGTCGGGGTGGTCATGCGGCACCAGCAGCCACTGTCCGGGTCGGCGGGCAGCGTCGGGCAGCACCTCGGGGCTTTGCAGCACCTGCGCGGCCGTGGCGGGCTCGAAATCCCCGGCCTCGAACAGCTCACGCGCCCAGTTGTCGCCCGCGGTGCGGCGCAGCGCGGGCCAGTCCTGCAGCACCACGAACGGTTTGGGCGTGCGCACGTAGAACGGCAGGTCGTAGGGGTAGCCGCCCAGCACGTAGACCGTGTCCTCGGGACTCGCGGCGCAGGCCAGCGTCTGGGCCAGGTCGTATGCGCGCTTGTCGCGGGTGAGGCGCGTCGACAGCGGCTCGAGCACCGCGGCGAGTGCGACCGCCGCGAGGCAGAGCGCGGCAAGCAGCCGGGGCGCGCCAGCGCGCGCGCCAAACATCCGCTCCCAACCCAGCGCCGCCAGCAGCGCGAGCGGCGACAGCACGGGCAGCACATAGCCGACCAGCTTGGAGCGTGGGATGGAGAAGAAACCGACGATCAAACCGACCCAGATCAGGCACAGCAGCCAGATCTGAAACGCTTTGTTTTCCGTAGCAACAGATGACGATTTCACGCCGGGCTTCGCCGCAAAAAACACCCAAAACAGCCAGGGAAAAAAGAGGGCAAGCAGCGCCACGCCGTAGAACCACCACGGATGCGCGTTGTTGAAGCCGCCGGCGGTGTATCGGCGGAACTGCTGGTCGCCAAACAGGTAATCGAACAAGCCCGGATAGAGGCGTTGCTCCAGCACGAACCACGGCACGGCCACCAGCGCGAACAACGCGAGGCCGCTGAACCAAGGCAAGCGCGGCATCTTGCGCCACTGCCCGGTCGCGAGCAGCCAGAAGAAAATGACGCCCCCCGGCAGCACCACGCCGATCAGCCCCTTCCCGAGCACGCCGAGCGCACAGGCGACGAAGCCCAGCCGCGCCAGTCCCGCATGCGGGCGCTCGCCGTGCAGAAACGCGAACGCGAACAACCAGATCGCCGTGGCGATCCACGCCGCCACCAGCATGTCGTGGTTCACATACTGCCCGCCGAGCAGAAAGGCCAGGCTGGTGCCGAACATCAGCGCGGCGCGGCGCGCGAACGCCTCGGCGCTGGCCTTCGGTGCCAGCGCTGGCGCGAGCGCGCGCGACGCCAGGTACACGCCCAACAGCATCAGCCCGGCGTGCAGCGCGGGCACCAGGCGCGCGGCCCAGGCGTTCTCGCCGAACACGGCCATGCTCGCTGCCTGCAGCCAATGCAGCAGCGGCGGCTTGTGGAAAAACGGCAGGCCATTGAGCCGCGGCGTGAGCCAGTCGCCGCTCTGCAGCATCCAGCGTCCCACCTCGGCATAGCGCCCCTCATCGGGCACAG
Organism: Tibeticola sediminis; assembly: GCF_003843835.1. Lineage (GTDB taxonomy): Bacteria > Pseudomonadota > Gammaproteobacteria > Burkholderiales > Burkholderiaceae_C > Tibeticola > Tibeticola sediminis. The sequence continues at coordinate 131,664 of NZ_RKQL01000004.1, read as the reverse complement.
CCAGCGGCCGCAGCGCCGCCAACACCAGCAACAGCCCCCAAAGCCCCGCCAGCAGCCACCCCGTTCGGCGGCGCTCCAACCTTTGATCCGTCATGGCGCGCGAGTGTACGGGCTGCCGATCAGGGCAACGCGGAACCCGCCCCTCGCGCGTCCTCACACGCCCGCCCCCGAACCAGCTGCACGCCCAGGCGCGCGAGCGTCTCCGGGAACGCGGGTCCGCTGAGCCAGGCGTATTCGGCCTCGCGCGCCCGGGCGATGCCGTCCAGTGGGTCGTGCGGGTGTTCGGGGCTGCCCGGGTGGCACATGCAGACGCTGCCGTCGGGCACGTGGGCGAGTCCGTGCGCCAAGCGCGCGCCAAATGGTGTGGCGTCCGCCGCGAAATCCGAAATGCCGATGAGCCAGGGCCGGAAGGGCAGACCGGCTTCGCGGGCACGGCACCGCAGCCGCGCCGCGCCGAGGGCGGCAATCACGCGGCTCTTGGCGTCGCGCAGCGGCGCAGGTGCTTCGGAAATGCGCAGCCACGGTGGGCGCGCGCCGTAGCGTCGGGACAGCACCTCGACCAGTGCCTCGGCGATGCCCGCGAACTGCTGCACGTGCTGGTGACCGTCCACATGGTCGGGCGGCGCGCCCCAGTGCGCCTCGAAGGCGTCGAGTTGGCGTTCGATCACGGCACGCGCCGTCCGCGGATCGTAAGCGCCCAAAACCGCGCGCAGCATCGCCACGGGCAGCGACACGCCATGCCCGGCCGCGCGGGCGTAGGGGCTGGTCCAGTCCAGATGCAGGCCGACGTCGATGGCACGATCCGCCACGCAGGCACGCAGCCGGGCGGCGTCCTGCGGCCAGCGCGGGGCGAGCACCATCACGCTCGTCGCGCTGAGCCGCCCCTGGGCCGCGAGCGCTTCGATGCCGCGCGAGACGCTGGCGCTCAACGCATAGTCGTCCGCGCACAGCACGACCCGGCGTGGGGAGGACTCAATGCCCATAACCACGCGCCAGGAACACCGCCGCCAGCGGAATGAGCGGCATCAGATGGGCCTGAATCATCACGAGCCGGCGCACGCGGGCGACCTCGTTCGCAGCGGGCAGTGTGCCTTCGGCATCAAGCGCGCGGCGCCAGCGGCGGAAGGCGAGCGTCGGCGGCAGGGACAGCCCCGCCATCACCAGGAACAGACCGAGCTTGACGTGCAGCAGCGGGTTGGCCCAGTACCAGGCGCTGCCTTTGACGCCGAAGTAGACGCGCAGCAGCCCGGTGGCGAGCACCAGCAAAGCAGAGAGACCGTAGATCACATCCACCCGCACCAGGCGTCGCACCACCGCCGCGTTGAGCCATTCGGCGCGGCACAGCGCGGCCTCGCTGCTGAGGAACACCACGAGTGCGAGGATGGCGAGCAGATGCGCGTAAGCGAGCAGGGCTTCGAGCGTCATGGTGGCGAGCTTAGCGCGGGTCGGGCGGGGCGCGCAGCCCCCAGTGGGCTTGATGAACCGAGCGCGCAGGGTTCGAGCACCTTTTTTCAGCTTCTCAGGGCAGCGGCGCATCCACCGGCCCGACGATCTGCCAGCCCCAGCCCTGCGAGGTGCGCGGCAGGTCGTGCGGCCCTTGGCCCGGCGGCCAGAGCTCGAGCACCGGCGTGTCCGCCAGCTCGCCGGGCGCAACCCAGGGGCTGAGCGCGGGATTACGCTCGATCAGCACGCGCGGCCAACCCGGCAGGTGCAGCGCCAGTGCCTGCATCGGGGCGGCCGGCCCGCTGATGAGACGGACCCGCCCACCGAGCGCGGGCAGGGCCTGCGCGCGCAGTTCAGCGGCCAGCGCCTCGGCGGGGAAGCGGCACCAGTGCTCGGGCCCGAAGGGGTGCAGGCCGCGCGGCGAACGGTCCCAGGTGTGGGCCATCAGCAGCGCCTGCACCAGCACGAAGGCGGCCACGGCAGCGCGGCCGACCCGTGGGCGCCGCAGCCGGTTCTCGTCGAGGCGCAGCGCCAGCAGCACTGCGGGCGGGGCGAGGAAGGCAAAGCCCGCCGCCCACTGCGTCTGTAGCTGCGCGCCCCCTACGAGGCCGAGCGCGAGCATGACCAGCGGCGGCAGCAGCGCCCAGCTGTAAAGGAACACGCGCGTCGCAACCGGCGGCGGCGGCGCGGCGCTCCCCACGGTGCGCTCCTGCGCATGCGCTGCGGTGTCCGGGCGGCTGCGGGAGAACACCGCCAGCGCCAGCAGGAACAGCCAGGCCGGCAGCGCGCGGTTGAGGCCCCAGTCCGCCGCCCAGCGGGCGACCGCGGCAGCGCGTGCGAGGCCGCCCGTGTTGGCGGCAAAGGCCACGTCGCGCGCATAGTCCAGCGGGGTGTGCGCCGCCTGCGCCAGCCACCACAGGTGCGGCGACACCACCAGCAGCGCGACGCCAGCCGCCAGCGCCGCGCCCACGCGGTGCAGCGGCGAGCGCCACATCTCCAGCGCGAGAAACAGCCAGCCCACGCAGGCGGCGGCCAGCACATACTGGTATTTGGTGAGCAGACCCAGCCCCGCGACCAGCCCCAGCAGCGCCCAGTCGCTCAAGCGCGGCCGGTGCAGCAGCCGCCAGCTCAGCCAGGCGCTCACCGCCACCCACAGCATGAGCAAGGTGTTGTGGTTGTAGTAGTGCAGCCGCTGACTGTAGAAGGCCATGCAGAGCGCCGCCGCCACCGCCACCTGCGCGCTGCGCGGGCCCAGCGCCTCCCGAACCATCGCGGCCAGGAAGCTCAGCGCCACCAGCGTGAGGGCTGCGCCCAGCACATAGGTCAGCGCGGCCGAGGGGCCAAAGACCTGCACCGCAGCCCAGGCGAGCCAGGTCGGCAGCGGCGGGTGCTTGTAGTAGCCCCACTCCAGTGAGCGCAGCCAGCTCAGTTGTTCGAGGTTGTCGTAGGGCGGGGTTTCCGCCACATAGGCGCGCAGCGCCAGCCAGGTCGCGGCCCAGGTGGCGAGCGCCAGCGCCCACAGCCAGGGGCGCGTTGTGTGCCCATCGGCGCGCGGCCAGGCAAGCGGCCGTGCGGGCGGCAGGGCGGCGCCCGCACGGGGTGTCATGGACGGTTCCGACACGATGCGTACACGGTTGTCACAAGATGAAACCGCGCGATGCTAGCAGCATGCGCTTACCCGCGTGTGAAAAAGTCAGGCTGCGCGTAGTGGTGGCGCAGCCAGTCGATCCACAGGCGCAGGCGCAGCGGCAGGTGCTTGCGCTGCGGGAACATGACGTAGATGCCGTTGGGCGGGGCGCTGTAGTCTTCGAGCACGGGCTCGAGCAGGCCGGCCTGGATTTCGGCGTCGACTTCCCAGGTGCTGCGCCAGGCGATGCCATAGCCGGCCAGGCACCAGTCGTGCAGCACCTGGCCGTCGGAGCAGTCGAGCGGGCCGCTGGGCTTGAAGTGCACGACTTCGCGGCTGTCGTCCTCGCGCGGCACGGTGAAGGCCCAGCCGCGGGTCTGCGAGGCGTCGCTCGAGAGCGTGAGGCAATCGAAGCGCGCCAGCTCTGAGGGATGCCGCGGCACGCCGTGCTGGCGCAGGTAGCGCGGCGCGGCCACGCAGCGGCGTCGGTTGTCGGCCAGGCGCACGCTCACCAGAGACGAGTCGGGCAGGTCGCCCACGCGCACCGCGCAGTCGTAGCCTTCGGCGGCGAGATCGACCACCCGGTCGGAGAGGTTGAGCGAGATCGTCACCTCCGGGTGCAGGTCGCGAAAACGCGGCACCAGAGGCGCCACATGCCGCCGCCCGAAGCCCGCAGGCGCCGTGATGCGCAGGTGGCCGCTGGCTTTGACGCCGCCAGCCGACACGCTCGCCTCGGCATTGGCCACGTCGGCGAGCAGGCGCTGGCAGTCTTCGAGAAACGCGCTGCCTTCGTGCGTGAGCGTGATGCGCCGCGTGGTGCGCACCAGCAGCTTCACGCCGAGGTGCGCTTCCAGCGCGTCGAGCCGCCGCCCGATGATGGCCGGCGCCACGCCCTCGGCACGCGCCGCTGCGCTCAGGCTCCCGCGCGTGGCCACGGCGACGAAGGTTTCGAACGCGCGCAGTTTGTCCATCGGGACGGATTATCGCGGCCCCGAAGCCGTCTTTCGTGCGCCCGCGCCCGCGACTGCGCCGTCGCTTGCGCGTCGCCACGGGACCTGATTTCGCGTTGCCCTAGGGAAACCCCCCTCGGGGCTGACCCTTACTTTGTCGTCGAAAAGACAAAAAAACGTCAAAGGGCGGCCTAGAGTGCGGTCTCGAAGTCAACCGACACGGATCGTCCATGCCCTCGTTGAGCACCTTTCCCCGACTGCTGCTGAAGCATGCCGCCGAGCGGCCCGAGGCCACGGCCATGCGCGAGAAAGCCTACGGCATCTGGCAAACCTTCAGCTGGGCCGAGCTGCGGCGGCTCGTGACGCAGATGGCCTGCGGTTTGCACCAGGCTGGGCTGACGCGTGGCGAACATGTGGCCATCGTCGGATCGAACCGGCCGCGTCTCTACGCCGCGATGATCGCGGCCCAGTCGCTCGGTGCGATTCCGGTGCCGCTGTATCAGGATGCCGTGGCTGCCGAATTCGTCTTTCCGCTCACCAACGCCGAAATCCGCTTTGCCATCGTCGAAGACCAGGAGCAGGTCGACAAGATGCTCGAGGTCCGCGAGCGCGTGCCGGGCCTGACGCACATTTACTACGACGATCCGCGGGGCCTGCGCAACTATGTCGAGGACGGGCTCGGCTCGATCGACGAACTGCTCGCCGCTGGGCAGGTTCATGCCGCGCAGCATCCCGATTTCTTCGAAGAACAAGTCGAGCAAGGGCGGCCCGAGGACGTGGCGGCGATGTTCTTCACTTCCGGCACGACCGGGAACCCCAAGGGCGTGGTGCACACGCATGCGACCCTGATCGACCGGGCCCAGGCCGGCGCCGAGTTCGACCGCCTCACGAGCGAGGAGGACGTGCTCGCCTACCTCCCGATGGCCTGGATCGGCCAGAACATTTTTTCGTATGCGCAGTGGCTGGTGTGCGGCTACAAGGTGAACTGCCCCGAATCGGCAGCGACCGTCACGATCGACATGAAGGAGATCGGCCCAACCTACTACTTCGCGCCGCCGCGGGTGTTCGAGGGGCTGCTCACCAACGTGATGATCCGCATGGAAGATGCAGGGCGCTTCAAGCGCTGGCTGTTCCACCGTTTCATGGACGTGGCCCGACGCGTGGGGCCCGACCGCATGGACGGCAAACCGCTCGGCCTGGCAGACCGGCTGCTCTACGCGCTGGGGGACTTCGTCATCTATGGCCCCTTGCGCAACAACCTGGGCATGAGCCGTGTGCGGGTGGCCTACACCGCGGGTGAGGCGATCGGCCCGGATTTGTTTTTGTTCTACCGCAGCATCGGTATCAACCTCAAGCAGCTCTATGGCTCGACCGAGACCGCGGTGTTCGTCTGTCTGCAGCCCGACCACGAGGCGCGCGCCGACACCGTGGGCGTGCCCTGCCGCGGCGTGGAGATCAAGGTGGCCGAGAACGGCGAGATCCTGGTGAAGTCGCCGGGTCTGCTCAAGGGCTACTACAAGAACCCCGAAGCCACCGCCGAGGTGCTGACCAACGATGGCTGGTACCACACCAGCGACGCGGGCTTCATCGACGCGCACGGCCACTTGAAGATCATCGACCGCGTCAAGGATGTGGGCCGCTTGCAGGGTGGCGCCTTCGACGGCGCGATGTTCGCGCCCAAGTACGTGGAGAACAAGCTCAAGTTCTTCCCGCAGATCAAGGAAGTCGTCGCCTACGGCGACCGGCGCGAGAAGGTCTGCGTGATGGTCAACATCGACTTCGACGCCGTGGGCAACTGGGCCGAGCGCCGCAACCTGCCCTACGCCGGCTACACCGACCTCGCGCAAAAACCCGAGGTATATGAAATGGTCAAGGAGTGTGTGGAGAAGGTCAACGCCGACCTCGCGCAAGACGCCTTGCTCGCGGGCAGCCAGATCAGCCGCTTTCTCATCCTGCACAAGGAGCTCGACGCCGACGACGGCGAACTCACGCGCACCAACAAGGTCCGCCGCGGCTTCATTGCCGAGAAATACCAGCCGCTGGTCGACGCGCTCTACGGCGGCAAGACCGAGCAATACATCGAAACCGCGGTGAAGTTCGAGGACGGTCGCACGGGCAAGGTCAGTGCCACGCTCAAGATCGTCGATACCCGCACCTTTGCGCCGGTGAAGGCTGCCGCCTGAGACCCACGCACCCACGCATCATGAGCAAGAAAATCGGCGACGTCATCCTCGATGTGCAGAACATCAGCCTGCGCTTTGGCGGCGTCAAGGCGCTGACCGACATCTCCTTCAACGTCCGCGAGCACGAGATCCGCTCCATCATCGGTCCCAACGGCGCGGGCAAGAGTTCGATGCTCAACTGCATCAACGGCGTCTACACGCCGTCGGAGGGCACCATCACCTTTCGGGGCAAGACCTTCGACCACATGAACTCGCGCCAAGTCGCTGAGATGGGCATTGCGCGCACCTTCCAGAACCTCGCGCTGTTCAAGGGCATGAGCGTCATCGACAACATCATGACCGGGCGCAACCTCAAGATCAAAAGCAACCTGTTCTTGCAGGCGCTGCGCATCGGCCCGGCCGAGCGCGAGGAAATCCGCCACCGCGAGTTCGTCGAGCACATCATCGACTTTCTCGAAATCCAGGCGTACCGCAAGACGCCGGTGGGCCAGTTGCCCTACGGCCTGCAAAAGCGCGTCGACCTGGGCCGCGCGCTGGCGATGGAGCCACAGATGTTGCTGCTCGACGAGCCGATGGCGGGCATGAACGTCGAGGAAAAGCAGGACATGAGCCGCTTCATCCTCGACGTCAACGACGAGTTCGGCACCACCATCGTGCTCATCGAGCACGACATGGGCGTGGTGATGGACATCTCGGACCGGGTGGTCGTGCTCGACTACGGCAAGAAGATCGGTGACGGCACGCCCGACGAAGTGCGTCACAACGAGGAGGTCATCCGCGCCTACCTCGGCACCACCCACTGAACGCGAGGAAGATCGATGGCATTCTTTCTGGAAACCCTGCTCGGCGGCCTGATGTCGGGCATGCTGTATTCGCTGGTGGCGCTGGGCTTCGTGCTGATCTTCAAAGCCAGCGGCGTGTTCAACTTCGCCCAGGGCGCGATGGTGCTGTTTGCCGCGTTGGCGATGGCGCGCTTTGCCGAGTGGATTCCCGCCTGGACGGGCCTGCCGTACAAGGCGCTCAGCGACCTGCTGGCGTTTGGCATCGCCGCAGTGATCATGTTCGCCATGGCCTGGCTCATCGAGCGGCTGGCGCTGCGCCATCTGGTGAACCAAGAGGGCACGACGCTGCTGATGGCGACGCTCGGTATCACCTATTTCATCGAGGGGCTCGGGCAGACGCTGTTTGGCAGCGACATTTACCAGATCGACATCGGCATGCCCAAGGACCCGGTATTCCTGCTCGAATCGGTTTACCAGGGCGGCATCCTCGTCAACAAGGAAGACCTGATTGCCGCGCTGATCGCGGCCGCACTCGTCGTGGCGCTCTCGCTGTTTTTCCAGAAGACCGCCACCGGCCGGGCGCTGCGGGCCGTGGCCGACGACCACCAGGCCGCGCAGTCGATCGGCATTCCGCTCAACCGCATCTGGGTCATCGTGTGGTCGGTCGCTGGCATCGTGGCGCTGGTGGCCGGGATGATCTGGGGCTCCAAGCTCGGCGTGCAGTTCTCACTGGCGACGGTCGCGCTGCGGGCGCTGCCGGTGATCATCCTCGGCGGACTCACCTCGGTCCCGGGCGCGATCATCGGCGGGCTCATCATCGGCGTGGGCGAGAAGCTCTCGGAAGTTTATCTCGGCCCCTATGTCGGCGGCGGCATCGAGATCTGGTTTGCCTATGTGCTGGCGTTGGTGTTCCTGCTGTTCCGCCCGCAGGGCTTGTTCGGCGAAAAAATCATCGACCGCGTGTGAAACCCGCATGTCGGTGATCGTTCAGCGCCACGTGTCGTAGCCCCAAAAGTTGTTTGAGGACCCTCGATGTTCTACAGAGAAAACGGCCAGTTCAAAACCTCCTATGCGGCCGACATGCAGATCTTTCCGATCGCACAGGACCGCTGGGCCATCCTCGCGCTCGTGGCGTTTGCTTTCATCGGCGTACCCTTCCTCGTCGATGAATATCTGTTTCGCGCGATTCTGATTCCCTTCGTCATCCTGTCGCTGGCTGCGCTCGGGGTGAACATCCTGGTGGGCTACTGCGGCCAGATTTCGCTGGGTTCGGGGGCCTTCATGGCGGTGGGGGCCTACATGGCCTACAACACCTACGTCCGCATCGACGGCATGCCTTTGATCGTGGCCTTGCTGTCGGGCGGTTTCTTCGCCACCCTGGTCGGCATGTTCTTCGGCATCCCGAGCCTGCGCGTCAAGGGCTTGTATCTGGCGGTGGCGACGCTCGCCGCGCAGTTCTTCTGCGACTGGGCGTTTTTGCGCATCGGCTGGTTCACCAACAACAACTCCTCGGGCTCGGTGTCGGTGTCGAACCTGCAGGTGTTTGGCCTGCCGATCGAGACGCCGGTGCAGAAATACGTGTTCTGCCTCACGCTGCTGGTGCTGTTCGGTCTGGCGGCCAAGAACCTGGTGCGCAGCGCCATGGGCCGCGAGTGGATGGCCATTCGCGACATGGACGTGGCGGCGGCGGTCATCGGCATCCGGCCGATGTACGCCAAGCTCAGCGCGTTTGCGGTCAGCTCCTTCATCGTCGGCGTGGCCGGTGCGCTCTGGGGCTTCGTGCACCTGGGCTCCTGGGAGCCGGCGGCGTTCTCGGTCGACCGTTCGTTCCAGTTGCTGTTCATGGTCATCATCGGCGGCATGGGCTCGATCATGGGCAGCTTTTTCGGCGCGGCCTTCATCGTCGTGCTGCCGATCTTTCTGAACCAGTTCCTGCCCTGGCTGGGCTCGCTGGTGGGTTGGCAGGTCGACACGGCGCTGGTGTCGCATGTCGAACTCATGGTGTTTGGCGCGCTCATCGTCTGGTTTCTCATCGTCGAGCCGCATGGCCTCGCCAAGCTCTGGTCCACGGGCAAGCAGAAGCTGCGGCTGTGGCCCTTCCCGCATTGATTTCGGTTTCCCCCGCGCTTCAACCACTCAACAGGAGACACACCATGAAGCTTCGTCAACTCGCTCTCGCCACGGCCATCGCCGCCGCTGGATTCTCGGCGGCGCTGGGCTCGACCGCCGCCTTCGCGCAGGCGAAGGAACAGTTCTTCCCGGCGCTCGTCTACCGCACGGGCGCCTACGCGCCCAACGGGGTGCCGTTCGCCAATGGCTACATCGACTACCTCAAGCTCACCAACGCGCGCGGCGGCATCAACGGCGTGAAGGTGTCGTTTGAAGAGTGCGAAACCGGCTATGCCACCGACCGCGGCGTCGAGTGCTACGAGCGCCTCAAGGGTAAGAACGGCGGCGCGACGGTGTTCCAGCCGCTCTCGACCGGCATCACCTTCGCGCTGACGGAAAAAGCACCCGTCGACAAGATTCCGCTGATCACCGCGGGCTACGGCCGCAGCGAGTCGCAGGATGGCGGTGTCTTCAAGTGGAACTTCCCGATTGCGGGTACCTACTGGGTCGCTGCCGATGTGCTGATCCAGCACATTGCCAAGAAGGAGGGTGGCTTCGACAAGCTCAAAGGCAAGAAGATCGCGCTGGTCTATCACGACAGCCCGTTTGGCAAAGAGCCGATCCCGCTGCTGCAGGAGCGCGCGAAGATGCACGGCTTCGAGCTCGAACTGCTGCCGGTGACCCACCCGGGCGTGGAGCAGAAGGCCACCTGGCTCAAGATCCGCCAGAGCCGTCCCGACTACGTGCTCAACTGGGGCTGGGGCGTGATGAACTCCACCGCCCTCAAGGAGGCGCAGGCCACGGGTTACCCGCGCGAGAAGATGTACGGCGTGTGGTGGGCCGGCGCGGAGCCCGACGTGAAAGACGTCGGCATGGGCGCCAAAGGCTACAACGCCGTGATGATGCAGCACGGTGCCGAGAAGAACGCCCCAGTGGTCAAGGAAATCCTCGAGAAAGTGCATGCCAAGGGCCAAGGCACCGGACCGAAGGAGGAGGTGGGCGACGTGCTCTACATGCGTGGCCTCATGAGCGCGATGTTCGCCGTCGAAGGCGTGCGCGCCGCACAAGAGCGCTTCGGCAAGGGCAAGGTCATGACCGGTGAGCAGGCGCGCTGGGGCTACGAAAACCTCAACCTCACGCAGGCCAAGCTCGACGCACTGGGCTTCAAAGGCGTGATGCGGCCGATTTCCACGAGCTGCCAGGACCACATGGGCGCGGCCTGGGCGCGCATCCACACCTGGGATGGCACCAAGTTCGTCTGGAGTTCCGACTGGTATCAGGCGGATGAGCAGATCTTGAAGCCGATGGTGCGCGCTGCGGCCGACAAGTACGCGGCGGAGAAGAAGATTCAGCGTCGCGCTGCGTCCGACTGCGACAAGTAACCCTAACCGGCCTCGCCTCCAGCCTGCCGGGCCCGACGCAAGGGCCGGGCGGGCGCGGGCTCCCCGCGGGAGAGCCCGCAGCTGCAAGCCCTCGGGCGCCGTGCGCGGCGCGCGGTCGAGGCCTTGCACCTGGTCCGAAAGGCAAGCCCATGCAAACACCATCCATCGTTCTCAACGTCAACGGCATCGAGGTCATCTACAACCATGTGATCCTGGTGCTCAAGGGCGTGTCGCTGCAGGTGCCCGAAGGCGGTATCGTTGCGCTGCTGGGCGGCAACGGCGCGGGCAAGACCACGACGCTGCGCGCGATCTCCAACCTGCTCAAGGGCGAGCGCGGCGAGGTCACGAAGGGCAGCATCGAGCTGCGCGGTGAGCGCATCGAAAACCTCACACCGGCGGACCTGGTCAAGCGCGGCGTGGTGCAGGTGATGGAGGGCCGGCACTGCTTCGCCCACCTCACGATCGAAGAAAACCTGCTGACCGGCGCCTACACCCGCCACGACAAGGCCGAGATCGCGCGCAACCTCGAGAAGGTCTACACCTACTTCCCGCGCCTCAAGACCCGCCGCACCAGCCAGGCCGCCTACACCTCGGGCGGCGAGCAGCAAATGTGCGCCATCGGCCGCGCGCTCATGGCCAACCCCAGCGTGGTGCTGCTCGACGAGCCCTCGATGGGCCTGGCGCCGCAGATCGTCGAAGAGGTGTTCAACATCGTCAAAGACCTCAACGACAAGGAAAAGGTCACCTTCCTGCTGGCCGAGCAGAACACCAACATGGCGCTGCGCTACGCGGACTACGGCTACATCATGGAGTCGGGCCGCGTGGTGATGGACGGCCCCGCCGTGGAGCTGGCGAACAACGAGGACGTCAAGGAGTTCTACCTCGGCATGGGCGGCGGTGAGCGCAAGAGCTTCCGCGACGTCAAGAGCTACAAGCGCCGTAAGCGTTGGCTGGCCTGATTTTTTGGCCGTACCCCAGCGCCAAACGGTCATACATTGCTATCAAAAATAGATCAACTAAACCGACGAGCCAAGCGATGAGTGAGTTTTACGACGCGCTGGAATGCCGCGACCCCGCCGCGCGCGAGGCCACGCTGTTGGCCGCGCTGCCCGCGCAAATCGCCCATGCGCAGCAGCGCGCGGGGGCTTTTGCGGCGGCGCTGCGCGGGGTGGACCCGGAGGCGATCCGCTCGCGCGAGGCGCTGGCGAAGCTGCCGGTGGTGCGCAAGCATGAACTGCTCGAGGCGCAGGCTGCGGCGCGCGAGGCCGGGGGCGACGTGTTCGGCGGCTTTGCGACGATCGGCTTCGGGCCGGCGATGCCGCGGGTGTTCGCCAGCCCCGGCCCGATCTACGAGCCCGAGGGCCGCGGGGCCGACTATTGGCGCATGGCGCGCGCCATCTTCGCGGCGGGTTTTCGGCGCGGTGAACTCATCCACAACAGCTTCAGCTACCACTTCGTGCCCGCGGGTTCGATGATGGAAACCGGCGCCCACGCGCTGGGCTGCACGGTGTTTCCCGGCGGCACCGGCCAGACCGAGCAGCAGGTGCAGGCGATGGCGCAGCTCAAACCCGCGGGCTACATCGGCACGCCGAGCTTTTTGCGCATCATTCTGGAAAAGGCCGCCGAACTCGGCGTGGCGCTGCCCAGCGTGAAGAAAGCCATGTTCGGCGGCGAGGCCTTTCCGCCGAGCTTGCGCGACTGGTTCGCCGAGCGCGGCGTCACCGGCTACCAGTGCTACGCCACCGCCGACCTCGGGCTCATCGCCTATGAAACCGCCGCGCGCGAAGGGCTGGTGGTCGACGAAGGGGTGATCGTCGAGATCGTGCGCCCCGGCACCGGCGACCCCGTGCCCGAGGGCGAGGTCGGCGAGGTGGTCGTGACCACGCTCAACCCGGACTATCCGCTGATCCGCTTTGGCACCGGCGACCTCTCCGCCGTGCTGCCCGGCACCTGCCCCACCGGCCGCACCAATCTGCGCATCCGGGGCTGGATGGGCCGGGCCGACCAGACCACCAAGGTGCGCGGCATGTTCGTCCACCCCTCGCAGGTGGCCGAGATTGCGCGGCGCTTTCCCGAAATCCTGCGCGCCCGCCTCGTGGTGCGCGGTGAAATGGCCAACGACACCATGACGCTGCAGGTTGAGACCGCCTGCAGCGGCCCCGACAGCCTGGTGCCCCGCGTGGCCGAGGCCATCCGCGACGTGACCAAGCTACGCGGCGAGGTCGAAGTGCTCGCGCCCGGCAGCCTGCCCAACGACGGCAAGGTCATCGAGGACGCGCGCAGCTATCGGTAATGCCGCGCTGAACGCGCCCTGCGCGGCGCGCGAGGGACTGGTTTAGGGCAACGCTGAACAAGTCCCCCGCGCGTCGCGCATCCCGGCTGCGGGCGGTCTGCTTCGTTGCAAATCCTCGCCATAGCTGCGGCTATTGTCTCGGTTTGCGCCTCGCATCCCATCCCGCGGCCGGGCGCGCGCCATCACGGGAACTTATTCAGCGTTGCCTTAGCGTTGCCTCAAAGCGGCTTGCGTACGCTCACGGCGCCGCGGATTTGGCCTTCGCTGAAGCCGGTGCCGTGGTCGTTGGGGTAGTACTTGGCCAGGGTTTCGCGCACGGCGGGGCTGAGTGACTCGACCGGGCCGTGGCACTGCAGGCAGAGCTTTTGCGTGGGCAGCGCTTTGACGTAACGGTATTCGTTGCCCACGCGTTCGCCTTTTTCGAGTTCGCCGGCCGGCGTGCCGGCTGCAGCGCGACGTTCGAACTCTTCGAGCGCGGCGCGCTCCCAGGCGTCGGGGGTGGCGCGCTGCTCGTTGCGGGTCTTGAGGCTGACGCGGCGGATCTTCCAACCGGTTTTTTCCATCGCTTCAGCGGCCATCTTGGGCGCCAAGTCGCGGCAGACGGGAATCGCCCCCTCGGGGCCGGACTGCTTGATTTCGGCCTGCAGAGCGGCGAGCAGCTTGGGCGGCAGGCTCATGGCGACTTTGCGCGCTTCATCCTGCAAGGCTTCATCGGGGTTTTGCGCTTGGGCCACGAGCGGCAGCAACGCGGCAAAGCCGAGCGCGAGCGCGCGCTGCGTCATGCGGGGTTGGAGGCGGGAGCGGGATGGTGCAGTGAGGAGCTTCATGTTTGGAAGGATGGAGGGTTTAAGAAATCAAACGCCCCAGACGACCGGCGCTTCGGCCTCGAGGCTGCGGCGCAGCAAATCGAGGAAGGGCACGATGCGCTGACGCAGCAGCACCGGGTCGGCGCGCTCGGCGCTGTCCTTGGGCGTGCCTTCGTCCGTCGCGGGCGACTCCTGAGTCGCGAGCTCGGGGTTGGCCAACGCGGCTTCGAGCGCAGCGATCGCCTCGGGCAACTGTTCGACCGTGATGATGCCTTGCGGCGACGGCGTTTTGCCGATGAGCGCGAGCACCTGCTCGGCGTTGGGCTTGAGCATGATGACGTCGCCGCTGGCGGAGGATTTGAATTTGTAGATCATCGAGCGTCCCTAAAAAAACCGGGTTGAATCACGTTGGATCAGATTGTGCGTGCAAGCTCAAAAATCCACCAGGCTCATGCCCACCGAGAGCACGGTGCGGCGGCGGTTGAAGTCGAGCAGGCTGTCGCCGTAGCCGCTGAAGAGCTGTACATGAAAGCGCAGCCGGCTGTCTTCGGCGCCGACGCGGTGCAGCCACTCGAGCCGCGTGGAGCCGTGCGCGGTCGTGCGCAGCGAATGGCGCAGCGTGAGGCCAAAGCCGTTGCGCGCGTCGGCGTTCCAATGGACTTGCAGCTCACCGCGGCCGATGTCGTCGGCGATGTCGGGGTTGTCGTCGGTTTCGCGCGGCTCGGGCAGGCGCTGCCAGCCCCGCAGTTGCACGCGCCAGCGGTTTTCCAGCTCGGCTCCGGCCATGAGGTAGACGCGGTTCCAGCTGCGTGACAGCGGCAGGCTCTGGCCGTTGGACTGATGCACCACGCCCACGCCGCCGTAGCGCAGCCGCCAGCCGCGCGGCAATGGTGCGTCCAGGGGGTAGACATAGATCAGCTCGGGCTCGTGATCGGTGTTGCGAAATGGGCGCGACAGCGGCCCGTTGAACAACTGCCAGTAGGACTGCTGCGTGTAGGCAAACCAGAGCGAATCCCGCCGCGTCGTCTCGCCATGCGTCAACAGGCCCTGCGCGAGTTTGGTGCGCACCGAGAGCTGGATGCGCATCTCACTGCGGCGGTAGGGCAGCGGCGTGGCGGCGTTGTTGAGCGGGTTGCCCGAAGTCGGCTGGGTGTTGACCGAATCGGACGCAATCACCGACAGGCTCACTGGCCGGTAGCCGCGCAAACCGAAGGTATCGCAGCTGCTGCCGGCTTCGAGCTCCCAGAAGCGCGACAGCTCCGAATACGCCGGGTTGCGGCAGCCTTCGCCGGGGACGAGCCGCACGACCAGCGCCGGTGGCTCGGCCTGCGAGCCGTCTGCGCCCGCCCGGGCCACGGCGGGCGCGGGGCTGGGCGGGGCGTCGGTCGAAGGAGGTGCGCTGGCCGAGGCCGGCGCGGTTGCGGAGGCGGCTTGTGCGAGGTCCTGCCGTTGCGCCTGTGCCCAGGCGTCGTAGCAGGCAAGGCGCTCGGCGTCCTGGACCAGCGCGGCGCAGGCGGTCCAGCTCGACGCGGGCTCGGCCGCCGCCGCAAAGGCCGCGACGCCGGCGGCCGCGAGCAGGCCGGCGCGCGCGAGCCCGCGGGTTGCCGAGAAGGCGGCCGGCAAGGTGGCCAAGAGGGTGGCCGAGAACGACGGGGCAGCCGGTGCAGACATGGCGGGGCCGTGGGTGCGTTGCGCGTTGACGTCTACCAGGCGCGCCGCTGGCGCAGCAGGTACGGACGCTGGAGGCCGTCGGTCGCGCGGGTCCAGATGCCGCGGGCTTCGTGCGCGCAGCTGCCCTCGGTGAAGGGCCCGATCCAGGTGGCGTCGATGTGGGTTCCGTCGGCGGATTGCTCGAGCGCAAAGTCCCCGTCCTCGTCGACGTCGCCCGCGATCCAGGCGGTTTCGCCGCCGGCGTGCAGCGTGCCGCGCACGCTGTCGGGGTGCTCCGGGTTGGGCCCGAGGCGCAACTCGGCCGCGGGCGTCGCCGGGGCTTGCGCGCTGGGGGCGTCGAGCCAATAGACATCCCAGCGGCCGTAAAAATGCGCGGCGCTCAGCGCCCGGGGGTCGGCGCAGGCGGCTGCGGCGTCATCGGGGCCGGGTTGAGGCTGATTTTGGCCGTATGCCAGCGTGAAATGGAGCGATATAGCTATTAAAAACGGAGCAATTCGCAGGCGTTTGTAGAGCGCATTCATGGCGTTTGGCTCGCTTGGGCGCGGCGCGCGAACTCGGCGCGCAAGGCTTTGAGTTTCTCACGCGGGTCCTCGCGCGAGGTCTTCGCGTCGAGCGCCATTTCGGCGATGAAGCGGCTGGGCGCCACGGGCACGCTCTCGCGGCCTCTCTTGCGTCGGCGCGTGTAGCTCACGGTGAGCGTGCGTTGCGCGCGCGTGATGCCCACATACATGAGGCGGCGTTCTTCCTGCAAGCGTTGGGCGTGGTCGAGCGCGGCGGCGCTGTCGGGCTCGGCCTCGGCGGCGTCGCCGGGTTTGAAGGGCAGCAGCCCTTCGTTGACGCCGACGAGCTGCACATGCGGCCACTCCAGGCCCTTGGCCGCGTGCAGGGTCGAGAGCGTGACCACGTCGCGGTCCTGCTCGCGCTCGGAGAGCGTGGAGATGAGCGCCAGGGTCTGCGCCACCTCCAGCACCGACTTGGCTTCGCTGGCCAGGTGCACGCCAGCCTCGTCGTCGATTTCGCCGCCGCAGCGCTTGGCCATCCAGTCGCAGAAGTCGATGACGTTGCCCCAGCGCGCCGCGGCGACCGCCTCGCTGTCCTCGCTATCGTAGAGGTAGCGCTCGTAGCCGATGGCCTGCAGCCAGTCGTCGAGGAAACGCCGCGCGGCTTCGGCCCCGACCGTGTGGCGCGCGCGGTACTGCAGCTCGTTGACGGTGCGGCCGAAGTCGTGCAGCGTGGCGACCGTGCGCGGCGACAGCACGCTGGCCAGGCTGCCCGAAAACAGCGCGCCAAACAGGCTCAGCCGGTAGCGGCTCGCGAACTCGCCCAGGGTGGCGAGCGTCTGGTGGCCGATGCCGCGCTTCGGTGTCGTGGCCGCGCGCAGAAAGGCGGGGTCGTCGTCCTCGTTGGCCCACAGGCGGAACCAGGCGCACAGATCGCGGATTTCGGCGCGGTCGAAAAAGCTCGTGCCGCCCGACACCTTGTACGGAATATTCGCGCGGCGCAGCGCCTTTTCGAAAGGCTTGGCCATGTGGTTGGCGCGGTAGAGGATGGCGAAGTCGCGCCAGTCGCGGTGCGGCGAGGTTTCGCGCAGCGAGAGGATGCGCGCCACCGCCCGCTCGGCCTCGTGTTCCTCGGTGTCGGCATCGACCACGCGCACCGGTTCGCCCTCGCCCAGCTCGGAATACAGCGTCTTCGGAAACAGCTTGGGGTTGGGGCCGATGACGTGGTTGGCCGCGCGCAGGATCGCGCTGGTCGAGCGGTAGTTCTGTTCGAGCTTGATGACCTTGAGCGCGGGAAAGTCCTGCGGCAGCTTCTTGAGGTTGTCCAGCGTTGCGCCGCGCCAGCCGTAGATGCTCTGGTCGTCGTCGCCCACGGCGGTGAAACGAGCTTCGGCCCGTTCGGGGTGGCCCACCAGCAGTTTGAGCAGCTCGTACTGGCTCGCGTTCGTGTCCTGGTATTCGTCCACCAGCACATGACCCAGCGCCGCCTGCCATTTCTGTCGCACCGTCGCGTGCTCGCGCAGCAGCTTGAGCGGCCAGCCGATCAGGTCGTCGAAATCGATGCTCTGGTAGGCGGCCAGCCGCTCCTCGTAGCGCGCCATCAGCGCGGCGAGTTGGCGCTCGCTCTCGTCGCGGGCCGCGGCTGCCGCTCGCGCGGCGTTGAGCCCTTCGTTCTTCCAGCGGCTGATGCCCCAGGCCCAGCGCCGCGCGGTGGCCGTGTCGGTCGTGCCGCCGCAATCTTTGAGGATGCCCACCACATCGTCGGCGTCGAGGATGCTGAACTGTGGCTTGAGCCCCAGCGCTGCGCCGTCTTCGCGCAGGATGCGCACCCCCAGCGCGTGAAAGGTGCACACCAGCACCTTTTTCGCCTCGCGCCCGATGAGCGCGCCCGCGCGCTCGCGCATCTCGGCCGCCGCCTTGTTGGTGAAGGTGATGGCTGCGATGCGCTGCGGCTCGAGCCCCGCGCGGATCAGCCGCGCGATCTTGTGCGTGATGACCCGCGTCTTGCCCGAACCCGCCCCCGCAAGCACCAGGCAAGGCCCGTGGATGTGGTCCACGGCCTGTTGTTGGGCGGGGTTGAGGCGGTCTTTCATCCGGGCGGCAGTCCAAGGGCGGGCGGTGCGGGGCTGCGGATCATACCGGCGCGCGCCTTGCCTTCAGCCCGGCCCCAGCGAGCGCACCAGCGCCATGGCTTCCTCCACGCGCTCGACCGGGTGGATGGTGAGGCCTTCGAAGGCCGCATCCCGCCGCTTGGGCGCGTTGGCTTTGGGCACGACCGCGACCGAAAAGCCCAGCTTGGCCGCCTCGCGCAGCCGCTCCTGACCGCGCGGCGCGGGCCGCACCTCGCCCGCGAGGCCCACCTCGCCAAAGGCCAGAAAGCCCTTGGGCAGCGGCTTGCCGCGCAGGCTCGAGCTGATGGCCAGCATTACCGCCAGGTCGGCTGCGGGTTCGCTGATGCGCACGCCGCCGACCGCGTTGACGAACACATCCTGGTCGGCGCAGGCCACGCCCGCGTGCCGGTGCAGCACCGCGAGCAGCATCGCGAGCCGATCGCGCTCGAGGCCGACTGAGAGCCGCCGCGGGCTCGGGCCGCCGCCATCGACCAGCGCCTGGATTTCCACCAACAGCGGCCGCGTGCCCTCGAGCGTCACCATCACGCAGCTGCCGGCGACCGGCTCGGCGTGCTGCGAGAGGAAGATCGCGCTCGGGTTGCTCACCCCTTTGAGCCCTTTGTCCGTCATGGCGAAAACGCCGATTTCGTTGACGGCGCCAAAGCGGTTTTTGATCGCGCGCACCAGCCGGAAGCTGCTGTGCGTGTCGCCTTCGAAATACAGCACCGTGTCCACCATGTGCTCGAGCACGCGCGGGCCGGCCAGTGCGCCTTCCTTGGTCACATGGCCGACGAGTACGATCGCCGTGCCGCCGCTGCCGTCCACGCCCGAAGCCTTGGCAAAGCGCGTGAGGTGCGCCGCGCACTCGCGCACCTGCGCCACCGAACCCGGCGCTGAACTCAGTTGCTCGGAATACACGGTCTGGATCGAGTCGATCACCGCCACCGCGGGGCGCTCGGCTTCGATCGTGGCAAGGATGCTCTCCAGCGACGTTTCGGCCAGCACCGCCACCTGCGAGCCCTCGATGCCCAGCCGCCGCGCGCGCAGCGCCACCTGCGCGCCGCTTTCCTCGCCGGTGACGTAGAGCGTGCGCAGGCCGCCGCGCTGCAGCGCATCGAGCGCCTGCAGCAGCAGCGTCGATTTGCCGATGCCCGGGTCGCCGCCGATGAGCACCACCGCGCCTTCGACCATGCCGCCGCCGAGCACGCGGTCGAGTTCCTCGTGGCCGGTGGGCGTGCGCGCCACTTCCGCCGCTTCGATCGCCGCCAAAGGCATAAGCTGCGCGCTCGGCGCGAGCGCCGCAAAGCGGTTCTTCGCCGGTGCTGCGGCTTCGGTCACCGATTCGATCAGCGTGTTCCACGCGCCGCAATGCGGGCATTTGCCGAGCCACTTCGGGCTGCTGCCGCCGCATTCGCTGCAGGTGTAGATCGTCTTGTCCTTGGCCATGGGCCGAGCCTACCACCGCGCCGTAGGATCAACGCTGCCTTGGCCATTTCAGCGACACGCCGGCGTCAAATGGTTGGTTGCTGCTCTCAAAACAGGAATTGCCGAGAGGAACGAGCGTTGCCTCAGCGTTTCTCAGGCTTCTTTTCCGTCGCCGTGGAAGCAGCGTCCGCGCTGCGCGGGCCGGAGGGCTCGGCGTCTCCCGCCTGCGCCATGCCGTGGGCCAGCATCGACACCTCGAACAAGCGGGCTTTGCCGAGGTAGTAGCGGTCGAGCCGCCACTCTTCGAGGATGCGCAGCGCCAGCCGGAACTGGTCGTGGTCGAGTGCGCTGTAGAGGTCGGTGAGCGGGAAGTCGGCCTCTTTTTCGAGCGCCAGCACCAGTTTCGCCAGCGTTTTGGCCGCGGGCTCGGTCGGGTTGCGTTCGATGAACTTTCGGGCTTCTTTGATGGCTCGCATGATGTTGGGGCGTGGACGGCGGCCGCATGGGAGCCGGCGCGGCGGATGCCGCAGGCCAGCCCACACCGGGCCAGGTCTCAAGGACAGGGATGCTGAAATTATCCCCGGCCGCCGAGCGCCCCCGGGTGAACTTTTGGTGACGGTTTTTTGAATCCAAGGCAACGCTGAATCAGTTCCCGCGATGGCGCCCGCCCGCCGCCGGGGTGCGCGGCGTGGGAGGGACGGGTTCAGCGTTGCCTTTACGTTCGGGCTCGGGCCTTGAGCCAGCGCATCAAGCCGCCGAGCACCGGGAGCTTTTCGTACAGTTCCTCGGCGGCATCCCAGTAGTCGCGGTGCGCGCGGATGCGGCCGTCCGCGGCCAGGCGCAGGTGGCTCGCGCCGCGGATGCACTGCAGCGTGGCGGTGTCGAAGCGGCGCAGCCGGAAGCGGAAATCCCAGGCCAGGAAAACTTGGTCGCCCTCGGCCATGGTCGCGGTCACGGTGAAGCGGGGCTCATCGAGCGCCGCATACATGTGAGCGAAGATGGCGCGGATGGCGGCGCTGCCGCGCACCTCGTTGAACGGGTCTTTGAACGCGGCGTCTTCGGTGTAGATCGCGTCGATGCGATCGAGCGCGGCGGGGCTCAGGGTCTCGAAATAGTGGCGGATGCGCGCGGCGGCTTGCGCGGCGTCGATGGGAGGCATGTTCACAGGCCCGTGGTGCGGCGCACGGCGGCGAAATACAGTCGATCCGGCAGCACGCGCAGGAACTGCAGCCACAGGGTGAAGCGACGCGGGAAGTGGATGTCGAAGCGCCCCTTCGCCCAGCCGCGCAGCATGGCATCGGCCGCCTGGGGCGGCGTGAGCAGCGCGGGCATGGCGAAATCGTTTTGCGCGGTCAGCGGGGTCTGCACGAAGCCGGGGTTGATGACGCTCACGCCCAGGCCGAGCGGGCGCAGGTCGAGGTAGAGCGTTTCGGCGAGGTTGATCAGCGCAGCTTTGGTCGGCCCATAGGCCAGGCCCTGCGGCAGCCCGCGCCAACCGGCGACGCTGCTGATCAGCGACACATGGCCGCTGCCGCGCGCCAGCAGCGCGGGCAACACCGCGTCGAGCACGCGCAGCGCGCCGCGGTAGTTGACTTCGTCGTGGCGCAGCATGTCGGCCAAGTCGAAGCGCGTGGCGCGCTGCGGCCGGTAGTGGCCCGCGCAGTAGAGCACCAGATCGGGCAGGCCACCAGCTTCCACACGCCGCGCGGCCGCAGCGACGCTTGCGGTGTCGGTCACGTCGAGCGCGACCGCCTCGGCCCAGGGCCGACCCTGGGCGTCCACGCCGGGGTGGGTGTCGACGAAGCGGCGCAGCGCGACCTCGTCGCGTGCCGAGACGACCACCCGCGCGCCGCGCGCCAGCAGCGCGATCGCGGTGGCGAGCCCGATGCCGCTCGAAGCGCCCACGAGCCAGGCCCGCCGGCCGCTCCAGTCGGTGATCGGCGGGTTCAGCGGGTCCCAGAGCGTGGGGCTGGACACGGAAGCAGCCGAGGTTCGGGGCGCGGGCGGTGCCTCGCGCAGGCTGCGGCTCATGAGGCACTCCGTTTGAGGAAGGACAGCGTCACCTCGCCCAGACGGATGCCCCATTTGCTCATGACCGCTTTGTTGAGCATGACGCGCTCGTCCATCAGGTACATCCAGTCATCGAACTGCACCTCCCAGACCCGCCCGTCGACCGGCAACGCCAGCGTGTAGCGCCAGTTGAACGCATTGCCGCTGGCCTCGCCTTCGGCGCTGCCCACGACATCGTCGGCGCTGCCGGTGTAGCGGCCGTCGGCATGACGCACCAGGCGCCAGATGCGCCGCTGGGTGCTGCCGTCGGCGTAGGTGAACGCTTCGTCGAGAACGCCACGGTCGCCCTCCCAGCGACAGTCCATGACCACCGTGAAGCGCTTGACGACTTTGCCTGAGCGGTCGGTGAACACGCCCCAGGCATCCACCGTGCCGTTGAAGTATTGGCGCAGATCGAGCAGCGGCCGCTCGGCCGCGTAATCGCGCACCTCTGGCCCGGCGCAGGCGGCGAGCAAGCCGCTGCCGGCGAGCGCCGTGAGGATGCGCAAGGCGCGCCGCCGCGCAGGGGTTTGGGGCTTGTGGCGAAACGGGATGGGCATGGGATTCATGGGTGGATCTCCAGTCGTAGCGGCCCCGGGGCCAGGGCATGCGCGCGGATGAGGGCGTAGTGCAAGGCTGCGGCCGCTGCGAGCTTGAGCGCGCAGGGCAGCACGGCATATGCGACGGTCAGGGCCGTCAGCGCCGCTGGGTCGCGCGCGCCGGGGCTGTAGCCCAGAAGCGCCAGCAGCGGCAGCGCCACGCCGGCGGCGAGCGCGAGGTTGAGTTTGGTCGCCAGCGCCCACCAACCGAAATACGCGCCGTCGCTGCGGCCGCGTTCGCCGTGGGCGTCGATCTGGCCTGCCAACAGCGCACCGGGCAGCGCCAGGTCCGTGCCGAGTGCCAGGCCCGAGAGCACACACACCGCGTAATAGCCGCCGAGGTCGCCCGCGCCCAACCCGGCGGCTCCGGCAAAGGTCAGCACCGCCAACACCATGCCGGCAAGCCAGGTGCGCGCGAGCCCCAGCTGCGGCACCGCGCGCAGCCACAACGGCAGCGACAGGACCGCAGCACCGAAATACAGCAGCAGCGCGAGGGCCGCACTGCTGGCCGGGGCTTGCAAGCGGTCTTGCACGAAAAACAGCATCAGCGTCGCTGGCACGGCGCTGGCCGTGCCGTTGAGCATGAACACCGCGAGCAGCCGCCGAAAGTCCGCCCGCCGCAGTGGCTGCATCAGCGCTGACCAGCCAGTCACGCCACTCGTGCGCGGCGCAGCCGTCGGCCGCGGTGCCCGGCGCCAGCCGAGCCAGCCCGCGAGCAGCGCCAGCGCCAAGGCCGCCGCCGTCCAGCCCAAGCCCACGAGCGAGGGCAGGCTGGCCGCGAGCAGCACCCCGGCCAGCCCGGCGCCCTCACGCCAGGCGAAGATGCGGGCGCGCTGCGCCTCGTCGCCGCCGAGTTGCGCGCCCCAGGCCTGGTGCGTGACCGTCAAGAGGCTGTAGGCGCCATAGGTCAGGGCCAGCGCACCCGCAGCCCAGGCGAGCAGCGCGGCGCCGCCCGTCACCGGCGGAAAGAACAGCGCCACGAAGCCCAGCGCCAGCGCCAGCGCGGCCACCGCCCCGGCGGCGAGCGCGGCGCCCGGTCCGCGGCGCAGCAATGCGTCGGCGAGGCGGCCGAGTGCCGGGTCCACCGCCGCGTCGAGCAGCCGCAGCGCGAGCAGCAAGGCGCCCAGCGTGGCCAGCGGCACGCCGAACTGGCGCGCGTAGTGGTCGGGCAAGGTCACGTAGAGCGGCAGCGCGACGAAGGCCAGCGGCAGACCCAGCGCGCCATAGCGCAAGCCGTCGCGCCGGTCGAAGGCGGCTGCGGGCGGTGGCGCGGCGGTGGGGGCGGTCATAGGGGGCTCGCGTGGGGGAGATCGTGGTGCACCGGGACTCAGGACGCGCCGAGCGGCGCCAGCAGCGCTTCGCGCAGCGCGGGCTCGGAGGTTTGCGGCGCGAGCCAGATGCCAAAGAAGCGCTCGGCGAACGCCGGATCGGGGTTGGGCTCGGCCCAGGGCCGGCCGTTGTAGTAAAAGCGCACGCCGCGCCCGGGCTCATGCACGCCGGTGAGGCGGTCGCCAGGCTGCACGTCGGGCAGGTTGCGCGCGAGCCAGTCACGCCAGCGTTCGGCCTGCGCGGGGTCGATCGGTCCGCTGCGGCGCATCTCCTCGATCGACCGCCGCGCGATGTCCTCGGCTTTGAAGCCGCGCCGGTAGCGCAATTCAAGGCTGAACGGCGCGCGCGCGTACTCGGCGGCGCGAAAACCCGGCGCTGCGCACAGCCGCGCGGTATAGACCTCGAAGCCCCAGACACGCAGCAAGACCTCGCCGCTGCAGCGGGCTGCCTCGGCCCCGGGGACGGTCGCGGCGGTGGCTGAGCCCTGGGCCGCCGCGGGGGCGATCAAAATCGCCGATACCAGGCAAAAACCCAGGATCGCCGGCGTGAAATGGTGCTCGGTAGCTATGAAAAAAGGAGTTTTCCCGCACCGGCGAACCGGTCGTTGCGCGAAGGCGGGGGTGGCGGCACTCATGGCTTTTGCAGCGTGTACTGCACCACGTCGCAGTTGGCTTCGGCGAAGGCGGCTTCGCAATAGGCGAGGTAGAACTCCCAGGTGCGGATGAAGCCCTCATCGAAGCCCAGCGCCTGCACCCGCGCGCGCTCGCCCAGGAAGCGCTCGCGCCAGCGCCGCAGCGTCTCGGCATAGTCGAGCCCAAACGCGAATTCATCCACCACCCGCAGACCCGCAGCTTTGGCCGCACGGCGAAATTCGCTCGGGCACGGCAGGCAGCCGCCGGGGAAGACGTATTGTTGGATGAAGTCGGTCGACTGGATGTAGCGCGGCCACAGCTCGTCAGCGATCACGATGCTTTGGATGCAGGCGCGGCCACCGGGTTTGAGCAGCCGCGCCACGGTCTCGAAATAGGTCGGCCAATATTCGCGGCCCACGGCTTCGACCATCTCGATCGACAGAATCGCATCGAACGCAGCGTCGTCGATGTCGCGGTAGTCCTGCAGCCGCAGGTCGGCGCGCTGGCCCGTCCAGGCCAGCCGCGCGCGGGCGTAGTCGAGCTGCTCGGTCGAGAGCGTCACGCCCGTGACCTGTGCACTGAACTCCACCGCCGCCATCTCGGCCAGCGCGCCCCAGCCGCAACCGATTTCCAGCACCCGGTCGCCGCTTTCGACGCCGGCCATGCGCAGTGCCCGACGGACCTTGGCGTGCTGCGCCTGGGCGAGCGGCTGGTCGAAGTCGCCGTCGAACCAGGCGCTCGAGTAATTCATGGTGCCGTCGAGCCAAAGCTCATAGAAAGCATTGCCCAAGTCGTAGTGCGCATGGATGTTCTTGCGGCTTTTGGCGCGCGTGTTGCGGTTGAGCAGGTGCCGCAGGCGGTAGAGCGCCCGACCCCACCAGTGGCCATAAATCACGTCCTCGACCTCGCGGCGGTTGCGCACCAGGACGCGCAGCAAGTCGGCCAGGTTCGGCGTGGTCCACTCGCCAGCGATAAAGCTCTCGGCAAAGCCGATGTCGCCCGACTTGAGCGAGCGCGTGCACGGCGCCCATGAGCGCAGCGTGATCGCCGCGTGGGGCCGCTCCCCCGAGCCGAAGCACAGGCTTTGGCCGCCGGGCAGTTGCACGGTCAGGGTGCCGTGCCGCAGGCGCTGCAGCAGTCGCAAGACCTGGCGCGCCGCAGCAGGCGCATCGACGGGCAGGGCGTGGCTCGGGGCAGTGGTGCTGTTCATGGGCGGTCGGCGTCCGTGAAGAGGTGGGTTGAAGGAGGCAAGGGCGTTCAACCTAAAGCCGGCAGTTGGGCGCGCCCGAGGGCGACTCGAACGGGTGCGCAGCGCTCACCCAAACGGTGAAGGGCCTGTGCGCCGAAAATTGTTGAAACATCAACATCTTGCTTTTCGCGAGTAGCGGTCAACTGCCGGATTTAGGTTCAAAGCTGCCGCGTCACCGGCTCGGCGGGCGGCTCGGGTTTGGCGTGGAAAGGCACGCGCGCGAGCCACAGCCGCAGCGCATGCCAATGAATGCGCGCAATGACCCCGAAGCTCTGTGCGGGATAGCGCCAGAAGACACGGCGCAGCGCGGCGGCGCTGGCGGGCTCGAGGGCGCCGCTCAAGGCGGTTTGAATCAGCGGCCCCTGCGCGTCGTCGTGCTCCACACGCGCGACGATGCGCTCCACGCCGTCATGCCAGGTGCGCAGAAAACGAAAGCGGTAGCCGCCTTCCACGCGGCAAAACGGTGAGACGTGAAACACCTTGTGCGCCTGCGCTTGCGCGCCCCAGCGCGGCGCGTCGAGCAAATAGCAATGGCGCTCACCAAAGGTGTTGTTGACCTCGGCGACGATCGCGCGCAGCGTGCCGTCGTGGCGGTGCGCGTACCAAAAGCTCACGGGCTTGAAGGTATAGCCCAGCACCCGCGGGTAGGTTTGCAGCCAGATTTCCCCGTCCGCGTCGGCGATGCCTTCGCGCTGCAGCAGTTCTTCGAGCCAGCCGAGCGCACCGCCGGCCGCCACCGCACGGCCGTCGCCGTGGTCACGCTCATCGAAGCTCAGCGCCGCCCGACGGTTGACGGCGAGCGCCAGCGCGGCCGACGGGTCCGCGCGCAGCGTGCGCATGGGCAGCATCAGGAAATACGTGGGGTAGGCAAACGCGTGGTGCTGGGGACGCAGCCGCGTGTGGCGCACCTCGCCCAAGCCCAGCATCGCGACGGGCCGGGGTGGGGTGTGGGACTTCGGGTTCACGCGGCCTCCGCGCGTGCGGCTTCGGGCCGCTCCAGTTCGGTCGCGAGCAGGCTGCGCGCCGCCGCCAGCCCCGATTGCAAGCCGTCCTCGTGAAAGCCGTACCCCATCCACGCGCCCGCAAACCAGGTGTGGTTGTGGCCTTGCAGCGTCTGCAGCCGGCGCTGTGCTGCGATGGCCGCCAGGTCGAACACCGGGTGTGCGTAGTCCATGCGCCGCAGCACCCGGCTGGGATCGATCGGCCGCACGGGGTTGAGCGAGACGATCACGGGCTGCGCAAACGGCAGGGGTTGCAGCCGGTTGAGCAGGTAGTGCAAGCAGACGCGGCCGCGCTCGGTGCCATCGTCGGCGGCGCGCTCGTAGTTCCACGCCGCCCAGGCGCGGCGTCGCTGGGGCAGCACGGAGGTGTCGGTGTGCAACACGGCCTCATTGCGTTGGTAGCCGATGGCGCCGAGCAGTGCGCGTTCGTCTGCGCTGGGCTCGGCGAGCAGCGCCAGCGCCTGGTCGCTGTGGGTGGCGAGCACCAGGCGGTCGAACACCTCGCTGCCGCTGGCCGTGTGAATGCGCACGCCGCCGCGCGGCTGGGCTGGGTGGCGCTCGATGCGCAGCACCGGCGTGGCCAAACGCGCATCACGCAGCCCGCGCACGATGGCCTGCACATAGTGACGTGCGCCACCCGCGACCGTCCACCACTGCGGCCGCTGGGTGATTTGCAGCAAGCCGTGGTTGTGGCAGAAGCGAATCATCGTGGCGACGGGGAAGCGCAGCATCTGTGCGGTCGGGCAGCTCCAGATGCAGCCGAGCATGGGCAGCAAATAGCCCTCGCGGAACTCAGCGCCGAAGCCTTCGGTTTCGAGCCAGTCGCCGAGCGGTTGCGCGAGTGCCGCGTCTGCACCGCTGCGCGCAAGGGCTGTCGCCCGGCGGTTGAAGCGCAGCAGGTCGGCGAGCATGCGCCAAAAGCGCGGGCGGACCAGGTTGCGACGCTGGGCGAAGACGGTGTCGAGGTTCGAGCCGCTCCACTCGAGCGCTTGCGCGCCGAGCACGCCCTTGGCCTGGACCGAGAACGACATGTCGGATTTCGCCGTCGTCACGCCGAGTTCGGCAAAGAGCGCGATCAGCCCGGGATAGGTCCGCTCGTTGAACACCAGAAAGCCGGTGTCTACACCGTGTGTGACGGGTCGGCCGTCGGCACCCGGCAGGGTCACGTCGACCGTGTTGGTGTGGCCGCCGAAGTAGGGGCCAGCCTCGAACAGGGTGATGTCGGCGTGGTGTGTCAGCCGGTGGGCGGCCGCGAGGCCCGAGATGCCCGAGCCGACGATGGCCACGCGCGGCTTCATCGCGCACCTCCGGTCGGGGCCGAATACAAAGCTGCTGCGAAGCGCCCCTGGGGGAAGGAGGGAGGGAGGGAGGAGGAGAACCGCCCTGGGGCTGATCCACGCCGACGTTCGACGCTTAGGCTTCGCAGCAGAAAAAACGGCGGGCGGCTTGGGCCGCCGACCTCGGTTATGACCGCAGCTCCGGCGTTCGAGTTCCGCCCGGCGCGGCACCCGGGCGTGTAAAGTTTTGTAAGCCCGGGCGGGGCGCTGGCGCTGCGGTTCATGAATGCCTCGTTTGGTTGGTTGCTTCGCAGTCGTATTATGACTGTATGGTCGCATTATGAACACGAAGGCTCAGCGCAAGGCAAGTTGTTTTTCAATCTCCCTGATGAACGCGCGGTCTTCGGGGCTGGTCATGCTGCTGTAGGCATCGACGACGCGGCCGTCGCGGCCGATCAGGTATTTGTAGAAATTCCAGCGCGGCCGGGTGCCGGTGGCCTGCGCGAGTTGGCGGAACAAGGGGTGCGCCTGTTCGCCCGTGACGTGCGTCGCGACGAACATCGGGAATTTCACGCCGTAGGTGTTTTCGCAGAACTCGGCGATCTTGCGGTTGCTGTCGGCTTCCTGGTTGAAGTCGTTGGACGGGAAACCCAGCACCACCAGCCCCCGGTCCTTGTAGCGGGCGTACAGCGCCTCTAGCCCTTTGTACTGCGGCGTGAAGCCGCAAAAGCTCGCGGTATTGACGACCAGCACGACCTTGCCGGCGTACTGGCAGAGGTTCTGGGGCTTTTCATCCTGCAGTCGGGGCACGGTGTGCTGCAAGATCGCCGGGCAGCTGGCCGAGCCCGCGCTGCTGGCGGCCGGCGCAGGTGCGGGCGCCGTCTGAGCCGAGGCCATGCCACCGAGCAGCGCCAGGGCCAGACCGACGAACGCCAGGCGTGGGAAGACCGATACCGAAGTGCGCATGAAACTCTCCAAGTCAAAACATGACTGGAGAGTTTACGCATAAAAGCCCGCGTTGTCAGGCGCGGGCTTTCGGAGGAGGCTGATGCGTGCCTGGTCAATCGGCCGCGGCGAGCAGCGCGTTGACGCGGCGCACGTAGGCGGCGGGGTCTTCGGGCAGGGCGCCGTCGGCGAGCACGGCCTGATCCAGCAGGATCTGCGCCAGATCGTCGAAGCGGCTGCCCTCGGCGTTTTCGAGTTTCTGCACCAGCGGATGCGCGGGGTTCACCTCGAGGATGGGTTTGACCTCGGGCACCTTCTGGCCCGCGGCTTTGAGCATGCGCGCCAGTTGCGGGCTCATGCCGCCTTCGGGCACGACGAGGCAGGCCGGACTGTCGACCAGGCGGGCGCTCACACGCACGTCCTCGACGCGTTCACCGAGCGCGGTCTTGAGCCGCTCGAGCACGGGCTTGAAGGCGGTGCTGGCTTCTTCCACCGCCTTTTTCTCGGCCTCGTCCTGGAGCTTGGCCAGATCGGCCTCGCCGCGCGCGACCGATTGCAGCGGCGTGCCCTCGAATTCGGTGAGGAAGTTCATCGCCCACTCGTCGACCCTGTCGGTCATCAGCAGCACCTCGATGCCCTTCTTTCGGAACAGCTCGAGCTGCGGGCTGTTCTTGGCGGCGGCGAGGCTTTCGGCGGTGAGGTAGTAGATGGCTTCCTGGCCCTCTTTCATGCGCGCCTTGTAGTCGGCGAGGGAGACGCTCGGCGTGTCGCTCTGCGTCGATGCAAAGCGCAGCAGCTTCGCGATCCGGTCGCGGTTGGCGAGGTCTTCGCCCAAGCCTTCCTTGAGCACGGCGCCGAACTCGCTCCAGAAGGTCGTGTACTTGCCGGCCTTGGCCTTGTCTTCGTCGGACAGGGCTGCGGCCGCCTCGCCCTCGGGCAGCCGATCGTGCGCGGCCAGGTCTTCGAGCAGCGCGAGCACGCGACGGGTGTTGCCTTCGCGGATGGCCTTGACGTCGCGGCTCTCCTGCAGCAGCTCACGGCTGACGTTGAGCGGCAGGTCGTTCGAGTCGACCACGCCCTTGATGAAGCGCAGGTAAGCGGGCAGCAAGGCCTCGGCGTCGTCCATGATGAACACGCGCTTGACGTAGAGCTTGAGGCCGCTCTTGCGCTCGCGCAGCCACAGGTCGTGCGGCGCGTGTTTGGGGATGTAGAGCAGTTGGATGTATTCGGTCGAGCCCTCGACGCGGTTGTGCGTCCAGGCCAGCGGCGGCTCGAAGTCGTGCGTGATCTGCTGGTAGAACGCGATGTACTGCTCGTCGGTGATGTCTTTCTTGGGCCGCGTCCACAGCGCCGTGGCCTGGTTGATGGTTTCCCACTCCCCGGTCTTGACCATGCGGCCGGGCTCTCCGTCCTTGCCCTCCTGCCAGGTTTCCTTCTCCAGCAGGATCGGCAGGCTGATGTGGTCGGCGTACTTGCGCACGATCTCCTTGATCTTCCAGGCGCTGGCGTATTCGAGCGCGTCCTCGCGCAGATGCAGGATCACGCTCGTGCCGCGGGCTTCGCGTGTGATCGGCTCGACCTCGAAGGCGCCGGTGCCCTCGCTGGACCAGCGCACACCGGCGTCGCTCGAGAGGCCCGCGCGGCGCGACTCCACCGTGATGCGGTCGGCGACGATGAAGCCCGAATAAAAGCCCACGCCGAACTGGCCGATGAGCTGGGCGTCTTGCTTCTGGTCGCCGGTGAGGCGGCTGAAGAACTCGCGCGTGCCGCTCTTGGCAATCGTGCCCAGGTGCTCGATGGCCTCCTGCTCGCTCATGCCGATGCCGTTGTCGGTGATGGTCAGCGTGCGCGCATCGCGGTCGTAGCTGATGCGGATTTCCAACTGGGGCTGATCTTCATACAGCGCGGGGTTGGCCAGCGCCTCGAAGCGCAGCTTGTCGCAGGCGTCCGAGGCGTTGGAGATCAGCTCGCGCAAAAAAATGTCTTTGTTCGAGTAGAGCGAATGCGTCACGAGGTGTAGCAGTTGCGCCACCTCGGCTTGGAAGGAATGGGTGTGCTTGGTCATCGTCATCAGAGATTGGGAAACACAAACGAACCGCAGCCGCGGCCGCCGCTGCGCGGTCACGCAAAGCCGTTCAGTTGGGGCCGTGGCCGCG
The DNA here is from genome assembly GCF_003843835.1 of Tibeticola sediminis. Lineage (GTDB taxonomy): Bacteria > Pseudomonadota > Gammaproteobacteria > Burkholderiales > Burkholderiaceae_C > Tibeticola > Tibeticola sediminis. Next base: position 101,145 of record NZ_RKQL01000004.1, on the reverse strand, counting down.
GGCTTTCAAGGGGCAAGACGGGGCGAGCGCTGGGCGCAGACCGGCGCGAGCCAGCGTTCGAGCCGGGCGGCGACCTCGGTGCTCGACAGCAGCCCGAGGTGTCCGGTGCGCCAGGCGATGTGCCGGTGTGAATGCGTCACCTGCAGCCGGCGCCGCGGCTCGGGGTGGTCCCCCAGGGCGCTCGGGAGCGGCACGAGGCCGTCGCCAAGCAGCCGCTCGGCGAGTCGGTTGCCTCGGCCGGCCAGCGTGGCCGCCACGAGGAAACAGTCCACGCCAGCGGGCAGCGGCACCGGGGTGCGGCGGTCGGGCGCGGCGGCGAAGCGGTCCGCGCCGCGCCAGTCGCTCTCGAGCACCGCGCCATAACGCAGATCCGTGATGCCGGCGCTGCGCAGCTGGCCCAGGCGCGCCAGCGGTGCCGTCCAGGGCGTTGCGGCCAGCAGCAGATCGACCCCGTGGCCCGCGCGCTCGAGCGGTGCGCCGTGGTGCGGCGTACCGAGAAACACCATCGCCTGCAGCCGCGCGGGCCAGGCATGGCCGGCGGCCTGCGCGGCGTGGACGGCGCTGCGCATCACGAGGCCGCCCATGCTGTGACCGAGCAACACGAGCCGACGGACGGGTCGCGGCCAGACGGCCAGGAGCTGCTCGAGCCGCTCGGCCAAATTCCGGCCGTTGTCGGAGATGTGCAGGCCGCTGTTGTAGCGCAGGTACAGCGCGGTGCAGTCGAACGCCGCCGAGAGCTGGGCGCCGTGGTCATGACCGTCTCGTCGCCACTGCGCGTCGCCCATGCACAGGCCGTGCACGAGCACGAGCAGATCCTCGCGCGTCGCCGTGCCGACCTGCCGGGCCAGCGCGCCCGGGTCGTCCAGCGGGAGGGCGCGGCCGGCCAGGCGCAGTTCCATCGGGATCGCCAGCGGGCTGTGCTCCGCGGCCAGTCGGTCACCGAGCACGCCGTTGAGCGCCGACAGCACGGCCTCGCGCTCGGGAGATTCTGGTGCATCGGGGGCCACCCGCTCGGCGTGCGGCAGCCACGCGGCCAGTGCGGCGTCGAGGCTGCGTCCGACCAGCGTCGTGATGCCGCGCACGCTGCGGTAGACCTGGCCGGTGAGCCCCGTCGTTCGCCCGCGGACCGCCGCTTCGGGTGCGCCCAATGTGCGCCGCACGGCCTGATGCACGCCCTCGGTGACGCGGATGACGCCTTGGGTCGCCGCCAAGGCCAGGCGCGCCGCCGCGCGCAGGTCCTCGGGCCGCAGATGCATGCTCCGGGGCGGGCTGCTCGGCGCCGCCGGGTCTACGCCGGCTGCGCTGGACGCTGGCTGCGGCGCGGCAGCCAGCGGGGCGGGGGGTACGGGCGGGGTGTTCAGCGGGCGCTCCCCTCAAAACCGTTCATCGGGGCCGAGGTAGCGCCATTGGCCGAGCGGCAGGCGGCCGAGCATCACGCGGCCGATGCGCACGCGCTTCAAGCCCACCACGGTCAGCCCGACGAGCGCGCACATGCGGCGAATCTGGCGCTTGCGGCCTTCGGTGAGCACGAAGCGCAGTTGCTCCTCGTTTTGCCATTCGACCCGGGCGGGCTTGAGCCGCACGCCGTCGAGGGTCAGGCCGTGGCGCAGCCGCGCCAGCGCTTCGGGCGGAACGACCGAGCGCACATCGACGCTGGCCATCGCGTCCTCGCGCCCTGGGGCGAGCGGGCCGCCGCCGCTGGCCGCGCCGCTCGGGTCGTAGCGCACGCGCACGAGGTATTCCTTTTCGATCGTGGAGTCCTCGCCGATCAGCGTGCGGGCGACGCGTCCGTCCTGCGTGAGCACGAGCAGGCCGGTCGAGTCGATGTCGAGCCGTCCCGCGGGCGCGAGGCCGCGCAGTTGAGCGCTCGAAAAGCGCAGACGGCTCCCGTCCTCGCGCCAGTGGTTGCGGGGTTCGATCAGCGTCACGGCCGGTGCGTGGCCGTCCTCGGCCTGGCCGCTCACGAAGCCGATGGGCTTGTGCAGCAAGATGGTGACACGCTGGGCCTGCTCGCCGGTGGCCTGGCGGTCGACGCTGATGCGCGCGTCGGGGCGCACTTTGGTGCCCATCTCGGCAACGACGCCATCGACGCGGACCCAGCCGCGTTCGATCCAGGCGTCGGCTTCGCGGCGCGAGCACAGGCCAAGCTCGGCCATGCGTTTGTTGAGGCGCACGGGCTCACCGTGGCCGGCCGGCGGCGGTGCAGTCTGGGGCCGGGTGCTGCTGGACGCGGCGTTGGGCCGGGGCGGCTTGGAATCGGGGCGGCGCTGGGGCGCGCCGGGCGGCGGGCGGGTGCTCATGCTTCGGGGGGTGGGTGAGGCTGCTCAAAGTTCACAGTGTCGCAGGCCGTCGAGGTCGAGCACGCGCAGGCCGCCGTATTCGACCCGGATCAGACCGCGCGCCTCCAGGGTGTCGAGCGCCCGGTTGACGCGCTGGCGCGACAGGCCGACCAGATAAGCCAGCTCCTGCTGCGTGATGCGCAGCACCTCGCCCACGCCGGGGTAGAGCGCCGGGTTGAACAGTGCGGCGAGGTTGCGCGCCACGCGCAGCTCCGGTGTGTGCATGCGGTCGATGGCGCGCGCCGCGATGAACTGGCCGAGGCGTTCGTTGAGCTGGTTCATGACGAAGCGGTTGAAGCCGATCGAATGATCGAGCAGATGGTGGAACACGTCGACCGGCAGGCCGGCTACGAGGCTCGAGCGCAGCGCCTGCACGTGGTAGCGGTACACCTCGCGCTTGAGCGCGGTGCCCTCGCCGAACCAGCCACCCGGCGGCAAGCCGGCGTAGGTCATGGTCTGGCCCAGCCGGTCTTCGCTGCTCATCTTGAGCAGGCCCTCGATGACGCCGAACCAATAGGTGACCGGACGCCCCATGCGGCAGATGAAGTCGCCCGGCGCGGCTTCGCTCACGCGCAGCGCGTCGATCGCAACGCCGCGCTCGCCCGGGGTAAGCAAGCCCAGCCACGGGATGCCTGCGAGTTCCGCCGCGTTCGGCGGGCGGCGGCGCTGATGCAGCGACGGGGCGGGGGGCGATGCGCTCGTCATGATGTTCGGGCCCACAGAGGCGTCCAATGTAGCAATCCGGCAGGCGCGGAGGTGACCTGGGGGTGAATTGCGTTCATCTGAGTAAAAAATGAACCGCTTTCAGCACGAAGAATAAGCGTTTGAGTTTGGAATAAAGTTCATGCCACGATGGGCTTCGAGCCCCCGGCCAGGCTGAAACGGCGCTCGCGGGGGCAAGCTCTCAACCCCCGTAAGCCATCGCGGCTATGCCTGGTTTCATGCGGGCAAAGCCTGTTTTTCATCACTTTTTCGAGGATCTTTCATGACCACGAACCGCATCAACGTCCACCGGCTTCAGGTCGCCGAGCCGCTCTACCGCTTCATCAACGACGAGGTGCTGCCCGGCACCGGCGTCAGCGCCGAAACCTTCTGGGCCGGGTTCGACGCGATCGTGGGCGATCTTGCACCGAAGAACCGCGCGTTGCTAGCCGAGCGCGACCGCCTGCAGGCCGAACTCGACACCTGGCACAGCGCCCACCCCGGCCCGATCCGCGATATGGCGGGCTACCGCCAGTTTCTCGAGACCATCGGCTACCTGGTGCCCACGCCCGGGCCGGTGCGCATCACCACCGCCAACGTCGACGCGGAGCTGGCCACCCAGGCCGGGCCGCAGCTGGTGGTGCCCATCCTAAACGCCCGCTACGCGCTCAACGCCGCCAATGCGCGCTGGGGCTCGCTCTATGACGCGCTCTATGGCACCGACGTCATCCCCGAGGACGACGGCTGCGAAAAGGGCCCGGGCTACAACGAAAAGCGCGGCGCGCGCGTGATCGCCTTCGCACGCCGCTTCCTCGATGAGTCCGCGCCGCTGGCCGAGGGCAGCCACGCCGAGGCCAGCGCCTACCAGGTGGTCGACGGGGCGCTGCGCGTCTCGCTCACCGGCGGGCGCATGACGGGCCTGAAGAACCCGGCGCAGTTCGTGGGCTTTCAGGGCGAGGCGCTCAACCCCTCGTCGGTGCTGCTCAAGAACCACGGCTTGCACATCGACATCCGCATCGACCGCGCCACGCCCATCGGGCAGACCGACCTCGCCGGCGTCTCCGACGTGGTGGTCGAGGCCGCGCTGTCCACCATCCTCGACCTCGAGGACTCGGTGGCGGCGGTGGATGCCGAGGACAAGGTGCTCGGCTACCGCAACTGGCTCGGTATTTTGAAGGGTGACTTGGTCGAGTCCTTCGACAAAGGCGGCCGGCGGCTCACGCGCGGGCTGCACCCCGACCGCCGCTACCGCACGCCCCAGGGCGACGGCGAACGGGTGCTGCCGGGCCGCAGCTTGCTGTTCGTGCGCAACGTCGGCCACCTGATGACCAACCCGGCCATCCTCTGGACCGACCGGGACGGTATCGCGCACGAGATCCCCGAAGGCATCATGGACGCGATGGTCACCACCACCATCGCTCTGCACGACCTGCAAGGCCACGGCCGCCTGCCCAGCGGTGAACCCATCCGCAACAGCCGCGCGGGCAGCGTCTACATCGTCAAGCCCAAAATGCACGGCCCGGCCGAAGTGGCTTTTGCCGCCGAGCTGTTCGGCCGCGTCGAACAGGTGCTGGGCCTGCCCGACAGCACGGTCAAGCTCGGCATCATGGACGAGGAGCGCCGCACCTCGGTCAACCTCAAGGCCTGCATCGCCGCCGCGCAAAGCCGCGTCGCGTTCATCAACACCGGCTTCCTCGACCGCACCGGCGATGAAATCCACAGCGCCATGCGCGCCGGCCCCATGATCCGCAAGGGCGACATGAAGACCAGCGCGTGGATCCAGGCTTACGAGAAGAACAATGTGCTCGTCGGCCTGGCCTGCGGCCTGCGCGGCAAAGCGCAGATCGGCAAAGGCATGTGGGCCATGCCCGACCTGATGGCCGCCATGCTCGAGCAGAAGATCGCCCACCCCAAGGCCGGCGCCAACACCGCCTGGGTGCCCAGCCCCACCGGCGCGACGCTGCATGCGCTGCACTACCACCAGGTCGACGTCGCGGCGATTCAGGCCGAAATGGAGCGCATCGACGCCGACGCGCTGCGCGACGAACTGCTCACCGGGCTGCTGACCGTGCCCGTGGCCGCCGCACCCAACTGGAGCGAGGCCGAGCGCCAGCAGGAACTCGACAACAACGCGCAAGGCATCCTCGGCTACGTCGTGCGCTGGGTCGATCAGGGCGTGGGCTGTTCCAAAGTGCCCGACATCCACAACATCGGCCTCATGGAAGACCGCGCCACGCTGCGCATCTCGAGCCAGCACATGGCCAACTGGCTGCTGCACGGCGTGGTCAGCGAAGCGCAGGTGCGCGCCACGATGGAGCGCATGGCCGCGGTGGTCGACCAGCAAAACGCCGGCGACCCCTTCTACAAGCCCATGGCTGGCCACTTCGACACCAGCTACGCCTACCGCGCCGCCTGCGACCTCGTGTTCAAGGGCGTCGAGCAACCCAACGGCTACACCGAGCCGCTGCTCCACGCCTGGCGCCAGCGCGCGAAAGCGGGGGCTTGAGGCGAGGCTGCAGAAGAGACGACTTCGGCTTTTCGGTAGTCCTTTTTTGAGAGCAAAACAAGACCTTCGGATGGCGGCGGGTGGCCCCAAGAGCCCAATGCCATGAAAAAACGGCGCTTTGGGCGCCGTTTTTGTTGGATGACATTCAGCGAATGTCTTCGTCGAAGTAGTCGGAGTCGAAGCGCGGCACTTTGAGCACCTGCGCGCTCACACCGACCTCGTGCTCGATCATCAGCGCGCAGCAGCCGCCTCAATTCCTCGCGCCTGAGCATGGTGGGCAGCCGGGTCGGACGCTTCGCCCGCGTCCACTCGGAAAGCTAGGGCAGATCGACGCTCAAGACCTCCTGAACAGCAAAGCCGACAACGCCTGCGTCTGCGTCGAAGCGGCGACATGACGTTCGACGGCCAAGCCCGTCAAAAAGGCCTCCACCTCCGCCTTGCCCATCTCGGCAGGGTGGCGTTTGCTGTGGAACAGGACGTATCGTTTCACCCAGTGGACATAAGCCTGCTCGGTGCGTAAGCTGTAATGCCAGAGCCGGAAACGGTGTAATGCCAGAGCCGGAAACGGTGTAATGCCAGAGCCGGAAACGGTTCCGCAACTGGTCCAGCAACCTGGGCGGCTGTGCGGCAGAGACGATCTGGGAGGGGGAGGACATGCGGTTGACGAAGTTATCGGACGGGTTGAGCCTTGTGAAACATAAGGTTCGCACGGGCTTCCGGATTATTGGGCATAGCCTATAAAGCATTTACGCAGACACTTGGTGTCGAATTTTCGGTAGCCAGCAACAGACACTATGAGGATAATAAATATGAAAGCAAAGGACGTATTTACACCTGGAAGATATCCAACGGTAACTTTTGTCGATGAACATCTAAAAGAGAAAGAAAAGCAACTTCGCAACGCAATAGACACAGGCGGTTTGCTCGTATCGATTTCTGGACCATCGAAATCAGGAAAAACCGTCTTTGTTGAGAGGTGCCTTGGTAAAGAAAATCTACTTCAGATCACGGGTGCAGGAATTGAGTCGGCTGCAGAATTGTGGCTTCGTGTTTTTGATTTAATAGGAACGCCTGTTGCGGTTACAAAGGCTGCAAGTGAATCTAATGAACGAATAACGTCTCAATCTGGGGGTGTTTCTGGCAATGCAATAATCGCGAAGGGCAAAGTAGATATTGCGTTATCTCAAAAGCACAGCACGTCATCAAACGAATCTGCTTCTCAGGCCATCGATCCTCTTCAGTTATTGATTAGAGAGCTTAAGGGGACAGGCATGGTGGTGTTTATTGATGATTTCCACTATATCCCGTCCAAGATACAAGCCGAGCTTGCCAAGCAAATAAAGGAGGCTATTCGGAATGACGTAATTTTTATAACCGCATCAGTTCCATATCATTCTGACGATGCGCTGAGGGGAAACCCGGATTTACACGGGCGTGTCTCTATGATCGATTTCGATTATTGGGACACGAATGCATTAAAGAAAATCGCCCTAAAAGGTTTCCAGGAGCTCAATATTATTGAGCGAGAGTCAGTTATCTCTGCCTTGGCGTCGGAGGCAGCGGGGTCTCCTCAGCTAATGCAGTTTCTGTGCCTGAATTCCTGTTTCGAGTTGAATGTTCGCGAACGATCTAATACACCGGTAGATTTTATACATGATGACGCATTATTTGAAAAGATTTGCAGAATGACCGCAACTTCAGCCGATTATGGTTCGGTTGTGGATAAAATGAAAGACGGACCTAAAACACGCGGATCAAACAGAAATATCTATCAAACCAAACTGGGCTGGAAAGGCGATGTCTACAGGCTGTTAGTCAAGGCTCTATCTCTAGACCCGCCTACACTTACGTTTCGCTATAATTCCCTAATTGAACGAATTAGTTCAATATGCGCTGAAGATTCACCAAGTGGTTCCAGTGTTACTAATGCTTGTCTTCATACTGCGCAAATAGTAAATGACATGATACCTGCCGTCGTGGTGGAGTGGGATGTCGATAATGATGTATTTGATATTCGCGATCCGTATTTCTTGTTCTATTTGCCTTGGGCTGATGCAGTTGATGGCTAACGGTCTGTTCCACTCGGACCCAGCGCTGCGCGCCGGGTCCGTCGTGTCGGACAATCCGTGTGGCGGAGCGCTGGTCCGGTGACCAGTGCGTTAGGCCACAAGAAGGCAGCATGATTTCACTATCTGTAAGCGTTGATGTTCCGAACCTCGCTGACGGTGTGCGGTTCTATTCAAACGCATTCGGCTTTTAAAAGGTCGTTGCGCCAGTTCCCGGCGTAGCGGTGCTTCGTGCTGGAACTTCCGAAATTTGCCTGCTTGAGAAGGACGCAGGCTTATCGCCTTCGATTTGCACCTAAGAGAAACGCCATTACGAACGTCACTGGACACCTGTGCATCTGGACTTTCATGTTGACGATGTAAGGGCTGCTCTCGCCAAAGCATTGGAAGCGGGTGCAAAACAAGAGCATTTCTTTGAAGGTGGCGACCACCCTTCAGTAGCAATGTGCAGCGACCCATTCGGTCACGGCTTTTGCCTCATCGAACGGCGGAAATAGGTGCGTGTGGCGCTGACGCCGTCAAGTTCCTGCACGGCTGAGGGTTGGCGGCGCTTTTCAGCCGCGCAGCCCCCACCACACCAGTGCGGGCGCCAGCGCGAGCCAGAACAGGCCGAGCAGCAGCAGGTTGCCCGTGCGCGGATCGAAATCCTCGAGCGCCCGAGCCAGTGACCGCCGCAGCACGAGCATCCCCATCGCGAGGTCGAAGCCCGCCATGAGCAGCGCGAGGACGACCCCGAGCGCCAGATGGGGCGCGAACCCGTGCAGGCCGAGGCCCGGCACCTGCCATGCGCACACGCCGGTGGCGAGCAGCGCCCCCGTCACGATGCTCCACCGCAGCGCCCGGGCTTTGCCGAGCCGCGGCGCAAGCCACACCGTGCGTGCGATGCCGTGCAGCGTTTCCACCGCTGCGAGCAGCACGCAAAGCGCCAGGATTCGGAACAGAAGCTCGGGATTGAGGACGTTCATGGACGAGAGACTCGGTCGCGTGTTTCCGAGATTCTCTCTCGCAAGGCTGGCCGCACTGGTTGGGTCCCGGTGCGGCTCGACCCGCGAGGAATCGGCCATGAGCTGCCCTACAGTACGGCCCCTGTTCCCCCACCTGCGCCCGCCCCGCACCCCATGACGCTCACCCCCGATGCCCTCACGGCCCTATTGCGCCAGTCGGATGGATCGCTTTGGCACGACGACGCCATGCAGGCGTTTGGGTCGCTCTCGCCGCAAGCGGCTGGGTGGCTGAACGAGCGAGGCTCGCTCACGCAGCGGCTGCGCGACGCCTTTGGGCCGGTGACGGTGGAGCGTTTGTTCGAGGGCGCTCGAGGAGCCGAGGCGGCGGCGGGCTTGGCCGAGGGCCGCCCGGTCTGGGAGCGTTGCGTGCGGCTGGTCGCGGCGGGCCTGCCGCGCATCGCGGCGCGCACCTGCATTCCCGGCTGGGGCCCCGACAACCCGTGGTGCGAGGTGCAGCGGCTGGGCGATCGGCCCTTGGGCGAGTTGCTGTTCGAGCTCGACGACCTCGAGCGCGGGCCTTTGCGCTTTGCGCGGCTCGGTGCCGATGCCCGCGCGCCGCACGCGCGACGCTGCGTGTACCGCCGCTCCGGCGCGGTGCTCGAACTGACGGAGGTGTTTCTCGATGGCGTCTGGGGCCGCGCGGACGGCTGAACCAGGCGGTCGATCACCGTCAGGGGCAGGTTCGCCGCCGCCCTACCCGGCATCCACCAGCCAGCCCGCGACACGCCGTGCGGCACCGCTGCGCACGAGATCGTCGATCAGCGCTTCGAGCCAAGCCTCGAACGACGGCTCGGGCTCGGCTCCGTCGGGCGCTTCTTGGGACCGCAGCGTGTGCAGGTAGGGCGTGGCGCGCGCCCAGGCGTGCAGCGCCTCGGGGGCGATGCGTTGCCACTCGAGCAGCTTGAACTTGAGCAGCACACGCGCCGCATGGCGGCGATGCCGCGCCGGGTCGGCCACGAAGCCTTCGAGCCGGGCCCGCGCGTCGGCCAGGGCGCGCGCCACGTCGCTGAACACCGGGCCGTGGCCGGGGATGACGATCGCCGGCGCGAGGCGCTCGATCAGGTCGAGCGTGGCGGCGACCGCATCGAAGGCGTCAAAACCCTCGAGTTCGGGAAACACCACGCCAAAGCCGCGCGCCCAGAGCGCGTCGGCCGAGATCAGCAGCCGCGCCTCGGGCTCGAACAGGATCACCGAATGCGGGTCATGGCCGGGCGCCGCGTGCACCTGCCAGTGTCGCTCGCCGAGCGCCAGCGTCTCGCCGGGCAGCAGCAAGCCATCGAAGTGAAAACGCGCGCAGGCCTGGCCCGTGGGGCGGTAGGTCAGCGCGTCCTCGTCCCAGGCCGTCACGGCGGCGGCCAGGCCCGGCGGAATGCGGGTGTGCACGCCGGGGTAGGCCGCTTGCAGCGCGGCGTTGCCGCCGCAGTGGTCGCTGTGCAAATGGGTGTTGAGCAGATGGTCGAGCGGCGCTGCGCCCAGCGCAGCCTGCACCAGCGCGAGCGTCTGCGGCGCATGCGTGACGTAGCCACTGTCGACCAACGCCGCACCAAAGCGACCGCGCAGCAGGATGTTGTTCGACGAAAGCCAGCCGCGCTCGAACACCGTTACGTCGGGCGGCAGCGGCATGGGGGCGGACGCGGGGGTGGGCAAGGTGGCGGCGCGCATGGGGTAAGAGTATCGCGGTTGCGCGGTATTTGTGCAGAATGCGCCGTCGGCCGCGCGGCCACGCAGCGCCTCGAGGGGCATCAAAAAGTGAAGCAAAACATGGCCAATTCTCGCTGGCTTTCTGGCATTTTTGGCCTGGGCGCGACCTGGGCGGCGCTGTGTGTGCGGCGCGCGGGCCTGGCGATGATCCTGGCGCTCGGGGTGGCGAGTGCGGTGCGCGCGCAGGCCGAGCCCCTGCTGCGCTGCGAAGTCACCTACGCCGGCGCCACCGAGCGCATCGAAGCGCGGCCCGTCACCGACCCCTACCCGGTCCGCGCCGTCGACATCGCCGGGCGGTTTCGCTTCAAGCCCGTGCTGGTGCGTGCCGAAGACGGCACCCTCGACCGCGTGGTGGTGCAGGTCTACGTGCAGACGCCCGAGCAACCGGTCACGATCCAGGTTGCCACCTGGCCGCAGCCCCGGCCCACCGCCGCCGCAGCCGGGCCCGCGGCGCTCACCGGCTGGCAGCATCTCTACGCCGGGCCGCTCGAGCGCGAGCTGATCTATGGCTGCACCCTGTTGGAGTTGGAGCGATGAGCCTAAATCCGGCAGTTGGGCGCGCCTGGGCGGGTCGTCATCGGGCGCGCGGGCAAGGCGCAAACCACAGCCATGGCGCGGGCCATGGCGAGGATTTGCAACGCCGCCCCCGCGCCCGAGGGCGGCTCGAACGGGCGCGCAGCGCTCACCCAAGCGGTGAGCGGCATCCGGAGCTAAAACCGTTGGAACAGCAACACCTTGCATTCAGCGAGAAGCGGTCAACTGCCGGATTTAGGGCAACGCTGAACAAGTCCCTCGCGCGCCGCGCATCCCGGCTGCAGGCGGTCTGCGTCGTTGCAAATCCTCGCCATAGCATGGGCTATGGCTGCGGTTTGCGCCTCGCATCCCATCCCGCAGCCGGGCGCGCGCCATCGCAGGAACTTGTTCAGCGTTGCCTTAGGCTGAAGCCAGCACCCCATCCCGCGATGCCCGCAAAGCCCACGCCGGCCCCCGCCGCACGCGCCGCGGGCCTGACACGGCTCGCCCGTTGGGCCGCAGCCGCCCTGCTGGGCATGCTGCTGTGGGGGTGCGCGCAGCCCACGACGAGCGGCGCGCAGCCCGTCGATGCGGCCCGTGTCGAGCCGGCGGTGACGCTGGTGTTTGGCGGCGATGTGGTGCTCGACGACACGGCCGGCGCGCTCATCGCGCGCGGCGGCGACCCGTTCGCCGAATTTGCCGATGTGTTTGCCGCCGCCGATCTGCGCGCGGCCAACCTCGAATGCGTGGTGGCCACCACCGGCCACGCGCACGAGAAAAACTACACCTTTCGCGCCCATCCGCGCGTGCTGCCGACGCTGGCCCGACATCTCGACGCGCTGGCCTTGGCCAACAACCACTCGGGCGACTTCGGCCGCGAGGCTTTCGCCGAAATGCTCGCATTGCTGCCGCGGGCCGGTTTGGGCGCGTTCGGCGGCGGACACAACCTGGCCGAAGCGCACCGGCCGCTCATCCTCACCCGGCGCGGGCTGCGCGTCGCGCTGCTCGGCTACAACGAATTCATGCCGCGCCGCTTCGAGGCCGATGCCGACGCTCCCGGCGTGGCCTGGAGCGACGACGCGCAGGTGCGCGCTGACATCCGCGCCGCCCGCCTGCGTGACCGCGCCGACCTGGTGATCCCCGTCATGCACTGGGGTTGGGAGAACGAGCCGCACGCCAACGCCCGCCAGCGTGCCCTGGCGCGCCTGATGATCGAAGCCGGTGCCGACGCCGTGATCGGCGGCCATCCGCACGTCACGCAGGACGTGGAGCTGGTTGCCGGTCGCCCCGTGATCTACAGCGTCGGCAACTTCGTCATGAAGGAAACCGACAACGACGCCCAACGCCGCGGCTGGCTGCTGCGCCTGCGCCTGGACCGCCGGGGCGTGCAGAGCTTCGACGCCGTGGCCGCACGGCTCGACGCCGATGGCATCCCCCACCGCGCCCGAGGCGAACCCGTTCCTTGCTGGCGGCGCGGCGATGCGGGCGTGGGGGTCTGCGCGAGCGAGTAGCCATCGGGAGCCGCTCCTATCCGGCGCGCCCGAACGCGTCATAGCCCGTCTTGAGGATCAAGCCGGTGACGACGACGATGAAGGCCACACGCACGAAGCCTGCGCCGTGACGCAGCGCGAGGCGCGTGCCGAGCAGACTGCCCGCGATGTTCGCCAGCGCCATGGGCAGCGCCAGGTGCCACCAGATGTGGCCTTTGGCGGCAAACAACAGCAGCGCCGCGAGGTTGGTCGCGACGTTGATGAACTTGGCCGAAGCCGAAGCGTGCAGGAAGTCATAGCCGAGCAGCCGCACGAACAAAAACACCAGAAAGCTGCCGGTGCCCGGCCCAAAGAAGCCGTCGTAAAAACCGATGACCAGACCGACGCCCAGCGCCAGCAGCCGCTCGAGCCGAGGCGTGCGCAGCGGCGCGTGGTGCCGCCCCAGTTCTTTTTTCGCCAGCGTATAGGCCAGCACCGCTGCGAGCACGAAGGGCAGCAGCCGGCGCAGGAAAGCCGGGTCGATCAGCGTGACCAGCCAGGCGCCGCCGAACGAGCCCACGAAGGCCGCGAGCGCCGCCGGCGCCAGCGCCGCCCAGCGCAATTCCACCCGGCGGCTGTACTGCACCGTGGCCCAGGCCGTGCCCCAGACCGAGGCGCTTTTGTTCGTCCCGAACAGCGTGGCCGGTGCGGTCGTGGGAAAAGTGGCGAACAGCGCGGGCACCAGAATCAGCCCGCCGCCACCGACGATCGCGTCCACGAAGCCCGCGAGCAGCGAGGCCGCGGAGACGATCAGCATTTCCATGGGCGGCATTGTGGCAGCGAAAGCGCTCTCTTTTGATGAGCAAGAACGCACCGAATCACGCCGGGGATGGGGCGATCTGGGTTCAAACCTGCCTCGAGCGGGCAAAAAAAAGCACCGCTTGGCGGTGCTGGAAGTCAGACATCTCGTTGCGGATGTTGATTCGTCGTCTTGTGGCCCGGTGGGCGGTGTCTCCTCGGTTCCTCGGTCCGTTGTCGCCTGCTCGACAGCGGATGAGCGAATGAAATGTAAGCGGCTGTGCCGCGTCCGCCCATCGGGGATTTCCCTGGCATCCGCTTGGGGTGCGCCGGTCGCTCACGCCTCTGCGCGCATCCAGGCTGCGGCGCGCTCGGCCATCATCAGCGTGGGGCTGTTGGTGTTGCCGCTGGTGATGGTGGGCATGGCGCCGGCGTCGACCACGCGCAGGCCGTGCACGCCGCGCACGCGCAGGCGGCTGTCGAGCACGGCCATCGGGTCGTCGGCACGGCCCATGCGGGTCGTGCCCACCGGGTGGAAGATGGTGGTGGCGATGTCGCCGGCGAGCCGCGCGAGCTCCTCGTCGCTCTGGTATTGCACGCCGGGCTTGTACTCCTCGGGGCGATAGCGCGCCAGCGCGGGCTGCGCGACGATGCGGCGGGTGAGCCGCAGGCTCTCGGCGGCGATGCGGCGGTCTTCGTCGGTGCTGAGGTAGCTGGGGGCAATCGCGGGCGGGTCGGCAAAGCGGGGGCTTCGGATGTGGACCGTGCCGCAGCTCGTGGGGTTGAGGTTGCACACGCTCGCGGTGAACGCGGGGAAGTCGTGTAGCGGCTCACCGAAGGCGTCGAGCGAGAGCGGCTGCACGTGGTATTCGAGGTTGGGCCAAGGCTGGTTGGGGTCGCTGCGGGTAAAGGCGCCGAGCTGGCTGGGCGCCATGCTCATCGGGCCGCTGCGCGTGAGCAGGTATTGCAGCCCGATGCGCGCCTTGCCGAGCCAGTGGTTGGCCAAGGTGTTGAGCGTGGTCGCGCCCTGCACCTTGAACACGGCGCGGATTTGCAAATGGTCTTGCAGGTTGGCGCCCACGCCTGGAAGGTCGGCCACCACCGGGATCCCCAGGCGCTGCAGCAGCGGCGCGGGCCCCAGGCCCGAGAGCTGCAGGATCTGCGGCGAGCCGATCGCGCCCGCGCTGAGCACGACTTCGCGCGTCGCGCGCACCGTCACCGCCTCGCGGCCCGTCCAAACTTCTGCGCCGCAGCAGCGCGGCCGGCCGTCGGAGCCGGGCTCGAACAACAGTCGCATGACCTGCGCGCCGGTCCACAGCTCGAAGTTCGGTCGGCCGTAACAGGTCGGCCGCAGGAAGGCCTTGGCCGTGTTCCAACGCCAGCCGGATTTCTGGTTGACTTCGAAGTAGCCCACGCCCTCGTTGTTGCCGGTGTTGAAGTCGGCCGTGGCGGGAATGCCGGCCTGTTGCGCGGCCTGCGCGAACGCGTCGAGGATGTCCCAGCGCAGCCGCTGGCGCTCTACCCGCCATTCGCCGCCCGCGCCGTGGAACGCGTTGGCGCCGCCGTGGTGGTCTTCATGCTGCTTGAACACCGGCAGGCACTGGTCCCAGCGCCAGGCGTCGTCCCCGGTGATGGCGGCCCACTGGTCGTAGTCGCGCGCCTGGCCGCGCATGTAGATCATGCCGTTGATGCTGCTGCAGCCGCCGAGCACCTTGCCGCGCGGGTAGCGCAGCCGCCGACCGTTGAGGCCCGCATCGGGCTCGGTCTGGTAGAGCCAGTCGGTACGCGGGTTGCCGATGCAATAGAGGTAGCCGACCGGCACATGCACCCAAAGGTAATCGTCACGGCCGCCGGCCTCGATGAGCAGCACGCGCCGCTGGGGATCGGCGCTGAGCCGATTGGCCAGCAGGCTGCCCGCCGTGCCCGCGCCGATGATGATGTGGTCGAAGCTCGGGGCCGGTGCGTTCGGTGCGGTCATCGGTTTTTCCTATGCGATTCTTTGACACAATCAATTAGAGATTGTGATAGGTTGCCGCTATCATTCGTTCCGTCGGTTGTGGCCTTGCCGGGAAGATCCCCGGGGCCCGCCGCACGTACAGGCAGCGCTGAAGCGCGATCCACCCGGGGCGGGTTTCAGAGCTGCTTTCACAACCATCCATTTCCGGAGGAAAAAACCATGTCTCTGATCAACACCACCGTCAAACCGTTCAAGGCCCAAGCGTATCAAACGGGCAAGTTCTTCGAAGTCACCGAGCAGACGCTCAAAGGCAAGTGGAGCGTGTTCTTCTTCTACCCGGCCGACTTCACCTTTGTCTGCCCGACCGAACTCGAAGACCTCGCCGAGCACCATGCCGAGTTCCAGAAGATCGGCTGTGACATCTACGGCATTTCGACCGACACCCACTTCGCGCACAAAGCCTGGGCCGACACCTCGCCGGCCATCGCCAAGGTCAAGTACGCGCTGATCGGCGACCCGACCGGCCAAATCACGCGCAACTTCGACGTGATGATCGAAGAAGAAGGCCTCGCCCTGCGTGGCACCTTCGTGATCAACCCCGAAGGCGTCATCAAGCTCTGCGAAATCCACGACAACGGCATCGGCCGCGATGCGCGCGAACTGCTGCGCAAGGTCAAGGCGGCTCAGTACATCGCCGCGCACCCGGGCGAGGTCTGCCCGGCCAAGTGGGAAGAAGGTGCGGCCACGCTCAAGCCTTCGCTCGACCTCGTCGGCAAGATCTGATCGACGCGCTCGGCGCTCGGGGCGGCTGGCGCGGGCCAGTCGCCCTTTTTTTACCCATTTCCGGGCCATGCCGGCGAAAAATGAACCGATCTTGCTATGACTAAAGGAGCAAACATGTTGGACGAAAACCTCTTGGCGTCGCTGCGCGCCGCGCTCGCTCATGTGCGTGAACCGATCGAGATCGTCGCCACGCTCGGCGATGACCCGGTCTCGGCGCAGATGCGCGATCTGCTCGAAACCATTGCCGCGCAGCGCCCCGACGCGATCACCCTGCGCACCGACGGCGACGATGCGCGACGCCCGTCGTTCGCGCTGCAACGTCCCGGACAGCCGGCGCGTCTGCGGTTTGCCGGCTTGCCGCTGGGGCATGAATTCACCTCGCTCGTGTTGGCGCTGGTCTGGGCGGGCGGCCACCCGCCGCGCGTGGAGCCCGAACTGCTCGAGCGCGTCGATGCACTCGGCGGCGGGCCGTATGCGTTCGAGGTCTACATGAGCCTCTCGTGCCACAACTGCCCCGACGTCGTGCAGGCGCTGGCGCTGCTGGCCTTGCGCAACCCGCGGGTCTCGACCACCGTCATCGAGGGCTCGGCCTTCGCCGACGAAGTTCGCAGCCGCGGGATTCTGGCCGTGCCCCAGGTGTATCTGAACGGCGAACCCTGGGTCGCCGGGCGCACCACCTTGGCGGAGATTCTCGACCGGCTCGACACCGGCGCCGCAGCGCGCGGGGCCGCGGCGCTCGACGCCGAGCCGCCGTTTGACGTGCTCATCGTCGGCGGTGGCCCTGCGGGCGCCGCAGCCGGGCTCTACGCGGCCCGCAAAGGCTTGCGCACGGGCATCGTGGCCGAGCGTTTCGGCGGGCAGGTCAACGACACCGCGGCGATCGAGAACTACCCCTCGGTGCCCGAAACCATCGGCCCGAAGTTCGCCGCCGCGCTCGAACAGCAGGTGCGCGCGGTGGGCGTGCAGGTGCTTGCGGGTCAAAAGGCCAAGGCCTTGGAGCCGACGGGCGATGCGGCGGGGCTGCATGCGCTCGCGCTCGAGAGCGGTGCGACCCTGCGCGCGCGCACCGTCATCCTGGCCACCGGTGCCCGCTGGCGCAACCTCGGCGTGCCGGGCGAGGCGCAGTACCGCAACCGCGGCGTTGCGTATTGCCCCCACTGTGACGGCCCACTGTTCAAAGGTCGTGACGTCGCCGTCATCGGCGGCGGCAACTCGGGCGTCGAAGCGGCCATTGACCTCGCCGGGCTCGCGCGGCATGTGACCTTGCTCGAATTCGCCCCGAGCCTCAAGGCTGATGCAGTGCTCGTCGAGCGGCTGCGCAGCCTCCCCAACGTCACCGTCCACACCGAAGCGCAGACGCTCGAAGTCGTCGGCGACGGCGCCGTCGTGACTGGGCTGCGCTGGCGCGACCGTGCGAGCGGCGCCGAGCACCTGCTGCCGCTCGCGGGCGTGTTCGTGCAAATCGGACTCGTGCCCAACACCGAGTGGCTCGAAGGGGCGGTGGCGCGCAACGCGTTCGGTGAAATCGTCGTCGACGCCAAAGGCGAGACCAGCCGTGCTGGCATCTTCGCCGCAGGCGACTGCACGACCGTGCCCTACAAGCAAATCGTCATCGCCGCAGGCGAAGGTGCCAAGGCCGCGTTGGCCGCGTTCGACGCGCTGATCCGCCAGCCGGTTCGCTGAGGCGGCATTGCCAACATCCGTTGCGTACCCTCGCGGAGGGGGTCATTCAGCGGTGCCATCTGGGCAACGCTCAAGCCGCCCCTCGTGCGCCGAAGATTGCCGTTCCGACGCGCACGAGGGTGCTGCCGGCGGCGATGGCGGCTTCGAGGTCGTCGCTCATGCCCATCGACAGGGTGTCGAGCGGCAGGCCTTGCGCGCGCAGATGGTCGAACAGCGCGCGCGTGCGCCGATGCACGGCAAGCGCGGCTTCGAAATCCGGCGCGGGCTCAGGGATCGTCATGAGGCCGCGTAGGCGCAGCGAGGGCAGGGCGGCCACCGCGCGCGCGAGTGCCAGCGCGTCTTCGGGCGCGACGCCGGCCTTCGTGGGTGCGCCGTCGATGTTGACCTGGATGCACACCTGCAGCGGCTCGCGATGGCGGGGGCGTTGCGCACTCAGCCGCTCGGCGATCTTGAGGCGGTCGACGCTGTGCACCCAGTCGAAATGTTCGGCGACGAGTCGGGTCTTGTTCGATTGCAGGGGTCCGATGCAGTGCCACGTCAGGCCCAGGTCAGCGGTGGCTTCGATCTTCTCGACACCTTCATTGACGTAGTTCTCGCCAAACTCGCGCTGCCCGGCTGCGGCGGCCGCGCGCACGGCCAGCGGCCCGAAGCGTTTGGAGACCGCGAGCAGCCGCACTTCCGAGGCAGGCCGGCCCGCCGCCGCACAGGCGTGCGCGATCCGTTCGCGTACGGCTTGGAGCTTCTCGGCAATCGTCGTCATAATCGGTCAAGCGTAACAAAAGGATCGAGGGAATCCGTGGACATCACCCAGCTGCTTGCGTTCACCGTCAAGAACAAGGCCTCCGACCTGCATCTCTCGGCCGGCTTGCCTCCGATGATCCGCGTCAACGGCGATGTGCGTCGCATCAACGTCGAGCCGCTCAACCACAAAGCGGTGTTCGCGATGGTCTACGACATCATGAACGACGCGCAGCGCAAGGCGTACGAGGAATTCCTCGAGGTCGATTTCTCGTTCGAGGTCGAGGGCCTCGCGCGTTTCCGCGTCAACGCCTACAACCAGCAGCGCGGCGCCGCGGCTGCGTTCCGCACGATTCCCTCGAAAATCATCACGCTCGAGCAGCTCGGCGCGCCGCGCATCTTCGCCGACTTCGCCCTCAAGCCGCGCGGCTTGGTGCTCGTGACCGGGCCGACCGGCTCGGGCAAATCGACCACCCTGGCGGCGATGGTCAACCATCTGAACGAGACCGAGTACGGCCACATCCTGACCATCGAGGATCCGATCGAGTTCGTGCATGAGTCCAAGAAATGCCTCATCAACCAACGCGAAGTCGGCCCGCACACCCTGTCGTTTGCCGCGGCCCTGCGCTCGGCCTTGCGTGAAGACCCCGATGCCATCCTGGTGGGCGAGCTGCGGGACCTCGAAACCATACGCCTAGCCATGACCGCAGCCGAGACCGGGCACCTGGTGTTCGGAACCCTGCACACCTCGAGCGCAGCCAAGACCATCGACCGCGTGATCGACGTCTTCCCGGCCGAAGAAAAGGAAATGGTCCGTGCGATGCTCTCCGAGTCGCTCGTCGCGGTGATCTCGCAGACGCTGTGCAAGCTCAAAGACGGCAGCGGACGCGTGGCCGCGCATGAGATCATGGTGGGTACGCCCGCCATACGCAACCTCATCCGCGAAAACAAGGTCGCGCAGATGTATTCGGCGATTCAGACCGGCAACAGCTTTGGCATGCAGACGCTCGACCAATGCCTGGCCGACCTGGTGCGACGCAACATCATTTCGCCGGCCGAGGCCCGCTCGAAGGCCAAGATTCCCGAAAATTTCCCCGGCTGATGCCGCGCTTGACCTTCCTATCTGGGGTTCTGCATGAAACAGATCTTTGAAAAACTGCGCGGCCGATCGGCATCGGACTCCCGGCCCGACGGGAGCGAGTCCACCTTCTTCCAGACCGCTTTCCAAGGCCATGCCACCGAGGGCGAAATCACCATTCCTTGGGACGTGCGCGCGGTCGAGATCGACGCGCGGCGCTTCTCGAGCGACCGTGGGGCGCAGCTCTTGCGCGGCCTTTGGACGCGCGACCCCCATATGCGCAGCCTCGATGCGGCGCAGATGGACCGGCTCGTGCATTATTTCGACTACGCCAGTGTCCCGTCCGAGCGCGAGGTGATGCGCCAAGACGAATATGGCAGCTTTCTCGTCGTCTTGCTCGAAGGCAGCATGGCGGTCGATCGCTTGCAGCCATGGGGCGAGCGGCTGCGCTTGAGCGAGGCGCGGCCGGGCGAAGTGCTCGGGGAGATGTCGCTGCTCGACGGGGGCCGTCGCTTCTCCGACTGCGTCACGCTCAGCGAATGCCGCCTGGCCGTGCTGGGCGCGGAGGATCTCGACGAAATGATGGGGCAGCAGCCGCAGCTTGCAGCCAGTTTCGTCGCCTTGCTGGCCCGCAAGCTGTCGCTGCGGCTGCGCGCGATGGGCGAGCGCCTGACCGATCGCCGTTGACCCTGCTATTCGAGGAACCGCTATGGAACGCGATCAGGCCGGCAAATTCATCAACGACTTGCTGCGGTTGATGGTGAGCCGGGGCGGCAGCGACCTGTTCATCACCGCCGAATTTCCGCCAGCGATCAAGGTCGACGGCCAGGTGACCAAGCTGTCGGCGCAGCCGCTCACGCCCTTGCACACACAAGCGCTGGCGCGCGCCATCATGAGCGACAAGCAGGCCGCCGAATTCGAGCGCACGAAAGAGTGCAACTTCGCCATTGCTCCGGCGGGCATCGGGCGCTTTCGCGTCAACGCCTTCGTGCAGCAGGGCAAGATCGGCATGGTGCTGCGGGTGATTCCGCAAACCTTGCCCACCATCGACGGCCTGGGCATGCCGCAGGTGCTCAAAGACGTCGCGATGGCCAAGCGCGGTCTGGTCATCTTGGTGGGGGCCACGGGGTCGGGTAAATCCACGACGCTGGCGGCCATGATCGACTGGCGCAACGAAAACTCCTACGGCCACATCGTGACGG
This sequence comes from Tibeticola sediminis, assembly GCF_003843835.1. Lineage (GTDB taxonomy): Bacteria > Pseudomonadota > Gammaproteobacteria > Burkholderiales > Burkholderiaceae_C > Tibeticola > Tibeticola sediminis. The sequence continues at coordinate 80,606 of NZ_RKQL01000004.1, read as the reverse complement.
TCGAAGACCCCGTCGAATTCGTCCACACGCACAAAAACTGCGTGGTCACGCAGCGTGAGGTGGGGCTCGATACCGACAGCTGGGACGCCGCGCTCAAGAACACGCTGCGCCAGGCACCCGACGTCATCCTCATGGGCGAAATCCGCGACCGCGAAACCATGGAATACGCCGTCGCCTTTGCGGAGACGGGTCACCTCTGCATGGCGACGCTGCACGCCAACTCGGCCAACCAGGCACTCGACCGCATCATCAACTTCTTCCCCGAAGAGCGGCGCACCCAACTGCTTATGGACCTCTCGCTGAACTTGCGCGCGATGATCTCGCAGCGGCTCGTTGCGCTCGAGGACGGCCGCGGGCGCATCGCTGCCGTGGAGGTGATGCTCAACACACCGCTGATTTCCGACCTGATCTTCAAGGGTGACGTCGCCGGCATCAAAGAGATCATGAAGAAAAGCCGCAACCTCGGCATGCAGACCTTCGACCAGGCCTTGTTCGACCTCTACGAGTCCGAAAAAATCAGCTACGAAGACGCGCTGCGCCATGCCGACTCGGTCAACGACCTGCGGCTGCAAATCAAGCTCAGCAGCCGCCGCGGCAAGGCGCCGGACCTCTCGGCTGGCACCGAACATTTCTCCATCGTTTGAGACACCATGTCCAGCATTGCCCCCAGAACCTACGAGCCCACTAAACCCTGCCGCGTCGCTTTCCTCGGCCTGGGCGTCATGGGCTATCCCATGGCCGGGCACCTGGCCCGCGCGGGGCACACGGTCACCGTCTACAACCGCACCGCGGCCAAGGCCCAGGCCTGGTGCGATGAATTCGCCGCCGGCGACCGCAGCCGCATGGCCGACACGCCGCGGGCGGCGGCCCAAGGCGCCGACGTGGTCTTTTGCTGCGTCGGCAACGACGATGATTTGCGGGCCGTCGCGCTCGGAACGCCCGAGGGCGCCGGTGCGCGCCGCGCGGATGGCGCCTTCAGCGGCATGCACGCGGGGGCGGTTTTCGTCGACCACACCACGGCGTCGGCCGATGTGGCGCGCGAGCTGGCGCAAGTGGCCCACGAACAGCACCTCGCGTTCATCGACGCGCCGGTTTCGGGTGGGCAAGCCGGCGCGCAGAACGGTGCGCTGACCATCATGTGTGGCGGTCCAGAGCCGGTGTTCGAGCGCGTACGTCCGCTGATGATGGCCTATGCGCGGGCCGCCACCCTCATGGGCGGCCACGGCGCGGGGCAGCTCACGAAGATGGTCAACCAGATCTGCATCGCCGGGCTCGTGCAGGCGCTGGCCGAGGGCATCGCCTTTGGCCAAAAAGCCGGGCTCGACATGAACCTCGTGCTCGACGTGATCGGCAAGGGCGCGGCCCAAAGCTGGCAGATGGACAACCGCGGCAAGACCATGGTGGCCGACCGCTTCGACTTCGGCTTTGCGGTGGACTGGATGCGCAAAGACCTCGCGCTGGTGCTCGAGGAAGCGCGCCGCAACGGCTCGAGCCTGCCCGTCACGGCACTCGTGGACCAGTTCTATGCCGACGTCCAGCGCATGGGCGGGCGCCGCTGGGACACCTCGAGCCTGATCAAGCGCTTGCGTTAGGGCAACGCTGAACCAGTCCCCCGCGCGTCGCGCATCCCAGCTGCGGGGGCTCTGCTTCGTTGCAAATCCTCGCCATAGCTTCGGCTATGGCTGCGGTTTGCGCCTCGCATCCCATCCCGCAGCCGGGCGCGCGCCATCACGGGAACTTGTTCAGCGTTGCCTTAAGGCAACGCTGAATCAGTGCCTGCGCGGGTGCGCGACCGACGGGTTCAGCCCGCGTTGCTGGCCGCGGCGCGCGCGGGCTCGGCCGGCTGCGGCAGCAGGCGTTGCAGTTCCTGCTCCGTGATGAGTTCGAACACGCGCACCACTTTTTGCACCCCATCGATGCTGCGCGCCAGTTCGGTTGCGCGCTCGGCTTCGCGTGGCGTCACGCGGCCCATGAGGTAGACGGTGCCGCGTTCGGTCACGACCTTGAATGCGCTGGCATAGAGGTCTTTGGCATCGACCAGTGCGGCTTTCACACGGCCGGTGATCAGCGCGTCCGAAGCCCGTTGCGACAGCGTACTCGGCGCCATGACGGCCAGTTCGTTGACGATCGCGCGCACGTTTTCGACCGTGGCCACGGTGCGCTCGGCCAGTTGCTTGTCCTGGGGCGTGGGCACTTCGCCGGTCAGCAGCACTTGCCGGTTGTAGCTGGTGACGTTGATGTGCGCACGCTCGCCGATGGCTTCACGCAGGCGTCTCGCGGCCTTGATCTCGATGGTTTCATCGTCGAGTTGGGCACCGGCCGTGCGCCGGTCGACGGCGACCAGCCCGCCGAGGGCAGCGCCGCCCAGCACGGCGGGCGCGCAACCCGCGAGCGAGCCCAGGCCGAGCGTGACCGCCAAGGCGACGAGCGCCAGCTGGGTGTAGGGGCGAGGGGTTTTCAGGGGGTTCATCAAGGGTTCTCCGGTTCGCCGAGCAGTTGCAGGTCGAGTTCATCGCACAAAGCGTGCAGAAGCAAGGTCTGGGCCTCGAAGACACGGGCGCTGCGCTCGTGCGGCACGCCAAGCCAGACGTCGGTTTCGCGCAGTCCGCGCGCAAGCGCACCGCCGCCCTGCCCCGTGATCGCGACCACGCTGAGCTCGCGTTCATGCGCGACTTCCAGCGCCCGCAGCAGCATCGGCTCATTGCCGCTCATCGCGAGAATCACGAGGACATCGGGCGCCAGTCCCAGGGCTCGGACCTGGCGCGCCAAGCGTTCGGTTCCCGCTGCGTTGGCGGTCGTGGCTGCAACGGTGAAGCTGGGGTCTTCGCTCAAGGCGACGGCAGCCAGCTCCGGGCGTTCGCGCTCGAATCCCCCCACCAGCAAACCGGCCAGATGGCGTGCCAGCAGGGCGGTGCTGCCCACGCCTGCGATCAGCACCTTGCCACCCGAGGTGAGCGCAGCCACCAAGGCTTCAGCGGCCGCCGCCACGCCCTTCGGGAGTTGCTCCGATGCTGGATACAGCAGGTCCGCGGCTTCGACGAAATGCTTCTGGATCAGATGCTCGGGCATGGCGCGATGATAGGGCAACGCTGAATCGGTTCCTCGCGCGTTGCGCATTCCGGCTGGGCGCCTCCGCGAGCGCTCAGAATCCGTGCCCTTCGGCATCGAACGCGCCGCGCAGCCATTCGAGGCCGCCCGGGCCGATGGCGACCACATCGAATCGGCACGGCGGGGGCGTGCGCAGCCGTAGCAAATAGTGCCTGGCGGCGTAGACGATGCGCTCGCGCTTGGCGGCCGAGATGCTGGCCGCGGCGCCGCCATGGCGATCGCTGGCGCGTGCGCGTACCTCGACGAACACCAGCGTGCCGTCGCGCTCGGCCATGATGAGGTCGATTTCGCCGCCGCCGCGCCCCGGCGTCCGATAATTGCGCGCCAACAGCCGCAGGCCCGCCGCTTGCAGCGCGGCCAGCGCCTGCGCTTCGGCCGCATCGCCGCGGGTCTTCGTCGGCGTGGCTGGGGTCGGTGCGGCGGTCGGGCCGAGCCGGCTCCAGGTTCGGGGCTTCTTCTCGGGAAAGGGCATCGTGAGCGCAACTGTAAGCGCGAATTTCGCACCGGCGCGCGCGGCGGCCGAGGCAGCCGCGGTCGGTCAGCAACACCCCGGCGGCGTCCTCTATATCGTCGCGACGCCCATCGGCAACCTTGCCGACATCAGCTTGCGCGCGCTGCATCTGTTGGCCCAGGCCGATGCGGTGGCGTGCGAGGATACGCGCCACACCCGCAGCCTGCTGCGCGCCTGGGGGCTCGAGCGCCCAAGCCCAAGCCTGCTCGCCGTGCATGAACACAACGAGGCCGAAGCCGCGCAAGCCGTGGTGGAGCGGCTGCGTGAGGGGCAGCGCGTGGCCTATGTGTCCGACGCCGGCACGCCGGGCATCAGCGACCCTGGGGCGCGGCTGGCCGCGGCGGTGCGGGACGCGGGCCTGCGCGTGGTGCCGCTGCCCGGCGCGAGCAGCATCACGACGGCTCTGAGCGCCGCGGGCGTGACGGGTGACGGGCGCTTCGTGTTCGAGGGCTTTTTGCCCACCAAGCCGGGCGAACGTGCCGCCGCACTGCAAGCGCTGCTCACCGAGCCGCGGGCCGTCGTGCTGCTCGAAGCCCCGCACCGCATCGCCGCTCTGGCGCAAGCCTTGCAGATTTTCGGTGCACGGCCGGTGACGTTGGCGCGCGAGTTGACCAAGCAGTTCGAAGACATCGCGACCCTGCCCGCGCAGGAGCTGGCGGCTTGGCTCTCGGCCGACCCCAACCGCCAACGCGGCGAGTTCGTCATCGTGCTGCATCCCGCGCCGCAGGCCGAGCGCGCGCTCGACGAGCCGCTGCGCGTGCTGCGGCTGCTGCTGGCGGAGCTGCCCCTCAAAACCGCCGTGCGGCTCGCCGCCGAAATCACCGGCGCACCACGCAACACGCTGTACGACGCGGCGCTGCGGCTGCGGGCGGAATGCTGAGCCCAAGTCCGGCCGTTGGGCGGGCCCTGGATGCGGCTCGTCCCGACAGACAGATTGGCGGGGGATAAGGCCAGGCTCAGCCTGGTTGCGTAGCATCGCGGCTCCATCCATGCATCTGTGTATCTGCGACAACCTGCCATGCGCCCAACCTCGACCGCACGTTACCCCCGCCCCCTCATCTTTCTGCACTGGCTCATGGCGCTGGCCGTAGCGCTTGCGTATGTGACCGGTGGCGACCCGACGGAGGCGGAATCGATGTGGGAAGCGCTGCTCGGCCAAGTGCATGTCGCCTGCGGTCTGACCGTGGCGGCTTTGCTGGTGCTGCGTGTGCCGCTGCGGCTGGTGCTGGGGGCTCCGGCACCGCTGCCGGGCGCTGTGTGGCCGCGACGGGCCGCGGCATTCCTGCAGGCGGGCCTCTATGCGCTCATGCTCCTCGTGCCGCTGGCGGGATGGTGCGCGCTGGCGCACGAGGCCGTGCATTTCAGCGTCCTGGGTTGGAGCCTGCCTTTGCCCAACGGATCGAGCGCCTGGGTTCGCGCGCTGGGCCGCACCCACGAAGCGCTGGGGCAGCTGTTCATTGCGGCCGCTGGCCTGCACACCGCGGCCGCGCTGCTGCACCACGCGGTGCTGCGCGACGACACGCTGCGCCGAATGCTGCCTGGCGGCTCCGGGCGGTAGGGCAGCTCCGAGCGCGTTGCCCTTACCGGCTGCTGCTCGGGAAGCTGAACACCGTGCCCTCGCGCACGCCGGCGCTGGGCCAGCGTTGGGTGATGGTTTTGCGCTTGGTGTAGAAGCGCACGGCGTCGGGGCCGTAGGCGTGCAGGTCGCCGAACAGGCTGCGCTTCCAGCCGCCGAAGGAGTGGTAGGCCACGGGCACGGGCAGCGGCACGTTGATGCCGACCATGCCGACCTGGATGTGGTCGGAGAAGTGCCGCGCGGCCTCGCCATCGCGGGTGAAGATGCAGGTGCCGTTGCCGTATTCGTGCGCGTCGATCAGTTCCATCGCCTCTTGCAGGCTCTGCACGCGCACCACGCCGAGCACCGGGCCGAAGATCTCCTCGCGGTAAATGCGCATATGGGGTTTGACGTGGTCGAACAGGCAGGCGCCAAGGTAGTAACCGCCTTCAAAGCCGGGCACCTGCACGCCGCGGCCATCGACGACCAGCGTGGCGCCCTCGGCCACACCCTGGTCGACATAGCCGCGCACTTTCTCGAAATGCGCCTTCGTCACGAGCGGCCCCATGTCCACGCCGGGTGCGGCGCCGGGGCCGACCTTCATCTTGGCGATCTCGGCCTGCAGCGCGGCCACCACCGCGTCCGCCGTCGCCTCGCCCACGCACACGGCCAGCGGCACGGCCATGCAGCGTTCGCCGCAGGAGCCATAGGCCGCGCCCATGAGGGCACTGACCGCGTTGGGGATGTCGGCATCGGGCATGACGACGGCGTGGTTCTTCGCGCCGCCCAGCGCCTGCACGCGCTTACCGTGCGCGCAGCCGGTGGCGTAGACATATTCCGCAATCGGCGTGGAGCCCACGAAGCTTACCGCCTTGACCCGCGGATCGGTGAGCAGCGTGGCCACCGCTTCCTTGTCGCCGTGCACCACGTTGAGCACGCCCGGCGGCAGGCCTGCGGCGAGCGCCAGTTCGGCAACGAGCAGCGCCGACGACGGGTCGCGCTCGGACGGCTTGAGCACGAAGGTGTTGCCGCAGGCGACCGCCATGGGCCACATCCACAGCGGCACCATGGCCGGGAAGTTGAAGGGCGTGATACCGGCGGTGACGCCCAGCGCCTGATGTTCGCTCCACGAATCGATGCCCGGGCCGACGTTGCGACTGTGTTCGCCCTTGAGCAGCTCGGGCGCCCAGCTGGCGTATTCCACGTTCTCGATGCCGCGCTGCAGCTCGCCCATGGCGTCGGCCAGCACCTTGCCGTGTTCTTCGGTGATGAGGGCGCAAATCTTCTCAGCGTTTTGCTCGAGCAGCTCTTTGAGCCGGCTCAGGATGCGCGCGCGCTTGAGCGGCGGCGTGTTGCGCCAGGCGGGGAAGGCCTCCTGCGCGGATTCGATGGCGCGTTGCACGGTGGTCGTGTCGGCCAGCGCGACTTCACGGATCACGGCGCCGGTGGCCGGGTTGTAGACGGGGGCGCTGCGGCTGCCGCCCGGAACGAGCTGGCCGTCGATGAGGTGGAGCACGGTGTTCATGGCAAACGGAGGGGCGAAAGAAGAGCAACGTGGGTCAGAGAAATCGCGGGCGCTGGGGACAAGGCTGTGGACAATCTGGGGGTGGCGTGCGCATATGCCCCCTGCGGCCTATGTACAAGCTGTTCGCAGGCTGTGGGCGGGGTAGGCCGTGGCAGGCCGCCGCACGGGCCCTGAAGCCTGATGGTTGAGCCTTTTGCCTGATCCCCCAGCGTGAAATGGTGAGTCGGTGCTATCAAAAAATGATCATGCAGTTTCGTTCAGCGTCTCGCCGAGGGCGTCGACCAAGCGGTCGATCTCGGCTTCGGTGCTGATGAAGGGCGGCGCGAGCTGGATGGTGTCGCCGCCGTAGCGCACATAGAAGCCTTTCTGGAGCATGGCCATGGCCACCTCGAAGGGCCGGCGCGCGGGCTCGCCCGGGTGCGCGGCCAGCGTGAAGCCGGCGGCCAGGCCGTAGTTGCGGATGTCGGCCACATGCCGCGCGCCGCGCAGGCCGTGGACCGCCGCTTCGAAGCGCGGCGCGAGCTCGCGCACACGGCCCACGGCGTCTTCGCGTTCGAGCAGGTCGAGCGCGGCCAGTCCCGCGGCGCAGGCCACGGGGTGGGCCGAGTAGGTGTAGCCGTGGGCGAACTCAAGCAAGTACTCGGGCCCGCCGGCGGCCATGAAGGTGTCGTAGATCTCCTGCCGCGCCACCACCGCGCCGAGCGGCTGCGCGCCGTTGGTGACCTGCTTGGCGATGTTGAGGATGTCGGGCACGACGCCGAAGGCTTCAGCCCCGGTCCACGCGCCCGCGCGGCCGAAGCCGGTGATGACCTCGTCGAAGATCAGCAGAATGTCGTGCTGGGTGCAAATCTCGCGCAGCCGTTGCAGATAGCCCACCGGCGGAATGACCACGCCGGCTGACCCGGAAAACGGCTCCACGATCACGGCGGCGATGTTGCTCGCGTCGTGCAGGTTGATCAGGTCGAGCAGCCGGTCGGCCAGCGCCGCGCCGGCGTAGGTGCCTTGCGGCTCGGCCGGCGGTTGGCCGCGGAAAAAGCTGCCCGCGGGCGGCTGCGTGTGCGGCAGATGGTCGGCCTCGACGCCTTGGCCAAAGGTTTTGCGGTTGCCGACGATGCCGCCGACCGAGATGCCGCCGAAGTTCACGCCGTGGTAGCCCTTCTCGCGCCCAATGAGCCGCGTCTTGCTCGCCTGGCCGCGGGCTCGCCAATAGGCGCGCGCCATCTTGAGCGCGGTGTCGGCCGCTTCGGACCCCGAGCCGGCGAAGAACACCCGGTTGAGCCCCGGCGGCATGAACGCCACGATGCGGTTGGCCAGCGCGAATGAGAGCGGATGGCCGAACTGAAACGCCGGCGAGTAGTCGAGCTGCGCGACTTGCCGCGCCACCGCCGCGCTGATCTCGCGCCGGCCGTGGCCCAGGCCCGTGCACCACAGGCCGGAGAGGCCGTCGAAGATGCGTCTGCCGTCGGCGTCGCGGTAGTACGCGCCTTCGGCGGCCACCATCAGGCGCGGGTGCGCTTTGAATTCGCGGTTGCCGGTGAAGGGCATCCAGTGCGCGGCCAGCCAGTCGGCGTCGGTGCGCACGGGCACCGTGCTGAGGGCTTGGGCGTCGGTGAGGTCCATGGCGGCGGGCTCCGGGGGAGAGTGGAAGCAATGCGCGGATTCTCGAATCCGCCGATACTCTTGTAAATCATCATTCATCCATGTTCACTTGACGTTTCATGCAAGTAAAGCCACCACGCCGGGCCGTGCTGGGCGCTCTCAGTGACGCGGACATCCGCCTTTTGCGCGTCTTTCGCGCCGTGGCCGACTGCGGCGGCATGGCCGCGGCCGAGCTCGAACTCAACATCGCCACCTCCACCATCAGCCGCCACATCAAAGACCTGGAGACGCGGCTGGGCCTGACGCTGTGCCGGCGGGGGCGCGGCGGCTTTGCGCTCACGCCCGAGGGCGAGCGCGTGCATGCCGAAACGCTGCGCCTGCTCGCCGCCACCGACGCCTTCCGCGCCAGCATCGACGACCTGCACCAACGCATGGGTGGCGAACTGCATGTGGCGCTGTTCGACAAAACCGCCAGCAACCCGGCGGCGCAGATCGCGCAGGCGCTGGCGGCCTTTCGCGCGCAGGCCAGCGACGTGCATCTGAATCTGCATGTGGGCACGCTCAGCGCCATCGAGCGCGGCGTGATGGACGGCCAGTTTCAGCTCGGCATCATCCCCGAGCACCGCCGCTCGCAAAGCCTGCGCTACGACGAACTCTTTGGCGAAACCATGCGGCTCTACTGCGGCGTGACGCATCCGCTCTGGGGCGCGGACGACGCCACCCTCGACTGGACGAGTGTGGGCGCCCACGCGTTTGCCGGCCTGGGCTACCACTCGCCCAACATGGAGGTGGTGCATGCGCGCGGCTGGAAGCGCGCGGCCACCGGCTTTGATCAAGAGGCGGTGGCCACGCTGATCCTGAGCGGCGCCTTCATCGGCTTCCTGCCCGACCACTACGCCGCCGCCTTCGTGCAGTCGGGCCGCATGCGCGCGCTGGCCCCCGAGCGCCTGGGTTACGACTGCGTGTTCTCGGCCATCACCCGCCGCTCGCCCGCGCCTTCGCGCGCCACCGCCTTGCTCCGCGCGTGTCTGGTGCAAGCCCACGCCGGCGTGCGAGGGTCTGATGCGGCGGCGGCCTAAACTGTGCCAATGAACACCGCAGTTTCTAATCTTGTGCCCGCCCCAGACCCCGGCCGATGCCCGGTGTGTGGCCAGCCCAACGGCTGCGCGATGGCGCTCGAGCGCGCGGGCGGTGAGCCGCAGCCCCCCTGCTGGTGCACCCGTGCGAGCTTCAGCGCCGAGCTGCTCGCGCGCATTCCCGCCGCAGCGCGCGGCAAGGCTTGCGTCTGCGCGGCGTGTGCGGGCGCGGCACCACCCGATGCCGTTGGCGAGGGCCGCAGATGAGTGGTGCTGGCACCGCCGAAGCCGGAACCCTCGCTGCGCTGCAAGCGCGGCACGGTGCGCGCTACCGCTGGCTTTTGCTGCTGACGGTGATGGTGGGCACGATGGCATCCGTCATGTCGTCGACGGTCGTGAACGTGGCCATTCCGGACCTGTCGCGGCACTTTGGGCTCGGGCAGGAGCGCGCGCAATGGGTCACCAGCGGCTTCATGGTGGCGATGACGGTGTCGATGCTCACCACGCCCTGGCTGCTCGCGCGGCTCGGTTATCGGCGCACCTACGGGCTGTGCATGGGGTTGCTGCTCGCCGGCGGGGTGGTCGGGGGGCTGGCGAATGCGTTTGGGCTGGTGTTGGCGGCGCGCGTGGCGGAAGGCTTGGCCGCCGGCGTGGTGCAGCCGATTCCGGCCATCATCATCCTGCGTGCCTTCGCGCCTGAGGAACAAGGGCGCGCCAGCGGGCTCTTTGGCATGGGCGTGGTGCTGGCGCCCGCGCTCGGGCCGAGTGTGGGCGGGGTGTTGGTCGATGCGTTGGGCTGGCGTTCGATCTTTTTCATGGTGGTGCCGCTGTGCCTGCTCTCGCTCGCCCTGGCGCGCCGTTACGTGCCGGTCACGGCGCCGGGCGGCGTCGCGGCGGGTCGCTCGGCCGGCTTCGACGGCGTGGGTCTGGCACTGGCCAGCGGAGCCACGCTCGCGCTGCTCAACGGCCTCGTGGCGCTGCACGGCGGCCCGCGGGGCGAAGCCGCGGCGCTGCTCGGCGGGGCCGCGGCGAGCACGCTGGGCTTCGTGCTCTGGCAGCGTCGGCTGCTGCGCCGCCATGCGCACCCGGCCACTCAGTTACCCCCGGCTCCGCCGCCGCTCATGAATCTGCGCTTGTTCGGGCACCGGCCGTTTGCGTTTGGCGCCATCGTGGCCTTCATCTACGGCACGGCGCTGTTTGGCTCGACCTATCTGCTGCCGGTCTACATGCAGATGGGTCTTGGGCTCACGCCCGCCTTTGTGGGCACCATTTTGCTGCCGGCGGGCATCGTGCTCGCGGTGGCGATTGCGCTGGTCGGGCGCTTGGCCGACCAGCAGCCCACGCACCGCTTGGTGAGCTTCGGGCTCGCCTTGCTGGCCGCATCGTTTGCGCTGATGCCTACGCTCGGCCCCGCGAGTGCGATCGGCTGGCTGATGGCCGATGCGATTCTGGGGCGCATCGGGCTGGGTTTCATCCTGCCCTCGCTGAACCTCGGCGCCATGCGGGGGCTGCCGCACGAGCTGATTCCGCAGGGCTCGAGCGTCATCAATTTCATGCGCATGCTCGGCGGCGCCGTGGGCGTGAGCCTCTGCGGCATCGTGCTCGAATGGCGCCTGGCCGCCCACGGTGCAACGCTCGCCCAGCCCGGCCCGAGTGCCGCGCGCTTGGCGGCCTTCGACGAGGTGTTCATACTGCTCGCGGCGCTGTGCGCGCTGGCGCTCGTGGCGGCCTGGCAAATGCGCATGAGGCCACAGCGCGGGGGGTGAAGGGCTGGCGAGCGCGCCACACGCTACGCTTTCGGTAGCATAAGCGCAGCGTTTTACGCGGGGTTATGTCTGTTTTGGTTGGGAAACAGCCGCCTCCAGCGCATCGATGAAGCATGCGGCCACGTCGAAGCCGGTCTGGGCGGTGATTTCCTGGAAACAGGTCGGGCTCGTGACGTTGATCTCGGTCATGCAGTCGCCGATGATGTCCAGGCCCACCAGAAGCAGGCCGCGGCGGTGCAGCTCCGGCCCGATGGTTCGGGCGATTTCGAGGTCGCGCGCCGAGAGCGCTTGTGCCACGCCCTTGCCGCCCGCGGCGAGGTTGCCGCGAATTTCGCTGCCCTGGGGGATGCGCGCCAGGGCGTAGGGCACGGGCTCGCCCGCGATCAGCAGCACACGCTTGTCGCCCTGGGTGATTTCGGGCAGGTAGCGCTGCACCATCAGGCTTTGCGCGCCGCCGCGGTTGAGCGTTTCGATGATGCTGCCCAGGTTCAGCCCGTCGGGGCCGACGCGAAAGATGCCCATGCCGCCCATGCCGTCGAGCGGCTTCAAGATGATGTCGCGGTGCGCGGCATGGAAGGCGCGCACGTCGGCGGCGCTGCGCGTGACCAGGGTTTCGGGAATCAGCTCGGGCCACTCCAGGATGGCGAGTTTTTCCGGATGGTCGCGCAGCGCACGGGCGCGGTTGAACACCCGTGCGCCTTCACGCTCGGCCTGCTCGAGCAGGTGCGTGGCGTAGAAATATTCGCTGTCGAACGGCGGATCCTTGCGCATGAGCACGGCGTCGAAGTCCGCCAGCGCCACCGCGCGCCGGCCGGTTTCCCGGAACCACTCGGGCGTGCGTCCCGTCAGGGTCAGGTCGCGCACATGCGCCGTCACGCGCGCGCCGCGCTGCCACATCACGTCCTGTGGCTCGCAGGCGGACAGCTGGTGGCCGCGACAGGCCGCCTCGCGCATCATCGCGAAGCTGGTGTCTTTCGCGATTTTGAAGTCCTCGAGCGGGTCAGCGATGAAGAGCAGTTGCATGGCCGCGATGGTAGCGGTCCGCGGCCCGGCCTGCTGTCGCGCTCAAGGCAACGCCAGGGTTGCCTCAAATCTCAATCTTCGAGCCCAGCTCGACCACCGCGTTGTTGGGCAGCCGCAGGAACTCGGCGGCGCCGCTGGCGTTGTGGTGCATCTGCGCGAACAGTTTCTCGCGCCACGGGGCCATGCCCTCGCCCACCGTGGGGATCACGATGTCCCGCGAGAGGAAATAACTCGTGTTCATCGGGTCCATGGGGCAGCCACGCGAGGTCAGCTGCGCCAGCGCCTTGGGCAGATCCGGGTCGTTCTTGAAGCCGTAGTGGACGATGACCTGCCAGCAGTCATGGCCGAGCGATTCGATCTCCAGCCGCTTGTTGAGGCCGATCCACGGCACCTCATGGTTGCGCACGGTGACAAACACGTTGTAGCGGTGCAGCACCTTGTTGTGCTTGAGGTTGTGCATCAAGGCATTGGGCACGAGGCCGGGCTCGGCATTGAGGAACACGGCCGTCCCTTCGACCCGCACCGGCGGATTCACGAATACCGCTTCGAGGAACGAAGGCAGGTCGAGCGCGTCGCGGCGCAGCGAGGCGTTGAGCAGCGCGCGCCCCTGCTTCCAGGTCGTCATCAGCGTGAAGACGGCAGCCCCGATGAGCAGCGGAAACCAGCCACCATCGAGCAGCTTGAGCAGGTTGGAGCTGAAAAACGCGAAGTCGATGACGAAGAAAAAGCCTGTTGCGCCCACCGCCAGCCCCAGGGGGTAGCGCCAGGCGTAACGCACGACGAAGAAAGTCAGCACCGTCGTGATGAGCATGTCGAGCGTGACCGCGATGCCGTAGGCCGAGGCCAGGTTGCTCGAGGACTTGAACAGCATCACCGCGAGCACGATCAACACGAACAGTCCCCAGTTGATGAAGGGGATGTAGATCTGGCCGGTGTCGCGCGCGCTGGTGTGCTCGATGCGCAGCCGCGGCAGGTAGCCGAGCTGGATGACCTGCTTGGTCACGCTGAACGCACCCGAAATCAGCGCCTGCGAAGCGATGACGGTGGCCGCGGTGGCCAGCGCCACGAGCGGTAGCAAAGCCCATTCAGGGGCCATCATGAAGAAGGGGTTCTTCACCGCCTCGGGTTCGGACAGCAGCAGCGCGCCCTGGCCGAAGTAGTTGAGCGTGAGCGCGGGCATGACCACCGAAAACCAGGCGATGCGAATCGGCCGCTTGCCGAAATGCCCCATGTCGGCATAAAGCGCCTCGCCGCCGGTGACGCACAGCACGACCGCGCCGAGGATGATGAAGGCGATCTTGGGCTCGTCGTGAATGAAGCGCAGCGCATGGTGCGGGCTCATCGCCCAGAGGATTTCCGGGTGGCCCAGGATGTTGCCGACGCCCAGCATGGCGATGGCCGCGAACCACACCAGCGTGACCGGCCCGAAAAATTTGCCGATGCCTGCGGTGCCGTGCTTTTGCACCGCAAAGAGCGCGAAAAGAATGAGGAGTGTGAGTGGGATCACCGCGCGCCGCGTCGCCGGTGAAAACACCTCCAGACCCTCGACCGCCGACAGCACCGAAATCGCGGGCGTGATGACCCCGTCGCCATAGAACAAGCTGGTGCCAAAAATGCCGACCAGCAGCAAGAGCTTGCGCAGCTGGGGTTTGTCCGCCACCGCCTGCGAGGCCAGGGTCAGCATGGCCACGAGGCCGCCTTCGCCGTGGTTGTCGGCGCGCAACACCAGCGTCACATACTTGAGCGAGACGATGATCGTGAGCGTCCAGAAGATGATCGACAGCACCCCATAGACGTTCTCATGCGTGAACGCCACGTGGCCACTGCCGAATACCTCTTTGACCGCGTAGAGCACGCTGGTGCCGATGTCGCCATACACGACGCCCAGCGCGCCCAGGGTCAAAGCAGCCAAACTCGATTTTTGAACAGACATGAGCAACTCGCCCGGGGACGGCCGGGCGAAAATCAGCGAAGCTGCAATTGTGCGCCTGCCGCGTCGGCGTGGGCTCGCGCATCCGGTCGGCTTGCCGTGCTGCGAAAATCCGTCGCTTATGACGCCGCTTGATCACGCCTACATCCTCACCCTCTCCTGCCCCGACCGCGCGGGCATCGTGCATGCCGTATCGGGGTTTTTGCTTGAGCGCGGCGGCAACATCGAAGAAGCCGCGCAGTACAACGACCCCGACACCGGTCTCTTTTTCATGCGCGTGCGCTTTGCCTGCGCGGCGCTGGGCTTCGAAGCCTTGCGCGAGCAGTTTGCGCCGCTGGCCGAGGGCTTTGCCATGCGCTTTGGCCTGCACCGCGCCGCCGAGCCGATGCGCACCGTGATCTTCGTCAGCCGCGAGGGCCATTGCCTCAACGACCTGCTGTTTCGCTGGAAGTCCGGCCTGCTGCCGCTGGACATCCGCGCCATCGTCAGCAACCACCGCGACTTCTACCAGCTCGCCGCCAGCTACAACGTGCCCTTTCACCACATCCCGGTGAGCGCAGCCACCAAGCCGCAGGCCGAGGCGCGGCAACTCGAAATCATCGAAGCCGAAGGCGCCGAGCTCGTCGTGCTCGCGCGCTACATGCAAATTCTCTCGGACGATCTGTGCCGCGCGCTCGCGGGTCGGGCCATCAACATCCACCACAGCTTCCTGCCGAGCTTCAAGGGCGCGCGGCCGTACTACCAGGCGCATGAGCGCGGCGTCAAGCTCATCGGCGCGACCGCCCACTACGTCACCGCCGACCTCGACGAGGGCCCGATCATCGAGCAGGACGTCGCGCGGGTGGACCATGCGGCCACGGTCGAAGACCTCACCGCCATCGGCCGCGACACCGAAAGCCAGGTGCTCGCCCGCGCCGTGAAATGGCACAGCGAGCATCGCGTGCTGCTCAACGGACACAAGACCGTCATTTTCCGGTAAGCCCGCGCCCCGACGCTTGCGCCATGACCACCCCGCGCCCGGTCGACCGTCCTGCTCCAGCGCCCGCCACGCCGGGCGTGCAGCGCATTCCACCGATCCAGTGCCTGCTGACCTTCGAGGCGCTGGCGCGGCTGCGCAGCGTCACGCAGGCGGCCGACGAGCTCTGCGTCACGCCCAGCGCCGTGAGCCATCGGGTGCGCCAGCTCGAGCAGCTGCTTGGCGTCAAGCTGTTCGGTCGCGCGGATTTTTCCCTCACGACCGAGGGCATCGAATACCTCGCCCATGTGCGCGAAGCGCTCGTCGCGCTGCAGAAGTTTCCCGGCGCGGCGGCCGCGCCTTCGGGCAAGCGCAAGCTGCGGCTCGCGGTGACGCCGACGTTCGCGCGCTCCATCCTGATGCCCCGGCTGCGCTCGTTTTATGAGGCCTACCCTGAAATCGACCTCACGCTGCAGGTGAGCATTCCGCTGCTCGACGTGGTGGCCGAGGACGCCGACCTCACCATCCGCTTCGGCACCGGCCGCTATGCCGACGTGGAACACATCTGCCTGCTCAAGGACGAGGTCACCCCGCTGGCCTCGCCCGCGTTCATCCGCGAGCACGGGCCGTTCGACAGCGTCGAGGATTTGCGCGGTGTGCCGCTGCTCAAAAGTCCGCTCGAGCCCTGGCGCACCTGGTTCGCCGCGCATGAGCTCGACTGGCCCGAGCCGACCGAGGGCTCCTCGTTCAACGACATCGGCCTCATGTGCGACGCCGCCGCGCAAGGCCTGGGCGTGGGTTTGGTGCGGCTCAAGCTCGGCGCGCCCTGGGTGGACAACGGCCTGCTCGAGCGCATCTTCCCGCGCAACGTGCCCAGCCCGCACGCGCACTACCTGTGCTGGCGCACCGGCACCATGGACCGCTGGGAGTGCGCGGCCTTCGCCGAATGGCTGGCCAAGAGCTGCGCGTCCTGAGGCAACGCTGAACAAGTCCCCCGCGCGCCGCGCATCCCGGCTGCGGGCGGTCTGCTTCGTTGCAAATCCTCGCCATAGCTTCGGCTATGGCTGCGGTTTGCGCCTCGCATCCCATCCCGCGGCCAGGCGCGCGCCATCACGGGGACTTATTCAGCGTTGCCCTATGGCAACGCTGCTTCACGACCGCCTGAAAATTTCTTCCGCCCACGCGGCGCCGCTCTGGCGTAGAGTTGATGCATGAACGCCGTCCTCGATCGCCCCCCCATGTTTGCCGCTACCGACCGCGCCGCGCGCCAGCGCGAAGTCGTCGCCGCGCTGCTGGCCGTGCTGCCTGCGCACGCGGTGCTCTACACGTCCGAAGAGACCACGCCCTACGAGTGCGACGGCCTCACCGCCTACCGCGAGCGTCCGCTGGCCGTGGCGCTGCCCGAGACCGAGGCGCAGGTGCAGGCCGTGCTGCGCGCCTGCCACGCGCTGGGCGTGCCGGTGGTCGCACGCGGCGCGGGCACGGGCCTCTCGGGCGGCGCGCTGCCCAACCCGCTGGGCGTGACCTTGAGCCTCGCGAAGTTCAACCAGATTGTGCGCATCGACCCGCGCAGCCGCACCGCCGTGGTGCAGTCGGGCGTGCGTAACCTGGCGATCTCGGAGGCCGCCGCCCCTTACGGCCTGTACTACGCGCCCGACCCCTCGAGCCAGATCGCCTGCACCATCGGCGGCAACGTGGCCGAGAACTCCGGCGGCGTGCACTGCCTGAAATACGGGCTGACCGTGCACAACGTGCTGCAGGTGCGCGGCTACACCATCGAGGGCGAGCCGGTCACCTTCGGCAGCGAGGCGCTGGACGCGCCAGGCTACGACCTGCTGGCCGCCGTCATCGGCAGCGAGGGCATGCTCGCCGTGACCACCGAAGTCACCGTACGCCTCATCCCGAAGCCGCAACTCGCGCGCTGCATCATGGCGAGTTTTGACGACATCCGCAAAGCCGGTGACGCGGTGGCCGCGGTGATTGCCGCAGGCATCATCCCCGCCGGCCTCGAGATGATGGACAAGCCCATGACCGCCGCAGTGGAAGACTTCGTGCACGCGGGCTACGACCTGACGGCCGAAGCGATCCTGCTGTGCGAGAGCGACGGCACGCCCGAAGAGGTTGAGGAAGAAATCGAGCGGATGTCCAGCGTGCTTCGGGCTTCGGG
This sequence comes from Tibeticola sediminis, assembly GCF_003843835.1. Classification (GTDB taxonomy): domain Bacteria; phylum Pseudomonadota; class Gammaproteobacteria; order Burkholderiales; family Burkholderiaceae_C; genus Tibeticola; species Tibeticola sediminis. Next base: position 63,391 of record NZ_RKQL01000004.1, on the reverse strand, counting down.
CGCTACAAAAATTGCAGTCAGCCAAAACGAGGCGGAGCGGCTGAAGTTCTGGAGCGGGCGCAAGAACGCCTTCCCGGCGAGCGGCCGCATCAGCCCCGACTACATGTGCATGGACTCGACCATCCCGCGCAAGCGCCTGGCCGACATCCTGCTCGCCATCGCGCAGATGGAGCACAAATACGGCCTGCGCTGCGCCAACGTGTTCCATGCGGGCGACGGCAATCTGCACCCGCTGATCCTGTTCGATGCCAACGACCCCGACCAGATGCACCGCGCCGAGCTGTTTGGCGCCGAGATTCTGGAAGCCAGCGTGGAAATGGGTGGCACCGTCACCGGCGAGCACGGTGTCGGCGTCGAAAAGCTCAACAGCATGTGCGTGCAGTTCAGCCCCGAAGAGCGCGCGCAGATGTTCGCGCTCAAACACGCCTTCGACCCCAAGGGGCTACTCAACCCCGGCAAGGTCATTCCCACGCTGCAGCGCTGTGCCGAGTACGGAAAGATGCTCGTGCGCGGTGGCCGGCTGGCCTTCCCCGAACTCGAACGGTTCTGACCGACGGAGCCGCCGGTGCGCACGCTCGAAGGCTTCGCTCTTCTGCTGCTGTGCCAGTCGGCCGGTGAACTGCTCTCGCGCGCGCTGCACCTGCCCTTTCCGGGGCCGGTGGTGGGCCTGTTGTTGCTGCTGCTGGCCCTGAACTGGCGCGCGGTGCAACACCGCGTGGGTGCGGTGGCCGAGTTTTTGCTCGCGCATCTCTCGCTGCTGTTCGTGCCCGTGGGCGTGGGCGTGATGACGCATCTGGACCTGCTGCGCCAGTACGGGCCGCGTCTGCTCGTGGTGCTGGTCGTGTCCACCTGGGTGGCGCTGGCGGTCACCGCTGCGTTGCTGCGGGCGCTGTTGCGCGAGCCGCCGGCAGGCGCTGCGGACGGGGAGGCGCGCTGAACCTAAATCCGGCAGTTGACCGCTTTGAGCTGAATGCAAGGTGTTGATGTTTGAACCGTTTTTGGTGCAAGAGCCGATCACCGCTTGGGTGAGCGCTGCGCACCCGTTCGAGCCGCCCTCGGGCCCGGGGGCGGCGTTGCAAATCCTCTTCAATAGCCAGCGCCATGGCTGTGGTTTGCGCCTTGCCCGCGCGCCCGATGACGTCCCGCTCGGGCGCGCCCAACTGCCGGATTTAGGCTGAAATGGCCGACTTCGTTCAGCTTTGGGTGTACCTCTCGTCGACGCCGCTGTTCGGCCTCACGGCCACGCTGGGCGTGTATGTGCTGGCGCATGCGTTCTACACCCGCATGGCGCAGGCGCCGTGGGCCAACCCGGTGCTGTGGTCGGTGGTGCTGCTGGCGCTGGGGCTCGCTGCCACGGGCACCGCCTACCCCACGTATTTTTCGGGTGCGCAGTTCATTCACTTCCTGCTCGGGCCCGCGGTGGTGGCGCTGGCCTGGCCGCTGTGGCAGCGGCGCGCCGTACTGCGCCAGCGCGGCTGGGTGTTCGTGCTGGCCGCCTTGATCGGCGGGGTCGCGGCGGCGGGCAGTGCGGTGGTCTTGGGCTGGGCGCTGGGGCTTCCTTCCGAGGTGCTGCGCTCGCTCGCGCCCAAGTCGATCACCGCCCCCGTGGCCATGGGCGTGGCCGATCAGATCGGCGGCATTGCGGCGCTGGCGGCCGTGTTTGCGGTCGTCACCGGGCTCATCGGCGCACTCAGCGGCAAATACGTGTTCGACGCGCTGGGCATTGGCCGCGACGCCACGGGCTGGATGGCGCGCGGCTTCGCGCTCGGGACCGCCGCGCACGGCATCGGCGCGGCGCGTGCGCTGCAGGTGCATCCCGATGCGGGTGCCTGGGCGGCGCTGGCGCTCGGGCTTCAGGCGGTGGTGGCTTCGCTGGTGATTCCGCTCGTGGCCGCTTGGTTTTGAGCCTCGGTCTTCGTTCCAATGCCCAGCCGGTCCAACGCGGCTTCGAGCTGCGCGACGGTGCGCGGCACATGGTGCCATTTGTCGAGACCGAACAGACCCACGCGGAAGGTCATGAAGTCCGCCGGCTCGTCGCACTGCAGCGGCACGCCCGCCGCGGTCTGCAGGCCCAGGGCCAGGAATTTCTTGCTGTTGTGAATCTCGGGGTCTTCGGTGTAGCTCACCACCACGCCGGGTGCCTGGTAGCCTTCGGCTGCCACGCTCGGGATGCCGCGCGACTCGAACAGCGCCCGCACGGCCGCGCCCAGCGCGATCTGCTCCTGGCGCACCCGCTCGAAGCCATAGGCCTCGGTTTCGAGCATCACGTCGCGCAGCCGCGCGAGCGCGTCGGTGGGCATGGTGGTGTGGTACATGTGGCCACCGCTTTCGTAGGTTTCCATCACCTGCAGCCATTTTTTCAGGTCGCAGGCGAAGCTGGTGCTGGTGGTGGCGTCGATGGCATCGCGCGCGCGCGCGCTGAGCATCACCATCGCGCAGGCGGGCGAACCGCTCCAGCCCTTTTGCGGCGCCGAGATCAGCACGTCCACACCCGTGGCTTCCATGTCCACCCACATGGCGCCGGAGGCGATGCAGTCGAGCACGAACAGCGCGCCCACTTCGTGTGCGGCATCGGCCACGGCGCGCAGGTAGTCGTCGGGCAGGATCATGCCCGCAGCCGTTTCCACATGCGGCGCGAACACCGCGGCGGGGCGCTCGGCGCGGATCGTTGCGACCACCTCGTCGATCGGTGCCGGCACCCAAGGGGCGTGCTTGTCCGTGCCGGTGCGGCGGGCCTTGAGCACGATGTGTTCCGACGGGATGCGGCCCATGTCGAAGATCTGCGTCCAACGGTAGCTGAACCAGCCATTGCGCAGCACCAGCGCCTTGCGGTCGGTGGCGAACTGCCGGGCCACCGCTTCCATGCCGAAGGTGCCGCTGCCGGGTACGAGCACCGCAGAGCGCGCGTGGTAGACCGTCTTGAGGATGCGTGAAATATCCCGCATGACGCCCTGAAAGCGCTGCGACATGTGGTTGAGCGCGCGGTCGGTATAGACGACCGAGAATTCGAGCAGGCCGTCGCGGTCGACGTCGGGCAGCAGTCCGGGCATGGGGTTCTCCTCTCGTGGCCGGCCCCAGCGTGGAGCGGGGCGTAAAACTTCAGCTTAGCACGCGTGGGCGATCGCGGCGCGCTCTTCAAAGCCCGCAAGGCTCTCTTGCCGAGTCGATCAACGTCGCCTCAGAGGCTGAGAGGGAATTGGGCGTGCCCGAAGGGGCGCCCCAAAACGCGCCCGAGTAGGCGCAAAGCACAGCCGTAGCTCGGGCTACGGCGCGCATTTGCAACGCCCTCGGGCGTGTTTTGGGACGTCAAAGCGGGCATGACCGATTCCCTCTCAGCCTCTCAGCCCAGCATCATCAAGCTCGCATTCCCACCTGCCGCTGCGGTGTTGACGCTCAGCGCGCGCTCGAGCAGCAGCCGCTCGAGCGGCAACGCTGCGTCGCCGGGCTCGGCGGTGACCAGCGGCACCAAGGCGCCGGGCCGCTGGGCCAGCGCTTGCGCAACCCCTGCCCAGGCCGCGCGCGGCGCGTGCAGCAGCACCGCGTCGCAGGGCGCTTTGGCGTCAGGGGGCAGCGCCGCGGCGTCATCGCTGAGCCAGTCGCCGGCGAGGTCGATGTGGGCTTGGACCTCGGGCGGCAGTGTGGCGCGCAGTTCCGCCGCATCGCTGGGCCAGAGCGCGCGGCTGCCGACGGCGAGCGTGGTGGCCAACTGCAGCAGTCGGTCAGCTTCGGTGTGAGCGAGGCTTGCGATCCGTTGCCGGCCGAGCGTGCGGTAGGTGTTGCGCTCTCCCGTGGGGCCCACCAGCTCGACGCCAAGGCCGCTTGCGGTCGTTTGCGCATAGCGTTCGCAGGCATCGACCAACAGGGCGGCATCGGAGCGGTCCGAGCCCTGGGCCCAGGCCTGTAGCGCCAGCAGGGGCGCCGGGGGCGTGTGGGTCGATTCCTCCTGCAGCCGCCCTGCAGCACGCACGGCATCGCGCGCGGCGCCATCGGGCCGACGCGCCAGCAAGCGCAGCAGGTACAGCGGCCCACCGGCCTTCGGCCCCGTGCCCGAGAGCCCTTCGCCGCCGAAGGGCTGCACGCCGACCACGGCACCGATCATGTTGCGGTTCACATACAGGTTGCCGACGCGGGCGCGCGCGCTCACCTGCGCGATCGTCTCATCGATGCGCGTGTGCAGGCCCATCGTCAGCCCGTAGCCGCGGCTGTGGATGGCCTCGAGCAGCGCGTCGAGCGCCTCACGCGGGTAGCGCAGGATATGCAGCACGGGGCCGAACACCTCGCGTTCGAGTTCTTCGATACGCTCGATTTCAATCAGCGTCGGCGGCACGTAATGCCCGGGCAGCGCGCGCGCGGCAGCCACCCCCGCCGGGTCTTGCCAAACCGGGTGCCCACGGCGGCGCATCTCGTCGATGTGCCGCTCGATGCCCGAGCGCGCCTCGGCGTCGATGACCGGGCCGACATCGGTCGACAGCGCCTCGGGGGAGCCGAGCCGCAGCGCTGCCATCGCGCCGCGCAGCATGGTGAGCACGGTGTCGGCCACCTCCTCCTGCACGCACAGCACGCGCAGCGCCGAACAGCGCTGGCCCGCGCTGTCGAAGGCCGAAGTCACCGCATCTGTGACCACTTGCTCCGCCAGCGCGGAGCTGTCGACGATCATGGCGTTTTGCCCGCCGGTTTCCGCGATCAGCGGAATCGGCCCGCCGGCCGCGTCCGCCCGTGCCGCCAGCGTTTGGTGGATGCGCCGGGCCACCTCGGTCGAACCCGTGAACACCACGCCGCGCACGCGCGCATCGGCCACCAGGGCCGCGCCCACGCGCCCGTCACCGATCAGCAGTTGCAGCGCCGCGCGCGGTATCCCCGCAGCGTGCAGCAGGCGCCCCGCCTCGGCAGCGACCACCGGGGTCTGCTCGGCGGGCTTGGCCAGAACCGGGTTGCCCGCTGCCAGCGCCGCGGCCACCTGGCCCAGAAAAATCGCCAGTGGGAAGTTCCACGGGCTGATGCACACCACCGGCCCGAGCGGTTCGTGGGTGGCCGCGTCCCATCCGCGCGCCTGGGCGGCGTAATAGCGCAGAAAATCCACCGCCTCGCGCACCTCGGCCACCGCGTTGGGCAGGGTGCGGCCGGCCTCACGCACGATGCGCGCCAGCAGCGCCGGCCGCTGGGCTTCGAGTGCATCGGCCGCAGCCTCCAGCCGCCGCGCGCGTTCGGCCGCAGGAACGGCTGCCCACTCGGGCGCAAAGCGCTCGGCCGCCTGTAGCGCGGCGTCGATGTCGGCGGCGCTGGCCTCGCGCACCTCGCCCACCGTCTCGCCGGACCGCGCCGGGTTGCGCACCGGCGCACCCGCCTCGATCGCATCGGCCACCGGCTGCGCCAGCAGCGGCTCGGCGCGCCAGGGTGCGCCGCACGCGGCCTGCAACGCGGGTAACAGCGCATGCAGCGCCGCCTCACAGGCCAGATCCAAGCCGGCCGAGTTGCGCCGCGCCGCGCCATAGAGCTGCGGCGGCGCGGGAATGCGCGCATGGGGCAGTCCAATCGCGCCTTCGCGCGCGCCGGCCTCACGCACCGCGGCCACCGGGTCGGTCACCAAGTCCTCGAGCGGCACCGCCGGGTCGGCCAGCCGGTGCACGAAGGAGGTGTTGGCCCCGTTTTCCAGCAGTCGCCGCACCAGATAGGCCAGCAAGGTTTCGTGCGTGCCCACCGGCGCGTAGATGCGGCAGGGGCGCCCCAGGCCACCGCGCTCGGGGGGTGCGACCACCTGCGCATACAGCGCCTCGCCCATACCGTGTAGGCATTGAAACTCGTAAGCCTGCGGCGGCGTATCCGGCCCCGCCAGTTCAACGATGGCGGCCACCGTGTGCGCATTGTGGGTGGCGAACTGCGGGTACACCGCATCGGCAGCGGCCAGCAGGCGGCGCGCACAAGCCAGGTAGCACACGTCGGTGTGGGTCTTGCGGGTCCAGACGGGATAGTCGTCCATGCCGTCGAGCTGAGCGCGCTTGATCTCCGCATCCCAGTACGCGCCCTTGACCAGCCGCACCATCAGCCGCTGTCCGCGCTGCCGCGCCAGCGCGATGAGCGCGTCGATCACCGCGGGGCTGCGCTTTTGATAGGCCTGCACGACAAAGCCGATGCCGTCCCAACCCGCCAAATCCGGCTCGGCGCACAGGCGCGCGAGAAGCTCCAGCGAAAGTTCGAGCCGTTCGCTTTCCTCGGCGTCGATGTTGAGGCCGATGTCCTGCGCGCGGGCCAAGCGGGCCAGTGTGCGCAGGCGCGGATAGAGTTCCGCGAGCACGCGCGCGCGCTGCGATCGGCTGTAGCGCGGGTGCAGCGCCGAGAGCTTGATCGAAATGCCGGCGCGCTCGCGCACACCCCGGCCCTGCGCGGCTGCGCCGATGGCGTTGATCGCCTCGGCATATGCCTGGAAATAGCGCTCGGCATCGGCATCGGTCAGCGCCGCTTCGCCCAGCATGTCGTAGGAGTGGCGGAAACCCTGCGCCTCGAGTGTGCGGGCGCGTGCCAGCGCCTCGGCTATGGTCTGGCCCAGCACGAACTGCTCGCCCATCAGCCGCATGGCCATGTCCACGCCTTTACGTACCAGCGGCTCGCCACCCTTGGCCAGGATGCGCGCGAGCGCCGCCTTGAGCCCGCCTTCGCTGTGCGTGGCCACCAGCCGGCCGGTGATCAGCAGCCCCCAGGCCGCAGCGTTGACGAAGGGTGAGGGGCTGCGCCCCAAATGCTGCTGCCATTGCCCGCGGCCGATCTTGTCGCGAATCAGCGCGTCGCGCGTGGCCGCATCGGGAATGCGCAGCAAGGCTTCGGCCAGACACATCAGCGCCACGCCCTCCTGAGACGAGAGTGAAAACTCCTGCAGCAGCCCCTGCACCAGACCCGCGCGGCCGGAGCCCGCCGGCTGCGCGCGCAAAGCCGCGGCCAAGGCTAGGGCGCGCTGGCGTACCGCCGCGGCCGCCTCAGGAGGGAGCGCCGCCTCCTCGAGCAGCGGCGCGAGCATCTCGGCCTCTGGCGCCCGCGCCTGCTCGGCCAGGGCCGCGAGCAAGGGCGTGAGCGGCGCCAGTTCGGCCGCCAGAGCGGCAAAAGCCGGGCCCTGCGCGGCGTTCGGGCTTGGCTGCAGGGCAGGCGTGCTGGGCATCGGTGTTTGCGTCAGGATGGTGTTCATGTGCGCCATCATCCGCATCCAAAACCGAATTTCTTGCCAAAATGAAGCCGCAAAGCAGCGAAAAATTCATCCCTGCCGGAATGGTCCCCTGTCGGGGCTGATCCGGACCCTGACCCCATGACCTCAATCGACCGCATCGACCGCCGCATCCTCCAAGCCCTGCAGGCGGACGGGCGGCTGTCCAACCTCAAACTCGCCGAGCAGGTGGGCCTCTCACCGACGGCCGTGCTCGCGCGGGTGCAGCGCCTGGTGCGCGACGGCGTGATCCTCGGCTACGAGGCGCGGCTCGACCCCGCACGGCTCGGCCGCGGCTTGCTGGTGTTCATCGAGGTGCTGCTCGACCGCACCACGCCCAATGTGTTCGAGCAGTTCAAGGCTGCGGTGCAGGTGCACGACGACATCCTCGAATGCCACATGGTCGCGGGCGGTTTCGACTACCTGCTCAAAACTCGCTTCGCCGACATGGCGGCCTACCGCGCCTTTGCCGGCACCGTGCTCTGGCAACTGCCGGGCGTGCGCGAAACGCGGACCTACGCGGTGATGGAAGAAGTCAAGCACAGCACGCGGCTGCCGGTGGGGTGATCTTGGGCAGGGCTGACCCAGTCCCTCGCGCACCATCGCGGGAACGGGTTTAGGGCAACGCTGAATAAGTTCCTGCGATGGCGCGCGCCCGGCCGCGGGATGGGATGCGAGGCGCAAACCGCAGCCATAGCTGAAGCTATGGCGAGGATTTGCAACGACGCAGACCGCCCGCTGCCGGGATGCGCGGCGCGCGAGGGACTTGTTCAGCGTTGCCTTCGCATGGCCCTTGGCGCACACGGCTGCGGCCCAGCGCGGCACAATGTGGCTCGATTTAGGGTGAACTTCGTGGAGTGGGTATGAAGCGTTCTGTTTTCTTGGCGCTGCTGCTTGGCAGCTTTGCGGTGGCACCCGCGCTGGCCCAGGCGCTCAAGCCCGGCCTGTGGGAAGTGCGCACGAAGATGGGGGGCAACCCCGAGATGGAGCAGGCCCAGGCCGAGATGCAAAAAGCACTCGCTGGCATGCCTGCGGCCGAGCGCAAACAAATGGAAGAGATGATGGCTCGGCAGGGCGTGAGCATCGGCGCCGGAACGGACGGTGGCATGGTCACGCGGGTCTGTATCAGCAAGGACATGGCCGCGCAACGAGTGCCGCCGGTCCAGACCCAGGGGAACTGCACGACGACCATCACCGAACGATCGCCTTCGCGGATGAAAGCGCGCTTCACCTGCACCAACCCGGCTTCGAGCGGCGAGGGTGAGTGGACCTTCCAAGGCGACACGGCCTACTCGATGAAGATGAGCACCACCTCCACCCATAAAGGCCAGCCCCTGCGCTCCACCATGGAAGCTCAGGGTCGCTGGCTGGGTGCCGACTGCGGCACGATCGCGCCCTTGCCCATGCCAAAGATCGAGGGTTCGCGCTGAATCGCCCCGGGGTCTGTCTGGGCCGCCCTCCTTAACCTCCGCTCAATGCCCTCTGCCCCCTCCGCCGGCGGTCGTTCCATGTCCACACCCCTGCGCATCACCTTCGTCTGTCTCGGCAACATCTGCCGCAGTCCCACCGCTCACGGCGTGTTGCGGCGCAAGTTGGCGGAGGCGGGGCTGGCGGACTGGGTGCGGGTGGACTCGGCGGGCACCCATGGGCATTGGCATGCGGGCAAGCCGCCCGATGAACGCGCGCAGGAGCATGCGCGGCAGCGCGGCTATGAACTCTCGGACTTGCGCGCACGGCCATTGACCGAGGCCGACTTCGAGGCCAGCACGCTCGTGCTGGTGATGGACTGGGACAACCTGGCGCTGGCCGAGCAGATGGCGCCGCCCGCGCATCGCCGCAAAATCCGCCGTCTGACCGAGTTCTGCCGCCGCTACGACAGCCCCGTCGTGCCGGACCCCTACTACGGCGGAGAAGAAGGCTTCGAGCAGGTGCTCGACCTCATCGAGGACGCCTGTGAGGGGCTGATTGCGCATTTGCAGCAGCGGCTGGCTGCGCGGCCCGCCGACTCGCTCGGTGGTCTGAATTGAGCGGCGCTCAGGGCCGAGTGCAGGGGCGCAAACGGGTGATGCCCCCGTCGCTGGGCAGCCAGGTGTGCAAAGGCGCGCAGCGGCCAGCGGCGCACCAGTCATAGTCGGCGGCGTAGGGCGAACGCGTGAGCCGAAGTTCTGGCAGCCAGGTCTGCGCGGGCGTGTAGACGTACCAGCCCTCGACGAGCCTGGCGTCGTCTGGCGGCTCCATGCCGGCTGCGGAACCGCGGATGCGGGCCTGCGTCGCTCGCAGCACTGGCGTGGCGCTGCCCGCGGTCAGCTCGACACGGTAGTCCTCCTCCCAGCGCACCCGTTCGATCGAGTGCGTCCACGCGAGCGTGAAGCGCTCGGCCGGCACGAACACCTCGGGGGCGCTCGCCGAGGCGAGCAGGCTCAGACAGATGCCGAGCCACATGGGCTCATGCCGCGGCCGCGCGGCGGGCCTGCCAGGCGTGCCATGCGACGAAGGCCGCGATCAGCGCAAGCCCGATTTCATCGGTGAGCGGATAGGCGACCACGAGCAGACTCGCCGCTGCAACTGCCAAAGCGCGCTCCCAAGCGCGCAGCGGCGCCCAGAGATAACCGATCGCGCCCGCACCCCACATGCCGATGGCCACGAGCGCTTTGAAAACGATCCAGGCGACATCGACCCAGTTGTCGGTTTGCAGCATGAGCGCCGGGCTGTAGACCGCCATGAACGGCACGACGAAGCCCGCGATCGCGACCCGCAGCGCTTGCATGCCGATGGCGAGCCCCGACGCGCCAGCAATCGGTGCGGCCGCAAACGCGGCCAGCGCCACCGGTGGCGTGAGGTCGGCCATGATGCCGAAATAGAACACGAACATGTGCGAGACGATCAGCGGCACGCCGAGCTTGAGCAAGACCGGCGCAGCCAAGGAACTGGTGATGATGTAGTTCGGAATTGTCGGAATGCCCATGCCCAGCACGAGGCAGATCACCATGGTCAAGAACAGCGCGAGGAACAGGTTGTTCTCGCCGACCGCGATGATCTGCCCGCCCAGTTCGGCCGCCACGCCCGTGAGGTTGATGATGCCGATGATCACCCCCACCAGCGCACAGGCAATCGCCACCGGCAGTGCATGGCGCGCACCGTCGGCCAGGGCGAGGAGCGCGAGGCGGCGCGCATTGGCACCGACGCGCCTCGCGTAGGTCAACGCCAGCAGCACGGCAATGACCACGAAGAAGGTACCCACGCCGAAGCGGAAAAAGCCCGCGCAGGCCAGGCCGAGCAGCGTCCAGAACAGAGCCCGCAACCCGCGCGACTGCACGCCGCTGAGCACCGCGGCGCCAAAGATCAACACGACGGTGAGCGCCAGTCCCACCGTGCCCGAGAACAGCGGCGTGTAGCCGGAAAACAGCAGCACCACCAGACCGAGCAGCGGCAACAGCAGATGCCAGCGCTCGCGCACCGCAGCCCAGGGATCGGGGCACTGGTCTTTGGGCAGGCCGTGCAGCCCGCGGCGGCCGGCTTCGAGGTGCACCATCCAGAATGCGGTGACGAAATACAGGATGGCCGGGATCAGCGCCGCCTTGACGATGGCGACATAGGGCACGTTGATCGTCTCGGCCATGATGAAGGCGACCGCACCCATCACGGGAGGCATGATTTGCCCGCCCATGCTGCTGGTCGCCTCGACCCCACCAGCGAACGCGGGGCTATAGCCAAAGCGTTTCATCAGCGGGATGGTGAATTGGCCGGTGGTGACCACGTTGGCTACACCGGAGCCATTGATCGTGCCCATGAGCCCACTGGAGATCACGGCGACTTTCGCGGGCCCGCCGCGCGTGTGGCCGACGGTGCCCATGGCAAAGTCGGTGAAGAGCGCAATCATCCCCGCCTGCTCCAAAAAGGCACCGAACAGGATGAAGAGGAAGATGTAGCTCGACGACACATAGGTCGGCGTGCCGTAAATGCCCTCGGTGCCAAAACCGAGCGTGCTCACGATCTGATCGAGCCCAAAGCCCCGGTGCGCGAGCACGCCGGGCAGATGCTGCCCGAACAGTCCATACGCCAAAAACACCGCGCACACCAGCGGCAGGCCCCAGCCCATCACGCGCCGCGCGGCTTCGAACACCAGCGCCAGCGTGACGACACCCACCACCCAGTCGCTGGCGATCAGTTCGCCGGCGCGCTGTGTCAGGTCGGCCTCATAGCGCCAGTGGTAAAGACCGAAGACGAAGCCCACCAGTCCCAGCGTCCAGCCGAGAATCTGGCCCAGGCTGCGCCAGCGCTCGCGCGTCTCGAACGGCGGGTAGAGCGTGAAGATCAACAGCAGCACGAAGCCCACATGCACCGTGCGCACCACTTGGCTGGAGAGCGGGCTGAACGCCGCCGTGATCAGCTGAAATGCCGAAAACGCGAGTGCAATCCAAAAGGTCAGGCCCGGAAGCTCGGGATGGCGGGGGGAAGACGCGGCTGCCGGGGGGGCGTTTTCAGGAGCGGGGTCGCGCGACATGGCGGGCCTTGGGTGGCGGGTTCGGCGAGCGTTTGGGCGCGCGGTGCCCCCGCGCGCCGGGCTGGGTGGGGCGCAGGTGCGCTTACTTGATCACGCCGACTTCGCGGTAGTACTTCTCCGCACCCGGGTGCAGCGGGATGGGCATGCCTTTGACGGCGTTTTCGCGCTGGATGGCCTTGGCGGCGTTGTGCGCGGCGCGGAGCGTGTCGAGGTTGTCGTACATCGCCTTGACCATCTGATAGACCAACGCGTCGGGCACGCCCGCATGGGTCACGAGGAAGTTCGGGATGGCCGCGGTCGGCACGTCTGCGGTCTGCCCGGTGTAGGTGTTGGCCGGAATCACGGCGGTTTGATAGGCGGGGTCGCCGACTTTGGCCACGACTTCCGGGGGCACGGGCACGACCACGATCTTGACCGCCGTGGCCAGGTCGCGGATCGAGGCCACGCCCAGCCCGGCCGACTGCAGCGTGGCGTCGAGCTGGCGGTTCTTCATGAGTTCGACCGATTCGCCAAAGGGCAGGTACTCGACCTTGCCCAGGTCGGCATAGCTCAGGCCCGCGGCTTTGAGGATGGCGCGCGCATTGAGCTCGGTGCCCGATTTCGCGGCGCCGACGGAGACGCGCTTGCCTTTGAGGTCCGCGAGCGTCTTGATGCCGCTGTCGGCGCTGGCGACGATCTGGATGTAGTTGTTGTAGGTTGCGGAGAAGCCGCGCAGCCGGTCGAGCTTGGTTTTGAAGCCCGCCTCGGCATCGCCCTTCCAGGCGTCGGACACCGCATCACCGAGGGCGAAGGCCAGTTCGCCGCGCCCGGCCTGCAGCAGGTTGAGGTTCTCGGCGCTGGCCTTGGTGACCTGAGCGGTCGATCGCGCGTTGGGGATGGCCTTGCCGAAAATCTGGCTCAGTGCCACGCCCAGCGGATAGTAGACCCCGCTTTGTCCGCCGGTGAGGATGTTGATGAACTGAGCCTGTTGGGCCAGAGCGGCGCCCGTGGCGAGCGCCAGGCCCACGGCGAGCGCAAGGCAGAGTGTTTTCAAAAAGCGCATGGGTGTCTCCGATTTGGGGGGGCGGGTGTCGCTGCGGCTCGCGGCCACCGGATCGGTCCATTCTATTTTTTCGGGGCGATACTTGGGGCCTCAGGCACCTATGGTTTCCCCGCATGTTTCGTTACCACACCGTTCCCGTCACGCCATTTGCCCAAAATGCTTCTTTGGTTTGGGACGACGCCACGATGCAAGCGGCCGTCATCGACCCGGGCGGCGATCTCGACCGGTTGCTGAGCGAAGCGGCGCGGTTGGGGTTGCGGCTCGAGCAGATCTGGCTCACCCACGCGCACATCGACCATGCCGGCGGCGCGGGCGAGCTTGCGCGCACGCTCGGGCTGCCGATCATCGGCCCGCATCCCGGCGACCAGTTCTGGATCGACGCCTTGCCCGAACAAAGCCGCATGTTCGGTTTTCCACCGGCCGAGCCCTTCACGCCCAGCCGTTGGCTGGCCGATGGCGACACGGTGTCGCTCGGGGCGTGCACCTTGCAGGTGCGGCACTGTCCGGGGCATACGCCAGGGCATGTCGTCTTTCACGCCGCCGAGGCCCAGCGCGCCTTTGTGGGCGACGTTTTGTTTGCGGGCTCGATCGGCCGCACGGATTTCCCCGGGGGCAGCTACGAGCAGCTCGTCGAGAGCATCGTGACGCGACTGTGGCCCATGGGTGACGAGACGGTCTTCATCCCCGGCCACGGCCCGGAGAGCACTTTTGGCCGCGAGCGCCGCAGCAACCCGTACGTGGGTGGAACCTGAGCGTAGCGGGCCGTGCCCGCCGTTCAGCCGCGCGCCAGCGCCTGCTCGTACAGCGGGCGCACCTTGGGCACGTTGGCTTCGAGTTGACGGATGCGTTCCGGGCTGTTGGGGTGGGTGGAGAGAAAGCCCGGCGGTTCGGAATCGCCCTTGAGCGCTGCCATTTTTTTCCACAGCTCGACGCTGGCCTCGGGCTTGAACGCGGCGCGCGCGGCGATCTCCAGGCCGACGAGGTCGGCTTCGGTTTCGTCGTCGCGGCTGTATTTGAGGCTGAGCAGCTGGGTGCCGAGGTTGGCCGCGACGTCGCCGATCTGGCCCAGGCCGAGCAGTTGCGCGCCCAGGCGCAGGCCCAGGTTGGTCGCCTCGGTCTTGGCGATGCGTTCGCGCGCATGCTCGCGCAGCGCATGCGCCATTTCGTGGCCCATGACCATCGCCGCTTCGTCCGAGTCGAGCTTGAGTTGTTCGAGGATGCCCGTGTAGAAGGCAATCTTGCCGCCGGGCATGCACCAGGCGTTGATCTGCTTGCTCGCGATCAGGTGGACTTCCCACCGCCAGTGCTGCGCGCGGGGGTTCCAGGGCAGCGCGTGCGGGATCAGGCGGCGCGCGATCGCGCGCAGGCCGCGCAGTGCGGGATGGTCCTCGGGCGCAAGCGCTCCTTTCGCGCGGGCTTCGGCGATGATTTGGGCGTATTGCTGCGCGGCCGAGCGTTCGAGCGTTTCGGCTGGCACCAGGGTGCGCAGCGTCGAAGGTTTGCCGACATCGACTTGGGCCAGCGCGGGCGCGAACATGCCCGCCGCAGCGCTGCCCGCGGCGAGTTGAAGCAAGGCCCGCCGCGGCGCCCAGGGCGCGTTCGCGGCCGGACGTGCGTAGGCACCGACTTCATGGTCGATGGTGGAGTCTTGCGACTTGAGGGAGCAAAGCCAGCACATGGTGCGGGAATAATAAGCCGATGGCCATACCCAACGATCCCGCCGCGAAATCCGCCACCGCGGTCGAGGCGACACCGGCTTCTGTCTCGGCTGCGCCCGGCTGGCTGGCGGCTTGGCGCGTCTACCTCGAGCCCGCGAGCCTGCGCATGCTTGCGCTCGGCTTTGCCGCGGGTCTGCCTTTGTTGCTGGTGCTGGGCACGCTGTCGTTCCGGCTGCGCGAGGCGGGCATCGACCGCGCGACCATCGGGCATTTGAGCTGGGTGGGCCTGGCTTACGGTTTCAAATGGGCCTGGGCCCCGCTGGTGGACCGGCTGCCGCTGCCGGGGCTGGGCCGCCTGGGTCAGCGGCGCAGTTGGCTGCTGTTGGCGCAGGCGCTGGTGGTGGCGGGCTTGGTCGGCATGGCGCTGGTCGATCCGCGCGAGGCGCTCGGGCCGATCGTGGCCTGTGCGCTGCTGGTCGCCTTTGGCTCGGCCACGCAGGACATCGCGCTCGACGCATTTCGCATCGAGTCGGCCGACACCGCGCACCAGGGCGCGCTGGCCGCGAGCTACCAGGCCGGCTATCGGCTGGCGATGATCTGGGCCGGCGCGGGCGTGCTGTGGATTGCCGCGCGCGCGCAGGGCGAGGCCAGCGGCTACGACGCCGCGGCCTGGCGCATCGCCTACCTCGTGATGGCCGCCTCGATGGCCGTGGGCATGGTGACGGTGGGCTTCTCGCGCGAGCCTGCGGCGCGCGATATTCCGCGCGCCCGCAGCCTCGCCGACTGGTTGCGCGGCGCGGTGGTGGAGCCCTTTGCCGATTTCATCGGCCGCTACCGTTGGCAGGCGGTGCTGATCCTGACGCTGATCGCGTGCTACCGCATCAGCGACGTGGTGATGGGCATCATGGCCAACCCGTTTTACGTGGACATGGGCTACACCAAGGACGAGGTCGCAGCCGTGACCAAGATCTATGGCGTCGTGATGACGCTGGTCGGCGCCTTCATCGGCGGCGTGCTGTCGCTGAGGCTGGGGGTGATGCGCGTGTTGATGCTCGGGGCGGCGGCCAGTGCTTTGACGAATCTCCTGTTTGCCTGGCTCGCGGGCCATGGGCATGACGTGCCGGCGCTGATCGGCGTGGTCTCGGCCGACAACCTCGCCAGCGGCATCGCCTCGGCGGCATTCATCGCTTACCTCTCGGGGCTGACGCAGGTGCGCTACTCGGCCACCCAGTACGCTTTGCTCAGTTCGCTGATGCTGCTGCTGCCCAAGTTCGTGGCCGGGTTTTCGGGCGACGTGGTCGACGCCATCGGCTACGCCTCGTTTTTCACCGCAACCGCCTTGTTGGGGCTGCCGGTGCTCGTTCTGGTGTGGGCGGCCTCGAAATGGGCACCTGTGGCAGAAAAATGAAGAAATATCGTGGAATGCCGGCGTGAAATGTCGCTTTCTTGCTCTTATTTTTGAAGTAAATTTCGCACGGAAGGAAGCGGGTTTACGCTTGTTTACCTGGGCTTCATGCGCGCGCAGGCTTGCATCCGCATGATTCCGACCTGTCTCTCGTGCCGTCCAACCCGCCGATGCCACCGATGTCCCAGCGCCTCCTGATGATCGAAGACGACGAGCGCCTCGCGCAGATGGTGGCGCAATACCTGCAGGCTTCGGGTTTCGAGGTGGCGCACGCGGGCAGCGGCCGCGCGGGGCTCGACCGGCTGCAGGATGCGGTGCCGGCGATCGATCTCGTCATCCTGGACCTCATGCTGCCCGATATCGACGGGCTCGAGGTCTGCCGCCGCATCCGCGCGCAGCCCGGGGCGGCCGGCAGCCTGCCGGTGCTGATGCTCACCGCCAAAGGCGACCCGATGGACCGCGTCATCGGCCTCGAAATTGGCGCCGACGATTACCTGCCCAAGCCTTTCGAGCCACGCGAGTTGCTCGCGCGTGTGCGTGCGCTGCTGCGGCGGCGCAGCGCACCGGCCGCCGACGCACCCGCATCGCGCTTACGCTTTGGCTCGCTCGAGATCGACCGCGACGCGCGGCAGGTTCGGCTCGGTGAGCGCGTCTGCACGCTTACCGCCTACCAGTTCGATTTGCTGCTCGCTCTGGCCGAGCGGGCCGGCCGCGTGCTCACGCGCGACCAGATCATGGAAGCGGTGCGCGGGCGCGAACTCGAGGCCTTCGACCGCTCGATCGACGTGCATGTGGGCCGCATCCGGGCCGAGATCGAGGCCGACCCGAAAAACCCCAAGCGCATCCTCACCGTGCGTGGCGTGGGCTACGTTTTTGCGAAGCAGCAGGATTGAGCCTAAATCCGGCAGTTGACCGCTTTGAGCTGAATGCAAGGTGTTGATGTTTGAACCGTTTTTGGTGCAAAAGCCGTTCACCGCTTGGGTTAGGGCAACGCTCAACAAGTCCCTCGCGCGTCGCGCATCCCGGCTGCGGGCGGTCTGCGTCGTTGCAAATCCTCGCCATAGCTGCGGCTATGGCTGCGGTTTGCGCCTCGCATCCCATCCCGCTTCCGGGCGCGCGCCATCACGGGAACTTGCTCAGCGTTGCCTTAGCGCTGCGCACCCGTTCGAGCCGCCCTCGGGTGCGGGGGCGGCGTTGCAAATCCTCGCCATGGCGAGCGCCATGGCTGTGGTTTGCGCCTTGCCCGCGCGCCCGATGACGACCCGCCCGGGCGCGCTCAACTGCCGGATTTAGGCTGAGCCTGCGGCGTCCACGCGTCTCGATCCCTCGCACTCACCCCCATGTTCCAGGCCCTGGCCCGTCGGCTCTATCTGCGCATCTGGCTCGCCGTGGTTGCGGCGATTGCGGTGCTCGCGCTGCTGCTCGGCTGGGCTTGGCGGGTTGCGGCCGATCATCAGGCGCGCTTGTCCGCACCGCCGCGCGAAGTCCTGGTGCGGGATGCCAGCGGCGCGCTCATCGGCACGGCCAAAGCCGAGCGGCGACGCGAGCCGGGACAGCCTTTGCGTTTCGTCGTGACGCTGGCCGACGGGCGCGAACTGCAGCTCGAACTGCCGCGCCGGCCGATGGAGCCGCCGCTGCGGCCAGGTGCAGGCCCGAATGCCGGCCCCCCCGTGGGAGCGGCTGGCCTGCCGGGCCCGGCTGGTGAGCCGGCGCGACGCTGGCGCGCGGACGCAGCACCGTTCTGGGTGGAAGCACCCTTGGGTTTTCTGTGGTTGCTGGCCTTGGTCGGGGTCGCCGTGGCAGTCGCGGTCTATCCCGTGGCGCGCCGCCTCACGATGCGGCTCGAAGCTTTGCAACGCGGCGTGCGCCGCTGGAGTGAGGGCGACTGGTCGGCGCGCGTGCCCGTGCAGGGGCAGGACGAGGTCGCCGAACTCGCCGCGCGGTTCAACGAGGCGGCAGGCCGCATCGAAACCCTGCTGTCGACGCAGCGGCAGCTGCTGGCCTCGCAAAAGCAGCTGCTTGCCAACGCCTCGCACGAACTGCGCTCGCCGCTGGCGCGCATCCGCATGGGTCTGGAGCTGATGACGGCCGACGCGGGCGCACCGCCTGCCGCGTTGCGGGCGGAACTCGAGCGCAGCATCGGCGAACTCGACCAGCTCGTCGATGAAATCCTGCTGGCGAGCCGGCTCGATACCCCTGAGACCGACTTGGGCACCTTCGAGCGGCTCGATCTCGTCGGCCTGGCCGCCGAGGAGGCCGCGCGCGTCGGTGCCACGCTGGAAGTGACCGGGGGCGTTGCCGATCCGGCGCAGCTCGAGGTGCGCGGCGTGGCCAAGCTGCTGCGGCGGCTGCTGCGCAATCTGCTCGAGAACGCGCGGCGCTATGGCGCCGCTGCCGGCAACGCGGAGATCCGCGTGCGGCTGTCACGCGAGGGCGACGCGGTGGTGGTGCAGGTGTGCGACCGCGGCCCCGGTGTGCCGATGGACCAGTGCGAGCGCATCTTCGAGCCGTTTTACCGCCTGCCCGGAGCCAGCGAGCGTGAAGGGGGCGTGGGCCTGGGATTGGCGCTGGTGAAGTCCATCGCCGAGCGCCACGGCGGGCGCGTGCGCTGCGAGCCGCGAGCGGGCGGCGGCGCGTGTTTCACGGTGTGGCTGCCCGCGGCTGGGGCGGCCGCAAGCTGACCGTTGTTAATGCGCCGCATGCACGATCTCGCCGGCCTTGAGCCGGTAGACCGTGCCGCAGTACGGGCATTTGGCCTCGCCGGTGGAGGCCACGTCGAGGTAGACCCTCGGGTGGCCGTTCCACAACGCCATGCCGGCCTTGGGGTTGGGGCAAAAAATCTCGCCTTGGCGGTTGAGATCGCGCGCGAGCACTTCGACGACGGCGGGTGCCTTGCTCATCGGGGACTCCTGTTTCACACCAGGCTCAGCCAGTGCGCGTACTTGGGATTGCGGCCGTTGACGATGTCGAAGAAGGCGTTCTGGATCCGCTCGGTGATCGGGCCGCGCGAGCCGCTGCCGAGCTCGATGCGGTCGAGCTCGCGGATCGGCGTCACTTCGGCCGCGGTGCCGGTGAAGAAGGCTTCATCGGCGATGTAAACCTCGTCGCGGGTGATGCGCTTTTGCACCACCTCGAGCCCCAAGTCCTTGGCGATGTGCAGCACCGTGTTGCGCGTGATGCCATTCAAGGCGCCAGCTGAGAGGTCGGGCGTGTAGATCACGCCGTTCTTGACGATGAAGATGTTCTCGCCCGCGCCCTCGCTCACGAAGCCCGAGGGGTCGAGCAGCAGCGCTTCGTCATAGCCCTCGTCGGTGACTTCCATGTTGGCGAGGATGGAGTTGGTGTAGTTGCTCACCGTCTTGGCCTGCGTCATCGTGATGTTGACGTGGTGGCGGGTGTAGCTGCTGGTCTTGACCCGGATGCCGCGCTTCATGCCCTCTTCGCCGAGGTAGGCGCCCCAGGACCAGGCCGCGACCATCAGGTGAATGGTGTTGCCCTTGGGGCTGACGCCGAGCTTCTTGTCGCCGATCCAGGTCAGCGGGCGGATGTAGCAGCTCTCCAGCCCATTGGCGCGCACCACGGCTTTTTGCGCCTCGTTGACCTGCTCTTTCGTGAACGGCAGTTTCATGCGCAGGATCTTGGCGCTGTTGAACAGCCGCTCGGTGTGCTCCTCGAGGCGGAAGATCGCCGTGCCGCGCTCGGTTTTGTAGGCGCGTACCCCCTCGAACGCGCCGCAGCCATAGTGCAGCGTGTGCGTGAGCACATGAACCTTGGCATCGCGCCATTCGACCAGCTGGCCGTCCATCCAGATTTTGCCGTCGCGGTCGGCCATTGAGGGGGGCATTGCGCTCATCAGGAGTCCTGTCGAGGTTGTAGGGAGATCACTTCATTTTAGGCCAAGGCTCGGGCAATTCCCGTCGCGGCCAGCGCAGCGCCCGCGCCCGGAAGCCGGTGACAATCGCAGGCGATGCTGCAGGTTTTCGCCGTTACCTTTCCGTTCTTTGCGCTCGTGCTGATGGGCTATGCCGCCGCGCGCCGGGGCCTGCTCGCGCTCGAGGCGATCCCCGGCCTCAACGGCTTCGTGCTCTACTTTGCGCTGCCGGCCATGCTCTATCGCTTTGGCGCTCGCACGCCGATTGCGCAGTTGCTCGATGCCCGGGTGTTTCTGGTCTGGCTGCTCGTCGCACTCGTGGTCGTGGGCTTTTCCGTCGCGATCAGCCTCAACGAACGCATCCGCTGGAAAGATGCGGCCTTCGGTGCGCTCGTCGCGGCGTTTCCGAACACGGGCTTCATGGGGGTGCCGCTGCTGGTGGCGCTGCTCGGTCCCGAAGCGGCGGGGCCGATCATCGTCACCATCCTGGTCGACATGGTCGTGACCTCGTCGCTGTGCATCGGGCTTTCGCAGCTCGACAGTGTCGACGAGCACGGCTTTGCGCACGCGGCGCAAAAAGCACTCAAGGGCATCCTCGTCAATCCCATGCCCTGGGCCATCGGGCTCGGGGCGCTGGCTTCGGCATTCGCGTTCGACTTGCCCGGACCGATCGAGCGCACCGTGGGCCTGCTGGCCGATGCCGCGTCGCCGGTCGCGCTGTTCACCATCGGCGCCGTGCTGGCCCGCTCCGACCTGCGGGCGGCCGCATCCGCGCAGCCTGCGGCAGGGCTCGGCGATGTGCTGCCCATCGTGCTGGTCAAGCTGCTGCTCCACCCGCTGCTGGTGCTGCTCATGGGCATCAGCGCGCGGCATCTGGGCGTGAGCATCGACCGCTTTGCCTTGACCGTGCTCGTGCTGATCGCCGCCTTGCCAAGCGCGAGCAACGTCTCGCTGCTGGCCGAGCGCTTTGGTGCCAACAACGGCCGCATCGCGCGCATCATCCTCATTTCCACCGCGGCGGCCTTTTTCACCTTTTCGGGGGCCGTGGCGTTGCTGCATTGAGGGAATGACTATCCCATTGATGAAAAAAATCAAATAGACCGCGCCGATTGCATCTGGCTCAATCAAGCTCCCAAACCACTTTGGAGTCTTGTCATGAGCCATCCCGTTTCCACCCCGAGTCCTTCCGCGCCTGAGGGCGCATCCCGCTGTCCGTTCCACGAAGCCGGAGGCGCGCGGGCCACCTTGGGCGCGCCGTCGGTCGCGCAATGGTGGCCGAAACAACTCAATCTGGCCATCCTGCACCAGCACCAGCCGGTGTCCAACCCCATGGACCCGGATTTCGACTACGCCGAAGCCTTCAAGAAGCTCGACTTCGCCGCGCTCAAGAAAGACTTGGCCGACCTCATGACCCAGTCGCAGGACTGGTGGCCGGCCGACTGGGGCCACTATGGCGGCCTGTTCATCCGCATGGCCTGGCACAGCGCCGGCACCTACCGCACGGCCGATGGGCGCGGCGGTGCGGGCACCGGCAATCAGCGCTTTGCTCCTCTCAACAGCTGGCCCGACAACACGAATCTCGACAAGGCGCGGCGCTTGCTGTGGCCGATCAAGCGCAAGTACGGCAACGCGATCTCCTGGGCCGACCTGTTCATCCTCGCCGGTAACGTGGCCATGGAAACCATGGGCTTCAAGACCTTCGGTTTCGGCGGCGGCCGGGTCGACATTTGGGCGCCTGAGGAAGACATCTACTGGGGCCCGGAGTCCGAGTGGATGGCCACCAGCGACAAACCCGGCGGTCGCTACAGCGGCGAGCGCGAACTCGAAAACCCGCTGGCCGCCGTGCAGATGGGTCTGATCTATGTGAACCCCGAAGGCCCCGATGGCCGGCCCGACCCGGTCGCCAGCGGGCACGACGTGCGCGTGACCTTTGCCCGTATGGCCATGAACGACGAGGAGACCGTGGCCCTGATCGCGGGTGGCCACACCTTCGGCAAGGCCCACGGCGCGGGCGACCCCAAGCTCCTCGGTCCGGAGCCAGAAGCTGCGCCGCTCGAAGAGATGGGCCTGGGCTGGAAGAACGCCCACGGAAAGGGACACAGCGAGCACACGACCACCAGCGGCATCGAAGGCGCCTGGAAGCCCAACCCGACGCGCTGGGACATGGGTTATCTGAAGGTCTTGTTCAAATACGACTGGGAGCTCGTCAAGAGCCCGGCCGGCGCCTGGCAGTGGCTGGCCAAGGATGTGGACGAAGAGGACATGATCCCCGACGCCCATGTGCCCGGTGTTCGGCATCGGCCGATGATGACCACCGCCGACCTGTCGCTCAAGTTCGACCCGGCCTACGAAAAAATCGCCCGCCATTTCCTGAACCACCCGGACGCCTTCGCCGACGCCTACGCCCGTGCCTGGTTCAAGCTCACGCACCGCGACATGGGCCCCAAGGCGCGCTACCTCGGCCCCGAAGTGCCGGCCGAAGACCTGATTTGGCAAGACCCGCTGCCGCCGGTGGATCATCCGCTGATCGATGCCGCCGACGTCCAGGAGCTCAAGGCCCGCATCCGGGCGAGCGGCCTGGCGGTGCGCGAGCTGGTCGCGACCGCCTGGGCTGCCGCCAGTACCTACCGCGACAGCGACAAGCGCGGCGGGGCGAACGGCGCCCGCATCCGCCTCGCGCCACAGAAAGATTGGGAAGTCAACGAGCCCGCCCAGCTCGCGCGCGTCCTCGCCGTGCTCGAAGGCATACAGCGTGGCTTCAATGCCGAGGCCCGCGGCGGCAAACGGGTGTCGCTGGCTGACCTGATCGTGCTGGCCGGCAACGCCGGGGTCGAAGCGGCGGCGCAGGCGGCGGGCGATGTGGTGGAGTTGCCCTTCACGCCCGGTCGCACCGACGCCACGCAGGCGCAGACCGATGTGGCGTCCTTCGCGGTGCTCGAGCCCGTGGCCGATGGTTTTCGCAACTACCGTCAACGCGCCTACCGCGTCTCACCAGAGGAGATGCTGCTCGACCGGGCGCAGCTGCTGCGCTTGTCAGCACCGGAGATGACGGTGCTGGTCGGCGGCCTGCGCGTGCTCGGCGCCAACCACGCGAATGCGCCCGCAGGGGTGTTCACCGAGCGGCCCGGGCAGCTTACGCCGGACTTCTTCACGAACCTGCTCGACATGGGCACGGCGTGGCGGCCGAGCGGCGACAACGCCTATGAGGGGCGCGACCGCCGCAGCGGCGCCCTGAAATGGACCGCCACGCGGGTCGATCTGGTGTTTGGATCGAATTCGCAACTGCGGGCGATTGCCGAGGTCTATGCGCAGGACGACAACCGCGGCAAGTTCGTGCGAGACTTCGCCGCCGCCTGGACCAAGGTCATGGAACTCGACCGCTTCGACCTGCACCGCTGAAGCCGCCGATCGCACGCAACGAAAAGGGCGCCAGCGGGCGCCCTTGTTCCTGCCGGGGTGTGGCCTTTACTGCAGCGGCACCGCGCCGACGAGCGGGCGCTTGGCCAGCGTCCACTCATGCAGCGAGCCGTCGTAGAGGCGGGTGTTCTTGTTTCCCAGGACCTCGGACAACACGAACCACGGGCCCGAGGAGAGGTGACCCGAGTTGCAGTACGTGATGGCCGGAGCTGCCGGATCGATGCCCTGGGCCGCGAACAGCGCGCGGTAGGTGTTCGGGCTCATGAACTTCACCGCGCCGCCGGCGGACTTCAGCATCAGCTCGGGCGGGTAGAGCTTGGCGCCTTCGAGGTGGCCATACGCAAAGACATAGTCACGCTTCACGAGGCCGTGGTAGCTCTTGAGGTCGCGCGAGTCGACCAGGGTGGCATTTTTGGCTTCGATGGACTTGGCCACATCCTCGGTGCTGGCGAAATACTGGGCGGTGCGGTCCGCCTTGGCCACCCAGTTGCCGGTCTTGGCGGGTGCGGGGTCGGTGCTCACGGCGCGGCCTTCGAGCAGCCAGTTGGCGACACCTCCATCGAGCACGGCGATGTCGTCCTCGCCGTAGACCTTCATTTGCCAGTAGACGCGCAGCGCGTCGTCCACATCGGCCGGCTCGGTGCCCACGGGCACGAGCACGATGGGCTTGCCCGCATCGACGCCTGCGGCTTGCACGGCTTTCTCGAAGGTGGCCTTCTCGGGGATCATGTATTTGACCTTCATGCCGCCGATTTCACGCTCGACCCGCATGGTTTTCATGTCGATCAGCCGGGCGCCCGGAATGTGGCCGCCGACCTCTTCCAGTGTCTTCTTGCCGGTCTTCGGGTCGGTTGAGACTTCAGGCTTGGCGGTGAAGGTCTTGGGGTTGCTGCGCACGTCGACGACCTGCACCTGGTCGAGGTTCGCGGCCAGCCAGGCCGAATCGACGATCGGACCGGGCAAGCCTGCGGCAAAGGCCGTGACGGCGCCCCAGCTCAAAACGGCTGTGGCCGCGCATTTGGCGAATAGTTGTCTCATCATGAATCTCCTATTGACTTGGGTTGAATGAAAACCAGCGGCGTTGTCAGCCGGCGATCTGCGCCAGCGTTTGCGGCAGCGACACGCGGCACTCAGACACCACATCGAGGCGCCGATCCTCGAACAGCGCTTCGCCCGGGGTTTGGGACAGCTTGCGCGCGATGCGCGCGTCGCGCCGAAGGATGAGCGCGCGGATTTGCGGTGCGTACAGCTGCACCATCGCCGTCAACCAACGCGCCAGCGGCGCGAGGCGCCCCCGCGTCTCGATGGCAAAACGGGGCAGAGCATCCAGCAGGGCGTCCGCGCTGTGCCACCGTTCGCCCGTAACCCAGCGGTTGGTGGTGAACCAGCGCAAAGGCATGCCCCGGGCGTCGAGCGACAGGCCGGCAAGGTGGAAAAAATCCGGCCCTGAGGGCTGCCCGGATGGATAAACGAAGAGATGAAAGTGCCCATGCTCTTCGGCCGGATAGCGGCGCGAGGTGTGCGCGTGATAGTAGAAACGCGTGCCCCGGGCCGGATCCACGACGTCGCGTGCCGGGTAATGGCGCAGAGGTTCGAGCGTCCGAGCCCCAGCCAAGGCGACCTCGGCGAGGCCGCGGCCCGCGCGTGCGTAGTGCAACTGCAGCGCAGCCACGGTCTCGGCCGCGGCAAGGCGACGCTCGCGGAGATTGTTTATTTCTTCGGTGCGCACGGGTTGGCCGGAGCGCAGGGGTTGCCCGACTCGGCTTTCTTCTTTTTCTTCTTGGCGGGGCCGCAGGGGTTGGCGGGTCCGCAGGGGTTGGCGGCAGCCTTGCTGGCGCTCGCGCCTTGGGCCGGGGCGTCGGCAGCGAGGGCCGCCGGCGCGGGCGCGATCAGCGCGCTGGCGACCAGCAGGGCCGAGACGGTTTCACCGAGTTTCTTGGGTTGGCGTTTCATGGGTGCGTCCTTTCGTGACACGTTGACGGAAAAAAGAAGTGTGCCTTGGTGGCGTCGATCGCGCGGGGGATCAAGCCTCGGCGCCGGCACCGGCCACGGCTTGCTCGGCCGTGACGGGGCCGCGGCTGCGGCGCTCGAACCAGGAGCCAGCGTAAAACACCCCGACGAGTGCGGCCGCCATCAAACCGATGACGACCAGATCGGGGATGCCAAAGGCGTCGGCGAAGGTGTCGCCGCTTTCGAGCTCCCACGCGTTCATCAGCGCTTCGATGGTGGGCCCATAGAGCCCAGCGAAGACGAAGGTGCCGAGGATCAGCCCGACGAGAAATACCAGCGCGTCGAGCCGCCCCGAGGCCAGGCCCACCATGGACGTGCCAGGGCAATAGCCGCCGATGGCAAAGCCCGAGCCCACCAGCACGCCGCCGGCTGCGGCCGCAGCCAGCATGGCGGGCGGGACGAAGACCGAGTCGGCTGCGAGCAAGCCCATGACGCGCAGCAGGTAGAGGCCGGTGGCCGCGACGACGATGGCCGTGAACATCACTTTCAGCACGGACCAGTCGCGCAGACTGAACTGGCCGGTGAGTTTGCACGGACTGCCAAAGCCCGAGCGCTCGAGCGCGACGCCAAACAGCAGGCCGCAGACGAGGCCCGAAATCATGCCGTTGTCATTCAAAGGAAACATCTCAAACCCCCCGCACCAGGCGATGCACGATCAAGCCGGACACGAAGAACGTGCCGAGGAATACGAAGGCTGCGACCCCAAGCGTCGCGGCGCCCGAGAGACCAAGGCCGCTCGTGCAGCCGGCAGAGACGCGGGCACCAAAGCCCGCGAGCATGCCACCGAGCAAGGCGGTGAGGATGCGCGGCCCGGTGCCGATGCTGCGGGCACCGTCGAGCTGCACCCGGAAGCGACCGGCCATGAAAGCCGACGCGAGCGCGCCGATGAACACGCCGATCACCTGCCAGGTGATCCAGTTGTTGAGCGGCTGCCCGCTTTCGGCGATGGGGCCGAGGTAGGCGTTGGCCTGCGTCGCTGCCGGCGCGACCTGCAGGCCGAGCCAGGCGGCCAGGCGCGTGGTGAAGCCCGTGGCGCCCAAGCCGTGTCCCGTCCAAAGAAAGGTCACGAGCAGCACCAGGCCGAGGAAAACGCCGGCCAGCAGCGGTGGCCAGAAGGGCCGCACCGCGCGGGTGCTCGGCGCATGGGAAGTCATCGTCGCTGTCGTCATGGTGTACCGTTTCGATCAAAGGTTGAAAGACCCAATCCGCCGCAAACCCAGGGGGAAGGCTGGGTTTGTCGCTGCGATGGTCCGCAGTCGGGCCGCGGGCCATCGCAGCGACCCATTCGGCGTTGCCACAAATACCAGCCGGAGTATATGGGCCAAGCGAAGAGCGTGCGATATCGGGGTTTGCCCTAGTGGCCTGTTAGGCTCAGATGCTGGGCGGGTCGACGTCGATGGCCCAGCGGATGACGGCGCGGTGTTCGGGTTGCGCGCGCAATTCGAGCAACCAAGGCCGCCAGGCGGCGAGGAAGGCTTGCAGCGCCCGGCGCGAGGCGCTCTCCACGAGCAACTGGGCGCGTTCGACGCGGGCGACGCGGGCGATCGTCTGGGGCACGGCGCCGTAGAGCGTCACGCCTGCGGCGTATTCGGGGATTTCGGCCTGCGCGCGTGCGGCCGCGGCGGTGAGGAAGGCTTGGGCGGCCTCTTGGCTTCGCGCCTCGGCGCGCAGCAGGGCCTGGTGGCCGAACGGCGGGAGCTGGGCGGCCTGCCGCTCGGCGAGTTCGCTCTCGGCGAAAGCGGGGTAGTCGTAGCGGCGCAGTGCCTCGAACAAGGGGTGCGCCGGGTGGAAGGTTTGCACCCACATCTCGCTCGGGGCGGGCTGGCCGAGTGGGCCGCTTTCCCCGGCACGCCCGGCGCGGCCTGCAGCCTGTACCAGTAGGGCAAACAGGCGCTCGGCGGCGCGAAAGTCGCTGGAGAACAGCGCCCCATCGGGGTTGACCGCGGCGACGAGTGTGATGCGGCGAAAGTCGTGCCCTTTGGCGACCATTTGCGTGCCAACGAGCACGTCGATTTGACCGGCATGGACCTGATCGAGTGCGGCTTCGAGCGCACCCTGGGCGCGGGTGCTGTCGGCGTCGATGCGCAGGATGCGCGGTGGCTGACCGTCGGGTCGGCGGACGTCGGCGAGCCGTTCGGCGAGATGCTCTTCCAGCCGTTCGGTGCCGCGACCCAAGGCCGCGATGTCGAGGTTGCCGCAGCTCGGGCACGCGCGAGGGACCCGCTGCGTGAAACCGCAATGGTGGCAGCGCAGCGTGCGGTCGATCTTGTGGAACACCTGGTGCGCGCTGCAGTGCGGGCAGTCGCTCTTCCAGCCGCAATCGGGGCAATGCAGCACGGGCGCGTAGCCGCGACGGTTGAGGAGCAGCAGCGACTGCTCGCCGCGACGCACCCGCTCGGCGATCGCTTCGACCAGCGGCGGCGAGAGCACGGCACCGCGCGGCTGGTGGCTCATGTCGATGCGGCGCACCTGCGCCTGCGGTGCGGCACCGATGCGCTCGGGCATGTCGATGCGGCGGTAGCGCCCGCCGGGCCGGCTGTGGTACCAGCTCTCGATCGAGGGCGTGGCCGAGCCCAAGATGACTTTGGCCTGCTCCAGTCGTCCGCGGTAGAGCGCGAGGTCGCGCGCCGAGTAGCGCGCACCTTCCTGTTGGCGGTAGCTCGGGTCGTGCTCTTCGTCGACCACGATCAGCCCCAGCCGCGGCAGCGACGCAAACACCGCAAGCCGGGTGCCCAGCACGATGCGCGCACGACCTTCGTGCGCGAGCAGCCAGGCGCGCAGCCGCTGTGCGGGCGTCATGGCGCTGTGCAGCGAAACGACCGCATCGTCTCCCCAGCGCGGGGCAAAGCGCGCGGAAAAGCGCGCTTCGAGCTGTGGCGTCAGGTTGATCTCCGGCACCAGGACCAGCGCTTGGGCCGAGGCATCGCGCTCGAGCAAGGCTTGCGCGGACCGAAGATAGACCTCGGTTTTGCCGCTGCCGGTGGCGCCAAAC
The DNA here is from genome assembly GCF_003843835.1 of Tibeticola sediminis. GTDB lineage: Bacteria > Pseudomonadota > Gammaproteobacteria > Burkholderiales > Burkholderiaceae_C > Tibeticola > Tibeticola sediminis. Next base: position 35,303 of record NZ_RKQL01000004.1, on the reverse strand, counting down.
AGCAGAAACGGCCCCGGCTCGGCGTCAATTTGTGCCAGCGCCGCCTGCTGCTGTGCGCTCAACGGCGGCGGTTCCGAGTCGGCCGTCCCGCGGCGGGGGCTGGCTGCGGTCGTGTCGTGTGCGGCGGCGGCCCGGCGCCGCAGGCGCCGCTGAAGCTGTTCGGCATCGAGGCTGCGCAGCGCCGGCGGCAAGGCGGCCACGGCAACCTCGCCGAGCCCGCGCTGGTAATAACGCGCGGTGAATTCCACCAACTGCCGCCAAGCGGCGCTCAGCGGGGCGAGTCCTGAAAGATCGGCTGTGATCGAGCGTAAGGAGGCCGCGGGCACGTTGGCCGGCGGCTGGGCCGCGCAAGACCAGACCACCCCCAAAACCTCGGAGCGCCCCAGCGGCACGCGCACCAGCGTCCCGGGCGCGAGCGGGCGCTCGCAGGCGTAGCTCAACGGCCCGCTGATCGCGGTGTGCGCGGGGGAAGGCACCGCGACTTCGCACCAGCAACGGGCGGTCGGGTCGGGTTGGTTTGGCGCTGGCACTTCGTCAAAACTTTTCCAAACGATCGCTAAGTCCTTGAAGATGGGGGCGCGGGCGGGATGTCCACCGCTTCTGTGGATAACTTTGTTGAGAACATGTCCAAACCGCCGGCGAGGGCTTGAAAATCAAGGCTCTGATTGGCTTGCCCAGAAATTCGGCACGGCCATCGGCTATCGAAAAATCAAACACTTAGCGAATTTCATGGCCTATTGAGCCGCTTATTCGGCTCAGCCCCAAGAAGCGGCCTGGCCCACGTTTTTTTGTGCATAAGACGCGCCTGTCAAGCCCCTGAGACACGAAAAAGGGCGCGGAATGGGCTTGACAAGCGGGCTCACGCGCGCATGGCGCGGGAATGCGCATGCACGGTCTCGACGAGCGCGGTGACATGTTCCGGCGGCGTGTATTGGCTGATGCCGTGGCCGAGGTTGAAGATGTGCGTGGGGCCGCTGAGCTTGCGGTCCGTGTGCGGCGTGCCGAAACTTTCGAGCACGGCGCGGGCCTCCGCGGCGATGGCTTCGGGCGGGGCAAAGAGCACGTTGGGGTCGAGGTTGCCCTGCAGCGCCTTGCCGGGGCCGCCCACGCTGCCGCCGACGAGCGCGCGCGCGCGGCCGAGGTTGACCGTCCAGTCGAGGCCCAGCACGTCGCAGTCGAGCGTGTTCATGTCCTCCAGCCACAGCCCGCCGCCTTTGGTGAAGACGATGCGCGGCACCACCGCGCCGTCGGCGCCCACGCGCTTGAGCTGGCGCAGCACGCGCGCGGTGTAGGCCAGGCTGAAATCCTGGAACTTGCCGTCGGCCAGCACGCCGCCCCAGCTGTCGAACACCATCACCGCTTGCGCGCCCGCGTCGATCTGCGCGTTCAGATAGGCGGCCACGGCGTCGGCGTTGACCGCGAGCACGCGGTGCATGAGGTCCGGGCGCGCGTACATCAGCGTTTTGACCTGGCGGTAGTCGTCGCTGCCGCCGCCTTCGACCATGTAGCAGGCCAGCGTCCAGGGGCTGCCCGAAAAGCCGATCAGCGGAACCCGGCCGTTGAGCGCCCGGCGGATGCTGGTCACCGCATCGAACACATAGTGCAGCTTGTTCATATCCGGCACGGCTAGGCGGGCCACGTCGGCTTCGGTGCGCACGGTGTGGGCGAACTTTGGCCCTTCGCCCTGCTGGAACGACAACCCCAGGCCCATGGCGTCGGGCACGGTGAGGATGTCGGAAAACAAAATCGCCGCATCGAGCGCATACCGGTCCAGCGGCTGCAGCGTGACTTCGGTGGCGAAGTCCACATTCGTCGCCAGCCCCATGAACGAACCCGCCTTGGCCCGCGTGGCGCAGTATTCGGGCAGGTAGCGCCCGGCTTGGCGCATCAGCCACACCGGGGTGTAGTCGGTGGCCTGGCGCAGACAGGCGCGCAGGAAGGTGTCGTTCTGCAGGGGGGCAAAGCTCATGGGGGTGTCCGGTGCGGGGGCTTCAGAAAGAAGCGGCGATTATCCCGCGCGGACCTTGCGGGCCGGTTCGCGCTGGCTCAGGGATCAGGCGGGCAGGGTGAGCGTCGAAGCCAGCGCGTCCAGCGGGCTGGCCGTGCCGCCAGCCGCCACCTTCAGCACATGCGTGTAGATCATGGTGGTCGATACATCCGAATGCCCCAGCAGCTCCTGCACGGTGCGGATGTCGGTGCCTGCCTGCAGCAAGTGGGTGGCGAAAGAGTGGCGAAGGGTATGAACCGACACCGGCTTGTGAATGTGGGCTGCGGCGGCGGCGAGCTTGATGGCCCGCTGCAACCGCTCCTCATATAAGTGGTGTCGGCGCTGAGCCCCCGAGCGTGGATCAACCGACGGCTTGGCCGACGGAAAAACCCAGAACCAGCCCCAGCGCCGGCCCAGATCAGGGTACTTCACGGCCAGAGCGTCTGGAACCTCAACCCCCTCAGCTTGCGCCTTGCGATCGCTGGCCCACACCTCCCTGGCGGTTGCAACCTGCGCCATTAAGGCTTTCTCCAGGCTGCGCGGCAGCATCACCACCCGGTCCTTCCCTCCCTTGGCCTCGCGCACCACCAGCACATGGCGATCAAAGTCAAGGTCCTTCACCCGCAATCGCAAACCCTCCATCAGCCGCATGCCCGTTCCGTACAGCAACCGGGCCAGCAAACCCAGCTCGCCCTCCATGGCGCTCAACAGGGCCGACACTTCCGCCCGGGTCAGTACCGAAGGAATCCGCCGCGGCTGGGTGGGGCGCTGCAAATCGTTCATCCAGGGCAAGCTTTGCCCCAACACATCGCGGTACAGAAACAACAACGCGCTCAGGGCCTGGTTGTGGGTTGACACCGAGGCGCGCCGCTCGGTGGCCAGCATTTGCAGGAACGCCTGAACCTCGGCGCCGCCCATGTCGCGGGGATGTCGCATCGCCCCAGCGCGACCGTGCCAGCGAACAAAAAAGCGAATCCAGTACAGGTATGCCTCTTCGGTTTTGAGGCTATAGTGTTTGTACCGAATCACCTCGCGTACCCGATCCAGCAAGCGCGGTGACTGGGGAAGATAGGCGTCCGACGTCATGCAGCACCTCGGCTATGTATGTAAACACAGTACCACCGCCCGCACACTGGCGTCAAGCGCCGAACAAGGCAGTCCGTGTTGGGGTCGCTTACCTTGCGAGCCAGCTTATGCCGCAGTCTATTCTGGCTTTTCCAGATTAGGCGACGGCCTACATTACGTTAGGCCCTGTTTAAACCAGCACCTGGGTAACGCGACGCAAGGGTTTGCCAAATTTATAGAGCAGCGCAGGAGAGAGTAAATGTCTGATCAATTAGTTTGCACAAAATGTGGTCATGTTGGCCATTCAACGAGCGTTACGAAGGGAAGTTTTGCGATCGAGGTCCTGCTTTGGCTTTGCTTCCTATTTCCAGGACTTATTTACTCTCTTTGGCGCTTGACCACTCGGCACCAAGCATGTCCAGTTTGCGGCAACGCTGAACTTTTGCCCTCGTCCTCACCAATGGCTCAGAAGTTTCTTCGCGATAATCTACCCGAAAAACTCCATGTCACCAAGGCTGCGGAATTTCGGCCGCCGTCAAAGTCAGCCCACTCTTTCGGCCGGACCGTTGGGCGATTCGTTGGGAAGCTCTTTAATTAAAAATCCAGCTTAACCGTAAATTGGTTTAGGCTATGTCACCTGTCGCCAGCCTAACTGTAAGTTCAACGTGGACGCCAACAGCGGCCATGCCTTCGGCATTTTATTGGCCGCTGTTGGTACCCTGCGCCCCTGCGGGGCTCCGGCGCCAGTTAACTAATTCGTTAGGCGTCATTGAGATACGCGATGCGCAAGGGCTTGCCGACTTTTGCTCGAACTGTCGCTATCCAGCGGGTAAGAGAGCGGCTCATGCGCGACTCTTTCCCCCGAACTCAGATGGCGTTCATCGTCGCGCTGACGGGAGGCTTCGGCCTGCTTTCGTCCTTCGCCATGTTACAACTTGGCGTGGACTCAATGGCCATAAGGTATCCACTGGCGTTGACGCTGGCATACCTGTTCTTCCTGGTCCTCATTTGGCTCTGGCTCAGAACGAAGGCCGAGGACTATCTCGACACAGCTGAAGCCGTTGACCTGATACCGCGCCCCCGGATACCGTCCGGCGGCCACGAGTTCAAGAGTGGCGGGGGCGGGGACTTTGCAGGCGCGGGGGGCGGTGGCTCCTTCGAAGCTCCAATTGCGACACTACAGGAAGCCACGGAATCGCCGTTGAGTACGGTTGGTGAGTCAGTTAGTTCTGCGGCAGATGCCGACGAACTGGCCATCCCTCTCATCGCCGTTGCGCTGGCAGTCGGCATCGCGCTAGCGTCGCTCTACGTCATTTATGTTGCGCCTGTTCTCCTCGCAGAAGTCTTGGTGGACGGCGCGCTTTCATACGGCTTGTTTCGCCACCTCCGCGGCCAAGATACTCAGCACTGGCTCACAAGCACTATCCGGCGTACGGCGCTGCCCTTTTTAGTAACAGCGGTCTTCTTGTTAGTTGTTGGGGCGGCAATGGCTGCCTATGCCCCAGGGGCAAAGTCCGTTGGTCAATTCATCAAACATGCCAACGAAAAGAGCAATCCAAGATGACGCCTAACTTGGCGTTGCAGCCGACAGCCAACGGCTTGCCGCGTTTGGGCCTCCATTTCATTCTGGCCCAAACACGCCAAACCGTTGTCTGCGGCTGAACTTTACGTTATGCGGCAGAGGACAGTTCACCATGTACATGAAAGTGTTGGTCAGCCTTGCGCTTTGTGTGACGTTTACACCTTGGGCACAGGCGCAGGTTTATAAGTGCACATCTCCAGACGGAAAAGTTGCGTACCAGCAAACGCCGTGCCCATCGGAATCGATCCAGACAAGGCCACAAATTCAGAAAGCGCCGACCCTTACCGAACAAGAGCAGTTCAATGCCGCCGCTTATTCGGCTGGTATGACCCCTGAACAGGCGAGACAACTGCTCTCAGGCCAAACACAGCCAGTCACGCAGCATGTCCAACCACCCTCCAATATTAGCCAATCAAACCCGCAAGAGGAGCGGAGAAGGGCGCGTGATTGCAATCAGAGATACGATGAGCTGGCGAGGCAAGCTAGAGACACTTTCCGTAGTGCAAAAGCACAAGGGAATCTACGTCGCCACCTAGAACAAATCGAGAATGGTAGAACAAGCTGCTTATACGGATCGGCGGCTTCCGGTCAGATCCAGAACCAACAACCGCCGTCACGCAACGTAGGGCAGTGCCAAGGACAGTGCGCATCTGAACAGGGTATGTGCATTGCACAATGTAGTGGCAATGGACAGTGTATTGGTAGGTGCGCAGCGTCACATGGCCGTTGCGTCGCAGCCTGCTCTTATTAGGCAAGGCGCAGTCGCTAAGCCGCATAACAATTCATTCAAGCCGACGTCGCTTCGCGGCGCGGCTTAATTCAGGCGTTAGGCATATCATGTCGCGTGCTCGTCTTGTTCCCATTGGCCTGCTGGTTCTTACGGTCCTCCCTGTATCCGTTCTGTTGGTACCGTTAGTTCTGTTTGGGCTACCTTTCTGGATAGCAGGGATAGCGGATGTCATTGCGGGAAATTACGGCTTCAGTGAATTAACTGACTCGGCTCGCCCAGACGTAGCTCTAATGTTTATTTCTGCGCCATTAGGCCTAGTATCATTGATCTACCTTTGGATATTCTTGGTATTGGATATCAAGGGTAAGTCCCCACGAAATCGACGCAACTACACAATCGCACTCTCCCTAGGAATTCTCGCTGGAGTTCAGTTGCTTTTCGTGCAGTTTGGGATCTTATTCTTCCTAGCTCCCGCCACACTTTATGCGCTTTATAAGCTTCAGAAATCAAATCAGCATGATCCAGCTGCCTAACACTGCGCTCCAGCCGACCGGCTACAGCGGGCTTTGCCCGCTTCCACCGCCGGCTGAGCTTCGACGTTAGGGGGATCAATGGAGCAGGCTCTGACTACTTTGGGAACAGTCCTATTGATCTGCTCCTTCCTTTGGGCTTATTCATGGCTGGAGGTCTGGAGAGATCCAAGGAATGAACTGCAAGAGTTTTATATTCGCCACCCAAAATTTAGAAAGTTCGTATCCATCATGAATAGGTCATGGCTGCCAATCACATTCATTGGCTTGTCTCTAATTGCTAGTCCGCTTTTTGTTAGTTGAAATGCACGAATATAGTCATGGCCGAAAAACATAAGGATCACGCCCTAACCTTCCGCTCCAGCGGGACGCTCCGCCGGCAAGCCGGCTTCGCGCCCCTGAGCTTTGACGTTAGGCGCCTCATGCCCATCATCAGCAGATTGAAACGCCTCCTTCTCGTTCTGCTGCTCCTCGGCGGAGCGGCCATCGTGTTCGCGTTTGCGTTCTTCGTAGCCGTTGTAGGCTCGGCCATTGCCTTCAGCGGTTCAACCGGCACCGCCCATCAATCATTCTTGAATAGCCTGGCTCCTTTTGTCGGCTTTGCGGCGGGAGCTATAGCCTTTGGTGGGCTAGTCGCGATCCTGAACGCCGTCCTAGTTCCAAAAGGGGTTTGGGCAAAATCAATCGCGGCTTCCTCCGTCTTCGGCGGGCTTGCTGCTGCACTCAATCCAGCTATAGCCAAGGCGTTGCTTTCTCTCTTTCTTCCGGTACTTGGCTTCGTTGGAAAGGCCGTCCTTAGTAAGTGAAACAGGCGCCTAACCCTTCCATCGAGAGGGACGCCCAAAGGCTAGCGCCTTTGGTCGCCCCTCATGTCAAACGTTAGGCTTCATGTTGCCTGAGATGCCATTGGCGTGCTCCATGCGGCGTTAGGGAGGCGCTGATGGCGCACAGCGTGCGCATGGTGCGGGTGGTGGCCCGCGAGCAAGATCTGGTGGGCCGTTTGCGCGGCCAGCAGCTCGCGCTGTTTCTGATCGACGCCGCGCCCGGCCCGGTGCTGCAGCAGCGGCTTTCGCGGCTGATTGCGCTGGGGCTGATGCGCGACGCGCACAACCCGGCCGCGCAGCCGATCCGCTTTCGGCTCGCGGTGGGCCTGCGCAGCACCTACCCCGGCGCTTACGATGCGCTCGAGCGCGAGCTGCAGGCCCTGCTCGCGCCGCCACTGACACCGGGCCGCGCCGGCGCGGACAGCCAGCGCGCGCTGCGCTTCCTCAACCCCGAGGTGGTGGTGCGCCGGGTGGCGGCTTGAGACGTTGCAAGCGAATCCTTCACGCCCGGTTCATTCACCGCTTCTGAGCCGTCAGGGCGTGTCGCCTGGACGCACGGACCGGCGCGCCCACTCCACCTTCAGGCACTTGTCCTGCACCACGGCAAGCCCGGCGGCGCGGGCGCGCGCGGCGGCCTCGTCGTGCCGGATGCCCAGTTGCAGCCAGATTGCCGGGGCGCCGATGGCGATGGCTTCATCCACCACCGGGGGGACATCCTCCGACTGGCGAAAGACGTTGACCAGGTCGATGCGCGCATGCTCGGCCGCCTCGCGCAGTGAGGCATAGACCGGCTCGCCGAGGATGGTCTGGCCTGCGGCGACGGGGTTGACCGGCACGATGCGCCAACCCGAGGCTTGCATGACGCGCGCCACGTCATGGCTCTCGCGCGTGGGTTTGGGTGAGAGCCCGACCACCGCCACCGTGCGGCAGGTGTCGAGCAGCCGCGCGATCGTCTGCGCTTCGCGATCAAAGGGGGCATCGGTCGTCATGGGCGCTCCTTTTTTTGAAGATGAGAGGACCATTTTGTGCTGGCAATCGGCGCAAAACAGCACTGAAAATCGGGCTCGGCGGCCGCTGGGGATGCGGGGGCAGGGGGCGGGCCCGCTCACAACCGTCCCAAGGCCCCGCGCAGTTCATCGACCGAGATCAGTTCCGACAGCACCACGGGCGCCTGGCCCGGGGCGTGCAGGACGTAGACCGGCACGCCGTTGCGGCCCAGGCGGGCGAGTTCGGCGGTGATGGCGGGGTCGCGCCGGGTCCAGTCGGCGCGCAGCAGACGCACGTTCTTGGTCCGCAGGTCGGCGAGCACCGCAGGGTTCGCGAGCGTGGTTTTCTTGTTGTATTGGCAGGTCACGCACCAAGCGGCGGTGAAGTCCACGAACACGGCTTGGCCGCTGGCCACGATCGACTCGACCTTGCCCGGTGCCCAGGGCTCCCAGACCAGCGCGCCGTCGGCGGCCGCCGCGCTCGGCGTCGCCCCGGTGTCGCTGAGGCTGGTGGCCTCCATTTGCCCCACGCGCGGGCCGAAGGCGCTCGCCGTCCAGGCGAACAGCGCGAGCGCCACGGCGACGAGCGTCCAGCGCGCGCGGCCCTGCAGCGTGAACGCCCAAATGACGAAGGCGAGCGCCACCAGCAACGCCAGCAGCGCGCCGGCGCCGTCGATGCCGCTTTGCTGTCCCAAAACCCAGACCAGCCAGACGACGGTGGCAAACATCGGGAAGGCCATGAGGTGGCGGAAGGTGTCCATCCAGGCGCCAGGACGGGGCAGCGCGCGCGCGACCGCCGGCGAGAATGCGGCCACCAAATAGGGCAGCGCGAGGCCCAGCCCGATGGCTGCGAACACGGCCAGCGCCTGCACCCCGGGCAGTGCCACCGCAAAGCCGAGCGACGCGCCCATGAACGGCGCCGTGCATGGCGAGGCGACGGCCACTGCCAGCACGCCGGTGAGAAAGGCATCGGCGACCGGGTGGCGCGCATGCAGACTCGCGAGCGACGAGGGCAGCACGCTGCCGAACTCGAACAGCCCGGCGAGGTTGAGGCCGATCACGGTGAAGAGCGTTGCCAGAGCGGCGACCACCCAGGGGTTTTGCAACTGGAAGCCCCAACCCAGGCTCTCGCCCGCCGCACGCAGCGCCAGCAGCAGCGCGCCCAGCGCAACGAAGGACACGACCACGCCCACGGTGTAGGCCAGGCCGCTGATGCGGTGCGCGCGGCGGTCCTCGGCATGCTGCGCAAAGGCCAGCACCTTGATCGCGAGCACCGGAAACACGCAGGGCATGAGGTTGAGAATCAGCCCACCGAGGAACGCACCGAGCAGCGCGGCGACAAGCCCGATGTCCGCGCCGCCGCCGGGCGCTGCCGGGGCCGCGCCCGAAGCCGCATTCGCCGCGTTCGCTTGCAACGCCGCTTCGAGCGCCGGGGAGACGGTCGCCGCCGCGCGTGCGGCGGGCCAGCCGCCTTCGACGGTCGCGAGCACGCGCACGGCTTTGGGCGGCGCGCTGCGGCCTTCGCGCACACTCAGCACCAGCGGGAGCTGCTCGGGGCTGCTGCTGCGGTCTTTGGAGAGGGGCACCGCGGCTTCCCAGACCTCGCCGGCCCAGCGCTGGGTGGCTCGGGGGTGCTCGGTGCTCGCCGATTCGAGCACTTCCGGCGTTTCGGGAAACACATCGAGCGCTAGGCCGCGCCAAGCCTCGGGCAAACCGGCGATGCGCAGCTGCAGGCGCTCACCCTCGACCCGGGCTCGGGTGAGGGCGCGGCTGGACAGGTCGGTGGGCGCGGCGTCGAACGCGGCTTCGAACTCGGCGCCATGCAGCGCGACCGAGCCCTCAAGCGGCAGCGACAGCGCGAACTCGCCCTCTTGCGGAATGCACTCTTGTCGACAGACCAGCCAGCTCGCCTTCACCCGCACATCGAGCTTGCCGTTGGCCGGTGCTCGATAGTCGGCCGTGAAGCGCAGCGGTACGGGCAGCAGCACGGTGCCGTCGTAGCCGTAATTCACCAGCGGCGGCACGGGTAGCTTTTTGGGCGCGGGCCAGACGATCTCACCGGCTTGCACGCCCGGGGGCAGCGTCCATTCCAGCGTGGTCGGCAGGCCCGAGTCGCCGGGGTTTTTCCAGTAGGTGTGCCAATGCGGCTGGTGCACCAGTTTGAGGCCCAGCCACACCGGGTGGGCGGCGGCCTGGCCCGGATCGCGCGGCAGGCCTTGCGGCGCATGCGCGAGCAGTTCGGCGCGAACTTCGGGCGTGGTGACCACGCTTTTGGCAAGAATTTGCGCGAAGCCCGGCGTGAAATGGCACAACAGTGCTATTAAAAAAAGACCTACTCGTAGGGGGTGTGGCAACATGGTCAGGCTCTTGGGTGCTCGGGTTCAAGGGCGCGGGTCTTTGTTTTGTCCCGCGCGATGCCCTTCGGAGTGCGGGCGCGGGCGCAAGGTTCCCGTGCCGCTGTGGGCGGTCGATCACTATAGGGCAACGCTGAACCAGTCCCTTGCGCGCCATCGTGGAAACCGATTCAACGTCGCCATAGCGGCGATTGCACCCATCGGCTGCTGCGCGAATAATCCCCCAGGAACGGTTTTCTGTGCAGGAGAACCTCATGCCTAGCCTGGATGTTGCTTTGGTTCGCGCGCTCGAACCCTGGGCCGAACGGGTGCGCTCGCGCGCGCCGCTGCCCCTGTGCATTTGCTGGGGTGACGAGCCCTCGGCTGCGGTGTATTTGTGCGCGCCGCCGCACGAGCCCACGGTGCGGCTGACGCTGCGCAGCCCCAAGGCGCTGCCCGCGCTGCTTTCGCCCAGCCTTGAATCGCTGGGCGAGGCGTATGTCGAAGGCCACATCGACTTCGAGGGCTCGGTGTCCGAGATCATCGACACAGCCTGGCGGCTCGCCGAACTGGCCGCCGAAGAGGGTGCGGACTCAGCTGCTGCCGAAGCAGCCGTGCCCGCGCCCAGCGTGCTCGATCGGCTGATGCAGCGTATGGCGACCGCGTGGCAAGACCGGCAGCGCGCCCGCCACACGCCCGGGGCCGACCGGGCGGCCATCGAGTACCACTACGACGTCTCCAACGCGTTCTACGCGCGGTGGCTGGACCCGGCGATGGTTTATTCCTGTGCGTACTTCGAGACAGGCGAGGAAACCCTGGCCGAGGCGCAGCAGAAAAAGATCGACCACATCCTCACCAAGCTGCGGCTGGCGCCGGGGCACACGCTGCTCGACATCGGCTGCGGCTGGGGTGCCTTGGTGCTGCGCGCGGCCGAGCGCTTTGGCGCGCGTTGCGTGGGCATCACCCTGTCGCAAAACCAGTACGAGCTCGCGCGCGAGCGGGTGCGCGCGGCCGGGCTGGAAGACCGCGTGGAGATCCGGCTGCAGGACTACCGCGAGGTCGAGGGCCGCTTCGACCGCATCAGCAGCGTGGGCATGTTCGAGCATGTGGGCCTGGCCAACCTGCCGCAGTACTTCCGCCGCATCCACGACCTGCTGGCCGATGACGGCTGGGCGATGAACCACGGCATCACCAGCACCGACCCCGACGACGGCGAGACGCCCTACGGCGGCGGGCGCTTCATCGACCGCTACGTCTTTCCGCAGGGCGAGTTGCCGCACATCGGCACCGTGCTCACGACGATGCAGCGCGGCGGCCTCGAAGCCTTCGATGTCGAAAACCTGCGTCGGCACTATGCCCGCACGCTCGCGTGTTGGAGCGAGGCCTTCGAGGCCCGCGCCGAGGAGCTGCGCCGCATGGTGGACGAAAAGCGTTTTCGCATCTGGCGGGTCTACCTCGCGGGCTGTCGCTGGGCCTTCGAGCACGACCGCATCGCGCTCTATCAGGTGCTGTGCCGCCGCGCGGGCCGTCCCGCGCGCGAGCTGCCGTGGTCGCGGCGCTGGATGTACGCGCCGGCTTCGGGCTGACCCGCAAGAGAACTCAGCGCGAGCCACCCGGCGGGAAGCGCTCGAACACCTCGGGCAGCGTTTTCGGCGCGTGGATGCGCAGTTGCTTGTTGACGTTCTCGCGGCCGTAAACGACCTCGATGTCCGATTCGCGCACGCCGAACTGCGGCGCGAGAAAGCGCACCATGTAGTCGGTGGCGCGGCCGTTGACGGGCGGTGCCTTGACGCTCACGCGCAACTGGTTGGCCAGCGGCTCGCCGATCGCGTCTTTCTTGGCGCTCGGTTTGCCGAGGATGTTGACGACGAGCACGTCGCCATCCCAGCAGTAGAACGAATCTCCGGTGGCGTTGCGGGCTTGCATGGGGTGTGGCTGGCGGGGGCCTTGTTCAGCGTTGCCTCAATCATCCTAAATCCGGCAGTTGGGCGCGCCTGGGCGGGTCGTCATCGGGCGCGCGGGCAAGGCGCAAACCACAGCCATGGCGCTTGCCATGGCGAGGATTTGCAACGCCGCCCCCGCGCCCGAGGGCGACTCGAACGGGTGCGCAGCGCTCACCCAAACGGTGAAGGGCCTGCGCACCGAAAATGGTTGAAACATCAACACCTTGCTTTTCGCGAGTAGCGGTCAACTGCCGGATTTAGGATCATAGGTCGCGCCGCGCCCCATCTTCGCTACCATGCGCGCATGAACCCACCTGCGCGCTATTGGGCCCAACTCTGCACCACCGATTTTGCGGCGCTCGACCGGGCGCGGGCGATCGCCGTGCTGCCGGTCGCCGCGACCGAGCAGCACGGGCCGCATCTACCGCTGTCGGTGGACGCAACGCTGGTCGACGGCATCGTGACGGCGGCCTTGCCGCATCTGGCGCCGGACCTGCCGGCGCTGTTTTTGCCCACGCAGGCTGTGGGCTTCAGCCCCGAACATGCCGCCTTTCCCGGCACGCTCACGCTCCAGGCCGAGACGGTGATACGGCTGTGGACCGAAGTGGCCGAGTGCGTGGCCGCAGCGGGTGTGCGCAAGCTCGTCCTCTTCAACAGCCACGGCGGGCAGGTCGGTCTGCTCGACCCGGTGGCGCGGGATTTGCGCGCGCGGCTCGGAATGCTGGTCTACACGACGAGCTGGTTCCAGCTGCCGCTGCGCGACGAAACCGGCGCCGATCCACAGGCCGCCTTTGGCGCCGAGGAGCAGCGTTTTGGCATCCACGCCGGGGCGATCGAGACTTCGATGATGCTCGCGCTCGCGCCCGAGCGCGTGCGCATGGCGGCGGCGCAATCCTTCGAGTCCGCGGCGCGCGCGCGCGCCGAGCGGTTTGCGCTGCTTGGTGACGGCCGCAGCGCCAAGTTGGCTTGGCAGATGCAGGACTACAACCCCGAGGGTGCCGTGGGCAATGCCGCGGCCGCCGATGCGGCGCGTGGCCGCGCCCTCGTCGAAGCCGCTGGCCGCGCCCTCGCCCAACTGCTCGCGGAAATCGACCAGCTGCCGCCCGACACGCTGCGCAGCCGCTGACGCCGCTTTCAGTGAATCCGCACGAGGGCTGGTTGTGCGTGGCCATAATTTCGCATCATCCCGACCCCAGGAGCCCACCATGACCCCACCCCGCCGCCTCTGGCTCAGCCGCGCCCTGTGCGCCCTCGCCGCCTGCACCGCCTTCGCCGCTTCGGCCCAGACGGGATCGGCTGTCAAGCTGCTCGTGGGTTTTCCGCCCGGCGGCGGCACCGATGCGGTGGCGCGCGTGCTCGCCGAGCCGCTGCGTGAGGCCCTGGGCGTGCCCGTGGTGGTGGAGAACAAGCCCGGCGCGGGCGGCCAGATCGCTGCGCAGACGCTCAAGGCCGCGCCGGCGGACGGGCACACCTTCTTCGTCTCGCACGACCACACCATCACCATCCTGCCGATGGTGGTGAAGCACCCCGGCTATGACAGTGCGCGCGACTTCGTGCCGGTGGCGGGCTTTGCGAGCTTCGTCAACGCGTTTGCGGTTTCCGGCGGCACCCCGGCCAAGAGCTTCGACGAGTACCTGGCCTGGGTGAAGTCCCAAGGCGGCAAGAGCAACGTGGGCATTCCCGCACCGGCGTCCACGCCGGAATTCCTGGTGCAGCTCATCGCCAAGCGCTACGGTCTGGATCTGGTCGCCGTGCCCTACCGCGGCAGTGCGCCGATGATGGCCGACATGCTGGGCAACCAGATCGCCGCGGGCGTGGGCTCGGTGCCCGACTTCATCGAAAACCACAAGGCTGGCAAGCTGCGCGTGGTGGCCGTGCTCGGGGGCAAGCGTCAAGCCACGCTGCCCGATGTGCCGACCTTTGCCGAGCTGGGCTTGAAGGGGCTCGAAGACGAGCCGTTCTACGGCGTCTTCGCGCCCGCCGGCACGCCCAAGGAGGCGCTGGAGCGGTTTTCCGCGGCGCTCGCCAAGGTGCTGGCGCAGCCCGCGGTGCGGGATCGGCTCACCGCGATGGGCCTGACGGTGGAATTCATGACCGGCGCGCAGCTCGCCGCGCGCGAGGCCGCCTACCGCAAGACCTGGGCCGGCATCATCGAAAAGAGCGGGTTCAAGCCGCAGTGAACACCGCCCCCGCGTTCGCCGTCACCCGCGACGTCGCATCCGCCTTCGAGCCGGTGCCGTTGCGCCGTTTCGATCGTCCTGACGCTGCGGCGCTGGCGCTGGCCGACCTCGGCGCGCTGCGCGAGCGTCTGCGCGCGCTGGGCGCGAACGACGCGCATCAGCACCGGGTGCTGCGGCTGTGGTCGCAGGCCCGGCCGCAGACCAGCGGGCGGCGCCGTGTCGAAGACTTTTTGCCCAAGCCGCTGCGCGAGGCGCTGCCCGCGCTCAGCGAGGCGCTGGCGGGCCTGGCGCGGCTGCACAGCCTGCACCCGGCCGAGGACGGCTCGGCGCGCCTGCTCGTCGCGCTGGCCGACGGGCAGACGGTCGAGAGCGTGCTGCTCGCGCCGGGGCGCACGCCGGGCTTGTGCGTCTCCACCCAGGTGGGCTGCGCGGTCGGCTGCGTGTTCTGCATGACCGGCCAGGGCGGGCTGCTGCGCCAGCTCGGCAGCGCCGAAATCGTCGCGCAGGTTGCATTGGCGCGCACGCTGCGGCCGGTGAAAAAGGTGGTGTTCATGGGCATGGGTGAGCCCGCGCACAACCTCGACGCGGTGCTCGATGCGATCGAGCTGCTCGGCACCGCGGGCGACATCGGGCACAAGAACCTGGTGCTCTCGACCGTGGGCGACGCCCGCGTGTTCGAGCGGCTGCCGCGCTGCCGGGTCAAGCCGGCGCTGGCGCTCTCGCTGCACAGCACCGACGCCGCGCGCCGCGCTGAACTGCTGCCGCGCGCGCCGCGCCTGTCGCCGCAGGAGCTGGTCGAGGCCGCCGATGCCTGGGCGCGCGAGAGCGGCTACCCGGTGCAGGTGCAGTGGACCCTGATCGAAGGCGTCAACGACGGCGACGACGAACTCCAGGGGCTCGAACGCCTGCTGCACGGTCGCTACGCCGTGCTCAACCTCATCCCCTACAACGCCGTGCCCGGCCTGCCCTGGCGCCGGCCCGACTGGACGCGCGCCGCCGAAATGGCGCGACACCTGCACCGCCGCGGCATCCTCACCAAGCTGCGCCACTCGGCTGCGCAGGATGTCGAAGGCGGCTGCGGCCAACTGCGCGCCCGCGCGGTCGCGGCGGGTGCGGGCATCGGCTGATTGGGACCGTGCGATTGCTCCTATAAAAAGAGCAGACAGTGACCCTAAATCCGGCAGTTGACCGCTTTGATCTGAATGTAAGGTGTTGATGTTTGAACCGTTTTCGGGTGCAAAAGCCGTTCACCGCTTGGGTGAGCGCTGCGCACCCGTTCGAGCCGCCCTCGGGTGCGGGGGCGGCGTTGCAAATCCTCGCCATGGCGCCCGCCATGGCTGCGGTTTGCGCCTTGCCCGCGCGCCCGATGACGGCCCGCCCGGGCGCGCCCAACTGCCGGATTTAGGGTGACCGTTTGAAGCTGGTGGGTCGCCGTTTTTCTTCAATGTCGGGGCGCGGCGTTCAGGGCGACGCTGGATGAGTTCCCGCGATGGCGCGAGTGATGATGGCCTTGGCGTCCTCGATCGTCCAGCCAGGGCCGCCGCCGGACGAGGGGAAGCCGATTAAGGCCAGGGTGCTGCCGTCGGCGCGCGTGTGCGCATAGCGTCCGTCGACGAGGATCACCAGCGGGGTGTGGCTCGTTATGCCCAGGGCGCGCAGGCGCTGGGCCCCGGCGGGCGACTCCATGTCGGTTTCGATCCACCGGACGCGCTTGCCTTGCTGGCCCAGCCAATCGCGCAAGGGCTGGAGCGCGTTGAGCACCGGCGGGTGCGCAAACGCGATGATCTCCACCGTGGGGTTGGCGGCATGGGCGCTGGCAGCGGCGGCAAGCAGCAGGCTGAGGAAGCCGCGGCGGGGCAGGGGAAGACGGGGCATGGGGATGGGCCTGAGGGTTGAGCGTTGAGCGTTGGATCGAACGCCGAATCCGGTCGTCGCGCGCGGGCACGGGGTCGGATTCAGCAGTGGTTGTGGCGCTTCCACATTTCTTCATGGCCGATGGCTTTGGCGAAGTCGGGCACTTTGCATCGCTCGGCCTCGGCTGCAGCCGCGGCAGTGGCTGCGGACGCGGCTGAACCTGGGGCGTTGGCGGGTGCGCTGGCTTGCGGCGCAACCGCCGCGGTTGTCTCGGTCGCAGGGGCTTTCATCGCCGCCGCCGTCGGCGTGGGCGCCGGAGCCAGCAGCGACGCGGCCACGCCCAGCACCACGGCATAGGCCGCAGCAGCGGCAGCTTGTCGGCGATCCACCTGCACGGCGGGGTCGGGCGGCAGAGCGCAGCTGCCGCCGGGACAGTGCTGCGCGGCCTCGGGCCGGATGAGGTTGTAGAGCTTGCAGCCGATGCAAATCCCCAACGCCGATTCGAAGAACATCAGCGTCAGACACGTCGCGCAGACCAAAATGTTGAGCGGTCCGATGACCTGCTGGACCACGACCAGCACGAACATCGTCAGCGCCAGCACGAAGCCGATGGCCCAGGCGAAGCGCTTTTGCGGCGCGCCCACCCATTCGGGCTGCTGCCGGCGCACCAGCCATTGCCCCAGAACCAGGCTCGGCGCCCAGCGTGGGCTCACGAACAGCCGCAGCGCGAAGTCGATCAGAAAGGCCACGACGAACAGCCGCGTGGGCTGGAAATTGCCGAGCAGCCAGGCATTCATGAAGGAGATCAGCGCCGGCACGAACAGCAAACCCGCAGCCGCGCGCACCGCGCGTTCATTGAGCACCGGCACCTCGTAGCCGGGCACAGACTCGCCAAAACGCCGCCAGTTCGGCGTGGGGGGTGTTGGTTTGAGGGCAGCATCCTTGGTCATGCACCGCAGTATGCGTTCGCAGCGCCGACGCGGCATATGATGTCTGTCATGTGACCCGGCGCAACGCTGGACCCGCCCCCGCGCACCATCCCGGCCCATCATCCTAAATCCGGCAGTTGGGCGCACCCGGGCGGCTCGAACGGGTGCGCAGCGCTCACCCAAGCGGTGAACGGCCTCCGCACCGAAAATTGTTGAAGCGTCAACACCTTGCGTTTCACGAAAAGCGGTCAACTGCCGGATTTAGGATTATTCAGCGTCACCCGAAGCGCCGCCCGCTATGGACACCGCCGTACCCGACACGCTACCCGACACCCTGGCCGAGCTTTTGCCCACGCCTTTGCATGCCCAGTGCCGCACCATGTCGGTGGCGCGGGGCGAGCGGCTGTTTCACACCGGGGCCGTGCCGGAGTGGATGTTTTTCGTCGCCGCTGGCGAGGTGGTGCTCGAGCGCCCCGGTGTCGGGGGCGCGCTGCTCGTGCTGCAGCGCCAGCGTCAGGGTTTCGTGGCCGAGGCCAGCCTGCAATCGGCGCGCTACCACTGCGACGCCCGCGTCACGCTGTCCGCGCGCATCACCCGCATCCCGGCGGCGGCGCTGCGCTGGATCGCCATGCTCAACGGCGAACTGCGCCGGCTGCGCCAGCAGTGCGAGCGGCTGTCCCTCCAGCGTGTGCAGGACCGCTTGCTGCATTGGCTCGCCACCGCGCCTGGCGGGCGTTTCGAGACCACCGCAGGCGGGCTCAAGTCCCTCGCGGCCGAACTCGGCGTCTCGCACGAGGCGCTCTACCGCTGCGTCGCGCGGCTCGAGGCGAGCGGCCAGATCCGACGCGAGCCCGCGGCCGTCGTGTGGGTGCGCGACGCGCATCCCAAACCACCGACGGGCGTGCGCCGTCGCACAGAGTGCAAAAAACAGGAGTCATCGCCATGAAACCCGTCGCCCCCACCACGGCCGCCTTTCCCGCCGCGCCGAGCCTGCGCCCCTTGCGCGGCGTGCGCATCACGAGCCTGGCGCTCAATCTGCCGGGGCCGGCGGCTTTGATGCGGCTCTCGAGCATGGGCGCGCGCTGCCTGAAAATCGAGCCGCCTGCGCCCCCGGGTGCGCCGGCCGACACCCCAGGCGACCCGATGGGGCAGTACAACGCCGGCGCCTATGCGCAACTGCATGCAGGCATTCGCCGCCGCACGCTCGACCTCAAGACCGAGGCCGGGCAGGCGGCGCTGGCGCGGGAACTGGCGCGCAGCGATGTGCTGCTGACCTCGTTTCGGCCCTCGGCGTTGCGCAAGCTCGGGCTCAGTGCCGGGCAGCTGCGGCGCACACATCCGCACTTGTCCCTGGTGGCCATCGTCGGCGCGCCGGGCGCGCGGGCCGAAGCGCCGGGGCATGATCTGACCTATCTGGCCGAAGCCGGCTTGGTCCCCGGCCTCGAGCTGCCGCCCACCTTGTTCGCCGACATGGCTGGCGCCTTGCTCGCGAGCGAGGCGGTGCTGCAAGTCGTGTTGGCCCAGCGCGCGCCGGGCGGCATGGCCCGGCGGGGTCGATCGGTCGAGGTGGCGCTGTCGGAAGCCGCCGCCTGGCTCGCGCTGCCCTTGCGCTGGGGCCTCACTCAGCGCCAAGGCGCCGTGGGCGGCGCGCATGCGGGCTACCGGGTCTATGCCTGCGCCGACGGCCGCGTGGCCGTCGCCGCCCTCGAGCCCCACTTCGCGCAGGCGCTTTGCCGTGCTGCCCAGATCGAATACCGCAGCCTCTCCACCCTATTCGCCCCCGAGACCCATGAGCGCCTCACGCGCTTCTTCGCCGGGCAGACCCGCGCCGCGCTCGACGCCCTCGCCGAGCGTGCGGATATTCCGTTGCAGACCTTGGGCGAAGCCGAATGAAAGGCCCTGCCGGGTATCGACGCAGGTAGCAGCCTCATGACGGCCGCACCGCCTTGACGCCGTTGAACGCCATGCGAAACGTCAGGGATATTCAACGGGCGTCACGGTTATGTCACAAAAGTTTCCCAAGATGAGGCTGCGCATTTCAGGCAACGCTGAATAGGTCCCCGCGATGGCGATGCGCGGCGCGCGAGGGGCTTGTTCAGCGTTGCCCTAACCTCACGCGATGTGATGGCCTGCGTGGAACCTTGTTATGGCATCAAACAGCGAGCCTTCTTTCACGGCCGCAGACCCGGACAATGAAATGCTCGACCGGCTTTTGGCGGTCATCCAGCAGCGGACGCTGACGGCGGTCTTCCAGCCCATCATTTCCATGGGTAGCGGCGAGATTTTTGGTTATGAGGGCTTGATCCGCGGACCCTCCGACAGTCCCTTGCACGCGCCCGCGAGCCTGTTCGGAGTCGCGGCGAAGAATGGGCTGAACGTCGAGGTGGAACTCTTGTGCCGCGAGGTGGTGCTGGAGAGATTCATGTCACTCCAGTTGCCGGGCAAGCTGTTCCTGAACGTGAGCCCGGACGCCCTCGTGCAGCCCAACAGCAAGTATGGCGAGACCATACGCTACATCCAACGCCTGGGCATCAACCCCGATCGGGTCGTGATCGAACTGACGGAAAACCAGGCGACCCAGGACTACAAGCTGCTGCGCGAGGCGGTGATGCACTACCGCGCCATGGGCTTTCGCATTGCCATCGACGACCTGGGCGAGGGTTTTTCCAGCCTGCGTCTCTGGTCGGAGCTCCGCCCGGAGTACATCAAGATCGACATGCACTTCGTCCAGGGCATCAACCAGGATCCGGTCAAGTTGCAATTCGTGCGGTCGATCCAACGGATCGCGGAGGAATCGGGCTCGCGAGTCATCGCCGAGGGCATCGAGACCCAGGCCGAACTGCTTCTGATCAAGGACCTGGGCATCGCTTACGGGCAGGGCTATCACATCGCCCGTCCCAACGCGAACCCGGCCCTCGCCCTACCGGCGCAGGTCGCCGATGCCCTCGGCCGCGGCAGTGTCTCGGTCTATCCCCACGGCGGGTTGATGGGCCAAAAGACCGTCTCCGCGATGAAGTTGCTGCGGGCAGTTCCGGCGGTGACACCCGAAACCCACAACGAGACCGTCTTTGACATGTTCGTGGCGGACCCCGACTTGCTGAGCATTCCCGTGGTGAAGAACGCCATTCCTGTGGGTCTGATCAACCGCTACACCCTGATCGACCGCTTTGCCCGCGTGTACTTCCGTGAACTGCATGGCAAGCGGCCCTGCTCGAAGTTCATGGACGCCTCGCCCCTGGTGGTGGACAAGAACATCAGCATTCAGGAACTCTCCAACATGGTCGTGCAGGCCGACCGCCACCATCTGCTCAACGGCTTCATCATTACGGACGGCGGGGCGTACCTGGGGATGGGCACGGGCCACGACCTGATGCGGGAGATCACGCAGATGCAGATCGACGCCGCTCGCTATGCGAATCCCCTGACCCTGCTGCCGGGCAACGTGCCGATCAACGAGCACATCGACCGACTGATTGATCGTGGCGTGCCATTCTGTGCCTGCTACTGCGACCTGGACCATTTCAAGCCGTTCAACGACGTTTATGGCTACCGTAAAGGTGACGACATGATCCAGCTGACGGGTAGGGTCCTCGCGCAGGCCTGCGATCCGAGCCGGGATTTCATCGGCCACATCGGCGGCGACGATTTCGTCATTCTGTTCCAAAGCCAGGACTGGGAAGCACGTTGCCGCGCTGCCCTGGACGCCTTCGGCGCGGGGGTCGAAGCTTTCTTCACGGCCGAGGATCGGGAACGCGGTGGCTACGTGACCGAAGACCGCCTGGGCCGGGTCGTGTTCCATCCGCTGACCTGCTTGTCCATCGGCGCGGTGAAGGTCGAGCCGGGGCAGTACAAATCCCACCACGAGATCGCGGCCGCGGCGGCCGACGCGAAGAAGCAGGCCAAGCGCATGGCGGGAAACAGCCTGTTCGTGGAACGCCGCTCCCCGGGCGGGAAGGACCAGGCGCTGGCCTTGATCGACAAACCCGGCGCCGCCAGTTTGTCGGAAGGCGAGCCCGACCCGCCTCTCAGCGAAGCTCATGCATAACTCACCCACTCCGCGTCCGCACCGTCGAGATGCGGCAAGGTGTTCCAGGTCAATAGGCGGTGGTGGCGGGCGTTGAAGGTGAACTCGCTCACGGCGGTGTTGCGCAGGCGCATGTTGAGTTCGATCATGGTCTCGGCCGGGGCAGAGAGCACCAGTGTGGCCGCGGTGGCAATGGGGCCGCCGCTCGACACGATGAGCACGTTGCCGCTGTGCGTCGTGCGCACGTCCTCGAGCACCGCACGCACGCGCGCCGCGAACGCGTTCCAGCTCGGCATGCCTTCGGGGTCGATGACGCCGGCCATCCACTGCGCGAGCGCGTCGCGCAGCAGCCGGAAGTGCTGTCGGTAGCCTTCGGGCGTGCCGGGTGGCGGCAGGTCTTGCGGCGGCAGCGCGCGAATGAGCGCGTGGCTGTCGTATTCGTCGAGGCCCGGGTGTGGCTGCGCAATGGGCGCGGCCTCCCCCCAGAGCGCTCCGTTGGCCATGCCTTCCCAGGTTTGTGCGTGCCGTCGCAGGGTGCCGGTGAGCACGGCATCGAAGCGCAGCCCGCGGCTCGCGAAATAGGCCCCAAGGCGTTGGCTTTGCCGCTGCCCGAGCGGGCTCAGCCGGTCGTAATCATCGGCACCGAAAGACGCCTGGCCGTGGCGCACGAGGTAGAGCGTTCCCATGGCGGCGATGGTGGCGCAGCGCGGCGGGGGCGCTTGTCTCGCCGGTGACGGGCTGCGGCGGGGCGGCCCGCGGCCTGCTCAACCCCACTGCTCGCCCACGATGCAGCTGACGCTGTGGCCGCCCACCCAGACCTGACCGCTGGCGTCGCGCTCGAGGTGCACGCGGCCGGCCCGGCCCAAGGCGGCGCCCTGCTCGGCCACGTAGGCCGCCCGCATGCGTCCGGTGTCGATCAGCCACTGCGCGAGGCTGGCGTTGAGGCTGCCGGTCACGGGGTCCTCGGGCACGCCGATGGGCGCGGCGAACGCGCGCACGACGAGCTCAGGCTCGGGCTCGGTGCGATGGATGGCAGGGTGCTGGCCGGCGCTGGCGGGCGCGGCAAAGGCGCGCGCCTCGCGGCTCGAGCGTGCTATCAAGGTAATAGCATCATCAGGCCGATTCACACCGGCGACCCCAACGTTGAACCCAATTTTGGCCAGCGCCGTGTGGTCGGGCTGCAGCGCATGGACCGTCTCGGGCCCGTCCAGCAGCAGGGCCAGCCAGACCGGGCCGTTGTCAAGTATTTGGCTCGCCAGGATCTGCTCGGGGGCCAGCCCCAGCGCGGCCCGCACGGGCTCGATTTCGTCGGCCGTCGCGTCACGGCGTTGCAGCGGGGGTGCCGCAAACGCCAGCAAACGGCCTTGGCGGCGGATGCGCACCAGGCCCACGCCGCATTCCTGCACGACAGCCGCTGCGCTCTGCGGCTGGCCGCCGGCCTCCAGCCAGGCATGACAGGTGCCCAGCGTCGGGTGGCCCGCAAACGGCAACTCGCCGCTCGGCGTGTAGATGCGCACACGGTAATCGGCGCCCGCGGCGCGCGCGGCGGCGCTGGGCGGCAGAACGAAGGTGGTTTCGGACAGATTCGTCCAGCGCGCAAAGCGCTGCATCGCCTGCGCGTCGAGCCCTTCCCCGTCGAGCACGACGGCGACCGGGTTGCCGAAGTAAGGCGTCTTGGTGAAGACGTCGACTTGACGGAAGGGGCGGCCGCGGGGTGTGGGGCTGGGCGGGTTCATGGGCAACGGGGGTGATTTTGGGGTCAGGAGCTGTGCGCGGCCGTCAACCGCCGGTGTCGAGTGCGGCGGCAGCCGGCGCGTCCGGGCTTTGTGCCCGGGCGCAGCGGACCACGTTGGCCAGCGCGGCAATGCCGCGGTCGATCTGCTCGACGCTGGCGGTGACGAAGGACAAGCGCAGCGTGCGCGCATCGGGCGCTTCGGCGAAGAAGGCGGCGCCGGGCACATAGGCCACACCGGCGCGCACCGCCTCGGGCAGCAGTGCGGTGGCGTCGAGCCCGGCGCTCAGGCGCAGCCAGAGGAACATGCCCCCCTCGGGCGCGCTCCAGCGCACGTCCAGACCCGCCATTTCGCGCTCCAGCGCTGCGAGCATGGCCGCGCACTGCGCGCGGTAGCGCGCGCGGATGTTGGGCACGTGCCGCTCCAGGAATCCATCGTCGAGCAGCCGCGCCACGATGCGCTGGTTAAAACCCGGCGTGTGCAGATCGGCCGCCTGCTTGGCCTGAAGCAGTTTCGGGAACACCGCGCGCGGCGCCACCACATAGCCCAGCCGCAGCCCCGGCGCGAGCACCTTGGAGAACGAACCGAGATAGAGGCAGCCCTCGGGCCAGCGCGCGGCCAGCGGCGGCGGAGGCGGTGCGTCGAACCACAGGTCGCCGTAGGGGTTGTCCTCCACCAGCGGCAGGCCCGCGCGCTGCGCCACGGCGACCAGCTCGTCGCGGCGCGTGGCGCTCAAGGTGCGGCCGCTGGGGTTCTGGAAGTTGGGTAGCAGATAGGCCAAGCGTGCGGGCACCGTGCCCGCCGTGGCCAGCCGGTGCAGGGCCTCGGGGTCGGGACCCTCGGCGTCGCTGGGCACGGCGGCGAAGCTGGGCTCCATCGGCGCGAAGGCCTGCAAGGCGCCCAGATAGGTGGGCGACTCGACCAGCACGCGGCTGCCCGCGTCGATCAGGACCTTGCCCACCAGATCCAGCGCCTGCTGACTGCCGCTGGTGATGAGCACCTGATCGGCATCGACCCCCATGCCCTGCGCGCGCAGTTGCGCCGCCACCGCCTCGCGCAAGGGGCCGAAGCCCTCGCTGGCGGCGTACTGCAGCGCGGCACGCCCGTCGCGGCTGAGCACTTGGTCGGTGGCTTCACGCAGCGCCTCGACGGGAAACGTGTCCGGCGCGGGCAGGCCGCCTGCAAAACTGATGATCCCGGGCTTTTCGGTGACCTTGAGGATCTCGCGGATCACCGAGGGGTTCATCGCCTGGGTGCGGCGGGCAAGCGTCCAATTCATGGGGCGGTCCTTCCGGGGTGAGGGGATACAGCTGCTTCAGCGGTTTCGAGTGAGGTTTCGAGTGAAACTAGCGGGCTTGTTCGGCGCGTCGTGGCGATCGCTCGGCGGTCGGGCCGCACCATGGCCAGCACCGCACAGTCGAAGCCCAGCATGAGCGCGTCGACCGCCTCACCACGCACCCCGCAGCATCCATGCCGTCGTGGCCAGCAGCGCCGCGGCCATGCAGCGGTTGAACACCAGCAGGCGCTGCCCCTGCGTGAGCCAGTGACGCAGCAGCGAGCCAACCGCCGCGTAGGTGAGGTTGCTCGCCAGCCCGAAGACGAGCATCAGCGGCAGCACCTGCGCGGTGCGCGCGGCGGCATCGGGGCGGCCGGCGATCCAGCCCGCGACGATGGCCAGCGCCAGCATCCAGGCCTTGATGTTGACGAACTGCAGCGCCACGCCTTGCACGAAGCCGACCTGGAGCTGTTCCGACCGGGCCTGGCCGAGCTGCGCGCTGCGCGCGAGCCGCGCCGCCAGCCACAGCAGATAGGCCGCACCGCCGATCACGATGGCGCCGCGCAGCAAGGGAAACGCCAGCAGCAGCGCGCCCACGCCCCAAGCGCAGGCCAGCAGCAACATGCCCCAGCCCACCGGCACCGCAAAGACGAAGCGCAGCGCGCGCCGCAGGCCGAAATTGGCCGCCAGCGCCGTCGACAAAGTGGTGTTGGGACCCGGCGTGAAGCTCGTGGCCGTGACCAGGATCAGCAGTGCGACGAGTTCATCTGGATTCATGGACGATGGTCGAACGATGGAAGGACAGTGCCTCATCGTAGAGCGCATGGCAGTACGAGAGCAGTACAGTTCAGTGATTCAGAAATGAATCTGTATTGGCCTCTGAGCTCGTACAGCCCGATTCGGAACCTTCGATGCAACCGACCCACCCGCTCACCCGCGGAGCCGGCGAACCCCTGAGTGCACAGCTCGCGCAGCGCCTGGCCGCGCGCATCCTCGATCGCTTGCTGCCCGCGGGCGCGCGCTTGCCCAGCGTGCGCCAATGTGCCGCCCTGCACGGCGTGAGCCCAGCGACCGTGGTGGCCGCCTACGACCAGTTGCTGGCGCAAGGGCTGGTCGAGGCGCGGCCGCAGCGCGGCTTCTTTGTGCGGGATTTGGCACAAAACGCGCCGAATCCCAGCGTGAAACGGTCGTCTCATGCTCCTGAAAAAGAAGCAACTTCGTCGCGCCTGCAGCAGCCCATCAACGCCACGGCGCTCATCCGTGGCATGTTTGCACCGGCGGGCGCGCAGCCGCAACCGGGCATGGGCATTTTCCCGCCCGACTGGCTGGCCGCGCCCTTCGTTGCTGCCGCGGTTCGCAAGGTGGCGGCCTCGCGCCAATGGCCGGCCACGGCGCTGCAGTACGGCGATCCGCGAGGCGATGCGGGCTTGCGCGCGGTGCTGGCCCAGCGTCTGGTCGCGCTCGGGCTGCCCGCGACGCCGGATCGGATCCTCACCACCGTGGGCGCGACGCATGCGCTCGACATCGTGAGCCGCACCCTGCTCAAGCCCGGGGACGCGGTGATGGTCGAAGAGCCCGGCTGGGCGGTGGAGTTCGCCCGTCTCGACGCGCTGGGCATGCGCATCCTGCCCGTGCCACGCGGGCCGCAGGGGCCGAACCTCGACGTCATGGCGCGCTACTGCGCCGAACATGCGCCGCGGCTTTATGTCAGCGTGAGCGTGTTGCACAACCCCACCGGCGGCAGCCTCACGCCTGCCGCGGCCCATCGCGTGCTGCAGCTGGCACAGCAGCACGACTTTCATGTGCTCGAAGACGACACCTACAGCCACCTCGCGCCGGAGCACGCCACCCGCATGAGCGTGCTCGACGGCCTCCAGCGCACGGTCTACGTGAGTGGTTTCGCCAAGATCCTCGCGCCGAGTTGGCGCGTGGGCTACCTCGCGGCGCCCGCGGCGCTGGTCGAGCGGCTGCTCGACACCAAGCTACTGGCCACGCTGACCACGCCCAGCCTGCTCGAGCAGGCGCTGGCGCTGTGCATCGAACAAGGCCAGTTGCGCCGCCACACCGAGCGGCTGCGCCAGCGCCTCGACGCCGCGCGCGCACGCAGCGTGCAACTCGCGCAGCAAGCCGGTTGCCGGTTTGCCGCTGAGCCCGCGGGGCTGTTCGGTTGGATCGATACCGGTGTGGACACCGACGCGCTCGCCTTGCGGCTGTTGGATGAGGGCTATTTGCTGGCACCCGGTTCGCTCTTTCACGCGCGTGGTGGGGCTAGCCCCCTGATGCGCATCAACTTCGCGACCACGCAAGAGGCCGAGTTCTGGCGCAGGCTGCATGTGCACCTCGCGGCGATGCGGGGTTGAGGGTCGGGCGGGGCCGCGCCCCGCGCGGCCCCACACGCCATTCCGAGTCGTTGACGAGATCAGCGTGCCGAGAGCGCTTCCCAGCGCTCCAGCGCCGCCATCAACTCGTCCTCGATTGCTGCATCGCGGGCATGCAGCGCGGCGGCACGCTGCGGGTCTCGGGAGTAGAGGCTGCCGTCGGCCAGCTCGGCACGCAGGGCGGCTTGCTCGGCTTCGAGGGCTTCGATGCGCGCGGGCAGCCCGTCGAGCTCGCGCTGCTCCTTGTAGCTGAGCTTTGCGGGTCGCGCGGCGGGTGCCGGTCGAGGTTTGTGGTCTTTTTGAGCGCTCGCCAGCGTATTTCGGTCTTGGGATGCTCCTGTTTTGGAAGCTTCCTGAATCGCGCGGCTGCGCGCGGACTGGGTCAGCCAGTCTTCCACGCTGCCTTCGTATTCGCGCCACAGGCCATCGCCCTCGGCCACCAAGGTGCTGGTCACGACGTGGTCAAGGAAGCGTCGATCGTGGCTCACCAGAAACACCGTGCCCTCGTAGCTCTGCAACAAGTCCTCGAGCAATTCCAGCGTGTCGATGTCGAGGTCATTCGTCGGCTCATCGAGCACCAGCACATTCGCGGGCCGTGCGAACAGCCGCGCCAGCAGCAGCCGATTGCGCTCACCCCCCGACAGCGAACGCACCGGCGAGGCGGCGCGCGCTGGCGAAAACAGAAAGTCGCCCAGGTAGCTCTTCACATGCTGGCGTTTGCCGCCGATTTCGATCCACTCGCTGCCCGGGCTGATGAAGTCCTCCAGCGTTGCGTCCAGATCCAGCGCGTTGCGCAACTGGTCGAAGTAAGCCACCTGCAGATTCGCGCCCTGGCGCACCTGCCCGCTGTCGGGGCTCAGCTCGCCCAGGATCAGCTTGAGCAAGGTCGTCTTGCCCGCCCCGTTGGGTCCAATCAGCCCGACCTTGTCCCCGCGCAGGATCGTCGTGCTGAGCTTGCGCACCACCGTGCGCGCACCAAACGCCTTGCTCACATCGGTCAGCTCCGCGACGATCTTGCCGCTCGGCTGCCCCGATGCCACCTCCATGCGCACGCGGCCCAGCACCTCGCGCCGAGCCGCCCGTGCAGCGCGCAGCCGCTCCAGGCGCACGATCCGCCCCTGCGCGCGCGTGCGCCGTGCCTCCACACCTTTGCGGATCCACACCTCCTCCTGCGCCAGCAGCTTGTCGGCCTTGGCCTGAACCACCGCCTCTTGTGCGAGCTGCTCGTCCTTGAGCGCCTGGTACTGTGTGTAGTTGCCGGGGTAGGAGCGCAACTGCCCACGGTCGAGCTCGACGATGCGCGTCGAAACCGCATCGAGAAACGCGCGATCATGCGTAATCACCACGGCGCTGCCCTTGAAGTCGAGCAGCAAGCCCTCGAGCCACTCGATGGCCTCCAGATCCAGATGGTTCGTCGGCTCGTCGAGCAGCAACACATCCGGCCGCGTC
>NZ_RKQL01000004.1:0-2500 GCF_003843835.1 Tibeticola sediminis | reverse complement strand
CTCTGCAAACACGAAAGTGGACGTATAGGGTGTGACGCCTGCCCGGTGCTGGAAGATTAAGTGATGGGGTGCAAGCTCTTGATCGAAGTCCCAGTAAACGGCGGCCGTAACTATAACGGTCCTAAGGTAGCGAAATTCCTTGTCGGGTAAGTTCCGACCTGCACGAATGGCGTAACGATGGCCACACTGTCTCCTCCTGAGACTCAGCGAAGTTGAAATGTTTGTGATGATGCAATCTCCCCGCGGAAAGACGGAAAGACCCCATGAACCTTTACTGTAGCTTTGTATTGGACTTTGAACAGACCTGTGTAGGATAGGTGGGAGGCTGTGAAGCTCGGTCGCCAGATCGAGTGGAGCCGACGTTGAAATACCACCCTGGTGTGTTTGAGGTTCTAACCTAGGTCCCTAACCGGGATCGGGGACAGTGCATGGTAGGCAGTTTGACTGGGGCGGTCTCCTCCCAAAGCGTAACGGAGGAGTTCGAAGGTACGCTAGTTACGGTCGGACATCGTGACGATAGTGCAATGGCATAAGCGTGCTTAACTGCGAGACTGACAAGTCGAGCAGATGCGAAAGCAGGACATAGTGATCCGGTGGTTCTGTATGGAAGGGCCATCGCTCAACGGATAAAAGGTACTCTGGGGATAACAGGCTGATACCGCCCAAGAGTTCATATCGACGGCGGTGTTTGGCACCTCGATGTCGGCTCATCTCATCCTGGGGCTGTAGTCGGTCCCAAGGGTATGGCTGTTCGCCATTTAAAGAGGTACGTGAGCTGGGTTTAAAACGTCGTGAGACAGTTTGGTCCCTATCTTCCGTGGGCGCTGCAGATTTGAGGAAGCCTGCTCCTAGTACGAGAGGACCGGAGTGGACGCACCTCTGGTGTACCGGTTGTCACGCCAGTGGCATTGCCGGGTAGCTAAGTGCGGAAGAGATAACCGCTGAAAGCATCTAAGCGGGAAACTCGTTCCAAGATTAGATCTGCCGGGGCCTCGAGCCCCCTAAAGAGTCGTTCTAGACCAGGACGTTGATAGGCTGGGTGTGGAAGCGCAGCAATGCGTTAAGCTAACCAGTACTAATTGCTCGTGCGGCTTGACCCTATAACTTTGGCAACCGCCAAAGCTGTTATGCCAAGACGCATTCAAAAGTTCATGATTCGATCTCTATGAATTCGTTCGCCAGCTCAACTGCTCGCGAACAAACCAGTTATGCCTGATGACCATAGCGAGGTGGTCCCACTCCTTCCCATCCCGAACAGGACAGTGAAACGCCTCAGCGCCGATGATAGTGCGGATTCCCGTGTGAAAGTAGGTCATCATCAGGCAATTTATATAAACGCCCGTTCAATCGAACGGGCGTTTTTCTTTGTTGGGGGCTTGAATGCGCACTCGTTGCGGTGCTCGGTAGTCGCCCCTGAAATATTCGTCCGAGCCCCAGTTGCACATACCGAGCGAACAGCAAGCCGGGCTTTTCCCGTACGGACGGTTGAGCGCCGAACAGGTCGATCATCGATCTCTCCGAAGCACCTCCCTGCAATGCCTCGAAGGGGCTGTTTCGCGCATGAGACACGAACGTACAGAAACCGATACCGGCTTCGATTGCGGCACCGATGATCAGCACGGCGACGGCGGTCACACTCAGCGGCCTCGCTCTGCCATCGACCGATCGGGCTACCGTCGTCGTCACAGCAAGTGGCCTCAATGCGCGTTCGGGTGCGCGTGGGGTGCCTATCTTCGCCACGTTGGGCCAGGTCTGGGTGTCGCGCGCTTAAGGCCGTGGCTACCGGGGGTTCACCGCGGCGCTCCAGTATTCGGGCGTCGTGTTCTCCAGCGCCTGGGGTTACCTGTTCTCGAGCGAATCCCTGGGCATGCGGCCGCTGCTCGGCAGCGTTCCCGTCGTCGCTTCGAGCGTTCTCATCCCGATCGTGATGCGATCGCCGGGCCGCGGTGCCTGCCTGAATCCGAGTGCTCGCAGGCGCCGGTCTCCTGGCCGGGCCTGGAGCGCCGGCCTTGCCGCGCGCCTCGCAACCCGCGACAAGGTCAGCGGCGGCTCGTCACGCCGGCTTATGCACGCGTTCCATGGAGGGCGGGCTGTTCGCCAGCTTGTTGGCCGAGCGGCGCGGGCGCACCACCGGTTCGCCGCCGCGGTTGGGGCACTTGCCGGCCAGCACGTTGGTCGCGCAGGACGCGCAGAAGTTCCACTCGAACGAGCAGATGCGTGCCTCGGCCGAATCGGGCGGCAGGTCCTTGTCGCAGCATTCGCAGCCGGGACGCAGTTGAAGCATGGTGTCTCTCCCCTTGTTTCAGTGGGCCTTGGAAATAGGCGCAAGCATGCGGTCGCAGCCCCCCGGGAGCCTCGCCTGTCGAGTATAGGGGTGCCACAAGGCTGTCACGAAAGGGCGTGTATGAGTCCAGTACCTTTGGCGCTCGGGTTGATGTTGCAGGAGGAAGGGTAGCGGGGAACGCTGGCCGAGGGTGTGGTGCGGCGCTCGGCGTTGTAG
>NZ_RKQL01000003.1:168680-335189 GCF_003843835.1 Tibeticola sediminis | reverse complement strand
CTACAACGCCGAGCGCCGCACCACACCCTCGGCCAGCGTTCCCCGCTACCCTTCCTCCTGCAACATCAACCCGAGCGCCAAAGGTACTGGACTCAAACAAATGTTTGACCCACTTCTTTTTTGGTGCCATAATATGTGGCTTCGCTTTATTGGCGAACAAACATCTGCCCAGCACAAACACCTCGAGTGGTTCGGGGTGTGGACGACGGGCCCAAGACTGATCTGGCGCGTCCCCAGGGGCGCAACAGGTACAAGTTGGGAATATCAACATGATCCAGACTGAAACCCGGTTAGACGTGGCCGACAACACGGGCGCCAAGTCCGTCCTTTGCATCAAGGTGCTGGGCGGTTCGAAGCGGCGCTACGCCAGTGTTGGCGACATCATCAAGGTGAGCATCAAAGAGGCGGCTCCGCGTGGGCGCGTCAAAAAAGGCGAGATCTACAACGCCGTCGTGGTGCGCACCGCCAAGGGCATCCGTCGCAACGACGGCTCCCTGGTGAAATTCGACGGCAACGCAGCTGTGTTGCTCAATGCCAAACTCGAGCCTATCGGAACCCGCATCTTCGGCCCGGTCACGCGTGAACTGCGGACCGAGAAGTTCATGAAGATCGTCTCCCTGGCTCCCGAAGTTCTGTAAGGGCGCACCATGAACAAGATTCGTAAGGGCGACCAGGTGATCGTCATCGCCGGGCGCGACAAGGGCAAGCGTGGAACCGTGACGTCCCGCGTCGACGACTCGCATCTGCTGATCGAGGGTGTGAACCTCGTCAAGAAGCACGTCAAGCCGAACCCGCTCAAGGGCACGGTTGGCGGCATCGTCGAAAAAGCCATGCCGATCCACCAGTCCAATGTGGCGATCTACAACGCTGCCACGGGCAAGGCTGACCGTGTCGGTATCAAGACTCTGCCCGACGGCTCGCGTGTGCGTGTCTTCAAGTCCACGGGCGAAGAAATCAAGGCGGCATGATCATGGCACGACTGCAAAAGCTCTATCGCGAAAAAATCGCTCCGGAACTGATGGCTAAGTTTGGCTACAAGTCCCCGATGGAAGTGCCTCGCATCACCAAGATCACGCTCAACATGGGTGTGGGTGAAGCGGTTGCCGACAAGAAGGTCATGGACAACGCGGTCAACGATCTGGCAAAGATCGCCGGTCAAAAGCCCGTCGTGACCAAGGCGCGCAAGGCCATCGCCGGCTTCAAGATCCGCGAAGGTCAGCCGATCGGCTGTATGGTGACCCTGCGTGGCGTGCGCATGTATGAATTCCTCGACCGCTTCGTCACGATTGCGCTGCCGCGTGTGCGTGACTTCCGTGGTATTTCCGGCCGTGCTTTCGACGGTCGGGGCAACTACAACATCGGGGTCAAAGAGCAGATCATCTTCCCCGAGATCGAATACGACAAGGTCGACGCGCTGCGCGGGCTGAACATCAGCATCACGACTACCGCGAAAAGCGACGACGAGTGCAAGGCGCTGTTGTCTGGCTTCCGTTTCCCGTTCAAGAACTGAGGTGACCCGTGGCAAAGAAAGCACTGATTGAGCGCGAGCTCAAACGAGAAAAACTGGTCGCCAAGTACGCCAAAAAGTACGCGGAACTCAAAGCCATTGCCGGCGACGCCAAGCGCAGCGAAGAAGAGCGTGCCGCCGCACGTCTCGAGCTGCAGAAGCTCCCGCGCAACGCCAACCCGACGCGTCAGCGCAATCGTTGCGCCATCACCGGCCGGCCGCGCGGCACCTTCCGCCAGTTTGGTCTTGCCCGCACCAAGATCCGTGAGCTCGCGTTCGCGGGCGACATCCCGGGCGTCATCAAGGCTAGCTGGTAAACGGCAGGAGATTTGACATGAGCATGAGTGATCCCATTGCCGACCTGTTGACCCGCATCCGCAATGCGCAGATGGTGTCGAAGGCGACGGTCCAGATTCCTTCTTCCAAAGTGAAAGTGGCGATTGCCAAGGTTCTCAAGGACGAAGGCTATATCGAGGACTACAAGGTCAAGAGCGAAGGCGGCAAAGCCGAGCTCGAAATCGCCCTCAAGTACTACGACGGCAAGCCCGTCATCGAGCGCATCGAGCGCGTCAGCCGTCCTGGGCTGCGCGTTTACAAAGGCCGCGACGAGATCCCCTCCGTGATGAACGGTCTGGGTGTTGCCATCGTCACGACCCCCAAAGGCGTCATGACCGATCGCAAAGCGCGCGCCACCGGCGTCGGCGGCGAAGTTCTTTGTTACGTCGCCTGATCGCGGACTCCCGGAAGGAATAGAAATGTCCCGTGTAGCAAAAATGCCGGTCACCGTTCCCGCAGGTGTGGACGTGACCGTGAACCCGGAGGTCGTCAGCGTCAAGGGCGCTGGCGGCACCCTGAGCCTGGCCTGCCATCCGCTGGTTCGTATCCAGCTCGAGGCCGGAAAGATCACCTTCGCGCCGGCGAATGCTTCGCGCGAAGCCGATGCGATGAGCGGCACGATGCGTCAGCTCGTCAACAACATGGTCGTCGGCGTCAGCAAAGGCTTCGAGAAAAAGCTCAGCCTCGTGGGCGTGGGCTACAAGGCGCAGGCGCAAGGCAACAAGCTCAACCTGTCCGTGGGCTTCTCGCACCCGGTCGACAAGCTGATGCCCGAGGGCATCACGGTGGCGACGCCGGCTCCGACCGAGATCGTGATCAAGGGCGCGGACCGTCAACGCGTCGGCCAAATTGCCGCCGAGATTCGCGCGATCCGTCCCCCCGAGCCCTACAAGGGCAAGGGCATCCGTTACGCGGATGAGAAGATCGTCATCAAAGAGACGAAGAAGAAATAAGGAGCGGCACCATGTTGACCAAAAAAGAGCAACGTCTTCGCCGTGCGCGTCAGACCCGCATCCGCATTGCGGAGCAGGGTGTGGCTCGACTGACCGTCAATCGGACCAATCTGCACATGTACGCCAGCGTCATCTCCGGCGACGGCAAGCGTGTCCTGGCTTCGGCATCCACCGTCGAGCCGGAAGTTCGCGCCGAAATCGGAGCCGGCGGCAAGGGTGCAACCACCAACGCAGCCGCCTTGATTGGCAAGCGCATCGCCGAGAAGGCCAAGGCCGCCGGGATCGAAAAGGTTGCCTTCGACCGCAGCGGCTTTGCCTATCACGGTCGCGTGAAGGCTTTGGCTGAAGCGGCTCGCGAAGCCGGTCTGCAGTTCTAACGGATGGGATACAGCAATGGCTACTAAATTTCAGGCGAGAACCCAAGGCGACGGTCCCGAGGATGGGTTGCGCGAGAAGATGATCGCGGTCAACCGCGTCACCAAAGTCGTCAAGGGCGGCCGTATTCTCGGCTTCGCGGCCTTGACCGTCGTGGGTGATGGCGATGGCGGCGTCGGCATGGGCAAAGGCAAGTCGAAGGAAGTGCCTGTCGCCGTGCAGAAAGCGATGGAAGAGGCGCGCCGCAACCTCAAGAAGATCGAGCTTCGCAACGGGACGATCCATCACACGGTGTTTGGCCAGCACGGCGCTGCCAAAGTCATGATGGTGCCGGCCCCCAAGGGTACGGGCATCATCGCGGGCGGCCCGATGCGCGCCGTCTTCGAAGTGATGGGGATTACCGACATCGTGGCCAAGAGCCACGGCTCTTCCAACCCTTACAACATGGTTCGCGCCACGCTCGACGCGCTCCGCCACTGCAGCACCCCGTCCAAGGTGGCGGCCAAGCGCGGCAAGTCGGTCGAAGACCTGTTCGCCTGAACACGAGGGGATACGAAAAATGACGACGACACAACAAACCGTGAAGGTGCAGCTCGTGCGCAGCCCCATCGGCTGCAAAGAGTCGCACCGCGCGACGGTTCGGGGTCTGGGTCTGCGCCGCCTCAACAGCGTTCGCGAGCTCAAGGACACCCCCGAAGTGCGCGGGATGATCAACAAGATCAGCTATCTGGTCAAGGTTCTTTGAGAGGCTGAACATGGAACTCAATAGCATCAAGCCCGCCGAGGGCGCGCGTCACGCCAAGCGTCGCGTGGGCCGCGGTATCGGCTCCGGCCTGGGCAAGACCGCTGGCCGCGGCCACAAGGGGCAAAAGTCCCGCGCGGGCGGCTATCACAAAGTCGGCTTCGAAGGCGGTCAGATGCCGCTGCAGCGTCGGCTCCCCAAGCGTGGCTTCAAGTCGCAATCGCTGAAGTTCAATGCCGAGGTCACGCTCACGACGCTCGAGCGACTCGGCCTGGCCGAGGTGGACATGCTCGCCCTCAAGCAGGCAGGTGCCGTCAACGCCATCGCCAAGGTCGTTAAGGTGATCAAGTCCGGCACGCTCACTCGTCCGGTGAAATTGATCGGTATCGGCGCCACTGCGGGTGCCAAGGCGGCAATCGAAGCTGCCG
Organism: Tibeticola sediminis; assembly: GCF_003843835.1. Classification (GTDB taxonomy): domain Bacteria; phylum Pseudomonadota; class Gammaproteobacteria; order Burkholderiales; family Burkholderiaceae_C; genus Tibeticola; species Tibeticola sediminis. The sequence goes on along the minus strand of NZ_RKQL01000003.1, from coordinate 330,848 downwards.
GCGGTCAGGTCGCCTAATCGGGATCGGCTCCATCGTGGCGACTTCTTCCGCACAGCTCGCGAAAACCGGCAAGTACGGCGATCTTCGTCGTCGTTTGGTTTTCCTGTTGCTGGCCCTCGTGGTCTACCGGATCGGTGCGCACATTCCGGTCCCGGGGATCAATCCCGATCAGCTGGCGCAGCTGTTCAAGGGGCAGCAGGGCGGCATCCTGAGCCTGTTCAACATGTTCTCGGGTGGCGCGCTGTCGCGTTTCACGGTGTTCGCGTTGGGGATCATGCCGTACATCTCGGCATCGATCATCATGCAGCTGTTGACCTATGTCGTGCCCACGTTCGAGCAGCTCAAGAAAGAAGGCGAGGCCGGCCGTCGCAAGATCACGCAGTACACCCGCTACGGCACGCTCGCGTTGGCGCTGTTTCAGTCCTTTGGGATTGCGGTCGCGCTCGAGGCTTCGCCTGGCTTGGTGATCGACCCGGGGCTCGGGTTCCGGTTGACGGCGGTGGTCAGCCTGACGGCGGGGACCATGTTCCTGATGTGGCTGGGCGAGCAGATTACCGAGCGCGGGTTGGGCAACGGGATCTCGATCCTGATCTTCGCTGGCATCGCTGCGGGCTTGCCGAACGCGATCGGGGGCTTGCTGGAATTGGTCCGAACCGGTGCGATGAGCATCCTTGCGGCCATCTTCATTGTCGCGATCGTTTTCCTGGTGACTTGGTTCGTGGTGTTCGTTGAGCGCGGCCAGCGCAAGATCCTCGTGAACTACGCACGCCGCCAGGTGGGCAATCGTGTTTATGGGGGGCAGGCGTCTCACCTACCGCTGAAGCTCAACATGGCCGGTGTGATTCCGCCGATTTTTGCGTCGTCGATCATTTTGTTGCCGGCCACGGTGGTGAACTGGTTCAGCGCGGGCGAGTCGATGCGGTGGCTGAAAGATATCGCAGCGGCCCTGGCGCCCGGGCAGCCGGTGTATGTGACGCTCTATGCGGCCGCGATCGTGTTCTTCTGCTTCTTCTACACGGCGTTGGTGTTCAACAGCCGCGAGACCGCAGACAACCTCAAGAAGAGCGGCGCCTTCGTTCCTGGGATTCGGCCGGGCGAGCAAACGGCCAAGTACATCGACAAGATCCTGGCCCGATTGACGCTGGCGGGGGCGATTTACATCACCTTCGTCTGCCTGTTGCCAGAGTTTCTGATCCTCAAGTACAACGTGCCGTTCTATTTTGGCGGGACTTCGCTCCTGATCATCGTCGTGGTGACGATGGACTTCATGGCCCAAGTTCAAAACTACCTGATGTCGCAGCAGTACGAGTCCTTGCTCAAGAAGGCTAATTTCAAAACATCGCTCGGTGGTTGAAGCGCGTATGGCGAAGGACGACGTCATCCAGATGCAGGGGGAGGTCATCGAGAACCTCCCGAACGCCACGTTCCGAGTGAAGTTGGAAAATGGCCATGTGGTGCTGGCGCACATTTCGGGCAAGATGCGGATGCACTACATCCGCATCCTTCCGGGAGACAAGGTCACCGTGGAGCTCACGCCATATGACTTGTCGCGGGCGCGCATCGTGTTCAGGGCCCGTTGAGGTGCCGCAGATTCAATTTGAAGGTTCTAGGAGAAGAAAATGAGAGTTTCGGCTTCGGTGAAGAAAATTTGCCGCAACTGCAAGATCATCAAGCGCAAAGGCGTGGTGCGAGTCATCTGCTCGGATCCGCGTCATAAGCAGCGCCAAGGCTGATCATTAGGCATTGAAGGACGAACATGGCACGTATTGCTGGTATCAACATCCCGCCGCACAAGCACGCCGAAATCGGTCTGACGGCCATCTATGGCATCGGCCGCACCCGTGCGCGGAAAATCTGCGACGCCGCCGGCGTCGCCTACTCGAAGAAGATCAAAGATCTGACCGACGCTGAAATCGAGAAGATCCGCGATCAGGTTTCGCAGTTCACCATCGAAGGGGATCTGCGCCGCGAAACGACGATGAACATCAAGCGTTTGATGGACATCGGCTGCTATCGCGGTTTCCGTCATCGCCGCGGCCTGCCGGTTCGCGGCCAGCGCACGCGCACCAACGCCCGGACGCGCAAGGGTCCGCGCAAGGGCGCCGCTGCACTCAAGAAGTAATTCGGTTTGAAAGGCAATCATGGCTAAATCCCCCTCCAGCAGCGCGGCGGCTCGGGTTCGCAAAAAGGTTCGCAAGAACGTTGCGGATGGCATCGCGCACGTGCACGCATCCTTCAACAACACGATCATCACCATCACCGATCGCCAGGGCAACGCTTTGTCCTGGGCATCCTCCGGTGGTCAGGGCTTCAAAGGGTCGCGGAAGTCCACGCCCTTTGCCGCCCAGGTGGCATCGGAAGTGGCTGGACGCGCCGCGATGGAGCAGGGCATCAAGAATCTCGACGTCGAGATCAAGGGTCCCGGTCCTGGCCGCGAGTCTTCGGTTCGCGCCCTGGCCGCACTCGGGATCCGGATTTCCTCGATTTCCGACGTGACGCCGATCCCGCACAACGGCTGCCGTCCGCAGAAGCGGCGCCGGATTTGATTCTTCACACAAGTCCACCGCCAGGTCCGATCGGGCCTGGCTCCCGCGGCTGTCGTCGCGGCAGATGAACAAAGGAAAAGCAAGTGGCACGTTTCATTGGTCCTAAGGGCAAACTTTCCCGGCGCGAAGGCGCCGATCTGTTCCTCAAGAGCGCGCGTCGCTCGATCGGGGATAAGTGCAAGTTCGATTCCAAGCCCGGTCAGCACGGCCGTACCTCCGGGCAGCGGACTTCGGACTTCGGGCGGCAGTTGCGCGAGAAGCAAAAAGTCAAGCGCATGTATGGCGTCCTGGAACGGCAGTTCCGCCGCTATTTCGCCGAAGCCGACCGCCGTCGGGGCAACACGGGTTCGAACCTGTTGCAGCTGCTCGAGAGCCGTCTCGACAACGTCGTCTACCGCATGGGCTTTGGCTCGACGCGAGCCGAGGCTCGGCAGCTGGTCTCGCACAAGGCCATTTCGGTCAACGGTCAGACGGTCAACATCCCGTCGTACATGGTCAAGCCCGGCGACGTGATTGCGGTGCGCGAAAAAGCCGCCAAGCAGACGCGTGTCGTCGAGGCACTGCAGCTCGCGCAGCAGGTCGGTCTCCCGGCCTGGGTGGAAGTCGATGTCGCGAAGGCCCAAGGTGTTTTCAAGAAGGTGCCGGACCGCGATGAGTTCGGCGCCGACATCAACGAATCGCTGATCGTCGAGTTGTATTCGCGTTGATCCTCGCGTTCAACCGATCCGGTTGCACAGGGCCCTGGCGCATGCCTTGGCCCTGTGCGTGTTAGTCAGCCTTACCGGTGTAACGAGCCGGGGGTATTGAGAGGAAGATTGAATGCAAACCAATTTGCTGAAGCCCAAAACGATCAACGTCGAGCAGCTCGGCGGCCATCGCGCCAAAGTCACGCTCGAACCTTTCGAGCGGGGCTATGGCCACACGCTGGGCAATGCCTTGCGTCGCGTGTTGCTGTCGTCGATGGTGGGCTACGCCCCGACCGAAGTGACGATCGCGGGCGTGCTGCACGAGTACTCGTCGATCGACGGCGTGCAAGAGGATGTGGTCAACATCCTGTTGAACCTCAAAGGCGTGGTGTTCAAGCTCCACAACCGCGATGAGGTGACCTTGAGTCTGCGCAAGGACACCGAAGGCGTGGTGACCGCAGCCGACATCCAAACCCCGCACGACGTCGAAATCGTCAATCCCGATCAGGTCATTGCGACCCTGTCGCAGGGCGGCAAACTCGACATGCAGATCAAGGTCGAGAAGGGCCGCGGCTACGTCCCCGGCAACCTGCGTCGCTACGGCGATGAAGCGCCGAAGGTCATGGGGCGCCTGTTGTTGGATGCCTCGTTTTCGCCGGTCAAGCGGGTCAGCTACACCGTCGAGAGTGCGCGCGTCGAGCAACGTACCGATCTCGATCGTCTGGTGCTGGAAATCGAGACGAACGGCGCGATCAGTGCAGAGGACGCTGTGCGCGCGTCGGCCAAGATTCTGGTCGAGCAACTCGCGGTGTTTGCACAGCTCGAGGGCGGCGCTCTCAGCGCCTTCGAAGCGCCGGCTCAGCGCAGCGCTTCGGCCGCATTCGACCCAATTCTGCTGCGTCCGGTCGACGAACTGGAACTGACGGTACGCTCGGCGAACTGCCTCAAGGCCGAGAACATTTATTACATCGGGGATTTGATTCAGCGCACCGAGAATGAGCTGCTCAAGACCCCGAACCTTGGGCGCAAGTCGCTCAACGAAATCAAGGAAGTGCTCGCCTCACGCGGGCTGACCTTGGGGATGAAGCTGGAAAACTGGCCGCCTGCGGGTCTGGACCGGCGTTGATGTCGAAATCGTCCGGGCCGTAGGCCCGGGCGCGTCGCGGTACCTGATACGGCCGCGGTGAAAATAAAACCACTCGATTGAAAGGATCAAACATGCGTCACGGACACGGACTCCGAAAACTCAACCGCACTTCCGAGCACCGCCAAGCGATGCTGCGGAACATGATGAACTCGCTGCTGGAGCACGAAGTCATCAAAACGACCGTGCCGAAGGCTAAAGAACTGCGCCGCGTCGTCGAGCCGCTGATCACCTTGGCCAAGGAATCGAGCGTTGCGAACCGCCGCTTGGCCTTCAGCCGGCTTCGGAACCGCGAAATGGTCACCAAGCTGTTCGATGAACTGGGCCCGCGCTACAAGGCTCGTCCGGGTGGTTACACCCGCATCCTGAAGATGGGCTTCCGCGTCGGTGACAACGCGCCGATGGCCTTGGTGGAACTGGTGGATCGTCCCGAAACCGCCGCCGGGTCTGCCGAGAACGCCAGCGCGTGATATAATATTAGCCTATCGCGCGATGGAGCAGTCTGGTAGCTCGTTGGGCTCATAACCCAAAGGTCGGAGGTTCAAATCCTCCTCGCGCAACCAAATTCAAAAACCGACTTCGAGTCGGCTTTTTCAATTCTGGGTTGGCGCTTCGGTCGCCTGGATCGCGGGCGTGAGCACGGCAATGGCCTCGGTCTTCGGCCACTCGAACAAACGGGTGAGCCATTCCCGTTCCCGGTGCTCGATGACGTCGAGGAAGCGCTCGGCGCGGCCCCGCACCAATGCGAGGTCTTTGAAGGTGTGAAAGCCGGTTTCCAGAAAGCTTTGCAAGGCAGCCAGACCAGCCATTTTCGCGGGGCCGCGCATCGCTTTGAGCAGCAACAGGAGGCCCGGCGTCTGGGTGAGGCCGATGAGTTCGCGACCCAGCGCGAGTACCAGTTCGAGCTGGTGCCCGCGCTCGTGGGGTGCGCTGACGCGGCGCCAGGCTTCGACGTAGCGTTCCGCGGCCGGGGTGGTGTCCGATTGTTGTAACCACGCCAGGGCCATTTCGTGGTCGAGTCGCTCGCTGAGGCCATGGAGTTCGGCCAGTGCGACGGCGGTTTCGGTGGCCGCGGGCGGCAGCCACCGCTCCAGCGCGCCGGCGATGCGCCCGAACTGGAGATCACGCTCCCGGAAGTCCCGGTCGGCGTAGAGCTCGGTCAAGAAAAATGAGACTGCGGGCGCGTAGACAGGGTCGGCGGCAAGGTCGGCATAGGTGTGGGCAAAACGCCGGGCCTGCAGGCCTTTGATGGCGTGGATGGCCTCCCCGAGCGCCGGGGACAGGACGTGCGCCTCGCGCAGGCTCATGACGCCCGCGATGGCGGCGCGGATCTGCTCAGCGGCATGCATGGACCTGGAGTGTACGGCCCCCCGAGACGAGCCTGGCCCGCCAGCGGTGGCCATCGCTCAGGACGAAGGGGTGTCTGGTGCCAGCACACCGCGGCGGATTTGGTCGAGTTCCATGGTTTCGAAAAGGGCTTTGAAGTTTCCTTCGCCGAAGCCCTCGTTGCCTTTGCGCTGGATGAACTCGAAGAAGATCGGGCCGAGCAGGTTTTCGCTGAAGATCTGCAACAAAAGGGCGCCGCGTTTCCCGTCGACGAGGATGTTGCGCTGGCGCAGGGCTTGCAGGTCCTCGCCGTGGTTCGGGATGCGCCGCTCGAGGAGTTCGTAATAGGTTTCGCTCGTCTCGAGCAGCCGGATGCCCTGCATTTGCAGCGCATCGACCGAGGCATAGAGGTCGTCGCTGGCCAGCGCGACATGTTGGATGCCTTCGCCGTGGTAACGGTCGAGGTATTCCTGCACCTGCCCCGGGGTGTCGTTCCCTTCCTCATTGATGGGGATGCGGATCTTGCCGCAGGGGCTGGTCATCGCGCGGCTCTTGATTCCGGTCTTTTGACCCTCGAGATCGAAATAGCGGACTTCCCGGAAATTGAAAATCCGCTCGTAGAACTCGGCCCATTCGGCCATGCGGCCGCGATGGACGTTGTGGGTGAGGTGGTCGATGTGCGTGAGGCCGTGGCCGCGCGGCGACAGCGTTTGCGCGCCGTGCGTCCTGGGCAGGGGCTCGAAATCGACGTCGTAAAAGCCGATGTTGCCGATGTCGCCCGGTTGGGCGCCACCTTTGCCGCGCCAGCGATCGACGAGGTAGATCAGGCTGTCACCGATGCCCTTGATGGCGGGGATGTTGAGTTCGCCCGGCCCGGCTTGGCCCGCGTAGCCCCAGGCGCCGAGGTCGAGGGCTCTTTCGTAGGCCCGCTTGGCGTCTTCGACTCGGAACGCGATGGCGCAGATGCTGGGCCCGTGCAGGCGGGCGAAGCGCTGGGCGAAGGAGTCTGCTTCGGCGTTGATGATGAAGTTGATGTCACCCTGCCGGTAGAGCGTGACGTTCTTATGGCGGTGTCGCGCGACCGGTGCGAAACCCATGCGCTCGAACAACTGACCCATCGCCAGCGGGTCGGGCGCCGCGAACTCGATGAATTCGAAGCCGGCGGTTCCCATGGGGTTGTCCCAGGACGCGTCGGTGCGGGGGGCAGGGGCAAGGGGTGTGGCGGAATTCATGGCGACTCCTCAGTGTGTGGCGCAGCGTACGCCTCGTACTGTAGGCGGCAGTGCGAACAGGATGGCGGCGTCTGTGTGGCTTGTCGCGCGTCGTGACGCAGGAAAGCTGCGCGTCCCCTGCAGCAAGCGCGCGGTCAATGTTGGCTGCGCGCTGAGAGCGCCGCTTCCAGACGCAGCCGTTCCTCGGGCGTAAACCAATGTTCCTGCAGTCGGGCGCGTTCCTGCTCGGTGCGCGCGGACGGCAGGGCGGCTGCGTAGGCATCGAGCCGCCGGTTCCAGTCCTGCTCTTCTTCGTCCAGGCGCATCAATCGGGTCGCGACCTCGACGCCAAACCTTGCCGCGCGTTGCTCGAAGCGCTCTTGCGGACTGGCCCGCTGCGCGCGCAGCGATTGTTCGAGTGACAGCACCTCCAGATGCCGTACCGACTCGGCGCGGCCTGCACGCAGCGGCTCGGGAAGATCGGCTTCGAGCTCTGCGAGCGCGCGCTGCCGAGCTTCGGGCTCGAGATTGGGGTGTCGCAGCAGTTCCAGCCGTGCGAGCAGGTTGGCGTCGAGCTCCTCCTGGTGCGCGAACAGTGTCGCCGAGATGCGTGCCCAGGCGAGCCGAGCATGTCGGTACCAGCCCGTCGTTGGCTTCGCCGAAGACCTGCCCGCAGCGCCGCGCTTCCCGTAAGATGGATTGCATGAGCGAGTTTCAACCGCCGGACCGACTGGACCGGGCCATCCTGGAGTGGCTCCAGCGCGACGGACGCGCCACCTTTGAAACCCTCGGCACGCGCGTGGGTTTGTCGGCCAGTGCGGTCTTGCGCCGTGTGCACCGCCTCGAGGCGATGGGGGTGATCGAGCGCTACGCGGCCCTCCTGCGGGCCGAGCGGCTCGGCTTGGGCTTGACGGCGTACGTGCAGGTGCGTCTCGAAAAACAGGCGGTGCCCGCGGCCCACACGCCGATGGAGGCTTTCCGGGCCAGCGTCGCGGCTTGGCCCGAGGTCGTCGAGTGCGTGGCTTTGGCGGGGGAAGTCGATGTCTTGCTCAAACTCGTGGTGCCGGACATGGCGGCGTACTCGCGGTTCATGATGGACGCGCTGTTGCGACATCCGAGCGTCCAGGACTGCAAGACGGGCTTCGTCATCGACCGGATCAAAGGGCCTGCCGAAATCCCCCTCTCCGGCCTTGGATTCGGGAATTAGGCCGCGCTGCCTAGGGTTTTCCCTTATTCTTGCGCCATGTCCGATCCTTTGCTTTCCGCAGCTCCCCACGTCGCCGATGCTCTGGCCCCGGCGGCTTCGCGCGCGGCTTGGCCGATCCGGGCGCTCCATGAAGAAGATCGACCGGCGCTGCTGCGGCACTTGCTGGCCCTCGGCGCGCAGGATCGGTATCTGCGCTTCGGGTATCCGGCGACCGACGCGCATATCGGTGCGTATGTGGCGGGCCTTGATTTCGGGCGTGACGAGGTCTATGGCGTCGAAGGGCCCGACCTCGAAATCATCGCGATGGCGCACTTGGCGTATCTGTACCAGCGCTCGGGTGGGCTCGCGGTCGAATACGGCGTGTCGGTGGCCGCCGAGGCGCGAGGGCAGGGGCTGGGCAAGCGGCTGTTCGAGCGCGCGGTCGTCCATGCGCGCACGCAAGGGGCCCAGCGGATGTTGATCCACGCGCTGTCGGAAAACGCGCCCATGCTGCACATTGCCCGAAGTGCGGGCGCACGGGTGGTGCGCGACGGCTCCGAGAGCGAGGCCATGCTCGAGTTGCCACCGGCCCGTTTCGAGGACGAGTTTGCCGACCGCGTCGCCGAGCAGCGGGGCCGACTGCGGCATTGGTGGGCCGCGGCTTGGAGCGCGGTGCGCCGGCGATTCCCTCTCAGCCTCTGAGGCGTCTCCCCGGCTGCGCGCCCCGTGGCACCGGTCGGTGATTGCGCTATCCTAAGCGCCGTCGCAACAACCGCAGGTCCTGCACCCCCATCCGTGTCCGATCCGCACCCCGAGCGCTCGCCCCAACGGGAAGACAAGCGCTCGTTTCTGCAGCGTTTGGCTGAATTCATCCACCCGGGCCCGGACTCTCCTGAGGAACTGATCGAGACCTTGGCCGAGGCCGAGGAGAACCGCGTGATCAACGCCGAGAGTCGGGCCATGCTCGAAGGCGTGATCCGCATGGCGTCGATGACGGCGGGCGAGGTGATGGTGGCTGCGCCGCGGATGGATTTGCTCGACATCGACGCGCCGTTCGATGAACTGTTGCATCAGGTGATCGACACGGGGCATTCGCGCTTCCCGGTTTTCGAGGGCGAGCGTGAAAACATCATCGGCATCTTGATGGCCAAAGACCTGCTGAAGCTGCAGCGCGCGCCAGAGCTCAGCTTGCGGGCGCTGCTGCGGCCCGCGCTGTTCATCCCGGAAACCAAGGGGCTCAACGACTTGCTGCGGGATTTTCGGCACAACCGCAACCACTTGGCGATGGTGGTCGACGAGTTTGGCCGCACTTCGGGCTTGATCACGATCGAGGACGTGCTCGAGCAGATCGTCGGCGAGATCGAGGATGAATTCGACGAGGCCGACGACGAGACGGTCGACATCTACGCGATGGCCGACGGCAGTTCGCGCGTCAACGGAGACACGCCGGTCGAGCGCGTCGAGGAGGCCTTTGGCGTGACGTTGCAAGATCCCGATGCGGATGACCGTTTCGAGACGATCGGGGGGCTGATCGCGCATGAAATGGGCCACGTTCCACGTCGCGGGGAGCGGTTTGAGCGTTCAGGCCTGCGCTTTACCGTGCTGCACACGCGCGGCGGTGCGGTGCGGTGGTTCAAGGTCAGCCCGGTGACCTCTGCCGCGGGTGCGGCTGCGAGCCATGAGCACCGGCGGGCGGGTCGCTGAAGGCGCCGTCGGCCGCGGGCTGAGCCCCGGCGTTCTGGCGTGGGCAGCCGGTGCCGGCTGCTTGCATGCGTGGTCGCTTGCGGTGCCGGGGCTCGGTCAGCCGGTTTGGGGCTTGCAGCTCGTCGCCCTCGGTTGGCTCGTCGATCGCTTGCGCGGCGTGTCGACGCCGGATGCGGACCAGGCCCCGGCGGGGTGGGTGCGGGCCGCGGCGCGGGGGGCGCTGCTTGCCTGGGTGTTTGCCACTTCGGCGCTGGCAGCGACTTTCTGGTGGCTGTTCATCTCCATGCATGTGTATGGTGGCCTTGCGGCGCCGCTGGCGGTCGCCGCCGTTGGGGCGCTCGCGGGCGGCCTGGCGCTGTATTACGCGCTCGCCGGCGCGGTCGTTTCCGTGTGTTTTTGGCGGTTTCCCGGCATGAAATGGAGCGGTGCTGCTCTCATTTTTGCGGCCGCCTGGACCTTGGCCGAACTCGCCCGCGGGCGGCTGTTGACGGGTTTTCCTTGGGGCGCGGGTGGCTATGCGCATGTGGATGGGCCGCTGGCCGGCTATGCGCCGTGGCTTGGGGTTTACGGCATGGGCGCGCTCGCGGCGGTGGTGGCGACGCTCTTGGCGGGCGCGATCCGCGCGGGCCGGGGGGGCGGCGTGGGCACGGCGGTTCGGCTGCTGGCCGGGGTCGCCGCGGTGGCGCTGCTGCCGATGGCAAGCCCGGCGTTCACGCGTTCGGCGGGCGAGATGTCGGTCGCGCTGCTGCAAGGCAACATCGAGCAGGGTGAGAAGTTCGAGCCCGCGCGCGGCATTGTCGATGCCTTGCAGTGGTACGGCGAGCGGCTGCGCGACAGCCGCGCGTCGCTGGTGGTGGCGCCCGAGACGGCCCTCCCGCTCTTGCCGGAGCAGTTGCCGCCGGGCTACTTCGACGCGCTCGAGCGGCGCTTTGCCGAGGGCGAGCAGGCCGCGCTGATCGGGCTCCCGCTGGGCAATCCGGTCGAGGGTTATACGAACTCGGCGCTGGGTCTTGCTCCCGGCCGGGCGCAGCCTTACCGCTACGACAAGCATCACCTGGTGCCGTTTGGCGAGTTCATCCCGCCGATGTTCCGCTGGTTCGTCGATCTCATGCACATCCCGCTGGGTGACTTCCGGCGCGGGCCCTTGCAGGCGAGCGCCTTCGAGTGGGAGGGTCAGAGACTCGCGCCCAACATTTGTTACGAGGATTTGTTTGGTGAGGAACTCGCGGTGCGCTTTGCGCGCGCGGACGCGGCCCCGACGGCGCTCGTGAACCTCAGCAACATCGCCTGGTTTGGCGACACCGTGGCGCTGGCCCAGCATCTGCAGATTTCGCGGCTGCGCGCGCTCGAACTCGAGCGTCCCATGTTGCGCGCGACGAATACCGGCGTCACGGCCGTCATCGACCACCGCGGGCGCGTGCAGGCGATGCTCGAGCCGCTGACCCGCGGCGTGCTCGAGGCGCGCTTCGACGGCCGCGTGGGGCGCACGCCCTATGCGCGCTGGGTTGCGGCCTGGGGTTTGTGGCCGCTGGCGCTGGTGTGCTTCGGGGTGTTGCTCGCGGTCGCCCTGTGGAGCCGCCGCCCCCGGGGTGTCGCCTAAAATTCGAGCCTTCGACCGCCGCGATGTCGGGCGCTGGCGGATTCCAACGGATCATCTCCCCAATTGAGACGGCCCCTGCGCGGGGTGCGTCCTTCGTCACCATGCTCACCTTCCAGCAACTCATCTTGAAACTGCAGTCCTACTGGGGCGAGCAGGGCTGCGCGCTGCTGCAGCCGTACGACATGGAAGTCGGCGCGGGCACGAGCCACACCGCGACTTTCTTGCGCGCGATCGGACCCGAGCCCTGGCGCGCGGCCTATGTGCAGCCGAGCCGTCGCCCGAAAGACGGCCGCTATGGCGAGAACCCCAACCGGCTGCAGCATTACTACCAATATCAAGTGGTGCTCAAGCCCGCGCCGTCCAACATTCTCGAGCTCTACCTGGGCTCGCTCGAGGCGCTGGGTTTCGATCTGAAGAAGAACGACATCCGCTTCGTCGAGGACGACTGGGAGAACCCCACGCTCGGCGCCTGGGGTCTGGGCTGGGAGGTCTGGCTCAACGGCATGGAGGTCACCCAGTTCACCTATTTCCAGCAAGTGGGCGGCATCGATTGCCGGCCCATCACGGGTGAGATCACCTACGGCCTCGAGCGGCTCGCGATGTATCTGCAGGGCGTGGACAATGTCTACGACCTGGTGTGGACCGAGGGTCCGGACGGACGGCGTCTGACCTATGGCGACGTTTACCTCCAAAACGAGCAGGAACAGTCGGCCTACAACTTCGAGCACTCCGACGTCGACTTCCTGTTTTCGGCCTTTGCCGCGCACGAGAAGCAGGCCAAGTACCTGATGGAACAGCGCCTGGCGTTGCCCGCCTACGAGCAGGTGCTCAAAGCCGCGCACACCTTCAACTTGCTCGACGCCCGCGGCGCGATTTCGGTGACCGAACGCGCCGCCTACATCGGCCGTATCCGCAACCTGGCGCGCAGCGTGGCGCAGAGCTACTACGAGAGCCGAGAGCGCCTGGACTTCCCGATGGCGCCGCGCGAATGGGTGGCGCAGCTGCCCAAAAAAGAACACGCCGCCTGAGCGGCAGGACCGAACACCATGACCACCGAAAACCTACTCGTCGAGTTGTTCGTCGAAGAACTCCCACCGAAGGCCCTGCGCCGGCTGGGCGTAGCCTTTGCCGCAGGGTTGCGCGACGCGCTGGGCAAGCAAGGGCTGCTGGCCGAAGACTCGGTCACCACGCCCTTCGCGTCGCCGCGCCGGCTGGCCGCGCACATCACGCATGTCTTTCGCAAGGCGGCCGACCAGCCCGTGCAGCAAAAGCTCATGCCCGTCTCGGTCGGGCTCGATGCTGCGGGTCGGCCGACGCCCGCGCTGCTGAAAAAGCTCGCCGCACTCGGCGTCGATGTCAGCGAGCCCGAGCGCGTGCTGAACCTGCTGCGGCGTGCCAGCGACGGCAAGGCCGAGGCGCTGTATTACGACAGCCTCGTCACCGGCGCCTCGCTCGACGTCGGTTTGCAAAAGGCGCTCAACGAGGCCATCGCGAATTTGCCGATCCCTAAAGTCATGAGCTATCAGCTCGAGCGCGACTGCGCCTTGCCGGGCTGGAGCACGGTGCATTTCGTTCGCCCCGCGCACGGACTCGTCGCCCTGCACGGCGATGCGGTCGTGCCCGTGCAGGCGCTGGGCCTGACGGCGGGGCGGCACACGCACGGGCACCGCTTCGAGGCGGCGGTCGATCCGGTCGAACTGCCCCATGCCGACGCTTATGCCGAAACCCTGTTGCGCGACGGGGCGGTGATCGCCCGCTTCGACGACCGGCGCTTTGCCATCACGCAGCAGCTCGCCCGCGCGGCCGAGCAGCTCGGGCCGAACTTTGAGGTGTTGATGGACGAAGCCCTGCTCGAAGAAGTGACCGGTTTGGTCGAGCGGCCCAACGTGCTCGTCTGCGGCTTCGATGAGGCCTTCCTCGAAGTGCCGCAAGAGTGCCTCATCCTCACGATGAAGGCGAACCAGAAATACTTTCCGTTGGTCGACGGGGAGCAGCGCCTGACGAACCGTTTTCTGGTGGTCAGCAACATCACGCCCGACGATCCGAGCGCCGTCATCGGCGGCAACGAGCGGGTCGTTCGGCCGCGGCTGGCAGACGCCAAGTTCTTCTTCGAGCAGGACCGTCGCATGCCGCTGGCGGCCCGGGTGCCGGGCCTGGCCAAGGTGGTCTACCACAACCAGCTCGGCACGCAGGGGCAGCGGGTGGAGCGCGTGCGCGCGATTGCCGCAGGAGTGGCGGCGCAGCTCGGCCTCGACGCCGACACCACCGGCGCGATCGACACCGCCGCCCAACTGGCCAAGGCCGATTTGTTGACCGACATGGTCGGCGAGTTCCCCGAGTTGCAAGGCACGATGGGCCGCTACTACGCGCTCGCCGATGGGCTGGGTGAGACGGTGGCCGACGCGATCGAGGACCATTACCGCCCGCGGTTTGCGGGCGACGCCTTGCCGCGCAACACCGTGGGCACTGTGGTGGCGCTGGCCGACAAGCTCGAGACGCTCTCGGGCATGTTTGGCATCGGCAATCTGCCCACGGGCGAGAAAGACCCCTACGCCTTGCGGCGCCATGCGCTCGGCGTCGTGCGGATGCTGACCGAGAAGGCGCTGCCGCTGGCGCTCGACGCCTTGCTGGATGCGGCGGCGCGCGTGTTCGCCGGCATCGAAGGGTTTGACCGCAGCCGGGCCACGGTCGAGCTCGAGACCTTCATCTTCGAGCGCATCGCCGGGTTGCTGCGCGAGCAGGGCTACCGCAGCAGCGAAGTGGATGCGGTGCTGGCGCTGCGGCCCCAGCGGCTGGCCGAGATTCCGGGGCGGCTCGCTGCGGTGCGGGCGTTTGCCGCCATGCCCGAGGCAGCGGCGCTGGCAGCGGCCAACAAGCGCATCGCCAACATCCTCAAGAAGGCGGGCGATGTCGATCCGCATGTGAACCCGGCCTTGCTGCAGGAGGACGCCGAGCGCGCGCTCTACGAGGTGATGCTGCGGCTCGAGCCCGAAGCACGCGCTCTGTTCGAAGCGGGCGACTACACCGGCGCCTTGCGCACGCTCGCGGCGCTGCGCGGGCCGGTCGACGCCTTCTTCGACGATGTGATGGTCAACGCCGAGGCCTTGGACTTGCGGCTCAACCGGCAGGGGCTGCTCAAGCGGCTGCATCAGGCGATGAACCAGGTCGCCGATCTCTCCCGTTTGGCCGCGTGAGCGCCGACGCACGGGGCGGGGAAGGGCTGCGTTCGCGCGCCCTGTGGCTGGCTCTGTTGCCGCCGCTGGTGTTCATGGCGGTGCGCTGGGGTCTGCGTGTCGACGATGGCGCGGCGGCGGCCGAGCCGCTGTGGCCGCTCGAGCCCGCGCCCGTCGTCGAAAGGGTTGCGGACGTCTGGGCTTACTTCGCGCCGTGGCTGCTCACGCCCGTAGGCTTGATCGCGCTGGCCTGGATCGCCAAGCGACGTGGCTGGCTGGCGCGTGGGTTGGCTGGGATTTGGGTGGTGCTGTGGCTAGGCGGCGCCGCGGCGATGGCGGCGCGCGAGTTCAACCGGGCGCAGCTCGAACCCGTGCCGGCGGTGCAGGCGGAACTGCTGGCCGCGCGGCCGGTGGCGCCGAGCACGCGCAGCGCCGGTGGCGTCGACTGGTATCTGCGGCTTGCCGGCGAGTCGCGGCCCTACCGGATGCGGGTTGATGACCCGGCCGCTGCCGGCGTGCCGGTGGGTGCGCAGCTGTCGCTGCAGCGGGTGCGCGGGCGGTGGTGGGGCGTGTTCGTGCGCGGCTACACGGTGGAGCGCTTGCCTCTGCCTGGCCCGGCTGCAGCGGCGGCGGGGTTGCCATAATCAGCGGCATGAAGCTCATCGTTCTCGAGCGCGACGGGGTCTTGTGCTCGCCGGTCGAGGAACCGACCGGGGGCGTTGCGGCGTGGCAGGCCTTGCCGGGGGCGCTCGAAGCGGCGGCCCGGCTGCACCATGCCGGCTATCGGGTGGCGCTGGCGCTCGAGCTCTCAGGCCTCGGGCGCGGCCTGTTCGACATGGGCAGCGTGCAGGCGATGCATGCGCAGATCCTGGGCCGGTTGGCCGCTTTGGGCGGGCGGATCGACGCCATTTTCTTTTGCCCGCACGCCCCAGAGGACGATTGCGATTGCGCCTTCCCGTCGGGCGGTCTGTTTCGCGACCTCGTCGAGCGCTATGCGCTCGAGCCCGAGGACGTCAACGTCGTCTCGTCGACCGAGCGCCACGCGCAGGCGGCGGCTGCCGCGGGCTTGCGGGTCCACGGCGTGTGGCACGCGGACGGAGCGGCGCCGATCGACGCGACACGTTTCGACAGCCTCGAGGCGGTGGTCAATCATTTGCTGGCGGCCACTGGCCGCTGAGCGTTCCCGGTTTTGAGGAGTTTTCGGCATGGCTTTGATACGTTCCTTGATCCACGCCGTTTGGATGTTCGTGACCGTGATTCCGTATGCGCTCGTGATCCTTGCGGGCGCGGCCGTGGGCGTGCGGGGCCTGCCGCTGTACCGGGTGGCTCGCGCGTGGTTGCGGCTGGTGATCGTCGGGGCGCGGGTGATCTGCGGCATCCGCTGGCGCGTGCACGGCATGGAACACCTGCCCACGGGCGAGACGAGCCCGGCGATCCTGCTGGTCAAGCACCAGTCGACTTATGAGACCTTTTTGTTGCCGGTCATCATGCCCCACCCGCTGGCCTTCGTGTTCAAGAAGGAACTGCTCTACGTACCGTTCTTCGGCTGGGCGATCGGCCGGCTCGACATGATTCACATCGATCGTGGACAGCGTGCGCAGGCCTTCCGCAAGGTGGTCGAACAGGGGCAGAAGCTGCTCGCGCAAGGCATCTGGATCATCATGTTCCCCGAGGGCACCCGCATCCCCCGCGGCCAGAAGGGCCAGTACAAGAGCGGCGGCACGCGGCTGGCGGTGGCCACGGGCGCGCCGGTGATTCCGATCGCGGTCAACTCGGCGAAGGTGTGGCCGCGCAAGGCGTTCATCAAACGGCCCGGCCTCGTCGATGTCTCCATCGGCGCGCCGATCCCGAGCGTCGGCCGCGACCCGGAGGAGCTGCTGCAGGAGGTCGAGACCTGGATCGAGACCGAGATGCGCCGCATTGACCCCGAAGCCTACGGCCTGCCGCCGGCTCAAGCCTGACGATGCACAACCCGCTGCAACGCGCGCTGGACTGGCTCGTGGGCGAACCGCTGGCGGCGCCTCGGGGGCTGCCGGATTTTGGGGAAAAACCGCAGGATGCCGGCGTCAAAACCTCGTTTCTTGCTCCTGAAAAAGAAGCGTTGATTGCGTCCGAAGCGCTCGTGCCGGGCGCGCGCCTGGTGCTGCTCGAAGGGCGCCCCGTGGCCTATGTGCTCGAGCGCGCGCGGCGGCGCAGCATCGGCTTGAGCCTGAGCCCGCAGGGTCTGCGCGTGCGCGCGCCGATTGGGGTGTCGCTGGCGCAGGTCGAAGCGGTGTTGCAGGACAAGGCGCACTGGATTTTGCGCAAGCAGGTCGAGGTGCAGGCTCGCCAGACCGAGCGCAACGCCGCGCGACAAACATGGTGCGATGGCGCACCGCTGCCGCTGTTGGGCGATGCAGTCGCGCTCGACTGCGACCGGCGCGCGTCCGTGGGCGCGCGGCGCGTGCCGGTGTGGCTCGCCGCCCCTGGAGGCTGCCCGCCCACGGCGGGGCTGGCGGCGACGCTAGAGACGGCCCGCGCCCACGGCGAGCGCGCCCGCTTGTGCGTGGGGCTGCCGCCCGAAGTCGAGCCCGCGCGGCTGCAAGCCGTGGTGCAGCGCTGGCTGCAGCAACAGGCGCGGCTGCATTTCACCGAGCGGCTGGCGCACTTCGCGCCGCAGCTGGGCGTGCGGCCGACGCGCCTGGCGCTATCGAATGCCGCCACGCGCTGGGGCAGCGCGAGCGCCGACGGCAGCATCCGGCTGCATTGGCGCCTCATCCAACTGCGGCCCGCGCTGATCGACTATGTGGTGGTGCATGAACTCAGCCACCTGCGGCACATGGATCACAGCCCGCGCTTCTGGGCGGTCGTCGCTTCGGTGCTGCCCGAGCACCGCGCTTTGCGCGCCGAACTGCGGCGGCAGGCGGTGGTGATGGAAGATTGAGGCAGCCGATTGCTCCGGCACGAACCAGTTTCAAGCCGCATCGCGCACGATGGGGTCTGGGAAACCCGACATTGCGTTCGAGAGGGACGGGTTTCGCGTTGCCTTACACCTTTGGAGGAGTCGTGGCCTGGATCATCACAAAATATCTGCTTTCGGCCGCAGTCGTTGTGCTCGTCTCAGAGCTTGCGAAGCGCAGCGACAAACTCGGTGGCTTGGTCGCGGCGCTGCCGCTTGTGACGATTCTTGCGCTGATCTGGCTGTACCTTGAAGGCCAGCCCCAAGAAAAAATCGCCAACCATGCGTGGTACACGTTTTGGTATGTCGTCCCGACATTGCCCATGTTCCTCGCATTTCCGGTACTCCTGCCGCGCATCGGTTTCTGGCCCTCGTTGTTGGCCTGCGTCATCATCACCGTGGTTTGCTTCGGCTTGTTCGCGCTCGCGGTTCGCCGCTTTGGCGTGGAGTTGCTCTAGCGAGCAGGTTTGAGGCAAGGTTGAACGAGTCGCTCGCGCGCCATCGCTGGAACTGATTCAGCTCGCGCCGGTGGCATGAAAGCGCCACACGCCGTCGGCTCCGCGCACGCGCTGCAGGTCGCCGGCGAACCACAGCGCATGCAGATGCGCGATCGCCTCGCCCATCGCGAAGGTGGTCTGGTGCAGGTCGAGGGTGCGGGGGAACAGCACCGGGAGGATGTCGGCGGCGCTCATAGCGCCTTGCGCGCAGGCGGCCCGCACTTCGGCCAATCGGGCATGGTGGTGGGTGTGCAACTGGTCGATGCGGGTGTGCAGGCCGATGAAGGGTTTGCCGTGCGAGGGCAGCGTGAGCGTGTCCGCGGGCAGGGCGCGGAACTTGTCGATGGAGGCGAGGAACAGCGGCAGCGGGTTGGCCTCGGGTTCGAGGTCGTAGACGGCGACGTTGGTGGAGATGCGTGGCAGCACCATGTCGCCCGAGATCAGTAGGCCGCGGGCTTCGCAGTAGAGCGCCATGTGCTCGGGCGCGTGACCGTAGCCGCTGATGCAGCGCCAACGGTGCCCCCCAATCGAGAGCGACTGGCCGTCGAGCAAGCGGTGGTAGCTCGGCGGCACCTGCGGCACGAGGTTCGGGTAATAGTGGCTGCGGGCGCGGATCTGGGCCTGGGCCTCGGGGTCGCGCAGGCCATGCTGGGTGAAGAACTGCGCCGCGCGGTCGCCGCCGAAGCCCGTGGTTTGCTGCGAGGCCAGCCGCCCCATGCAGTAGTCGGCGGCGCTGATCCACAGCTCGCAGCCAAAGCGTTCGCACAACCACCAGGCCATGCCCAGGTGATCGGGGTGCATGTGGGTGGCGACGACGCGCACGATGGGCAGGCCGTCGAGTTCGTGCGCGATGACCGCTTCCCACTGCGCTCTTGTCTCGTCGCGGCTGATGCAGCAGTCCACCACGGTCCAGCCCTCGCGGCCGTCGAGCGCATCGCGCAACAGCCAGAGGTTGATGTGATCGAGCGCGAACGGCAGCCCCATGCGCACCCATTTCACGCCGGGTTGCAGCTCGATGGCGCGGCCCGGCGCGGGCAGAGTGTCGCCCAGTGGGTAGTGGAGCTGGCGTTCGAGTTCGTTCATCGGTGGGCGGCGGGTCAGGGTGAGGATGCGGCCAGGGACTCGGCAGCGGCGGTGTTGTGGGTCATAATTGACGTTTACGTAAACGTCAACGCAACGAGAACGCGGATTCTAGGAGTGTTCGGCTGCGGGGACTGTCCCGCGTTTGCCTCGTCCCGCGGGGCAACCCGACGTTCCTGACAGCCGGTTTTGCACAGCGATCATGGCCACGAACCCGAACACCTACAGCATCAGCGATCTCGCGCGCGAGTTCGACCTGACCACGCGCGCCATCCGCTTCTATGAAGACATGGGCCTGCTGCGGCCCAGCCGCAGCGGCCCCGGCGGGCGCAACCGCGTCTACTCGGCGCGCGACCGCACGCGGCTCAAGCTCACGCTGCGCGCCAAGCGCCTGGGCCTGTCGCTGACCGAGGCCAAAGAAATCATCGACATGTACGACAGCCCGCGCGACACCGGGCCGCAGCTGCGCAAGTTCCTCGCGGTGCTCGCCGAGCACAAGCGCCAGCTGGAGGAGCAACTCGCCGAGGTGCAAGCCAACCTCGACGAGGTCAAGGCGCACGAGAAAGAGGCGCGTGCTTTGCTCGCGCGGCTCGAAAAAAACCCCTTGCCCCAAGAGCTGGGCTCCAACGCCATGCCTGCCTTGGAATCACGACCCTGAGAGGAGACCTTCCCATGACCACCCCAATGCCCGGCCTCAATTTTCAACTCGGTGAGGACATCGACGCCCTGCGCGACGCGGTGCGCGACTTCGCACAGGCCGAGATCGCCCCGCGCGCCGCCGAGATCGACCGCAGCGACCAGTTTCCGATGGACCTCTGGCCCAAGATGGGCGAACTCGGCCTGCTCGGCATCACCGTGCCCGAAGCCTACGGCGGCGCGGGCATGGGCTACCTCGCGCACATGGTGGCGATGGAGGAAATCAGCCGGGCGAGCGCTTCGGTGGGCCTGAGCTACGGCGCGCACAGCAACCTGTGCGTGAACCAGATCAACCGCAACGGCAACGAGGCGCAGAAGGCCAAGTACCTGCCCAAGCTGATTTCCGGCGAACACGTGGGCGCGCTGGCCATGAGCGAGCCGGGCGCCGGCTCCGACGTCATGGGCATGAAGTTGCGCGCCGAGGACAAAGGCGGCTATTACCTGCTCAACGGCAGCAAGATGTGGATCACCAACGGGCCCGATGCCGACACGCTGGTGGTCTACGCCAAGACCGAGCCCGAACTCGGCGCGCGGGGCGTCACCGCCTTCCTGATCGAAAAGGGCATGAAGGGGTTTTCGGTGGCGCAAAAGCTCGACAAGCTCGGGATGCGCGGCAGCCACACGGGCGAGCTGGTGTTCCAAGACGTCGAAGTGCCGGCCGAGAACGTGCTCGGCGGCGTGAACAACGGCGCCCGGGTGCTCATGAGCGGGCTGGACTATGAGCGCGCCGTGCTCTCGGGCGGGCCGCTCGGGATCATGCAGGCGGTGATGGACAACGTCATTCCCTACATCCACGAGCGCAAGCAGTTCGGCCAGAGCATCGGCGAATTCCAGCTCATCCAGGGCAAGGTGGCCGACATGTACACCGTGCTGCAGGCCGCGCGCAGTTTCGCCTATACGGTGGCGAAGAACCTCGACCTGCTGGGCAGCCAGCATGTGCGCCAGGTGCGCAAGGACTGCGCGAGCGTCATCCTTTGGACGGCCGAAAAAGCCACCTGGATGGCGGGCGAAGGCATCCAGATTTTTGGCGGCAACGGCTACATCAACGACTACCCGATGGGTCGGCTGTGGCGCGACGCGAAGCTGTATGAAATCGGCGCCGGCACCAGCGAAATCCGCCGCATGCTCATCGGCCGCGAGCTGTTTGCGGAGACGATGTGAGGTGCCGCGGCTAGACTGTCGGCATGACTTCCGATCTTTCCACGCTGTTCCAAAACAACCGGGCCTGGGCCGAGCGCATCGAGCGCGAGCGCCCGGGGTTTTTTGCGCGCTTGGCGCGTCAGCAAAGCCCGAAATACCTCTGGATCGGCTGCTCCGATAGCCGCGTGCCGGCCAATGAAATCATCGGGCTCGACCCGGGCGAGGTGTTCGTGCACCGCAACGTCGCCAACGTGGTGGTGCACTCGGACCTCAACGCGCTGTCGGTGATCCAGTTCGCGGTCGACCATTTGCGGGTCGAGCACATCATGGTCGTCGGCCACTATGGCTGTGGCGGCGTGCGCGCGACGCTCCAGGGCACGCGCTTGGGGCTGGTCGACAACTGGCTGCGCCATGTGCACGACGTCAAGCTGCGCCATCGGCGCCGGCTCGACCATCTGGCGCCCGCGCAGCAGGAAGATGCGCTCATCGAGATGAACGTGATCGAGCAAGTCGGCAACGTGGCCTTGTCGAACGTGCTGCAGGACGCCTGGGCGCGCGGCCAGCGGGTGGCCGTGCATGGGCTGGTCTACGGCCTGGCCGATGGACGCCTCAAAGACCTCGGCGTGAGCATGCAGCATGCGGGCGAAGTGGTCGATGTGTTCCGTGCCGCCATCAAGCGCTACCCGCGCGGCGAGGCGCTGACCCTGACGGCGGGGGGGTGAAGATGTTGCTGAAGAAACTCGACTCGCCGCTCGCCTTCGACATCGCCAAGGCGATGATCGACGGCTTTAACCGCCACTACACGCTGTTTCGCACCGAGAGCGCACGCGCCAAGCACCGCTTCGAGACGCAGGACTGGCACGGCCAGCAGCGCGCGCAGCGCGAACGCATCGAGTTCTACGATCTGCGCGTGCGCGAGTGTTCACGTCGGCTCGAGCGCGAATTCAAGGCGCATGAGCAGCCGATGGAAGTGTGGGAGCAGGTCAAGCTGCTCTACATCGGCCTCTTGGTCAACCACCGCCAGCCCGAGCTGGCCGAGACCTTCTTCAACTCGGTCACCACCAAGATCCTGCACCGCAGCTACTTCCAGAACGACTTCATCTTCGTGCGCCCGGCGATCAGCACCGAGTACATCGAGAGCGAAGACCCACGCCGCACCGACACCACCTTCCGCTCTTACTACCCGCAGCGCGAAACCATCGTCTCCGAGCTGCGCCGCATGATCGAGGACTTCGGGCTGCGGGTGCCGTTCGAGGATCTCGACCGCGACATCCATTTCGTGTTCGAGGCGATCCGCCCGCTGTTCGACCATGTGCATCTGCGCGCGAATTTTCAGGTTCAGGTGCTTTCGAGCCTGTTCTACCGGAACAAAGGCGCGTATGTGGTCGGCAAAGTCATCAACGGCTTTCAGGAGCTGCCGTTTGCGCTGCCCATCCTGCACAACGCGCAGGGCCAGCTCGTGATCGACGCGCTGCTGCACGGCGAGGACGACCTGCTCATGCTGTTCTCCTTCGCCCGCGCCTACTTCATGGTGGACATGGAAATCCCCTCGGCCTATGTGCAGTTCCTGCGCAGCATGATGCCGCGAAAGCCGCGCGCCGAGTTCTACAACGCGCTGGGTCTGGCCAAGCAGGGCAAAACGCTGTTCTACCGCGACTTCCTCTACCACATGCGGCACAGCACCGACCGCTTCCGCATCGCGCCGGGCATCAAGGGCATGGTGATGCTGGTGTTCGACCTGCCGAGCTTTCCCTTCGTGTTCAAGCTCATCAAGGACTATTACCCGCCGCAGAAAGACACCACGCGCGAGCAGATCCGCGGCAAATACCTGCTGGTCAAGCAACACGACCGCGTGGGCCGCATGGCCGACACGCTGGAGTTCTCCGAGGTGGCCTTCCCGCGCGAGCGCTTCACCGATGAGCTGATCGCCGAGATCGAAAAATTCGCGCCCAGCCAGCTCGAAATCTCCGACCGCGACGGTGACGGACGCACCGAAGTCATCCTGAAACACGTCTACATCGAGCGGCGCATGATCCCGCTCAACATCTACCTGCAAGAAGCCTTCGACGCGCTGCAAAAAGACCCGAACGACGCGCGCGCGCGGCGCCAGCTCGAACACGCCGTCATCGACTACGGCAATGCCATCAAAGACCTGGTCGCGGCCAACATCTTCCCCGGCGACATGCTGTGGAAGAACTTCGGCATCACGCGGCACGGCAAGGTGGTGTTCTACGACTACGACGAAATCGAGTACGTCACCGACTGCAACTTCCGCCGCGTGCCGCCGCCGCGCAACGAAGACGACGAGATGAGCGGCGAAATCTGGTACAGCGTCGGCCCGCACGATGTGTTCCCCGAGACCTTCGGGCCCTTTCTGCTGGGCAACCCGCTCGTGCGCGAGGTGTTCATGAAGCACCACGCCGACCTGCTCGACGTGGAGTTCTGGCAAAGCCACAAGGAACGCATCCTCGAGGGCCATGTGTACGACGTCTTCCCTTACGACCCAGAGCGACGCTTCCGCCGCGAGGCCACCGACGCGCGCGTGAGTACCTCGATATAACTCCTTTGTCGATAGCAAGAAAGTACCGTTTCACGCCGGCAAACGCCGATTTTTATCTATAGACCATGAAAGGAACCGCCATGAACGACCCCATCGTCATCGTCAGCGCTGCCCGCACCCCCATGGGCAGCTTCCAGGGCGACTTTGCCAGCCTCGCCGCGCACGACCTCGGCGGCGCGGCCATTGCCGCGGCGGTTGCGCGCGCGGGCATCGCGCCCGAGCTCGTCGAGGAAGTCATCTTCGGCAACTGCCTCATGGCCGGCCAGGGCCAGGCGCCGGCGCGTCAAGCGCTGCTCAAGGGCGGGCTGCCCGAGAGCACGGGCGCGGTCACGATGAGCAAGATGTGCGGCTCGGGCATGCGCGCAGCGATGTTCGCGCACGACATGCTGCTCGCCGGCAGCGCCGAAGTCATGGTCGCCGGCGGCATGGAGAGCATGACCAACGCGCCCTACTTGCTGCAAAAAGCCCGCGGCGGCTACCGCATCGGCCATGACCGCATCTACGACCACATGATGCTCGACGGGCTGGAAGACGCCTACGAGCCCGGCCGCGCCATGGGCACCTTTGGCGAAGACTGCGCGGCCAAGTACGGCTTCACGCGCGAGCAGCAGGACGCTTTTGCGATGGAAAGCGTGCGCCGCGCCAAGGCGGCCACCGAGTCGGGTGCCTTCGCTGCCGAGATCACGCCGGTCACCGTCAAAGACCGCAGCGGTGAGCGCGTGGTCAGCATCGACGAAGGCCCGGGCCGCGTGAAGATCGACAAAATCCCCACGCTCAAGCCTGCGTTCAAGAAAGACGGCACCATCACCGCCGCCAGCAGCTCGAGCATCAACGACGGCGCCGCCGCGCTCGTGATGATGCGCGCCTCGATGGCCGAAAAGCTCGGCTGCCAGCCGCTCGCGCGGCTGGTGAGTCACGCGGTGCACGCCCAGGCGCCGGGCTGGTTCACCACCGCGCCGATCGGCGCGACGCAAAAGGCGCTGGCCAAAGCGGGCTGGACGGTGGCTGACGTCGACCTCTGGGAAGTCAACGAGGCCTTCGCCGTCGTGCCCATGGCGCTCATGCACGACCTTGGCGTGCCGCATGAAAAACTCAACGTCCACGGCGGCGCTTGCGCGCTCGGACACCCGATCGGCTGCAGCGGCGCGCGCATCATGGTCACGCTGATGTATGCGCTCAAGCAACGCGGCTTGAAGCGCGGCGTCGCCACGCTGTGCATCGGCGGCGGCGAGGGCACCGCCGTCGCTCTCGAGATGCTCTAACTTATATAGCGTCATATGACCATTTCACGCTGGGGTACAGGCAGAAAGGCTGCAAAGTGGCGACGGTACTGATCCTCGGCGCCTCGCGTGGCATTGGGGCGGCGCTGGTGGCGCGCCACCTCGACCAGGGCGACCGCGTCATCGCCACCGCGCGCGACGACGCCGCGCTCGCGCGGCTGCGTGCCGCCGGCGCCGAGGCGCTGCCGCTCGATGTGGCCGATCCGCAGAGCGTGAGCGCGCTGGCCTGGCGGCTCGATGGCGAAAAGCTCGACATCGCCTGGTACGTCGCGGGCGTGATGGACCGCGCCGATGCCCACACGCCACCCACGCGCGAGGCCTTCGACCGCGTGATGCACACCAATGTGCTGGGCGCGATGCAGGTCATCCCGCAGGTCGCGCCGCTGGTGGCGGCGGCGCGTGGGCGCATGGCCTTCCTCTCCAGCGTCATGGGGCGCATCGCCGAGGTGTCGGGCAGCAACGCCTGGCTTTACCGCGTCAGCAAGGCGGCGCTCAACATGGCGGTGGCTTCGGCGCAAACCGCCTACCCCGACGCGATCCTGGTCGCGGTGCATCCCGGCTGGGTGCAGACCGACATGGGGGGTGCTGCCGCGCCGCTGTCGGTCGAACAAAGCGCGGCCGACCTCGTCGCGCTCGCCGGGCGGCTCGGCCCGGCCGACCGCGGCGCTTTTCTCAACCACGATGGAACCCGCTTCGCGGGCTGGTAACCCCATGCTCTTGACCGCCGAACAGGAAATGATCCGCGACGCCGTGCGCGCCTACGCCCAGCAGGAGCTCTGGCCCCACGCCGCGCGCTGGGACCGCGAGCACATCTTCCCGCGCGAGGCGCACCGCGGGCTCGCCGCACTGGGGGCCTACGGCATCTGCGTGCCCGAGTCGCTCGGCGGCGCGGGGCTCGACTACCTCACGCTCGCGCTGGTGCTCGAGGAAATCGCCGCGGGCGACGGCGGCACCAGCACCGCGATCTCGGTCACCAACTGCCCGTACAACGCGATTCTGATGATGTACGGCACGCCCGAGCAGCAGCAGCGCTTCCTTGCGCCCGCCGCGCGCGGCGACATCCTCGGCGCGTTCTGCCTCACCGAGCCGCATGTGGGCAGCGACGCCTCGGCCCTGCGCACCACCGCCGTGCGCGAGGGCGACCAATACGTGCTCAACGGCGTCAAGCAGTTCATCACCAGCGGCAAGAACGGCCAGGTGGCCATCGTCATTGCCGTCACCGACAAGAGCGCGGGCAAGCGCGGCATGAGCGCCTTTCTCGTGCCCACCGACACGCCGGGCTACATCGTCGCACGGCTCGAGGACAAGGTGGGCCAGCACAGCAGCGACACCGCGCAGATTCAGCTCGAGAACTGCCGCATTCCGGTGGAGAACCGCATCGGCGAAGAGGGCGAGGGCTACCGCATCGCGCTCTCGGCGCTCGAGGGCGGGCGCATTGGCATCGCCGCGCAAAGCGTGGGCATGGCGCGCAGCGCGCTCGAGGTGGCGATTGCCTACGCCAAGGAACGCGAGAGCTTCGGCCAGCCGATCTTCAACCACCAGGCGGTGGGCTTTCGCCTCGCCGACTGCGCCACCCGGCTCGAAGCCGCGCGCCAGCTCGTCTGGCATGCCGCCGCGCTGCGCGATGCTGGCCGGCCGTGTCTGAAGGAAGCGGCGATGGCCAAACTGTTCGCCAGCGAAACCGCCGAAGCGGTCTGCAGCGCCGCCATCCAGACACTCGGCGGCTACGGCTACGTCAGCGACTTCCCGGTCGAACGCATCTGGCGCGACGTGCGCGTCTGCCAGATTTATGAAGGCACGAGCGACGTGCAGAAAATCCTGATTCAACGCGCGCTTTGAGCGTCCTCGAGCGCCGGGCTGCCGCGCGGGACCGACGCGGTAAGCCGCTGCTTGTTTGCACGCGCTGGCCGTCATGGCCGTCACGGAAGTCGGGTAAACGTTGCCTGGCTGAGCGCGGCTTCATCGGGTTGAAGCGCTCGGGCGAGGGCTGGAGAACCCATTGGACATCACACTGCTGAAAGAACGATTCGCCGCCTTCCTGCGCAGCCGTCACCTGGGCCGGCATTTCCGTCGCCTGGCTTTGCTGGACACCCTGGCCCAGACCGGCGTGAGCCGCGAAGTGCCGCCGACGCTGACCCAAACCCTGGTCCGCGCCGCCACCGCGGACCCGGATGATTTGCTGCGCCAGTTGGGCAGTCATCGCGATGGTTTGACCGAGGCCGAAGCAGCCGCCATTCGCGCCCGTGTCGGCCTCAACGAGGTCGAGCACGAGAAGCCGCTGCCCTGGTGGGCGCACCTGTGGCACTGCTACAAGAATCCCTTCAACCTGCTGCTGACGCTGCTGGCCGTCATCTCCTATCTCACCGAGGACATGAAGGCCACGGTCGTGATCGGCACGATGGTGCTGCTGTCCACCCTGCTGCGCTTCTGGCAGGAAGCGAAGTCCAACAAGGCCGCCGACGCACTCAAGGCGATGGTCAGCAACACGGCCACCGTCCTCCGGCGTGACCTGTCCGAGGAGGCCGCACCGATCTTCGAGCAGTACTACGGCGCGCATCTGCATGTGAAGCACGGCAAGCCGGTTGAAGTGCCGATCAAGCTGCTGGTGCCCGGCGATGTGATCGTGCTGTCGGCGGGCGACATGATCCCGGCCGACTGCCGAGTGCTCAGCGCCAAAGACCTGTTCGTGGCCCAGGCGGCGATGACCGGCGAGTCGATGCCGGTGGAGAAGTTCGCCGTCCAGCGCTTGGCCTCGGCGATCAACCCGCTGGAGCTCGACAACATCCTGTTCATGGGCACCAACGTGGTGTCTGGTTCGGCGACCGCCGTGGTCCTCGCCACCGGCAATGCCACCTATTTCGGTGCGCTGGCCAGCCGCGTCACCGCCACCGACCGCGCGCCCACGGCCTTCCAGGCCGGTGTGAACAAGGTGAGCTGGCTGCTGATCCGTTTCATGGCGGTCATGGTCCCGCTGGTGCTGCTGATCAATGGCTTCACCAAGGGCGACTGGCTGGAGGCACTGCTGTTTGCGCTGTCTATCGCCGTGGGCCTGACACCCGAGATGCTGCCGATGATCGTCACCTCGACGCTGGCCAAAGGCGCGGTGTTCCTTTCGCGCAAAAAGGTCATCGTCAAGCGGCTGGATGCCATCCAGAACTTCGGCGCGATGGACGTGCTGTGCACCGACAAGACCGGCACGCTGACGCAGGACAAGATTTTCCTCGCGCGCCATGTCGATGTCTGGGGTGAAGAGTCCGACGAGGTGCTGGCGATGGCCTACCTCAACAGCTACTACCAGACCGGCCTGAAAAACCTGCTGGACGTGGCGGTGCTCGAACACGTGGATGTCCACCAGAAACTGAACCCGGCCAACAACTACCGCAAGGTCGATGAGATCCCGTTCGACTTCAACCGCCGCCGCATGTCGGTGGTGGTGAGTGAGCGCGAGGACCACCACGAGCTGATCTGCAAGGGCGCGGTCGAGGAAGTCCTCGCCGTCTGCTCGCGCGTGCGCCACGGTGACGCCATCGAGCCGCTGACGCCGGAACTGCTGGCCCGCATCCGCGAAGTGACCGCCGAGCTGAACGAAGAGGGCCTGCGCGTGGTGGCCGTGGCCGCCAAGGAAGTGCCGCCGAGCAAGGAGGTCTACAGCGTGGCCGACGAGTCGGACCTGACGCTGATCGGCTACGTCGCCTTCCTCGACCCGCCCAAGGAGTCCACCGCGCCCGCCCTCAAGGCGCTGGCCGAGCACGGTGTGGCGGTCAAGGTGCTCACCGGCGACAACGAGCGGGTGACGGCCAAGATCTGCCGCGAAGTCGGGCTCGAACAGCAAGGTGTGCTTCTGGGTGGCGATGTCGAACGGATGAGCGACCCCGAGCTGGCCCAGGCGGTGGAACACCACAACGTCTTTGCCAAGCTCACCCCCGCGCACAAGGAGCGCATCGTGCGCCTCTTGAAGGCCAACGGTCACGTGGTCGGCTTCATGGGCGATGGCATCAACGACGCCCCGGCACTGCGCACCGCGGACATCGGCATCTCGGTCGATACGGCGGTGGACATCGCCAAGGAAGCCGCCGACATCATCCTGCTGGAAAAGAGCCTGATGGTGCTGGACGAGGGGGTGCAGGAGGGCCGCCGCACCTTCGCCAACATGCTCAAGTACATCAAGATGACGGCCAGCTCCAACTTCGGCAATGTGTTCTCGGTGCTGGTGGCCTCGGCCTTCATCCCCTTCCTGCCGATGCTGCCGATGCATCTGCTGGTGCAGAACCTGCTGTACGACGTGTCGCAAACCGCCATTCCCTTCGACAACGTCGATGAAGAACTGCTCAAACAACCGCAGCGCTGGAACCCCGCCGACATCGGCCGCTTCATGGCGTTCTTCGGCCCCATCAGCTCGGTTTTCGACATCCTGACCTATGCGCTGATGTGGTTCGTGTTCGGCGCCAACACCGTGGCCCAGCAAACCCTTTTCCAGTCGGGCTGGTTCGTCGAGGGGCTGCTGACGCAGACCCTCATCGTGCACATGATCCGCACGCCGAAGATTCCCTTCATTCAAAGCCGCGCCGCCGCGCCCCTCATGGCGATGACGGTGGCCATCATCGCGATCGGCATCTTCCTGCCGATGGGGCCGCTGGCGCACTACTTCAAGCTGCAGCCACTGCCGCCGCTGTATTTCGTTTTCCTGCCGCTGATCCTGCTGGCGTATATGGCCTTGACGCAGGCGGTCAAGGGCTACTACGTCCGCCGCTGGGGCTGGCAGTGAAGAGGCGCAGCGTTCAGGGCAACGCGGAATCAGGGACTGCGATGCCGCGTTGCACCGCGGGCCGCGCCATGAAGGCGGTCAGCACCCGCTGCACTTCGGGGAAGTCGGCCCAGCCCACGAGGTCGGCGGCGCGGTAGCGCTCGATGAGGTTGCGCACCCAGGGAAAGATGGCGATGTCCGCAATGCTGTAGTCCTCCCCCATCACCCAGGCGCGGCCCGAGAGGCGCTGGTTGAGCACGCCAAGCAGCCGGCGCGACTCAGCCGCATAGCGATCGCGCGGGCGTTTGTCCTCATAGTCCTTGCCGGCGAAGATCGTGAAAAAGCCGAGCTGCCCGAACATCGGACCGATGCCGCCCATCTGGAACATCAGCCACTGCAGGGTTTCGTAACGGCGTGCAGGCACCGTGGGCAGGAAGCGCCCGGTCTTCTCCGCCAGGTAGATGAGGATGGCGCCAGACTCCCACAGCGGCAGCGGCTCGCCACCCGGGCCGTTCGCGTCGAGGATGGCGGGGATCTTGTTGTTCGGGTTGAGCGAAAGAAACTCGGGCGTGAATTGGTCGTTCGTCTCGAAATTCACGCGATGCGCCTCGTAGGGCAGGCCGCATTCCTCCAGCATGATCGACACCTTCAAGCCGTTGGGCGTGGGCAGGCTGTAGAGCTGCAGCCGGTCCGGATGTCGTGCGGGCCAGCGGCGGGTGATGGGAAAGGCGGACAGGTCGGTCATCAGGCGCTCCTTGGATGCACAGGTTTCGCTACCATAACCCCTTTCCGCGGCCAGCCCGTGGCCGCGCGCCCCGCCACGCCAGACCCCATGAGCCTGACTTGCCCTTGCGGCCGCACCGATGCGCGCGGCCGGCCCCGAATGTTGGCCGATTGTTGCGGGCGCTATCTCGGCACCGGCCTGCCCGCGCCCGACGCCGAATCGCTCATGCGTTCGCGCTACAGCGCCTATGCGCTCGGCCACACCGAGCATCTGCGCGCCACCTGGCACCCCAGCACCCGCCCCGACGATCTGAGCCTGGAGCCCGGCCTGAAGTGGCTCGGCCTCGAGGTCAAGCACGCGCGCCCCATCGACGCCGACCACGCGGAAGTCGAATTCGTCGCCCGCTCCCGTCTCGCCGGTCGCGGGCAGCGCCTGCACGAACGCAGCCGCTTCGTGCGCGAGGAGGGGCACTGGTTCTACGTCGATGGGGATCTGCTGGCTTGAGGGCTGGCCGCTTCGCCCGCGTCCACTCGGAAAGCCAGGGCAGATCGACGCCCAGGACCTCCTTATACAGGAACAGCAAAGCCGACAAGGCCTGCGTCTGCGTCGAAGCGGCGACATGACGTTCGACGGCCAAGTGGGTCAAAAAGGCCTCCACCTCCGCCTTGCCCATCTCGGCAGGGTGGCGTTTGCCGTGGAACAGGATGTATCGTTTCACCCAGTGGACATAAGCCTGCTCGGTGCGTAGGCTGTAATGCCTGAGCGGGAAACGGTCACGCAACTGGGCCAACAACCTGGGCGGCTGTGCAGCAGAGACGATCTGGAAGGGGGAGGACATGCGGTTGACGAGGTTATCGGACAGGTTGAGCCTTGTGAAACATGGGGTTAGCACGGGTTTCCGGATTATTGGGCATGGCCTATAAAGCATTTACGGAGACACTTGGTGTCGAATTTACGTTGGGCGGACTGATACATCACGGGAGGAACCCTTTCATGAGCGACTCTGTGACAGCCAACTTTGGGCTGGTTCAAATCGGGCAAATTGCCGTCCCGGTCAGCGATATCGAGCGAGCAGTCGCCTTCTACCGCGATACTCTGGGAATGCGTTTCCTTTTTCAGGCGCCACCAGGTCTCGGCTTCTTCGACTGCGCCGGTGTCCGGCTTATGCTGGATGCTCCTGCCAAGGCCCAGGCCGAAAACTACAGTTCAGTCATCTACTACAAGGTCCCGGACCTGCACGCGGCTTTCGAAACGTTGTCGGCACGGGGCGTTCTTTTCGAAGCAAAGCCTCATCTCATCGCGAAGCTACCCGACCATGAATTGTGGATGGCGTTTTTCCGCGATCCGGACCGAAACCTTCTTGCCCTCATGAGCGAGGTTCGGCCGTGATGTTCAATGGTGCCGCCCAACAACCGGTTGCAGCGGACGGCGCTGCGCGCCGCCGCTGAACCGGAACGTTAGCTCTATCCAATTGCCATTGAGGCCATCCATGCCGAAGAAAACAGATCTAGCCGTAACCTTCCCTAACGATCATGGTGACTTGATGTCGCCTGAGGAAGCATCGTTGGTTTCGAAGGAAATCGTAAATGTCCGGGAAGAAGTGCGTGACTGCCCCTACTTGGCAGAAGCCCTTCGTGTGCTTACGGTCAAAGGATATAGAAGCGCGATTGGGTCGTATTGGAATGCCGTTATTGACGACATCCGACAAAAAATCATTCATCGAAGTCTCGACCTTTTCAACAAGGAAATTAACCCAAAGCGGAAAATTGAGAAATACGAAGATTTTCAAGATCATGTGACAGACCATGACTTGATTGAAGGCGCATACAAGATTGGAGTGTTTAGCTGGGAAGCACGGAAGATGATGCACCAAGCTCGGGAGACCAGAAACCTATTCGATGGGCACCCCAAGAGTTCAGACCCCGGTTTGTTGTGAAGGTGCTGAACCTGATTTCGGACTGCAACAAATACGTCTTGTCCCAAGAGTACCCCGCCTCAATTATCGATATATCTGCCTACCTGACACTTATGGACTCGGCAGACTTTGCAAGAAATCACATTGCCGTAGATCAGGCATTTGTTGACCTCCCCGCCGTTTACAAGTCGGAACTGTCGAATCGCTTTTACTCAACCTACATTAGCGACGTCATATCCAGTGACCTTCGAGGCAACATTGAATTCTGTGCTCCCATCCTGTGGGGATCGCTTACAAAAGAAGACAAAAAACAAATCGGAAAGCGATTCGACAAAGAGATAGTGGAGGGGGATGCAAAGAAGATTCAGCGCGCCCTCACCTACATACAGATTGTTGGCGGAATGATGTACGTTAGCGGGGCTAGCAGAAAAATTATCGTTGAGCCCCTGGTTAATGCAATGAGCGAATCTCTGGATGATTGGGACAAAGAACGTTCGTTTGCGAAGCAGTTACAACCATTTGCTCGGTTCATGCCATCCGAATTGCTTCCTAAGTTTGTCGAGGCAATCACCAGAACGTATGTTGGTTATAAAGGGTCTAGTTACAGCTATGCTCGGAAGA
Organism: Tibeticola sediminis; assembly: GCF_003843835.1. GTDB lineage: Bacteria > Pseudomonadota > Gammaproteobacteria > Burkholderiales > Burkholderiaceae_C > Tibeticola > Tibeticola sediminis. Next base: position 298,077 of record NZ_RKQL01000003.1, on the reverse strand, counting down.
ACTATTACTCCTACGGCGCAGCTCACTACATCAAAGAAATGTTTGAGTCCTTTGACTCCGAGGCAACCGACTGCTTCGTTGAGGTTGTAAAGACAGACACGACCCTTCGCCCCCGGATTTCCGAGAAAGATCAATTGGACAGACTCCGTGTGTTGGGAAATATCTTGCTTGAAAGCGAAATTGCAAGCGCCGACGCAGCGAAGTTCTTGGAGAGGCTGTGCGATGAAGAAAACACCGAAGAGTTCCTTACAAAAGTTCTTCCGAAGCTCAAGAAGAGCTAACCCGGCAGTCCACACGGACGCTGCGCGATAAAGCCGCGCAGCGCCGGCGACTTCTACGTTACCGTGAACGCCAGTGATGCCGGGACACAAGGAGGTCGAATTCGTCGCCCGCTCCCGTCTCGCCGGTCGCGGGCAGCGCCTGCACGAACGCAGCCGCTTCGTGCGCGAGGAGGGGTACTGGTTCTACGTCGATGGGGATCTGCTGGCTTGAGGGCTGGCGGGCGCGCAAGACCGCGCCCGCCACGCACCGGGCGTCATGCCCGTCCAGCCTCGGAATGCGCGGACGAAGCTTTTTTCGTTTTGAAAGCCCGCGGCTTCGGCCACCTGTTTGAGCGGCTTGTCGCTGCGCTGCAACAGCGTGAGGGCGCGGTCGCGGCGCACTTCGTCCTTCAAGGCCTGCAGCGTCGCGCCTTCTTCCTTCAATTGGCGGTGCAGGCTGCGCGCCGAGAGGTGCAGCAGCGCGGCGAGCGCATCGGCGTTCCGGGTGTGCTGGGGCTGCGTTTGCAGCAGTTGCCGCACGCGCTGCACCAGCAGTCGGTCGCGCCGATAGGGGCGCACCTGGAGCGGCAGGGCGCGCTGCAGCATCTGATTCATCGCCGCTTCGTCGCGCTTGATGGGTAGATCGAGGTAGCGCGCATCGAAGCGGATGGCGGTTTGCTCGGCGTCGAAACGGGTGGGGCCGTCGAACAGCACGGCATAAGCCTGGGCATGGGGCGGGGCGGCAAAGGCAAAGCTCGCGCCGCGCAGCGGAATGCGGGAATCGACGAACCAGCAAGCCAGGCCGTGGATGTTGCGCAGCACCGAGACGCAGCAGAACTCGCGCAGGCTGCCGTCGCCGCCCGGTGCCTGGTGCTCGGTCCAGACGATCGACGCGGTGTCGCCCTGCACCTGAACCGCGAGGGTGATGTCGCTCGTGAGCAAGCCGTGGTGCCGGCACCAGCGCTTGAGCGCGACGCCGAGCGTCGGGGCGCTGAGCGACGCGCGCGCGAGCATGCCGTAGCTGCCCCAGGGCAGGCGGCGGCTGAACCAGCCGAGCGCTTCGTCGTTGAGCTCGCGCATGGCGTGGCCGCAGAGCCGCTCGAACGCGTCGGCCGTGGTGTATCCCACGCCGGCATTGGCCGCCTCGGGCGCGATTTGTGCGGCTTGCAGCGCCGCTTCGGGTGAGCGCTGGGCGCGTGCGTAGGCGGCGCAGACCGCTTGCACGAAAGCCATCGGCGTGGCGGCGGGTGCGCGTGGACGATCCGGGGCGGGCGTTTGGGCGTGAGCCTGAGGCATGGTTGGAGTTTGCGGATCCTTGGCAGGATTTGCAACCCAAATGGCAAACCCGGTTCCGGTTGGCTGCGCGACAATGGGCCGCCCCGTCGTTCGGAGATTGCCCATGCCTGTTCTGCAAAGCCAGCTCAACCCCCGCAGCGCCGATTTCCAGGCCAACGCCGCCGCCATGCGTGCGCTCGTCGATGATCTGCAGGCGCAAATCGCGCGGGTGCAGTTGGGCGGCGGCGAGGCCGCGCGGGCCAAGCACACCGCGCGCGGCAAGCTGCTGCCGCGCGAACGGGTGCAGCGGCTGCTGGATCCGGGTACGCCGTTTCTCGAACTCGCGCCGCTCGCCGCGCTCGGTCTCTACAACGACGAAGCCCCCAGCGCCGGTTTGATCGCCGGTATCGGCCGCGTCAGCGGCGTCGACTGCATGATCGTCTGCAACGACGCCACGGTGAAGGGCGGCACGTACTACCCGATGACGGTCAAGAAGCACCTGCGGGCGCAGGAGGTGGCGCAGCAGAACGGCCTGCCCTGCATCTACTTGGTCGATTCGGGCGGCGCCAACCTGCCCAACCAGGACGAGGTCTTCCCCGACCGCGACCATTTCGGCCGCATCTTCTACAACCAGGCGAACATGAGCGCGCAGGGCATCGCGCAAATCGCCGTGGTCATGGGTTCGTGCACCGCGGGCGGCGCCTATGTGCCGGCCATGAGCGACGAGACCATCATCGTCAAGAACCAGGGCACCATCTTCCTCGGCGGCCCGCCGCTCGTGAAGGCCGCCACGGGCGAAGTGGTGAGCGCCGAGGAACTCGGGGGCGGCGATGTGCACACGCGGCTCTCGGGCGTCGCGGACCACCTGGCGCAAAACGACCTGCACGCACTCGCGCTGGCGCGCGCGGCGGTTGCCAATTTGAACCAAAAAGGCCGCAAGCCCAGCGTGGAATGGACACCGGTTGCTCCGAAATATGAAGCAATTGAGCTCTACGGCGTCATTCCCACCGACACCCGCAAGCCCTTCGACGTGCGCGAGATCATCGCCCGCATCGTCGACGGCAGCGAGTTCGACGAATTCAAGGCGCGCTTTGGCACCACCCTGGTGTGCGGCTTCGCGCGCATCGAAGGCATGCCCGTGGGCATCATCGCCAACAACGGCATCCTGTTCAGCGAGTCGGCGCTCAAGGGCGCGCACTTCATCGAGCTGTGCTGCCAGCGGAAAATCCCGCTGGTGTTCCTGCAGAACATCACCGGCTTCATGGTCGGGCGCAAGTACGAAAACGAAGGCATTGCGCGCCATGGCGCCAAGATGGTGACGGCGGTCGCCACCGCCGCGGTGCCGAAGTTCACCGTCATCATCGGCGGCAGTTTCGGCGCGGGCAACTACGGCATGTGTGGCCGCGCGTATTCGCCGCGTTTCCTCTGGATGTGGCCCAACGCGCGCATCTCGGTCATGGGCGGCGAGCAGGCCGCGAGCGTGCTCGCCACCGTCAAGCGCGACGGCATCGAGGCCAAGGGCGGCACTTGGAGCGCCGAGGAAGAAGCCGCCTTCAAGGCCCCGATCAAAGCGCAATACGAAGCCCAGGGCCACCCGTATTACGCGACCGCGCGGCTGTGGGACGACGGCATCATCGACCCGGCTGACACCCGCCGCGTGCTGGCGCTCGGCCTCTCGGCGGCGCGCAACACGCCGATCGCCGACACCCGCTTCGGCCTGTTCCGCATGTGAGCACCCGGGACATGCACGCCCGCGCCCGCCGCTTGTCACTGCCCGCACACCAGGAGGCTTTGCGATGAACGCATCGAGACACTTGAACATCGGCGTCGAGGGAGCCGTCGCCACCGTCACGCTCGCGCGGCCCGAGCTGCGCAATGCCTTTAACGACGAGGTGATTGCCGAACTCCGCGCAGCCTTCGTCGCGCTGGGCAAGCGTGAGGACGTGCGGGCCATCGTGCTGGCCGCCGAGGGCCCAGCCTTTTGCGCCGGCGCCGACCTGAACTGGATGCGCCGCATGGCTGGCTACACGCGCGAGGAGAACCTGGCCGATGCCGCCGCGCTGGCCGAGATGCTGCGCACGATCGACCAATGTCCCAAGCCCACCGTCGCGCGCATTCAGGGCGATGTATATGCCGGCGGCATGGGGCTCGTCGCCGCGTGCGACATCGCGGTCGCGGTGGACACGGCGGGCTTTTGCCTGAGCGAAGTGCGCCTGGGGCTCATTCCCGCCACCATCAGCCCGTATGTGATCCGCGCCATGGGTCCTCGCGCCGCGCAGCGCTACTTCCTCACCGCCGAGCGCTTCGACGCTGCCGAGGCGCTGCGCATCGGCTTCGTCCACGCGGTCGTGGCGCCCGAGGCGCTCGATGTGCACGTGCAAGGCATCGTGCGCGCCCTCACCGGTGCGGGCCCGGCGGCCGTGCGCGCGTGCAAGGCGCTGGTGCGCCGCGTGGCGGCGCAACCGATCGACGACGCGCTCATTGCCGCCACGGTCGAATCGATCGCCGACATCCGCGCCAGCGCCGAAGGCCGTGAGGGTGTGCAGGCATTTCTCGACAAGCGTCAACCCGCCTGGCTGGCCGGTTGACCCCAGCCGATGGCTGTCTTTATGGCAACGCCCCTGAAGCCCAAGGAACACCGATGTTTCAAAAAATCCTGATCGCCAACCGCGGGGAAATTGCCTGCCGCGTGGCCGCCACTGCGCGGCGCATGGGTGTGCGCACCGTGGCCGTGTATTCGGACGCCGATGCCCAGGCCAAGCATGTCGCCGCTTGCGATGAGGCGGTGCACATCGGCGGCAGCGCCCCGCAGGAGAGCTATCTGCAGTGGCAGCGCATCATCGACGCGGCGCGCGCCACCGGTGCGCAGGCCATCCATCCCGGCTACGGCTTCTTGAGTGAAAACGCCGCCTTCGCGCGGGCCTGCGCCGCAGCCGGCCTGGTGTTCATCGGGCCGCCGCCCGAGGCGATCGAGGCCATGGGCCTCAAGGCCGAGTCCAAGCGGCTGATGGAGGCCGCCGGCGTGCCGCTGGTGCCGGGCTACCACGGCGCGAACCAGGACGCCGCGCTGCTGCAAGCCGAGGCCGACGCGATGGGGTACCCCGTCATCATCAAGGCCAGCGCTGGCGGTGGCGGCAAGGGCATGCGGGTGGTCGAGCGCGCCGAGGACTTCGCCGCGGCGCTCGCGAGTTGCCAGCGCGAGGCCCGCAGCAGCTTTGGCAGCGATGCGGTGCTGATCGAGAAATACGTGCAGCGCCCGCGGCACATCGAAATCCAGGTCTTTGGCGACGCCCACGGCCACTATGTCTATCTGTTCGAGCGCGACTGCTCGGTGCAGCGCCGGCATCAAAAGCTGCTCGAAGAAGCCCCCGCGCCCGGCATGACGGCCGAGCTGCGCCAGCAAATGGGCCTGGCGGCGGTGGCCGCAGCCCGCGCTGTGGGCTATGTCGGTGCGGGTACGGTCGAGTTCATCGTCGAGCAGCCCGGGGGCTACGGTCTCGAGGACGGCCGAGTCGAAGAGGGTATGAGCGCCGCCGCGCCGTCCCAAGGCGCGAAGGCCCCCTCGGGGGGCGTGGGCGCCCGATTCTTTTTCATGGAGATGAACACCCGGCTGCAGGTCGAGCATCCCGTGACCGAGGCCATCACCGGGCTGGACCTGGTCGAGTGGCAGTTGCGCGTGGCCGCGGGCGAGCCGCTGCCGCGCCAGCAGGAGGAGCTGCGCATCCACGGCCATGCGATCGAGGCGCGCCTGTGCGCCGAAAACCCGGACCGGCAGTTCCTGCCGGCCACCGGCCGGCTCGAGGTCTACCGTGGTCCGGAATCGGTGGCGTTTCAGCCGCCGGTGGGCGCGGCGGCGCTCGGGGTGCAGCCGGTGCGGATCGATTCGGGCGTGCGCGAAGGCGATGTCGTCAGCCCCTATTACGACTCGATGCTGGCGAAGCTCATCGTGCACGGCGCCACGCGCGACGAGGCGCTCGCGCGGCTCGATGCAGCGCTTGCGGCCACGCACATCGTGGGGGTGGCGACCAACGTGCCGTTTCTGCGCCTCGTGGCTGCCAGCGCGTCCTTCCGCCGGGCCGAGCTCGACACCGCGCTGATTGCGCGCGAGGCCGAGCATTTGTTCGGCCAGGAGCGGGTCGGCGCGACCCGGGCCGTGGCCGCCGCGGTGGCGCACACGCTGCGCCGCGAGGCCGCGCTCGAAGACCACGACCCGTTCAGCCGACGCGACGGTTGGCGCGCCTGGGGTGAGTGGCAGCGCTCGATCCGCTTTGTTTTTGGCGAGGCCACGCTCGATGCGACGCTGCACGACCACCACGACGGATCGCACAGCCTCGCGTTGGGCGAGCTGCGCGACCGGCTGGAAGTCGCGCCCGCCGGCGGCGATGCGCTCGACATCCGCTATGCGGGCGAGCGGCGCCGCTACTGGGTCTATGGCCGCGATGAAACCCTGCATGTGTTTTGCGACCTCGGCGCCACGCAGATCGTCGAAATCGACGCGCTCGCCCATGCCGGCGAAGGCCCGAGCGAAGGCGGGCGGCTGAGCGCGCCGATGCCGGGCAAGGTGGTGTCGTTTGCGGTGCAGCCGGGCGACACCGTGCGCCAAGGCCAGACGCTCGCCGTGATGGAGGCGATGAAGATGGAGCACACGCTGACCGCGCCCGCCGACGGCGTCGTCGTCGAACTGCTCTACGCGCCCGGCGATCAGGTGGCCGAGGGCGCGGAATTGCTGCGACTGCAAACCCCAAGCTGACCCCGGAGGTCCCGCCATGTCCTTGCCCAGCCACGTCCGCCTCATCGACGTCGGCCCGCGTGACGGCCTGCAAAACGAAAAGCAGCCCGTCCCCGCCGCCGTCAAGATCGAACTCGTGCATCGCTTGCAGGCTGCGGGCCTGAAGGAAATCGAGGTCACGAGTTACGTCAGCCCCAAGTGGGTGCCGCAGATGGCCGACAACCACGAAGTCATGCAGGGCCTGCGGCGCGCGCCGGGGGTACGCTACTCGGTGCTCACGCCCAACCTCAAGGGCTTTGAGGCGGCGCTGCGCGACCGGCCCGACGAAATCGTCGTCTTCGGCGCGGCAAGCGAGGCCTTCAGTCAGAAGAACATCAATTGCTCGATCGCCGAGAGCATCGAGCGTTTTGCGTCGGTCGTGGCCGCCGCCAAGGCCGCCGGCATCGCGGTGCGCGGCGCCATGAGCTGCACCGTTGGCTGCCCCTACGAGGGCGCGATCGCGCCCGAGCGCGTCGCCTACCTTGCCGGCCTCATGAAAGGCATCGGCGTCGAGCGGGTGGACGTGGCCGACACCATCGGCGTGGGCACGCCGCGGCAGGTGCAGGCGGCGATCGAAGCCACGCTCGCGCACTACGACATCGACCACATCAGCGGCCACTTCCACGACACCTACGGCCAGGCGCTGGCCAATACGCTCGCGGCCCTGCAAATGGGCGTGTGGAATTTCCAGGCCTCGGTCGCAGGGCTCGGGGGCTGCCCCTACGCCAAGGGCGCGACCGGCAACGTCGCCACCGAAGACGTGGTCTACATGCTGCACGGCATGGGCATCGAAACCGGCATCGACCTCGACGCACTGGTCGACGCCGGCGCCTACATCAGCGAGCAGCTCGGGCGGCCCAGCGGCTCGCGTGTGGCGCGCGCGCTGCTGGCCAAGCGGGCGGGGTGACGATGGATCTGCACGTCTGGCTCGCCTACTTTGCCGCCGCCTGGGCGATCGCGCTCTCGCCCGGCTCGGGCGCCGTGTTGTCCATGACGCACGGCCTGGCCTACGGCGTGCGCGGCGCCAGCGCCACCATCCTCGGCCTGCAATTAGGTGTGGCCACCATCTTGTTGATCGCAGGCATAGGCGTCGGCGCGGTGCTCATCGCTTCCGCCACGGCGTTCACCGTGGTGAAGGTCGTGGGCGCGTGTTACCTCATCTGGCTGGGCTGGCGTCAGTGGCGCAGCCCGGTGGAGGGCGGTGCAGCGCCCGGCACCCTGGCCAGCACCGCAGCCAGTGGCAAGGGCCTGCCGTCGGTGAGGGAGCGGGTGCTGCTCGGCTACTTCACCAACGTCACCAACCCCAAGGGCATCGTCTTCGTGGTGGCCGTGCTGCCGCAGTTCATCGACCCGGCGCGCGCGTTGTGGCCGCAGCTGCTCATCCTGCTGTGCACCACCCTGTTCACCGACGTGATCGTCATGCACGGCTACGCCTTCCTCGCCTCGCGCGCGCAGCGCTGGCTGGCCACCGCCCAGGCCCGGCGCGCGCAAAACCGAGTGCTCGGCGGCGTTCTCATCGCCATGGGGGCGGGGCTGTTCATGGTCAAGCGGACGGCAGGCTGAACGGCGTGGGGCTGGCGGTGCGCCCCGAAGAGCCTGTCGGACTTGGGCGTCGATTGCGAGACAGAGCCCTGCAGACGATCCGCAACTCTGACAGGCTCCTAGAATGCAACGAGAGGAAGCAAAGACACCACCCGCCGCATGACGCACGAGGCCCACCGCCGCCAGACCATCGACCCGGTGCTCACCGCGGCCGGCTGGCATGTATGCGATGTGGACAGCGCCAACCTCCGCGCGGCCACGGGCGTCGCTATCCGCGAATTCCTGCTCAACGCCGGCTCGGGCTTCGCCGACTACCTGCTCTGCGTCAAAGGCAAGGCCTGCGGCGTTATCGAAGCCAAAAAAAGCGCCAACTACAAAGAGATGCGCAAGGTGTCTTCTGGCGGTGTGCAGCCAAACCTCAACTTGCGCCTGGTTCGCGCTGTCTGCGTTCCACTGCCGCCCGTTGCGGAACAAATGCGAATCACTGCTGCAGTCGACCGACAAATGCCCATCCTGCATGGCGTCGAGGCTGATGTAGATGCCAATCTTCAGAGTGCTCAGGCACTGCGCCAGTCCACGCTATCGAAGGCCTTTGTCCCAGGCGGCTATGGGTGCAGAGGAGCGGTGACATCTCGCATCCCCAAGGTCATAAAAGAGGAGGGATTTCATGCGTTTTGAAGTGGTTGGGCCGTTTTTTGTTCGGACACCCAGGATCATCAAGGTGGATCACATCAGGGAACTGAAGGCGTCCATCGAGGGGGACGAAACGGTCTCTGGCCTACTGTCAGCACCCGGCTGTTATGTCTTCGGCGTCAAGTCGACAGGCGCTAAGCGCGTGGTGCCTTGGTACGTTGGCAAGGCAGAAAAGCAGTCGGTCTTCAAGGAGGCCACCAATGCGGCGCACCTGCAGTTGTTCAACGAAATTCTGGATAAGTACGAGAAGGGCCACCCGGCATTGATCTTCTTGCCGCAAGTGACTGAAACCGGTCGCCCAGCCAAGGTGGCCAAGGGCGAGGGCAAGAAGCCGGCGGTGGACTTTCTGGAGGACTGGTTGATTGCCGCAGCACTCAAGTCAAACCCAAATCTCTACAACATCAAAAAGACTAAGATGCTCAACGAGTTGTGGGTCCGGGGTCTGTTCAACCCCACGGCTGGAGACAGCTCAACGGCTTCAAGGGCTCTCAAGGCTTCTTTGAAGCTGTGACGCAGCGCACCGCCATGAACACGCCGTTCTCCCTCCGCATCTTCGTCGCCGACGGCGACCCCGACGGCTTGCGTATCGTCGAAAAATCCAACTGGATCGGTAAAGCGCTGGTGTTTCCCCGTGCGCTACTGCCGCAGGTGAAGGCGCGGCCCGAGCTGGCGCAGACCGGCGTCTACCTGCTGCTGGGGCCGCGGCCAGACGGCGAGGGCGAGATGCTCTACGTGGGCGAGGGTGACCCTATCTTGCCGCGCCTGCAGGACCACCAAGCGAAGAAGGATTTCTGGACCCGCGCCATCGGCTTCACCACGGCCACGGCCGGGCAGCTGAACAAAGCGCATGTGCAGTTTCTGGAGGCGCGGCTGATCGCGCTGGCCCGCGCGGCCAAGCGCATGCCGCTGGACAATGCCAACCAGCCCGCCGAACCCAGTCTGAGCGAGGCCGATCGGGCGGAAATGGAGGTGTTCTTGGCCCACATGCTGGGCGTGTTGCCGGTGTTGGGGGTGCATGCTTTTGAACAGGCGCCAGCACCCACGGCCAAGGCCAATCCGCTGCTGACCTGCAAGGGCAAGGGTGTGGTGGCCATGGGTTATGAGGCAACGCAGGGCTTTGTGGTCAAGGCCGGTTCGCAGGCGGTGGCCGAAACGGTCCCGTCGATGGCGCAGCACGTGCGCGGCATGTACGACCTTCGGCAGGAGCTGATCGCCAACGGCGTGTTGGAGTTGGATGCAGGCCTGTATCGCTTCACGCAGGACTACAGCTTCAGCTCACCCAGCACGGCGGCGGCGGTGGTGCTGGGCCGCAGCGCGAACGGGCGCATCGAGTGGAAAGACGCCCAGGGGCGGACCTTGAAGGCGTTGCAGGAGGCGGAGGCCGGGGCCTCTTGATTCCGCTGGGTAATTGCCCGCTGACGGGCAGTTCTGTGTATTCAACATCCGCAAATCGCGAACGTTGAATACATGCAGCTCAAGCCCCAAGGCTTTCTCGTTGCCCTCAAACTGATCGCCTGGGGGGAACAGCGCTGGACGTATGCACGGCTGGCGCAAGAACTGGGGCTGAGCGCCTCCGAGGCGCATGCCGCAGTGAAGCGGGGACTGCAGGCTGGGTTGCTGTTGCAGAACCGGGCGACCGTAGCTCCGGTTGCCGAAGCGTCCAGCGCTGAGGCGCCGCCGAGGGCACCGCGGCAGATGCCTGACCGCAGTTTCGACAGGGGCTGTCCGCCACCGCTACCATCCACCCCATGAGCGAAACCACCACTGAATCCTTGCCCACTGGCGTGCAGCGCGTGCGCGCGGTGCTGGCCGAGCGGGGCCATCCGCATGCGCCGGTCATGCTGAGTGATGCGGCGCGCACGGCGCAGCAGGCGGCGGACGCGCTGGGTGTCGCGCTTGGGCAGATTGCCAAGAGCATCGTCTTTCGGCGCAAGAGCGATGGCGCGGCGGTGTTGGTCATCACCTCGGGCGACCGGCGGGTGGATGAAAAGAAGGTCGCCGCGCGCGTGGGTGCGCTGGGCCGGGCGGATGCGGATTTCGTCAAGACGCAAACCGGGTTTTCCATCGGCGGCGTCTCGCCGCTGGGCCATGTGCAGCCGCCGGTGGCGCTGATCGACCGCGAGCTGTTTCGCTTCGAGGAAATCTGGGCGGCCGCGGGGCATCCGCACGCGGTGTTCCGGCTGAGCCCATCCGACCTCGAGCGCCTCACGGGTGCGCCCGTGGCCGACGTGACCGTCGCGCCGGAGGCGGAATGATCGATCCTGAATCCATAGCAAAGAAAGTCCAGTTGACGCTGGCGAACGGCGATTTTTCCGCTTCGCCTTGCATTTCGGTCTGCCGCATGGATGCGCAGACCGGTTGGTGTGAGGGCTGCTTGCGCCGGCTCGAGGAGATCGCGGCCTGGTCGACGATGGACGCAGACGCACGCCGCGCGGTCTGGCTGCGCATCGGCGAGCGTGTGCAAAGCCTGCGAAGCCTGCAATGGCAGCCGTGCACCGCCGCGCAACCCGATCCGACACCGTGAGGCCGAGATGAAAACCCTCACCTTCTGGTTCGACCCGATTTCGCCGTTCGCGTATCTCGCGTTCGAGCGGCTGCCGCAGGCGCTCGAAGGTTTGAACTACTGCGTGCGCTACCGGCCGGTTTTGTTCGGGGCGCTGCTGCAGCACCACGGCCAGCTCGGGCCGGCGGAGATCGCGTCCAAGCGCGCCTGGACCTACCGCCAGGTGCTGTGGCTGGCCCGCAGCCACGGCGTGCCGATCGATCTGCCCGCGGCACACCCCTTCAACCCCTTGCCGCTGCTGCGTCTGGCGGTGGCCTGTGGGCGCGACGGCGAGCCCAACCGCTGGGTGTGTGAGACGGTGCTGCGTCATGTCTGGCGTTCCGGCGGGGCCGACGCGAGCGACCCCGAACGGCTGGCCGCGCTGGCCGCGCAGCTCGAGCCGCAGCGCCGGCTCGACGACGCGGCCGCGCGCGAGCGGCTGCGCGCCCATACCGCCGAGGCGCTGGAGCGCGGCGTGTTTGGCGTGCCGACTTGCGAAGTCGATGGCCGGCTGTTCTGGGGTTTCGATGCGCTGCCGATGCTGCGCCAGCAACTCGCGGGCGTAGCGCCCCTGCCCGATGCGCTGTGGGATGCGGCCGAAGGCTGGCCGGTGGGCGTGCAGCGCACGCAGCGGCCGGTGCCCTGAGCGGCGATGCGCCCGCGCCGTTCGGCGCGAGTCACTGGCGCGAATCACCAGCGCAGATCACCAGCGCGAACAGGCGGCGCCAATCACCCGCACGAATATCCGGCGCGAGGCGCGGCGTCACGCGTCTCCGTAGAATGCCTCGCCTCCCCCGCCACCGGCACCCTCCGCCATGTCTCAAGGCTCCATCCGCATCCGCGGCGCACGTCAGCACAACCTCCAAAACCTCGATCTCGACCTGAACATCGGTGAGCTCACCGTGGTGACCGGCCCCAGCGGCTCGGGCAAGTCGAGCCTGGTGTTCGACACCTTGTTCGCCGAGGGGCAGCGGCGCTATGTCGAAACCTTCAGCGCCTACGCGCGGCAGTTTCTCGACCGCATGGACAAACCGGCGGTCGACAAGGTCGAGGGCGTGCCGCCGGCGATCGCGATCGACCAGACCAACCCGGTGCGTTCGTCGCGCTCGACGGTGGGCACGATGACTGAGCTCAACGACCATCTGAAGCTGCTGTTCGCGCGCGCGGCCACCCTGTTCGACCGCGACACCGCGCTGCCCGTGCGGCACGACACGCCCGAGTCCATCGTGGCGGAATTGCAGCGGCGGGTGCAGGCCAGCGGGCCGGACGAGCCGCGTCTGGTGCTGACCTTTCCGGTCGAGTTGCCGGCCAGCGCGAGCGCCGAGGACATCGCGCAATGGTTGTCGCTGTCGGGCTACACCCGCGTACAGGCCGAGCGCGTGGTCGAGCGCCCCATCGTCGAGGCCTCGGACGCGCCCGCCGCGAAGAAGAAAAAGCCAGCCCGCGCGGCGCCGTCCGCTCCACCGCGCCGCGTGAAGCAGCTCGATGTGGTGGTCGACCGCTTCCGGCTCAGCCAGGCCGAGCCTGCGCGCGTGATGGAGGCGGTGGAAGCTGGCCTCAAGCGCGGCGGCGGGCAGCTCACGGTGTATGTGTTGCGCGCGGGTGCTGCGGACGACGCCGCGCCCGAGATCTGGCGTTTTTCCACTGGGCTGCACTGCCCCGAGAGCGACCGGCACTATGCCGAGCCCACGCCGTCGATGTTCTCGTTCAACTCGGCCGTGGGTGCGTGCGAGACCTGCCGCGGCTTTGGCCGCGTCATCGGGGTCGATTGGGGGCTGGTGATTCCCGACGAAAAGCGCACGCTGCGCGCCGGTGCCATCAAGCCCATCCAGACGCCGGCCTGGAAGGAGTGCCAGGACGACTTGATGCGCCACGCCGAGGCCGCAGGCATTCCCCGCGACACGCCGTGGATGCGCCTCACCCCGGAGCAGCAGCGCTGGGTCATCGAAGGCTCGCCGAACTGGAACGGCCAGTGGAACCAGCAGTGGTACGGCATCCGCCGATTTTTCGAGTATCTCGAGAGCAAGGCGTACAAAATGCACATCCGGGTGCTGCTCTCGCGCTACCGCAGCTACACGCCGTGCCCGGCTTGCGGCGGCGCGCGGCTCAAGACCGAGAGCCTGCTGTGGCGCATCGGCAGCAAGGCGGATGCGGACGCCGTGCTCGAGCCTGCGGCGCGCTTCCTGCCGCAGGGCGTGGGCTACGGCCGCGCGCAGCTCGAGGCGCTGCCCGGCCTGTGCCTGCACGACCTGATGCTGCTGCCCATCGAGCGGCTGCGCCGGTTCTTCGACCGGCTGGCCGCCGCACCCGAGGCGCAGGAGCCCGCGCGCAAGCTGCTGTATGAGGAGATCGGCACGCGGCTGCGGTACCTCTGCGACGTGGGGCTGGGTTACCTCACGCTCGACCGGCAAAGCCGCACCCTCTCGGGCGGCGAAGTGCAGCGCATCAACCTCACCACGGCGCTGGGCACTTCGCTCGTCAACACCTTGTTCGTGCTCGACGAGCCGAGCATCGGCTTGCATCCGCGCGATATGGACCGCATCAACCGCGCGATGCGTCGGCTGGTCGACGCGGGCAACACCTTGGTCGTGGTCGAGCACGATCCGGCGGTGATGCTCGAAGCCGACCGCATCCTCGACATGGGCCCGGGGCCGGGCGCGCGCGGCGGGCGCATCGTGTTCGACGGCACGCCCGAGGCGCTGCGCGGCGCCGACACGCTCACCGGCGTCTACCTCGGCGGGCGGCGGCAGATCAGCATGGGCATCAAGCGGCTCGTGAGCGCGGCGACGCCGCGGCTCATCCTCGAAGGCGCGCGCGAGCACAACCTGCGCGCTCTGACGGTGGAGTTTCCCTTGCAGCGGCTGGTGAGCGTCACCGGCGTTTCCGGTTCGGGCAAGTCCACGCTGATTCAGGATGTGCTCGCGCCGGCCTTGCTGCGCCACTTCGGCCGTGCCACCGAGGCGCCCGGCGCGCACGACCGGCTGCTCGGCGCCGATCACCTCGGCGACGTGGTGTTCGTCGACCAGTCGCCGATCGGCAAAACCGCGCGCTCCAACCCGGTGAGCTACGTCGGCGCGTGGGATGCGATCCGCAGCCTGTTTGCGGAGGCGCCGCTGGCCCGGCAGCGCGGCTACACGGCTGCCAAGTTCAGCTTCAACTCGGGCGATGGCCGCTGCCCGACCTGCGGCGGCTCGGGGTACGAGCATGTCGAGATGCAGTTCCTCAGCGACGTGTATCTGCGCTGCCCCGACTGCGACGGCAAGCGCTATCGGCCCGAGGTGCTCGAGGTGCGCATCGAGCGCGGCGGCCGCTGGCTCAACGTGGCCGAGGTGCTCGAACTCACCGTCAGCGAGGCGGTTGAGTGTTTCCAGGCCGACCGCGAGGTGATCCGCGCGCTGCAGCCCATCGTCGATGTGGGCCTCGAATACATCCAGCTCGGCCAGAGCGTGCCCACGCTCTCGGGCGGCGAGGCGCAGCGGCTCAAGCTCGCCGGGCACTTGGCCGAGGCGATGAAGACCGCCGCGGCGAGCCGCCAGCCGCTGGCGCGCAAGGGCACGCTGTTCCTGTTCGACGAACCGACCACCGGCCTGCACTTCGACGACATCGCCAAGCTGATGAAGAGCTTTCGCAAGCTGCTCGACGCGGGGCATTCGGTCATCGTCATCGAACACAACCTCGACGTCATCCGGGCCAGCGACTGGGTCATCGACCTCGGCCCCGAGGGGGGCGAGGCCGGCGGTCAACTCATCGCGGCCTGCTCGCCCGAGGAGCTGCGTCGGCATCCGCACTCGCACACGGGCGCGGCGCTCGCGGCCTACGAGCGCGCCCTGGGGCTGGGCACGGGCGTCGCAACCGAGGCGTCGGCACTTCAAAAATATGAGCAAGAGGTTGGCGAATCACGCCGGCGTCTGGGCAAAAAGGCCAAAGAATCGGCGCCAGAGCAGATCTCCGTCGTGCACGCGCGCGAGCACAACCTGAAAAACCTCAGTGTCGACATCCCCCGCGGGCGTTTCAACGTCATTACCGGGGTCAGCGGCTCGGGCAAGTCCACGCTGGCCTTCGACATCGTGTTCAACGAAGGCCAGCGCCGCTACCTGGAGAGCCTCAACGCCTACGCGCGCTCGATCGTGCAGCCCGCAGGCCGGCCCGAGGTGGATGCGGTCTACGGTATTCCGCCTTCGGTGGCGATCGAACAGCGGCTCTCGCGCGGCGGCGCCAAGAGCACGGTGGGCACGGTCACGGAGATCTGGCACTTCCTGCGGCTCTTGTGGGTCAAGCTCGGCGTGCAGCACTGCGTGCACGACGGCGCGGCGGTGCAGCCGCAGACGCCCGAGCGCATCGCGGCGCAGCTGCTGCAGGCGCACCGCGGCCAGACCATCGGTCTGCTCGCGCCGCTGGTGGTCAACCGCAAGGGCGTCTACACCGAACTCGCCGACTGGGCGCGTGGCCGCGGGCACACGCACCTGCGGGTCGACGGCGCGTTCCTGCCGACCACGGGTTTTCCGCGGCTGGACCGCTACCAGGAGCACACGGTCGAACTGCCGGTGCTGAGCCTCGCCGTGACGCCCGAAAACGAGCCCCTGCTGCGCGAGGGCCTGGCGCGCGCGCTCGAACTCGGCAAGGGCGTGGTGCATGTTCTGAGCGCGCTCGACGGCCTGGCCGAGGCCCTGGCCGCCGGCGGTGACGGCGCGGGCATCGGGCGGCTCGAGGTGTTCTCGGCGCGGCGTGCTTGCCCGGTTTGCGCCACTTCCTACCCCGAGCTCGATCCCCGGCTCTTTTCCTACAACAGCAAGCACGGCTGGTGTCCGGATTGCGTGGGCACGGGCCTGGCGCTGACCGCCGCGCAGCGCCGCGCGCTCGACGACACCCCGCGCGACGACGACGCCCGCGGCCGCGAACAGACCTTCGTCGAACCCGAGCCCGACGACCTGCCAGGCACCGCCTGCCCGAGCTGCGGCGGCACCCGGCTCAACGCCACGGCGCGCGCGGTGCGGCTGCATGCGGGCGACGCCTCCTGGGCCATCACCGATGTGGCGGCGCTGCCGGTGTCGGCGGTGCGGCAATGGGTCGATGCGCTGGCCTTCACCGGGCGCGAGGCCGAGATCGCGCGCGACCTGCTGCCCGAAATCCGCAGCCGGCTCGCCTTCCTCGAACAGGTCGGGCTCGCCTACCTCACGCTCGACCGCGGCGCGCCCACGCTCTCGGGCGGTGAGGCGCAGCGCATCCGGCTGGCCGCGCAGCTCGGCTCGAACCTGCAAGGCGTGTGTTACGTGCTCGACGAGCCCACGATCGGACTGCACGCGCGCGACAACCGCATCCTGCTCGACGCGCTGCAGGCCTTGAGCGCGCAGGGCAACACGCTGCTCGTCGTCGAGCACGATGCCGACACCATCCGTCGCGCCGAGCACCTGATCGACATCGGCCCCGGCGCGGGCACGCGCGGCGGGCAGCTGGTGGCCCAGGGCAGCGCCGAAGACCTCATGGCCGCGCCGGAGTCGCTGACCGGCCGCTATCTGCGCGAGGCGATCCGCCACCCGTTGGGCGCACGCCGGCCGGTGCGGCCCGCGGACCGTGGCGGGGCGGGCGGCGGGGCTGAACCCACGCACTGGCTCACGCTGCACGGCGCGTCGCTGCACAACCTGCAAAACCTCACGGTGTCAGTGCCGCTCACGCGGCTCGTCGCCATCACCGGCGTGTCGGGCTCGGGCAAGTCCACGCTGGCGCGCGACGTGTTGCTCACGAATGTGCAGGCCTGGGTGCAGCAGCGCAGCACGCGCGAGGGTCGCGCCGCGCTGGACGCGGGCCGCGCGCCGCCGCTCGTGGGCTGCGCGGGGCTCTCGGGCTTCGAGACGATCGAGCGCGTCCTCGAGGTCGACCAGACCCCCATCGGCAAAACGCCGCGCTCCTGCCCCGCGACCTATGTCGGCTTTTGGGACGCCATTCGCAAGCTCTACGCCGAGATGCTCGAGGCCCGCTCGCGCGGCTGGGGTCCGGCGCGCTTTTCCTTCAACACCGGCGAGGGGCGCTGCCCGGCCTGCGAAGGGCAGGGCATGCGCACCATCGCCATGAGCTTCCTGCCCGATGTGAAGGTGCCGTGTGAAGCCTGCCACGGTGCGCGCTTCAATGCCGAGACGCTCGCCGTCACCTGGCGCGGCAAACATGTGGGCGATGTGCTGCGCATGGAGGTCGACGAGGCGGTGGAATTCTTCGCCGCCATGCCCGCCATCGCGCATCCGCTGCGGCTGCTGCAGGACGTGGGCCTGGGCTATCTCACGCTCGGCCAGCCCTCGCCCACCCTCAGCGGCGGCGAAGCGCAGCGCATCAAGCTCGTGACGGAGCTCTCCAAGGTGCGCGACGACGTCGCGCGTCGCGGCAGCCGCGCCCCGCACACGCTCTATGTGCTCGACGAGCCGACCGTGGGCCTGCACATGGCCGACGTGGAGCGGCTCATCCGGGTGCTGCACCGGCTCACCGACGCGGGCCACAGCGTCATCGTGATCGAGCACGACCTCGACCTCATCGCCGAGGCCGACTGGATCATCGACCTCGGCCCCGAAGGTGGCGCGGGCGGCGGGCGCATCGTCGCCACCGGCACGCCGGAAACCGTCGCTGCGGGCGAGGGCGCGACGGCCGAAGCCCTGCGTTCCCTGCTCGGGCCGCGTTGAAGGTCACCGGGCGCTGGGGCAACGCTGAATAAGTTCCCGTGATGGCGCGCGCCCGGCCGCGGGATGGGATGCGAGGCGCAAACCGCAGCCATAGCCGCAGCTATGGCGAGGATTTGCAACGAAGCAGACCGCCCGCAGCCGGGATGCGCGACGCGCGAGGGACTTGTTCAGCGTTGCCCTAGGTGTTTTCCCGAGGTTGGCGTGGATTCGAGGCCGCTAGGCCCGCGCTATCAGTTCGTTGTAAGCCTGCGCCGTGAGAGTCGCGCCCCGCAAGGCAAGGATTCCCGGGAATTCCTTGCGTGTGCAATGCCTGCGCTCGGCAGGGGTTGCGAAATCCGTTGATTCAATCGAGGAGACCTCATGAAGCATGACTATGACAGTCAGGCCTACTGGAAGGAAACACTCAAGCTGCTGAGGAATGTGCTCATCCTCTGGTTCTTGGTGTCCTACGGGGCCGGCATTTTGTTCGTGGACTTTTTCAACCAGTTCCATCTCGGCGGTTATCCGCTGGGTTTCTGGTTTGCCCATCAGGGGTCCATGTATTTCTTCGTGGCGCAGATCTTCTACTACGCCTGGCGCATGAACAACCTGGACGTCAAGTTCGACGTTCATGAAGACTGAGGGCCGAGATCATGGATCTTCAAACCACCATCTACATCATCGTCGGTCTGAGCTTCGCGCTCTACATCGGCATTGCCATCTGGGCGCGTGCGGGCTCCACCAGCGAGTTTTACGCGGCCGGCGGCTCCGTGCACCCCGTGATGAACGGCATGGCCACGGCGGCGGACTGGATGAGCGCAGCGTCCTTCATCTCCATGGCCGGCTTGATTGCCAACATGGGGTACGGCGGCGGCCTCTTCCTCATGGGCTGGACGGGCGGCTACGTGCTGCTGGCCATGCTGCTCGCGCCCTACCTGCGCAAGTTCGGCAAGTTCACCGTGCCGCAGTTCATCGGCGACCGCTTCTATTCCAAGAGCGCGGGCGTGGTGGCTGTTATCTGCCTGCTGGTCGCTTCGCTGACCTACATCATCGGGCAGATGACGGGCGTGGGCGTGGCCTTCGCGCGCTTCCTTGGCGTTTCGTCTGAAGTGGGCATTTATGTGGGCATGGGCATCGTGTTCCTGTACGCGGTGTTCGGCGGCATGAAGGGCATCACCTACACCCAGGTGGCGCAGTACATCGTGCTGATCCTGGCCTATACCATTCCGGCCATCTTCATCTCCTTGCAACTGACGGGCGTCTTCCTGCCGCAAATCGGCCTGGGCAGCACCTTGACGGGAACCGACACCTACCTGCTGCAACGTCTCGATCAGGTCGTGACCGAGCTGGGCTTTGGCAAGTACACGACGACCACCGCGGGCAGCACGCTCAACATGTTCGTCTACACCCTGTCGCTGATGATCGGCACGGCTGGTTTGCCGCACGTCATCATGCGCTTCTTTACCGTGCCCTCGGTCAAAGATGCACGTTCCTCGGCCGGCTGGGCGCTGGTGTTCATCGCCATCCTCTACACCACGGCCCCCGCTGTGGCAGCCATGGCGAAGTACAACCTGCACGCCACCGTCAACACGGCGGTCAAGGCCGGCGGCGACCTCTATGCCCCCGAGGCCAGCATCAAGTATGACGAGCGTCCGGACTGGATGAAGCGTTGGGAAAAGACCGGTCTGCTGAAGTTCAAGGATGCCAACGGTGACGGTCGCATCCAGTACTACAACGACAAGACCAAGAACGAAGACGCCAAGAAGAAGGCCGAGGCGGCTGGCTGGAAGGGCAACGAACTCGACGTCAACGCCGACATCATCGTGCTCGCCAACCCCGAAATCGCGCTGCTGCCCAACTGGGTCATCGGCCTGGTGGCGGCGGGCGGTCTCGCGGCGGCGCTCTCGACGGCAGCCGGCTTGCTGATGGCGATTTCGGCGGCCATTTCGCACGACCTGGTCAAGAACGTGTTCATGCCTGACATCTCCGAGAAGGGTGAACTCATGGCGGGCAAGATCGCGATGGCCGTCTCCATTCTGGTGGCGGGCTACCTGGGCCTGAACCCGCCAGGCTTCGCGGCCGGTACCGTGGCGCTCGCCTTCGGGATTGCCGCGTCCTCGCTGTTCCCGGCGATCATGATGGGCATCTTCTCGAAGAAGATGAACAAGGAAGGCGCCATGGCCGGCATGCTCGCGGGCCTGTTCGTGACGCTCTTCTACGTGTTCGCGCACAAGGGCCTGTTCTTCATCAAGGGCACGGAGTACCTGGGTCTGATCGGCGGAGCCAACAGCTTCTTCGGCATTACGCCGGAAGCCTTCGGTGCGGTCGGTGCCCTGGTGAACTTCATCGTTGCCTTCATCGTCGACAAGATGACGGCCGAGCCGCCCGAGCACATCCAGCACATGGTCGAGAGCGTGCGGATCCCGCGCGGCTCGAAGCTGGTGGACGGCGCGCACTGACATCGCGCGTCCCGTTCGCCGGGCCGTCGGATCGATACCCAACGGTGTCGGCCGGCGGCCTGCTGGAGTCCCTCAGGCAACGCTGAATCCGTTCCGGCGATGCGCGGCGCGCGAGGAACTGGTTCAGCGTTGCCCCAAGCCTTGCCGCGCCTCTCGCCGGCAAGGCTTTTTTGTTTCGTCTCGTGTGGGATGATCCCGTGCCGTCCCTGGCGAGCGATCCTGGAGCCTTTTTATGGTGTTTGACGTCAGCGTCGCGCTGAGCTGGATTTTGTATCTCGCGCTGTTCCCCATCGCCTTCGTTTGGTTGCGTCGTGCCTGGCGCATCGGCGTGCGGCGGGATTTTTCCGAAGTGGCGCTCCGCCGGGGTGAGAGTCCGCCGAACGCAGAAAAGTATGCGCCTTACGATCTTGCTCTCCATCTGATCGCGGGCGGCATCGTTGCCTTTGTCATCGTCTCCGTCGCGCTTGGCGAACTGGAGTATCAGACGTGGACCGCCATTGCGGGCAGCACGATTTGGTGCAAGGTCTTTTTGAGCTATGCGCTGGCCCGCCAGGCCCACAGTGCCGCGGGCAAGGCGAAAACCTGATCCTGGCTATGAAACGGTTGCCTTGGGCCGTAAGGGCAGCGGCCATTCTTTCGGCGGCCCTGGGGCTGTGGCTACTGCTCGTGCTGGGCATGGTGAGCTCGACACTCGAGGGTGCGGCCCGGGCGGAGTGGTTGGGCGCGATCGAGGGGCACTGGCCCTTGCTGCTGATGGGGTGGTTGTTTGCCAGCCTTGGCGTTTATTCGTTCGCGCGTGCTGTCGAGCGACGCTTCGTACGCATGCCGGCCCGCTTGGCTGAGCGGGTCCGCAGCCTCGTCGCCGATGAGCGGGCGCAAGGCATCGAACCCCAGCGCGGGGGAGACGATGCGCCCCTCGTTGAAGCGATCAATGCCCTGGCCGCACAGCGACAGGCGCTTCGGGCCGAGGTTGAGGCACGCGTGGCCGAAGGTAGCCGCCGTGTGGAGGCCGAGCGCAACCGCCTTGCGGCGCTGGTTGGCGAATTGCCGCAGGCCGTCGTCGTCTGCAATGTGGATGGTCGCATCGTCCTCTACAACCGGCGGGCCCGGTTGCAGTTTCGGGCCTTGTCCGAGCATGGGGACTTGACCGAGGGTAAGGACCTGCTCGGCATTGGGCGTTCGATTTACGCGGTTTTTGAGCGCGCGCTCATCGCGCATGCACTCGACCGCATCCAGACCCGCCTGGAGCGGGGTGCGCGGCTGCCGACGGCACAGTTCGTGACGGTCACCCGCGCGGGTCAGTTGCTGCGCGTGCTCGTCACACCGGTCTTGGCTGCGGAGTCCGTAGACGGTGTGGAGGATGGTGCCGACGGCGAGAAGGGCGCGGCCGAATTGCGCGGCTTCGTTCTGATCCTGGAAAACGTGACTCGTCAGTATGCGGAGGCGGCCGAGCGCGAGGCCGCCGTCCTGGCTCTGGGCTTGAAGGTTGGGCCGGTGCTCGGGGAATTGCGCGCCGCCGTTGCGGGCCTGGATGAACCCGCGAGTCAAAGCCGCTTGCGGGAGTCGCTGCGGACACTGGAGCAGTCGATCCAGACCTGGACGCAGGAGAGTGCACGGCTCGTGCAGCAGCGCTGGCCGCTGGAAGACGTTCTTGCAGGTGACTTTTTCCGCGCCGTTGCTGCACGCATTTCGGCGGCGACGGGACGCGCCCCCTCGATCGAGCTTCCCGACGAGGCGCTGTGGATGCGACTCGACAGCTTCTCGATGATCCAGGCGCTGGCTTACCTTGCGCAGCGTCTGGTCGATGAATATGACGTGCGCTACCTGCGGCTGCGGGCGATGGCAGCAGGACCGGTGGTCCACGTCGACCTGGTTTGGACCGGGCAAGCCTTGAACAATGAGACCGCAATGTCCTGGGGTTTCGACCCATTCGGACCGGGCGCACCGGCATCAGCGCTGACGGTGCGGGAGGTGGTCGACCGACACGCTGCGCAATGGTGGTTTGAGCGCGATCGCGTGCGCAATGAAGGCTTTTTCCGTTTCGTTTTGGCGCGGGTGCAGGATGTGCACGCCTCGGTCGAGGCGACCGAGGCCCCGCTGCAGAGTCGCCCCGAGTTTTTCGATTTCGATTTGTTCGCCCACCGCGAGGTCGATGAAGCGCTGCTCGATCGGCCGCTGTCGAGCTTGACCTATTGCGTGTTCGACACGGAAACCACGGGTTTGAATCCATCGGCGGGCGACGCAATCATCCAAATCGGTGCGGTGCGCGTCGTCAATGGGCGCGTGTTGCGGCAGGAGTCGTTTGAACAGCTCGTCGATCCGGGACGGCCGATTCCTGCTGCGAGCATACCGATACACGGCATCACGCCCGAGATGGTGGCGGGCAAGCCGCGGATCGAGAATGTCCTGCCCGCGTTCCACCGATTCGCGACGGACGCGGTTCTGGTGGCGCACAACGCGGCGTTCGACATGAAGTTCCTGCAGCTGTTGGAGCCCCGTACCGGCCTGCGCTTCGATCATCCCGTGTTGGACACGCTGCTCCTGTCGACCCTCGTGCACCCCAATGAGGAGTCGCACCGCCTCGAGGCGCTGGCCGAACGCTTCCACATCCCGGTGGTGGGTCGCCACACCGCACTGGGGGACGCGCTGGTGACCGCCGAGGTGTGGGTGCGGCTGCTGCCCCTGCTGCAGGCACAGGGAATCCATACACTCGGGCAGGCTCTCGAAGCCTCCCGGAAAACCTACTACGCGCGGCTCAAGTACTGAGCCTAAATCCTGCAGTTGACCGCTGCTCGCGAAAAGCAAGGTGTCGAGGCAACGCTGAACAAGTCCCTCGCGCGCGCCCTCGCGGGAGCGGATACCGCGTCGCCTCAAGGCGCCTCGGTGCCCGGCGTGTCGGGGCTATTTGTAGCTGCCCCCGCCATACCGCTGCGCCAACACGCTCTGGAGCGTCTGGATGACCTTGAACGCTTCCAGCAATTGGCGTTGGTCCAGGCTGGAGAGCTCTTTGGGGGAAACGAAGTTGTCGGGCTTGAGGCCGGCCTCGGTTTGCCGGGCTTGATGGCTCAGGCGAATGCGCCCGATGACCTCGAGTGCATCCGTCAGGTCCCGGGCCGCTTCGTCGCTCAAGCTGCCGGCGCGGGCCGCGGCTTGCAATCGGTCGTAGGTATTGACCTCAGGCACCCCTGCAGCGAGGGCGAAGATCCGTGCCAGGTCGATGACGGGCACGCTGCCTTTGTGTTTGAGGTCGATCCGCCCCTTGTGTTCGCCGCGACTTTCCGTCGCGAGCTGGCCGAGCCAGGTCAGAGCGGGCCGATGTTGCAGCGCGTTGCCGGCCAGATGCGCCAGGAACAGGCTGTTGCCTCGTGTCTGCGCGAGCGTTTGCGTGCGCAGACGATCGAGCAAAGCGGTGTCGCCCGCGATCGCCCTCAGGTCGAAGAACACGCTGGTCAGCATCAGCGCCTTGGGCTCCGGCCGGTTGATCCAGCCGTCGAAATACGCCTGCCAGCGGCCCAGCGGCTGCCGCCACTGGTCCGTCATCGCCATCATTTCGCCTGGGCAGTACACATAGCCGCAGGCATTGAGTCCGTCGCATACAAAGCGCGCGAGCGCCTCGAAATACTCGCCGTCCCGCTGCGGGTCGTAGGCGTCGTCGAGGATCATGCAGTTGTCCTGGTCGGAGCGCGCGGTCTGCTCGCTGCGACCCTGCGAGCCGGCCGCCACCCAGACATACGGCACGGGCGCGTTCCCAAGCTGCTGATGCGCGAGTTGCAGCAGGCGCCGCGTGACCGCGTCCGTGATACTGGTGATGATGCGCCCGCTCGTGCCGGCTGGTGTCGCATTCGCGGCCAGCTGCCGCTGCAGTTGCGCCACCTGGGCGGACGCGCGCGCCAGACCGGCCACGTCGCCTTGGCGTGAGATGTCCCCCACGAGGTAAATTGCCGACGCGGTTTGCCGCTGGGCGAGGTCGCCGGCGGTCAGCATGCCCAGAACCCGACCGCCCTCCACCACGGGAAGGTGGTGGATGCCCCGCTCGGTCATCAGCAGCAAGGCCTCGAAGGCCGCCGCGGTCGCGGGCAGGGTGATCGGGTCGCGCGTACCGACCTGAATGGCCGGGCGCGCGGTATCGAGTCCTTCGGCCAGCACGCGGTTGCGCAGATCGCGGTCGGTCACGATGCCCACCAATCGATCCCCATCCATGAGCAGGACGGACGACACTTTGGCGTCGCGCATCCGGACCGCCACCTCCCGAATCGAGGCATCTTGGTTTGCGGTGACGGGGGTGCTGCGCATGAGCGCGCGCACGGGGGTGGCCATCCACCCGGTGTCGGCGTTCGATGCCGCCGTCGCCGTCGCCGTCGCCGCCGCCGCTGGCGTGGGCGCCTCCGGGGCGGCCGGATGTTCTTCGGGCTTTGGCGTCAGATTTCTGGGCATGGGCTTGGGTGGGGAATCCAGCGTGGTGTCGGCGCTATGGTCGGTCCTGTCCCGCCCGGGTTCCCCAGGCTACGGTTGGCGAGCCGCGAGCAAAGCGCGGGTGAGTTCGGCAAAACCGGCGCCGTGTGCGGCCTGTGTCCGATAGAGCGGCGGCGGGCGCAGTTGGTCGGCAAAGCGCGCGATGTTGGCCACGCCGACGCTGTAGCGGAAGTGGCGGAACATCGGCTCGTCGTTGATCGAGTCGCCCACGGCGACCCAGTGGTCGAGCTCGTCGTTCAGCCGGCGGCCGAACAAGGCCTCGGCGGCCCACTGGGCGCCACTCCATTTGTCGAAGGCGTTGACCGCGCCGTGCACATGGATGCTGCTGCGGGTGGTGTGCAGCCCCTCGGCGCGCAGCAGCGCGAGGATGGCGTCGATCTGCGCAGCGTCGAGGTGCTGGAACTCCGCGACGTCGAAAGCGATGTCGGTTTCACGCCCTTCGCTGTCGCGCGAGAGCGCTGCGCCCGGCACCTCGCGCAGCACGCGCGCGGCCACGCGCTGCATGTGCGCCCTGTTGCGCGCGCGGGTGGGGGCGTCTTCTCGGTATAGTTTTGATAGCGAAACATCCCCGTTTGGCGCTGGGGTTCCGGCGTTTTTTTCTGAAAACAGGGCCACGGCGCCGTTTTCGGCCACGATGGCGGGCACGGGCCAGCGCGCGGCGAGCGTTTCGCACCAGCCCACGGGCCGGCCGGTGATGGGGACGACGATGACCCCCGCCTCCCGCAGCGCGGCCAGCGCGGCCAGCGCGTCGGGGGTGATCTGCCCCTCGGTGGTCAAGGTGTCGTCGATGTCGGTGAATACGCCGTGGATGCGCGCGCGCTGGGCGGCCGGCCATTCATGCAGCGGACGCAGCGGCTGGGGGCGCGGCGTGCTCATGCTGCGCTGCCGAGGCTCAGGCCCGCATGCTCGCGCAGCGGGTGGAAGTGGATTTTGGGAAAGCGCTCCTGCGCGAGCCGCACGTCGTAGGGGCTGGTGCAGAGGTAGGCCAGCGCGTCGGCGGCGTCGCGCGCCAGGCGCTGCGGATAGGCGTCGCAGAAGGCGCGCAGTTCGGCCGGGGTGTCCGCGCTGATCCAGCGCGCGCCGGTGTAGGGGCAGCCTTCGAGCCGCACGTCGCAGTCGTATTCGGTCTTGAGCCGGTGTTGCACCACCTCGAACTGCAGCTGGCCGACGGCGCCGAGCAGCATCGGCCCGCCCATTTCGGGCTTGAAGACCTGGATCGCGCCCTCCTCGCCGAGCTGCGCGAGGCCCATCTGCAATTGCTTGGTCCGCAGCGGGTTCTTGAGGATGACGGTCATGAACAGCTCGGGCGCGAAGAAGGGCAGGCCCGTGTATTGCAAGGCCACCGTTCCGTCGGTGATGGTGTCGCCGAGCTGCACGCCACCGTGCGTGGTAAAGCCGATGATGTCGCCCGCATAGGCTTCATCGACCGCCTCGCGGCGCTGGCTCATGAAGGTCACGACGGAGGTGGGGCGCAGTTCCTTGGCGGTGCGCTGCACCTTGAGCTTCATGCCCGGCTGGTACTGGCCCGACGCCACGCGCACGAAGGCGATGCGGTCGCGGTGGTTCGCATCCATGTTGGCCTGCACCTTGAACACCACCCCGGAGAAGAAGCCATCGTCGGGCTGCACCACGCGCTCGACGGTCTGGCCTTGGGTGAGCAAATGGCTCTTGCGCGGCCCAGGCGGCGGCGCCAGGTCCACCAGCGCGTCGAGCACTTCCATGACGCCGAAGTTGTTGACGCCCGAGCCGAAGAACACCGGGGTCTGCTTGCCGGCCAGGAAGGCTTGGCGGTCGAAGGCGGGCGAGGCGCCGGTGGCCAGCTCCATGCTCTCGAGCGCCGTGTCCCAGTCGTGCCCAAAGCGCGCGCGCAGCGCGTCGGCCTGGGCGAGCGGCAGCGTCTCGAAGTCCTGCGGCCGGCGCTCGCTGCCGGCTTCGAACACCGTCATCGCCTGCGTGCGCAGGTTGATGATGCCGCCGAAATGCTTGCCCTGGCCCACCGGCCAGGTCATCGGCACGCAGGGCATGCCGAGCTCGCGCTCGACCTCGTCGAGGATGTCGAGCGGGTCGCGCACCTCGCGGTCCATCTTGTTGACGAAGGTGAGGATGGGCGTGTTGCGCTGGCGGCAGACTTCGATGAGCCGCTTGGTCTGCGCCTCGACGCCGTTGGCCGCGTCGATCACCATCAGCGCCGAATCGACCGCGGTGAGCACGCGGTAGGTGTCTTCGGAAAAGTCTTTGTGGCCGGGGGTGTCGAGCAGGTTGATGACATGCTCGCGGTAGAGCATTTGCATCACCGAACTCGCCACCGAAATGCCACGCTGCTTCTCGATCTCCATCCAGTCGCTGGTGGCATGGCGGCTGGCCTTGCGGCCCTTGACCGCACCGGCGATCTGGATCGCGCCCGAGAACAGCAGCAGCTTCTCGGTCAGCGTGGTCTTGCCCGCGTCGGGGTGCGAGATGATGGCAAAGGTGCGGCGGCGCCGGACCTCTGCGGCGATCTGAGAATTCTGGGACACGGGTTTCCTGTGCGGTGGTGACGCTGCCCGCGCGGACCCGGCGGGCCTGGGCGCGCAGACGCGGCGCCGTCGAGGGCTCGATTTTACTAGTCGGCCGTCATGCGGGATGTTGCGGGCCGTCGGGCAGGTAGTGGCGGCACAGCGCCTCGAACTCGCCGAGTCGAGGCTCCGCGCAGCCTTCTTCGGTCAGGATCTCGGCGACCCGGGGCGCCATCGCGGCGGCGGCTCGGGCATCGAGAAAGAGGGCGCGCCAGCGCCGGGCGAGCACGTCTTCGACCGTGTGCGCGTATTCATGGCGCACGGCGTAGCGCACCATGGCTTCGGTCAAGCCCAGTCCCAGCAGGTTGTGCGCGCCTGGACAGGCCAGCACTTCCGGGGCCCGGCGGCCATAGAGATGCAAGCCCGGTGGCGCGTGTATCGGCACCGGCGGGGACGGAGGCTCGCCGTCGACAGGGGCTCCGTCCAGACGGTGCCGGGCGGTTTGCGCGCCGGGCCTGGGGGGCAGTAAGCCCGCCGCAAAGCAGTGCGCCATCACATCTTCGGCCATCGCGCGGTAGGTGGTCCACTTGCCGCCGGTGACCGTCAACAGCCCGCCGTCCTCGACCACGACGGTGTGTTCCCGCGACAGCGCCTTGGTTTCGCCGCGGGCGTTCCGGGGCGGCGCCACGAGCGGTCGCAGCCCGACCCAGACGCTGCGGATGTCGCGCCCAAGCACGGGGCGGCGCAACACATGGGCCGCTTCGCTCAACAAAAACGCCAGTTCCTCGGCAAAGGGCTGCGGTTCGCGCGGAGAATCGGGGCGCGGCGTGTCGGTTGTGCCCAGCACCAGCTTGCCCAGCCACGGCACCGCGAACAGCACGCGACCGTCGCGCGTCTTGGGCACCAACAGCGCGTGATCGCCCGGCAACACCGTGCGGTCCACCACCACATGCACGCCCTGGCTGGGGCTGACCATGCGCTCGGGTTCGCGGGTCACCCCGGCACGCGCGCGCAGCGCGTCGACCCAAACCCCGGTGGCGTTGACCACACACGAGGCTTCCACCGACTGGCTGTGACCCGAGCAGCGGTCACGCACCGTGACGCTCCAGCCGCCTGCCGCGAGCCGCTGCAGCGCCTCGACCTCGGCGTAGTTGAACAACTGTGCGCCGGCTTCGACAGCCGTGCGGGCCAGGGCCAGGGCCAGGCGGGCGTCGTCGAACTGGGCGTCCCAGTATTCGACGCCACCCTGGAGTCCCTCGGGGCGGATGCCGGGCAAGGCCGCCAGCGTCTGCGCTGGGTCCAGCAGGCGCGTAGGCCCGAGCCGCGCACGGCCGGCCATCCAGTCGTAGAGCTTGAGCCCGGCGCCATACCAGGGCTTTTCCCACCACGCATAAGCCGGCATCACGAAAGGCAGTGGCTGCGCCAAATGGGGGGCGATGCGCAGCACGGTGCTGCGCTCGGTCAAGGCCTCGCGCACCAGTGCGATGTTGCCCTGCGCCAGATAACGCACGCCGCCGTGCAGCAGTTTGGTCGACCGCGACGAGGTGCCGCCCGCAAAATCGTGCGACTCGAACAGGGCCACCGTAAACCCCCGCAGCGCGGCGTCCAGAGCCACTCCGAGCCCGGTGGCGCCACCGCCGACCACGACCAAATCCAGCCGGGGTTGGCGTTCGAGGCAGGCGAGGCGTTGGGTGGGTTTCATGATCGGTCGATCGCCTGGGAGGGCGTGCGGACTGGGGCTGGCTTGATGTATTGTCGCCTTCCACGACGCTCACGTTTGCGAGGCACCCCATGAGCCATCTTCTGGCCCTGGATCAGGGCACATCGAGTTCGCGCAGCATCGTGTTCGACCCCGAGGGGCGGGTGCGGGCGATGGCGCAGCGCGAGTTGCGCCAGATCTACCCGCAGCCGGGCTGGGTGGAGCACGACCCGCGCGAGATCTGGAGCACCCAGTTGGAGACCGCGCGCGAGGCGCTGGCCAAGGCGGGTCTCCAGGCCGCCGACATCCGCGCCGTGGGCATCACCAACCAGCGCGAGACGACCATCGTGTGGAACCGCCGTACCGGCGAGCCCATTTACAACGCCATCGTCTGGCAGGACCACCGTACCGAGCCCGAATGCGCCGCGTTGCGCGAACGCGGCCTCAGCGAATCGGTGTTGCAAAAAACGGGGCTGCGCATCGACGCGTATTTCTCGGGCACGAAGCTGCAGTGGATCTTGGACCATGTGCCCGGTGCGCGCGCCCAGGCCGAAGCGGGCGAACTGGCCTTTGGCACCGTGGACAGTTGGCTGATTTGGCAGCTGACCGGCGGGGCGGCCCACGTCACGGATGGGAGCAACGCCTCGCGCACCCTTTTGTTCAACATCCACACCCGACAGTGGGACGCGGATTTGCTGGCGGCTTTGCGCATCCCGGCGGCGCTGATGCCCGCGGTCTTGCCCTCCAGCGCCCATTTCGGCGAGGTTCGGCCCGATTGGTTCGGCGGCCCGCTGGAGATCGCGGGCGTCGCGGGCGACCAGCAAAGCGCGCTGTTCGGCCAGGCGTGTTTTTCCGCGGGCATGGCCAAGAACACCTACGGTACGGGCTGCTTCATGTTGATGCATACCGGCGAGCACTTTCAGGTCAGCCAAAACGGCCTCATCACCACCGCCGCGGCGCAGTTGCCGGGGCCGCCGCAATATGCCCTCGAAGGCAGTGTGTTCATCGGCGGCGCGGTGGTGCAATGGCTGCGCGACGGCCTGCGGGCCATTGCGTCGAGCAGCGAGGTGCAGGCGCTGGCGCAGAGCGTGCCCGACTCCGGCGGCGTGGTGCTGGTTCCCGCGTTCACCGGCCTGGGCGCGCCTTATTGGCAGCCCGATGCGCGCGGCGCCATCGTGGGCCTCACGCGCGGCAGCACGGTCGCGCACATTGCCCGGGCGGCGCTCGAGAGCATCGCCTTTCAGAGCGCGGCGCTGCTGCAAGCGATGAGCCGCGACGCGGTTGCCAGCGGCGGATCGCCCGTGACCGAGCTGCGGGTCGACGGGGGCGCCAGCGTCAACGATCTGCTCATGCAGTTTCAGGCCGACTTGCTGGGCATACCTGTGGTGCGGCCCGCGGTGGTCGAAACCACGGCGCTCGGCGTGGCTTATCTGGCCGGCCTGCATGTGGGCTTGTACGCTGGGCTCGACGAGCTGTCGCGCCAGTGGCGGGCCGAGCGCGTGTTCCATCCCACGATGTCGCGCGAGCGCGCGGCCGAACGGATGGCGCAATGGGAACATGCGGTTCGGCAGACGATCGCGCCTTGAACCTAAATCCGGCAGTTGACCGCTACTCGCGAAAAGCAATGTGTTGATGTTTCAGCAATTTTCAGTGCGCAGGCCCTACACCTTTTGGGCGAGCGCTGTGCGCCCGTTCGAGTCGCCCTCGGGCGCGGGGGCGGCGTTGCAAATCCTCGCCATGGCACCCGCCATGGCTGTGGTTTGCGCCTTGCCCGCGCACCCGATGACGACCCGCCCAGGCGCGCCCAACTGCCGGATTTAGGTTGAACAACTCCCTCGCGCGCGGGCCCGAGTCTGTTCGCGTAAAATCCGGCGCTTCCGAGGAGCGTTGCAGCGCCCCTGCCGATGGTGGGGCGTGAGGCTCGGAACAGAAACACAACGACGCTCACCCGCTGCAACTGGGGTGAGTTCGTCCCCCTCCCGGTGTGCGGCGGTTCCACTCTTTGTTGTTTTGGAGCCCCTCATGAACGCACGCATCCCCACCCCCAACACAGCAGCCGATCGCGCCATTGCCGACATGGGCCTGGCTGACTGGGGCCGCAAAGAAATCCGCATCGCCGAGACCGAGATGCCCGGCCTCATGGCCATCCGTGAGGAACTGGCCGCATCGCAGCCGCTCAAGGGCGCGCGCATCACCGGCAGCCTGCACATGACCATCCAGACGGCGGTGCTGATCGAGACGCTGCAGGCACTCGGCGCACGGGTGCGCTGGGCCTCGTGCAACATCTTCTCGACGCAGGACCATGCGGCCGCCGCGATTGCCGCCGCCGGCACGCCGGTGTTCGCGATCAAAGGCGAGAGCCTGGCCGACTACTGGGACTACACCCACCGCATCTTCGAGTTCGGCCCGGCCGGAGCGCCCGACGAAGGCCCGAACATGATCCTCGACGACGGCGGCGACGCCACGCTGCTCATGCACCTGGGTCGCCGCGCCGAGACCGACCCGTCCGTCATTGCGAACCCGCAGAGCGAGGAAGAGCGCTGCCTCTACGCTGCGATCCGCGCCAAGCTCGCGCAGGACCCGACCTGGTACAGCCGCAAGAGCGCGCAGATCATCGGCGTGACCGAGGAGACGACCACGGGCGTGCATCGCCTCAAGGAAATGTCGGCCCAAGGCACGCTGCTGTTCCGCGCGATCAACGTCAACGATTCAGTGACCAAGAGCAAGTTCGACAACCTCTACGGCTGCCGCGAGTCGCTCGTCGACGGCATCAAACGCGCGACCGACGTGATGATCGCCGGCAAGATCGCCGTGGTGTGCGGCTACGGCGACGTGGGCAAGGGCAGCGCGCAGGCGCTGCGTGCGCTCTCGGCGCAGGTGTGGGTGACCGAGATCGACCCGATTTGCGCGCTGCAAGCGGCGATGGAAGGCTATCGCGTCGTCACCATGGACGAGGCGGCCGACAAGGCCGACATCTTCGTCACCGCCACCGGCAACCGCGACGTCATCACCTACGCGCACATGGCGGCCATGAAAGACCAGGCCATCGTGTGCAACATCGGTCACTTCGACAATGAAATCGACGTCGCCGCGCTCGAGGCGAATTGCCGCTTTGAGGAGATCAAGCCCCAGGTCGACCATGTGGTGTTCCCCGATGGCAAGCGCATCATCCTGCTGGCCAAGGGGCGGCTCGTGAACCTCGGCTGCGCCACCGGCCACCCGAGCTTCGTGATGTCGAGCTCGTTTGCCAACCAGACCATCGCGCAGGTCGAGCTCTACACCCACCCCGAGCGCTACGAGCCCGGCAAGGTCTACGTGCTGCCCAAGCACCTCGACGAGAAAGTGGCCCGCCTGCACCTCAAGAAGGTCGGCGCGAAGCTGACCGAACTGACCGACGCGCAAGCCGCGTACATCGGCGTGCCCCGTCAAGGCCCCTACAAGGCCGACAGCTACCGCTATTGACCGCAGCGCGCCGATGCGGGCGGATCAACTGCTCGTCGAGCGCGGCGTTGCGGCCTCGCGCGCGCAGGCGCAGCGCCTGATCGCCTCGGGCCTGCGCTGGCGGGTCGCGGGCGGGGCGTGGCAGCGCGTCACGAAGAACGGCGCCGAACTGCCCGCCGAGGCCGAGCTGGAGCTGCTCGACGACGCCGAGGCGCGTTACGTCTCGCGCGGCGGGCTCAAGCTCCAAGGGGCGCTCGATGCGGCGGGCCTCGACGTGCGCGGCTGGCGTTGCCTCGACGTGGGTCAAAGCACCGGCGGCTTCACCGATTGCCTGCTGCAGCGCGGCGCAGAGCGCGTCGTGGGCGTGGACGTGGGCCACGGGCAATTGCACCCGCGGCTGCGCGCCGACCCGCGCGTGTGCGCGCTCGAAGGGGTCAACGCCCGCAGCTTGGACTTATCAAAAACAATAGCAGAACATGAGCATTTCACGCCGGCGTTCGGGGGAAAAAGCCCAGAATTCGACCTGATCGTCGGTGACCTGTCCTTCATCTCGCTCACGCGGGTGTTGCCCGCCCTCACGCCCATGCTCGGGCCTTCGGGTCAGTTGCTGATGCTGGTCAAGCCGCAGTTCGAGCTGCAGCCGGCGGACATCGGAAAGGGCGGCCTCGTCAAGGACGCGGCCCGCTACCCGGAAGTCGAGCAACGCCTGCGCGCGGCCTGCCGCACGCTCGGCCTCGAAGTGCTCGGCTGGTTCGACAGCCCGATCACCGGCGGCGACGGCAACCGCGAGTTTTTCATTCACGCCCGCTGGCCCGCAAACGCGGCGCCGACCCACGAGAGAGTCCCGGCATGAACGCCTTGCCCATCAGTTTCGAATTTTTTCCCCCGAAGACGCCCGAAGGCGCCGAGAAGCTGCGCGTCGTGCGCCGCGCGCTCTATGCTTGGGCGCCCGAGTTTTGCTCCGTCACCTACGGCGCGGGCGGCTCGACCCACGAAGGCAGCTTTGCGACCGTGCGCGAGATCCTCGCCGAAGGCGTGCCTGCCGCCGCGCACTTCTCCTGCGTGGGCGCGACCCGGGAGCGCGTGCGCGCGCAGCTGGCCGAACTCCACGCCATGGGCGTGCGCCGACTCGTCGCGCTGCGCGGCGACCTGCCCAGCGGCTACGGACTCGGCGGCGAGTTCCAGTATGCGAGCGACCTGGTCGCCTTCATCCGCGCCGAGACCGGCCGCGCGTTTCACATCGAGGTGGCCGCCTACCCCGAAATGCACCCGCAGGCGCGCAGCCCCGAGGCCGATGTGCAGGCCTTCGCCACGAAGGTGCGCGCGGGAGCCGACTCGGCCATCACCCAGTATTTCTACAACGCAGACGCGTATTTCCGGTTCCGCGACGAGGTGCACGCGCTGGGCTTGGACGTGCCCATCGTTCCCGGCATCATGCCGATCACGAGCGCCACGCAGCTGTTGCGCTTCTCCGACGCCTGCGGTGCCGAGGTGCCGCGCTGGGTCCGGCTGCGCCTGCAATCCTTTGGCGACGACGTGGAATCCATCAAAGCCTTTGGCCTCGATGTGGTTGCCGCACTGTGCGAGCGGCTGCGCGCAGGCGGCGCGCCGGGGCTGCACTTCTACACCATGAACCAAAGCGCGGCCACCATCGAGATCCTGCGCCGGCTCGGTCTGGGCAGGGCGGCGGTTGACGGTTGAATAAGCAAACAACCGATCCGTATTTCCGCCTTCCCGCGCGCCCTGGCATCATGGCGCGGTTTTTCGGCGGCGCGTCCGCCGCTTGATTCCCGCATCGCAACCGGAGTCCTCCATGAAACTCGAAACCCTTGCCGTCCACGCCGGCTACAGCCCCGACCCCACCACCAAGGCCGTGGCTGTGCCGATCTACCAGACCGTGGCCTATGCGTTCGACGACACGCAGCACGGGGCGGATCTGTTCGACCTCAAGGTGCCCGGCAACATCTACAGCCGCATCATGAACCCCACCCACGCGGTGCTCGAGGCGCGCCTGGCCGCGCTCGAAGGCGGCATCGGGGCGCTCGCTGTCGCCTCGGGCATGGCGGCCATCACCTACGCGATTCAGACCATCGCCGAGGCAGGCGACAACATCGTCTCGGCCAGCACGCTCTACGGCGGCACCTACAACCTGTTTGCGCACACGCTGCCGCAGCAAGGCATCACCGTGCGCTTTGCCGACCCGCGCGACCCGGCGTCCTTTGCTGCGCTCATCGACGAGCGCACCAAGGCCATCTATTGCGAATCGGTGGGCAACCCGCTGGGCAACGTGACCGACATCGGCGCGCTCGCCGCCGTCGCCCATGCCGCAGGCGTGCCGCTCATCGTCGACAACACCGTGCCCAGCCCCGCGCTGTGCCGCCCCTTCGAGTACGGCGCCGACATCGTCGTGCATTCACTCACCAAATACCTCGGCGGGCACGGCACCAGCATCGGCGGCGCCATCGTCGACAGCGGCAAGTTTCCCTGGGCTGAACACAAAGCCCGGTTCAAGCGCCTCAACGAGCCCGATGTGAGCTACCACGGCGTGGTCTACACCGAGGCGCTGGGCCCAGCGGCCTACATCGGGCGTGCCCGCGTCGTGCCCTTGCGCAACATGGGCGCGGCGCTCTCGCCCTTCAACGCTTTCCAGATCCTGCAGGGCATCGAGACGCTCCCGCTGCGCATGGACCGGATCTGCGAAAACGCGCTGCAGGTGGCGCGTCACCTGCAAGCGCACGCCAAGGTCGCTTGGGTGAATTACGCGGGCTTACCCGACCACCGCGACCACGCGCTGGTGCGCAAGTACATGGGTGGCCGCGCCTCGGGCATCATCAGCTTCGGCCTCAAGGCCGACGACGCGATGGCCGCCGGCGCGCGCTTCCAGGACGCGCTCAAGCTCTTCACCCGGCTCGTCAACATCGGCGACGCCAAGTCGCTCGCCTGCCACCCAGCCACGACCACCCACCGCCAGCTCAACGCCGAAGAAATGAAGAAGGCCGGTGTGAGCCCCGATATGGTCCGCCTGTCGATCGGCATCGAGCACATCGACGACCTTCTGGCCGACTTGGATCAGGCGCTCGAACGCGTGTGATCCGTGCCACAAAAAAGCCCGCGACTGCGGGCTTTTTTGGGCAACGCTGAACAAGTCCCTCGCGCGTCGCGCATCCCGGCTGCGGGCGGTCTGCGTCGTTGCAAATCCTCGCCATAGCTGCGGCTATGGCTGTGGTTTGCGCCTCGCATCCCATCCCGCGGCCGGGCGCGCGCCATCACGGGGACTTATTCAGCGTTGCCTTTGTGTGCGGCGCGTTGCCTCATCGCTCGTCGTAGCTCACCGTCAGCCGCTCGGAGGTCGGACGGGCTTGGCAAGAGAGCACGAAGCCCTGCTCGGTTTCCCAACGCTCGAGCGTGAAGTTCTTGTCCATCTGCACGCTGCCCTCGAGCACCTTGGCGCGGCAGGTGCAGCAGACCCCGCCCTTGCAAGACCAGGGCACGTCCAGCCCGGCGGCCAGCGCCACATCGAGCACATGCTGCTCGGGGTGCATGCGCAGTTCATGCGGCTTGCCGTCGAGCACCACCGTCAGCGCCACCGGGCCCGCATCGACCGGTGCATGTGCGGCAATCGCGGCGCGGCGGTTTTCCGGCGTCATGGCTTCGAGCGCGGGCGAGGTGAAGCGCTCGGTGCGGATCGCCCGAGGGCTGACACCGGCGGCAAGCAGCGCGCCTTCGGTCGCTTCGATCATCGCCTCGGGGCCGCAGATGAACACCTCGTCCATGCTGCCCGGGGGCAGCAGCGTGGCCATGAGGTCGCGCACTTTCTGCGCGTCGATACGGCCTTGCAGCAGATCCGACTCCTGCGCCTGGCGCGACAGGATGTGGATGAGCGTGAGCCGGTCGCGGTAGCGGTCCTTGAGGTCTTGCAGCGTCTCGTTGAACATCACGCTGTCCATGCGCCGGTTGCCAAACACCAGCGTGAATTTGCTCTGCGGCTGCTCCTCCAGCGTGCTCGCCATGATGGAGAGGATGGGCGTGATGCCCGAGCCCGCCGCAAATCCCACCCGGTGCAGCGCATGGGGCCGCAGCGAGACGAAGCGCCCCTGCGGCGGCATCACGCCCAGCGTGTCGCCCACGCGCAGCTTCGTCGCGGCCCAGTTGGAGAACAGCCCGCCCTCCATCGGTCGAATGCCGATTTCGAGCTCGTGCGTGCGTGCGTAGTCGCTGCGCGGCATGCAGATCGAATAGCTGCGACGCACCTCCTGCCCGTCGATGGTCGCGCGCAGCGTCAGGTACTGCCCGGGCTCGAAGCGGAAGGTGTCCACCAACTCGGGCGGGACGGTGAACCGAATGGCGACCGAGCCTGCCGCCTCGGGGCGGATCTGCGCAACGGTCAGGTCATGAAAGCGGGAAGCGGCAGACATGGTGCAAATCTCGCGCGGTCGCGCGTCCGTGTGGGGCGGTCGGGTCAATAAGGTTTGAAGTAATCGAAGGGCTCGAGGCAGTCGAGGCACCGCCACTGGGATTTGCAGGCGGTCGAGCCGAAATGCGCGAGCTCAGAGGTATGCGTCGAGCCGCAGCGCGGGCAGGGCACCGGCTCGGCAGACGCGCGTGCGGCAAAGCGCAGCACCCGTTCGCCGGCCGCAGCCGGTGGCGTGCAGGCGCTCGGCGGCGCAATGCCGTACTGGCGCAGCTTTTCCCGCGCGGCCTCGGTGATCCAGTCGGTGGTCCAGGCGGGCGCGAGCTGGGTCACGACGCGCACGGGCAGCCCCAGCGCGGCCAGCGTCGAGCGAATGTCGTCCTCGATCTGGGCCATGGCGGGGCAGCCGCTGTAGGTGGGTGTGATGACGACCTCGACCCCGCCGTCGTCCCCGCGGCGCACCTCGCGCAGGATGCCCAGCTCGCGCAGCGTCACGACAGGGATCTCCGGGTCCGTGAGCGCTTCGAGTGCAGCCCAGATGGCGCTCAAGTCTGGTGCGGGGTGAAGCTCGGTCATGGCGGGCGCGAGGTTCATCGGGCCTTGCGACTCACCACCGCGCATCCGGGTGGGCGCGTGCCAGGCTTTGCATTTCGGCCAGCAGAAAACCGAGGTGTTCCGAGTGCCTGCCGTGCTTGCCCTCGGTGACATAGCCCTGGTGCGGAGCCGGGCGCTGCAGCGTCGCTTCGAGCAGCGCGTCATCGACCCGCGCCTCCCACTCGCCGCGCAGCGCCACCCCATCGACCCCGGTGCCTGCGCGCCGCGCGGCGGCTTCCGCCTCGCTCGGGCTCCAGAATTCTTCGGTGTAGGGCATGAGGTGGTCGATGGCCACTTGCGCGCGGGCATGCGACTCGGCCGTGCCGTCGCCGAAGCGCACCAGCCAGTCCCGCGCGTGGCGGTAGTGGTATTGCACTTCTTTGACCGCGCGCGCCGCGATGCCGGCCAGTGCCGGATCGGCGCCACGGGCCAGGCGATCCCAGACGCCGAGCATCAGCGCGCTGTAGAGGAAGTTGCGCACGATTGTCGTGGCGTAGTCGCGCAGAGCCGCGTGGGTGGCCGCGCGCGGCGGGCTGTGCGGCAGTTCGAGCAGCGTGTAGTTGCGGAATTCGGCGGTGTCCCGGAAGTAGGCGAGGGTGTCTTCGGTGACGGCGCCATCCACCCGTGCGCCGCGCAGGTGCGCAAAGCGCGCGGACTCGGCGGCATCGCCGTTGATGCGATCGGCGGCGAGTTGATAGAGCAGCCGCGCTTCGCCGATGAGGTCGAGGCTGTTGTTGGCCATCGAAAGGTCTTCCTCGATGACCGGGCCGTGGCCGCACCATTCGGCATTGCGCTGGCCGAGCACGAGCGCGTTGTCGGCCAGGTGCAGCAGGTAGTCCACCGGCGCCGTGGCGGTGGTGGTTGCGAGCGCCGCGTCCATCACATGTGCCCCACTTGTTCGGGGATTTCGTAAAAAGTCGGATGGCGGTAGATCTTGTCGGCCGCCGGGTCGAAGTAGCTGTCTTTGTCGGAGGGGTCGCTCGCGGCGATGGCCGCCGACGGCACCACCCAGATGCTCACGCCCTCCTGCCGGCGGGTGTAGACATCGCGCGCCATCTGCAGCGCGTGTTGCGCATCGGCGGCATGCAGGCTGCCGCAATGCTTGTGCTCCAACCCCTGCTTGCTGCGGATGAACACTTCCCACAGCGGCCAGTCGCGCAGGGCGGGCGCTGCGGCTTTCGTCTCTGGGCTCATGCGGCCTCCTTCAGGGTGCGTTGCCGTTGCTTCTCGGCGTGGGCGAGCGCGGCTTCGCGCACCCAGCGGCCTTCTTCCCACGCGGCCACGCGCGTGGCGAGCCGCTCCTTGTTGCACGGGCCGTTGCCGTTGACGGTGGCCCAGAATTCATCCCAGTCGATCGCGCCGTAGTCGTAATGGCCGCGCTCGGGGTTCCATTTGAGGTCGGGGTCGGGCAGCGTCACGCCCAAGACCTCGGCCTGCGGTACCGTGGCGTCGATGAACTTCTGTCGCAGATCGTCGTTGCTGATGCGCTTGATGCCCCAGCGCATGCCTTGCGCGCTGTGCGGGCTGTCGGCGTCGGGTGGGCCGAACATGGCCAGGCACTTCCACCACCAGCGGTTGACCGCGTCTTGCACCATGGCGCGCTGCTCGGGCGTGCCCTGCATCATCACCAGCAGCGCTTCGTAGCCCTGGCGCTGGTGGAAGCTCTCCTCTTTGCAGACGCGGATCATCGCGCGCGCGTAAGGGCCATAGGAGCAGCGGCAGAGCGGAATCTGGTTCATGATGGCCGCGCCGTCGACCAGCCAGCCGATCACGCCCACGTCGGCCCAGTTGAGCGTGGGGTAATTGAAGATGGAGCTGTACTTGGCGCGGCCGCTGTGCAGGGCGTCGA
This sequence comes from Tibeticola sediminis, assembly GCF_003843835.1. GTDB lineage: Bacteria > Pseudomonadota > Gammaproteobacteria > Burkholderiales > Burkholderiaceae_C > Tibeticola > Tibeticola sediminis. The sequence continues at coordinate 258,932 of NZ_RKQL01000003.1, read as the reverse complement.
GCATCTGCTCGCGGCTCGTGCCCAGCGTCTCGGCGGCGCTGTAGAGGTACAGGCCGTGGCCGCCTTCATCCTGCACCTTGGCGATCAGGATCGCCTTGCGCTTGAGGCTCGGGGCGCGGCTGATCCAGTTGCCCTCGGGCAGCATGCCGACGATCTCGCTGTGCGCGTGCTGACTGATCTGCCGCACCAGCGTCTTGCGGTAGCCCTCGGGCATCCAGTCGCGGGGCTCGATTTTTTCGTCGGCGTCGATGCGTGCATCGAAGCGGGCCTGCAACTCGGCTTCGGCCTGGCTCAGCGGCGGCGCGACGGCCTTGAGCCCGGCTTCTTCGCCGGCGTCACGGACATTGAACGATTGGGTGTACATGCGCGTCTCCTGCGCCCACGGACGGCGGGCGAGGAGCGCAGTATATCGATTAACCGACCGGTCGGTCGGTTAATTCGGGTTTGTCCCGATGCGGTCTTTGGGGTGCATCGGTTGCACGGTGCTGAGCCTTTGCTTCAGCCGCCGCTTTCAAGCGTATAGCCTTTGCCGCTGCCGCGACCCAGCGCCGCCAGCACCTGGGGCAGCGCGGCTTGCAAGGCGGGCTTGAGCGTGTGCGGCGGGTTGATGACCCACAGGCCGCTCGCACGCAGTCCGGGGCGGCGCGGCTCGCCGGCCTGCACCGCGGCCGTGGCGGGCGTCGACGCCGCACCGATCGACAGCGTCGCGTGCAGCCAGGGGCGATGGGCCTGATGGCTCAAGGTCTTGAGGCGCCGGGGCAGTTCATGCGCCTCAGGCCGCGGGATGATCGGGTACCAGACGAGATAGGTGCCGGTGGCGTAGCGCTTGAGGCTGTCTGCGATGGCGTCGGCCACGCGTGAGTAGTCGTTCTTGATTTCGTAGCTCGGGTCGATCAGCACCAATGCGCGGCGCGGCCCGGTACCGGCCGGTGGCGGGGGCAGCGACGCGCGCAGCCCCTCGAAGCCGTCCTGGCGCAGGACGCTGACGCTGCGGCCTGGCTTGAGTTGCGCGATGTTTCGGGACAGCGCCCGGCTGTCGGTGGGATGCAGTTCAAACAGCTTGAGCCGGTCACCGCCTTCGCTGCGCATGAGGCGCTGCAGGATGAAGGGCGAGCCGGGGTAATAGCGGAGCTGGCCGTCGGGGTTGAAGGCCGCGATCATCTGCAGATAGTCCGCCAGGGCGTCCTCTGCGGCGCCTGGATCTGCCGCAGGCTTGGCGGCGGCCGCCTCCCAGAGACGCACGATGCCATCGGCGGCTTCGCCGGCGGTTTGCGCAAAGTCGCTGTCGAGCCGGTAGAGCCCGGCGCCTGCATGCGTGTCCACCAGCAGCACAGGTGTCGGCTTGCGCAGCAAATGCCGCATGGTGGCGATGAGCGCGAGGTGTTTGAGGACGTCGGCATGATTGCCGGCGTGAAAGGCGTGGCGATAACTGAACATGCCGCCATGGTAGCCCGAGGCGGGCACGGACGGCCGAATTTCATATAATGTCGGGCTACGCAGCGAATCCGTGACTCCGCGGCGAAGGAAGTCCCTGCCGCCAGGCCAGGGGCTTCAACCCCACCTAAGAGGTTCTCGGAAGAAGAACGCCGACCGTGGAAAAGAGTCCGACAAACCACCTCGAAAGAGCAAACTCATGAAAACGTTCAGCGCAAAACCCGCTGACGTGACGCACGAGTGGTTTGTGATTGACGCGACCGACAAGGTCCTCGGACGAGTAGCCAGTGAAGTTGCTCTCCGTTTGCGCGGCAAACACAAGGCCATTTACACGCCTCACGTCGATACCGGCGACTACATCGTTGTCATCAACGCAGCCAAGCTGCGCGTCACCGGCACCAAGGAGACCGACAAGGTCTACTACCGTCACTCCGGTTTCCCGGGCGGCATCAAGGCCACCAACTTCCGCGACATGCAAGCCAAGCATCCGGGCCGTGCGCTCGAGAAAGCCGTCAAGGGCATGCTGCCCAAGGGGCCGCTGGGCTACGCCATGATCAAGAAGCTCAAGGTGTACGGCGGCGCCGAGCATCCGCATACCGCACAACAGCCCAAAGTGCTGGAAATCTGAGGAGCCTCGAGATGATTGGTGAATGGAACAATGGCACCGGCCGTCGCAAATCGAGCGTCGCCCGCGTGTTTCTGAAAAAAGGCTCCGGCAAGATCACGATCAACGGCAAGGACATCAAGGACTATTTCGGTCGCGAGACGTCCATCATGATCGCCAAGCAGCCGCTGTTTTTGACCAACCATGTCGAAACCTTCGACATCCAGGTCAATGTGCACGGCGGCGGTGAGTCGGGTCAGGCCGGCGCGACGCGCCACGGCATCACCCGTGCGCTCATCGACTACGACGCGACGCTCAAGCCCGTGCTGAGCCAGGCCGGCTTCGTCACCCGCGACGCCCGTGAGGTCGAGCGTAAGAAGGTCGGTCTGCGCAAGGCCCGCCGCGCGAAGCAGTTCTCCAAGCGCTGATTTTCCCGGGGGCTTGGCCCCCGTTGGAACGAAGGCTGCAAGCCGCAGTGGACGATACGTCTGCCGCGGCTTTGTCTTTTGGGGCCTCGTTTCCCTGCTGGAGCCGAATGTCCCCACCCGCACAGGCGCCAAAGGCGGCGGGATCTTTCCGCCGCGGTGCATTGCGCTACCATGTGGGCCCTTTATCGTTTCCGGGAGCCTTCCGATGAGTGAAGTTGCCGAATCCACCGCCCCTGCTGTTGCAGCGCCTCAGACACCCCCCGACCCCATCATCTTCACCGACGCCGCCGCGGCCAAAGTGGCCGATTTGATCGCCGAGGAGGGCAATCCCGATCTGAAACTGCGGGTCTTCGTCCAAGGGGGCGGCTGCTCGGGCTTCCAGTACGGATTCACCTTCGACGAGATCATCAACGACGACGACACCGTGATGACCAAGAATGGCGTCACGCTGCTCATCGACGCGATGAGCTACCAGTATCTCGTGGGCGCCGAGATCGACTACAAAGAAGATCTGCAAGGCGCTCAGTTCGTCATTCGCAACCCGAATGCCACGACGACCTGCGGCTGCGGCTCCTCGTTCTCGACCTCCTGATCGCCGCCGTCGCTTGCCGACGTCGCCTCAGCGCGGGTAAATCGCCCCGAGGATCCGCGGTCCGCGCGCCCCGGTGACCCGGGGGTCGTTGCCGGGCCGACCCTCGATGGTCTGGCGCGCCAGCCAAGCAAAAGCCGCCGCCTCGACCCATTGCGGCGGTAAGCCATGCTCGGCGCTGCTGCGCACGGGCATCGGGGCGAGCAGATGGCCCAGCCGCTCCATCAGTCGATCGTTGCATGCGCCACCCCCGCAGACCACGAGCGCCTCGGCATGAGGCGCGTGTCGACGGCAGGCCTCGGCGCAGGTTTGCGCGGTGAGTTCCAGCAGCGTGGCTTGAACATCGACGGGTGTGACCCCCGCGCCCGCGCGCTCGAGGTGGTGCTGCAGCCAAGCGCGGTTGAAGCGGTCGCGTCCGGTGCTCTTCGGTGGCGGCGCATCGAAGTAGGGGTCGGACTTCATCGACGCGAGCAAACCCGCATGCACGCGGCCTAGGCGGGCCCATGAGCCCTGCGCGTCGTAGGGTGCGCCCGTGTGCTGCTGGCACCAGGCGTCCATCAGCACGTTGGCGGGCCCGCAGTCAAAGCCGATGAGTGCGCCCTCGGGGGCGGTCCAGGCCGAGAGGTTGGCCATGCCGCCGAGGTTGAGCACCGCCAAGGCGCTTCGAGACTGCCCGAAGAGCGCGCGGTGAAACCGGGGCACGAGCGGCGCCCCCTGGCCGCCGGCGGCGACGTCGCGGCTGCGAAAGTCGGCCACGACGGTCACGCCCGTGAGCTCGGCGAGCAGCGCAGGGTTTTGCAATTGCAGCGTATAGCCGATGCCGTCGTGGGCGCCGGGCTGGTGGCGCACGGTTTGCCCATGAGCGCCGATGGCCATGATGTCCTCTGCGCTGCAGCCGCTCGACTCGAGCAGCCGTGCCACGACCTCGGCGTAAAGGCGGCTGAGGGCATTGGCGGCGAGGGCCGCGCGGTGCAGTTCGTTGTCGCCGGCGTGTTGCAGTTCGAGCCACTGGGCGCGCAGGCTCTGCGGCATCGGAACCGAGGCCGAACCCAGAAGCTCGAGCGGGGCGTGCTCTCCCGGGCCGTCAAAGCGCAGCAGCACGCCGTCGACGCCATCGACGGAGGTGCCCGACATCAGGCCGATGTAGCGCGCCGCGTGGGGCACCGGGGATGCCGTCGTTCGGTGCTTACTGCGCCGCGGCGAGGTCGTAGCCGTCGGCCGCGCGCAGGTTGATGCGCATGGTGCGGGCGACCTGCTCGAACGCCGGGCGAGCCGCGGGTGAGACGGGTACCGCCTCGGCCGTGCGCGCGATCTTCAGCGGGTCTTCCGGGCGGCCGTTGACGCGGAACTCAAAGTGCAGATGCGGGCCCGTGGCCCAGCCGGTCGCGCCGACCGCGCCGACGGTCTCCCCCTGGCTGATCGATTGCCCCACGCGAACGAAGATGCGGCTGAGGTGCGCATAGACCGTCTGGGCACCGTTGCGGTGGCGCAGGATGACGACGTTGCCATAGCCGTTTTGGACGCCGGCAAATTCCACCTTCGCGTCGCCGACGGCGCGGACGGGGGTGCCCGTGGGGGCTCCGTAGTCGACCCCGGTATGTGCCCGCCACTGGTTCAGGATTGGATGAAAGCGCAGCGAAAAACCGCTGGTGACGCGCGAGAAAGCGAGCGGTGACGCGAGGAAGGCGTGCTGCAGACTCTTGCCGCTGAAGTCGTAGTACTGGCCTTTCTTGCCGGCTTCCTGGAACCAAAGCGCCTGAAAGGTCTTGCCGTCGTTGACGAATTCGGCGCTGAGCACGCGCCCGGCACGCAGCGGTTCCCCGTCGGCTTCGAGCGATTCATACACGACGCTGAACCGGTCGCCCTTGCGCAGCGCGCGGTGGAAGTCGATGTTGCTGGCGAAGATTTCCGCGAGCTGGATGGTGACCGCGTCGGGGATTCGGGCCGCGTCGGCCGCTGCAAACAGCGAGGAATCGATCGTTCCGCTGGCGAGCCGATGGCTGGCGACGAGCGGGGCGCGCTGCCATTCCGAGGTGAAGCCTCGGTCGGTTCGGCGCACGACCAGCCGCTGGAAGTCGCGGTCTTCGTCGGTCAGCACCCAGCGTGCGGTGAGTTCGGTGAGCTCATGGCGCGCATTGGCCTCGGCGCGAACGATGCGGCCGCTGCGGCCCAACAGCGCTTGGCGCGCGAGCGGGTCGCAGCGCAAAAACGCGGCGGCGTCCGGGTCGGCAATGCCCAGGCGTTGCAACAGGCTGTCGGTGGTGTCGGTGGCTCGGGTGGTGGTGCTGCGCCGAAGTTGCAGCTGGAGCTGGTCGAGTGCCTGTACCTGGGGTTGCAGCGGCAGGGGTTCGACGGCTTCGAGCACTTCGCGCACCGGGAAGGTGCTGGGGTCGGGGCCGAGTGAGGCGACGGCGAAAGCGCCGCCACCGCTGACGGCAGCGAGCGTGGCGACGATGGCCGTCACGCGTTTGGGATGGCGCTGCAGCAGCTTCCAGAACGACAGCACCACGCGCGGCAGATCATGCATGCGGGCAAGGTCTCCAAAGGGGAAGGGCGATGCAGTCCCACGAGGAGCCGCAAGCCAGAGGGCGAGCGGCGGGGGCTGCCGGCCGGTCGAGGCGCCTAAAATGCCGGCACCTCGCGAAGCGGCCAAGTATAGCGACCCCCCGTTTCGCAGCCTCCGAGAAAACCCTTATGAATGAAACAAACGTCTCAACGTATCCGGTCACGGATCGCGTGCGCGAGGCGCTGGCGGTGACGCTGCGCGGCTGTGAGGAACTCATCCCTGAAGCCGATTGGCTCAAAAAGCTCGCCCGTTCGGAAGCGACGGGCGTGCCGCTGCGCATCAAGCTGGGCCTGGACCCCACCGCGCCCGACATCCATCTCGGGCATACGGTGGTGCTCAACAAGCTGCGGCAGTTGCAGGACTTGGGGCACCAGGTGATTTTTCTGATCGGTGACTTCACCAGTCTGATCGGCGACCCGTCCGGGCGCAACACCACGCGGCCGCCGCTGACGCCCGAGCAGATCAAGGCCAACGCCGAAACCTATTACAAGCAGGCGAGCCTGGTGCTCGACCCCGCGCGTACAGAAATTCGTTACAACAGCGAGTGGTCGATTCCGCTGGGCTCGATGGGCATGATTCAGCTCGCGGCCAAGTACACGGTCGCGCGCATGATGGAGCGCAACGACTTCCACGACCGCTTCAAGGCCGGCACCCCGATCAGCGTGCACGAGTTTCTGTACCCGCTGATGCAGGGCTACGACTCGGTGGCGCTGAAAGCCGACCTGGAGCTCGGCGGCACCGACCAGAAATTCAATCTGCTCATGGGGCGGCACCTGCAGCAGGAGTACGGCCAGGAGCCGCAATGCATCCTCACCATGCCGCTGCTCGAGGGCACCGACGGCGTGGAGAAGATGAGCAAGTCGAAGAACAACTACATTGGCATCAGCGAGCCAGCCAACACCATGTTCGCCAAGGTGATGAGCATCTCGGATACGCTGATGTGGCGCTGGTATCCATTGCTGTCGTTCAAGCCCATGCGCGAGATCGAGACGCTCAAGGCCGAAGTCGAGGCCGGCCGCAACCCGCGCGACGCCAAGGTGGCGCTGGCCAAGGAAATCACGGCGCGCTTTCATGGCGCTGCCGCAGCCGAGGCGGCCGAAGCCGACTTCAACAACCGCGCGCGCGGCGGCATTCCGGATGAGATTCCCGAGGTGTCGCTCAGCGGCGCGCCGCTGGGCATCGCGGCGTTGCTCAAGTCGGCAGGGCTTGCGCCCTCGACCAGCGAAGCCAACCGGCTGATCGACGGCGGCGGCGTGCGGGTCGATGGTTCGGTGGTGTCCGACAAGGGTTTGAAGCTCAACGCCGGCACCTACGTGGTGCAGGTCGGCAAGCGCAAGTTCGCCCGGGTGCATCTGTCATGACGGAGCCGACACGCACGGGGGGCTCGACCGGGCTGCTGCGGGCCTTGACGCCGCGTCGGTTGATGATGGCCTCGGTCGCGGTGGCCATCATCACGATTGGTCTCAAGACGCTGGCCTGGTATCTGACCGGGTCGGTTGGGTTGTTGTCCGATGCGATGGAGTCGCTGGTCAACCTTGCGGCGGCGGTGTTCGGGCTCATCATGGTCACGATCGCAGCGCGGCCCGCGGACGACGATCACCCCTATGGGCACCACAAGGCCGAATATTTTTCGTCGGGTTTCGAGGGCATTTTGATCATCGCCGCGGCGGCAGGGATCATCTGGGCGGCGGTGGAGCGATTGTTCGCGCCTCAGCCGCTCGAGCAACTGGGCTTAGGGCTGGGACTTTCGGTGCTGAGTTCGGCGCTCAACGGCCTGCTGTCATGGCTGATGCTGCGCTCGGCGCGCGTGCACCGCTCTATGGCGCTCGAGGCCGATGCCCGCCATTTGCTCACGGATGTCTGGACTTCGGCGGGCGTGGTGGTGGGACTGGCTGCGGTGCAGTTCACGGGTTGGCTTTGGCTCGACCCAGTGGTGGCGATCGGCGTGGCGCTCAACATCCTGCGTGAAGGCTTCGACCTGCTCTGGCGTTCGGCGCAGGGCCTCATGGATGAGGCGGTCGAGCCCGAGGTGTTGAAGACGATTCAGGAGACGCTCGCGAGTTTCGAGCACCGCCGGGGCAACACCGCGATTGTGCGCTTCGATCACCTGACCACGCGCCGCGCGGGCCAGCGTCGTTTCCTCGACGTGCACATGCACATGCCCGCGCATTGGACGCTGGGGCGCGCGGCGGCCTTGCGCACCAGCGTCGAGCAGGCCCTGATGAGCGCCGTGCCGGGCTTGCGCGCCACGATCCAGCTGCTGCCCAGCGATGTCGAGGGGCATTTCGACGATCCGAAGGACCTGATCTGAAGGCGTGCTGCTGATTGATTTTTGTCAATTCAATCGGTTAGCATCGCGGCTCCATAAGTACACACTGATGAGGAGACGCGCCATGTCCGAGCAGCACGACGAGAGCCACACCGGTCCGATCAAGACGCCCAAACAGCTCCTGTGGGTGAGTTTTGCGGCATTCGTGGTGCCGATCTTTGCCATCATCGGCATCGTCAAGCTGATCGTGCGCTGAGCGCCCTGAAGCGGCCGCCGTTCAGCCATAGGGGTTGGCCACACCGAGCGCGGCGAGGATTGCCACTTCGCGTGCTTCCATGGCTTCGGCGTCTTCGGGGCTGGTTTCATGGTCCCAGCCCTGCGCGTGCAAGGTGCCGTGCACCAGCAGGTGCGCGTAGTGTGCTTCGAGCGTTTTGCCTTGTTCTTCGGCTTCGCGGGCCACGACCGGCGCGCAAAGCACCAGGTCGGCACAGACCATAGGGTGCTGCGCATAGTCGAAGGTGAGCACGTTGGTCGCGTAGTCCTTACCGCGGTAGTCGCGGTTGAGCGCGCGACCTTCGTCGGCGTCGACGATGCGCACGGTAATCTCGGCCTCGCGTTCGAGCGCATGGCGGATCCAGCGCGCCACGCGGTGGCGGGGCAGCGCGGCGCGGTGGCGTGCGGCCTCCGCGGGCGCGAGCCGGGCGAACTGCAGCGACAGGGTGAGGGCAGGCAGGCTCATGGCAACGATTTCTGAGGGTTATGGGCCGAGGGCCAGCTTGGAACGTTGATGTTTTGCTCTTGAAAACAGAGCATCCGATCTGCGCTCAGGCCGCGCCGGGTGCGCGGCCGCGTGCTTCGTAAGCGTCGACGATGCGCGCCACCAAGGGGTGACGCACCACGTCCGCGCTGGTCAGGCGGCACATGGCGATGCCCTTGACGCGCTTCAACACCCGTTCGGCATCGATGAGGCCGCTGGTCTGCGTCTTGGGCAGGTCGATCTGGCTCACATCGCCGGTGACGACGGCTTTCGAGCCAAAACCGATGCGCGTGAGGAACATCTTCATCTGCTCGGGCGTGGTGTTCTGCGCTTCGTCGAGGATGATGAAGGCATGGTTGAGCGTGCGCCCGCGCATGAAGGCGAGCGGCGCGATTTCGATCTGCGCGCGCTCGAACGCTTTTTGCACTTTGTCAAAACCCATGAGGTCGTAGAGCGCGTCGTAAAGCGGGCGCAGGTAGGGGTCGACCTTCTGCCCGAGGTCGCCGGGCAGGAAGCCGAGCTTTTCACCGGCCTCGACCGCCGGCCGAGTGAGCACGATGCGCTGCACCGCCGAGCGCTCCAGCGCGTCGACGGCGCAGGCGACCGCGAGGTAGGTTTTGCCCGTGCCTGCCGGGCCGATGCCAAAGGTGATGTCGTGCGTGGCGATGGCCTCGAGGTAGAGGCTTTGGTTGGGCGTGCGCGCCCGCAGATCGGCGCGGCGGGTGTGCAAGACGATGGGGTTGACACCTTCGTCGCCGGGCGCGGTGGCCTCGTCGCCGGCGAGCATGAGTTGCACGGTGTCGGCCGGGATGTCGCGCTCGGCCATTTCATAGAGGGCTTGCAGCACTTCCATGGCGCGGGTGGCGCGGGCTTTGGGGCCCTCGACTTTGAACTGCTCGTGGCGGTGGGCGATGCGCACGTCGAGCGCGACCTCGATCGTGCGCAAATGCGCATCCATCGGGCCACAGAGATGCGCGAGGCGCGTGTTGTCGTGCGGGGTGAAGGTGTGACGCAGGATCAAGCGGATAATTCCTCTAACTCGGCTCGGGGGTCCATCATAGGCGCCCGCAAGCCAGCGATCGAATCCTGAAAGCGCCCATGATCGGACAGTTGAGCGGCACGCTCGCCCAGAAAAACCCACCCGAGATTCTTGTCGACTGCCACGGCGTCGGCTACGAGCTCTCGGTGCCGATGAGCACGTTTTACCACCTGCCCGCCGTAGGGCAGCCGGTGGTGCTGCTCACCCATTTCGTGGTGCGTGAAGATGCGCAGCTGCTCTACGGTTTTGGCACCGCGGCCGAGCGCGAGGCGTTCCGCCAACTCATCAAGATCAGCGGCGTGGGGCCGCGCACGGCGCTGGCGGTGCTCTCGGGGCTGTCGGTGGCCGAACTCGCGCAGGCCATCACCGCGCAAGAGGCGGGCCGGCTGGTGAAGGTGCCGGGCATCGGCAAAAAAACCGCCGAGCGGCTGCTGCTCGAGCTCAAAGGCAAACTCGGCGCGGAGCTCTCCAGCCCGCGCAGCGCCAGCAGCGACGCGCAGGCCGACATCGAGCAGGCGCTGCGCGCGCTGGGCTACAACGACAAGGAAGCGGCCGCTGCGGTGCAGGCGCTGCCGCCCGACGTGGGCGTGAGCGAAGGCATCAAACTCGCACTCAAGGCGCTGGCACGCTGAGCCTAAATCCGGCAGTTGACCGCTTTTCGCTGAATGCAAGGTGTTGATGTTTCAACAATTTTCGGTGCGCAGGCCGTTCACCGTTTGGGTGAGCGCTGCGCACCCGTTCGAGTCGCCCTCGGGCGCGGGGGCGGCGTTGCAAATCCTCGCCACGCCATGGCTGTGGTTTGCGCCTTGCCCGCGCGCCCGATGACGACCCGCCCGGGCGCGCCCAACTGCCGGATTTAGGCTGAGTGCACCGCGTTCGGGTTTTCGTAGCGTTCCGGGATATTCCGTCATGGCCATCATTACCGACGATTTCGGCCCCTTGCCTGAGCGGCGCGTGGTCTCCGCCGCGCCGGCTTCGCCGCAGGAGGAGGCGATCGAGCGCGCGTTGCGGCCCAAGCTGCTCGACGAATACGTGGGCCAGGCCAAGGTGCGCGAGCAGTTGGAAATCTTCATCGGCGCGGCGAGGAAGCGCGGCGAAGCGCTCGACCATGTACTGTTGTTCGGCCCGCCGGGGCTGGGCAAGACCACGCTCTCGCACATCGTCGCGGCCGAGCTCGGCGTGAACCTGCGCCAGACCAGCGGCCCGGTGCTGGAAAAGCCCAAGGACCTGGCCGCCATCCTCACCAACCTCGAGAAGAACGACGTGCTCTTCATCGACGAGATCCACCGGCTCTCGCCCGTGGTCGAGGAAATCCTCTACCCCGCGCTGGAGGACTACCAGATCGACATCATGATCGGCGAGGGTCCCGCAGCGCGGTCCATCAAGCTCGAACTCCAGCCCTTCACCCTGGTGGGCGCCACCACCCGCGCGGGCATGCTCACCAACCCGCTGCGCGACCGCTTCGGCATCGTCGCGCGGCTGGAGTTCTACAGCCCCGAGGAACTCGCGCGCATCGTCACGCGCAGCGCGGGCCTGCTCAAGACGCCGCTCGACGAGGCCGGCGGCTTCGAGATCGCGCGCCGCAGCCGCGGCACGCCGCGCATCGCCAACCGGCTGTTGCGCCGGGTGCGGGACTATGCCGAAGTCAAGGGCCAGGGCCGCATCACGCAGCCGATCGCGCAGGCCGCGCTGGCCATGCTCGATGTCGACCCCGAGGGCTTCGACCTCATGGACCGCAAGCTGCTCGAGGCCGTCATCCACCGCTTCGACGGCGGCCCGGTGGGCCTGGACAACATCGCCGCGAGCATCGGCGAAGAGGCCGGCACCATCGAAGACGTGATCGAGCCCTACCTGATCCAGCAGGGCTTTTTGCAGCGCACCCCACGCGGCCGCTGTGCCACGCTGGCCGCATACCGCCACCTGGGCGTGGCGCCACCGAAGGCCAGTGGCGGCCTTTTTTCTGAGTAAAGGCAACGCTGAATAAGTTCCCGCGATGGCGCGCGCCCGGCTGCGGGATGGGATGCGAGGCGCAAACCGCAGCCATAGCCGCAGCTATGGCGAGGATTTGCAACGAAGCAGACCGCCCGCAGCCGGGATGCGCGACGCGCGAGGGACTTGTTCAGCGTTGCCTAAACGCTGTACCGCCGGCTCCAATCGTTTGCTGGGTGCTATGAAGACGAGAGCGTATCGGCATCCCTTGGGGGCCGTTCGGCGGCTGCCGCAGCGCCGCGCACCCAGCCGCCGACGATGAGCCCCTGCGCGGCGTAGTAGGTCGCCAGCACCCAGAGCTGCGCCGCCGGCACGGGGCTGACGAAACGGTTGAACGCCAGCAGCGCGTCGCTGGCCATGAAGCAGCACGCCCCAAGCGCCACCGTCCACGCGGCGCGGCTGCCGAGCCATCGCGCGCGCCCGAGCGCCTGGGCGGTCATGAGCGCAATCACCATCACGTACACGGCCACCGGCACGCGCAGCCCCTGGGGCAGGCCGCCAAGCCCGAGTACTGCGAACCCGGCGGTGCCCACGGCCAAGGTGGCGAACAGCGCGACGCGGCTCGCAAACCAAGGCGCGTCGCGCGACAGCAGCATCAGGTAGGCCCCGTGCGCGAGCAAAAAACAGCCCAGGCCGACGATGAAGTGCCCCGGCAGCATCAGCGCCATATCCCCCGCGAGCGAGGCCACCAGCGCGAGCAGCAGCCAGCGCCGGCCGGTTTCGTTGATTTCCAGAGGTTTTGGGCCGGATGCCGGCGCGAAATGCTCAAACCTTGCTACGAAAAAAAGAGCAATCAGCATCACCGCCGGCTTCGTCACCAGATGCAGCTCGTTCCAGCCCAGCGCGCTGCTGACGGTGGCCAGGGCCGCCGTGTCGATGCCGAGCATCTCGAGCGCCTGAATACGCCCCTGAGCCAGCGCGCCGGTCGCCCAAAGTCCGGCCGTGAGCGCGGCGAAGACCGCCAGCGCATCCGCGACGGGCAGGGTTTCCGCATGCCAGAGGAACAGCAGCGCCCCCACCAACAGCGCCGCGAACTGCAGCACGACGAGCGCGGCCACGCGCGGCGCGAGCGGCTGCGCTTGGCGACGCGGTCGGGCGAGTTCGAAAGCCGGTTTGGGAAAGCGCGCAGCCACGTCGGCAGGCCGCCAGCCCGGCGGCTTGAGCCACACCCGCAGCTTGTCGCTCCAGCGCCGTGCATGCCAAGCGTCGCGTGCCAGCGCCGCATAGACCTCGGCATTGGCCCACAACGGGTCCCAGCTCTTGAGCGGCGCGCGGGTGCCGTACACGCAGGGCTCGCGCGGGTCCTCCTCGCAAAAGCTGCCGAACAGCCGGTCCCAGACCATGAGGATGCCGCCGTAGTTGCGGTCCAGGTAGCGGTCATTGACCGCGTGGTGCACGCGGTGGTTGCTGGGGCTGCAGAACCAGCGGTCGAACCAGCCCAGCCGCGGCACATGCTCGGTGTGCACCCAGAACTGGTAAAGCAGGTCGATCAGCGCGACCACGCCGAACACCAACGGCGGCACGCCCGCCAGCGCCATCGGCACATAAAACACCCAGCCCAGCAGCGCGCCGGTACTGGTTTGCCGCAGTGCGGTGGTGAGGTTGTAGTGCTCGCTTTGGTGGTGCACGACATGCGCCGCCCACAGCACCGCGACCTCGTGGCCCAGCCGGTGGTGCCAGTAGTAGCAGAAGTCGTAGAACAGCAGCGCCAGCAGCCAGCCGTACCCGCTCGTCCAGAACGCCTGCGCCGCTTCGGCCGGCACCAGCGACAGGCTTTCCGCCACCGCGGTGTAGAGGCCGATGCGCAGCAGCCGAGTGAACACCGCGCTGATCTGGCTCAGGATGCCGAGCGACAGGCTGCTCACCGCGTCGGCCAAGCCGTAGCTGCCGCGCCGCGTGCGCCAGTCCCAGGCGACTTCCAGCGCGATCAGGAGCAGAAAGACCGGCGTGGCAAGAACGATGATCTGGCTCGGGTTCATGGCGCGCATGGTGCGCAGGGCGGCTGCGGCCCGCAAGCGGGAAAACCCAAGGCGACCCGGGCAGCGTTCCGGGGATGCGCAGTCCGGGAGCGATCCGTTCGGCCTTGCCAGAAGTACTCCTCGCCGGGCGCGCGGGTTCCGCCCCGCAGGTCATCCGCGGCGTACCATGGCGCGTTGTGCAGGCTGCGCGTCGCCCTCTTTGCCCCCATGAAACACCGCTTTGCCGTTCTCCTCGCTTTGGGCTCTTGCCTGGCTGTCACGGCGTCGGCTCAGGTCTGGCGCTGCACCGATGCCGCGGGCAAGACCGTGTATGCCGACGCCCCTTGTCCCAGCGGCCAAAGCGCGCGGCTGGTCGAGTCGGCACGGACCCCGGCACAGGTCGAGGCCGACGCCCGCGCGGCCGAGGCGGCGCGCGCGCGCCTGGAGCGCGAACAGGCGGCGTCGCGCGCAGCCGAAGCGGAGCGCCGTGCCGCCGAAGCCGCACCCATGCCGCCGGACCGCAGTCAAAGCACCGAATGCCGCGCCGCAAAGAAGGAACTCGACTTCGTCTCCAGCATCCGCACGCTGCCCGACGAGGAAAAGCGCGCGCGCATGAACGCCCAAATCGCCGCCATGAACGCCGCGTGCGGCACCCAGATGGACCTGCTGCCCGACCCGCCTCCGCCCCCGCTGCCGCGTCGCCACGCCCAGCCCATGCCGGTCGGCCCGATCGCCATCACGCACTGCGACGCGCTCTATTGCTACGACGTCCGCGGCCGGCGCTACCCGCGCGCCGAAGTGGGGCCCGTGCCGCGCTGAAGGCGCAACGCCCAAGGCGCCGGGCTGGGGAGCTTCGGGCAACGCCGAAGAAGTTCGCGCGATGCGCGGCGCCCGCGGGACGGGTTCGGCCTTGCCTTCGGTCGCTGCGCTCAGCCTCTCAGCCCGCGCGCTCGTCGAGCACCGCATCCGCCTCGTCCAGATGGCTGGTGTCGCCCCAGGCCAGCAGCGTGAGCGCTTCACCCGAGCGCAGGAAGCGGTGCACCGCGGTGTTGGTGATTTTCCAGGTGCGCGGCGCGGACAGCTCGATGCCCACGGCGGCGCGGTAGAGGCTGTCGAGCACGCCGCCGTGCGAGACGATGGCGATTTGTTCGCCCGGATGCGCTGCGGCCAGCGCATGCACGGTCTGCAGCACCCGCTGGTGCAGCGCATGCAGCGACTCGCCACCCTCGGGCACCCAATGCGGGTCGCGCATGCGCCAGCGCTGGGCGTCTTCGGGGTGCCGAGCAGCAATGTCGGCATAGGTCAGCCCTTGCAGCCGCCCGAAATGCCGCTCGCGCAGCCCGGTGTGCGGCACCAGCGGTGCGCCGGTGGCCTCGGCCAGCGCACGCGCGGTGTCCCAGGCGCGTTGCAGGTCGCTGCTGTAGACGGCGGCCAGCGGCTCGCCGCGTGCGGCAAGCGCGCGCGCCAGCCGCGCCGCTTGGCCGCGCCCGGTGTCGTTGAGCGCAATGTCGAGCTGGCCCTGGATGCGCGTGTCCACATTCCAGGCGGTTTCGCCGTGGCGGATGGCGAGGATGCGGGTCATGTTCAAGGGCATGGCAAGAGTCGGTCGGGGCGGAGGTTAGGGCAACGCTGAATAAGTTCCCGCGATGGCGCGCGCCCGGCCGCGGGATGGGATGCGAGGCGCAAACCGCAGCCATAGCCGCAGCTATGGCGAGGATTTGCAACGACGCAGACCGCCCGCGGCTGGGATGCGCGGCGCGCGAGGGACTTGTTCAGCGTTGCCTTTAGGGGCACGGCGGCGTTTGCCAGGTCGCCAGCGCCTCGCGTGTTGCCTGCGCGAGGGCCGCGAGGCGCGTGGACACGGCGGCGGCATTTTCGGGCAAGGCCCCGGTTTGAGCCACCGACTCCAGTTCCGCACAGGCTTGCTGCAAGGCCAGCGCCCCGATGTTGCTGGCCGCTCCTTTGAGCGCATGGGCGGCGGTGCACAGCGCCTCGGCCCGCGCCGCAGCGAGGGCGGCATCGATGTCGGCGAGCCGCTGCGCCAGCGTGTCGAGGAACAGCCGCACGACTTCGCGCGTCAGGGTCTGCGCCTCGTCGTCGAACTCGCGGAATTCCTCGAGCCGACTTCCATCCAGCACCGGCAGGTCGCTGGCCGCCATGGCGCCGGGTTCGGCGGGCCCAGACGGCTCGGTGGTGTTGGTGCGCCCGGGGGCATCAGAGCGGGCCCAGCGCTCGAGCGCCCGCGCGAGTGCAGCCACCTGCAAGGGCTTGGTGAGGTAATCGACCATGCCGGCCTCGGCACAGCGCGCCTGGTCTTCGGGCAGCACGGCGGCGGTCAACGCCAGGATGGGTGGCGCACGCTCCCCCCAGCGGGCGAGGATCTCGCGCGTGGCCTCGAGCCCGTCCATCTGCGGCATGTTCATGTCCATCAACACCGCGGCGAGCGTTTCGCCCTGTGTGATCGCCTCGGCTACGGCCGCAACCGCCTCGTGGCCATCATCGGCGGTGCGCACCGCAAACCCCAGCCGGCTCAGCATCGCGCGGGCCACCTTGAGGTTGACCGGGTTGTCGTCGGCCACCAGCACCGTGCCGCGCGGCTTGGGTTCGTCCACGCGCCGCGCCTGTGCGCCTTCGGCGAGCGTGTCCGACGAGAGGCAGCGCACCAGCGTCTCGAACAGCTGCGTCTGCCGAGCGGGTTTGAGCAGCCGCGCGTCGAACAGCCGCGCCGCCTCGTCGCTGGCGGGCAGGTAACCGGAGCTGAGCAGCACGAGCGACAGCCCCTCGCCGAGCGGCTGGGTACGCAGCGTGCGGGCAAAGTCCACCCCGTCCATTTCCGGCATGTGCATGTCGGTGATGATGAGGTCGGGCAGCCAGCGCGGCTCGCTCGCATGGGCGTCGTCTCCCCCAGCGCCCGCCCCGGGCACCGCGGCGGCTTCGAGCAGGCGCAAGGCTTCGCCGGCGGATTCGGCGCTCTCCACCTCCAGCCCCCAGCGTTCGAGCTGGCGCCGCAACAGACGCAAATTGGTGGGGTTGTCGTCGACGATCAGCGCGCGGCAGCCCTGAAGCCGGGTTGCAGCGAGCGCGCCGTTGGGCCGGTCGAGCGTGGTGACCGGTGCGACCACGGTGAACCAGAAGCTCGAACCCTGGCCCAGCGTGCTCTCGACCCCGATCTCGCCGCCCATGAGCGCGACCAGCCGCTGGCAGATCGCCAGGCCCAGCCCGGTGCCGCCGTACTTGCGCGTGGTCGAGGCGTCGGCCTGCGTGAAGGCCTGGAACAGGGTGCCGATGCGATCCTCGGGAATGCCGATGCCGGTGTCGGTGATGCGGAACTCGATCGTGACGCGTCCGTGGGCATCGGGGGCGCCGCGCGGGCGCACATGCACGGCGACTTCGCCCTTGGGCGTGAACTTCACCGCGTTGTTCACGAGGTTGATGAGCACCTGTCGCAGCCGCGTCACATCGCCCACGATGGCCTCGGGCATCTGCCCGGGTGCCGGGTCGGGCATGTCGATCAGCAGTTCGATGCCTTTCTCGCGGGCCCGTGGCGCGGCGATGTCGCAGGCTTCCTCGACGGCGGTGCGCAGCGCGAGAGGCTCGGCCTCGAGTTCGAGCTTGCCCGACTCGATTTTGGAGAAATCGAGGATGTCGTTGATGACCGAGAGCAGCTGGTCGCTCGAGAGCCGGATGGTCTGCAGATAGTCGCGCTGTTCGGCGTCGAGCGCGGTCTCGGCCAGCAGCGTGCTCATGCCGACCACGCCGTTGAGGGGGGTGCGGATCTCGTGGCTCATCGTCGCGAGGAAGGCGGCCTTGGCCTGCGCCGCTGCCAGCGCCTCCTCGCGCGAGGCGGCCAGCTCGGCCGTCCGCTCGGCCACGCGCGCTTCGAGCGTCTCGTTGGCCTGCTGCAACTGCCGCGCGTCCCGCGCCACCTGCTGGCGGTAGCGCCCGATCTGCGCGGCGCTGTCGTGCAGCACGGTCGAGAGCGCATGCACCTCGCGGATGCGGGTGGCCGTGTCTACCGCGGGCACCACGCCTTCGCCGATCGAGCGGGCCGAGTCACCCAGTTGCTCGAGCCGCCCGGCCAGCCGGCGCGCCAGCCACCACGCGGCGAGCAGGCCCAGCACGCCCACCCCGGCCGTGAGCGCGAGCGAGGCGTCGCGCGCGCGCAGCAGCCCGGCGGTGAAGTCGGTCTCGGGTGCGGCCACCACCAACACCCAGTGCAGTCCCCAGTCCTGGCCAAAGGGGCGCTGCACCATCAGCAAGGGGCCCGCCGCGGCCGGCACGCGCTGCACCGCGGTGTCGAGGGCGACATTGTCGGCACTCTGGCGCGCACGCAGGGCCTGCCACGCGGTATGGGCGTCGCGGATCACCGCGTTGGCGCTCTCGGCCGGGCTGCGCAGCGAGGCCCGGCCGTCGGCCAGGCGCAGCAAGGAGTCGCCCGCCGAGCCCGCCAGGAGTTGACCGCGCTCGTCCATCACGAAGGCCGCCCCGTGGGCGCTCATGCGCTGGGTGCGCAGGCTGTCGGGAAGACGGCCCAGGCGCAGATCGGCCGCAAACACGCCGGCCACGCTCCGGTCTTCGGCATACACCGGCTGGGACAGCGTGACCCGCGGCTCGCCGTCCACCAGCTCCACCGGCGAAAACACCCGGCCTTTGGCGTCCACCGCGCGCTGGTACCAGCCGCGGGTGCGGGGTTCGAAGCTTTGCGGCTCGATCATCGCCGCGCGGCCGCGGTCGCCCGGATGCTGGACGTCGAAGGAACGGCGGCCCACGCCGTCGGCGGCGCGCTCGTGGATCCGGGTGTGGCCCTCACGGGTTTCGACCGACAGATAAGCCCCTCGCTGCGTGCCGAAATAGAGCGCCGGAACGTCGCCCGACTGGCGGGTCAGCGCAAAGGCCATGGCTTCGAAGTCCCGCGGGTCGTCGAGCCAGGCGCGGGCGCGTGCCACTTCCTCGGCGCTCGGACGCTCACCGAGCAGGGCGTTGAGCGCGTCGGGCGCGCGACGCAGCAAATCCTCGGTGCCGAGTTGCACCCGGTCGGCGATGCGCCCGAGCAGCGTGCCGGCGAGTTCCCCCGTCGCTTGCGTCCCCGCCCGTGCCATGAGCCAGGTCGCGAGCGTCGCGGGCACCACGGCGAACAGCACCAGGCTCGCGGTCAGCAGCCAGCGCAGCGAGAAGCGACGCAAAGGGGCACGGACCATGGCAATCGGCCTTCAACGCGTCAGCGCGACGAGCTCGACCGCGTCGAACGGCGCGGGGCGGCCGGGCAGTCTCACCAGACCGCGCCGGCCGGTGCGAACTGCGCCCGCGATGTGACGCACGGTCGAAAGGCTCGCCGCAATCGGCCAGCCCAGGGCCTGGGCTTGGCGCTGCAACTGCATCGCCGTGACCGTGGTCTCGCCCATCGGCAGCAGCTGGCCGACCGCGTCGTGCAGCGGGTCCTTGAGCCGCGCGAGCGTGACCGGGCCGTGGTGCAAGGCCATGGCGACGGTGAACGCGGGCAGCGCGCGCCGGCCGCTGCCGAGGGTTTGCAGGTGCTGGGTCATGGCATGGGCCGCGCTGGCCAGGCCGAGGGCCGCGCGCGCGGCACGCAGGCTGTGGCTGACCGATTCGGTGTCGGACGTGTCGGCAAAAATGGCGAGCAGGCCTTCGCCGACGAACTGCATCGAGCGGGCACCGAAGAGATAGACCGTATCGCCTGCGCTGCCGTAGAAACGCTTGACCAGACCGGTGAGCTCATCCGGTGTGAGTGCCTGGGCCAGCTCGGGAAACACCGGGATGTCGACGAACAACACCGTGGCGTCGCTCAAATGCTCGTCGTCGGCGGCCTGACCCGGGGCGGGCCAGCGCTCGCTCAAAGCCTTGGCCAGACGTTGCTCGTAGAGGCGCGAAAGATTGTGGGTGCGCTCTTCGACGGCCACGCGCACGGCAGCCTCGGTGGCGAGTTTTTGCATCTCGGCCTGCTTCTCGCGCCGGCGCAGCTGCGCAAGGACCGCTTCGCGCAGCTCGCCGGGGCGAAAGGGCTTGGTGATGTAGTCGTCCGCGCCCGTCGTCATGCCGATGCGCATGTGCGCGCGCTCCTGCAGCGAGGTGAGTAGGATGACCGGCAGCGCGGTGAATTCGGCTTGACTGCGGAGTAGGGCCAGCATCTCGAAGCCGTTGAGCCCCGGCATGTGCACGTCGCTCACCACGAGGTCGGGCTTGACCGCCTGGATGAGCGCGAGCCCTTCGGCCCCGTCGGACGCCGTCGCGACCTCGTGACCTTCTTTGCTGAGGACCGAGCGCACGAGCATGAGCGTGCCCGCGTCGTCCTCGATGACCACGATCGACGCCATGGGCTGGCCTTCAACCGAAGTGCACGACCTGCACGCCCGCGGGCGGGGCCTCGGGCCAGAGGTCGGCATCGAAGGCGCGGTCGCCTTCCGGGTCGGGGCGGCCGGTGGCTTCGAGGTGCGCGAAGTCGTGCAGCCGCGCATCGAGCAGGTGCGAGGGCACGACGTTTTGCAGCGCATGCAGCATGTTGTCGAGCCGGCCCGGGAACTTCTTTTCCCACTCGCGCAGCAGCGCCACCGCTTGCGCGCGCTGCAGATTTTCCTGGCTGCCGCACAGCGTGCAGGGGATGATGGGGAACTGGCGGTGTTCGGCCCAGCGGATGAGGTCGCGCTCGGCCACGTAGGCGAGCGGGCGGATGACCACATGCCGGCCGTCGTCGCTCACCAGCTTGGGCGGCATCGCCTTGAGCTTGCCGCCAAAGAACATGTTGAGCAGCAGCGTCGCGAGGATGTCGTCGCGGTGGTGACCCAGCGCGATGCGCGTGGCGCCAAGTTCGCTCGCCACGCGGTAGAGGATGCCGCGGCGCAGCCGACTGCACAGGCTGCACATGGTTTTGCCCTCGGGGATCTTGTCTTTGACGATGGAATAGGTGTCCTGCGTCTCGATGTGAAACCGGACGCCCAAGCCGCGCAGGTAGTTGGGCAGCACGTCGGCCGGGAAGCCGGGCTGCTTCTGGTCGAGGTTGACGGCGATGAGTTCGAAGCGCACCGGTGCGCGCGCCTGCAGCTTGAGCAGGATGTCGAGCAGGCCGTAGCTGTCCTTGCCGCCCGAGAGGCAGACCATCACGCGGTCGCCCTCGCCGATCATCGAATAGTCGACGATGGCGCGGCCCACCTCGCGGCAGAGGCGTTTTTCGAGCTTGTGCGCCTCGAAGGCGGCGCGGCGGCGCGCGCGCTCGGTCTCGGCGGCGTCGGCGCTGGGGTTCAGGGTCGGGTGCATGGTCTGTGCAGGGGCGGGGCGGATGCGGCGTCGCTCACCATTGGCCGGCTTGCGCGCGGATGGCGACTTCGCAGTCGTCGAAGATTTCCAGTTTGGCGATTTTCACGCGCACGCCGATCACGCCGGGCAATTGCATCAGCCGGTGCGCGAGCTTGCCGATCAGCGTCTCGAGCAGATTGACATGCTCGGCGGTGCATTCCTCGATGATGATGCGCCGCACCTTGCGGTAGTCGAGCACCTGCGAAATGTCGTCGTCGCGCGGCAGCAGCGGTTGCGGGCCGAGATTGAGCTCGGCGTCCACCTGGATGGGCTGCGGCGCGGTTCGCTCATGGTCGAGGATGCCGAGGTTGGCGTCGAAGCGCAGCCCGGTGAGGCTGAGGCTTTGCGAGGCGTGGGCAATCGGGTGGGGCATGGGCGCCTTCACATCATCGAAAAATCGCGCTCGAACCGCATCAGGTGCTGGCCGCCGTCGACCAGCAGCGTGGTGCCAGTGAGCGCGCGGTTGGTGAGCGCAAAGCGCACCGCGTGCGCGACATCCTCGGGCGTGGACGAGCGGCCCAGCGGGCTGAGCCGGTGCAGCGCGGCGAACTTCTCGTCGCTCAGCCACGGGCTCGTGAGCGTGAGGCCTGGTGCCACCCCGACCACGCGCAACCGCGGCGCCAGTGCCTGCGCGAGCAGCGTCACCGCGCTCTCGAGCGCCGCCTTGGAGAGCGTGTAGCTCAGGAAGTCGGGGTTGGGGTTCCAGAGCTTTTGGTCCAGCAGCGGCACCAGGACACCGTGGGCGTCGGCCTCGCCCGCCTCGGCGCGCGCGGCGAGCTGCGCGGCCAGCGCCTGTGCGAGGATGATGGCCGCGCCGCAGTTGGTGCGCAGGTGGCGCTCCATCGCCGCGTAGGAAAAGCTCGCGGCGTCGTCGTGCTCGAACAAAGCGGCGCTGTGCACCACGGCCTCGACCGGGCCCATCGTGGCGGCCACGCGCGGCAGCAGCATACGGGCGGCGGCCTCGTCGTCCAGATCTGCAGAAAAAGCGGCAGACCCCAGCGTCAAACGGTCACAGTCCGCTACTGTTTTGAGAGCTTCTTCGGCTGAATTGCGGTAGTGCACCGCCACCCGCCAGCCGTGCGCGGCCAGGTCCAGCGCGATCGCACGCCCGAGGCGCTGCGCTGCACCCGTGACGAGCACCACCCCGTGCGCAGGCGTGCAGCCGCCGGGCGCAACAACCAGCGCATCGGGGGAGGGCATCGGGTCAGGGGCCATTGGGTGACAATCGGCGGGTGATGGACGAACGCGCAAGTGTACCGACGCCCCCCCCGCCGCGCGGCACCGAGGGGCATGCGGCTTTGGATCGCCTGTTGGCGCAGACCATCGCCGCGGCCGGCGGCTGGATAGGCTTCGACCGTTTCATGGCGCTGGCCTTGTATGCGCCGGGGCTGGGGTATTACAGCGGCGGCGCGCCCAAGTTCGGCCACTTTCCGCAGGGCCAGAACGGCGCAGGCAGTGATTTCGTCACCGCGCCTGAACTCTCCCCGCTGTTTGCCCAGACGCTGGCCGTGCCGCTCGCCGAGGCTCTGGCGCGTACCGGCACCGATGCGCTGTGGGAGTTCGGCGCCGGCAGCGGCGCACTGGCCGCGGAGCTATTGGCGGCGCTCGACGCGATGGGGGTGGCGGTGCGCCGCTACACCATCGTGGAAGTCTCGGGCAGCTTGCGTGCGCGGCAACGCGAGCGGCTTGCGGCTTGGGGTCAGCGGGTGCAGTGGGCCGACACCCTGCCCGATGCGATCGAGGGCGTCGTCATCGGCAACGAGCTGCTCGACGCGATGCCGGTCAAGCTTCTGGCACGGCGCGGCGGGGTGTGGTTCGAACGTGGCGTCGCGCGCGCGGCCGATGGTGCCTACGCCTGGGTGGAACGCCCGACCGAGCTGCGCCCGCCGATCGAGCCCGAGGGGCGGCACGACTACCTGACCGAAATCCACCCCCAAGCCGAAGCCTTCGTCGCCACCCTGGCCGAACGGCTGCGCGCCAGCCCGCGTGGCGGCGCGGCCTTTTTCATCGACTACGGCTTCCCCGAAGCCGAGTACTACCACCCCGAACGCAGCGCTGGCACGCTGATGTGCCACCGTGCGCATCGCGCCGACGCCGATCCGCTCTCGGACGTCGGCGAGAAAGACATCACCGCGCATGTGAACTTCACCGGCATCGCACTCGCCGCGCAGGATGCGGGCCTCTCCACCCTGGGTTACACCGCGCAGGGCCGGTTTCTGCTCAACTGCGGCATCGCCCAGCGCATGGAGGCTGCGGACCTGGCCACGCGCACGCAGGCGCATCGGCTCATCGCCGAGCATGAAATGGGCGAGCTGTTCAAGGTGCTGGCGCTGTGCACGGGCGAGGGCTGGCCGAGCTGCGGCTTTGCCACCGGCGACCGCACGCACCGCTTGTGAGCGCAACCGGCCCACGCGCATGATCCGCTGGCTCATCGTCGTTTTTCTCGCGCTGGTGCTGCTCAACGGGCTCACGCCTTGGTTGCAGCGGCTCGGCTTTGGGCGGCTGCCGGGCGATTTCCGCTTTCGCCTCTTTGGCCGTGAGTGGTTCATCCCTTTGACCACCACGCTCATCCTGAGCGCGCTGGCGAGCGTCATCGCGCGCTGGATTTGACCGCAGGCAGGCGCTCGATTACTGTGCGGCTCGTATACCCCTATCCCTATATTTCTGGAGGAGATCCCATGAACCGAACCCCCCGCTGGCTCTCAGCGCTGATTGGCGGCGCTGCGCTCCTGGCCGCCAGTGCCGTGCAGGCGCTCACCTTGCCCGGACCGCTCGTGGACGTACCTTGGCTCAAGGCGCACCAGGCCGAGGTGCAGGTCGTCGATCTGCGCGACAACCTCAACAGCCTGACCGAAAAACCCAAGTACGAAACCGTCGCCGGCAAGCCCGTGCTCGAGCAGGTCGGCGGGCACATCCCCGATGCGCTGTCGGTGAACTTCTGGGGGCTGCGTACCAAGCGCAACATCGCAGGCAAGGAGATCGACTACCAGATGCTCAGCGCCGCCGAGTTCCAGGCGCGCATGCGCGGCGTGCAGCTCGAGCCGGGCAAGCCCATCGTCGTCACCCCCACCGGCGACGACGCCACCTCGCTGCAAGAGGCCGCGTATTTCGTGTGGATGCTGCAGGTCTACGGTGTGCCGCCTGAGCAAATCGCCATCCTCAACGGCGGCGTGCGCGCCTGGATCATGGCCGGCGGCGAGATCGACACCGACGCCATCGCGCCCATGGGCCAGAGCAACTGGACGGCCCAGAGCGCCCGCGCCGGCATGGTGGCGAGCCGCGAGCAGCTGCAAGCCGCCTTGAAGGCGAAAAAGCCGGTGTTCGACACCCGGCCGATCACGCAATACCTCGGGCTCGACGCCGTGCCCGCCATCCCGAAGCGCGGGCGCATCGCAGGCACCGAGCCGATTGCGGCCGAATGGCTCTATGAGCAGGCGGCCGATGGCTCGTGGCGTTACCTCAGCGCCGAGAAATACCGCGCGATCTTCTCGCTGCCCGGCATCGTGCGCCCGCGCCCCGGCATCGTGTTCTGCAACACCGGCCAATACGCGGCCGGCGCCTGGTTCGTGCTCGAGCGCGTGCTCGGCATGAAGGGCGTGGCGATGTTCCCTGGCGGCTTCTACGAGTGGGTCATGCTGGGCCTGCCCGTCGACGAGCGTTGAGGCTGCGCGGGGGCGGGGAGGGCTCGCAGCGGTGCGCTGGTTTGCCTGCGTCGACATCGGCGGCACCAAGGTCGCCGTGGCGCTCGCCCGTGCAGCGGGCGCGGCGCGTCCCGAATTCGGCCCCGCGCGGCGTGAGCCGACGGTGCGCCAAGGCGAGCCCGTAGCCCTGGCCCTACAGGTGCTGCGGCTCGTCGACGCCGTCTGTGCCGAGGCCGGCATCCGTCGCGCGGCGCTGGCGGCGGTCGGCGTGGCCTCGGCTGGGCCGTTTGCGCACCAAGGCGGTGCGCTCGGCCTCGTCACGCCCAACCTCTGCGGCGGCTTGAGCGGCGGGCAAACCGGCCTGCCCAATGACTGGACCTTTTTGCCGCTCGAAGCGCCGCTGCGCGCCGCCTTGCCCGAGGCGGTGCGCCTGCGCATCGAGAACGATGCCATCGCCGCGCTCGAGGCCGAGCGGCGCTGGGGCGCGCTGCAGGGCCGCTCGCACTGCGCGTATGTGACCTGGAGCACCGGGGTCGGCGTCGGGCTGTGCGTCGATGGGCGGGTGCTGCACGGCAAACACGGCAACGCAGGCCACGCGGGGCACCAATTCGTGAATGACGACGCCAGCGGCGCGCGCTGCGGCTGCGGCAACCTGGGCGATGTCGAGGCCCAGGTGGCGGGCGGCGCGCTCGAGCGGCGCTTCGGGCGCGACCCGGCCGCGCTGTGGGCCGCCGCGCTCCAGGGTGGCGACGCGCGCGCCCGGGCGCAGGTGGAGGCTGTCTGCGCGGTCATGGGGCGCATGCTCTACAACCTCGTCGTCACGCTCGACCTCGATGCGGTGGCACTCGGCGGCGGCGTGTTCTGGCCACACCGCGACTGGCTGTTGCCGCGGCTGCAGGCGCAGATCGACGCGCATTTCCCCGCGCTGACCGCCGGCGTGCGGCTGCACCCGGCGGGCCTCGGCGAGCAGGTCGGCCAGTACGCGGCGGCCGCACTGGTGGCGGGGGCGGAGGAATGACCGGCGGGGGTATCGCCTTGAAAACGCACGCCTCGGCCCAAAACTGACCAAAAACCAAATTCAGGAATTACGCCATGTCCAATCCCCTGCACATCGTTTGCCCGCACTGCCACACCACCAACCGCGTTGCGCCCGAAGCTTTGGGCAGCGCGCCCAACTGCGGCAAATGCCATCACGCCCTGTTCGACGCGCATCCGGTCGCGCTCGATGAATCCAATTTCGACCGCCACATCAGCCGCAACGACATCCCTGTGCTCGTCGACTTTTGGGCCCCGTGGTGCGGGCCCTGCCGCATGATGGCGCCGGCGTTCGAGCAGGCCGCCGCGCAGCTCGAACCGCGCGTGCGGCTGGCCAAGGTCAACACCGAAGAGGCGCAGCAACTCGCCGCGCGCTTCAACATCCGCAGC
Organism: Tibeticola sediminis; assembly: GCF_003843835.1. Taxonomy (GTDB): domain Bacteria; phylum Pseudomonadota; class Gammaproteobacteria; order Burkholderiales; family Burkholderiaceae_C; genus Tibeticola; species Tibeticola sediminis. The sequence goes on along the minus strand of NZ_RKQL01000003.1, from coordinate 232,925 downwards.
ATTCCCACGCTGGCGCTGTTCCAGGGCGGCCGAGAAATCGCCCGCCAGGCCGGCGCCATGACCTCACCCGCGCAGATTGCGGCTTGGGTGCGGCAGCACATCCGCTAAAACCTGTTTCTCGCGCCGTCCATCGCACACTGCCAGGCGCTCGAGGTCGGGTCCCGGTTCCGCGTTACCCTACGCGCAGCCTGACGCCGGTTTGTCGGGCGCGGACAGCCCAGCCTGCTCGACCGCAGCCACCCGTGCCGCATGCACCGCAGCGCCGATGGCCGGGCCTTGGGCGCCTCGGGCCGCCGCTGCTGCGGCGACGGCTGCGGTGTCGACCGATTGCGCGGCAGCGAGCGCCTGCAGCAGCCGATCGCGCTGTGGGTAGGGCAGTTCCTCGTAGCCCAGGCGGCCGCGGGCGTCGCATTCACACGCGAGCAGCACGTCGGCAAAGCGTGCGGGCTTGCGCAGCGCATCGCAACGCTCGAGCAGGCGCACCGTCGCGGCGGCGCTGAAGCCGAGGCTGGCATGGATGTGGCCGTGCTCGCGCGCGACCACGTCGGCGAGCTCGCGGCAGTCCTTGGGCACTTTGAGTCGTTCGCACAAGGGGCCGAGCAAGCGCACGCTGCGCTCTTCGTGGCCGATGTGCCGTGGCAGCACGTTGGGCGGCGTCGTGCCCTTGCCGAGGTCATGCGTGAGCGCGGCAAAGCGCACCGGCAGGGACGCCGCGAAGCGTGCGGTTTGCTGCAGCACCATCATCACATGCACGCCGGTGTCGACTTCGGGGTGGTAGTCGGCGCGCTGCGGCACGCCCCAGAGCCGGTCGACTTCGGGCAGCAGCACGGCCAAGGCACCGCAGGCCCGCAGGACCTCGAACATGCGCGCTGGCGCCGTCTCCATGAGGCCGCGGGCGAGCTCCTGCCACACGCGCTCGGGCACGAGGTGGTTCACCTCGCCCGCCGCCACCATCTCGCGCATCAGCGCGAGCGTCTCGGGGGCGACTTGGAAGTCGGCAAAGCGCGCGGCAAAGCGTGCCACGCGCAGGATGCGCACCGGGTCTTCGCGGAAGGCGTCGGTCACATGGCGCAGTACGCGCGCGCGCAGGTCGCGCAGGCCGCCGTAGGGGTCGATCAGGTGTTCTTCCAGGCTGTTTGGGCCCGATGCCGGCGTGAAATCGGCCGGGAGTGCCATCGCATTGATCGTGAGATCGCGCCGAGCCAGATCCTCTTCGAGCGTCACGTCGGGCGCGGCATGGACCACGAAGCCGTGGTAGCCGGGCGCCGTTTTGCGCTCGGTGCGGGCAAGCGCGTATTCCTCATGCGTTTCGGGGTGCAAAAAGACCGGGAAGTCGCGCCCGACTGGGGTGTAGCCCAGCGCGACCATTTCCTCCGGCGTTGCGCCCACGACCACCCAATCGCGGTCTTGCACGGGCCGACCGAGCAGCTCGTCGCGGACCGAGCCGCCGACGCGGTAGATCTTCACGCCTTGTTGCCGTGCAGCCGGTACGGTTCCTCGAACGGCCGAAAGTCATGTTCGGCTCGTGCGTCGTCGACCCAGGCTCGCACCGAAGGCAGCGCGCACACGCGCTCGACATAGCCCGCGACGGGCTCGGGCACGGGCAGGGCATAGGTTTGGATGCGCATCACCACCGGTGCGAAATACGCGTCGGCGATGCTGAAGTCGCCAAACAGCATCGGCCCCCCGTGGGCGTGCAGCAGTTCACTCCACATGGTGGTCAGGCGTTGCAGGTCGCTGCGAACCGCCGGTTTGTCGCGCAAGGCCAGCGCGCCGACCTCGGGCAAGGACGCCTCGATGTTCATGGGGCAGGCCGCGCGCAAGGCCATGAAGCCGCTGTGCATTTCGGCGCAGATGCTGCGGGCATGCGCCCGCGCGCGCGGCTCGCGTGGCCACAACGCGCGATCGGGGAATTGCTCGGCCAGCGTCTCGGCAATGGCCAGCGTATCCCAGACGACGAGATCGTCCTCGACGAGCACCGGCACCTTGCCGGTGGGGCTGATGCCGGCGAGCCGCTGCTTGAACGCGCTGTCGGGCCCGAAGCCGTCAAAGCGCACCATCACTTCCTCGAACGGGATGCCCGCTTCGCGCATCAAGACCCACGGCCGCATCGACCAGGACGAATAGTTTTTGTTGCCGATCCAGAGTTGGCGCATGGCGAGGTTCCTAGGATGGTTTACGGAGTGTCGACGCGGCGGCGGACGAGATCGAGCCCGCTGCGCGGCCCACGGTGGCCGAGATAGCCCGGCGCGATGCCCGAGGGCGGCGCGGGCCGGATGCCCAGCGCCTCGAGGCCGAGAAAGGCGCCGGTGGCGACGTTGTCGACTTTGAGCGAGTCGAGGTTGTCGCGGCTCATCAGTGGCTCGCCCGGAAGCAGCTCGAGCAGTGCGGCCTGCAGCCAGCCCAGGGCATCGGGCAGCGGCAGCACCGGTCGGCCTCGACCCTCGTTGACGCCGGCCCAAGCACCGGCGGCACGCGCGAGCTCGCCGAGCGTATACACCTCGGGGCCCGCGGCTTCGTAAATCTGGCCGAGGCTCTCGCGCGATTGCGGCCCCGAGATCGCGCGCGTCATGCCGAGCGCGACGTCTTCGACCCAAACCGGCTGCAGCCGCGCCTGCGCCCGCGCCAGCGGCATCACGGGCAGCTTGCGCTGCAACTCGGCAAACAGGTTGAGGAAGCGGTCGTCCGCGCCAAAGATGACGCTGGGCCGAAACACCGTCAGATCGATCAGGCCGGCTGCCGCAGCGTTGCGGAAGACCGCCTCGCCGCGCGCCTTGCTGCGCAGATAGCGCGAAGGCGCATCGACCGCCACGCCCAGCGCACTGACGTGGATGACGCGCCGAACGCCGGCCTTGCGCGCGGCGCGCAGGATGCGTTCGGGCAGTTCGACATGCGTGCGCTCGAACGCTTCCTCACTGCCGTGCAGGATGGCAATGAGGTTTACGACGGCGTCATGTCCCGCGAGTTGCCGCGCCAGTTGCGCCTCATCGAATACGTCGACCTCGATCGGGGTGACCAGCGGTAGGCTCTGGATCGCTTGGGCATTCACGAGCCGCCGCGTCGCCACGGTGATGCGCTGGCCGGCGCGGTTGAGCTGCTCACACAGATGGCGGCCGACGAAGCCGGTGCCGCCGAGGACAAAGATCTTGTTCATGGGGCGAACTGTAGGGCAACTGGGACCGGTCCGCGACAGGACCAGGGCAAGGCTGAATGAGTTCGCGTGATGGGATGCGAGGCGCGCGAGGGACTGTTCAGCGTTGCCCTAGGGTTTGTTCGGGACCGGCGGTAAGCGGCGAGGCCTAAAATCTGCCGTTGGGTTGATCCATTTTTATCCACTGGCCCTAAGGATGTTCTCATGAAGAAATCGATCGTCGCCTTCGCAGTCGCCGCCCTCACCATGGGCAGCGCGCTTGCTCAGACCAACGACACCATCGCCAAGGTCAAGGCTTCCGGCACCATCACGATGGGTGTGCGCGACTCGTCGGGCGCCCTGTCTTACACGCTCGGCGACGGCAAGTACGTCGGCTACCACGTCGAGCTGTGCCAGCGCATCATCGACAACCTCGAGAAGCAAATCGGCAAGAAGCTCGAGGTCAAGTACCAATCGGTGACGTCGCAAAACCGCATTCCCTTGGTTCAAAACGGCACGGTCGACATCGAGTGCGGTTCCACGACCAACAACCTCGCGCGCCAAAAGGACGTCGCTTTTGCGGTCACGACCTTCATCGAGGAGGTGCGCATGGCGGTCAAGGCCAACTCTGGCATTACCTCGATCGCACAGCTCGACGGCAAAAACGTTGCCACCACGACCGGCACCACGTCCGTGCAAACGCTGCGCAAGAACGAGCGTGCCCGCGGCATCGACTTCAAAGAGGTCTATGGCAAAGACCATGCCGACAGCTTCCTGCTGCTCGAATCGGGCCGTGCGGATGCGTTCGTGATGGACGGCTCCATCCTCGCGGGCCTGATTGCCAACTCGAAGAACCCGGCCGACTACAAGATCGTCGGTGAAGTGTTGTCGGTCGAGCCCATCGCCATCATGATGCGCAAGGATGACCCGGCCTTCAAGAAGCTCGCGGACGACACCCTCATCGGGCTGATGAAGTCGGGCGAAATCGCCAAGATCTACGACAAGTGGTTCATGCAACCGATTCCGCCCAAGGGCGCACGGATCGGCTTGCCGCCGAGCGAAAACCTCAAGGCAGCCTGGGCGAATCCGAACGACAAGCCCATGGAAGCCTACAACGCACGTTAAGGACAATCCGCTTCGTCCCGGCCGGGCCGGGCCAGCGCAACCCCGCCTGGGTATCGTGCCCTGGCGGGGTTGCCGTTTTGCGCCTGGCGCGACGCGGCGATGCGCCCAAGCTTCGAAAGGAGAGTTCCGATGACATGGGAATGGCAGGTTTTTCTGGCGGATGACGGCAGTGGTCGCACGTATCTGCAGTGGATGCTCGAGGCCTGGCGCTGGACGCTGGCGGTCGCGGGCGCATCTTGGGTCGTCGCGGTGTTCGTGGGCTCGGTGGTCGGCGTGCTGCGCACCTTGCCCGACAGCCCTTGGCTGAGCCGTTTTGCCAATGGATGGGTCGAGGGTTTCCGCAACATTCCGCTGCTGGTTCAGGTCTTCCTCTGGTACTTCGTGGTACCCAAGGTGTTCCCAGCGTTTCAGCAAGTGCCAGGCTTTGTGCTGGTCGTCTTTGCGCTCGGGTTTTTCACCTCCGCGCGCATTGCCGAGCAGGTACGCGCGGGTATTCAGTCGCTGCCGCGCGGGCAGCGCTATGCGGGCATGGCGCTGGGCCTGACGACGGCGCAAACCTATCGCTACGTCATCCTGCCGATGGCCCTGCGCATCATCCTGCCGCCGCTCACGAGTGAATCGATGAACCTGTTGAAGAACTCCTCGGTGGCGTTTGCGGTGTCCATTCCGGAGTTGACGATGTTTGCGATGCAGGCGCAGGAAGAGACGTCGCGCGGCATCGAGATCTATTTAGCGGTCACGGCGCTCTATGCGGTCTCGGCGTTTGCAGTCAACCGCATCTTTGCCTTCATCGAGAAGCGGGTGCGCATTCCGGGCTTCATCGTCGCTGGCGGCGCGGGAGGGCATTGAGATGCAGATCCAACGCTTCGACCTTGGGCCCACGACCCGACTGAAAGGAGCCTGACCATGCTCGGACTCGACTTCAGCTGGCTCGACTGGGACATCATCGACAAGTTCGTGCTGGGCGGGCTGCGCTTCAGCGTGCAACTCACCCTGGTGGCGACCGTCGGGGGCATTTTGTTTGGAACGCTGCTCGCGCTCATGCGGCTCTCGGGCAAGTCCGTGTTGGCCGGTCCTGCGACCGTCTACGTCAACGGCATGCGTTCAGTGCCGCTGGTGATGGTGATTCTGTGGTTTTTCCTGCTCGTGCCGGCGGGTTTCTACACCTACCTGCCCGACGGGGCGAACCACCGTGCCGAGTATTCGGCCATCATCACCTTCGTGGCCTTCGAGGCGGCCTATTTCAGCGAAATCATGCGGGCGGGGATTCAGTCGATTCCGCGCGGCCAGGTGTTTGCGGCGCAGGCGCTCGGCATGAACTATGCGCAGACCATGCGCCTGGTCGTTCTGCCGCAGGCGTTTCGCAACATGGTGCCGGTGCTGCTGACGCAGACCATCATCCTGTTCCAGGACACCTCGCTGGTCTACGCCATCGGTGCCTACGACCTGCTCAAGGGCTTCACCAACGCCGGCAAGATCTATGGCCGCACCGAAGAGGCGTATCTGCTCGCGGCGGTCGTTTATTTCGTGATTTGCTATGCCTTGTCGTGGACCGTCAAACGGCTTCAGGCCCGCATTGCCATCATCCGCTGATGGCGCTCGCATCCACGCCGGAGAATGAACATGATCGAACTCAAGAATGTTTCCAAATGGTATGGCCCTGTGCAGGTGCTCAACGACTGCTCGGTCAGCATCGCCAAGGGCGACGTGGTGGTGGTTTGCGGCCCTTCGGGCTCGGGCAAGTCCACCCTCATCAAGACCGTCAACGGCCTCGAGCCGATCCAGAAAGGCGAAATCTGGGTCGACGGCATTCCCGTCCACGACCCCAAAACCGATTTGCCCAAGTTGCGCAGCCGCGTGGGCATGGTGTTTCAGCACTTCGAGCTGTTTCCGCATCTTTCGGTCACCGAGAACCTCACGCTCGCGCAGGTCAAGGTGCTCGGGCGCAGTCCCGACGAGGCCAAGACGCGCGGCCTCAAGATGCTCGACCGGGTGGGCCTGATGGCGCACAAAGACAAATTCCCGGGCCAGCTCTCGGGCGGGCAGCAGCAGCGCGTGGCCATTGCGCGTGCGCTCTCGATGGACCCCATCGTCATGCTGTTCGACGAGCCCACCTCGGCGCTCGACCCCGAAATGGTCGGCGAGGTGCTCGACGTGATGGTGACGCTGGCCAAGGAGGGCATGACCATGATGGTGGTCACGCATGAGATGGGCTTTGCACGCAAGGTGGCGAGCCGCGTGATCTTCATCGACGTGGGCGGGCGCATCCTCGAAGACTGCTCCAAAGACGAGTTCTTCGGCCACCCCGAAAACCGTCAGCCGCGCACCAAGGATTTCCTCGACAAGATCCTTTCGCACTGACCTTCATCTTTGCCTCACGCGCAGCGGGCACCCTCGGGTGCCCGTTTTCGTGGTGCGGCGGTCGCAAGGCGGGGCGCCATGGATCGGCGCATTTGGGACAATCCGGCTCCATGACTGACACCCTCACCCTCACCCGACCCGACGACTGGCATCTGCACCTGCGCGACGGCGCGGCGCTGGCAACCACCGTGCCGCACACCGCCGCGCAGTTCGCGCGCGCCATCGTCATGCCCAATTTGAAGCCGCCCGTCACCACGGCCGAGGCGGCGTTGGCCTACCGTGCGCGGATCCAGGCCGCCGTGCCCACGGGAATGGCGTTCGAGCCGTTGATGACGCTCTACCTCACCGACAACCTGCCCCCGGAGGAAATCCGCCGCGCCAAGGCCGCTGGCGTGGTGGCGGTCAAGCTCTACCCCGCTGGCGCCACCACCAACAGCGATGCCGGCGTGACCGACATCCGCAAGACCTATGCAACGCTCGAAGCCATGCAGCGCGAGGGCCTGCTGCTGCTGGTGCACGGAGAAGTGACCGACCCCGAGGTCGACCTGTTCGACCGCGAAGCCGTGTTCATCGAGTGCGTGCTCGAGCCCCTGCGGCGCGACTTTGCGGGACTCAAGATCGTGATGGAGCACATCACCACGCGCGAAGCCGCTCAGTACGTCGCCGAGGCCGATGGGCTCCTGGCCGCCACCATCACCGCGCATCATCTGCTCTACAACCGCAACGCCCTGTTCACCGGTGGCATTCGCCCGCATTGGTACTGCCTGCCCGTGCTCAAGCGCGAGCAGCACCGGCAGGCGCTGGTGGCCGCGGCGACCAGCGGCAGCCCGAAGTTCTTCCTCGGCACCGACAGCGCGCCGCATCCCGCGGCTCTCAAGGAAGCCGCGGTGGGCTGCGCCGGCTGCTACACCGCCCACGCCGCAATCGAGCTCTACGCCCAGGCTTTCGAGGCCGCCGGCGCGCTCGACCGGCTCGAAGCGTTCGCCAGCCACCACGGCCCCGACTTCTACGGCTTACCGCGCAACACCGGCACCCTCACCCTGCGCCGCGAGCGCTGGACACCGCCCGCGTCCTTCCCCTTCGGCGAAGCCGAGCTCAAGCCGCTGGCTGCGGGCGAGGCGCTGGGGTGGCGGGTGGTGGCTGAGCGGGCTTGAGCACGCGGGGCATGGCCGGTACCGGTGTGCTTCAGTGCCCGATGGACACATCCGGCTGGGCCGACGCGCTGCCTGCGGCGACTCCAACACCCGCGCCCTGGTTTGCACCCTGGCAGCCGACGATCGTGGCGGTGCGGCAGCGGCTTGCGGCGGGTGAGGCGCTGCACGCGGCGCTCGATGCAGAGGGGCGGGCGCGGGGCGCGCCGGTGGGCTTCGTGCCGCAGCAGGACTTGCCCGCCGGGCAGGCCTATGAAGACTACATTTTTAAGAGCAAACGAGTGCCAGTTCGCGCCGGGCTACACGATTTTTTCAATGGAATTTGTTGGCTAGGACTGCCCGGGGTGAAGGCGCGCATGAACGCCTTGCAGGCGGCCGAGATCGCCGCGCGCGGCGTGGGCGCGACCCGTGGGCCGATACGTGACGCGCTCACCGTGCTCGATGAAAACGGGGCTTTTCTGTACGCCCCCGAGCCCCTGTGGGACGCCTTGGCGGCGCGCGCCTGGTCGGTGCTGTTTGGCGCGCTGCGGCCGCTGTGGGCACAGACGCAACTGCTCGTTTTCGGCCATGCGGCGCTGGAGAAGCTCGTGCGGCCCTACAAGTCGATCACGGTGCATGTCTGGCGGGTGCGCTCGCCGTGGTCGGATTTGCGCGCCCTCGAGGCGCAGGTCGTGCCGGAACTGCTGCCCGAACGGCTGGCGGCCAAGCCCTTTGCGCCTTTGCCGGTGCTGGGCGTACCGCTCTGGTGGCCCGCGAATGCAGACCCGGGCTTCTACGACGACCCGGCGGTGTTTCGGCCGGCGCGCGCCCGCCCTGCGTCTGGCTGATTTCCACGCCGCGGGCGGGAATTTCGGCTGCGGTGCTTGATTTCCCCTCGTCTGACCCTGCCATCCGCATCTCGCCCAGACTTCGGGGCGCTCTCAGCCTGTTCAACATGTTCAAACGCATCACACTGTTCGTGCTCACCAACCTGGCGGTCATCGTGGTTCTGGGGATCGCCGTGCGCTTGCTCGGCGTCGACCGCTATCTTTCCGCCAGCGGCATCAACCTCGGTTCGCTGTTGATGTTTGCCTTGGTCATGGGTTTTGGCGGCTCGATCATTTCGCTGCTGATGAGTAAGCCGATCGCGAAGTGGAGCGCGGGCGTGCAGGTGATCGAGCAGCCGCGCAACGCCGACGAGGCCTGGCTCGTCAACACCGTGCACAACCTGGCCCAGAAGGCTGGCATCGGCATGCCCGAGGTCGGCATTTTCGAGGGTGACCCCAACGCCTTTGCCACCGGTGCGTTCCGCGATTCGGCACTGGTGGCGGTGTCCACCGGGCTGCTGCAGAACATGACGCACGAGGAAATCGAGGCCGTGCTCGGGCACGAGGTGGCGCACATTGCCAACGGCGACATGGTCACGATGACGCTGATTCAAGGCGTCATGAACACCTTCGTCGTCTTCCTGAGCCGCGCGATTGGGTTTGCCGTCGACAGTTTCCTGCGCCGTGGCGACGACCGCGACAGCGGTCCCGGCATCGGCTACATGGTCACCACCATCGTGCTCGACATCGTGCTGGGCTTCCTCGCGGCCATCATCGTGGCCTGGTTCAGCCGGCAGCGCGAATTCCGCGCCGACGCGGGCTCGGCGCAACTGCTGGGCCGCAAGCAGCCGATGATCAATGCACTGGCGCGGCTCGGCCGCCTGCACCCGGCCGAATTGCCCAAATCGGTCGAGGCCTTCGGAATCGCGGGCTCGGTCGGCGCGCTGTTCGCCACCCATCCACCGATCGAAGAGCGCATTGCCGCGCTGCAGGCCTTGTAAGACCGATACGGGTCTTTTCGCTGGGATGCCAGCGTCAGATGGACCTTGATTGCTCTGAAAACCGCAGCATCGTCTGCGGTTTTTAGTTTTGGACGGCGGCCGCCACGAGGCTCTGGGCCACCGCTTCGCCAACCTCTATTCCGTCCACCCCGGCCGAGAGAATGCCGCCGGCATAGCCCGCGCCCTCGCCGCACGGAAACAGGCCGCGCGTGTTGAGGCTTTGAAAATCGGCGCCGCGCGTGATGCGCAGCGGCGCCGAGGTGCGGGTTTCGACGCCGGTGAGCACGGCGTCGGCCCGGTCGTAGCCGGGAATGCGGCGCCCAAACACCGGCAGCGCCTCGCGCATCGCCTCGATGACCTCAGCGGGCAGCACCTCGGCGAGGTCGCCAAGCTTCACGCCGGGTTTGTAGGACGGCAGCACCTCCCCAAAGCGGGTCGAGGGCCGACCGGCGAGCAAGTCCCCCACCAGCTGCCCCGGCGCCTCGTAGGTGCCGCCGCCCGCGGCAAACGCGCGCGACTCGAGCCCGCGCTGCAGCACGATGCCCGCAAGCGGATGCACGCGCGCGGGCGTCTCCCGCGCCAGCGCTTCGGCCTCATCGGCAAAGCGCCCACCGTCTTCGGCACCGAAAGCCTCGACCCAAGCCGCGCGGTCGAGTGTGGGGAAGTCGGCCGGCTCGATGCCCACCACCAGACCCGCGTTGGCATTGCGCTCGGCGCGCGAGTATTGGCTCATGCCGTTGGTGACGACCCGCCCCGGCTCGCTGGTGGCGGCGACCACCGTGCCGCCCGGGCACATGCAAAAGCTGTAGACGGTGCGCCCGTTTGCCGCGTGGTGGACCAGCTTGTAATCCGCCGCGCCCAAGAGCGGGTGGCCGGCATGGCGGCCCCAGCGCGCGCGGTCGATGAGGCTTTGCGGATGCTCGATGCGCACGCCGATGGAGAAGGGCTTGGGCTCGAGGAACACGCCGCGTCGGTGCAGCCTCGCAAAGGTGTCGCGCGAGCTGTGGCCGAGGGCGAGCACCACATGGTCGGCATCGAGGCGCTGTGTTTGGCCGCTGCGCTGGTCGAGCACCTCGAGCCCGGTGACGCGCCGCACGCCTGCCTCGTCCGACAGGACCAGGTCGGTCACGCGTTGCTCGAAGCGCACCTCGCCACCGAGCGCGAGGATCTGTGCGCGCAGACTCTCGACCACCTTCACGAGCTTGAAGGTGCCGATGTGCGGATGCGCCTCATACAGAATTTCGGGTGGGGCGCCGGCGTCGACGAACTCCTGGAGCACCTTGCGGCCCAGATGGCGCGGGTCGCGGATCTGGCTGTAGAGCTTGCCGTCCGAGAACGTCCCCGCGCCGCCCTCGCCGAACTGCACGTTCGACTCCGGTGTGAGGATGCGCTTGCGCCACAGGCCCCAGGTGTCCTTGGTGCGCTGTCGCACCGGGCGGCCGCGCTCGAGCACGATCGGCCGAAACCCCATCTGCGCGAGCACCAAGGCCGCGAACATGCCGGCTGGCCCAAAGCCCACCACCACCGGCCGCCGCGCCAATCCCGCGGGGGCGTGCACCGGCGGGTGCCAACGCATGTCGGGTGTGGGGCGGATGTGCGGGTCGCCCGCATGCTGCGCGAGCAGGTCGGCCTCGGACAGTCCCTCACGCAAGGCGACATCGACGATGTACACCGCGCGGATCTCGGCCTTGCGCGCATCGAAGCTGCGTTTGAACACTTCGAGCGTGGCAATGTCCCGCTCGGCCAAGCCCAGTCGCTCCGCGGCCAGTGCGCGCAGCGCCGCGATGGGGTGCGGTGCGGGGGCCCGGTCGGCCTCGGTCTCGGCGGGTGCGTCGGCCGCGCGGCGCACTTCGACCGGCAGCGCCGCCAGCGGCAGCTTGAGTTCGGAGAGTCGGATCATCTGTGTCAGCTTGTGTCGATCAAGCAGGGGGCTGGATCATATCCATCGTTCGCAAATCCGGCGCGACACCGGTCCATTCGGACTCACCGATAATCGCTCGTGTGAAGCCTGCCAGGCCGTCGCTGGTGCATGTCCCGAAAGGGCGCACTGGAGGAACGTCCGGACTGCACAGGGCAGCGTAGGAGGTAACACCTCTCCACCGAAAGCCGCAAGGTATAAGGTGAGGATCAGAGCAACAGAGACGAGCCGATTGAGTTCGGGTGAAACGGGCAATCTCTACGCGCAGCAACACCAAATAGGCACACGATGATGCGGCCCGCGGAGTGTGCGGGTAGGTGGCACCGAGCCGGGTGGGTGACCCCCGGCCCAGATGAATGACGGTCACGCCCCGGGTCACCGGGGTGCACAGAATCCGGCGTATCGGCGGGCTTCACACTTTTTTCCCGAGCAAAAAAATGCCCACGCGTCGGCGTGGGCTGCGGTGGCTCGGTCGCGGGAGCGCCTCAACGCGGCGCCAGTGCGAGTCGACCGAGTTCAAACACGGAGTTGGGCACCGCTGGTGCAGCCGGTGCGCGGGTTTCTGGCCGGCGGTAAATGCCGCGCTTCATCCGGGGCTTTTCCTCGGCGACGGGTTCCCCGACAAGGGCGCGTTGCTCCTCGATGAGCTGCTCGAGCGAGATCGACTGCATGTAGGCGAGCATGCGTGCCTGCAGCTCGGACCAGAGCTGCGCCGTCATGGCCGAAACGCCGTCTTCGGCTCCAGCGCGGGGCGCCTCGTCGTCATCGGTCGTCTCGACCGCCGTGATGATGTCGGCGACCGAGATGTCGCGGGCGGGCCGCGCCAGCGTGTAGCCGCCGCCCGGGCCGCGCGTGCTCTCGACCAGACCCGAGCGCCGCAGGCGGGCGAACATCTGCTCGAGATACGACATCGAAATGTGATGCCGGGCCGAAATGTCGTTGAGCGACACGGGCCCTGCCTTCTGGCGCAAGCCCACATCAATCATGGCGGTGACGGCGAAACGGCCTTTGGTGCTCAGACGCATGGCAACTCTCCTGGTTTTCCCCTTCAGATACGGAATGTGGGGATAAGTTCAGTGTAGGCAAGCCTATCCTTCGAGTAAATTCGAATTTCAAACTATTTCACTTCGAGTTTTTCGATGAATACGGGCGAGCCGGATGATCAACTTCAAGCATTTGCACTACTTTTGGGTCGCGGCGCGCGCGGGCGGCATCGTGCGCGCGGGCGAGGTGCTGGCCACGACGCCGCAGACGCTCTCGGGGCAGATCAAGCTTCTCGAGGCCGCGCTCAACTGCAAGTTGTTTCGCAAACAGGGCCGGCAATTGGTGCTGACCGACGAAGGGCGCACGGCGCTGCGCTATGCCGATGAAATCTTCGCGCTCGGCCGCGAGCTCGAGGAGGCGCTGCGGCGACCGCAGCGCGAAGCGCCCCGGGTGCTGGAGTTTCGCGTCGGCGTCGCCGATTCCGTGGCCAAGGCGGTGGCCTATCGCCTGCTCGAGCCGGCGCTGGCGCTCACACAGCCGCTGCGGCTCATCGGCAGCGAAGGCCGGCTGGGTGATCTGCTGGCGCAGCTCGCGCTGCACCGGCTCGACCTGGTGATCGCCGACGAGCCGCTGTCGCGTCGGCTCAGCGTGCGGGCCTTCAACCATCCCTTGGGCCGCACCACGACCAGCTTTTTCGCCGCGCCAGCGCTGCAGGCGCGGCTGCACGGCGCCTTCCCGCATTGTCTCGACGGGATGCCGATGCTGCTGCCGGGCGCGAGCTCGGCACTGCGCGGGCAGATCGACGGTTGGCTCGCGCGCGAGCGGCTCAGCCCGCAGATCGTCGGCGAGTTCGACGACGGCGCACTCATGACCGCCTTTGGCCGCGAGGGCCGCGGGGTGTTCGTCGCACCCAGCGTGCTCGAAGCCGAGGTGACGGCCCAAACCGGCGCCGTGTGCATCGGGCGCAGCCACGAACTGGTCGAGGAGTTCTTTGCGATCTCGGTCGAACGTCGCATCACCCACCCGGCCGTGACCGCGATTACCGAAGTGGCGCGCACGGGCTTGTTCGAGGTGTGATCGGCGGAGAGGCTTCTCTGCTCGCGCGTCGGTGCGGGCGGGGCGGCCCGCGCGTCGTTATTACGTCCCGTTCGAAGCGTATGAAAATTCAGTCGTTTCGAATATGAAGGCGATTTCGGACAATACCGGCATGGACATCGGTTTTTCTCTGCGCCGCCGCACGGTTCTGGCCGGGTGGGCGCTCTCCGTCGTGATGTTGGGCCATGCGCCCGCGGCGTCGCTGCGCCCGGTGGGCGAGGCGGCGGCAGCGACGGGCTCCAACTTGGGTCCGCTGATCGAGGCGTCGGCTCTGCGCCCTTGGCTCGGCCGCGTGCGCATTCTCGACATCCGCGAGCCCGACGACGAGGCACCCGCTGACGCCGCGCGCTGGCTCGCCGGGGCGGTCTCGGCGCCGTATTCGCGCTGGCGTGGGCCGCTCGGGGAGGAGCGACCGCTGCCCGAACTCACCGCCTGGGTGCGCAGCTTGGGCCTCGACGCGCAAACGCCGGTGGTGATCGTCGGCGATGGCGAGGAGGCGTCGGATTTCGGGGCGGCCGCGCGCGTCTATTGGACGCTGCGCTGGCTGGGCCTGCGCCGCCTGGCCATACTCAACGGCGGCGCACCGGCCTGGATCGACGCCGGTTTGCCCTTGGCCCGGCAGCCGGCGACGGTCACGCCCTCCACCTATACACCGCGGCTCGACGCATCGGTGCGGGCCAGCCTGGAAGAGGTGCGCGCGCGGCTCGGTGATCCGCAAACGCTGCTGCTCGATGCGCGCCCGGCGCCGTTTTACCGGGGTGCGATCAAGGCTCCGGCCGCCCGCCGCCCGGGCACGCTGCCGGGCGCGCAGTCCTTCGACCATGCACAGTGGTTCCCCGACGGCAGCGCCCGTCTGCCCGATGCCGCCACGCTGGCGCGCATCGCCGCGCAAGGCCCGTGGCAGGCCCGCGCCGGAGCTGCGCCCACGCGCATGGTCAGTTTTTGCAACACCGGCCACTGGGCTGCGATCAACTGGTTCGTGCTCTCCGAGGTGTTGGGGCAAAGCGGCGTGCAGCTCTATCCGGGTTCGATGGTCGAGTGGTCGCGCGCGGGGCTGCCGATGGACCATGTGCCAGGCCGTGCCGAACAGCTCTGGGCGCAGCTGCGCACGCTCTGGAGGAGCACGCCATGAGCCCTGCATCGGCCCGTGTGGCTCAAACAGTCCAGCGTGGAACCCTGGACGGGGCTAGCCCATGCTCGAACCCGCTGGCCTCGAGGAACGGGGCGGGCGTGCCGGGCGCGGCCGGGAACGCTCGTCCGCAGCGGCCTTGGGGCCTGTTGGGGCTGGCGGTGGCGGCCTTTGCGGGCATCACCTGGCTCGTCGGTTGGCGGCAAGGATTTTTGTGGGCGATCGGTGTGGGCTACGGCGCTGCGCTGGCCGGGGCGGCGTTTGGCTTCACCACCGGCTGGCGGGTCTGGATCACCCGGCGCGATGCGAAAGGCTTGTGGGCGCAGTTTTTGGCCATTGCGGTGGCGATGGGCATGAGCGTCCCGCTGCTGGCGGCGCATCCCGAGCTGGGCGCAGCCAACGGCCCGCTGTCGGTGAGCCTGCTGGTCGGCGCGTTCGTCTTCGGCGCCGCGATGCAGGTCACCGACGGCTGCGGATCGGGCACGCTCTACAAGGCGGGCCTGGGGCATCCGGTCAGCATGGCGGTGCTGCCGGCTTTCATCGTCGGCAGCTTTTTCGGTGCCGCGCACCTGCCGGCGTGGCTGTCGCTCGGCGCTTTGCCGCCCGTGAACCTGGTGCAACGCTGGGGCGCGCCGCTGACGCTGGCGGTGCAGTTGGGGGCCCTGGCCGCTCTGGCGCTGCTGCTTTGGGTCTTCAGTGCGCAGCGGCGGCAGGGTGCGTCGTTTGCATCGCGTTGGTCCGGGCGCGCGGTGTGGTTGGCCGCGCTGGCCTTGGGCGTGCTGGCTGCGGCCAACCTCGTGGTTGCGGGCCAGCCTTGGGGCATCGTCTATGGCCTTGGGCTCTGGGGCGCTAAGCTCGCGCAGGCGCTGGGCATGGATTTGTCCGGCAATGCGTTTTGGGGGCAGGCGGCCCAGCAAGCGCAACTGCAGGCCAGCGTGCTGACCGACAACACCAGCGTGACCGACCTCGGCCTGCTTTGGGGGGCTTGGCTCGCCGCACGCTGGCGGGGTCAGCCCACGCCCGTGGTGCGGCTCTCCCCTCAGGCTTGGACCGCGTCGGTGGCGGCGGGGCTGGTGCTGGGCTACAGCTCACGGCTCGCCTTTGGCTGCAATGTGGGCGCGTATTTTTCGGGCATAGCCACCGGCAGCGTCCACGGTTGGGTGTGGTTCGCCGTCGCCTTTGCGGGCAGCCTCGTCGGCGTGCGGCTGCGCCGTCGGCTGGGCTTGGGGGACTGAGACCATGAACCAACCATCGAGGCCCAATGGGACGACCGGGCGCTGGCGCGCCCGGCCCGTATTCTTTTGGCTGGTGGTCGTGCTGCTTTTGCTGCTCGATTGGCAGAACAGCACGCCGCATGACCGATTCGCCGAGCCGCCGCCGCTGGCTCTGGGTTCCGGCCCGTCGGCGAGCGCGGGCCATTGCTCGTTGGCGCCGCAGTGAACGAAGGGCTGGACGACCGCTGCCGGCCGGTTCAGCGTTGCCTAGTTTTAAAACCGCTCGAACGGCCGCAGGAAGCGCCACCGGCCTTCGGGCAGCGGGCCGAGGGCGATGCGGCCGATGCGCAGGCGCTTGAGCGCAAGGATCGCAAGTCCGGCGCGCGCGCTCGCGTCGAGCAGCACCGCGGGGGCCTGTGCGCCCTTGCCGACCACCCGCAGCCGCGTGCGGTCGGCCTGGCTGCTGCCGACGCTGGCTTTGCCTCCGGGCAGGGCTTGCTGCAGCGCGGCGCGTTGCACGGGGCTCACGGGGCCCGCCACGTCGAGTTGAAATTCCTGCTCGAGCAGCGTCTCGTCCTCCATCAGGCGGCGTGCGACCGCGGCGTCCTGCGTCCAGACGACGAGGCCGCTGCACGCCGGCGGCAGCGAGAGGGGCGCCTGCAAGGCCTGCAGATGGCGGCGCAGCAGCCGCTCGCGCGAGGGGTCGGCGTCCCAGCGGTCGGCCGCAGCGGGCGGGGCCGCGGCGGCAGCCGCGCTTCGATGCAGCAGCAGCGTCATGGGGCGCAGTGCGGCGGCTTGGGCGTTCGGGTCGATCTCGATGCGTTCATCTCGCACGCGGTGTTGCGGCTGCTCGACCACGACCCCATCCACCCGCACCCAGCCGCCTTCGATCAGCCGCTCGGCCTCGGCGCGCGAGCAGCCGCGCAGCGCGGCCACCCGCTTGGCGAGCCGCTCGCCGACCTCTACGGGGGCAGCGCCGGGATTCGGGGGACGGTTCATAGGCCGTCGTTGCCCGGGGCGAGTGCGCGCAGGCGCTGCACATGGGCGAGCAGGCTGCGCTCGGCCAGCGGCCACATGCGTTCGGGCACGTCGTCATAGGCCAGGCGCACCCAGTCTTGCAGCGTGCCCTCGGGCGCGGCCTGCATGGCGGCGATGACCTTGGCTTCGCGCTGCAGTCGGTGCGCTTTGAGCCGTGCGATGGCGGCGGGGGCGTCGGCGATCACGTAGCCATGCGCGGGCAGGATGTAGCGCACCTCGTGTGCGTGGCCATGCGCGGCGAGTCGGTCGAGCGAGTCGAGGTAGGCACTCATGTCGCCATCGGGGGGGTCGACGATGGTGGTGCTGCCGTTCAAGATGTGGTCGCCACTGAACAGCAGGCCGTCTTCGCGCAGCACCAGGCAGAGGTGGTTGGCGGCATGGCCGGGCGTGTGCAGCACCTCGAGCGTGTGGGTCGTGGTGCCGTCGGCGCTGCGCAGCACCAGGTATTCACCGTCGCAGAGCGTTCGGTCGGGCGTGAACGCACTGGCGGCACGCGCGGTGGCGGCCGAGGGTAGCCCGAGGACGGGTGGTCGGTGCGCGCACAGCGCCTGCAGCGGCCACGCGCCGGGCGCATGGTCGGGATGCGAGTGCGTGCAGACGATGGCGTAGATCGCGCCGCCCGTGGCGCGCCAGAGGCGCTGTTGGTGCTCGGCATCCACTGGCCCGGGGTCGATGACGATGTAGCCGGTGCTGGGGTCGCCGACGAGGTAGCTGTTGGTGCCGGGGCCGGTCATGGCGCCCGGGTTGGCGGCGGTCAGGCGCGCGACGTTTTTGAGCAGCGGCGTGGGCTCGTCGCGGTGCCAGTCGAGCGGATGCAGGATCTGGCCGTCGGGGCAGACGAGTTCGAGTTCGCCGTAGGGCGGCTCGTGCTCCATAAAGCGCGCCTCGCGCCCACCGAGCAGGCCCGCACGCGGGCAACTCGTCCACAGCGGCTCCTCGTTGGCGGCGCAGGCGGCGAGCACGGCGTCCACGCCGGCAAAGTGTTGCAGCCGCTCGAGCGTGCGGATGGTCGGGAAGATCATGAAGAACTGCCCCGCGGCATGGCGCGCGAGCGCATCGGCCGGCCGCACCCAGACCGGCTCGAACTGCTCGGCCTCGTCGGCCACGGGCTCTTGGCCTTCGGGCATGCGCGCGACGAGAAAGGGCACGTCGAAGCGCCGCGGCAGGTCACGGTCGGTGATCCAGTGCGCCAGCACGAACACATCGGCGGCGGCGAGCTGGAGGCCGCGCGCGGCGCACTGGGCGACGAAAGAGCCCTTGCGGTCGAGGGCGGCGATGTCGGCCGCATCCGCCATGCGCCCGTCGGCGTGGCGCGCGAGCAGCACGCCGAGTTCCTCGAAGCTCTCGCGAATGGCGGCAATCGCCTGGGTGAGATGCGCTTCGCGCTGGCCGGGGCGCCGCGTGGCCTGCGCGTGTGCTTCGGGACTCGCGTCAGCGGCGTCGATGCCGCCGCCGGGAAACACGTAGGCGCCGGGCGCAAAGCTTGCATGCGCGCTGCGCCGGGTCATGAGGACCTCAAAGCCGGCCGGGCTGTCGCGCAGCAGCAGGACGGTGGCGGCGGGGCGCGGTGGCGCGGGTTCGCGCTGCGGGTGCAGGAGTTGGGTGGGGCGGACCATGCGCTGGATTATGGCAACGCTGAACAAGTCCCTCGCGCGCCGCGCATCCCGGCTGCGGGCGGTCTGCTTCGTTGCAAATCCTCGCCATAGCTGCGGCTATTGTCTCGGTTTGCGCCTCGCATCCCATCCCGCAGCCGGGCGCGCGCCATCACGGGAACTGATTCAGCGTTGCCTTATGGCGACCCAGGCCGCGTTCGGCTGGCGCCTGATAATGGCGGCCATGAAGATCCGCTTCACCAAGATGCAGGGTGCGGGCAACGATTTCGTCGTGCTCGACGAGACGCAGGGCCGGTTTGGGCTCGAGCCCGCGCATTACCGCTTCCTGGCCGACCGGCATTTCGGGGTCGGCGCCGACCAGATTCTGAGCGTGCGCGCGCCCACGCCTGAAGATGCCGCCGCCGGCATTGCATTCGGCTACGTGATCCACAACGCCGACGGCGGCGAGGTGGAGAACTGCGGCAACGGCGCGCGCTGCTTCGCACGCTACGTGCATGAGCGCGGCCTCACCCAGGACAACCCGGTGCGCGTGCGCACCGCGAGCGGGGTGTTGTCGCTCGCCGTGCAGCCCGACGGCCGCGTCACGGTGGACATGGGAGCGCCGGTGTTCGAACTTGCGCGCGTGCCATTCGAGCCCGGCGCCCGAACGCCGATGGTGGTCGGCTCGTGGCAGATGTGGCCGCTGGATTTGAAAGAAAATCGTCCTATGGCCGGCGCAAATTGCGATTCAGATGCTCTCATTCATGTAGCGGTTTTGTCGATGGGCAACCCACATGCGGTGCTGCGCGTCGACGATGTGGCGCGTGCCGAAGTCGAGGTCCTCGGGCCCTGCATCGAGCATCACCCGGCTTTTCTGCGGCGCGTGAATGCGGGATTCATGCAGGTGGTCGATCGTTCGAACATCCGGCTGCGGGTCTTTGAGCGGGGCGCGGGCGAAACGCTCGCCTGCGGAACCGGCGCCTGCGCCGCCGTCGTGGCGGGCATCCGCCTGGGCTGGCTCGATTCCCGGGTGGATGTGCGCACGCGTGGCGGTCGACTGACCATCGAGTGGTCGGGCCGGCTCGAGGATTCCGTGCACATGACCGGGCCGGCGGTCACCGTTTTCGAGGGCGAGATCGAACTGCCCGAACACCCGGCCGGGCCGGATGCGCCGTGAATGCGTGATGGCTTTGGCAGCGACACTTCGACGCCGCTGCGTCGGCAAAGGAAAGAACCCATGAATACCCACACCCCTGGCGTGCCCCCGATCACCGAGGATGACATCGCCAACTATCTGATCCAGACGCCGGACTTTTTCAACCGGCACGCGGAGCTGCTCGCCAGCGTGCAACTCACCAGCCCGCACGGGGCACGTGCCGTCAGCCTGCAAGAGCGCCAGGCCGAGATGCTGCGCGAGCGCATCAAGGGCCTGGAGCGACGGATCATGGAAATGATTCGCCACGGGAACGAAAACATGCTGCTCACGGAGCGGCTGCTGGCGCTGGCGAGGACCCTGCTGCTCGTGCGCGCGCCCGCCGATCTGCCCGAGCGCGTGCTCGAAGAACTGCGCGAGCGTTTCCAAGTGCCGCAGGTGGCGCTGAAGGTCTGGGAGGTGGCGGACGCGCACCGCACCGAGCCGTGGGCGCAGGGGGCAAGCGGCGATGTGCGCAGCCTCGCGTCGTCACTGGCGCAGCCTTACATCGGCGCCAATGCGGGCTTCGAAGCGGTGCATTGGCTGCCCGAGCCCGAGCGCGCCGCGTCGCTGGTGCTGTTGCCTTTGCGCGATACGGTCGAGACGCCGGCCTTTGGTCTGCTGGTGCTGGCTTCGCCCGACCCGCAGCGCTTCGCGGCGGGCATGGCGACCGACCTGATCGAGCGCCTGGGTGAAATCGTCAGCGCGGCGCTCTCCCGGCTCCGCTGAAGCCCGCCACCGTCGCGCCCAGCCGCCCCGTCGCGCCATGCCCGCCCCGGCAAATGGCACCGCCGCCTCGGCCCAAAGCGAAGACGACGCTCCCAGCCCGCTCGAGCTGCCCGCGATCGCGCGGGCCTACCTCGAGCATGTGCGCGTGGTCAAGCGGCTCGCACCGCGGACCGTGGCGCTCTACCAGCTCGACCTCGAAAAACTCCATGCGCGCGCCCTCGAGGCCGGGGTATCGCTCGAGGAGGTGCAAGCGCACCACATCCGCGCCTGGGCGGCGCGCATGCACGCCGGTGGACGCACGCCGCGCGGCATCGCGCTCATCCTCTCGGGCTGGCGCGGGTTTTACGCGTGGCTCGGGCGTGAGGGCCGCATCGCCACCAACCCCGTGCAGGGGGTGCGCGCGCCCAAGGCGGCCAAGCGGCTGCCCAAGGCGCTGCCGGTGGATGACGCCGTGCAGCTCGCCGAGTTTGCGAACGAATCCGCCGACCCTTGGCTCGAAGCGCGCGACGCGGCCATGGTCGAACTGCTCTACGGCTGCGGCCTGCGCGTGGGCGAGCTCGTCGGGCTCGACGTGGGTGCGAGCGCCGAAGCCGCGCAAGCCGGACGCGGCTGGATCGACCGCGAGGCGGGCGAGGCGCATGTGACCGGCAAGGGCCGCAAGCGCCGCAGCGTGCCGGTCGGGCGCGCGGCGCTCGCCGCACTCGACCATTGGCTGGCCGTGCGCGGGGCCGCGCAGCCGACCGAGCCTTTGTTCGTCGGGCGGCGCGGCACGCGGCTCACCGCGCAGTCGATCTGGCAGCGCTTGCGGCGGCGCGCACAGCTTGCGGGCCTGTCGGCCCCGGTGCATCCGCACATGCTGCGCCACAGCTACGCCAGTCACCTGCTGCAGTCGAGCGGCGACCTGCGCGCGGTGCAGGAATTGCTCGGTCACGCCAGCATCACGAGCACGCAGGTCTACACCCGGCTCGATTTCCAGCATCTCGCCCGCGCCTACGACGCCGCGCATCCGCGCGCCAAGGCCACGCGCAAGTCCAAGTCCAAGCCCAAGCCCGATTGAGGCGCGGCGCTCGGGCGGTATGTTGGCGGCTTGGGGCCGGGTTCTCGGCGGCGCTGCGCCGGCGACAATCGGACGCATGAAAACCATCCGACTCAAACCGGGCAAAGAGCGCTCGCTGCTGCGCCGTCATCCTTGGGTGTTCGACGGCGCCATCGACAAGGGCAGCGGCGACGCCGGTGAACTCGTGCGCATCGAGTCCAGCGAAGGGCGCTTCCTCGCGTGGGCGGCATTCAGCCCGCGGTCGAAGATCCGCGCCCGCGTCTGGAGCTTCGAGGAGGCTGAGCGTATCGACGCGGCGTTTTTCCGCGCGCGCATCGAGCGCGCCGTGCGGGCACGCGCCCTGCTCGGGGTCGAGAGCGACGGCGTGCGCCTGATCCACGGCGAGGCCGACGGTCTGCCCGGCCTCATCGTCGACCGCTATGCCGACACGCTGGTGGCGCAGTTCACCGCCTGCGGCGTCGAGCGCAACAAGTCGCTGATCGCCGACAGCTTGCTCGAGCTGACCGGCTGCCCGCGCCTGTACGAGCGCTCGGACGCCAGCGTGCGCACGCTCGAGGGGCTCGCGGAGTCCGTGGGCTGGCTGCGCGGCAGCGGCGAGACCGAAGTGACCATCCGCGAGCACGACTGGCGCCTCACGGTGGACATCGCGCAGGGCCACAAGACGGGCTTTTATCTCGACCAGCGCGACAACCGCGCGCGTTTTGCCGTGCACACGCGGCGCCGCGGCTTTGTGCGCGTGCTCAACTGCTATTGCTACACCGGTGGCTTCAGCGTGGCCGCGCTGGCCGGCGGCGCTGCCGAGGTGGTGTCCATCGACTCCTCGGCGCCCGCGCTCGAGCGCGCCCGCGCGCATGTCGCGCTCAACGGCTTTGATGCGGCGCGCGCGCAGTTTCTCGATGCCGACGTCAACGCCTCGCTGCGGCGTTTTCTGGACGCGGGCGAGCGTTTCGACGCCATCATTCTCGACCCGCCGAAGTTCGCGCCGACGGCCGCCCACGCCGAACGCGCCGCGCGTGCGTACAAAGACATCAACCGCCTGGCGCTCAAGCTGCTCGCGCCCGGCGGCGAGCTGTTCACGTTCTCGTGCTCGGGCGGCATTGACGCCGGCCTGTTCCACAAGATCGTCGCCGGCGCGGGCATCGACGCCGGTGTGGATGGCGCCATCACCGAGCGGCTGGCCGCCGCCCCGGACCACTCGGCCACCCTGTTTTTCCCTGAGGGCGACTACCTCAAGGGGCTGGTGGTGCTGCGCCAGCCGCTTTGAGCCCTGTTTTCAGGAAAATATCCCGAAAACCCAGCGTCAAATGGTCATATCGTGCTATCAAAAAAGGATTCAAATCCGGGCTTGACACCTCATGTAGAGTGGTCACGGTGCGCTGTCGACCGCGCGGCTACACTGTCGCCCCGCTCGCGCGCCGCGCAGCCGCATTGCTTTCCATGACTCGAGGCCTCACCGTATGGCACTGATTCCCGCCACCATCCTCACCGGCTTTCTCGGCTCGGGCAAGACCACGCTGCTCAAGCGCGTGCTCACCGAGGCACACGGCCAGAAAATCGCCGTGATCGAAAACGAATTCGGCGAGGAAAACATCGACAACGACATCCTCGTGACCGACACGCAGGAGCAGATCATCCAGATGAGCAATGGCTGCATCTGCTGCACCATCCGCGAAGACCTCCGCACCACGCTGCAGGACCTCGCGCAGAAAAAGCGCCGTGGCGAACTCGACTTCGAGCGGGTGGTGATCGAAACCACCGGCCTCGCCGACCCCGGCCCGGTCGCGCAGACCTTCTTCATGGACGACGAGATTGCCGAGAGCTATCTGCTCGACGCCATCCTCACGCTCGTCGACGCCAAGCACGCGCAGCAGCAACTCGATGAGCGGCAGGAGGCACGACGCCAGGTGGGTTTTGCCGACCGCATCTTCATCAGCAAGGCCGACCTGGTGAGCCCGGACGAACTCGCTGCGTTGCAGCACCGGCTCACCCACATGAACCCGCGCGCCCCGCAAAGCATGGTGCACTTTGGCGAGGTGCCGATCGCTTCCGTCTTCGACCTGCGCGGCTTCAATCTCAACACCAAACTCGACATCGACCCGGACTTCCTCAAGGAAGACGCGGGTCACGACCACGCCCACTGCGACCACGACCACGCGCCCGGCGAGCACTGCAGCCACCCGCATCACCACCATCACGACGACGACGTCAAGAGCTTCGTCTACCGCGCCGAGCGCCCGTTCGACCCGGCCAAGCTCGAGGATTTCCTTGGCGCCATCGTCAACATCTACGGTCCGCGCATGCTGCGCTACAAAGGGGTGCTGCACATGGCCGGCACTGACCGCAAGGTGATCTTCCAGGGCGTGCACCAGCTCATGGGCAGCGACCTCGGGCCGAAGTGGTCCGAGGGCGAGCCGCGCGTGAGCAAGATGGTGTTCATCGGCATCGACCTGCCGCGCGACATCCTCGTGCAAGGTCTGAACCAAAGCCTGGTGGGCTGATCCGCAACGTTTTCTGAAACCCACGCACCATGTTTGTCTCGATTCTGCAACTCATGGGGCTGGCCTGGGGGAAGCCGATACAATCGCGCGCCGATTCGGCGCCGGCGCCGGCCGAACCCCCCGCTATTGCCGACGCGGAGCCCATTGATAAGAGGAGACCCGCTGTGAAAAGCGCAACCGCCAAAGCCCGTGCGGAATCCAAGGCCAGCCCGAAGGTCGATGCCCCGGTGAAAAAGGCCAAGGCCAAAGCCGCGGCACCCGCCGCAGCTGAGCCCGCCAAGAAGGCTTCGGTCAGCCCAGCCAAAGCCAAAGTCGGGGCACCCGCCGCGCTCTCGAAGGCTGCATCAGCGGCCCCAAAGCCGGCTCCAGCTCCAGCCCCAGCACCCCGGAAAACTCAGACGACGACTGTGGCCAAAAAAGCCAAGCCCGCGCCTGAGCAAGCCCGTGCCGCAGTGCCCGCCAAGCCTACACCGGCCGTTTCGGCTCCAGCCGCTCCCGTCGCCACGCCGCCGCGAACCCGGGTGACCCGGGGCGCGCGGCTGGCCCAGATGACCGTTCCATCCATGGCCCAGGCCGTCGCCTCGACCGCGGCCAAGGCCTCTTACGACCACACCATGCCGATTGCTACCCTGCCTTCAGCGCCGAATTCCGCGGCGCTGAAGAAAGACCCGAAACGCGCCAACAACTGGAAGATCAAACCCGTCGAGGAACTGACCGACGACGATATCCTCGCGATGCCGGACGAGGAGTACATGAATCCGACGCAGCTCGCCTTCTTCCGGCTCAAACTGCAGCGTCTCAAAGCCGACATTCTCAACAACGCCGGCGAGACCACGGAACATCTGCGCGAGGACACCGTCGTCGTGCCCGATCCGGCCGACCGCGCCACGATCGAAGAAGAACACGCGCTCGAACTGCGCACGCGCGACCGCGAGCGCAAGCTGCTCAAGAAAATCGACCAGTCGATCGCCCGGATCGAATCGGGTGACTACGGCTATTGCGACGAAACCGGCGAGCCCATCGGCGTTGGCCGCCTGCTCGCCCGTCCGACCGCGACGTTGTCGCTCGAGGCGCAGCAGCGCCGCGAACTGCGGCAAAAGATGTTTGGCGACTGAGCGCCCAAGTCCGTGAACCTGTTGGCGGAAAGTGGTGTTTGCGAGCATGCCCAAACCGCCTCAACCGTGCGACACTGGCGAGCATCATGGCCAAAGAGGATAAGCGCAGCCTACTCGCCAAAGTGGTGAAGTTCGTCCGCAACCCGACGACGGACTGGGCCGACCTCGACCAGGCATCGACGTTTGAGCCAAGCGGCCACAGCCAGCTCATGCTCAAAGAGATGATGGAGCGCAAGAAGCGCAACGACTTCGTGCGTCGCCGTGAGTTCGACATGCTGCGCAAGATCCGCCGGCGCGAGCAGGTGCAAGGCGCCATGCCCGTGGAGCGGGCGTCTTTCTTCCAAAGCAGCCTGCCGTCCAATCAGGCCGAGCGCGCCAACACCCTGAAAAAAATCGACGAAATCGAAGCGCAGATGTCGATGCAGTGGTGGAAAACCAAGGCGCGCGACGGCTCCCTGGACTCGGTTTCGTCGGTGACGAGCACCGTTTTTTCTCGCCACCCGGAGGCGCCGGTGCCGCCTGCCGCTGCGCAGGCGACGACGATTGCGGCCCCGTTGGCCGCCGCTGCAGCGCAGGCGGCTCGCGCGCCAGCACCAGCCCCAGCGGCAAGTTCTGCTCCCGGTCTGGAGCCCTCGGGTGGCACGAGCCCCCAGCCTGCCGCTGCGCCGGGCACGAACACGTTCGCGTCGACCCAGTCCGGCGCGATCGAAGTCCACGAGGTCGCCCACGACCCGGAGATGGAAGAGGTATACATCCGCTTTGCCGGAGGGGATGTGCCAGGTGCAGAGGCCACATTGCTCGACCTGCTGGGACGCGAGAGCGCCGAACGCGACCCGATCGAAGCCTGGATGACGCTGTTCGACCTCTACCGCGCGACTGGGCAGCAAGAGCGCTTCGAGCTTGCGGCGCTCGATTTTGCAAGCCAGTTCCAACGCTCGGCGCCGCAGTGGTGGTCGATGCCCAGCTTGGCCCAGAGCCGACTGGCAGCCCAGGCCGGCACGGGCAGTGCCGCGCTGCATTGGAGCAGCCCCGGGCGCTTGAATGCGGCGGCCGTGATGGGCTTGCGCCAGCGGCTCGAAAAAACCGCACAACCCTGGCGGCTCGACTGGTCGCCGCTGCAGTCGATCGAACCCGACGCTCTCCCGAGCCTGCATCTGTTGTTTTCCGACTGGGCCGCCGAGCCGGTCGAGGTGCATATGGTCGGTGCCGACGGCTTGCTCGAGTTGCTGGCGGCTGCGGCTCCTTCGGGCGACCGGTCGATCGACGCCCGCTGGTGGCACGTCCGCCTGTCGCTGTTGCGCGCCATGGGTCGGGCCGACGAGTTCGAACTGGCTGCACTCGACTACTGCGTGACGTATGAGGTTTCGCCGCCCTCCTGGGAGGCGCCGCGCGGGCGTTACCGCCGCATCAACGCCGAAGGCGTGGTCGAAGAAGGAATCAGTACCTTCATCGGGCTCGTAGAAGACGCGGCTGCGGCGGCTCCAAGGCGGGCCGGCTTTGAGCCCACGGACTTTCGAGCCAGCAGCATCCATTCCAGTTTGCTCGGGCCCACTGTGGTCGAACTCAGCGGTGAGCTGGTCGGGGACATCTCGGCGACGGTGCGCACGCTCGCCGAACGTCTGGAGGGGGCCGAACTTCCCGTCATTTCTTGCCGGGCGTTGGCTCGGGTCGACTTCGCTGCAGCGGGTGAACTGCTCAACTGGCTCAGCGAGCAGCAAGCGCAAGGCCGGTCGGTGCATTTCGAGCAGGTCCATCGCCTGGTCGCAGGCTTCTTCCGCCTGCTGGGCATTGCGGACGTGGCCCAAATCTCCACGCGCGTCGATTGAGCCCACGCTGAGCGAGTTCGGGCGCCCGTCCGGGTAGCGCTTGCCGGGCTGTACGACTCACTGGTGTCGCACCTCCGCAGCGGCCGCATTCTCGGGGCAGGCCCTTTCCCACGCTCGATTCCCCCGACGCCCTAGACCGCTCGGCTTCACCACCGACGAGCGGGTCAGTCGTGAAGGAAGTCACGCTCCCGCCGCCGGCTTGTTCCTTGCCAGGACTTCACAGCCCACTTTCGGAGCGTGCGCCAAGTCTATGCTGGCGAATGGTTTTTGAGCGGCTTCGGCCGAAAAGTCGGCTCTAAGTGATTGATTTCCCTGCAAGATTTTGTTGCAACACGTCTTTGCATGCCCTAGCGTTCCTGCTACAGTGCAAAAAAGTGCAATGAAGTGGTAGAAAGTGCCAAAAGCGGTCCGTCCGCCGATGGCTCAACGAGGGATCAGCGTGTTTCAAGGGGCTTCAGCGTTGTGTCTGGATGCGAAAGGCCGGCTGTCGGTGCCCACCCGGCACCGCGAGGTCCTGCACGCAACGGCCCAGGGCGCCTTGACCGTGACGAAGCATCCGCATGGGTGTTTGATGCTGTTCCCGCGGCCGGAGTGGGAGCGCTTCCGTGAGCGGATCGCGGCTTTGCCCATGTCGGCGCAATGGTGGAAGCGGATCTTTCTGGGAAACGCACTCGACGTCGAACTCGATGGCACCGGGCGGGTGCTGATTTCTCCCGAGCTGCGCAAGGCGGCCGGGATCAGTCGCGACGTCGTTTTGCTGGGCATGGGCAACCACTTCGAGCTTTGGGATCAGGCGACCTATGAGGCGCAGGAAGCCGAGGCGATGAAGGCCGAGATGCCCGACGTCTTCAAGGACTTCTCGTTCTGAGGGGCCAGGCATGACGGACCTTGCCCACACCACCGTGCTGCTCGAAGAGGCAGTCGATGCGCTCGTGACGAACCCTCTGGGGGTTTATGTCGATGGAACCTTCGGCCGCGGCGGTCACACCCGTCGCATCCTCGCCAAGCTCGCTCCGGAAGGCCGCGTCCTCGCGTTCGACCAGGATCCGCAAGCGGTTGCGGCCGCCGCCGAGCTCAGCGACCCGCGGTTTTCGATCCGGCATGCCAATTTCAGCGATCTGGCGCAGCTGCCCCCGGAAAGCGTGGATGGGGTCCTGCTCGATCTTGGGGTCAGCTCCCCGCAGATCGACAGCCCCGAAAGGGGTTTTTCTTTTCGTTTCGAGGGCCCTTTGGACATGCGGATGGACCCGACCCGCGGCCCGAGTGTGGCCGACTGGCTCGCGGTGGCGTCGGTTCGGGAAATTGCGGAGGTGATTCGTGACTACGGCGAAGAACGGTTTGCTCTGCCGATTGCAAAGGCGATTGTGGCTCGCCGCGACAGCGGACAGCCTGTGCGCACCACGACCGACCTCGTCGGGGTCGTGGCTGGTGCGGTCAAGACCCGGGAAGCCGGACAAAACCCGGCCACGCGCACCTTTCAAGCTCTACGGATTTTCATCAACCGGGAGCTCGAATCCCTCGACGCGGCGCTTGCCGCGGCGTTGAAGGTGCTCCGGCCCGGTGGGCGGCTCGTGGTGATTGCCTTTCATTCGCTGGAAGACCGCATCGTCAAGCGATTCATCGCGGCGCATGCGCGCGAGACCGTCGACCGACGCCTGCCATTTGCGCCGCCCAAGGCGCTGCCGCTCAAGGCGCTCGGGCGCGTGCGGCCGAGCGAGGCCGAGATCCAGGCCAACCCGCGCGCGCGCAGCGCCGTGATGCGCGTGGCCGAGAAGGTGGCGACATGACGCGGCTCAACCTCGTCCTCCTGCTGTCGGTGGTGGCCAGCGCGCTCTACGTCGTACATGTCCAGGCGGCCTCGCGGCATTTGTTCGTCGAACTCGAGCAGGCGCAGGCGCAGGCCCGGGCGCTTGCGAGCGAGCGCCAAAGGCTCGAAGTCGAACGTCGCGCTCAGGCGACCCCCTTGCGGGTGGAGCGGCTCGCGCGGGAACGACTGGGCATGCGCACGGCGACACCCGCGATCACCCAGTACGTCGCCGTGCCGGCGGCCGTGGCATCGGAGGCTCAGCGATGAGGGGCGGCAGTGTGGCCTACGCCGCCAGTCCTTTGCTGGCGGGCAAGACACCGGCCTGGCGCAGCAAGTTCATCGTGGCCTCGCTCGCGCTGGGCTTTGGCGCGCTCGCCGTTCGGGCGGCGTACGTGCAGGTCTGGAACAACGCGTTTTTCTTGCGTCAGGGCGAGGTTCGGTATGCCCGCACCCTGGAGTTGCCGGCCAACCGGGGTCGCATACTCGACCGCAATGGACTGCTGCTGGCTTCCAGCGTGTCTGCGCAGAGCATCTGGGCGATCCCCGAGGACGTGGATCGTGATCCGGAGCGGCTGCGGGCGCTCGCGCGTTTGCTCGAAATGCCGTTCGACGAGTTGCAGCGGCGCCTGGCCGACGAGGACAAGACCTTCGTCTGGCTCAAGCGGCAGGTCGACGAGTCGGTCGCGCGCGAAATCGCCGCGCTCGGGATCAAAGGCGTCTACCAGCGCCGGGACTACAAACGGATGTACCCCGAGGGCGAAGCGGCCGCCCACATCGTGGGTTTCACCAACGTCGAAAACCAGGGCCAGGAAGGGATGGAACTGCTGTTCGACCGCGAACTCGCCGGCCGCCCTGGGTCCCGCCGCGTCATCAAGGACCGGCTCGGTCGTGTGGTCGAGGACGTGGGCGAGCAGGTGCCGCCGGTCGATGGGCGCGATCTGCAGCTCAGCATCGACAGCAAGGTTCAATTCTTCGCCTACCAAAAGCTGCGCGACGCCGTGTTGGCGCACAAGGCCAAAGCCGGCAGCGTCGTGGTGCTCGATGCGCGCACGGGCGAGGTCTTGGCACTCGCGAACTACCCGAGTTACCAGCCCGATCGACGGCAAAACCTCTCGGGCGAGCAGTTGCGCAACCGCGCCTTGACCGATGTGTTCGAACCCGGCTCGACCATGAAGCCGATCACGGTCGCCATGGCGCTCGAAGCGGGCCGGGTCACCCCCCAGACCCTGATCGAGACGTCTCCGGGCCGCTATCAGATCGGGGGCTTCACGATCAACGACACGCACAACTACGGGACCTTGACCGTCGAGGGCGTGATCCAGAAGTCGAGCAACGTCGGCGCGCTCAAGATCGCGCAGCGCATGAGCCCGCGCGAGATGTGGGACACCTTTGTTTCCTTGGGCTACGGTCAAAAACCGCAGATCGAGTTTCCCGGTGCCGCCGCGGGTCGGCTGCGCCCCTGGAAAAGCTGGAAGCCCGTCGAGCAGGCCACCATGTCCTATGGCTACGGTCTTTCGGCTTCGCTGTTCCAGATGGCGCACTCCTACACGGCCTTCGCCCATGACGGTGAAGTGCTGCCCGCGACCATGATCAAGCGCAACGAGCCCGTGCATGGGGTCAAGGTGTTCTCCGCACAGACGGCCGCGGCCGTGCGCAAGATGCTGCAAATGGCGGCCGGTCCTGGAGGCACCGGACAGAAGGCGCAGACCGTGGGTTATTCCGTGGGCGGAAAGTCCGGCACGGCGCGCAAACAGGTCGGCAAGGGTTATGCGACCAATCGCTATCGCGCCTGGTTCACCGGCATGGCGCCGATCGAGCAGCCACGGGTGATCGTCGCGGTGATGATCGACGAGCCGAGCAACGGCGAGTTTTACGGGGGCGTGGTGGCCGCGCCCGTATTCAGCGAAGTCGTGCAGCAGACGCTGCGCCTGATGAACGTGCCGCCGGACATGGCGGTGCAGCCGCAGATCGTCGTCGACGCCGCGGAGGAGTCGTTCTGATGCGCGTTCTCCAAACCCCCCAAGCAGTCGTCGACTGGTTGCGCACGCGCGACGTGCGCGGCCTGTGCAGCGACAGCCGTGCGGTTCGGCCGCTCGACGCGTTCGTGGCCTGGCCGGGTGCGGCGGTGGATGCGCGGGCCTACGTCGGTGCCGCGCGGCAGTCGGGCGCGCGGGCATGCCTGGTCGAGCGCGAAGGCGCAGAGCGCTTCGACTGCGACGGGGACGACGTGGCCGCCGTGCCGGGCCTCAAAGCTCAGGCCGGGCCGATTGCCTCGCTGTGGTACGGGCGGCCCTCGGAGCGCCTCGACGTCGTCGCGGTGACCGGCACCAACGGCAAAACCTCGAGCACTTGGTGGATTGCCCAAGCACTCTCAAAACTACAGCAAGAAACTGCCCATTCATGCGGGGTCATCGGCACTTTGGGTACCGGAATCCTGCCCACGCTGAAGCACAACGGGCTGACCACGCCCGACCCGGTGCTGCTCGCGCAAACGCTCGGCTCGTTCGTCGAACGAGGCGTGCGCGTCTGCGCCATGGAAGCGTCTTCGATCGGCCTTGCCGAGCACCGGCTCGATGGCACGCGGATCGCGATCGCAGCCTTCACGAATTTCACGCAAGACCATCTCGACTACCACGGGACCATGGAGGCCTATTGGCAGGCCAAGCGGTCCTTGTTCGACTGGCCAGGGCTGCGCGCCGCGGTCATTTTTGTCGACGACCCCAAGGGTGCCGAGCTGGCCGAGGCGATGGCCGGTCGCCTGGATGTCTGGACGGTCGGCACCGTGTCATCCGCGCGCCTGCGCGCCCGCGGCTTGGGTTACCGGCTTTCCCCGACGGGCGAGGGTTTGAGCTTCGAAGTGCTCGAGGGCGGGACGGTGCATGCCGTGCAGACTGGGCTGATCGGTGACTACAACGCGGCGAATCTGCTCGTCGTGCTGGGTTGCTTGCGCGCGCTCGGCCATCCGCTCGACGCGGCCGTGCAGGCGTGCTCGGCGCTGCAGCCCGTTCCGGGGCGCATGGAGCGCCTTGGTGGTGCGGGCGAGCCGCTGGTCGTCGTCGACTATGCGCACACGCCGGACGCGCTCGAACAGGTTCTTGCCGCCTTGCGGGGCCTTGCCGTGCAGCGTGGCGGTCGCTTGTGGTGTGTGTTTGGCTGTGGCGGCGACCGCGATCCGGGCAAACGCCCGCTGATGGGCGCCATTGCCGAGCGCCTGGCCGATGCCGTCGTCGTTACCAGCGACAACCCGCGCTCGGAGGACCCCGAGGCGATCCTGGCCCAGATTCTCGCGGGCATGGCGCATGCCCCTGCAGCCGTCGAGCCCGATCGCGCGCGCGCCATCGCTTATGCCTTGGATCGCGCGGCGGGGGCGGACGTGGTGCTGCTGGCCGGCAAGGGCCACGAGACGTATCAGGAGGTCGCCGGTGTGCGGCGGCCGTTTTCGGATCGGGCCGAGGCCCTCGCGGCGCTCGAGCGCCGTCGTGCGACCAGCGGAGGCGGCCGCGCATGAATTCCAGCTCAGCCATGATGACCCTGAAAGAAGCCCAGGCCTGGATTCCGGGCAGCCGCCTCGTCGGCGACGGGTCGCTGCGCCCCCAGCGCGTGCACACCGACACCCGCACCCTCGCAGCGGGCGACTGCTTCGTCGCGCTCAAGGGTGAGCGCTTCGACGGCGCTGCCTTCCTCGATCAGGCCCGCGCGCAGGGTGCCGTGGCGGCCCTCTGCAACTTCGAGAGCGAAGCCGCGCTGCGCGCATCGGGCCTTGCCGGTTTGCTCGTTCCCGACACCCGAGTGGCGCTCGGCCAGCTGGCCCAGGCATGGCGCGCGCAGTTCGACCTGCCGCTGATCGCTGTGACGGGCAGCAACGGCAAGACCACGGTGACGCAGATGATCGCGTCCATCCTGCGCGCGTGGGTGGGCGACGCAGCGCTGGCCACGCAAGGCAACCTCAACAACGAAATCGGTGTGCCGCTCACGCTGCTGCGCTTGCGCGAGGGCCATCGCGTCGCCGTGGTCGAACTCGGCATGAACCACCCTGGCGAAATCGCCCAACTCGCCGCGTGGGCGCAACCCACGGTGGCGCTCGTCAACAACGCGCAGCGCGAGCATCTGGAGTTCATGGAGACGGTCGAGGCCGTCGCCCGTGAAAACGGCTCGGTGATCGAGAGTCTGCCGCCCGACGGGGTTGCGGTCTTCCCGGCGGATGATCCCTACACGCCGCTTTGGAGCCGTATGGCCGGTGCGCGGTCGACCTGGCGTTTCACGGACCAAAGCGAGCCGGCTGAGGGCTCGAATCGGGTGCGCGCCGAGGCCGATTGGATCGAGGCCGGGGGTGCTTGGCAGCTCCGGCTCGAGACCCCGGCGGGCCGGGTGCAGACCCGGCTGCGAATTGCCGGGCGGCACAACCTGCGCAATGCGGCTGCGGCGGCTGCCTGCGCGCTCGCTGCGGGCGCACCGCTCAAGGCCGTCGCTGCGGGCCTGGAACATTTCGAGCCCGTGCGCGGCCGATCCCGCGCGCTGACGCTGCGGCTCGGCAGCGTGCCGGTCACGCTCGTCGACGACAGCTACAACGCCAATCCGGATTCGGTTCGGGCCGCGATCGATGTGCTCGCGGCGCTGCCCGCGCCTCGGTTCCTGATTCTCGGTGACATGGGCGAAGTCGGTCAGCGCGGGGTCGAGTTTCACGAAGAGGTGTTGCGGCTGGCCGTCGAGCGCGGACTCGAGCGGATCTGGGTCGTGGGGCCGCTGAGTGCGGCTGCGGCACGCGCCGTTGCGGGCGTCGAGGCCTACCCCTCGGTGGAGGCTTTGCTCGATGCGCTCGGGCCGGCCTTGGCGGCGGCTCGTTCCGTGTTGGTCAAAGGCTCGCGCTTCATGCGCATGGAGCGCGTCGTCGCCGCAATTGAAAGCCGCTCGGATCGGTCCGGCTCGGAAGGAGGTCGGCATGTTGCTTAGCCTGGCCCAGTGGTTGCAGGCCCTGCAGCCGGAATGGGGCTTTTTGCGGGTGTTCCAGTACCTGACCTTTCGCGCCATGATGGCCGCGATGACCGCGCTGGTGATCGGGCTGGCCGCAGGCCCCGCCGTGATCCGTCGATTGACGGCGCTGAAGATCGGTCAGCCGATTCGCGGCTACGGCGTCGAATCGCACCTGGCCAAGAGCGGGACCCCGACCATGGGCGGCGTGCTCATCCTCGTGGCGCTCACGACCGCGACCTTGCTGTGGGCCGACTGGAGCAACCGCTTCATTTGGATCACGCTCGCGGTCACGCTCGGCTTTGGCGCGATCGGCTGGGTGGACGACTGGCGCAAGGTGGTGCGCAAAGACCCCGAGGGCATGCGCTCACGCGAGAAATATTTCTGGCAATCGGTCATCGGCTTGCTCGCTGCGCTCTACCTGGTGTTCAGCATTTCGGAGAGCTCGAACGCGAAGGTGTTCGAGTTGTTCCTGACTTGGGTGCGCTCGGGCTTCGATGTCGATCTGCCGCCCAAGGCTGGTTTGCTCGTGCCCTTCTTCAAAGCGGTCAGCTACCCACTGGGCGTCGTCGGCTTCGTGGTGTTGAGCTATCTCGTCATCGTGGGCTCGAGCAACGCGGTCAACCTCACCGACGGGCTCGACGGCCTAGCGATCATGCCCGTGGTCATGGTGGGCGCGGCGCTGGGCGTGTTTGCCTACGTCACGGGCAATGCCGTGTTCGCGCGCTATCTGTTTCTGCCGCACATCCCCGGCAGCGGCGAGTTGCTGGTGTTTTGTGCGGCCATGAGCGGCGCGGGGCTGGCGTTTTTGTGGTTCAACGCGCATCCGGCCCAGGTGTTCATGGGCGACGTGGGCGCGCTTGCCCTCGGGGCGGCTTTGGGCACGGTGGCCGTGATCGTGCGCCAGGAAATCGTGCTCGCGATCATGGGTGGCGTGTTCGTCGTCGAGGCGCTGTCGGTGATGTTCCAGGTCAGCTGGTTCAAATGGACCAAGCGGCGCTATGGACAGGGACGCCGCTTGCTGCTGATGGCGCCGCTGCACCACCACTTCGAAAAGAAGGGGTGGAACGAGACTCAAGTCGTCGTTCGTTTCTGGATCCTCACGATGCTGCTGTGCCTCGTGGGCCTCTCCACGCTGAAGTTGCGCTGATCGACATGAGCCCTTTCTTGCATGATCGCCGCGTTCTGATTCTGGGCCTGGGAGCTTCGGGGCTCGCCATGGCGCGCTGGTGCACGCGCGCGGGCGCTCGGGTCACGGTCGCCGACACCCGGGCTGAGCCGCCGCAGCGATCGCGCTTGCTCGAAGATTGCCCAGGGGCGAAGTGGCTGCACGCCCCGTTCGATGCGGCCTTGCTCGATGCGGCGCAGGCGGAGTTGCTGCTGCTGAGCCCCGGCCTCACGCCCGATCAGACGGCCCAAATCCGCGAAGCCGCCCAATCGCGCGGCGTGTGGATCGGCGGCGAACTCGCGCTGTTTGCCGAGGCGCTGGCAGAGCGGGCCCAGAGCGAGGGCTATACGCCGAAGATCCTGGCCGTCACCGGCACCAACGGCAAGACGACCGTGACGGCGCTGACGGGTCAGCTGCTGGCCCGTGCGGGGCTGCAAACGGCTGTGGCCGGCAACATCGGTCCGACCCTGCTCGACACCCTGCGTGAGCGGATCGAGCAGCACGCGCTGCCCGAGGTCTGGGTGCTCGAGCTCTCGAGCTTCCAGCTCGAGCACGCCGGGCGCTTCGAGCCGACGGCGGCGGCGGTGCTCAACCTGACCCAGGACCATCTGGACTGGCACGGTTCGATGGAGGCGTATGCGGCGGCGAAGGCACGGATTTTCGGTTCGCAAGGGGTGCGGGTGCTCAATCGCGATGACGCACGGGTGATGGCCATGGTGCCGCCCGCGCCGGCCAAGGGTGCACCGGCCTTACGCTGGGTCAGCTTTGGCTCCGATGTGCCGCAGCGGCCGCTGGACTGGGGCCTCGAGACGGTGCACGACATGACTTGGCTGGTGCGTGCCGGGGCGGCCGACGAGCTGCCGCGGCGGCGTGGCAGCGCCGAGGGTGAGAGCGCCGCAGCGCCGCTGCTGCGCTTGATGCCTGCCGATGCCTTGCGCATCCGCGGCCGCCACAACGCGCTCAATGCACTGGCGGCGCTGGCGCTGGCGACCGAAGCCGGGGCCTCGCTGGCACCCATGCTGCACGGGCTGCGGGAATACCGCGGTGAGCCCCATCGCGTCGAGACGGTCGCCATCGTCGACGGCGTGGAATACATCGACGACAGCAAGGGCACCAACGTCGGGGCGACGGCCGCGGCCATCAGCGGTCTGGCGCAGGGGCGTTCGTTGGTGCTGATTCTGGGCGGCCTCGGCAAGGGGCAGGACTTTGCGCCGCTGGCACCGCTGGTGGCGCAGCATGTTCGGGCGGTCGTGCTCATCGGACAGGACGCGCCCCGGATTCGTGCGGCGCTCTCCCCCGCAGGCGTCGAGCTGATCGACGCGGCGGACATGCCCGCAGCGGTGCGCTTGGCGGCGGCGCGTGCGCGCCCGGGCGATGCGGTGTTGATGTCTCCTGCCTGTGCCAGCATGGACATGTTTGCCGATTACGCGCACCGGGCCGAGGTGTTTCGCGCGTCGGTGGCGGCCTTGGCTGCCGAGGCGGGCACACCGATCGAGGGGGTGCGATGAGTCTTGCGCAAACCATGGGGGATCGGTTCTCTTCGCTCTTTTCGCGGGCGCGGCGCGCAGCGCACCCCTCCGCCGAGCCGGTTCCGACCCCGTGGGAGCGCACGCTGCCGCGCCAGGATGGACGGGTCGCGGGCTTGGCCACCTTTGATCAAAGCCTGGTTTGGGTGGTGCTGGCGCTGCTGACCTGGGGCCTGGTAATGGTCTATTCGGCCTCGATCGCACTGCCCGACAACCCCAAGTTCGCTGCCTATGCGGGCACGCACTTCCTGCTGCGCCACCTGTTGTCGCTGGTGCTGGGGTTCGCCGTCGCCTTGCTCGCCTATCAGGTGCCGATGCGGCGCTGGGAAGAGGCTGCGCCCTGGATCTTCATTCTGGCGCTGCTGCTGCTCGTCGCCGTCTTGATTCCGCACGTCGGCCGCGGGGTCAACGGCGCGCGTCGTTGGATTTCGCTGGGTGTCATGAACTTTCAGCCCTCGGAGTTCGCGAAGCTCGCGACCGTCCTGTACGCCTCGGACTACATGGTGCGCAAGATGGCGGTCAAGGAGCGCTTCTTCCGCGCCGTCCTGCCCATGGGGGCGGCGGTTGGCATCGTGGGCATTCTGTTGCTGGCCGAGCCCGACATGGGCGCGTTCATGGTGATTGCGATGATCGCCATGGGTATTCTGTTCCTGGGCGGCGTCAATGCGCGGATGTTCTTCTTGATCGCGGCGGTGTTGCTCGTGGCCTTCGGGTTGATGATCGGCTTGTCGGAATGGCGCCGCGAGCGCATCTTTGCTTACCTCGACCCCTGGAGTGAGAAGCACGCACTGGGCAAGGGCTACCAGCTCTCGCATGCGCTGATCGCCATCGGGCGGGGCGAGGTGTTCGGCGTCGGCCTCGGCGGCAGTGTTGAAAAGCTCAACTGGCTGCCCGAAGCGCATACCGACTTTTTGCTCGCGGTGATCGGCGAAGAATTCGGGCTCGTCGGGGTGCTCAGCCTCATCGTGCTGTTTTTCTGGCTGACGCGGCGCATCATGCAGATTGGCCGCCAGGCGATCGCGCTCGACCGGGTGTTCTCGGGGCTCGTCGCGCAAGGCATCGGGATCTGGATCGGCTTTCAGGCCTTCATCAACATGGGCGTGAACCTCGGCGCCTTGCCGACCAAAGGCTTGACCTTGCCGTTCATGAGCTACGGTGGGTCGGCGATTCTGATGGGCTTGGTTTCGATGGCCATCGTGCTTCGGGTGGACTTCGAGAACCGCGCGCTGATGCGAGGAGGGCGGGTATGAGCGCCGTGCCGGAAGGCGCATCCATCCCCACGGACCGCAGCCCGCGCCCGCGTGCGCTCGTGATGGCGGGGGGCACCGGCGGGCATATCTTCCCGGGGCTTGCGGTGGCCGCCGCGCTACAGGATCGCGGCTGGCGCGTGCACTGGCTGGGTACGCCCGAGAGCATGGAGAGCCGCCTCGTCCCGCCGCAGGGCTTTGCCTTCGAGGCGATCGACTTTGGCGGTGTGCGCGGCAAAGGCTGGCGGTCCTTGTGGACGCTGCCTGCGCGGCTGCTGCGGGCGCTGGTGCAAACCTGGCGCACGCTCGACCGCGTCCAGCCGAACGTGGTCGTGGGCTTTGGGGGCTATGTCACGGCGCCGGGCGGCGCCACCGCATGTCTGCGTCGTATCCCGCTCGTGCTGCATGAGCAAAACGCGATTGCGGGTTTGGCCAATCGGGCCTTGGCGCCGTGCGCGCGGCATTGCTTCACGGCCTTCCCCGACGTGTTGCCGCGCGGGGTTTGGGTCGGCAACCCGTTGCGCGCACCGTTTTGGCAGCAACCAGAGCCGCGTGCGCGTTTTGCCGGGCGCAATGGCCCGCTGCGGGTGCTGGTCGTCGGCGGCAGTCTCGGCGCCCGCGCGCTCAACGAGACGGTGCCGCAGGCGCTGGCCCGACTCGATCCCGCGCGCCGACCGAGCGTGCTGCACCAAAGCGGCGAGAAGCAGTTCGAGGCGTTGCAAGACGCCTATGCCCAGGCCGGGGTCCAGGCGCGGCTCGTGGCCTTCATCGACGACATGGCGCACGCGCTTGCAGACGCGGATCTGGTCATCGCCCGCGCTGGGGCTTCGACCGTGACCGAAATCGCCGCCATCGGCGCCGCAGCCGTTTTCGTCCCCTTCCCGCATGCCGTGGACGACCATCAGACGCACAACGCGCGCTTTCTCGTCGAACGCGGTGGGGGCTGGCTGATGAACCAGACCGACTTCACGCCCGAGCGGCTGGCGGCGTTTCTCGCCGGCCTCGACCGTGCGGAATTGCTGCGGCGCGCCGAGGCCGCCCATGCGGCCCGCCGGGCCGGTGCGACCGAGGCGATCGTCGACGCCTGTGAGCGGCTGCTCGGGCCGCAGATCACGAGAGATTCCCCATGAAACACGCGATTCGTCACATCCATTTCGTCGGCATCGGCGGCTCGGGCATGAGCGGTATTGCCGAAGTGCTGCACAACCTGGGCTACACGGTGTCGGGTTCCGATCTGGCCGACAGCGCGAGCTTGCAGCGGCTGCGCGCGCAGGGCATCCGCACCTTCGTGGGCCACGCCGCCGAGCAGGTCGAGGGTGCCGATGCGGTGGTGGTCTCGACCGCCGTGCGCGCAGACAACCCCGAGGTGCTGGCCGCGCGTGCGCGCCATGTGCCGATCGTCCCGCGTGCGGTGATGCTCGCCGAGCTCATGCGGCTCAAGCAGGGCATTGCGATCGCGGGCACGCACGGCAAGACGACCACGACCAGCCTGGTCGCGAGCGTGCTGGCCGAAGGCGGGCTCGACCCAACCTTCGTGATCGGCGGGCGGCTCAACAGCGCCGGCGCGAATGCGCGACTCGGGCAAGGCGAGTACATCGTCGTCGAGGCCGATGAATCCGACGCCTCGTTCCTGAACCTGATGCCCGTGATGGCCGTCGTCACCAACATCGACGCCGACCACATGGAGACCTACGGGCACGACTTCGCACGCCTGAAGGACGCGTTCGTCGACTTCCTGCACCGCATGCCTTTTTACGGCACGGCGATTCTGTGCATCGACGATCCCGGCGTGCGCTCGATCTTGCCCCGCGTCTCGCGCCCGATCACGAGCTACGGCTTCAGTGAGGAGGCGCAGGTCCGGGCGGTCGATGTGCGGGCGGTCGGCGCGCAGATGCAGTTTCGCGTGCAGCGCCGCAACGGCGTGACGCTGCCCGATCTCGAAGTCACCCTGAACCTGGCCGGCGAGCACAACGTGCGCAATGGGCTGGCAGCAATTGCGGTTGCCGTCGAGCTCGATGTCCCGGACGACGCGGTCTTGCGGGCACTCGCCGGATTCAAAGGCGTGGGGCGGCGCTTTCAGAACTATGGCGACTGGCCCGCGCGCGATGGCGGGCGGTTCACCGTGCTCGACGACTATGGCCACCATCCGGTCGAGATGGCGGCGACCCTCGCTGCGGCCCGGGGGGCCTTTCCGGGCCGACGCCTGGTGCTGGCTTTTCAGCCGCATCGCTACACCCGCACGCGGGACTGCTTCGAGGATTTCGTTCGGGTGCTTGGGCTCGCAGACCTCGTGCTGCTCACCGAGGTTTACCCCGCGGGCGAAGCGCCGATCGTCGCCGCCGACGGGCGCAGCCTGGCGCGCGCGCTGCGGGTCGGCGGGCAGGTCGAGCCGGTCTTCGTCGAGTCGGTGGCCGAGCTGCCTCAGGTCATCCTCGAGCAAGCCCGCGGCGGCGACGTGGTGCTGTGCATGGGCGCGGGTTCGATCGGAGCCGTACCGGGCAAAGTGGTCGAATTACTTCAAAAACAAGAGCAAGAGGTGACCGGATGACGCCGGCAATCCAAGAAAAAGCTTCAAAAATGGGCAAGGTCGCCGTCCTCATGGGCGGGCGCTCGGCCGAGCGTGAGATTTCCTTGCTCTCGGGCGCGGGGGTCTTGCAGGCGCTGCGGGCCTGCGGTGTCGATGCCGAGGCCTTCGACCCGGCCGAACGCCCGATCTGCGCACTGAAGGACGAAGGCTATGCGCGCTGCTTCATCGCGCTGCACGGACGCTACGGCGAAGACGGCAGCGTTCAGGGCGCGCTCGAGCTGCTCGGCATTCCATACACCGGCTCGGGCGTGATGGCCTCGGCGGTGGCGATGGACAAGGTGATGACCAAGCGCTTGTGGCAGGCGCAGGGCTTGTCGACGCCGCGCTTCGTTTGGCTCCAGCCGCAGGAGCAGAGCCGCGAACGCGTGCGCGCCGTACCCGATGAGCTGGGGCTGCCGCTGATCGTCAAGCCCCCGCGTGAGGGCTCGTCGCTCGGGGTCAGCAAGGTGCGGGGCGATACGGACATGGACGAGGCGGTGGCGCTCTCGGCGCGGTACGACGCCGATGTGCTGTGCGAGGAATTCATCGAGGGCGAGGAAGTGACCTGCGCCGTGCTCGGGTCCGGTGCCGAGGCCAGGGCTCTGCCGGTGATCCGCATCGTTGCGCCCGAAGGTGCCTACGACTACCAAAACAAATACTTCACCGACAGCGTGCGCTACCTCTGCCCGAGCGGTCTGCCGCCCGAGGAAGAGGCCGAAATCCAGCGCCTGACGCTGGCCGCCTATCGCGCGCTCGGCTGCCGAGGTTGGGGCCGGGCCGACCTGATGATTCGCGCCAGCGACCGCAAGCCCTTCCTGCTCGAGATGAACACCTCGCCGGGCATGACCGGTCACTCACTGGTGCCGATGGCCGCGCGGGCTGCGGGCCTGCGCTACGAAGAACTGTGCCTGCTCGTGCTCGAGTCCGCGAGCCTCGACAACACTGCCGGTGGAGGCGCTCACTCATGAGCCTCAGCCCGCTGCCACTCGACGTGCGACTGATGAATGCCACCGCGGGCGTTTTGTTCGCGGGCGTGTTCCTGTTCGCGCTGGCAGCCCTGCTGGGCTGGGCGGCACGGCATCCGGCCTTCGACATCCGCGCCATCGTCGTCGATGGCGAGGTCACCCACAACAATGCCGTGACCCTGCGCGCGAACGTCGCACCGCGCTTGCGCGGCAATTTCTTCACGATCGACCTCAAGGATGTGCGCGTCGCGTTCGAGGCCGTACCCTGGGTGCGTCGGGCATTCGTGCGGCGCGAGTTTCCCTATCGGCTGCATGTGACGCTCGAAGAGTTCCAGCCCGTGGCCTTGTGGGCGCGGGACGACACCGACGTCGATGCCCGGCTCATCGACCGCACGGGCGTCCTGTTCGACGCCAACCTGGGCGATGTGGACGTCGATGCACTGCCGCGCCTTTGGGGGCCGCCACAGCGTGCCGCCGAGATCCTGGCCACGCTCGGGGCGCTGCGGCCGGTGTTCGCGCCGCTCGACGCGGAGCTGGTGGGCCTCGATCTCACCGAGCGTGGCCAGTGGCGTGCCGAGCTCGACAACGGCGGCCGCATCGAACTCGGGCGTGGTGAGGCGGCTGAACTCATCGAACGCAGTCGCCGCTTCGTGGCAACGGCCCCGCAGGTCGCTGCGCGCTACCACCGCAGCGCCGATGCGATCGAGGCAGCCGATCTGCGCTATCCCCGCGCCTATGCCCTGCGACTCAAGGGGGTGACGACCGTGAGCGCCGCGCTGCCGTCGCGCAAGGGCCCGGCCCCGCAGCCCCAGACGAAACGAAACGGATGAATCATGGCCAAGGAATACAAGGACCTCGTCGTCGGACTCGATATCGGAACCTCCAAAGTGATGGTGGTCGTCGGGGAGGTGCTCGCCAACGGTGAACTCAAACTGGCGGGCCTAGGGGTTGCGCCGAGTCAGGGGCTCAAGCGCGGCGCCGTCGTCACCATCGAGGCGACGGTCCAGAGCATCCAGCAGGCGCTCAAAGAAGCCGAACTGATGGCCGACTGCAAGATCACCCGGGTGCTCACGGGCATCACCGGTAGCCACATCCGCGGCTTCAACTCGAGCGGCATGGTAGCGATCAAGGACAAGGAGGTGACGCCCTCGGACGTCGCCCGTGTGATGGAGACCGCCAAGGCCATCAACATCTCGACCGACCAGCGGCTGCTGCTTGTCGAGGCGCAGGAATTCATCATCGACGGGCAGGAGGTCAAAGAGCCCATCGGCATGAGCGGCATCCGGCTCGAGGCCAAGGCGCACATCGTCACCGGCGCGCAAAGCGCGGCCGAAAACATCCTCAAGTGCGTGCGGCGCTGTGGGCTCGAAGTCGAGCAACTCTTGCTCAATCCGCTCGCGTCGAGCCAGGCCGTACTCACGCCCGATGAGCGCGAACTGGGCGTGGCCTGTGTCGACATCGGCGCCGGCACCACCGACGTGGCCATCTTCTCGGGCGGGTCGATACGCCACACCGCCGTGATTCCGATCGCGGGCGACCTCATCACCAGCGACATTGCGATGGCGCTGCGCACGCCCACGCGCGATGCCGAGGAAATCAAGGTCGAAG
Source organism: Tibeticola sediminis (assembly GCF_003843835.1). Classification (GTDB taxonomy): domain Bacteria; phylum Pseudomonadota; class Gammaproteobacteria; order Burkholderiales; family Burkholderiaceae_C; genus Tibeticola; species Tibeticola sediminis. The sequence continues at coordinate 190,109 of NZ_RKQL01000003.1, read as the reverse complement.
CCGGCTGCGCCAAGCAGTTGCTGGCCGACCCCGAGCAGCAGGTCGAAGTGCCGGGTCTGGGCGACCGCGAGCCCCGCATGATCAGCCGCCAAGCGCTCTCGGGCGTCATCGAGCCCCGCGTCGAGGAAATCTTCGCCCTGGTGCAACAGGTCATCCGCGAGTCGGGTTTCGAGGAAGTGCTGTCGTCGGGCGTCGTGCTCACCGGCGGCTCGAGCGTCATGCCCGGCATGGTCGAACTGGGCGAAGACATCTTTCTCAAGCCGGTCCGCCGGGGCCTGCCGCATTACACGGGCGCCCTCGCCGACATGGTGGCGCAGCCGCGCTGCGCCACGGTGCTCGGCCTGATGGAAGAGGCGCGGCTCGCCCGGCTCCGCGGCTTCAAGGCGGCCCGGCAGGTCGGGACGGTCAAGAGCGCCTTCGGGCGCATCAAGGACTTCATCGTGGGGAATTTCTGACCATGTGCCCGATGCCCTTTGGAACCCGCGCGCGGCGGGGTGCCGTGCGCAAGCGAATGCGCAAGCGGTGGTGCGGTCCGGCCGCGCCACCGCGCCCCGCCGCCGATGGTCCGGTTCAGTCCATCCCATTCCGTTTTCATTTGAGTTTCAGTTTCAGTTTCAACGTAAGGAGCGCCCCATGAGCATCGAAATGATCGAAGTCGAAGAATTCAACCAAGGCACGCAAATCAAGGTGATCGGCGTCGGTGGCGGCGGCGGCAATGCGGTCGAGCACATGATCGAACGCGCCGTCGGTGGTGTGGAATTCATCTGCGCGAACACCGATGCCCAGGCGCTGGCGCGCAGCTCGGCGCACCGCACCATCCAGCTCGGCACCAGCGGGCTCGGCGCCGGAAGCAAGCCCGACAAAGGCCGCGAAGCCGCCGAAGCGGCAGCCGACGACATCCGTGCGGCGATCGAAGGCGCGCACATGCTGTTCATCACCGCCGGCATGGGCGGCGGCACGGGCACGGGCGCGGCACCGGTGATTGCGCGTATTGCGAAGGAAATGGGCATCTTGACCGTGGGCGTGGTGACCAAACCGTTCGATTGGGAGGGCGGGCGCCGCATGACCAACGCCGACCAGGGTCTGGCCGAGCTTGAGGCCAATGTCGACTCGCTCATCGTCGTCCTGAACGAAAAACTGCTCGAGGTGCTCGGTGACGATGTCACGCAGGACGAGGCCTTTGCGCACGCCAACGACGTGCTCAAGAACGCGGTCGGCGGTATTGCGGAAATCATCAACGTGCCGGGCCACGTCAACGTCGACTTCGAAGACGTGCGCACCGTCATGGGAGAGCCCGGCAAGGCCATGATGGGCACGGCCGTGGCCAGCGGCCCGGACCGCGCGCGCATCGCTGCCGAGCAGGCCGTAGCCTGCCCGCTGCTCGAAGGCATCGACCTCTCGGGCGCCAAGGGCGTGCTGGTGCTGATCACGGCGGCCAAGGGCAGCCTCAAGCTCTCCGAATCGAAGCTGGCGATGAACACCATCCGCGCCTACGCCTCGCCCGATGCGCACGTCATCTACGGTACCGCGTACGACGATACGCTGGGGGACAACATCCGCGTCACCGTCGTCGCCACGGGCTTGTCGCGCCAGGGTGCGCGGCGCACGGCGCCGCCGCTGCAGGTGCTGCGCACCGGCACGGACAACCAGCCGATCGCCCACGCCCAGGCCGGCGCGACGGCGACCGGCCCAGGCATGGCGGGCGCGGCGACCGATTTCAGCGACATCAGCACCCGGCCCGCGGTCTGGCGCCAGCCCAACCGCACCCAGGCCGCCCAGCGCGTCGACGCGTTGGTGATGGGCGGCATGGACGACATCGACATCCCGGCTTACCTGCGCAAGCAGGCCGATTGAGGGCAGCGCTGCAACCCGCGCCTTGCGCCGCGTCGCGGAGGCTGGGTCCGCGTTGCTGCAAGGTCATGGAGTCCCCAGGCCGGCTCGGTTGACGGGGACTTCATACAATCGCGCGATGCTCGCTCAACATACGCTCAAGTCGCTCACCCGTGCCGTCGGCGTGGGCCTGCACAGCGGCCAACGGGTGGAGCTGACCCTGCGGCCCGCGCCGGTCGATACGGGCATCGTGTTCCGCCGCGTCGATCTGGCCGAACCGGTCGACATTCCCGTGTCGGCCGAGGCCGTCGTCGACACCCGGCTCGCGTCCACCATCGGCCGCGGGGATGTTCGGGTGCTCACCGTCGAGCATCTGATGTCGGCCTGCGCCGGGCTTGGGGTGGATAACCTCTATGTCGACATCACCGCCGAAGAAGTCCCGATTCTGGACGGGTCGGCAGCATCGTTCGTGTACTTGCTCAGCAGCGCGGGCCTTGAGCGTCAGCCGGCGCCGCGCCGCTTCGTGCGCGTCACCGATGCCATCGAGGTGCGCGAGGGTCAGGGAGCCGATGAAAAGTGGGCGCGCCTGATGCCCTATGAGGGCTTTCGGCTGAGTTTCGAGATCGACTTCGACCATCCGGCCGTCGACGCCACCGGCCAGCGGGTGATGTTCGACCTAGCCGACGGTTCCTACGCGCGCGACATTGCGCGGGCGCGCACCTTTGGCTTCACGCGCGACGTCGAGGCGCTGCGGTCGAAGGGGCTGGCGCTCGGCGGGGGGCTGGACAACGCCATCGTGATGGACGACTACCGCGTGCTCAATGCCGACGGGCTGCGTTACGACGATGAGTTTGTCAAGCACAAGATACTCGACGCGATGGGCGACCTCTATCTTCTCGGGCATCCCCTGTTGGCGGCGTACAGCGCGTTTCGCTCGGGGCATGCGCTCAACAACCGACTGCTGCGCGCCTTGCTGGCGCGGCGCGACGCCTGGGAGTGGGTGAGCTTCGAAGACGAGCAACGCGCGCCGCGCGGGTTTGCGCAGCCGGCGATGGCCTGGTGAGGCGGGCTCGATGCTGCTGTTTCGCTGGATTCTGCTGCTGCTCTTGCTCGGCGCAGGCACCGCGTTCGCGTTCTACATCGCCACCGGCCAGGTGCGTTTTCGGCGTTTTGGCCTGCAATTGCTCAAGTGGGTGCTGGTCGCGGGCTTGATGTTCTTTGGCGTACTCATCCTCGAGCGGCTCGCCTGAGCGCACCGCTCGAGGGGAACGGGGCTCAGCCTCTCAGTGCCCGCGGCCACCACGGTACATCCCGCTGGTCGTGCGCTTGAGCGGGTGGGCGGCTTCGAGGCGCGCGAGGGATGCGCCCGCGTGGGCATGGGTGATGGCGAGCCCGAGCGCGTCGGCGGCGTCTTGCCGGGGAACGGCGGGCAGGTTCAGCAGCCGCCGCACCATTTCCTGAATCTGGGCCTTGGTGGCATGGCCATGGCCGGTGATGGCGCGCTTCATCTGCAGCGCGGTGTATTCGGCCACCGCGAGGTCGCAGGCGACCAAAGCCGTGACGCAAGCACCGCGCGCCTGCCCGAGCAGCAGCGTGGCCTGCGGGTTGACGTTGACGAAGACGATTTCCACCGAGGCTGCATCGGGCCGATAACGGGCGTGCAGTTCCCGGATGCCCTCGAACAGCAGCTTGAGACGCGCGGGCAGATCGCCGACCGGCGCGGCCGAGGTCTTGATGACGCCGCTGGCGACATAAGCCAGTGCGGAACCTTCGGTGTCGATGACGCCAAAGCCCGTCACCTGCAAACCCGGATCGATGCCCAAAATGCGCATGGTGTCCAATCTACGCTGAAAGTTTGCGCCGCGCCGCCTGGATGCGACGCCGTGCCGGTGCTCGGTGCTGTCTCAGGGCCGTGTCGGACCCGAGGCTCAATGCAAACCAAAAGTCCATCGGATGGAGTGAAAAAACACCGGCGCCGCAAAACTCAGGGCGTCGACCCGATCGAGCAGGCCGCTCGCGCCCGTGACCGAGCGGCCTTGCGAACCCCAGCTTGGAATGCCGCGGTCGCGTTTGATGGCTTTCATGACCAAGTGACCCAGTGAGCCCGAGGCGCAGGCGATCAACGCCATCGCCAGCGCCTGGCCGGGCTTGAACGGCGTTATTCCGGCGAGCAAGCCACCCAGCAAGCCGCCTGCGGCCATGCCCCAGCCCCATGACGTCCAATGGAAGCTCCGGCTGATTCGCGGAGCGACGGGCGGGCGCCGCAGCCAACGGCCGGCGAGATGCTGCGCGAGCATCCCGGTTTGCACCACGGCGGCCAGGAAGAAGACGAGGAAGGCATTGCGCTCCGTGCCACAGCCCGGAAACTGCAGCAACAGCAGTGCCGGCACATGGCTCAGTCCGTAGACACAGACCATGATGCCCCACTGCAGCTTGGCCGTGCGCTCGAGGAAATGTTCGGGGTCGTCGGCGAGCGCACTGACCACGGGCAGCGCGAGAAAGACGTAGACCGGGATGAAGACGGTGAACCGGTCGAACTGCCCCGTCCAGACGAGCCAAAACTGGGTCGGAAGCACGACGAAAAACGCGAGGACGAGGCTGCGGTGGTCGCGCCGGCTGGGCGGCGAGAGCGTGACGAACTCGCGCAGTGCGAAGAAGGCGACGAAGGCAAACAACAGGGTTGCGACGCCCCCGCCGAGCACCCAAGCGAGCCAAAAGACCGACACCATGACCCAGGTTGTGCGCAGCAGTCGACGGGCCTCGCGCAGCCGGGCTTGGCGCAGCGACGCTGTGGCAGGCTCGCCCGTGTCCCGCAGCGCCAACAGGGTGTAGACGATGCTCGCGAGGGCGAGCAGGCCGAACACCATCAGAAACAGCGCGCCGACCTGTTGGTGGGCGCTGAGGCTACGAAAGAAGTGATTCATGCGCGGAGATTCAGGTCTGTCGAAGCGCGATCACCGCGGCGCGGGCGCGTTCGAGAAAGGCGGCGCGATCTTCGCCCGGCTCCAGCCGGATGGGCGGCCCGAAAGTGACGGAACACAACACCGGCACGGGAACGAATTCGCCTTTGGGCATGAGTCGCTGCACATTGTCGATCCAGGTGGGCACCAGGACGACATCGGGGAAACGCAGGGCCAGGCTATAGAGGCCAGCTTTGAACGGCTGCGGCTCTGCGCCATGGCCCCGCGTGCCTTCGGGGAAGAGAATGAGCGAATCCCCTTTTTCGAGGGCTTCGATCAGCGGGGCCAAGGGGTCTTCGTCGCCCCGACGCTCGCGGTCGACATACACCGCGTGGAAGACTTCGGTGGTGATCCACTTTCGAAACCGCGTCTTCGTCCAGTAGTCCTTCGCGGCGATTGGACGCGTGATGGCGCGCAGCTCCTCGGGCAGCGCGGCCCAGATCAGCACGAGGTCGGCGTGGCTTTGGTGGTTGGCGAAGTAAATGCGTTGCTCGGCCTTCGGCGGACAGCCGACCCAACGTGCCTGGGCCCCGGTCAGCAGGCGAACGAGGCCGAGCAGGAAGCCGCCGACCAGGCGCGCAAGCAGGCGGTTCATGGGAGCTCCACGGCCGGCATACGGCCCAAAATGATTTCGGCGCGGTGGCTCAGGTAGGCCGATTGGGGGAGCTTCTCGAAATACTTGGGGCGCGGCAGCATCACGGCGAGGCGCGCGGCCTCCCATGCGCTGAGCTGGGCTGCCGACTTGCGGTAGTAGTGCTGGGCGGCGGCCTCGGCCCCGAAAATGCCCTCGCCCCATTCGACGTGGTTGAGGTAGATCTCGAGGATGCGTTGTTTGCTGAGGAAGGCCTCGAGCATCAGCGTCAGCACAAACTCCTGTCCTTTGCGCAGCAAGGTGCGCTCGCCCGAGAGCAATAAATTCTTCGCCAGCTGCTGCGTGATGGTGGAGCCGCCGACGATCTTGGGCGTGGGCGCCCCGCGGGCGGCGCGGGCGGCGCGGGCGAGCGCGGAGCGGTGTGCTGCAGCGGCTTCGGCTTGGGCGTTTTTCTCCCAGGCTTTCTCGAGCGCTTCCCAGTCCACGCCCTCGTGGTTGACGAAGTCGGCGTCCTCGCTGGCGATGACGGCGCGCTTGAGGGTATCGGAGATCCGCGCGTACGGCACCCAGCGCTGGCTCCAGCGCAGGCGGTCCTTCTGGGTCAGGAGCCGCCAGGCTTCCGAGCGCTCGAAGGTCGTGGACTCGGGGTTGACCACCGCCAGGGTCGCGATGCGCGCCAAAAAGAACAGCTGCAGGCCGAGCGCGGACAGCGCGACCCACAGCACCCAACGCGAGAAGAATTTCATCACTGCCACCCGCTGCGACTCAGCCTCTCAGTCGGGCGTGCGCGCCGCGCGCGCCTCTTCGTCGAGCCGCGCGCGCAGTTCGGCGAGTACCGACGCCGTCGGCGGCCGCACGCCGCGCCAGCGCGCAAACGCCTCTGCGGCTTGTTCCACCAGCATGCCGAGACCGTCGCGGGTGCGGGCGCCGTGCCGCTCGGCCCAAGCCAGGAAGGCACGCGCCGCCGGGCCGTACATCATGTCGAGCACCAGCGCTTCGGGGCGCAGCACCGTCGCATCCACGGGGGATGTGGCCCCGGCGAGGCTGCTGGACGTCGCATTGATCACGAGGTCGAAGCCGCTGGCCAGCCGGGCCGCGTCGGTGGCGCACGCGAGCAGTTCGGTGCCGCCAGCTGCTGCAAGGGCAGCATGCCGGTCGACGAGTTCCTGTGCCCGCCCGACGGTGCGATTGGCAACGACCAGCCGGCGGGGTCGCTCGCGCAGCAGCGGCCCCAGCACGCCGGCCGCGGCGCCGCCCGCGCCGATGAGCAGCAGATCGCGGCCCGCCAGCGTCTCGCCGGCGTTGCGCGTCAGGTCGGCAACGAGGCCTGCGCCGTCGGTGTTGTCCGCGACGATGCGCTCGCCGTCGAAGCTCAGCGTGTTGGCTGCACCCGCCAACGCCACGGCGGGGCTGCGCTCGTGCGCGAGGGCTGCGGCTTCGTGTTTGAACGGCACGGTGACGTTACAGCCACGCAGGCCTTGCGCGCGCAGCTGAGTCAGCGTCTGCGCGAACCCGTCGAGCGGGGCGAGCACTGCCTCGTACACGATGGGCTCGCCCGTGAGCTGTGCAAAGCGGGCATGGATCCAGGGCGAACGACTGTGGGCCACGGGATGGCCGACGACGGCATAACGATCGGGTGGGTTCATTGCTCGCGCAGTTTGGTCTCGAGCGTGTCTTCGCGCGTGAACTTGAAGCGCGAGACGACGACGATTTGGTCGCTCTTGCGGCGCATTTCCGGCGAAAAGCGGCCGAATGGCCCGGCTTCTCGGGCGATGGCCTCGGCACGGCGATCCAGGGCTCGGTTGCCGGAACTCTCGACGACCTCGGTTCGTACCACGCGACCCTGTTGGTCGACCGTGACGATCATCGTCAATTCGCCATAGAGTTTCTGGCCGGCCAGTTCGGGGAAGTTCTCGGTACCTTTGTCTTCGATCTTCCGGCGCAGGCGGTCGTAGTACACCGCGTATTCGGCCTCACGGGTCGAGGGGCTGATGAAGCGCTTGCGCGGCCGGGCGTTTTCCTGGTTGATGCGGCGCTCGATTTCAGCCAGCAGTTGCAGCAGTTGGCGGCGCCGCTCCTCGATGGCCCGGTCGGCGGTGTCTGCCTGGTCGGCCGGCGCGCGCGGCATGTTGAGGCTGTCGAGCTGGCGGCGGATTTCGGCCATGAGCTGCTGCTGCCGCTGCTGCAAGGCTTCGATGCGCTTTTGCTCTTCTTCGGCGTCGTCCCCGAGTTCGGTCAACGCCGACGCCGGGGTTGGCGTGGTGGCGCGGCCGCGCTCGGCGTCTCCGCCGCCGGCGAGCGCGTGTTGCGCAATGGCTTGCGCGTGACGCGGGTCGGGCTTCTCGGTGCTCTTCGCGTTGACGAGGATGACTTCGAGCGGCGTGTCCTCGAACAGGCGGTCGAAGCGCTCGGGGTCGACGAAGCGGATCGTGAGCAGCACGCCATGCACGAGCACGGACGCGAGCAGTGCCCAGTGCAAGGTGTCGAGGCGTCGAAGCAGATCCGGCATCACGGCGTGTCGGGCTCCGTTTCGTTGGCGATGGCGTTCCCGGCGGGCGGCTCGGCCGCGGGCTCTTCGACCTCGAGCGCGATGGCGATCGGGCCGGCGGCGACCTCGGCCTCTAAACCATCTTCTTCGCCCTCGTCTTCGGCCTCGGCGAGTGCCGCCCCGTCGGGTGCGGCGTCGAGCCGCTCGAGCACGGTCGCGTTCACATCGAGCGTGATCTCGTCGATGGCGCCAAGTTTGACGCGTACCCGCGCGCCGCGCTCGAGCGCACCGCCGCCGAGCGTCGTGAACACCAGCGGCAGCGCGTCGGCACGGGCCAGCCAGACACCGCCGCCGTTGTCGCGCAGCAACGTGGCTTCGAGTTCCGTGATCTGGTTTTGCTCGAGGTATTTGAGCGTCCAGAAACGCTCCATCGCGGCCTGGTAGCCGTTGTAGGCGCTGTAGGCGGCGTCAAAGGCGCTGATGATGGAAAACAGCTCGGCATCCTTGGGCTTGAACGGCGCGGCCAGCGCGGCGGTGCGACCGTGGCGGGCACAAGCGATGATTTGCCACTGGTTGACGAGGTCGGTGTAGCGACGCAGCGGCGAGGTGCTCCACGCATACGCCGGCACACCCAGGCCGGCATGCGGCAGCGCCTTGGTACCCATGCGCACCTTGACACCAGGCGCCATCGAGGCCTGGCTGCGGTAGATCGCGGGCACGCCGAGTTCGGCCAGCCACTGGCCCCAGGTGCTGTTGGCCAGGATCATGGCCTCGGCCACGATCAGGTCGAGCGGCGCGCCGCGTTTGCGCGGCGTGATGTCCACCCGCTCCTCGCCGGTGGGGACGGCACCGTCGTTGCCGATCAGCCGGAAGGTGTAATCCGGCCGGTTGAAGTTCTCGGGCTTGCCGCGCACCTGCTCGCGGCCGGCCTTGAGGTGCTGCGCCAGTCGATATAAAAATGAGAGCGTCGAGTGACCGATTGACGCCGGCGTTACCGGGTTTTCTTTCGAAATCTCGGGGTTTTCCAGCCACTCGGCGGTGACGACCGCATCGAGCTGGTCGTGGCGCAGGTTGGCGACGATGGGCACGCGCTCGAGTCGGGTTTCATGGCCCTCGATCGCCAGCGTCGCCTCGTCGACGGTCACGTAGAGCGACACCGCCGGCACCGCGCGCCCTTCGGAGAGCGTATAGGCCTGCACCACGGCCTCGGGCAGCATGGTGATCTTGTAGCCGGGCATGTAGACGGTGGACAGGCGGCTGCGACCGAGCTGGTCGAGCGCGCTGCCCGGCGTGATCGCCAGGCCCGGTGCGGCGATGTGGATGCCCACCGTGACCTTGCCGCTGCCCAAGCCCTGCACCGAGAGCGCGTCGTCGATTTCGGTGGTGTGCGAGTCGTCGATCGAATAGGCCTCGACGCCCTCGGCGAGCGGCAACTCCTCGGCGATCGCCGGCGCCTGAACCTCGGGAAAGCCCGTCCCCTTGGGGAAGTGCTCGAACAGAAAGCGCTGCCAGTGGAATTCGTAGGGCGAGGCGATGGCGCCGGCCGCTTGCAGCAGCGCCAGCGGCGAGCGCTGCGTCTGCCGTGCGGCTTCGACCACGGCTTTGTACTCGGGCGCGTTCTTGTCGGGCCGGAAGAGGATTTTGTAGAGCTGGCTGCGGATCGGCTCGGGGCAGCGGCCGGCGGCGAGTTCAGCGGCCCAGGCTTCGATTTGCGCGGCGACCTGCTTCTTCTTCTCGATGGCGGCGAGCGCCTGCTGCAACACCTCGGCGCTGGCCTTGCGAAAACGCCCTTTGCCGGCGCGGCGGAAATAGTGCGGCGCTTCGAACAGCCGCAGCAAGGTCGCCGCGCGCTCGACCACCGTAGCCTGGGCGCTGAAATATTCCTGTGCCAGGTCGGCGTAGCCGAACTCGTCCTCAGGGGCGAATTCCCAGGCCAGATCGAGCTCGATCTGCGCCGCCAGCGCCTGCGCCTGCGCCAGCAATTCGGCCGGTGCGGGCTTGTCGAACTTCAGCAGGATGTTATGCGCCTTGACCTTGACGCGTTTGCCGCTGTCGAGCTCGATTTGAGCCGAGCTTTCGGCTTCGGAGAGCACCCGACCGACGAGGAATTTGCCCGTGTCTTCAAACAATGCATGCATGGGGTCGGATTGTCCCAGCTTTCGGCGGCCAGTCGTCAGAGGCTGAGAGGGAATTGGGCGTGCCCGAAGGGGCGCCCCAAAACGCGCCCGAGTAGGCGCAAAGCACAGCCGTAGCTCGGGCTACGGCGCGCATTTGCAACGCCCTCTGGCGTGTTTTGGGGCGTCAAAGCGGGCATGACCAATTCCCTCTCAGCCTCTCAGTCGGCTGCGGGGTCTTGGCCGAGTCCGAAATGCGCGAGCAGCCGCGGCACCCGCGTCGGGAAATCGCTCAGGCCATGGTCGCCGCCGTCGATGAGCTCGACCTGGGCGGAGCCGTAGCGCGCGAACATCTCGCGCCAGTCGAGCACCTCGTCGCCTTTGGCGATGAAGACCAGATAACGCTCGGGCTGCTGCAACGCTCCCGGGTGGAGCGCGCGCAGTTCATCGACATATTCGGGTCGGAAGAACACACGCGCCTGCGGGTCCTGCCAGACGCTGTGCTCGCCGATGTAGGCTGCCAGATCGCGCTCGGGGTAGACGGCCGGGTTGATCAACGCAGCCCGGCAACCCAGGCGCTCGGCCACGACGGTCGCATAAAAACCGCCCAGCGAGGAGCCGACCACCCCCATGCGTGCGGCAGGCCAGTCGGCCACGCCCTCGAACACCTGGGCCAGCGCCTCGCGCGGTGAGGCGGGCAGGGCCGGGCACCACCAGTGCACGTCGGGGTGGTGCGCGCGCATCAGCGCCTCCAAATGCCGCGCCTTCGCCGATTGCGGCGAGGAGCGAAAGCCGTGCAGGTAGAGCAGATGGGTGATGGGCTCAGGACGCATGGACCACCATCATAGAGAGCCGCCGCAGCGTCGATAATTCGCGCCCATGGCCGCTGTTTTCGACCGCCCCCCTCTGTGGCAACGCCTCTCGCCGATGCTGCGCGGCTTCGATGGGCCGCTGGCGTTTGCCGTGTTCGTCCTCTGTGGCCTGGGGCTGCTTGCGATGTATTCCTCGGGCTACGACCACGGCACGCGCTTCGTCGACCACGCGCGCAACATGCTGCTGGCAGGCTTCATCATGTTCGTCGTGGCTCAGGTGCCGCCGCAGCGCCTCATGAGCGTGGCCGTGCCCCTCTACACGGTGGGCGTGGCGCTGCTCGTTGCGGTGGCGCTGTTCGGATTGACGAAGAAAGGCGCGCGCCGCTGGCTCAACGTCGGGGTGGTGATCCAGCCGAGCGAAATCATGAAAATCGCCATGCCCCTGATGCTCGCCTGGTGGTTCCAAAAGCGCGAGGGTGCCTTGCGGGCGGTGGACTTTCTCGTCGCCGGGCTGCTGCTGGTGGTGCCGGTCGGGCTCATCATGAAGCAGCCGGACCTGGGCACCGCGATGTTGGTGCTGGCCTCGGGCCTGTCGGTCATCTTCTTTGCGGGCTTGAGCTGGAAGCTGGTGCTGCCGCCGGTGCTGCTCGGTCTGGCCGGCGTGGCGGCGCTCGCGATTTTTGGTGACGACTGGTGTGCGGACGGCGTGCGCTGGCCGCTGTTGCACGACTATCAACAACAGCGCATCTGCACCTTGCTCGACCCCACGCGCGATCCGCTGGGCAAGGGCTTTCACATCATCCAGGGCATGATTGCCATTGGCTCGGGCGGCGTCACCGGCAAGGGCTTCATGCAGGGTACGCAAACGCACCTCGAATTCGTGCCCGAGCGCACGACCGACTTCATCTTCGCGGCGTTCAGCGAGGAATTCGGCCTGCTGGGAAATCTGGTGCTGATCTCGGCTTTTGCGGTGCTGATCCTGCGTGCGCTCTACATCGCAGCGCAGGCGCCCACGCTGTTTACCCGGCTGCTCGCAGGCGCCATCGCGGTGATGTTTTTCTCCTACGCCTTCGTCAACATGGGCATGGTCAGCGGCATCTTGCCGGTGGTCGGCGTGCCGCTGCCCTTCATCAGCTACGGCGGCACCGCCATGGTCACGCTCGGCTTGGCACTGGGCATGCTGATGTCCATCGCCCGCGCCAAGCGGCTCATGCCCTCCTGACGGGTGCTGAGTGAGGGGCGGATTTGGGGGCGGGTTCGGCGTCACCCGCAATTCCCTGCGCCGGGGCGGCGGGCCGCGGCTGCCTACAATGAAGCCATGATTTCGCGTGAACCCACCCTCGAGCGCCTGGCCACCGCGCAGGCGCTGCTGCTCGAACCGTTTGGCCTGACCGAGGCGCACCTGAGCCGCGCGCTCGCGGAGATCCGACTGCGTCAGGTGGACGACGCCGACCTATATTTCGAATACACCCGTTCCGAAGGCTGGAGCCTCGAAGAAGGCATCGTCAAGACCGGCAGCTTCAGCATCGACCAGGGCGTGGGCGTGCGGGCGGTCAGCGGCGAGAAAACCGCGTTTGCCTACTCGGACGACATCTCCGAGGCATCCCTGATGGATGCCGCCCGCACCGTGCGCTCGATCGCCCAGGCCGCGCAGAACCGGCGTGTGCGCACGCCAGCGCGCAAGGTGGCGCGCAGCCGCAAGCTTTATGGCCCGGTGGACCCCATCGGCACGCTGGATAGCAACGCCAAGGTGGCGCTGCTCGGGCGGGTGGAGCAGATGGCGCGCAGCCGCGACCCGCGTATCGTGCAGGTGATGGCTGGCCTCGCGGCGGAGTACGACGTGGTGCTCATCGCGCGCGCCGATGGCACGCTCGCCGCCGACGTGCGGCCGCTGGTACGGCTGTCGGTCTCGGTGATTGCCGAGCAGCAGGGCCGGCGGGAGTCGGGCTTTGCCGGCGGCGGCGGCCGGTTTGGCCTGGGCTACTTCGACGATGCGGTGCTTGCGCAGTATGTGGACGAGGCGGTCAGCGCCGCGCTCACCAATCTCGAGGCGCGTCCCGCGCCGGCGGGCGAGATGACCGTGGTGCTCGGCCCGGGCTGGCCCGGCATCCTGCTGCACGAGGCCATCGGCCACGGCCTCGAGGGCGATTTCAACCGCAAGGGCTCCAGCACCTTTTCCGGGCGCATCGGCCAGCGCGTGGCGGCCAAGGGCGTGACCGTGCTCGACGACGGCACCCTCGCCGACCGGCGCGGTTCGCTCAACGTGGATGACGAAGGCCATCCCACTCAGCGCACGGTGCTGATCGAGGACGGCATCCTCAAGGGCTACATCCAAGATGCCACGAACGCCCGCCTCATGGGCGTCAAGCCCACCGGCAACGGTCGCCGCGAGAGCTACGCCCATGTGCCGCTGCCGCGCATGACCAACACCTACATGCTCGGCGGCGCGCACGAGCCCGAGGAAATCGTCGCCAGCATCAAGCGCGGCCTCTACGCCACCAATTTCGGCGGCGGCCAGGTCGACATTACCAGCGGCAAGTTCGTCTTCAGCGCGAGCCAAGCCTACTGGGTGGAAAACGGCCGGATCCAATACCCGGTCAAGGGCGCGACGCTGGTGGGCAGCGGGCCCGACGTGCTCAAGCGCGTCTCCATGATCGGGCGCGACATGCGGCTCGACTCCGGCGTGGGTACCTGCGGCAAAGAAGGGCAGAGCGTGCCCGTGGGCGTGGGCCAGCCCACCCTGCGTATCGACGGGCTGACCGTGGGCGGCACCGCGTAAGCCTGGCTTCAAGATTCATGTGCTAAAGTTCCTCGCATGTTGTTGCGCTTCGCTTTTGGTTTTTACTTTTGGTTCTCTGTCCCCGGCGGACGAGAGGCGAACGCGTAAGCACCCCCAACCCCTCGAAAAAACCGCCGCAGCGTCACCGCCCGGCGGTTTTTTCTTGGCCGCTCACAACCTTCCCTCATCCCAACGTTCGATTCCAGGAGCCCTCCGATGACCCCCAAGCCTCAGGCCAGCACCGACGTCTGGTCGCCGCGTCCCGCCGACCGCACCAGCCAGACCGACGACCAACGCATCAAGGACATCACCGTGCTGCCGCCGCCCGAACACCTGATCCGCTTCTTCCCGATCAGCGGCACCCCCGTCGAGACACTGATCGCCAACACGCGTCGCCGCATCCACGACATCATGTCGGGCAAAGACGACCGGCTGCTGGTGGTCATCGGTCCGTGCTCCATCCACGACCCGGCCGCAGCCATCGACTACGCCCGCCGCCTCAAGGCCGAGCGCGAACGCCATGCCGACACGCTGGAAATCGTCATGCGGGTCTATTTCGAGAAGCCGCGCACGACGGTTGGCTGGAAGGGACTCATCAACGACCCCTACCTCGATGAGAGCTACCGCATCGACGAAGGCCTGCGCATCGCGCGCCAACTGCTCATCGAAATCAACCGCCTGGGGCTGCCGGCCGGTAGCGAGTTCCTCGACGTGATCAGCCCGCAGTACATCGGCGACCTCATCAGCTGGGGCGCCATCGGCGCGCGCACGACGGAGAGCCAGGTGCACCGCGAGCTCGCCTCGGGCCTGTCGGCGCCGATCGGCTTCAAAAACGGCACCGACGGCAACCTCAAGATCGCCATCGACGCCATCCAGGCCGCGGCGCGTCCGCACCATTTCCTCTCGGTGCACAAAAACGGCCAGGTCGCCATCGTGCGCACCAAGGGCAACAAGGATTGCCACGTCATCCTGCGCGGCGGCAAACACACCAACTACGACGCGGCCAGCGTCGCTGCGGCGTGCAAAGAGCTCGAAGCCGCAAAGCTCCACCCCTCGCTCATGGTCGATTGCAGCCACGCCAACAGCGCCAAGCAGCATGAGCGCCAGATCGAGGTGGCCCGCGACATCGCCGGCCAGCTCGCGGCCGGTTCGCGTCAGATCTTCGGCGTCATGGTCGAGAGCCATCTGCAGCCGGGCGCACAGAAATTCACCGCGGGCAAGGACGACGTCGCTGCGCTCGAGTATGGCAAGAGCATCACCGACGCCTGCCTCGGCTGGGCCGATTCGGTCGGCGTGCTCGACATGCTCGCCCAGGGTGTTCGGGCGAGGCGCAAACAGGCAAAATGAAGGCAACGCTGAATAGGTTCCCGCGATGGTGCGCGCCTGCAGCCGGGATGTGCGGCGCGCGAGGGACTTGTTCAGCGTTGCCTGAAGCCGTAGGAGAGCCACCATGTACCAAGGCCTTACGCTGATCGGCCCAGACGGCCAGGAATTTTTTTATGCGTCCGATGATCCGGCCTCGCTCACGCCCGAGGCGGCGCGCGCTTGGCTGGACGCCGCATTCATCGAACTCGACTGCGAGCCCCTGCGAGCCAGCGGCAAGGTTCTGCTGGCCGACAAGGTTCTCGCCATCGCGCAAGCCGCCGGTTCCACCCGTTGGACGGACCCGGCCTGGGGTCAGGCCTTTGCGCGCGCCGCTTGCGCCGCGCTCGGCCGTACCCGCGTGACCGTGGACCTGCGTGCGCAGTCGGTCACGTTCTGAGCCGATCAGCGCATTTTGCAGGCTTTCGCGCCGGATACCGGCGTGAAATGTCGATGTATTGCTATCGGATTTGCAGCGCTTCGATCAGCCTCTGGTGCACGCCGCCGAAGCTGCCATTGCTCATGCACAGGATGTGGTCGCCGGCGCGGGCGGCCTGGGTGACCTGCTGCACCAGCGTGGGCAGATCGTCGGCGACCTGCGCGCGGTCGCCCAGCGGTGCGAGTGCGGCGCGGGCGTCCCAGTCGAGGCCGCCGGCGTGGCAAAACGCGAGATCGGCGTCTTCGAGCGCCCAGGGCAGCTGGGCCTTCATCGTGCCGAGCTTCATGGTGTTGCTGCGCGGCTCGAACACCGCGAGGATGCGCGCCTGCGGTCCGATGCGACGCCGCAGGCCGTCGAGGGTGGTGCGCATGGCCGTGGGGTGGTGGGCGAAGTCGTCGTAGACGGTGATCGAACCGCCGTCGCGCGCCACGCGGCCGCGCACTTCCATGCGTCGGCGCACGTTGCCGAACTGCGCCAGTGCCTCGGCGGCTTGCGCGGCGCTCACCCCGACATGTTCGGCCGCGGCGATGGCAGCGAGCGCGTTGAGCTGGTTGTGCACACCGCTCAAGCCCCACTGCACCTGGCCCACGGGCTCGCCCCGACGCAACACCGTGAAGGCGTCGGGCTCGCCCTCGGCGGTGTAGTCGGCCACGGCGCTGCCGAAGCTGCGCAGCTCGCTCCAGCAGCCTTGGGCCAGCACCCGCTGCAGGCTTTCCTCCAGCGCGTTGTAGATGACGCGCCCGCTCGATGGCACGGTGCGGACGAGGTGGTGAAATTGACGCTCGATCGCGGCCAGATCTTCGAAGATGTCGGCATGATCGAACTCGAGGTTGTTCAGCACCGCCGTGCGCGGGCGGTAATGCACGAACTTGCTGCGTTTGTCGAAAAACGCGGTGTCGTACTCGTCGGCTTCGATCACGAACAGCGGTCGCTCGGCGGCCCCGCGCGGCGCCGCCGATGCGCCTGATGCGCCGAGCCGCGCCGAGGTGCCGAAGTTGAACGGTACGCCGCCGATGAGGAAGCCGGGCCGCAACCCCGCATGCTCGAGGATCCAGGCCAGCATGGAACTCGTCGTCGTCTTGCCGTGGGTGCCCGCCACCGCCAGCACATGGCGGCCCTGCAGCACGTGTTCGGAAAGCCACTGCGGGCCGCTGGTGTAGGGAGCGCCGGCGTCGAGGATCGCTTCCATCAGCGGGAACTTCGGCGTGCCATCGGGCAGCCGGGCGCGACTCACGACATTGCCGACCACGAACACGTCGGGGCGCAGCGCCATCTGGTCGGCACCGAAGCCCTCGATGAGATCGATGCCGAGTGCGCGCAGCTGGTCGCTCATCGGCGGGTAGACGCCGGCGTCACAGCCGGTGACGGTATGCCCGGCCTCGCGGGCGAGCGCGGCGAGGCCGCCCATGAAGGTGCCGCAAATACCGAGGATGTGAAGATGCATGGCAGGTCGTTCGTCAAACAGGTGGGAAAGCGCGGCGGCTGGAACTCGGGAGGGGCGCCGGTCGGGTCGCCTTACGCGCCCGCGGGTTTGTCGCCGGCCTCACAATCCGCGTGATGGACGCTATTTTGGATGAGCTGACCCGGGTCGCTGCCCGCCTGGTGGTCGAAGAGGGCCTGGATTACGCCTCGGCCAAGCAGCGGGCCGCCCGCTTGCTTCGTCTCGGAGCCCGCGCGACCTTACCCGACAATGCCGCGCTCGAAGACGCCGTGCGCGACTACCTCGAAGCGTTTTGCGGCGACACCCAGCCGCAGGAACTGCAGGCGCTGCGCAGCCTGGCCGCGCGCTGGATGGAACGCTTGGTCGAGTTTCGCCCTTATTTGGTCGGTGCCGTGTGGCAGGGAACGGCGACGCGCCATTCGGACGTCTGCCTGGAGTTGTTCTGCGACGACCCGAAGATGGCCGAAATCGCCTTGATCAACCAAGGCGTGCGGTTCGACGCCGGGGTCGCGACCGGTGTTCGGGGGGAGCCCATCGCGGCCCTGCGGGTCCAGGAGCGTGTGGCGGACTGGCCCGAACCGGTCGGCGTGCAGATGCTGATTTTTGATGCGGACGACCTGCGTCAACGCGCGCGTGTCGACGGCCGTGGGCGCACGCGCCGGGGCGACTTGGCGGCTGTCCGCGCCTGTTTGGAGAGAACGGACGATGCATGATTCAGCTTCGGATCGGGCCGCGGTGCCGTTGCGCCGCCGCTCCGTGGTGGCAACGGTCGGCGCGCTTGCGGCGCTGGCCGGGGCCGGGTTTGCCGCTTGGCGCTTGCGCCCTGGTGACGGGACGCTGGGGGCTGGGGTCGGGCCCGAGGCCACGTTCTGGCAGCAAACCTTCGAGCGGCCGGAGGGCGGTGAACTCGCGCTGGCGCAGTTCCGCGGGCGACGGCTGGTGCTCAATTTCTGGGCGACCTGGTGCCCTCCCTGTGTCGCGGAGCTGCCGCTGCTCGACGGGTTTTACCGCGCGCAACAGGCTCGTGGATGGGCGGTGGTCGGTCTGGCGATCGATCAGCCCAGCGCGGTGCGCGCCTTCTTGGCGCAGCGCCCGCTGAGCCTGCCCGTCGGTCTTGCCGGCTTCGGGGGCTCGGAACTGGCCAAGGCCTTGGGCAATGCCACGGGCGGCCTGCCGTACACGGTCGTGTTCGACCGGGACGGCGCGGTGCTGCAGCGTAAAATGGGCAAGCTCAGCCCCGACGACCTGGCCGCTTGGGCGCAACTCCCGGTCGACGCAAGCGCCCGCTGAGCGGAGGTTTGGCGGCGCGCCCAACCTTCTTCGGCTGAAGGCGCGGCATCCGTTCCCTGCTGTTCGGCGACGTTTGCCGAAGATCGTGCGAAATCGAGTACATTTGCGCACTTTGTCACAGAAAACTGGAGACGGTATGGATCTGCGCAAACTGAAGACACTGATCGATTTGGTTTCGGAGTCGAATGTTTCCGAACTCGAAATCACCGAAGCCGAAGGCAAGGTCCGCATCGTCAAGGCGCAGCCGCTCGCGCCGGTGGTCGCGGTGCCAGCGGCCCCGAGTGCGGCTCCAGCTTCGATCGTCGCGACCGCACCGGCGGCGCCCGCCGCAGCTCCGGCGGCCGCGGCCGAGCCCGCAGCGGCGCCCGCAGGGCATGTGGTCAAGTCGCCCATGGTCGGCACCTTCTACCGCGCCTCAAGCCCCGGGGCAGCGCCCTTCGTCGAGGTGGGCAGTGTCGTGAAAGAGGGCGACACCGTCGGGATCATCGAGGCCATGAAAATCCTCAACGAAATCGAGGCCGATTGCTCGGGAACGGTGGTGGAAATCCTCGTCGAAAACGGGCAGGCGGTCGAGTTTGGCCAGCCACTGATGGTCATTGCTTGAGCCGGGCGCCCCAGCATGTTCAAGAAAATTCTGGTCGCCAATCGCGGGGAGATCGCCTTGCGCATCCAGCGCGCCTGCCGCGAACTCGGCATTCGAGCGGTCATGGTGTATTCCGAGGCCGATCGCGACGCCAAGTACGTGAAGCTGGCCGATGAGGCGGTTTGCATCGGGCCAGCACCGGCCGCGCTCAGTTACCTCAACATGCCGGCCATCATCTCGGCCGCTGAGGTGACGGATGCCGAGGCCATCCACCCCGGATACGGTTTTTTGAGCGAAAACGCCGACTTCGCCGAGCGCGTCGAAAAGAGCGGGTTCCAGTTCATCGGCCCGACTGCCGATTCGATTCGGCTCATGGGCGACAAAGTCTCGGCCAAGCAGGCGATGATCCGCGCCGGCGTGCCCTGCGTTCCGGGATCGGACGGCGCATTGCCCGACGACCCGGCCGAGATCCGTCGGATTGCGAAAAGCATCGGCTATCCCGTGATCATCAAAGCGGCGGGCGGCGGTGGCGGACGCGGCATGCGGGTCGTGCACACCGAGGCGGCGCTCGTCAACGCCGTTCAGATGACCAAGGCCGAAGCCGGCGCGGCCTTCGGCAACCCCGCGGTTTACATGGAGAAGTTTCTCCAGAATCCGCGCCACATCGAAATCCAGATCCTCGCCGACAAATACAAGAACGCCGTCTATCTCGGTGAGCGCGACTGCTCGATGCAGCGCCGCCACCAAAAGGTCATTGAAGAAGCCCCGGCCCCCGACATTCCGCGTCGCTTGATCGAGCGCATCGGCGAGCGCTGTGTTGCCGCCGTCAAGAAAATCGGCTATCGCGGGGCAGGCACCTTCGAGTTCCTCTATGAGAATGGGGAGTTCTATTTCATCGAAATGAACACCCGCGTACAAGTCGAGCATCCGGTGACCGAACTCATCACCGGGATCGACATCGTGCGAACGCAGATCATGGTTGCTGCCGGGGCGAAACTGCCGTTCACGCAGCGACAGATCCAATTCCGGGGACACGCCATCGAGTGCCGGATCAACGCCGAGGATCCGTACCGGTTCATGCCCTCGCCAGGTCGGGTCACCATGTGGCATGCACCGGGAGGGCCGGGGGTTCGGGTCGACTCCCATGTTTACACGAACTACTTCGTTCCACCGAACTATGACTCGATGATCGGCAAAATCATCGTTCACGGTGACACTCGGGAACAGGCCATTGCACGCATGCAAACGGCCTTGCTCGAAACCGTCGTGGAAGGCATCCAAACCAATGTGCCGATGCATCGAGAGTTGCTCGTCGACGCGCGATTCATGGCAGGTGGGACGAACATTCACTATCTGGAAGAGTGGCTGGAGCAGCGCAGCGGCATCCGTCAAGCCCGCTGAAGGCCTGCCGATCGACCGGCCCACGCTTGTTTCCATTTTGAGCCGGTGTCCGCCGGCGAGCCGCTGCCATGTTTGAACTCATACTGACCTGCCCTGAGGACCATGTCGAGCTCCTCAGCGATGCCCTCGAGGCGCTCGACGCGCTCAGTGTCGCTGTCGAGGATGCGGACGCTGGCACGCCCGAGGAGCGGGCGCTCTTCGGCGAGCCTGGCCTGCCGCCACCCAGCGAAGCTTGGCAGCGCTCGCGCATCGCGTCCCTGTTTGCCGAGCGGCAGCAGGCAGAGCACGCCGCGGCCGTGCTGCGCGCGCAGGATTTTTTTGCAGCCTGCGAGATCGTCGGGGTGCGCGCCATCGCCGACCAGGACTGGGTCCGGCTCACGCAGTCCCAGTTCGAACCCGTATCCATCACCGATCGCTTCTGGATCGTGCCCACCTGGCACGAAGTACCTCCGCAAGCCCAGCGTGCGATCCGCCTTGACCCGGGCTTGGCTTTTGGCACCGGTACCCACCCCACCACCCGGATGTGCCTGCGGTGGATCGCGGCCCATGAAGGCGAGCTTGGACGGGTGATCGACTATGGCTGCGGTTCCGGCATTCTCGCCATTGCCGCGGCCATGCATGGCGCCACGCGGGTCGAAGCCGTCGATATCGACCCTGCAGCGATCGAGGCCACCCGCTTCAACGCCGAGTCCAATCGCGTCGAACTCATCGCGGGTGCGCCGGAGGCGGCAAGCGGACCCTATGAAACCGTCGTTGCGAATATCCTGGCCACGCCCCTCAAGGTTCTGGCACCCTTGCTGAGTCGGCTGGTCGCTCCGGGAGGCAATTTGGTTTTGGCAGGCATCTTGCAGCGCCAGGCCGACGAGCTGAAGGATGCCTATGCCCCCTACCTCTCACTGCACGTGGCTGACGAGGAAGACGGCTGGATCCTCATGACGGCACGGGCCTGAAGCAGAGCCAAGGGCGAGCGCATGCAGCAGGATCGGACGTCTGCACCGATGAGCAAGAGCCAGATGACTCAATGCCCGGCCTGCGGCACCTGCTTTCGGGTCGTCGCGGACCAGCTTCGCATCGCGGACGGTTGGGTTCGTTGCGGGCAATGCGGGGAAGCCTTCGATGCGCGCGCCCGTCTGAACGAAGTGACGCTCGTCGCCAGCGACGCGATCCCTGAACCGGATTCGCCGACGGGCGCACTCAGTTCCGTCCCGCACACCGCTTCTGAACCGAGTCCAAGCATCGGCGAGCCTGAGCCTGAGCCTGAGCCTGAGCCTGAGCCTGAGCCTGAGCCTGAGCCTGAGCCTGAGCCTGAGCCTGAGCCTGAGCCTGAGCCTGAGCCTG
>NZ_RKQL01000003.1:166446-168585 GCF_003843835.1 Tibeticola sediminis | reverse complement strand
CCTGAGCCTGAGCCTGAGCCTGAGCCTGAGCCTGAGCCTGAGCCTGAGCCTGAGCCTGAGCCTGAGCCTGAGCCTGAGCCTGAGCCTGAGCCTGAGCCTGAGCCTGAGCCTGAGCCTGAGCCCGTCCCTTCGTTCGTCCGTCAAGCGCAGCGTACCGCGCGTTGGAATCGACCTTGGGTTCGTTGGGGGTTCCGGGTGCTTGCGCTGTTCCTGGCGCTACTGCTCGCGCTGCAGGTGGCGGTCCAGCAACGGGATCGCTTGGCCGCCATCGATCCGGGCGTTCGAGTCGGGATGGAGCGGTTGTGTCTCGCGCTGGGCTGCACGATCGACTCGCCCCGAATTCCCGATGCGGTCTTGATCGAAGCCTCGGGAATTCGCCAGGTCCGCGGAGCCCAATATGAATTGCGCTTGGCCTTGCGCAACACCGCAGCCGTGGACGTTCAGATGCCGTGGGTCGAACTGACGCTGACCGACGAGCGCGATCAGATCACGCTGCGACGCGTGCTGTCGCCCCAGGACCTGGGTGCGCCGCGCACCCTGCCCGCTGCCGAGACTTGGAGCGGCGGGATCGTGTTCGAGATGGCCGCCGGGGCCGGTGCGGCTCGTCCGCTGGCAGGCTACCGGGTGCTGGCCTTTTACCTCTGAGAGGCTGAGAAGGAATTGGTCATGCCCGCTTTGACGCCCAAAAACACGCCCGAGGGCGTTGCAAATGCGCGCCGTAACCCGAGCTACGGCTGTGCTTTGCGCCTACTCGGGCGCGTTTTGGGGCGCCCCTTCGGGCACGCCCAATTCCCTCTCAGCCTCTAAGCGGGGGACCTGCCCTCATTGGATTTTCACCCATGACCACGCTGATCTGCGGTTCTTTGGCATTCGACTCGATCATGAGCTTTGAGGGGCGGTTTTCGGACCAGATCCTCCCCAATCAGTTGCACATCCTGAACGTTTCTTTCCTCGTCCCCGAACTGCGGCGCGACTTCGGCGGTTGTGCCGGCAATATCGCCTACAGCCTCAAACTTTTGGGCGGACATCCCCTGCCCATGGCGACGGTCGGCCCCGATGGGCAAGCCTATGTCTCGCGTTTGCGCGGCCTGGGGATCGACACCTCCTTGATCCGCGAAATCCCCGGCAGCTACACCGCGCAAGCGATGATCATGACCGACCGCGACAACAACCAGATCACCGCCTTTCACCCTGGCGCCATGACCTACGCCAACCAGCAAACCGTGCCGCGCCGGGGGGATGTCGCTCTGGGCATCGTTTCGCCCGACGGTCGCTCCGCGATGATCGAACACGCCCAACAGATGGCCGATGCTGGCATCCGCTTCGTTTTTGACCCCGGCCAAGGCTTACCGATGTTTGACGGGGCTGAATTGCGCACCTTCGTCGAGCAGGCGTCCTGGGTCACGGTCAATGACTACGAAGGGAAGGTACTCTGCGAGCGGACCGGGTGGACGCTGGACGAGATCGCCCGGCGCGTCGAGGGGCTGGTCGTCACCTTGGGTGGCCAAGGTTGCCAGATGTGGTCGGAAGGATGCGGGCCGGTTCATCTGCCCGCCGAAAAACCGACCGCCATCGTCGACCCCACCGGCTGTGGCGACGCGTGGCGCGGGGCGTTTCTCTACGGGCTCGAGCGCGGGTGGCCGGTCGAAGCCTGCGCCCGTTTGGGGAACCGGCTCGGAGCCATCAAGATCGCCAGCGCAGGGCCCCAGAACTACCAACTCCCGGCAGATTTTCTGCAAGGGCAGCACGGAATCCCCTCCCTGTGATTCGCGCGGGGGCGTAGCAGCCGTTCCGCCACAGGCTGCGCCCTCGACTCCTTGAGGCGCCCTGCACAAGCGCGTCCACTCGACGCAGCCGCGCACCGCAGCTGGCCGGTTGATTGTGTGGCTCAGGGCTTCGTGGCCGTCGGGAAGGGCCAAGCCGCTTTCGGGCTGAGCGTGGTTGCCACGGGAGCCGCAGCCTTCTTCGCTGGAGCCGCAGCCTTCTTCGCTGGAGCCGCAGCCTTCTTCGCTGGAGCCGCAGCCTTCTTCGCTGGAGCCGCAGCCTTCTTCGCTGGAGCCGCTGCCTTCTTCGCTGGAGCCGCTGCCTTCTTCGCTGGAGCCGCTGCCTTCTTCGCTGGAGCCGCTGCCTTCTTCGCTG
>NZ_RKQL01000003.1:0-166350 GCF_003843835.1 Tibeticola sediminis | reverse complement strand
CTGCCTTCTTCGCTGGAGCCGCTGCCTTCTTCGCTGGAGCCGCTGCCTTCTTCGCTGGAGCCGCTGCCTTCTTCGCTGGAGCCGCTGCCTTCTTCGCCGGAGCCGCTGCCTTCTTCGCTGGAGCCGATGCCTTCTTCGCCGGAGCCGCTGCCTTCTTCGCCGGAGCCGCTGCCTTCTTGGCCAAAGCCTTCTTCACCACGGCAACTTCTTTCTTGACCGCCTTCTTGACCTCAGCGACTTCTTTCTGGATCGCTTGCTTGGCGGCCGCCAATTTCTTTGCGACTGCCGTTGTCGCAGACTTCTTCGCTGGAGCCGCTTTCTTGGCGGGAGCGGGTTTTTTCGCAGTTGCCATGTGAATCTCCTTGATCACCTTGTTGACAGGGGAGGGAACACCCAGCGCGAACTTGGGTCGCCTGGGCGATCCATGCCGCCCGTGGAGACACGAGCGGCATGAATACGGGAGCCTTGCGCGGGAGTGGGTTGGGCGTCGAGCGAGATGCGCATGGCAGAAGCGGGGCCTAGAACGCTCAGTCCCAGGAAAGAGCACCGCCGGACTGGTACTCGATCACCCGGGTTTCGAAGAAGTTGCGTTCCTTTTTGAGGTCGATCATTTCGCTCATCCAGGGGAAGGGGTTTTCTTCGTTCGGGAACAGTGGTTCGAGGCCAATCTGCGTTGCGCGCCGATTGGCGATGTAGCGCAGATAGGACTTGAACATGGACGCATTGAGTCCGAGGACGCCGCGGGGCATCGTGTCTTCGGCGTATTGGTATTCGAGTTCGACCGCACGCAGGAACAAGCTCCTGATCTCGGCTTTGAACTCGGGGGTCCAGAGGTGAGGGTTCTCGAGCTTGAGTTGGTTGATGAGATCGATGCCGAAGTTGCAGTGCATCGACTCGTCACGCAGGATGTACTGGTATTGCTCGGCAGCACCGGTCATCTTGTTTTGCCGGCCCAGGGCCAGGATCTGGGTGAACCCGACGTAGAAGAACAGCCCCTCCATGAGGCAGGCAAAAACGATCAGGCTCTTGAGCAGCGTTTGGTCGGCTTCAGGCGTTCCGGTTTTGAACGACGGATCCATGATCACGTCGATGAACGGGATGAGGAATTCATCCTTCGCCCGGATGGCCGGAATCTCGTTGTAGGCGTTGAAGATCTCGCCTTCGTCGAGGCCGAGGCTTTCGACGATGTATTGATAGGCGTGGGTGTGGATCGCCTCTTCGAAGGCCTGACGCAACAGGAACTGGCGGCATTCCGGCGCGGTGATGTGCCGATAGGTACCGAGCACGATGTTGTTGGCGGCGAGTGAGTCGGCGGTGACGAAAAAGCCGAGGTTGCGCTTGACGATGCGTCGCTCGTCCTCCGTCAGCCCGTGGGGGTCTTTCCAGAGCGCGATGTCGCGGCTCATGTTGACTTCTTGCGGCATCCAGTGGTTCGCGCAGGTGGCGAGGTACTTTTCCCACGCCCACTTGTACTTGAATGGAACCAGTTGGTTGACGTCGGTCTGCCCATTGATGATGCGCTTGTCGGCCGCCACCACACGACGCGCCTTAGGCACCCCGGGGGCCGTCACAGTGCCTGTCGGCGCTGCCTTCGTGGGGGACACCAAGGAAGCGGCAGGGCTCGCACCGTGGGTCATGGGGCGCGGTTGCAGGCCGGGGCGTGCAAGGCTCGCAGAAAAATCTTCTTCCCAACTCAACATCATTTTTCCAATGCTCCAATTATGGGAGCAACTTCGGACATTGAAAAGCGATTCATGTCTTCAACGCTCCCTTCGAACTCAGGGTGTTGCGCGAGCTCACTGGCAGGCTTCGCAGCCCGGGTCGTCGATCGCGCAGAACTTCACGTCCGTTGCCGGCTCCGTCGTGGCCATGGCGGCAGCAGTTTCGTGGCCGGTAGCGGCCGAAACCGCGTTGAGGCGGCCGGCTTGGACGGTGGATTTCTCGGCATGGGTGGCACCCATGGTGCGCAGGTAATAGGTGGTCTTGAGCCCGCTGATCCAAGCCAGCTTGTAGGTCTCGTCGAGTTTCTTGCCCGATGCGCCTGCCATGTAGATGTTGAGCGACTGGGCTTGGTCGATCCATTTCTGACGCCGCGCTGCCGCGGCGACGAGCCAATAGGGTTCGATTTCGAAGGCGGTCGCATACAAGGCCTTGAGTTCCGCCGGAACGCGGTCGATCGGCTGCAGCGAACCGTCGAAATGCTTGAGGTCCATGACCATCACGTCGTCCCACAGGCCCAGGCGCTTGAGGTCGCGCACCAAGTGGCTGTTGACGACCGTGAATTCACCCGAGAGGTTCGACTTCACCGACAGGTTGCCAAACGAGGGCTCGATGGATGCGTCGACCCCGATGATGTTCGAAATGGTGGCCGTCGGAGCGATGGCGACGCAGTTGGAGTTGCGCATGCCATCCTGCGCGATCTTGCGACGCAGTGCGTCCCAGTCCAGGGTGGCGGAACGATCGACTTCGACGTAGCCGCCGCGGCTCTGCTCGAGCAGGTCCAGCGTATCGGGTGGCAGGATGCCCTGGTCCCAGAGCGAACCGCGATAGCTCGAGTACCGGCCGCGCTCGGCCGCGAGGTCGCTCGATGCCCAGTAGGCGTAATAGCAGACGGCTTCCATCGACCGGTCGGCAAACTCGACGGCGGCTTCGCTGGCGTAGGGAATCCGCAGTTCGTAGAGCGCGTCCTGAAAGCCCATGATGCCCAAGCCGACAGGGCGGTGGCGCAGGTTGGAGTCGCGCGCCTTCTTGACTGCGTAGTAATTGATGTCGATGACGTTGTCGAGCATGCGCATCGCGACTGCGATGGTTCGCTTGAGCCGTTCGTGGTCGAGTTCCTTGCCCAAGGGCCCGTCCTTGAGGTGGCGGGCGAGGTTGACCGAGCCGAGGTTGCAGACAGCGGTTTCGGTGTCACTGGTGTTGAGCGTGATTTCGGTGCACAGATTGGACGAATGCACCACCCCGACGTGCTGCTGGGGGCTGCGGACGTTGCAGGCATCCTTGAAGGTAATCCAAGGATGCCCGGTTTCGAACAGCATCGTCAGCATCTTGCGCCAGAGGTCGACCGCGGCAACGGTCTTCGTCGGACGGATTTCGCCGCGACGGGCCTTTTCTTCATAGGCGATATAGGCCTGTTCGAAGTCGCTGCCGTAACGGTCGTGCAGGTCGGGCACGTCGGAGGGGGAGAACAGGGTCCACTCGCCGCGCTCCATGACCCGTTTCATGAACAGGTCTGGAATCCAGTTGGCGGTGTTCATGTCGTGCGTCCGGCGCCGATCGTCTCCGGTGTTTTTGCGCAGTTCGAGGAATTCTTCGATGTCGAGGTGCCAGGTCTCGAGGTAACAACAGACGGCACCCTTGCGCTTGCCACCCTGATTGACGGCGACGGCCGTGTCGTTGACGACCTTCAGGAACGGGACGACACCTTGCGACTCCCCGTTGGTGCCCTTGATGTGGCTGCCCAAAGCGCGCACGCGTGTCCAGTCGTTGCCCAAGCCGCCGGCGAATTTGGAGAGCAGGGCGTTTTCCTTGATGGCTTCATAGATGCCTTCGAGGTCGTCGGGGACGGTGGTGAGGTAGCAGCTCGACAGTTGCGAGCGCAGCGTGCCGGAGTTGAACAAGGTGGGCGTGCTCGACATGAAGTCGAAAGACGACAGCACCTCATAGAACTCGACCGCCCGGGCTTCACGGTCGATCTCGTTGAGCGCCAGGCCCATCGCAACCCGCATGAAGAAGGCCTGCGGCAGTTCGATGCGCGTCTTGCGCACATGCAGGAAGTAGCGGTCGTAGAGCGTTTGCAGTCCGAGGTAATCGAACTGGAGGTCGCGCTCCGGCTTGAGCGCAGCCGCCAGGCGGTGCAGATCGAACTGCGCCAGCCGAGGATCGAGCAATTCATGCTCGATTCCCTTCTTGATGAACCTTGGGAAGTATTCGACGTAGCGCTCGCTCATCTCGTGCGGACGGACGTCCTCACCGAGAACCTCTTTCTGGATCGTGTGCAGCAGCAGGCGGGCGGTGGCGTAGGTGTAATCGGGATCTTTCTCGATGAGTGTGCGCGCGGCCAGAATCGCCGCTTTGTAGACCTCGTCGAGCGGCACGCCGTCGTAGAGATTGCGCAGCGTCTCCGCCAGGATGGGCTCGGCCTGGACTTCAGCGCCCAGGCCTTCGCAGGCCGTGGCGATGAGCGCGCGCAATCCTTCGAGATCGAGCGGCACGCGACGGCCGGCATCCACGACATGGATCGTGGGCGTGGCGCTGGCGGGCGACTCGGTGAGCCCCTGCCGGGCGCGCTCCTGGGCGCGACGCTCCCGGTACAGCACGTAGGCGCGGGCGACTTCATGGTGGCCGCCGCGCATCAGGCCCAGTTCGACCTGATCCTGCACGTCTTCGATATGGAAGGTTCCGCCGTTCGGCCGCGAGCGAACGAGCGCCCGGACCACCCCTTGCGTGAGTTCCTCGACGACGCTGCGCACGCTGGCCGAGGCGGCCCCTTGGGTGCCGTGCACGGCCAAAAACGCTTTCATCAGCGCGATCGCGATCTTGTCCGGGGTGAAAGGAACGACCGCACCATTGCGGCGAATGATTTGGTAGTGCGACAGCGCCGCTGCGGCCGTGGGGACGCTGCCTTCGCGGGCCAGGCCCAGGGTATGTGCGCTGGGATCAGCCAGCGCGGGCTCCGGTGTACGCAAGGGGGGTGGGGTGATCTGCATGGGGCGGTTCTCCGAGGGGTCAGGGCGGAATCGGTTTCGAAAATCGGCGGGCACGGCAGTGCGCATCGCGGCCATCAGGCCAGCAACCGAACCGGCGGGCTGTCGGGCCCAGTTTGGGTCTGGGGCACTACCGGTAGTGGTTCGGACGGCTACCTGCCACTAGATGTAGTGTACCGTGCGGTGAACCCGAGAAAGAACCAGGGGTTTTCCCGCAAGAGCCTCGTTCCCAGCGGCGGGGCGCGAAACCCTAGGGAAAATACCGATCCGGCCAGCCGAGGCTGTTTTGAAACCGGCGCCAGTCGAATTGGGGGCCGGGGTCCCACTTGCGCTCGGGCGCGATGTGCTGGTGGCCGGCGACGGCCTCGATCGGATAGCGCTCGGGCAGGGCGGCGCAAAGCGCGGTCAAGGTCTCGTACTGCGGGTCCTCGAAGGCGATGTCGGCCGTTCCTTCGAGTTCGATGCCGATGGACCAGTCATTGCAGTTCGAGGCCCCGAGCCAGCGGGATTGGCCGGCGTGCCAAGCGCGTTCGTCACAGTCGACGAACTGCCACAAAGCGCCATCCCGGGTGATGAAGAAATGGGCCGATACCTCCAAGCCGCGGATGGCCTGGAAGTCGGGGTGCGCATCCCAGGGCAGGGTGTTGGTGAACAGGCGCTGGACATCGCCGGTACCGAATTGCCCGGGCGGCAGACTGATGGCATGGATGACGACGAGGCGGACTTTGACGCCCAGCGGACGGGCATTGCGGTTGGGCGAAGGCAGCGCGCGCGCGTGCCGGTACCAGCCACCGCGCCAGAATTCAGAGGCTGAGAGGAAATTGGTCATGCCCGCTTTGACGTCCCAAAACACGCCCGAGGGCGTTGCAAATGCGCGCCGTAGCCCGAGCTACGGCTGTGCTTTGCGCCTACTCGGGCGCGTTTTGGGGCGCCCCTTCGGGCACGCCAATTCCCTCTCAGCCTCTCAGCTGGGCTCATCGTCGGTCTCGGGGGTGGGGTCCCGATCGGGGCTGGCAAGTCCCAGGCGCGCCATACGGTACCGGATCTGGCGCAGGCTCAAGCCCAGACGGCGGGCGGCGGCGCTGCGGTTGAAATGACATTCCTCGAGGGCCCGAAGCAGGATGCGTCGCTCTTGTTCGTCGAGCCACGCCGTGAGGTCTTGCGGCAAGGCCGCGGCTGCGCTCGGGGCTTGCGCCAGCGGGACCTTGGGCGCGGTCGCGGCTGGGAGGTCGAGCTCGAGAACGCCGTCCACATCCGGATCCGCGAGCGCCACGGCCCGGTGCAGCAGATTTTCGAGCTCTCGCACGTTGCCGGGAAACGGGTGGCGCGCGAGCTGCTCGAGGCTGGCGGGGGAGAGCTTGGGCGGCGCCGGGAAACCGCTTTCCGCCGCAATCTTCGCGAGCAGGGCTGCACACAACAGCGGCAAATCCTCGAGCCGCTCCCGCAGCGGCGGGACGGAGATGTCGATCACGTTGAGCCGGTAGTAGAGGTCTTGCCGAAACTGGCCCAGGCGGACGGCGGTGGCGAGATCGCGGTGGGTCGCGCTGACGAGGCGGACGTCGACCGGCTCCTCCTGCGTCGCCCCCAGCGGGCGCACGCAGCGCTCTTGGATCACGCGCAGCAACTTGGACTGCATGAGCAGCGGCAGTTCGCCGATTTCGTCGAGAAACAAGGTGCCGCCGCGCGCGGCCTGAAAGTAGCCCTCCCGGTCCTGGCTGGCGCCGGTGTAGGCGCCTTTGCGCGCGCCGAAGAACTCGGCTTCGAGCAGGGCCTCAGGGATGGCGGCACAGTTGACGGCGACGAACGGACCGGGGCTTCGGTGGCTGCAGGCATGAATGGCCCGCGCGACCAGTTCTTTGCCCGTGCCCGATTCTCCGAGGATCAGGACCGGTGCCATGCTTTGGGCGGCCTTGCGGATGCGCTCACGCACGCCGACCATGGCTGCCGAACGGCCGATCAGCCGCGAGAGCGCCTGTGCGGCGCCGTCACCCGGGGCCGCTCGGGTCACCGCTGACGAGGGGCTGCTCTGCGGGGCTTCCGTCGCGCTGTGGCTGGCGGGCCGGGGGCTGTTGCGGGCGTCGGCATAGGCGCTGGCAACGACGAGCCGCAACTGGCGCGGATCGACGGGCTTGGTGAGGTAATCGAAGGCGCCGGCCTTGAGAGCCTCGACGGCACTTTCGGCGGAGCCATAGGCTGTGACGACGATCCAACGCGTGTCGCGGCTGAGCGGAGCGTGTTCGCGGAGCAATTCGAGCCCAGTTCCGTCGGGCAGGCGCATGTCGGTCAAGACGACTGCGTAGCTCCGACGTTCCAGGGACTCGCGGGCTTGTGCCAGCGTCGCGGCAGTGTCGACCGCATAGCCTTCACGCAGCAGGGCCAGCTCGAACAGGGCGCGCAGGTCCGCCTCGTCGTCGATGACGAGGATGGGGCCGGTCGGAGCGGACGGATGCGTGTTCATGGCGGCAGTCAGAGGGCAGCAGGAATCGGAGCGAACAGGATACGAAAGCCGTTGCCCGGCTCGGCCGAAGTTCCCGCCGGGGACGGGCAGCGTTCATAGTCGATCTGAGCTCCATGACGCGCGCAGAGCTCGCGGCAGATGTAGAGCCCCAGACCGCTGGAGCGCCTGTCGGATGAGGAAAAAGGCTCGAACAGGCGGCGCTCGATCGCCGCGTCGAGCGGTGGGCCTGAGCTCCAGACCAGCAGCCAGGCGCGCGCGTCCGAACGGCGTCCCGAGGCTACCTGAATCCGCGAGCCGCGCGCCGCATAGCGCCGGGCGTTGTCGAGCAGGTTGGTCAAGACCCGGCGCAGGTGGGCTTCGGTGAAGGCCACCACCGAGGGATTCGGATCGAGCGTGCAGTCGACGAGCCGCCCCGTTCCTTGGGTGGATTGCCAATCACCGACGATGGTGCGGACCAGCGGCTCGAGCGGCACGGTGTCGCGCAGCGGCCCCGATCGGTGATGCTCGACCCGCGCGACGTCGAGTACGTCGTCGACGGTCTGGGCGATCCGCTCGGCGTTTTGTCGGATCATCCGGGTCAACTGACGTGCCTGA
This sequence comes from Tibeticola sediminis, assembly GCF_003843835.1. Taxonomy (GTDB): domain Bacteria; phylum Pseudomonadota; class Gammaproteobacteria; order Burkholderiales; family Burkholderiaceae_C; genus Tibeticola; species Tibeticola sediminis. The sequence goes on along the minus strand of NZ_RKQL01000003.1, from coordinate 158,592 downwards.
TCCGCGGTCAGGGTTTCTTCGAGGAGCGCGTTGGCCTGCACGATCGCGGCCAGGGGGTTGCGGATTTCGTGGGCGACCGAAGCGGACATGCGGCCCAGCACCGAGAGTTTTTCCTGACGCAGCCGAGCTTCCAGCGCGCGCAGGTCGTGCAGCAGCACCACGCAGAGGCGTTGCCCGCCACCGGCCCCCACGCTCGCTAGGCGCAGCTGAGCCTGCACCCGGGCGGGCTCGGCACCGAGGTCGGCCAGTTCCACTTCGGCTTCCGATCGTTCGCTCGTATCGGCAGCCATGAACATCCGCTCGACCTGAACCGCCAGGGGCAGCCAGGAGGCCCGGCTGGCGAGGTTGAAGCGCCGGTGGGCCTGGGCGGCATGCTCGAAGTCGAGCAACTGGGCAGCGACCGGGTTGGCCGCCTGCACTTCGAGTTGGGGATCGACGACGAGCACGCCGTGGGCCAAGCGCTCGATGATGAAGCTGTTGACCTCGGTTTGCAGGGCGGCTTGCTCGGCGCTTCGGCGCGCGGCGGCCTCCTGCCGCGTTAGCCGTCGGGTGAGTTGTTGCGTGAACAAGGCCACGATGAACAGACCCGTTCCGGTCAGGCCGGCCTGCACCGGCCCGAGGAAGGCGCTTTCCCGGCCCAGCGGCTGCAGCAGGTTCCAGCCCGCCTCCGCCAGCAGCAACAGGCTCACGGCGGCGGCTGTGCCCAGAGCGAGTCGGCGTGAGCCCAGGATGCCCGCGGTCAGAACCGGCAGCGCGAACAGCGGCGTGAGGTCGAGGTGGCTGCGTTGCGTGAGGTGCAGAAACGCCAATGCGAGCACATCGAACCCAATCAGCAAGGTTCCACGCGGATCGAGGCGACGGGCTTGGGCCCCGCCGCGCAGGCGCCAGACGAGTGCGGCGACGAAATAGAACGCCCCCGAGCCGAGCAGCAGCGCGCCGTTGTCCTGCCCCAGAGAGATCGCCATGGCCGCGAGCAGCAGCCAAACGGCGCCGACGAGGATGCGCGCGCTCATCAGCGCATTCCAGATCGAGGGCGACAGCGCGGCCAGGCTCGCAGGGTTCGGGGCTGTGGCGAGCGTGCTGCCAAACCAGGTGCTGGGGGCTTGGCTGTCCATCTTGGGTGCTCGGGCTTGGTCGGGCCCCGGGGCTCATGCGCCCTCGTGGGCTTGCCGGTGCTCGGTGCTGCAGTAAAGCCCGAGACGACCGGTGACGGCCTCGCGCTCGGGCAAATGCACGCCGCAGTGGGCGCACTGCACCATGCGCTGTGGCTGCTCGGTGCGCTGGCGTCCCGAGTTCACGGGCGTGGCTGTGCCCGGTGGCTTGCTTCGGCGGCTCAGGGAGGCGCGGATCAGCCCGATCAACGCGAGCAGGGCGAGCAAAAACAGCAAGGCCTTCATGGGCTGCGCCTCAGGATGACTTCCAGCACGAAGCGCGAGCCGGCATAGCCGAGCAGCAGGAACACGGCACCTGCGTAGATCATCTGGACCGCGCGACGCCCCCGCCAGCCCAGGCGCGCGCGGGCGGCGAGCAAAACCGCGTAGGTGAGCCACGCCAGCAGCGAGAACACGGTTTTGTGGTCCCACTTCCAGCGTGCCAGCGAGGTGCCGTAGATTTGCTCGCCAAACAGAAAACCTGCGGCCAGGGTGGCCGTCAGCAGCACGAAGCCGGCTTCGACGAAGCGGAAGGTGATGCGCTCGAGCGTCAGCAGAGGCAGTCCGACCGGAGCGCCGCCGCCGATACGCATGAGCCGTTCGGCGCGGCTCATCAAGGCGGCATGGACGACTGCGGCGCCCAAGAGCCCGTAGGCCGCGAGCCCGAGGGCCCAGTGCAGCGGCAACCAGGCCGAGGCGCTGGGGTGCAGCGGCGCGCCGGGAAAGGCCAGGGGCAGGAGGACGGTGAGGGCGCCGAGGGCCGCGAGCGGCCAACGCGCCTGCAACTGCGGATAGATTTGCGACTCGACCACGTAGACGGTGAGCACCAGCCAAGCCGTCATCGACAAGGCGGGCGCGAAACCGAAGCGCGGCGGCGCCTCCAGCAGCCCCAGGACGAGCGTCCATGCATGCAGCAGCCACGCGAGCGCGAGCCAGCGCTGGGCGCGGCCCGCGCCCGCAGCGCCGGCTCCGAGCGCTGTTGCGGCATAGACCAGCGCCGTGGCGCCCGAGAGCCAAAGGCCCGCAGAGGGCAGACTCGATAAAATCATGGGTCAAGTTTAGGGCAACGCTGAACAAGTCCCTCGCGCGTCGCGCATCCCGGCTGCGGGCGGTCTGCGTCGAAAGCAAATCCTCGCCATAGCTTCGGCTATGGCTGCGGTTTGCGCGGCGCATCCCGGCTGCAGGTGGTCTGTATGCTGAACGCTGCGCGCTGATCCTCATTCCCTCCGTCTCCACATCGGCCTCAAGGCGTTCCAACATGGCTTCTGCTCTTACTGAAAAGCTCTCGCGCCTGGTCAAACAGATCAGCGGTCAGGCGCGCATCACCGAATCGAACGTGGCCGACATGCTGCGCGAGGTGCGCATGGCCTTGCTCGAGGCCGACGTAGCGCTGCCGGTCGTGCGCGATTTCATTGCCCGCGTCAAGGACAAGGCGCTGGGCCAGGAGGTGATGGGTTCGCTCAAGCCGGGCCAGGCGCTCGTGGGCATCGTCAACCGTGAGCTTGCCGCCACCATGGGCGAGGGCGTGGCGGATCTGAACCTGGCCACCCAGCCGCCCGCGGTGATTTTGATGGCCGGCCTGCAAGGCGCGGGCAAGACGACGACCACGGCCAAGCTTGCGCGTCACCTCATCACCAAGCGCAAGAAGAAGGTGTTGACGGTTTCGGCCGACGTGTATCGGCCGGCGGCCATCGAGCAGCTCAAGACCGTGAGCGCACAGGCCGGGGCGGAGTGGTTTCCGAGCACGCCCGACCAAAAGCCGGTCGACATCGCGCGGGCCGCGCTCGACTACGCGAAAAAACATTATTTCGATGTGCTGCTGGTCGACACCGCGGGCCGGCTGGCGATCGACGAAGCGCTGATGCGCGAGATCACCGAGTTGCACGCGGTGTTGAACCCGGTCGAGACGCTGTTCGTGGTCGATGCGATGCAGGGTCAGGATGCGGCCAATACGGCCAAAGCGTTCAAGGAGGCGTTGCCGCTGACCGGCATCATCCTCACCAAGACCGATGGCGATTCGCGCGGCGGCGCAGCCCTGTCGGTGCGTGCGATCACGGGTGCGCCGATCAAGTTCGCGGGCACGAGCGAGAAGATCGACGGGCTGGAGGTGTTCGACGCCGAGCGCCACGCGGGCCGCATCCTCGGCATGGGCGACATCGTTGCGCTGGTCGAGCAGGTGGCTGCGGGCGTGGACATGGCGCAGGCGCAAAAGCTCGCGGCCAAGGTCAAGAGCGGCGCGAGCTTCGACCTCGAGGATTTCCTGAGCCAGATTCAGCAGGTCAAGCAGATGGGCGGGCTCTCGAGCTTGCTGGACAAGCTGCCGACGCAGATGGCGGCCAAGGCGAGCGAGGCGGACCTCAGCCGTGCGGAGCGTGAAATCGCGCGCAAGCAGGGCATCATCCACAGCATGACGCCGCTCGAGCGCAAGAAGCCCGAGCTCATCAAGGCCTCGCGCAAGCGCCGCATCGCGGCCGGTGCCGGCGTGCAGGTGCAGGATGTCAACCGACTGCTCAAAGAATTCGAACAGATGCAGGACATGATGAAGAAGATGCAGGGCGGCGGCCTCATGAAGCTCATGAAGCGTATGGGCGGCATGAAGGGCATCGGCGGCGGCATGCCGCCCATGCCGCGCTGAAGGGATGCCGGCGTCGTGCCCGCGTCGACGCGGCCTGTGTTTGCCTACGGCACGCTGCTGCCCGGCCTCTCAAGCGAGGGCTGTCTCGCGCAGCACCAGCTCGCCGCGCAGCGAGTGCGGCAGCGCCTGGGTGATGCGCACGTCGAGCATCTGGCCCACCAGCCGCGCGGCGTTGGGGCCGCCGTCGAAGTTCACCGCGCGGTTGCACTCGGTGCGGCCCATGAGCTCGGCCGGGTTCTTGCGTGAGGGGCCTTCGACGAGGATGCGCTGCACCGTGCCTTCCATCGAAGCGCTGATGCGGCGCATGTTGGCGTCGATGGCGGCCTGCACCTGCTGCAGCCGCGCGAGCTTGACCGCGTGCGGCGTGTCGTCGTGCAGGTTGGCTGCCGGCGTTCCGGGGCGCGGGCTGAAGATGAAGCTGAAGCTGTTGTCAAAGCCCAGGTCGTCGATGAGTTGCATGAGCTTGGCGAAGTCCTCGTCGGTTTCGCCAGGGAAGCCAACGATGAAGTCGCTGCTCAGCGCCAGTGCGGGCCGCACGGCGCGCAGCCGGCGAATGATGCTCTTGTATTCCATAGCGGTGTAGCCGCGCTTCATCGCCATGAGGATGCGGTCGCTGCCGTGTTGTACCGGCAGGTGCAGGTGGCTCACGAGTTTGGGCACGCGGGCATAGACGTCGATGAGGCGCTGCGTGAACTCGTTGGGGTGGCTCGTGGTGTAGCGGATGCGCTCGATGCCGGGAATCTCGGCGACGTATTCGATGAGCGTGGCGAAGTCGGCCACTTCTCCCGATTCGCCCATGGCGCCGCGGTAGGCGTTGACGTTTTGCCCCAGCAGTGTGACTTCCTTGACGCCTTGCTCGGCGAGGCCGGCCACCTCGACCAGCACGTCCTCGAACGGGCGGCTGACCTCTTCGCCGCGCGTGTAGGGCACCACGCAGTAGCTGCAGTATTTGGAGCAGCCTTCCATGATGGACACGAAGGCCGAGGCGCCCTCGACGCGCGCAGGCGGCAGGTGGTCGAATTTTTCGATTTCGGGGAAGCTGATGTCGACCTGCGGGCGACGCTCACGCTCGCGCGAAGCCAGCAGCTCGGGCAGCCGGTGCAGCGTCTGTGGGCCGAACACCACGTCCACATAGGGGGCGCGCTTGATGATCTCCTCGCCCTCCTGGCTGGCCACGCAGCCGCCGACGGCGATGCGAGTGCCCTTGAGCTTCTTGAGCTGCGCGGCACGGCCGAGTTCGCTGAAGACCTTCTCCTGCGCCTTTTCGCGTACCGAGCAGGTGTTGAAGACGATGAGGTCGGCCTCCTCGGGGTCGGCGGTGGGCTCAAAGCCCTCGGCGGCGCGCATGACATCGGCCATCTTCTCCGAGTCGTACTCGTTCATCTGGCAGCCGAAGGTTTTGATGAAGATTTTCTTGGCCATGGAAGGCTCCATCCGAATGCTATGAAGTTAAGAGCGACAAACGTCCATTTGACGCCGGGACTCAAAGAAAAATGCTCAAAAACCGCGCCCAGCGGTCGTCCGCGGCCCGCTCAGCGCGCGGGGAAGCCGGGTAGCTGGTGGTACGGCGTGTTGCCGTCGTCTCGGGGGGCGGTGTCAGCTTCGGACGCAAAGAGGAAGTTGCGCCCGGAACTGGCGCCGGCGCGCTTTTGCGCGGCCTCGGCGGCGTTGAGGATCCAGACCTCATGCACCAGGCCCTGCGGGTCGCGCAGGTAGTTCACCGTGAGTTCGCGTCCCGCCAGTGGCGCGGGCAGCACCAGCAGGTTGTTGACGTCATGGATGCGGGCACCCGGCGAGAGGCGTGCAGGGGCGCCGTCGAGCAGCACCTCGGGCGCGGTCTGCACCACCAGCGTGCCGCGCAGCGCGCGCTCGGGAAAGCTGCGCACCGCTTCCTGCGCCGAGCTTTGCATGGGGAAAAGCACCAAGCCCAGCGCCAACGCGCCGCTTGTTGCTACGGAAAAAGAAGCGACCAAAGCGATCATCCAGCGGTTCATGGTGTACATCCAGAGGCTGAGAAGGGAACGGACCGGCGCGCCGATTGTAGGCGGCCACATTCGTAGGCAGCCACATTCGTAGGCGGCCACATTCCGGGAAAGCCCGAAAAAAGAAAACCCGCACTGGGGCCAGTGCGGGTGGTATTGTTGGTGGCGCTTCACGGATTCGAACCGCGGACCTGTGGATTATGATTCCATCGCTCTAACCGACTGAGCTAAAGCGCCAGCAAGCTGCAAATTATAGCCAAAATTTGCGGCCTATTTGGGCGTCCACGGGTGCCCGCCATGGCTGGGCGCGGCGCGCGCCCAGGGTGGGCTGTGGGGCTCAGGCGTTGCGGAAGTTCGGGGCACGCTTGGTCAGGAAGGCGTCCATGCCCTCCTTCTGGTCGGCCGTGGCGAAGAGCGCGTGGAACAGCCGGCGCTCGAACATCACCCCGTCGGACAAACCCCCTTCGAACGCGCGGTTGACCGCCTCCTTGGCCGCCATCACCGCCAGTTGCCCGTAGCCGCAGATGGTCAGGGCCGCGGCGAGCGCCTCGTCCATCAGCTTCTCGGCCGGCACCACGCGGCTCACCAGCCCGGCGCGCTCGGCTTCTTGTGCGTCCATCATGCGGCCGGTGAGCACCAGGTCCATGGCCTTGGACTTGCCCACCGCGCGCGGCAGGCGCTGCGTGCCGCCGGCGCCGGGGATGATGCCGATTTTGATTTCCGGCTGGCCAAACTTGGCGTTGTCGGCAGCGATGATGAAGTCGCACATCATCGCCAGCTCGCAGCCGCCGCCCAGCGCAAAGCCGGCCACGGCGGCGATTACGGGCTTGCGGATGCTGCGGATGGTTTCCCAGTTGCGGGTGATGAAGTCGTCGCGGTAGACCTCATGGAACTCGAACTTGGCCATGGCGGCAATGTCGGCGCCGGCGGCAAAGGCTTTCTCGCTGCCGGTGAGCACGATGCAGCCGATGGCGGGGTCGGCATCGAACGCCTTGAGCGCGGCGCCCAGTTCGTCCATCAGCGCGCTGTTGAGCGCATTGAGCGCCTTGGGGCGGTTGAGGGTGATCACGCCGACGCGTTCGGCTTCGGTGCGCACGAGGATGTGTTCATAGGTCATGGTCTGGGTCTCCTGGAAAGGGGCTGTTCGGGTTCCGCCGGTATGGAATGCGGCCGCGGTCGAGGCACTATAGCGGCTCGCGCCCCAGGGAAAACATTGACCAACCGACCGGTCGGTCAATGGTAAATTCCCCGGCACCGAGGAGACCCCATGACCGAAGAACCCGTTTTGTTCGAGGCACGCGGCGCCGTCGCCCTGCTCACGCTCAACCGTCCGGCCGCACTCAACAGCTTCACCCGCGCGATGCACCAGGCGCTGTGGGCCGCGCTCGACCGCGCCGAGGCCGATGAAGCCGTGCGCGCCCTGGTCATCACCGGCGCGGGCCGGGGGTTTTGCGCGGGTGCCGATCTGGCCGAGTTCGACTTCACGCCCGGCCCCGACCTGGTTGCACGCGCCGACCCCGGCCCGGTGATCGAACAGGCCTTCAACCCGACGGTGCGTCGGCTGCAGCGGCTGCGCATGCCGACCATTGCCGCGGTCAACGGCGTGGCTGCAGGCGCAGGGGCCTCGCTGGCGATGACCTGCGACATCGCCATCGCCGCGCCGCAAGCCAGCTTCATCCAGGCGTTCAGCAAGATCGGGCTGATTCCCGACGCAGGTGGCAGTTGGTTCCTGGTCGAGCGGCTGGGGCTGGCGCGGGCGCTGGCGCTCGCCATGACGGGGGACAAGCTGCCAGCCACCCAGGCGCGCGATTGGGGGCTGATCTGGGACGTGGCCGAGGATCCGCTCGCCGCCGCGCTGGCCCTGGCCGAGCGGCTTGCGCAGATGCCCACGAAGGCGCTCGTGGCCACGCGCGCGCTGCTGCGCGAGGCGGGCACGCGGACACTCGATGCCCAGCTCGACGCCGAGCGCGACATGCAGTCGGCGCTGGGCCGCACGCACGACTACATCGAGGGCGTGATGGCGTTCCGTGAAAAGCGCAGCCCGAACTTCAAGGGAGCCTGAGGATGAGCCACCCACATTCACTCGACGAAGCAGCCGCGCGCGCTTTGGCCCAGCGCGTGGGCCAGGCGATGTTCGCCGCCGACGTTGCCTCGCGCGAAACCATGGGCATGGAGCTGCTCGAATGCGCACCGGGCCGTGCCGTCATGCGCATGACGGTGCAGCCGCTGCACCTCAATGGCCACCGCATCTGCCACGGCGGCTTCATCTTCACCCTGGCCGATTCGACCTTTGCGTTTGCCTGCAACAGCTACAACAAGAACGCGGTGGCCGCGGGCTGCAGCATCGAGTTTCTCAAGCCTGCCCACGAGGGCGACGTGTTGACCTGTGAGGGCGTGGAGCAGGTGCTCAGCGACCGTCATGGCATCTACGACATGACCGTGCGCAACCAGCACGGCCAGGTCGTGGCGCTGTTTCGCGGCAAGAGCGCGCAGATCAGCGGGACCGTGCTGCCCGAGGCCGGCGCCTGAACCCGCCGGCCGTACCCACGCTCACGCCCGACCCCAAAACAAGGACCGAGGAGACGACCCCCATGACCGAGAGCACCTTCCCGCTCGAGCCGATCGAGCGCGCGAGCATCGACGAACTGCGTGCCCTGCAGCTCCAGCGCCTCAAAGCCACGCTGCACCACGCCTATGCGAATTCCCCGGTCTACCGGGCGAAGTTCGACGCCGCGGGCGTGCACCCCGATGACCTGCGCACGCTCGAAGACTTGGCGAAGTTTCCGTTCACGACCAAGAAAGACCTGCGCGACCACTACCCCTTCGGGATGTTCGCCGTACCGCGCGAGCAGTGCGTGCGCATCCATGCCTCGAGCGGAACCACCGGCAAACCGACCGTGGTCGGCTACACCGCGCGCGACATCGACACCTGGGCTGGCGTGGTCGCCCGCAGCATCCGCGCCGCCGGTGCGCGCCCAGGCGACATGGTGCATGTCAGCTACGGCTACGGCCTGTTCACCGGTGGCCTCGGCGCGCACTACGGCGCCGAAAAACTGGGCCTGACCGTGGTGCCCTTTGGCGGCGGGCAGACCGAGCGCCAGGTGCAGCTGATCCAGGATTTCCGGCCCGACATCATCATGGTCACGCCGAGCTACATGCTGGCGATTGCCGACGAGGTCGAACGCCAGGGCATCGACCCACGCACGCTGTCGCTGCGCATCGGCATCTTCGGCGCTGAACCCTGGACCAACGACATGCGCCGTGCGATCGAGGAGCGCATGGGCATCGACGCGGTGGACATTTACGGTCTGTCCGAGGTGATCGGCCCGGGCGTCGCCAGCGAGTGCGTCGAAACCAAAGACGGCCCGACCATCTGGGAAGACCATTTCTACCCCGAGATCATCAACCCCGACACCGGCGAGCCCGTCGCCGACGGCGAAATGGGTGAACTCGTGTTCACCAGCCTCACCAAGGAGGCGCTGCCCATCATCCGCTACCGCACGCGCGACCTCACACGGCTGCTGCCCGGCACCGCGCGGCCGATGCGGCGCATCGAAAAAATCACCGGCCGCAGCGACGACATGATGATCGTGCGGGGCGTCAACGTCTTTCCTTCGCAGATCGAGGAACTCATCCTCAAGCGCCCCGAACTCGCGCCGCACTACCAGTGCATCCTCACGCGCGAGGGCCCGCTCGACAACCTGCGCGTGGCGGTCGAGACGCGGCCGGGCGTGTCCCCCGAGAGCATCGAGGCGCGCGCCGCGGCCAAGATGCTGCAGCACGAGATCAAGGTCTATGTCGGCAGCAGCGTGGAAATCGAACTGCGGGCCGAAGGCGGGGTCGAGCGCAGCCAAGGCAAGGCCAAGCGCGTCGTCGATCTGCGGCCGAAGTGAACCTATTAAGGCAACGCTGAACAAGTTCCTCGCGCGCCGCGCATCCCGGCTGCGGGCGGTCTGCGTCGTTGCAAATCCTCGCCATAGCTTGGGCTATGGCTGCGGTTTGCGCCTCGCATCCCATCCCGCGGCCGGGCGCGCGCCATCGCAGGAACTTATTCAGCATTGCCTTAACCCGTCCCTCGCGCGCCGCACATCCCGGCGGTGCGCCTTGATGCAGCGGTATCCGGCGCTTTTTTGAATTTTTCACCCAGATTCCGGCGTGAAATGGCGCTTGTCTGCTCTACTTTTTGATATTGACCGGCGTGGCGCGAAGCGCGCGCACCTGTGCGTGCAGCGTTTGCGCCCAGGCGTGGCGGGTCTGCTCTCCGGCGCTGTGCGGGGTGCCAAAGCGCACGACGGCCGTGATCGTCGGTTCGCCGAGCGTGCGCAGCACCGAGGCCAGCAGCGTCTCATCCCCCACGTAAGCGGGGTGGGTGCTCGGTTGCCCGTCGGCCCCGAGGTAGATCAAGCCGACCGGAATGGCAGGGGCTTTTCGATCGATCGCGGCCTGGAGCAGATTGGGGTGAAAGGGCAGCACGTCCCGCCCGTCGCTCGTCGTGCCCTCGGGGAATACCGCCAGGACTTCACCGTTGTCGAGGGCTTCGGCCATCCGTTGCACGGTGCGGTGGGCGTCGCGGCGGGATTGGCGCTCGATGTACAGCGTGCCAGCCGCGCTGGCCAGCCGCCCGAGCACCAGCCATCGCGCGACTTCGGACTTCGCGACGAAACGGCAGTGCCGGGTCGCGTGGATCACCAGAATGTCGAGCCAGGACACATGGTTGGCGACCAGCAAGGCCGGCCCGAGCGCCGGTGGCGCGCCTTCGACCCTCAGCCGGATGCCCCAGAGCTCGAGCAACTGCGCGGCCCAGGCTTGCACCCGGGCCTCGCGGTGCGAGGGCGCGAGCCGCGGAAAGCGCCACAGCACGGTGGCCAAACCGCGCAGCACATGGATCAGCCCGAGCAACAGCCGCCGCGCCGTGCGTGCGCCGCGCCGCAGCGCCGACGGGATCCGGGCAGATCGCGCAGGGCGGTGCGTCGATGGGGAGCGGTCGGCACGGGCCATCGCGGGCGGGGGCTCAGCCTCTCAGCCGGTGGCTGTGGTGCGGGCTGGCACAGCGCCCAGCCAGCGATGCGCCGCATCCGCATCGGCCAGCCGCAGCCGCACGGTCTGCGTGTTTGGCGGGATGTCGATCGGCAGCCGCAGCAAGCGGCCGTCACGCGATACCCAGGCCACGGCCGAGGCGGCATCCGGGCGGAGGTGGAGCGTGAGCTCGTCGAGCTTGTTCAGGCGCCACGCGCCGCCTGCAGTTTCGCCCACGCCTTCGATGCCCAGCCACTCGTCACCGGCCGCCAAGCCCGCGCGTTCGGCCACGCTGCCGCGCAGGACGGCGCTGAGCTTGACCGTGCCGCCGGACTCCGAGGCGCGCACGCCCAAGCGCTGCGCCCAAGAACCGGGTTCGGCCAAGGTTTCGACGCCGTGTCTCTCGAGCAGCGCCGACAGCGGCAACTCGTCGGTCCCATGCACCCAGGCGTCGAGCTCGGCGGCGTGGTCGCGGGCGCCGACCTCGGCCAGCGCGGCGCGCACATCCGCCTCGTCGATCGGGCCGCCGCGGCTGCGGCGCCACAGCATGCGCAAAACGGCGTCGAGCGACCCTGCGCCTTCGGCCCGCAGGCTCAGGTCGAGGCACAACCCGACCAAGGCGCCTTTGGTGTAGTAGCTCACCGTCGCGTTGGGCGTGTTCTCGTCGGGCCGGTAGTATTTGATCCAGGCATCGAAGCTCGCTTCCGCCAGCGACTGCACCCGGCGCCCGGGCGTCTGCTGCACCTGGTTGATCGTCTTGGCCAGCAGCTTCAGATAGGTTTCGTCGTCGATCAGGCCGGCGCGGCGCAGCAGCAGGTCGTCGTAATAGCTCGTGAAGCCCTCGAAGAACCAGAGCAGATCGGTGTAGTTCTCGCGTGCGTAGTCATAGCGCTCGAAGGCACGCGGCCGCAAGCGCTTGACGTTCCAGGTGTGGAAATACTCGTGGCTGATGAGGCCCAAGAGCCCGACGTACCCCTCGTTGGCCAGTGCCGCTTCGCCCAGCCGCGGCAGGTCGCGACGGGCACACATCAGCGCCGTGCTGTGGCGGTGTTCGAGCCCGCCGTAACCATCGGCGCTCGCGCGCAGCAGGAAGACATAGCGATCGTGCGGCGGCCGACCCCGCGGATGCCAGAACCGGATCGCCGTGCTGCAGATGCGTTGCGCGTCGGCCAGCAGGCGCTCGCCGTCGAAGTTGGCGCTCGCGCCGCTCACGACGAAGCGGTGTTTCACGCCGCAGGCGTCGAACTCGCCGCTCCAGAAGTCGCCCATTTCAACCGGGCTGTCGGCCAATTCGTCGTAATCGGCGGCGGTGTAGCGGCCAAAGCCCCGGGCGTCGACCCGCACGGGCCGCAGCGCGGTCGCGACGCGCCACCGACGCGCGCCGTCTGGGGCCACGATCTGCAGCTCGTGGCGGCACGCATCCGCCGCGCCCTCGACCCGCAGACAAAGGCTGGTGGCATTGAAAAATCCCCGCTCGGCATCGAGCCAGGCCGCCCGCACCGAGGCATCCCGCGCCCAGACCTGGTAGTGCAGCAGCAGCGGTCGGCTCGGGTCGCATTCGATCGTCCAGCTGCATTTGTCTTCGTGGATCACACGGCACGCGCGGGCGCCTTGTCGGGCCTGCAAGCCCTGTAGGTGTCGCGCAAATTCCCGCACCAGGTAACTGCCCGGAATCCAGACCGGCAGCATCACGCGCTGCTCGGCGGCGGGTCGAGGGACGGTCAGCGTGACCTGAAACAAATGGTCGTCGCGGTCGGCCGCTTCGACCCGATAGTGCAGGGCTTCGTTGGAATGCTTCATTCGAGATCCGGCAGTGGGGCGCGCCCAAAGGCGGCGGGTTCGTCGGCTCAGCCTCTCAGACCTTATGTGGCGCCCGCGCCCAGCAGGCAGGCGAGGGTGGCGACCCCGGTGAGGTGCAGCCGCATCGGCAGCCAGGCTTCGAGTCCGGCCTGACGCCAGGTTCGCCGGTCGACGAGATAGCAGCCGACGAGGATGAACGCCAGCAACGGCAGTCCGGCAAAAGGCGGCAGCAACAGTGCGAGCCACGCCAGCAGCGGAGGAATGATGCCCCAGACCAGGTGCAGATGGCGCACGCGGGCATGCTCGCTGGCCAGACGCAGCCCCACGCCCCAATGGATGCCTCCGAGGAACGAGACGATCGCGGCGCCGTAAGCCGCGAGCGCGAGCGCCACGAACGGCACCAGGGCTGGGTCGACGATCCACAGCAGCAGCGCCAGCAGTACGAAGGGAATGAGGCCCGCGTAGCCCAGGCGCTGGATCAGTCGTTCGGTGGGGTCGGTGGCGTGCATGCGTCGGTCTGGGTTCAGCGTTTGCTGCTCGCCTCGCTCAGGCGTTTTTCGAGTTGGGCGGCGCCCACCGCGCCGGGTACCCGCGAGCCGTCGGTGAAGAGCACCGTTGGCGTTCCCGTGATGTGGTGCTGACGACCGAATTCGAGGTTGCGGCTCAGTGCCGCGGTGTCACAGCTCGCGCCAGCCGGCGGGGTGTTGCGCTGCATCCAGTCTTCCCAAGCCTTAACGCGGTCTTTGGCGCACCAGATGTTCTTGGCTTTCTCGGTCGAATCTTTGCCGAGCACCGGGTAGAGGAAGTTGTAGATGGTCACGTTGCTGATTTTCTGCAGGTCTGCCTCGAAGCGCTTGCAGTAGGGGCAGTTCGGGTCGGTAAATACCGCCATCTTGCGCGAGCCGTCACCCCGGGTCACGACGAAAGCGTCCTTCAGGGGCAAGGTCGAGAAATCGACCGCGCTGAGTTTTTCAAGCCGCTCTTCGGTTAGGTTGCGGCGCGCGCGGGTGTCGACCAGCGCACCCTGGATCAAGTAATTGCCTTCGGCGTCGGTGTAGAGGATGTCGTTGCCTTGCAGCCGCACTTCCCAGAGCCCGGGCATCGGGGTTTTGCTGACCTCTTCGATCTTCGGCAGATTGGCCAGCCGTTCACTGAGGTTTTTGCGGATGGTCGCTTCCTGAGCGAGCGCGCCGCCCGCGAGGCAGAAGCCGAGCGCCGAGAGGATGAGCGGTCGGACGAGCGTGTGGAGAGAAGGGTGCATGGAAATCCAGTTCAAAGAGGAGCGAAGGAAGCGGAATGAGCAAGGCAGAAGGCCGGGCGCTGGGTGCTGCGCCTTCGCCCAGGCGAGCGGCGAGCGACCGTCAATGGGGCGGCAGCGTGCGTGCACCGTCGAGGTTGATGGCACGCCGCGCCACCCATTGTTTGATCCAGCCGCTGCGGTCAAAGCCGCCGAGCCCGCGGTTGCGCAGCGTGCGAGCCCACTCGCCGGGCGTGGTGAACAGCCGCTGGATGGCATCCGTGACGCCCGAGGTGACCCACACGTCGGCCGCGCGGGCGCGCTCGTAGCGCCGCAGCAGTTTCGGGTCATCGAGACTGCGCCAGTATTCGCGCTCATGAATGACCCGCGCCAACTCGGCCGCATCGGCCAAGCCCAGATTCAGGCCCTGCCCGGTCAGCGGGTGCACGGTGTGCGCGGCATCGCCGGCCAGGGCCCAGCCGGGACCGACCCAGCGCCGCGCGCGGGCAAGTTGCAAAGGCCAGTGCCGTCGCGGCGCCACCAGGGTCAAGGGACCGAGTCGCCCGTGGCTGGCCGCTTCGAGGGCCTGGCAAAACGCGTCGTCGGGCTCGGTTTCGAGGGCGGCGGCGCGGGCTTCGCTCATCGACCAGACGACCGCAACCGTGTCGCCCTGCGGGCCGTCCAGCGGCAGGAAGGCCAGGATCTCGTCGCCATCGAACCACTGCCAGGCGGTTTGGCCGTGCGGACGTCCGCGAACGCGGGTGGCCACCGCGTGCTGACCATACGGGGTGACGTCGAACTCCACGCCCAACTCGGCGCGGCTCTGGCTGGCACGGCCTTCGCAGATCACCGTCAGCGTCGCTGGCACCGGCTCGCGGACCACCTCGATGCGGGGCTGGAACCGAACCGCATCGGCCAGCAAGGCTTCGAGTGTGGCCACGTCGGCAATCCAGGCGAGCGCCTCGGTGCCGAGTTCGAGCGCATCGAAATCGACCGATCCTCGGGCGTCGCCACACACCCGCATGTGCGTGACCGGTGTCGCCGCGGTGGGCGCGGGCCAGCACCGCAGCGATTCGAGCAGCGCGCGCGAAGCGGCATTGAGGGCGTAGGCGCGCACGTCGGATCCGGTCGCCGCCTGCGCCGGCGCGACGAGCGCCACGCGCAGCCGCTCGCGCGCGAGCAACAAGGCCAGGGTTCGCCCGACGATGCCAGCGCCGCGGATGCAGATGTCATGGGTTGCAACCATGAGCGCGATTGTAGAAGCGAGCGGCCATGAGCCGCCCTCGCCCGGTCGCAAGTCCCATGTCCGGACCCCGTCTTTCCCGAGCGTCGCCCGCGAAGGTGGTCCTTGGGCGTCCGATTCGGGCGCGCCGGTAAAATTTTGAACTTTGTGATTTCGTTCGAAAGTTTTCCATGAGCCTCAAATGCGGCATCGTGGGCCTGCCCAATGTGGGCAAGTCCACCCTTTTCAACGCGCTGACCAAGGCCGGCATCGCCGCTGAAAACTACCCGTTTTGCACCATCGAGCCCAATGTCGGCGTGGTCGAGGTGCCCGATCCGCGGCTGGCGAAGCTGGCGGAGATTGCGCACCCCGAGCGCATCGTGCCGGCCATCGTCGAGTTCGTCGACATCGCTGGCCTGGTGGCCGGTGCCAGCACGGGCGAGGGCTTGGGCAACAAGTTCCTGGCGCACATCCGCGAGACCGACGCCATCATCAACGTCGTGCGTTGCTTCGAGGACCCCAACGTCATCCATGTCGCGGGCCGCGTCGACCCGATCGCCGACATCGAGGTGATCCAAACCGAGCTGTGCCTGGCCGACCTCGGCACGGTGGAAAAAAGCCTGCAGCGCTACACCAAGGCGGCCAAGAGCGGCAACGACAAGGAAGCCGCCAAGCTGGTGCAGGTGCTCACCAAGGTGCAGGGCGCGCTCGACGAAGGCCGCCCGGTGCGCACACTCGAACTCAGCGATGAAGAACGCGCACTCATCAAGCCGCTGTGCCTGATCACCGCCAAGCCCGCCATGTTCGTGGGTAACGTCAGCGAAGACGGCTTCGAGAACAACCCGCTGCTCGACCGCCTCAAGGACTATGCGGCCACGCAGAACGCGCCGGTGGTGGCGATTTGCGCCAAGATGGAAGCCGACATGGCCGATATGAGCGACGAAGACCGCGCGCTGTTCCTCGCCGAAATGGGTCAGGACGAGCCGGGCCTCAACCGCCTCATCCGCGCGGCGTTCAAGCTGCTGGGCCTGCAGACCTATTTCACGGTGGGCGTGAAGGAAGTGCGCGCCTGGACCATCCACATCGGCGACACCGCCCCGCAGGCGGCGGGCGTCATCCACGGCGACTTCGAGCGCGGCTTCATCCGCGCCCAAACCATCGCTTACGAAGACTTCATCGCCTACGGCGGCGAGCAGGGCGCTAAGGACGCCGGCAAGATGCGCGCCGAAGGCAAGGACTATGTCGTCCAAGACGGCGACGTGATGAACTTCCTCTTCAACGTCTGACGGGCGTTGCGGATGCCCTTCCACGGGGCGAAAGCGATTCCTGGGATCGGCAGCGTTGCCCTAACGTCTGGTCGAACGGGATTGGAGATTGAGCCCATGAAAACGGTGGGCATCATTCTTTGAGACACTCCACCGCAGATGCTTCGACTGCGACCACCGACTCAGCCCATCACGACATGGAAAGAAACGCCGATACAGCAGTGCCTCCCTCTTGCGAGGGAGTGACCGTTCTGTTCGACGGCGCCTGTCCCCTGTGCCGACGCGAAGTCGGGCTGTACCAACGGTTGCGCCCCTTGAAACCCGTGAGCTGGCTGGACGTCAGTGATTCGGCTGTCGACCTCTCGGCTGCAGAGCGCGCGCGCTACCTCGCACGCTTTCATGTCCGTCACCCGGACGGCCGCGTCCTGAGCGGCGCGCAAGCCTTTGTCGCTCTGTGGCTGGTCCTGCCGGGTTGGCGCTGGCTGGGACGCCTCGGTGTTCTACCTGGCGTGACGCCCGTGCTCGAGATGTTCTACCGGCTGTTCCTGAAAATTCGCCCGCGCCTGCAGCGGTGGGCGCGAGCAGCGTCCCGCCTGACCACCTGCCCACGGAGGAGCGATCCTTGACGAAACTGGAAGGCGCCAGCCTGAGCGCCGCCCTGGCCCAGTTGCCTGCCTGGGCGTTCGATGCGCAACGCCATGCCATCCATCGTGCGCTGCGCTTTGCCGATTTCAACGCCGCCTTCGGGTTCATGACCCGTGTCGCCCTGGAGGCCGAACGCCGCAATCACCACCCCGAGTGGCGCAATGTCTACCACCGGGTGTCCATCACCCTGACGACGCACGACGCCGGCGGCCTGACCCTGCGGGACGTGGATTTGGCGCGCTGGATCGACGCGGCAGCGCTCACCGCAGGCGGCGAGCCCGACTGAGCGCTGAGCGTGCTCGGGCTGGGTGGGCCGATCCGAGCGCAGCGTTGTCTGACCGTCTTTTCGGGCTGGACCCGGGGTAAAATGGTCTTTCTTTGCTCTCAAAAAAGGACCGTCAAAGCCCATGAGCCGCGCCGGGAAAGGCGTGGAGCAGGCCGGCTGTCATGACCAGGTAACGCAGGAACTTGCCGACAGCCATATAGCCCAGGCAGGGCCAGAAGGGCATGCGCAGCCACCCGGCCACGGCGCACAGAGGGTCGCCGATACCCGGCAGCCACGAGAGCAGACAGGCTTTGGGCCCGAGCCGCTCGAGCCATTCGAGCGCTTTGAGGTGCACCCGCGAATGGCGCACGCGCTCGACCGCGCGGTTCGTGCCCCAGCCCATCCACCAGTCGAGCGCCCCGCCCGCCGTATTGCCCGCCGTGGCCACCAAAATCGCGGGCCAGAACAGATCGGGGTTGAGCTTCACGAGGCCAAACACTGCGGGCTCCGAGCCCAGCGGCAGCAGCGTGGCCGAGACGAAGGACACGACGGCCACGGTGCTCAGGCCGTACTCGGGCAGCGCCAATAGCTGCAGCAGATGGTGGAGCCAGTCGGGCATGGTGAGCCTAGGATAACCCCTTCCGGAGGCGCGGCACGAGCCAAGGTCACCCGGCTGCTTGGGCGGTTTGCTGAAAAATGAGGCAGTACAATCGCACCCCTACGCCCTCGCCCACCGCCGCCGCCCGCGGCCCGCTCCGCTTCCTTCGTCCACCCGTCCATGCGCATCGGCCCTTACACCTTGGCCAACGCCCTGTTCGTCGCGCCCATGGCGGGGGTGACGGATCGGCCGTTCCGGCAGCTTTGTCGCGCGTTCGGCGCGGGCTATGCGGTGAGCGAGATGATCACGTCGCGCCCCGATTTATGGCAAAGCGTCAAGACGCAACGGCGCGCCGACCACCGCGGAGAGAGCGGGCCGATCGCGGTGCAAATCGCCGGCACCGAGCCCGCGCTGATGGCGGAAGCCGCGCTTTGGAACATCGACCGCGGCGCGCAGATCATCGACATCAACATGGGCTGCCCAGCCAAGAAGGTCTGCAACAAGTGGGCGGGCTCGGCGCTGATGCAGAACGAAGCGCTGGCGCTGGCGATCATCGAGGCGGTCGTTGCGGCCTGCGCGCCGCGGGGCGTGCCCGTGACGCTCAAGATGCGCACCGGTTGGTGCGAGGCGGAGAAAAATGCGCTGCGGATGGCGCGTGCCGCCGAAAGCGCGGGCATTGCGTTGCTGACCATACACGGACGCACGCGCGATCAAGGGTATCGCGGTGTGGCCGAATACGACACCATCGCCGCGGTCAAGGCGGCGCTCGACATCCCGGTGGTCGCCAACGGCGACATCGACAGCCCCGAGAAGGCGCGTGCCGTGCTGCGTCACACCGGCGCCGATGCGCTGATGATCGGCCGTGCCGCGCAGGGCCGGCCTTGGATCTTTCGCGAGATCGATCATTTCCTGCGCACAGGCACGAGGCTCGCCCCGCCGCTCGTGGTCGAGGTGCGCCGCGCGCTGCTCGAGCATCTGCAAGCGCATTACGCGTTTTATGGCGAGTCTGCGGGTGTACGGTCGGCACGCAAGCACATCGGTTGGTACGTGCGCGATTGGCCCGGTGCGGAGGCGTTCCGGGCGCACATGCTCAGCCTCGAGACGGCCGATGCCCAGTACGCCGCCGTCGCGCAGTATCTGGACGAATTGGCTGCGCAATCCGAACGCCTGTGGCCCGCCACGAACCCAAGCCGCGTCGAAATCTGTTCCGAAACCGCATGAGCACAGTGCCGAGCTACGGTGCAGACAGCTGGAACGCTTCGCGCCGCTGGCTGCATGAAGAAGAGACCCCTATGAGCCACCCCAGTATCGAAACCTGTATCCGCACCAATCTGGCGACCTATTTCGCCGATCTTGGCGACACCGAGCCCGGCGCGCTCTACGACATGGTCGTCAAAGCCGTCGAGCGGCCGCTGCTCGACGAAGTGATGCAGCGCGCGGGCCACAACCAGTCGCGCGCGGCGCAGTGGTTGGGCCTGAACCGCAACACGCTGCGCAAAAAGCTGCTCGAGCACGGCCTGATCGAATGAGAGGCTGAGTGCGCGCACCCCGTTCCTTTTCCTGACTCCAACCCTTTGCCTTCCATGAACGCCCTGATTTCCGTTTCCGACAAGACCGGCATCCTCGAATTTGCGCAGGCCCTGCACCCCTTGGGTGTGCGGCTGATCTCGACCGGCGGCACCGCCCGGCTGCTGGCCGATGCGGGCCTGCCGGTGACCGAGGTCGCCGAGCTCACCGGCTTTCCCGAAATGCTCGATGGTCGCGTCAAGACGCTGCATCCCAAGGTGCACGGCGGGCTCCTCGCGCGTCGTGATCTGCCCGAGCACATGGCCGCGCTCGCCGCGCACGGCATCGAAACCATCGACCTGCTCGTCGTCAACCTCTATCCCTTCGAGGCCACGGTCGCCCGGCCCGACTGCACCCTGGCCGACGCGATCGAGAACATCGACATCGGCGGCCCGGCCATGGTGCGCAGCGCCGCCAAGAACTGGCGCGATGTGGCCGTGCTGACCGACGCCTCGCAATACCCCCGGGTGCTCGAAGAGCTGAAAGCGGGGGGCATA
Source organism: Tibeticola sediminis (assembly GCF_003843835.1). Taxonomy (GTDB): domain Bacteria; phylum Pseudomonadota; class Gammaproteobacteria; order Burkholderiales; family Burkholderiaceae_C; genus Tibeticola; species Tibeticola sediminis. Next base: position 138,713 of record NZ_RKQL01000003.1, on the reverse strand, counting down.
CGTCTGGCGACGCGCTTCGAGCTGGCGGTCGCCGCCTTCAACCGCATCAGCAACTACGACGCGGCCATCAGCGACTATCTGTCCTCGATCGAGTTCGACGAAGCGGCAGAGGTGCCGCGCCGCCATGAGTTTCCGGGGCAAAGCAACGGCCGTTTCGTGAAGCTGCAGGACTTGCGCTATGGCGAGAACCCGCACCAAAGCGCGGCCTTCTACCGCGATCTGCATCCCGCGCCAGGCTCGCTCGTGACCGCGCGTCAGTTGCAGGGCAAGGAGCTGTCCTACAACAACATCGCCGACGCCGACGCGGCCTGGGAATGCGTCAAGAGCTTCGGCACCACCGCGAACGCGCCGGCGGCCTGCGTGATCGTCAAACACGCCAACCCCTGTGGCGTGGCCGTGGGGGTGGATGCGCTCGATGCCTACCGCAAGGCCTTTCAGACCGACCCGACGAGCGCCTTCGGCGGCATCATCGCGTTCAACCGCCCGGTCGATGCCGCAGCGGCGCAGGCCGTGAGCCAGCAGTTCGTCGAAGTGCTCATGGCGCCGGCCTACAGCCCCGAGGCGCTCGAGGTGTTCAAAGCCAAGGCCAATGTGCGTGTGCTCGAGATCCCGCTCGACGGCATCGACCCGGCAGGTGCCACGCCCTGGGCGCGCGGCCTCAACGCCCACGATGTGAAGCGCGTGGGCTCGGGCCTGCTGATCCAGAGCGCGGACAACCATGAGCTCCAGCGCAGCGATCTCAAGGTCGTCACGCGGCGCGTCCCGACCGAGCAGGAACTCGACGACCTGTTGTTTGCATGGAAGGTCGCCAAGTTCGTCAAGAGCAATGCCATCGTGTTTTGCAAAGGCGGCATGACGATGGGCGTGGGCGCGGGCCAGATGAGCCGGCTCGATTCGGCGCGCATCGCCAGCATCAAGGCGCAAGCCGCCGGTCTGTCGCTGCAGGGCACGGCCGTGGCCAGCGACGCCTTCTTCCCCTTCCGCGACGGGCTCGACGTGGTGGTCGATGCCGGCGCGAGCTGCATCATCCAGCCCGGCGGCTCGATCCGCGATGCCGAAGTCATCGCCGCAGCCGACGAGCGCGGCGTGGCCATGGTGTTCACTGGCGTGCGGCATTTCCGGCATTGAATGTCCTCAGCGTGGAGCACCCATGAAAAAGCGGCCCGCGGGCCGCTTTTTCATGGTTTTTTGCCAGTAAGCCGGCGTGAACCGGTCGTTGCTTGCTCTTATTTTGTGAGCAATCGGAACGCCGCCCGTGCCGCCTCGAAGGTCCGCGCGAGGTCCTCGTCGCTGTGAGCGGCGCTGACGAAGCCCGCCTCGTACAAAGCGGGGGCGACATAGACGCCGCGCTCGAGCAGGCCGTGGAACAGGGTATTGAAGCGGGCACCATCGCTCTTCATCACGGCCGTGTAGTTCTGCGGCAGTTCGGGCAGCAGGAAGAAGCCAAACATGCCGCCCTCGCTGTCGGCGCTGAACGCCACACCCGCCGCGTCGGCCTCGGACTTCAGGCCCTCGATCAGCGTGCGCGTCTGGCGCGCCAAAGCGTCATAAAAGCCCTCGCGCGAGATTTCGCGCAGCGTGGCCAGCCCGCAGGCCGTGGCCACCGGGTTGCCCGACAGCGTGCCCGCCTGATAAACCGGCCCGAGCGGCGCGAGTTGCTCCATCACCGCGCAGCGGCCACCGAACGCCGCCAGCGGCATGCCGCCGCCGATGACCTTGCCGAGCACCGTGAGGTCGGGCGCAAAGTCGGGAATGGCTTGGGCGTAGAGACTTTGCGCGCCGCCCAGCGCCACCCGAAAGCCCGTCATCACCTCATCGAACACCAGCAGCGCGCCATGCTGCGTGCACAGCTCGCGACAGCGCTGCATGAACGGCACCGACGCGCGCACGAAGTTCATGTTGCCCGCGATCGGCTCGATCATCAGGCAGGCGATTTCACTGCCGTGCGCGGCAAACGCCGCCTCGAGCTGGCTGAGGTTGTTGTATTCGAGTACCAAGGTGTCTTGCGCCACGACGGCGGGCACGCCCGCGCTCGTCGGGTGGCCAAAGGTCGCCAGGCCCGAGCCGGCCTTGACCAGCAGCGCATCGGCATGGCCGTGGTAGCAGCCTTCGAATTTCACGAGCTTGTTGCGCCCGGTCGCACCACGCGCGAGACGGATCGCGCTCATCGCCGCCTCGGTGCCGGAACTCACGAGCCGCACCATGTCCATCGACGGCACGTGGCGCAGGATTTCCTCGGCCAATTCGATTTCACGCTCGGTCGGTGCGCCAAACGAGAAGCCGTCGCGCGCCGCCTTCTGCACCGCCTCGAGCACCGCCGGGTGCCCATGGCCGAGGATCATCGGACCCCAAGAGCCGATGTAGTCGATGTAGCGCTGGCCGTTGGCATCCCAGATGTAGGCGCCCTCGGCGCGGGTGATGAAGCGCGGCGTGCCGCCCACGGCGCGAAAGGCGCGCACGGGCGAATTGACGCCACCGGGGATGACGCGGCGGGCGCGTTCGAACAAAGCCAGGTTGGCGTCGGTGCGGTCAGTGTCGGGTGTCATTGAATGGTTGGTTGAGAAGGTCGATCGAGCCCTCGGGCGCTTCCTCCGCGTTCTCGGCTTCGTCGGGCTGCGCCCAGAATAGCCGGTCGGGCACGGCTCCGCCCATACCGGGACGAAAGCCTGCATCGAGGGCGCCATCGAGATATTGCAGCGCGTCGCGGAACGCTTCGGTGAGGTCGCACCCTGTCGCGAGAAGCGCCGCGAGGGCGCTGGCCAGGGTGTCCGACGCGCCGCTGAAAACCGCTTCGATGCGCTCGAATCGCTCGCTGGCCAGGACGCTCTGGGCATTGACCAACACATTTTCGATGGTCTCGTGCCCTTGATGGATGCCCGTTACCACCACATAGTGCGTGCCGAATTCAGCGGCAGCGATGGCGAGCTCCCTCGGGGTCGGGCCGCGTTCGCCGCTCCATTCGGGCAGCAGCCAGCGCGTGAGGTTTCCGACGTTGCCCACGAGCACGGTGACTTCGGGCAAGAGCAACTCGCGCAGCGCATCGAGGTAGGCGTCGATCGCGTCGTCGCTCCACCAGGTCAGGTCTGGCAGACAGGCCACCACCGGAATCTCGCCGTATTCGGTCGTCAATTCGGCCAGCACGGCCAAGGTCTCGGGGCGGCCGGCAAATCCGATCTTGATCACCCGAACCGACACATCCTCAAGCGCCGCCCGAGCCTGTTCGGCGACCGCCTCCTCTGGCAGGCCGAAGAAGTCGCGGATGCCCGCCGTGTCCCGGATCCAAGCCCCCGTCACGACCGGCAAGGGGTGCGCTCCGACCGAGGCGATCGTGAGCACATCGGCGGCGAGCCCCGCTGCTCCAGACGGGTCATTCGCCCCGATGGCAAGCACGCAGGCCGGCGCCGACAGGGGGGCGCTTGCGCCCTCGGGGTCGACGTCGGTGGGTTCGATATTGGGGAAAGTCATAGGTGCCCAGCTGCATGAACACGGGCCGGCGCGCCCTGTTGCGTCACGTTGCGCCGATACAATGAATCGATTCTAAGTGAACCCCCCTGAAAGAAGCCGTGACTGCGACTCGAACCTGGATGTGCCTCATCTGTGGCTGGATTTACGACGAAGCTCTGGGCGACCCCGAGCACGGCGTAGCCCCTGGGACGCCTTGGGAGCAGGTTCCCATGAACTGGACCTGTCCCGAGTGCGGCGCGCGCAAAGAAGACTTCGAAATGGTTGCGCTCTGAAGCGCGCGGCGGCAGGGCAGGCGCTTCGAGCGTCACTCCACCGCAGTCGGTCTGACCCCTCAAGGAGACACACGACGTGAGTTCCGACCTTCCGTGTTACAAAGTGTTGGTAATCGACGACAGCAACACGATCCGTCGCAGCGCCGAAATCTTTCTCAAGCAAGGGGGTCATGAGGTCCTTTTGGCCGAGGATGGCTTCGACGCGCTCTCGAAAATCAACGACTTCGAGCCCGACGTCATCTTCTGCGACATCCTTATGCCGAGGCTTGACGGCTACCAAACCTGCGCCATCATCAAGAAAAATGTGAAATATTCCGCAACACCGGTCGTCATGTTGTCGTCCAAAGACGGCGTGTTCGACAAGGCGCGGGGGCGGATGGTCGGTTCGCAGGACTACCTCACCAAGCCCTTCACCAAAGATCAACTGCTGCAAGCCGTCCGCCAGTATGCGGGCGCCCAACCGAAGGAGTCCCAATGAGCATTCAAAACGTGTTGGTGGTCGACGACTCGAAGACCGAATTGATGTTTCTGTCCGAGCTGTTGCGCAAAAACGGTTTTGCGGTTCGCACCGCCAAAAATGCCGATGAGGCCATGCAGCAGCTCGAGACCGCCAAGCCCGATCTGATCCTGATGGACGTGGTCATGCCGGGTCAAAACGGCTTCCAGCTCACGCGGGCGATCACTCGCAACCCGCAGTTTGCCGACGTGCCCATCATCATGTGCACGAGCAAGAACCAAGAGACCGACCGCGTCTGGGGCATGCGCCAAGGCGCGCGGGACTATGTGACCAAGCCGGTCGACGCGGCCGAGCTGCTCGCCAAGATCAAAGCGTTGAGCTGACGATGTCCAGCCGCGACGCATTGCGCGCGTTCCAGGCCCGGCTGGCCAGCCGGCTGCAGGATGCGCAAACCCAGGGCGCGACCGCCGCCTGGTTGGGGGTCGAGGCCGCGGGCGATCGCTTCCTGATCCCTTTGAACCACGCCGGCGAGATCTTCCCCGAGGTGCCGATCCAGGTCGTGCCTCACGCCCGGCCGTGGTTCTTGGGTGTCGCGAACCTGCGCGGGGGCGTCTTCGGTGTCGTCGATCTTGTGGGCTTCCTGCGTCAGCAGCCGCCGCGGCCGCGGGCCGAGGGCGCACAAGCCACGGGCCGTTTCGTTGCGTTCAACGAGGTCCTGGGCGTGAACTGCGCGCTGCAGATCGACCGCCTGGCTGGCCTGCGGCATGTCGATGCGTTCGGTTCGTCCGAGGCGCCTGGGCCCGACGCGCCGGCTTACCTGGGGCATCGCTACGTCGACGCGGCGGGGGCTGCCTGGCAGGAAATCAACCTTCAGGCGCTCTCGACCGACCCTGGTTTCCTTCATATTGGTGTTTGAGATTTCGGAAGGCTCAGCTATGTCCATCAAGGATCAACTCTCCCGGCTTTTTCGCAAGCCCGCGCCGGCCGTTCCGCCCGTTGCTGAGGACGTGACCGCAGATTCGACTCAGCAAGCGGGCGAGCGCACCGTTGCGGCCGAGTCTGAACAGCTCAGCAGCGCCGACTTTGCCGAAAGCCGCTCGCCGTACGCGGCGGACGCGGATATCGAGGTAGCCCCGGCAGAAGACGCGCTGACGCTGCCCGTGCTCGGCACCCGCAGTGCCGCCGAGCACCAGCGCCTGCTCGTTGCCCTGCTTGCGGTCATGCTGGTGATCCTGGCCATCGTCACCGTCGTCGCCTTCCGCCAAGCGAACACGGTGGCGACTCAGGTGGCTGCGACCGGTAATGCGCTGATGCAGTCGCAACGTCTGGCCAAGTCGGTGTCGCAGGCCTTGGTGGGCAACCCAGTGGCCTTCCCCGAAATTCGCGAAGCGCGCGAGGTGCTCGCCAAGACCGTGCGCGGGCTCAAGGACGGCAACGACGAGCTCGGCCTGAAGCCGGTGACGGGCGAGGTTTCCGCCGAAGTCGAAAAGATCGTGCCGATGGTCGATCGTGCTGAAAAGAACGCCGACGTCATTCTGAAGCAGGAAAAAATTCTCACGCAGGTGGGCTCGGCCTTGCGCACGATCAACCGCCAATCCTCGGACTTGCTGGAGATCGCGGAAACCATCTCCTCCCTCAAGCTGCAGCAGAACGCACCGGCATCCGAGATCGCCGCGACCGGTCAGCTCGTGATGCTCACGCAGCGGATCGGCAAGTCCGCCAACGAATTCCTGACCATGGAAGGCGTGAGCCCCGAGGCGGTGTTCTTGCTCGGTAAGGACCTCAACACCTTCAAGGAGATTGCCACGGGTTTGCTCGAAGGCAGTGCCGACCTGCGCCTGGCCCCGGCGAAGGATGCACAAACCCGCGAGCGACTCGAAGCGCTGTTGAAACTGTACGAAGAGACCCGCCAGCAAGCCGGAGCCATTCTGGGCAACCTGCAAGGCTTGGTGGCCGCGCGCGAAGCGCAGGGCGTCATCATTGCCGACAGCGAACCCTTGCGCAAAGGTCTCGAGACGGTTCAGGAAATGCTCTCCGCGCGCACCGGCCTCGGGGGGCTGTCCTTGCTCGCCTTGCTCGTCGCCGCCTTGGGTGCGCTCGGTGCTGCGGCTGGCCTTGCCTATGTTCAGCTTCAGGAAAGCCGCCAGCGACAGCTGATCGCTGAGCGTCAGCGCCAAGAGGCTTTGGCGCAGGAGCAGGAGGCCAAGCGCATCAACGACGCGAACCAGGCGGCCATTTTGCGACTGATGAACGAACTGCAGGCGGTCGCCGAGGGCGACCTGACGCAGGAAGCCACCGTGACCGAAGACATCACCGGGGCCATCGCCGACTCGGTGAACTACACCGTCGAAGAACTTCGCATGCTGGTGGGGAACGTGCAGCAGACGGCCACCCGCGTGGCGCAAACCACGGCGCTGGTGGAAAACACGTCGACCGAACTGCTCGCGGCATCGGGCGAGCAGTTGCGAGAAATCCGCGAAACCGGCCAATCGGTGCTCGACATGGCGGCCCGAATCACCGACGTGTCGGCGCAGGCACAGGAAACGGCGCAGGTGGCGCGCCAGTCGCTGCGCGCCGCCGAGTCTGGCCTCGAAGCCGTGCAAGCCGCCATCGGCGGTATGAACGCCATCCGAGACCAGATTCAGGAAACGTCCAAGCGGATCAAGCGCCTGGGTGAATCGTCCCAGGAGATCGGTGAAATCACCGAGCTGATTTCGGACATTACCGAGCAGACCAACGTGCTGGCCCTGAATGCGGCGATCCAGGCGGCCTCCGCAGGCGAAGCGGGCCGGGGCTTCTCGGTGGTGGCCGAAGAAGTGCAGCGACTTGCTGAGCGTTCGGCGGACGCGACACGGCAAATCTCGGCGCTCGTGCGGACCATTCAGACCGACACCCAAGACGCCGTGGGCGCCATGGAGCGCTCCACGCAAGGTGTGGTCGAGGGGGCGAAGCTCTCCGACAACGCGGGTGCGGCACTGGCCGAAATCGACCGCGTGTCGCGGCAACTCGCCGAGCTCATCGAGCGGATTTCTCAAGCAGCCGCCCGCGAGGCCGAGCAGGCGGGGGAAGTCGCGGGCAACATTCAGCACATCTTCGCCGTGACCGAGCAGACCGAAGAAGGCACTCGGACCACCGCCGAACAGGTGCGCGAGCTGGCGCGCATGGCCGAGGAATTGCGCGCTTCGGTGGCCCGGTTCAAGATTGCTTGATCGTCCTGGGTCCAAGGTCTGAGCGCGCCCGATCCCTACGTTTACGCGGAGCCGATTTGCCCATGTCCTCAACCGAAACTGCCCGTGCCAACGTCGAAGCGGAGCCGATCGTCGACCTCGGGCCGCTCGCGTGGGTCGAGAGCGAACTGCGGAAAAACCTCGAGGCTGTCAACAAAGCTTTGAAGCGCTATCAGCGCGAGCTCCAGACTGCACAGGCTGACGGCCTTGCTGCGGCCGATGTCACGCCGCTGCGACTGGCGCGTCAACAGTTGCACCAGGCCGTAGGGGCCTTGGAACTGGTGGGGTTTTCGGCTCCAGCGCATCTGGCTCGCGCGATGGAGGCCGCCGTTGCGCGCTTCGTCGCGCAGCCGAAACTGGTCGATGCCGATGCAGTCGCCGCGGTGGAAAACGCCGGCTTTGCCTTGATGGAGTTCCTGGCCCGAACGCTTGCCGGGGAGCGCTTGTCGGCCGTGGGGCTGTTTCCGCAGTACCGCGATGTTCAGCGACTGGCACAGGCGACCCGGGTACACCCCGCCGATCTTTGGGAGTGTGAATTCTCGTGGCGTGAGTTGCCGGCTGGGCCATCCGAAGTCGCCGCCGAGTTGCCGCCGCGGCCTCAGGTGGACCGGGCCGTGCTCAGCCTGCTGCAGACGGGCGACCGGGCTGCAGGGCAGGTATTGAGCCAGGTCTGCGAAGCGATCGGCGCGCGCGCCACGCACAGCAACGAGCGCACATTCTGGTCCCTTGCCGCCGCGTTTTTCGGCGCCGCAGCAGAAGGCTCGCTGGCGCTGGATCTGTACGCCAAGCGTGTCGTTTCCCAGCTGCTGCTGCAGATCGCCAATGCCTATCGCGGCTTGGCCGGCGCCACGCCAGCATTGGGTCGCGATCTGCTGTTTCACCTGTCGCAGCTCCCTGCGGGGGCGGTGCACGATGGGCGGGTTGCCGACATCCGCCGTCGATATGGTTTGGCCGACACCGCGCCCGTGGACTATGAGCAGCGCAGTTTCGGCCATTTCGACCCGGCGCAATTGCATCAGCTGCGCAAACGGATCGACGCGGTCAAAGAGGCTTGGGCGAGCCTTGCCGGCGGTCACGATTCGGCGCTCAAGGGGCTCCCCGACAAATTCGCTTTGATGAGTGAGGCTCTGGTTCGGCTTCATCCCGATACGGAGGTTCTCGCCCGCTCACTCGAAGGGGTTGCTGCGCGCTGTGTGGCCGAGGGCCGACCGCCCGAGTCGGCGCTGGCCCTCGAAGTCGCCACGGCCTTGCTGTATCTGGACGCGGCGCTTGCCCGCGTTCGGCCAGACGCCGAGGAACTCGCCGCGCGCTCCGCCCAACTGGCCGAGCGCATCGCGCGGGCGACCGAGCAGCAGGATGCCGGGCCGATCGAGCCTTGGATGGAGGAGCTGTTCCGCAACGTCAGCGACCAGCAGACGATGGGCACAGTCATCGGTGAGCTGCGACATACCCTGGCGGAGACCGAAAAAGCCCTCGATCAATACAACCGCGATGCCCAAGCACTCGATGAGCTGGCGAAGGCCCCGCCTCTGCTCGCCCAGATGCGGGGTGTGTTGTCGGTCCTGGGGCTGGAACCGGCGGCTGCGGCGGTTGCCCACATGCGCTCGCAAACCGAATCGCTGCTGCAGCAGGCCGGCGACTTGGGCGCTGAAGAGCGGCAAGCGCTCTTCGATTCGCTTGGGAACAACCTGGGCGCGCTGGGGCTGCTGCTCGACATGCTGAACTACCAGCCACAGCTGGCGCGCCGCCTCTTCGTTTTCGACGAAGCAACCGGCGAACTCGAGCCCCTGATGGGCCGGGAGTCTGCTGCACCCGTCCAGGTCGCGGCGAACTCGACCGATGCGTCCGCTCCGCTCGTCGCGGATACCTCGCCGCAGGACACGCCGACCGCATCACTGGCCCCTTCCGAGCCCGCAGGCGATTCCGCTTGGGTGCGCGAGTTTTCCGACACGCTCCCGTTTACCGAAAGTGCGCCTGCGGAGCCCCCTGCCGAAGCGCTTGCGTTCCCGAGCCTGGACTTGTCCGTTCCGCCGTCGTCGCCGGAGGCAGAGCCTATCGAGGCTTCCCTGGAAGCCACACTGGCCGAGCTTGCAGGCCCGCCACCCGAGCCCCCGGAGGTCGAGCCGGCGCCACTGGCCGAGCCGGTGGAGATCACGGCCTCCGCGCCTCCCGTGGATGAAGACGATCTGCTGGGGATCTTTCTTGAAGAGGCGCACGAGGTCGTTGCCAACGGCCGCGCAGCCCTCGATGTCCTGGCGGCCGCGCCTAGGGACGTCGATGCGCTGACGACGCTGCGTCGAGCCTTTCACACCCTCAAAGGCAGCTCGCGCATGGTCGGGCTGGAGGCTTTCGGCGAAGCTGCATGGAGCTTCGAGCAGGTGCTCAATCAATGGCTCGGTGAGGGTAAGCCTGCGACTCCCGAGCTTCTCTCGGTGGCGGGGGATGCGCTCGATGCCTTCGGGCAGTGGGCGGCGGACCTCGAGTCCGGGGACGCCAGCGCCTGGACGGCGCAAGTCTTCACGCGCGTTGCCGAGGACTTCCGTTCGAGCGGCACCGTGCAGCCGATCGCTCGCCCGTCTCCGCCCGTGGAAGCCGGCGGTGATGTCGGGCAGACCCAGGATGCGTCGGTGTCTGTAGAAGCGGAGCCTTTGCCTCTGCCCGAGCCCCCGTCCGTCGAGATCACAGAGCTCGCGGCCGGCGAATTCGAAGCCTTCTTCGCGTCGGATGCCGCCGCGCCGGAACCTGCTCCGGCGTTCGCCGAACCCGTCCAAGCCGTCGCCGCAGCAGAAGCCGCAGAGGCAGCAGAAGCCGCAGAGCCAGCAGAGGCAGCAGAGGCAGCAGAGGCAGCAGAGTCAGCAGAAGCAGCAGAAGCAGCAGAAGCAGCAGAAGCAGCAGAAGCAGCAAAAGCAGCAGAAGCAGCAGAAGCAGCAGCAGAAGCAGCAGAAGCAGCAGAGGCAGCAGAGGCAGCAGAGGCAGCAGAGGCCGCAGAAGCCGCAGAAGCAGAGGCCCTTGAGCCGGAAGAAGAAACCGATGCGTATCGACTCGTCGGTCCTTTGCGCATCAGTATCCCGCTCTACAACGTCTACCTCAACGAGGCCGACGAGTGGTCGCGCAAACTCCAGCAGCAGTTGGGGGAGTGGGCCCTCGAATGCGAGCATCGGGCCGTACCGGCGGACGCCGCGGCGCTGGCCCACGCACTCGCGGGAAGCTCAGCGACCGTCGGCTTCCAATCGCTCTCGGCCCTGGCGCGGCAGCTCGAGCACAGCCTCGACCATGTGCAGGCGCAGCCCGGTGTAGCGCCTCGAGTGGCGGGTCTGCTGTGCGAAGTGGCCGACGAGATCCGGCGTCTGCTGCATCAGTTCGCGGCTGGTTTCCTCAAGGAGCCCAGTCCGCATTTGATCGAGGGCTTGGAGCGGCTGGAGCTTGAAGAGCCCGTGACTGGCCTCGACCAACCCGCCGAAGCAGCCGACGAGGGCGATGAGCGCCCCTCCGCTGCGGCGCCGGTTTCGGCTGAGGCGAATCGTGTGGCCACCGGCGTCGCTGGTGCGCCGTCGGAAGAAGGCGATTTCGACGTCCTCGATCAGGTCGACGCGGATCTGTTTCCGATCTTCGAAGAAGAGGCGCTTGAACTCTTGCCCCGCTTGGGCAGCGCGCTGCGGCAATGGGCGGCCCGCCCCGACAATACTTCGGCGCAAGGTGAGGTCTTGCGGACGCTGCACACCCTCAAAGGCAGCGCCCGACTCGCAGGTGCCCAGCGTCTGGGTGAGATGGCGCACCGGATGGAGTCGGAGATCGAGGCCATTGCTGCCGAGTCGGCGTTGGGCGAGGACATCGACCCGCTGTTGGCGGCATTTGATGCCCTGGTCGCGCGCTTCGAGCAACTGCGAAACCCACTCGAAGAAGCCACTCGCCCCGAGGCCGCTCCGGCCGAGCCGGCGCCCGCAGCTGCGCCCAGCGCCACGGCCTCCAGGCTAGGGGAAGCGTCCGCACAGCTCGCATCTCCTCCGCAGGCTGGGGCGGTCGCGCAGCCGGCGCCCTTGTTGGCCGCCCCCTTGCGTGCGGCAGCCAACCAGACGGTGCGCGTGCGGGCCCAGCTGCTCGACCGGCTGGTCAATCAAGCCGGCGAAGTGATGATTACCCGTTCGCGGCTGGAGACGCAGATGCGTCAGTTGCGCCAGTCGCTGAACGACCTTACTGGGAACCTCGAGCGCTTGCGCCACCAGTTGCGGGACGTCGAGGTCCAGGCCGAGAGCCAGATGCAATCGCGCCTCGCGCAAGCCAAGGACAGCCAGCAGAATTTCGATCCGCTCGAATTCGACCGTTTCACGCGCGTGCAGGAACTCACGCGGATGATGGCCGAGTCGGTCAACGACGTCGCGACCGTGCAGCGCGCCCTTCAGCGCACGGTCGACGCGACCGAAGACGACTTGCAGGCACAAGCGCGCCAAACCCGAGCGCTGCAAGAAGATTTGCTTCGGGCGCGCATGGTGGAATTCGAATCGATCTCGGAGCGCCTCTACCGGGTCGTACGGCAGGCGGCGAAAGACACCGGCAAGCAAGTCAAGCTCGATCTGATTGGCGGCGGGATTGAGATCGACCGGGGGTTGCTCGACCGTATGACCGGCGCATTCGAACACCTGCTGCGCAATTGCGTCGTCCACGGAATCGAGTCGCCCGAGACACGCACGGCTGCAGGAAAGCCCGCAGCTGGGACGGTTTCCGTCGACGTGCGACAGGTGGGCAACGAAGTGATGCTGACTTTTGCCGATGACGGCGCCGGCCTCGATTACGCGCGCTTGCGGGACAAGGCGACCCGGCTCGGCCTCATCGCGCCAGACCAGGCGCTGACCGAGCGGGAAGCGGCCGAGTTGATTTTCATGCCTGGCCTGTCCACGGCGTTCGAGGTGACCGAATTGGCGGGTCGGGGTGTCGGTATGGATGTGGTCCGCTCCGAGATCCAATCCGTCGGCGGACGGATCGAGGTCGAGTCGCACCCCGGAGCGGGTACGCGTTTCAAGCTCACCCTGCCTTTGACAACGGCGGTCACGCAAGTCGTGTTGTTGCGCGCTGCAGGTCAGGTTTTCGCGGTGCCTGCCGGGGTGGTCGAGCTCGTGCGCAAGCTCAAGGCCGACGAGGTCGCGGCGGCTTACGCGACGGGTGAATGGCGCTTCGGCGCCGACGCCTTGCCCTTCTATTGGGCGGGTGCCCTGTTCGGCATTGGCAATCAATCGGCTGAATTCCCGGAAAAGACCGCGTCGGTGGTCATCTTCCGCAGCGGCGACCGTCGGATCGCCGTTCACGTCGACGAGGTTTTGGGAAACCAGGAAGCGGTGGTCAAGAACCTTGGGCCCCAGCTTTCGCGTTTGGTGGGGCTTGCGGGGGTTACGGTGCTTCCCTCGGGAGACGTGGTGCTGATCTACAACCCGGTCGTTCTGGCCGCAGCCTACGGCGAGGCTGCGCGTCGGCAGCCCACGCCACGTTCTGCACCGCAGGCTCAGGAGCAGGCGTTCGCGCCCGCAGTTCCGCTGGTTCTGGTCGTGGACGATTCGATCACGGTTCGACGGGTCACGCAGCGCCTGCTGCAAAGAGAAGGCTATCGGGTGGCTTTGGCGGCCGATGGCTTGCAAGCCCTCAAGGTGCTGCAGGAAGAGCGGCCCAGCGTGGTTTTGTCTGACATCGAAATGCCACGCATGGACGGCTTCGATCTGGCACGCAACATTCGCGCGTCCGACGCCCTCAAAGACCTGCCGATCGTGATGATCACGTCACGGATCGCCGAGAAGCACCGGGAGCATGCGAAGGCCTTAGGGGTCAACCACTATCTCGGCAAGCCCTACTCGGAAGAAGAACTGCTGGCGCTCGTTCGCCGCTATGCCTATGGGACGGTCGAGGCCTGACGGCCGCGGACGGCGGCATAGCGGGCGAGCGTGCGCTCGCGCGCAGCCTCGTGCGCGACGATGGGTGCGGGGTAATCGATGCCGAGCCGAACATCGGCAGCGGCAAGGTCGACCGGCTTTGCCTTCCAGGGGGCGTGGATGCTGGTGTTGGGCAGTTGGGCGATTTCCGGCACGTAACGGCGGATGAAGCGGCCTTCGGGGTCGAAGCGCTCGCTCTGAGTCACTGGATTGAATATGCGAAACCAGGGCTGCGCATCGCATCCGGTCGAAGCACACCATTGCCAGCCGCCGTTATTGGCAGCGAGGTCATAGTCGTTGAGCCGGGCCGCAAAGTAGCGCTCGCCTCGCCGCCAGTCGATGCCCAGATTCTTGACCAGGAAGCTCGCCGTCACCATGCGCAGCCGGTTGTGCAGGTAGCCGGTTTGGTTCAGTTGCCGCATACCGGCATCGACCAACGGATAGCCGGTCTGGCCTTGGCACCACGCGTCGAACGCGGCGTCGGCCTCGGCTCCGGTTTCCCAAGTGATCCGGTCGTATTCGGGCTTGAAGCTGTGGTCGACCACATGCGGGTACATCCCCAGGATCTGGAAGTAAAACTCACGCCAAACCAGTTCGCTGAGCCAGGTCGTCGCCCCTGTACCAGCCCCTGTGCGTGCGGCCGCCTGCGCGGCGGCGACGAGTTCGCGGATCGAAATCGTGCCAAAGCGTAGGTGGACGCTCAGATAGCTTGGCCCCTTGAGCGCCGGGTAGTCACGCAGCGCATCGTATCGGTCGATGCGCCCGAGGAAATCTCGAAGTCGCTGGGTCGCGCCGTCCGATCCGGGCAAAAGCCGTTGAACCTCGTCGGCTGGAGGCTCAAACCCCATTTCGGCGAGGCTAGGGATCGGGCGTTGCAAGGCTGGCGGAGGGGCCGCGAGGCTCGCGGCATGGTCGGCCGCGGTGCGGGGCTCGAGGTCTTCTTCCGTGAGCCGGGCGAGCCAAGCGTTCTTGAACGGCGTGAAGACGGAATAGGGCTTGCCCTGCTGCGTGCGAATCTCGTTGGGGGCAAAGACGACCTGGTCCTTGTGGAGGTGGAATGCCACGCCCAACGAGGACAGCGCCGAGCGAACCCGTTCATCGCGGGCGCAGGCTTCGGGCTCGTAGTCCTCGTTGGCAAAAACGGCGTCGACGCCGAGCTGGAACGCCAGATCCGCAATCGCGCCCTCGGCATGGGCGTGCCGGACGATCAGGTTCACGCCCGGTGTCGGGCTCAGCGCACGGAGGTCCCGGTCGAGCGCGAGCACGGAGGCATGAATGAAGCCGACGCGGCGGTCCTGGCGGGGCAGGGGGTCGAGAATGGCGCGGTCGAAAACGAAGGCGACATAGACGCGCTCGCACTGGCGCAAGGCCTGGTGCAAAGCGGTGTTGTCGTTGCAACGGAGGTCTCGGCGGAACCACATCAGGCCGCTTCGATGGGGTTTGTTCGTCGGCATCGGTAAAATTCTGGCATGCCTCGCGACTCCACCGGCACCGACCTCGCAGATCATTTCCTCATTGCCATGCCGGGTTTGGAAGACGGTGCTTTTGCGCGCAGCGTCATCTATCTGTGCGAGCACACCGAGGACGGAGCGCTCGGATTGGTCGTGAACAAACCCGGTTCGATGGATCTCGGTGGCTTGTTCGATAAGGTCGACCTACCCTTGGCCCGCTCGGAGCTGAGCCGGCAAATCGTCCTCCAGGGTGGGCCGTTGCAGATGGATCGGGGTTTCGTGCTCCACGAGCCGTTATTGGATCTCGAAGCCGGGCCGCAAAACGCCCTGTTTTCTTCGACTCGACGGGTTTCCCGCGATGTCGCCCTGACGACCTCCCGCGATGTGCTGGAAGCCTTGGCCTGCGGCGGCGGACCTCGACGGCTGTGTGTGGCGCTCGGATGTGTGGGCTGGGAGGGCGGGCAGCTCGAGTCCGAGTTGCTCGAGAACCTGTGGCTGACCGTCGAGGCTGACCCATCCTTGCTGTTCGAGGTGCCGATCGAGCAACGGTACGAGCGGGCAATGGCACTACTGGGTATCGACGCAGGCCGGCTTTCGGGACAGGCGGGTCACGCATGACCCGAGAGGATGGATTCAGCCGCGCAGGCGTCGAGGGGCTGGCGACGTTTCTGGCCTTCGACTTCGGATTGAAGCGCACAGGCGTCGCGGTGGGCAACCGCCTTCTGGCGCAGGCTACACCTTTGCCGACCATACGTGCCGAGGGGGCGGCCCGCATGGAGGCTGCAGCCGCCCGGATTGCCGAGTGGCAGCCCGACGCCTTGGTCGTCGGTGTGCCTTTCCATCCGGACGGGGCGCCCCATGAAAACACCCAAAGGGCGCGGCGTTTTGCCCGGCAACTGCGCGCCCGCTTCGGCATACCCGTGTTCGAAGTCGATGAGCGCTACAGCACGACCGAGGCGCAGGCGAGGGGTGCTTATGACCTCGATGCTGCGAGCGCCTGCGTCATACTGGAACAGTTTTTTTCGGAGTTGACATGAGCATCACCACGACGGGATCGTTGCCGCTCGACGCGGAGGCTTTGTATGTGGCCTTGCGCGACGGCGTGCGTCCCTGGGCTGACGAATCGGTGAAACTCGTCGGCATCACTTCGGGAGGGGCGTGGCTGGCCGAACGCTTGCACCGAGACTGGCAGAGGGCGGGCGAGCCGGGCGTCATCTCGTCCTCTTTGCATCGCGATGATTTTTCGCGGCGCGGCTTGAGCTACGGGGGGAAAACCCGTCTGCCTTTCGATGTCGAAGGCGCGGAGATTCTCTTACTCGACGACGTCATCCACACCGGCCGAACGCTGCGCGCGGTGCTCAATGAGCTGTTCGATTACGGACGTCCGGCGCGCGTGCGACTGGCCGTTCTGGTCGATCGCGGCGGGCGGGAGTTACCCATTCAGCCGGACTTTGCTGCGGCGAGCGTCGTGCTCGGGCCCTCGATGAAACTCGCGCTGGACCGCGGGGAGCAGGGGCAATTCCGGTTCCGCATCGAGGAGGCTTGAATGTTGCACCAGCGCCACCCTCAGCTCAATCGACACGGGGAGCTGATCCATTTGCTATCGACCGAGGGCCTGCCCCGGGACATCCTCACCCACATTTTGGACACGGCCAGCAATTTCGTCAGTGTCAACGACCGAGAGGTCAAGAAGGTGCCCTTGCTGCGGGGAAAAAGTGTTTTCAACCTCTTCTTTGAAAACTCGACGCGGACCCGGACCACCTTTGAGATTGCAGCCAAACGCCTGTCTGCGGACGTGATCAACCTCGATATCGCGCGCTCTTCTGCCTCCAAGGGCGAGTCGCTGCTCGACACGATTGCGAACCTCTCGGCCATGGCTGCCGACATCTTCGTGGTGCGCCACAGCGAGTCGGGCGCGCCATTCCTGATCGCCAAGCATGTGGCCCCGCATGTCCACGTCATCAATGCCGGCGACGGCCGACATGCACACCCCACGCAGGGGCTGCTCGACGCCTACACCATAGGCCACTACAAAGGCGGCTTTTCCAACCTGACGGTGGCAATCGTTGGCGATGTCTTGCATTCGCGGGTCGCGCGCTCGGACATCCACGCGCTCACCACCCTCGGATGCGCCGAGGTTCGGGTGGTCGGGCCCAAGACTTTGGTGCCAGCTGACATGGCGGCGATGGGGGTTCGGGTCTGCCACACCCTTCAGGAGGGCCTGCGGGATGCGGATGTCGTCATCATGTTGCGGCTGCAGAACGAGCGCATGAGTGGTGCCTTGCTGCCTTCGAGCCAGGAGTTTTTCAAGAGCTTCGGCCTGACGCCCGAGCGCCTGCAGTGGGCCAAGCCTGACGCCATCGTGATGCACCCCGGCCCGATCAATCGCGGCGTCGAGATCGATTCTGCGGTGGCCGACAGCCGGCAGAGCGTGATCCTGCCGCAGGTGACGTTTGGCATTGCGGTCCGTATGGCCGTGATGAGCATCGTGGCTGGAAACGAGGCGTGATCGTGATGGTTGCATGGATGTTGAACGAGGGAGCGCTGCGATGAAGCTCATCATTCGAGGGGGGCGCATCATCGACCCGGCTTCGGGGCGCGATGAGCCCGGCAGTGTGGCGGTCGCCTCGGGGCGGATCGTGGCGCTCGGCAATGAGCCCGCGGGCTTTGCAGCGGACCGTGTCATCGACGCGCAAGGCTGTCTGATTCTGCCGGGTTTGATCGACTTGGCCGCGCGCTTGCGAGAGCCAGGGCACGAACATGTTGGCCTGCTGGAGTCCGAGATGGCCGCTGCGGTCGCGGGCGGGGTGACGGCGCTGGTCTGCCCACCGGACACCGACCCCGTGCTCGATGAACCGGGGCTGGTCGAGATGCTGCGGTACCGCGCCGAGCGGCTGCATCAGGCCCGGGTGTTTCCGCTCGGTGCCTTGACGAAGGGCTTGGCAGGCGAGGCGCTCACCGAGATGGTCCACCTCGCCGAGGCGGGTTGTGTGGGATTTGGCCAGGCGGACCAGGCCATGGCCAACACCCAGGTTCTGCTGCGTGCGCTGCAATATGCGAGCACGTTCGGCTACACGGTCTGGCTGCGTCCCCAAGATGCCTACCTGGGCGGCGGCGTGGCCGCTAGCGGGTCGCTGGCGACGCGCATGGGTCTGCCCGGGGTTCCGGTCGCCGCGGAAACCATCGCCTTGCATACGATTTTTGAACTCGTTCGCGCAACGGGCGCACGGGTGCATCTGTGTCGACTCAGCAGTGCTGCAGGCGTCGAACTCGTGCGGGCGGCGCGGGCGCAGGGCCTGGCGGTGACGGCCGATGTGAGCGTGCATTCGCTGCATCTCACCGACCTCGACATCGGCTATTTCGACAGCCATGCGCGCCTGTCCCCGCCGCTGCGCCAGGCCCGCGATCGCGCGGCCTTGCGTGCCGCGCTTGCCGACGGCACGCTCACGGCGCTGGTTTCCGATCACAACCCGGTTGGCTCGGACGCGAAGGCCTTGCCGTTCGGTCAGGCCGAGCCTGGGGCGACCGCGATCGAGTTGTTGGCCTCGCTGGCGCACAAATGGGCGCTCGACGAGGGCATGCCGCCGACGCAGGCCTGGGCCACGCTCACGAGCCATCCGGCGGACATATTGGCTTCGTCCATGGGGTCTTTGCAATCCAGTCTGGGCCGCTTGGTCGAAGGGGGGGTCGCGGATGTCTGTGTCTTCGACCCGCAGGCGGCCTGGGTCGTCACGGCCGAAGGCTTACGCAGCCACGGCAAGCACACCCCGTTTCAGGGCTACGAACTTCCCGGGCGCGTGCGGGCGACGCTGGTCGGCGGCCATGTGGCGTTTGAGCGCCTCACCGACAGGACGGTTTGAAATCGGCTTCGATAGGAAGCGGTGGGGCGCCGTTTGCGCCTCGGCCAATCTCGTGCACATTTCGGGTTTTGTATGAAAATGCACCGCCGTACGGTTCGTAGACTCGACCGACTGAGAGCCATGTCCAAATCCACGAAGACGCCGGATACCACCCCGTCCTACAGCGAGTCCGATCAGGTGTTCGAGCTTGCTGCGGAAGTTTTTCGGGTCATGTCGGCCCCGATGCGGCTCAAGATCATCAGCAGCTTGTGCAACGGGGAGAAGAACGTGGGCGAGTTGCTTCGAGAGATCGATGCGACGCAGCCGAATATGTCGCAGCACCTCAACACGCTCTACCAGGCCGGCGTCCTTGGCAAGCGGCGCGAAGGGGTGCAGATTTATTACCGGATCATCGATGACCGGGTGGCCAGTCTGTGTCGCGCGGTTTGCACTCAAATCGCCATCGAAAGTCAGATCGACGACGGACCCGGCGGCGAAAAATCGACGTCAGCCTGACGTTGCGCTGACGTGGCGCAGGCGGGTTTTCCCGGGCTGTCACGGTAGTGACGAAAATTTATGATTGATTCGCAAAGCGCTGATATAGATCAGGGCATTGTGCGCCCGATCAGGGGTAGGCCGAACGCCGTTGGGCGTTTGGGCGAACGAAAACGATCAACCGAAGGAGCGACGATGAAGACATGGATTGCTGGAGCCTTGGCGCTGGCTGCAGGTTTGGGCGTGGCCCAGGCACAGCCGGCCGACGCGGTGCAACTGCGGAGCTGGGCTGCCGCGTGTGCCAACTGCCACGGCACCCACGGTGTTGCGGAGAAGGGCATGGAGTCCCTCGCCGGGCAGAAACAGGACGAGTTGCTGAAAAAATTGCTCGACTTCAAGACCGGGCGCAAGCCGGCGACGCTGATGCATCAGATTGCCAAAGGCTATTCCGATGAGCAGCTCCAGCAACTGGCTGGCTATTTCGCGGCACTGAAGAAATAAGAACGAGGAGATCGAGCATGAAACGTCGTCAATTTGTACAAGGGGTCGCGGCCGGTTCCGTGTTGGCCAGCGCCACGCTGTTTGGCGGATGCGCGAGCGTCGGCGGCAACAAGCCCAAGGTCGTGGTCATCGGTGGCGGCTACGGGGGGGCGACCGCGGCGAAGTATGTCCGGATGTGGTCCGAGGGCGGGGTGGACGTCACGCTCGTCGAGCCCAACCCCACATTCATCTCTTGCCCGATTTCCAACCTGGTGCTGGCCGGGTTGAAGTCGATGGATGACATCACCATCACCTATGACAACCTCGTGAAGAAGCACGGCGTGACGCTGGTGCGCGACCGCGTCGAGGCCATCGACGTGGACAAGCGGCAGGTGCGCTTGGCCGGCGGCAACACACTGCCCTACGACCGCTTGATCGTCTCCCCCGGCGTGGACTTCATGTGGGAAACCCTGCCGGGCATGGCTAAGCCCGGCGCGCAGGAGCAGGTGCTGCATTCATGGAAAGCCGGTCCGCAGACGGTGGCGCTGCGCAAGCAGCTCGAAGCCATGCCCGACGGCGGCGTCTACGCGCTCGCCATTCCGCTCGCGCCCTACCGCTGCCCGCCGGGCCCGTATGAGCGCGCCTGCATGGTGGCCAATTATTTCAAGCGCGCCAAGCCCAAGAGCAAGGTGGTGATCTTCGACGCCAACGATGACATCCAGTCCAAGAAGGGCTTGTTCCTCAAGGCCTGGAAAGAGCACTACGACGGGATGATCGAATACCGGCCCAAGCACCGCGTCACCGACGTCGATGCCGCGACGCGCACGCTCAAGTTCGAGTTCAACGACGATTTCAAGGCCAGCGTTGCGAACGTGGTGCCGAGCATGCGTGCGGGCGACATCGCGGTGAAGACGGGTCTGGCGACGGCCAACAAGCGTTGGTGTGAGGTGGACTTCCTGACCTTCGAATCGAAAGCCGCGAAGAACGTGCATGTGATTGGCGACTCGATCCAGATCGCGCCGGGCATGCCCAAGTCCGGGCACATGGCCAATCAGCACGGCAAGACCTGTGCCGCCGCCGTCGTGGCGCTGCTCAGCGGCAAGCCGGTGCCTAGCCTGCCGATTTACAACAACACCTGCTACAGCTTCGTGACCGACGAGGATGCCGTGCATGTCGCCAGCGTGCACCGCTACGACGCTGAGAAGAAGACCATGCTCACCGTGCCTGATTCCGGTGGCATCTCCAAGGCCGCGAGCGAGTTGGAAGGTCGTTACGCACTCGGCTGGGCGCGTAACATC
The DNA here is from genome assembly GCF_003843835.1 of Tibeticola sediminis. Taxonomy (GTDB): domain Bacteria; phylum Pseudomonadota; class Gammaproteobacteria; order Burkholderiales; family Burkholderiaceae_C; genus Tibeticola; species Tibeticola sediminis. Next base: position 117,814 of record NZ_RKQL01000003.1, on the reverse strand, counting down.
TGGGCGGACACGCTGGGATGATCCCGCTCGGGCCTGCGGCGATCGTCATCGCTGGCCGCGCCCGATCAGGACGAGCGCCATGCGCCGCTTGCTGACCGAGCGGCGCTTTTCTTTCAGATTTATTTCACTGAGTGAGCATATAAACATGCGACGGTTCAACCGCTTCTTCGCCGCAGCGATGGCCATGTTGGCGCTGTCCGCCCACGCCCAGAGTGACGAAGCCCGCGCCAAGAAGATCGTCAATGGCGTGTGTTTCGTCTGCCACGGTGCCGAGGGTGAGTCTTCGAGCGAAGTGTTTCCGCGCTTGGCCGGCCAACACGCCGAGTACATCGCCAAACAGCTCGAAGCCTTCAAGTCCGGCAAACGCAAGAGCACGGCGATGGGCGAGATGGTGGCCAAGCTCAGCTCCGAAGACATGGTGGCCTTGGGCAAGTATTTCGAGAAGCAGAAAGTCCAGCCCGAGCCGCCGAAAGACCCGGAATTGGCTGCGGTGGGCAAATACCTGTATCTGCATGGCAATAAATTCAGTGGCGTTCCGGCCTGCGCCAGCTGCCATGGCCCGGCTGGGTTGGGCACCGCATCGCTGCCGCGCCTGGCGGGCCAGTATGCCGGTTACGTCGAAAGCCAGCTCAAGCAGTTCCACACCCGCGAGCGCACCAACGACAACGCGGTCATGCACACCATCGTCGAGAAAATGACGCCGCTGGAGATGGCCGCCGTGGCGGAATACGTCAGCGGCCTGTGACGCAGATTCGCGCGCCGCTGGCTGGCTCCACAGCTGGATGTTCGGCTCGGCTGGGCGCGCGCTCAGTTCCGCCCCAAACCGCCAATGTATTCGGCCACCGCGCGCATTTCGAGTTCGGACAGACCGCTGGTCACATAAGCCATGGGACCTGCGTCGTTTTGCCGCTCTCGCGCGTGGAAGCGTTGGAGCTGGTTCATCACGTACCGCGGATTCTGTCCTGCGAGCCGGGGCAGTTGGGCGTTGCCCAGCCCGGCTTCCTTGTGGCAAGACGTGCACGCCGGAACCCGCGTGTACGGGTTGCCCCGTTCCCAGATGTAGCGCCCGACGTTGGCCAGCAAGGGGTCGGTGCCGGGGTGCGCCTGCGGCTTGAGCCGTTCATAGTGCTGAGCCAAGGCCTCGATCTGTTCCCCGCTCAGCTCTCGGGCGATCACGTTCATCGCCACGTGCGTGCGGGCGCCGCTGGCAAAGTCGTGCAACTGTTTGCTGAGGTAGCGGGCGTTTTGGCCGGCCAACTGAGGGAATTGCTCGTTGCTGCTTTCGCCTCGGGCGCCATGACAGACGGCGCAACGTTGCGTCGCCAGTGTGGCGGCGTCGGTTTCGCCTAGGGCGGGCGCGGCGGCAAAGAGCGCCAAGACAGCGGCTGCGACCAACGGGGAAAAGCGGTCAATCTGCATGATGAAGCCTCAATGAGTGGATGCGCGCAAAGCGCTCATGGGTCAGAAACGAGCGTGCCCGAACGAGTCTGAGTTCAGGGGGCGACGGCGGGCGTGGCACGGTGTTGCCAGAACTGCACTTGGGCGAGCTTTTGGTCGAGCAGCCAGTCCATGAGTCCGCCGCCCAGCCACATGCCGACGAGCGCGACCCAGGCCGTGAGGGCGAAGATCGCGCCCCCGGTGACGCCTGCGCCGACCGCGCAGCCGCCGGCGAGCATGGAGCCAAAGCCCATCAAGACCGCCCCGATGATGTAGCGGTGCATGCTGTAGCCGTCTTTGAAGCCCTCGACCTTGAAGTCGCGCCCGATCAGCGCGCCGATGAGGGAGCCGAGGAAAACCCCGGGCATCAAGCCAAAGTCGAAGCCGATCGGCGGAGCCGGCCGAACCAGCACGCGCATCAGCCACTCGGCCGAGGGGCCACTGAAGGTCAGGCCCTGGATGCGCACGCTCTCAAAAGAGTTCTGGGCCACGGCATAGGAGAACCACCAAGCGGCTGCCACGCTCAAGCCCACACCGATGCCGCCGACCCACTTCCAGGTTCCACCAACGCTGCGCAGACCGAAAAACAGGGCTGCAGCCGCCCACACACCACCAAACAACCAGCCACCGAAATGTCCAACCCCGGTCAGGGCCAGCAGGTCACGAGACGAACCGCCTTCGACGATCCACCAGCTGCTGATGCTTTCGCGCAGCGGCGAGAGCGCCCCCCCGAGGGCCGCCTGCGCGGTGACCGCAAAAATCAAGCCGGAGAGCAGCGCGCGCAGGTTCCCGTTGGCCGACAGCACCAGCAGACGGCTGGCGCAGCCGCGCGTCATGATCATGCCCATGCCAAAGAGGAGGCCGCCGATCAAGGCGCCCGAGAGGCTGCCACGCGAGGCGAGCTGACGCGCGCTGCCGACGTCGAGCGCGCCGAGCAAGATGAGCGACTGCACGCCTACGACGGCGGCCGAAAACGTCAGCAGCCAAACCGCGAGCTTTTCGCCGAAATGACCGTGCCAGAACTCGATGACCGCCGAACGCAAGCAGAAGCGCGAGCGTTGTGCGAGAAATCCGAAGAGGGCGCCGATCACGATGCCCCCGACGGCGAGCACCGTTCCTTCACCCCAGGTTTCGATCCAGTTTGCGAGCGCCATGGTGTGTTTCGATGATTCCGGAAATAATGATGGAAATGCTAGCCCCGGGGACGGGAGCGATGTTGACCCCGGTCAAGCTTTGTGCGGTGCAGCGACCCCAAGCCGCAACACCTTTTGGAGTGAATACGTGAACGATGGATTTTTCTGTTGCGCCCAGGCGTTGAGGCGCGTCTCGATCCGGCTCGGTCTGTTCTTGAGTTTTGCGTTCACCGCGCTGCTGCCGGCGCTCGCGCAGGCCGCCGATCTCGTGCCGATGAAGCCGGTGCAGGTGACGCCTTCGGCTTGGTATGTCGAGGGGGTGTCGGCGCTGGGGTCGAGTGCGAACCAGAATTTCATTTCCAACGCCGGTTTCGTCGTGACGCCCGAAGGCGTGGTGGTGATCGACGCGCTGGGCTCGCCGGCGCTGGCCGAGCGTTTGATGGCGGAGATCGCCAAGATCACGCCCCAGCCGGTGAAGTGGGTGATCGTGACGCACTATCACGCGGACCATATTTATGGTTTGCAGGCCTTCCAGAAGGCGGGCGCGCGCATCGTGGCGCATCGCGCTGCGCGCGAATACCTCAATTCGGAGACGGCGCGGCTGCGGCTGGAGGCTTCACGGCAAGACTTGGCGCCGTGGATCGACGAGAACACCCGCTTGGTGCCACCCGACGAGTGGGTCGACGACGAGCGGCGTCTGCGACTCGGCGGCGTGGACTTCGTCATCAAACACCTCGGCCCCGCGCATACGCCCGAGGACCTCGCGGTGTACGTGCCGTCCGAGCGGCTGCTGTTTGCGGGCGATTTGGTGTTTCGCAGCCGCATTCCCTTCGTGGGACAGGCCGACAGCGGTCACTGGATCCAGGCGCTCGATGTTTTGCTCGGATTCGATGCGACGGTCGTCGTGCCGGGCCACGGTCCGCTGTCTGCCGAACCGCGCAAGGACATGCAGCTCACGCGCGACTATCTGGCTTATCTGCGCAAGACGATGGGTGAGGCGGCGCGCAATCTCGAACCATTCGAGTCCGCTTATGAGGCGACCGATTGGTCGGCCTTCGAGGCGCTGCCGCTGTTCAAGGTGGCCAACCGCATGAATGCCTACAACACCTATTTGCTCATGGAGCGCGAATCCAAATGAGCATGCGTTCGAGCCTGTTGGGCTGGACCATGCGCCGGCGGGAATGGTGGCTGGCCGCGGCTGCGGGGCTGGGCGCCCTGCGGATCGCGCAGGCCGAGCATCTTCTGCTGCAGCCCGCCAGCGACCTGCGGGCCTCGCTCGTGCAGGCGCTGCGACGCGGCGAGCCGCTGGTGGTGATGGTCAGTCTCGAAGGTTGCCCCTTCTGTGTGGTGGCGCGGGACCACTACCTCGGCCCGATGTATGCCGAAGGGCGGATCGAGCTCGTCCAGGTCGACAAACGCAGCCGCCGCCCGGTGCTCGACTTCGACGGCAAGCCCACGACGCACGACGATCTGGCCAACCGGTGGGCGGTTCGTGTCGCGCCGACGGTGCTGTTTTTCGGCCGCGGCGGGGTCGAGGTGGCCGAGCGGCTCGTCGGCGGCTATTTGCCCGACTTTTACGCTGCCTACCTCGATGAGCGGCTGCGCCAGGCGCGTGCCGCCGTCCGGGGGCGCTGAGCGCACGCCCGCTTGGGGCGGGTTTTTTGCCCATTTTGGCCGAATGCCGGCGTGAAATGGGTCTTTGTTGCTATCAAAATTGACATCACGGGCGAGGCGGGTGGGGCTCGTGCGAGAATCCAGCGCTGCCCCGCTTTGCCCCACATCCAACCCCCATGATCCCGATCAAAACCGAATCTGCCTGGAAAGGGACTGCGGACTGCCGCAGCTGCGGCATCCGTGACATGGTGTTGTTTGCCGACCTCAATGAGGAGGATTTCGGCCTCATCCACGCACCCATCGACGATCTGGACATCCGGGCGGGCACGGTGCTCTATACCGAGGGTGCACCGGCCATGGGGATCTTCACCGTGCGCACCGGCATGATCAAGCTGGTGCGGGTGACGCCCGACGGCCGCCAGCGCATCGTGCGGGTGCTTCGCGCGGGCGATGTGGCGGGGCTCGAGGCCCTGGCCTCGCAGCGTTACGACAGCGACGCCGTGGCGCTGACGGATGTGTCGGTGTGCCGGATCCCGATTTCGGTCATCCAGCGCCTGGGGACGCACTCGGCCCGGCTGCACAAGCGCTTGATGGAAAAGTGGCACCACGCGCTCAAGGAAGCCGACGACTGGCTCGCAGACCTCAACTTCGGCACCGCGCGCCAGCGGGTCGCGCACTTCGTGCTCAAAATGCGCAGCCCGACCAATGCCGAGATCGCGACGCTGTTCGCGCGTGAAGACATGGGCGCCATGCTCGACCTCAAACTCGAGACCGTCAGCCGCGAGATCAGCGCGCTGGTCCGCGAGGGCATCATCGAGCCGCTCGACAAACAAGGCCGGGTCTACCGCATCAAGAACCTCCAAGCCTTGCAGGCGGTGTGAAAGACGTTTGGCCTCGCGCGGCCTCAGCGCGTCAGGCTCATGAACAGTTTGGGCATGCGCTCGGGCAGCTGTTCGACGCGATCGATGACGGTGTAGTGGTGTCCGAAGATCTCGCGGGCGTAACGGTCGGCTTGTGGGTCGAGGCTGACCGCGTGGCAGTGGATGCCCGAGCCGTCGAGCTCGCGCACCGCCTGCCGCGCATCGGCAATCAGGGCCTCGGGGTCGCTGACGTCGACGTCGGCCGGCTCCCCGTCGGTGAGGATGAGCAGTAGTTTTTTCTGCGCGCGTCGGGCGCCGAGATAGTGGGCGGCGTGCCGCACCGCGGCACCCATACGCGTCGAGTAGCTCGCTTGCAGGGCGGCCAGGCGTGCCTTGGGAATATCGCCCCAGGTTTCCGAAAAGCCCAGGATGTGGCTGTAGCGCACGTCGTGCCGGGTGTTGGAGCAAAAACCCGCAATGGCGAGCTGGTCGCCCAGTTCGGAAATCGCCCAGCCCAGCAAGGCGACGGATTCCTGCGCGAGTTGCAGCAGCGTCTGCGTGCTGCCGGCCACCGCTTGGTTCAGCGACTGTGAGCAGTCGAGGAGCAGCAGCACCGCGACGTCGCGGCTTTGCGTGCGGTGGCTGAAGTTCACCCGCGGGTCGGGGCTTTGCCCGCTGTACAGGTCGACCCAGGCGCGAACGGCGATGTCGAGGTCGAGCTCGCTGCCGTCTTCTTGAAAGCGCTGACGCACGCGGTCCTGGGGCTTGAGCCAGTCGAGCCAGCGCTTGAGCGCACGCGCGAGGTCCGCATGCTTGGCCAGCAGCCGATCGACCTCGGCGGCGTTGCCCGAGGGATGGAGCTGGTCGTAGACACTGACCCAATCGGGGCGATAGCTCTGCGTGCTTTCGTTCCACTCGGGATAGAGCCGCGGCGGCAGGCGGTCGGGTTCTTCCTCGGCGCGTGGGCGGTTGGTTCGGTCGAAGACTTCTTCCTCGTCGCCCTCTTCGATGAAGCGCCAAAGGTGGCGGTTGTCGTCCCGGTAGGAGACGATCGTGTCGGTGAAATGCACACGCGCGAGCTGGTCGCTGGCGCGCCGGGTTTCGGCGATGTAGGCCAGCGCGAGCTGGGCCATGGCCGCGGTGCTGCTCGGGCCATCGGCGAGCGCTTCCTGAAAGCGGGCGCGCCAGCGTTCGAGCGTGGCGTCGACCTCCGCCGAGGGATCGAGCAGCGCGCGTGAGAGCCGCGTCAAGCGGTGGCGCAGGCAGGATGTGGTTTCGGGGTCGCAGTCCGCGGCGCGCGGTGCCGGGTGCAAGGCCGCCAACAGCGGCCGCAGGCCGGGTTGGGCGCGGCAGAGCAGATGGTCGACCCGCGCGTCCTCGAAGCACTCGACGGCCAGCCGCTGGGCCGGGCTCCAGTTGTCGGCGATGAGCGAGGCGCTCCAGCGTTGGTGCGCCATCAGGTGCGCCAGTGCCGCACGGTAGCGGTCGATGCCGCGGATGCCGTCGAGGTCCTCGTAGACGTCTGGGACGCGCAGGCCATCGCTTTCGAGATGGGGAACGGCCGGCTGCTCGTCCGCGCTCCAGCCGGTAGCGATCGGAACCAGCGGGTCGCTCGAGTCCCACAGCGCGCGCAGATAGACCTCGAGCGAGCGCTGGACGTTCGCAAACAGCGTGCCGTGGCGCTCCCGCTGCAGCACGGCTCGGCTGTCGGCGCTGTCGAGCGCAAAGTATTCGGCGAGCCGCTGTGGGTGCCCCCGGTGGCTGCGCACGCCTTCATCGACCCAGCGCCGCAGCCCGGCGAGCGAGACGGCTGCAAGCGCACGCGGTGCGCTTTCGAAGAAAGCCGGCAGGGCGGGGCTGGCATAGGTCACGTGCCGGCCGTGGATCGAGGTGCTCGTGCGCTCGCCGAGGTCGACGCACAGCTCGAGGTAGTGCCGCAAGCCCTCGGTCGAGCCGAGCCGCCGCGCCACGGCCGCGAGTGTCTGCAGCATCGGTGCGATCGCCCCGCCGTTGGGCGAGCGCTGCAGCCGCGCGACGGCTTGCATCAGGTCGGCCAGTCCCTCGGCATGACCACCGAGCGCGTCGACGACGGCGGGCCATTCTTCGAGAAAGACGAGCATCGGCTCGACTCCTCGGCCGAGCTTGCCGAGCGTTCGTGCGGCGTCGAGATAGGCCTCGAAGTCGCTCGGGCTCAGCGTCGCCCAGGCGGCGTGCATCAGCGGCTCGAAGACCGCATCGATCTGCGCAAAGCGGGTGTCGAGCCGCGCGCGCCAGCGGGCCAGTTGCTCGGGCGTGGGCGCGATGGTCGGTTCGGCGCTCGGATCGGGGGCTGCCACGGCGTCTGGTGGATGCGGGAGCGGGTTTCAGGCGAACTGGGCGTCGATGGCGTGATCGAGCGTGTCGCGGATGTCGGCGTCGTCGGTGATCGGGCGCACCAGCGCCATTCGACACGCATCGCGTGCGCTCGCACCCTGGCGGATGAGTTGCGCGGCATGCACCAGCAGCCGCGTCGAGATGCCCTCGGCCAGCCCGTGCCCTTTGAGGCGACGGGCCGCATGGGCGATCCGCACCAGTCTCTCGCAGGCGTCGAGTGCGAGCCCGGTTTCCTCGGCGACGATGCGCGCCTCGAGTGCCTCCTCGGGGTAGTCGAAGTCGAACGCCGTGAAGCGCTGCTTGGTCGAGGGCTTGAGATCCTTCATCAGCGACTGATAGCCGGGGTTGTAGGAAATCACCAGCGCGAAGTCGGGATGCGCCGCGACGAGTTCCCCTTTTTTGTCGAGCGGGAGTACGCGGCGGTGGTCGGTCAGCGGGTGGATCACGACCGTGGTGTCCTGGCGCGCCTCGACGATTTCATCGAGATAGCAGATCGCCCCGATGCGGGCGGCGGTCGTCAGTGGCCCATCGAGCCAGCGCGTGCCGCCGGCTTCGAGCAGGTAGCGACCCACGAGGTCGCTGGCGGTCATGTCCTCGTTGCAGGCCACGGTGATCAGCGGGCGCTGGAGTTTCCAGGCCATGTATTCGACGAAGCGCGACTTGCCGCATCCGGTCGGCCCTTTGACCATGACCGGCAGCCGCGCGCCATAGGCCATCTCGAACAGCGCCACCTCATTGCCTTGCGGCTGGTAGTGGGGCTCGGTCCGGATGCGGTATTGCTCGCTGAGCGACATGTGAACTCCTGAAAAAAGAGCAAGAGAGCGCCAATTTGCGCCGGCAAGAGTAGAAAAAAGGCCCAAAACGGGGCCTGCAGGGCACGGGGCGGCTTACTTGTGCACGCCCAGCTTCTCGCGCCAGCCCGGGTAGAGCTTGTCGGCGTCGGCCGGGAAGGACTCGAAGGCGCGCGCGAACTCACGGTGCTGCTTGGCCCATTCGATCGGATCGGCCTTGGCCTTCCAGCATTCGTAGGCTTGACGCAGGCTCTTGGCGCCCGCGGCCGGCGAGTCGATGTGGCCGTAAGAGCCGCCGCCGGCCGTGTTGATCACGTTGCCGTGGCCCAGGTTCTCGAAGAAGCCGGGCAGGCGCAGCGCGTTCATGCCGCCCGAGATGATCGGCGTCGTGGGCTTCATGCCGTACCACTTCTGGTAGTAGGCCGGGCCTTGATACTCGTCGCGCTCGATGATGTAGGCAATCGCCCGGTCGTCTTTCTCGCCTTCCATCTTGCCAAAACCCATGGTTCCGACGTGGATGCCCGAAGCACCTTGCAGACGGCTCATTTTGGCGAGCACATAGGCGGTGTAGCCGCGCTTGGATTGCGGGCTGGTCACGGCCCCGTGACCGGCGCGGTGGTAGTGCAGGTACTGATTGGGGAACCAGCGGCGGGCGGTGGTGATCATGCCGGGGCCGCCGACATAGCCGTCGACCAGGAAGGCCACCTTGTCGGCGTCGGGCCCGAAGGTCTCGAGGATGAACTCGCCGCGCGCGAGCATTTCGTCGTGGTCGTCGGCGGTGATGTTGGCCGAGAAAATCTTGGCTTCGCCGGTTTCGTCCATCGCGCGCTTCATCGCGTCGTAAACCAGCGGAATGGTCTTCTTCATCGGCGCGAATACCTGGTTGCCCTGCGGCTCGTCGTTCTTGATGAAGTCGCCGCCGAGCCAGAACTCATAGGCCGCCTTGGCGAAGGGCTCGGGCCGCAGGCCGAGCTTGGGCTTGATGATGGTGCCTGCGATGTAGCCGCCGTCCTTGATCGGGCGGCCCAGGATGCGCCAGAGGTCGGAAATGTCCTTGCTCGGGCCGTCGAACAGCTCGATGGCGCGGCGCGGCATGTAGAAGTCGTACATCTTGGCGTACTCGATGTCGCCCATGCCCTGGTTGTTGCCGATGGTGAGCGTCAGGAACGACACGATCATCATCCGGCCGTCGGTGATGTTGCGGTCGAACAGCTCGATCGGGTAGGCGATGCGCATTTCCTCGGTCGCCTCGTCGATGTGGTAGACGAGGGCGTCGACGCCTTTGGTGAACTCGTCGGTCGTCGAGACTTCGACGTTGGTTCCGGTCGACGACTCGGCGGCAAAGTGCGCCGCGCTGGCCAGGTAGCCATAGCCCGCCTTGGGCTTCATCTTGTAGGCCACGAGGATGTGGCGGCCACCATTGATCAGGTCTTCCTCTTTGAGGCTGAGGTCGGCGTAGCGGTTGGATTGGTCCATGTGCGGGCTCCGGGTGTTGAGGACGAAAACGGGATCAGCGAGCGAACTATAGGAACCCAAACCCATAAAGAAAAGTAAAAAAAACTTTTTCCGAAATTAGAAAACTTGATGAATCGGCGGCTGTCGGTGAAGCTTCGGGTCGAGCGTCAGCTCCAGCTGTCCATCAGCCCGCTGCCTTGTTCGATGAGGAACTCCTTGAATGCGCGCGCCGCCGGCGAGAGCTTCTTGCTGCTCAGATGGGTGATGTACCAGTGGCCGATCTGCGGCATGCCCTCGACGTCGATGAGCGCCATGTGGCCGCTGGCGAGCTCGTGCCGCACCGTGCGTAAAGACAGAAACGACAGCCCCATGCCCGCCATGACGGCTTGTTTGATCGTCTCGTTGCTCGGCATCTCCATCGCTACCTTCAGCGCCGTATGGTGCTCGGCGAACAGCCGCTCCATCGCCGCGCGCGTGCCCGAGCCGGGCTCGCGCACGACGAAGGGGTAGTCAGCCAAGGCCGCGAAGCTCAGATGCTTGCGGCGCACCAGCGGGTGATTGGGGGCTGCGAGGATCGCCATCGGGTTGGTTGCAAACGGCGAGGCTTCGCAGTCCAGGTCGGCCGGCGCGCGGCCCATGACCACGAGGTCGACCTCGCTACGGGCCAGCCAGCCCAGCACGTTTTCCCGGTTGTCGATCCGCAGCTGAACTTCGATGCCCGGGAACTGCTTCGAAAAGCGCACCAGCAACATCGGGATGAAATACTTGGCCGTGCTCACCACGGCGAGCTCGATGCGGCCGCGCCGCATGCCGAGGTGGTCGGCCATCACGGCCTCGAGGTTGCGCATTTCGGCGAGCACTCGATGCGCTTGCTCCAAAAACGCCTCGCCTGCGGCCGTCAGACGGATGTTGCGCCCGATGGGCTCGGTCAGCGGCAAGCCGACCGCTTCTTCGAGCTGGCGCAGTTGCATCGAAACCGCCGGCTGCGTGATGAACAGCTTTTCGGCCGCCCGCGAGACCGATCCCTGGCGAGCCACCTCTGCGAAGGTTTGCAGTTGCTTGAGCGTGTACGGGCGCATCGATGGCTCCAAAACATCAGAAACACTGATGAAAAATTCAAAAAACGTGATTTGAGTTTATGGATCAGCGCGTCTACAGTCAAACCTCCGCAGCCGCCTGACCTGCATTTTTAGGGTCAATCGGCGACGGCGGATCGATGGTCGCCCTTCGTTTCAGGAGCCCTACATGACGACGCAACCGCTGCAGGCATTGATTTTCGACGTCGACGGCACGCTCGCCGACACCGAGAGTGTGCACCGTGCTGCCTTCAACCAGGCGTTTGCCGAACTCGGGCTCGACTGGCACTGGGACGAAGCGCTCTACACCGAGTTGCTCGAGGTTTCGGGCGGCAAGGAGCGCATCGCGCATTACTGGCGCCAGGTCCACCCTGATGTCAAGCCGCTCGACGGCATGGCGCTCGACGAGACGATCGCGCACATCCACGAACTGAAGACCGCCGCCTACGAGCGGGCCGTGCAGGAAGGCGCCATCGCGCTGCGCCCGGGCGTGCTCAAGCTCATCGAGGCCGCGTACAACGAGGGCTTGGCATTGGCGATCGCCACGACCACCTCGCCGGTCAACATCGCTGCACTGTTGCGCGGGGCGATCGGGCCGGACTGGCGCAGTTTTTTCCAGGTCGTCGAAGACGCCTCGACCGCGCCAAAGAAGAAGCCGCATCCGCAGGTGTATCTGCAGACCCTCGAAGGCTTGGGGCTGCCGGCCGAAGCTTGCCTGGCGTTCGAAGACTCGGGCAACGGTCTCAAGGCCGCGCGGGCGGCGGGGCTCGATACCATCGTGACCCCCAACGCGTTCACGGCCCACCACGATTTCACGGGGGCGCTGCGGGTGCTGCCGAGCCTCGAGGGGGTCGGCGTCGCGCACCTGCGGGCCTGGAAAGCCGACGCCCCGGCATCCTGAGTGGTCGAACGCACCCTTCATCCGTCTGAGAACGAGCCCACCATGACCCAAACCCTGCGCATCGCCCCGTCCATCCTGTCCGCCGACTTCGCCCGCTTGGGTGAAGAGGTGCGCGCCATCGAAGCCGCCGGCGCCGACCTCGTGCACTTCGACGTGATGGACAACCATTTCGTCCCGAACCTCACCATCGGCCCCTTGGTGTGCGAGGCGATCCGCCCGCACGTGAAGATCGGCATCGACGTGCACCTGATGGTCGAGCCGGTCGATGCGCTCGTGCCCATGTTCGCCAAGGCCGGCGCGAACATCATCACCTTCCACCCCGAGGCAAGCCGCCATGTCGACCGCACGCTCGCGCTGATCCGCGACCACGGCTGCAAGGCTGGCCTGGTGTTCAACCCGGCCACGCCGCTCGACTGGCTCGACCACGTCATGGACAAGCTCGACATGGTGCTGCTCATGAGTGTCAACCCGGGCTTTGGCGGGCAGAAGTTCATCGAATCGACGCTGCCCAAGCTCGCCGCGGCGCGTGCGCGCATCGACGCCCACATGGCCGCCGGTGGCCAACCGATCTGGCTCGAAGTCGACGGCGGCGTCAAGGTGGACAACATCGCGCGCATCGTCGCGGCCGGCGCCGACACCTGCGTCGCGGGCAGCGCCGTCTTTGGTGCTCCCGACCCCGATGGCGGCTATCGCACCGTCATGCAAGCCCTGCGCGACGCGGCCGCGGCGCGCTGAAACCCTGTTTTCCCTCACCCTGCACTGGATCTGCCATGCCTTTGTCCCGCCGCTTCACGCTCACCCAGTACCTGATCGAAGAACGCCGCCGCTTCCCCGGCGCCAGCGGTGACTTCAACGCGCTCATCCTCGACGTCGCCTTGGCGTGCAAGGCGATCGCGCGAGCCGTGGCCTTTGGGGAGCTCGGCGGCGTGCTGGGCAACCACAACGGCGAAGCGGGCGGCAGCATCAATGTGCAGGGCGAAACGCAAAAAAAGCTCGACGTCATCAGCAACCAGTATTTCACCCGCCTCAACGAGTGGGGTGGCCAGCTCGCGGGCATGGCGTCCGAGGAAATGGATGAGCCCTATCAAATCCCCAAGCAATACCCGCGCGGCAAGTACCTGCTGGGGTTCGATCCGCTCGACGGCTCGTCGAACATCGACGTCAACGTGTCGGTCGGCAGCATTTTCTCGGTGCTGCGCGCGCCGCAGGACGTGATCGACAGCGGGCGCGACGTGGTCGAGGCCGATTTCCTGCAGCCCGGCACGAAGCAGATGGCGGCGGGCTATGCGCTCTATGGCCCCACGACCATGTTGATTCTCACCGTGGGCAATGGCGTGGCGGGCTTCACGCTCGATCCCAACCTCGGCGAATTCATGCTCACCCACCCGAACATGCATGTGCCCGAGGACACGCATGAGTTCGCGATCAACGCGTCGAATGCGCGCTTCTGGGAGCCGCCGGTCAAGCGTTATGTCGACGAATGCCTCGCCGGCAAGACCGGGCCGCGCGGCAAGGACTTCAATATGCGTTGGATCGCCTCCATGGTGGCCGAGGCGCACCGCATCCTCATGCGCGGCGGCGTGTTCATGTACCCGCGCGACACCAAGGACCCGTCCAAGCCCGGCCGGCTGCGTCTGCTGTACGAGGCCAACCCGATCGGCATGGTCATGGAACAGGCCGGTGGCCGCGCCAGCACCGGCCGCGAGCCGATCTTGAGCGTGCAGCCCACCTCGCTGCACCAGCGCATCGGCCTGGTGTTCGGCAGCAAGAACGAAGTCGAACGCATCGAGCGCTACCACCGCGAACCGGTCGCCTTCAAGGACGACAACCCCTTGTTTGCCGAGCGCTCGCTGTTTCGCGATTGATCCGCTTTTGAACCACTATTGCCAGGAATCGCCATGAAGTCATTGGTTTCTCTCGTACTCGGTCTCGTCGTCGGCTGCGGCGCCTACGCCCAGGCCGCATTCGTCCCGGTCGGAACACCGCTCAACATCATCGGTGACCAGAAGGAGTTCACGGTCAAAACCAAGAATGGGCCGCTGGTGATCACCCGCAAGATGACCGCCTGCGCCAAGAATGGCGGCTCCCTGCAGGAAGTGGTGCCGGTGGCCGGTGTGCACCCAGTCGGCGAGATCGAGATCCTTCACGCGCTGAACGATCCCGAGGCGCTGGTGGTCGACATGCGCGACAGCAACGACCGGGTCAAGGGCACCATCCCCGGCTCCATCGGCATTCCTTACACCGAGGTGGTTGCCCGCATGGGTGAACTGGGTTGCAGCAAGACGGGTGACAAGTGGAACTGCGACAAGGCCAAGAAGGTGTACGCCTTCTGCAACGGCCCGGTGTGTCCGCAGAGCCCGATGGCCATCAAGGCCATGACCCGCGAAGGCTTCCCCGCAGAGCGGATTTACTACTACCGCGGCGGCATGCTCGACTGGGACGCCCTGGGTTTCCCGTCGATCAAGGACGAATTCTGAATCTGCGCATCCATCTTTGAGGACCTCCCATGTCTGAACGTCATCCCATCATCGCCATCACCGGCTCGAGCGGTGCCGGAACCACCTCGGTGACCCGCACCTTCGAAAACATTTTCCGGCGCGAGGGCGTCAAGGCCGCCATCATCGAAGGCGACAGCTTCCACCGCTATGACCGCAAGGAGATGAAAGTCAAGGCGGCTGAAGCCGAGGCCGCGGGCAACAAACATTTCAGCCATTTCGGCCCCGAGGCAAACGAACTCGACAAGCTCGAGGCCTTGTTTCGCACCTACGCCGAGACCGGCACCGGCAAGCGGCGCAAGTACCTGCACGACGCTGAAGAAGCCGCGCCGTACCGCCAGGAGCCGGGCACCTTCACGCCCTGGGAAGATGTGCCGGCGGATACGGACCTGCTTTACTACGAAGGCCTGCACGGCGCCGTCGTCACGCCGGATGTGAACGTGGCGCAGTACCCCGATCTGCTCATCGGCGTCGTTCCGGTCATCAACCTCGAGTGGATCCAGAAGCTCTACCGGGACAAAAAGCAACGTGGCTACAGCACCGAAGCGGTGACGGACACCATCCTGCGCCGCATGCCCGACTATGTGAACTACATCTGCCCGCAGTTCCAGCACACGCACGTCAACTTCCAGCGCGTGCCGCTGGTCGACACCTCGAACCCCTTCATTGCGCGCGACATCCCCACGCCCGACGAGAGCATGGTCGTGATCCGCTTCGCCAAGCCCAAGGGCATCGACTTCCCTTACTTGCTCAGCATGATCGACGGCAGCTTCATGAGCCGCGCCAATACCATCGTCGTGCCTGGTGGGAAAATGGAGCTTTCCATGCAACTCATCTTTACCCCCTTCGTCTGGCGCATGATGGAGCGACGCAAGCGCGCGCTGGCCGCCTGACTCTCGAGGAGAACCGATCCATGACCTTGCCGCGTCCCGCCCCCAGCCCCGAATTGGCACGCCAGATGGCCAACGCCATCCGCATGCTTGCCGTCGATGCCGTTGAAAAAGCCAAGTCCGGCCACCCCGGCGCCCCGATGGGCATGGCCGACATTGCCGAGGTGCTCTGGAACCGTCATCTGAAACACAACCCGGCCAACCCGCACTGGCCCGACCGTGACCGCTTCGTGCTGTCCAACGGCCATGGCTCGATGCTGATCTATGCGCTGTTGCACCTGACCGGCTACGACCTGCCGATGGAAGAGATCCAGCGCTTCCGGCAACTGCACAGCAAGACGCCGGGCCATCCGGAAGTTGGTGTGACGCCCGGTGTCGAGACGACGACCGGCCCGCTGGGGCAGGGGATTGCGAACGCGGTCGGCATGGCCTTGGCGGAAAAACTGCTGGCGATGGAGTTCAACCGCGAAGAAGAAGGGGTGCGCTACGACATCGTCGACCACTACACCTACGTCTTCCTGGGCGACGGCTGCATGATGGAAGGCATCAGCCATGAGGTCTGTTCGCTCGCGGGCACGCTGCGCTTGTCCAAGCTGATTGCGCTCTACGACGACAACGGCATTTCCATCGACGGCCATGTCGAAGGCTGGTTCACCGACGACACGCCCAAGCGTTTCGAGGCCTATGGCTGGAACGTCATCCGCAACGTCGATGGGCATGACCCGGCGGCGGTCGATGCGGCCATCGAAGCGGCGCGGGCGCAAGCGGTGCGCCCGGATGGCAAGCCAACCCTGATTTGCTGCAAGACCGTGATCGGCATGGGCTCGCCGAACAAGGCCGGCACCCATGATGTGCATGGCGCAGCGCTGGGGGCTGCCGAGGTGGCCGCAACGCGCGAGGCGCTGGGCTGGACCGCGCCGCCGTTCGAGATTCCCGAACCCATCCGCAAGGCCTGGGATGCGCGCGAGCGCGGCCGTGCCGCCGAAGCCGCTTGGCAAGAGCGTTTCGAAGCCTACCGCGCGCAGTACCCGCTCGAAGCCGCCGAATTCCAGCGCCGCATGGCGGGCATTTTGAGCACCGACTACCGGGACCGTCTGGCTTCGGTGTTCGAGACGGTCGCGGCTCGGGCGGACGCCGTGGCCACGCGCAAGGCGAGCCAAAACGCGCTCGACCTCCTCGCGCCGCTGATCCCTGAGTTCTTCGGCGGCAGCGCCGACCTCACGGGCTCGAACCTCACGAACTTCAAGGGCTGTGTCAAGGCGGGCCGCGACACCTGGGGCAACCACCTCTCCTACGGTGTGCGCGAGTTCGGTATGGCGGCCATCATGAACGGCATCGCCTTGCACGGCGGTTACCTGCCGTACGGCGGCACCTTCCTGACGTTCTCGGACTACAGCCGCAATGCCATCCGCATGGCCGCGTTGATGAAGCAGCGCGTCGTGCATGTGCTGACGCACGACTCGATCGGGCTGGGCGAAGACGGCCCGACGCATCAGCCGGTGGAGCATGTGCCCTCGCTGCGGCTGATTCCGGGGCTCGATGTGTGGCGTCCGGCCGATGCGCTCGAAACCACGGTGGCTTGGGCGAGCGCGATCGAGCGTCGCGATGGCCCGAGCGCCCTGTGCCTGTCGCGCCAGAACTTGCCGCGCCTCACGCGGCTCGAGCAGGTCGAGCAGATTCGCCGCGGCGGTTATGTGCTGATCGACACCCCCCATCCTCAGGCGATCATCATCGGCACCGGCTCGGAAACCTCGATCGCCGTGGCCGCGCATGAGCAGCTCAAGGCCGCTGGCATCGAAACCCGCGTGGTTTCCATGCCCTGCACCGACGTATTCGACCGCCAGCCCGAGGCGTACCAGGAAATGGTTTTGCCGCGTGAACTGCCGATGGTGGCGATCGAAGCGGCGCAGCCCGATCTCTGGCGCAAGTATGTCGGCCGTGCCGGCATCGTGATCGGGATGACGACTTTTGGCGAGTCGGCGCCAGCGCCAGAGCTTTACGCGCATTTCGGCCTCACCGCCGAGCGCATCTGCGAAGCCGTGCGCACGCTGGTGCATCGGGCGGCCCACCGTAAAGAGCAGCCGCTGCCCGAGCAGATCATCCCTTCCACCAACTAAGCCTCTGAGAGTTCGCCGTGCCCCAAGCCCCCTTGCGTCGTTACGACCTCATGCTGTTCGATCTCGACGGCACGCTCGTCGAGACGGCGCCCGAAATCTGTGATGCGGTCAACGACACACTGCTTCAATTCGATCTCGAGCCCGTGACCCAGCAGCAGGTCAACGACTGGATCGGTCACGGCACGCGCGAACTGCTCATCCAGGCCTTGGCCGACCGCGGACAAACGTCGCCGGAGGCGGTGCGCCATTCGGACGTGTTCAAGCTCATCGAGGCGGAGTTCGCCAAGCACTACCAGCGCCGCTGCGGCACCCGCAGCCATCTCTATCCGCACGTGCGCGAAGTGCTCGAAGCGCTGCGCGCGCATGGCGTGAAGCTCGCGGTCGTCACGAACAAGGAAGGCCGCTACACCCAAACCGTGCTCGACGCGCACGCGCTCACGCCCTTGTTCGACCGCGTCATCAGCGGCGACACGCTGCCGGTGAAAAAACCCAACCCCGCGGCCGTGCACAGCTGCATGGCGCAATGGTCGGTGCCGGCTGAGCGCACGCTGTTCGTCGGAGATTCTTCGATCGATGCGGCCACGGCGCGCCAGGCAGGCGTTGCGATTTGGCTGTTGCCTTACGGCTACAACATGGGCCAGCCGATCGAAGCCTGCGGCCCGGACCGCGTGATCGAAGATTTTCGCGCCTTGCTCTCGACGCTGGCTCAGCCGGCATGGGTCTGATTTTTTTGTCTCCACTGAAGGAAACCACCATGGCACTTAAAATTGGTATCAACGGATTCGGTCGCATCGGTCGCATGGTCTTTCGCGCCATCGCGAAAGAAGCGGAGTTTTCGGATCTCGAAGTCGTCGCGATCAACGACCTGCTCGAGCCCGAGTACCTGGCCTACATGCTCAAATACGACAGCGTGCATGGCCCGTTCAAGGGTGACATCGCCGTCGACGGCAAGGACCTCGTCGTCAACGGCCGCCGCATCCGCCTGACCGCCGAGAAAGACCCGGCTGCCCTCGCCTGGGGTGCCGTGGGCGCCGACCTCGTGATCGAGTCCACCGGCCTTTTCCTCACCGAAGAAAGCTGCCAGAAGCATCTCGCCGCTGGCGCGAAGAAGGTTGTGCAATCCGCGCCGTCCAAGGACGACACGCCGATGTTCGTCTATGGCGTGAACCACCAGACCTACGCCGGCCAGGCGATCGTCTCGGCCGCATCCTGCACCACGAACTGCCTGGCGCCCGTCGCCAAAGTGCTCAACGACCGCTTTGGCATCGTGCGCGGCCTCATGAGCACGGTGCACGCCGCCACCGCCACGCAAAAGACGGTCGACGGCCCCTCGAGCAAAGACTGGCGCGGTGGCCGCGGCATTCTCGAGAACATCATTCCTTCCTCCACGGGCGCCGCCAAGGCTGTCGGCAAGGTGATTCCTGAGCTCAACAAGAAGCTCACCGGTATGGCGTTCCGCGTGCCCACTTCGGATGTCTCGGTGGTGGACCTGACGGTCGAACTGGCCAAGAGCACGAGCTATGCCGACATTTGCGCCGCCATGAAGGACGCAAGCACCAGCGGCCCGCTCAAAGGCGTGCTGGGCTACACCGACGAAAAGGTCGTCTCGACCGATTTCCGCGGCTGCCCCTTGCCTTCGATCTTCGACAGCGAAGCCGGCATCGCGCTCGATGGCACCTTCGTGAAGGTCGTTGCTTGGTACGACAACGAATACGGCTACACCTGCAACATGCTGCGCTTTGCACAGCACGTGGGTCGCGCCTGAGTCATCCGAGGAGCCGCAACCATGACTGGACCTTTGCGTTTTGCCGATTTGTGTGCCCGCGGCGACGTGCGCAGCAAGCGGGTGTTCATCCGCGCCGACCTCAACGTGCCGCAGGATGAGACGGGCGCCATCACCGAAGACACGCGCATCCGCGCGAGCGTGCCCTGCATCCGCATGGCCCTCGACGCGGGTGGCGCGGTCATGGTGACGAGCCACCTCGGTCGCCCGACCGAGGGCGTACTGCGCCCCGAGGACAGCCTCGCCCCGGTGGCCAAGCGCCTGGGCGAGTTGCTCGGTCGCGAGGTGCCGCTGATCCAAAACTGGGTCGACGGCGGCTTTACCGTTGCGCCCGGGGAGGTGGTTTTGCTCGAGAACTGCCGCGTCAACCCGGGTGAGAAAAAGAACGACGATGCGCTGGCCCGCAAGATGGCGGCGCTCTGCGACATCTACGTCAACGACGCCTTCGGCACCGCGCACCGCGCGGAAGCCACGACCCACGGCATCGCCAAGTACGCGCCCGTGGCCTGTGCGGGCCCGTTGCTCGCGGCTGAGATCGACGCGATCACCAAGGCGCTCGCGCACCCCGATCGGCCCCTGGTGGCCATCGTCGCGGGCTCCAAGGTCAGCACCAAGCTCACCATCCTGAAGTCCTTGTCCGAGAAGGTCGACCAGCTCATCGTCGGTGGCGGCATTGCCAACACCTTCATGCTCGCCGCGGGCCTGCCGATCGGCAAGAGTCTGGCCGAGCCCGACCTCGTGCCCGAGGCCCGGGCCGTGATCGACGCCATGGCGGCACGCGGCGCCGAGGTACCGATTCCGACCGACGTGGTGGTCGCCCAAGAGTTCAAGGCCG
Source organism: Tibeticola sediminis (assembly GCF_003843835.1). Lineage (GTDB taxonomy): Bacteria > Pseudomonadota > Gammaproteobacteria > Burkholderiales > Burkholderiaceae_C > Tibeticola > Tibeticola sediminis. Next base: position 98,054 of record NZ_RKQL01000003.1, on the reverse strand, counting down.
ACGCCAAGGCCACGGTCAAGAAGGCCAGGGAGGTCGAGGCCGACGACATGATTCTCGACATCGGCCCTGAAACCGCCGCCCGCTTGGCGGCCCAGCTCAAATCGGCCGGCACCATCGTCTGGAACGGCCCGGTCGGCGTGTTCGAGTTCGCGCCCTTCGAGCAAGGCACCAAGGCCATTGCGCATGCGATTGCCGAGTCCAAGGCCTTCTCGATCGCTGGCGGTGGCGACACGCTCGCGGCGATCGCCAAATACGGCATCGAAAAGCAGATCGGCTACATCTCGACCGGTGGCGGGGCATTCCTCGAAATGCTCGAAGGCAAGACCCTGCCGGCGATCGAAGTCCTGCTGCAGCGCGCTTCTAAATAAGTAGCAACCAGTGACCGACTGACGCCGGGATTCGGCGGTTTTCATTCGGATTTTTGACCTCAAAACCCTACGGAGAGTCTCATGGCCCTGATTTCCCTACGCCAACTGCTCGACCATGCCGCCGAGCGCGGCTATGGCGTGCCCGCCTTCAACGTCAACAACCTGGAGCAGATCCAGGCCATCATGGAGGCGGCCCAGGAAACCGACAGCCCGGTGATCCTGCAAGCCTCGGCCGGCGCGCGCAAGTACGCGGGCGAGCCCTTCCTGCGCCACATGGTGTTGGCTGCGGCCGAGATGTACCCGGACATCCCGATCGTGCTGCACCAGGACCATGGCGCAACGCCCAAGGTCTGCCAGCAGTCCATCCGCTCGGGTTTCACTAGCGTCATGATGGACGGCTCGTTGCGCGAAGACGCCAAGACCCCTTCGAGCTACGAGTACAACGTCGAGGTGACCGCCAAGGTCTGTGAAATGGCCCACGCCGTGGGCGTCTCGGTCGAGGGCGAACTGGGCTGCCTGGGCTCGCTCGAAACCGGCGACGCGGGTGAAGAGGATGGCGTCGGCGCAGAAGGCAAGTTGAGCCATGACCAGATGCTCACCGACCCCGTGCAAGCCAAAGACTTCGTGGCCAAAACCGGCGTGGATGCTCTGGCGATCGCGATCGGCACGAGCCACGGTGCTTACAAATTCACGCGTCCGCCCACCGGCGACATCCTCGCCATCGATCGCATCGCGCAGATCCACGCGGCGATTCCGAACACCCACCTCGTCATGCACGGCTCGTCGAGCGTGCCGCAGGAGTGGCTCGAAATCATCCGCAAGTACGGCGGCGACATCAAGGAAACCTATGGCGTGCCGGTCGAGGAAATCGTGCGCGGCATCCAAAGCGGCGTGCGCAAAGTCAACATCGACACCGACATCCGTCTCGCCATGACCGGGGCCATGCGGCAGGTGTTCTTTGAGAAGCCGTCGGAATTCGACCCCCGCAAGGCGCTGGAAGCCGCGCGCAAAGCGGCCAAAGGCATCTGCAAGCAGCGCTTCGAGGCCTTCGGCTGCGCGGGCAACGCCTCACGCATCAAGCCGATCTCGCTCGAGGTCATTGCTGCGCGTTACGCCTGAGGCAAAACGGACTCCGTTCCCGTGATCGGGTGCAGCCAGGGTCGGCTCGCGCATGGATCGGGGACGGGTTCACGGCTGCGTCTCTCCGCCTCGGGAAAACACCGATCCAAGATGGAAGCTCCGTAGGGATAATCGTCCATAATTCAGCAGTTGCTGATTTAGTGATTCAGAGCCCGCCGTCGTTGCGTCGACGGGCCAGGTTCATGGTCTCCAGGGTCGGAACGGGTAACCGAACCGATTCGTGGAACGGGAAGCGCGATTGGTACTCGCCGCTTTCTTTGCACCCGCCGCAGGTTTCTGTGGCGGGTTTTTTTTATTTCTGCAAGACTGTGGGCTCATCAACGACCCGACGAGGAGACGAACATGGCGAATCACAGAGGCACGGTCGGCGCCGCCTTGATCGCCCTGGCGAGCGGAGCCGCCGCGACGCCATCGATCTTTCAGGACGCCGATCTCCAGCTGGGCGAGAAACTGATCGCGGCCCATCGCTGCAGCGAATGCCACATCCGCAAGGTGGGGGGCGACGGCTCGGCGATCTACCGGCCGCAAGGTCGGGTGAACACGCCGGGTCTGTTGCGGGGGATGGTCGAGCAGTGCAATACCGAGCTCAACCTGGGGTTGTTCCCCGAGGAAGTCAGCGCCGTTGCCGCAGTGCTCAACCGCGACCACTACCGTTTCAAGTAAGCCATCGACGACGTACCCTCCGGGGTATAGGGAAGATACCGATAGGCCCCGAAGCCATTGCGGGGCATCATGGACACACTCGACAGGAATGTGGTAGGCGACCCGCGTCGCTGCCCCGCTCGGGTCGTGTTTCCGTCATCCCTTGCTTTGGAGTACTCGTTCATGAAATCTTTGACCCGCCTGGCCCATGTGGCTGTGCTCGCTGGCGCCGCCCTGTTGAGCGGCTGCGGCACCCTTTCCACCATCGGCAAGCTGGAGGACGGCGCCGGCGCCGAGGCCAGCCGCATGTGGGACCGTTGGATCGAAGGCAACGGTGACATTGCGGTCGCCACCACCTGGGAGCGCAAGGTCAAGCCTGGCGTCACCATCAACGACATCGAGCAAATCTTCGTGCAGATCGCCTCCGAGCGGAACATGAAGGGCGTGGGCGATCTGCCGCTGTCCAAGGAGCTCGAAGCTCGCTCGGGCAAGAAGGAGAAATTCCTCAAGGTCTATTCCTTCTGCACTCCGAGCACCGCGCGCGAGATGGTCGATTTCAGCCCGCACATGGCCGCCTATCTGCCCTGCCGCATCAGCGTCGTCGAGCATGACGATGGCAGCCTGTGGCTCTACACGCTCAACATGGACATGATGGTGAAGATGGGTCGCAAGCTCCCTTCGCCGCTCAAGGAGCACGCCATGGCTGTGCGCGACACCATCTGGGAAATGATGGAGCGCGCGTCCAAGGGTGAAGTTTGAAGCGCTTCCAAGCGCGCTTGAAAAGCACATCGCATCCAACCGAGGAGACCCCCTTTGAAAAACCGCAAACACGTACGTGCCCTGGCTGTTCTGACCCTCGTCGGCAGCCCCTTCCTGTCGGCCTATGCCACTGATGGTTACTTCCCCCATGGCTTTGGTCTCAAGGCCAAAGGCATGGGCGGTGCCGCCGCCGGCATGAGTGAAGACGCCTTTGCCGGCATCAACAACCCCGCGGCCGCCGCCACGACGGGCAATCGCATCGAGGCGGGCCTGGACGTGTTCAAGCCCAGCCGCGGCATGGAGCGTACCGGCCCCGCGCCCTCGCTCAATGCCAACGTCGACAGCGGCAGCAACACCTTCCTGGTGCCTGAGTTTGGCTACAACAAGCAAGTGAGCGACCGCATCGGCGTCAACGTCACCGTCTACGGCAACGGCGGCATGAACACCGACTACAAAGGTGGGCAAATCAACTGCGGCAGGGGCCCGGCCAACGTCTTGTGCGGCGATGGGCAACTGGGCGTCGACCTGATGCAATTGATCGTCGCTCCGACCGTCGCCTACAAAATCAACGACACGCACTCGGTCGGCGTGTCCCCGTTGCTCGTTTTCCAGCAGTTCAAGGCGTTTGGCCTCCAGGCCTTCAGCCCCATGAGCCAGGACCCGACCAAGCTCACCAACAACGGCTACGCGCACAGCAATGGCGTGGGTCTGCGCCTGGGCTATCTGGGCAAGTTCGGCGACCAGTTCACGCTGGGCGCGACCTATTCGCCCAAGATCAGCATGGGCAAGTTCGACAAGTACGCTGGCCTGTTCGCCGGCAGCGGCAGCTTCGACATCCCCGAGAACTACACCATCGGCGGCACCTTCCGCGTCACACCCAAGGCCCTGGTGGCACTCGACTATCAGCGCATCAACTACGGCGGCGTGCGCTCCATCAGCAACCCCAGCACCAACATGGCGCCGATCGGTTCTTCCGATGGCCCGGGCTTTGGCTGGAAGAGCATCAACGTCTGGAAGCTGGGCGTTCAATGGGAAGCCATGGCGGGCTTGACTCTGCGCGCTGGCATCAACAAGAGCGACAACCCGATCCAGGCGCGTGACGTGAGCTTCAACATCATCGCCCCGGGCGTCATCACCACCCACTACACGCTCGGCGCAACCTACGCGCTCACGCCGACGATGGATCTGACCTTTGCCTATGCCCACGCGAAGGAAAACAAAGTCACCGGTGCATCGATGTTCAACAGCATGATGCCGGCGGGCGCGCCACCCATCCTGGAAACCATCCGCATGCACCAAAACTCGTTCGGCGTGCAGGTCGGCTGGAAGTTCTGATCCACGATCGGGGCAAGGCCGGATCTTTCAACCTTGCTCCGATCGGTCGCGAGGGGGTGTAAACCCTAGTATCGCGTCTTCATAGATCCGTTATATTCGCATAGGCTCATATTTAAACTTTCGGATGCCATGCAAGATGAAGCGGATCAGCGTCAGGCGGTTTTCGAGCGGGCGGCGGAACTTTTTGGTCTGCTGTCCACGCCGATCCGCCTGCGCATCATCAGCGAGTTGTGCAACGCCGAAAAAAACGTGAGCCAATTGCTCGAATCCATTGAAACGGCCCAGTCCAACATGTCCCAACACCTCAACATGCTGTATCGCGCCGGGGTGCTGGCCCGGCGGCGCCAAGGCTCACAGATTTTCTACCGCATCGCGGACGAATCTGCCGGGCTCGTGTGCCGCGCGGTGTGCACCCAGGTGGCGATCGACATGAGCGATTCGGCATGAGGTGGGCCCGAATCCCTGGGGCTCTTGAACGCAGAAATGCACGGAAGGAGATTGTGTGAACCACGAAAACATCAACTCGGGAAGGGTGCGTAAGGCACCGGAAAACTTCCTGAGCCAAGACGGCATTCGGACCGTCATGGAAGAGGCCAAGCGCGGCCGGCGCGACTTCATTCGCACGGCTTTCGCGGCTGCTGCGGCCGGAGCCGCGGTGCCTGCCGCCCTGGCGCAAGGCAACCCCGTCCCGACCGAGGGCGGTGACCCCAACATCCTCAACCTTCCGGAGCACAGCACCGGGTTGGGCCAGGGGGTCAACCCTGAGGGCAGCTACGGCATGCCCTCCAAGTACGAGGCCCACGTCAAGCGCCGCATCAGCCCGGGCCTGACGCAGACAACCCAAGCCTCGGTATCGTTCGCGCCGCTGCAGTCCCTGTTCGGCATCGTGACGCCGAGCGGTTTGCACTTCGAGCGGCACCACCAGGGTTGGTGGGACATCGACCCATCGAAGCACCGCTTGATGATCAACGGCATGGTCAAGCGCCCGATGGTGCTGACCATGGACGAAATCATGCGTCTGCCCTCCGTGTCGCGCTTCCACTTCATCGAGTGCGGTGCGAACACGGCGGCCGAGTGGGGCAACGTCGCGGTCCCCACCGTGCAATACACCCACGGCATGTTGTCTTGCAGTGAATTCACGGGCGTGCCGCTGATCACCCTGCTCGAAATGGCAGGGGCCGATCTCAAGAACGGCAAGTTCGTGCTGGCTGAAGGCGCGGACGGCTCTTCGATGACGCGGACGATCCCGATGAGCCTCATTCTGTCGGGTGAGGTGCTCGTGGCCTACGGCCAAAACGGCGAGATGCTGCGTCCTGAAAACGGCTACCCGTTGCGCTTGGTGGTCCCGGGCGTGCAGGGTGTGAGCTGGGTCAAGTACCTGCGCCGCATCGAACTCGGCGACAAGCCCTATGCCACCAAAGACGAGGCGGTCCACTACATCGACCTCATGCCGGACGGGCTGCATCGCCAGTACAGCAACTTGCAAGAGGCCAAGAGCGTCATCACCACGCCCTCCGGTGGGCAGGTGCTGCTCGACAAGGGCTTCTACAACATCACGGGCCTGGCATGGTCGGGCTTCGGCAAGATCAAGCGCGTCGATGTGTCGGTCGACGGCGGCCGCAATTGGCGCACGGCGCGGCTCGAAGGCCCGGTGCACTCCAAGGCGCTGACCCGCTTCAACATCGACTGGGTCTGGGACGGCAAACCCGCCATCTTGCAAAGCCGCGCCATGGACGAGACGGGTTTCGTCCAGCCGACCTACAAGCAACTTCGGGCGGTGCGTGGCACCCGCTCGATTTACCACAACAACGCGATCCAGTCGTGGCTCGTCCAGGAAAACGGAGAGGTCAAGAATGTCCAGCTTTCGTAAAGCCGCATTGTCGGCGGCCCTGCTCGCCCTCGCGGGCCTGATCCCCGCCCAGGCCGCCGAGAAGTTTCCGGGCGTCGGCCGCACCGCGACGCCGAAGGAAGTCGCTGCCTGGGACATCGATGTTCGACCCGACTTCAAGGGTCTGCCTCCGGGTTCCGGCACGGTCGCCAAAGGTCAGGATATTTGGGAAACCAAATGTGCGAGCTGCCACGGCACCTTCGGTGACTCGAACGAGGTGTTCAGCCCGCTTGCGGGCGGCATCACGCCGGACGACATCAAGACCGGGCGGGTTGCCAAGCTCAAGGACCCGACGGCTGGCCGTACGACCTTCATGAAGGTCGCGACCTTGTCAACGATCTGGGATTACATCCACCGCGCGATGCCCTGGACCCAACCCAAGTCCTTGTCGCCCGATGAGGTGTATTCGGTCGTCGCCTTCCTGCTGAACTTGAACGGCATCGTGCCCGACAACTTCACTTTGTCGGACAAGAACATTGCCGAGGTGCAGCAGCGCATGCCCAACCGCAACGGCATGACGACCAAGCACCACCTGTGGCCTGGCAACGAGTTTGGCGGCACCAAGACGCCCGACACGCACAACGTCGCCTGCATGAAGGATTGCGCGCCAGAGCCCAAGGTCGCCTCGTTCCTGCCGGACTTCGCACGCAATGCCCACGGCAACCTGGCCGAGCAAAACCGCATCATCGGTCCGGTGCGGGGTGAGGACACGACCAAACCCGCGCCCAAGAGCCTTGGGGAAGGGGCCTCGGCGACACCGGCTGTCGCGCCCGCTGCCGCACAAGCCAACGCAGGTCCGAAGGCGCCGACAGAGCTGTTGTCCAAGAACGGCTGCACCGCCTGCCACGGTATCAACAACAAGATCGTTGGTCCGGCCTTCACTGATGTCGCAAAAAAACATGCGGGCAAGGTGGACTACCTTGTCGGTAAGATCAAATCCGGCGGGTCGGGTGTGTGGGGTGCGGTGCCAATGCCGCCCCAGACGCTCAGCGACGCCGACGCCAAGACCATCGCGGCCTGGCTCGCGGCGGGCGCTGCCAAGTAAGGCGGCGAATCAAGCAGTCAGGGTAATACCGGGCGGCGTACCCGCCCATGCACCATTACATTTCATTCACCACAGGAGATTCCTCATGAAAACTCGCCGCGAAGCCCTCAAGCAAAGCGCCCTCGTTGCCGGTCTGCTGGCGTCGACGGGCATGTTCCCCCAGTTCGCCTATGCCTACAACAAGGCCGCGTTCGAAGCCAAGTCGCTCGCCGATGTCGTCAAGGCCGTGGGCGGCAATGCGCCGACCGAAAGCAAAGACGTCACCATCACCGGACCGGACATTGCTGAAAACGGCGCCGTGGTGCCCCTGGGTGCGAGCTGCTCGCTGCCGGGTGTCAAGCAGGTTCTGATCTTGGTCGAGAAGAACCCCGCTGCCCTGGTGGCGCTGTTCAATGTGACCGACGCCGTCGAGCCCAACTTCTCGACCCGCGCCAAGATGGGTCAGTCTTCGGACGTCTACGCCGTGGCCATCATGAACGACGGCAAGGCCTTGTACGCCAAGAAAGAAGTCAAGGTCACCCTCGGCGGTTGCGGCGGCTGATCGGCCGGGCACACCCAGTCCAAATACCTTCAGAATTTTTGAATCAGGAGAATCATCATGGCAGATCCGATGCGTATTCGCGCTCAAGTGTCCGGCGACAAAGCCACCGTCCGTGTGCTGATGAGCCACGAGATGGAGTCTGGTCAGCGCAAAGATGCCGCAGGCAAGCTCGTGCCCGCGCACTTCATCCAGGAAGTCGAAGCCAAGCTCAACGGCAACACGATCATGACGGCCGAATGGGGACCGTCCGTCTCGAAGAACCCGTTCCTGCAGTTCTTCGTCAAGGGCGCGAAGGCCGGTGACAAGATCGCCGTCACCTGGAAGGACAACAAGGGCGAAAGCCGCACCGACGAAGCAACGGTTTCCTAAACCCAGCAGTCGTCACGGGGTGGGGCTCGCCTCACCCCTTTTCCTTTTTTGGACGAGGTCTCCCTATGAAGCGAAACGTTGTGCCGATCGCGATGCTGGCTGCCCTGGCGGGTTCGGTCGCATGGGCCCAAAAGTCGGCGGTCGATTCGATCGAGGAATATCGGGCCATGTTGCAGGACGGCAACCCTGCCGATCTGTTCGAGGCCAAGGGTGAGGATCTTTGGAAAACCAAGCGGGGTCCGAAGAATGCATCCCTGGAACAGTGTGACCTGGGCAAGGGCCCGGGCGTCGTCAAAGGCGCTTTTGTCGAACTGCCTCGGTATTTCCCCGACACCAAGCGCGTTCAGGATTTGGAGTCGCGCTTGCTGACCTGCATGGAAACCTTGCAGGGTTTCAACGCCGCCGAAATTGCCAAGACGCCGTTTGGGAAAGGGGAGAAGGCCAACATCACGGCGCTGGTGACCTGGATTGGTGCGGAGTCCAAAGGGATGCGGTTCAATGTTCCGCAGACCCGTCCCGAAGAAAAGACGGCGTACGAAGTGGGTAAGCGCCTCTTCTTCATGCGGGCGGGCCCTCATGATTTTTCTTGCGCTTCATGCCACGGGGGTGACGGTTGGCGCATTCGCCTGCAGGACTTGCCCAATCTCACGAAGAACCCGGGCGACGGCGTGGGCTTTGCCGCATGGCCGGCGTATCGAGTGTCCAACGGACAGATGTGGAGCATGCAGCATCGCCTGAACGACTGCTATCGCCAGCAGCGATTCCCTGAGCCCGACTATGCTGGCGACGCCACGATCGCCCTGAGCGTGTACCTCGGCGTCAACGCCAATGGCGCGAAGTCCGCGGTTCCGGCCATCAAACGCTGATACGGGAGACATCCAGCATGAAGACGAAACATCTGTTCGCGCTCGTGGGTGCGTCGGTCGCGGTCGCTGCCCTCGTCGGTTGTGCGGGCGGGCCTGGGGCGACGCCGGACTATGACGCCCTGACCGCTCAAATCGTGAAAAAAGACTTTCACGACAAGGGCATCGTGAAGGCTTCGATCCTGCAAGAGATCGACGAAACCCTGCGGCTGTGCAGCGCAGCCGACGTTGCGGGCAAGCCGCTCGACGAAGCCACCGCCAAGCGCTTGGAGGCGGTCAACTTCAAGACCATCCAATGGCCCAAGGACGGGAAATTCCTGGGGGATTGGAAAGAGGGCGAAAAAATCGCCCAAAGTGGTCGCGGCCTGACCTGGAGCGACGACGCCAAAGTGGTCAACGGCGGCAACTGCTACAACTGCCACCAGATCGACAAGAAAGAAATTTCCTACGGCACGATCGGTCCGAGCCTGTGGAACTACGGCAAGCTTCGTGGCGTGACCGACCCGAACAGCCCTGCGGCGAAGGCCATCGTCGAATACACCTGGGGCAAGATCTACAACTCCAAGGCGTATAACGCGTGTTCCAACATGCCGCGTGCCGGCCATAAGGGCATCCTGACCGAGGACCAGATCCGCCACGTTGTGGCGCTGTTACTGGATCCGAAATCTCCGGTCAACCAGTGAGCCCCTTGGAAAGCCCGGCTCCGCCGGGTTTTTCTTCGACGAATCCATTCATCTTTGCTGAATCATGAATCTGACGAAACGCGAATTTTTCCAGGTGCTCGGCGCGGGCGCCGTGGCGGGCATGGGCTTGGGCCGCTGGGCCGAAGCGGACGCCGCGACGGCGTCTCAGGGTTTGTACGACATTCCCCGTTTCGGGAATGTGTCCTTTCTGCACATGACGGACTGCCACGCGCAGCTCAAGCCGATTTATTTCCGTGAACCGCACATCAACCTCGGCATTGGTTCGATGAAGGGCAACCTGCCCCACCTCGTCGGCGAGCATTTGCTGAAGGTGGCCAAGGTGCGCCCGGGCACGGCCGAGGCCCACGCGCTGACCTATCTCGATTTCGAGAAAGCCGCCAAGCGCTACGGCAAGGTGGGTGGGTTTGCGCACCTCGCCACGCTGGTCAAGCGGATGAAGGCGAGCCGACCCGGCGCCTTGCTGCTCGACGGCGGTGATACCTGGCAGGGTTCGGGGACGGCGCTCTGGACGAATGGCCAGGACATGGTCGATGCGTGCAAGCTGCTGGGGGTCGATGTGATGACCGGCCACTGGGAATTCACCCTGGGCATGGAGCGTGTCAAGGAGATCGTCGAGAAAGACTTTGCCGGCAAGGTCGATTTCGTGGCGCAGAACGTCAAGACCAATGATTTTGGTGACCCGGTCTTCAAACCCTATGTGATCCGCGAAATCAACGGGGTTCCGTGCGCCATCATTGGCCAGGCCTTCCCCTACACGCCGATCGCCAACCCGCGCTACATGGTGGCCGACTGGGCCTTCGGGATCCAGGACGAGAACATGCAGAAGATGGTCGATGAGGCCCGCGCCAAGGGTGCACAGGTGGTCGTCGTCATCAGCCACAACGGCATGGATGTGGACCTGAAGATGGCCAGCCGTGTGAGCGGTATCGACGCCATCATGGGTGGCCACACGCACGATGGCATGCCGGTGGCGTCCATCGTCAGCAACAAGGGTGGCAAGACGCTCGTCACCAACGCCGGCTCGAACGGCAAGTTCCTCGGCGTGCTGGACTTCGACGTCAAGGGCGGCAAGGTGGTGGATTACCGCTACAAGCTGCTGCCGGTGTTCGCCAACATGCTGCCGGCGGACAAGGAGATGGATGCGCTCATCACCAAGATCCGCGCGCCCTACGAGAGCAAGCTCAGCGAGCAGTTGGCCATCACCGAGGGCCTGCTCTACCGTCGCGGCAACTTCAACGGCACCGGCGACCAGCTGCTGGTCGACGCGTTGATGGACGTTCAGGGCGCCGAGATCGCATTCTCGCCGGGCTTCCGCTGGGGCACGACGCTGCTGCCCGGGCAGCCGATCACGCGTGAGTGGCTGCTCGACATGACGGCGACGACGTATTCGTATGCCACGGTCACCGAAATGACCGGCGAGACGATCAAGACGGTGCTCGAAGACGTGTGCGACAACCTGTTCAACCCCGACCCTTACTACCAACAGGGGGGTGACATGGTGCGCGTCGGCGGCTTGACCTACAGCTGCAACCCGACGGCCGGCATGGGCAAGCGCATCGATGACATGCGCCTCAATGGCAAGCCGATCGAGGCCAACAAGAAATACAAGGTCGCCGGATGGGCACCGGTGGCCGAAGAGGCGAAAAACCAAGGCAACCCGCAGGTTTGGGAAGTCGTCGAGACCTGGCTCAAGGCCCGCGGCGGCAAGGTGGCGCCGCGCAAACTCAATACCCCCAAACTCGTCGGCGACGTGCTGCCCAATCCGGGATACGCTGCCATCTGATCGCAGCCGGCGTTGCGCCGCTTGCCCCAAAAAGCCGCCAGACCCTCTGGCGGCTTTTTTTTGCTGGTGCCCCCGACAGGAATCGAACCTGTATCTGAGACTTAGGAGGTCCCCGTTCTATCCATTGAACTACGGCGGCCCGAGGGTCGGATGTCGATGCATCCCCTACGCGCGGCAGGGTGTTGCGATTGTAGTGGGCGGGTTTGGGGCCTATGCTCTTCCTTGCGGCGCGTCTCGGGTGATTGCGGCCGCGTCCGTCCGCTTTGGGAAGGCTCTTCAACATGAATACGACGATTTCGTTTCCGGGATTTGCCGCGCCCGTCGCGGGTTTCGATGCGCCCTTCGACATGCTCGAGGGCTGTCACGAGCGGGTGTTGCGCTCGCTCGATCTGCTTGAGCGTTTGGTGGCACACATCGACGCGCAGGGGCATGATGCGGCCTCGCGTTCGGCGGCGAAGGACGTGCTGCGCTATTTCGACCGTGCGGCTCCGCAGCATCATGAGGACGAGGAACGTCATGTGTTCCCCGCCTTGCTGGCCCTGGGAGATGCGCGTTTGCGCGAGGTGGTGCAGCAATTGCAGGCCGAGCACCGCCGGTTCAACGAAGCCTGGCCGCGTCTGCGCGCGCGGCTCGAGGACTGGGTGCACGCGCCGACGCCAGCACCCTTGGACGCCGATGCCCGAGCCGATGCCGCTGCATTCATTGCGATGAACCGCGCGCATGTCGCGCTCGAAGAGCAAGCGGCCTATCCGGCGGCAAGGCCGCTGTTTTCGGACGCGGAGTTGGCCCGCATGGGGGCGGAGATGCAAGACCGACGGCGCGGCTGAATGCCGCTCCGAGCCGAGGCCAGTTTCATTTACTCAGCAGCCGCATGGCCTCTTCGAGTCCTTTGAGGGTCAGCGGGTACATGCGGTTGCCCATGAGTTGGCGGATGATGGCGATGCTCTGGCGGTATTCCCAGACGCCTTGCGGTTCGGGATTGATCCAGGCGAATTTGGGGAAGGCGTGGGTGAGCCGCTGCAGCCACTCGGCGCCGGCTTCTTCGTTGTTGTATTCAACGCTGCCGCCAGGTTGCAGGATTTCATAAGGGCTCATCGTCGCGTCGCCGACGAAGATGAGTTTGTAGTCCTTGTTGTACTTGCGGATGATGTCCCAGGTGGGGAACTTCTCCGCGAAGCGCCGGCGGTTGTTCTTCCACAGGAAGTCGTAGACGCAGTTGTGGAAGTAATAGAACTCGAGGTGCTTGAACTCGCTCTTGACGGCGGAAAACAGTTCCTCGACGCGCGCGATGTGCTCGTCCATCGTGCCGCCGACATCCATGAGCAGCAGCACTTTGACGTTGTTGTGCCGCTCGGGGATCATCTTGAGGTCGAGATAACCCGCGTTCGCCGCGGTGGCCCGGATGGTGTCGGGCAGGTCGAGCTCGAGCTCATGGCCTTCGCGGGCGAACTTGCGCAGGCGGCGCAAGGCGACCTTGATGTTGCGGGTGCCGAGCTCCTGCGTGTCGTCGTAGTCCCGGTAGGCGCGCTGGTCCCAGACCTTGACCGCGCTCTTGTTGCCGCCCTTGCCGCCGATGCGGATGCCTTGCGGGTTGTAGCCGCCGTGGCCGAAGGGGCTGGTGCCGCCGGTGCCGATCCACTTGTTGCCGCCTTCGTGCCGCTCTTTCTGCTCTTCGAGCCGTTTTTTGAGCGTCTCCATGAGCTCGTCCCAGCCCATTTTCTCAATGGCGGCCTTCTCTTCGGGTGAGAGTTCGCGCTCGAGCAGCTTGCGCAGCCAGTCCTGCGGGATCTCCTTGGTGAAGTCGGTGAGCAGCTCGACGCCCTTGAAGTAGGCGGCGAACGCACGGTCGAACTTGTCGTAGTGCTTCTCGTCTTTGACGAGCGTGGCACGCGCGAGGTAATAAAAGTCGTCGAGGCTGCAGGCGTCCTCGGTGCGCGGGCCGACCACGTCGGCCTGCAAGGCCTCGAGCAGGGTCAAGAATTCCTTGACCGAGACGGGCAGCTTGGCGGCACGCAAGGTGTAGAAGAAGTCGATGAGCATGTCAGGACTCCCGGGCAGCGGCGTCGTGGCGGCGCAGCCGGTCGAGCAGCTGGGCGCGCGATTCGGGCCATTCGAATGCGCTCAGGCTGTACATGACGGTGTCGCGGATGGTGCCGTCGCGCCGCAGGGCCTGGCCGCGGATCACGCCGTCCTTCTTCGCGCCCAGGCGCTCGATGGCGCGCTGCGAGGCGAAGTTGAAGTTGTCGGTGCGCCAGCCGACGATGCGCGCGCCCAGCGTTTCGAAGGCGTGCTGCATCAGCATCAGCTTGCAGACCGTGTTGACATGGGTGCGCTGCACCCGCTGCGCGTACCAGGTCCAGCCGATTTCCAGCCGCTTCACGGCCGGCAGGATGTCGTGGTAACTCGTGCTGCCGAGCACCTGGCCGCTGGCCTCGTCCACCACCGCGAAGGCAAGGCGGCTGCCTTCGGCGCGCTGGGCGAGGGCGGTTTCGATGTAGGCAGCGGTCTGCTCCGGCTCAGGCACCGAAGTGACGCGCAAGTTCCACAGCGCGCCGTCGGCCGCGGCCGCGCGCAAACCAGCTTCGTGCGCCCGCTCGAGCGGCTCGAGGCGGATGCCGCGGTCGCACAGCACCACCGGCTCGACCCAGCGCTTCGTGCCCTCGCTCATCGGTTCCTCTGGTTCATGAACACGAGTTTCTCGAACAACGTGACGTCCTGCTCGTTCTTGAGCAAAGCGCCCACCAGCGGCGGCACGCTGACCTTGCCGTCGGCGCTGTGCAGGGCTTCGGTCGGAATGTCCTCGGCCACCAGCAGCTTGAGCCAATCGAGCAGTTCGCTGGTCGAGGGTTTTTTCTTCAGGCCGGGCAGGTTGCGCACGTCGTAGAAGGTCTTCATGGCGGCGGTGAGCAGTTCGCGCTTGAGGCCAGGGAAGTGCACGTCGACGATTTGCCGCATGGTGTCGGCGTCGGGGAACTTGATGTAGTGGAAGAAGCAGCGGCGCAGGAAGGCGTCGGGCAGCTCTTTTTCGTTGTTCGAGGTGATGAACACCAGCGGGCGGTGCCGGGCGCGGATCATCTCGCGGGTCTCGTAACAGTAAAACTCCATGCGGTCGAGTTCGCGCAGGAGGTCGTTCGGGAATTCGATGTCGGCTTTGTCGATCTCGTCGATCAAGAGGGCCACCGGCTGCTCGGACACGAAGGCCTGCCAAAGCACGCCCTTGACGATGTAGTTGTGGATGTCTTTCACCCGCTCGTCGCCGAGTTGGCTGTCGCGCAGGCGGCTCACGGCGTCGTATTCGTAGAGCCCTTGCTGGGCTTTGGTCGTGCTCTTGATGTGCCACTGCAGCAGCGGCAGGTTCAGCGCAGCGGCGACTTCCTCGGCCAGCATGGTCTTGCCGGTGCCGGGCTCGCCCTTGACCAGCAGCGGGCGCTTGAGCGTGATGGCGGCGTTGACGGCCAGCATGAGGTCTTGCGTGGCGACGTAGTTGGAACTGCCTTTGAATTTCATGGATGCAAGCGGTGTCGTAGTGGAAAACGCGGATGCCGAAGCGCGTGAGTCGGTCGATATAATCCAGCGTTGATATTTATCAAACCTCGAACGATTCTGCGCGCAAAATGAACCTTCTGCTGACTTCGGTAGCCGCCCTCTCTGTCGCGTTCGTGACGTCTTTTTCAGCCCACGCCCAAGAGGTTTCCGGCAACGCCGAAGCCGGCGCGAAGAAAGCCGAAATGTGCATCGGCTGCCACGGGATTGTCGGCTACAAAGCCACCTTCCCCGAGGTCTACCGCGTGCCCATGATTTCGGGCCAGAATGCCAAGTACATCGAGGCTGCGCTGCGCGCTTACCAAAAGGGCGAGCGCCACAACCCGACGATGCGCGGCATTGCGGCCAGCCTCACCGAGCAGGACATGGCCGACCTGGCAGCCTTCTACGCGAAGAACGGCGCTCCGTTCCCCACTGCGCCGGAACAGCCTCGCGTTCAGCCCGACGCGAAGGTGGCGGAATTGCTGGCCAAGGGGGCGTGCGCGTCTTGCCACGGCGCGAATCTCTCCAAGCCCATCGACCCGAGCTATCCCAAGATCGCGGGCCAGCCGGCCGACTACCTCTACGTGGCGCTCAAGTCCTACAAGGACGACACCCATGCCACCTGGGGTCGGAGCAACGCCATCATGGGCGGCATTGCCAAGCAGTTCGAGTTGGGCGAACTCAAGGCGCTCGCCGGCTACATCAGCAAGCTCGACGGCGAACTCAAGACCCAGCCCGAGCCGCGCTTCCGCCGCTGATCGGCGTGCGCCAGTAAAAAAAAACCCGCCGCCGCGGGTTTTTTTGTGCCCTGTCGGTGGGTTTGCGAACGAAAACGCCAGAACGCCGGCGTGAATTGGGCGTTATGCGCTATTGAAAACGTAGCATAAACCGCTTCAACCTAAATCCGGCAGTTGGGCGCACCCGGGCGGGTCGCCCCCGCGCCCGAGGGCGACTCGAACGGGTGCGCAGCGCTCACCCAAATGGTGAACGGCCGCCGCACCGAAGATTGTTGAAACATCAATACCTTCTTTTCACGAGAAGCGGTCAACTGCCGGATTTAGGTTCAGTCCGCCGTGGCACGCCGTTGCACGCAATCCACATAGGCTGCGCCGTCGGGCATGCGCCCGGCGCGTTGGCTTTCCCAGATCATGCGGCCGAGGCAGTCCATGACCTCGTGGTGCGCTTCATGCAGGCTGCCGCGGCGCGCTGCCAGCAGTTCGACCGCCTGGCGGATGCCGCGCGGCTGGTCGATGCTGCACTGTTCGCTGATCGACAGGTGCATGGATAGATGCAAAAAGGGGTTCTCGCGCGCGGGGTTGGCGTCGTGCATGGCGGCGAGAGCGGCATCGACATCGGCGAGCGTCGCGTGGTATTCGGGGTGTTCATCGATCCACAGCCCCGCCAGCGTCTCAATGGCTTCCATCGGCTCGCCCGAGCGTTGTTTGGCATAGACCCCGCAAAAAAAGCGCCGCACATCGGCCTGGGAGGGTTGAATCAGCATGGCTGCGATTGTCGCGCAGCGTCGGGCTACGGCGTGGCGCGGGTACAGTTGCGGGATCTGACGACCGGAGGAGACCTTATGAACACTGCGTACATCTGCGACGCCATCCGCACCCCCATCGGCCGCTATGGCGGCGCGCTCAGCAGCGTGCGCACCGACGATCTCGGTGCCATTCCCATCCAGGCCTTGATGGCGCGCAATCCGAAAGTCGACTGGCAGGCCGTCAGCGATGTGCTCTACGGCTGCGCCAATCAAGCCGGCGAAGACAACCGCAACGTCGCGCGCATGGCCAGCCTGCTCGCGGGCTTGCCGCCCGAGGTGCCTGGTGCCACCATCAACCGCCTGTGTGGCTCGGGGCTCGACGCACTCGGGACCGCCGCACGGGCCATCCGCGCGGGCGAAGCCAGCCTGATGATCGCCGGCGGCGTGGAGAGCATGAGCCGCGCGCCCTTCGTGATGCCCAAGGCCGAAGCGGCGTTCAGTCGCGCCGCAGCCATTTACGACACCACCATCGGCTGGCGTTTCGTGAACCGCTTGATGAAGGAAAAATACGGCGTCGACTCGATGCCCGAGACGGCCGAGAACGTCGCCGCCGAGTTTGGCATCGAGCGCGAGGCGCAGGACCGCATGGCCTTGGCGAGCCAACTCAAGGCGGTCGCAGCGCAAAAAGCCGGGCACTTGGCGCGCGAAATCTGTCCCGTGACGATTCCGCAGAAAAAGGGCGACGCGGTCGTGGTCGACACCGATGAACATCCGCGGGAAACCAGCCTCGAGGCGCTGGCCCGACTCAAGGGGGTGGTGCGGCCCGATGGCACGGTGACGGCGGGCAATGCCAGCGGCGTCAACGACGGCGCCTGTGCGCTCCTGCTGGCCGACGAAGCCACGGCGGCCCGGTACGGCCTGAGCCCGAAGGCGCGGGTGGTCGGCATGGCCTGTGCGGGTGTGCCGCCGCGCATCATGGGCATCGGGCCGGCGCCGGCCACGCAGAAGGTGCTGGCACTCACCGGGCTCACGCTCGACCAGATCGACGTCATTGAACTCAACGAAGCCTTCGCCGCGCAGGGGCTCGCCGTGCTGCGCCTGTTGGGCCTGGCCGACGACGACGCCCGCGTCAATGCCTGGGGTGGGGCGATTGCGCTCGGTCACCCGCTGGGGGCGAGCGGCGCGCGGCTGGCGACGACGGCGGTCAACCGCTTGCACGCCACTGGCGGCCGCTACGCGCTGTGCACCATGTGCATCGGCGTGGGGCAGGGGATTGCGGTGGTGCTCGAGCGGGTGTGAGGGACGGCCGGGCGCGGGCCGTCATCAGCCTGGCCTCAAGGCTGCCACTGCGGCAGCCGCCAGTTGCGCCACAGGGCGAGGCCGCGCAGGCCTGCCGTGACCAGCACGCAGGCCGTCAAGGCGGCCCAGCCGGGCGCATCGGAGCGCCACAGCCCCACATAGACCCAGCCGCCGGCGAACGCGCACACGGCATACGGCCGGTGGTCGCGGAAGGCGGTCGGGATTTCGTTGCAGACCACGTCGCGCAGTACGCCGCCAAAAACGGCGGTCAGCACGCCCATGAGCACGGCGACGAGCGCGGGCATGCCTTCGAGCAGCGCGCGGTGCGTGCCCGCCGCGGTGAACAGCCCCAGGCCCAGTGCGTCGGGCCACTGGATCGCGCGTTCGGTGGGTTCCAGATGTTGGTGGCGCAGCCACAGCATGGCTGCAACGGCCAGCGCCAGCACCGCCCACAGCACCTCGACATGGGCCACCCAGAAAAACGGTCGCTGGTCGAGCAGCAGGTCGCGCAGCGTCCCGCCGCCAAAGGCCGCGAGGAAAGCCACCACGCACACGCCCACCGCGTCGAGTCGCTTGCGGGCGGCTTCGAGGATGCCCGAGAGCGCAAACGCCGCCGTCGCCAGCCATTCCACCAGCAGGCGCAGCTCTTCGCCCCAATGTTGGAGGTTCGGATTCATGGTGCGATTGTCGCCGCTGGCCCGCCGCGGCCGAGCCGACGACCCCGGGCGGTCGCGTGTATCGTCGCGTTCCAGAAACCCGCCCCCTGCTGACAGGCCCTCGGATGCCGTTCCAACCCATCACTGATCCCGTGTTCTACGCTTTCTCCATCCCGGCGGTGTTGCTGCTGGGCCTCAGCAAGAGCGGCTTTGGCGCGGGCTTTGGTTCGCTGGCGGTGCCGATGATGGCCCTGGTCGTGACCGTGCCCGAGGCCGCGGCGATGTTGATGCCGGTACTGCTGGTCATGGATCTGTTGGGCATGGCGGCATTCCGCAAAGACTTCGACGCAAAGCTCCTGCGCTTTCTGCTGCCGTTTGGCCTCTTGGGAATCGTCGTCGGCGCCATGTTGTTTCAAGGGCTGTCGCCTCGTTGGGTCGCCGGCATCGTGGGCGTGGCGACGCTGGTGTTCGTCGCGCAGCGGCTGTTGTTCCCGCCGCGGCCGCGGCAGCCCCCGCCGCCGCGTTGGGTGGGCGCGCTGTTGGCAGCGACCTCGGGCTTCACGAGCTTCATCGCCCACGCGGGCGGGCCGCCAATCAATGCCTACGTCATTCCGCTCAAGCTCTCGCCCGTGCGCTTCACCGGGACGATGGCTTTCTTCTTTTTCGTCATCAACCTTTCGAAATGGGTTCCATACGCGATGCTGGGTCTGTTTGACGCGCGCTTGCTCTCGACCGCGCTGGTGCTGCTGCCGTTCGCGCCCTTGGGCGTGTGGGCCGGGGTGCGGATTGCGCGGCGCATCGACGCGGCACTGTTCTACCGCCTCGTGCTCGCGGGCATGGCGCTCACCGGGGTCAAGCTGGTGTGGGATGCGCTGCCGTGACTACCAAAATAAGAGCAAAGAAGCAGCATTTCACGCCGGGCTATCGGGAAAAGCGACCGTGCGGAAGGCTCATGCGGCCGCAGCCTGCTCGGCTCGCTCGATATCGTCGAACTCAACCCGGCGCTCGACCTCGTGGAAAGCCTGTTTGGCACGAGCACGCGGATGCGTTGCGTCGCAGCGGCCTTGAGGGACTCCTGGGCAGCCGTTAGCATCGCTGGAGAACGGAGGGTGCCATCATGCCGGTCATCGTCGTCGCCAACCCCAAAGGCGGGGTCGGAAAGTCCACCCTGGCCACCCAGGTGGCGGGGTATTACGCGCGGCAAGGCCATGCGGTGATGCTCGGGGATCTGGACCGCCAACAGTCCGCGCGGCTGTGGCTGGGCCTGCGGCCGCCGCAGGCCGCGGCGATTGCGGCTTGGGACCTGGGCGAGGACGAAGTGCTGCGTCCGCCGCGCGGCACCACGCATGTGGTGATCGACACACCCGCGGGGTTGCACGGCAAGCGGCTCAAAGAAGTGCTCAAGCGGGCGGACCGCGTGCTCGTGCCTTTGCAAGCCAGCGTGTTCGACATCTATGCCACGCGCGCCTTCGTCGACGAACTGCTCGAATCGCGGCATGCGGGGCGGTTCGAGGCCGCCGTCGTGGGCATGCGCGTGGACGAGCGCACGCACGCCGCCGAGCAGTTTCGCCGCTTCGTCGAAACACTGGGTCTGCCGCTGCTCGCCACACTGCGCGACACGCAAAACTACGTGCACCTGGCCGCGCACGGCCTCACGCTGTTCGACGTCAACCCGTCGCGGGTGGAGAAAGACCTCGCACAGTGGCAGCCGCTGTGTCGCTGGCTCGACAAAGCCTGAGGCGGCGCGCCGCTACAGTCGGCGCATGAAAGTCTTTCGCACCCTCGGCGAACTCGCCGCCTGCGCCGGCCAGGAAGTGGCCGTGAGTGACTGGGTCGAAATCACCCAGGCGCGCATCGACCTCTTTGCCGAAGCCACCGACGACCGCCAGTGGATCCACGTCGACGTCGAGCGCGCGCGGGCGGGCCCCTTCGGCGCGCCGATTGCGCATGGCTTTCTCACCCTGTCGCTGCTGCCAAAGTTCTTCGAGTCGAGCTTCGAAGTGACCGAATCGAAGCTGGGCGTGAACTACGGCCTCAATAAAGTGCGCTTCACCGCGCCCGTGCCGGTCGGCAGCCGCCTGCGCGCACGTATGCGCCTGGATCGCGCCGAGCCGCTCGAAGGCGGCGGGCTGCAGATGGCTTGGACCGTCGTCATCGAGCGCGAGGGTGCCGAGCGCCCGGTGTGCATCGCCGAGGCGCTGGTGCGGCGCTACTGAGCCCAAGGCAACGCTGAACAAGCCGCCCGCGCGTCGCGCATCCCAGCTGCGGGCCGGCACGCTCGGGCCCCACGCGGGCCAGCGGGCGTTCATCGGCGTACTTTGGAGTCTTTTTGCCCGGATGCCGGCGTGAATCGGTCAGGTTCTGCTCTTAAAAAGAGAGTCACCGGAAGCCATTCTGTCGCCAGGCTTCGAACACCGTGACCGCCACCGCGTTCGAAAGGTTGAGGCTGCGCTGGCCTTCGCGCATCGGCAGGCGCAATTGCTGCTCGGGCGCAAACTGCCCGCGCACGGCCTCGCTCAGCCCGCGGGTTTCCGCGCCAAAGACCAGCCAATCGCCAGCCTGGAAGGCCACGTCATGCACGCGGCGTGTGCCGCGCGTGGTCAGGGCAAACATGCGCGCGCGGTCGGGCTGCGCATTTTGGAGGAACGCCGCCCAGCTCGCGTGGCGCTGCACCGGCGCGTACTCGTGGTAGTCGAGCCCCGCGCGCCGCAGTTGCCGGTCATCCATGGAAAAGCCCAGCGGCTCGATCAGGTGCAGCGCACAGCCGGTGTTGGCCGCGAGGCGGATCACGTTGCCGGTGTTCGGGGGGATCTCCGGCTCGACGAGGACGATGTGAAACATGGGCCGCGATTGTCGCTGCAGGCCGATCAGTCCGAGTCGGTGCGTGCAAACACCAGCGCCGCCACGCGCGCGGCGCCCGCGCTGCGCAAGGCGCGCGCGGCTTCGAATACGGACGCGCCGCTGGTCATCACGTCGTCGATCAGTAGCACCGAACGGCCTTGAACGCGCGGCGCCAGCCGTGGATCGACCGCATACGCGCCGCGGACGTTGTGTTGCCGCTGCGTGCGGGACAGCCCTTCTTGTGGCGGCGTCTCACGCACCCGTTGCAGCCAAGCGTGCTCCACCCGACGGGGCGCGAGCGCCCGAGCCAGCAGCAGCGCCTGGTTGTAGCCGCGTTCCAGCAGCCGCGCGCGGGCCAAGGGCAGAGGCACGAGCGCATCGACACCCTCGAGCCAGGGCTGGACACCGGGGCTGGCCCGCATCAACTCGGCAAAAGTGCGCGCCCAGGCCGTTTCGCCGCCGTACTTGAAGCGCAACACCGGTTCGGACCAAGGCCAGTCGTAGTCGACCGCGGCGAAGCTCGCATCGACTGGCGGGGGTTCGATGAGGCAGCGCCCGCACTGCGCCACGGCCGCTTTCAGCGGCGCAGCACAGGTGATGCACCGGGCGCGCGCGGGGGCAAAGTGCGCCGTGCAGGCGCCGCAAACCGGTGCCGCTGGCCAGGCTCCGCAGACGGCGCAGCGGGCCGGCAAGCGGTTCGAAAGCCATGCGGCCAACGCTGGAATCGCCTCGAGCATGGGCTCAATATACTGCCCGCCATGTCCCCCGATCGCCCACCAACGCTCGATCCGCGTGCCGCTGCGCGTTGGGCACGTCTCGTCGCCCCTCAGCCACCCTGGTTGCACGAGGAGGTCGGGCGGCGCATGGAGCCTCGGCTGGGCTGGATCACGCGCGCGCCGCGGACCTGGGTGCACTGGGAGCCCTGGCGCGGCGGCATGGAGACCCACGCGGCCCTGCTGCGCCGCTATCCGGCTGCCACCGTGCACATCGTCGAATCGAGCGCGCAGGCGCAAGCGCAGGTGCAGCAGCGCTTGCGCGGTCGCTGGTGGCAGCCGCAGGCCTGGCGCACGCCGCCGCATCGCTGGACGCCCCCGCCCGAAGGCGGCGTCGATCTGCTGTGGTCCAACATGGGCTTGCACGCCCATCCCGAGCCGCAGGCCTTGCTCCAGCATTGGAGCCGGCTGCTCTCGCCAGACGGCTTTCTGATGTTTTCCTGCTTCGGCCCGGACACGCTGCGCGAGCTGCGCGCCCTCCACGAGGCCGAGGGCTGGCCGCCGCCCGCGCAGGCCTACACCGACATGCACGACTGGGGGGACATGCTCGTGCACAGCGGCTTCGCGGAACCGGTCATGGACATGGAACGCATCACGCTCGCCTTCCCGACAGCCGAGCGGCTGCTCGAGGAACTGCGCGGTCTGGGCCGCAACCTGCATGGCGATCGCCATCCCACGCTGCGGGGCCGAGGCTGGCGCACGCAGTGGCTGCGCGCCGTCACCGAGGCGCTGGCCAACCCGGCCGAGGGTGGGCAGTTGACCCTCACGTTCGAAATCGTCTACGGACACGCCTTCAAAGGGGAGCCTCGCACGCCCCGATCGGCCGAATCCGTGATCCCCGTGACCGATCTTCGACGCCAGTTGAGTCAGCGCAAACCCTAATGCGCGAAAGGTTGAGAATTGTCAAAACCTTGGGTCGGTCGGGTTAAAATAAGTCAAGCCCGATATATCTCGTCGGGGTTTCGGCCACCGATCCACCCATGTCTGCAGCTCCCGTTCTCGCGCAAAGCTCCCCGAAAGGTCTGGAGTGGTGCTTGCGGCGCAACTGTTCGATCACGCCGCGCCAACTGCTGTGGCTCTACGCCTCCTTGTGCGTGGTCTCGGGCGGCTTGTCTGGGTTTTTCTGGTGGCACGGGGCGCCGTTCGTCGCGGGTTTTTCCGGTTTGGAACTGCTCGCCGTGGGGGTGGCCTTCGTGTGCTACGCCCGGCACGCGGCAGATCGCGAGCGCTTGGTCTTCGATGGCCGAGTCCTCTCGGTCGAGGTCGAGCTGGCCGGTCGTGTCGAACGCCTCGAGTTCGATCGCTCGTCGGTGCGCGTCGATGCGTCGGCGGCCGAGGCCGGTGCGCTCGTCGTGTTGCAGGCGCGCGACCGCTCGATAGCCATCGGTCGTCATTTGCGGCCCGAGCATCGGCGGGTGCTGGGGCGGGAAATTCAAAGCGCTCTGTGCGGCCAATGGCTGGGACGCGGAGTCGCTTCGGCGGTGTAAGGGTGGTTCCCGCTTTCGGGTACCCGTTCAGGAATCGGTAACAAGCTTAATGGAGCAGAGGCAAACGTGGTGTACATGATGAACAGAAAGCTCGAGCAATCCGCCCAGTGGTTGCAGCGCGTCGGCGTGGCTTCGGCTGCATGGCTCTCCACGGCGGCCTGGGCGGTCAACGACCTGCCCGGCGGCCCTGCGGTCCGTCAGTTGAACTTGCCCGAGCCGGCCACCAAGATTGCCGCCGAAATCAATTGGCTCAACTGGATGATGCTCATCCTATGCACCGCCATCTTCATCGCGGTCTTCTCGGTGATGTTCTATTCCATCTGGAAACACCGCAAGTCGGTCGGTCACAAGGCGGCCAACTTCCACGAGTCCGTCACCGTCGAAGTGGTGTGGACTGTGATCCCCTTCATCATCGTCATCCTGATGGCGCTTCCCGCCACCAAAGTGCTGATTGCCCAGAAGGACACCTCCAATGCAGACCTGACCATCAAGGTCACCGGCTACCAGTGGAAGTGGGGCTACGACTACATCCGCGGTGAGGGCGAGGGCATCGGCTTCATTTCGACCCTCGACACCAATCAGCGCATTCTGTCCGCCGAAGGCAAGCCCGCGGGCGACGACTACCTGCTGAAGGTGGACAACCCGCTCGTCGTGCCCGTGGGCAAAAAGGTGCGCATCATCACCACCGCCAACGACGTCATCCACGCCTTTGCCGTGCCGCAATTCGGCATCAAGCAAGACGCCATCCCCGGCTTCGTGCGCGACACCTGGTTCAAAGCCGAAAAAACCGGTGACTTCTACGGCCAGTGCCAGGAGCTGTGCGGTAAAGAACATGCCTACATGCCGATTCATGTCAAGGTGCTGCCGCAGGCCGAATACACGCGGTGGGTCGAGGATCAGAAGAAAAAAATGGCCGCTGCTGCCGATGATCCGAACAAGGTCTGGGCGCTCTCGGACCTCGTCGCACGCGGTGAGAAGGTGTATGCGGCCAATTGCGCCGCCTGCCACCAGCCCAACGGCAAGGGTGCGGGCCCGATCAAGGCGCTCGACGGCTCGCCCAAGGTGCTCGACGCGGACAAGATGACGCAGATCCACGTGCTGCTCAACGGCCAGAACAACGGTGCCATGCCGGCGTGGAAGCAGCTTTCGGACACCGAAATCGCCGCCGTCGTCACCTACACGAAAAACGCCTGGTCCAACCAAACCGGACAGGTGGTGCAGCCCGCTGAAGTGGCCGCTGCACGCAAGGGATAACGATAAGACTCGACTGAACCGTACCGAAACCGTCTGACAAGGAACCCGAGATGAGTGCCGTTCTCGACCATCACGCCGCGGGCGATCACGCCCACGACCACCACGACCACGCGCCCACCGGTTGGCGCCGTTGGGTGTTCGCCACCAACCACAAGGACATCGGAACGCTGTATCTGCTCTTCAGCTTCACGATGCTCATGATCGGCGGGGTGCTGGCTTTGGGCATCCGGGCCGAGCTGTTCCAGCCGGGGCTGCAGATCATGAACCCCGAGTTCTTCAACCAGCTCACCACCATGCACGGCATCATCATGGTGTTCGGCGCTATCATGCCGGCCTTCGTGGGCTTCGCGAACTGGATGATCCCGCTGCAAATCGGGGCTTCGGACATGGCGTTTGCCCGGATGAACAACTTCAGCTTCTGGCTGATGGTGCCGGCAGGCTTGATGTTGGTTGGTTCCTTCTTCATGCCGGGCGGCGCGCCCGCAGCCGGCTGGACGCTCTATGCCCCGTTGACGCTGCAGATGGGCCCCTCGATGGACGCCGGCATCTTCGCCATGCACATCCTGGGCGCGTCGTCGATCATGGGCTCGATCAACATCATCGTCACGATCCTCAACATGCGCGCCCCCGGCATGACGCTGATGAAGATGCCCATGTTCTGCTGGACCTGGCTCATCACCGCGTACTTGCTGATCGCCGTGATGCCCGTGCTGGCCGGTGCCATCACGATGACGCTGACCGACCGTCATTTCGGAACCAGCTTCTTCAACCCGGCGGGTGGTGGTGACCCAGTCATGTACCAGCACATCTTCTGGTTCTTCGGTCACCCCGAGGTCTACATCATGATCTTGCCGGCCTTCGGCATCATCAGCCAGGTGGTGCCGGCCTTCTCGCGCAAGAAGCTCTTCGGCTATGCCTCGATGGTCTACGCCACGTCTTCGATCGCCATTCTTTCGTTCATCGTGTGGGCGCACCACATGTTCACGACGGGCATGCCGGTCACGGGTCAGTTGTTCTTCATGTACGCAACCATGCTGATCGCCGTTCCGACGGCCGTGAAGATCTTCAACTGGATCGCTACGATGTGGAAAGGGTCGCTAACCTTTGAAACTCCAATGCTGTTTGCGGTGGGCTTCATCTTCGTGTTCACGATCGGCGGCTTCACCGGTTTGATGCCCGCGGTCGCGCCGCTGGACATCCAGTTGCAAGACACCTACTTCATCGTTGCGCACTTCCACTATGTGCTCGTCGCCGGCTCGCTGTTCGCGCTGTTCGCGGGCTTCTATTACTGGTCCCCGAAATGGACGGGCGTGATGTACGACGAAGCGCGCGGCAAGATTCACTTCTGGTGGTCCATCCTTTCGTTCAACCTGACCTTCTTCCCGATGCACTTCCTCGGCCTTGCCGGTATGCCGCGCCGTTACGCGGACTATCCGATGCAGTTCGCCGATTTCAACGCCATTGCCTCGGTCGGTGCCTTCCTCTTCGGCCTGGCGCAGGTTTATTTCTTCTTCTTCATCGTGTTGCCGGTGATGCGCGGTCAAGGCCAAAAGGCGCCCCAGAAACCCTGGGAAGGCGCTGAGGGTCTGGAGTGGGAAGTGCCGTCGCCGGCACCGTTCCACACCTTCGAGACGCCGCCCAAGCTCGATGCGACCGCAACCCGCGTGATCGGCTGAGGGAAGCCATGAGCGAATCGGATCTGAAGCGCCGCAACCAGCGTCTGGGCTGGATCCTCGCGTCCATCGCCTTGGTGTTCTTCCTGGGCTTTGTTGCGAAGATGTGGCTGCTTCGATCCTGAGCCGTACCCCGCCCGAGTCCGCAGAGTCAGTCGCCCATGGTCGCTGTACGAGACAACCGCCGTATGCTCGGCAAGCTCGCCGTCGTTGCGGTCGGGATGTTCGCGTTCGGCTATGCGCTGATCCCGATCTACCAGCGGATCTGCGAGGCCACGGGCATCAACATCTTGTCCTTGTCGGAGCGACAGGTGCCTGGTGTGGGCGCGGCCGGAAAAGATGCAAAGCTCCCGGCCAATACCCAGATCGACTACAGCCGCACGATCACCGTCGAGTTCGACGCGAACGCGCGCGGCCCCTGGGAGTTCAAGCCTGAGAAGCGCTCGATCGTGGTTCACCCCGGCGAGTTGGCGACCGTGATGTACGAGTTCCGCAACGTCCAGAGTCGCCGCATGACAGCGCAGGCGATTCCGAGCTACGCCCCCAATCAGGCTTCGGCGCATTTCAACAAGCTCGAATGCTTTTGCTTCAACCAATACACGCTCGAGCCGGGTGAGACCAAGCGCTGGCCAGTCGTGTTCTACATCGACCCGAAGTTGACGAAAGACGTAAAAACCATCACGCTGTCCTACACCTTCTTCGAGGTTGGAGGCAAGGCGCCGGCGGCTCCGGCGGGTTCCGTGGCGCTGGCAGCGGGCCAGCGCCTGTCTTGAAAGTAGGCCCGACATGTCGCGTTCCGAGTCCACCAGTTTTTTGCGAACGCTGCGTACCGTCGCGTGGTCGTTTCTCGGGATCCGGCGCCGCAGCGGCCTCGAAGAAGACTTTCAGCAGCTCAATCCGTTGCACGTCATCTTGGTCGCGGTGATTGCGGTGCTGTGCTTCATCGTCGGCCTGGGCTTCTTCGTGCGTTGGGTCGTCGGCACTTGAGGGCCAGCGACCTCTGAAATCTGCCTACTGCGTTCGGCCATTCGTTTTTCTATCCATGATTCATCAGGAGCACCCATGAGTACCCATGCCCAAGGCGCGACGCCGTACTACTACGTCCCCGGTCCATCGCGGCATCCGGTGATGGCCGCCGCCGGCCTTCTTTTCGTCATCTACGGCGCGGCGCAATGGATCAATGGCGCCGACTGGGGCAAGTTCGTCTTGTTCGCGGGTTTGGCTTGGTGGCTTTTCGTGCTCTACCAGTGGTTCAGTGACGCGATTCACGAAAGCGAAGGCGGTCTCTACAGCCGAAAAGTCGATCTCTCTTTCCGCTGGAGCATGAGCTGGTTCATCTTTTCGGAGGTGATGTTCTTCGGCGCGTTCTTCACCGCGCTCTGGTGGGCTCGGACCCATTCGGTGCCGGCGTTGGGCAGCCTCGACAACGCCTTGCTGTGGCCTGATTTCAAGCCGGCATGGCCGTCGGTCGTCCCGGGGGCGACGACTTCGCCCGCCGGCACGGTCGAACCCTTCCAGGCCATGGGTCCGTTCTGGCTGCCGACGATCAACACCGCCTTGCTGCTCACCTCGGGCGTGACCTTGACGATCGCACACCATGCACTGCAGGCAGGGCAGCGCACGAAGACGATCGCCTTTATGTGGATGACCGTGCTCCTCGGCGCGATCTTCCTGGGGGTGCAAGGCTATGAGTATTTCCATGCCTACACCGAGATGAACCTGAAGCTCTCGTCGGGCATTTATGGCTCGACCTTCTTCATGCTCACGGGCTTCCATGGCTTTCACGTGTTCGTCGGCATGTTGATGCTGCTGTTCATCACGTTGCGGCTGATGAAGGGGCATTTCACGCCGCAGCGCCATTTCGGCTTCGAAGGCGCGGCTTGGTATTGGCACTTCGTCGACGTGGTCTGGTTGGGTCTCTACATCCTGGTCTACTGGATGTGATCGCTCAGGGCAAGGCTGGATAAGTTTCCGTGATGGCGCGCGCCCAGCTGCGGGATGGGATGCGCGGCGCGCGAGGGACCTGTTCAGCGCTGCCTCAGAGCATGGCCCAACAAAAAAGCGCCGCAAGGCGCTTTTTTGTCGGCTCTGGTTTACTTCCCAGCGGGAATCCCGGTCGGCTGGATCCAGCCCAACTTCCATGCGGCCAAGATGCAGAGAAACAGCGCAACGGAGAACCCGACGCGAAATGCCAGCGCCCGCGCCATGTTGCGCGAGCGCGCTTGTTCGTCGCCCCCGCTGCGCTTGAGCATGAAATACAGCGCGGCGCCCAGGCTGGCGAGAATTGCGGCGAAAGCGAGCGGAACCAAGATGTTCATGCTGGGGATTATCGATTGAAAACCAAGCTGCGCGCCAGACGCGATTGGCTGCTCACCGCGGCGGCGGTATTCGGCTTTGCCCTCACGCTCGGCTTGGGAGTGTGGCAACTCTCGCGGGCGCACGAACGCGAGGCACTGGCCGCGCGCCAGGCAGAAGCCGATCGCTTGCCGGAACTGACCCTCGAGGAGGCCCTCGAGGGCCGCGAATCGACCGGCCGGCGGGTGCGCTTGCAGGGCCGTTGGCTCACGGGCTACACGGTCTATCTCGATAACCGACAGCGCGACGGGCGGCCGGGCTTCGAACTGGTCACGCCGCTCGAAGTGCCGACCCGAAACGGCGGGGTCGCGGTTTTGGTCGTCCGCGGATGGGCGCCGCGGGACTTTCGCGACCGTCAGGCTTTGCCCCGGATCCCGACGCCCGAAGGGGACGTCACGGTCGTCGGTCGCGTCGTCCCGCGGATTCCGCGGCTATACGAACTCGGATCCGCGCCCTCAGGGGCGATCCGGCAGAATCTGGACATCGCTGGTTTTCGTCAGGAGACGCACTTGCCGCTCGTGGATTTCGCGGTCTTGCAGACCGATCCTGCGCCGGCAGATGGGCTGCGCCGGGACTGGCCGACACCGGCGGTCGGCGCCGAGCGCAACTATGGCTATGCCGCGCAGTGGTTTGCGCTCTCGGGCTTGATTTTCATTCTCTATGTGGGATTCCAAATTGTCCGCTTCCGCTCCCTCCGCAACCAGGACTGACGAGCCTCTCGGCCTGACGGTTCATGAAGTTCCGCTGAGTCTGCCGCCCGGCGCTGTCGGGGCCGACCCCGCTTTGATCCGCCGTGGGCGGCTCCAGATGTTGTTGCTCTTTCTGGTCTGCGCGGCGCCGGTGATCGCGTCTTACCTGACGTATTACGTGTTTCGCCCTGAAGGCCGGCGGAACTACGGGGACATCATCGAGCCGCAGCGGCCGCTGCCGGCCTGGGTCGCGCGGGGGCTCGATGGAACGCCGGTGGACCTGCGCAGCCTCAAAGGGCAGTGGTTGCTGCTGGTGGTGGCGCCGGCGGGCTGCGACCGCGCGTGTCAGGACAAGCTCTACCTGCAGCGGCAGCTGCGCGAAGCGCTCGGCAAGGACAAGGACCGCGTCGACCGTGTGTGGCTGATCAGCGACGAGGGTGAAGTGCCGCCAGCGCTGTTGCCGGCGTTGGCGCAGGCGACCGTGCTGCGGGTTCCGGCCGATGTGCTCAGCCGCTGGCTCGAGCCTGCGCCCGGACATGCGCTCGAGGATCATCTCTACTTGGTCGACCCGCTCGGGAACTGGATGATGCGTTTTCCGGCGGGGCTGGACCTCGCCAGCGCCACCAAGGCGCGTCGCGATCTGGAACGGCTGCTGCGCGCCTCCGCGTCCTGGGACCAGCCGGGTCGGCCCACGCCGGCGCAGCACTGACGAAGCCGGGGCACGATCATGGCGCTCGTCGACCTCTCGCCGCTGCTGCAGTTGCTGCTCGTGGGTGCCGCCGTGGCCACTCCATTGCTCGGCTGGACGCTATGGCGCCAGCGCTGGGCGGAGCCGCGGGACCGCCTGGCGGCCTTGACGGTTCTGACCGTTTTTCTGACCTTCGATCTGGTCTTGTTCGGCGCCTTTACGCGGCTCACCGATTCCGGGCTGGGCTGCCCGGACTGGCCCGGCTGCTATGGCCACAGCAGCCCGATCGGGGCGCGCGCGGCGATCGAAGCCGAGCAGGCGGTCATGCCGACCGGGCCCGTGACCCATGGCAAGGCCTGGATCGAGATGGTGCATCGCTACCTGGCGACCGGCGTGGGTGCGCTCATCGTCGCGCTGCTGGCGCTGCGCTGGCGTTGGCGCTCCGCATTGGATGAGGGGCCCGGAGGGCTGCGTTGGGCCGGGTTGACGCTGCTGTGGGTTTTGGCTCAGGGGGCGTTTGGCGCCCTGACGGTCACGATGAAGCTGTTTCCCGCGATCGTGACGGCGCACTTGCTCGGTGGGGTAGGGCTGCTGGCCTTGCTGGCGGCCCAGTGGGCGCAGCTGGCGCCGCTGGCCGCCGCAGGAATGCCGCATCGCTGGCGACCGAGCCAGCGGCGCGCGGCCGCGTTGTTGTTGGGCCTGGTCGTGTTTCAGGTCGCCTTGGGCGGGTGGACGAGCACGAATTACGCGGTTTTGGCCTGCTCGGAATTTCCGCGCTGCCAGGGCAGTTGGTGGCCGGCGATGAATTTCTCTGAGGGTTTTTCGGTTTGGCGGCCGTTGGGGCTTACCGCTGCCGGTGAGCCGATTTCATTCGCCGCGCTGACGGCCATTCACTACGTGCATCGCTTGTACGCCTACGCGCTGCTGCTGCTGCTCTGGGGCATGGCGTTTTGGCTGTATCGCACCGACCGTGAGCCGCGGCTGGCCAAGGGGCTGGCGCTGCTCGGACTCTGGCAGTTGCTCACGGGTTTGTCGAATGTGGTGCTGGGCTGGCCGCTGCTGGCGGCCGTGGCGCACACCGGGGGTGCAGCTGCCCTGGTGGCTTTGCTCGCCTTCCATCTCGCCCGGCCCGAACCTCAGTTCGCGAGCGCGCGCAGCGCCGCCTTGCACCCCTCGAATTTGCCCGCATGAGCACCCTTGCTACCGCCTCTCCCGCACTGTCCGTCGTTCGACAGTATTACGCGCTGACCAAGCCGCGCGTCGTGCAGTTGATCGTCTTTTGTGCCCTCATCGGCATGGTTCTCGCCGTTCCCGGAATGCCCAGCGCTGCCCAGTTTCAGCGCATGCTGGTCGCCTCGGTGGGCATCTGGCTGGTGGCGGGCGCGGCTGCCGCCTTCAATTGTCTGGTCGAGAAAAGCATCGACGCCCGCATGCGCCGCACCTCGTGGCGACCGACGGCGCGCGGGGAGTTGAGCAACACTCAGGCGCTGGTTTTTTCGGCCGTGCTCTGCGCGCTGGGATCCTGGGTGCTCTATGTCTGGGTCAATCCCTTGACGATGTGGCTCACGCTGGCGACGTTCGTTGGCTACGCCGTGATTTACACGCTGGTGCTCAAGCCGCTGACGCCGCAAAACATCGTCATCGGCGGCGCTTCCGGGGCCATGCCGCCGGTGCTGGGTTGGGCAGCGATGACCGGGGACGTCGGCCCCGAGGCGATGATTTTGTTTCTCATCATCTTTCTGTGGACGCCGCCGCATTTTTGGGCGCTTGCGCTCTACCGGGTCGAGGACTACCGCAAGTCGGGCTTGCCCATGCTACCGGTGACGCACGGCAACGAATTCACGCGGCTGCAAATCCTGCTCTACACGCTGGTGCTGTTTGCGGCGTGCCTGCTGCCGTTTGCTTATGGCATGAGTTCCTGGCTCTATCTGGCAGCGGCGGTGGTGCTCAACGCCGGTTTCGTGGGCTACGCGGTGGCGCTGTGGCGGAACTACTCCGATGCGCTGGCGCGCAAGACGTTTCGGTTTTCGCTGATCCACCTGAGCTTGCTGTTTCTCGCGCTGCTGCTGGATCACTACCTGATGTAGAGGCAACGCAGACCCAGTCCCTCGCGCGCCATCGCGGGAAGGAATTCAGGGTTGCCTAAAGCTCACTCGAGCCGAATGTGCTCGCGCTCGATGATGCGGGCGAGTACTTCGGTGTCGGCCCGCATGCGCTGCGCGAGGCCTTCGGGGGCCGTGGCCGCGACCTGCCAGCCTTGTTGAAAGAGTGTGGCCCGGATTTCGGGGGTGCGCGCGACGTCGATGAGCGCGCTGGCCAGGCGTTGAGCATAGGCCTGGGGCATGGCCGCCGGGGCGACCGCGGCGTTCCAGATCTCCAGCGTCAAGTCGCGCACGCCCCATTCGGCAAGGCTGGGCACCTCGGGTGCGAGGGTGCTGCGGCCACTGCTGGTGACGGCGAGCGGGCGCAGCCGAGCTGTCTTGGCCTGGGCCATGGCGAGTCCCGGCGGCAGCATGGCGAGCTGGATTTGCCCTGCCAGCAAGGCGCTGACGACCTGGGGATTGCCGGGGTAGGGAATGTGCACGGCCCGCAGTCCGGTGCGCGACTGCAGCCATTCCATACCGAGATGCGCGAGGGTGCCCACGCCCGGGGAGCCGTAATTCCAGCGGTCGCCCGCGCGGCGCGCTTCGGCGAGGAAGGCCGCCCCGGTGAGCGCAGGCGTGTCGCGTCCGGCGGTCAGCACCAGCGGGGCGGTGGCGAGGAGGCTCAGCGGCGTGAAGTCGCGTGCGGGGTCGAAGGGCAACTGTGGGTTGAGCTGCCGCGCGATGGTCAGGTTGCCGTTGATGAGGATGCCAAAACTGTGGCCATCGCGCGCCTGAGCCAGGGCAGCCGCGGCCAAATTGCCCGAAGCGCCGGGCCGATTCTCGACGACGACCGCTTGGCCGAGTCGCCGGCCCAGCGGCTCGGCCAGCGCACGCGCCAGCAGGTCGGGCGAGGAGCCCGGTGGAAAGCCCACGAGGAGGCGCAACGGCCGGCTGGGCCAGGGTTCGGCGGGGGCAGCGTGGGTTGCCGGCGTGGCCCATAGGCTCAGCAAGGACCAGCCCGAGAGGGCGCCAAGCAGCGAGCGGCGGCTCAAGCAGCGGGCTGGGTGGTTTGAACGATTTGGATGGTGCATAGGCCAGAGGATCGGGGCGCCGTGAACGTGAAACCGGCCGCAGAAGCGGCCGGTTGGGGAGCGGAGTGGAATCAGGCGTACGCGGCGAGCGACTGGCGCATCTTCTTCATGGCCGCCGCCTCGATTTGGCGGATGCGCTCGGCGCTGACGCCGAATTCCGCCGCCAGCTCATGCAGCGTCATGCCGCCCGAGCCGTCGTCTTTGACGTTGAGCCAGCGCTGCTCGACGATGCGGCGGCTGCGCGGGTCGAGCGCGGCCAAGGCGTTCGCCAAGCCAACGCTCGCGAGCGCGTCGCGCTGCTGCGCCTCGAGCACGGCGGTCGGCTCGTTTTGCGTGTCGGCCAAGTAGGCGATCGGGCCGAAGGCCTCTTCGCCGTCGGCGGCCGGGGTCGGGTCGAGCACGACGTCACCGCCTGCCATGCGCGACTCCATCTCCACGACTTCTTCGGGCTTGACCTTGAGTTCCCGGGCCATGGCCTCGATTTCGCGGGTGCTGAGGGTTTCGCGGTGCGACTCGTGCTCGGCATCGTCCTTGAAGCCTTGCTTCATCGAACGCAAGTTGAAGAAGAGCTTGCGCTGAGCCTTGGTCGTCGCGAGCTTGACCATGCGCCAATTGCGCAGGATGTACTCGTGAATCTCGGCTTTGATCCAGTGCAGCGCGTAGCTGACGAGGCGCACACCACGATCCGGGTCGAAGCGGCGCACGGCTTTCATCAGACCGACGTTGCCTTCCTGAATCAGGTCGGCTTGCGGCAAGCCATAGCCCAGGTACTGCCGCGAGACCGCCACGACCAGCCGCAGGTGCGAGAGCACGAGCTTGGCGGCGGCTTCGAGGTCGCCCTCGTCGCGTAGCTTGCGCGCATAGCTGACCTCTTCCTCAGGCGTCAGCATGGGCATGCGGTTGACGGCCGTGATGTAGGCGTCGAGATTGCCCAACGGCGGAATCGTCAGCGCCTGGCTCCAGGTGGTTGGTGCAGGAAGCGTCGTTGCGTTGGCCGTTGGGTTCATGTTGGGGTTCCTCCGTATGTTGTTCATATTAGCACTCGCTTCGATCGAGTGCTAAACGAAAAAGTTCCCAAGATTCGTAGGGAATTGAGGGCGTCGCGTGCCTCGGCATAGGTGTCCGCAAGGCCAATATGCGCGCGGCGCAGGGGCTGGAGTTTGACGGAGATCAAACGTCGGCCGGCTGGGGTCAGGGCTCGAGTGGCGGTTCCTCCATGGCCTCGATCTGCTCATTCAGCGTGTCGATCTGGCCGCGCCAGTAGTCGGGCGTGCCGAACCAGGGAAAGTTGATCGGGAAGATGGGGTCTTGCCAGCGGCGGGCGAGCCAGGCGCTGTAGTGGATCAGGCGCAGGGTGCGCAGCGGCTCGATCAGGGCGAGCTCGCGGCGGTCGAAGTCGCGCAGTTCGGTGTAGCCGTCGAGCAGCGCGCCGAGCTGTGCGGTGCGCTGGCGTCGGTCGCCCGAGAGCAGCATCCAAAGGTCTTGCACGGCTGGGCCGGTGCGCGCGTCGTCGAGGTCCACGAAGTGCGGGCCCGGCTCGGGGCGGTCGGCAGGCGTCCAGAGGATGTTGCCTGGGTGGCAGTCGCCGTGGAGGCGGATCCGCGTGATTTGGGCCATTTTTGGGTCGTATGCCGGCATCAAAGCGTCATGCTTAGCTATCAAAGAAATAGCGCGGTTGACGGCTTCGAGCCAGGCGCCGCGCACCTCCAGCGGCACCGCCTCGTGTGCCAGCAGCCAGTCGCGGGGTTCGAGCGCGTAGCGCTGCAGGTCGATGGCGGGGCGTGTTTCGAAGCGACGCGCCGAGCCGACCTGGTGCAGCCGGGCGAGGAAGCGGCCAATCCACTCGAGCACCTCGAAGTCGTCGAGCTCCGGCCCGCGCCCGCCGCGCCAGGGGCTGAGGGTGAAGTCGAAGCCCGCATGGTGGTGCAGCGTCTGGCCGGCGAGCGCGATCGGCGCCACCACCGGCACTTCGGCCTTGGAAAGCTCGGTGGCAAAGGCGTGCTCTTCGAGAATCTGCGCTCGGCTCCAGCGCCCAGGCCGGTAAAACTTCGCGACGACGACGCGGTGGCCCAGCACCGGCTCGTCGAGATGGACTTGATAGACCCGGTTTTCGTAGGAATTGAGCGCGGTGAGCCGGCCGTCGCCGTAGCAGCCCACCGCGGCCAGTGCGTCGAGCACGCGATCGGGCGTGAGCGCCGTGTACGGGTGCGGGGCGCCGCCGGTGTCTAGAGGCTCGGCGGCATCGGGCGGTTGGGGCTTTGGAGTGAGCGGCATGCCGGCATTGTCGCTGGCCTCGGTTGCGTCAAAATGGCTAGATGAGCAAACAGAACCGTCTGCGTCGTGTGCGCTTGGTGCGCCGTGGCCTGCTGTATTCCCTGGCCTTGGCTGTGGCGATTCTC
Source organism: Tibeticola sediminis (assembly GCF_003843835.1). Lineage (GTDB taxonomy): Bacteria > Pseudomonadota > Gammaproteobacteria > Burkholderiales > Burkholderiaceae_C > Tibeticola > Tibeticola sediminis. The sequence continues at coordinate 62,320 of NZ_RKQL01000003.1, read as the reverse complement.
GTCCTGGGCGGCGTGGGCTTTTGGCTGCTGGACCCGCATGTCCATAGCTTGAGCGATGGCCTTTGGCTGGCGTTCGAGACGGCAGCCACGGTGGGCTATGGGGACATCGTGCCGACGACGCCCGCCTCGCGTTTGTTCTCGGTGGCGGTGGTGCTGCTGGGGCTCGCCGTCCTGTCGCTGACGACGGCCTCGCTCTCGGCGATCTTCGTCGACGAGGAGGTCGAGGTCGAAGAACGCCAGATCGAGCGCGACCTCATGCGCGAGATCGGCGCGCTGCGCGATGAGGTGGCGCTGCTGCGCCGCGAACTCGCGGCCCTGTCCGAGCAGGTCGGCGCGCGGCGAGCCTCCTAGGCTAGGTCGCTGTGAAGTGTGACCCTGGCCCTCGGCCAGGGTTGCCTCATTCCGACAGCGCGATTTGCACGTCGATGTTCCCGCGCGTGGCGTTCGAGTAGGGGCAGACCCGGTGCGCGGCTTCGACCAAGGCGGCGGCGGTTTCACGCTCCATGCCGGGTAGGTGGACCGTCAGCGTCGCCTGCAGACCAAAGCCTTGCGCGATCGGGCCGATGCCCACGCTACCGTGCACGGCTGCATCGGCGGGGACGGCGAACTTCTGCGCGGCCGCGACATGCCGCAGCGCGCTCAGGAAACAGGCGGAGTAGCCTGCGGCGAAGAGCTGCTCCGGGTTGGTCGCGCCGCCCATGCCGCCGAGTTCCTTCGGGGGCGCGAGCTTGACATCGAGCAGGCCGTCGGAGCTGACGGCGCGCCCGTCACGGCCGCCGGTGGCGGTGGCGTGGGCCTGGTAGAGGATCTTCGCGGGGCGAACGGGGGTGGCGGTTGCGGTGGATGCGTTCATGGTCTTCTTTCTTTCGTGGAACAGGCTTCGCGGGGAAGCGGGGGGGGGGAAATCAGCGGGCCGCGCCGGCCTGAACCAGCCGGTCGCGCAGCGCCTGAAGCTCGGCGGTGAGGGCTTGGACCTCGTCGAGCGAACATTGCGTGGCCGCCAGCACACAGCCCGGCACCCGCACGGCTCGATCGCGCAGGGCCAGGCCCTGGGGCGTGAGGTGGATGTGCACGCGGCGCTCGTCGGCGGTGTCGCGCACCCGTTCGACCCAAGCAGCCGCTTCGAGGCGCTTGAGCAGCGGCGTGAGCGTGCCCGAATCCAGGAACAGGCGCGCGCCGAGCTCCGAGACGGTGACCCCGTCACGCTCCCAGAGCGCCAGCATCACGAGGTATTGCGGATAGGTCAGGCCCAGCGTGTCGAGCAGGGGCTTGTAGAGCTTGGTCATCGCGAGCGAGGCCGAATACAGGGCGAAGCACAACTGGTGGTCGAGCAAGAGCGCCTGCTTGGGATCCAGGGTTTGAGCGGTCGGCGGCATGGACGAAGTATAGCGCGCAATTCGATTGTGTGCAATCGAGTTCGATTGAAGAGAGCCGCCCGAAGGCGGCCCCGTGTGTGGCAGTCGATCAGTAGCTGTAGACGCCGCGCCCGGTTTTGCGGCCCAGGCGGCCCGCGGCGACCATCTCCTTGAGCAGCGGGCAGGGGCGGTATTTGCTGTCGCCGAACTCGCGCAGATACACCTCCATCACGGCCAGGCACACGTCCAGCCCGATCATGTCGGCCAGCGCCAGCGGCCCGATGGGGTGGTTGCAGCCGAGCTTCATGCCCGCGTCGATGTCCTCGGGCGTGGCCAGCCCCTCGGCGAGCACAAAGAAAGCCTCGTTGATCATGGGCACGAGGATGCGGTTGACGACGAAACCGGGCGAGTTCTTCACCGTGATCGGCGTTTTTCCGAGCTGCAGCGCCATCGCCTGTACCGCCTCGTGCGTGGCGTCGCTGGTCTGCAGGCCGCGGATGATCTCCACCAGCGCCATCATGGGCACGGGGTTGAAGAAGTGCATGCCGATGAAGCGGTCGGGCCGGCTGGTGGCCGCGGCGAGCTGGGTGATGGAGATCGACGAGGTGTTGGAGGCAATGATCACCTCGGGCGCGAGCAGCGCGTCGACCTGCTTGAGGATTTTGACTTTGAGCTCGTGGTTTTCGGTCGCGGCCTCGATGACGAGCTGAGCAGCCTTGAGGTCGTCGTAGTTGGTGCTGCCGTGGATGCGCGCCAGCGCTGCGTCTCGGTCGGCGGCGCTGATTTTCTCCTTCTTCAGCAGCCGCTCGAGGCTGTTGGCGATGGTGCCCATGCCGCGCGCGACTGCGGCGTCCGAGATGTCGACCATGACGACATGCAGTCCCGCGACCGCGCAGGTCTGTGCAATGCCGTTGCCCATGGTGCCGGCGCCGATGATGCCGACGGTGGTGATGCTCATGATGTGGTTCTCCAAAAAACGACGTTGAAAAAGCTGCGCCGGCGATGGTAAGGCAAGGCCTGGCGAGTCCCTCGGATGGCGTGGCGGATGGCGAGGCAGCGAGGCCGACTCGGGGTAAATCCCGATCCGGAGCCGCGCGCGAGCGACAGGGCGGGGCGCTCGGCTGGGGTAAGGTTCGCTGCTGTTTTTACGCTCGTCGGAGTGTCCATCGATGCAAGCCTCGGAAGTCGACTATTTGATCATCGGTGCCGGCTCGGCCGGCAGTGTGCTGGCGGGGCGGCTCAGCGAAGACCCAGGCACGCAGGTCACGCTGATCGAGGCCGGGCCGGCCGATCGCAGTGTGCTCATCCACTGCCCGGCTGGGCTTGCGCTCATGGCCAAGAGCCGCCAGCTCAACTGGGGTTTCGAAACCGTGCCACAGCCCGGGCTCAATGGCCGGCGCGGCTACCAGCCGCGCGGCAAGGTGCTGGGGGGCTCGAGCTCCATCAACGCCATGATCTACATGCGCGGCCACCGCGCCGACTACGACGCCTGGGCAGCCGAGGGCAACGCCGGCTGGTCGTACGAGGAGGTCTTGCCGTATTTCAAACGCAGCGAGCACAACGAGCGCGGTGCCGACGCCTTCCACGGCACCGGCGGCCCACTCAACGTGATGGACTTGCGCAGCCCCAACCCGTTTGGCCCTCGTTTCGTCGAAGCCGCCAAGGAAGCGGGCTTTGCCGCCAACCCTGACTTCAACGGCGCCGAGCAAGAGGGCGTGGGCCTGTACCAGGTCACGCACAAGAACGGCGAGCGCTGCTCCGCTGCCAAGGCCTACCTCACGCCCAACCTCGGCCGGCCCAACCTGCAGGTGCGCACGGGCGCGCTGGTGACGCGCATCGTGCTCGAAGGCAGGCGGGCGGTGGGCGTGGAACTGCTCGAGGGCGGGCAGACCGTGACGCTGCGCGCGCGCCGCGAAGTGTTGCTGTGCGCCGGCGCGTTCCAGTCGCCGCAGCTGTTGATGCTCTCGGGCATCGGGCCGGCCGACGAGCTGCGCCGTCATGGCATTGCGGTGCGGCACGAGCTGCCTGGCGTCGGCGCGCATCTGCACGATCACCCCGACGTGGTGCTGGTGTACGACCTGCCCGGCGCGACCGACCTCTTTGGCCTGTCGCTCGCGGGCGCGGCGCGCGTGTGGCGCGGCATCGGCGAATGGCGGCGGCAGCGCAGCGGCATGCTCACCACCAACTTTGCCGAGGCGGGCGGCTTCATCAAGAGCGACGCCGCCGAGCCCATCCCCGATCTGCAATTGCATTTCGTGATCGGCAAGCTCGTCGATCACGGCCGCAAGACCGTGTTCGGCCATGGCTTCTCGTGCCATGTCTGCGTGCTGCGCCCCAGAAGCCGCGGCAGCCTGCGCCTGGCGAGCGCCGATCCCCGTGCCGCACCCCTGATCGACCCCGCGTTCCTGCAAGACCCGGATGACCTGCGCCGCATGGTGCTCGGCTTCAAGCAGATGCGCGACATCCTCAACCGTCCCGCGCTGGCCCGTTTTGGCGGCCGTGAACTGCCCGCCTCGGCCAGCGCCCGAAGCGATGCCGAGATCGAGACCTTCATCCGCAACCACGCCGACACCATCTACCACCCGGTCGGCACCTGTCGGATGGGCACGGGCGCGCTCGATGTGGTCGACACGACGTTGCGCGTGCGCGGGATCGAGGGCCTGCGGGTGGTCGACGCCTCGGTGATGCCCTCGGTTGTGGGCGGCAACACCAACGCGCCGGTCATCATGATCGCGGAGAAAGCCGCCGACCTGATTCGCGCACAGGCGTGACGCGTCGGCGTTCCACGCCTCATTTGGGGCAATTTAGCCAGGACGCCAGCGTGAAATGGCGCTTTTCTGCTATCGAAAAAAGACCACTCAGCCTAAATCCGGCAGTTGAGCGCGCCCGGGCGTGCCGTCATCGGGCGCGCGGGCAAGGCGCAAACCGCAGACATGGCGGGTGCCATGGCGAGGATTTGCAACGCCGCCCCCGTGCCTGAGGGCGGCTCGACTGGGTGCGCAGCGCTCACTCGAGCGGTGAACTGTCTCCGCAGCAAAAACCATCGCAATAACAACACCTTGCATTCAGCGAGAAGCGGTCAACTGCCGGATTTAGGCTCAGCGCGCGAAGCGTTTGCGCGTGAGTGCGAGGGCGAGCCAGAAAGCTGCTGTGCTGTAGCCGGCGAGCACCGCGGCGTGGCGCAGCGCGTGTTCGGGCCAGCGGTCGAGGAACAGCGGGCGCACCAGTTCCACCGCGGCGGTCAGCGGCAGCCACTGCGCGATCTCGCGCACCAGCGCGGGCAGCTGCGACTGCGGAAAGAAGATGCCCGAGAGGAACATCATCGGCGTGAGAAACAGCGTGAAGTAGTAGGTGAAGAAGTCGTAGCCCTTGGCCAGCGCGTTGAACACCAGCGCGATGCACGAGAAGGTGACGCCCACGCCCAGCAGCACTGGCCAGGCCAGGAGCAGCTTGGGACTGTGGCTGATGCCGAGCGCCAGCATCACGCCGAGGATGGCGGTGATGGTGAACAGCGACTTGAACGCCGCCCAGAGCATTTCGGCGAGTACCACGTCGTCGAGCTGCACCGGCGCATTCAAGATTCCGTCCCAGGTCTTTTGCACATGCATGCGCGAGAAGGCCGAATACAGCGCCTCGAAGCTCGCCGCGTTCATCGCGCTCATGCAGATGCTGCCGCTGGCGAGAAAGAGGATGTAGGGCACCGCAGCACCCTCGACCTGCACTTGGCCGACCAGCGCACCGAGCCCGTAGCCAAAGGCGACGAGCCACATCAGCGGCTCGGCGATGTTGGCGAGCAGGCTCGGGATCGCCAGCTTCTTCCACACCAGCAGGTTGCGCAGAAACACCGGCCACCAGCGCATCGACAGGCGCGGCGGGGCCCAGGGCGAGGGCAGCGCGGGCGATGCGGGCGCTCGGGGCGACGGGGCAGAACTGAGGGGCGGGGTCATGAGCGTCAACCTTCTTCGCGGATTTGCCGTCCGGTCAGCTTCAAAAACAGGTCTTCGAGGTTGGCCGGACGGTGCAGCGTGCGCAGGCCTGGCCAGGCGTCGAGCGCGAGGAGCAGCGGGTGCGCGTCGGCGGTGTAGAAAAACACCGTCTCCCCGCTCGTCTCCACGCGCGCGGCGAGCGAGCGCAGCGTGGCGTCCTGCGCCAGCGCGAGCGCCCCGTTGCCGTAGACCTCGACCACGTCGGGCTCGAGATGCTGCTCGATCAGCGCACGCGGCGTGCCCTCGGCGATCTTGCGTCCGTGGTCGAGCACCAGCAGCCGGTGGCACAGGCGTTCGGCCTCGTCCATGAAATGCGTGGTCAGCAGGATCGACTTGCCCTGTTGCAGCAGCAGTTGCAGCCGCTCCCACATCAGGTGCCGGGCTTGCGGGTCGAGGCCGGTGGTCGGCTCGTCGAGCAGCAGCAGTTCGGGGTCATTGACCAGCGCGCGCGCGAGACTCAAGCGCCGCTTCATGCCACCCGAGAGCTCACCCGGCTTGGCACGCGCCTTGTGGGTGAGCGCCGCAAACTCCAGCAGCTGCGGGATGCGCTCTCGGATGGCCGCGGTCGGCAGCCCGAAGTAGCGGCCATAGACCAGCAGGTTTTCCGCCAGGTCGAAGTCCGGGTCGAGCGTGTCGAACTGCGCGACCACGCCGAGCCGTGCCTTGATCGCCAGCGCATCGGTCGGCATGCGCAGCGCCGCGCCGCCAAAACGGTACTCGATGCGCCCCTCGTCGGGTGCCGTCTGCCCGAGCAGCGTACGGATGGTCGTGGTCTTGCCCGCGCCGTTGGGCCCGATGATGCCCAGACATTCGCCGGGTGCAATGTGAAAAGCCAGCCCATCGACGACGGTGGCCGCTCCGTAACGCTTGCGCAGGGATTGAACTTCGAGCAGGGGCGAGGTCATGCGCCCGATTGTCGCTGCAGTGGCGTCCGCTCGCCCCTCCTACAATCGGCCACCCCTTCGTCCACAGGAGTTGGCTTGCTCGACCGTCTCGCGGTACTGCCGCAATATCTGCTGCCCCAACGCGCGCTGACCGAGTTCGCGGGCTGGGCGGCGCGCTGCACTGCTCGCGGCTGGACGCGGCGGGTGATTCCCTGGTTCATACGCCGTTACCGGGTGGACATGAGTGAAGCCGCGGTGTCCGACCCGGCGGCCTACGCGAGCTTCAACGACTTCTTCACCCGCGCGCTCAAGCCCGGCGCGCGGCCGCTGGCGGCGAGCCCCTGGATCTGCCCTGTCGACGGCGCGGTCAGCCAGTGCGGCCCGATCGAGGGCGAGCAGATTTTTCAGGCCAAAGGCCACCACTACCGCACGACGGCGCTGCTCGGCGGCGATGCGGCGCTGGCGGCGACCTTTGCCGACGGAAGTTTTGCCACGCTCTACCTCAGTCCACGCGACTATCACCGCATCCACATGCCGTGCGCGGGTCGGCTGCTGCGCATGATCCATGTGCCCGGGGCGCTGTTTTCCGTGAACCCGACCACCGCCCGCGGCGTGCCAGGGCTGTTTGCGCGTAATGAGCGCGTGGTTTGCCTGTTCGAGACCGACGACGGGCCGCTCGCGCTGGTGCTGGTGGGTGCCACCATCGTCGGCAGCATCGCCACCGCCTGGCACGGCGTGGTGACGCCGCCGCGCAGCGGGCAACTGCGCGAATGGCGCTACGAGGGGCAGGACATCCGGCTCGCGCAGGGCGAGGAGATGGGGCGCTTTCTGCTGGGCTCGACGGTGATCGTGCTTTGGCCTCGGGCCACCGCCGCACTCACCCCCGACTGGCGCCCGGGCCGACCCGTGCGGCTCGGGGACGTGATGGCGACCCGCTGCGTTTCCCGCTGAAAGCCGGCGATTGCCGGCGTCAAACGGTCGTTCTTTGCTCTTAGGGCAACGCTGAACAAGTCCCTCGCGCGCCGCGCATCCCGGCTGCGGGCGGTCTGCGTCGTTGCAAATCCTCGCCATAGCTGCGGCTATGGCTGCGGTTTGCGCCTCGCGTCCCATCCCGCGGCCGGGCGCGCGCCATCGCGGGAACTTATTCAGCGTTGCCTTAAAAACGAAGCTTCTGGCCGTGGCTTACTCGTGGCGCAGCGCGTCGATCGGGTCGAGCCGTGCGGCGCGCCGCGCGGGAAAATAGCCAAACAACACGCCGATTGCCGCCGAGAAGGCGAAGGCCAGCAGGTTGACGCCCGGGTTGAACAGATACGGGATGTCCATCGCCGAGGCAATCGCCAGCGACGCCACGGTCGCAAGCACGATGCCGACCACGCCGCCGAGCGAGGACAGCACCACGGCCTCGATCAGGAACTGCAGCAGGACCTCGCGCTCGAGCGCGCCGATGGCCAGCCGCAGGCCAATCTCCCGCGTGCGCTCGGTCACGCTCACCAGCATGATGTTCATGATGCCGATGCCGCCCACCAGCAGGCTCACCGCCGCCACCGCTCCCAGCAGCAGCGTCATGATGCGGGTGGTGCCCGACATGGTGTCGGCGAGCTGCTTGGTGTCGAGGATGTTGAAGTTGTTTTCCTCGCCCTCGGCGAGCTTGCGCCGCTCGCGCAGCAGCTGGGTCAGGGCCTGCTTGACGCGTTCGGCGTCGGCGTCGTCGCGCATCGAGACGAGCAGCGTATTGACCCGCGTGTTGCCGGTCACGCGGCGCTGCAGCGCGCGGATCGGCAGCACCACCACGTCGTCCTGGTCGTTGCCGAAGGCGCCTTGGCCTTTGCTGCCGAGCACGCCGACGATTTCGCACGACATACGGCGGATGCGCAGTTGCTGTCCGAGCACGTCGCCGCCCCCGAAAAGCTCACGGCGGATGGTCTCACCGATCCAGCACACCGCAGCACCCGCGCGGGTCTCGCTGTCGGAAAACGGCCGGCCCGCCGAGAGCTTCCAGTTGCCCACGTCGAGCCAAGCATCGGTGGTGCCGATGATGCTCGTGGTCCAGTTGCGGCCGTTGGCGACCACCGTCGCGCCGGTGCGCGCTTCGGGGGCGACGGCCGCCACGCCGCTGATTTGGGTGGCAATGGCATCGGCATCTTCCTCTTTGAACGCCGGCGCACCGCTGAAGCCCGAGCCGGGCCCGAGCCGCTGCCCCGGCCGGATCTGCAGCAAATTGGTGCCCAGGCTCGCGATCTGGCTTTGAACCGCGAGGGTTGCGCCGTTACCCAGCGTGACCATGGTGATGACGGCGCTCACGCCGATCACGATGCCCAGCACCGTCAGGAACGAACGCAGCAGGTTGCGCCGGATCGAGCGCAAGGCCAGCAGCAACGTGCTGAGCCACATCAGCCGGCCTCCGTCGCGAGGGCGGGCATCTCGGGCGCGCGGGTCGGGTGCGGGTTGACCTCGTCGCTTTGGATACGCCCGTCGCGGAAATGCACCACGCGCTGCGCCCAGGCCGCCATGTCCGGCTCGTGCGTGACCATCAGGATGGTGATGCCGCGCTCGAGGTTGAGCCGGGCGAGCAGCGCCATGATCTCCACGCTGCGCGCGGTGTCGAGGTTGCCGGTCGGCTCGTCGGCCAGCAGCACCGCAGGCTGGGTGACGATGGCGCGCGCAATGGCCACGCGCTGCTGCTGCCCGCCCGAGAGTTCGCCCGGCGTGTGGTGCTCCCAGCCCGCCAGCCCCACGTCGGCCAGCGCCGCCGCAGCAGCCGCATGGCGCTCGCGCGCGGGCATGCCGCGGTAGATCAGCGGCAGCTCCACGTTTTCCAGGGCCGAGGTGCGCGCAAGCAGGTTGAAGCCCTGGAACACGAAGCCCAGGAAATGCCGCCGCAGCAGCGCGCGCTGATCGCGGTCGAGCCGTTCGACATGCACGCCCCGGAAGCGATACGCGCCGCTGCTCGGGCGGTCCAGACAGCCCAGCACGTTGAGCGCGGTCGACTTACCCGATCCGCTCGGCCCCATGATGGCGACGAACTCCCCGGCGCGCACCCGTAGATCGACGCCCTTGAGCGCGGCAAAGGCGGTCGATCCGCTGCCGTAGACCTTGGTGACCTGCTGCAGTTCGATCAGCGGTTCGATGGGGGGCGCGTCGCTCATTTCGACGCCCCGCTGCGCTGGTCGACGATCACGGCCATGCCTTCTTTGAGCTCTGGCGCACTCACCTCGGTCAGGCGGCCGTCGCTGATGCCGACCGTGACCGTGATCGGCACCGGCTGGCCTTGGTCCAGCACCCAGATGCGCCGCTCGGCATTGGGGCCGCGGCGGTTTTCCGTGCCGGGTTTCTTCGGCCCGGTCGAGGGCATGCGGGGCATCAGCATGGACGTGAGGCCGCCGCTGCTGCCCGCTTTGGCATTGGCCGCAGCGCTCTCGGGATTGAAGCGCAGCGCCGTGTTGGGAACCACCAGCACGCCGTCGTGCTCGTTGGCCACGATGGTCGCCGCGGCGGTCATGCCGGGGCGCAGGCTCAGGTCATCGTTACGCACCTCGAGGTAAGTCGTATAGGTGATGACGTTGTCGGTTTTGGTGGAGCCAAAGGCCACCCGCGTGACGCTCGCCGGGTATCGGCGTGTGGGGTAGGACGAAACGGTGAAAGACGCCTTTTGGCCCGGCCGGACGTTGCCCACATCGGCTTCGTCGACCGCAAGTTCCACCCGGACCTGCGCGAGGTCTTCGGCCAGCGACAGCAGCGTCACCGCCTGCAGCGAGGCCGCCACCGCATTGCCGGGCTCCACCGTGCGCGAGAGCACCACGCCATCGATCGGGGAGACGATGGAGGCCTTGGACAGGTTGGTCCGGTCGGTCGAGAGCTGCGCCTCGGCCTGCGCCACGGCAGCGGCGGCACTCTCGAGCGCAGCGGCTGCGCGGGTGACATTCGCGCGCGCAGTGTCGAGTTCAGCCGCCGAGGGCACCTGACCGCTCGAGAGCCGCGCCACTTCCTCGAGCCGCGCCAGGTTGGCTTGCGCCTCGGCCAGCGTGGCTTTGGCTTGCTCGCGCGCGGCCCGCGCCGAGAGCAGCGCCGCTTCCGAGCGCTTCACCTGGTCGCTGAGCTTCGCGGTGTCGAGCATCACCAACACCTGTCCCTTCTTGACCCGGTCGTTGACGTCCACGTACACCTGTTTGACCGTGCCCGACAGTTCGCTGCCGATGTTCACCGTGCGCGTGGGCACCACCGTACCGTTGGCAGCAACCGTCTGCGTGATCTTGCCGCGCTTGAGCGGCTCGGTGATGTAGCGCGGCGCGGCTTGCGCCGCCGTGCGCTGGCTCCACCAATAGGCCGCGCCGCCGAGGGCGATGACGGCCACCACGGCGATCCACACGCCCGGGCGTTGCCACCAGCGGCGACGCGCCGCGGGGTCGAGCAAGGCCTGCAGATCGAGCGCGCCGCGGTCGTTCGCAGCGGAGGGGGCGGAGGGCGTGGAGCTCATGGTGTGGACGGGACAAGGGGGGCGATGACGGCCGAGGAAACAGGGGATGCTTGGGGCGGATCGGCAAGGACGCCACCACCGAGCGCTTGCGCCAGCCGCACGCCATCCGCCGCGAGCGTGGCCTGCTGCACCTGCACCGCGTCTTCGGTCCGCAGGCGGGCACGCTGGGCGTCGAGCACGGTGCGGAAGTCCACCAGGCCGCTGCGGTAGCGCTGCTGCGCGATGAGCTCGGCATCGCGCGCGGCCGTCGCGGCGGCTTGCAGATGCTGCAGCCGCTCGCCATCTTGGCGCAGTGCAAGCAGGGCGTTTTCGACGTCCTTGAGGGCAGCGAGCACCGTGCCCAGCCATTGCGCGCGGGCCTGCTCCAGCGCAGCCGCCTGGGCGCGCTGCTGCGCCGCGAGCGCACCGCCGTCGAACAAGGGCACGCTCAGGCTCGCGAGCAAGGTGTTGGCGACCGAGCCGTCGAGCAGCCCGCCCAGCGTGAGGGCGCGCAGCCCCAGCGTGGCGCTGAGCGAGAAGCTGGGCCAGCGCGCCGCAGCGGCCTGGTCCAGCCGCGCGAGCGCCGCCTGCACCCGCGACTCGGCCGCGCGCACGTCGGGCCGCTGGCGCAGCACCTCGGCCGGTAGCGCAAGGGTTTGCGCCGTCGGCCACTGCGGCAGCGGCGCGGCCACGCCCAGGCGCTCGCGCAGCGCCGCGGGTGGCTCACCGCAGAGCACGGCCAGCGCATGCAGATCCTGGCCGATCGCCGTGCCCAGGCTGGCGACCGTTGCGGCCGTCTGCGCCACGTTTTGCGTCGCTTGCGCGAGGTCGAGCGACGAGGCCAGACCCGCCTGCACCCGCCATGCGGTGATGCGCTGGGTGTCTTGTTGGGCTTGCAGGTTGCGTTCGGCAATTGCCAGCCGCGCCTGCTGGCTGCGCAGGTCGAGGTAGTTGAGCGCGACGCTCGTGCTGATGGCCAGCCGCGTGCCGGCCAGACTGGCCCAGGCCGCCTGCGCGTCGGCCGCCGCCGCGCGCGCCGCGGCCGCGTTGCCGCCGAACAGGTCGGGGTTGAAGCCGCCGTTCAAGCTCACGCCGTAGCTGTTGGCTGCGCTCGCGCTGCCGTTTTTGCTGCGCTGCGCCGAGCCGGAAAGCGACAGGTTCGGCCCCAATGCGGCCTCACGTGCGTCGGCGAGCGCTTCGGCCTGCGCGAGCGCGGCGCGGGCGGCGGCCAGATCGGTGTTGCGCGCAAGCGCTTGCGTCATCAGCGCATCGAGCCTTGCATCGGCGAGCGTCTGCCACCAGCCGGGCGATAGGCTCGCCGCCGCTTGCGTACGTACACCGGGCGCGCCTTGCGCCCAGCTCGCCGGCACTTCGGCCGAGAGCGGCGCAGCCGGCGCTTGCACGACCGCGGCACAGCCCCCCAGAGCCAGGGTGATGAAGCCCACGAGGCCCAGCGGCACGGCGTGGTCCGAAGCCAGCGTGCAGCCGGGTGCGACGGAGAAGCTGCGGCGTCGCTTCAGCGGTGCGCGGGAAAGCAGGGCGGTCAACGGCATGGGGCGCAAGGATACGACCGATGTATGAAGCGCACGTAAACGCAGCGCAGATGCCCGAGGGTATGTGGGGCCACACCTTGTGGGCTATTGAAACGCCACCTCGTTGAAGCTGCGCAGCTTGCGGCTGTGCAGCCGCTCGGGGCCGGCGGCGCGCAAGCGCTCGACGGCGGCGAGGCCGATGCGCAGATGCTGGCCCACGCGCTCGCGGTAGAAGGCGTTGGCCATGCCCGGCAGCTTGATTTCGCCGTGCAGCGGCTTGTCGGAGACGCACAGCAGCGTGCCGTAGGGCACCCGGAAGCGAAAACCGTTGGCTGCCAGCGTCGCGCTTTCCATGTCGAGCGCGATCGCCCGGCTCTGGCTGAAGCGCCGCTCGGGCGTGGTGAGCGCATCGCGTGAGGGCAACAACTCCCAGTTGCGGTTGTCGGTGCTGGCCACGGTGCCGGTGCGCAGCACGCGCTTGAGCTCGGCGCCTTCGAGTCCGGTGACGGCTTCGACTGCGGTCTCGAGCGCGACCTGCACCTCGGCCAGCGCCGGAATCGGCACCCACAGCGGCAGTTCCTCGTCGAGCACATGGTCCTCGCGCACATAGGCGTGGGCCAGCACATAGTCACCCAGCCGCTGGCTGTTGCGCAGCCCCGCGCAGTGGCCCAGCATGATCCACGCATGCGGGCGCAGCACGGCGATGTGGTCGGTGATGGTTTTGGCGTTGGATGGGCCGACGCCGATGTTGACCATGCTGATGCCGCTGCGGTCGGCGCGCAGCAGGTGCCAGGCGGGCATTTGCGGCAGCCGGGCCGGCGCCACCCCTTGCGGTGCCGCGAGCCAGGCCGCGCGCTCGGCCTCCGGCAGGCCGCGTCGCCAGGTGACGACGTTGCCGGGTGCGACGAAGGCGAGATAGTCGCTGTCGGGCCGATCCATTTCGGCTTCGGCAAGTGCGACGAACTCGTCGATGTAGAACTGGTAATTGGTGAACAACACGAAGTTCTGGAACCACTCCGGCGCCGTGCCGGTGTAGTGGCGCAGGCGGTGCAGCGAGTAGTCCACACGCGGCGCGGTAAAGAGCGCGAGCGGCTGCGCTTCGCCCGGCTGCAGGATGGCCGTGCCGTTGGCGATGCCGTCGTCCATCGCGCTGAGGTCGGGCAGGTCGAAGACTTCGCGCAGGCGCTGGCGGCGCGCTTCGGGCAGGTCGGCTTCGACCGAGTCTTCGGCGACGCCCGCGAAAGGCAAGGGGATGGGCTGGTGGCTCGTGCCCACTTCGATCGCCACGCCGTGGTTGGCGCGCAGCGCGGTGAATTGGGCCAGCAGATAGGGGCCAAAGAGGTCGGGCCGCGTCACCGTCGTCTCGAAGCGGCCGGGACCGGCGACGAAACCCCAGGCCAGGCCGGGATCGACCGGCGTGCGCTCGCTCACCTCGATGCGCACGAACGGGTAGTGCGCGCGTACGCGTGGCCAGGGGGCGTCGGCGTCCAGGCCGGCATAGGCCTCTCCAGCGGCATAGCGGCGCAGGTGGTCGCGCAGGTGCGCCAGCGCGTCGGCGTAGATGCGTTGCACCTGGGCCAGCGCGGCTTGCGGGTCGTCGAAGCGCATGGGCGCGATGAAGGGCGGGAGGGCGATGGGTGTGGCGTTGTTCATGGGGATCGATTGTCCGCGCAGGGTAGCATCGCTGCATGAACGGCATCGGCTCCCCGGATTTCCTCCACGCGGTGGCGCTGCTGGCGGCCGCGCTCGGTTGCGGGCTGCTCGTTGGCGTCGAGCGGGAGCGGCGCAAAGGCGATGGCGCGAGCCGGCGACCCGCGGGTCTGCGCACGTTTGCGATCACCTCGGTCATGGGCGCGGCGGGCATGCTTGCCGGTGGCGTTTTCCTGGCGTTGGTCGGGGCGCTGTTGGTCGCGGCCTTGGTGGTCGTCGCGTATGGGCGCGACCGCGGCCAGGACCCGGGCATCACGACCGAACTCGCCTTGATGCTGACCTATTTCATCGGCGTGCTGTGCACGGTGGACCCGGCTTTGGCCTCGGCGCTGGCGGTGGCGCTGACGGCGCTGCTGGCTGCCCGCGAGCCGCTGCATCGCTTTGCGCGCCAGTGGCTCACCGAGGGCGAGGTGCGCGACGGCATCATCCTCGCCGCGCTGTTGCTGGTCGCGCTGCCGGTCGTGCCCGATCGGCCGCTCTGGGGGCCGGTGCTCAATCCGCATGTGCTGCTCAAGCTTCTGGCTTTGATGCTGGCTGTGCAGGCGCTCGGCCACCTGGCGCGGCGCTTGTTGCGTGCGCGCCAAGCGCTGGTGCTCTCGGCCGTTTCCGCCGGTTTCGTCAGCAGCACGGCCACCATCGCCCAGGCCGGTCTGGTCGCTCGCGCTCAGGCGCAGGAGCCCGCCGTCGTTCGAACGCAAGCCGCCGTCGGCGTTCTCAGTTGTGTGGCGACCATGGTGCAGCTGCTGCTGGTTGCGGGCACGGTGCAACCCTCCTGGGTGCGGCTGTTGGCCCTGCCGGCACTGGCGGGCGCCGGCTTCGCGGCGTTTTGGGGCATGTGGCTGCTGCGTGGCACGCACACGCAGGATCTGTCGGGCGTCGAGTCGGGGCCGCTGCCTCCCAGTGAGCGCATGTTCAGCCTGCCGCAGGCCGCGGGCGTGGCGGTCGCGCTCACAGGCGTCACGGCCCTGACCCAGGCGGCGCGCGCAGGGCTGGGCGATGCGGGCCTTTGGGCGACGACCCTGCTGGCGGCGCTGTTCGAACTGCACTCGGCCGTGGCGGCCGTGCTGGCCCAGGGTCCTGCGCCCGTCAGCGCTCAGGATGCCCATTTCCCCTTGCTGTGGGCGGTGCTGGGGGCACTGACCGTGCACGGCTTGGCGAAGTCGGTCGTCGCGGCCGTCAGCGGCGGCTGGGTGTATGCGCGCGCCGCACTCGGCGGGCTGCTCGGTCATACCGCCGTGTTCGTGGGCTTGCTGGCTTGGCTGGGCGGCGTGTTTGGCTGAGAGGCTGAGAGGGAATTGGTCATGCCCGCTTTGACGCCCCAAAACACGCCCGAGGGCGTTGCAAATGCGCGCCGTAGCCCGAGCTACGGCTGTGCTTTGCGCCTACTCGGGCGCGTTTTGGGGCGCCCCTTCGGGCACGCCCAATTCCCTCTCAGCCTCTGAGGCTACGCTGAACCCGTCCTTGGTATTGCGCCGGTCCGGCGCTCGGGGGCCAAAAGCGGGGGTTCGGGCTTTGTCTTGAGGCTTTTGGGCCGGATGCCGGCGTGAAACGGCGCTCAGGTGCTCTCAATCCAGGAGCATTTCGTGTTTCCACAAATCCGGCAAGCGCTCACGCTGCCGGATGAGATGCACGGCGGCGCCGTCCACCAGCACCTCGGCCGCGCGGGGGCGGGTGTTGTAGTTGCTCGCCATGCTCATGCAGTAGGCCCCGGCCGAGAGCACGGCGAGTCGGTCACCCACCGCCGGATCGAGGGCGCGGTCACGCCCGAGCCAGTCGCCACTTTCACAGACCGGGCCGACGACATCCCACAGCGGCGCATCCGACCGCGCTGCACCAGGCCGCAGCGGCACGATCTCGTGGTAAGCCTCGTACATCGCGGGCCGCGGCAGATCGTTCATGGCGGCGTCGACGATGCAGAAGTTTTTCTCGTCGCCGGGCTTGAGGTACAGCACCTCGGTCAGGCACACGCCGGCGTTGCCCACGAGCGAACGCCCGGGCTCGACCAGCAGACGTCGATTTCCATAGCCGCGTGCATCGAGCCGCTCGAGCAGCAAGCGCCACAGGGCGTCGGCTGCGGGGGGCGTTTCGCCGTGGTAGTCGATGCCCAGGCCACCGCCGAAATCGAGGTGCTCGAGCCGCAGGCCCTCGGCCTCGATCGCGTCGACCAGGTCCAGCACGCGTTCGAGCGCGTCGAGATACGGGGTGCTGTCGGTGATTTGCGAGCCGATGTGGCAGTCGATGCCGATCACCCGCAGCCCGGGTAGGCCAGCGGCATGCCGATAGACCCGCACCGCGCGCTCGTGCGCGATGCCGAATTTGTTGCTTTTGAGGCCGGTGGAAATATAGGGATGCGTCTTGGCATCGACGTTTGGGTTCACGCGCAGGCTCACGGGCGCGCGCTGGCCGCGGGCGAGCGCCACGGCCGAGAGCACTTCGAGTTCGGCTTCGCTTTCGACGTTGAAGCAGCCGATGCCCGCGTCGAGGGCGGCGTTCATTTCGGCGCGGGTCTTGCCCACCCCTGAGAAAATGATTTTTGCGGGGTCTGCGCCCGCTGCCAGCGCTCGTTGGAGCTCGCCGCCCGAGACGATGTCAAAGCCACAGCCCGCACGCGCGAACAGCTGCAGCACGGCGAGCGTGGAGTTGGCTTTCATCGCATAGCAGATGAGGCCATCACGGCCTTCGAGCCCGCGTTGGTACGCCGAGAGCGCCTCGAGCATGGCCGCCTTCGAATAGACGAACAAGGGCGTCCCAAAGCGTTCGGCGAGCGTGTCGAGCGCGACCGCCTCGAGCCAGAGCCGTCCATCGCGGTAGGCCAGATGCGGATGGCCGGGCAGTCGGGGTGCCGTCATCGCGCGGCTCCCGGCGCCGACGCGGGCACTGCAGCGGGGGGCAGCACGAGCGGGCCTTTTTGTCCACAGCCGGAGGTGGCCGCAACGGCAACGAGGGCAATGCCGCCCCCTAGAATCAAGCGCTTCAGGAACATCCGCGGATTGTAATGACCGACCTCGAATACCTCGAACACGCCGAAACCCTGCTGCGGCAGGTCGAACAAGCGTGTGACCGCATCAACGAAGAGAGCGACGCCGACATCGACAACCAGCGCGTCGGCGGCATGGTGACTTTGATCTTTCCGGACCGCAGTCAGATCGTCATCAACCTGCAAAAGCCCTTGCACGAAGTCTGGATGGCCAGCCGTTTTGGCGGCTACCACTACCGCTTCGACGGCACACACTGGCGCGACACCAAAGATCAGAGCGAGTTCTTCGACCGGCTGAGCCGAGACGCCAGCGCCCAAGCAGGCCGAAGCCTCGACTTCTCACCGCGGTAAGCGCGCGCGAGGCCGCTGCGTCACGCACGCGGCGCCTCAATCCTTGAAGAGGTCGAGGATGCGTCGCCGTTCCTCGGACGGCGCGGGCGGCGCAGCCGGCGCCGCTGGGCGGGGTGCATCGCCCGACTCCGGCATGCTGGGCATGCGATCCTCGAGGCCCAGGTTGCTCACCCCCGAGCCCGGCGCATATTCGGCGTAATACCACTCCCCCCCCACGTTCACGACGCCCTCGGGTGGTTCGAGTTCGGTGACCGGGACGCCATTGAGCGCCGTTTGCATATAGCGGATCCAGACGGGCAAGCTCAGCCCGCCGCCGGTTTCGCGGTCGCCCAGAGAGCGGGGCTGGTCGTAACCCATCCAGATGACCGCGGCAAGAGTTGGCTGGTAGCCGGCAAACCAGGTGTCGATCGAGTCGTTGGTGGTGCCGGTTTTCCCGGCGATGTCCGGGCGCTTGAGCGTGGCATACGCCTTGGCCGCCGTGCCCGATCGCGCCACTTCCTGCAGCAGCCGGTTCATGATGAAGGCGTTGCGCGGCTCGATCGCCTGCGGGGTCGCATCCGGCGCGGGCGGCTGCGTCTGCAGCAACACCTTGCCACGTTGATCCGTGATGCGGGTCACCAGCCACGGGCTCACGCGCCGGCCGCCGTTGGCAAACACCGAATACGCCGTGACCATCTGCATCGGCGTCACCGATCCGGCGCCGAGCGCCATCGTCAGATACGGCGGGTGCTTGTCCGGGTCGAAGCCAAAGCGGGTAATCCACTCCTGGGCATAGCGCGGCCCGATGGCTTGCAGCACGCGGATCGAGACCATGTTTTTCGATTTCGCCAGTGCCGTGTGCAACGGCATGGGCCCTTCGAACTTGCCGTCGTAATTCTTCGGCTCCCAGGGCTGCCCGCCGGTGACGCCGGCATCGAAAAACAGGGGTGCGTCGTTGACGACGGTCGTCGGCGTGAAGCCTTTTTCGAGCGCGGCCGAGTAGATGAAGGGCTTGAAGCTCGACCCCGGCTGCCTCCAGGCTTGCGTGACGTGGTTGAACTTGTTCTTGTTGAAGTCAAAACCCCCGACGAGCGCGCGGATGGCGCCGCTGCGCGGATCCATCGAGACGAAAGCCGCTTCGACTTCGGGCAGTTGCGTGATTTCCCAGCGGTTTTGAGCGGTGCGCATGACGCGGATGACCGCGCCGGGGCGAATGCGAATCTTCGGAGTGGCCTTGTCCGATAGCCCCGATTGCGCCGGCCGCAAGCCTTCGCCCGTGATCTCGATGCGTTCACCATTGGCGCGCACGGCCACGACCTTCTTCGGCTGGGCTTCGAGCACCACGGCCGCGAGCACGTCGCCGTTGTCGGGATGCTCGGCGAGCGCGTCGTCGATCGCGTCATCCCATGCACGCGGGTCGCTCGGCAGCTCGATGAAGGTTTCCGGACCGCGATACACCTGGCGCCGCTCGTAGTCCATGATGCCCTGGCGGACGGCCTCGTACGCCGCCCGTTGGTCGCGCGATGAGACGGTCGTGTACACGTTGAAGCCCCGCGTGTAGGTCTCTTCACCGTATTGGGCAAAAATCAGTTGTCGCGCCGTTTCCGCCACGTACTCGGCATGCAGACGGCTGCTATCGCTGGGCGTGCGGATGTGCAGCGGCTCTTTCTTCGCGGCTTCGGCTTGCTCGCGGGTGATGAAGCCGTTTTCGAGCATGCGGTCGATGATGTAGAGCTGACGCGCCCGGGCCCGTGCGGGGTTGGCAATCGGGTTGTAGGCCGAAGGCGCCTTGGGCAGTCCCGCGAGCATGGCCGCCTCGGCGATCGTGATGTCCTTGAGCGGCTTGCCGAAATAGGTCTCTGCCGCAGCGGCGAATCCGTAGGCCCGGTTGCCCAGATAGATCTGGTTCATGTAGATCTCGAGGATCTGGTCTTTCGTCAGCAGATGCTCCAGCTTGAAGGTCAGCAGGATTTCGTAAATCTTGCGCGTGTACGTCTTCTCGGCCGACAGGTAGACGTTGCGTGCGACCTGCATCGTGATGGTCGACGCGCCCTGGCTCTTGAGTTTTCCGAGGTTGGCCAAGCCCGCGCGGATCACACCGAGATAGTCGACACCACCGTGCTGATAAAAGCGGGCGTCTTCGACGGCGAGCACCGCGTCCTTCATGACCTTCGGAATTTCCGAGATCGGCGTCAGCTGTCGCCGCTCTTCGCCGAACTCACCCATCAGCACGCCGTCTTCCGTGTACACCCGCAGCGGCAGCTTGGGCCGGTAGTCGGTCAGGTTCGAGACGTCCGGCAGATTCGGATAGGCTACGGCCAGCGCCACCCCCACGAGGAGGGCCACGGTGACGGCACCCGCGGCGAATAGGCCGAGGCTCCACAACAAGAGCCGCAGCCACCAAGGCCGCTGTGCCGCGCGGGGCTGCGGCGATGCACCGGGCGTTCCGGTCGGTTCGGACGAGGGCATGGAGTTCCGAGGGATGGATCGGTTGAGATGGGCGGGCGGCTGGGCGAAGTTGGGTTCGCCCGTGCAGGCAAGGTTCGGCGGTGGATTATCTTAGCTCCAGCGGTCTGGCTTTCCGGAGGGTGGCACCCTTCTCCTCTCCTGCGGCGGGTCTGAAGCGGCCACGGTGGGTTTCGCTCCGAAATTCAGGGGCGAAACGGGCTGCGAAGGAGAAGGCCGGGTTGCCGAAGCGTCGGCTTTTGGCAACGCTTGCCAGGAGTCCGGTGCGATTTTCCCCCGTGCAGCAAGAGGCTTACTGCTAGGATTGAAGTGAAATGCAAGGCAACGCTGAATCAGTTCCCGTGATGGCGCGCGCCCGGCCGCGGGATGGGGTGCGAGGCGCAAACCACAGCCATAGCCGCAGCTATGGCGAGGATTTGCAACGAAGCAGACCGCCCGCAGCCGGGATGCGCGGCACGCGAGGGACTGGTTCAGCGTTGCCCTAAAGATCGTTCGAGCGGTGCGGCTTTTTTCAGGGGACTGACTTGATCTCTCTCGATGCCTTGGCGTCTTTTTTTCGCCGGAAGCAATCCGCGCTCGTGGGCGTGGACATCAGCTCGTCGAGCGTCAAGCTGGTCGAGCTCGGTCGCAACGCCGACGGGCAGTGGGTGCTCGAGCATTGCGGCATCGAGCGGCTCGAGCCCGGCTGGGTCAGCGATGGCAACATCGAGAAGTTTGACGAGGTTGCCGAGGCTCTGCGGCGCCTGGTCAAGAAAACCGGCACCAAAACCAAGAACGCTGCGCTCGCGCTGCCCGCCTCGTCGGTCATCACCCGCAGAATCGTGCTTCCCGCAGGCTTGAGCGAGCAGGAACTCGAGGTGCAGGTCGAGTCCGAGGCCAATCAATACATCCCGTTCTCGCTCGACGAAGTCAGTCTCGACTTTTGCGTTATCGGCCCCAACCCGCAGTCGCCGGGCGACGTCGATGTCCTGATCGCCGCTTCGCGCAAAGACAAGGTGCAAGACCGGCAGGGCCTGGCCGAGGCCGCTGGCCTCAAGCCGGTCATCATGGACATCGAGTCTTATGCCTCGCGGCGCGCGGCGGAGCGGCTGATCCAGGAACTCCCCGACGGTGGGCGCAACCTGATCGTTGCGCTCTTCGAGATCGGGGCATACACGACCAGCATGCAGGTCATCCGCAACGACGACGTGTTGTATGAGCGGGACCAGGCCTTCGGGGGCGCGCAACTCACGCAGCAACTGGTGCGCCAGTATGGCTTCACCCCCGAAGAGGCTGAAAACAAGAAGCGCAACGGCGATCTGCCCGAAGACTACGCGACCACGGTGCTGCGGCCCTTCGTCGATACGCTCGCGCAGGAAATCAGCCGCGCGCTGCAGTTCTTTTTCACCAGCACGCCTCACAACCGCGTGGACTATGTGATGTTGGGGGGCGGTTCGGCGGCGCTGGCGGGCCTGGCCGACGCGGTCACGCAGCAGACTTCTTTTGCCACCACCGTGATCGACCCGTTCCAGGATATGGAGCTCGGGTCGGGCGTCAGCGAAGGCAAGCTGCGGCGTGAGGCGCCGTCCTATCTGACGGCCTGCGGCTTGGCCATGCGGAGGTTCCTGTCGTGATTCTGATCAACCTCCTTCCCCATCGCGAAGAAGCGCGCAAGCGCCGCCGCGAGGAGTTTTACGCCGGCCTCGGGGCCGCTGCCGTCGCGGGCCTGCTCGTCGGCGGCCTGATTTATTTTTGGTACGACATCCAAATCAGCGACCAGCAGGGGCGCAACGCCTTTCTGGTGGCAGAAAATCGCCGGCTCGATGCGCAGATCAAGGACGTCGCCACCCTCCAGGACGAGATCAACGCGCTGCGTGCACGCCAGGAAGCGGTGGAGAGCCTTCAGGCCGACCGCAATCTGCCGGTTCATCTGCTCAATGAGCTTGTGCGGCTCCTGCCCGAAGGCGCTTACTTGACCGCGGTGCGCCAAGAGGATAGCCGGATCACGCTCAGTGGCGTGGCCCAGTCGAACGACCGCGTTTCGGAATTGCTGCGCAATCTCGCCAACGATAGCCCCTGGCTCGCGCGCCCCGAACTGGTCGAGATCGTCGCCGGTTCGGTGGCGCTGTCGCCGCGGGACCAGCGCCGTGTCTCCAATTTCACGATCCGGGTCTCTCTGCAGCGGACGGCTGCTGCGGCTGCGAACGCGGCTTCGGCATCCGTCAAGCGTTAAGGAAGCGCATCCATCATGGCGAACGTCCCTACCGCCGGCGGCCTCGAGAAACCGAACCTGCTCGAGACTCTGCAGCGACAGTTCCAAGGGCTGGATCCGAAAGATCCGGCCGCGTGGCCGATTCTGCCCAAGCTGGCCTTGGGCGTGCTTCTGGCCGTAGCCATCGTCATCGTTCTTTGGTTTGCCTGGCTGCAGGAGTATCAGGCGACGCTCGAGGCCGAGCAGGCCAAGGAACAGCAGCTGCGCGAGGAATACAAGAAGAAGCTGGCCAAGGCCATCAACCTCGATGCACTCAAGAAGCAGCGCGAGCAGGTTCAGCAATTCGTGACGCAGCTCGAGAAGCAGTTGCCCAGTAAGGCCGAGATGGATGCGCTGCTCAGCGACATCAACCAAGCGGGGCTCGGTCGCAGCCTTCAGTTCGAGTTGTTCCGGCCGGGCAACGTCGTGGTCCGCGAGTATTACGCCGAACTGCCCATTGCCTTGCGCGTGACCGGCCGCTTTCACGACATCGGGGCCTTTACCGCCGATATCGCGGCCCTCTCACGCATCGTGACGCTCAACAATCTCTCGATTGCACCGCGGCAGGACGGCGCGCTGGTGCTCGACACGACGGCGAAGACCTTCCGCTATCTGGATCCGGAAGAAATCGCGGCGCAACGCAAGGCCGCCGGTGCGGGAGCCAAGAAATGATGCGACGTCCATGCCATGACCGCTGGCTTGCCAGCCTGGGGCTTGCGCTGGTTTGGGGCCTTTCTGGTTGCTCCGACGGCGGACCCGAGGATCTGCAGCAATGGATGCGCGAGCAGCGCGCCCAAGTCAAAGCCACCGTGCCGCCGCTGCCCGAACCCAAGAAGTTCAGCCCGCAGGCTTACCTGGGTGCGGGCGCGCTCGACCCCTTCAGCCGCGAGCGCCTGGCACAGGCCTTGCGAGCGCAGGGTGGCAACGCGGCGTCGAACGCAGCGCTCGTGGCGCCGGAACTCAACCGGCGCAAGGAGCCGCTCGAGTCGGTTCCGCTCGATGCGATGAAGATGGTGGGCAGTCTCAACCGCAACGGCCAGCCGGTGGCGCTGATCAAGGTCGATAACCTGATTTACCAGGTCCGCCCGGGCAACTACCTGGGCCTGAACTACGGCAAGATCGTCAAGATCACGGAAACCGAAGTGGTGTTGCGCGAAATCGTGCAGGACGCGGCGGGCGAATGGATCGAACGCCAGGCCACGCTGCAATTGCAAGAGGGAATGAAATGAACAGAATCTCGGCTTCCTATTTGAAGGCAACGCTGAACAAGTCCTTCGCGCGCCGCGCATCCCAGCCGCGGGCGGTCTGCGTCGTTGCAAATCCTCGCCATAGCTGCGGCTATGGCTGCGGTTTGCGCCTCGCATCCCATCCCGCGGCCGGGCGCGCGCCATCGCGGGAACTTATTCAGCGTTGCCTGAATGCGCTGCGCAGCGCGGGCGTCTGGGCCGCGCTGGCGCTGCTGGGCACGCTGGCCCAGGCGCAGAACGCCATCAAGGCGCTGGATGCCTCGATCCAAGGAGGCTCGGAGGTCATCCGCGTCGAGCTTGCCGAGTCCCTGGCTGCGCCGCCCAGCAGTTTTTCGATTCAGCAGCCAGCCCGCATCGCGCTGGATTTTCCGGGCGTGAGCAATGCGCTCGGGCGCTCGGTGGTCGAGGTGAACCAAGGCAATTTGAAGTCGGTCGCCGTGGTTCAAGCCGGCGAGCGCACCCGCATGGTGCTCAACCTCAAACAGGCCACCGCCTACCGCACCGACGTCCAAGGCAAGGTCGTTCTGGTCACGCTGGACCCGGCGGTTGCGGTCACGCCCGCCGTGCAGACGACCCAGGTCTTTGCGGAAAGCCGCAATGTGGAGGTTTTACCCATCCGTGATCTGGATTTCCGTCGGGGAACCGATGGCTCGGGCCGCGTGGTGGTCGAGTTGCCCAATCCTCAGGTTGGCGTGGATATCAAACAGCAGGGCTCGACCCTCGTCGTCGAATTCATGAAGTCTTCGCTGCCGCAGGGGCTGCGGCGGCGCCTCGACGTGACGGACTTTGGCACTCCGATCCAGACGGTCACAAGCTTCGAGAGCGGTGACCGAGTGCGCATGGTCATCGAACCGAAGGGCGCATGGGAACATTCCGCCTACC
The DNA here is from genome assembly GCF_003843835.1 of Tibeticola sediminis. Lineage (GTDB taxonomy): Bacteria > Pseudomonadota > Gammaproteobacteria > Burkholderiales > Burkholderiaceae_C > Tibeticola > Tibeticola sediminis. The sequence continues at coordinate 38,268 of NZ_RKQL01000003.1, read as the reverse complement.
AGACCGATGCGCAGTTCGTCGTCGAAGTGCGGCCGCAGAAGTTCGACCCGAACAAACTCACCCAGGGGCAGGGCTTCAATGGCGAGAAGCTCTCGCTCAACTTCCAGAACATCGAGGTTCGGTCGCTGCTGCAGGTCATTGCGGACTTCACGAATTTCAACATCGTGACGTCGGACACCGTGACGGGTTCGGTCACGCTGCGGCTCAAAGACGTGCCGTGGGATCAGGCACTCGACATCATTTTGCGCGCCAAGGGGCTGGGTATGCGCAAGGCAGGCAACGTGCTGTGGATTGCGCCCAAGGATGAACTCGCCGCCAAGGAAAAAGCCGAACTCGAAGCGGCGGCGGCGATTCAGGGGCTGGAGCCGCTGCAGACCCAGTCGTTCCAACTCAACTACACCAAGGCGGAGGAAATCGCTGCGAAGTTGACAGCCAACAGCGGAAGCTCCAGCAGCGGCAGCGCGCGCATCCTGAGTCCGCGCGGCAGCGTCATCGCCGAGCCGCGCACGAACCAGATCTTCGTCTCGGACATCCCGAGCAAGCTCGCGCAGGTTCAGGAGATGATCAACAAGCTCGACGTCGCGGTCCGCCAGGTGTTGATCGAGGCGCGCATCGTCGAGGCGTCGGATACGTTTGGGCGCTCGCTGGGGGTGAAACTCGGAGGTAGCGACTTGCGGGGCGTGCGCGGCGGGGATCCGGGTTATTCGGTGGGGAACAACAACCGAATTGCACTGGGCGGTACGTATGGTGCGATCTACGGCACGACGGGGCAAACTGGCACCGCGCTCGATGCCGCCAACACGACCTTCGTGAATTTGCCGGCGATTGGGCAAAACGGCTACAACCCCTCCACGTTTGCCATCTCCTTGTTCAGCGCGGCGGCGAACCGTTTCCTGAACTTGGAAATTTCCGCGCTGGAGGCGGACGGCAAAGGCAAGGTGGTCTCCAGCCCGCGCGTGGTCACAGCCGATCAAACCAAAGCCTTGATCGAACAGGGGACGGAACTTCCCTACCAGGTCGCCACTTCGAGCGGGGCGACGGCAATCGCCTTCCGCAAGGCGAATTTGAAGCTGGAAGTCACGCCGCAAATCACGCCTGAAGGCAATATCATTCTCGACCTCGACGTCAACAAGGACTCGGTCGGGCAGGCGACGGCGTCGGGGTTTGCAATCAACACCAAGCACATCAAAACGCAGGTGCTGGTCGAAAATGGCGGCACGGTCGTGATTGGCGGTATCTTCGAGCTCAACGAGACCGAAAGCGAAACCAAGGTGCCTCTGCTGGGCGACATTCCGGCGGTGGGCAATTTGTTCAAGAGCCGCTCGCGCAGCGCGAACAAGCAGGAAATGCTGGTGTTCATCACCCCGAAAATGATTTCCGATCGCGCAGCCGTGCGCTGAACATCGATTCGATTTATTTTGAGGAAGACCCGCTCATGAGACTCATGCACTGGATGGTGGCCCTGTTGGCCGCAGTATTGGTATCGGCCTGCGGCGGAGGCGGCGGCTCCTCGGGTTCAGACCCGAAAACCCCTACGGTTCAAACGACGGCTCCCGCGACACTTTCCATGCCCTTGGGTGTGGTTCAGTCTTACAGTGTTTTCGGCGGCGTCGCACCCTACAGCGTGAGCAGCAGCGATGTCCGGGTGCTCAACGCCAGCGTCAGCGACCAAACTTTGATTCTGAATTCCGTCGGCCAAGGCAATGCCACCGTGACCATCCGAGACCGCAACGGCGGTTCGGCTGCGGTCGCGATCACGGTCGGCGACCCGCTCACGCTCTCGCTGAGTTCCGTTCAAACTTACGTGGGCGACAGAGTCAAAGTCTTGATCTCCGGCGGCACGCCGCCGTATCGGGTTTCCACGCTCGAAATCGCGCTCAAAGGCACGATCGTCGGCAATGAATTGACACTCGAAATGCTGTCGGTCGGTGGCCCGTTCGATGTGGTCGTGCTCGACGCACGGAATCAACAGGTCAAGATGACCGTTGAGAAGATCCTGGCAGGGTCGCCGCAATTCAACCTCGTCCCGGCCAGTCTTTCGATTCCGGAGACATCGACGGAAAGTTTTACGCTCCAGGCTTTGGGCGGGGTCGCTCCGCTCACTGCGCGCAGCTTGCGCCCCGATCTGCTTGCTGTGAGTGTGTCGGGGAACATCGTCACGGTGCAAACTGGCACGCAGGGTAATCGTTGTGTGTCCGCAAATACGCCCGTGGACATTGAAGTGAACGATGCCCGTGGTGGCTACGCGAAAGCCACCATCACAATCATCAACGATCCGAATGTCTGTGGATTGAGCGTTTCGAGCTCCAGTGTGACGGTGCCCGTGGGTGGTTCGGTGAAGGTGCTCCTGAAGGGCGTTTCGCCGACCGGAACCGTGGCGACGACTTCTTCGAGTAACACTGTGGCCACCGCGTCGTATGCGGCTGGCTTCGTCACGATCACGGGGGTGGCGGTTGGAAGTGCGACCATTTCTGTGACCGATAGCGGGCCGCCGCCGCAGCTGGCGACGATTGCGGTCACCGTGGTGCCGTGACCGCAGGGGATACGCTGCTTGCCCTCATCGGCCTGCCCGGCAGTGGCAAGACCACGGTCGGGCGGATGCTGGCGCGGCGGCTGCAGCTGCCGTTTCTGGACTCGGACCAGGAGATCGAGCGGCGCATGGGGTGCTCGATTCGGCAGTTCTTCGAGGAGCAGGGCGAGGCGCGTTTCCGCGATATCGAGGCGGAAGTCATCGATGCCCTGACACGCTCGGGGCCTGGGGTGTTGTCCACCGGGGGCGGTGCGGTTTTGCGGCCCGAAAACCGGGCGCGTTTGCACGAGCGTTGCCGGGTCATTTACCTGCACGCGCGGCCCGAGGACCTGGCCCGCCGTTTGCGGCGCGACAGCCAGCGCCCGCTGTTGCAGGTGGACGATCCGCTCAAGCGGCTGCGTGAACTGCATGCCGCGCGCGACCCGCTGTATCGCGAGACGGCGCACGACGTTCTGGAAACTGGCCGGCCTTCGGTGGCGATGCTGGTCAACATGATCCTGATGCAACTCGAGCTGGCGCCGCAGCCGGCGGCAGGCGGAACAGGGCCAGCGTTGGGGCGATAAACTCAGCCCATGCTGACCGCGACACCCTCCCACCACCCGCTGGAGCGGGTCGAGATTTCCCTCGGCGACCGCAGTTATCCCATCCTCATCGGGCGTGGCCTGATCGACGAGGCCGGCACTTTTGAAGACGTGCCCTCGTCCAGCGACGCGATGATCGTGACGAATACGACGGTGGGCCCGATCTATGCCGAGCGGCTGGCCCGAAGCTTGGCGCCGCGACACCGGCGCGTGCACACGGTGGCGCTGCCGGACGGCGAGGGCTACAAGACCTGGGAAACGCTGAACCAAATCTTTGACGCCTTGCTCGCCCAAGGCTGCGACCGCAAGACGGTGCTCTATGCCTTGGGCGGCGGGGTGGTGGGCGACATGACCGGGTTTGCCGCGGCGTCTTACATGCGCGGTGTGCCGTTCGTGCAGGTGCCGACGACCTTGCTCGCCCAGGTGGATTCTTCGGTGGGCGGCAAGACCGGGATCAATCATCCTGCGGGCAAGAACATGATCGGTGCGTTCTACCAGCCGCGCCTGGTCGTCTGTGATCTCGACACCTTGGCCACCTTGCCCGAGCGCGAGCTCAGCGCCGGGCTCGCCGAAGTCATCAAATACGGGCCGATCGCCGATGTCGGTTTCTTGGACTGGCTCGACGCGCGCATCGAGGGGCTGCGGCAGCGTGACCCCGAAGCCTTGGCGCACGCAGTGCGCCGCAGTTGTGAAATCAAGGCCGAGGTGGTCGGCCGGGACGAGCGCGAGTCGGGCCTGCGCGCGACCCTCAATTTCGGTCACACCTTTGGCCACGCGATCGAGGCGGGGCTGGGCTACGGGACGTGGCTGCACGGCGAGGCGGTGGGTTGCGGCATGGTGTTGGCCGCGCATCTCTCGGCGCGCCTCGGCTTGGTCGATGCCGCCTTTGTGGCGCGGCTCACGAACCTCATCGAACGCGCGGGTTTGCCGGTGCGCGCGCCGCAGCTCGACGCGACGGACAATTCCGGCCGCTATCTGGCCTTGATGCGGGTCGACAAGAAGGCCGAAGCGGGCGAGATTCGCTTCGTCCTCATCGATGGGGCCGGGCGGGCAGTCGTTCGTTCAGCGCCGGACGCGCTGGTGCGGGAAGTCATCGATGCCTGTAGCTGCGCTTGAGGGCGGCTGGATGCGGCACCTGAAATCGCTCTCACAATAAGAGCAGAAAAGTACCGTATTACGCAGGCAAATCCCGATTTTTGTGATGAATCTGGCCCCTTACGCCGCGCATCCGGACCGCACCCGCGGCCGTCGTGTGCCGGAGCCGCCTGCGCCCACGCGCAGCGCGTTCCAGCGCGACCGCGATCGCATCGTGCATTCGTCGGCGTTCCGGCGTCTGGTCTACAAAACCCAGGTCTTCCTCAACCATGAAGGCGACCTGTTTCGCACGCGGCTGACGCATTCACTCGAGGTGGCGCAGCTCGGTCGGTCGGTGGCGCGCACGCTGGCGCTCAACGAAGACCTGGTCGAGGCGATCGCCCTCGCGCACGATCTGGGCCACACGCCCTTCGGTCATGCCGGGCAGGATGCGCTGCATGCCTGCATGAGCGGGCCCGGGCGCGATTGGGGCGGCTTCGAGCACAACCTGCAAAGCCTGCGCGTGGTGGACGAGCTGGAACACCGCTATCCCAGTTGGGATGGGCTCAATCTGTGCTTCGAGACCCGGGAGGGCATCCTCAAGCACTGCTCGCGCCGCAATGCCGAGCGGCTCGAGCGCGAAGAGCCGGGCGGTGTCGGCCGCCGCTTTCTCGACGGCACGCAGCCCAGCCTCGAAGCGCAGCTGTGCAACCTGGCCGATGAGATTGCCTACAACGCGCACGACATCGACGACGGCGTGCGCTCTGGCCTCATCCGCCTCGACGACCTGGCCGACGTGCCGCTGTTGGCGCGTTTTCAGGCCGAGGTCTTGGCCGAACACCCCGCTCTCGACGGGCGGCGGCAGCTCTACGAGACGATCCGCCGCATGCTCAGTGCCCAGGTCTATGATCTGATCGACCACACCCGGGCTGCGATCGACGCGGCCCGGGTCGCGAGCATCGACGATGTGCGCCGTGCGCCCCCGCTGGTGCGCTTCGGTGCGGCGATGCGCGAGGACACGGCCGTGCTCAAGCGCTTTTTGCTGCAGCGGCTCTACCGCCACCCGCGCGTCGTCGACACCACCGACCGCGCCCGGCGCGTCGTGCGCGAGCTGTTCGATGCCTATCTGCAAGACCCGGCGCAGATGGCGCCGCACTTTGCCGAGCGCGCGGCCCGCGCGTATGGGCCCGATGCCGACGCCGTGCGCGCCCGGGCGGTTGCCGACTACATCGCCGGCATGACCGACCGTTATGCGGCGCGTGAACACGAGCGCCTCACCGGCGAGCGGCTGTTCGCGCTGGCTGCCACGCAGTGAGCGGCTTTGCTTCAAGAGGAACGCCATGGATGCCCTCGTTGAAACGGATCGAGAACAGGCGATTGCCGACACCCGGCGCTGGCTCGAGCGCGCGGTGATCGGGCTCAACCTCTGTCCGTTTGCCAAGGCGGTGCATGTCAAGGGGCAGATTCACTATGCGGTCACGGCCGCGCGGGGCGGCGCGGACTTGCTCGACGTGCTCGAGGCCGAGTTGCAGGCCCTGGCCGCGGCGGACCCGGCCGTGCGGGACACGACGCTGGTGATTGCGCCCTGGGCGTATCCGGATTTTTTCGCGTTCAATGATTTTCTCGACGACGCAGATCGGCTGCTCGCGCGGCTCGGTTTGGAGGGCGTACTGCAAATCGCGCCGTTTCATCCGCAGTTTCAGTTCGCCGGCACCGATGCGGACGACATCACCAATGCGACCAATCGCGCCCCGTATCCGACCCTGCACCTGATCCGCGAAGCCAGCATCGACCGTGCGGTCGAGGCGTTTCCCGACGCCGAGGCCATCTATCAGGTCAACATCGACACGCTCGAGCAGCTCGGGCCGCAGGGCTGGGCCGCGCTCGATGTCGGGCCGCGCTTGCCACCTGCGCGCCCTGACGCCGGGCCGAGCGCCTGTGGCAAGCTCGGGCCATGAAGAAAACCAAGACTTCCAACGCTGCCTCAGGCGCAGGCGATGTGGCCGCACAGTTGGGCTTGCGTCCCGGCCAGTCCCTCGAACTGCTCAAGGAATTGCACATCCTCACGCGCGAGGGGCGCATCAATCAGGACTCGCGCCGCAAGCTCAAGCAGGTTTATCACCTGGTGCAGTTCATCGAGAAGCTGCTCGATGAGTTGCCGCCATCCGAGGGGGGCCTTCGTCTCGCCGATCATGGCGCGGGCAAGTCTTACCTCGGCTTCATTCTCTACGACCTCTACTTCAAGCACCGAGCGGAGGGCCGTGTCTATGGCATCGAAACCCGCACCGAGCTCGTCGAGCGTTCGCGCGCCCTGGCCGAGCGGCTGGGTTTTGCGCGCATGGAGTTCCTGAACCTCTCCGTGGCCGAGGCGACGCAGTCGCCGTCCTTGCCCGCGCATTTCGATGTGGTCACGGCGCTGCACGCCTGCGACACCGCGACCGACGACGCCATCGCCTTTGGCCTGCGGCGGCAGGCGCGCGCCATGGTGCTGGTGCCGTGCTGCCAGGCCGAAGTCGCCCGGCATCTCAACGCCCACAAGGCGCTGAACCTCGCGCGCACGCCGCTCGCTGAGCTTTGGCGGCATCCCCTGCACACGCGCGAACTCGGCAGCCAGCTCACCAACGTGCTGCGTTGCCTTTACCTCGAGGCTTGCGGATACCAGGTCACGGTCACGGAACTCGTCGGCTGGGAGCACAGCCTCAAAAACGAGCTGATCCTGGCGAAATACACCGGCCAGCGCAAACGCAGCGCCGCCGAGCGCCTGCACGCCATCCTCGCGGAATTCGGCCTGCAGGCCCTGGCCACCACCCGCTTTGCCCTGCCGGGTGTGCGGTCAGATCGTCAATAAACGTTCATCGTGCTGATCACCTTGCGCACGCCCTGCACCCGCTCGGCCATGGCTACGGCCAGGCGGGCGGCCTCGGGGCTCTTAGCGTTGCCGCTCAGGTAGACCACCTGGTTCTCCACGTTGACCACCAGCGTCTCCACGCCCACCCGCGGGTCGGAGCCGAGGTAGCGGCGCACCCGCTCGGCAATGTCCTGGTCGTAGGCGACGGCGGGGGTGTAAGGCTTGATGTCCACGGGGGGTTGCTTGGGCGGCTCGGGGTAGTAAGCTGGGCGGTGGTAGCCCCCGCCGCCGCAGGCGGTGAGGCCCACAGTGGCAAGCAGAAGCGCGCCGCCGACGAGGCGCGTGCGCAGGCGCGAGGAGAAAGGGGAGGGCGTCTTCATGGCGTGGCTCCTGGGTTGCGGGACGACGAAAGCGCCGCTGCCGCGGCTGGGTACAGTATGCCCCACCGCTGTTCCGAACGAACCCTTCGATGGCCCGCTTGCCCCGACTCTCTGTGCCGAATTGCCCGCACCATGTGCTGCATCGTGGCAACAACGGCCAAGCCGTGTTCCTGAGCGATGCCGATCGCCAGCTGTTCCTGCGCCTGCTCGCGGATGCGGCGCTCGAAACCCGCGTGGTCCTGCATGCCTACGTCTTGCTGGACGATTCGTTTCGCCTGCTGCTCACCCCGGGGGACGGGGGGGCGCTGGCGCGCTTGATGCAGTCGCTGGGGCGGCGCTATGTGCGGGTGTTCAACCAGGCGCATGGCCGCAGCGGCACCTTGTGGGAAGGGCGCTTTCGTTCGACGGTTGTGGAGCCAGCGGAAGTTTTGCTCGACTGCATGGTCCATATGGACCTCGCGCCGGTGCGCGCCGGCCTCGCGTCCGAGCCCGCTGCCTGGCCCTGGTCGAGTCACGGCGTCTACGCCGGGCAGCGGACGCAGCCGATCCTCACGCCGCCGGCGGTCTATTGGTCGCTCGGGAATACACCGTTTGCTCGCGAGGCCGCCTATGCGCGGCGGGTGTCGGCTGGTTTGTCGCTCGCGGAGCAGGCGAGGCTCGATCGGACGCTGCGATCCGGTTGGGCACTGGGCACAGAGGATTTCCTGGCTCGCTTGCAGACACAGGCCGATCGGCGCGTGCTGCCGGGAAAGCCAGGACGACCGCGGAAACTCCCCGAGGCCAAAAAACAGGATCAAAAATAGTCGAACGCCGGTGTGAATCGGGGGTCTCTTGCTATTTATGTTGATATGTCCCCAAATTCGACCGCGGGCCAGTCATTGGGAACTTTATTTCACTCTGACCCCGTTTTATTTTTCACGGAAAACTGCTGCGCTGCACTAAACTCGGGGCCCTGCTTTTTTCTCCAAGGAGTGCGCCATGACCACGGCAGCCGAGCGTGAAGATTTTGAACAACAGGGCCTGTATCAGGCGTCGCAAGAACATGATGCCTGTGGCGTCGGTTTCGTGGCGCACATCAAAGGGCAGAAATCGCACGCCATCATCGAGCAGGCGCTCAAGATCCTCGAAAACCTCGACCACCGGGGTGCGGTCGGGGCTGACAAGCTCATGGGCGACGGGGCCGGCATCCTGCTGCAGATCCCCGACCAGCTCTACCGCGAGGAAATGGCCGCCAAAGGCATCGCGCCGGACGGCAGCATCGGGGTGACGCTGCCGCCGCCCGGTGAGTACGGCGTCGGCATGATCTTCCTGCCCAAGGAGCACGCCTCCCGCCTGGCCTGCGAGCAAGAACTCGAGCGCGCCATCCGCGCCGAGGGCCAGGTCTTGCTCGGTTGGCGCGACGTGCCGGTCAACCGCGAGATGCCGATGTCGCCCACCGTGCGTGAGAAGGAGCCGGTGCTGCGCCAGGTGTTCATCGGCCGCGGCGACGATGTCATCGTCCAGGACGCGCTCGAGCGCAAGCTCTACGTCATCCGCAAGACCGCGAGCGCCGCCATTCAGCGCCTCGGGCTCAAGCACAGCAAAGAGTATTACGTGCCCAGCATGAGCAGCCGCACGGTCATCTACAAGGGCCTGCTGCTGGCTGACCAGGTGGGCACCTATTACGAAGACCTGCGCGACCCGCGCTGCGTTTCGGCCCTGGGTCTCGTGCACCAGCGTTTCTCGACCAACACCTTCCCCGAGTGGCCGCTGGCGCACCCGTACCGCTATGTGGCGCACAACGGCGAAATCAACACCGTGCGCGGCAACTACAACTGGATGAAGGCGCGCGAAGGCGTGATGTCCTCGCCGGTGTTGGGCGCGGACCTGAAGAAGCTCTACCCGATCAGCTTCCCGGATCAGTCCGATACCGCCACCTTCGACAACTGCCTCGAACTGCTCACCATGGCCGGCTACCCGATCAGCCAGGCCGTGATGATGATGATTCCCGAGCCGTGGGAGCAGCACACGATGATGGACGAGCGCCGCCGCGCGTTCTATGAGTACCACGCGGCCATGATGGAGCCCTGGGACGGCCCAGCCGCCATCGTGTTCACCGACGGCCGCCAGATCGGCGCCACGCTCGACCGCAACGGCTTGCGCCCGGCACGCTATTGCGTCACCGACGACGACATGGTCATCATGGCTTCCGAGGCGGGCGTGCTGCCCGTGCCCGAGAGCAAGATCGTGCGCAAGTGGCGCCTGCAGCCCGGCAAGATGTTCCTGATCGACCTCGAACAGGGTCGCATGATCGACGATGACGAGCTCAAGGCCAACCTCGCCAACGCCAAGCCCTATAAGCAGTGGATCGAAAACCTGCGCATCCGCCTCGATGATCTGCCTGCGGAAGTGCCCGGCAGCGTCGCGCCGCCGTCGGACATTGCGCTGATCGACCGCCAGCAGGCCTTCGGCACCACCCAGGAAGACCTGAAGTTCTTGCTCGCCCCCATGGCCCAAGCCGGCGAAGAAGCCATCGGCTCCATGGGCAACGACAGCCCGCTGGCTGTGCTGAGTGACCGCAACAAGCCGCTCTACAACTATTTCAAGCAGCTGTTTGCGCAGGTGACCAACCCGCCGATCGACCCGATTCGCGAGGCGATCGTGATGTCGCTGGTGTCCTTCATCGGCCCCAAGCCCAACCTGCTCGACATCAACCAGGTCAACCCGCCGATGCGCCTTGAGGTGAGCCAGCCCGTGCTCGACTTCGCCGACATGGCGAAGCTGCGCGACATCGCGCGGCACACGCACGGCAAATTCCGCTCGGAGGTGCTCGACATCACCTACCCGCTCGCCTGGGGGCATGAGGGCGTCGAGGCCAAGCTCGCCTCGCTGTGCGCAGCCGCGGTCGATGCCATCCGGGGTGGCAAGAACATCCTGATTCTCAGCGATCGCAGCGTCGCGCCGGGGCAGGTCGCGATTCCAGCGCTGCTGGCACTCTCGGCCGTGCACCAGCATCTGGTGCGCGAGGGCCTGCGCACCAGCACTGGTCTGGTCGTCGAGACGGGTAGCGCGCGGGAGGTGCATCACTTCGCCGTGCTCGCCGGCTACGGCGCTGAAGCCGTCCACCCGTATCTCGCGCTCGAGACCATCGCCGCCATCCACCAGGATCTGCCGGGCGAGCTCTCGGCCGAAAAGGCGATCGCCAACTACATCAAGGCGGTGGGCAAGGGTCTGTCGAAGATCATGTCGAAGATGGGCGTGTCCACCTACATGAGCTACTGCGGCGCCCAGCTGTTTGAGGCCATCGGCATCAACAGCGCGACCATCGACAAGTACTTCACCGGGACGGCCAGCCGCGTCGAAGGCATCGGCGTGTTCGAGATCGCAGAGGAAGCGATCCGCATGCACCGCGATGCTTTTGGCGACAACCCCTTGCTGGCCCACGCGCTCGATGTCGGCGGCGAATATGCCTGGCGTGCGCGCGGCGAAGAACACATGTGGACGCCGGACGCGATCGCCCGGCTGCAGCACGCGACGCGCGCGAACTCCTGGCAGACCTACAAGGAATACGCGCAACTCATCAACGACCAAAACCGTCGGCACATGACGCTGCGCGGGCTGTTCGATTTCAAAGTCGATCCGAGCAAGGCGATCCCGATCGACGAGGTCGAGCCGGCCAAGGAAATCGTCAAGCGCTTCGCGACCGGGGCGATGTCGCTCGGGTCGATCTCCACCGAAGCGCATGCGACCTTGGCCATCGCCATGAACCGCATCGGCGGCAAGAGCAACACGGGCGAGGGCGGCGAGGACCCGGCACGCTACCGCAACGAGCTCAAGGGCATCCCGATCCGCAAGGGCGAGACGCTCAAGAGCATTCTGGGCGCCGATGTGGTCGAGGTCGACATTCCACTCGAAGACGGCGATTCGCTGCGTTCGCGCATCAAGCAGGTGGCTTCGGGGCGCTTTGGCGTCACGGTCGAATACCTGGTCAGCGCCGATCAAATCCAGATCAAGATGGCCCAGGGCGCCAAGCCGGGCGAGGGCGGCCAACTGCCCGGCGGCAAGGTGTCCGAATACATCGGTCGCCTGCGTCACTCGGTGCCGGGTGTGGGTTTGATCTCGCCGCCGCCGCACCATGACATTTACTCGATCGAAGACCTGGCCCAGCTCATCCACGACCTGAAAAACGTCGCACCGCACGCGAGCATCAGCGTCAAGCTGGTGTCGGAAACCGGCGTCGGCACCATCGCCGCGGGGGTGGCCAAGTGCAAGGCCGACCACGTGGTGATCGCCGGGCATGACGGCGGCACCGGCGCCTCGCCCTGGTCGTCGATCAAGCACGCGGGCAGCCCCTGGGAAATCGGCCTTGCCGAAACCCAGCAGACCCTGGTGCTCAACGGATTGCGCTCGCGCATCCGCGTGCAGACCGACGGGCAGATGAAGACCGGCCGCGATGTCGTCGTCGCCGCGCTGCTGGGTGCCGATGAGTTCGGCTTTGCCACGGCGCCGCTGGTGGTGGAGGGCTGCATCATGATGCGCAAATGCCACCTCAACACCTGTCCGGTGGGCGTGGCGACGCAGGACCCGGTGCTACGGCGCAAATTCCAGGGCAAGCCCGAGCATGTCGTCAACTATTTCTTCTTCGTCGCCGAAGAGGCGCGGCAGATCATGGCGCAGCTCGGTATCCGCACCTTCGACGAACTCGTCGGCCGCAGCGACTTGCTCGACACGCGCCGCGCCGTCGAGCACTGGAAGGCGCGTGGGCTCGACTTCAGCCGCCTGCTCGCGCGTCCGGCCCTCAAGGTCGAGGCGCCGCGCTACCACACGGACGAGCAAGAGCACGGCCTCGAGAAGTCGTTTGACAACATCCTGATCGCCAAGGCGCGCGCCGCCATCGACCACGGCGAAAAGGTGCAGTTCATGGAAGTGGTGCGCAACGTCCACCGCTCGGTCGGTGCCATGCTTTCCGGCGCTTTGACCAAGGTGCGGCCCGAGGGCCTGCCCGACGACACGATCCGCATCCAGCTCGAAGGCACTGGCGGCCAGTCGTTTGGTGCGTTCCTGGCTCCGGGCATCACGCTCTACCTGATCGGTGAGGCCAACGATTACACCGGCAAAGGCCTCTCGGGCGGCCGCGTCGTCGTGCGACCCAGCCTGGATTTCCGCGGCGAGGCAACCGGCAACATCATCGTCGGCAACACGGTGATGTATGGCGCGACCTCGGGCGAAGCCTATTTCTGTGGTGTGGCCGGCGAGCGCTTCGCCGTGCGTCTGTCCGGCGCGACGGCCGTCGTCGAAGGCACGGGCGACCATGGCTGCGAATACATGACCGGCGGCACGGTGGCGGTGCTGGGAAAGACCGGCCGCAACTTCGCGGCGGGGATGAGTGGCGGTGTGGCCTATGTCTATGACGAAGATGGCTGGTTCGCCAAGCGCTGCAACACGGCGATGGTGAGTCTCGAGAAGGTCCTGCCCGCTGCCGAGCAGGAAGCCCGCGTCGACCGCGCCATCTGGCACCGTGGCCAGACCGACGAGGCGCAGCTGCGCAAACTGCTCGAGGAACACCACCGCTGGACCGGCAGCCGGCGCGCGCGCGAACTGCTCGACAACTGGGCGCAGTCCCGCGAGAAGTTCGTCAAGGTGTTCCCGAACGAATACAAGCGGGCCTTGGCTGAGCTTCATGCCAAAAAGAGCCAGCAAGCCGGCACCAAATCGGCTCCGGCTGCTCCTGAAAAAGAAGTGGCTGGCAGTCGCTAAGCCCGTGCATCGTTCGAGGAAGGTTCACCATCATGGGAAAAGTCACCGGTTTCATGGAATACCACCGGCTCGAAGAGGGCTACCAGCCCGTGCCGGAGCGGCTCAAGAACTACCGCGAGTTCGTCATCGGGCTCGATGAGCAGCAAGCCAAGATCCAGGCTGCGCGTTGCATGGACTGCGGCACGCCGTTTTGCAACAACGGCTGCCCGGTCAACAACATCATTCCGGACTTCAACGATCTGGTTTATCAGGGCGACTGGCATCGGGCGATCGAGGTGCTGCACAGCACCAACAATTTCCCGGAATTCACCGGGCGGGTCTGCCCGGCGCCCTGCGAGGCTGCCTGCACCCTCAACATCAACGACGATCCGGTGGGCATCAAGTCCATCGAGCACGCCATCATCGACCGCGCCTGGGCCGAGGGCTGGGTGCAGCCCGAGCCTGCGGCGCACAAGACCGGTAAGAAAGTGGCCATCGTCGGCTCCGGGCCTGCGGGCCTGGCGGCCGCCCAGCAGCTCGCGCGCGCGGGTCATGCGGTGACCGTGTTCGAAAAGAGCGACCGGGTGGGTGGGCTGCTGCGCTATGGCATCCCCGACTTCAAGCTCGAAAAATCGCACATCGACCGGCGCGTCCAGCAGATGCAGGCCGAAGGTGTCGAGTTTCGCACCGGCGTGGTCGTCGGCTCGTTGCCGGAAGATGCCAAGGTGCCCAACGATGCCAAGGAACGCGTGGTGCCCGAGGACATCCGCAGCGCGTACGATGCCGTGCTGCTCGCCGGCGGCTCCGAGCAGCCTCGGGACCTGCCGGTCCCGGGCCGTGAACTCGCCGGCATCCATTTCGCGATGGAATTCCTGCCGCAGCAGAACAAGGCGAATGCCGGCGACAAGCTCAAGGGGCAGATTTCGGCCAAGGGCAAGCACGTCATCGTCATCGGCGGCGGCGACACCGGCAGCGACTGCGTGGGAACGAGCCGCCGGCAAGGCGCCTTGAGCGTCACCCAGTTCGAAGTGATGCCGCGTCCGCCGGAAAAAGAGAACAAGCCGCTGGTCTGGCCCTACTGGCCGATCAAGCTGCGCACGAGTTCGAGCCACGAAGAGGGTTGCGAGCGGGAATTTGCGATCCTCACCAAGGCCTTCCTGGGCGAAAAGGGCAAAGTCACCGGCGTGCAGACCGTGCGGGTCGAGATGAAGGACGGCAAGCTCGTCGAGATTCCCGGCACCGAGCAGGTTTGGAAGGCCGACCTCGTGCTGCTGGCCATGGGTTTCGTGCACCCGCTCGCGAGCGTGCTCGAGGCCTTCGGGGTCGAGCGGGACGCCCGCGGCAACGCCAAGGCCACGACCGATGAAGAACACGGCTACGCGACCAACGTGCCCGGCGTCTTCGCGGCGGGCGACATGCGCCGCGGTCAGTCGTTGGTGGTCTGGGCGATCCGCGAAGGCCGGCAGGCCGCCCACGCGATCGACAAGCACCTCATGGGCCACAGCGTCTTGCCGCGCTGAACCGTGAATCCCGGGGATGGCTGGCGCACCCCCGGGGTTTCCCGGATTGCCTTATCATCGAAAGGCCGGCGACCGCCCGGCCTTTTTGTTGTTTATGTCCACCCCTGCTTCCCCCCCGCTCGTCGAGTTGCGCCACCTGAGCTTCGGCTACGGGGAACGCACCGTGCTCAACGACATTTCCTTGACGATTCCGCGGGGCAAAGTGACGTCCTTGCTCGGCGTGACTGGGGGTGGAAAGACGACCACGCTGCGGCTCATCGGGGGGCAGTATCGGGCGCAAAAGGGCGAGCTGCTGTTCGACGGTGAGGACGTCACCCGCATGGATGCGCAGCGCCTCTACGCCGCGCGTCGGCGCATCGGCATGCTGTTCCAGTTCGGTGCGCTCTTCACCGATCTCAACGTGTTCGACAACGTGGCCTTCCCGCTGCGCGAGCACACCGATCTGCCCGAGGCATTGATTCGCGACATCGTCTTGATGAAGCTCGACGCGGTCGGGCTGCGCGGGGCGCGCCATCTGATGCCCTCGGAAATCTCGGGCGGTATGAACCGGCGCGTGGCGCTGGCGCGCGCGATTGCGCTCGACCCCGACCTCGTCATGTACGACGAGCCGTTTTCCGGCCTCGATCCGATCGCGCTGGGCACCGCGGCGCGGCTGATCCGCCAGCTCAACGACACGCTGGGCATGACGAGTCTGCTGGTGTCGCATGAAATTCCCGAAACCTTCCGCATTTCGGACCACGTCATCATCCTTGCCAACGGGCAGGTGATCGCGCAAGGCGCGCCCGACGAAGTGCGCGAGTCTTCCGATCCTCTGGTGGTCCAGTTCGTCAAGGGGCTTCCCGACGGGCCGGTCCGCTTCCACTACCCCGCCGTCAGCATTGCCGAAGACTTTGATCGTTCGGCGATGCGCCTCGAGGAGCTCGACCGATGAGTTGGTATCGCCCCGCCGATGTCGGCTATGCGACCCGCCGCGTGCTCGCGGGCTGGGGCGACGGCACGCGGCTGCTGTTGCGCTTGACCCTGATGTTCGGGGCGGCGATGCGGCGCTTTGGACTGGTGCGCGACCAGATTTTTTTCCTCGGCAACCAGTCGCTGGCGATCATCTCGGTCTCCGGCTTGTTCGTCGGCTTCGTGCTTGGGCTGCAGGGCTACAACACCCTGCAGCGCTATGGCTCGGCCGAGGCGGTGGGGCTGCTGGTCACCTTGTCGCTGGTGCGCGAGCTCGGGCCAGTGCTGACGGCACTCTTGTATGCCGGTCGGGCCGGGGCGTCGCTGACGGCCGAAATCGGCCTCATGCGTTCGGGCGAGCAGCTCTCGGCCATGGAAATGATGGCGGTCGACCCCGAGCGGCGCATTCTGGCGCCCAGGTTTTGGGCGGGCATCATCGCCATGCCGCTGCTCGCGGCGGTTTTCAGTGCCGTCGGTGTGATCGGGGGCTGGCTCGTGGCCGTGCCCATGATCGGAATCGATGCCGGTGCTTTTTGGAGTCAGATGCAGGGCGGCGTCGATGTCTGGAGCGATGTGGGCAACGGCGTCATCAAGAGTTTCGTCTTTGGCATCGCGGTGACCTTCATCGCGCTGCTGCAGGGCTACGAGGCCCTGCCGACGCCCGAAGGCGTGTCACAGGCGACCACCCGCACGGTGGTCGTGGCTTCTCTGTCGGTGCTGGGGTTGGACGTCATTCTCACCCTGCTGATGTTCAGTCTTTGAGGAAATCGCATGGAGCGTTCGAAAAACGATGTCTGGGTGGGCCTGTTCGTGATGCTGGGTCTGGCTGCCGTGCTGTTCCTGGCGCTCAAGGCTGCCAATCTGCTCAATCTCAATTTCGAGGCGAACTACCGCGTCCAAGCCAAGTTCGACAACATCGGCGGCCTCAAGCCCAAAGCAGCGGTCAAGAGCGCCGGTGTCGTCGTCGGCCGGGTCGAGGACATCGGCTTCGACGACCAGACCTACCAAGCGCGTGTGACCTTGTCGATGCAAAAGCGCTACGCGTTTCCCAAAGACAGCTCGCTGAAAATCCTCACCAGCGGCCTTTTGGGCGAGCAGTATGTGGGGATCGAGCCCGGGGCTTCCGATCAGGTTTTGGCCGACGGCGACACGGTCAGCTCGACCCAGTCGGCGCTCGTGCTCGAAAACCTCATCGGTCAAGTGCTGTTCAACAAGGCAGCCGAAGCCGGCGACGGCGGCACGAGTGGGGCGAAGAAATGAGCATGCCGGTCCTCCGTCACCCGGCGCGTTTGCTCATCCTTGCGGCCGCGCTGGTGCTGGCGGGCTGTGCGCATGGGCCCGGCGCCGACCCGCGCGACCCGCTGGAGCCACTCAACCGCAGCGTTTTTGCCTTCAACGACGCGGTCGACCGCACGGTGCTGCAACCGGTGGCCACGGCCTACACGGACATCACGCCCCGGCCCGTGCGTACCGGGGTGCGCAACTTCTTCAACAACCTCGCCGACGGCTGGTCGTTCGTGAACCAGTTGCTGCAAGGCAAGCCGGCGGAGGCGATGGACAGTTTCTTCCGCTTCAACATCAATACGCTGTGGGGCGTCTTCGGGCTGATCGACATCGCCAGCGAGATGCGCATCGAGTCGCGGCACGAGGATTTCGGTCAAACCCTGGGCCGCTGGGGCGTGCCGAGCGGGCCTTATTTGGTGCTGCCGCTCATGGGCCCCTCGACGGTGCGCGACGCCGCGGCGCGCTTGACGGTCGACGTGAAAGCAGATCCGGTTCGCCAGGCCGACCATGTGCCGACCCGCAACAGCTTGATTGCGCTCGATGTGGTGCAAACCCGGGCGCAGTTGCTGCAAGCCACGCGCATGCTGGACGAGGCCGCACTCGACCGCTACAGCTTTACGCGTGACATTTATCTGCAAAAACGCCAAAACGATGTGTTCGATGGCGCGCCACCACCACCGGATGCGCCGACCGAGGAGCCGGCCGAGGCCACCCAACCCTAAACCGGGATGACCGCTTGGGACCGCCCCGGCCGCCTGTGCAACCTGAAGGAGCTGCCATGTTCATGAATCGCCGTGATTTCGTTCGCCGCTGCGGCGGCATCGCTCTGGGCGTCGCGGGAGCCGCGGGGGCGCTGGCGGCGCACGCAGCCGAAGAGGCGCCGGATCAATTCATCTTGCGCGTGTCGAACGAGGTGCTCGACACGATCCGCGCGGACAAGTCACTGCAGAGCGGGGATATTGCGAAGATCATCGCTTTGGTCGACAGCAAAATCATGCCGTATGTGGACTTTCAGCGCATGACGGCCTCGGCCGTCGGGCCCGCCTGGCGCAAGGCCACGCCTGAGCAGCGCCAGCGGCTGCAGCAAGAGTTCAAGACGCTGCTGGTGCGGACCTACGCGGGTGCGCTGACGCAGGTCAGTGATCAACAAATCGTGCTCAAGCCCATGCGTGCCTCTGCGCAGGACAAAGAGGTGGTGGTTCGCAGCGAAATCCGGGGCGGCAAGGGCGACCCGGTGCAGCTCGACTATCGCCTCGAGAAGGCGCCCGGCGAAGGCCCAGGCTGGAAGATTTACGACCTCAACGTCATGGGGGTCTGGCTGGTCGACACCTACCGGGGGCAGTTTTCCCAGGAGATCAATGCCAAAGGGATCGACGGCCTGATCGCTTCTTTGGCGGAACGCAACAAAGCCAATGCCGGTGGATCGCGTAAAGGTTGACCTGGGCTTGCGGCTGCCCCAAGCCCTGACCCATCAGAACGCGCGCAGCGTCTTGCGTTCGCTCGTGTCGTCCGTGCGCGCGACGCCCGAGGCAACCGTGGTGGTCGACGCGCGCGATCTCGGTCAGTTCGACTCGTCTGCGCTCGCCGTGCTGCTGGAGTTGCGGCGGCAGGCGCGGGCGCTGAACAAGGGCTTTGCGGTCGCGCATCTGCCCGCCAAGGCCCGCCTGCTCGCGCAGGTCTACGGCGTCGCGGAGCTGCTGCCGGAGCACGCGTCCGTCGGCGGGTGAACCCTCTGCGCCGACGTCGCTTCGGTATGCGCGCAGGCGTGCGGCGCCGAGCGCCCTAGAATTTTGAGTTTTTGATCCCATGCCCGCCGCGGTCTCGTTCGATTCGGTCACCAAAGTGTTTCCCGCTGCACGCGGGTCGGGCGCGGCATTGCGCGCGCTCGACGGCGTGAGCTTCGACATCAAGGCGGGCGAATTCTTCGGCCTGCTCGGCCCCAATGGGGCGGGCAAGACGACGCTGATCAGCATTCTCGCGGGCTTGGCGCGGGCGAGTTCGGGCAGCGTGCGCGTGCTCGGGTACGACGTGCAGCGCGATTACGCCCAGGCGCGCAAGCTGCTCGGCGTGGTGCCGCAGGAACTGGTGTTCGACCCGTTCTTCAACGTCATCGAGACGCTGCGCTTTCAGTCCGGGTACTTTGGCGTGCGCGACAACGAGGCCTGGATCGAGGAGTTGCTCGTCGGCCTCGGTCTGGCCGACAAGGCGAACGCCAATATGCGCCAGCTCTCGGGCGGCATGAAGCGGCGGGTGCTGGTCGCTCAGGCATTGGTGCACAAGCCGCCGGTGATCGTGCTCGACGAGCCCACCGCGGGGGTCGACGTCGAACTGCGGCAGACGCTGTGGCAGTTCGTCTCGCGGCTCAACCGCGAGGGGCATACCGTGCTCTTGACGACCCACTATCTGGACGAGGCCGAGGCCTTGTGCGGCCGTATCGCCATGCTCAAGGACGGTCGTGTCGTGGCGCTCGAGCGCACGTCCGATCTGTTGCGGTCGGCCTCGAGCCATGTGCTGCGGTTCACGATCGATGGCAGCCTGCCGCCCGAGCTGGCCCGACGGGCGCGAGTCACGGGCCGCGTGGTGCAGTTTCCCGCGCAGGATGCGCTCGAAATCGAGCGGTATCTGGCGGCCGTGCGCGAGGCGGGCCTGCATGCGCAGGATGTGGAGATCCGTAAGGCCGATCTGGAAGAAGTGTTTTTGCAAATCATGGGCCAGCACCGCTTGGCCGCAGAGGTTTCATGAAGATGACCGGTTGGCGAGCCCTGCTCTACAAGGAGGTGTTGCGTTTCTGGAAGGTTGGCTTCCAGACCATCGCCGCGCCCGTGCTCACGGCCCTGCTCTACATGCTGATCTTTGCGCATGTGCTCGAAGACCATGTGCGTGTCTACGGCAGCCTGGCCTATGGTGCGTTTCTCGTGCCCGGACTGGTGATGATGAGCATTCTGCAAAATGCCTTCGCGAACAGTTCGTCGAGCCTGATCCAGAGCAAGATCATGGGGAACCTCGTGTTTCTGTTGCTCACGCCCCTGTCGCATTGGGAATGGTTCGTCGCTTATGTCGGCTCCTCGGTGCTGCGGGGTCTGGTGGTGGGCTTGGGCGTGTTTGCGGCGACCTCGGTGTTCGCGATGCCAAGTTTCGTGGCGCCGGGCTGGATCGTGGTGTTTGCCGTGCTGGGCTCGGCTTTGCTCGGGAGCTTGGGCTTGATTGCGGGGCTGTGGGCCGAGAAATTCGACCAGATGGCCGCATTTCAGAACTTCGTCATCATGCCCATGACCTTTTTGTCGGGCGTGTTCTACTCGGTGCACACGCTGCCGCCGTTTTGGCAATCGGTGAGCCACCTCAATCCGTTTTTCTACATGATCGATGGCTTCCGCTATGGGTTTTTTGGCATCAGCGATGTCTCGCCCTGGCGCAGCCTTGCCGTCGTCGTGCTCGCGCTGATCCTGGTCGCCGGCTGGTCGCTGCGGCTGCTGCGCGTGGGGTACAAAATTCGTTACTGAAATGACCGCATCCGAAATCGAACGCCTCATCCGCGCGGGCCTGTCCTGCGATTTTGTCCATGTCGAAGGGGACGGACGACACTGGAGCGCCATCGTCGTCTCGTCGGCCTTCGAAGGGCTGCGCAGCATCGCGCGCCATCAGCGGGTGTATGCGGCGCTGGGCGACCGGATCGCCAAGGACGAAGTCCATGCGCTGTCGCTCAAAACCTGGACGCCCGCCGAGTGGGCAGCAAGGCAGGGTGGCTGAGGATGCAGCGATTGCTCATACGTGGAGGGCGTCGGCTCGAAGGCGAGGTGTCGATCGCGGGCGCGAAGAACGCGGCCCTGCCCGAACTCTGCGCGGCCCTGTTGACCGACGAGCCGGTGCGGCTGCACAACGTGCCGCAATTGCAGGACGTCGCAACCATGCTGCGGCTGATTGCCAACATGGGGGTGCAGGCCGAGCGTGTCGGCGGAACGACGGTGCAGATCGACGCGGCAGCGCTGACCACGCCCGAGGCGCCCTACGAACTCGTGAAAACCATGCGGGCCTCGGTGCTGGCTTTGGGGCCGCTGTTGGCGCGCTTTGGGGAGGCGACCGTCTCGCTGCCCGGTGGCTGCGCGATCGGGTCGAGGCCGGTGGATCAGCACATCAAGGGTTTGCAGGCCATGGGCGCGCAGATCGATGTCGAGCACGGCTACATGCTGGCCCGGCTGCCGCGCGGCCGCTCGCGGCTGCACGGCGCGCGCATTGTGACCGATATGGTCACGGTGACGGGCACCGAAAACCTGATGATGGCGGCCACTTTGGCCGAGGGTGAAACCCTGCTCGAAAACGCCGCCCAGGAGCCTGAGGTCGTCGACCTGGCGGAGATGTTAATCGCCATGGGTGCGCGGATCGAGGGCCATGGAACGAGCCGTATCCGCATCCAGGGCGTCGACCGGCTGCACGGTTGCGTGCACACGGTCGTTCCCGATCGCATCGAGGCCGGTACCTTCTTGTGCGCGGCAGCGGCGACGGGTGGCGACATTCGACTGCGCGACGCGCGCGGGGAGCATCTCGACGCGGTCATCGAAAAGCTGCGCGACGCTGGCGCCGAGGTGGCGTGCGGGCCAGGGTGGATCCACCTGCGCTCGCAGGGCCGCATGCGGGCGCAGAGCTTTCGCACCACGGAATACCCGGGCTTTCCGACCGACATGCAGGCGCAGTTCATGGCGCTCAACTGCATTGCCGAAGGCGCGGCCAAGGTGACCGAGACCATCTTCGAGAACCGCTTCATGCACGTCAATGAACTCGTGAGGCTGGGGGCGCGCATCCAGATCGACGGCAAGGTCGCTTTGATCGAAGGCGTTCCGCGGCTTTCGGGTGCGACCGTGATGGCCACCGACCTGCGGGCCTCGGCGAGCCTGGTGATTGCCGGCCTCGTCGCCGATGGCGAGACGCTCGTCGAGCGCATCTACCATCTGGATCGCGGCTACGACCGCATGGAAGTCAAACTGCGTGCCCTTGGGGCCGACATCGAGCGCATTTCATGATCACACTCGCTCTCTCCAAAGGTCGAATCTTCGACGAGACGCTGCCGCTGCTCGCGCGCGCGGGCATCGAGGTTGCCGAAGATCCCAATACCTCCCGCAAGCTCATCCTGGCGACGAATCAGCCCGATGTGCGCGTCGTCCTCGTGCGGGCCACCGACGTGCCGACCTATGTGGAATATGGCGGCGCCGACCTCGGCGTGGCGGGGCTGGACACTTTGATCGAGCACACCGCCCAGTGGGGCCTGGGGTTGACCGGTGGCGGGCTCTACCGGCCTTTGGATCTGGGCATCGCGCGCTGCCGGGTCAGCGTGGCCGTGCCCGAAGGCTTCGATTACCGCGCCGCGGTACGCCAGGGCTCGCGCTTGCGCGTGGCCACCAAATACACCGCGATTGCGCGCGACTTCTTCGCCGAAAAGGGCGTGCATGTCGACCTCATCAAGCTCTACGGCAGCATGGAACTCGCCCCCCTGACCGGACTGGCCGACGCGATCGTCGATCTGGTCTCCACCGGCAACACGCTCAAAGCCAATCACTTGGTCGAGGTCGAGCGCATCATGGACATTTCCTCGCGGCTCGTCGTCAACCCCGCGGCGCTCAAGCTCAAGCGGGAACGCATCCGCTTGCTCATCGACGCGATGGCCGCGGCCATATCCGAACGGGAGTGCCAGGCATGAGTACCGCAACGAACCCGATGCCGACCGCGCGGCCGCTGCGTCTGTCCACGAGCGATGCCGGTTTCGAGGCGGCCTTCGCCGCGCGCCTGCATTGGTCGGCCGAGACTGATGCGGCCATCGAGCAGCGCGTGGCGGACATCCTGGCCGACGTGCGCTTGCGCGGCGATGCAGCGGTGCTCGATTACACGCGCCGCTTCGACGCCCTCGATGCGGCCGAGATGGCGGCGCTCGAACTGAGTCCAGACGAGCTGCGCGCCGCGTTCGAGTCCTTGCCCGAGGTGCAGCGCAGCGCTTTGCGGGCTGCGGCCGATCGGGTGCGCCGCTACCACGAGGCGCAGCGCCGGGCGGCGGGCGAGAGCTGGTCGTACCGCGACGAGGACGGCACGCTGCTGGGCCAGAAGGTCACGCCGCTGGACCGCGTGGGCATCTACGTGCCCGGCGGCAAGGCCGCCTACCCGAGCAGTGTGCTGATGAACGCCATCCCCGCGCACGTCGCCGGTGTGGGCGAAATCATCATGGTGGTGCCGACGCCGCGCGGCGAGAAAAATCCGCTGGTGCTGGCCGCGGCCTATGTGGCGGGGGTGACGCGGGGCTTCACGATCGGCGGTGCGCAGGCGGTGGCGGCGCTGGCCTACGGCACTGCCACGGTACCGAAGGTGGACAAAATCACGGGCCCCGGAAACGCCTATGTGGCGAGTGCGAAGAAGCGCGTGTTCGGCGTGGTCGGCATCGACATGATTGCGGGGCCGAGCGAGATCCTGGTGCTGGCCGATGGCAGCACGCCGCCGGAATGGGTAGCGATGGATTTGTTCAGCCAGGCCGAGCACGACGAACTGGCGCAGAGCATCCTGCTGTGCCCCGATGCGGCCTACATCGACGCGGTGCAGGCCGCGATCGACCGGCTGCTGCCTTTGATGCCGCGCGCGGCCATCATCGCCAAGAGCCTCAACGACCGGGGGGCGCTGATTCAGACGCGCAGCATGGAAGAGGCCTGCGCCATCAGCAACCGCATCGCGCCCGAGCATCTCGAAGTCTCGAGCCGCGAGCCGCATCGCTGGGAGCCGCTGCTGCGGCACGCCGGCGCGATCTTCCTCGGGGCCTACACCAGCGAAAGCCTGGGCGACTATTGCGCCGGCCCGAACCATGTGTTGCCCACCAGCGGCACGGCGCGGTTCAGCTCGCCATTGGGGGTGTACGACTTTCAAAAGCGCAGCAGCTTGATCGAGGTGAGCGAAGCCGGCGCGCAGGCGCTCGGCACCCTTGCGGCCGAACTCGCCTACGGCGAAGGACTGCAGGCCCATGCGCGCGCGGCCGAACTGCGCCTGCGCGAGGTGCCCCCGATGCGGAAGCCGCGGTGATGCAGACGCCTTGGACTGCCCCAGACCACCCGGCGGCGAGCGGCGTGCCGCTGCAGCCCGAGGACTACGCGCAACGTGTGCTGCGCGCCGACGTGCAGGGGATGCACGCCTACGCGGTGCAGGATGCGCGCGGCCTCATCAAGCTCGACGCGATGGAGAACCCCTACCGGCTCAGTCCCGCCTTGCAGGCGGAACTCGGCGCGCGGCTCGGTGCGGTCGAGATCAACCGATACCCGGGCCCTCGGATCGAGGTGCTGCGCGAGGCGCTGGCGGTGTATGCGGGTATGCCGCGGCACGGCTATGCGCTGATGTTGGGCAACGGCTCGGACGAGCTGATTTCGCTCTTGGCGATGGCTTGCGACCGGCCCGGGGCGAGCATCCTCGCGCCCGAGCCCGGCTTCGTGATGTACGCGATGAGCGCCAAGCTCCAGGGGCTGGCCTACCACGGCGTGCCACTGACGCCGGACTTCGCGCTCGACGAGGCGGCGATGGCCGAAGCGATCGAGGCGCACCGGCCCGCCATCGTTTATCTGGCTTACCCCAACAACCCCACCGCGAACCTGTGGGACGAGGCCGTGATGGAGCGGCTCATCGCGTTGCAGGCACGGCTGGGCGGGCTGGTGGTGATCGACGAGGCTTATCAGCCGTTTTCCAGCCGTAGTTGGATCGACCGCCTGCGCGTGCAGCCGCACCACCACCCGAACCTGCTGCTCATGCGCACGCTGTCGAAGTTTGGGCTTGCCGGCGTGCGGCTGGGCTACCTGATCGGCCCCACGGCGCTGGTGCAGCAGATCGACAAGGTGCGCCCGCCGTACAACGTCAGCGTGCTCAATGCCGAGTGCGCGTTGTTTGCGCTCGACCATGCCGACGTGTTTGCGGTGCAGGCGGCCGAACTGCGCGCGCAGCGCGCGATGCTGCTCGAGCGGCTCGCGGGCCTGCCCGGCGTGCAGGTCTGGCCGAGCGAAGCCAACATGATCCTCATCCGCGTGCCCGACGCCCATGCGGTATTCGCGGGCATGAAGGCGCGCGGCGTGCTGGTGAAGAATGTCTCGGCGCTGCACCCGCTGCTGGCGAACTGCCTGCGGCTGACGGTGGGCACGCCGGAGGAAAATGCGCAGATGCTGCAGGCGCTGCAAGCCGCGCTGACCGACCTGCAGGCCTGAGCCCCCTCACCACGACTGATTTCAGATCCACCGGGAACCCCCGCCATGAACCGCACCGCCGAAGTCACCCGCCGCACCGCGGAAACCGACATCACCGTCCGCATCGATCTCGATGGCAGCGGCCGCGCGCGGCTCGCCACGGGCATCGGTTTCTTCGACCACATGCTCGACCAGATCGCGCGGCATGGACTCATCGACCTCGACATCGAGGCCAAGGGTGATCTGCACATCGACGGCCACCACACCGTCGAGGATGTGGGCATCACGCTCGGGCAGGCGGTCGCGCAGGCCGTGGGCGACAAGCGGGGCATCCGGCGCTATGGCCATGCCTATGTGCCGCTGGACGAGGCGCTCTCGCGTGTGGTGATCGACTTTTCCGGCCGGCCCGGCCTCGTGGCCCATGTACCGTTCACCAGCGGCATGATCGGCAGCTTCGACACCCAGCTGATGCATGAGTTTTTCCAGGGCTTCGTGAACCACGCCTTCGTCACCCTGCACATCGACAACCTGCGCGGTGCCAATGCGCACCATCAGGCCGAGACCGTCTTCAAGGCCTTCGGTCGGGCCTTGCGGGCCGCGGTCGAGCTTGACCCGCGCGCGCCGCAGGCCGTGCCGTCCACCAAAGGGTCTTTGTAGCCAATTTTTGAACAAAATTGGCCTGACGCCGGCGTGATTCGGTCCTCTTATGCTATGAAAAAAATAGTCAACACGGTTGCGGTCGTCGATTACGGCATGGGCAATCTGCGCTCGGTGGCGCAGGCCGTGCTGCATGCGGCGGCCGACAGCGGCGTCAACGTCATCATCACCGCCGAGCCCGCGCAGGTGCGCGCGGCCAGCCGCGTGGTGCTGCCGGGGCAGGGCGCCATGCCCGACTGCATGCGCGAGCTGCGCGCGTCGGGGCTGCTCGAGCCCGTGCTGGAGGCCGCGGCGAGCAAGCCGCTGTTCGGCGTCTGCGTGGGCATGCAAATGCTGCTCGACCACAGCGCCGAGGGGCCGGCCGGCGTGGGCACGCCGGGGCTGGGCGTGATTGGCGGCGAGGTGGTGCGCTTCGACCTCGCCGGCCGTACCCAGGCCGACGGCAGCCGCTACAAAGTGCCGCAAATGGGCTGGAACCAGGTCTTTGCGACGCAGCCACGCCACGCGCTCTGGAGCGGTGTGCCCGATGGCAGCTGGTTTTATTTCGTCCACAGTTTTTACGCGCGGCCGTCGGATGCGCGCCACACGGCGGGCGAGGCCGACTACGGCGGCCGCTTTACCGCTGCGGTGGCCCGGGATAATATTTTTGCGACCCAGTTCCACCCCGAGAAAAGCGCCGCCCAGGGGCTCGCCCTCTACCGCAACTTCCTGCACTGGAATCCTTGACGCCGTTTCCGCTCCGACGCAGGCCGCCCGGCGCTGCGTGGTCTGTTTGAACCCATCATGCAACTCATTCCCGCGATCGATCTCAAAGACGGCCACTGCGTGCGCCTCAAACAAGGCGACATGGACCAGGCCACCACCTTCGGCGAAGACCCGGCCGCCATGGCGCGCAAATGGGTCGACGAAGGCGCGCGCCGCCTTCATCTGGTCGACCTCAACGGCGCCTTTGCCGGCAAGCCCAAGAACCACGCGGCGGTCAAGGCCATCCTGGCCGAGGTGGGCGAAGACATCCCGGTGCAACTCGGCGGCGGCATCCGCGATCTCGACACCATCGAGCAGTACATCGACGCCGGCCTGCGCTGGGTCATCATCGGCACCGCCGCGGTGAAAAACCCGGGCTTTCTGAAGGAAGCCTGCATCGCGTTCGGCGGCCACATCATCGTCGGCCTCGACGCCAAGGACGGCAAGGTCGCCACCGACGGCTGGAGCAAGCTCACCGGCCACGAGGTTCTGGACCTCGCCAAGAAGTTCGAGGACTGGGGCGTCGAGTCCATCATTTACACCGACATCGGCCGCGACGGCATGCTCACCGGCATCAACATCGACGCGACGGTGCGGCTCGCGCAGGGGCTCACGATACCCGTGATCGCCTCGGGCGGCCTCTCGAGCATGGCCGACGTCGAAGCGCTCTGTGCGGTCGAAAAAGAGGGCATCGAGGGCGTCATCTGCGGCCGCGCCATCTACACCGGCGCGCTCGACTTCGCCGCCGCGCAGGCCCGCGCCGACGCCTTGAGCGGCCGCGCCTGAATCGGCAGCGTCAGAAGCCGCAATTCACCGGAGCCTCTCATGCTCGCCAAACGCATCATCCCCTGCCTCGACGTGACCGGCGGGCGCGTCGTCAAAGGCGTGAACTTCGTCGAGCTGCGCGACGCTGGCGACCCGGTGGAGATCGCCGCGCGCTACAACGACCAGGGTGCCGACGAACTCACCTTCCTCGACATCACCGCCACGAGCGACGACCGCGACCTCATCCTGCCCATCATCGAAGCCGTGGCGTCGCAGGTGTTCATTCCGCTGACCGTCGGCGGCGGGGTGCGCACCGTCGAAGACGTGCGGCGGCTGCTCAACGCGGGGGCGGACAAGACCAGCTTCAACTCGGCCGCCATTGCGAACCCACAGGTCATCCGCGACGCTTCCGCGCGCTATGGCTCGCAGTGCATCGTCGTCGCCATCGACGCCAAGCGCCGCTTTGGGGCCGACCTGCTCGACCGTGGCGAGGGCTGGGACGTCTACAGCCACGGCGGTCGCAAAAACACCGGCCTCGACGCGGTGGCCTGGGCGCGGCAAATGGCCGAATTCGGCGCCGGCGAAATCCTGCTCACCAGCATGGACCGCGACGGCACCAAGGCCGGCTTCGACCTCGAACTCACCCGCGCGGTCAGTGACGCGGTCGACGTGCCCGTCATCGCCTCGGGCGGCGTGGGCACACTCGACGACCTGGCCGACGGCATCCAGCAGGGCCACGCCGACGCGGTGCTGGCCGCCAGCATCTTCCACTACGGTGAATACACCGTAGCCCAAGCCAAAGCGCGCATGGCCGAGCGCGGCATTACGGTGCGGATCTGAGAGGCTGAGAGGGAATCGGTCATGCCCGCTTTGACGTCCCAAAACACGCCCGAGGGCGTTGCAAATGCGCGCCGTAGCCCGAGCTACGGCTGTGCTTTGCGCCTACTCGGGCGCGCTTTGTGGCGCCTCTTCGGGCACGCCCAATTCCCTATCAGCCTCTGAGGCCGAGGGGATCGGTTTTTTTTGGGTTTTTTGGCGGTATCCCAGCGTCAAACGGTCGTTTCGTGCTCGCAAAATGGGAGCGAATCCAGATGCCCGACAATCCACCCATGAACTGGCTCGACGAAGTGAAATGGGATGCGCAAGGCTTGGTGCCCGTCATCGCGCAGGAGGCGGCGACGGGTGACGTGCTCATGTTCGCCTGGATGAACCGTGAGGCGCTGCAGAAGACCGCCGAACTCGGCCGCGCGGTGTACTTCAGCCGCTCGCGCGACAAGCTCTGGTTCAAGGGCGAGGAATCGGGCCATGTGCAAACCGTGCATGAAATCCGCCTCGACTGCGATCACGACGTGATCCTGCTCAAGGTGACGCAAACCGGCCACGAGCCCGGCATCGCCTGCCACACCGGCCGCCACAGCTGCTTTTTCAACCGCTACGAGGACGGCGCCTGGAAGGTGGTCGAACCCGTGCTCAAAGACCCGGAGTCGATTTACCGATGAGCCCCACGCCCACCACCGCCGACGTGCTCGAGCGCCTGGCCGATGTGATCGAAAGCCGCCTGCCCGCGCGCGGCGGCGACCCGCAGGCGAGCTATGTCGCGCGGCTGCTGGCCAAGGGACCGGATGCGTTTTTGAAAAAGGTCGGGGAAGAGGCCACCGAGGTCGTCATGGCCGCCAAAGACGCCGAGCATGGCGGCGACGCGGGGCAAATCGTCTACGAAGTGGCCGATCTGTGGTTTCACTGCATGATCGCGCTGGCGCATTTCGGCCTGCGTCCCGCCGACGTGGTCGCCGAACTGCAACGCCGCGAAGGCACGAGCGGCATCGAGGAAAAAGCCTTGCGCAAGGCACTCAATCGCGAAGGAGCAGGCGAATGACCGACCCCCGAACCGACGACCTCGAACTCGATTCGCTGCGCACCGTCAGCTGGATCAGCTACATCTTGCACCTCATCGTGGCCGTGGCCGCGGTGCTGCCGGGCGGGCACGTCGGAGTGGGCCTGCTGCTGATTGCGCTCATCCTCGACCTGGTCAAGCAGAGCGACGCCGAGGGTACTTGGCTTGCCTCGCACTTTCGCTGGCGCATCCGCACGGTGTTCTGGGTCGGCGCGCTCTATGTGCTGACCTTCCCGCTGTTTTTTCTGTTCGTGTTTCCCGGCATGATCGCCTGGGGCTTGATCTCGATTTGGTTCCTCTACCGCATCGTGCTTGGCATGGTGCGCATGAACAAGGAATTGCCCGTCGAATGACCGTCGATCCACAGACCGCCATGAACGACCACGACCCGAACTGCATCTTCTGCAAAATCATTGCCGGCCAGATCCCCTCCCGCAAGGTCTACGAGGACGACGAACTCCTCGCCTTCCACGACATTGCGCCCTGGGCGCCGGTGCATTTTCTGATGGTGCCCAAGCGGCACATCGCCTCCATGGCCCAGCTCACCGAGGCCGACCAGGCGCTCATGGGCCGCATGATGGTGCTCGCGCCCCGGCTCGCGCTCGAACAGGGCTGCCGCCCCTATCCCGAAGGCGGCTTTCGCATCGTGGTCAACACCGGCGCCGAGGGCGGGCAAGAGGTGCACCACCTGCATCTCCATGTCATGGGTGGGCCGAGACCCTGGCTCAAAGGGTGATTGCACCGTGCGGCGTCGTGTGTCGGCGCGCGCTCGGACTAGAATCCCGCTTCTTCGTTAGGAGGTTTCCATGGGTTCGTTTTCCATCTGGCACTGGCTGATCGTGCTGTTGATCGTCGTGATGGTGTTTGGCACGAAGAAGCTCAAGAACATCGGCTCCGACCTCGGTAGCGCGGTCAAGGGCTTCAAGGACGGCATGCGTGAGGGTGGGTCTTCGGAAGACAAGCCCGCTGCCCCCGCAGGCCAGGTCACGAACGCGGCCGCGTCCGAGAAGACCACCATCGACGTCGACGCCAAAAGCAAGTCCTGACACGCCCCGACCCTCGCGCGTCCCGTGATCGATCTCGGCATCTCCAAGCTCGCGCTCATCGGCGCCGTGGCCCTCATCGTCATCGGGCCCGAAAAGCTGCCGCGGGTGGCCCGCACCGTGGGCACGCTCATCGGCAAGGCCCAGCGCTACGTCGCAGACGTCAAGGCCGAGGTCAACCGCTCGATGGAACTCGAAGAGCTCAAGAAGCTCAAGGAGACCGTCGAAACCTCGGCCCGTGACATCGAACAGACGGTGCACAGCACCGCGACCGAGTTCGAGCAGCAGTGGAGCGAGGCGACGGCTGGCCTCACGTCGGACACCGTCGTGCCCTCCACCGAGGGCAGCTCCTGGTCCAGCGGCTCGAGCAACACCTCGAGCTCCCGCCCGAAGAAAAACTGGCGACTCAAGCGGGGTGCCGTGCCGCAGTGGTACAAAGCTCGCGCGGGCGTGCGCACGCATGTCCAATCGGGGGCTGCGCGGGTCGCCCGTTACCGCCCGCGTCCATTCAACTGAGCCTCGTTCTTGGGCCGCTGCCGCGTTCGGCCATGCCCATGCCTTCCCTGAGGCCTCCACGTCCCGATGTCTGATCCCAAACAAGAGCCCGAAGACGAACTCGCCGGCACGGAGCAGCCTTTCGTTGCGCACCTGATGGAACTGCGCGACCGGCTGATCAAAGCCATGCTGGCCATTGCCGTCGCAGTCGGCATCCTCGCGATTTATCCTGGCCCCGGCCCGCTCTATGACATGCTGGCGGCGCCGCTCGTGGCGCACCTGCCCAAAGGCACGACGCTGATCGCCACTTCGGTGATTTCGCCGTTCATGGTGCCGCTGAAGATCCTGCTAATGACGGGCTTTCTGCTGGCGTTGCCGTTCGTGCTCTATCAGATCTGGGCCTTCGTTGCGCCGGGCCTCTACACGCACGAAAAAAAGCTGGTGCTGCCGCTCGTGATCTCGAGCACCATACTGTTTCTGATCGGCGTGGCGTTTTGCTACTTTTTCGTCTTCGGACAGGTCTTCAAGTTCATCCAAAGCTTCGCGCCCAAGTCGATTACGGCAGCGCCCGACATCGAGGCCTACCTGAGCTTCGTGCTCACCATGTTCCTCGCTTTTGGCGTTGCCTTCGAGGTTCCCGTAGCGGTCGTGGTTCTCGCGCGCCTGGGCATCGTCGAAATCGAAAAGCTCAAAGCGTTTCGCTCGTACTTCGTGGTTCTGGCGTTCATCATTGCGGCCATCGTGACGCCGCCGGACGTCGTGTCACAGCTGGCGCTGGCCATTCCGATGATCCTGCTCTATGAGTTGGGCATCTGGGCCGCGAAGGTGTTCATCAAGCACACGCAGCCGCCCTCCGAGGAGGCTTGACTCACTCCGCGGGCCGCGGTGGCCGGGTTCCGGGGGTGAGGGACATCTCCAGCGTTTGCCCGCGCCGCCACAGGCTCAGGCGCGCCGGCTGGCCCGGCCGCAGGGCCGACACCGCGCTCAGCAGCTCCGCCACTTGCCGGACCGGCTTGCCCTCCACCCGCAGAATCACATCGCCGGGCTGTATGCCTGCGCGCGCGGCAGGGCCGTCTTGCAGCACCCCGGTGACCAGCACGCCGCTGCCCGGCTCGAGGCCCAGGCCTTGCGCGAGCTCGGCACTCAGCTCGCTCGGCTCCACGCCGATCCAGCCGCGCGTCACATGGCCCTCGCGCACGATGGCTTCCATGACCTCACGCGCGGTGGAGACGGGAATGGCAAACCCGATGCCGAGGTTTCCGCCGCTGCGCGAGTAGATCGCGGTGTTGATTCCCATCAGGCGGCCATGCACATCGACCAGCGCACCGCCCGAGTTGCCGGGGTTGATCGCCGCGTCGGTCTGAATGAAGTTCTCAAACGTATTGAGCCCGAGCTGGCTGCGCCCCAGCGCGCTCACGATACCGGCAGTCACCGTTTGCCCGACGCCAAAAGGATTGCCGATGGCCAGCACGATGTCGCCGACGGCCAGCGACTCGGACTGCCCCAGCGTGATGGCTGGCAGACGATCGAGCGTGATTTTCAGCACGGCCAGATCGGTATCCGGATCGGTCCCGATCACGCGGGCGGGCGCGCGCCGGCCATCGGCGAGCGCGACTTCGATCTCGTCCGCCCCTTCGATCACATGGTTGTTCGTCAGCAGATAGCCCGCGTCGCTCACGATGACGCCGCTGCCTAGGCCCACTTGCGGCTGGGATTCACGCTCGCCAAAGAAAAATCGGAACCAGGGGTCGCCACGGTGGGGGCTGGGCTTCGGCGCCTTGCTGGTGCTGATGCTCACGACCGCCGGCGACGCGGCTCGGGCGGCGCCGCGCAGGCTGCCGGGCGGCGCTTCGGTCGCGGGTGTAGGGGGCGCTTCGACCACCGAAATCGACCCTCCTGATGCGCGCAGCGGCCACTGCATCCATTGCGGCTTGAGCGTCGAGACGACAAACGCCAGCGCCAGCGCCACCGTCACCGTTTGCGAAAACACCAGCCACAGTCGTTTCATTTCCAGGGAAGATCCATCAAAGCATGCGACACCCACATGGGTGCGGGCCCATTGTAGGCGTGCAGTTCTCGGCGCCCGCGCTTCGGCCGACGCGCTTGGCCGACAATGTGCGCATGACGGATTCCACAGCCCATACCCCCGGTTCCACCGCGGCCGGTTCCATCGACCGCGACCGCCTCGCGCTCGAGTTCGACCGCCTGCTCGAGCCAGCGCGCTTTCGCGACTACGGCCCGAACGGACTGCAGGTCGAAGGGCGGCCCATCGTGCGACGCATCGTGTCGGGCGTCACCGCAAGCCGCGCGCTGATCGAAGCCGCCATCGAAGCCGATGCCGATGCCATCTTCGTGCATCATGGCTTGTTCTGGCGCGGACAGGACGGGCGTGTGACCGGTTGGCTGCGACAACGCTTGGCGCTCTTGTTGCGGCATGAAATCAATCTCTACGCCTACCATCTGCCGCTCGATGCGCATCCCGATCTCGGCAACAACGCGCAGCTCGCCCGGCGGCTCGGTTGGACGATCACGGGCCGGTTCGGCGAGCAGGATCTGGGCTGCATCGGTCGATGGTCCACCGCAGCGCGGTCTTGGCGCGCGCAAGACCTGGCGCAACACCTCGAGCGAACGCTGGCTCGCCGCGTGACGGCCGTGTTGCCGCACGATGAGCCGATCGAGCGCGTGGCCTGGTGCACCGGTGGGGCCCAGGCGTACTTCGAAGCGGCCATCGCGGCCGGCGCCCAGGTTTTCGTCACCGGGGAAATCTCCGAGCCGCAGGCCCATCTGGCGCGCGAAACGGGCGTCGCCTACCTGGCTTGCGGTCATCATGCGACCGAGCGCTACGGGGCGCCGGCGGTGGCTGCAGCCGTCGCCGCGCTGCATGGCCTGGAGCACCGGTTCATCGACATCGACAACCCCGCTTGAGGAGCACCCTCGATGCCTACTCCGAACGCAGCGCAGCGGCCACTGGCGATCACGGCCGGAGATCCCGCGGGCATAGGCCCGGAAATCATCGTCAAGGCCTATCTGCAGGCACCTGAAGATCTCGCCAACAGCTTCGTCGTTGGCGACGTGGGCGTGATGCGCCGGGCCGCCCGGGTCATCGCGGGGCCGGCGGGAATCGCGCCACCCGTTCTGGTGCTCGATTCGGCAGCGGAAGCGGCATCGGTGCCGCCACGCTGCATCCCGGTGTTGCAAGTGGGCCCGCGAGCGCCCGAATTGGCCTACGGTCAGGTTCAGGCGGAAGCTGAGCGCCTCGCGGCGAGCTGGATCGTGTGGGCGGCCCGGGCCGCTTTGCGCGGCGAAGTCGCGGGCATCGTCACGGCGCCCGTGCACAAGGAAGCCTTGGCAGCGGCCGGGGTGCCGTACCCGGGGCACACCGAGATGCTTCAGGCCGAGGCCGCAGCCTGGGCCGGATGCCCCCTGGCCGAAATGCCTGTGCGCATGATGCTCGCCAACGACGAACTGAGGGTGGTGTTGCTGAGCATCCACGTCAGCCTGCGCGAGGCCATTGCACGGGTGACAGGCCCGAACATCGAGCAGACGCTGCAGATTGCCGATACCGCCTTGCGGGCGATGCTCGGTCGCAGCCCGCGCCTCGCGGTCGCGGGGCTCAATCCACATGCCGGCGAGGGCGGGCAGTTCGGCCGCGAGGAGTTGGACATCATCGCCCCGGCAGTCGCGGCGGCTCGGGCGCGCGGACTCGATGTGCATGGCCCGTACGCGCCCGACACCGTCTTCATGCGCGCACGCCAGGGCGCCTTCGATGCCGTGATCGCGATGTACCACGACCAGGGTCTGATTCCGGTGAAGTACCTCGGGCTCGACCAGGGGGTCAACGTGACCTTGGGTCTGCCGCTCGTGCGCACCAGCCCCGACCACGGCACCGCGTTTGATCTCGCCGGATCGGGTCAGGCAGACCCGCGCAGCCTCATCGCGGCGGTTCGCCAGGCGCGAGTTCTTGGGCAACGCTGAACCTGTCCCTCGCGCCATAAAAAAGCGTGAACTATTTCTTCAGTGCGTCGCGAATTTCCCGCAGCAGCAACACGTCTTCGGGCGTGGGCGCGGGTGCCGCGGGTGGGGCCGGGGGCGCTGCGCGTTTGAGCCGGTTGACCTGTTTGATCATGAGGAAGATCACGAACGCAAGGATCAGGAAATTGACGGCGACGGTGATGAAATTGCCATAAGCCAGCACCGGGACGCCCGCCTTTTTGAGCGCATCGAGCGTCATGGGTGTTCCCGCTGGCACTTGGCCCAACACGATGAAAAGATTGGAAAAATCGATCTTCCCAACGACGGCGCTGACGAGCGGCATGATGACGTCACCCACCAGCGAATCGACGATCTTGCCGAACGCGCCTCCGATGATGACCCCGACCGCAAGATCCATCACGTTGCCTTTGAGTGCGAACTCTTTGAACTCTGAAACCATCGACATGAAAACCTCCTCGGTTGTTGCTGGAGGGCTCAGCATACGCAATTGCTGACCTGAGTCAAAGGCTTAGGAAGCGTGGGTGCAGGGCCGAAAAGGGGCTCAGATACAATCCGAGACGGACCATGTATCGACCACATCCCACAGAGGATTCCTATGAGTGACACCCCCGTTGACAGCAGCAAGCGGACGTGGCTCATCGCTACGGGCTGCGCCAGTGCCGTCGGTGGCGTTGCGGTTGCCGTACCGTTCGTGAGCAGTTTCCAGCCCTCCGAACGGGCCAAGGCAGCCGGTGCCGCCGTCGAAGCCGACATTTCCAACCTCAAGCCCGGCGAGCGCATGACCGTCGAGTGGCGGGGGAAACCGGTCTGGATTTTGCGGCGCACGCCGGAGATGCTCGCCGAATTGCCCAAGCTCGACAGTCAGCTCGCCGACCCTCAATCGAAGCGCCCCATGCAGCCCGCTTACTGCCAGAACCCTGTGCGGGCGATCAAGCCCGAAGTGTTCGTGGCGGTCGGGATCTGCACCCATCTGGGCTGCTCGCCGGTCGATAAGTTTCAAACGGGGCCTCAGCCATCTCTGCCCGATGACTGGAAGGGCGGCTTTCTCTGCCCGTGCCACGGTTCGACCTTCGACCTCGCTGGGCGGGTGTTCAAGAACAAGCCAGCGCCCGACAACCTCGAGATTCCGCCCCACATGTACATCTCCGACAGCAAGCTGCTGATCGGTGAAGACAAGAAAGCTTGAGGAGCGAGGATATGGCTGCTGAATTCAAGGAAATTTCGCCGAACGCCTCCGCAGGGGCCAAGCTCGGGAATTGGCTCGAAAACCGCTTCCCCACACTTTTCGAGGCCTACCGGTTCCACATGTCGGAGTACTACGCTCCGAAAAACTTCAACGTCTGGTACATCTTCGGCTCGCTGTCGCTGCTGGTGCTGGTGATCCAGATCGTCACGGGCATTTTCCTCGTGATGCATTACAAGCCCGACGCGGCTTTGGCCTTTGGCTCGGTCGAGTACATCATGCGTGATGTGCCCTGGGGATGGCTGATCCGCTACATGCACTCCACCGGGGCATCGGCTTTCTTCATCGTGGTCTATCTCCACATGTTCCGCGGGCTCATGTACGGGAGCTATCGAAAGCCGCGCGAGCTGGTTTGGCTCTTCGGGTGCATGATCTTCCTCGCGCTCATGGCCGAGGCTTTCATGGGCTACCTCCTGCCTTGGGGGCAGATGTCCTACTGGGGCGCCCAGGTGATCGTGAACCTGTTCTCGGCGATCCCCTTCATCGGCCCCGATCTCGCGCTGCTCATCCGTGGTGACTATGTGGTCGGGGATGCCACCCTGAACCGCTTCTTCAGCTTCCACGTCATCGCGGTTCCGCTGGTGCTGTTGGGTCTGGTCGTGGCGCACCTGTTGGCGCTGCATGATGTGGGCTCCAACAACCCCGACGGCATCGAAATCAAAGGCCCTGATGCGCCCAAAGACGAGAAGGGCCACCCGCTCGATGGCATTCCTTTCCATCCGTACTACACGGTGCATGACATCTTTGGCGTCAGCGTGTTCTTGATGGTATTTTCCGCCGTGATCGTTTTCGCTCCGGAGATGGGGGGCTACTTCCTCGAGTACAACAACTTCATCCCGGCCGACCCGTTCCAGACGCCGCCGCACATCGCACCGGTTTGGTATTTCACGCCGTTCTATTCGATGCTCCGCGCCGTCACGACCGAGATGGTCTACGTCTTGATCGCGTGCGTCGTCGGGGCAGCCGGTTTCGCAGTGCTCAAAGGCAAGATGTCGTCGCTGTTCAAGGCCGTCATGGTTGCCGGTGCGGCCGTTTTGGTGGCCTTGTTGCTGGCGATCGACGCCAAATTCTGGGGTGTCGTCGCCATGGGTGGCGGTGTGGTGATTCTGTTCTTCCTGCCTTGGCTGGACAACAGCCCGGTGAAGTCCATTCGCTATCGCCCGACCTGGCACAAGTATCTCTACGCTGTGTTCGTGGTGAATTTCCTCGTGCTGTCTTACCTCGGCACCTTGCCGCCGTCCGTCATTGGGGGGCGAATTTCTCAGATTGGCACCTTGTTCTATTTTGGCTTCTTCTTGTTGATGCCCTGGTGGAGTCGGTTGGGAACGCCGAAGCCCGTGCCCAGCCGCGTGGTCTTTCATCCGCATTGAGCCGAGGAGTCAACGAACATGAAGCAATTTTTGAAGCATTGGCTGTTGCCCGTCTTCCTGGCCTGTTCTTCGATCGGCGTTGCACAGGCTTCCGAGGGGGGCATTCCTTGGGATAAAGCGCCCATCAACACGACCGATCTCGGTTCGCTGCAAAACGGCGCCAAGTTGTTCGTCAATTACTGCCTCAATTGCCACTCGGCGGCGTTCATGCGCTACAACCGCTTGCGCGACATTGGCCTGACCGAGCAGCAGATCAAGGACAACCTGATGTTCACCACCGAAAAAGTGGGGGACACGATGAAGGCGAACATCGACCCGAAGATGGCCAAGGAATGGTTCGGAGCCGTGCCGCCGGATCTGACGGTGATTGCACGGTCGCGTGCTGGCCATCAAGGGACGGGCGCCGACTATCTGTATACCTACATGCGCACCTTCTATGTCGACGAAAGCCGTCCGACGGGTTGGAACAACCTGGCTTTCCCGAACGTGGGCATGCCGCATGTCTTGTGGGAATTGCAGGGCATGCGCAAACCCGTGTTCCAAAAGGTCGAGCAGCATGGCCATGAAGCGGAGGTCTTCAAGGGCTGGGAACAACTGACGCCCGGAACGTTGACCCCGGCGCAATATGACCGGGAAGTGGCCGATCTGGTGAACTACCTCCAGTGGATGGGTGAGCCGGCGCAAAACCAGCGCGTGCGCCTAGGCGTTTGGGTTTTGCTGTTCCTGGCGGTGTACACCGTGATCACCTGGCGATTGAATGCGGCTTACTGGAAGGATGTACGCTGATTCCGTTTTTGGGATTCACTGTTTTTAGGTGACGGACGCCGACGGTGCCCGTCTTGGAGTGGCCCTTGCTGAGGGGGTCAGTGAGGTCGCCACTCTCAAGGGCAAC
Source organism: Tibeticola sediminis (assembly GCF_003843835.1). GTDB lineage: Bacteria > Pseudomonadota > Gammaproteobacteria > Burkholderiales > Burkholderiaceae_C > Tibeticola > Tibeticola sediminis. The sequence continues at coordinate 103 of NZ_RKQL01000003.1, read as the reverse complement.
GCTGAACAAGTCCCTCGCGCGTCGCGCATCCCGGCTGCGGGCGGTCTGCGTCGTTGCAAATCCTCGCCATAGCTTCGGCTATGGCTGCGGTTTGCGCCTCGCA
>NZ_RKQL01000002.1 GCF_003843835.1 Tibeticola sediminis | reverse complement strand
CCATGGCGGGCGCCATGGCGAGGATTTGCAACGCCGCCCCCGCACCCGAGGGCGGCTCGAACGGGTGCGCAGCGCTCACCCAAGCGGTGAACGGCCTCCGCACCGAAAATTGTTGAAACATCAACACCTTGCTTTTCGCGAGAAGCGGTCAACTGCCGGATTTATTGATCCGGCACGAATATGTCTTCATGCCGCATAGCGCACGATGGGGTCCTGGAAGTAGGCCCGAACGCGCTGTGGGTTGGACTCGATGAACTGCATGTGCTGCTCGGCCGCCGCGCGCAGCTTGGGTCTGGTGCGCGCGGGCACCTTGGTGCCGATGGCGTGCTTCAGGTCGGCGTTGAGCCGCTCGTCCGGGTTGAGCTCGGGGCTGTAGCTGGGCAGGTAGAACACCTCGATGTCGGCCACGTGCTCGGCCAGCCACGCCTTGACGGGCTTACAGTGATGCACGCCCAGGTTGTCCAGGATGAGGAAGACCTTCTTACCCAGCCTGCGGCCATCGCGCACGAGCGCCTCGAAGAACTCGATGAGCCGCTCGTGGTTGAAGGCCCCGTCGATGATCATCCAGTTGGCGCGGCCCTGGTTGGTGACGGTGGAAATCATCGACAGCTTCTCGCGCGTGCCGCCCACGGCCCGCGCCACCGGCGTCTTGCCGCGCGGAGCAAAGCTCCTGCCGCGCACGTCGGTGTTCACAAGCGCCGTCTCGTCGCCCCAGTGGATCTCGGCGCCTTCGGCCTTGGCACGCTGCTCGATGGCCGGGTACTCGTGCTCGAGCCACTGCTGCACCGCCTCGGGGCGCTGCTCGTAGGCGCGCTTGATCGGCTTTTGCGGCGTGAAGCCCCAGCGCTTGAGGTAGTTGCCCACCGCGCGCACCGACAGCTTGAGCCCGCACAGCTGCTCGATGAGCTGCATGACCGCCGCGCGAGTCCACAGCGCAAAGTCCATCTTCAGCTGCTCGGGACGCTTGTCGCAGATCGTGCGGCGCACCAGTTCCTCCTGCTCGGCGCTGAGCAGCCGGCCCTGACCCGGCGAGCGTCCACGCGCTGCGGGCTTGAGCGCCGCAGCGCCGCCCGCTTCGTACAGGTCGATGGCGCGGCGCACCGCCGGGTAACTCAGCCCTGTGAGTTCGACGATGGCCATCACGCCGTAGCCCTTTCGGTGCAGCCGAACGACTTGCTTACGCCGTTCGTGAAGTTGCTCAAGCTTCTGGTAACGAGCGTCTTCCTTGTCCATGCATCTTCGACACGGATGGGCTCGAAAAGTTCAATCTTTATAGTGCCGGATCAATAGGCTCAGACCGGTCTGCGCGTGGATTCCACCATCTTCATGGCCGAGGCGATCAAGGTGGAGACCTCGCTCATGTTGCCGGGCACGACGAGCGTGGTCGTGGCGTCCGCGGCGACGCGGCTGTAGGCCTCGACGGCTTTCTCGGCCACCTTGAGTTGCACGGCCTGCTCGCCGCCGGGCTGGCGGATGGCTGCGGCGATGCGCTCGATGGCGCCCGCGGTAGCCTCGGCGACGGCGCTGATGGAGGCGGCCTCGCCCTGGGCTTTGTTGATCACGGCTTGCTTCTCGCCCTCGGAGCGCGCAATGAAGGCTTCGCGTTCGCCGGTGGCGATGTTGATTTGCTCCTGGCGGCGGCCTTCGGAGGCGGCGATCAGGGCTCGCTTCTCACGCTCGGCCGTGATCTGTTGCTGCATGGCGTGCAGGATTTCCTTCGGCGGGGTGAGGTCCTTGATCTCATAGCGCAGCACCTTGACGCCCCAGTTGAGCGCAGCCTCGTCGATGGCGGACACGACCTGCGCGTTGATCATGTCGCGCTCCTCAAAGGTCTTGTCGAGTTCGAGCTTGCCGATGACGCTGCGCAGGGAGGTTTGGGCGAGTTGCGTCACCGCCATGATGTAGTTGGATGAGCCATAGCTCGCGCGCATCGGGTCCGTGACCTGGAAGTACAGAATGCCGTCGACCTGGAGTTGGGTGTTGTCGCGCGTGATGCAGACCTGGCTGGGAACGTCGAGCGGGATTTCCTTGAGGCTGTGTTTGTAGGCCACTTTGTCGATGAACGGCAGGATGAAGTTCGGCCCCGGCGGCAGGGTGCGGTGGTATTTGCCCAGGCGCTCGACCACCCAGGCGTTCTGCTGCGGCACGACCTGAATGGCGCGGTAGATGAAGATCACCGCAATGACGAAGAGAACGATGGCAAGAGTCATGGCCAGGCTTTCGATGACGTCAATGGTCTGTTGTCGACGCGGCGGGTGAGGCCACCGGCTCGACCAGCAACCGGTTGCCGACGAGTTCGACCACGCGGTGCGGGCCGGTAGTGGCGGGGAGGTCGCCACGTCGTTGAGCGGTCCAGTTGGCCCCGCGGTAGCGGACCTGGGCGCTGCCGTCGTGATTCCAGGCGTCGATATGGACGATTTCGCCGATGTCGAGGTTGACGCTGCGCAGGCCGCGTGGCGACGGATCGCCCGCATGGCGCCGGTCGCGCAGATACCAGCCGACCACGGCGCCGCTGCCCACGAGCGCGGCAGCGACCAGTTGCCCCGTGGTGCCTGCCCCAGCGTGGGCGGCCAGGGCCCCGGCGGCCAGGCCCAGGGCAAGCATGAGCAGGTAAAAAGTACCGGTGAGCAGTTCCATCACCACGGCCGAGCCGGCCAATAGCCACCACACGGTCGATTGCGCCATGGATGTGTCCCTTTTGCAAAGTTGTCGGGATTCTGCGGCATTGGCTTGTAAACGCAAACGGCAGGTCGCACGAATTCCTTACACTTCGCGCCTGTTTCATCGCGCTCTCGCGCGTCGCTCTCTCCTTTTCTCACGCCCTGCGGGGCCGGAGCCCACCATGAAGTTTCGCTTCCCGATCGTCATCATCGACGAAGACTACCGTTCGGAGAACACGTCCGGCCTCAGTATTCGTGCGCTCGCCCAGGCCATCGAGCACGAGGGCTTCGACGTGCTCGGGGTTACGAGCTATGGCGACCTGAGCCAGTTTGCCCAGCAGCAAAGCCGCGCCAGCGCCTTCATTCTCTCGATCGACGACGAAGAATTTTCGGAGGGCCCGGACCTCGACCCGGTGGTCCTGAGTCTTCGCGCCTTCATCCAGGAGGTGCGGCGCAAGAACGCAGACGTGCCGATCTACATCTACGGCGAGACGAAGACCAGCCGGCATCTCCCAAACGACATTCTGCGCGAGCTCCACGGCTTCATCCATATGTTCGAGGACACGCCGGAGTTCGTCGCTCGGCACATCATCCGCGAAGCCAAGTCTTATCTGGAAGGGCTGCAACCGCCGTTTTTCAAGGCTTTGCTCGATTACGCCGAGGACGGGTCGTATTCCTGGCATTGCCCCGGTCACTCGGGCGGCGTGGCGTTCCTCAAAAGTCCGTTGGGCCAGATGTATCACCAGTTTTACGGTGAGAACATGCTTCGGGCCGACGTGTGCAATGCGGTCGAGGAACTGGGCCAGTTGCTCGACCACGACGGAGCGATTGGTGAAAGTGAGCGTAATGCCGCGCGCATTTTCAACGCGGATCACTGCTTCTTCGTGACCAACGGGACGAGCACCAGCAACAAGATGGTCTGGCACCACGCGGTGGCCCCCGGGGATGTCGTGGTGGTCGACCGGAACTGCCATAAGTCGGTTCTGCACGCGATCATCATGACCGGGGCCATCCCGGTGTTTTTAAAGCCGACGCGCAATCACTACGGCATCATCGGCCCGATTCCGCAAAGCGAGTTCACCCCCGAAGCCATCAAAGCGAAGATTCGGGCCAACCCTTTGCTTCGTCACATGGATGCGGAGACGGTGCGGCCACGGATCATGACGGTGACGCAGTCCACCTACGACGGCGTGCTCTACAACACGGAAACCATCAAGGAACTGCTCGACGGCTACGTCGACAACCTGCATTTCGATGAAGCCTGGCTGCCCCACGCCGCCTTTCACCCGTTTTATGGGACGTTTCACGCGATGGGAAAGAAGCGGCGCCGCCCCAAGCACGCCGTGGTCTATTCCACTCAGTCGGTTCACAAGCTTTTGGCCGGGATCAGTCAGGCGAGCCATGTGCTGGTGCAGAACTCGGAGAACGTGGAGCTCGACCGCGCTCTGTTCAACGAAGCGTACCTGATGCACACCTCGACTTCGCCGCAGTACAGCATCATTGCCAGCTGCGACGTTGCCGCCGCCATGATGGAGCCGCCCGGTGGAACGGCACTGGTCGAGGAGAGCATCGCCGAGGCGCTCGATTTCCGTCGCGCCATGCGCAAGGTCGACATGGAATATGGCGAGGACTGGTGGTTCAAGGTCTGGGGCCCGGACAAGCTCGCCGAGGAGGGGATAGGCCGCGCGCAAGACTGGGTGCTGCGCAGCGATGCCAAGGGCCGCAAGGGCGCCCGCTGGCATGGCTTTGGCGAGATCGCCGATGGGTTCAACATGCTGGACCCGATCAAATCGACCATCGTCACGCCAGGCCTGGATTTGAATGGCCGCTTTGCGAAAACCGGCATTCCCGCCAGCATCGTGACGAAGTTCTTGGCCGAGCACGGGGTGGTGGTCGAAAAGACCGGGCTCTACAGCTTCTTCATCATGTTCACCATCGGCATCACGAAGGGCCGATGGAACAGCATGTTGACCGCACTGCAGCAGTTCAAGGACGACTACGCCAAGAACCAGCCCATGGGCCGGATCATGCCGGAGTTCTGCCACAAGTTCCCGCAGTACGAACGCATGGGCCTGCGCGATCTGTGTCAGCAGATCCACGAACTCTATGCGAAATACGACATTGCTCGGCTGACGACCGAGATGTATCTGAGCGATCTGCAGCCGGCGATGACGCCGGCCGAGGCCTATGCCCATATCGCTCGGAGAAAAACCGAGCGGGTGCCGATCGACGCCCTCGAAGGGCGAATCACCGTGGGGCTGGTGACGCCTTACCCACCGGGGATTCCGTTGCTGATTCCGGGCGAGGTGTTCAACCGGCGGATCGTCGACTACCTCAAGTTTTCAAGGGAATTCAACGCGCAGTGCCCGGGCTTCGAAACCGATATCCACGGCCTTGTGGAAGAGGTCGGCAAGGACGGGGTGCGTCGGTACTACGCCGATTGCGTCCGCTGATCTGGGGTGGCTGGCCTTCGATGGCTGAGGGTCCTGGAGGGTGCCCGCTTCATGGGGCACCCCCGGACGGCCATGGCATCCATCGGCCAGGTTCGGAGCAAGCTTACTGGCCCAGTGCGTCGACGATTTCCTTTGACACGCCGGCCGTCTGGTTGTAACCGCCGTCGACATAGGTGATCTCAGCGGTGACGCCGCTGGCGAGGTCGCTCAGCAGAAAGGCCGCGACGTTGCCGACCTCTTCGATCGTTACGTTGCGACGCAAGGGCGCAGCAGCGGCCGAAACGGCCAGCAGCTTGCCGAAGTCTTTGATGCCGCTGGCCGCCAGCGTTTTGATGGGGCCGGCGCTGACACCGTTGACCCGGATGCCTCGCGGGCCCAGGGATTCGGCCAGGTAGCGAACCGAGGCTTCGAGGGAGGCTTTTGCCAGGCCCATCGTGTTGTAGTGGGGAACCGTGCGCTCCGAACCGAGATAGGTCATCGTCAGTAAGGACGCATTGGATTCGAGGTAGGGCAAGGCAGCTTTGGCCATTGCCGGAAAGCTGTAGGCGCTGATTTCGTGGGCGATGCGGTAGTTCTCGCGGGTCAGGCCATCGAGAAAGTCGCCCGAGATGGCTTCGCGGGGTGCAAAACCGATGCTGTGCACGAAACCATGAAAGCGGCCCCATGCGGCACCGAGTTGCTGGAACAGCGCTTCGATCTGTTCATCGCTCGAGACGTCGCATTCGAAGACGAGCCGAGAGCCGAATTCGGCGGCGAATTCGGTGATGCGGTCTTTGAAGCGCTCGCCGACATAGCTGAACGCGAGTTCCGCGCCTTGCGCGTGGCAAGCGCGGGCGATGCCGTAGGCGATCGACCGATTCGAGATCAAGCCGGTGATCAGCAGCTTTTTGCCAGCCAGAAAGCCGGGGGAAGCACTCATGAATGTAGTCTCCGAAGGAAGTGATGCAAAACGATCGGAATTGTCGCATGGGGCTCTGCGGCTGGCCTGGGGCGCGATGTGGCTGGCCACGACACTGCGGGCTCAGAGGCTGAGAGGGAATTGGGCGTGCCCGAAGGGGCGCCACAAAGCGCGCCCGAGTAGGCGCAAAGCACAGCCGTAGCTCGGGCTACGGCGCGCATTTGCAACGCCCTCGGGCGTGTTTTGGGACGCCAAAGCGGGCATGACCGATTCCCTCTCAGCCTCTCAGGCGCTGCGCGCCGGTGAGGCGGACAAACTGGGGGGCTTGGTGCTCGCTGATGCTATATAATCAGCGGCTCACGACCATACGGGCGGGTACTGACCGCCCGTTTTTTTTGGTCGAGCTGATTTTTCCCTACATTTCCAGTCGAGCAGCGCCTTACCGCCCCGTGGTTTTACAAAACGTCGTCCAGCAGGTTGTCACCGGACTCGGGTACGAGCTTGTGGAGATTGAACGCTCCGCTGGGGGGGTGTTGCGCATCACGATCGACTGGCCATGGGCTCCTGGCGCTGCTGAGCCGCAGTTCATCACGGTCGAGGACTGCGAGCGGGTGACGCGGCAGCTTCAGTTCGCGCTCGAGGTCGAGGGGGTCGATTATCGGCGGCTCGAAGTGTCCTCTCCGGGGATCGATCGGCCCTTGCGGGGCAAGGGCGATTTTGAACGCTACCAGGGTTCGCTGGTCGATGTCGTGCTCAAGGCGCCGATCGGCAAAGAAGCCGCTGGTGTTGCGGGGCTCGGCGCGGGTCGAAAGAAGTTTCGGGGCGTTCTGGAGCGTGTCGATGGGCCGGAAGCAGTACCGGATCGTTGGCGCATCGTCTGGAGTGACGAGCCCGCGGTCAAGCCCGGTGCCAAGGTCGGCAAGCGTCGCCGCCCGGTGACGCTGCAGGCTTTGGAGTTTGCGCTTGACGAACTTCGCGAGGCCCGACTCGCTCCGGTGGTGGATTTCAAGGGGCGTGGGTCGAAACCCGCGGAGCTGCCCCCAACTAAAAATGATGTTTTGGATGGTCGTCAGCCGCTCGCGGCGGATGATTCAGATTGATACGGCTGGATGGAGCTAGAAAGAGGCATGCCATGAATCGCGAAATGTTGATGTTGATTGATGCCATCTCGCGCGAGAAGAACGTCGAGCGCGATGTCGTTTTTGCGGCGGTCGAGGCGGCTCTGGCGCAGGCGACGAAGAAGCTTTATCCGGGCGATGTGGACATTCGGGTGTCGATCAACCGCGATACGGGCGAATACGAGACGTTCCGCCGCTGGCTGGTCGTCCCAGACGATGCAGGCTTGCAGAATCCCGACGCCGAAGAGTTGTTGATGGATGCGCGCGAGCGCGTGCCCGGTGTCGAGGTCGGTGACTACATCGAGGAGTCGATCCCCTCGGTTCCGATCGGCCGAATCGGGGCGATGGCCGCCAAACAGGTCATTCTTCAGAAGATCCGCGACGCCGAGCGGGAAATGCTGCTCAACGACTTCATGAGCCGCGGCGAAAAGATCTTCAACGGCGTCATCAAGCGTATGGACAAGGGCGACGCGATCGTCGAGTCCGGGCGCGTGGAAGGCCGGCTCAAGCGCAGCGAAATGATCCCCAAAGAGAATCTCCGCGTCGGTGACCGGGTGCGCGCGATGATCATGGAGGTCGATCTGAGCCTGCGCGGCGCGCCGATTTTGCTGTCGCGCACGGCGCCCGAATTCATGATCGAACTGTTCCGGCAGGAAGTGCCCGAGATCGAGCAAGGGCTGCTGGAGATCAAATCGTGTGCACGTGATCCGGGAAGCCGCGCCAAGATCGCGGTGTTGAGCCACGACAAGCGCATCGACCCGATCGGTACCTGCGTGGGGGTTCGGGGTTCGCGGGTGAACGCGGTGACGCAGGAACTGGCTGGCGAGCGCGTCGACATCGTCCTCTGGAGCGAGGACCCTGCCCAGTTCGTGATTGGTGCGCTGGCACCGGCCAACGTGCAGTCGATCGTGGTCGACGAGGAACGCCATGCGATGGATGTGGTGGTCGATGAGGAAAACCTGGCGATCGCGATTGGCCGCGGCGGGCAGAACGTGCGGTTGGCTTCCGAGTTGACTGGTTGGAAGATCAACATCATGGATGCGGCGGAGTCGGCGCAAAAGCACGCGGAAGAAGCCGCGGCGCTGCGGCAGCTGTTCATGGAAAAGCTCGACGTGGACCAGGAGATTGCCGACATCCTGATCGAGGAGGGCTTTTCGAGCCTCGAGGAAATCGCGTACGTGCCGTTGCAGGAGATGCTCGAGATCGAGAGCTTCGACGAGGAGACGGTCAACGAGCTCCGAGCCCGCGCCAAGGATGCGCTGCTGACGATGGAGATCGCCCGCGAGGAAAGCGTCGAAGATGTCTCGCAGGATCTGCGTACGCTCGAAGGGCTGACGCCGGAACTCATTGCCAAGCTCGCGACGCATGGCATTCATACCCGCGATGAGCTCGCCGATCTGGCGGTCGATGAACTCATGGCGATCACCGGTCAGTCGGAAGACGAAGCCAAGGCATTGATCATGAAGGCGCGCGAACACTGGTTCGCGGGCCAGGCGTAATGGTCAAGGAGGCAAGAAACACTTATGTCCAGTACCACCGTTGCCGAGTTCGCTGCTGAACTCAAGAAATCGACCGAAACGCTGCTCGAGCAGTTGCGTGCGGCCGGTGTGTCCAAACAATCGGCTTCGGATGCGCTCACGGAAGCGGACAAGGTCAAGCTGCTGGGTTACCTGCAGTCCGTCCATGGCACCGCCGGCGAGCGCAAGAAGATCACGCTGACCAAGCGATCCACCAGCGAAATCAAGCAGGCCGACGCCAGCGGTCGCGCCCGCACCATCCAGGTCGAGGTTCGCAAGAAGCGCACGTTCGTCAAGCGTGACGAGGAGCTTGCAGCACCCGCGCCTGCGCCCGCGCCAGAGCCCGTCTCCGCCGTGGCGCCCGAGGCCGACGACGCCGAGCTGGCGCGCCGCGAACAGGAAGCCCGCCAGCAGGCGGAGCTGATGCGTCGCCAGGAGGAGGAGCTCGCGGAGCGACGCCGCCAGCGTGAAGAGCAGGAGGCACGCGAGCGCGCCGCCGAGGCCGAACGCGAGGCGGCTCGGCAAGCGGCTGCCGAAGCGGCAGCCCAGACGAAAGCTGCCTCGGCCTCGAAACCGGACAACGATCAGGTTCGTGAACAGGAAGACCGCGCCAAGGCGGAGGCGGCGGCGCGCGCCGAGGCTCAGGCCAAGGCCGCAGCCGAAGCGGCGGCCCGCGCCGAAGAGGAAGCGGCGCGCCTGCGCGAGCTCAATGAGCGGCGTGCCAAGGCCTTGGCGGAGGCCGAGGCCATTCGGGCCATGATGAACGCCCCGAAGAAGGTTCTGGTCGCCAAAAAGCCCGAAGAGACCAAGCCGGCGGCCAAAGCAGCTGATGCGGGGCTCAAGGGTACGCTACACAAGCCGGCCGCCGCTGCAGGCGCGACCGCGGCCCGTACGGGTGCAGCACCTGCCGGTGGTGGTGCGAACAAAGAGGTGAAATCGGCCAAGCTTTCGTCGAGCTGGGCCGGAGAGCCTGGCAAGAAGAAGGCCTTGCCCACGCGAGGCGACACTTCCGGGGGTGTCGGTCGTGGCAGTTGGCGCGGCGGCCCCAAGGGCGGCGGTCGGCGCGGCGAGCGCGATCGTCAGGATGGTTCGAATGCGTCGATGCAAACCAGCGAGCAACGGGTGCTCGAGGTTCATGTGCCCGAGACGATCACCGTCGCCGAGCTGGCGCACAAGATGGCGGTGAAGGCGTCGGAGGTCATCAAGCAGTTGATGAAGCTCGGCCAGATGGCCACCATCAACCAGCCGCTGGACCAGGACACGGCCATGATCGTGGTCGAGGAGATGGGCCACAAGGCGGTCGTTGCGGCGCTCGATGACCCGGAAGCATTCATCGACGAGGAAGGCGCACAGCAGCAGGCCGAGGCCTTGCCGCGCCCACCGGTGGTGACCGTGATGGGTCACGTCGACCACGGCAAGACGTCTTTGCTGGACTACATCCGCCGCTCCAAAGTGGCTGCCGGCGAGGCCGGGGGGATCACGCAGCACATTGGCGCGTATCACGTCGAGACGCCGCGTGGGGTGATCACCTTCCTGGATACGCCGGGTCACGAGGCTTTCACGGCCATGCGGGCCCGCGGGGCGAAGGCGACCGACATCGTGATTCTGGTCGTCGCAGCGGACGACGGCGTGATGCCGCAAACCCGCGAGGCGATCAAGCACGCGAAAGCGGCCGGCGTGCCCATCGTGGTGGCGATCAACAAGATCGATAAGCCCGACGCGAACCCCGAGCGGGTCAAGAACGAGCTGGTCGTGGAAGAGGTCGTGCCCGAAGAGTTTGGAGGCGACTCGCCGTTCGTACCCGTATCTGCCAAGACCGGCCAGGGCATCGATGAGTTGCTCGAACAGGTGCTGTTGCAGGCCGAAGTACTCGAGCTCAAGGCGCCGGTCGATGCGATGGCCAAGGGCATCGTGATCGAAGCGCGTCTCGACAAAGGCCGCGGCCCCCTGGCGACCGTGCTGGTGCAGTCCGGCACGCTCAAGGTCGGGGATGTGGTTCTGGCTGGGCAGACCTATGGACGGGTGCGTGCCATGCTCGATGAGAATGGCAAGCCGATCAAGTCCGCGGGGCCGTCGATTCCGGCCGAGGTGCAGGGCTTGACCGAGGTGCCGCAGGCAGGCGACGAGTTCATCGTCATGTCCGACGAACGTCGGGCGCGCGAAATCGCCACCTATCGCGCCGGGAAGTTCCGCAACACCAAGCTGGCACAGCAGCAGGCCGCGAAGCTCGAAAACATGTTTGCGAACATGGCGGCGGGCGAGGTCAAGACGCTTCCGATCATCATCAAGGCGGATGTTCAGGGCTCGCAAGAGGCGCTGTCCCAGGCTCTGTTGAAGCTCTCGACCGACGAGGTGAAGATTCAGCTCGTCTACGCGGGTGTGGGCGGCATCAGCGAGTCGGACGTGAACCTGGCGATTGCATCGAAGGCGATCATCATTGGTTTCAACACCCGCGCCGATGCCAACGCCCGCAAGCTCGCCGAAAACAGCGGCGTCGAGATTCGTTACTACAGCATCATTTACGACGCCGTCGACGATTTGAAGGTGGCGATGTCGGGCATGCTGGCGCCGGAGCGTCGTGAAGAGGTGATCGGGACGGCAGAGATCCGCACGGTTTTCGTGGCTTCGAAGATCGGCACGGTGGCGGGCTGTCTGGTCACGTCGGGCATGGTGCATCGCAATGCCCACTTCCGCCTGCTGCGCGACAACGTGGTGATCTATACCGGCGAGATCGAGTCGCTCAAGCGCCTCAAGGACGATGTGCGCGAGGTTCGCGAGGGCTTCGAGTGCGGGATCAAGCTGAAGAACTACAACGACATCAAGGAAGGCGACCAGCTCGAGTTCTTCGATGTCAAGGAAGTCGCTCGGACGCTGTGATTGGCGCCTGTCGCTGGTTTTGAGATGAAAAGGAAGTCCACCACCCCCAATCGAGGCTACCGCGTGGCCGACCAGATCCAGCGGGATCTGGCCGAGCTGATTCCGCGCGAAGTCAAGGATCCGCGGGTGGGCTTTGTCACCATCCAATCGGTGGAAGTGACGCCCGATTACGCCCATGCCAAGGTGTACTTCAGCGTGCTGACCGGCGACGCCGAAGCGAGCGCCGAAGGGCTCAACGCGGCGGCTGGCTATCTGCGTTCCTTGCTCTTCAAGCGGCTGCACATCCACACGGTGCCCACGCTGCATTTCGTGTACGACCGCACACCGGAGCGCGCGGCCGACATGAACGCGTTGATTTCCAAGGCCGTTGCTTCGCGTGCGAAGGACGAGGGGTAACACATGCCGCGTTCGCGCACTCGGGTGCCGCGGCGCCCGGTGCATGGGGTGCTGCTGCTCGACAAGCCGCTGGGCCTGTCGAGCAATGATGCGCTGCAGCGGGTGAAGTGGCTGCTTCGGGCCGAGAAGGCGGGCCATACCGGCACCTTGGATCCGCTGGCTTCCGGGGTGCTGCCGGTGTGTTTCGGCGCGGCAACGAAGTTCAGCCAGCTTCATCTCGATGCCGACAAGACTTATCACGCGCGCTTGCGCTTAGGGGTCCAGACGACGACCGGAGACGCGGAAGGCGAAGTCGTTCGCGTGCGCCCGATCGTGCACGATGCCGATGACATCCACCGCGTTCTTGCCCAGTTTACGGGGCCGATTCTGCAGGTGCCGCCGATGCACAGCGCACTCAAGCACGATGGGCGGGCGCTGTATGAATATGCCCGCGAGGGAGTCGCCGTCGAGCGCGAGGCACGCCCGGTCACGATTTTCGAGCTTCAATGGCTGGATGCCGGCGCAAATCAAGGCTTTGATGCTATAGAAATCAGAGTCAAATGCAGCAAGGGAACCTACATCCGTACCTTGGCCGAGGACATCGGCGAGGCGCTCGGCTGTGGCGCCCACCTGACGGCGCTGCGGCGGGTGGCCACGGGACCGTTCGCCCTCGATGCAGCGCTGACCCTGGAGCAGATCGAGACCTGCGCGGAAGACGAGCGGCTGGGCTTGCTTCGGCCGGTGGAGGATCTGCTCTCAGGCTGTCCCCCAGTCGTGCTTTCCAGCGAGGATGCGGGGCGTTTTCTGAGCGGGATGCGTCGGCGGGGCGCGTGGCCGGACGCGCCCTTGGTGGCGGTCTACGGGAGCCAGCCGCGCGCGCTGCTGGGCACGGGTGAGGTTCGCGGCGGGGAGCTGATTCCGCGGCGGCTTTTGAGCCCGGTCGAAATTGAACAGATTTTGGAAATTTTGGAAACGCCTGCGGGCGATTGAGCCCTAGGGCAGAGGAAATGGCATGACGAGACAGATTCGAAACATCGCGATCATCGCGCACGTGGACCACGGCAAAACCACCATGGTCGACCAATTGCTGCGCCAGTCGGGCACCTTTGCCGAGCACGAGAAGGTCGTCGACACGGTGATGGACAACAACGCCCTAGAGCGCGAGCGCGGCATCACCATCCTGGCGAAGAACTGCGCCGTGAGCTGGAAAGGCACCCACATCAACATCGTCGACACGCCCGGCCACGCGGACTTTGGCGGTGAGGTCGAGCGCGCGCTGTCCATGGTCGACGGCGTGGTGCTGCTGATCGACGCGCAGGAAGGGCCGATGCCGCAGACGCGCTTCGTCACCAAAAAAGCGCTGGCATTGGGGCTCAAGCCCATCGTCGTGGTCAACAAGGTTGACAAGCCTGGCGCCAATTGCGACCGCGTCATCAACGCGGCGTTCGACCTGTTCGACAAGCTCGGGGCGACCGACGAGCAGCTCGATTTCCCGGTGGTTTATGCCTCGGGCATCAACGGCTGGTCTTCGCTCGAAGAGGGCGAGCCCGGCGAGCAGTGGGGGCCAGATATGTCGGCGCTGTTCGACACGATCTTGAAGCATGTTCCGGCCCACGAGGGTGACCCGCAGGCGCCGCTGCAGCTGCAGATTTCGGCGCTCGACTACAACAGCTTCGTCGGCCGCATCGGCGTGGGTCGCATCAACGCCGGCACCGTGCGGCCGGGCATGGATGTGTTGGTAATGGAGGGGCCCGACGGACGTAGCTTCAAGGGCCGCATCAACCAGGTCTTGACCTTCCAAGGGCTGGACCGCATCCAGGTCACCGAAGCCGGGCCAGGTGACATCGTGCTCGTCAACGGCATCGCCGATCTGGGCATCGGCGTGACCATTACCGACCCCGAGCGTCCCGCGCCGCTGCCGATGTTGCGGGTCGATGAGCCCACGCTGACGATGAATTTCTGCGTCAACACCAGCCCGCTGGCCGGGCGCGAGGGCAAGTTCGTCACCAGCCGCCAACTCTGGGACCGTCTGCAGAAGGAGCTGCAATCCAACGTCGCGCTGCGCGTGCGCGAGACGGACGAAGAGGGCGTGTTCGAAGTCTCGGGCCGCGGGGAGCTGCACCTGACCATTTTGCTCGAGAACATGCGGCGCGAAGGCTACGAACTCGCCGTGTCCAAGCCGCGCGTGGTGTTCAAGGAGATCGACGGCGTCAAATGCGAGCCGATCGAGCTCGTGACGGTGGACATCGAGGAGCAGCACCAGGGGGGCGTGATGCAGGCGCTGGGCGAGCGCAAAGGCGAACTCATCAACATGGAGCCCGACGGCCGAGGGCGCGTGCGGCTCGAGTACCGCATCCCGGCGCGCGGCCTGATTGGTTTCTCGAATGAGTTCCTCAACCTCACACGTGGCAGTGGGCTGATCTCGAACATCTTCGACCGCTACGAGCCGCACAAGGGGGAGATCGGCGGGCGGAAAAACGGTGTGCTGATCTCGATGGACGACGGCGAAATCTTCACCTACGCGCTCGGCAAACTCGACGATCGCGGCCGTATGTTCGTGAAGGCCGGCGACCCGGTTTATGAAGGCATGATCGTCGGCATCCACAACCGCGAGAACGATCTGGTCGTCAACGCGACGCGCACCAAGCAGCTCACCAACTTCCGGGTCAGCGGCAAGGAGGACGCGATCAAGATCACCCCGCCGATCGAGCTCACGTTGGAATACGGCGTCGAGTTCATCGACGACGATGAGCTGGTCGAGATCACACCCAAGAGCATCCGACTGCGCAAGCGTTACCTCAAGGAACATGAACGCAAACGCGCCAGCCGCGAAGGAGCCTGAGTCCGCCGAAGGCTCTGCGAGCGCCGCACGAGGCGCCGGCCTCAGCCACGCGCAGGCCGTGGCGCTGATGGTGCTGGTGACGCTGCTTTGGTCGACCGCCGGCGTGGTGACGCGCCATCTGGAGCAGGCGCGCAGCTGGGAGGTGACCTTCTGGCGCAGCTTTTTCACCGTGCTCAGCCTCCTGGTGCTGCTGCCGCTCACGCAGGGCAGGGGCGTGTATGCGCGCATGCGCAAGGGCGGTTGGGCCTTGTGGCTGTCGGGCCTGTGCTGGGCGGGCATGTTTACGTTTTTCATGCTCGCCATCACGCTCACGACCGTGGCCAATGTCCTCGTGACCATGGCGCTCGCCCCATTGTTCACGGCGCTTGCCTCGCGTGTTTTCATTGGCCACCGGCTGCCCGTGCGCACCTGGCTTGCCATTGTCGTGGCGGGCCTCGGTATTGCCACCATGTACGGGACCCGGCTCGCGCAAGGCGCGAACTTCTGGGGTACGCTGGTGGCGCTGCTCGTGCCACTCTCGGGGGCGGCCAATTGGACGCTGACGCAGCATGCGCACGCACAGGGGCAGGAGGTCGATTTGATCCCCGCGGTGCTCATCGGCGCGGTGGTTTCGAGCCTGGTCACGCTGCCATTGGCCTGGCCGTTTCAGGCCAGCGCGCATGATCTGACGCTGCTCGCGGCGCTGGGTCTGTTCCAACTGGCGATTCCGTCGTCGCTCGCCGTGGTTTGCACCCGCGCGCTCATGGCACCCGAGGTGGCACTGCTGGGTCTGCTGGAGGTGATCTTCGGCATTCTGCTGGCCTGGCTCGGCGCGGGCGAACGCCCCGGGGCGGAGGTGCTCACCGGTGGCGCGCTCGTCATCAGCGCGCTGTTGTTCAACGAATGGTTCGGATGGAGGCAAAACCGTGCCTGAAGAAGTGCTGCTCGAACTGCGTGGCCGCGTTGGCTGCATCACGCTCAACCGGCCCAAGGCGCTCAACGCCTTGTCGCTGGAGATGATCCGCGCGCTCACGGGCGCTTTGCTCGAGTGGCGCAGCGATCCGGCGGTGCTGGCCGTCGCGGTTCGTGGCATGGGAAAAGACGGGCCGTTCGGGGCCTTTTGCGCCGGCGGCGACATCCGCTTCTTCCACCGCGCGGCCTTGGAGGGCGATCCGCGGCTCGAGGACTTCTTTACCGAGGAGTACAGCCTCAACCACCTCATCCACACCTATCCCAAGCCGTATATCGCGCTGATGGACGGCGTGGTCATGGGTGGCGGCATGGGCATCAGCCAGGGCGCGAGCCTGCGCGTGACCACGCAGCGCACCCGCATGGCCATGCCCGAGACGCAGATCGGCTTGTTTCCCGATGTCGGCGGCGGCTACTTCCTCAGCCGTTGCCCGGGACATCTCGGCGAATATCTGGCGCTGACCGGCCAGACACTCAGTGGCAGCGACGCGGTCTACGCCGCCTTGGCCGATGGCTGCATGGAAGCCGCGCGGCTGGAGGTGTTGTGGGACACGCTACAGCACACGCCGTTTGAGTCCGGCGCGGCCGTCGAGCATTGGATTCGTACGTTTTTTGTAGCAAACACCGACCGTTTCACGCTGGCGTTGCCGAAAATCAATGCCTATTTCGGCTTGGAAACGCTGCCCCAGATCGTGCATGCGCTCGAAGCCGCCACCAGCGACGCCTGGGCGCAGGAGACGGCCGCCGTGCTGCGCAAGCGTTCGCCGCTGATGCTGCATGTCGTGCTCGAACAAATCCGCCGCGCGCGCTCGATGGGCCTGGCCGACGACCTGCGCATGGAACGCGACCTGGTGCGCCACTGCTTCGACATGGCCCACCTTGGGCGCCGCGGCGCGACGAGCGAAACCGTCGAAGGTGTGCGCGCCCTCGCCATCGACAAAGACCACAACCCGCGCTGGAATCCGGCCCGGATCGAAGACATCACTCCCGAGATGGTCGCCCCGTTCTTCATCAGCCCGTGGCCCGCATGGGCGCATCCCTTGCGCACGCTGGCTTGAGGTCGGGCTGACCCAGCTTCGCGCGCGCATCCGGCCTGCAGCTGCCTAGGCGTCAAGTCCCGGAAGATCCATGCGATTAAAACGAAAGGAAGGACCTTGTCACTCGTACTGTCACTGGCAACACTGTTCGGCAAGCCTGCTGCCGAAAGGTTGATCCAAGCCTTGGGAAGCCGCAAGGATGGCTCTAAACGCCTGGAACAGGCCGCCACAGCCATGGCCAGCGGAGCCACTGCCATAGAAGCCCTGAAGCAGGCATTCGGCAAAGACTTTCTGGCCACCGTCAACGAGGTAGTGGGCACATCCAAGGCGGCCTTCACCTACGAGGCAGGCACCCAACACTACATCCGTCAGGAAGATGCTAGCTTGCCCGCTGCACAGGTGTTACGGGATGAGCTGAACATCAACCTGGACCGCCTGACCCTGCTGGAGGCTAAAGGCAAAGACCTCAAGAACCAAGCCCTGGGCGTGGTAGCCGTCTGGGGCAAACGGTGTCTTGACCTGTACGGCGACACCCACAAAGCGGACATTGCATCCACCCTGAAAGCCATGCATGACCTGCTGACAGGCGATTCACGTAACTACCGGCAAATCTATGAACTGCTGTCCACCACAGGCCTGGGTGGTGTGGGCGCTTTGATGGTCATTGCTGGCGTCCTGGTGGCCACTGGAACCGGCGTCGGCATCGCCACGGCCATTTCCACATTCGTCTTTGGCATCCCCTGGATCACCGTGGGTGCCTTGGTGCTTCCCGGAGCGCTTTTGGTCGTGATGGCTGCCAAGAAAGCCCGTCCGGTAGATGACATTTCCCTGTCCGTTGCACTGGCTTACAAGCTGCTGGAGCGATTGGAAAAGCCCTGATTTTTTCAACTGATTTTTAAAGGAGGTAATTCGATGAGTGTTCGTTTCGTGAGTATGCTGGCTGGGGCAGCCTTGATCCTAAATCCGGCAGTTGACCGCTTTTCGCTGAATGCAAGGTGTTGATGTTTGAACAGTTTTCGGCACGGAGGCCGTTCACCGTTTGGGTGAGCGCTGCGCACCCGTTCGAGTCGCCCTCGGGCGCGGGGGCGGCGTTGCAAATCCTCGCCATGACACCCGCCATGGCTGTGGTTTGCGCCTTGCCCGCGCGCCCGATGACGACCTGCCCGGGCGCGCCCAACTGCCGGATTTAGGCTGAGAGCAGGGCAAGGGTGAGGGTGGCGGTGGCGTAAAGGTGTTTCATGAGCGACTCCGGTTGGTGGGGGGATCGAATGACAGCAGGGCTGTCCTCTCATGAACACGCGCTGAGTGGGTTTTATTCCCGCGCCAGCAAAAAATTACCGGTGGCGCGACTTCATCGCTCGCTCCACCTCGCGCTTGCCCTCGCGCTCCTTGATGGTGTCGCGCTTGTCGTGCTCGGCCTTGCCTTTGGCCAGACCGATTTCGCATTTCACGCGGCCGTTCTTCCAGTGCAGGTTCAGCGGGACGAGGGTGTAGCCCTTCTGCTCGACCTTGCCGACGAGGCGCCGGATTTCATCCTTGTGCAGCAGCAGCTTGCGGGTGCGGGTCGGGTCTGCGGTGACGTGGGTGGAGGCGGTCCTCAAAGGGGTGATTTGGCAGCCGATCAGAAACAGCTCGCCGTTGCGGATGACCACATAGCCATCGGTGAGCTGCACTTTGCCCGCGCGCAGGGCTTTGACCTCCCAGCCCTCGAGCACCATGCCCGCCTCGAAGCGCTCTTCGATGAAGTAGTTGAAGGCCGCCTTTTTGTTCTCGGCGATGCGGGTGTTGGATGCAGTGTTTTTGGAGGTGGCCATGAGGGAAGGCGGATCGTGCGGGCGGGCGGCCTCGGCCCGCAGGCGAGGCGAGGGCGGCTGTCCGCGCTGTGCGGTGCCTACAATCGGCACCGAGTCGCGCATTCTATGAAAAACGTCCACAAGTCCGTCCTCATCTGGTACAGCCCGGCAGAAATGTTTGCGCTGGTGACCGATGTGGAACGTTATCCGCAGTTTTTGCCGTGGTGCGACCACGCGCGCGTGCTCGAACGCGACGAAACCAGCATGGTCGCGGAGGTCGGTATTGGTTTTGGTGGGGTGCGCCAGGTCTTTGTCACGCGCAATCGCCACGAGCCCGACCGCAGCGTGTCGATGCAGCTGGTTTCGGGGCCGTTTTCCAAGCTCGATGGCGTCTGGCATTTTTTGCCGGTGGGCGATGGGACTCAACGCGCCTGTCGCGTCGAATTGCGTCTGGAGTACGGCTTCGACAACCGTGCGCTTGCGAGCGTCGTGGGGCCGGTCTTTGACAAGATCGCATCGAGCCTGGTCGACGCCTTTGTGCGGCGGGCGGAGCAAATTTACGGCTGAGGCCCACGATGCGCATCACGGTCGTTCATTCCCACGCGCCACGGCAGCTTTGGCTGCGGGAATTGGATCTGGATTCAGGCGCGACGGTGCGCGAAGCGCTTGCCGCGAGCGGTTTGCTCGATGCCTTCCCCACGCTGGACTTGGGGGCTTGCACGGTTGCGGTCTGGGGCCAGCGGGCACAGCCCACGCAGCGCCTGCGCGAAGGGGATCGGGTCGAAGTGTGTCGCCCGCTCAAGGTCGACCCGAAGGTCGCCCGGCGCGAGCGTTTTCGCGCGCAGGGCATGCGCACGGCGGGCCTCTTCGCCCACGCCAAGGCCCCGAAGAAAAACTGAAACCTGGCCCGCAGCCGTCCGCGGTGCAGCAGGGGCCGGCTCAGCGTCGTCCTTACTCGCAGTTGGCCAAAATGGCCTCGTCGATGCGCTTGAGTTCGGCGGCGCGTGCCGCGTCGTCGAGGATTTCGCGTTCGCCCTTGTCATTGATCCGCGCCATGCGCATGCCCGAAGTCAGCGCAGCCTTGGCGGCCTTGGCCCGCTTACAGTTGTCGGCTTTGAGCTGACGCTGCTTTTCCTCTTCCGCCTTTTTCTTCGCCGCCTCGGCGGCCTCGGCTTCCTTCTTCTTTTTCTCGAGTGGATCCTCAGCCGCCGCAGCGGCACCACCCGCGGGCTTGGTGCCGGCCGATGCAGGGGCAGGGGGCTCCGTAGCCTCGCTCGTGGGGCGCACTTGGCCTGGCCGTCGCAGGATGTTCTTTTCCGGCACCTCTGCCGGCGGCGGCCGGTCGCTGTAGACCTTGCGGCCGCTCGCGTCGAGCCACTGCCATTGGCCGAAGGCCGGGGCACATGAAATTCCGATGGCGATGAGCCAGGCCAGGTTCTTGAGCTTCATGAGGATCAAGTGTAGCGATGGAACGGCCCGCGTGGTGCACGTCGCGGGACGCGTCGAACGGTCTGCGGCTGGTGTCTGCGGCTGGGGGTGGACGGATACAATCCGCTTTTTGGAGCTCATCTATGCGCCTCTTGGGAAAAGCGCTCACTTTCGACGACGTTCTTCTGGTCCCCGCGTTTTCCTCGGTCCTACCGAAAGACACTTCGCTGGCGACCGCCTTCACCCGCAACATCCGGCTCAACCTGCCGCTCGTGTCCGCTGCGATGGACACTGTGACGGAAGCGCGTCTGGCCATCGCCATCGCCCAAGAGGGTGGTATTGGCATCGTGCACAAGAACCTGACGCCGCAGGAGCAGGCGGCGCACGTCGCCAAGGTCAAGCGCTATGAGTCGGGCGTGTTGCGCGACCCGGTGGTGATCAGCCCGGACACTTCGGTGCGCCAGGTCATGCAGTTGTCCGACGAGCTGGGCGTCTCGGGCTTCCCCGTGGTTCAGGACGGCAAGGTGGTCGGCATCGTCACCGGGCGCGACCTGCGCTTCGAAACCCGCATGGATGTGCCGGTGCGCGAAATCATGACGCCCCGCGAGCGCCTCATCACCGTGCCTGAGGGCACCACGCCCGAAGAGGCCAAGGCGCTGTTGAACAAGCACAAGCTCGAGCGCCTGCTGGTCGTCAACGATACATTCGAGCTCAAGGGCCTCATCACCGTCAAGGACATCACCAAGCAGCTCAACTTCCCGAACGCCGCGCGCGATTCCGCCGGGCGACTGCGCGTGGGTGCGGCGGTCGGTGTCGGCGCGGGCACCGAGGAGCGCGTGGAGCTTCTGGTGAAGGCGGGTGTGGACGCAATCGTTGTCGATACCGCGCACGGTCACAGCAAGGGCGTGATCGATCGCGTGCGCTGGGTGAAGCAGAACTATCCGCAGGTCGAGGTGATCGGCGGCAACATCGCCACGGGTGCAGCCGCGCGTGCGCTGGTCGAGGCCGGGGCGGATGCGGTCAAGGTTGGCATCGGCCCGGGCTCGATCTGCACCACGCGCATCGTCGCAGGCGTCGGGGTTCCGCAGATCACCGCCATCGACAACGTGGCCTCGGCCCTGCACGGCACGGGCGTGCCCTTGATTGCCGACGGCGGCGTGCGCTACAGCGGCGACATTGCCAAGGCCATCGCCGCGGGCGCGAGCACCGTCATGATGGGCGGCATGTTCGCTGGCACCGAGGAGGCGCCCGGCGAGGTCATCTTGTACCAGGGCCGCAGCTACAAGAGCTACCGCGGCATGGGGTCGATCGGCGCCATGCAACAGGGCAGCGCCGACCGCTACTTCCAGGAGTCGAGCACGGGCAACCCCAACGCCGACAAGCTCGTGCCCGAAGGCATCGAAGGCCGCGTGCCCTACAAGGGCTCGGTCGTCGCCATCATCTTCCAGATGGCGGGTGGCCTGCGCGCAGCCATGGGCTATTGCGGCTGCGCGACGATCGAAGAGATGCAGCAGCGCGCCGAGTTCGTCCAAATCACGGCGGCGGGCATACGTGAGAGCCACGTCCACGACGTGCAGATCACCAAGGAAGCGCCCAACTACCGCGCGGACTGAGCGCACTCCACCCCAATCGGGCTGCCGCAGGCGGCCCTTTTTTCTTTTTCAGGCACGTCGTCATGCAGCACTCGAAAATCCTCATCCTCGACTTCGGCTCCCAGGTCACGCAGCTCATCGCGCGGCGCGTGCGCGAGATGCACGTTTATTGCGAAGTTCACCCCTGCGACGTGAGCGACGAATGGGTGCGCGCGTATGCCGCCGATGGCAAGCTCAAGGGCGTGATCCTCTCGGGCAGCCATGCCAGCGCGTATGAGGAATCGACCGACCGCGCGCCGCAGGCGGTGTTTGAGCTGGGCGTGCCGGTGCTCGGCATTTGCTACGGCATGCAGACCATGGCGCAGCAGCTTGGCGGGGTGGTCGAGGGCGGCCACCAGCGCGAATTCGGCTATGCCGAAGTCCGTGCGCGTGGCCATACCGCGCTGCTCAAGGGCATTGCCGACTTCACCACGCCCGAAGGCCACGGCATGCTGAAAGTCTGGATGAGTCACGGCGACAAGGTGACGCAGCTGCCGCCGGGCTTCAAGCTCATGGCCAGCACGGAGAGCTGCCCCATCGCGGGCATGGCCGACGAGGCGCGGCGCTTCTATGCGGTGCAGTTCCACCCCGAGGTCACCCACACCGTGCAGGGGCGCGCGATTCTGGAGCGCTTCGTGCTGGAGATCTGCGGCGCCGAGCCCGATTGGGTGATGCACGACCACGTGGCCGAGGCGGTCGAAGCGATCCGCCAACAGGTGGGGGACGAAGAGGTCATCCTTGGCCTCTCGGGCGGCGTGGATTCCTCGGTTGCCGCGGCCCTGATCCACCGCGCCATCGGCGACCAACTCACCTGCGTGTTCGTCGACCACGGGTTGCTGCGGCTCAATGAGGGCGACATGGTGATGGAGATGTTCGCGGGCAAGCTCCATGCCAAGGTCATCCGTGTGGACGCGAGTGAACTCTTCCTCAGCCGCCTGGCCGGTGTGAGCGACCCCGAGCAAAAGCGCAAGATCATCGGCGGGTTGTTCGTCGATGTGTTCAAGGCCGAGGCGGCAAAGCTCAAGGCCGGCGGCAATGGCCACAAAGGCGCGACCTTCCTCGCCCAGGGCACGATTTACCCGGACGTCATCGAATCGGGCGGCGCCAAAAGCAAGAAAGCCGTCACCATCAAGAGCCACCACAACGTGGGCGGCCTGCCCGAGCAGCTTGGGCTCAAACTGCTCGAGCCGCTGCGCGACCTGTTCAAGGACGAGGTGCGCGAACTCGGCCTCGCCCTGGGGCTGCCGCACGACATGGTCTATCGCCACCCCTTCCCGGGTCCGGGGCTGGGCGTGCGCATCCTGGGTGAAGTCAAAAAAGAATACGCCGACCTGCTGCGCCGCGCCGACGCCATCTTCATCGAGGAGCTGCGCTCCACCGTCGAGCCCAACTCCGGCAAGACCTGGTACGAACTGACCAGCCAGGCCTTTGCCGTGTTCCTGCCCGTCAAGAGCGTGGGCGTCATGGGCGACGGCCGCACCTACGACTACGTCGTGGCCCTGCGCGCGGTGCAAACCAGCGACTTCATGACCGCCGACTGGGCTGAGCTGCCCTACAGCTTGCTCAAGAAGGTGAGCAGCCGCATCATCAACGAAGTGCGCGGCATCAACCGCGTCGTCTACGACGTCTCCAGCAAGCCGCCGGCGACGATTGAGTGGGAGTGAGTCGCAGACCGGCAGCGGTTCCTCGGTGAGCGAGTCTCGCAAAAAGTAGGAGGAACGATGAAAGGCATCTTCGAGCTCGTCGGCGTCTTGGTCGCGCTGGCGGTGCTGGGCTTGGTGGTGAAGAAGCAGCTGGCGGCGCACGATCGGGTGGTGCCTGCGGCCGTGGTCGCTCCGGCGAGCGATGCGTCGTCGGCGGTGACTGTGCGTGAACAGGCGCGGCAAACCCAGCAGCAGGTGCGCCAGCAGGTCGAGAGCCTGATGCAGCAGCCTCGGCCGATGCCGGAAGGGCAGTGAGAGGCTGAGAGGCCACAATTTCGGGGTTTTTTCGCGGAGTGCCAGCGTGAGATGGTCATTCTCTGCTATTGAAAATGAAGCGCGATGAGCTCCGCTGACGACGACGCGTTCATGCGGCTGGCGCTTGAGGAGGCGCGGCGCGCCGCCGCGGCTGGCGAGGTCCCTGTGGGTGCGGTGTTGGTGCGCGGCGGCGAGGTGATCGCGCGGGGAGCGAACCGGCCGGTGGGCACGCATGACCCGAGCGCGCATGCCGAGATGGTGGCGCTTCGGGAAGGGGCGGCGCGGCTCGGGAACTATCGGCTCGACGGCTGCACGCTCTATGTCACGCTGGAGCCCTGCGCCATGTGCGCCGGTGCGATGCTGCATGCGCGGCTCGCCCGCGTGGTGTTTGGTGCGGCTGACCCCAAGACCGGCGCGGCGGGCTCGGTGCTGAACCTGTTTGCCGAGCCGCGGCTCAACCACCAGACCGCGGTGCAAGGTGGCGTGCTGGCCGATGCCTGCGGCGCGCTGCTGCGTGGCTTCTTTGCCGAGCGGCGGGCCGCGCAGCGTCTGGCCGCCACACCGCTGCGCGACGATGCCTTGCGCACGCCCGAAGATCGCTTTGCCGACCTGCCGGGCTACCCCTGGGCGCCGCACTACGTGAGCGATCTGCCCGCCTTGGCCGGGCTGCGCCTGCATTACCTCGACGAAGGGCCGCGTGACGCGCCGCTTACCTGGCTCTGCCTGCACGGCAACCCGACCTGGAGCTACCTCTGGCGGCATTTCATTCCGGTGTTCCGGGCCGCGGGGCACCGGGTGGTCGCGCCCGACCTCATCGGCTTTGGCAAGAGCGACAAGCCCAAGAAAGAAGCCGCGCACCGCTTTGGTTGGCACCGGCAGGTGTTGCTCGAACTCGTCGAGCGTCTGAACTTGCAGCGCGTGGTGTTGACCGTGCAGGATTGGGGCGGTTTGCTCGGGCTGACGCTGCCGATGGCGTCGCCCGAGCGCTACCACGGGCTCTTCGCGATGAACACCCTGCTCGCCACGGGCGAGCGGCCTTTGAGTGACGGCTTTCTCGCCTGGCGTGCGTGGTGCGTGAAGCACCCCGACTATGCGGTGAGCCGGCTGATGGCGCGCTCGGTGCGTGGTTTGTCGGAAGCTGAGTGCGCCGCTTTCGATGCGCCGTTTCCCGACCGGGGCTATCGCGCCGCCCTGCGCGCGTTTCCGCAACGCGTGCCCGAAGCGCCGCACGACGAAGGGGCGGACCTTTGCCGCGCTGCCCAGGCGTTTTGGCGCAGCCAGTGGCGCGGACGCAGTTTCATGGCGGTCGGCCTCCAGGACCCGGTGTTCGGGGAGGCCGTCATGGAACGGCTGCGCAGCGACCTTGTTGGCTGCCCAGATCCTTTGCGCTTGCCGGATGTGGGGCACTTCGTGCCCGAGGCGGGCGCGGCGCTTGCGCGCGCGGCGGTGGCACACTTCGGGCAAGCGAGCCGCAGCGACTGAAGATTGGGCGGCTCGTACATCTGCCGATCCGTCCACCCAGCCCTGAGTCCATGAGCCATATTTACGTTTTTTCGCCTTCGGGTGCGGTGCGCGACCGCGCCGCCTTTCGTCGGGGCGTGCGCCGCCTCGAGGCCCTGGGACATCAGGTGGAGGTCGATCCGGCCGCGCTGGACCGGTATCAGCGTTTCGCGGGTGACGACCCGACGCGCGTCGCTGCCGTGGCGCGCGCGGCGGCCAGTGGCGCCGATGTGGCCTTGATGTCGCGCGGTGGCTACGGCCTGACCCGCATCCTGCCGGACCTGCCCTGGAAGGCCATGGCGAAGGCGGTGGAACGCGGCCTTCGTTTCGTCGGTCACAGCGACTTCACCGCCTTGCAGCTTGGCTTGCTCGCCCGCACGGGCGCATCGAGTTGGGCCGGACCGGGTTTGACCGACGACTTCGGCAGCGAGTCCGAACCCGACGAGATCATGGCCGCGTGCTTCGACGATCTGCTGCTGGAGCAGGGCGAGGGGACGGGCTGGCGCCTGAGCGCCGAGCGCGGTGCTGGCGCCGCCGTGGCGGACCCGGGGCTCGATCGGCTGCGCACCCGCGCGGTGCATGGGGCGACGCTTTGGGGGGGAAATCTGTCGATGCTGGTGTCGCTGCTCGGCACGCCCTGGTGGCCCGAGGTGCGCGGCGGCGTGTTGTTTCTCGAGGATGTGAACGAGCATCCATTTCGCATCGAACGGATGCTCACGCAACTCTTACACGCCGGGGTACTGGGCCGCCAAAAGGCGCTGCTGCTCGGCAGCTTCACCCAATACCGACTCACGCCGGCCGATCGTGGGTTTTCGATGAAGACCGTCGTGCAGCGCCTGCGCAGCCTGGTCGACATCCCGGTGCTCACCGGCTTGCCGTTTGGGCACGTGCCGACGAAGGTATTGTTGCCGGTGGGGGCGAAGGTCGATCTGGCGCTCGACGGGCGCGATGCGCTGCTGGTCTGGGGCCACGTCTGACCCGGATTCCGCTGGTGCGGCGGTGAGGGGCTTCGAAAGCGTCAGTGCATGCGGACGGCAGACGGCTCGGGCGGCTGGCTGCCCCAGAACTCGGGATATCGCCCCTGAAAAACCCGGTCCAGGGCTCGAATCTGCTCCCGCGCGGCGCGCTCACCCAGGCGCTGGGCCAGGCAAAGCATCACGTCACCGCGCAGAAACCACAGGGCTTCGGCTGTTGGGGCCCCATCGATGCGGTGCCGCAGTTGGCTCGCCAGCGGTCCGTCGTCGTGTCCCAGGGCCGACCGCAAGGCATCCCGTATGGGTTCGAGGCCAGCGTTGTTCAGAGACGGCTTCGCTCCACGGCGCCATGGGATGTGGAACCAATGGGAGAAACCGAAAGTCAGTGCCGGCTTTTTGAGTCGCATGGCGCGCTCCGTCGGAGGGGACGTTCACCCTACGCCCGTCGCGTTCCCAGAGCAAGCCAAACGTTGTGATGGCGCAACGGCCGAGCGCAGAAGTGCCGGAGCCCGCAGGAGTTGTCAGCGTTCTTCCATGCGTTTTCGCTGATGATTGGTTCACTTATGTCGTCTCCCTTGGAATCGAGCCTCTCCAGCCCCGCGGGCACATCGATGCAAACCGTCGTGTTCGCGGACATCACGCGCAGCACCGCCTTGTTCGAGACGCTGGGCGACAGCCGCGCCACCGAGGCCGTCATGCGCCTGACGCGCCTGATGGCCGAAGTGTTCAAGGCGCACGGCGGGCGCATCGTCAAGACTTTGGGCGACGGCTTGCTCGCGGTTTTTTCGGACCCGGCCGCTGCCGTTGCCGCCATGGTTGCCCTGCAGCGCGAGCATCAAAGCCGCGCCCAACGCCTGCCGGCCAAGTTCGTGCTGCAGCTGCGCGCGGCAGCGGCGCTGGGGCCCGCGGTCGAGCAAGAGGGCGACTGGTTCGGCGAGGCGGTGAATCTCGCTGCCCGGCTGTGCGATCTGGCTGCAGGCGGTGAAATCTGGGTCAACGACGCACTGGCGGGCATGATTTCGGGCGACCCCGAGCTGCGCGTGCGCTCGCTCGGGCATATTCCGCTACGCGGCTTCTCGACACCGAAGGAAGTGAGCCGGGTCGACTGGAACACGGGCGAGGTCACGGCGATGCAGACGCTGCCTGCGACGCTTGCGCCCGAAGATGTGGCCTTCGAGCTCGCGCGCGCCATGAGCCGCATCGACCTCGACTGGATGAATCAGCACTTGTCCTGCGCGGCCAGCGCCTGCCCGGTGTTCATCGGTCGGGCGCGCGACGTGGATTTCCCGATCAACGACCTGAGGGTGTCGCGCCAGCATGCGCGGATCGACTGGGTCGAAAATCAATTCGTGCTGACCGATTTGAGTTCCTATGGAACCTGGGTGCGCCTGGGCAACGAGGGCAACGAAATCGCGCTGCGCCGCAACGAGTGCGTGCTGGTCGGTTCGGGTGAGCTTGCGCTCGGCGCGCCGTTCAGCGACTTCACCGCGGTGGTCGTGACCTTCGCCGTCCACGACGGAACCATGATGCTCAAGCGCCAGAGCTGAGGGCACGCTGAATCCGTGTTCGCCACCGCGCGTGGCCGCGGAGTAGGTGGCGGGCAGAGCGCTGCCTTCGCGCACAATCCAACATTCGGTAGGAGGGCATGGCGATGCGTCGTTGGATGGTTCGTCTGGGCGTCGGGCTCGGAGCACTGGTGGTCTTGGGCTTGGCGGTTTTTGCGGTTGGGGTGCAGCGCAGCCTGCCGCTGCTCGATGGCCGGGCACCTCTGCACGGGTTGCAGGCGCCGGTGGAAGTTTGGCGCGACGCATCGGATGTCACGCACATCGAGGCCCGCAGCGCGCCCGATGCCTGGCGTGCGCTCGGTTGGGTCCATGCCCAGGAGCGTGGCTGGCAGCTCGAATTCAACCGCCGGGTGATGCACGGTGAACTCTCCGAAATCCTGGGTGAGGCGACGTTGCCGACGGACCGGCTGCTGCGCGGGCTGGGCATCATGCGCGCGGCGCAGGCGCAGTATGCGGGCCTGCCCGCCGAGGCGCGGGAGGCGCTGGCCGCGTATGCCGAGGGCATCAATGCCTACCATGCGCAGCCGGGGGTGCCGCTGCAACCCGAGTTCCGCGTGCTTGGCGTGGCGCCCGGACGCTGGACGCCCGAGGACAGCGTGGGCTGGGCCTTGATGATGGCGCTGGACCTGGGCGGAAACTGGGGCAACGAATTCGCGCGCCTGTCGCTGCTCGAAAGACTGCCCACGCAGCGGCTGTGGGAGCTCATGCCCGCCTACGAGGGCGAAAAGCCTGCCACGGTGGTCGACCTCGCGGCGCTGTACCAGCGGCTCGGGGTCTACCGGAAGTCGCAAGAAACTCCTGAAAAAGTAGCAAAAAAAGGCCATTTCACGCCGGCATCGGCGGGTTTTTCTTCAAAAATGGGCGCAGCCGAGCCCGCAGGGGAGGCTGCGTCGCTCGCCGCCTGGGCGCAGGCCTTTGTGCGCGACGCCGGCACGCTCGAGGGCAAGGGCAGCAACAACTGGGTGGTTGCGGGCAGCCACAGCGCCAGCGGCAAGCCGCTGCTCGCGAACGACCCGCACTTGGGACTCTCGGCGCCAGCCATCTGGTACTTCGCGCATCTGCGCGCCCCCGAAAGCCGCCGCCCCGATGGCTCGGTCATTGCCGGGGTCGATGCGATCGGCGCCACCTTTCCGGGGCTGCCTTTCGTCGTCATTGGGCGCACGGCCGGCGTGGCCTGGGGGGTGACCAACACGGGCCCCGACGTGCAAGACCTCTACCTCGAGCAGATCAACCCCGACAACCCGCATCAATACCGCACGCCCAGCGGCTGGGCCGACTTCACCGAGCGGCGCGAGGTGTTCAAGGTCAAGGGCAAGCCCGATGTCGTCGTGACGCTGCGCGAAACCCGCCACGGCCCGGTGCTGAGCGACGCTCAGGACGCGTATGAGCGCCTGATCGACCGCAGTCGCTACGCGGTGGCGCTGCGCTGGAGCGCGCTCGATGCCGACAACCACACCGTCGTCGCGGGCCTCGCATCCAACCGGGCACGCAACGTGCCCGAACTGCTGCAGGCGTTCTCGAACTGGCATTCGCCGATGCAAAACGCGGTGTTCGCCGACACCGAGGGCCGGATCGGCTACAAGGCCATCGGTCGCGCGCCGCTGCGCCGGCCCGACAACGACATCCGCGGCGTCGCCCCCAGCCCGGGTTGGGAAGCGCGGTACGACTGGTCGGGCTGGATCGGTTTTGCCCAAACGCCCCAGGACAACCCCGCGCAGACCGCCGCGCGCGGCTGGATCGCCACCGCCAACGAGCGCATCACCCCCGAGGGCTATCCCTACTTCATGGGGCAGGACTGGCACGAGCCCTATCGCGCCAAACGCATCGCCGAGTTGCTCTCGGCGCGCCCCAAGCACGACCTCGAAAGCCTGCGCGCGATCCAGGCCGACCAGCACTCGGCCGCAGCGATCAAGATCTTTCCTTGGCTCGAGCGCGCCGCCGCCGCTTCCAAGCACCCCTTGGCCGCAGCCGCGCGCCGCGCCCTTGAAGGCTTTGACGGCGTCATGGCCGCCGATCGCGCCGCGCCAGCCATACACGCGGTGTGGGCCGACGAACTCACCCGCGCGTTGATCGAGCCGCGCATCGGCACCGACAAGCTCGAGGCGCTGTACGGCAAGCGGCATTTCCGCAGCGGCGTGGAGGGGATGCTTGTCCGCAAGGATGCGTATTGGTGTGGTGCCAGCGGCTGCGACGCGGTGGCGCTCGCAGCCTTCGATCGGGCGCTCGAGCGCTTGCGCTCGATGCTCGGCGACGAGGTTGCGCAGTGGCAATGGGGCCGCATCCACGAAGCGCTGAGCGTGCACCGGCCTTTGGGCAACGTGCCGGCGCTGGCGCGCTTCTTCGACGTGCGCGTGCCGACCGGGGGCGATAACTTCACAGTCAACGTGGGTCAATACTGGCCCAACGACGCTCAGAACCCGTTCGCCAACCGGCACGCGGCCTCGCTGCGGCTGCTGCATGACCTTTCCGACCCGGAGCAGTCGCGCTTCATCTATCAGACCGGCCAGAGCGGGCTGGTGTTCTCCGACCGGTACCGCGACATGCGGGAGGAATGGGCTGCCGTGCAATACCGTCCGCTGCAGCGCGACGCCACGCGCAAGGCCCACACGCTGACCCTCGAGCCGTAGGGCACCGCTGAGAGGCTGAGAGGGAATTGGTCATGCCCGCTTTGACGCCCCAAAACACGCCAGAGGGCGTTGCAAATGCGCGCCGTAGCCCGAGCTACGGCTGTGCTTTGCGCCTACTCGGGCGCGTTTTGGGGCGCCCCTTCGGGCACGCCCAATTCCCTCCCAGCCTCTGAGCCAGCCCCGCGAAGCGGCTGCTCGCGCGGGACGAGCAAGCCCCCGCATGAGCAGAGTGTGGCGTGCTCCGCGTACACTGTCAGGTTGCCCTAAAGCCCGCGCCATGAACGCCTACGCCGACGTCTCCTTTTTCCCGCGCGCTGCCAAGCCGCTCACCAGCTACCGCAAATATTGGGCGGCGCGCTTTGGCACGGCGCCGTTTTTGCCCATGAGCCGCGAGGAGATGGACCGTCTGGGCTGGGACAGTTGCGACGTCATCCTGGTCACCGGCGACGCCTATGTGGACCACCCGAGCTTCGGCATGGCCGTGATCGGCCGTGTGCTCGAGGCGCAGGGGTTTCGGGTCGGCATCATCGCCCAGCCCGATTGGACCAGCGCCGAACCCTTCAAGGCGCTGGGCAAGCCTAATCTGTTTTGGGGCGTGACGGCGGGCAACATGGATTCGATGATCAACCGCTACACGGCGGATCGGAAAATCCGCAGCGACGACGCTTATACCCCCGGCGACGTCGGCGGCAAGCGCCCCGACCGCGCGGCCATCGTCTACAGCCAGCGCTGCCGCGAGGCCTATCCCGACGTGCCCATCGTGCTCGGCGGCATCGAGGGCAGTCTGCGGCGTATCGCGCATTACGACTATTGGAGCGACAAGGTGCGCCGCTCCATTGTGGTGGACAGCAAATGCGACATCCTGCTCTATGGCAATGCCGAGCGCGCGTTGGTGGAGGTCGCGCACCGCATTGCCGCGCGCGTGCCGGTGCATGAAATCACCGACGTGCGCGGCACCGCCTTCGTGCGCCGCACGAGCCCCGAGGGCTGGCTCGAAATCGACTCCACCGAGGTCGACACCCCCGGCCCGGTCGACGCCCACCTCAACCCGTACCAAACCACCGCCGAGCAGGCCGCGAGCCAGGGCGCCGGCTGCAGCCGCGACGATGCAAAAACCATAGCAGTCGACTCCCGAAACACGCCGGCAAACGTCGAAAAAAATCCACAAACATCTGGCCAGACCCTGCATTTCGTGCCGCCGAGCCGTGCGTCGGGCCGTGCGCGCATCCCGCGCGAGCGCACCGTCATCCGCCTGCCGAGTTACGAGCAGGTCAAGGCCGACCCCGTGCTCTATGCCCATGCCAACCGCGTGCTGCATCTGGAGACCAACCCCGGCAATGCCCGCGCGCTGGTACAGGCACACGGCGAAGGCACCACCGCGCGCGACGTCTGGATCAACCCGCCGCCGATTCCGCTCACCACTGCCGAGATGGACTGGGTGTTTGGCCTGCCGTATGCGCGCAGCCCTCACCCCGCGTATGCCGACGAGCACGGCCGCCATGACGGCCGTACCAAGATTCCGGCCTGGGAGATGATCCGCTTCTCGGTCAACATCATGCGCGGCTGTTTCGGCGGCTGCACCTTTTGCTCCATCACCGAGCATGAAGGCCGCATCATCCAAAGCCGCAGCGAAGACTCCATCCTGGCCGAAATCGAGGACATCCGCGACAAGGTTCAGGGCTACACCGGCACCATCTCCGACCTCGGCGGCCCCACCGCCAACATGTACCGCCTTGGTTGCAAGAGCCCCGAGATCGAGGCCGCCTGCCGCAAGCCCAGCTGCGTCTACCCCGGCATCTGCCCGAACCTCACCACCGACCACAGCGCGCTCATCCGCCTCTACCGCCGCGCCCGCGCCTTGAAGGGCGTGAAGAAGATCCTCATCGGCTCGGGTCTGCGCTACGACCTGGCGGTGCAAAGCCCCGAGTACGTCAAGGAACTCGTCACCCACCATGTCGGCGGCTACCTCAAGATCGCGCCTGAGCACACCGAGGCCGGGCCGCTGTCGAAGATGATGAAGCCCGGCATCGGCACCTATGACCGCTTCAAGGCGATGTTCGAGAAAGCCAGCGCCGAGGCGGGCAAGAAGCAGTACCTCATCCCGTACTTCATCGCCGCGCACCCCGGCACCCGCGACGAGGACATGATGAACCTCGCGCTCTGGCTCAAGAAAAACGGTTTTCGCGCCGACCAGGTGCAGACCTTCTACCCCAGCCCCATGGCCACCGCCACCGCGATGTACCACACCGGGCGCAACACCTTGCGCAAGATCCACCGCGAGGTCGAACAGCCTGACGAGGCGGTGGACGTGGTCCGCGGCGAGCGCCGCCGCCGGCTACACAAAGCCTTTCTGCGCTACCACGACCCGGCCAACTGGCCGCTGCTGCGCGAAGCGCTCAAAGCCATGGGTCGCGCCGACCTCATCGGCAACGGCAAGCATCACCTCGTGCCGACCTGGCAGCCGCTGGACGTGCCTGGCAAGGCGGGCGCCTCGGGCAAGCGATCGCCAGGCGGTGCGGCCGTCCCGTCGGCTGAGCGCGCCAAAGCCAGCGCTGCCCAACGCCCCCCGCGCGGGCGGCTGCTCACCCAACACACGGGTCTGCCGCCGCGCGAGCACGGTGCAGCGCGCCCGCCGAGCCCCTCCGCACCGCGCCAGGCCCCCCGTGCAACGGCGCGTCGGGGTCGATGAGCATCGAGGCGACCTTTCCGCGGACATCGGGCGTGCCCGCGCCCACCCCGGTCGAACGCGAAACCGCGCCACGGTATGTGGACGTGGCCGTCGTCGGCGCCGGGCCGGCTGGGCTCATGGCCGCCGAGGTGCTCGGTGCGGCGGGCACCGCGGCGCATGTGTTCGATGCAATGCCCTCGGTCGGGCGCAAGTTTTTGCTCGCTGGCAAAGGCGGCCTCAACCTCACCCATGCCGAGCCGATCGAGGCGTTCCTGGGTCGATACGGCACGCGCCGCGCGGCGCTCGAACCGCTGCTGCGCGCATTTGGGCCCGAGGCTTTGCGCGACTGGGCGCGCGGCCTGGGGGTGGAGACCTTCGTTGGCAGTTCACAGCGTGTGTTTCCGGTGGACTTCAAGGCCGCGCCGCTGCTGCGCGCGTGGCTGCATCGGCTGCGGCACCCCGGGCCGGGCGGCGTGCCGGTGCAGTTTCACATGCGACGCCGTTGGCTCGGCGGGCTCACACCCGCGCCGCTCGGGGGCTGGAGGCTCGAATTCGATGGCCCGCAGGGCCTCGAGTCGGTGCGCGCCGCGCAGGTGGTACTGGCGCTCGGCGGGGCAAGCTGGCCGCGCCTGGGCTCGGACGGCGCATGGGTGGCGTGGCTGCAGGCGCACGGCGTGCCCGTGGCGCCGCTGCGCAGCGCCAATTGCGGCTTCGACGCCGCCGGCCGCGACGGCCAGGGCTGGTCAGCCCATCTGCGCGAGCGCTTTGCGGGCGCACCGCTCAAGTCGGTGGCGCTGCGCTTGGCTGCGCCGGACGGCGCGGTGTTCGAGCGCAAGGGCGAGTTCGTGCTGACTGCGCACGGCGTGGAGGGCAGCCTGGTCTACGCAGCGTCCGCCTGGTTGCGCGACACCATCGAAACCCAGGGCCAGGTCACGTTCCACCTGAACCTGCTGCCCGATTGGCCGCCTGAGCGCGTGCGTGCCGAAGTGGCTCACCCGCGCGGCTCGCGCAGCCTCTCCAGCCACCTCAAAAGCCGGCTTGGTCTCGACGGCGTGAAGACCGCTTTGCTCTACGAGCTCTGCACGCCATCGGTCCTACACGACCCGGACGCGCTCGCGCAGGCGATCCAGGCCCTGCCTGTGATTCTCAATGCGCCGCGGCCGATCGAAGAAGCCATCAGCACCGCCGGCGGCGTGCGCTTCGAGGCCCTCGACGACGCTCTGATGCTGCGCAGCCACCCCGGCGTGTTCTGCGCCGGCGAAATGCTCGACTGGGAAGCGCCCACCGGCGGCTACCTGCTCACCGCTTGCTTTGCCACCGGCCGCGCGGCGGGGCAGGGCGTGCGCGCACTGCGCGCGCGAGGCGGCCGCGCCGCGGGCTGAACGACAATTACGCCATGTCCGAGCCGAGTCCTGATTGCGCGCCGTCGGCGCCCCCGCCATCTCTATTCGCTGGCGCCGCATCCTTGGCGGCCGCGCCATACAACCCCTGGCGCCTCAGTGTGGCGCCCATGCTCGACTGGACGGACCGGCACTGCCGCTATTTCCACCGCCTGCTCACCCGCCACACCCGGTTGTACACCGAGATGGTGACCACTGGCGCGCTGATGCATGGGAGCCACCGCCGGCATTTGCGCTTTCACGCCGAGGAACACCCGGTGGCCCTGCAGCTCGGGGGCAGCGAGCCGGCCGAGCTTGCGGCTGCGGCCAAGCTCGGGCAGGACTGGGGCTATGACGAAATCAACCTCAACTGCGGCTGCCCCAGCGAGCGGGTGCAGCGCGGGGCCTTCGGCGCCTGCCTCATGGCCGAGCCGGCGCTCGTGGCCGACGGGGTCAAGGCCATGTGCGATGCCGTGGACATCCCGGTCACGGTGAAGCATCGCATCGGCATCGATCGCATCGAAGACTACGGCTTCGTGCGCGATTTCGTTGGACAGGTCAGTGAGGCCGGCTGCCGCGTGTTCATCGTTCACGCGCGCAACGCCTGGCTGCAGGGTTTGAGCCCCAAGGAAAACCGCGAGGTGCCGCCGCTGCGTTACGAGGCGGTGTACCGGCTCAAGCGCGACTTTCCCGCGCTCACCATCGTGCTCAACGGCGGCGTCACCACCAACGCGCAGATCGCCGCCCACCTCGCGCAGGTGGACGGTGTCATGGTCGGCCGTGAGGCCTACCACAACCCCTGGCTGCTCAGCACCTGGGACGAGGCGTTTTTCGGTGATTCGCCGTTCGCCCTTAGCCGCGAGGACGTGGAAGCGGCCATGGTGGCCTACATGGAGCGCGAAGCGCAGGACGATGCCTGTCCCTGGTACCCGATTGCCCGCCACATCCTGGGTCTGCGCCACGGCCTGCGCGGCGCGCGTCGCTGGCGCCAGATCTGGAGTGACCACCGGCTCAAGCCCGAGCCGCCGCGCGCAGTGTTCGCGCTGGCGCGCAGCGCCTGGGTGGCGGCGGCCGACGTTCCGGCAACAGAATTTGGATGATTCTGCGGCGAACCCAGCGCCAAATGGTGGGCTTCCGCTATCAAAAAAAGGGTGTTCGGTGGCTGCTGTCGCTCACCACAGCTTCCACCAAGGCCCATCTTTGCCCTTGAAGCCCTGACTCGGGTACGCGCTGTTGGGAAAGTTTTTGTCCAGCACGCGCTTGGCATCGTCGCGCAGCTCCGCGAGGCCCAGAGCGTCATAGGCACGCACGAGGATATAGAGGGCTTCCTCGTTGGCCGGGGCATCGCGATAGTCGGCGATTGCCGCCTGCGCGCGGTTGACCGCTGCCACATAGGCGCCGCGCTGCAGGTAGTAGCGCGCGACATGCACTTCATACTGCGCCAGCGAATTGATGATGTAGCGCATCCGCGCTGCAGCGTCCGCGGCGTACTTGGAATTTGGAAAGCGTTGCACCAGCTCACGGAACGCTTCGAAAGACTCCTTGGCCGCTTTTTGGTCGCGCTCCGACAGATCCTGCTGCGTGATGGACGACAAAAACCCGAGGTTGTCGTTGAAGTTCACGAGGCCCTTGAGGTAGAGCGCGTAGTCGACGGCTTCGCTCGTCGGGTGCAGCTTCATGAAGCGGTCGAGCGTGGCAATGGCCTGCGCCTTGTCGCCGTTCTTGTACTGCGCATAAGCCTTCTCGAGCTGTGCCTGCTGCGCCAGCACCGTGCCCGCAGCGCGCCCTTCAAGCTTTTCGAACAAAGCGATCGCCTTGTCGTACGAAGCCGAGTTGGCCTCGTCCCGGGCCTCTTCGTAAATCCGGTTGGGGCTCCAGTTGGCGGTTGGGTCCACCTCTTTGGACGCGCAACCGGCCAAAACAACCGCGATGGCAAGGGCAGCCCCGGCGGGGCGCACCGATAATTTGGCACGAGGCATCAGAGGTAGCTTTCTTGAAACAGGCATCGGAAATTATATCGGTGGGGGTCGATGGCGAGGGCGAGGCCCATGGCGAGGTCGAGGTCCGTTCGTTCACGGTGCCCGCGGCCAGCCACGGCCAGCGGCTCGACCGGGTGCTCGCCGAGCAGGTGCCTGAACTGTCCCGCAGCTACCTGCAGCAACTGATCGAAGCCGGGCATGTGCGCCTGGCGTCTCGGGTCGTGACCAAGGCCGCACAACGGGTACGGGCCGGCGAAGCCGTCTCGGTCGAGCTGCTGCCGACGGCCCAGGCTCAGGCGTTTCGGCCGGAACCGGTGGCGTTTCCCGTGCTCTACGAGGACGACGACATCCTTGTCATCGACAAGCCCGCAGGGCTCGTCGTCCACCCCGCGGCCGGGAACTGGACAGGCACACTGCTCAACGGCTTGCTGGCACGTGATGCGCGCTGCGCGCTGCTGCCGCGGGCCGGCATCGTGCACCGGCTCGACAAAGACACCAGCGGTTTGATGGTCGTTGCGCGCTCCCGAGTTGCCATGGATCGGCTCGTCGAGCGCATCGCCGCGCGCGAAGTCGAGCGTCAGTATCTCGCCATCGCCCACCGCCCTTGGATCGGACCCGAACGGCGCATCGTCGAGGGCTTCATCGGCCGCGACCCACGCAACCGCCTGCGCATGGCGGCCGTCGGCGAGGGCAGCGGCAAGCCGGCCTGGACGGCCATCGACTGCCTGTGGAGTGGTGAGCGGCATTGCGTCGTGCACTGCACGCTGGGCACCGGGCGTACCCACCAAATCCGCGTGCACATGGCCACGCTCGGTCATCCGCTCGTCGGCGATCGGCTGTACGGTGGCACGGCCGATCTGGGTCTGGACCGGCAGGCTTTGCATGCCTATCGGCTCGCGTTTCGGCACCCGATCAGCAACCTAGCCCTGGAGTTTCGCGCCGCCCTGGCGCCCGACTTGGCCGACGCCGCACAGAGGCTGGGCTACAATCCGCCACTCTGAAACTGCGCTGGATCAACGGCCAACCCGTCATACCGCCAAGAGCGGCGCAAAGAGGTCGTTCCGCGTCGTTTCCTGTCCCCGGTTTCGGACCCCGATGGAACCGGCTCTGCCGCAGACCGTGGCCGCTTGAGTCCTCCGGCATGGTTTTCCGTCGCCGCACGGCGCGTCCGACTGCCCGGGTTGCCGCTTTTCGATTGAACGCCCGCACCGGGCACCGTCCCCAAATGGACCAGCCATGAATATGGCGGAAGCCAAGCGTATCCTCGAGGCCGCCTTGATGTGTAGCGCCGAGCCCTTGTCGCTGCAGGACATGCGCCGCCTGTTCGACGAGGCCATCGGCGCCGACACGCTGCGCCGCCTGCTCGACGAGCTGCGGGATGATTGGGCCCATCGGGGCGTCGAACTCACCCGGCTGGCCAGCGGCTGGCGCTTTCAGAGTCGGCCCGAAATGCGTCCCTATCTGGATCGGCTGCATCCGGAAAAGCCGCCGCGTTACAGCCGGGCGACGCTCGAGACGCTTGCCATCATTGCGTATCGGCAGCCGGTCACCCGTGGCGATATCGAAGACATTCGTGGCGTGACGATCAATTCCGCAATCATCAAACAGCTCGAAGACCGCGGCTGGATCGAAGTCATCGGGCACAAGGAGGCGCCAGGCCGACCGGCCTTGTTTGCGACCACGTCCAAGTTTCTCGATGACCTCGGCTTGAGCTCGCTCGACGAATTGCCCGCCATCGGCACGGCTGCCGACCCAGCGAGCCGCCAGGCGCTCGAAGCGCTCGAGGCCCTGGATGCGATGACTCCGGCCAACGATCCGCTCGCCATGACCACCCATCCTGAAGCGTCGGCCTCCCTGCATACCGACCTCGCTGAGACCGACTCCGTCGACACTGAGCTCGACCCTCTTTCCACCGATCGCCCTGAGACTGCCTCATGAATCCGACCAATGAAGAAGCCCTGCCTGGCGCGATGAAGCTCGCGACCGAAGAAGCCCACCCGTCTGCGCTGGCGTCCGTCGACAGCCGTGAACGCCCGGAGGGCGCGGGGCCGGTGGCGGACTCCGCTGAGGCTCCGGCTGGATCGGCAGCGGCTGCAGCGCGTGGGACAGAGGGGCGCCCAGCGAAGCCGCGTGCCCCACGCTCGGGCCGCAAGGACAAGCGTCCCAACGATCGGCCGGCGCGTGGAGGCCGGCCTGCTGAGCCCACGCCGGAACTCGCACCGTTGCGCTTCGAGGACGTCATCTCGGGCGAATACGACAGCGTCGCCGAAGGCCCGGCCGAAGTGCCTGCCAAACGGGTGCTGCAGCCGCAGATCGAATTCCCCAAACTGCACAAGGTGCTCGCCCAGGCGGGGCTCGGCTCCCGACTCGAGATGGAACAGCTCATCACCGAGGGCCGGATCACGGTCAACAACCAGCCGGCACACATCGGCCAGCGCATTCAGTTTGGCGATCAGGTCAAGGTCAACGGCAAACCGGTGCGCGTGCGCATCGAACCGCCGCCGCCGCGGGTGTTGGCCTATCACAAGCCCGCGGGCGAAGTCGTCACCCACGACGACCCGCAGAATCGTCCCACCGTCTTCCGGCGTTTGCCCCGGCTGCAGCAGGGCAAGTGGCAATCGGTCGGGCGGCTCGATCTCAACACCGAGGGCTTGCTGTTGTTCACCAATTCGGGGGAACTGGCCAACCGCCTCATGCATCCGCGCTTTGGCCTCGAGCGCGAATACGCTGTTCGGGTCTTGGGCGCCCTGAGCAACGAAGAAAAGCAAAAGCTGCTCGAAGGGGTGCAGCTCGACGATGGCATGGCGCAGTTCCGCTCGATCGAGGACGGGGGCGGGGAGGGGGCCAACTGCTGGTATCGCGTCACGATCGCCGAAGGCCGAAACCGGGAGGTCCGCCGCATGTTCGAAGCGGTCGGCCATGCGGTCAGTCGCCTGATCCGCATCCGCTATGGTGCCATGGTCTTGCCGCGCGGCCTCAAGCGCGGGGCCTGGGTCGAACTCGACGAGCGCGACGTTGCGGCCTTGACCGAAGCCGCAGGCGGCACCCAGGGCGCCGCGGGTCGCGGTGCACCGCGCTCGAGCGCCAAGCCTTCGACCGGTCGAAAGCCGGGGCGTGCAGTAGCCGCGCCGGCTCGACGCTCCGGTGCCAACAACGCGGCGGCGCCGCGCGGCAACGCGCAGCCCGATCCCCTCAAAACGTCACTGGGCTACATCGGCGCCGACAGCCTGGGGCGACAGCGACGCGAGGCCGTTCCGGGCCGCGGGCGGCGTCGACGCTGAACGCCTCGGCGCCGGTTGGGCAAAGCGCTACCGCTTTTGCGAGGGCGCGCACCCGGTGTCGGCTGCACGGCACGCGGGGGAAGGGGTCGGCCTTGTCCTAGAATGTGGGGTTTTCGCTTTCGGGCGAACGACCCCATTTTTTAACGCTAAAACCTGGAAATCCAACCATGGCTATCGAACGCACGCTTTCCATCATCAAACCCGACGCGGTGGCAAAAAACGTCATCGGACAAATTTACGCTCGTTTCGAGGCCGCCGGCCTCAAGATCGTGGCTGCCCGTATGGCCCACCTGTCGCGTCGCGAGGCTGAGGCCTTTTATGCGGTGCACAAAGAGCGCCCGTTCTTCAAAGACTTGGTCGATTTCATGGTTTCCGGCCCGGTGATGATCCAGGTTCTCGAAGGCGAGGGTGCCATTCTCAAGAACCGGGACCTGATGGGCGCGACCGATCCCAAGAAGGCCGCTCCCGGCACGATACGCGCAGACTTTGCCGACAGCATCGACGCCAACGCCGTGCACGGTTCCGACGGTCCGGAGACGGCGGCCGCGGAGATCGCCTTCTTCTTTGCCGGCATGAACGTCTACAGCCGCTGAAGCGGCCCGACGCCCCTGCTGCGATGGCCGATAACCTGCTCGACTTCGATCTGCCGGGCCTTGCCGCTTGGTGTGAGGCCCGCGGGGAGAAGCGCTTTCGCGCCACGCAGCTGTTTCGCTGGATCCATCAGCGGGGCGAGAGCGACTTCGACCAGATGTCGGATCTCGCCCGTCCCTTTCGCGAAAAGC
This sequence comes from Tibeticola sediminis, assembly GCF_003843835.1. Classification (GTDB taxonomy): domain Bacteria; phylum Pseudomonadota; class Gammaproteobacteria; order Burkholderiales; family Burkholderiaceae_C; genus Tibeticola; species Tibeticola sediminis. Next base: position 381,333 of record NZ_RKQL01000002.1, on the reverse strand, counting down.
TCAAACGAGACGCGGTCGTCGAGGGCTTGCCCGTGCTCTCCCGCCACGATTCGGCGGACGGCACGATCAAGTGGCTGTTCGACGTGGGAAACGGCGAAGCCGTCGAGACGGTCTTCATTCCCGAGGATGACCGTGGCACGCTGTGCGTGTCGTCCCAGGCAGGCTGCGCGGTCGGCTGTCGGTTTTGCTCGACCGGGCACCAGGGTTTCAGTCGCAATCTCGCCACCCACGAGATCGTCGCCCAGCTCTGGTATGCCGAGCGCTTCCTGCGCGCGCACCTCGGCCGTAGCGACCGGGTCATCACGAACGTCGTGATGATGGGCATGGGCGAGCCGCTGCAGAACTACGGCGCGCTGGTGCCGGCGATGCGGATCATGCTGGATGACCATGGCTACGGGCTGTCTCGACGGCGGTTGACCGTCTCGACATCCGGGGTCGTTCCCATGATGGACCGGCTCGCCACCGACTGCCCCGTGGCCTTGGCGGTTTCGCTCCATGCCCCCGACGATGCCTTGCGCGACGAACTCGTTCCGCTCAACCGCAAGTACCCGCTGGCCGAGTTGTTGGATGCCTGCAACCGCTACCTGCCCCATGCGCCGCGCGACTTCATCACCTTTGAGTACTGCCTGCTCGACGGTGTCAACGATCAGCCCGTGCACGCCCAGCGCCTGATCGAACTCGTCCGGCAACATCGGCGGGGCGGCGGTGTTTGGTGCAAGTTCAACCTGATTCCTTTCAACCCGTTTGTGGGCTCGGGTCTGCGGCGGTCGACTCCGGAAGCGGTCAGCGCCTTTGCACGTGCGCTCAACGACGCCGGCATCGTGACCACGGTTCGCAAGACCCGTGGCGATGACATCGACGCAGCCTGCGGGCAACTGGCCGGGGATGTCCGGGACCGCACCCGCGTTCACGAGCGCCTGTCGAAGCGCCGTGTGATTCCGCTGGTTTCGGCAGATCTTCCAACATCGGGCAACCCAACATCGGGAGGCACGCCTTATGCGACCCGTTGACGCGGCCTATGTCAGGAGGCTCTTGGTGCTGTGCGCGCTGTTCTCCGCGTTCGCGCAGTTGCAGGGCTGTGCCGCGTCGGGTGCGAACGCGGGAGCCTCAGCGAGTGGCCCCGACATCGTGACCGAGTCCGACGAGCCTGAAGCGCGGCGGCGCGCACGTTTGCGCCTGGCCTTGGCGGTCGGCTATTTCGAGCAAGGTCAAACCACCGTCGCCCTCGACGAGGTCAAGCAGGTTCTGGCGATCGATCCCTCGTTTGCCGATGCCTACAACCTGCGCGGGCTCATTTACATGAAGCTCAACAACCCGGGACTGGCCGAGGAAAGCTTCAAACGGGCCTTGTCCATTAATCCCCGGGATGGGGGATCGCTGCACAACTATGCTTGGTTCTTGTGCCAGCAGCAGCGCTACCCCGAATCGTTCGAAGTGTTCGAGCGTGCCTTGGCCAACCCAATTTATCTCGACAAGGCCAAGACCTATTTGGGTTACGGCCTGTGCCAGGCGCGGGCCGGCAAGCTGGCCGAGGCCGAGCGCAACCTCGCGCATGCCTATGAACTCGATGCAGCCAACCCCGTCACTGGGTACAACCTGGCGCTGCTGTTGTATCAACGCGGTGAATTCGAGCGTGCGCAGTTCTATATCCGTCGCATCAACAATTCGGAATATGCGAACGCGGAATCGCTTTGGCTGGGGATCAAAGTGGAGCGCCGTTTGAACAATCGCGACGCGATGCGTCAGCTGGCCGAGCAGCTTCGTCGGCGCTACCCGCAATCGAAGGAGCTGGCCGCCTACGAACGGGGAGCTTTTGATGAATGAGCCGATGAGCCCTGTGCAAGCGGAGACGCCGTTCACCCCGGTCTCGGCGGGTGCGATGCTGCGCTCGGCACGGGAGCGCGCGGGCATCTCGATTTCGGTACTCGCCGCGTCGCTCAAGGTCCCTGAGCGCCGGCTGGAAGCGCTCGAAGCGGAGCAATGGGAGGCGTTCCCGGACATCGTTTTCGTTCGTGCGCTGGCTTCGAGCGTATGCCGTCAGTTGGGCATCGATCGCTCGCCGATTCTGGCGGCTTTGCCCGTGCCCGAGGCCGTTGAACTGCAGCCCGACGACAGTCGGCTTGGGGCCTTCCACGAAAGTGGACATGGGTTTCGCCGCTCGGCCTCGGGTCTATCGCTGCCACAGCGAAGTCGACCGCTGTTGGTGGCTGCGGCACTCCTGCTGTTGGCGGGCGTCGTTCTGTGGTTTTGGCCCTACTGGGTGAAGGCCCCGCAGCTCAACGCTGAGCGCCAGGCGGTGAGCGCGGGCAGCGCGTCCTCGACGCTCGCTGCGTCGGTTGCGCCTGCCGCCGCAGCCCCCCCGATGCGGTCCTCAACCGTCCCGGCTTCGGTTCCCGCGCCGGTAGCCCCCAGCAGCAGCGGGCCGGGGCTTGCGCCGCCTCCGGTCGCCGTTTCGAGCCAACCGCAAGCTGCAGTTCCCCAGGTGGCTGAGTCCGGTTGGCTGCGGTTTGCCGCCAGCGGCGAGAGTTGGGTGGAGGTCAGCGATGCGAGCGGCACCGTCGTTTTTCGCAAGCTGCTGCAGGCCGGTGAATCGGTGGCGCTCGATGCGCCGGGTCCTTTGAACGTGCTGATCGGCCGCGCGGATGCGACGCAGGTGTCGGTGCGCGGCAAGCCCATGGACCTCGCGCCCATCGCCCGCAACAACGTCGCCCGCTTCGAGGTGCGGTGAAATGAGTGAGGACACGATGATGGAGGCGGGGCCTACTTTCTCTACCCCTCGGCGTCATCCAACCGGACAGGCGCAGATCCGGTGGGGCAGCCGGGTCGTTGCGGTGGGGGGCGACGCTCCGGTGCGCATTCAGTCGATGACCAACACCGATACGGTCGACGTCATCGGCACCGCCATTCAGATCCGGGAACTCGCCGAAGCAGGTTCGGAACTGGTTCGAATCACGGTGAACACGCCCGAGGCGGCCGAAGCCGTCCCGGCCATCCGCGACCAGTTGGATCGCATGGGGGTCGATGTTCCGCTGATCGGCGATTTCCACTACAACGGCCACCGGCTGTTGACGGACTTCCCGAGTTGCGCGCAAGCGCTCTCGAAATACCGCATCAACCCCGGCAACGTGGGTAAGGGCGACAAGAAAGACCTGCAGTTCGGGCAGATGATCGACGCGGCGCTGCGCTGGGACAAGCCGGTGCGCATCGGCGTGAACTGGGGCAGTCTCGACCAGGAACTGCTGGCGCATATGATGGATGAGAACAGCCGGCGCCCGGTGCCCCTCGACGGTCGGCTGGTCATGTACGAGGCGCTCATTTCATCGGCACTCAGCTCTGCGGAGCGGGCCGTGGAACTCGGGATGGCTCCGAACCAGATCTTGCTCTCCTGCAAGGTCAGTGGGGTGCAGGATTTGATTGCCGTCTATCGGGAACTGGCACGCCGATGCACCTATCCGCTCCATCTCGGATTGACCGAGGCTGGTATGGGGGTGCGGGGTATCGTCGCGTCGACGGCGGCCTTGTCGGTGCTCTTGCAGGAAGGGATCGGCGACACGATCCGGGTCTCGCTCACGCCTTTGCCGGGCGAAGCGCGCACGCAGGAGGTGCTGGTCGCCCAGGAACTGCTGCAGGCTTTGGGCTTGCGGCGATTCGTTCCGTCGGTCACGGCCTGCCCCGGCTGCGGCCGCACGACGAGCACCACCTTCCAAGAGCTCGCCAAGCAGATCGACGATTTTCTCCGCGCCCAGATGCCGGTTTGGCGCGAGCGTTATCCCGGTGCCGAACGGCTCAAGGTGGCGGTGATGGGCTGCATCGTCAATGGTCCCGGCGAAAGCAAACATGCCGACATCGGTATCAGTCTGCCCGGAACCGGCGAGGCTCCGGCAGCCCCCGTCTTCATCGATGGCGAGAAGCGCTTGACTCTGCGGGGTGAGCGCATCGCCGAGGAATTCCAGGAAATCGTCACCCGATACGTGGAAGCCCGCTTCGGCCAATCCGTGATCGCCTCTTCGTCCTAAGCATGCAAGAACAGAACGACGCGCCCCAGCGCGCGCCCAGGGCCCCGACCCGGCTGGTTGCCGTCAAGGGCATGAATGACATCCTGCCGCCCGAATCCGCGCAGTGGGAGTGGTTGGAGGAGACGGTGCGGCGCCTGATGGCGCGCTACGCCTACCGTAACATCCGCACGCCCATCGTCGAGCCCACGCCGCTGTTCGTTCGCAGCCTCGGTGAAGTGACCGACATCGTCGAGAAGGAAATGTATTCCTTCGTCGATCACCTCAACGGCGAGGCCTTGACGCTGCGCCCCGAGGCGACCGCAGGGGTCGTCCGGGCGGCGGTCGAACATTCCTTGCTGTATGAGGGGGGGCGCCGTCTCTATTACATGGGCCCGATGTTTCGGCATGAACGGCCCCAGCGCGGACGCTACCGTCAGTTTCATCAGATCGGCGCCGAGGTGCTGGGGTTTTCAGGGCCCGAGATCGACGCCGAAGTGATTCTGCTCGCGACGGCGCTGTGGCGGGAACTGGGCTTGGAGGGCATACGCCTGGAAATCAACACGCTCGGGCAGCCGGCCGAGCGCGTCGCCCACCGCAAAGCCTTGATCGAGTATTTCGAGGCCCATCAGGATCTGCTGGACGCCGATGCGCGCCGTCGTCTGCACAGCAATCCGCTGCGCATACTCGACACCAAAAATCCCGACATGCAGGCCCTGGTCGAGAACGCCCCCAAACTGACCGACTTTCTGGGCGACGCCTCGCAACGGTATTTCGAAACGCTGCAACAGCTGTTGGACTCGGTTGGGGTGAGCTATCGTCTCAATCCCCGGCTCGTGCGCGGCATGGACTACTACAACCTGACGGTGTTCGAATTCGTGACCGACCGCCTTGGTGCGCAGGGAACGGTCTGTGGCGGGGGGCGTTATGACGGCTTGATCGAGCAAATCGGTGGCAAGCCTGCACCCGCAGTGGGCTGGGCGCTGGGTGTCGAACGCATCTTGGAACTGCTCCGTGAATGCGACCGCACGCCGCCGCCACCGTCACCCGACGCCTACGCGATCATTCCCGATGGGGACGACATTCCCATGGGGCCTGTTCTGGGCTTCCTCGAGGGTTTGCGGGGTTCTGGAGTCGCCGTCCAAATGCATGCCGCATCCGGCGCGCAACGCGGCAGCATGAAATCGCAATTCCGCCGCGCCGACGCGAGCGGCGCGCTGTACGCCCTCATTTTTGGGCCCGAGGAATTGGCGCGAGGTGAGGTGAGTGTCAAGACGCTGCGCGGCGAAGGAGCCGGCAGCCAGTTTTTGCTCCCACTCAGTGACGTCGCCAGTGCAGCCGTGCGCCTAAAATCGCGGACCCTTTCTGAGTAAAACCCATGGCCCGACATCTCGATCTCGAAGAACAGGAACAACTAGCCGAGCTGCGGCATTTCTGGAAGACCTACGGCGACCTCATCACCTGGGTGCTGATCGTCGCACTGGGTGGCTACGCCGCGTGGAACGGGTACCAATACTGGCAACGCCGCCAAGCCGTCCAGGCCGCCGCGCTGTTCGATGCCTTCGACCGGGCTGCGCGCTCCGGGGATGTCGAACGGGCTTCGACGGCATGGAGCGACTTGAAGCAGCAATTCGGGTCCAGCGTGTTTGCCAAGCAGGCCGGGCTGATGGCGGCAAAGCTCTATCACGAAAGTGGCAAAGCGGCCGAAGCGAAAGAGGCCTTGCGCTGGGTTGCGACGGACGCGGGTGACGGGGCTTATGCGCCGGTGGCGCGACTGCGACTTGCGGGCCTACTCGCTGGAGAAAAGGCTTACGGCGAGGCACTCCAGGTCTTGGCCGAGGCCATGCCGAAGGACTATGAAGCGCTCGTCGCCGACCGCAAGGGCGACATCCTGAGCCTGCAAGGGCGCGCCCCAGAGGCTGCCACCGAGTACCGTAAGGCGCTCGATGGCCTGCCCGAATCGGTGACGTATCGACGCTTCGTGGACGTCAAACTCGCTTCGCTTGGGGTCGAGGACGGTTCGGCGCCTGCGGCGGGTTCTTCGAAGCCGGCCGCGTCGGGAGCGCGTCCATGATGGCTCGAAAGACGATGGCGCGGATCGCGCGCCGCTCGTGCTTGTTCGTCTGTATCGGTGCGACCGTGCTCTTTGCGGCTTGCGCCAGCTCGGATCGTCCGAAGCCCGCTGAGTTGCCGGCCAACCCGGGATTGATCGGAGTCGCGACGGCGTGGACGGCACGACAGGGTCCGGTAAGTTTCCCGCTCCAGCTCGCGGTGGCTGGCGAGACGCTCGTGACGGCCTCCGACGATGGTACGGTGCGCGCGATCGAGGCCACCAACGGGCGCGAGCGCTGGCTTGGATCGGTGGGAGAGTCCATCGCCGCCGGTGTCGGCAGTGACGGCCAGTTCGCTGCCGTGGTCACACGCAGCCATCAACTCGTCGTGCTGCGCGAGGGCCGTGAGCTCTGGCGTCAGCGCCTTCAAACCGGTGTGTGGACGGCTCCGCTCGTGGCGGGTGCCCGTGTGTTCGTGCTGGGTGCAGATCGGTCGGTTTTGGCGTTCGATGCGGCGAGTGGGCGGCGACTGTGGGCCCGCCCGCGGGCCAGTGAGGCTTTGGTGCTCAAGCAGGCGGGGGTGCTCTTGCCGGTGGGGGATACGCTGCTTGCTGGAATCTCCAGTCGATTGACGGCCATCAATCCGACAAATGGCAGTGAGCGCTGGCTGGTCGCGCTCGCAAGCCCCCGGGGCACGAACGAAGTGGAGCGGCTGGCGGATCTGGTTGCAGGCGTCGCACGCGATGGGACGACCGTCTGTCTGCGAGCCTACCAATCGGCCGTGGGCTGTGTCGATACGGTGCGTGGCACGCTGTTGTGGACCCAGCCGGCCAACGGGCATCAGGGCGTGAGCGGTGATGGTCGCAAAGTCTATGGCGTCGAATCCGACGACGTCGTGGTGGCATGGGATGCAGCCACCGGCGAGCGCCGGTGGAGCTCGGAGCGTTTGAAATACCGCGCGCTCAGCACGCCGCGGGTGGCGGGGCGATCGGTGGTCCTGGGCGACAGTTTCGGCTTCGTGCATTTTCTCTCCACCGAGGACGGGGCGGTCGTCGATCGCGTCGCGACCGATGGCTCACCCATCGTGGCCCAGCCGACGCTCGTCGGGAAGACGCTGGTGGTCGCCACTCGGCAAGGGGGGCTGTATGCGTACCGGCCTCGCTGAGGGTTCGCGACGAGAGGTGGTGCGATGAAGCCGGTCGTCGCATTGGTCGGGCGACCGAACGTCGGTAAATCGACGCTGTTCAACCGTCTGACCAAGTCCCGCGATGCGATCGTTGCGGACTACGCGGGTCTGACGCGCGATCGGCACTACGGGCAAGGACGCCTGGGTCGGCGCGAATTCATCGTCGTGGACACCGGCGGTTTCGAGCCGACGGCCGAGACCGGGATCTACCACGAGATGGCCAAGCAGACGCGGCAGGCGGTCGCCGAAGCGGATGTCGTCTTGTTCGTCGTGGATGCGCGCGCGGGCATTTCCGCGCAGGACCACGAAATCGCGAGTTACCTGCGGCGCTTGGGCAAGCCCTGCCTGCTGGTGGCCAACAAGGCTGAGGGCATGCACGACGGCTTGCAGCTTGCTGATTTTTACGAGTTGGGCCTGGGAGAGGTCCATGCGGTGTCGGCCGCGCATGGCCAGGGGGTTCGAAGCGTGATCGAAGCCGCTTTGGACCAAATCCCCGGTGCGGACGTCGAGCCCGACGACGAAGAGGCCGGGGAAGTCGAAGCCAACGCGCCGATACGCCTGGCGGTGGCGGGGCGACCCAATGTGGGCAAGTCGACATTGATCAACGCCTGGCTCGGTGAAGAGCGGCTCGTCGCCTTCGACCTTCCCGGCACGACCCGAGATGCGATTTCGGTGCCGCTGGAGCGCGAAGGGCGCCGTTTCGAGCTCATCGACACGGCTGGACTGCGGCGCAAGGGCCGGGTTTTCGAAGCGATCGAAAAATTCTCCGTCGTCAAGACACTGCAGGCGATCGAGTCGGCCAACGTCGTCTTGTTGCTGCTCGACGCGACCCAGGGCATCACCGACCAAGATGCCCACATCGCGGGGTTCATTTTGGAGAGCGGTCGCTCGGTCGTCATTGCGGTCAATAAATGGGATGCGGTTGACGAGTATCAGCGCGAACTGGTCAAGCGCGCGGTCGAGCTTCGGCTGGCGTTTCTGAAATTTGCACCGATCCACTTCATCTCGGCGCGGACCCGTCAAGGCCTCGCGCCGGTGTGGCGATCGATCATCGAGGCCTATGAATCCGCACATCGCAAGATGCCGACCCCGCAGTTGACACGGGTTTTGCTGGAGTCCGTCCAACTCCAGCCGCCGCAACGCTCGGGCATGTACCGGCCCAAACCGCGGTATGCCCACCAAGGGGGGATGAATCCGCCCGTGATCGTCATTCACGGGAATTCGCTCGAGCATGTCACGCCTGCCTATAAACGCTATCTCGAAGGTCGTTTTCGCAAGGCTTTTGCGTTGGTGGGGACGCCGCTGCGGATCGAATTCAAAACCGCGGACAACCCTTACGCCAACCGCGAGCGGCGGGCGAACTAAGGCAACGCTGAATGAGTTTCCGCGATGGCGCGCGAGCGGCCGCGGGATGGGATGCGAGGCGCAAACCGCAGCCATAGCCGCAGCTATGGCGAGGATTTGCAACGACGCAGACCGCCCGCAGCCGGGATGCGCGACGCGCGAGGGACTTGTTCAGCGTTGCCCTAAAGGATTGCCCGTGCGGGCGGGCGGACTTTCGGGCTTTGAGCCCGGCTGGGTGTAGGGCTATGGTAAGGTTCAAGCCCATTCAAACTTCCGAACACGGAGCATATCGTGACCAATAAAGGCCAAGTCTTGCAAGATCCATTTCTCAACACGCTGCGTCGGGAACACGTCCCCGTCTCGATTTATCTGGTCAACGGCATCAAGCTGCAGGGACAGATCGAGTCGTTCGACCAGTATGTCGTCCTGCTGCGCAACACGGTGACGCAGATGGTCTACAAACACGCCATCTCCACCATCGTCCCGGGCCGCGCCGTGCATTTTTCGCTGAACGCGGAAGAGCAGGCTCCGTCCGCATGAGCTCCACTTCGCGCGCTTTCCAAGCCAGTTCATCTGGCCATGCGCGACGCGCAGCCCCCCTCCCGCGCGCGCGCGTCTATCCCGCGGTCTCAGAGCGGCTGGTCCGTTGAGCGCATCTTCGTCTGCAAGCCCATACACGCCAGCTCCGGTCATCCTGGTCGGGGTCGATTTCGGGCGTGGATTTTTCGACCCCCGACTCGAAGAGCTTGGGCTCCTGGCGCAAACCGCCGGGTTTGAGCCCGTCGGGCGCGTCGCATGCAAGCGCAGCGTGCCCGATGCTGCGCTCTTCATCGGGCGGGGAAAAGCCGACGAGATCAAGGCGCTTGCGGCCGAACTGGGGGCCCAGGAAGTCCTGTTCGACTCGTCGTTGAGCCCAGCCCAGCAGCGCAATCTGGAGCGGCATCTGGGCCTGCCGGTCAACGACCGCACCTTGCTGATTCTGGAAATTTTTGCGCAGCGTGCGCGCAGCCATGAAGGCAAGCTGCAAGTCGAACTGGCGCGGCTACAGTACCTCAGCACGAGGCTCGTCCGCCGATGGACCCACCTCGAGCGGCAGCGCGGCGGGATCGGCGCGCGCGGCGGCCCGGGGGAAACCCAAATCGAACTCGACCGCCGCATGATCGGCGAGGCGATCAAGCGCACGCGGGAGCGGCTCGAGCGGGTGAAGCGGCAGCGCAAGACCCAGCGGCGTCAGCGTCAGCGGCGCGACACGTTCTCGGTTTCGCTCGTTGGCTATACGAACGCCGGCAAGTCGACGCTCTTCAACGCGCTCGTCAAGGCCAACACTTATGCGGCCGATCAGTTGTTTGCGACGCTGGATACGACCACGCGCCAGCTCTACCTGGGGGAAATCGGCCGCAAGGTATCGTTGTCTGACACGGTCGGATTCATTCGTGATCTTCCCCACGGTCTCATCGACGCCTTCGAGGCCACGCTGGAGGAGGCCGCGGATGCGGATTTGCTGCTGCATGTGGTGGATGCCTCGAGCCCTGAGGCGGTCGAGCAGATGGAGCAGGTGCAAAAGGTCCTCGCTGAGATCGGCGCGGAACAGGTGCCGCAAATCGTCGTGTTCAACAAGATCGACCGCCTGGAGGAGACGAAGCGTCCGCTGAAGGTCGTCGATACGATGGAAGTCGCAGGCGTGCAGACCCCTCGAGTGTTTCTGAGCGCTCAGACTGGCAGTGGCTTGACCCAATTGCGTGAACAGATCGCCCTCAAGGCCGCCTCGGCACTGAGGACGAACGACGACCGTTCCACCGCGGGGGAATTGCCCGACGGCAACCCGGATCGGGTGTGAGGATTGGGCACAATCGCCCCAGAGAACAACAGGACCACGGGAATGAACTTGAGAACTGGGCTGCTGCGCAGCCGTTTGGCTCCGGCGCGTTGGAACGAAATTTTCAACCTCAATGATCCGCGCTGGGGGCGAGGGCCCAACGGCTCGCCCCCCGAAGGCGACGGGTCTGGGCCGAAGGGGCCGAATGAACCACGCGAACCGAAGCGGGGGGCTGGGCCCTCAGAGGGTCCGCCGGACCTCGATGAACTGTGGCGTGACTTCAACCGCAAACTCAGCGGCCTGTTTGGCGGCGGTGGTGGACGCAAAGGCGGGGGAGCGGGTCTACCGCCGCCGGATATGAAGGGTGCCGGGATCGGCATTGGCCTGTTGCTCGGCGTCGCCTTGCTGCTCTGGCTCGGGACGGGTTTTTTCATCGTCCAGGAAGGGCAGCAGGCGGTCATCACCCAATTTGGGCGCTACAAAACCACGGTGGGCGCCGGTTTCAACTGGCGTCTGCCGTACCCGATCCAGCGCCATGAAGTGGTGTTCGTCACCCAAATCCGCTCGGTCGACGTGGGCCGAGACAATGTGATTCGTGCCACGGGGCTGCGCGATTCCGCGATGCTGACCGAGGACGAGAACATCGTCGAAATCAAGTTTGCGGTTCAGTATCGTCTCAACGATGCGCGCGCCTTTCTATTCGAGAGCAAGAACCCGACCGAGGCCGTGGTTCAGGCGGCCGAGACCGCGGTCCGTGAGGTCGTCGGGAAGATGAAAATGGATTCCGCCCTGGCCGAAGAGCGCGACCAGATCGCGCCGCGGGTTCGGTCGCTGATGCAGTCCATCCTCGACCGCTACAAGGTGGGCATCGAGGTGGTCGGGGTCAACTTGCAGCAGGGCGGCGTTCGCCCGCCCGAACAGGTTCAGGCTGCGTTCGACGACGTGCTCAAGGCCGGCCAGGAGCGTGAGCGTGCGAAAAATGAGGCGGAGGCCTATGCCAACGACGTCGTGCCGCGCGCCGTGGGTGCGGCTTCGCGCCTGAAAGAGGAGGCGGATGCCTACCGCGCACGCATCGTGGCCCAGGCGCAAGGCGATGCCCAGCGGTTCCGCTCGGTGCTGACCGAGTACCAGAAGGCGCCACAAGTCACACGCGACCGGATGTATGTCGACACCATGCAGCAGATCTACAGCAATGTGACCAAGGTTTTGGTCGACTCGCGTCAGGGATCGAACCTGCTGTATTTGCCGCTCGACAAGATCATGCAACAGGTCGCCGCCGAGGCGCAGTCGGCCGCAGGCTCCGCAACGCCGGTGACGGGCGCTGCCGCGACATCGGGGTCGACCGGCGCGCCGCAGAGCGCCGCCGGTACCCCGTCGTCCAACGATGCCCGCACCCGGGATGCCGGCCGTACCCGCGACCGCGACAGCCGCTGAGGAGTTTTCAGAATGAATATCAACCGTATCGGGATGGTCGCTTCGTCCATCTTGGTTTTGCTGGCGCTTTTGAGTTCCACGATGTTCGTGGTCGATCAGCGGCAATTCGGCGTGGTTTATGCGCTGGGGCAGATTCGGGAAGTCATCACCGAGCCGGGCCTCAATTTCAAGCTGCCGCCGCCGTTCCAGAACGTGTCGTATCTGGACAAGCGACTGCTCAATCTCGAGAGCACCGAATCCGAGCCCTTGCTGACGGCGGAAAAACAGCGCATGGTGGTCGACTGGTATGTGCGCTGGCGCATCAGTGACCCGCAGGCCTACATTCGCAACGTCGGGCTCGATGAGAACGCCGGAGCGGTGCAACTCAACCGGGTCGTGCGCAATGCATTGCAGGAAGAGGTGAACCGCGCCACCGTCAAGGAGATTCTCTCGACCAAGCGCGATGCCTTGATGGCCAACGTCAAGCGCGAGGTGCTCAAGGTCGTCAAGGGTGAGAAACCGTGGGGTGTGGACATTGTCGATGTGCGCATCACGCGCGCCGACTATGTCGAAGCGATCACCGAGTCGGTCTATCGCCGTATGGAAGCCGAGCGCAAGCGCGTGGCCAATGAACTGCGCTCGACTGGCGCGGCCGAAGGCGAGAAGATCCGCGCCGATGCGGACCGCCAACGTGAAGTGACGCTCGCCAACGCGTACCGCGAGGCCCAGAAGGTCAAGGGCGAAGGCGACGCCGAGGCGGCGCGAATTTACGCCGAGGCGTTTGGGAAGGATCCGCAGTTTGCGCAGTTCTACCGCAGCCTCGAAGCCTACAAGTCCACGTTTGCCAAGAAAAGCGATGTCCTGGTGTTGGATCCGGCCTCGTCGGAATTCTTCAAGGTGATGCGAGGGGGCAATTCTGGGGCAGCGGCTGCGGCTCCGAAAAAGTGACGCGCCACTGAGCAGCCGATGTCGTTTTGGGCGGTTTTGGCTTGGGTGTTGATCGTCGAGGGCGCTTTGCCTCTGATCGCACCCTCTTTTTGGCGACAGGTCGTGGACCAGATTCGACAGCTGCGCGACGGCCAGTTGCGTTTTTACGGGCTGTGCTCGGTGGCCGCCGGGGGCTTGCTGCTGCTTTTGCTGGCCTGATGCAGCGTTGCACGCGCGGGGTGCTTCGCCCCTGGGGCTGAGAGGCTGAGAGGGAATGGGTCATGCCCGCTTTGACGCCCCAAAACACGCCAGAGGGCGTTGCAAATGCGCGCCGTAGCTGGAGCTACGGCTGTGCTTTGCGCCTACTCGGGCGCGTTTTGGGGCGCCCCTTCGGGCACGCCCAATTCCCTCTCAGCCCCTGATCGCAGCCCGGTAAAATCGCGCGTTTCACACTCTGACGCATTTTCATGACTGCTTGGGTCCTTCCGGATCACATTGCCGATGTGCTGCCTGCCGAGGCGCGCCACATCGAAGACCTGCGTCGACGCATGCTCGATACGGCCAACGCCTATGGCTATGAATTGGTCATACCGCCGCTCATCGAACACCTCGAATCGTTGCTGACGGGTACGGGCGAAGCCCTGGACCTGCAGACGTTCAAGCTCGTCGACCAATTGTCCGGGCGCATGCTCGGGGTACGTGCCGACACGACGCCGCAGGTGGCGCGGATCGATGCGCACCTGCTCAATCGTGCGGGGGTTACCCGGCTCTGCTACTGCGGGCCGGTGTTGCGCACCCGTCCCGACCGCCCACATGCCAGCCGTGAACCGCTGCAGTTCGGCGCCGAACTCTATGGGCACGCGGGGCTCGAGGCCGACCTCGAGGTCGTCTCGCTCGCGCTCGACGGGCTGACCCAGGCTCGGGTCGGCTCGCTGACCTTGGACTTGGGTGACGCGCGGATCCTGCGCTCGATTCTGGCGGGATCTGCGCTCGACCCGATCGAACAGACTGCCCTCAATGCCGCCCTAGCCGCCAAAGACGGGCAAGAGGTGGCCGGCCTCGCGCGGGGCCTCGGAGTGGAGGTGCAGCAGGCGCTGCGCGCCTTGGTGGATCTGTACGGGGACGCCTCGGTGCTCGAAGAGGCGCAGCGATGCCTCGCAGGCTTCCCCGGCGTGGCCGCGGCGCTCGATGCGCTGCGCTGGATGGCGCAGCATGTCGACGGGGCCACGGTGACCTTCGATCTGGCCGACGCGAGCGGCTACGCCTACTACAGCGGCGTGCGCTTCACGGTCTATGCGGAACCGGCGGGCGAGGCGCTGGTTCGGGGCGGTCGCTACGATGGGGTGGGTGCTGTGTTTGCCCGGCGAGCCACGGCTGCGGTGCGTCCCGCCGTGGGTTTCAGCCTGGATTTGAAAGCGGTCGTGGCGGCGGCGCAGCAGCGGGGACCCAAGCCCGCCATCCGTGCGCCTTGGGGGCAGGGAGAGCATCTGCGCGCAGCGATCGCCTCGTTGCGCGGTCGGGGTGAGACCGTGGTTTGCATGTTGCCCGGCCACGAGAGCGAAATCGATGAATTTTTCTGCGACCGGGAACTGGTGGAAGTCGCGGGCCACTGGATCGTTCGCGCCATTTGACCATCGGACCTGAATGAACATGACCAAAGGAAGAAACGTCGTCGTCGTCGGCACCCAGTGGGGCGACGAGGGCAAGGGCAAACTCGTCGACTGGCTGACCGAAAGCGCGCAGGGTGTCGTGCGCTTTCAAGGCGGCCACAACGCGGGCCACACGCTCGTCATCAACGGCGTGAAGACCGCTTTGCACCTGATTCCGAGCGGCATCATGCGCGAGGGCGTCAAGTGCTACATCGGCAACGGCGTGGTGCTGTCGGTCGGCAAACTGCTCGAGGAAATCGAGGGGCTCGAACGCGCGGGGGTGGAGGTGCGTTCGCGCTTGCGCGTGAGCGAGGCCTGCCCGCTGATTCTGCCTTTCCATGTCGCGCTCGACGTGGCTCGGGAGGCTGCGCGCGAGCAGGGCGGCTCGGAAAAAATCGGCACCACGGGACGCGGCATCGGGCCAGCGTATGAGGACAAGATCGCGCGGCGTGCGCTGCGGGTGCAGGACCTGCGCCACCCCGAGCGCTTCGCGGCGCGTCTGCGCGAGCTGCTGCGCTTGCACAATCATGTGCTGACCACCTTTCTGGGCTCACGCTCCTTTTCGTTTGGCGAAGCGTTGGCACCGTATATGGCCGATGGCGAGGTGCAGTTCGAGCCGGTCTATGAGGAGGCAATGCGCCAGGCGCAGGCGCTCGCGCCCATGATTGCCGACGTTTCGCGCGAGCTCAACGACGCGCACCTGCAGGGCGCAAACCTGCTGTTCGAAGGCGCTCAGGGCACCTTGCTCGACGTCGACCACGGCACCTACCCGTATGTCACTTCGAGCAATTGCGTGGCGGGCAACGCCGCGGCGGGCGCAGGGGTCGGGCCCGGCATGCTGCACTACGTGCTCGGCATCACCAAGGCCTATTGCACCCGCGTGGGCGGCGGGCCGTTCCCGACCGAACTCGACTGGCAAACCCCGGGCACACCGGGCTACCACATGGCGACTGTCGGTGCCGAAAAGGGCACGACGACCGGACGCAGCCGCCGCTGCGGCTGGTTCGATGCGGCTTTGCTCAAACGCAGCGCGCAGGTCAACGGGCTCTCGGGCCTATGCATCACCAAGCTCGACGTGCTCGACGGCTTGAGCGAGCTGAAACTGTGCGTGGGCTACGAGCTCGACGGCCAGACGACCGACATCCTGCCGCTCGGCGCCGACGAAATCGCCCGCTGCACCCCGATATACGAGACGCTCGACGGCTGGAGCGAGTCCACCGTGGGCGTGACCCGGCTCGAGGACCTGCCCGTGAACGCGCGGCTGTATTTGCAGCGCATCGCGCATGCGACGGGTGTGCCGATCCACATCGTCTCGACCAGCCCGGACCGCGACCACACGATCATGGTCCGCCACCCCTTCCTGCCGGACTGATTTTCAAGCAAAAACCCCGGTAGCCCGGCATAAAACGGTCAATGGGCGCTACAGATTCAGGAGTAAATACGATGTTGACGGAAGACGGCAAGCACCTCTATGTGAGCTACGACGAGTACCACAACCTCATCGAAAAGCTCGCGATCAAGATTCACCAATCGGGCTGGCCGTTCGACACCATTCTGTGCCTGGCGCGGGGCGGTATGCGGCCCGGCGACATCCTCTCAAGGATCTTCGACAAGCCGCTGGCCATCATGTCGACCAGTTCCTACCGTGCCGAGGCCGGGACGGTGCAGGGGCATCTCGACATTGCGCGCTACATCACCACGCCCAAAGGCGAAATCGCCGGACGGGTGTTGCTGGTCGACGACCTCGCTGACTCGGGCCATACGCTCAAGGCCGTGGTCGATATGCTGCGCACCAACTACAAGCCCATCACCGAGTTGCGCACGGCGGTGATCTGGACCAAAGGCGTCTCGTCTTTTGCGCCCGATTATTCCGTCGAGTTCCTCCCGACCAACCCCTGGATCCATCAGCCCTTCGAGTACTACGACTCGATGACGCCGGAGAAGCTGCTCGAAAAGTGGAAGGTCTGAGAGGCTGAGAGGGAATCGGTCATGCCCGCTTTGACGTCCCAAAACACGCCCGAGGGCGTTGCAAATGCGCGCCGTAGCCCGAGCTACGGCTGTGCTTTGCGCCTACTCGGACGCGCTTTATGGCGCCTCTTCGGGCACGCCCAATTCCCTCTCAGCCTCTGAGGCCTTGGCGCGGGAGCTGCGGGCATGGTCGATCCACGCGATGAACGGACGGGTTCCGCGCCGCCGGACCGGGGCTGGTCGCTCGCGACGGCGTTGATCCACCATCCCTACCGTCCTCCGGCCGGGTTCGATGCGCCGCAGCCGGGGGTATTCAAAGCCTCCACGGTGTTCTTTCCGTCGGTGGCCGCGATGCGCGCGCGGCACTGGAGCGACCGGCGTGGCTACACCTACGGCCTGCACGGCACGCCGACCAGCTTCACGCTGCAGGAGCGACTGGCGACCCTCGAAGGGGGGAGCCATTGCACGCTGGCGCCCAGCGGTCTCGCGGCCATTGCACTGGTGGATTTGAGCCTTTTGGCAGCGGGGGACGAGGTGTTGCTGCCCCAGAATGCCTACGGCCCCGGGCTTGCTTTGGCACGCGACGAGTTGGCCCGCTATGGCATCGGGCACCGGCTGTACGACCCCTTGCGGCCCGAGTCCTTGAGCGAATCCTGGGGGCCGCGCGTGCGACTGGTTTGGGTCGAGGCCGCGGGCTCGGTGACGATGGAGTTTCCCGATCTGGTCGCACTCGTCGAGCGCAGCCATCGATCCGGCGCGCTCGTCGCCCTCGACAACACCTGGGGCTCGGGCCTCGCTTTTCGGCCGTTTGACCTCGTGCCGGGGCGTTCGGCGGGCCAGGAGCTGGGGGTCGACCTCAGTGTCCATGCCCTTACGAAATACCCCAGCGGCGGCGGAGACGTGCTCATGGGCAGCGTCGTGACGCGCGATGCCGTCTTGCACCGGCGCATCGAGCAAACCCATATGCGGCTGGGCCTCGGCGTCGGGGCCAACGATGTCGAAGCCGTGCTGCGCGCCCTGCCCAGTTTGGAACTGCGCTATGACGCGCAAGACGCCGCAGCGCGCACGCTGGCTCGCTGGTGCGCCCGCCGCAGCGATGTGTTTGCGCAGGTCTTGCATCCGGCGCTCGAGGGCTCACCCGGCCATGCGCATTGGCGGGTCTCGTGCTGCACCGCCCAGCGGCCCGGGGGACGCGCCGCTGGCCTGTTCAGCGTGATTTTCGATGCGCGCTACAGCCAGGCTCAGGTCGATGCGTTTTGTGACGCGCTGCGCTGCTTTCGCCTGGGCTACAGCTGGGGTGGGCCGGTCAGTTTGGTGATGCCCTACGACATTCAAAGTTTGCGCGCGCCCTGGCCGGCGCATCTGGCCCGAGGCTCGCTCGTGCGTTTCTCGGTCGGGCTCGAAGCGGTCGAGGATTTGCAGCGGGATCTCGAGCAGGGCTTGCGAGCGCTCGAACGCCACGCTGACTCCGGGCAAGGCTGACGCCATTCCTGCCGCAGCTGGCATCGGCCATGGGTTTATCGGGTCGGTGTTTTCTCTAGTGTCGATCCGGCATGAATCAGCGTACGCTGATGTTTGATTTTTATCAAACGCATTGGCGCTCGACATGTCTCATACGCTCACTTCGACCCAAACCGATACCGCCGCGTCGGGCCAAGCCACCGGCGCCGCACCATACGAGGCGAGTCCGGCGCACGCGGAGCCGGTGCCTTATTTCCCGCCGCCGCCCGTGGGGCCGCGCGCGGTGTTCCGGCCGCTTGGGTTTTCCTCGCCACTGCAATGGTTGACCCGAGGGTGGGCCGACTTTCGCGCGCATCCGGGCATCGGGCTGTTCTACGGGCTGTGTTTTTGGGCCATGGCGGTGGTCTTGGCCGCTGTCTTCCAAACCAAGCCCGAATACACCATGTCGATCGCCTCGGGCTGCTTGCTCGTCGGGCCGTTCCTGGCGCTGGGTCTTTATGAGGTGAGCCGCCGGCGCGAGCGCGGCGAGCCGGTGCGCCTGGTGGACTCACTCCTCGCTTGGCGTGGTCACGTCAAGAGCATGGGGATGCTGGTGCTGGTCTTCATGGTGCTCGAACTGCTCTGGGGCCGGGCTTCGCTCGTGGTCTTTGCGGTCTTTTTCAACACCGGCCTGCCGTCGACGGCGGGCGTGATCGAGGCCGTCTTCAACCCGGAGAACCTGGAGTTCGTCCTGGTTTATCTGGCGGTGGGGTCGGTGTTTGCGCTGCTCGTGTTTGCGACGTCTGTCGTTTCCATCCCGATGATTCTCGATCGGGACACGGATGCGATCACGGCCGCCATCCAGAGCATCCGGGTCTTTTACGAGCACCCGGGGGTGCTGCTGTTTTGGGGGGCGCTCATCGCCGTGTTGGTCTTCGTGTCGCTGTTGCCGCTGGGGGCGGGCCTGGTGTTGAGCGGCCCGCTGCTCGGCCATGCGACCTGGCACGCGTACCGGGATGTCATCGAGTGGCAGGAAGCGGAAGAGGGCGCGGCCCGCTGAACTGCTACAGTGCAGAGCCAAACCACCCTGCCGCGCCACCGATCGAGCCCCATCGAGTCGCTCCTCAGCGCCGGCCCAACCGAGAACTGCACATTGGCAACCCCGAACTACGGCTACGAGAAACGTCAGAAAGAGCTGGCGAAGAAGCGCAAGAAAGAGGAAAAGCTCAAGGCCAAGGCCGAGCGCAAGCACGGCGGCCCCGAAGACGCCGGGGCCGAGTCGGCCTTGTCGAACGACGCGTCCGCCGCGACCCCCGGGGCCGAAGCCTCTGACCGTGGGATCTCCGGCACCAGCGTGGCATAGGGCGGGGCGGAATCAGGGCCGGTGAGGGCGCTTGCTCGCCGCCGAATGTACCGAGCACCTGGGGCAGGGCTGGCCTTGCCCAGAAACTGCGTCTTCACCCCTGCAGCAACTGCGCAGCGGCTTCGTCGAAGCTGCGTGCCGTCGGGTCGGGCAGGGCCAGCGTTGGCGCGGTTGCGAAGGCGGCAAAGTTGTGGGCGGTCGATCGCTCGTAACCCGGGTCGTAGTGCAAGGCGAGCAAGCTGCGAACCAGCGTCTCGAATGCCCCGCTCCGGGCGGCGGCTTGCCACTGTTCGACCTGTTCGCGGCCCCGCAGCACGGTCAAGGCTTCGAGCCTTCGGCAGAGGTAATCGACGTCCTGGGTGAGTTGAGGGTAATCCTCGAGCAGCAGCGCCACGCGACCCGAAAGAGGCATTTCCAGGCGCACGCAGGGGCTGCGGCGCATGGACTGAATCAAGGGCTCGGGCACGAACACGTTGCCGACCTTCTTGCTTTCGGCCTCGACGTAGACCGGCTCCTCGGGCCGGAAGTGCCGCAACGCGTCCCAGAGCAGACTCTCGAAGCGTTTCTGGCTGGGCTGCGGCTGCCCCGGCACGGCACCCAGCACGGAGCTGCGATGGCAGGCGAGCGCCTCGAGATCGAGCACCTGCGCGCCGGCGCGGCCGAGGGCATGCAACAAGCGGGTCTTGCCCGTACCCGTGGGGCCGCAAATGACGCGAAAGCTCAAGCACTCGGCGCGTGCGGCGAGGTCTTCGAGCATGGCTTTGCGAAAGGCCTTGTACCCCCCCTCGATCACGCCAACCCGAAAGCCGATCTGGCCCAGCACCAGGGCCAGCGCGTTGCTGCGTTTGCCGCCGCGCCAGCAGTAGATGAGCGGGCGCCAGTCGCGCGGTTTGTCGAGCACTTCCCGCTCGATGTGCGCAGCGATGTTGCGCGCGACGAGCGCGGCGCCGATTTTCTGCGCTTCGAAGGCGCTGACCTGTTTGTAGAGGGTGCCCACGCGGACGCGCTCCTCGTCGCGCAAAGACGGCCAGTTTTGGGCGCCGGGCAGGTGGTCGTGCGCCCACTCGGACTCGCTGCGCGCATCGATGATGGTGTGGTAGCTGCCTAGGCTTTGCACGGCCTCGGCGGCGGGGATCAGGTGCACACTCATCGCAGCAGCTTTCGTAGTTGGGGCCAGACGTTGTCGAGCATGATGGCTTGGGCTTTTTCGTTGGGGTGGATCTGGTCGGCTTGAAACAGCGCCGCTGCTTCGGGCACGTCCGCCACGTTTTTGAGGAAGAAGGGCACGAGCGCCGCGCGCCGCTCGCGAGCGACTTCACGAAACACCTCGGCAAAGCGGCGCGCGTAGTCGGCGCCGTAATTGGGTGGCACCTGCATGCCCAGCAGCAGGACGCGCGCGCCGGACGCCTGAGCGAGGCTGGTCATGGCGAGCAGATGCTCGCGTGTCTGCGCGAGGTCGAGGCCGCGCATGGCATCGTTGCCGCCGAGTTCGATGATGACCACGTCGGGCTTGTGCTGCTCGAGCAGCGGGGCCAGCCGCGCGCGGCCGCCCGCCGTCGTGTCGCCGCTGATGCTGGCGTTGATCACCCGGGCCGGCACGCCTTCGGCGCGCAGCCGCGCATCGAGCAGCGCGACCCAGCCGCGTCCGCGCGGCAGACCGTACTCGGCGCTCAGCGAGTCCCCCACCACGAGGATGACCTTCGCCGTCGCCGCCAAACTCGGGCGCAGCGCAAATCCCGCGGCAGCGAGGGCTCCTCCCGAGACGATAAAGTGTCGACGTATCAATTTCGTTCCTTGTTCCATGATCCCTTCCCAGACCGCGATGATTTCGGTCGAGCACCTCACCAAAGCCGTCCAGGATTCCACCGGGACGCTCACGATTTTGCGCGATGTCGATTTCCAGGTCGCAGCGGGCGAAACGGTCGCCATCGTCGGGGCGTCGGGCTCGGGCAAAAGTACGCTGCTGTCCCTGATCGCGGGGCTCGACACGCCGACTTCAGGCACGGTTCGGATCGACGGGCTCGATCTCTACGCGCGATCGGAAGACGACCGGGCGGCGGTGCGCGCGCAGCGCATGGGGTTCGTTTTTCAAAGCTTTCAGTTGCTGGGCAGCCTCAGCGCGCTCGAAAACGTCATGCTGCCGCTGGAACTGGCCGGCCGGCGCGACGCACGGCGGCGGGCAGCGGCCATGCTCGAGCGCGTGGGGCTGGGGCAGCGACTCAACCATTACCCCAAGGTGCTGTCGGGCGGGGAGCAGCAACGGGTGGCGCTTGCGCGCGCCTTCGTCACCGAGCCCACGGTGTTGCTGGCCGACGAACCCACGGGCAGCCTCGACTTCGCTACCGGCGAGACCATCATGGAGTTGATGTTCGAGCTCAACCGCGCGCAGAAAACGACGCTGCTGCTCGTGACCCACGACCGGGCCATCGCCGAGCGCTGCCAACGGCGGCTGACGATCGAGGCGGGTCGGCTCGCCTCGGACAGTGCGGCGGTAGAGTCATTGGGCGACCTGCCGGCGTAAAGGCAACGCTGAACAAGTCCCTCGCGCGCCGCGCATCCCGGCTGCGCGCGGTCTGCGTCGTTGCAAATCCTCGCCATGGCTGCGGCTATGGCTGCGGCTTGCGCCTCGCATCCCATCCCGCGGCCGGGCGCGCGCCATCGCGGGAACTTATTCAGCGTTGCCTAAATCGGCGCTTCTTTGCTTCTCTTTCAGGAGCGCGATAATGGCCGCCATGACCCAGAAAAAAGTGCTGTTTGGCTTTCACGCCGTAGGCGTCCGCTTGAAAGTGGCCCCCGAGTCCGTGGTCGAGGTGTTTTTCGACGCCTCGCGCCGCGATGCGCGCATGCGCCACTTCCTCGAGCGCGCCCGGGAAGCCGGGGTACGCCTGACCGAGTCCGACGGCTTGCGGCTCTCCAAACTCAGCGGTGGGCACGGCCACCAAGGCATCGTGGCCCATGTGCAGCCGCTGCCGCAGACCAGCTCGCTCGACGAACTGCTCGAGCAGGTCGAGGCCCGGGGCGAAGCGCCGCTGCTGTTGGTGCTCGATGGCATCACCGATCCGCACAACCTCGGTGCCTGCCTGCGCGTGGCCGACGGGGCGGGCGCGCACGCCGTGATCGCGCCGAAGGACCATGCCGCCGGCATCAACGCCACCGTCGCCAAGGTCGCCAGCGGCGCGGCTGAGACCGTGCCGTATTTCATGGTGACCAACCTTGCGCGCACCCTCAACGAGCTCAAGGAGCGCGCTATCTGGATCATCGGCACGAGCGACGACGCCCCGCAAACGCTCTTTCAGGCCGACCTGCGCGGCCCCGTGGCGCTGGTGCTCGGTGCCGAAGGCGAGGGTATGCGTCAGCTCACCCGCAAGACCTGCGACGCGCTGGTGTCCATCCCCATGTGCGGGGCGGTCGAAAGCCTCAACGTCTCGGTGGCCAGTGGCGTGTGCCTGTATGAGGCCGTGAGACAACGCACATCACGATGAAAATGAAAGCACTCATGCACCGTCTGGCGCTGGGGTTCGGGGTGTTTTTGCTCGCATCCTGCACGCAGGAGCAGCAGAACAAGATCAGCCGCGACATCCAGAACTGGACCGGCACCAACGGCGTGGTCGAGGTCTACGCCGGCGACAAGCTGGTGCGCCGCTTCCTCAAGGTCGACAAACTCAGCACCGCCATGGGCACCGACGACGGCAAGCCGCGCGCCTACCGTTTCGGCTACGGCGTGCTCGACGAAAACCTCAACTTCGTCGCCGACCCCGGCGAGAAGAAGGTCTACTTCGAAGTCAGCGACTACGCCACCTACGTCCTGTTCGAAAACCCGCGCTGAGCCGCACGCTGCCATCTTCAGCTTCTGTTCAGGTCCGACGTGCAGACTCTTGTGCAGTCGCGTGACCGATGTCGGATGCGCGAAGTTCTCGGCGAACGTGGGCCGCCGGTTTCAAGTGCCCGTGCGCGTGAGGGAGTAACCCATGACCATCAAAGTTCGCTGGCTCGGCATTCTCGTCGGCTGCGTCGGCTGCGTCAGCTTTGGGCCGGTTTGGGCGGGTTCAGCCGCGGAAGATGTGGTCTGTACCCAAGCCCCCCGTTCCGCCTGGATCAGCGAAGCACAGGCCCGCGCCAAGTTCGGCGCTGAGAAGTTCACCCTCGTCAAGTTCAAGATCTCGCGCGGCAACTGCTACGAGTTCTACGCCATCGCCAAGGACGGCACCGCGGTCGAAGCCTATTACGACCCCGTGAGCGGTGAGCCCGTCATCTACAACCGGGTCGCGCTCGACCGCACGGGCGATACCCGCTACGAGAGCCAGCGCGCGCGGCGCTGAAGCTCACCCTGGTGGCCCCACGCACGGCCACGGAGGCGCGGCCCAAGTCCCTCAGGCTCGCGCCGACACCGCTGCAGCGACCGCCAGAAAGCCAAGCGTCATGTTCACCAGGACGAGCACGCGGATGCGGTTGAGCACCGCCGCTGCGGCGGGCCACTGACGGGCATCGACGGCGCGGCAGAGCGCCCGGTAGAGGCCACCGTAGATGAAGCTGAAGATCACCGCCATCAGCAGGCCGATGGCGAGCATCAGATGCCAGCCCATAGGAGCCTGCCCCATGCCGACCTGCAGGAGCAACCACACGCCGCTGGCCACCAGCGCTACCACCGCCACGGCCACCATACGGAAAAATCGGCCCAACGCCTGCGCCATCAGTGGCAGACGTTGCGGCGGCTCCAGCACCTGCGTCGCCGCAGGCCGCAGCGCAAAGTGCGCGAACACCATGCCGCCCAGCCAGACGATGGCGCCGGCCAGATGCGTGAACACCAGCAGGAAATCAATCAGGGAAGACATGGCCGAAGGTCCTCAAGAATCTCTAAAACGATAGCAGATACCGCCCATTTCACGCTGGCAATCCGCTTGGGGCAATACGGAACTGGGTTCCGAGATGGTGTGCCCCGCATCCCGGATGCGCCACGCGCGATCGACGGGTTCACCGTTGCGCTAAACCCAGCCCAAGGCCCCCAGCAGGCCGCCGGCGGCAAGCAACCACAACAGGTGGATGCGGGTGCGCCAGACCAGCAGCAGGGCCGCCAGCGTCAGCAGCGACAGTCGCCACTGCTGCTGCAGCGCCGGGGCGCCGCCGGCGAGCACCCAGGCGCTCGCCAGCAGCAAGGCCACCACGATCGGCGCCAGCCCCGCCTTGAAGGCGCGCACCGCGCGCAGCTCGCGGTTGCGGTGCGCCCACTGTGTGGCGTTGTAGCTCAGAACCGACGAAGGCAGCAAGATACCACCCATGCTCGCGGCCACCCCGAGCAGGCCCTTGAGCACCGCCGCCGCCCCTGCGGCGAGCCCGCCGGCCGCATTGAGGCCCACATTCCACCCCATGAGCGCCACGAACAGCACGTTCGGGCCGGGCGCGGCCTGCGCCAGCGCGAGACAGGCCGCGAATTGCGCTTCGCTTAGCCAAGCCCGTTCAAGGACCAGGT
Organism: Tibeticola sediminis; assembly: GCF_003843835.1. GTDB lineage: Bacteria > Pseudomonadota > Gammaproteobacteria > Burkholderiales > Burkholderiaceae_C > Tibeticola > Tibeticola sediminis. Next base: position 356,717 of record NZ_RKQL01000002.1, on the reverse strand, counting down.
AGCGGTGCATGTCGGGCACGGCGCTGATGGCGCCGCCCACACTCAGCAGAGAAAGCGTCACGAAGTGCGTGAAGAGATCGAACCAATCGGCCACGCCGAGGGACAGAACAGGCGGGCTCGTCATGGCTGCCGCTCCGAAGCAGCGTCGGCGCGCTTGCCGCCCGCGCGGGCCAGTTGCCGCCAAGCCCAGGCGAAGCCGGTGAGGCCCAGCCCCGGCAGCACCCAGGGCAACGGCCAGCGCAGCAACGCTACCCCAACGAAGGTGGCTGCGGCCAAGGCTGCACAGACGTGCCAACCCATCACGTTGTGCCGCAAGGCTGGGAGCAGCTTCAGGCCCGTTGCAGCGATCAGCCCCGCGACCACCGCGCCCATGCCGCGCAGTGCGCCTTGTGCCTGCGGCGAGTCGGCCACGCCGGTGAACAGCACTGCCACCAGGATCGCAATCGCCATGGGCACCACCAGCATGCCCGCAAGCGCGGCCAAGGCTCCGCCCAAGCCGAAGGCGCGCCCACCAATCATCATGGCAAGGTTGACCACGTTCGGGCCGGGCATGATCTGCGCGACCGCCCAGTCCTCGGCGAATTGCTCGGGCGTGAGCCAGCGCTTTCTCTCCACCAGTTCGCGCTGCACCACCGCCACCACGCCGCCAAAGCCTTGCAGCGCCATCGCCGTGAAAGAGAGGAACAGGTCCGTCTTCGAGCGCGGCTGGGGCAGTGGTGCCGCCGGATCGCTGGGGGTCGAGTGCACCGGGGTCACACCGTCATTCCGCCCGAAACCTCGATCACCGCGCCGTTGATGTAGCTTGCTTCGTCGCTCGCCAAGAAGGCGTAGACGTTGGCGATCTCCTCAGGCTGGCCCAAGCGCCGCAGCGGCACGCGGTGCTCCATCTCGGCGATGACCTTGTCGGGGATGGTGCCGAGGATCGGCGTCTGCACGAAGCCGGGGGCCACCGCGTTCACCCGCACGCCCTTGGGGCCAAGTTCGCGGCTCCAGGTCTTGGTGAAGCCGATGACGCCGAACTTGCTGGCGGCGTAATTCGTCTGACCGAAGTTGCCGTAGATGCCGACCACCGAACTGGCGTTGAGGATGGCACCCGAACCCTGGTTGACCATGGTGTCGGCGACGGCTTGTGCGCAGTGAAACACGCCGCGCAGGTTCACGTCGATCACGCGGTCGAACTGCTCGATCGTCATCTTTTGCAGCCGCGCATCCTGCGTGATGCCCGCGTTGTTGACGAGCACGTCGATGCGGCCCATGCGTTCGAGGACCTGCGTCACCACGGCATCGACCATCGCGCGCTGCGTCACATCCATGACGAAGCCAAGCGCCTCGGCGCCGGTCGCCTGGCACTGCGCCACCGCGGCGTCGACCGCGTCCTGGCGCACGTCGCAGACGACCACGCGCGCGCCTTCCTGGGCAAACTTGAGCGCCGTGGCGAGGCCTATGCCCTGCGCGGCACCGGTGATGATCGAGACTTTGTTTTCGAGGCGTTTCATGGTCGTCGGGGAAGCGTCGGATGGAAAAGAAAAAGCGACGGCAAAACCGTCGCGTCGGTCGCAGCCGAGAATTATCGCCAAGCCAGCCGCGCGCTGTTGCGCTGCAGCAAGCGTCTTGCGCACGCCGTCGGCGCTTACCAACGCGGCTCGCGCGCCCGGAGGGTGGCGCGCACCTCGGGGCTGAGGGCAAAGCCCGGGCCGTGGGCGCGCGCGAGCGCGTCGGCGCGTTCGAAGAAGCGGTCGACACCCATGCCATAGATGAACTGCAAGGCGCCACCGGTCCAGGCCGGAAAGCCGATGCCGAAAATCGAGCCGATGTTGGCTTCGGCAACCGAGTTCAGCACGCCTTCGGCCAGACAACGGGCCGTCTCGATGGACTGGCGCCAGAGCAGCCGGTCTTTGACCTCCTGTACGTCCCAGGCGCGCTCGGGCCGCTCGAACAAGGTCTTGAGTTCGGGCCACAGGCGCTTCTTTTGTCCGGGGGGATAGTCGTAGAAGCCGCCTCCGGCCGCGCGACCCAGGCGGTGGAACTCTTTGACCATGCGCTCGACCAACTGCTCGCCCGGGGTGGGCTCGTAGGTTTTCCCCTCAGCCGCAAAGTCGGCTCGGGTCTGGTCGAGCACATGGACGGAAAGTGCGAGCGAAGTCTCATCGAGCACCGCCAGCGGCCCGACCGGCATGCCCGCCTGCACGGCGGCGTTCTCGATCACCGGCGCCGGGATGCCCTCGCCCAGCATCGCGGCACCTTCCATCACATAGGTGCCGAAGGTGCGGCTGGTGTAAAAGCCGCGCGCATCGTTGACCAGGATCGGCAGCTTGCCGAGCGCGCGCACGTAGTCGAAGGCGCGCGCGACGGTTTCGTCGTCGGTCTGGCGGCCGCGGATGATCTCCACGAGCTGCATCTTGTCCACCGGGCTGAAGAAATGAATGCCGATGAATTTCTGCGGCTGCGCCGAGGCTTGCGCCAGGCTGCTGATCGGCAGCGTCGAGGTGTTGCTGGCGAAGAAGCCCCCCGGTGCCAGCATGGGCTCGGCCTCTTGCGTCACCTCGGCCTTGAGCCCGCGGTTTTCGAACACCGCCTCGATGATGAGCTCGCAGCCGCGCAGATCGTCGACCCGCTCGGTCGCCTCGATGCGCGCGAGCAGCGCGGCCTGCTCGTGCTCGGTCATGCGGCCCTTGGCCACGCGCGCGGCGCTCGAATCCACGCTGTAGGCTTTGCCGTGCTCGGCTTTGGCCTGTGTGACGTCTTTGAGGATGGTGTGGATGCCCCGGCTCGCCTGCGCCCAGGCGATGCCCGCGCCCATCATGCCGGCACCCAGAATGCCCACGCGCCGCGGCGTGAAGCGCGGCACCTCGCGCGGGCGGCTCTGCGCGGCCTTGACCGCGTTGAGGTCGAAGAAGAAAGTATTGATCATGTTGCGCGCGACCGGCGTGACCATCACGCGCGCCAGATAGCGGCTCTCGATGCGCATCGCGGTATCGAAGTCCACCAAAGCACCTTCGACCATGGCAGCGAGGATGGCTTCGGGTGCGGGGTACAGGCCGCGGGTCTTCTTCTTCAGCATCGCGGGCGCGACCACGAGCCCCTGGGCGATCTTGGGGTTCGTGGGCGTCCCCCCGGGCAGCCGATAGTCCTTGCGGTCCCAGGGCTGCTGGGCGGCGCTGGGCTGGCCCTGCACACCGCCGATCCAACGGAGCGCTTGCGCCTGCAGCGCCTCGGGCGTGTCGACGAGTTCGTGCACCAGGCCGAGCTCGAGCGCTTCGGCCGGCCCGAAGAGCCTGCCTTCGATCAGATAGGGCTGTGCTCCCATGAGTCCGAGCAGCCGGGTCATCTTCGTGATGCCACCGCCGCCCGGAATCAGGCCGAGCGTGACTTCGGGCAGGCCAAACTGAATCTTGGCGTCCTTCAAGGCCACGCGGTGGTGGCCGACCAGGGCAACCTCCCACCCGCCGCCGAGCGCGCTGCCGTTGAGCGCACTCACCACCGGCACGCCCAGCGTCTCGAGGGTGCGGAACTGCCGCTTCATGCGCTCGATCTGGGCAAACGCGGCTGGACCGTCCTCGGGCTTCATGCGCATGACGCTCTTGAGGTCGGCGCCGGCGAAGAAGCTCGACTTGGCCGAGGCCAGAATCAAGCCACGCAGCGACGCCCGCTCAGCGGCCAGGTGTTGGGTGACGGTTTCGAGGTCGTCCTGCCACTGCAGGCTCATGGTGTTGACCGGTGCGCCTTGCGCATCGAAGGTCAACACCGCCACGCGGCCATAGGGCAGTTCCAGGGTATCCAGACGCAGGGTTTGCAGAATCATGGTGCGCAGGCTCCGGCTTCAGACACGTTCGACGATGGTGGCAATGCCCATGCCGCCGCCCACACACAAAGTCGCCAGGCCGTAGCGCAACTGGCGGCGGTGCAGTTCGTCGATCAGGGTGCCGAGAATCATGGCGCCGGTGGCGCCGAGCGGATGGCCCATCGCGATGGCGCCACCGTTGACGTTGAGCCTTTCGGCCGGCACGCCCATGTCTTTCATGAATTTCATCGGCACGGCGGCGAACGCTTCGTTCACCTCGAACAGGTCGATCTGGTCGATGCGCAGACCCGCCTTGGCCAAGGCCTTGCGGGTGGCTGGCATGGGCCCGGTGAGCATGATGGTCGGGTCGGCACCCGAGACGGCGGCGGCCACGATGCGCGCGCGCGGCGTCAGGCCCAGGCTGTTGCCGGCTTCCTCCGAACCGATGAGCACTGCCGCGGCACCATCGACGATGCCCGAGGAATTGCCCGCATGGTGCACATGCTCGATGCGTTCGACCTGCGGATAGCGCTGCAGCGCGACGGCGTCGAAGCCCATGGCGCCGAGCTGCTCGAACGAGGGCTTGAGCTGGGCCAAGCCTTCGAGCGTGGTGTGGGGTTTGATGAACTCATCGCGCGCGAGGATGACCTGGCCCAGCGCATCGCGCACCGGCACGATCGATCGGTCGAAATAGCCCGCGTCGCGCGAGCGGGCGGCGCGCTGCTGGCTCTCGAGGGCGAATTCATCGACGTCACCGCGCGTAAAGCCCTCAAGCGTGGCGATCAGGTCGGCGCCGATGCCCTGCGGCACGAACAGCGTCTGGCTGTTGGTCTCGGGGTCCATCGCCCAGGCGCCGCCGTCGCTGCCGATGGGCACGCGGCTCATGCTCTCCACGCCGCCCGCGACCACCAGCGACTCCCAGCCGCTCTTCACCTTCATCGCTGCCAGGTTGACCGCCTCGAGGCCCGAGGCGCAAAAACGGTTGAGCTGCACGCCCGCGGCCTGCCAGTCCCATCCCGCTTTGAGCGCGGCGATCTTGGGCAGCACCGAGCCCTGTTCGCCCACGGGTGAGACGATGCCCATGACCACATCGTCGACCCGGGCGGTGTCGAGATCGTTGCGCTGCTGCAGCTCGCGCAGCAGGCCGGCCAGCAGGTCAATGGGTTTGACTTCATAGAGGCTGCCGTCCTTCTTCCCCTTGCCGCGGGGGGTTCGGATGGCGTCAAAGACGAACGCTTCGGTCATGGGGGGCTCCGGGGTGAGGCATGGGCGACCCTGGTCCGGTCGCAGGGCGCAGTATAGTTTTACCGAGCGCTTGCTTTGTGAAATTTGTTTGTGCATCCGTCCAACAGGTGACACCCATGATCGAACGCCGCCTTTTCAGCCCCGAACACGAGGCCTTCCGCGAGAGTTTTCGCCGCTTCATCGAGCGCGAAATCACCCCCCACCACGAAGCTTGGGAAGATCAAGGCTTCGTGGACCGCGAGGTCTGGCGCAAGGCCGGCGCCCACGGCTTTCTGTGCATGACCCTGCCCGAGGCCTATGGAGGTGCCGGGGCAGACAAGCTGTATTCGGTCGCGCAAATGGAGGAACTGGCCCGCGCGGGCACGACCGGCATCGGCTTTGGCCTGCACAGCGAAATCGTCGCGCCCTACATCCTGCATTACGGCACCGAAGACCAAAAAGCCCGGTATTTGCCGCGACTCGCCAGTGGCGAGATGGTCGGCGCGATTGCCATGAGCGAGCCTGCCGCGGGCAGCGACCTGCAAGGCATCCGCACCACCGCGCTGCGCCAGCCCGACGGCAGCTATGTGCTCAACGGCAGCAAGACCTTCATCACCAACGGTTGGCATGCCGACCTGGTGATCGTCGTCGCCAAGACCGACCCCGCAGCCGGCGCCAAGGGCACCAGCCTGTTCCTGGTCGAGCGCGGCATGGCGGGCTTCGAGCGTGGGCGGCGGTTGAAGAAGCTCGGGCTCAAGGCGCAGGACACCTCGGAGCTGTTCTTCCATGACGTGTCGTTGCCCGCAGAAAACCTGCTCGGCGGCGCGGCCTACGAGAACCGCGGCTTCGTCTGCCTGATGGAACAACTGCCCTGGGAGCGCCTGCAGATCGCCATCGGGGCGGTCGCCGCAGCCGAAGCAGCCATCGAATGGACGCTGGCCTACGTCAAAGAGCGCAAGGCCTTCGGCCAGCCGATCGGCGCATTCCAGAACACCCGCTTCAAGCTCGCCGAGCTGGCCACCGAGGTGCAGGTCGCGCGCGTGTTCGTCGACCGCTGCTGCGAATTGATCCTGAACGACCAGCTCGACACCGCCACCGCCAGCATGGCGAAATACTGGTGCAGCGACCTGCAATGCAAGGTGATGGACGAGTGCGTGCAGCTCTTCGGCGGCTATGGCTACATGTGGGAATACCCGATCACCCGCGCGTATGCCGATGCGCGGGTGCAGCGCATCTACGGCGGCACGAACGAAATCATGAAAGAGTTGATCGCACGTCAGCTTGGGCTCAGTGGTCGCTGAACCCGATCCCGGTGCGCCGCGCGCGCCCTCGCGGGACCGCGCTCAGCGCTGACCCAGCCGGCGCACGGCCCCTTCGAGTGCCGCCGCATTGAGCGGGCCGAAATGGGCTTCGAGCATCCGACCGTCGGCATCGATGAAGATGGTCGTCGGGAGCCCGCGGCTACCGAGCGCAGCGCCCAAGCGCCGTTCAGGGTCCAGCAGCACCTGGGCGAGCGGCGGCTGCAGCGTTTGGCGATACCGCGCCACCGTCGCCGCCGGCTCGCCCTGGTTCACGAAGATGAAAGCGACCTCGGGATGGCGCTCCTGCGCCTGGGCAAAGGTCGGCATCTCGGCGCGGCAGGGGCCGCACCAGCTGGCCCAGAGATTGACAACCGCCGATCGGCCCGCCGCCGCCTCCCGAAGCGAAACCGTCGCGCCCAACCCGCCACCCGCGTCGAGCGCGGCCAAGCGCAGCTCCTGCAGGGCGGGCAAGCTGCTATCTGCCGTCGGCAGCAACAAGGCCCGGGCAAGCAGGTACACCCCGATGCCCACTGAGGCCGCGGCCCCTAGGGGCATCCGCAAGGCCGCATCGCCGCGCGCCCGAACCGCGATCCACACCAGCCCGGCGGCGATGCCGGCCAGCAGCATCCAACCTCCGTCGCGCAGGTCGAGCACCGCCCAGGGCAGGGCGGCATAGGCCGAAGCGTTCAGTCCGACATGGGCCAGCCGCGCGGCCAACAGGCCCACCGCCAGCGCTTGCGTGAGAAGCCGCCCAGCGTGTTCGGCATGGGAGGCGGATGCTTCGAGGGTTTCCCCCCGTCGCAGGGCCAGGCGCTGCGCCAGCGTGCGCGCCAAAAGGCCCGCGAGCCACGCGGCGGCGACCAGCAGCACGGGTGCGAGCGGCAGCGCGATCGGCCCAAGGGGTATGGACAGCATCGAGACTCCGGGGGAACCGCGCGCCGGTCAGGCGAGCGTGTAGTCGGCCCAGTTCGGGCGACGCACGGCGCGCACGTATTCGGCGGTGAAGCCCGGGAAAAGCGCGACGATACGGCCGTTTTCCATGCGGTACCAGCTCCGGCACAGGCTCCAGACCGAGCCCGCCAGCCGGGACTGCAAGCGCTCGTTCCAGCGCCGTTGCGCCTCGGCACGCACCTCGATCGCGCGGTGCTCGCCCGCGCGCACGGCGCTCATGCAGGCGAGCACATGCTCGACCTCGGGTTCGATGTAGAGCAGTGTGGACGTGTGGCCGGTAGCGGTATTCGGGCCGAGCAGCAAGAAAAAGTTCGGGAAACCCGCGACGCTCACGCCCAGATAGGCCTCGGGGCCCTTGGCCCAGGCATCGCTGAGCCGCAGGCCCTCTCGACCACGCACCTCGACCGAAGAGAGCAGGTGCACGGTATCGAAACCGGTGGCGCAGATCAGTACGTCGAGCGCGCGCTCCTGGCCGTCTGCGGTCACGATGCCGCGCTCGGTGATGCGCACGATCGGCTCGGTGACGAGTTCGACATGGGGCTGCGCGAGTGCCGGGTAATACTCGTTCGAGTAAATGATGCGCTTACAGCCCAAGGGGTAGGGCGGCGTGAGCCGTTCGCGCAGGGTGGGGTCGGCAATCTGGCGTTCTCGTAGCGCGCGTGCGGCGCGCAACATGCCGCGCCGCGCAAGCGTGCCCTCGTCAAAGCCTTTGCGACCCCATTCGAGCACCGCGATCCAAAATGTGCGAACGGCACGTGCATAGGGAGGAAACTGCGCGAGCACGCGGTCGAGGGCGCCATAACGGCGGTCGAGCCGCGGCAGCACCCAGTTGGCCGTGCGCTGAAAAACATGCAGTCGCGCAGCCTGCGCGGCCATCGGCGGGATGAGTTGCGAAGCGGTCGATCCGGTGCCGATGACGCCCACCCGGCGGCCCGCAACCGCGACCGAGTCATCCCAGCGGGCAGAGTGCAAGCGCTCGCCCGCGTAGCGCTCGAGCCCCTCGATTTCGGGCCAGCGCGGCTGATTCAAGGGGCCGGTGCTGCAGACGAAGAAGCGCGCACGCAAGGTCTGGCCCGCTTCGGTTTCGAGGATCCAGCGCCCGCTGTCCGCGTCGAACTGCGCCCGCACCAGCCGCGTGCGCAAGCGCAGGTGGGGCAGCAAACCCAGGCGTTCGGCCAGCGCCTGCATGTAGCGCTGAATCTCGGGGGCCGAAGCGAACCGGCGTGACCAACGCGGATTGGGCGCGAAGCTGAACGAATACACCGGGGCCGGCACGTCCACATGGGCGCCCGGATAGCGGTTGTCCCACCAGGTCCCTCCGAGGCCGGGCTGCTTTTCGAGGATGACAAAGTCGCGCCGGCCCTCGCGCAGCAGACCCGCCGCCATGCACAAGCCCGACATGCCCGCGCCGAGAATCACCACTTCCCGATCTTCCGGCTCCTCGGCCGATCCCCCCGGAGGGTGCTGCGCATCGATCTGTTCGAGCAGGAAGCGGGCGGCGCGGTCGACCGCCTGGTCGGCACTGGGTAGGGCATGCACGTGCATCTGGAACACATGCCAGCGGTGCCGGGTGACCTCGCAGCGCACGCTTGGGTTGCCCGCCTGCAACAGTGCGTCATGCAAGGCCAGTGCCATCGGGTGCAGCAGCTCGTCGGTGCCGCACTGGATCAGCACGGGCGGCAGACGGCCGAGGTCGCCGCGCATCGGGGAGACGAGCGGGTCGAGCACGCGCACGGCGAATTCGGCCTCGAGCTCGGGCTGCGGCCGCTCGCCAGACAGCGCCGAAGCGCCGAACAGATAGAGCCGCGCACAGACCTGGGCCCAGGCGACGCTCAACATGGCTTCGCCCGGAGGCTCGGGCGGCGGCGGGTCGGGAACGACCAGGTCGGCCCAGGGGGAGAGCAGCCAGAGTCCCGCGGGCGGCGGGTCGCCCGCGTCGCGCAGCGCCAAGGCCAGTGCCAGGGTCAGGCCACCACCGGCCGAGTCGCCGGCGACGACCACGGGCCCCTGCGCGCGCAGCGCCCGGTAGGCCGCCAGGGCATCCTCCAGGCCCGCGGGGAATGGATGCTCGGGCGCTAACCGGTAGTCGGCCGAAAACACCGGCAAGCCGGTGGCCCAGGCGATGCGGGCCGTCAGCGCCCGGTGCGTCGCCGTTGAGCCCACGCAATACGCGCCGCCATGCAGGTAGAGCAGGGTGCCGGCCCGCAAAGCCGGGCCGTCGCGTCGAAACCACTCGCCGCGCACGCCGGCGACCTCGCCTGCCTCGCGCCGCACGCCGCGCTGCTGGATCGCAATGCGCGAAAGCGCCTCGAGCCAGCGGCGTTGGAAAGCCACCGAAAAACGGGGTGAAAATACCGGCTTGAGGAGCAGTCGCAGCGTCCAGCGCAAAATGAAGGCCACGACGCGTTCGCGCCAACCGTCGGGGGTGTACTCAGCCAGCATCGAGCCTCCTACGCAAGCAACGCCTCAGTGTACGTCGCTCGATGGCCACGCGCCTGGACGGTCGCGCCGCCTGCGTAGGGGCTGATGTCGAGGGTTTCCATGAGTATCTCCAGGTGGCAGGGGTTGAGGGCCAAGGCAAGGCTGAATCCGTTCATGCGAAAGCGCGCGAGCGGCGGCGCGATGGGGTGCGAGGCGCAAACCGCAGCCCCAGCCGGAGCGATGGCAAAGATTTGCAACGACGCAGACCGCCCGCAGCCGGGTTGCGCGCTACCCAGCTCCCACCCGAGCCGCTGGCGGCTGCTCGTCATGGGTTCCGTGCTGGCCGCGCTGGTCGCTTGCGCTTCGGCGCCGCGGGCGACGAGCCCGGGCGGATCCATCGACGCAGTCCGCCCCACGGGCTCGGCTACGCCCGACAATCCCGCCTATCTGTGGACCTTCAGTACCCGACTCGTCGGCAACAACGTCGTGTCACCGGTGCGCAGCCAGGGCTACGGGCAGCTCGATGCGCTGCTGGATGCGCGAACCGGATTGCTGCGCTGGAAACTGAGTTTTGCGCGTTTGTCGGGCCCGGTGACCCAGGCGGCCTTTCACGGACCCGCGGCGGTCGGCCAGAACGCGCCGGTGCAGCAGGCGATGCCCTTGCCGATCCGCAGCCCTGCCGAGGGCCGCGCAACGCTGACGGCAGCGCAAATGGCGGACCTGCGCGCCGGGCGCTGGTATGTGAGCCTTGCGACCGCCCGCTATCCCCAGGGCGAACTGCGCGGGCAGCTCATCGAGCGGCGTTGACTTCGGTGTGACGCTGCGCACGCAGAAGGGCGGCGAGCCGTTGCGGCACGGGCCAGGGCTCGCCCGCGATTCGCGCGGCGATCAACTCGCCGCAGAGCACCGAGAGCGTGAGGCCGCGCGCCCCCATGGCCGTGCAGACCCAAGGGGCCTCGAACGGATCGGCGCCCGCTCGGCTCAAGGGGCCGACCAACGGCACGCGGTCCGGGGTCGTGCAGCGCACGCCGGCCCAGGCCCGGGTCTGCCCGGCGGCGAACTGCGGTGCCAGCTGCCGTGCCGCTGCGGGGCTGAGGACCGAGAGCTTGGCGAGGTTTTGCTGCACGTCGCCTGCGCGGATCACCGCCTCGGCGCAGTCACGCTCGAAGGTCGAACCAAAGATCCAGCCCGGCCGCGCGTCGATCGACACATTCGCAATCAGACTGCCCCAGCCGTTGACCGGCACCCGCGGCAAGGCCTCGGCCTCGGCGGGCATGGGCCCCATCGCCACCTGGCCGCGCAGCGCGTGCAGCGGCAGCGGGGTTGCGGTCCAAGCGCGCAGCAAGGCCAGGCTGTCGAAGCCCGACGCGACGACCACGAAGTCGGCCTCGGCCAGCACGGCGCCCCGTGCATCGAGCGCTCGCCAGCGTGCGCCTTGCCGTTTCAGACCCGCGACCGCGCAGCCACCGACGAAGCGGATGCCGGGCTGAGCGAGTTGCGCACGCACCAGCGCTGCGGGCCGCAGCCAGGCCGCGCGCCCATGCCACAGCGCTGCACCGTGCGTGGCGTCCTCGGGCGCCAAGCCAGCCTTGGCCCCGTCGTCGGCGTCGGCAAGCCGGGACCAGACGGTTCCGGGATGGCCCGGCTGGAGCCAATCGGGCGGCAGGCTGCGGCCGCGGCGCCCGCGCGTGGGGTGGTCGGCGTTGGCGTCGGGGTCGGCGGCGTGGGCGGCCGCCGGGGCCAGGCAGCGCTCGAGCACGCCGCTGGGCGCCCAGTCTTCCCCTACGCGGAGCAGCCGGTGCGCCCGGGTCAGCGTGGCCTGCACCCCTGCGCGCGTGAGTTGCGACAGCGCCCGGTCGTCGGGACTGACACGCGGCGCGACCAGCCCGACCGGCAAGCCCGAAGCCCCAGAGGCTGGTGCCTCGGCCCGGTCGAGTACCGTCACCGACCAGCCCCGCAGCGCGAGGCTATAGCCAACGGATGACCCTGCGAGTCCGGCGCCAATGACGAGCGCCATCCCCGGTTGCGCCGCCGGCCAGACTGGCGCATACGGCGCGTGGCGCGGCGTCCAGGCCGGTGCCCAGCGGGCACGCAGGCAGTCGCGCTTGGGTGGCAGGCCCGGCGCTTTTTCAACGACGAAGCCAGCTTGGGTCAGATGCTCGCGCACGGCGCGCGCGACGGTCCAGGTCGCCGCACGGGTGCCGGGCCGGCATAGCCGCGCCACGGCTTTGAGCGTGTGCACATCCCACATCTCGGGGTTTTGCGCCGGGTCGAAACCGTCGAGGAACACGCTGTCGGCGGCAAAGGCGAGTTCGCGCAAGGCCGCGCGCACCTCGCCCACGCACAGCGTGAGCCGCAAGCGCCCACCTTCAAATTCGAAGCGGTGCCAGCCCGGCAAGAGGCCGTGCCAGACCGCCGCGAGGCGTTCGGCGAGCGGCTGCAGCATGGGCAGGTGGGCCACGCTGCGCAGCAGGTCGGCAGCGTCGGGCGGCCAGGCTTCGACGCCGACGTAGTGCAGGCGCTCGGGCCGCGCCGGGTCCTCGAGCCAGGCCTGCCAGGTGGCGAGAAAATTCAGGCCGAGCCCAAAGCCGGTTTCGAGGACGCGCCAGTCGGAAACGCCGGCCCAGGCCGCAGGCGAGCCGTCCTGCGCCAGTAGGGCGCAGCCGCCGAGGAAAACATGACGCGCCTGCGCCAGGCCGCTCAAGTCCGCGCCGCCGCGGCTGCGGTAAATGTCCTGAAAGCGCTCGCTCCAAGGCGTGCCGTCGGCTTCCCAACGGACGGGACTGGACATGGGTGGATTGGCGGTACGGTGTCAGCGTATGCGCGACGCCCGCGCAATGGTTTTAGGCTTAGGCGCTGGGCGGCACGTAGCCGGCGGCCTGGTCGGCGCCTTCGCCAAAGAAATGTTTCTCCATCTGACGCGCGAGGTATTGGCGCGCCCGCGCGTCGGCGAGGTTCAAGCGGTTTTCGTTGACCAACATGGTTTGGTGCTTGAGCCAATCGGCCCAGGCCTGCTTGCTGACGTTTTCCCAAATGCGCTTGCCCAGCTCGCCGGGGTAGGGCGGGAAATCGAGGCCTTCGGCTTCGCGGCCGAGCTTGATGCAATGAACCATCCGTGCCATGGGTGCAATCCTTCCTGGGGTGAATGCTCGCGGGGCGCCGCTGGAAGCCAGCCGGACGCCGATCCGTGTGTCTTGCTTGCGATTTTCGCGCCAAAACCGCCCGGCTCGCGCGTTCGAGGCACAATTCCCCGAGCATTTCCCCCTGAGAATGGACGAACGATGAATTTCCCGGATTGGCGCGAACCCGCACGGCACAGCCGTCGGGCGCTGGCCGCGGTCGCTGCGGCGGCCGTGGCGATGCTTGCCTTTGGTTTGTATCTGCAAGAAGCCGTGGGCCTGGTGCCGTGCCCGATGTGCATCGTGCAGCGCTATGCGCTGATCGCGGTGGCGCTGGCCGCGGCGGTGGGCGCTGCGAGCCGCCGCATCGCCCCCCAGCGCTACGCGACCGCAGCGGTGGCGCTGTTTGCGGGCTTTGGGGCGTTTACGGCCGCCCGGCAGAGCTGGCTGCAGTGGTATCCGCCGCCCGTCGTGAGCTGCGGGCGCGACTTTTACGGAATGATCGAGAGCTTCCCGCTGAGTCGTGCGATTCCGCTGATTTTCAAAGGCAGCGGCGACTGCTCGAAGGTGGATTGGACCTTCCTGGGCGGCTCGATCGCGAACTGGTCTTTCCTCGTCTTCACGGCCATGGGCGCCGGCGCGATCTGGCTCTGGGTGAAGCTCAGAGGCTGAGAGGGAATTGGGCGTGCCCGAAGAGGCGCCACAAAGCGCGTCCGAGTAGGCGCAAAGCACAGCCGTAGCTCGGGCTACGGCGCGCATTTGCAACGCCCTCGGGCGTGTTTTGGGACGTCAAAGCGGGTATGACCGATTCCCTCTCAGCCTCTCAGGTCAGCCGCTTGACCAGCACCTTGGATCGGCGGTCCCAGTTGTATTTGCGTTTGCGGGCTTCGGGCAGCCAATCAGGGTCGACCGGCTGGAAGCCCCGCTTGATGAACCAATGCATGGTCCGGGTGGTGAGCACGAAAATGCTCTCCAGACCCAAGGCCCGCGCGCGCTGCTCGATGCGTTTGAGCAGTTTTTCGCCATCGCCCTGGCCTTGGCTTTGCGGTGAGACCGTCAGTGCGGCCATCTCGCCGGTCTTGGCCTCAGGATAGGGATACAGCGCAGCACAGCCAAAGATGACACCGTCGTGCTCGATGATGGTGTAGTTGGCGATGTCGCGCTCGATCTCGGTGCGGCTGCGCTTGACGAGCGTGCCATCTTTCTCGAACGGCTCGATCAGTTGCAGGATGCCGCCGACATCGTCGGGCGTGGCCTCGCGCAGCTCTTCGAGTTTTTCATCGACGATCATGGTGCCGATGCCGTCGTGCACGTAGATTTCGAGCAAGAGAGACCCGTCCACCGCGAACGGAATGATGTGGCTGCGCTCGACGCCGGACTTGCAGGCGCGCACGCAATGCTGGAGGTAAAAGCCCGTGTCGGTGGGTTTCTCGGGCGGCGGCAGACGCTGCAGCAAGGCTTCGGCATCGGCCAGCGGCAGTTCGGTGTCGATCGGGTTGTCGTCGCCGGGCGGGTCCTCGGGCCGCACACGAATGCCCGGTATTTCGGTGACGAAGATCAGCTTGTCGGCCTGCATGGCGCTGGCCACCGAGGTGGCAACCTCCTCCATCGCGAGGTTGAAGGCTTCGCCGGTCGGCGAGAAGCCAAAGGGCGAAAGCAGCACCATCGCCCCCATGTCGAGCGTGCGCGAAATACCCGCCACGTCGACCTTGCGCACCACGCCCGAGTGCTGAAAGTCCACCCCGTCGACGATGCCCACGGGTCGCGCGGTGATGAAGTTGCCGGAAATCACGCGCACCGTGGCGCCGGCCATGGGCGTATTGGGCAGGCCCTGGCTGAACGCCGCTTCGATTTCGTAACGCAACTGACCGGCGGCCTCTTGCGCGCAGTCGAGCGCGACTTCGTCGGTGATGCGCATCCCGTGCGAATACTTTTCCTCGTGGCCCTTGAGGCGCAGCTGTTCGCTGACCTGCGGACGGAAGCCGTGCACCAGCACGATTTTCACGCCCATGCTTTGGATGAGGGCGAGGTCCTGCGCCAGATTGGGCAGCTTGCCCGCGGCAATGGCCTCACCGCAGACACCCACCACGAAAGTCTGGTTGCGGAACTTATGGATGTACGGTGCCACCGACCGGAACCAGGGCACGAAGGTGAAGTTGAAGACGGTGGACATGGGGCGCGCAAGGATAATTCGCGATTCTCCATCAAAGACTGCCCGTGTCCGTGCCCGTAGCGCCCCCGCTGAACCTCGAGTTTCCCGAATCCCTCCCGGTTTCCGCCCGGCGGGAGGAAATCATGGCGGCCATGGCCGCGCATCAGGTGATCATCGTCTGCGGCGAAACCGGCTCGGGCAAGACGACGCAACTGCCCAAGATGGCGCTGGCGCTCGGTCGCGGGCGCATGAACGCGCGGCCCGGCGAGCGGCCCCGACTGATCGGCCACACCCAGCCGCGGCGCATCGCCGCCACCAGCGTGGCCAAGCGCATCGCCGAGGAACTGCACACGCCGCTGGGCGAGGTGGTCGGATTCAAAGTGCGCTTTCACGACCGGCTGGCCAAGGACGCCTCGGTCAAGCTCATGACCGACGGCATTCTGCTCGCCGAGACGCAAAGCGATCCGCTGCTGCAGGCCTACGACACGCTGATCATCGACGAGGCGCATGAGCGCAGCCTCAACATCGACTTCCTGCTCGGCTATCTCCGGCGCATCCTGCCGCAGCGGCCGGACTTGAAGCTGATCGTCACCTCGGCCACCATCGACGCCGAACGCTTCGCGCGGCACTTTGCGTCTGCGGCGGGTGACGCGCCCATCATTCAGGTCTCGGGCCGCACGTATCCGGTGGAGTTGCGCTGGCGTCCGTTCGAGGAATCGCGCGACTTCGGGCTCAACGAGGCCATCGCCGAAGCCGTCGACGAGCTCTGGCGCGAGCCCGCGCAGCAGGGCGACATCCTCGTGTTCTTGCCCGGCGAGCGCGAAATCCGCGAAGCCGCCGACCATTTGCGCGGACATTTGGCCCATTCGCCGCTGACGCGCGGGGCCGAGGTGCTGCCGCTGTTCGCTCGGCTCTCGCAGGCCGAGCAGGACCGCATTTTTGAGCCCCATACCGGCCGGCGTATCGTGCTGGCCACCAACGTCGCCGAAACCTCGCTGACGGTGCCGGGCATCCGCTATGTGATCGACAGCGGCACGGCCCGCGTCAAGCGCTACAGCCTGCGGCAAAAGGTCGAGCAGTTGCTCATCGAGCCCATCAGCCAGGCGGCGGCCAACCAGCGCGCTGGCCGCTGCGGTCGGGTGGCCAACGGCATCTGCATCCGGCTCTACGACGAGGCGGATTTCCAGGCGCGACCGCGCTTTACCGACCCCGAAATCCTGCGTTCGTCGCTCGCGGGGGTGATTTTGCGCATGAAGTCGCTGCACCTGGGCGCGGTGGAGGACTTTCCCTTCATCGACGCGCCGTCCGCCCGCGCCATCACCGACGGCTATCAGTTGTTGCAGGAGCTCGGCGCGGCCGACGAGGCGCGCGAACTCACGCCCCTGGGTCATGAACTCGCGCGGCTGCCGCTCGACCCGCGCGTGGGTCGCATGATTCTGGAAGCGCGCATGCGCGGCGCTTTGTCCGAGGTGCTGGTCATCGCCTCGGCGCTGTCGGTGCAGGACGTGCGCGACCGGCCGATCGGGGCGCAGGCTCAGGCCGACGCCGCGCATGCCAAGTTTGACGACGACCGCAGCGAATTTTCGGCCACGCTGCGGCTGTGGCAGTGGATCGATGCGGCGCGCGGCGGCCACGGCAGCACGCACAAGCTTTCGAACCGCCAGTACGAGCAGCTCTTGCGGCAAAACTTCATCAATCTGCGACGCCTGCGTGAGTGGCGCGACATTCACACGCAATTGCTCACCGTGGTGACCGAACACCGATGGCGGCTCAACACCGAGCCCGCCAGCTACGAGCAGATTCATGGCGCGATGCTCGCGGGCCTGCTGGGCAACGTGGGCTGCAAGCTCGAGGACGAAGAGGTCTACCTCGGCGCGCGCGGCATCAAGTTCTACCGCCACCCTGGTGCGCATTTGCGGAAGAAACCGGGGCGCTGGGTGGTCTGTGCGGAGCTCGTCGAAACCGCGCGGCTCTACGGGCGTGGCATGGCCAACATCGAGCACGGGTGGATCGAGCAGATCGGAGCGCATCTGCTCAAAAAGCAGGTGCTCGACCCGCACTGGGAGAAAAAGGCCGGCGAGGTGGTGGCTTTCGAGCGCGCGACGCTCTATGGCCTGGTCATTTACAGCGGTCGGCGCGTGTCCTATGCGCGGGTCGATCCAGTCGCGGCGCGGGAGATTTTCATCCGCGAGGCGCTGGTCGCTGGCGAGTGGGACAGCAAACTGCCCTTCTTGGCCGCCAACCGCAAGCTCATCGCGCAGGTGCAGCAACTCGAGCACAAGGCGCGGCGCCAAGATGTGCTGGTCGATGATGCGCTGATTTATGCCTTCTACGACCAGCAAATTCCGCCCGAAATCTGCACCGCGCGCCAACTCGAGGACTGGTGGCGCGTAGCGTCCCGGAGCCAGCCGCGCTTGCTGTTTCTGAGCCGTGATGAACTCATGCGGCATGAGGCCGCAGGCATCACCACCGGCGCTTTCCCGCCCGTGGTGCGCCTCGGCGGGGTGGACTGCAGCGCCAGCTACCTGCACGAGCCCGGCAACCCCCGCGACGGGCTGACCGTCACGGTGCCGCTGTTCGTGCTCAACCAGGTCAGCGAGGCTCGGTGCGAATGGCTGGTGCCCGGCATGCTGAAGGAAAAAATCCAGGCGCTGCTCAAAAGCCTGCCGCAAAAGCCGCGCAGCCGCTTCGTGCCGCTGCCTGAGAGCGCGGCACGCTTGGCTGAGGAACTGGGCGCGGAAGGCGTGTTCGGTCACGGCAGCCTCACCGATGCGCTGCTCGAGCGCGTGCGCCGCGACAGCGGGCTCGACGTCAAGCGCAGCGACTTCAAGCTCGACATGCTGAGCCCACACCTGTTCATGAACCTGCGCGTGGTCGACGAACACGGACGCCAGCTCGGCGAGGGCCGCAGCCTCGCGGCGCTCAAGGCCGAACTCGGCGGCAAAGCGCGCGGCGCGTTCCAGGCCCTGGCGGCGCTGCAAAAGGCCCCAGCGGCCGAAAGCAGCACCCAGATCCAAAATTCTGAAGAAAAACCCGGGAACGCCAGCGCGAAACGGTCCGATCATGCTCTCAAAACAGAAGCGCCAGCGACTGCCAACGCCGAGGCGCGCTACACCACCTGGAGCTTCGGCACGCTGCCCGAGCTGATGGAAATCCGCCGCGGTGCGCAAACCCTCGTCGGCTTCCCTGCGCTGATCGACCAGGGCGACGCCGTGACCATCGAGGTGTTCGACGAACCGGAGGTCGCGGCAGCGCGTCACCGCGCCGGGCTGCGGCGGCTGTTTGCACTGCAGATCCGCGACGCCCTCAAATACCTCGAAAAAAACATCCCCGATCTGCAAAAAATGGCCGTGGCCTACCTCGGGCTGGGGACTTTGGAAGACCTGCGCGCGCAGATCATCGACCTCGCGCTCGACCGCGCCTTTCTGCTCGAGCCTCTGCCAACCGACGCCACGAGCTTCGAGCGGCGCGTCGGCGAGGGCCGCTCGCGCCTCACGCTGATCGCCAACGAGATCGCGCGCTTGGCCAGTCAAATCCTCGCGGAATACGCGGCCGCCACGCGCAAGCTCAAAGACTGCCGACCGAGTGCCGAGGTTCAGGCCGACATCCAGCAGCAACTCCAGCGGCTCATGCCCCGCCGCTTCCTACTCGAGACACCTTGGGCGGCGTTGCAGCACCTGCCGCGCTACCTCAAGGCCATCGTGATGCGCCTCGAAAAATGGCGCACCGACCCCACGCGCGACGCGCAGCGCATGGCGGACGTGCGGGCCATGGAGCAACGCTACTGGCGTCTGGTCGCCGAGCGCAAAGGCCAGACCGATGCGCGCATGAACGAATACCGCTGGCTGCTCGAAGAACTGCGCGTGAGCCTCTACGCCCAAGAACTGCGCACGCCCCAGCCCGTGAGCACCAAGCGGCTCGACAAGCTCTGGGCGCAGTTGCTGCACTGAGAGGCTGAGAGGGAATGGGTCATGCCCGCTTTGACGCCCCAAAACACGCCAGAGGGCGTTGCAAATGCGCGCCGTAGCCAGAGCTACGGCTGTGCTTTGCGCCTACTCGGGCGCGTTTTGGGGCGCCCCTTCGGGCACGCCAAATTCCCTCTCAGCCTCTGAGCGGCTGCGATCTGCATCGGGTCGACGGCACGCAAGCCGGCAGGCTAGGGCGCCGGCGCACGACGCTGCGGCAGCAACCCCAATTGCATGCGGGCCTTGGCGTTGGCGTACTTGCGCGGCTCAGGCTCACCGGTCACGATGCACAACCACGCCAACGGTGGCGCTTTGGCGCTGCGCCCGCTTGTCGTCCCGGTACTTTCTGAAATGGAGGAGATCCCCATGAATCACCCGCAGATGTTCCTCGATGCCAACGCCCATGCGTTTGACCCTGCAAGGCGCCGCTGGCTGATCGGTGCAGCCGGCATCCTCGCGCTTGGCGCGGAGTTCGCCCTCCCGCGCCAGGCCGCAGCGGCCACGCCCATCGCCTTGCCCGCTTTGCCCTATCCCGAGTCGGCGCTCGCACCCGTGATTTCCGCGCAGACCATCGGCTTTCATTACGGCAAGCACCACAAGGGCTATGTCGACAATCTGAACAAACTGATTGCGGGCACGCCCATGGCCGATCTATCACTCGAGGCGATCGTCAAGGCCAGTGCGGGCCAGCCCGACAAGGCCGCAGTGTTCAACAACGCCGCGCAGGTCTGGAACCACAGCTTTTACTGGAACAGTCTTCGGCCCGGCGGCGGGGGCGAACCACCTGCGGCCCTCCGCGAGCGCATGATCGCCTCCTTCGGCAGCGTAGAAACCTGCAAGAAGGAACTGGCCGCGGCCGCGATGGGCCAATTCGGCAGCGGCTGGGCTTGGCTGGTTGCGGATGGTGATCGGCTCAAGGTCACCCGCACTCCGAACGCGGAAACCCCACTGACCGACAGCCTCAAGCCGCTGCTGACCATCGACGTGTGGGAGCACGCCTACTACCTCGACTACCAGAACCGCCGCGCTGACTATGTCGGCGCGCTGCTCGACAAACTCGTGAACTGGGAATTTGCGCTGGCGAATCTGGGGTAGCGCGCGGGGGGGGCAGCCCTGCCTCACCGGTCGCTGGCGTGGCCACGATCGTGGCGTTGGCGCTGACGGTCCAGATACCAAGCCAGGAAGGGCAGCAGCAGCATCGAGCCCGGAATGAACCAGATGAGCACGTAAGGCCCAAGGGCGGACGCCGAGCGGAGGATGCCACGCAGCTGCCGCTTGTCCTCCGGCGTCCATTTGCCACCGCGGCGCTGCTTCATCAGCAGCGGCCAAGCACCTTTGATGTTGCGCAACTCGTCGCTCAGGCGCTGCTTTTCGCGCCGTCCGCTGTCTTTCACCGAATCCCAGCCGCGCGCCAGGGCCGATGGCGATTGCGCCCCAGCCGCACCCCGAAGCTTGCGCGCAGGCCAAGGCCGCCAACGATGCCATGCCGGCTTCGCTGGGCGCGCCGCGGAAGCGCTGGGGTCGGGTTTGGGTTCCATGAAGGGGATTGTGACCCAAACCGCGGCTTTCACCGCATTCATTCGCGGCCATTTGCTACAAAGTTTGAGGGAATTCAAGCTCCTGACCGCTAGGGCCCTAGCTCACAGCCGGGCGAGGCGCTTGAGCGCCGCATGCAGTGTTTCGTCTCGTTTCGCGTAGCAAAAGCGAATGACCCGCTGGTCGAAGCCGTTGCCGTAAAACGCCGACAGCGGAATCGCCGCCACCCCGACTTCGCGCGTGAGCCACAGGCAGAACTGATCCTCGGGTAAATCACGCTCGGGCACCGCAAGACCGGAAATATCCACGCATTGGAAATAGCTGCCTTCACTCGGCAGCAAACGAAAGCGGGTCTGTTCGAGCCCGGCACGGAGGAGGTCGCGCTTGGCCGCGTAGAACGCCGGCAGTTGCAAATACGGCTGTGGATCGGCCATGTAGCGCGCCAGGCCGTGTTGCATCGGTGTGTTCACGGTGAACACGTTGAACTGGTGGACTTTACGGAACTCGGTCATCAAGGGCGCAGGGGCGCAGACCGTGCCGACCTTCCAGCCGGTGACATGGTAGGTCTTGCCAAAGCTCGAGACGATGAAGGCCCGCGCCGCCAAACCGTCGAACGTGGCGGCGCTGCTGTGGCGGTTGGGCGCGTAGACCATGTGCTCGTACACCTCGTCGCTGATGAGCAGCACATCGGTCGGAGCCAGGATTTCCTGCAGCCGCAGCCAGTCGTCGGCCTGCCAGATCGTCGCGCTCGGGTTGTGCGGCGTGTTGACCAGGATGGCCCGCGTGCGCGGGGTGATCGCCGCGGCGATGCGGTCGAAGTCGGGTCGGAAGCTGCCGGGCATCAGCGGCACGGGCACGGCCACGCCGCCAGCGAGCTCGATGTTCGGCACGTAGCTGTCGTAGCAAGGCTCGAGCACGATGACCTCGTCGCCGGCGCGCACCACGGCCAGGATCGCGGTCAGAATTGCCTGCGTGGCGCCCGCCGTGATGGTGATTTCACCTGCCGGATCGTAGCGTCGGCCATAGAGCACCTGCACCTTGTCGGCGACCGCCTGCCGAAGCTCGGGCACGCCGGGCATCGGTGGATATTGGTTGTGGCCCGCGCGCATGGCCTCGGTCACCGCATCGACCAGCCGGGGGTCGCAATCGAAGTCGGGAAAGCCCTGGCCCAGATTGACCGCACCGGTCTCGGCCGCCAGCGCCGACATGACGGAAAAAATCGTGGTGCCGACTTTCGGAAGCTTGGTCTGCAGCGCGGGCGTGCGCGTTGGAGGGCTTGGGTTCATGGGGCTAGATTTCGTAATCGGCCACGTGGCCGGTCATGGCCCGCTCGATCAGCTTGCGGTCGAGACGCTCGGACAGGAACTCTGCAAATTTGTACACGAAGTGACGCAAATAGGCGCCCTTGCGGAAGGCGACACGGGCTACGTTGCGCCCAAACAAGTGGCCTGCCGGACGCGCCACGAGTTCACCGCCCGACAGCGTCGGAAGATCCCGCACAGCCATCTCGGCCACGATCCCAACGCCCAGTCCCAAACGCACATAGGTCGTGATGACGTCCGAGTCGATCGCCTCGAGCGCGATCCGGGGCACGAGGCGACGTGCTGCGAACGCCTGATCGATGCGGGTGCGGCCCGTGAACGAGGGGTGGTAGGTGATCAGCGGCTCATGCACGAGATCCTCCAGGCTCAGCCGCTCGACCGCCGCCAAGCGATGCGCCGCCGGCAGAACGATCATGTGCTCCCACTCGTAGCACGGCAAGGTGACGAGTTCGTCGAACTGCGCCAGGGACTCGGTCGCGATGCCCACCTCGGCGACATCGTCGAGCAGCATGCGCGCGACCTGCTCGGGCGTGCCCTGATGCAGCGCAATGTTCACCTTCGGGTAAGCAATGCGCAGCTTGGCCACCGGCTGCGGCAGGACATAACGGGCTTGGGTGTGGGTGGTCGCGATCGAGAGCGTGCCGCTGTCCTGCGCGCTGAATTGTTCGCCGATGCGCTTGAGATTGGCCACCTCGCGCATGATGATTTCAATGCTGCGCACCACATGTTCGCCAGGCTCCGTCACGCGCTTGAGCCGCTTGCCGTGGCGCGCAAAGATTTCGATGCCCAGTTCTTCCTCGAGCTCGATGATCGCTTTCGAAACACCGGGTTGGGAGGTATGCAGCGCGCGTGCCGCTTCGGTCAGGTTGAGCTTGTGCCGCAAGGCTTCCTGAACGAAGCGGAATTGGTGCAGATTCATGTCAGCGACTCCGGGGAGGGCTCTCGTTCTTCGGCTTCACCCAAACACCTGCGCACCGAAGCTTCAGCGCGCACCCAAGGCTTCGAGACCCAAGCGGGCGAGCAAATCGAGCACGGCGGGGTCTTCACCGGCAGAGGCGCGCAGATCGATCTCCAAGGAAGGATGCCGCGCGCGCAAGGCCGCAACCACAGCCGGCACATCTTCCCGCACATGCCGCCCCGAGCCCAAGAACAGTGGAACGATGACGACGCGGCACACCCCCTGGGCGGTGAGCGCATCGACCTCGTCCAGCAAACTGGGCGCCATGGACTCGAGGAAAGCCTTGCGGATGCAGGCTTCGGAATTCTGAGCCAAGGCTCGTTCGATGACCGCATCGAGAAACCCCGACCAAAGCGGGTCACGAGAACCGTGGGCGAGAAAGACCAGGGCCGCCCTCGGGGCTGGCTGAGCCCCGTGTTCGACCGCCGCGCGCGCGCAGGGCGGCTCTTTGGGTATGGCGTTTCGGGGTGGATTCATCGGCGTAAGACCAGCCATCCAAAGGCGCCGAGCGACAGCATCGAGTAGACCAGGCTGGGCGCAGCCGCTGCCAACCAGGGCGACCAGCTTTGCACGGTCCCGAGATAGCCAAACAGGTTGTTGAGCAGAAAGAAGCTGATGCCGGCCATGACGCCGCCGAAGACATAGCTGGTGATGCTGCCGGAGCGGAAGTGCAAGTAAGCGAAGGGCAGGGCGAGCACGACCATCACGAGGCAGCTCAAGGGGTAGAACACCTTGCGCCAAAAGGCGATTTCATATTTCAAGGCGCTTTGCCCATTGGCCCGCAGATGCTGCTGGTAGACGAACAGATCCCACGCCTTCATCCGCTCGGGATTGAGGAGCGCTGCCGAAACCATCTCGGCCGTCAAGCCCGTCTGCCAAGTCCATCTGGGGTCGGTCGCGCGCGCCACCCGCGGGCCACGGTCGTCGCGCGTAAAGTAGGTGCGCGTGACGTCTTCCATCACCCACCCCTCGGGCGCGAAACGGGCCCGCGGCGCCTGGATCTGCAACTGCAACCGGCCCGTCGCGTCGAAGGCGAACACCCGTATCCCCTGCATCGAACCGTCACCGTCCAGGGCCCGCACATTCACGGAGTAGGACAGGCCGTCCTGATGTTCCTTGAGCCAGGCCCCGGTTTGGCCCACGGTGATCAGGCCCAGGTAGCTCGCCTTGAGCAGCTGCGCAGCCCGATTCGCCTGCGGAACGACATAGTCACCAATCAAAAAGGTCGAGGCGGTCAGCAGCATACCGACCTGGAGCAGCGTCCAGAGCGCCCGCGCCGGGCTGAGCCCGCTGGTGCGCAGGATGGTGAACTCCGAACTCTGGGCGAGCCGCGCCATGACGAACACCGTCCCGATCAGGGTCGCAATCGGCAACACCTCGTACAGATGCGAGGGCACGAGCAGCAGCACATAGCCCAAGGCTTGCGCGATCCGGTAGCCCGAGCCGCTGCGGCCGACCTGCGGCAATTCGTCGACGAGGTCGAAAAACAGGAAGAGGGCCAGGAATCCAAGGGCAACGAAGCCCACGGCCTGCAACACCTCGGCGTGGATCAGTCGGCGGATCGTTTTCATGCCGCCCTCGATTCACGGTTTGCCCGCGGGATCCATCGACGCCAATGCCAGCCGCTGTGCCGGACGGCCAGCCATCCCGCACCCAAAACAAAGGCTGTCCCATGCAGGCCCAACAGCAGGCTCGCCAAACCCATCCGCCCCTGCGCGATCCAGGCCTGGCCGAGGTTGATGAGGTTGTAATACACCACGAAGGTCAGCAAGGCCAGCAGCAGGTTGCCGCTGCGGCTCGCTCTCGGGTGCACGTTCGTGACGACCAGCCCCAGCAGCACCAGATTCGCCGCTGCCAAAACGAGCCCGAAGCGCCAGGCCAGCTCGCCCCGGTTCGTCGGGGTCGGACTCTGCAGCAAGTTCCAGGTCGGGATCGCTTTCGCCGGCCGCGCCGGATCGAGGTTCACCGAGCGGTCTTTGATCCGTACGCCATAGCGATCGAACTCGCTGACCTCGATGGCCAGCGAGCCATCGGCGGGGGTCTCGATCCGTTGGCCATCCAACAGCACCAAAAAACGTTGCCCATCGATCGTTTCCAAGCGCCCCATCCGCGCCGAGATCACTGCGAGGCGTCCGTTTTCCGTCGAAGAAATGAAGACGTTCGTCCCTTGACGGCTGTCGGGGCTGTCACGATCGATGAAAAACACCCGACTGCCGTCGGCCGATTCCTGAAACTGCCCAGGCGTCACCCGCTCGATATCGCCTCGCTGCTCGTAGCGGCCCCGCAGCTCGTCGATTTGCCGATTGGCCCAAGGCCAGGCAAACACGGCGAGCAGTCCGACCGCCACCAGGATCGGCCAGGCAAACCGCAACAAGGGCCGCGTGAACGCGGCCAGCCCCACGCCACTCGAAAACCAGATCACCATCTCACTGTCCGCATACATCCGTGAGAAGGTCGCGACGATGGCGATGAAGAGGCTCAGCGCGAGGAGCGTCGGCAGGTGACCCAGGACCGTGAATCCCATGACCAGCAACACATCGGACGGGCTCACCGATCCCCGCGCGGCCAGCCCCAAAGTGCGTATGAGCATGATCGACATGACGATCGTCGCCAGCACGACCAGGCTGGCGGCGAAGTTTCGCCCGAGCTCACTGCGGATGGAGGAATGGAATAACATCGACCGATCGTTCTCAAACCGCCAATTATGGACTTCGAAATTCTTCCCCTCGACCTCGCCTCGGCCGCGCAAACGCCGTGCGATGGCCTCCTCGTCTTGGTGCCACATGCCTACAAAGGCGGCCGATCCGGCTTGCCCAAACTGGTCGCTGAAGCGCTCGAGTCGGGCGATCTGGAAACTGCAGCCGGCAAGACCCTGCAGCTTTGGCAGCCTGCGGGCGTGGCGGCACGGCGCGTCGTGCTGGCGGGTTGCGCCGATGCAACGCCGCAGGCGCTGCGCCAAGCGGTGTCGGCAGGCGTCAGCCTCTTGCGCACCCTATCGGTTCGCCATCTCGTCGTGGCCTTTGCCGGCGCGGTCGACGCGCGCGGTCTGCGCGCCGCGGTTCTTGCGGCTTCCGAATCCAGCTATGTCTATACCGCCACGAAGAGCAAGCCCGAGCCACGCAAGCTCGAGCGCGTGAGCTTGGGACTTGCCCAGCCCGACGCCGAACTCGGCGCGGCTTTGGCCGAGGCCCAAGCCATCGCCGAAGGCGTCGAGTTCGCCCGCGAATGGGCGAACCGCCCGGCCAACCATGCCACGCCCGACCGCCTGGCCAAAGCCGCGCAGGAAATCGCCAAAGGCAGCAAGCTCATCGATTGCGAAGTGCTGGGGCCCAAGGAAGTCGAAAAACTCGGCATGGGCGCGTTCCTGGCGGTCGCCCAGGGCAGCCATGAGCCGCTGCGCTTCATCATCCTGAACTACCGCGGCGGCGCGCGGCGCGAGGCCCCGGTTGCGTTGGTGGGGAAGGGCATCACCTTCGACAGCGGCGGTATCTCGATCAAGCCGGCTGCCGAGATGGATGAAATGAAGTTCGACATGAGTGGCGCGGCGAGCGTCCTCGGCGTTTTCCGGGCCTTGGCGCGCCTGCAGCCCAAGATCAATGTCGTCGGCTTGATCCCCGCTTGCGAAAACCTGCCCGATGGCAAGGCGGTCAAACCCGGCGATGTCGTCACCAGCATGAGCGGTCAGACGATCGAGATCCTCAATACCGATGCAGAGGGCCGCCTGGTGCTGTGTGACGCAATCACCTACGCCAAACGGTTCGAACCGCGCGCCGTCATCGACATCGCGACCCTGACCGGGGCCTGCATGATCGCTCTCGGTTCCGTTCGCAGCGGGCTCTTCTCCAACAGCGATGCGCTGGCCGCCGCCCTCGAGCGAGCGGGCGAGTCGGCCCAAGACCTGTGCTGGCGGATGCCACTCGACGATGAGTACGCCGAGGGCCTCAAAACCAACTTTGCCGACGTCGCCAACGTGGCGGGCCGCGCTGCGGGCGCGGTCACGGCCGCAAAGTTCTTGCAGCGCTTCGTGGAAGGGCTGGAATGGGCGCATCTGGACATTGCCGGTACCGCCTGGAAAGGTGGGCAGGCCAAGGGGGCGACCGGTCGTCCGGTGGGCTTGCTCCTCAGCTATTTGCTCTCGGTCGCCCATCACCTCACGGAAGCAGCACCGGCCGCTGCGGCCTCCCCTCAAGCAGATTCGCCACAGGCACGGGGCCGTCGCCCACGGCCTGCGAAGGGTTGATGAAGCCGGAGGTTTTTTTCTTGTTGAACGCGCACGACCCGACGGCCCAGGTCTGTCGGGTCGTGCGCCGGATGCTCACCCGTGGCTCCACGGTGGCCATCTGCGCGAACTCGGAGCGCTTGAGCCTGATCGACCGCGCCCTGTGGTCGGCAGATGCGCAGTCGTTCGTGCCGCACTGCCGCAGCAGCGTCCCCGAGCCGCTGCGGCGGTACACACCGGTCTTGCTGTACGAGGAGCGCGAGGCCGCGCCCCCGGCAGAGACGCTGATCCACCTTGGGGCCACTCTGGCTCCCGGATGGTCTGGCTTTGAAAGAGTGGTCGAAATCGTCGGCGACAATCCGTCCTCGGTGGCCGAGGCGCGCCAACTTTGGCGCGGCTACACCGCGCACGGCTGCAAGCCGCAGCACCATGATTTAAGCCTCAGGGCAGGGGGCGCCGATGCCTGAGCGACTGCAAGCGCCACCCGCTGCCGCCTTGCCCATCCTGACCGAAGTGCTGCGACCGATCGGTGACGGCCTTGCTTGCAGGGAGTCCGCGCCACACGTTCCCACCGAAGCATTTTCAGGCCCGTCGGCCGAGGCGGAGCCAAGCGCAGTCTCAGAGAAGTTCGACGAAGCGGAACGACTGGCGGAACTTGCGCCCGCAGTCGAACCCGATGCGCTCGATCCGGTGCATCTCCCGGAATCTTGCGACCCGGGGGCGGTTTTTGCGGCGCTCGAAGCCCGGATGGTCGAAGTGCTCGATCTCGAATTGGAACGTGTCCGCCGGCGTTTGCTGGATGAACTGCAGCGGATGCGGGCGCACGGCCTTGACCCTGCTCGGGACGCTCTGAGAGAGGCAGAGATCCCCCCTCAAGCTCCGGCCCGTCCGGATGCTTCCAAAGGCTAGCCGCTTGCTCGTCGATGCCCACACCCGGGAACACGCTAATGGATTCAAGGGCTTTTTTGCGCTATCGTTTCAACGTTGAATTCAATCAACGTTGACCTTCCTACTTTGGAGATTGTGAACATGCAAATGAAACTGAAACTGACGGTGTTGGCTTCGCTAGCGGCTGTTTCCGGCCTGGTCGTGGCGCAGGACGTGCAGGTCGTGAAAATCGGACACGTGGCTCCGATGTCCGGCCCGCAGGCGCACTATGGCAAGGACAATGAAAACGGCGTGCGCATGGCCATCGAAGACCTCAACGCGCAAAACATCGTGATCGGGGGCAAGAAGGTCAAGTTTGAGATCGTCCCCGAAGACGATGCGGCCGATCCGAAGCAGGGCACCGCCGTCGCTCAAAAGCTCTGCGATGCCAAGGTCAACGGCGTGGTGGGCCACCTGAACTCGGGCACGACGATCCCCGCTTCGAAGGTCTACCATGATTGCGGTATTCCGCACATCACGGGCGCGGCGACCAACCCCGATCTGACCAAGCCGGGCTACAAGACCACGTACCGCATCATTGCCAACGACAACTCGCTGGGTGCGGCGCTCGCGTACTACGCCGCCGATGCGCTCAAACTCAAGACCGTGGCCGTCATCGATGACCGCACGGCTTATGGTCAGGGCGTTGCCGAAGTGTTCAAGAAGACCGCCGAGTCCAAAGGCCTCAAGGTGGTCGACCAGCAATTCACCAACGACAAGGCCACCGACTTCATGGCCATTCTGACCGCGATCAAGGCCAAGAAGCCCGACGCCGTGTTCTACGGCGGTATGGACGCCCAAGCGGGCGCCATGCTCCGTCAAATGGACCAACTGGGCCTGACCAACGTCAAGTTCTTCGGTGGCGATGGCATCTGCACGAACGAAATCGTGAAGATCGCCGCGGGCGCCAAGAGCTTGAGCAACGTGGTTTGTGCCGAAGGCGGCTCTTCGATCGCCAAGATGCCGGGCGGTGTCGAGTGGAAGAAGCGTTACGACGCGAAGTTCCCGGGCCAGTTCCAGATCTACAGCCCGTATACCTACGACGCGACCTTCGTGCTGGTCGACGCGATGAAGCGTGCCAACTCGACCGACCCGAAGGTCTACACGCCCGAAATCATCAAGACGAACTACAAAGGTGTGACGGCCAACATCCAGTTCGAGCCGAACGGCGAGCTGAAGAACCCGGCCGTGACCTTGTCCGTCTACAAAGACGGCAAGAAGGTTGCGCTGAACTGATCTTCGGCCGATACACGAAGAAAAAGCCACCTTCGGGTGGCTTTTTTGTGGTGAGGTCGGAGCAGTGGCGGGAACACAGGCTTTGCATGGACGCCTGTGCAGACGTCATTTATGACTTTACATAATATACATCGTATAACCCAGCAAGGCGATCGCCGGGATCGCATCGGTCAGCCATCCCCGCCAGGACCGAATGGCCAATGCGGCTCACCATTCGCCCTTGGGCCGCCGGGCACGGATGAATGCGGCGATCAGTTCTGCGGACTCTGCGTTTTTTGCCATCTGCGCAAAGTCGATCGCGGTCAGCCCCAAATCGTTTTTCAAGCTCGGATCTGCGCCTTCTTCGAGCAACAACTTGACGGCCGCCGGCGTGCCGTACCGGGCGGCCATCATCAAGGGCGTCGTTCCATTGGGGGACGCGGCGTCGATGTACGCATGCTCATCGAGCAGGAGCTGCATGATTTCGACATGGCCTCGGCTGGCCGCATAGTGCAGCGGCGTCCAACCCGGCTTGTTGACGTCCGCGTCGCGGGCGATCAATCGCTGTACCCAAGCGCGTTCGCCTTTGATCGCGGCGAGCATCAATGGACTCTCGTCATGGTGGTTGCGCCGCTCGACGTCCACGGCCGGAACGTCCAATAGCAACTCGACCACTTGCCGCGAGCCTTCGCGAATCGCCATCAACAGCGCGGTTTCGCCTTCGGGGTTCGGCGTGTTCGGATCGAACCCGCGCTGCAACAGCCGCCGAACGGAATCGGCGTCGTCGCGCAACACGGCCGTGAAGAAATCCTCATAGGAGCCGGCTTCCGCGAGCCCGAAAACCGTCGCCGCCAGCGCGCCGAGCCACAGCGTGCGGCGGCGCGGCTGCCAATGCCGAAAGCGCTCAGCCATGTTCACGCACCCGCGAAAACAGCCGATCGAAATTGGCGCTGGTCAGCGCGCCGATCGCCTCGGGATCGCTGCCGCGCAGTTCCGCCAGCTTCGCCGCCACCAGTGGCACATAGGCCGGCGTGTTGAGCTTGCCTCGATGCGGCGTGGGTGCCAGATAAGGACTGTCGGTTTCGATCAGCAAGCGGTCATCTGGGACGAAGCGCGCCACTTCTTGCAGGGCGATCGCGTTTTTGAAGGTCACGATGCCTGAAAACGAAATGAAGTAGCCGAGATCGAGCACCTGGCGCGCGACCTCCATCGACTCGGTGAAGCAGTGAAACACGCCGCCGGCGCCACTGCCCTGCCCCTCCCCCTCTTCCCGAAGAATGCTCAAGGTGTCTTCGGCTGCCGAGCGGCTATGGATCACCAGCGGTACGCCGGCTCGTTGTGCGGCCCGGATATGTGTGCGAAAGCGATCGCGCTGCCATTCGAGGGCCTCGATACCACGACCGCCTTTGCGGCCTTCGAGGTCGTAGTAGTCGAGGCCGGTCTCGCCGATCGCGACCACCCGCGGCTTGGCCGCACGCTCCACGAGGTCGGCTATGGAAGGTTCGGTCACCCCCTCGTTGTCGGGATGGACGCCCACCGAGGCCCAGATACCCTCGTCGCGAAGCGCGAGCGCGTGGACGTCGTCAAATTCTTCGATGGTGGTGCAGATGCACAGGGCGCGCGTGACTCGGGCCTCGCGCATTTGCGCGCGTATGGACGCGAAATTCTCCGCGAGCTGAGGAAAAGTCAGATGACAGTGTGAGTCGGTAAACATGAAGGGCTGCAAAGGGGTTCGACCTAAATCCGGCGGTTGGGCGCGCCCGGGCGGGCTGACGCATGCGCTTCACCGCCAGCGCCCAGGACCGGCTGACGCGGGCCCCGTTCAGAGGGTTTGGGTTGGGCGCTCGGATGCCAAGTGCGCGCCCAGCATCTGCTCGATTTTGATTTTGAGTTGCCGCGACTTTTCGTCGCTGGGCAAACGGACCCCGACCCCCTGGGTGCGGGTGCCCGAAGCTCGAGGCGTGATCCAGGCCACGGTGCCGGCCACCGGGTAACGCTGCGGATCGTCGGGCAGCGTCAGCAGCATGTAGATGGTGTCGCCAAGCTGGTACTCCTTGGCGGTTGGAACGAAGATGCCCCCGTCCTTGAACAAGGGGATGTAGGCGGCATACAAAGCCGCCTTCTCCTTGATGGCGAGTTGGATGACGTTCGAGCGCGAAGCGGCTGAGGAAGCGGCGGGCGGCGTGGACATGTGCGAAGTTTAGGCCATGCGCAGGACTTTGTGGGCCTGTGCAGCGAGGGCTTCCAGAGCCAGAGCCGGCTGAAACGGGTGGTCTGCTGTTTCCGCAGCGCGCAAGAGCGCCTTGGCCCAGGCGCTCAAGGCAGCGAGCGCCGCAGCCGAGTCCACCTCCGCTCGGGCCACAGGGAGATCCTGGGGCTCAAAAAACCGCGGTGGGCCACCCAGACGACGAGTCATCAGGTCGACCGACAGTTTTTGCAGGAACGAGATCGATTGGGCGAGCGTCAAGCCGCTCAAGGCGGATGCGTCGCCACGGGCCAAAGCCGCGGGCATCGCCGCCCACTGCGCGGCGCTGCGATCTCCTTGCGCGAGGCGCAGCGCCTCGAAGGGCAGGCCACCGGCCAAGCGCAGAAAGGCGCGCGCGTCCTCGGCCGCGACGCCCTGCCGCTCCAGCCACGGAAGCACCTCTGCGCTGCTGGGCCAAGCGAGACTGACGCTTTGGCAACGGCTGCGGATCGTCGCGGGCAAGCGGTGCGCAGCCTGCGTGGCCAGCACGAAGCGCGTTTCTCCCGCGGGTTCCTCGAGCGTCTTGAGCAGAGCGTTGGCAGCGATTTCGTTCATCCGGTCGGCGGGGTCGATCAGCACCACTTTGCCTCGACCGCGGGCGCTGGTGCGTTGGGAAAACTCGATGGCGTCGCGCAGAACCTCGACGCGGATTTCGGCGCTGGGCTTGCGGCGCTTCTCATCGATGTCCGCCTGCGCCTTCTCGGGCAAGGGCCAGCCGAGTGCCAGCAGATCAGTCTCGGGCATCAGCACGGCCAGGTCCGCATGCGCGCGGACTTCGATTGCATGGCAGCTGGCACAGGCACCGCAAGCCCCGTCGGCCGTCGGTGCATCACACAGCCAGGCCTGAGCCAGCGCCAGGGCCAGCTCCCGCTGGCCGAGTCCACTCGGTCCGAGAATCAAAAACGCGTGACCGCGGCGCTCCAGAAGCTGCGCCAGAGCGGGCATCAACCAAGGCGGCAGGGTCGGCATGGGCAAGCAACATCCAGGAGAGGGTGGCCAAGTGTGTTCACTTGCAGCGGCCAGAGGGCAGCGGCCAGCGGCTGGCGACGGCTTCGGTGACCTGATGCCAGACGAGCT
This sequence comes from Tibeticola sediminis, assembly GCF_003843835.1. GTDB lineage: Bacteria > Pseudomonadota > Gammaproteobacteria > Burkholderiales > Burkholderiaceae_C > Tibeticola > Tibeticola sediminis. The sequence goes on along the minus strand of NZ_RKQL01000002.1, from coordinate 324,304 downwards.
CCGGTGGCTGCGCGGCATCGACGCGCACGATCCGACCGGCCGCCGCTTGCGCGCGCCGGGCGTAGCCAAGCCGCACGCGCTCGAAAAATCCGAGGGTTTCGGCCTCGAAGCGGTCAGGTGTGCGGGCGCGGGCGAGCCGCTCGGCGGCCTGTTCTGGCGTGATGTCGAACCAAAGCGTCAGATCCGGCTCGATCCAGCGCTGAGCTTCCGACGCAGCCTTGGGTTCCGAGGCTGCGCCACCGGTTGCTCGGGCGGGGTCGCCGGGCGTATCCGGAACGCTCTGCACCCAATGCTCGAGCTGGGTGAGCATGTCGTCCGACAAGCCCCGGCCCGCGCCCTGGTAGGCGAAGCTGGCATCGGTGAACCGGTCGCACAAGACCACCGCGCCACGATCGAGCGCCGGAACGATGACCCGCAGCAGATGGTCGCGCCGCGCGGCAAAGACCAGCAGCGCCTCGGTCAAGGTGTCCATCGCGTCGTGAAGGACCATGGAACGAAGCGCCTCCGCAAGCGGCGTGCCGCCCGGCTCCCGGGTCACCACGACTGTCTGCCCGCGTTCGCGCAGCCATTGCGCCAAGGGCTCGATATGCGTCGACTTACCTGCGCCGTCGATGCCTTCAAAGCTGATGAAGCAGCCGCGCGGCGTCTCGATCATGGGGGTACGGATCGTCATGGGGGCTATTGTCCGCGCTGATACCGGTTGACCGCTCGGTTGTGTTCTTCGAGCGTGGCGCTGAAGTGACTGCTGCCATCGCCGCGCGCGACGAAGTAAATCGCGTCGGTGGTTGCGGGCTGCACGGCGGCAAGCAGCGAAGCGCGCCCAGGCATGGCGATCGGCGTGGGCGGCAGGCCGCTGCGGGTGTAGGTGTTCCAGGGCGTGTCGGTCTGCAGGTCGCGCTTGCGCAGGTTTCCGTCGAAGCGCTCGCCGAGCCCGTAGATCACCGTTGGATCGGTCTGCAGCGGCATACCGCGGCGCAACCGGTTGATGAACACGCCGGCAATCAAGCGGCGGTCTTGCTCGCGGGCGGTTTCTTTCTCGATGATGCTCGCGAGGATGAGCGCCTCTTCAGCGCTGGCGAGCGGCAGGTCGCTGGCACGCAGCGCCCAGGCCGCGGCGAGTTGGTGGTCCATGGCCCGCATCGCCCGCGCCAGGATGCTGAGGTCGCTGGCGCCTTTGGCATAGGTGTAGGTGTCGGGGAAGAAGCGGCCCTCGGGTGCCACGCCCGGCCGACCCAGCGCCTGCATGAGGGTGGCGTCGTCCAGTGCCCGGCTGTCGGCCCGCAGGTCGGAGGCTTGCGCCAGCGCGGCGCGCACCTGTCGCCAGTTCCAGCCTTCGACGATGGTGAGAGTGCGCAAGCTCTCCTCGCCGCGCACGAGCTTGCGCAGGAGCGAGCGCGGCGTGGTGCCCGGTTCGAGCGCGTAATTGCCCGCCCGGATCTGCCGTGCCTGGCCTGAGAGCCGAAACCAGGCATACAGCGCGAGCGGTGACACCGGCACGCCCGCATCGGCTACGGCTTGCGCGACCGCACGCGGGGGCGTGCCGGGCTCGATCGAGAGATCGACCGCCTCGCCCGAAATCGGCAGCGGCTGGTGGATCCACCACAGGCCCGCGCCGCCCAGCAGCAGCACCGTGACCCACAGTGCTTTCAAGACCCGACGCACGACGCTGCTACCTTCATGGGAAACTGGCTCGAAGACAATCGATCATCATAATTCAGGGCATGATGCAAGCGTCGATGAATGAACGGACTCCCCCCCTCTCCCTCCATGGCGTGGCTGCGTTGCCGCAACTGGGCGTGATTCGTGCCGAAGGCGAAGACGCCGCGCGCTTTCTGCACGGCCAGCTGACGCAGGATTTCCTGCTGCTCGGGCCCGATGAGGCGCGCTTGGCGGCGTTTTGCTCGCCCAAGGGCCGCATGCTGGCGAGCTTCATCGGCATCAAGCCCACGCCGCAAGAAATCCTGCTGGTCTGTCAGGCCGACGTGCTGCAGACCACGCTCAAGCGACTGTCGATGTTCGTGCTGCGCGCCAAGGTGCGCCTGAGCGATGCCAGCCCCGCCTACGAACTGCGCGGCCTGCTTGGGAATGCTCTTTCTTCGATAGCAGAAGAAGACCGAAAGACGCTGGCGTGCAAGGATTTTGGCTCGGGAAAACTGGTTTTTCTGCATCCAGCGCCCAGCCTATCCCGCGCGCTCTGGATCGCCCCGCGCGGCACGCCCGCGCCCGCCGGGGCGGAACTCGACCCCGTCCTCTGGCAATGGGCCGAGGTCCAAAGCGGTGTGGCCTGGGTCAGCGCAGCGATTTCCGACCAGTTCGTGCCGCAGATGCTCAATTACGAGTCGGTTGGCGGCGTGAACTTCAAGAAGGGCTGCTATCCGGGCCAAGAGGTGGTTGCGCGCAGCCAGTTCCGGGGCGTGCTCAAACGCCGGGGCTATCTCGTGCACGGGGAAGTCGAGCTTCGCGCGGGCCAGGAGGTGTTCCGCGCGGCCGACCCCGAGCAGCCCTGCGGGCTGGTGGCGCAAGCAGCCCCCTCGCCTTTCGGCGGCTTTGATGCCATCGCCTCGTTGCAGATCAGCGCGGCCGAGGCCGCCGACCTGCACCTGGGCGCCGCGGATGGACCGGCATTGTCGCTGCGTCCCCTGCCCTACGCGCTCTTGGCCGACGTCTGATCGCCACTGAGCCTAAATCCGGCAGTTGACCGCTTCTCGCGAAAATCAAGGTGTTGATTTTTCAACAATTTTCGGTGCGCAGGCCCTTCACCGCTTGGGTGAGCGCTGCGCGCCCGTTCGAGCCGCCTTCGGGCCCGGGGGCAGCGTTGCAAATCCTCGCCATGGCGCCCGCCATGGCTGTGGTTTGCGCCTTGCCCGCGCGCCCGATGACGGCCCGCACGGGCGCGCCCAACTGCCGGATTTAGGCTGAGCCGACGCGCGGAGGCGGCGCCGCGCTCACAGCCGGCTGCGATACGGCTCCGGAATGCGGTCGCGCACCGCGCCTTTTTGCTCAGGAAGCGCCGCCGCCAGCGCAGCACGGTACGCGGCCAGTGCCTTGGCCTCGTCATGCACGCTGTTGTCGGCGGCCCAGATGTCGCCGCTCTTGAGGAAGCCGTCGATCGCATATTGGGGCCAGCGCTGGGTGCGCAGTTCGAGCGCGCGCAGCGCCAGCGGCCAGTCCTTCGCGCGGCCGCCGAGCACATAGGCGCCGTTGAGCAAATCGAAGTCGTACCGGCCCTGCTCCACCAGGCGTTTGGCAAGGGAGTAGGCCTCGACTTCGCGGCCGCTGCGGCTGAGCAGAATCACTTCGAGTGAGTCGAGCGAGGGCGCCTCCGGCTGAATATCGCGCGCGCGCATGAGCAACACCACGGCCTTGTCGATCTGCCCCATCTGCGCATAGCCACGCGCCACGTTGGCCAGCAGCGCCACCACATAGGGCCGCGAGGCCAGAACCGACTCCCACACCCAGGTGGCGTTGGCCCAGTCGCCCCAGCGCGCCATTTCGTCGGCGGCCATGGGAGTGATTTTGCGGTAGTGCGGGTTGATGGCGATGCCTTCGCGCAGGCTTTGCAGCATTTCGCGCTTGAGGCCATCCCAGCGGGGGTCGTTGTACGCGCCGGATTGGCTGATGGTGAGCGCGATCTTGACCGCGTACACGATCTTGCGCTCGGCTTCGGCCGCCTGCTGGCTGATGTAGGCCGCCAGCGCCAACGCGAGCCCCAGCGCCGCGAGCGCCAAACGCGAGCGCACCGGACTCCACGGCAGCGCGCGGGCCCCGAGGCGCGCCAGCGAGCCCCCATCGCCCGCAGCGAACCCGCGTGCGTCCGTCGCCGCCAGCAGGCCCAGCGCCAGCGCGAACCAGGCGCCGGTGCTTGCCAGCCGCCACGGAAAGCCGGCGTTGCTGACGATCAGGAACATCCCGAGCCCGAGCAGCGTGAACGCACGCAAGACGCCGTCCCCCGTCGCGTCCTGCCCATGCGGGGCGTCGCTGGCCGCACGGTCCGGCAGCGCCCGGCTCCAGGTCCTCCATGCGGCCGTCGCGAGCCAGCCCAGCAGAGCGAGCAGGAACAACAGGCCGACCAGCCCATATTCCGCGAGCAGTTGCAGCAGCTCATTGTGGGCGTAGTAGTCGGTTTCGAGTTGTGAGCCGCGCGGCAGGTAGCGCGGAATCTCCACCTCCCAGGCACCCGCGCCCACGCCGGTGAGCGGGTGCGCGAGCGCCATGCGCGTCGTGGCCTTCCACATGCCCCAGCGCATCGAGAACGAGCGCTGCGTGTATTCCTCGGCCTCGGTCATCGAGCGCGAGCGTGCCAGCGCCCGCTCGATGGCGGTGACACCCCGATGCTCGACGCGGTTCTCCTCCAAGAGTTTGGGGTTGCCCGTAGGAATGAAGCCCAGCACCAGAACCACCCCGAGCACCACGCCCGCCGCTTGCCCCAGCTCGCGCCCACGCCAGCCCGAAGCCGCGAGCGCCGCCTGATACCGCCACAGCGCGAGCGGCAGCGCCACAGCAGCGAACACGAGTGCCAGCAAGGCCGAGCGTGTGCCGGTCATCAGCACGGCCACCAGCGTCAAGCCCGTACTCGCAGCCCACAGCCAGCGCCGTGCGCCCGCGGGTGTGCGCAGCATCAGCAGCGCCGAGAACGGCAGCGTGCAGACCGCAAACTCGGCGAAGAAATTTCGGTTCACGAAGGTGGACGCGGGGTTCGGCCCCTGCGGGAACCCACTGAAGTCGACCCAGAACTGCAGCGCCGCCCAGACCGAGGCCACCACCGCGCCCGCGTGCACGCCGAGCAGCAAGCGGTCCACCCGCGGCCCATCGGCCAGTTGCAGCGTCAGCCACAGGAGCAGTGCGAGGATGGCCCAACGGATCGCCTCGACCCCCGCCAAATACGTGTGCGACCAGGCCATGCTGCCCAGCGCCCAGCCCATCAGGGCGAGCGGCAGCCACACCGCGCCGTGCCAGCGCAGCGGCTCCGTGCGCGAGCGCTGCGCCCAAAAAAACAGGGTCGCGGCGATCAGCGTGCCCCAGGCCACGATCATGGATTTGAGCGTGTCTTGCAGCATTTCCTCGCTGGGCACCCCCAGCGCCGGCGCGAGCACCAGCGTGAGGGCCATCACCACGGTGGCGCCGCCGTCGTCGGGCAGCGGCGATCCGTGACGCGCTGCGCGAGCCGGGGCTGCGCTGGCACCAAGCGGCGCGGCCTGATTCGGCAGATCGACAGCGGCGGCGCTCGCGCGCTTCGGTGCAAGAGTCGCGTTGCTCGTTGGGGCCCCGTGGGCTTGCTTTCGGGCCATCGGTACGCTCGGGGAAGCCGCTCAGGCCTGGGCGGGGGGACGGGGCATGGCCATTTCGATGTGCTCGATGCCGACCTCTTCGAAGGCCGCACCGCGCGGCACGAAGCCCAACCGGCGGTAGAAAGCCTCAGCGCTGCGCTGCGCGTGCAGGATCACCTCCTGGTCGCCGCGGGCCCAGGCCGCGTCGAGCAGTGCGCGCAGCACGCGCGCGCCCAATCCGCTGCCCCGCATGGCGCGGATCACCGCCATGCGGCCGATGCGCCCGACCCCAGTGGCGTGCTGCAGCAAGCGGCCCGTGGCCAGCGGCTGCTCGAGCCGGTTGAACACCACCGCATGCACCGCGGTGGCGTCGTCCACATCCCACTCGTCTTCGGCGCGGATGCCTTGCTCCGCCACGAACACCTCGGTGCGCACCGCCGACGCTGCGGCGCCCAGCGTGCTCCACGCACCGGTGGCCACGCGCACGACGGGCTTGCCGGCTTCAAAGTCGGCCAGCAGGTTGCGCAAGGCATCGGGCACGCGCCGCGCGGTCTGCGTGGCAGGGTCGGCGAAGACATAGATCAGTTCGCCACCGACGAGGAACTGCTCGCCGCGGAACACCCCGCCCGTGAACACCAAAGACGAATGGCCGACGCGCGCGCAACGCAGTCCGATCTCGAGGGTGTCGTCGGCACGGGCGCTGGCGTGGTATTCGACGCTGGCCTTACGCACATACAGGTCACCGCCCAGGGCCTGCATCGCCGCCTCATACGGCAGGCCGAGCGCGCGCCAGTAGTCGGCGATGGCCGTGTCGAAATACATCAGGTAGTGCGCATTGAAGACGATTTTCTGCATGTCCACCTCGGCCCAGCGCACGCGCAGCCGGGTCAGGCAGCGAAAGTCGGAGCGCTTCATCGACGACCTCCCGCCCAAAGACGTGCGGACACCGGCGTTACACAGGTGACGCCCGTGACGCCTTGAACATGGCAGCATGGACGCATCAGAGCGAACCCCACAGGAGACACAGACATGGCCCTCATCCATTACGTGACGCAGATCCAATTCGAGGATGGCGCATTGGCCCTGCTGCCGCAGGAGTGCGCGCGCGTTGGCATCCGCCGCCCGCTGATTGTGACCGACGCCGGGGTGCGCGCCGCGGGCCTGCTCGATCGCGCGCTCGCCGCTCTGCCCGGCGTGGCGCATGCGGTCTATGACGGCACACCATCCAACCCCACCGAGGCAGCAGTGCGCCAGGCGGTGGCCGTCTATCGTGAGGCTGCTTGCGACGGCTTGATCGCGCTCGGCGGCGGCTCGGCCATCGACTGCGCCAAGGGGGTGGCGATTGCGGCGACGCATCCGGGGCCGCTCAAAACCTACGCCACCATCGAGGGCGGCTCGCCCAAGATCACCGAGCGGGTCGCGCCCGTGATCGCGGTGCCCACCACCGCCGGCACCGGCAGCGAAGTGGCGCGCGGCGCCATCGTCATCGTGGACGACGGGCGCAAGCTCGGGTTTCATTCCTGGCATCTGGTGCCCAAGGCCGCCATTCTCGACCCCGAGCTCACGCTGGGCCTGCCGCCGCGCCTGACCGCCGCGACCGGGATGGACGCCATTGCGCACTGCATGGAAACCTTCATGGCGCCTGCGTTCAATCCGCCGGCCGACGGCATCGCGCTCGATGGCTTGGCGCGCGGCTGGGCCCACATCGAGCGCGCCACGCGTGACGGCCAAGACCGCGAGGCCCGGCTGCAGATGATGAGCGCGTCCATGCAGGGGGCGCTCGCGTTTCAAAAGGGGCTCGGTTGCGTGCATAGCTTGAGCCACAGCCTCGGTGGCCTCGACCCACGGCTGCACCATGGCACGCTCAACGCAGTGTTCCTGCCCGCGGTGATCCGCTTCAACGCCGAGGCGGAATCGATCCGTCGCGAGCGCCGGCTCGAGCGGATGGCGCAGGCGATGGGCCTGCCCGCCCGCGCCGACCTGGCCGACGCGGTGCGGGCGCTCAACCAAGGCCTGGGCTTGCCCAGCGGCCTGGCCGAACTGGGGGTGCGCGAATCGCACTTCGACGCCATCATCGCCGGGGCCCTCGCCGACCACTGCCACAAAACCAACCCGCGCCTGGCGAGCGCCGAGGACTATCGACGGATGTTGCTGGAGAGTTTGTGAGTGCTGCGGGCGACGCCGCGCGCTGGGTTTGCTTGAACCTCAAAGCGCCTCGACCCGCCGCAGGTCCGGCCGCTCCAGCCAGGCGGCCCATTCGTCGGCGAGTTGGCGGGCAGCCGCAGAGGCGGCGCTCCAGGCCTGCACGCGGGCGGCCAGGTCGGGCCCGTAGCGGGTGAAGTCGGTACGGTCGGGTAGTTTCCCGTTGGGCAGACGGCGGACCCATTCGGGGTCGGGCGCGAGCACGACGGTGGTGTCGAGGAACGAACTCGATCCGTGCCGCCATTTCAGCGCTTTGTCGAGCCAGCCCGGCACGACCTGCTTTTGAAAATGCGGGTAGAGCACCAGGCCCGCGCCGGGCCCAGGCTGCGGGCACGAGGCGTAATCCAGGTGCAGGTGGTAGTCGGTGATGCCGCCGTCCCAATACGCCCCAGGCGGTGCGCCGGGGATGTCGTGCACCGCCTGCAACACGAAGGGAATCGAGCAACTGGCCTGCAGCGCGGGCATGAAATTCTGTTCGGTGAGCGGCAAGGCCCGGGTGCGGAAGTCCCGCGTGGCAAACGGCAGGGCGTGGGGCGTGGTGGAAAACACCACCCGTTCGAGCCAGGCCCCCAGCGCACGCCGCTGCGCCACGTTGCTCGCAAAAGCGCCCAGGTAACCCAGCGGCGTGAACAGCCCGTGCTCGCGCCGCAGCACATGGCGCCCGCGCGAGGTGAGGATGTGCAGCCGGTATCGCGGGTGACCGAGCACTTCGCCGACCCGGCCGCCATAAAACAGTTCGAGGTTACGGGCAAAGGTCTCGCTGACCTGCCGGGCGCTTGGGCGCTTCTGCCCCGGCGGCAGCTCGTAGTGCTGACGGATGTAGTCATGCTCGAGCCGTTCGAACGCGGCGACCGCGTCGTCCAGACAGGCGGTGGCCATGCGCCACGCGCCGATGGAGGCGCCCACGAGATGCACCGGCTGCGTGCTGCGCGTCAGCCACTCGCCAAACAAAAAGCGATCGAGCGGCCCAAGGATCAGCCCCTTGGGTCCGCCCGCAGCCGCCGGAATGACGCCCACGTCCTGCGGCGCGAGGCCGTTTTGCTCGAGATGCCGCCGGGCAACGGGTCCGGCATAAATGCGCAGTGCGGAGGTGGCCATGAGGGCAGTTTTGGACGATTTTGGCAGATTGCCGGCGTCTTTCGGTCGATTGGCGCTACGGTTTTTGGAGTGTCAGCGGTGGGCGCCGGTCTGGCGCAATCGCGCGAACGCACTGGCCATCGCGGTGCTCGTCGAGACCGGCTCGCCGCGTGCGGCGCGTGCACCGGCGCGGCCGGCAGGCTCGTAGCGGTTTTCGCGCGCGGCGTCGCGCCGGGCCGGTGCCGTGTCAAGCTTCATCGTCAGGCTGATGCGCCCCCGGGCAGTGTCGACCTCGAGTACCTTGACCTTGACGATGTCGCCGGTCTTGACCACCTCGCGCGCGTCGCTGACGAACCTGTGACTGAGCTGGCTCACATGCACCAACCCGTCCTGATGCACGCCCAGATCCACGAACGCACCGAAGGCCGCGACGTTGCTGACCGTCCCCTCCAGGATCATGCCGGGCTGGAGGTCTTGCAGCGCTTCAACCCCCTCGTTGAAGCGCGCCACCTTGAAGTCGGGGCGAGGGTCGCGGCCGGGCTTTTCGAGTTCACCCAGGATGTCACGGACCGTGATCGGGCCAAAGCGTTCGTCCGCAAAACGCTCGGGCTTGAGGCTTTTGAGGAGTTCGGCTCGCCCCATGAGCGCATCGACGGGCTGCCCGGTCGCGGCAATGATTTTTTCGACGACCGGGTAGGTTTCGGGGTGCACGCCGGTCATGTCGAGCGGGTTGTCGCCGCCTCGGATGCGCAAGAAGCCGGCGCTTTGCTCGAAGGTCTTGGGGCCGAGGCCGCTGACCTCGAGCAACTGCCGCCGGTTGCGAAACGCGCCATGCGCTTCGCGCCAGCGCACCACGGCGCGCGCCACGCCCGGCGTGAGGCCCGAGACCCGCGCCAGCAGCGGCACGCTGGCGGTGTTGAGGTCCACCCCGACATGATTCACGCAGTCTTCCACCACGGCGTCGAGCGTGCGGGCCAGCGCGCTTTGGTTCACGTCATGCTGGTATTGGCCCACGCCGATGCTCTTGGGGTCGATCTTCACCAGCTCGGCCAGCGGGTCCTGCAGCCGCCGCGCGATGCTCACCGCGCCACGCAGGCTCACATCGACGTCGGGCAACTCCTGGCTGGCGTATTCGCTGGCCGAATAGACCGACGCGCCTGCCTCGCTGACGACTATCTTTTTCAGAGCAGAAGGTGACCATTCTGCGCCGGCATCGGCGGTTTTTTGCAAGAATTTGAGCACGTCGGCGGCCAGCCGGTCGGTCTCGCGGCTGGCGGTGCCGTTGCCGATGGCGATCAGAGCCACCCGATGCTTTTCGCACAAACGGGCGAGCGTGTGGAGGGCGCCGTCCCAGTCCTTGCGAGGCTCGTGCGGATAGACCGTAGCGGTGTCGACGAGCTTGCCGGTGGCATCGACCACCGCCACTTTCACGCCCGTGCGGATGCCCGGATCGAGCCCCATGACCGGCTTCGGGCCGGCGGGCGCGGCCAGCAACAGATCCCGCAGGTTGTCGGCAAACACCTTGATCGCGACTTTCTCCGCCTCCTCGCGCAGGCGGGTGAGCAGGTCGCGCTCGATCGAAAGGCTGAGCTTGACCCGCCAGGTCCAGGCGATGCATTTGCGAATCAACGCGTCGCCGGGTCGCCCCTGGTGGCTCCAGCCCAAATGCTGGGCGATACGGCCCTCGGCGACGCTCGGCTGGCCGGGCTCGGGCTCTACGGGCAACGCGAGTTTGACCTGCAACACCTCCTGGCTGCGCCCGCGGAGCACCGCGAGCGCCCGGTGCGAAGGCACCCGGCCGATCGGCTCCGCGTAGTCGAAATAGTCGCGGAACTTCGCGACTTCGGGCGCGTGCTCGTCCTTGCCTTCGACGCGCTGGCTGCGCAGCACACCCTCGGCCCACAGCCACTCGCGCAGGTTTTGCACCAGGCGGGCGTCCTCGGCCCAGCTTTCGGAGAGCAAATCCCGCACGCCATCGAGCACGGCCGCGACCGTCGAAAAGTCGGCACCTTCGACGCTGCCGGCCGGGCGCAGATAGGCCTGAGCCTCCGTCGTTGGGTCGAGGCTTGGGTCCGCGAACAGTCGCTGCGCCAGCGGCTCGAGGCCCGCTTCACGGGCGATCATGCCCTTGGTGCGGCGCTTCGGTTTGTAGGGCAAATAGAGGTCTTCGAGCTCCTGCTTGGTCGGCGCGGCTTCGATCGCAGCGCGCAGCGCCGGTGTGAGCCTGCCCTGCTCGTCGATGCTCTTGAGCACCGCGGCGCGGCGCTCCTCCAACTCGCGCAAATAGCCCAGACGCGCCTCGAGCTCGCGCAGCTGCACATCGTCGAGCCCTCCAGTGGCCTCCTTGCGGTAACGGGCGATGAACGGCACGGTCGCGCCGCCGTCGAGCAGGTCCACCGCCGCTTGTACCTGGCGAGCGGCCACGCGCAATTCCTCCGCAATCTGCGCGGTGATGCGTTGTTCGGTCTGCGCGGGCAAGCCACGCGCGCCGCTGGCCGCGGTCGCGGCCCCGGCGTTCGAAAATTCAGTCGTCATACAAACACGAGGAAATTCAGGTTCGAGAAAGGCCACGCCGGCCGAGCGTCGCCCGGCCGGGAAGGCGGCTTCCGCGCGGCCTCAGCCGCCGATACGCACCACGATGCGGCCGCGCACTTGCCCTGCCATGAGTGCATGCGCGCGCTCAATGGCAGCGGACAGCGGCACTTCCTCCGTCATGGCTTCGAGCAAAGCCGGGTCGAGGTCGCGGGCCAGCCGCGCCCAGGCGCGTTCGCGGCGCGCGAGCGGCGCCATCACCGAATCGATGCCCACCAGCGTCACACCACGCAAGATGAACGGCAACACCGTCGTCGGCAGGTCATTGCCCTGGGCCAGCCCACACGCCGCCACGACACCGCCATAGCGGGTCTGCGCCAGCGCATTGGCCAGCGTGTGCGAGCCCACCGCATCGACCACACCGGCCCACCGCTCCTTCTGAAACGGCTTGCCCGGCGCGGCGAGTTCAGCCCGGTCGATGACCGTAGCCGCGCCGAGCCGGTGCAGGTACGCGGCTTGCTGCATCTTGCCGGTGGCGGCGACCACGCGGTACCCCAGCCGACCGAGCAACGCGACGGCCACACTGCCCACACCGCCCGTAGCCCCAGTGACGAGCACCTCGCCGTCGCCTGGCTGAACGCCATGATCTTCGAGTGCCAGCACGCACAGCATCGCCGTGTAGCCCGCCGTGCCGATGGCCATGGCCTGCCGCGCGCTCAAGCCCTGCGGCAGACGCACCAACCACCCACCAGGCAAGCGCGCCTTTTCGGCCAGACACCCCCAATGCGTCTCGCCGACGCCCCAGCCGTTGTGAATGAAAGCGTCACCCGTCTTCCAATCGGGATGAGACGACTCCACCACCTCCCCGGCGCCATCGATGCCTGCCACCATCGGCCACTGCCGCACGACCGGCGCCCGGTTCGTGATGGCCAAGCCATCCTTGTAATTGAGCGTCGACCAATCGACACGCACGAGCACATCGTCAGGAGGAAGCAGCGCTTCGTCGAGGCTACGGATGCCGGCGCGAAAGCCGGCCTCGTCTTTTTCTAGGAGCAGGGCTTGGAACATGGTCTACAAAGCTGGGGGGTCAATCGCTCTGAGGCGGCGCGCTGTAAGGCGGCCACTGCGGGAATACGGGATTGTGCCGCGAAGCTTTCGGCGTGTCGAAAATTCCGTTCATCGGGGAGTTCATGAAGTCCGAAATTTTGAAAAACAAGGCCTTATAGCTCGATCTTCATTTGACTTCTGATGAAGCAAGCCGTAAGCTCGACCCGATGCGAATTTTGATCCTCAGCCTGCTGCTTTGTGGCAGCGCGGTGGTGGCAGAGCCTGTGCCCACGCCTAGCGCCACCCCAGACGCGCCCAGTGCGTCCACTTCCGCGCCTGCGCCGGGCCTTGTCGGCCGGGTCGGTGAACGACTGGTCAGCAGCCTGACGCAAGTCCGAACCAGCCTGGGCGACACCGCCTCGGGCCTGGTTGAAAACGCCATGGGCTTTCTGGGTGTCCCCTACCGGCGCGGCGGGAACTCGGCCGAGACCGGCTTCGACTGCAGTGGATTCGTCCGCAAAGTCTACGAACAAACCGTGGGCTTAGTGTTGCCCCATCGCGCGAGCGAACAGGCGCAGGTGACGCAAGTCATCGACCGCGAAGAACTCCAACCCGGCGATCTGGTTTTCTTCAACACCATGCGCCGTGCTTTCAGTCACGTCGGGATCTACTTGGGTGAAGGCAAATTCATCCACGCCCCACGCTCCGGCGCCAAGGTGCGGGTCGAGGATATGCGTGAGGCGTATTGGCGCACGCGATTCAACGGCGCGCGACGCGTCATCAGCACCCTCCGAGACGGCGAGAGCAGCCAGTAAGCCCGTCCAACACCGACTGGTTCTTGGGCCCCCGGTGCCTGGCTGCGAGCGGGCGTCGCATCCGCGCGAAGACGGGACCGATGCAAGCAAAGAAAAAGCCCGCATGAGCGGGCTTTCTTGTCGGGAAAACAGAATGGGTTGGTGGGTGATGCAGGGTTCGAACCTGCGACCCCTGCCGTGTGAAGGCAGTGCTCTACCACTGAGCTAATCACCCCTGCCCTGCCCGACGGATCAGGCAGCGCTGCGAAGCGTTGGATTATGCCACAGGATTTTCAGCGCACCCAAAGAGTGCGGCCACCGCTGGCCTTGTCCAGTTCGGCCAGCACCGCCTGGTGCGCCAGCCGTTCGGCCTCGTTGGGCTCGATCACCGGCAATTCGAATTGCCGCAGGTCGATGCTCACACGGGCCCCATCGGCGGCAAGCTCCTCTTCACCCTCGATCGGCAAGGCATCCTGGCCGCGGGTCAAACCGATGTAGACCTCGGCCAACAGTTCGGCATCGAGCAAGGCGCCGTGTAGCGTGCGGTGCGAGTTGTCTACGCCCAGACGGTCACAAAGCGCATCGAGGCTGTTGCGTTTACCTGGAAACTGCTGCTTGGCCAGCCGCAAGGTGTCGATCACACCAGCAATGTGCTGCTCCAGGGGCTCGCGGCCGAGCAACTCGAGCTCCTTGTTCAGGAAGCCCAGGTCGAAGTCGGCGTTGTGGATGATCAGCTCTGCCCCCCGCAGATAGTCGAGCACCGTGTCGACCACCTCGGCAAAGCGCGGTTTGTCGCGCAGAAATTCGTTGCTGATTCCATGCACCTTGAGCGCATCTTCGTGGCTGTCGCGCTCCGGGTTCAGGTACAGGTGCAGGTTGTTGCCTGTGAGTTTGCGGTTGACCAACTCGACGCAGCCGATTTCGATGATGCGGTCTCCGGCCGCGGCCGACAGGCCAGTGGTCTCGGTGTCGAGCACGATCTGGCGACTCATGTCGGCGCACCCTCTTTGGCGTGGTTGATCGAATACCGCGGAATCTCGATCACCAGGTCTTGCTGCGCCAGGATGGCCTGACAGGACAAGCGCGACTGGGGCTCCAGCCCCCAAGCGCGGTCGAGCATGTCGTCCTCGCACTCCTCGGTGGGATTGAGGCTGTCGTACCCCTTGCGCACGATGACATGGCAGGTGGTACAGGCGCAGCTCATCTCACAGGCGTGTTCGATCGGAATGCCGTTGTCGAGCAGCGCCTCGCAGATCGACGTGCCCGCAGGGGCCGAGACGGTCGCCCCCTGGGGACAATATTCCGGGTGGGGAAGGATTTGGATCACAGGCATGGGTGCCCTTTCAAAGCGTGTCGAGACGCTGGCCAGCCAGCGCCCTCTGGATCCCGGCGTTCATGCGCCGGGCGGCGAAAGCCTCCGTCTCGGTCGCCAGCGCCTGGCTCGCGGCCTCGATCGATGGCGCATCGTTGGCCGCCTCGACGGTCCTTTGCAGCGCCTCCATGCGCTCCTCGATGCGCTCGCGCTCGCCTGGCAACAACAGCGCGCCGTCTTGCTCGATGGCGCTGCGCGTGGCCAGCAGCAGACGGTCGGCGTCGACCCGTGCCTCGACGAGCGCGCGCGCCTTCATATCGGCCTGCGCGGTCGAAAAGCTTTCCTGCAGCATCCGGGCGATCTGTTCGTCGGACAGGCCATAAGACGGTTTGACATCGATCGCGGCCTCGACACCGCTCGTCAGCTCTTGGGCATGCACATGCAGCAAGCCGTCGGCATCGACGGTGAAGGTCACGCGAATCCGCGCCGCACCCGCTGCCATAGCGGGAATGCCGCGCAGCTCGAAGCGCGCAAGGCTACGGCAGTCGGCAACCAGGTCGCGCTCGCCTTGCACCACATGCAGCGCCAGCGCGGTCTGACCATCCTTGTACGTGGTGAAGTCCTGCGCCATGGCCGTGGGGATGGGTGTGTTGCGCGGAATGATGCGCTCGACCAAGCCCCCCATGGTCTCGATGCCGAGCGAAAGCGGAATGACATCGAGCAACAACAAATCGCCACTCGGGTCGTTGCCTGCGAGCTGGTTGGCCTGAATCGCCGCGCCGAGCGCCACCACCTCGTCCGGGTTGAGGTTGTTGAGCGGCTCCCGCCCGAAGAAATCGGCCACCCCCCGCTGAACTTGCGGCATGCGGGTCGAGCCACCCACCATCACCACGCCCTGAATGTCGGCTGGCGCGAGCTGCGCATCACGCAAGGTGCGGCGCACCACGGCCATGCAGCGCTCGGTGAGCGGCTGGGTTGCCGCCTCGAACTCGGCGCGTGTCACGCTGAGGTCGCGCCCAGCCTCGGGCCAGACTTCGCGCAAAGCGACCGTATCGGCCGAACTCAAACGCTCTTTGACCCGGCGAGCCGCCAGCCGCAGGTGCGCCTGGCTTTCGGGGTCTGCGCTGCCCAGTTCGGGCGCACGCTCCAGCAGCCAGGCGGCCAAGGCGCGGTCGTAGTCGTCGCCGCCGAGCGCCGAATCACCACCGGTGGCGAGCACCTCGAAAACGCCTGAGCTCATGCGCAGGATCGAGACGTCGAAGGTTCCCCCTCCGAGGTCAAAGACCGCGTAGATGCCCTCACTCGCGTTGTCCAGCCCATAGGCCACGGCTGCTGCCGTCGGCTCATTGATGAGCCGCAGCACCTTCAAGCCCGCAAGCAGCGCCGCATCCTTCGTCGCCTGCCGTTGGGCATCGTCGAAATAAGCGGGTACGGTGATGACGGCGCCGTACAAATCCGAGTCGAAGCTGTCCTCGGCACGCTGCCGCAGCGTCGCGAGGATCTCCGCGCTCACCTCGACCGGCGTTTTCACGCCTTGGACCGTCTCGATGGCGACCATTTCGGGGCGGTCGACGAAGCGGTAGGGCAAACGCTCCCGTTCGGCAATGTCGGCCTGCCGCCTTCCCATGAAACGCTTGACCGAAACGATGGTGTTCTGCGGGTCGGTCGCCGCCGCGGCCAGCGCTTCGTCGCCCACCACGCGTCGCCCGTCGGGCAGATAACGCACCACGGACGGGAGCAAAACCCGTCCTTGGGCGTCCGGCAGGCACTCGGGCGTGCCGTGGCGGACGGCCGCGACGAGGGAGTGCGTCGTCCCCAGGTCGATGCCCACTGCGATGCGGCGGGCGTGGGGATCGGGTGTTTGCCCGGGTTCGGAAATTTGGAGGAGTGCCATGAATGAATGATGGAGTCGCCGCGGCTACGGTCGCGCAGAGCCGTTTGGATGGTCCTGCTGGCGCGTCAGCGGCGCCGCTCGCGGGCCTCCGCCAACTCATGCTGCTTTTGCAGCAGCGCCTGCCGTATCCGGTCGATGAACATGAGTTGTCGAACCGCCTCGGCCGCAGCCTTGGGGTCGTGATGGGTGTCGAGTGCCTGCTCAACCGCGGCGAGCGTTCGCGCGCGCGCCGCTTCGATCTCCGCACGCAAGGCTTCCAAGGCCTGCGCATCCTGCGCATCCTCGAGCGCTTCGCGCCAGGCCATTTGCTGCATCAGGAAGGCCGGCGGCATCGCCGTGTTGTCTTCGGCTCGAACCGGAAAGCCGTCGAGGCTACACAGATAGGCCGCCCGCCGCACCGGATCGAGCAAGCGCTGCCGCGCCTCGTTGATTCGAACCGCCCACTGCATCGCGAGTCGTTGCGCGGCTTCGCCCTGACTCGCAAAGCGGTCCGGATGGGCCTGCCGCTGCAAAGCCTTCCACCGGGCATCGATTTCCGCCGGGTCCTGGGCGAAGCGCCGCGGCAGTCCGAACAGCGCGAAGTCGTCCGAATGGAGCGTGGTTTCCGTCGCCTGCACCTGCGTCAAACCCTGAAGCTCTCGCCACACCCGCAGCGGTCACGCTCGTTCGGGTTGTTGAACCGGAAGCCTTCGTTGAGGCCCTCGCGCACGAAGTCGAGCTCGGTGCCGTCGATGTAGGCCAAGCTCTTGGGATCGATGATGACCTTGACGCCGTGTTGCTCGAACACCAAGTCCTCCGGCGCGATTTCGTCGACGTACTCGAGCTTGTAGGCCAGGCCGGAGCACCCGGTGGTCTTGACACCGAGACGAACCCCAACCCCTTTGCCGCGACGACTGAGGTATTTCTTGATGTGCGCCGCAGCGGCTTCGGTCAACGTGATGGCCATCGGGCCCCCTTTAGCTGGCGTGTTTTTTCTTGTAATCCTCGACCGCGGCCTTGATCGCATCTTCGGCCAGGATCGAGCAGTGGATTTTCACCGGAGGCAAGGCCAGTTCTTCGGCAATCTGGCTGTTTTTGAGCTGAGCCGCTTCGTCGAGCGTCTTGCCCTTGACCCATTCGGTCACGAGCGAGCTCGAGGCGATGGCCGAACCACAGCCATAGGTTTTGAAGCGCGCGTCTTCGATCACGCCGGTCTCGGGGTTGACCTTGATCTGCAGCTTCATCACGTCACCGCAGGCGGGGGCACCCACCATGCCGGTGCCGACGCTTTCATCGTTCTTGTCGAAAGAACCGACGTTGCGCGGGTTCTCGTAATGGTCGACGACCTTTTGGGAATAAGCCATGATGAATTCCTCCTGAATCAAGCGGTCAATGGGCGATCAATGGGCGGCCCATTGAATGGTGGATAGATCGACCCCTTCTTGGTACATCTCCCAAAGGGGACTGAGTTCGCGCAGACGCGCCACGTTTTCGCGGATGGTCTGGACGGCGTAATCGACTTCTTGCTCGGTGGTCCAGCGACCCATGGTGATCCGCAGGCTGCTGTGCGCGAGCTCATCGCTGCGGCCGAGCGCGCGCAGCACATAGCTGGGTTCGAGCGAGGCCGAGGTGCAGGCCGACCCGCTCGAGACGGCCAAACCCTTGACCCCCATGATGAGCGATTCGCCCTCGACGAAGTTGAAGCTCAGGTTGAGGTTGTGCGGCACGCGCCGGGTTGGATGCCCATTGAGAAATACCTGCTCGACATCCTTCAGTCCGGCAAGCATGCGCTCATGCAGCGCGCGAACCCGGGCATTGTCCTCAGCCATTTCGAGCTTCGCGATCCGGAACGCTTCGCCCATGCCCACACACTGATGCGTGGGCAAGGTGCCCGAACGCAGGCCGCGCTCATGACCGCCGCCGTGCATCTGCGCCTCGAGGCGGACCCGGGGCTTGCGCCGCACGTAGAGCGCGCCGATGCCCTTGGGGCCATAGGTTTTGTGCGACGCGAGGCTCATCAAATCCACAGGCAGCGTCGAGAGATCGATGTCAACCTTGCCGGTGGCCTGGGCCGCGTCGACATGCAGCAGGACACCCTTCTCGCGGCAGATGCGGCCGATTTCCGGGATGTCCTGGATCACGCCGATCTCATTGTTGACCAGCATGACACTGGCCAGGATGGTGTCGGGGCGGATCGCGTCCTTGAATCGATCGAGGTCGAGCAAACCGTCTTCCTGCACCGGCAGATAGGTCACTTCGAAGCCTTGGCGCTCGAGTTCACGCATGGTGTCGAGCACGGCCTTGTGCTCGGTCTTGACGGTGATGAGGTGCTTGCCCTTGCCTTGATAAAAGTGCGCCGCACCTTTGAGGGCCAGGTTGTTCGACTCGGTGGCGCCGCTGGTCCAGACGATCTCGCGCGGATCGGCGCCGATCAGGGCTGCGACCTGTGCACGGGCTTTTTCGACCGCTTCCTCCGCTTCCCAGCCCCAGGCATGGCTGCGCGAGGCCGGGTTGCCGAAGTGGGTGTGCAGCCAGGGCAGCATGGCTTCGACCACCCGCGGATCCACCGGCGTGGTGGCACCGTAGTCGAGGTAAATGGGCATCGAATCAGGACGGGACAGGGCGTGGGACATGGGCTCAGCCTTTCGGAAAAAAATATCGGGTCGGTGGGTTCGAACGTTCAGCCCTTGGCCAGAGCGGCACCCAGCGCGAACACCGAATTCGGGGCGTTGACCCGTACGGGCTTGACGCTGGAAGGCATCGGGGCAATGGCCCGCTTCGGCGCGCGGTGATTGTCGAGCGAGACACCTTGCGCTCTTTGCTGGTCGACCAAGCTCTGGAGGGTCACGGACTGGAGAAACTCCAGCATGCGATCATTGAGGGCCGACCAGAGGTCGTGCGTCATGCAACGACCGGCCTCGCCTTGGCAGTTTTCTTTGCCGCCACAATGGGTAGCGTCGATCGGCTCATCGACCGACAGAATGATGTCGGCCACCGTGATCTCTTCGGCGGGGCGGCCCAGCGTGTAGCCACCGCCCGGCCCACGCGTCGACTCGACCAACCCGTTGCGGCGCAGCTTCCCGAAAAGCTGCTCCAGATAGGAAAGCGAAATATGCTGCCGCTGGCTGATGGCGGCCAAAGTAACCGGCCCCGCGGCCTGGCGCAAGCCCAGATCGATCATGGCAGTAACGGCAAACCGTCCTTTGGTGGTGAGGCGCATGGCTGACTCCTTGAGCACGCCACGCGGGACCTGGAATGGAGGATGCCCCAGTCATTCCCGAGTGACGGCGTCAAGTATAACAGATATCCGACAAAACCACTCTGCTTTATAAACTTCTCGGTAACTCGGTGAACCATTGCGTTCATGGTGCCGCATCCTCGGGTGCCATGCTGGCGGTATCTTGCACGACGGCACCGAAGGTCCGCTCTTTGAGGCGTTGGAGCTGATCGCGCACAGCCGCCGCTTTCTCGAATTCCAGGTCTTTCGCAAAGGCGAGCATCTGCTTTTCGAGACGCTTGATCTCACGCGCGACTTCCTTCTCGCTGAGCGCCTCGATCTCTCCCCTCGCGCGCTGGTCCTGTTCGAGCCGCTCGAGCTCGCGGCCGGCTTTTTCACTGTAGACACCGTCGATGAGGTCACGGACCTCTTTGATGATGCCCCGCGGCGTGATGCCGTGTTCCAGGTTGTGTGCGACTTGCTTGCGCCGTCGGCGCTCGGTTTCCTCGATGGCACGCCGCATGGAGTCGGTCACCCGGTCTGCGTACAGGATCGCCCGGCCATGCACATTGCGTGCGGCACGGCCGATGGTTTGAATCAGGCTGCGCTCGGAGCGCAGGAAGCCCTCTTTGTCGGCGTCGAGGATCGCGACCAGGCTCACCTCGGGGATGTCGAGCCCCTCGCGCAAGAGGTTGATGCCGACGAGCACGTCGAAGCTGCCGAGCCGCAGGTCACGGATGATTTCGACCCGCTCGACCGTGTCCACGTCGGAATGCAGGTAGCGCACCTTGACGCCGTTTTCGTTCAGGTAGTCGGTCAGCTGCTCGGCCATGCGCTTGGTGAGCACGGTGATCAGCACCCGCTCGCGCCGCTCCACGCGCAGGCGGATTTCCTGCAACACATCGTCGACCTGGTGGGTGGCCGGGCGCACCTCGACTTCGGGGTCGACGAGCCCGGTCGGGCGCACCAGCTGCTCCACCACCTGTCCCGAGTGGGTGCGCTCGTACTCGGCCGGCGTGGCCGAGACGAAGATGCACTGCCGCATGCGGCGCTCGAACTCCTCGAACTTCAGCGGCCGGTTGTCGAGCGCCGAGGGGAGCCGAAAGCCGTATTCGACCAGCGTGGTCTTGCGCGCGCGGTCGCCGTTGTACATGCCACCGAGTTGGCCGATGAGCACATGGCTCTCGTCGAGGAACATCACGGCGTCGCTCGGCAGGTAGTCGGTCAAGGTGCTGGGGGGCTCGCCCGGCGCGGCGCCCGAGAGGTGCCGGCTGTAGTTTTCGATCCCTTTGCAGTGACCGACTTCGCTGAGCATTTCGAGGTCGAAGCGGGTGCGCTGCTCGAGCCGTTGCGCTTCGACGAGCTTGCCCATGCCCACCAACTCCTTCAGTCGTTGGTCGAGCTCGAGCTTGATGCTCTCGACCGCCGCGAGCACCTGGTCACGCGGGGTGACGTAGTGGCTGCTCGGGTAGACGGTGAAGCGCGGAATCCGCTGTTTGACGCGGCCGGTCAGCGGGTCGAATAGCTGCAGGCTTTCGACCTCGTCGTCGAAGAGTTCGATGCGGATCGCCAGCTCCGAGTGCTCCGCAGGAAAGACGTCGATGGTGTCGCCGCGTACCCGGAACTTGCCACGGGTAAAGTCTTGGTCGTTGCGCTGGTATTGCATGCGGATGAGCTGCGCAATGATGTCGCGCTGCCCCATGCGGTCGCCGGTGCGCAGCGTCATTACCATGCGGTGGTAGCTCTCCGGGTTACCAATGCCATAAATGGCGCTGACGGTGGCGACGATGACCACATCGCGCCGCTCCATCACGCTCTTGGTGCACGACAGCCGCATCTGCTCGATGTGCTCGTTGATGGCGCTGTCCTTTTCGATGAACAGATCGCGCTGCGGCACATAGGCTTCGGGCTGGTAGTAGTCGTAATAGCTGACGAAGTACTCCACCGCGTTTTTCGGGAAGAACTCGCGAAACTCCGAATAGAGCTGCGCCGCCAGGGTTTTGTTCGGCGCGAACACGATGGCCGGGCGCCCCAGGCGCGCGATCACGTTGGCCATGGTGTAGGTCTTGCCCGAGCCCGTCACGCCGAGCAAGGTTTGAAACACTTCGCCGTCACGCACCCCTTCGACGAGCCGCTCGATCGCCTCGGGCTGGTCGCCCGCCGGCGGATACGGCTGGTACAACTCGAAGGGCGAGCCCGGAAAGCGCACGAAGCGGCCAGGACGCTCGGTGGGAGGCGATTGCGTTTCGATCATGGCTCGAGAGTATCCCGCGAATGCCGACCGGAGGTCGGTAAAATCGCGGGTTTTCCCGGTGCCCCGCGGTGCCAATTCCGTCCCTCAACCCACGCCAGGCTCTACACCATGTCCTTGTTTTCCGCCGTCGAAATGGCCCCCCGCGATCCCATTCTGGGGCTCAACGAACAGTTCAACGCCGATCCGAACCCGAACAAGGTCAACCTCGGCGTGGGCGTCTATTTCGACGACAACGGCAAGTTGCCGCTGCTCGAGTGCGTGCGCCAGGCCGAACAAACCCTGATGGCTGCGCCCAAGCCGCGTGGCTACCTGCCGATCGATGGCATCGTGGCCTACAACCAGGGCGTCAAGGCGCTGGTGTTCGGTGCCGACAGCGAGCCCGTGCAGTCGGGGCGCGTCGTGACGGTGCAGGCGCTCGGCGGCACCGGCGGGCTGAAGATCGGCGCCGACTTCCTCAAGAAGCTCAACCCCACGGCCCAGGTGCTGATTTCCGACCCGAGCTGGGAAAACCACCGTGCGCTCTTTTCGGCCGCGGGCTTCGACGTGGGCACTTACGCGTATTACGACGCCGAGCGCCGTGGCCTGAATTTCGCGGGCATGCTCAAGAGCCTGCGCGCCGCCACGCCCGGCAGCATCGTCGTGCTGCACGCCTGCTGCCACAACCCCACGGGTTATGACCTCGACGCCGGCCAGTGGGATCAGGTCATCGAGGTGGTGCAGTCCCGTGGGCTGATTCCCTTCCTCGACATGGCATACCAGGGCTTTGGCTTTGGTTTGGCCGAGGACGGCGCGGTGATTCAAAAATTCGTCGCCACGGGCATGGAGTTTTTCGTCTCCACCTCGTTCTCCAAGAGTTTCAGCCTCTACGGCGAGCGTGTGGGCGCGCTCTCGGTGGTCAGCCGCAGCAAGGACGAGGCCGACCGCGTGCTCAGCCAGCTCAAGATCGTCATTCGCACCAACTACTCCAACCCGCCAACGCATGGCGGGTCGATCGTGGTCGGCGTGCTGGGCAACCCTGAGCTCCGCGCGCTCTGGGAGCGGGAATTGGGCGAGATGCGCGTGCGCATCAAGTCGATGCGGCAACGGCTCGTGGACGGGCTGAAGGCTGCCGGCGTGCAGCAAGACATGAGCTTCATCACGCGGCAAATCGGCATGTTCAGCTACAGCGGCCTCACCAAAGAGCAGATGGTGCGGCTGCGCAACGAGTTTGGGGTTTACGGCACCGACACCGGCCGCATGTGCGTGGCGGCGCTCAACAGCAAGAACATCGACTACGTGTGCAAGGCCATCGCCGCGGTGGTCTGACGCGCTCTGGAAGCCGGCCTGCACTGGCTGTGACACGCATGAAAGCCGCCTGCGGGCGGTTTTCTGCTTTTTTCGCGGGATCCCAGCGTGAACTGGTCAGAGGCTGAGAGGGAATTGGGCGTGCCCGAAGGGGTGCCCTAAGGCAACGCTGAATAAGTTCCCGCGATGGCGCGCGCCCGGCCGCGGGATGGTATGCGAGGCGCAAACCGCAGCCATAGCCGCAGCTATGGCGAGGATTTGCAACGAAGCAGACCGCCCGCAGCCGGGATGCGCGACGCGCGAGGGACTTGTTCAGCGTTGCCCTAAAACGCGTCCGAGTAGGCGCAAAGCACAGCCGTAGCTCGGGCTACGGCGCGCATTTGCAACGCCCTCGGGCGTGTTTTGAGACGTCAAAGCGGGCATGGTCAATTCCCTCTCAGCCTCTCAGCTCTTGCGATCAAAAATGGACCGTTCTGAGGGCGTTGCGCGCGGGATGATCCCGATGCAGCGTCTGGCCATATCGGTTATATTGCACTGCAACAATTCTTTTCGCAGGCCACGATGCTCTACCAGATCTACGAAACCCAACGGGCTTTCATCGAGCCCTTTGCCGACCTTGCACAGGCGAACGCCAAGCTGTTTTCCAACCCGCTGTCGCCCTTTGGCCAGATGCCCATGGCGCAACGCATCGCTGCGGGCTATGCCTTGCTGCACCGCCTGGGGAAGGACTATGAAAAGCCGCAGTTCGGCATCCATACGGTGCCCGTCGATGGGGTGGAGGTGGCGATCCATGAGCGCGTGGAGATCGACAAGCCGTTTTGCGAGCTGCGTCGTTTCAAGCGCTTCAGCGACGACCCCAAGACACTGGAAAAACTCAAGGGCCAGCCGCCGGTTCTGATCGTTGCGCCCTTGTCGGGGCACTACGCCACGCTGCTGCGCGACACCGTGCGCACCATGCTCCAGGACCACAAGGTCTACATCACCGACTGGAAAAACGCCCGCATGGTGCCGCTGTCGGAGGGGGAGTTCCACCTCGACGACTATGTCCACTATGTGCAGGAATTCATCCGCCATCTCCAGGCCCAATATGGCAACTGCCATGTGGTGAGCGTCTGCCAGCCGACGGTGCCGGTGCTCGCCGCCGTGTCGCTGATGGCCTCGCGCGGTGAACGCACGCCGCTGACGATGACCATGATGGGCGGCCCGATCGATGCGCGCCGCTCGCCCACGGCAGTGAACAATCTGGCGATGAAGCGCAGCTTCAGCTGGTTCGAAAACAACGTCATTTACCGCGTGCCGCCGAATTTTCCCGGCGCGGGCCGACGCGTCTACCCCGGTTTCTTGCAGTACACGGGCTTCGTCGCGATGAACCCGGATCGGCATGCGACCAGCTACTACGACTATTTCCGCAACCTCATCAAAGGCGACGATGCCAGCGCCGAGGCGCATCGCAAGTTCTATGACGAGTACAACGCCGTACTCGACATGGATGCGAACTATTACCTCGAAACCATCCGCACGGTGTTTCAGGAGTTCAAGCTCGTCCACGGAACCTGGGACGTCCGCGCGCCCGACGGCACGCTCGAGCGCGTGCGGCCGCAAGACATCAAGGACACGGCGCTGCTGACGATCGAGGGTGAACTCGACGATATTTCCGGCTCCGGCCAGACGGAGGCGGCGCACGACCTCTGCACGGGCATCGTCCGCAAGGAACAGCACCACCTCGTCGTCGAAGGGGCGGGCCACTACGGCATCTTCAGCGGCCGCCGCTGGCGCGAGCGGGTCTACCCGCACGTGCGGGATTTCATCGCCGAGCATCAACGCACGTTCGTGAACCCGCCGGCGGCGACTGAGGTCGCCCCGGTCGAAGCAGCCGTATCCGCGCCCGCCGAAGCGAGCGCCGAAGCCGCCCCGCCCGTGCGCAAAGGCCGGCGGACTTCTGCGGCCTGAGAGGCTGAGCTTGGCCCAGTCCCTGACCCCTTGAAGGAATCGGCTCGATGAGCGCGCTTGAACGGCTGGCCCGCCAACTCGACGACGCTCTGCCGCAAACCCAGTGTCAGCGCTGCGGCTATCCCGACTGCGCCCACTACGCCGACGCCATAGCGCGCGAGGGTGCGGCGATCAACCGCTGCCCGCCCGGGGGCGCTGAAGGCATCGCTCGGCTGGCGGCCTTGTGTGGGCGCGAGCCCGCGCCGCTCGACCCGGACTGCGGGGTGGAGCAGGCGCGCAGCGTCGCCTGGATCGACGAGGACTGGTGCATCGGTTGCACGCTGTGCATCAAAGCCTGCCCGGTCGATGCGATCGTCGGTACGCACAAACGGATGCACACCGTGCTCGAAGCCGAGTGCACCGGCTGCGAGCTGTGCATCCCCGTCTGCCCGGTCGACTGCATCCGCCTCGAAAACATCAGTGGCGCGGCGACGGGCTGGGCTGCGTGGTCATCTGAACAGGCCGAGCGCTCGCGTCGCCGCTATGCGGCCCACCGCGAGCGGCTGGCGCACGAGGAGCGCGCACGCGTCGAGCGGCATGTCGCCGAAGCCGAAGCCAAGCTTGCCGATTTGCCGGGGCATTCCCGGCTGACCGACCCTGCGGTGCTCGAGAAAAAGCGCGCGGTGGTCGAGGCGGCACTGGCCCGCGCGCGGGCCAGACTCGAAGGCGTGAAGAACGCCTGAGCCTGTGACGAATCGGGTGGGTCAGCCGGGCGCCTGAGCCAGCGCGGCAAACGCGCGCACCACCTCGGGTGGAGCCTGAACCAGCTCGATCAACACCCCTTCCCCACTGATGGGGAATTCCTCATTGCCCTTGGGGTGCAAAAAGCAAATGTCGAAACCCGCCGCCCCAGGGCGGATGCCGCCCGGCGCAAACCGCACGCCCTGGCTACTGAGCCAGGCCACGGCGGCGGGCAAATCGTCGATCCACAGGCCCACGTGGTTGAGCGGCGTCGTGTGAACCGCCGGCTTCTTTTCGGGGTCCAGCGGCTGCATCAGATCCACCTCGACCTTGTAGGGGCCGCTGCCGATCGCGCAAATGTCTTCGTCGACATTTTCCCGTTCGCTCGCAAAGTGACCGGTCAGCTCGAGTCCGAGCAGGTCCACCCAGAGGCGCCGCAGCTGCGCTTTGTCGGGCGCGCCGATGGCGATTTGCTGGATGCCGAGGACTTTGAACGGTCGCTCGGGCGCCTGCGGGGGTATTGCTGCGGCGTTCATGCGGCGAACTCCACGATCGGTTGATCGACGGCGAGCGATTCGCCCTTCGAGGCGAGCACCTTGGCCACGACCCCATCGGCACTGGCGAACAGAACGTTCTCCATCTTCATGGCTTCGATCACGGCGATGCGCTCGCCCGCCTGCACCTTCTGCCCCGGCGCGACCGACACCTCGACCAGCAAGCCCGGCATCGGGGAGAGCACGAAGCGGCTCATGTCCGGCGGCGCCTTGAACGGCATCAGGCGGAACAGCTCGGCCACCCGCGGGCTCAGCACCAGCGTGTCGATGCGTCGCCCGTTGTGCCCAATGCGGTAGGCCAGTGGGTGTTGGGCGTCCCCGCGCTCGACCTGAGCCGTGAACGGCTGGCCGTTGACGGTGCCGGTGAACACGATGTCGTTGAGCCTGGAGGTGCTTTCGATTTCATAGCACTGGGTGCCCAGTTTGACCCGGGCCCGGCCGGAAATGCCATCGAAATCGTCGATTTCGACCGGCGTGTGCACATGCTGGCCATCCTCAGCCAGCGTCACGACGACCATGTCCCGGTGCTCCGGCGCGGCATAGCCCGGCAGCCGCCCGGTGATGCCCGCGGCCCGCGAGCGCGATTTGCGCCGCACATAGGCCGCGAGCGCAAGCAAGAAGGACGGATCCTCGTGCGCAACGTCATGCGCGGTGAAACCGTGCGGATAGTGCTCGGCGATGAAGCCGGTGTTGAACGCGCCGGAGACGAACTTCGGATGCGCCAGCAGCGCCGCCTGGAACGGGATGTTGCTCTGTACGCCGCGGATCACGAAGCCGTTGAGCGCCTCGCGCATGCGCGCGATCGCGTCGGCGCGATCGGTGCCGTGGACGATGAGCTTGGCGATCATCGAGTCGTAGTACATCGGGATCTCGCCGCCCTCGAACACGCCGGTGTCGACGCGCACGCCATAGCGATGGGTGGTGTCGGCCTGCCACATCGATTCCTTCGGTGGTTTGAAACGCACGAGGCGCCCGGTCGACGGCAGGAAGTTTCGGAACGGATCTTCGGCGTTGATGCGGCACTCGATCGCCCAGCCCTCGCGCCGGACGTCGGCCTGCGTGATCGGCAGCTTTTCGCCAGCGGCAACGCGGATCATCAGCTCCACGAGGTCGAGGCCGGTGATGCACTCCGTCACTGGGTGCTCGACCTGAAGCCGGGTGTTCATCTCGAGGAAATAGAAATCCTGGTCTTTGCCGACCACGAACTCCACGGTGCCTGCGCTCTGGTAGTTGACCGCCTTGGCCAAGGCCACGGCCTGCTCGCCCATGGCGCGGCGGGTGGCGTCGCTGATGAAGGGGCTGGGCGCCTCCTCGATGACTTTTTGGTGGCGGCGCTGGATCGAGCATTCGCGCTCATGGAGGTAGACCACGTTGCCGTGCGCGTCGCCGAGCACCTGGATTTCGATGTGCCGGGGTTCGAGCACGTATTTCTCGATGAACACCCGGTCGTCACCGAAGCTGTTGCGCGCCTCGTTGCGGCAGGAGGTGAAGCCCTCGAGCGCTTCCTTGTCGTTGAAGGCCACGCGCAGGCCTTTGCCGCCCCCCCCCCGCGCTCGCCTTGATCATCACGGGGTAACCGATGCTGCGGGCGATTTCGACTGCCCGCTCGGGCGATTCGATCGCGTCGTTCCAACCGGGGATGGTGTTCACACCGGCTTCGGTGGCGAGCTTCTTGGAGGCGATCTTGTCGCCCATGGCCGCGATCGAGTAGTGCTTCGGGCCGATGAACACCAGGCCCTCTTCTTCGACGCGGCGCGCAAAGTCTTCGTTTTCCGACAGGAAGCCATAGCCTGGATGGATGGCCTGCGCGCCGGTCTGCTTGGCGGCGGCGAGGATTTTGTCGGCCACCAGATAGCTCTCGCGGCTGGGCGCCGGCCCGATGCACACCGCCTCGTCGGCGAGCAGCACATGCCGCGCATCGCGGTCGGCCTCGGAATACACGGCGACCGTCTGGATGCCCATCTTCTTCGCCGTGGTGATGACCCGGCAGGCGATCTCGCCGCGGTTGGCAATCAGGATCTTTTGGAACATGGGGTTCGACTCCTCGGGTCTTACAGCGGAATGTTCCCGTGCTTGCGCCACGGGTTTTCGAGCTTCTTGTCTTTGAGCATCACCAGGCTGCGGCAAATGCGCTTGCGGGTTTCGTGCGGCAGGATGACGTCGTCGATGTAGCCGCGCTCGGCGGCGACGAAGGGGTTGGCGAAGCGGCGCTTGTATTCGGCTTCACGCTCGGCGAGCTTGGCCGGGTCCTTCTTGTCCTCGCGGAAGATGATCTCCACCGCACCCTTGGCACCCATCACGGCAATCTCGGCATTCGGCCACGCCAGGTTCACGTCGCCACGCAGGTGCTTGGAAGCCATGACGTCATAGGCGCCGCCATAGGCTTTGCGGGTGATGACCGTAATTTTCGGCACGGTGCATTCGGCATACGCGTAGAGCAGCTTGGCGCCGTGCTTGATGATGCCGCCGTACTCTTGCGAAGTGCCGGGCATGAAGCCGGGCACGTCGACGAAGGTGACGACCGGGATGTTGAAGGCGTCGCAGAAGCGAACGAAGCGCGCGGCCTTGATGCTGCTCTTGATGTCCAGGCATCCCGCCAGCACCAGCGGCTGGTTGGCCACGATGCCCACCGTCTGCCCGTCCATGCGCGCGAAGCCGACGATGATGTTCTTGGCGTTTTCGGGCTGAATCTCGAAGAAGTCGCCGTCGTCGACGGTCTTCAAGATCAACTCCTTCATGTCATAGGGCTTGTTGGGGTTGTCGGGCACCAGGGTGTCGAGGCTGAGCTCGGCCCGATCCACGGGGTCGCCGCTCGGGCGCAGCGGTGGCTTCTCGCGGTTGTTGAGCGGCAGGTAGTTGAACAGCCGGCGCAGCATCAGCAAGGCTTCGACGTCGTTGTCGAACGCACCGTCGGCCACGCCGCTCTTGGTGGTGTGGGTCACCGCGCCGCCCAGCTCCTCGGCGGTCACCTCCTCATGCGTCACGGTCTTCACCACCTCGGGGCCGGTCACGAACATGTAGCTCGAATCCTTGACCATGAAGATGAAGTCCGTCATGGCCGGCGAATACACCGCGCCGCCTGCGCACGGCCCCATGATCATGCTGATTTGCGGAATCACGCCGCTGGCCATGACGTTGCGCTGGAATACTTCGGCATAGCCGCCCAGCGAAGCCACACCCTCCTGGATGCGCGCACCGCCCGAGTCGTTGAGGCCGATGACCGGCGCGCCGACCTTCATCGCCTGGTCCATGATCTTGCAGATCTTCTCGGCATGCGCCTCGGACAACGCGCCGCCAAACACCGTGAAGTCCTGGCTGAAGACGAACACCAGGCGGCCATTGATCATGCCGTAGCCGGTGACCACGCCATCGCCGGGGATCTTGTTGTCGGCCATGCCAAAGTCGGTGCAGCGGTGTTCGACGAACATGTCCCACTCTTCGAAGCTGCCCTCGTCCAGCAGCACCTCGATGCGCTCACGGGCGGTCAGCTTGCCCTTGGCGTGCTGTGCGTCGATGCGCTTCTTCCCACCGCCCTCGCGGGCGGCCGCGCGCTTCTTCTCGAGTTGTTCCAGGATGTCGTGCATGGAGAGGTCTCCTCGTTCGGTATGAAATCAAGAGCAGCCTAGCACCGGCTGGCGCTGGCTTCGAGCAGTTTTCTTGCCGCAGTCGACGCCGGCAGCGTGCCGGCGCTGACCTCGGCGCTGAGTCGGGGCAGCAGTTCGCGCACCCGGGGATGGGCGCGGAAGGCCTCGCGCAGACCGCTGTCGATGCGCTCCCACATCCAGGCCAGCGCCTGCTCGCGCCGGCGCGCGGCGATGTCGCGCGCGGCGCGATAGGCCGCCACCGCCGCCCAGAACTCAGGAATGCCCTGCCCTTTGAGCGCGCTCAGCCGCAGCACACGGGCCCGCCATTCGCTCGCGCGTCCATGCTGCGTGAACAGCCGCAGCGCGCTGGTGATCTGCGCCTCGGCGCGGGTCGCCGCATCGGGGTCGAGGTCGGCCTTGTTGATGACGATCAGATCGGCGACTTCCATCACACCCTTCTTGATCGCCTGCAGATCGTCACCGGCATTGGGCAGTTGCATCAGGACGAAGACGTCGGTCATGCCGGCCACCGCCGTCTCGCTCTGCCCCACGCCCACGGTTTCGACGATCACCACGTCGTAGCCGGCGGCCTCGCACAGCAGCATCGTCTCGCGGGTTTTCTCGGCCACGCCGCCGAGCGTGCCGCCCGAAGGGCTCGGCCGGATGAACGCGCGCTCGTGCACCGAGAGCCGCTCCATACGCGTCTTGTCGCCCAAAATGGAGCCCCCTGAAACGCTCGACGACGGGTCCACCGCGAGCACGGCGACGCGATGCCCTTGGTCGATCAGATACAGCCCCAGCGCCTCGATGAAGGTGCTTTTGCCCACCCCGGGCACACCGCTGAGCCCGAGCCGAAACGCGCCGCCCGTGCGCGGCAGCAAGGCGGTCAACAGCGCATCGGCCTCGGCGCGGTGCTCGGGCCGTGTCGATTCGATTAGGGTGATGGCCTTGGCCAGCGCCCGGCGTTGCGCCATGGGCGCGCCGTGCAGCAGATCGGCCTCGATGCGCTCGATGTTCAAGCCTGCGCCTTTTTGATCTGCTCGAGCACGTCTTTCGCGCTGGCTGGAATCGGCGTGCCGGGGCCGTAAATGCCCTTCACCCCGGCCTCATACAGAAACTCATAGTCCTGCCGCGGAATCACGCCGCCGACGAAGACGATGATGTCTTCCGCGCCTTGTTGTTTGAGGGCCTCGATGATCGCGGGCACCAGCGTCTTGTGCCCCGCGGCGAGCGTGGAGATGCCGATCGCGTGCACGTCGTTCTCGATCGCTTGGCGCGCGCACTCCTCGGGCGTCTGGAACAGCGGGCCGATGTCGACGTCGAAACCCAGGTCGGCAAAAGCCGTGGCCACCACCTTGGCGCCCCGGTCGTGCCCGTCCTGCCCGAGCTTGGCGATCATCACGCGCGGCCGACGGCCGTGTTCCTCGGCGAACTGCGCGATTTCCTTTTGCAGCTGTTCCCAGCCCTCGGCGGAATCGTATGCGGCGGCGTACACCCCGGTCACCTTCTGTGTGTCGGCGCGGTGGCGCCCGAAAACTTTCTCCAGCGCGTCGCTGACCTCGCCCACCGTGGCGCGCAACCGGATTGCCCGGATGCTCAGGTCGAGCAGATTGCCCTGGCCGGTGCGCGCGCACTCGGTCAGCCGGTCGAGCGCAGCCTGCACGGCGGCGGGGTCGCGGCTCGCCTTGATTTGGGCCAGGCGCGCGATTTGTTGCTCGCGCACCTTGACGTTGTCGACCTCGAGGATTTCGACCGGGTCTTCCTTTTCGAGGCGGTATTTGTTCACGCCCACGATCACGTCTTTGCCCGAGTCGATCCGCGCCTGCTTTTCGGCCGCGGCCGCCTCGATCTTGAGCTTGGCCCAGCCGGAGTCGACCGCGCGGGTCATGCCGCCCATGGCATCGACCTCCTCGATGATGGCCCAGGCTGCGTCCGCCATGTCCTGGGTGAGCTTCTCCATCAGGTAGCTGCCCGCCCAGGGGTCGATGACGTTGGTGATGTGCGTCTCTTCCTGGATGATGAGCTGCGTGTTGCGCGCGATGCGGGCGCTGAACTCGGTGGGCAGCGCAATCGCCTCGTCGAAGCTGTTGGTGTGCAGGCTTTGCGTGCCACCAAACACGGCGGCCATCGCTTCGATCGTGGTGCGCACGATGTTGTTGTACGGGTCCTGCTCGGTCAGGCTCCAGCCGCTGGTCTGGCAGTGTGTGCGCAGCATCAGGCTCTTCGGGTTCTTCGCGCCAAAGCCCTTCATGATGCGGCACCAGAGCAAGCGCGCGGCGCGCATCTTGGCGATCTCGAGATAGAAATTCATCCCGATCGCCCAGAAGAACGAAAGGCGCCCGGCAAACGCATCCACATCCAGCCCTTTGGCCAGCGCCGTCTTCACATACTCCTTGCCGTCGGCAAGCGTGAAGGCCAACTCCAGCGCCTGGTTCGCCCCGGCCTCCTGCATGTGATAACCCGAAATGCTGATCGAGTTGAACTTCGGCATGTGCTGGGCCGTGTACTCGATGATGTCGCCGATGATGCGCATCGACGGCTCGGGCGGATAGATGTAGGTGTTGCGGACCATGAACTCCTTGAGGATGTCGTTCTGGATGGTCCCGGCCAACTGGTCTTGCGCCACGCCCTGCTCTTCGGCAGCCACCACATAGCCCGCCAGCACCGGCAACACCGCGCCGTTCATGGTCATGCTGACGCTGACCTTGTCGAGCGGAATGCCGTCGAAGAGGATCTTCATGTCCTCGACGGAATCGATCGCCACCCCGGCCTTGCCCACGTCGCCCACCACCCGCGGGTGGTCGCTGTCGTAACCGCGGTGCGTAGCCAGATCGAACGCCACGCTCACGCCCTGCGCCCCGGCGGCGAGCGCCTTACGGTAGAAGGCGTTGGACTCTTCGGCGGTCGAGAAGCCCGCGTACTGGCGGATCGTCCAGGGGCGCACCGCATACATCGTCGCCTGTGGCCCGCGGATGAAGGGCTCGAAGCCGGGCAAGGTGTCGGTATAGGGCAGCCCCTGCAAATCGACCGCCGTATAGAGCGGCTTGACCCGTATGCCGTCGGGCGTGACCCAGGTCAAAGCCTCGACGTCTCCGCCGGGCGCGGATTTTGCGGCGGCCTTTTTCCAGTCGTCGAGGGTGGCGGGCTTGAATTCAGGGCTGGGCGTGGTCATGCGGCACTCGTGAGGAATTTTGGCGGCAAGTCTACATCATTCATAATTATTGATGCAGAATATTGCGCAACACTGACATCGCATCCCAGGCTCCATTCATGTCCGCCATCACGCTCGCCCCCCGTGCGCTCTACGAGGAAGTCGCCGAATTGCTGCGCCAGCGCATCTTTCGCCGCGAACTCCAGCCCGGCGCCTGGATCGACGAGCTGCGGCTCGCGCAGGAACTCGGCATCAGCCGCACGCCGCTGCGTGAAGCCTTGAAGGTGCTGGCCGCCGAGGGCCTGGTGACCATGAAGGTGCGCCGCGGCGCCTACGTCACCGAAGTGTCGGAGAAAGACCTGCGCGATGTCTACCACCTGCTCGCGCTGCTCGAGTCCGACGCTGCCGCCGTGGTTGCCGGCCGCGCGCGCGACGCCGACCTCGCGCAGTTGCAGGCTCTGCACGACGAGCTTGAAGCCGCGGTCGCCGACCGCGACCGCTTCTTTGCGGTGAACGAACGCTTCCACATGGCCCTGCTCGAACTGGCCGACAACCGCTGGCGCCTCCAGGTCGTGGCTGATCTGCGCAAGGTGATGAAGCTCAACCGTCACCACTCGCTGCTCAAGCAAGGGCGCATCGAAGAATCCCTCGCCGAACATCGCGCACTCATGGAGGCGCTGCGTGCGCGCGACCCGGAGGCCGCCCGCGCCGCAATGTGGCATCACTTCGAAAACGGGCTCGAGGCTGCGGGCTGAGGCCCACCCACCGAGACTCAAATTCGATAGCAACCGAACCGCATTTCACGCTGGCAAGCAGCCAGAAAACACCAAAATTCTGCGGTCACGGCAGGTCGCAGGCCTGCGCGAACGGCGTACGGGTGATCTGCAAGGTCACGTGGGTGATGTCGAAATGCTCGTGCAGCTCCTCGGCCGCATGCTGCAAAAAAGCATCGTCGCCCCCCTCCGGCATGACCAGGTGCGCCGTGAGCGCAACCTGACCCGTGCCCGGCGCCCAGATGTGCAGGTCGCGCACCTCCGTCACACCCGGCAGGCCCGCGAGCAGCGCCCGCACGGCTTGCGGGTCGACGCTGTCGGGCACGCCGTCAAACAGCAAGTGCAAGGACTGCCGAAACAGCCCCCAGGTGCCCACGCCGATCACCGCCGCAATCACCAGACTCACCACCGGATCGAGCCACACCCAGCCCATCCACAGCGTCAGCGCCCCGGCGATCACGACGCCGAGCGACACCAGGGCATCGGCCGCCATGTGCAAGAAGGCGCCGCGGATGTTGAGGTCCGCCTCGCCGCCGCGCATGAACAGCAAGGCGGTGGCGGTGTTGATCACGATGCCCACGCCCGCCACGGCCATGATGGTCACGCCCTGCTCCTGCACCAGGCCTACCCCCAGCCGCAAGCGCCCGATCGCCTCCCAGGCGAGCCCGCCAATCGCCATGAGCAAGAGCACGGCGTTGGCAAAAGCCGCCAGCACGGAGGCGCGCTTCCAGCCCCAGGTGTGCCGCGCATTGGGCCGCAACCGAGCGGCCATCGCCCCGCCCCAGGCCAGCAGCAGACCGGCGACATCGCTGAGGTTGTGCCCGGCGTCGGCCAGCAACGCGAGCGAATCGACCTTCCAGCCATAAAACCCCTCGATGACGACGAAGGCGATGTTGAGCGCGATGCCGATGGCAAACGCCCGGTCGAAGTTGGCGGGCGCGTGGCTGTGGCCGTGCGCGTGGGTGTGAGCGTGGGGATCGGACATCTGTGACGAAGAAAGAAGCAGCAAGGCACCGAGCGCGGGGCCATCAGCGACGGCGCAGCACACCTTGCAGATCGGTGCCGGGCGCGACGGTGTTGAAGACCGTGCCGTATTTGCGCACGTTTTCATGCAGCAAACGCAAGCGCTGGTCGGACTCATCGGTGTCGACCACGATTTCGTACCGAATCGACTCCATCTTCGGCGGCACATCCTGCCGAACGCCGTCGACGATCACCTCGACACCGCGCAACTGAAACTTGAGGATCGGCACCACCCGCTCGATCCCCTTGATCATGCAGGCCGACAACGCCGCCAGCAGCAGTTCGGCGGGGTTGAACGCCTGCGGGTTGCCCGCCAGGTCAGTGTCGAGCGCAATCTGCGCCTCTTTGCACACGGCCAGGCTGCCGTGGGCATCGACGCGCCGCGCCTGCACATGAAAGCGCATACGGGTCGGGGTCGAATCACTCATGGTGAGTCTCCGGTGATGGCTTCGGAAGCGGGCCTTCGGCCGCGGGTTCATGGCGGCGCCCGAGCACAGGATAGCCTTTTTGCATCCACAGCAACACGCCGCCACGCATCGGTCGCGCGTGGGGGTAGCCGCGCTCGCGCAGGAAAGCCGCCGCAGCCTCGCTCTCACGCCCATCGCGACACACGAGCACCAGTTCGCGCTCGCGCGGCAGCTCGCCGTAACGCGCAGCGAGTTCCGCCATCGGCAGGTTCACCACCTCCGGCGCGACCAGCGCGAGCGCCTGCGCTTCCCCCGGCCGCCGCAGATCGACGAACAAAGCACCCTGTTGCGCGCGTTCCCGCGCCAGGGTCGTACAGATTTGAACTTCGGGATGGGCGGTCATGCACAGAAGACGCAGCGCCCGCCAAAAAGACGCAGGGCCAGCCCGAGTGCCTGCCCCCCCGCCACCACCGGCTTGCCCGAGCCCTGCGTCTTTTGAGCATTGCATGCGTCTTCTGCAAGCATCGATCGGGTGCCTTGAAAGGCCGAAACTGACATTCAATCAAGCCAAAAACGCATCCGTGAACTCAAACTCTAAAATTGCGGTCAAGCGGGACTGGCCTACAGCGGGCTTCGCCCGCTGTAAGTCGGTCCCTTACCTTAAACATTAGATCCTAGTCATTACAGCCATGGAACACTTCGTCGCATATCACAGCGCCAAATTAATGGGCCACGAACTCAAGCCATCCGGCGAACTACGCTTCTTGAGCCGAAAGCCCGGCCTTCTCAAGAAGGCTGTAGGAAACACCGTATGGGTCGTCCAAGGTGTCCCCGACGGAAAGAAAACTTCATTCTTCCTTTGTGGCGCTTACGTTGCTGATCGAGTTGACGTCGAAGACCCTTCATCCAATCTCTACGTCATTTCTGGTCAAAGCCTGAAAGAGTTTGTCCCGCCTGTGCCACTGGATAGTCTTGATTGGTTCCGCTTGCTTTATAACTCTCAAAGGAACTTCAGCTTGGGTTTCAATCGCATTAACGACGAGAAAGTTGTTCAGGCACTTGAGGCGCTTCAGGCCCAAGGTAACCCATCATCCACTTTCGTACCTCCTGACGTTGATCTTCCCTCAACCGGGACCGAAGGCGTTTCGCGCCTGGTATCTCATCTTCGCCGCGAACGAAATCGGGCAATCGTCGAAGCAAAGAAAGTTGCAACCCTTAACGCCAAAGGTCGCCTGTGTTGCGAAGTGTGCGGGTTCGATTTTGCAGCTACCTACGGTGCTCTCGGAGAAGGCTTCTGTGAGGTGCACCATCTGGTGCCACTCTCAGCAGCGTCTGATTCAGTCACCACTACGCTCAATGACTTGGCAATTCTCTGTTCCAACTGCCATCGAATCATTCATCGCTCTGACCCAATGCTATCGGTATCTCAGTTGGCTGAGGTGGTACGCAATGGTCGCCGCTAACGATCATGGTGGTTGCCGCCACCCCCGAAGATGAAAGAGACTTTGGGGTGGAAGGTTGCGGGTAGAGGTCGCAAAAGTTTTTGGCGGCTTGTCCCCGTTCCTAAAGACCCAAGCCCAAAGCGGCGGCCCCGCTGACGAGCACTGCAACCAGCGGCGTACGTTGCCACCAAGCGGGCTTGGGCACGGCCGGCTGCACGCGAATCGGCGCAGATTTCACGCCCATCGGCGGCGATGTCTGGGTCAACCGCTCAGGCGGCCGACAGCCACTGCTCGATTTTGTCGCGGCTCGGGACACCGCCCGCGTGGACCACTTTGCCGTTGATGACGACGCCTGGCGTGGACATGACACCGTAGCTCATGATGTCTTTGAGGTCCTCGACCTTCTCCAGCGTGACAGGCACACCCTTGGCCTTGGCCACCTGGTCGATCAGGGCGATGGTGTTTTTGCAGTTGGCACAGCCGGTGCCGAGCACTTTGATTTCCATGAAAACTCCTTGAGGGGTGAAGAAACGATCAGCAGCACTTGCCGGAGCTGTTCGTGCCGCAGGCGCTGGTGGCTTCCTTCATCCCCAAGGCCTTCATGATCTTGGCCGCGGGGCAAAAGCCCGTGAAACCCATCTGGAACAGATTGGCCCCGACGAAGAAAGTCAGCCAAAGCCAGCTCATCTGGCCCAGGTTGATTTGGCCGCTGAAATGAGCCAGCGCAAGGCTGGCCATGATCATGAAGCCCGCAAAGATGCTGATGGCGCGGTTGACGGTCATGGGTGATCTCCTCTGGTGGTTGAAAGTTGAAGAATCAAGCCTGCACGCCGAGCAGGCGGCCGGTCAGTTTGCGCACCACTGGCGCGAGGAAAAAGATGACGGGCACGCCGACCACGTAGGCAATGGCAAACGCCCGCATCCAGATCGAAAGAAAGCCATCGCGGGGGCCGACGTTGACGAACGTGATCACTAAAGTCATGAGGGAAATCATCATGGCCCCCATCACCAGCGAGAAAACGAGATGGAATTTTTTCTGTGGGTTCATCGCAAGCGGAACAACGAATTACAAAACGGCGTTAAACACGTAACCGACGATGAGGATGCCGGTGGCCACCACGCCCGCGAAGGTGGCGATCAGGCGCACTTTCAGCACCTTGCGCAGGATGATCATCTCGGGCAGCGACAGCGCGATCACGCTCATCATGAAGGCGAGCACGGTGCCCAGAGCCGCGCCCTTGGCCAGCAGCGCCTGCACGATGGGAATGACGCCGGCGGCATTGGTGTACATGGGCACCCCGATGACGACCGCAAGCGGCACCGCCCACCAGGCGTCCTTGCCCATGATGGAGGCCATGAAGTCCTCCGGCACATAGCCGTGAATCAGCGCGCCTAGCGCAATGCCGCCGAGGATATAGGGCCAGACTTTGCCCACGATCTCGCGGACCGATTTGAAACCAGCCTCGATCCGGTCGGCGAGGGTCAAGCCGCCCTCTTCCAAGCTCACCGTCACCTTCGGGATTTCGCGCACCCAGTCCTCCAGGTAACGCTCCATCTTCAAGCGGCCGATGACCCAGCCCGAAACGATGGCCACCGTCAGGCCCAGGCCCAGGTATAGCGCGGCGATCTTCCAGCCAAACATGCCAAACAGCAGTGTGAGCGCCACCTCATTGACCATGGGCGCTGAAATCAGGAATGAGAACGTGACGCCCAGCGGCACACCCGCCTGGACGAAACCAATGAAGAGCGGCACCGCTGAGCAAGAGCAAAACGGCGTGACGATGCCCAGCATGGCCGCCATCACGTTGGCCACACCCTCGGTGCGCCCGGCGAGCAGCGCCCGGGTGCGCTCGGGCGTGAAATAGCTGTTGATCATGCCCATGACGAAGACGACGCCGGTCAGCAGCATCAGCACCTTGGGCGTGTCGTAGAAAAAGAACTGCAGCGCGCCACCCAGGTGGCTGTTGCGGTCCACCGGCAAGGCGGCCACGATGGCTTCAGAGATCGGGTCGAGCACCCGGTACAGCGCCAGCCACGCCAGCGCAGCCAACACCAGAAACACCACAGGCTGGCGCATCGGCCAGGGTTTGGAGGAAGCGGTCAGGGTATTCATGCTGCAGAAGACGGAAGAACTTCGAAAAAGACGCAGGGGTCCGCCGAAAACTCGGATTTTGAAGAAAAACGGCGGAATGCCGGCGTCAAATGGACTTATTCTGCTCTTTAAGATGTGGCAATACCCGCGCCGCTGCGCCTCACTCGCGCTCCATTTCGAGGTAGGTCTGGTTGGTCAGTTGCGGCAACCAAACCTCGGCATGCTTCAGATACAGAAAGGGTTTGCCATCGAAGCTCTTGACCGCCGCGCTGATGTCGACGCCCTCATCGACCGCTTTTTTCATGTGCGCGCGCAGCGCCAACAGCAGGTCGCGGGTGTCTTTCTGGGCAGTCGCGAGGTCGGTCACGCGCCCGTGGCCTGGCACGATGACGGCGGGTTTGAGTTCCTCGATCACGGCAAAACTCTGCAGCCAGGTCTTGGTGCGACTCACCGGATGCAGCCCGAGTATGCGGTCCACATACACCACATCCCCGCTGAACAACACGCGGGTCTGCGGCAGCCACACCAAAGTGTCCCCAGGCGTGTGGCCGCCACCGCGGTGCTTGAGCTCGATCACAGTGCCGCCGAGGTCCAGCCGCGTGTCCGGCTCGGTCAGCCAGCGCGTGGGCAAAACCGGCACCGTGCCCTCAAAGCGCTCCTTCAGCACCCGACTCAAGCCCTCGACATGCTCGCCCGCACGGGCCTTCATATCGGCTTCGGCGTTTTGGTGGGCGATGATTTCCGCGCCTTTTTCCTTGAAATAGCCATTGCCCAGCCAGCGGTGATCCTGCCCGCCGGTGTTGATCACCCAGCGGATCGGCTGGCTCGTCACGGCGCGCACCGCCGCCTCGATCTTCTGCGCCACCTGGCGCGTCGGCCCGCTGTCGATCAGCACGGCGCCGGCGGGCGTCACGACCAAGCCCAGATTGGCATTGAGGCCTTCGTTCTCATAGGTTCGACCCTCGGTGTCGCCAACGTAGGCGTAGACGTTGTCAGCCACGCGGGTAAAGCGCACCTCAACGGCTGCGGCCACAAAGCTGAGCGTGCCCAGCAGCAAGCCCATCAGGCCGGCGCGAAAGATGGAGGCAAAAGATGTGTTCATCGGTTTCATGCGGTAGTGAGGAGACGGGTGAGATAAAAAGGTTCCAGCGGACCGATCTCCACCCCAGCGCCCACCGGGCCGGCCGCCCGGTTGAATCTGGGGTCGAGGTGTGAATTTTCGTGATCCCAAACCGAATCCCAGACGCCGTGCATCAGATAGGCGCGCAAGCCTCCGTCGGGGGTGGCGTTACGCAGGATTTCGGTGCTGAGGGCTTTGCGGTAATAGCGGTTGTCAGGGGCGCCCGGCAAGCCGATGCCCTGTGGCTCGTCGGTCGGCTGGTAGGTTTCCTGGGCAACTTTGAGCAGCGCGGCCACCTGGCTTTCCCAGGCCTCATGCGTGGCGTCGGCCACCATCACATGGTTGCCCACGGTCACCGTGTTGCGCTCAGGCGCCTCCACCGGTTGCCGCAGAAACTTGAGGATCTCCGCGGGCGTGTGGTAGACCCCCTCCCGATTCCCAGCGGCGATGGTTTGGAACACGCCGCGGTACACCGCCATGGGCTTGGGCGAGCGCACCATCCCGTTCGGGCCCGGCATGACGGCGTGCAGATGCGGCATCACCGTCGCGGTAAAGGCCTCATCGACACCCGAGGCCCTCAGTGCCCCGTCATCGGAGAAACGCACGAAGAGCGCGTAGAAAAATGGCTGCGTCCGCGCTTTCACGCCATCCAGATAGGCTTCGGCCAGTGCCCCTTTGTATTGAGGCGGGTAGTTTTTCGTCATGGTGGATTCGCCGCTCATCTGCTTGAGTGCGAGGCTGAGGAATCCGGGCTTCGCCCGCATCTCTGTGCTCAAAGCGCGGAGCGCGGCCATCGCCGCCTCGTGTTCGGGCCCGGCCACGCGAAACTCCACGTAGTAGGTCAGCGGGCCGTCCACGCGCGTGGTGGGTAACACCGCAGCACCGGCGGCCGGAGCAAAACCGGTCGCCGCCAGGGTGGCCCCTGCGGCCGCGTGGGTCATAAAGCTGCGTCGTTTCATCGTCGTCATCGAAGTCTCCTCGTTCTTGGTCCATGGATGCCGCGCAATTGCCGGGCACGGCCTTCCTTCGCCCACGCTTCGCCCCGCACCGCAAGGGAAACCGCGTGAACGCAGAGAAGACGAATGCCGCTCAGGAAAGACGCAGCTCGCGGGTCAAACCTCGGGTAAACACTAGGGCAACGCTAAACAAGTCCCCGTGATGGCGCGTGCCCGGCCGCGGGATGGGATGCGAGGCGCAAACCGCAGCCATAGCCGTAGCTATGGCGAGGATTTGCAACGACACAGACCGCCCGCAGCCGGGATGCGCGGCGCGCGAGGGACTTGTTCAGCGTTGCGCTAAACGACGAAACAAGCCGCGACCATGCTGGTTAGCCCTAGGGCAACTCTGGAGCGGCCCGTTCCGCGCCGGGCCGGGCGCCATCCCGCGAACCGATTCAACGCCGCGATCGGCTGCCGCTGCCGCTCAGCCGAAGACGTCCTTCAGCCAGTCATCGATCGGCTGCGGGCGGTGGAGAAGAAAGCCCTGGAACGAGCCGCAGCCGGCCGCCCGCAGGAATTGCTGCTGCTCAGGCGTTTCCACGCCTTCGGCTACGACGTCGAGGTGCAACAAATGCGCCACGGCAATGATGCCCTCGACGAGTGCGGCGTCCTCGGGGTCTGCGGGCACGTCGCGAACGAAGCTGCGGTCGATCTTGAGTTCAGACAGCGGCAAACGTTTGAGATACGCGAGGGACGAATAACCGGTTCCGAAGTCATCGAGGGAAAAGCGGATGCCCAGCGCGTGCAGTTCCCGCATGCGACCGGCCACCACATCGAACGAGTCGATCAGCACGCTCTCGGTCAGCTCGAGGGTCAGCCGGGACGGGTCTGCGCCCGACTGCTCGAGGATCTCGCGCACCTGTGCGATGAAGTCGTGCTCGAGGAATTGCCGTGCGCTGACGTTGACCGAAATCCGCAAGCTCCGGCCTGCACCCTGTAACGCCCGGATCGCCTCACAAGCCGAACGCAAAACCCATGCACCAAGGGGCACGATGAGGCCGGTTTCTTCGGCGATCGGGATGAATTCGGCGGGCGACACCAGGCCACGGACCGGATGCCGCCAGCGCACGAGCGCTTCGGCGCCGTTCATCTTCGCCCCGCCTTCAAATTGTGCTTGCACCCAGAGCTCGAATTGTCCAAGCCGCAAGGCTGCGCGCAGGTCTTGTTCCAGCTCGTAGCGATGCAGCAAGCTCGCCTGCATCGCCGCCTCGAAGAAAGCCACGCGGTTGCGTCCCTCGGCCTTGGCACGGTACATCGCCATGTCTGCGGTGCGCATCACGTCGTCGATGTCCTCGACGTCTCGGCTCAACAGGCGCACGCCGATACTGGTCGCGAGCATCAGTGACAAACCCTCATGCCAAACCGGCTGCTCGATCGAGGCGCGTACTTTCTCCGCGACGTTCATCGCTTGCGCCGCTGCAGTCTCTGCCTCGCCAGCCAAGTCGCCCAACAAAACGACGAATTCATCGCCGCCAAGTCGCGCGACCGTGTCGCCTTCCCGCAGCAGCCCGCGTAGCCGCTGCGCCATTTCGACCAGCACCACATCCCCCAGCGAATGGCCGTAGACATCGTTGATGCGCTTGAACTGATCGAGGTCCAGAAACAGCACCGCTCCATGGCGGCCGCTGCGATGCACATGGGCCAGCGCTTGCTCCAATCGGTCGCGGAACAAGACGCGGTTGGGCAGCCCCGTGAGCGCATCGTGGTACGCGAGCCGCTCGATTTCGGCATCGGCGGCCTTTTCGTGCGTGACGTCCAGGCAATGCCCGACATAACCGATGAAGAGGCCATCGCTGTCGCGCCGGGGGCGTGCTTGCTCCAGCACCCAGCGATAGTCGCCGTCGGCATGGCGCAGCCGGTATTCGACGCGGTAGTCGCCCTGAACCCGCGCCGCCGCCTCGAAGGCCGCGCGCCACGCGAGCCGGTCCTCCGGATGCATGCCTTGCAACCAGCCGTCGCCTCGTTGTGCTTCGAACGGCTGCCCCGTGAAGGCGAGCCAAGGCTCGTTGAAATAATCTCGATCGCCCCGCGCATCTGCAGTCCAGATCAGCGCCAGGCCGGCATTGGCCAAGGAACGGAAATGCTGTTCGCTGTCGGCCAGCGCCTTGCGCATCAGATAAGCTTCGGTCACGTCCCGAAACACCAAGACCGCGCCTTGGACGTCACCCCGCGCGTCGCGGATCGGCGCAGCGCTGTCGGCGACATGCCGCCGCTGACCGTCCGCCGTGATGAGCACCACATGGTTGGAGAGGCCCACGGTCCGCCCTTCGCGCATGGCCCGATAAACCGGGGGGGGCCACCGGCGCGCCGCTGGCCCCATCGACGAGCACCAGCACTTCCTCGATCGGCCGCCCTACCACCGCGGCCAAGTCCCAACCACACAGCGACCGCGCCGCCGGATTGAGCCCCGTGATGCGTCCCTGGGCGTCGGTCGACACCAAGCCGTCCCCGATCGAGTCGAGCGTGATCGCCAGTTGATCTTCCTTGGCCTTCAAAGCCGCCTGCGCTTCTTCGACGGCCTGTGCCATGGCATTGAAGGCATCCCCAAGCTCGGCGATCTCACGCAAGCCGTCGACCGGAACCCGGGTGTCGTAGCGTCCCTGACGCACCGCCCGCACGGCCTGGGCCAGACGCTCGAGCGGTCGCCCCACGCCGCGCCACAACACCACGCCCAATACGAGGAGCACCAGCGGGATGACGATCATTTCAGCGGCGCGTGCTTCAAGCAGCCGCTGCAAACGCTCGGCGCGCGCTGGGGAATAGTCGAGCGCGACGTAGGCCAGCCCCCGGCTGCGGGCTTCGGATCCGGGACCTGCGGGCGCCAGACCGAAGCTCTGCGCCGCTTCCACCTGCAAGCCCGTCGCGTCCGCTCGGACCCGTGGCAGTCGCGCGCTCAGCGCCTCACCCACCCAGGCGCCGTCAAAACCGGGCCAAACCTCGTCGATCTTGCGACCCACCCAGGCCTGCCGATGCGCAGCGAGCACCCGACCGTTTGCATCGAGCAGCACGACGGAATCCACCGCAGGGTCGGTCGCGAGCAGCGCCAGGTTCGACTCCACCAGCGATGGGGCCGTAGCCCAGCCCTGTTCGGCATTGCGAGCCAGATCGGCCGCGTAGCTCGCCGCCGTGGATCGCGCGAAGTCCCGCAGGGACTCATCGGAGGTGCGGATGGCGTTGAACAGTGTAGCCCCCAGCACGAGCAGCCACGCCAGCCCGAAGCCGAGCGGTAATGACCACTTCAGGGACCAGTTCCGTTTCAAGCGTTCCCCTCAAAGATCTTTGGGTAAAAACCGGTCGTCGATCAGGTGATCGAGCGCGGGCGCTCGCCGCAGTATGCCTGCTCTTCGCAATTCCCCCGCGACCCGCTGCGCCGAAGCGTACAAGGCCGGCGCTGGTCCGCTGAGCCAGCGGCGGTTGCCGTCGACATCGAAGAAACGGATGCCCGCAAGCGCCGCGGTAACCTCTACCTCGCTCAAGCCGAGCCGCTCTCCCATGCGCCGGCGCGCGTCGATGGGCTGCGCCTGCACATCCTGGAGCGCGGAGAAATACGCCCGCGCCAAGGCCGTAAACCGCGCCTCCGTGCCCTCGAGCGCGGCCGAACGCGCCACCAGCACATCGACGATCAACCCCGGGAAACTTCGGCTGTCGATCAGCCGTCGCGCCCCCAAACGCTGGATCTGGGCGGCATAGGGCTCGAAGGTGATCAAGGCATCCACCTCGCCCTCTCGGTACGCGCTGAGGTGCTGGTCGGCGGTCATCTGAACCAGCTGGATTTCGGCGGGCGTGAGCTGTGCCGCATCAAGCACTTGGCCCAACATCAGCGCTCCAGCTGCAGTCTGCTCGACCCCAATGCGTTTGCCCCGCAACTGCGCCAGCGTCGCGATCGGCGGACGGGCCAAGACCACATCCGCACCCGCGGACTCATCAAACACCCACAACACCCGGGCATCGACTCCGCCCT
The DNA here is from genome assembly GCF_003843835.1 of Tibeticola sediminis. Lineage (GTDB taxonomy): Bacteria > Pseudomonadota > Gammaproteobacteria > Burkholderiales > Burkholderiaceae_C > Tibeticola > Tibeticola sediminis. The sequence continues at coordinate 279,670 of NZ_RKQL01000002.1, read as the reverse complement.
CGATCGCCACCAGGCATTCGTCGAGCGTCAGCGTTGCCGCGTCGATGTCGCCACTGGCCAGAGCCATCAGCGCCGTCGTATTCGATGGCAGTTCCACCAGCCGCACCCCGCGCGACGCATCGAGCAGGCCCAGCTCGCGGGCCAGCACCAAAGGTTCGTAGCCGATCCAGCGAATCACGCCCACGCGCGTGAGCGCGGGTGCTGGGCGACAGCCGGCCAGCATCCATGCCGCCAGCGAGCCTCCCGCCGCCACCATGACCCGCCGACGATCGAATCGCGGTGGTTGCGGCGGCTGGGGGCTGGAAACCTTCGACATGGGAGACGGAAACCTCCGGATATGGCTTCAAGCATAGCAGGCCCAACGCGAAGGACTCAACGATGAAAACGCGAATCAACCACCACAGGAGCTGCGCCCAACAAAATCGATCACATGGCCATCGGCATCAAAGCGGACTTGGCAGGCCTCGGCCAGGCGGGCGCGCAAACGCTCGCGCGCCCGCTGGATGCGCGACTTGGCCGCGCTCAGGCTCAAGCCGTGCTGCGCCGCGTACTCGGCCTGGGGCATGCCCTCGAGGTCGCAGCGCGTGAGCACATCGCGGTCGGCCTCGCTGAGTTCGGACAGCACGCGCGGCAGACACGCGGTGAGCAAGTCGACGGCCGGAGGCTCGTCCGCCTCCGACACCAAGTTGTCGGGCAACTCCACGGTGTCGCGGGCCACGCGCAAGCTGTCGGCCAGCAGGTTGCGCGCCACTTCGAACAGCCAGGCGCGGGCGTTGTGGATGTCGCAAAACCGCTGGCCCTGCCGCAGCGCCTTGATGAACAGTTCCTGCATCAGATCGTCGGCGTCGGCCGGCTCGCGCACCCGCGCGCGCAGCCAGCGGCGCAATTCGGACTCATGCGTGGTCCAGGCCCGCATGATGCAGTTCGGTGTGGGCGCCGCGGGCGGCGGCTCGATCAGAGGAGCAGCGGTTTCGGTCATGGTTCAGGCCTCGAGCGCCAGGCGCTTCATTTTCTCCCAGAGCGTCTTGCGGCTGATGCCCAACAGCTCCGCGGTCTTACCGATGGAACCCTGGCAGTGCGCAAGCGCTCGCCGGATGTGCGCGCGCTCGGTCTCGGCGACCATCGCGTGCAGCGGGAGGATCTCGTCACCCGCCGTGGCATCGGCGCCGTCCCGGTCGGTGCCGGCGTGCATGGCCGACGCCGGCAAAGGTTCGTCGAGGATCCCCGCTTCACTGAGGATCACCGCCTGCTCCAGGTAGGCGCGCAGCTCGCGCACGTTGCCGCCCCAATGCCGGGCGAGCAAGTCCCGCATGAACGACTCGGAGACAGCGATCGGGTGCCCCTGCTCCGCTGCGAACTCTTCGAGGAAGCGCTGCGTCAGCCAGCGGATGTCCTCCGGGCGCTCGCGCAGCGGCGGCAGCGTGATGCGAAACACCGCCAACCGGTAAAACAGGTCCTCGCGGAACGTGCCCGCACGCATTTCCGCCTGCAAGTCGCGGTTGGTGGCCGCGACGATGCGAAATTGGCTGTGGGTCGCGCGCTCCGCGCCCACACGGAAAAAAGCCCTTTCCTGCAGCGCACGCAGCAGTTTGGCCTGCATGGGCAGCGGCAATTCGCCGACTTCGTCGAGAAACAGCGTGCCGTGGTCGGCCCGCTCGAGATAGCCGCGGTGCGTGCGTTGCGCGCCGGTGAAAGCGCCCTTTTCGTAGCCGAAGCATTCGGACTCGAGCAAGTTCTCGGGGATGGCCGCGCAATTGACGGCGACAAACTCGCCCTTGTCGGGGCGCTCGTCGAGTGCATGGATCAGCTTGGCCGCCACTTCCTTGCCCACCCCCGATTCGCCGTCGAGCAGCACCGACACCTTTTGCGGCGCGACTTTTCGGATCATGCGCTCGACATGCCGCATCGCGGGCGAAATGCCCAGCACCGCAGCCTCGGCCGCCGCGGCAGGCGCATCGACGGCCTCGTGCACGAGTTGCACCAGTCGCTCGACATCAAAAGGCTTGGTCATGAATTCCCGGGCCCCGGCCCGCACCGCCTGCACCGCGGCATCCACACTGCCATAGCCGGTCAAGAAAAACCACGGCAAGGCCCGCACCCGCGCCGGCAGCGCCGCGAACCATTCGGTGGCCAAGCCGTCGGGCAGGCGCACGTCACTGATGACCGCGCGCACTCCGGGCAAGCCCTCGCGCACGGCAGCCTGCGCCGCCGCGAGCGTGCGGTACCAAACCACCTCGAACGCCTCGAGCTCGAAGCGCTGAACCAAGGATTCGCCCATGATGAGGTCATCTTCAATCAAGAGCAGGCGGGGTGGCATGGCGGGTTTCTCCACGAGTCAATCGATTTCACGGTTGGGCAGCCAGAAGACCAGTCGGGTCCCGTCGCGATAGTCCGGGTCCAGGGTGAAGCCGCCGCGGTGGTGATTGGCGATCTGCTGGCACACCCAGATGCCAAATCCCCGCGGATCGTCGCCACCTTCCTGGGCCAGTGTGGCGGCAAAACGCTGCGGGTCGAGCGCGGAGCCGGAGTTTGTGACGCAAAAGCGAACCTGTTCGGCGTCGGCGAGCAACTGCACGGCCACCCGCCCGCCCGGCCCGGCCGCCTTGATCGCGTTGAGCAGCATGTTGAGCATGGCCTGGCGGACCGGCGCCGAAGGCACGCGCAGAGCCGACTCGACCTCCGAGCGGGCGGAAAGCGACACGCCCTGTGCCTGCGCTGCCGGCTGCGCCAGGGTCAGCACATCATCAAAATCGGACGGTTCGAGCGGCCGATCCTGCACGCGCGCCTGTGGCAGCAGAGCCGCCACCGTGGTGCGTATCTGCATCAGGCCGTGCTCGATCACATCGAGCGCGCGTTCGCGCGCCTGCGGTGCATCGCCATGCAACCGCAGCGTGCGGATGGCGGTCAACAAGCCCGCCAGCGGATTGTTGATTTCATGGGCCACGGCCGCCGTCATCCGTCCCACCGCGGCCAGCCGCTCGGCCGACAGCGCCCGCTGCTCGGCGCGGCGGCGCTCTTCCCACGCCGACTGCAGGCTGTGCAAAGCCCGCGCGATGCGCTGCAACTCCGGATCGTCGGTATGCGGAACCGGCTGGGCGGTGATGGCTGCGGCGGGCTCCATCGCATGGATGAAGCGGGCGAGCCCTGCCACCGGCGCCGTCATCCGCCGCCCGAGCCACCAGCCGGCCGGGATGAGCAAGACCACCGCGAGCCCCATGCCAATCAAGGCGGGCCGCGCGAGCTGCGCCCAATTCGGCGCAAACACCGGCGCATCCACGTCCATGAGGACGAAACCCAGCAACTGACCATCCTCGCTGCTGATCGGGTCGACCAGCGTGATGCCGCCGTCGGCCTGCTGGATGCGCTGGCGTTGCTGAATTTCCTCGGCCGTCAGCAGTGGCTGCCCGTGCAGCGTCTCGCCCAGGAGCTGCCGCCCGGTTTCCAGCACCGCCGGATTGGAGGCGGCAAACACCCGCCCCTGGGCGTCGAGCACGGCTACGCGCGCGCGCAAACGGTCGGCCCCGGGCAACAGCGCCACCGTGTCGCGCAGCAAGGAAAACACGCGCCAGGTGTCATCCGCTGCCAGCAGAGGCCGCGCCTGCGCGACCAGCAAGACCATGGCGCGGTCCAGCGTCGCCAGCGTCTGTGCCCGGGCATCGCGGGCGGACAGCCGCGCGCCGACCGCCGTCACAAACAAGGCGGTGATCAGCACCGCAAGCGCCAGACCCAGCGGAATCTGGACTCGGTACGGGAGACGCAGTCGCTTCACGCTGGACCCGGGTGTCACTCAGGCGCGCACGCCACTGCCCGGGACGCTGAGCGCCAGGCGGCGAATACTCTCGAACAGCGCCGGCTCACCCGCCTCGAAGCCGCTGAGGTTGAGCGCCTCGAGCAAGGAACGCCCTTCACCGTCCTGCGGCATCGCCAGCAACACGGCTTTCAAAGGGCCAAGCGCCGGGTGCATTTCTTCGCGCAACGCAACGATCGGCGGGAAGCCAAAGGGCGCGGAACGCCAGACGATTTCGGTCTCGCGCGCGGCGGTCATGTGTTGGGCGCGCATGGTGTCCCAGACATAGCCATCGATGCTGCCCGCGTCGGCAAGGCGCGCGGCCACCGCTTCGGCGACGTTGCGGTGGCCGTGGGCAAAAAAAGCCCGCCGCAAGTCCCGCGCCGCCAGGCCGGCCAAAGCCAACTGCGACTGCGCCACGAGCCAGCCGGAATTGGACAACGGGTCGGAATAAGCCAAAACCTTCCCGCGCAGATCAACCCAGCCCTCGATGCGGCGGCCGCCCGACGCGGGGCGAATCAGATACGCCTGGTAGGTCGGTGCGCCCAGGTACTGAGGCACGGCGACCAGCGACAACTCGGACTGCCAACGCACATAGGGGTAGCCGCAGATCCACGCGGCGTCGAGCTGGCGGCCAAACAGCAGGTCCAGCACCGACTGGTATGACTCCCGCGCCACAAAGCGCACATCGACATCGAGCCGTTCGCTCAGGTATCGGCTCCAGCGCGCGAGAAAAGCGCTCTGGTCGGCCAGGATCACGGAGGTCAGGCCGACGCGCAACACATCGCGGGCCGGCACCGCCGCTTGGGCCCAGGGCGCGGCCAGAGCAGAGCTCAGCAGCGCCAGGCAGCGTCGTCGCGGCGCATCGACCATCATGTCTCCTTGATGTGATTCCGTTACTTGAAGGTAACGCGTTTTTGGGATTCATGTTACCAAATCCGGACGGATCACCGGCAAGATGGTCATAAGCGCTTGATAAATCGCAATCGCTCTTTTGGCACGGTCGTTGCAAGAGACAAGTGGGAATTCATCCCATGCTGCGCCTCGAGCGCAGGTTCAACGACCCAAGACAGGAGACCCCATGGAAGATGTCAAGCTCAGCCGTCGCTTCTTTTTGAAGTCGACGGGCAGCGCCGCCGCCGTCGCTGGCTCGGTGGTCATCCCCATCCAAAGCGCGAATGCAGCACCGTCCGCGGCTGCGGCCGTCAGTTCCACGGCCCTTCCCTACCCGAAGAAAGTCGCGGGCAAGGCCAGCGCGATGCCGGTGAACCAGCCGGTCAACTTCAACTACCCCGACGAGAGTTCGCCTTGCTATGCCATCCGCATGGGCAACCCGGTGCCCGGTGGTGTGGGCCCCAACCGTGACATCGTGGCCTACAGCGCCATGTGCACGCACATGGGCTGCCCGGTGACCTACGACGGCGGCAGCCGCACCTTCAAGTGCGGCTGTCACTTCTCCATCTTCGACCCCGAAAACCACGGCCAGATGGTCTGCGGCCAGGCGACGGAAAACCTGCCCAGCATCAAGCTCGAGTACGACGCCGCAACCGACACGGTGCATGCCGTCGGCGTCGATGGCCTGATCTACGGCCGCCAGTCCAACGTTCTGTAAGAGGAGGCCCACCATGTCCCAAACCATCAATGACCGCATCGCCCTGCCTCCGAAGGACGCGCAAAAGACCAACATGACCTGCCACTTCTGTATCGTGGGCTGCGGCTACCACGTGTACAAGTGGGACGCGAACCGCGAAGGGGGTCGAGCGGCAAGCGAAAACGCGCTCGGGGTCGATTTCACCCAGCAGGTGCCACCGATGGCCATCACCATGACGCGGGCGATGACCAACACCATCACCGACAAAGCGGGCAAGCGCTGGAACATCATGATCGTTCCCGACAAGGAATGCGTCGTGAACAACGGCCTCTCAAGCACCCGCGGCGGCAAGATGGCCAGCTACATGTACGCGCATGATGGCATTGGCCGCGAGCGCCTCAAAACCCCACGCATCTTCAAAGGCGACCAGTGGTTCGACACCGGCTGGGATGAGGCCTTGGCCATCTACGCAGGCCTGACCAAGAAGATTTTGGACAACGACGGCCCGAGCGGCATCATGTTCGACTGCTTCGACCATGGCGGCGCAGGCGGTGGCTTCGAGAACACCTGGGGCACGGGCAAGCTGATGTTCAGCGCCATCCAAACCCCGATGGTGCGCATCCACAACCGGCCGGCCTACAACTCGGAGTGCCACGCCACGCGCGAAATGGGCATCGGCGAGCTCAACAACAGCTACGAGGATGCGCAGGTGGCCGACTGTATTCTGTGCACCGGCGCCAACCCCTATGAAACGCAGTCCAACTACTTCCTCAACCACTGGGTGCCGAACCTGACCGGCGCGACGGTGGACAAGAAGAAGAAATGGTTCCCCGGTGAGAGCGCCGCAGCCGCCAAACTGATCGTCGTCGATCCGCGCCGCACCGGGACGGTGGCGATCGCCGAGCAAGTGGCGGGCAAAGACAACGTCTTGCACCTGGCCATCAACCCCGGGACCGACACGGCGCTGTTCAACACGCTGTTCACCTACGTCGTGCAGCAGGGCTGGGTCGACAAAGACTTCATCGCCAAGCACACGGTGGGCTTCGAGGATGCAGTCAAGACCAACCGCATGAGCCTGGAAGAAGGCGCCAAGATCACCGGGCTGACCGTCGAGCAGATCAAGAAGGCGGCCGAATGGGCCTACAAGCCAAAGGCTTCCGGCCACCGCCCGCGCACCTTCCACCCGTACGAAAAAGGCATCATCTGGGGCAACGACAACTACGTCATCCAAAGCGCGCTGGTGAGCCTGGTGATCGCCACGCACAACGTCGGACGTCGCGGCACCGGCGTGTGCCGTCTGGGCGGCCACCAGGAAGGCTATACCCGTCCGCCCTACCCCGGTGACCACAAGATTTACATTGACCAGGAGGTCATCAAAGGCAACGGCCTGATGTACACGCTCTGGGGCACCAACCCGTTCCAGACCACACTCAACGCCGAGCAGCACCGCATCGCCTTGCGAAAGCGCGCGCAAATCGTCAACGAGGCCATGGCCCGCGCCCGCGGCGCGTCGGTATCCCAGCTCGTCGACATCATTTACAACGCCTGCAAGTACCAAGGCGGCTTGTTCGTCGCGGCGATGAACCTCTACCCGACGACCATCTCGGACGACTGCCACCTGATGTTCCCCGCGGCACATCCGGGCGAGATGAATCTGACCTCGATGAACGGCGAACGCCGCCTCCGCTTGTCGGAAAAATTCATGGACCCACCCGGCACGGCCAAACCCGACTGCCTGATCGCCGCCGACATCGCGAACACGCTCAAGGCGATGTACCAGAAAGAGGGCAACACCGCCATGGCCAAGCGCTTCGAAGGCTTCGACTGGAAGACCGAAGAAGACGCCTTCAATGACGGCTTCCGCCGCGCCGGTCGGCCTGGCGTGGGCCCCATCGACAGCCAAGGCGGCGACACCGGGTATCTCGCGACCTATGCGCTGCTGCGCAAGGCGGGCAACAACGGGGTGCAACTGCCGATCAAGGAAGTCAAGGGCGACAAGCTCATCGGCACCGAGATGGTCTATGCGGACAACAAGTTCGACACCAAGGACGGCAAGGCCCACTTCAAGCCCGCCCCCTGGAACGGCCTGCCGGCCATCGTCGAAGAGCAAAAGCGCAAGCACAAGTTCTGGATCAACAGCGGCCGCGCCAACGAAGTCTGGCAAACCGCGTACCACGACCAGTACAACAGCTTCGTGCGCGACCGCATTCCGATGGCCTTCATCGAGATGAACCCCGACGATGCCAAGGCGCTGGGCGTGCAAGGCGGCGATGTCGTCGAGGTTTACAACGACTACGGCAGCACCTATGCCATGGCCTACCCGATCAAGTCGCTCAAGCCCGGGCAGACCTTCATGCTGTTTGGCTACATCAAGGGCGTGCACGGCGACGTGGTCACGCCCTGGGTGGACCGCAACGTGGTGCCCTATTACAAGGGCACCTGGGGCAGCATCCGCCGCGTGGGCACGGTGGATGAGTACCGCGCGACGATTTCCTTCAAGGATCGCCGCTACGCCTGAACGTCAGGGCATCGAAAGGGCAGCTTCGGCTGCCCTTTTTTTGCCCGCCCAACGAGAAGGAAAGCCCCATGATTCCGCGCAGACTCACCCGCTTCAAGCCCACGCCCCCAGCGGCCGCTCAGTCACCCGCCCTGGTGACCGACCCGGCCGAGGCCGCGCTGCAGCTCATCATCGCGCGCCACAACACCTCGCCGCGCCGCCTCATCGAGCCCGGCCCGAACGAAGCGGAGCTGCAAGCCCTGTGGGAAGCCGCTGCGGCTGCACCCGACCATGGACAGCTCACGCCTTGGCGCTTTGTTTGCGTGCCTGCGCATCGCCGCTCGGACCTCGGCGATGCGTTCGCGCAGGCCCTGGTCGAGCGCGACCCCGGGGCCAGCCTCGAACAAATCGAAGCGGCGCGCGACAAAGCCAACCGCGCCCCCTTGCTGATACTCGCCGTGGCCGACCTGCGGCCCGCCGAGCCCGACATTGCCGCCGCCGAACGCCTGGTTTCGCTCGGCTGCGCCATTCAAAACCTCCTGCTGACCGCCCAGGCCATGGGCTACGGCAGCGGGCTCACCAGCGGTCAGGCCATGGGCTCGAAGGCGCTGCGCCGCCTGTTTGGCCTGGTCGACGGGGAGGAAGCGATCTGCTTCATCAACGTCGGGACCGTCAGCCGCGAAAAGCCGCCGCGCACGCGACCGGAGCCGACGCGCTTCGTGCGCAGCCTGTGACCCTAAATCCGGCAGTTGACCGCTTCTCGCTGAACGCAAGGTGTTGCTGTTTGAACGGTTTTTGCTGCGGATGCCGCTCACTACTTAGGTGAGCGCTGCGCGCCCGTTCGAGTCGCCCTCGGGCGCGGGGGCGGCGTTGCAAATCCTCGCCATGGCAACCGCAATGGCTGTGGTTTGCGCCTTGCCCGCGCGCCCGATGACGACCCGCCCAGGCGCGCCCAACTGCCGGATTTAGGGTGACACGCTGCATTTCGAACAAAAAACCTGAAACCCCGGCGCGAAACGGCCGGGGTTTGCTCATATTTCAGGAGTTTTTCGTCTGCACCAGGTCGCGGATCTGCTGCAGCGCGGCGGGGTCGTCCATGGTGGTGAGGTCGCCGGTGTCGCGCGATTCGCAGACGGCCTGGATGGCGCGGCGCAGCACTTTGCCGCTGCGGGTCTTGGGCAGCACGGTGACGAAACGCACCCGCGCGGGCCGAGCGACGGCACCGAGGTCCCGGTCGACCAGCTTCATGATCTCGCCTTCGAGCCGCAGTTCGGCCTGCGTGTCTCCCAGGCAGCTTGCGTCTTTGAGCACGGCGAATGCCATCGCCACCTGGCCCTTGAGCGCGTCGGCCACGCCGACCACCGCCACCTCGGCCACGTTGGGGTGGCCCGCGATGCTCTCCTCGATCTCACGGGTACCCAGCCGGTGGCCGGCGACGTTGATGACGTCATCGGTCCGGCCGAGGATGAAGTAGTACCCATCCTCGTCGCGGATGCCCCAGTCGAAGGTCGAATAGACCATGCGGCCGGGCACGCTCTTCCAGTAGGTGTTGACGAAGCGTGCATCGTCGCGCCAGACGGTTTGCATGCAGCCCGGCGGCAGCGGACCTTCGATGGCGACCACGCCCTTCTGGTTCGCACCGGTGAGCTCTGCGCCGGTCTGGTCGTCGAGCAGTTTCACGTTGTAGCCATACACCGGCTTGCCGGGCGAGCCGAACTTCGGCGGCGCGTCGTCTACGCCTTTGCAAATCGCCAGAATCGGCCAGCCGGTTTCGGTCTGCCAATAGTTGTCGATGATGGGCTTGCCCAGGCCTTCACTGATCCATTGCGCGGTGGGCTCATCGAGTGGCTCGCCGGCGAGGAACAGCGCGCGCAGGCTGGAGAGGTCGTACTTCTTGAGCAAGGCCGGGTCCTGCTTTTTGAGCACGCGGATCGCCGTCGGTGCGCTGAACATGACGGTGACCTTGTATTTCTCCACCAGGCTCCACCAGATGCCGCCGTCGGGCCGGATCGGCAGCCCCTCGTACATGATGGTCGCCATGCCTGCAATCAGCGGGCCATAGATGATGTAGCTGTGGCCGACCACCCAGCCGATGTCGCTGGTGGAGAAATACGTCTCGCCGGGCTTACCGCAATAGATGTATTCCATCGAAGCCGCCAGCGCGACCGCATAGCCGCCGGTGTCGCGCTGCACGCCTTTGGGCTTGCCCGTCGTGCCGCTGGTGTAGAGCGTGTAGCTCGGATGCGTGGCGTCCACCCAGACGCAGGGCACTTGCGCGTGCAGGTGCTGCTCGCGCAGCGGCGCCCACAGTCGATCCCGCCCTTCGACGAGCGGCAGCGGTGCCAAACCACGGTCCACCAACAGCACCGACTCGGGCTTGTGCGTCGATTGCGCGATGGCCTCGTCGAGCAGCGCTTTGTAGGGCACGGCTTTACCGCCCCGCGAGCCGGCATCGGCACTGACGACCACGCGCGGCTCGGCATCCTCGATGCGCGAAGCCAGCGCCCCCCGATGCGAAGCCCCCAAACACCACCGAGTGGATCGCGCCGATGCGCACGCACGCCAGCATCGCAAACGCCGCCTCGGGGATCATGGGCATGTAAATCAAAACCCGGTCGCCTTTTTGCACGCCCAGGCTTTGCAGCACGGCAGCCATGCGCTGCACCTCGGCATGCAGTTCGGCGAAGCTGTAGACACGCTCCTGATCGGTTTCGGTCGAGACCCAGATCAGGGCGTTTTGGCCAGCGCGCTGCGCCAGGTGGCGATCCACCGCGTTGTGGCACAGGTTCGTCTGCCCGCCCGCAAACCAGCGCGCGAACGGCGGGTTGCTGTAGTCGCAAATCACGTCCGGCGGCCGATGCCAGTCGATGCGGCGGGCCTCTTCGGCCCAGAATGCGTCGCGCTCTTCGATGGAACGGCGATAAAACTCGGCGTAATCGGACATATCGGGATCTCCTCGGGTCTCGACGGGCAGGGGGCTGCGGACGCCGCGAACCATGCCACGCCCGCAAAATTCATAATTATGGGTAGCGGGCTTGCGACAAGCTGACGCTCGCCGCGCAGCGGTTCAGCGGATCAGGCTCTGCACCGCTTTGAACTGGGGGTGTTCGGCGCTGCGCAGTCCTTCGAACGCAACCATTTCGGTCGTCACCAGCTCCACCCCCGCACTCGCGAGCCGATCAAATGCCGCATCGCGGTCGCTGAGGCGGCGAGAGCCGCACGCATCCGTCACCACCCAGACATCGAATTCCTCGTCCAGCAGTTCGAGCGCGGTCTGCAACACGCAGACATGCGCCTCGCAGCCGGCGAGCAGTATGGTTTCCCGCGGCGAGCGCGCCCCACCTTCGCCCGCGGCGTCCCGTCTGAGATGCCTAGGAAGGCTGCGCGCGTTCCCCTGCGGCGCGCGTTGTGGCGGGCGCAGCCAATCGCCCAGCCCCTCCGCCACGGCACTGAATGTCATCTTCGGCAGGACCTTGCGGCAAAGGCCGCGCAGCGGGGCGGCGAGTTCACCGAGGCGCTCGGGGTTCTGTTCCGTGCCCCAAATGGGCACCTCCAACACGGCCGCGATCTTCGCGAGGCGCTGCGCCTGCGCCAGCACCGCCTCACCCTCATGAATCGCCGACATCAAACGCGGCTGATAGTCGATCAGCACCAACTGCATTTCGCTCGAATCGAGAAGCATCGGGGCATCCTTTCTGCTGGAACCAAGGGCTAACGAAGAACCGATTGTCGCGGTTGTCGCCGTCCGCGGTCAGGCCCATTCGAAGCGATTCGAAACGCCCACCAAGGCACGTACACTAGGGCAACGCTGAATAAGTTCCTGCGAAGGCGCGCGCCCGGCCGCGGGATGGGATGCGAGGCGCAAACCGCAGCCATAGCCGAAGCTATGGCGAGGATTTGCAACGAAGCAGACCGCCCGCTGCCGGGACGCGCGGCGCGCGAGGGACTTGTTCAACGTTGCCCTAGAGCGGCCGCCAGCCCGGCGGCTTTCAGCCCGAGCCCCAACCATGTTCCCTGAATACCGCGACCTCATCACACGCCTCAAAACCACCGACCATCATTTCGCCCGGCTGTTCGACAAACACAACGAGCTCGACCAAAAGATCCGCAACATGGAATCCCACATCGAACCCACCAGTCCCACCGAGATCGAAACGCTCAAGAAGGAAAAGCTGCTGCTGAAGGACCAGCTCTACGCGATCCTGAAGAAAGCCAGCGAAGCTGCGCGCTAAGGCGACGCTGAACAAATTCCCGTGATGGCGCCCGAGCGGGGTGGCATCCAGGCAATTTCTCGACGCCGCTTGGGTGCCCACCGCGCGCGGCTGGCCGGCTCGCTGTTCGCGAGGCTAGCTGATTTGCGGTACCTGAACAGGCAGGTTGATGCGCACGCACGTGCCACTGCCCGGCGCACTGAAGACCTGGAGTGAGCCGCCCAAAGCAGCCGCTCGCTCGCGCATCCCGAGCAGGCCACGCCCGCCGGGCTGTCCTCTCCTTTGCTTGAACCCGCGGCCGTCGTCACGTACGTCGATGGTCAGCGTTCCGCTCTCGGGGCGAAGGTTCGTGCGAACCGTGATGGTGCTTGCCTGCGCGTGACGCATCGCGTTGCAGATCGCTTCCTGGACAATGCGCAAGACTTCATGCGCCTCCCGGCCACCCATCTGTTCGAGTGCATCGAGCTCCTGCAAATCCCAGACCAGGTCCATGCCGTTGCGGCTGAACGCCGCCTCCAAGCGATAGCGCAGGTTGCCCAAAGCCTGGGCGAGGGACTGTCCCTGGTCGTAAATTTCGTCAACCAGCATCTTCACGCCCAGCATCACCTCTTCCAGCCCCTGCATCATGGCCTTTTGACGCGCATCGTTGGGGTCGAGCGACGCCAGCAACTGAGTCAACTGCGACCCGACCCCATCGTGCAGTTCCCGGGCGATGCGCTGTCGCTCATCCGCGAGAACGGCCTCGATAGCCGGCTCGAGCCCGCTCGAGCCGATCGAAACCTGTCGCCAGCCCAAGACTGAATCCCGCCCCCCCGGCAAGTCCCCGATCGCCAACGGCCCCTTGGCCGCGATCCAGACCAGCAACAGATACAGCGCAAAGGCAAAGTGCACCATCGTGGGCGTCAGCAGCCCGATCGGCGCGCGAAAAGCGTCTTCCACGAAGATCGCCAGCGCCAACACCCCAGCCCCGAGCGCCAGCCAAGCCCGGGTCGTGTCGGCTCGACGGGCGGCGCGCCAAAGCCCCCAGACCACGAGTCCGCCCGAGGTGGCGTTGACCACGAACCACGCCCACCACCACGCACCCTCGCTGAGGCTCCCCAGCGCGCCGTCCTTCGCCGACCAGAGCAGCAGACCGAAAGCCACCGCCTGTGCGCCGCCCCAGAGCCCGAGCAGGCCGCCGCCCTCCGGTCGCGCTGCCGCAAGCAGCAAGGCCCCGACGCCGCTGAGCACCAGTTGATAGAGCAGCGCACGAGCGGGCAGCAGAGCCTGGGCATCGAACTTCAGACCGAAGGCTGCCATGGGCTGCGTCAACCAGAGGAACGCCACCCAGGCGAGGCACAGCCAGAGCATAGGCCGGTCCACCGCGCGGGCGCCCCCCCGCCAGAGGCTCCACGCGGACCAAGCCGCAGCGCCCAACGCGAGTGCGATCGACGCGCCCATCAGCATCCGAATGAGAAGGATGTGAACCGCCGTATTCATTGCACACCCCGTGCGTGAAGGCTCGCCAACGCACAGCCTTGATGCCGCTTGGCGCGCTTTCCGTTGAACCAGAAACCAACGTGCGCCGTCAAAGCAGTCCGCGCCGAGTGGCCTGGCTGACCGCTTGAGCGCGTGTGTGCACACCCAACTTCTGGTAGACGTTGCGCAGATGGGTGTTGACGGTCTGGACGCTGATGTCGAGCCGGCCAGCGATCTCGGCGCTCGTATGGCCGGCAGCGATCAGCTTGAGCACATGCCGCTCGCGCTGGGAAATCCCCTCGCTTTCGGCGGCTGGCGGGCGGTTACGCTCGAGCCGTTCCCCGCGATCGGCGCCATCGAAGCGCGCGAGCAGCCGCCGCGCCAGGTTTGGCGTGATCGACGCACCGCCGTTGACCACCTGCAGCACGGCCTGCGGAAAATTGCCAAACCACGAGTGCTTGACGAGGTAACCCGTCGCACCCAATTCGAACGCATGCAGGGCATGGTGCACATCCTCCATGGCCGAGACGACAACGGCCTCTGCCATGGGGCGCACGGACTTGAGGTAGCGAATGAGATCGAACCCCGTGCCGTCGCCCAGATGGAGGTCGACCAGCATGACGTCGTGTTCTTTCTGGTCGATCAGCCGCTTGCCTTCCTTGTAGCCATCGGCCTGGCCGATCAGGTCGATGCGCTCGTCGGCCAGCAGTTCCTGAGCGATCACCCGGCGGATGTGCGGGTCGTCATCGATCAACAGAACACGCACGGGTCGGTCCGGCTGCCCCACCAAAAAGTCAGGCCAGAGCGGCTTGGGCACGGCTACGCCCACCGGGGCCATCGCACGGACCAAATCGTCCGATGCGCTCGCGGCAGCCTTGCTGCGGGTTGTCGTTTTTCCCAACATGACGATCCTCCATCCTTCAGTCCACGACCCTCAACGGGTACGAGTCGACACATTAGTCCCACTTTGGATGCATGGGTGCGACAAATTTCACGTTCGTACTTATCGTTACACCTGAAACATCGACGACCTACCGAAATTGAAATCGGCAATTTCGCGAAAACCATAGCAACATCGGCTGTGTTGACGCGGGTGTTGGGCCGATATAGCGGGTCAGTAGGTAGGCGATGCCCACCAAGCCTCGGTAGTCGATGCAGGCGATGGTCGGCGCGGGCTCGCAGCCAGACACTGCATCCCAGGTTGATGAGCCGAGCGCCTTCCCGGGGTTACCCCCGATGACGCAAGGTTCATTGACCTGAAGGTCGGGATGGTCTGGATCGGCCAGGGCATCCCGGGATAGGCACCACTTGACCCCTTGAAGGAACCATCATGAAAGCACTTTCCATTATCGCCCTCGCCGCTCTTTCAGCCGCCGCTGCACACGCATCGCCGCCCCCGCCGCCGCCCTCTTCGTCGGGCCCGGCGATCGTGATCAATGGCAGCTCGGCGCAAAGCGTCACGTCCATGTTCAGCGCGTTCCGCAACAACTCCACCGGCAGCGACAGCGGCGCATACCAGAACGTGTCGAGCAACGCGGGTAACGTGACCATCAACGGCAGCTCGACCCAAGGCACCAGCGCCGGCGGCTCGGATGTCGCGAACCACTCGACCGGCAGCAACAGCTATGCGAGCCAGAACCTGTCGAGCAACGTGGGCAATGTGACCATCAACGGAAGCTCCACGCAAACGACCGGCCTGATGATGAGCTATGTGGCCAACTGGTCGACCGGCAAGAACTCG
This sequence comes from Tibeticola sediminis, assembly GCF_003843835.1. Classification (GTDB taxonomy): domain Bacteria; phylum Pseudomonadota; class Gammaproteobacteria; order Burkholderiales; family Burkholderiaceae_C; genus Tibeticola; species Tibeticola sediminis. Next base: position 264,385 of record NZ_RKQL01000002.1, on the reverse strand, counting down.
ATGGCGGTTCAGAACCTCGCCAGCAACAACGGCTGCGTGACGTGTAACGCCACCTCCTCCAGCGGCCACGGTGGCGGCCATCACGACTGAGTCGAGCCCAGCCTCGGCCGACGCGCGGGATGCGCGTGGGCCGAGGCTTTTCGCCGTTTCCGCCCCACCCAACATGCCTTGGAGGTCATCATGAAGCTGCTTTTGAACGGACTTGGGTTTCTGCTTTGCGTCGGGGCTGGAAGCGCGGCCTTCGCGGCCCCCGGGGAGGATCCGCTGCCCCTGACCGGACCGGTCGGTCACCCAACGATGCTGACGCCGCCACCGCCGGCTTCTGGTCAGATCGACGGCAACCCCGAGATGCCCGCCTGGATCAAAGCGAAGGTGGCCCGGTACGAAGCCAAAGCCTTCTCGGCCACCGCCGACGACGGCAGCATTTACACCGACAACACCGTCGTCGCGACCTCTCAAGCCCAGGGCTTTACCAAGACCTGCGTGCAAGAAGTGGGCAGCGTCACGAGTTCACTGGGGCCCCAAGGCAGTGCCAAGACGAGCACTGGATCGCAGCAACAAATCGTGGTGCTCCGAGGCGACCTGGTGAACATTTGCCGCTGAGTCACGCACTCAAGGCTGAGGCGTAGCTGACGCAGAAAAACCCAAAGACGAAAACGAGGAGAACGCCATGACCGCCACCACCGCCCCCCGGAGCCGCGGGTCCTTGTTCGCCAGTCTGGTGCGCGCCTTGGGGATAGCGAGCCTGGCGGTCTGGATCGGTGGCTGCAGCACGCCGATGAATGTGCGCGACGATGCGGTCTACCAGTCGTATGGATCGGCAGCGAACCGGCCCGCGAACAAACCGGTGCGCTCGATTTCGTCGTTTTCGGACTCGCTGATGTGCATGGATCGCTTGTTCCGCGAAGCGCAGGTTCCGACGACCCTCATCACGAGCAAGTGGATTCCCGACTATTCGAACCGCGTGCCGGTCGCGACCAAGGAAATGATCGTCACCGCGCTCTCGCAGATGTCGCGCACCAGCAACGCGTTCCGCTATGTCGACTATGAGGTGGACATTGCGCGCCAGGACACGGTCCAGAACCTCACGGCGATCCTGCTCGGAATCAACCAGATGCAGCTGCAACGACCGGCGCTGTATGTCTCGGGCGGCGTGGCATTCGTCGACCAAAACGTGCTGAACAACCGCTTCAATGTCGGCACATCGGCCTCGCGGCTTGAGACCGGCTACAGCCAAAACAAGAACGCGACCATCATCGGCCTCGAACTACACCTCGGCGACTTTCGCACGCGCACGCTGATTCCGGGCCTGGATTCGGCCAATGAAGTCGTCATCGGCACCGGCGGGCAAGGACTGGACCTGGCCGGACGCATCAGCACCTATGGATGGAACTTCAACGTCGGGCGCGACTACACCCAAGGCTCGGGCGCGGCGATCCGCACCCTGGTCGAACTCGCCATGATCGAGCTCGCTGGCAAATGGGCGCGCGTGCCCTACTGGCAGTGCCTCACCCTCGACCAGGCACACCCCGACTTCCAGCGGCAACTTCGTGACTGGTACGACGAGGGCGACGTCGGCATCCGCCATGGCCTGATTCGACAGTCGCTGATCAGCCATGGCTACTTGGGGCCCGACAAAGCCAATGTGCCGCTCAACGACCCGGATTTCCGCGCCGCGCTGGCTCGCTTTCAAGCCGATCAAGGCATGGTCGTGACGGGATCGATTGATTTCCCGACCTATGAGCGCGCCTTGCGTTCCTTCGTCGGGCTCGGTGAGGACGGCAAACTCGTGCGCATCGGCTGGACTCCGACCACCGCCAGCCCGATTCTGGCGAGTACCGTCGAGCCCTCATCCACCGGCAAAGGCATCCAGGTGTACGGCAGCGCCGCGCCCGCACCGCTCAAACTGGAACTGCGCATCGAGAACCCGAAGCCAGACAAGTCCGTCTTCGAATCGGGCGAGCAGATCTTCGCCTCGGCCACCGTCTCGCGTGCTTCTTACATGTATTGCTATTTCGCCGAGAGCCTGGGGAACGTGCTGCGACTGCTGCCCAACCCGAGCCGGCCGACTTCGGCGGTTCCGGCCAATCAGATGGTTCGCATACCGGACTGGATGGCGCCCAACCCTGGCTTCGTGCTCGATGCCGGCGTGCCGGGTACCGAGACGCTGACCTGTTTCGCGTCGGTCGAGGACCCGGCCTCGCGCCTGCCGGCTCCGCTGGTCGAACCGGGCCTGCAGCCACTGCCAGGCTTCAACGGAATGCACAGCATACGCGAAGCCTTCCACAAGGCGTTCGACGGGCGTGGCTACGTCGAGCAAACCTTGCAGTGGGAGGTGCGTCCTCGCCGCGCCCAGGCCGCCGACGCCAGCCCGCAGCCCAAATCCTGAGCGAGGACGCCATGCGGCCCCTTGCCGGGCATTGCGCCCTACTGCTCGCCGCCCTGGCGCTCGGGCTCCATGCAGTCGAAGCCCGCGTCCAGCCCTTGCGGCCAGCGGCGATCGAAATGGATCCGCCGCTGCCGCCGCGGATCATCCCCAGCACCGTGGGCCACTCCGAAGTGGAGCGTGAGCTGCGCACGCTCGAGCGCCTGGCGACATCCGAAAAGCCCGTCTACGCTGCGGGCGCCGCGTCCCAAGCCCGCGGTGGCTCAGCCAAAAGCCTCGCCAAGCCCAAGGCGGGCAAAGCCCAGCCCGCAGCAAGTGCGCCCGCTGCCGCAGGCGGACCGGGGACCGCCGCCTGGCTGCTGGGACTGATCCATCTGCACGGCGCGGGCGTGGCACGAGATCCGGTGCGCGCGCAACAGTGGTTCGAAGCCGCCTGGGCACGTGGAGAACCCCTGGCGGCGGCCGGCATGGCGTGGTGTCTGATCGACGGCTGCGCCGGACCGCCAAGCCCTGCCGCCGCACAGCCTTGGATCGACCGGCTCGCCCGGGCGAACCGGGGGCGCGCCCTGTTTCTGGCTTGGCTGAGTTTGACTCGCCAATCGCCGCTTGCCTTGGCCGAGATTCAAAACCCGCGCACGGGCTCGGAGGATCCGCCGCTGCCCCACCCAGAGCTGTTGCTCGAGGCGGCCCGACTCGGTGATGTGCACGCGCTCATCGAGCTCGGCCTCGACGCCGCGAGCCGCCGGCACTGGCAGCAGGCGCGAAGCTACTTTGTCGCTGCCGCACCGAAGTCCAAGGCCGCTGCCGCCAACCTGGAAATCATCGACATGGCCCAACCGCGCAGCGCGAAGAGCAGCGAGGCGGCCGCAGCACCCGGCGCGGCGGCGCTGGCCGAAGCCCGCCGGGCCCACCGCGGGGAAGGCATGCCGGCGGATTATGCGATGGCGATCCGGCTCTACCGCCAGGCTCAGGCCGAAGGCAACCCCGAAGCCCAAAAAATGCTGGCCCTGATCTTTTCGCGCCCCACACCAACCGGAGAGGTCGATCTGGCCTGGATGCGACAACTCGCCTACGTCGACGTCAACAGCCTTGCGCCTTCATTGAGCAACCTGGCTGGGGTTCGGGTCATGCGGCGTGAGCCCACGCCCCTGTACGACTTCCTACCACCGAAGTGGCAGCAGCGCACCCTCCCCGTCGCGCCCTGAAGACCGAGCCTAGCCGAGTGTCTTGAAGCCGGCTCGCGCATCTACCTCACCCGCCCCGCAGCGCCGTGCGCAGTCGCTCGCCGATGTCGGGCCGCGTGGCGAAAGGGTCGGGCGGATTGCGGGCCTCGACGATGGCCTCCATGCGTTCGCGCACGTTACCCAGCGCCTGCGGGTGGCTGTAGATGTAAAACTGGTCGGCTGCGACCGCGTCGAACACCTTTTGCGCAACCTCTGCGGCGGTCACCTTGCCCGAGTTCACGGCCTTGTCGCTCATCGCTTGGCCGATGAGCTGGCTGCGGGTGGGCGCCTGAGCGGGCAGCTCGGACGGGCGGTTGCGATGGCTCTGGCTGATGCCCGTGGGGACGAAATAGGGGCACAGCACGCTCGCGCTCACCTGCTCGGTGATGAGCCGCAGGTCTTGATAGAGAGTCTCGGTCAGCGCCACCACGGCATGCTTGCTGACGTTGTAAATGCCCATATTGGGCGCCGTGAGCAATCCGGCCATGCTGGCGGTGTTGACGATGTGGCCGCGCCATTCGGGGTCGGCCGCTGCGGCCTCAAGCATCATCGGGGTGAAGAGCCGCACACCGTGGATCACACCCCAAAGGTTCACGCCGAGCACCCAGTTCCAATCGGCGACGGTGTTCTCCCACACCAAGCCGCCCGCACCCACGCCGGCATTGTTGAAGACGAAATGCGGCGCGCCGAACCGCTCGCGCACGGCGTCTGCCAGGGCTTGCATTTGCGCACCATCGGACACGTCCACCCGACGCGCGAGCACTTCGGCGCCTAGCCCGCGCATTTCATTGGCTGCGGCCTCGAGCGCATCGACCTGCACGTCCACCAGCACGAGCTTCATGCCCAGCCGCGCCCCGATGCGCGCGCATTCGAGTCCGAAACCCGAGCCTGCGCCAGTCAGCACCGCTGTCTTGTCTTTGAAATCCACGATCATCGAGGCTTTCTCCTGAAGGGGGTAGGCGCGTTCAACGCCGAATCATCCTAAATCCGGCGGTTGGGCGCGCCCGGGCGGGTCGTCATCGGGCGCGCGGGCAAGGCGAAAACCGTAGCCATGGCGGGCGCCATGGCGAGGATTTGCAACGCCGCCCCCGCGCCCGAGGGCGACTCGAACGGGTGCGCAGCGCTCACCCAAACGGTGAACGGCCTGCGCACCGAAAATTGCTTAAACATCAACACCTTGCTTTTCGCGAGAAGCGGTCAACTGCCGGATTTAGGATCATTTCGATGTGCGCGATGCCGTCTTCGACATACGGTGCGCCATCGGCGACGAAACCATGCTGGCCATAAAACGACTGCAAGTGGGCCTGCGCGCCGATGCGGATGGGTTGCGGGCCCCAAAGTTGCTCGAGCGTCTGCACCGCCTGCGCCATCAGGGCATGGCCGAGGCCCAAGCCGCGGGCGGTCGGCGCGGTCGCGACGCGCCCGATGCTCGCTTCGGCGTAGGCGACGCCCGGCGGCACGAGCCGCGCGCTGGCGACCAGCGCTGCCTCCGCGGGCGACCCGGGCCGCTCGCCTAGGATGTGGAGGCACTGCGGGTCCAGCCCATCGAGGTCGAGAAACACACACGCCTGCTCCACCACGAACACCGCGCTGCGCAGGCGCAGCAGCCGGTAGAGCGTGTCGGGCAGCAAGGCCCCGAAGGGCAGGCACCGCCATTGAACATCGGTGTGGGCTTGCGCGCATCGCGTCGATGCCGGTGCAGGGGCCAGCGCAGGCGCACGGGCACTCGCCAGCGCTGGGCGGTCGTCGAGAATGGAGCTGTCTGCAGCCATGCGTCCTCGTCAGCGGGGTTGAGCACGCCTGAGGATCGCCGCGAAATCCGTGCCTGAGGGCAGGCAGCCGAAGCTGTAGCCCCACTGCCCGGCCAGGCGCGACTCGCAAAACGCGCTGAACACAGCCGCCGGTGCGGTCTGCGCGAGCAGGGCCGCCTGCACGGCGAGCGCCACGTCTTGCGCGAGGCGCCGGGCCTCGATTTCGGTCGCCATCATCTCCACGCGGGTGGGCAAGCTTGCGGCGAGCTGGTCGAGCGCGGGATGCATGCCCCGAGCCGGAGCCAGTTCCTGCGAAAGCGCCGCGGCGGCATCGGCCTTGCGCAACGCGCGCAGCAGGTCGAGCGCCATGATGTTGCCCGCGCCTTCCCAGATGCTGTTGACGGGCATTTCGCGGTAGATGCGGGCCATGATGCCCTCACCGCCCTCTTCCACATAGCCATTGCCGCCGAGACATTCCATGGCCTCTTGAGCAAAGGCGCTGCCGCGCTTGCAGATCCAGAACTTGGCAATGGGGGTCAGCAGGCGCTGGATCACGCGCTCGTGCTCGTCGCTGATCGAGCGGTCGAAGCTGCGCGCAAGACGCAAAGCCAGTGCCGTCGCGGCCTCCGACTCGAGCGCGAGATCGGCGAGCACGTTGCGCATCAGCGGCTGCTCGATCAGGGGCTTGCCGAAGGCCATGCGCTGGCGCGTGTGGTCCAAAGCGAGCGAGAGCGCCTGCCGCATCAGGCCGCTGGTGCCGAGCGCGCAATCGAGCCGCGTCAGCGTCCCCATGGCCAGGATCTGCGGCACGCCGCGCCCTTCTTCGCCGACCAGCCAGGCCGTCGCGCCGGCAAACTCGACTTCGGAGCTGGCATTGGCCTTGTTACCGAGCTTGTCCTTGAGGCGCTGGATTTGCAGCGCGTTGCGCATGCCGTCGGGCAGGATACGCGGCAGAAAGAGGCACGACAGGCCACTGGCTGTCTGCGCGAGGATCAGGAAGGCGTCGCACATGGGCGCGGAGAAAAACCACTTGTGCCCGGTCACGGTGTAGCGCCGGCCCCAGCCGTCCTCGCCCGCGGGGACGGCTTGCGTGGTGTTGGCGCGCACGTCCGAGCCGCCTTGCTTTTCCGTCATGCCCATGCCCATGGTGACGCCGGCTTTGTCGCGCCAGAGGACCAGCCGGGGGTCGTAGGCGCGGCTCGTGAGTTGCGCCGACCAGTCACGGTAAATCGACGGGTTGTCTTTGAGCGCCGGCGTGACCGCGTAGGTCATGGAGATCGGGCACAAAACCGAGGGCTCGAGCTCGGTGAACAGCATGAACGCCGCCGCACGCCGCACATGGGCATGGCCGCTGGCCTGCTCGGCATCGGAAAACGGCGTGCCGTGCAGGCCGGCTTCGGTCGCGGCGCGCATCAAGGCGTGGTAGCTCGGGTGGAACTCCACCTCGTCGATGCGGCGGCCAAAGCGGTCGTGGCTGCGCAGCTGCGGCGTGTGCACATTGGCCAGCCGGGCGTGCGTCTGCATCTCGCCCGTGCCCAGGACAGCGCCCAGTGCGCGCAGGCCCGCGGGGTCGAGCGCGGGAGCGTTGAACTTCAGGCCGTCTTGCAGCGGCCGGTTGGCCTCGAAGAGGTTCACGTCGACCAGCGGCTCGGGCTGGTTGAACACTTCATGGGTGGCGATGTTCATGCGAGTCTCCAGGCGCCGAGCCGGCCGCGGTCCCTCAAATGAGCTTGACGAGTTGTTTGCCGAGGTTGCGGCCTTTGAGCAGGCCGATGAAGGCTTCGGGCGCGGACTCGATGCCTTGTGCAATCGTCTCGCGGGGGCGCAGCTTGCCGGTCGCCACAAGGGTCGCGAGCTCCGTCAGAGCCTCGGGCCAAACCTCCATGTGCTCGCTGACGATGAAGCCCTGCATTTTGAGTCGGCTGACCAGGATCAGCGCCGGATGCGCCATGGGCAAGGGCTGGCCGTCGTAGCCGGCGATCATGCCGCAGACGGCGATGCGGCCGTGGGCGTTCATGCGCAGCATGACGGCATCGAGCACCATGCCACCGACGTTCTCGAAATAGCCGTCGACGCCGTTCGGGCAGGCGTCTTTGACCGCCTTGGACAGACTATGGGCGTCCGGATGGGGCTTGTAGTCGATGCAGGCGTCGAAGCCGAGTTCCTCGACCGCGTAGCGGCACTTCTCGGCCCCCCCTGCAATCCCGACCACGCGGCAGCCCCGCGCCTTGCCGAGCGCCGCAAAGGCGCTGCCGACCGCGCCGGTCGCGGCGCTCACCACCAGCGTCTCGCCCGCTTTGGGTTCGATGATCTTGACGAGGCCATACCAGGCGGTCACGCCCGGCATGCCGACGGCGCCGAGGTAATACGACAGCGGCACGTGGGTCGTGTCCACTTTGCGCAAGGCACCGGGTTGGTCCGCGTCCACCACGCTGTATTCCTGCCAGCCGCCCATGCCGACGACGGCGTCGCCGGGCTTGAATTTTGGGTGGCGAGATTCGACCACCTCGCCGACCGTTCCGCCGATCATTACTTCACCGAGCGGCTGCGGCTCGGCGTAGCTCTTGCCCTCGTTCATGCGGCCCCGCATGTAGGGGTCGAGACTCAAGTAGTGGTGGCGCACCAGCACCTGCCCCTCTTGGAGCGGCGGCGTTTCGGTGACCCGCAGACGGAAATTGGCCGGGCTGGCTTCACCGACCGGGCGGTTGTCGAGGACGATCTGTTTGTTCTGGGGCATGGTGAACTCCGTGGTTGATCTGATTTTGATAGCAAGAACTGACCGTTTGACGCTGGGATACGGGCAAAAAAGCCAAAAAAAGGCTCAGAGGCTGAGAGGGAATTGGGCGTGCCCGAAGGGGCGCCCCAAAACGCGCCCGAGTAGGCGCAAAGCACAGCCGTAGCTCGGGCTACGGCGCGCATTTGCAACGCCCTCGGGCGTGTTTTGGGACGTCAAAGCGGGCATGACCAATTTCCTCTCAGCCTCTCAGTCGGTCGGCAGTGGCGGCTGTGGCGCCGAAACGGACGCCTGGGCCCGGCGCACGTAGCGGAAGGTGCCGGTCGCGTGCGCGCAGGCACGGCCAGCATCGTCGTACAAGGTCGCTTCGGTGAAAGCCATCGCGCTCGTGCGGTGCAGCAGCCGCCCACGCGCCTCGAGGGCCGCGCCTCCCGGTGCGTCTGCGGCGATGCGTGCCGGGCGCATGAAACTGGTCTTCATTTCGATCGTGACCACCCCCAGCTCGGGCTGCACGCTGCGCGCGGCGGTCGCCATCGCGACGTCGAGCATCGTCATGCAGACACCGCCGTGCGTGACGTCGAATGAGTTGCGATGCTCGGGCCGGGGCTGCAGCCGAACCGTGGACTCGCCCCCCTCGAAGCGCTCGAGCGTCATGCCGAGATGCTCGACGAAGGGGATGTGCGCGCTGAAAGGCAGGCTCATGGACGTCTACAGCGGTGGAATGGGCTCGGTCGGCCGAGGGGCACGCTCAGCCGCCCGTGACGACGCTCACCCCCCCATCGACCGCCAGCCATTGGCCCGTGATGTGCTTACCGGCATCGGATGCGAACAACAGGGTCGCGCCCTTGAGGTCTTCGTCATCTCCGAGCCGCTGCAGCGGGGCGTGCGCCGCGAGCCGCTCCTCGCCCAGTGCCTTGAGGGTTCCGGCCGTCATCTTGCTCGGGAAAAAGCCGGGGCAAATCGCGTTGACGTTGATGTGGTACTTGCCCCATTCGGCCGCCAGCGCGCGCGTGAAGTTGATGACCGCACCCTTGGAGGTGTTGTAAGCAATGGTCTGCATTTCAGGCGGGTTGCCGCCAAGGCCCGCGATCGACGCGATGTTGATGATGCGGCCGCGACGGCGCTCGATCATCGAGCGCTTGGCCACCTGCTGGCTCAGGATGAAGTAGCCGCGTACGTTGAGGTTCATCACCTTGTCCCAGGCTTCGAGCGGATGGTCCTCGGCGGGCGCGCCCCAGGCGGCACCGGCGTTGTTGACCAGGATGTCGATGGGGCCGAGCCGATGCAGGGTTTCGTCCGTGAGGCGGCGCAGATCCTCTTCTTTCGCGCAGTCGGCGGCAATCCAGCGCGCGTCGATCCCTGCGTCTTGCAGCTCGGCCACCGCCTGCTCGAGTTCATCGGCCTTACGGGCCGTGATCATCACCCGCGCGCCGGCCTCGCCCAGCGCGTGGGCCATCTGCAGCCCCAGGCCGCGCGAGCCGCCGGTGACGAGCGCGTTGCGCCCTTTGAGGTCGAAAAGCTGGTGGATGGTGCGGGTCATGTCAGAGTCTCCTATGGGGTTCAAACTTCATAATCCATGCACTGCCGCTCGAGGCGGACGGCCGCAATGAAGGGCTTGAGCGCCTCATGCTGCGGATGATGCTGGTAGGCGTCGAGCGCTTCACGGCTGTCGAATTCGGTGTAGAGGACGAGGTCGTAGGTGCACTCGAGCCCCGGCGCAGCCCGGGCCACCTCCAGGGTGCGCAATCCAGGTACCAGCCCGCGGCAGGCCTCGAGCAAGGCCTGGGCGCACGCAAGGTTGGCCGCCTTGTCGGCGCCCTCGGCCTCGTCTTTGAACTTCCACATGACGATGTGTTTGATCATCCTAAATCCGGCAGTTGGGCGCGCCTGAGCGGGTCGTCATCGGGCGCGCGGGCAAGGCGCAAACCACAGCCATGGCCCTTGCCATGGCGAGGATTTGCAACGCCGCCCCCGCGCCCGAGGGCGACTCGAACGGGTGCGCAGCGCCCACCCAAACGGTGAACGGCCTGCGCACCGAAAATTGCTTAAACATCAACACCTTGCTTTTCGCGAGAAGCGGTCAACTGCCGGATTTAGGATCATGCGCCGTCCTCCTCACGCAAGCGCGCCCGCACGACGACGAGCCCCGCGCCGACGAGCGCGACGGCAGTGCCGGTCCCCAGCAGCCAGCTGCCCAGGGCTTCGTCGTAGCGGCGCGTGAACACCCCCAGCACCGCGCCCAGCAACCCGCCGTAGATCAACACCCAGATGAGGGTCTGCAAGCGCTCGAGGCTGCGGCGAGTGGCCATCAGAACGCCTCCTCGGGCAAATCGGCACAGGTGCGGTCGCGGTGGCTGACCACCTGCAGCCAGGCGCCGATCTTGGGCAGTTCGTAGTGGAAAAAATAGCGCATCGCCGCCAAGCGCCCGGTACGAACCGGATGGTCCGCACTGCGGTGGGCGACGAGCCCCACATCGAGCCAGATCCACGCCAACACGGTATGGCCAAACGCCTGCATGTAGGGCACGGCATTGGCCAAGGCGTCGGCCGGGTCGCCGCTCGCCCATGCGGCCTGGGTGGCGGCGCCCACCGCCTGCAAGGCCTGGGCCAACGCCTGCGCGTGCGCGGCCAGCTCCGGCACCTGCTGCGCACGCTGCACCGTCTCCGCAATGCGCGCGCCGAGCAGCTGCAGTCCTCTGCCGTTTTCCATCAACACCTTGCGACCCAGCAGGTCCATGGCTTGGATGCCGTGCGTGCCCTCATGGATCATGTTGAGGCGGTTGTCGCGCCAGTACTGCTCCACCGGGAAGTCGCGCGTGTAGCCGTAGCCGCCGTGCACCTGGATGGCCAGGCTGTTGGCCTCGAGACACCATTCGCTCGGCCAGCTCTTGGCGATCGGTGTGAGCACCTCCAGCAACACGCGCGCGTCATTGGCCGCCTCGGGCGTGCCGGTGTGCTGCTCATCGACGAGCCGGGCGCAATAAAGCTCGAGCGCCAGCGCACCCTCGGCATAGCTTTTTTGCGCGAGCAGCATCCGCTTGACGTCGGCGTGTCGGATGATCGGTATCGGTGGCTGCGCCGGGTCTTTCCCCGCCGGGCCGATGGGTCGGCCTTGGGGACGGTTGCGCGCGTAGTCGAGGCTCGCTTCAAAACCGGCCATGCCGAGCATCGCCGCGGCCATGCCCACGCCGATGCGTGCCTCGTTCATCATGTGGAACATGCAACGCAAACCCTCGCCCGGCGCGCCGACCCGGTAGCCGATGGCACCGGCCGCTCCGCGCACCGGGTATCTGCCTTCGCCGAAATTGAGCAACGTGTTGGTGGTGCCGCGCCAACCGCATTTGTGGTTGAGGCCGGCGAGCGCGACGTCGTTGCGCTCGCCGGTCAACTGCCCCTCGGCGTCCACCAGTTTCTTCGGCACGATGAAGAGCGAAATGCCCTTGACGCCCGGAATCAGCCGCCCGTCCTCATCGGGAATCTTGGCCAGCACCAGGTGGATGATGTTCTCGGTGAGTTCGTGCTCGCCCGCCGAAATCCACATCTTGTGCCCCTTGAGCCGATAGCGCGGCCCGAGCGGGTCGCCCTCGAAGTCCGCTCCGTCGGGGACGGCGCGCGTCGCGATGTCGCTCAGGGATGACCCCGCCTGAGGCTCGGACAGGCACATGGTGCCCGCCCAACGCCCACTGAACTCGTTGAGCGCAAACACCTTCTTTTGCAGCTCGCTTCCGTGCGCCATCAACAGGTTGGCATTGCCCACGGTCAACATGCCAGCGCCGATGCTCACCGACGCCCTGGCAAAGAAAGCGTTGGCCGCGGCCTCCACCGTGTAGGGCAGTTGCATCCCGCCGATCTCAACATCCTGCGCGGCGCTGAGCATGCCGCTCTCGGCATAGGCACGCCAAGCTTCGTGGGTGGCTTGCGGCAGGATGACCTTTTCGCCGTCGAACTGCGGCTCCTGCGTGTCCACCAGCCGGTTGAAGGGCGCGTACTTTTCGCGAGCGATGCGCTCGCAGGTATCGAGCACCGCATCAAAGGTCTCGCGGCTGTGCTCGGCAAAGCGCTCGCGCTGCGTCAGGCTCTCGATCCGCAGCCAGTCGTAGAGCAGGAAGTCGACGGTCGAACGCAAACTCATGGCAGACCTCGTGTGCCGAAAAAAACAGGGGTGGACCAGCCACCCCTGCCCCATCGATCAAAGGACTTCGAACACCCCGGCGGCACCCATGCCGCCGCCGATGCACATCGTCACGCAAACGCGCTTGGCGCCACGCCGCTTGCCCTCGATCAGCGCATGGCCGGTCAAACGCTGGCCCGAGACGCCATACGGGTGACCCACGGCGATGGCTCCGCCATTGACGTTGAGGCGATCGGCCGGGATGCCCAGTTTGTCTCGGCAATAAATCACCTGCACGGCAAAGGCTTCGTTGAGCTCCCACAAGTCGATGTCCTCGACCTTCAAGCCCAGCCGCGACAGCACTTTGGGCACGGCAAACACCGGGCCGATACCCATCTCATCGGGCTCGCAACCGGCGACGGCAAAACCGAGGAAGCGGCCGAGCGGCTGGAGGCCCTTTTTCTCGGCGAGTTTCTCGTCCATCACCACACAGGCGCCCGCGCCGTCCGAAAACTGGCTGGCGTTGCCGGCTGCGATCACGCCACCGGGCAGCGCCGGCCGGATGTTGCGCAAAGCCTCGACCGTGGTGCCGGGTCGGATGCCCTCGTCGGCGCTGATCGTCACCTGCTTGGTGATGAGCCCCATGACCGGGTCGGCCACACCCATGGTCACGGTCATCGGGACCATCTCGTCGTTGAAGAGACCTGCGGCCTGCGCCGCCGCCGCCTTCTGCTGGCTGGCCGCGCCGTATTCATCCATCTGTTCGCGGCTGATGCCATACCGCTTAGCGACCTGCTCGGCGGTCTGCAGCATGCTCCAGTAGATCTCGGGCTTGTGCTCTTTGAGCCACGGGTCGGTGAGCATGTGCTGATTCATTTCCTGCTGCACGCAGGAAATGCTCTCGACGCCGCCGGCCACGAAGACCTGGGCCTCACCCGAGAGGATACGCTGGGCGGCGATCGCAATGGTCTGCAGCCCCGACGAACAGAAACGGTTGACCGTCATTCCCGAAACCGACACCGGGCAGCCGGCGCGCAGCGCAATCTGGCGTGCGATGTTCGCGCCCGTAGCCCCCTCGGGATTGGCGCAGCCCATGATGACGTCTTCGACCTCACCGGGCTCGATGCCGGCGCGTGCGATGGCGTGCTGCACGACGTGCCCGCCGAGGGTGGCGCCATGGGTCATGTTGAAAGCCCCTTTCCAACTCTTGGCCAGAGGGGTGCGTGCGGTGGAAACAATGACAGCAGAAGTCATGAGCGTGATCTCCAGATTCAGTTGAAGGTTTTGCCTTCGGACGCGAGGCGCGCCAGCAGCGGGGCAGGCTTCCAGAACTCGGCGTCGTCATAAGGATTCTTGGCCAGACGCTTCATGATCTGCACCACGTTGTACAGGCCGACTTCGTCGGCATAGAACATGGGGCCGCCACGCTGCACCGGGAATCCGTAGCCGTAGATGTAGACGATGTCGATGTCGCTGGCCCGCAGAGCGATGCCTTCTTCGATGATGTGCGCGCCTTCGTTGACGAGCGCGAAGACCAAGCGCTCGACGATTTCCTCGTCCGAAATTTTCCGCGGCGTGATCCCGAGCGTCTTGCGGTGCTCTTCGATCATGGCGATGACTTCGGCGCTTTCGATCGGGTCACGCTTGCCCGGCGCGTAGTCGTACCAGCCCGCCCCCGTCTTCTGGCCGAATCGGCCGCGCTCGCACAACAGATCAGCCGTCTTGCTGTATTTCAGCCCGGGCTTCTCGACATAGCGGCGCTTGCGGATTGCCCAGCCGATATCGTTGCCCGCAAGGTCCCCCATGCGGAACGGGCCCATGGCAAAGCCGAACTTCTCAATGGCCCGATCCACCTGCGCGGGGGTGCAGCCCTCGTCGAGCAGGAAGCCCGCCTGACGGCTGTACTGCTCGATCATCCGGTTGCCAATGAATCCGTCGCACACCCCGGAGACGACCGCCACCTTCTTGATCTTCTTCGCCAGGGCCATCACCGTGGCGAGCACGTCCTTGGCCGTCTTCTCGCCACGCACCACCTCCAGCAGCTTCATGACGTTGGCAGGGCTGAAGAAATGCAGGCCCACCACGTCCTCGGGGCGCCGCGTGAACGCCGCAATCTTGTTGAGGTCGAGCGTCGAAGTGTTGGAGGCAAGGATCGCCCCCGGCTTCATCGTCTCGTCGAGCTTGCGGAACACCGCTTCCTTGACGCCCAGATCTTCGAACACCGCCTCGATCACGAGGTCTGCATCGCGCAGGTCGGCATAGTCGAGCGTGGTGCTCAGCAAAGCCATGCGTTGCTCGTATTTGTCCTGCTTGAGCTTGCCTTTTTTGATCTGGGATTCGTAGTTCTTCCGGATGGTGGCGACGCCGCGGTCGAGCGCCTCCTGTTTCATCTCGAGAATCTTCACCGGGATGCCGGCGTTGAGGAAGTTCATCGAGATGCCGCCCCCCATCGTGCCTGCACCAATCACGGCAACCGATTTGATCTCGCGCAGCGGGATCTCGGCGGGCACGTCGGGGATCTTCGACACCGCGCGCTCGGCCTGGAACAAATGCCGCAGCGCCCGCGACTCGGGCGTCCACATCAAGTCGATGAAGATGTCGCGCTCGGCGCGCAAACCCTCCTCGAAGGCTTTCGTCGTGGCGGCCTGTACCGCATCGACGCATTTGACCGGCGCCGGGAAGCCTTTGGCCATCCCCTTGACCATGTTGCGCGCGAATTGGAAATAGGCTTCACCCAGCGGGACCTTCAAGCGAACGTCGCGCACCCGTGGCAGTGGTTCGCCTTGGGCATGACGGCCTGCGACCTCCAACGCAAACGCCAGAGCCTCTTCCCCGAGCGAATCCACCGATGCAGCCATGCGGTCGAACAGCTTCTGGCCCGGGATCTGAGCGAGCCGCTCGCTCGGAACGGCCTCGCCGCTGACGATCATGTTGAGCGCTGGCTCGACCCCGATGGCCCGCGGCAAACGCTGCGTGCCGCCGGCGCCCGGAATCAAACCGAGCTTCACCTCAGGCAAGGCCACGCTGCAGCCCGGCGCCGCGATCCGGTAATGGCAGCCGAGCGCGAGTTCGAGCCCGCCACCCATGCACACCGAGTGGATGGCCGCGATCACGGGCTTTTCTGCACCCTCGACCGCGCGGATGACGGTCAGCAGATTGGGCTCCTGCAGCGCCTTGGGCGTGCCGAACTCACGAATATCCGCGCCGCCTGAAAACGCCCGTCCGGCGCCTGTGATGACGATGGCCTTGACCGATGCGTCCGCCTGGGCGCGCTCAAGCCCCTCGATGAGGGCGCGCCGCGTCTCATAGCCCAGCCCATTGACCGGCGGATTGTTGAGCGTCAGCACCGCCACGCCGCCGTGGACTTTGTATTCAGCTGTCATACCTGGTTCCTCGCGAGATGAAACAAAAAAGAACGAGCGTTCTATTTTCGGATTCTAATGATGATGCTGGGGAACGTCTCGATCCCTTGTCGCCGTCGAGACTTGCCTGACCAGAAGCGCCGCGCGCTCCTCGGATGCGCGGCTCAGACCTCCAGCCACTCCTTGCGCACCGCCTCATGGGCGCGCAGCGCCTCCGGACTGCCTTCGAACGCAATCGAGCCGTGCCCCATGACGAGCACGCGGTCGGAGATGCGCATCGCGATCGTGAGCTTTTGCTCGATCAGCAGGACGGACACCCCGCGCTCTTTGAGCGTGCTCAGAAAATGCCCCACCTGTTCGACGATCATGGGCGCAAGCCCTTCGGTTGGCTCATCGATCAGCACCAAGTCCGGGTCGCCCATGATCGTTCGGCACAGCGTCAACATCTGCTGCTCGCCGCCCGAGAGCACGCCTGCTTCGGTGTGTTCGCGCTCCTTGAGCCGCGGAAACATCGCGTACATGTCTTCGAACGACCAGCGGCTGCGAACCCGAGCGCCCTTCAAGCCCAGCAGCAGGTTTTGCGCCACCGTGAGCTTGGGGAAGATGTCCCGGCTCTCGGGCACATAGCCGAGCCCGAGCCGAGCAATCTGGTAGGTGCGCAAGCCCGTGATGTCCTGCCCTTTCCAGCGCACCCGACCCTCGCGGTGCACCAAGCCCATGATCGCCTTGGCGGTCGTCGAGCGGCCCGAGCCATTGCGCCCCAAGAGCGCAACGATTTCGCCCGCTCCCACCTGCAGATCCACGCCATGGAGCACATGGCTTTTGCCGTAGTAGGCGTGGAGCCCTTGCACCTCAAGCATGATGCGCCCCCTGACTCGACGCCGCCTCGACGACCGCGCCGAGATACGCCTCCTGGACCTTGGGGTTCGCGCGAACGGCCTGCGGCGTGTCGAAGGCAATCACCTCGCCGTAGACCACGACGGCAATCCGGTCAGCCAGTCCGAAAACCACGCTCATGTCATGCTCAACGGTGAGCAAGGTCTTGCCCTCGGTCACGGAGCGGATGAGGCCGATGAAATGTTCGGTCTCGTGATGGCTCATGCCGGCGGTCGGCTCGTCGAGCAAGATCACCTCGGCGCCACCGGCGATGGTGATGCCGATCTCGAGCGCACGTTGCTCGGCATAGGTCAGATTCGCCGCGAGCACGTCGCGCCGGTGTTCGAGATGGATGCTGCCCATCAGCGCCTCGGCGCGTTCGTTGACGTCCCGCAAGCGCGCCAGGTTCTTGAAAAACGTGTAGCCATAGCCCGACGACCACAGCACGCTGCAGCGTAGGTTTTCGAACACGCTGAGCTTGGGGAAGACGTTGGTGATCTGGAAACTTCGTGAGAGTCCAAGCCGATTGATTTCGAACGGCCTTTTGCCATCGATGCGCACCCCATTGAGCCAAATCTCGCCGCTGCTCGGCGCGAATCGGCCGCTGATGAGGTTGAACAGCGTGGACTTCCCTGCGCCATTGGGCCCGATGACCGCCACCCGCTCCCCGCGCCGGACCGCCAGGTCGACGCCCCGGATGATCTCGGTCTCGCCAAACCTCTTGCGCAACTGACGCAGTTCGAGCGCCGCTTGCCCTGAATTCGCCACCATCAGTGCGCCTCCCGGGTCGCCGAGGCATCCGGCAAGACTTCATCTGCGGGAGCGCTGCTCACCGCGGCCCATCGCTTCAGGAAGGCACGCCGCGTCCACTCGAACCATGCGCTCGAAACCACCAGTGCCAAGCCACACGCCAGCCAGTTCGAAAGCGCCCGAGGCCGCAGCTCTACCCCAAGGAATCGCAGAACCTCCTCACCGCCCGCGTTGAGTTGCAGCGCGTAGACCATTTCGATCAGCGCGGCGGCAGCCAAAAAGACCGCCACACCGGCCAGTATCAAGGCCAGGTAGGGACCTGCGATCTTGGCCAGGCGACCTTGTCGAATCCACTGCACATGCAGCATCACCAAACTGGCCAGGCCACCCGGCGCGAACATGACCATCAACATGAAGGCGAGCCCCAGGTAGAGCAACCACGCCTTGGTCCATTCGGACAAGAGCATAAAGGCCAGAACCATCAACACGCCGCCCAACATTGGCCCGAAAAAGAACGTGGCCCCGCCCAAAAAGGTGAACAGCAGGTAGGCCCCCGAGCGTGCCGCCCCCACCACTTCAGCCGTGACGATTTCGAACAGCACGGCGCCCAGCCCTCCAGCGACGCCTGCGAAAAACCCCGAAATCAAGAACGCCAGATAACGCACGCGTTGCGGGTCATAGCCGATGAACTCCACCCGCTCCGGGTTGTCGCGAACCGCGTTGAGGATGCGCCCGAGCGGCGTTTGCGTCAGCCCATACATCGCCACGGCGCAGAGGAAGGTGTAGATCGCGATGAGGTAATACACCTCGATGGCCGGGCCAAACGTGAACCCCAGCAGCGGGCGGCCGTACACCCGATTGCCCGAAATCCCCGCCTCACCCCCGAAAAACTCGGCGAACATGAGCGACATCGCGAACACCAGCTCACCCATCCCGAGCGTGATCATGGCAAACGGCGTTCCCGCCTTTTTCGTCGTCACATAGCCAAAAAGCGCGGCGAAAAACAAGCCGCCGAGCCCGCCGACCAGCGGCACCAGCGGCACAGGCAGCCACAGGTTGCCGGCGGCAGCGAGATTCATGGCGTGGATGGCGAGGTAGGCCCCCAGACCCGAATAAACCGCATGCCCAAAACTCAGCATCCCGCCCTGTCCGAGCAGCATGTTGTATGACAGGCAAGCGATGATCGCGATGCCCATT
This sequence comes from Tibeticola sediminis, assembly GCF_003843835.1. Classification (GTDB taxonomy): domain Bacteria; phylum Pseudomonadota; class Gammaproteobacteria; order Burkholderiales; family Burkholderiaceae_C; genus Tibeticola; species Tibeticola sediminis. The sequence continues at coordinate 245,995 of NZ_RKQL01000002.1, read as the reverse complement.
TGCGAGAGCATGGTGATGGAAAAACTGCTGTGAAAGAGCCACGGCATCGCCGCCAGCACGCACGCAAAAGCCGCCCAGGCCCAGCGGGTGTTCGGCACCATCATCACCTTGGCATCGGTCGAACGCGTCTGCATCTCAGCCCTCCCGGGTTCCCAGCAAACCCTTGGGCCGGAAAATCAGAATCAGCACCAAGAACAAATACGGAAGAATCGGCGCCACCTGCGACAGCGTGAGCCGCAGCAGGCTGCTTTCCTGCCAGGCGCCCAGCCTTGGCCCGACCAGGGAGACGAGAAGCTGCCCCAGCGAATAGTCGATGGCGACGGCAAAGGTCTGAATCACGCCAATGATCAGCGAGGCCAGGAATGCACCGGCCAGCGACCCCAAGCCACCGACGACGACCACGACGAAGATGATCGAGCCCACGGTGGCCGCCATCGCGGGTTCGGTGACGAAGGTGCTTCCGCCAATCACGCCGGCCAGCCCGGCGAGCGCGGCACCCGCGCCAAACACCCCCATGAACACCCGCGGCACGTTGTGACCGAGTGCCTCGACCATCTCGGGGTGCGTCAGCGCAGCCTGAATCACCAGACCGATGCGCGTGCGCGTCAGCAGCAGCCATAGGGACAACAGCATGGCCAGGGCCACCAGCATCATGAAGGCGCGGGTCGCCGGAAACGGCGAACAAATCACGCGCACCGCGGCGTCCGTGGCTCGGCAGGCTGCCTCAGGGGCCGCCCCCCAGAACCATTGAAAGCCTTCGGCACTGTGGTGCACCAGCGTGAAGGCGGGCCCCCTGAGCACTTCGGGGGGCTGGAACTCCAGCGCGGTGCGCCCCCAGATGAGCTGGACCAGCTCGGTCAAGATGTAGGAAAGCCCGAAGGTGATCAGCAACTCGGGAACGTGCCCATACGCATGCACGCGCCGCAGCGCCCAGCGCTCGAACCCGGCTCCGAGCAGCCCGACGAGTACGGGGGCCAGAACCAGGGCCACCCAAAAACCCAGCTTCGTCGAGACGGTGTAGCCGAGGTAAGCGCCGAGCATGTAGAAGGCAGCGTGGGCGAAATTCAGCACACCCATCATGCTGAAGATCAGGGTCAGGCCCGCGCTCAGCATGAACAACAGCAAGCCGTAGCTGACGCCGTTGAGCAAAGAGAGGATGAAAAATTCCATGATGTCACTGAAACGCACAGCCCGGGGAGCTCCGGCGGTCGTTCACCCGCCGGGCTCGCGGCATGCGCAGGCTCAGAAGCCCCTTGGGAAAGGGGCACTCGGCGACTCAAGGCTCAAGGCCGTTGCATCTGGCAACTCGTCGGGGTACTGGCGACGTACGCTGGGAACTCCTTCACGGGGACGAGCGTCATGCCGGTGTTCTCAGGGCTGTACGGATATTTTTTGTCGGCTTGCTTCCAGACCGTGATGAACAAGGGCTGCTGCAGCTGATGGTCGGTCTTGCGCATTTCGACCTCGCCGTTGAAGCTGTTGAAGCGTAGCCCCTCGAGGTTCGCAGCCACCTTGACCGGATCGGTCGATTTGGCTTTGGCCATCGCCTCACTGAGCCCCTTGAAAACATGCACGACGGCGCCGGTATAGAAGTCGTCGTTGTAGCGCTTCTTGAACTCGGCCATCCATTGCTGCATCTGCCCGCCCATGTTGTAGTGGTTGTAGGCAACCTGATAGACCCGGCCCTCACCGTTCTTGCCCAGGGCCGAGGGGGTGCCGGTCACGCCGGTGTAGTAGGTGAAGAATTTGCCGGTGTAGCCGGCCTCGTTCGCGGCTTTGATGAGCAGAGCCAGGTCGGAGCCCCAGTTGCCGGTGATCACCGAGTCGGCCCCCGAAGCCTTGATCTTGGCGACATAGGGGGCGAAGTCTCGAACCTGCGCGAGCGGATGCAGGTCGTCCCCGACGATTTGGATGTCGGGGCGCTTGCGGGCCAGCATCTCTTTGGCGTACCGCGAAACCTGCTGCCCGTGTGAGTAGTTCTGGTTGAGCAAGTAAACCTTCTTCACCTCGGGCTGATCCTTGATGAAGGTGGTCAGCGCTTCCATTTTCATGGAGGTGTCGGCGTCGAAGCGGAAATGCCAATAGTTGCACTTGCTGTTGGTGAAGTCCGGATCGACCGCCGCGTAGTTCAGGAAAACGACTTCCTTGCCGGGATTGCGTGCGTTGTGCTTGGCCACCGCCTCGATCAGCGCGCCAGCCACCGACGAACCATTGCCTTGCGCGATGTAGCGCACGCCTTGGTCGATCGCGGCTTTGAGGGCGTTGAGGCTCTCTGCAGGGCTGAGCTTGTTGTCGAACGAAACCATCTCAAATTTCACGCCGGCCGGGTTGTTCTTGCTGAACTCTTCGGCCATGAACTTGAAACTGTTGAGCTGGTTGTTGCCGACCGGCCCCATCAGACCCGTGAGCGGATCGATGTGGGCGATTTTGACGGTCTCACCCTTTTGGGCATGGACCCAGCCCGCGCTGAGCATCAGGGCGGCTAGGGCGGCAAGCTTGAACATCGGCTTCATCGGTGTCTCCTGAGGTCTGTGGGTGGATCGAAGCATGAGCCTAATGGCGCTAGCCGTCGCGAGGATCAGGGATAGTCCCTATGGGCTATCGCCGATGCGACTCGAGTGCCGGCGCGCGACGCCAATACCCTTATGCCGTCGGCAAGCGGTAGTCGGCCAGCATTTCACGCAGCTTGGTCTTGAGCATTTTGCCGGTCGCACCCAGCGGAATCGCGTCGACAAAGACCACGTCGTCCGGAATTTGCCATTTGGCAATCTTGCCCTCGTAGAAGGCCAAAAGCTCTTCGCGGCTGAGTTCGGCACCGGGCCGCTTGACGACGACCACGATCGGACGCTCGTCCCATTTCGGATGCTTGACACCGATGCATGCGGCCATTTGAACCGCGGGATGCGCCATCGCGATGTTTTCGACGTCGATCGAGCTGATCCACTCCCCGCCGGACTTGATGACATCCTTGCTGCGGTCGGTGATCTGCATGTAGCCGTCGGGGTCGATGGTGGCGACGTCCCCGGTCGGGAACCATCCGTCGACGAGCGGGTCACCGCCCTCGCCCTTGAAGTACTCGCGGATGATCCACGGGCCTTTGACGAGCAGATTGCCCGAAGTCTTGCCGTCCCAGGGCAGTTCGCGGCCCTCGGCATCGACGATCTTCATGTCCACACCAAAGATGGCTCGGCCCTGCTTCATGCGGATTTTCATCTGCTCGTCCTCGGGGAGCCCGAGGTGCTTGTTCTTGAGCGTGCAGACGGTGCCGAGCGGGCTCATCTCCGTCATGCCCCAGGCATGCAGCACTTCGACGCCGTAGTCGTTCTTGAACGCCTCGATCATGGCGGGCGGACAAGCCGATCCACCGATGACGGTACGCTTGAGGGTGCTGAAACGCAGACCGTGCGCCTTCATGTGCGCGAGCAGCATCTGCCAGACGGTCGGCACCCCCGCCGCGTAGGTCACCCCCTCGGCCTCGATGAGTTCATAGATCGACTTGCCGTCGAGCGCGGGCCCCGGGAAAACCAGTTTCGAGCCGACCAGCGCAGCCGAATACGGAATGCCCCAGGCGTTGACGTGGAACATCGGCACGACGGGCAAGATGGCATCGCGCGCGCTCAAGCACATCACGTCGGGCAGCGCTGCGGCATAGGCATGCAGGATGGTCGAGCGGTGGCTGTACAGCGCCGCCTTGGGGTTGCCGGTGGTGCCGCTGGTGTAGCACATGCTCGACGCCGCGTTTTCGTCGAAAACAGGCCAGTCATAGTCGGTGGACTGCCCAGCGACCCAATCTTCATAGCTGCGCAAGCCCGGAATGCCGGTGTTGGCCGGCAGCGCGTGCGCTTCGCACAGCGCAATCCAGTGGCGCACCGTTGGGCATTTGCCGTGGATGGCCTGGATGATCGGCAGGAAGCTCATGTCGAAGCAAACGACCTGGTCCTCGGCGTGGTTGGCGATCCAAGCGATTTGGTCCGGATGCAGGCGCGGGTTGATGGTGTGCAGCACGCGACCCGAGCCGCTGACACCGAAATACAGCTCGAGATGCCGATAGCCATTCCAAGCGAGCGTGGCGACCCGGTCCCCCATGGCGAGGCCGAGGCCGTCGAGCGCGCCCGCGACCTGCCGGGAACGCGACGCCAAATCGCGGTAGGTGTAGCGGTGGATGTCGCCCTCGACACGGCGGGAGACGATCTCGGCGTCGCCATGGTGGCGAGCCGCGAACTCGATCAAGGCGGAAATCAACAGCGGTTGGCTTTGCATCAGGCCCATCAGCATGGTCAGGCTCCTTCGGTACTCGTTGGTGGTGGAACAGTCGTGGATACATGATCCTACGCCGAGCATTCGGCTGTGCGCATCGGGGAACATCCGGACTCGCCCCGCGGCTGGGAAGCGCACCGCACGCGGGTCCAATCGCCTGAAGTCCCTTTGCGCCGCAGGACGAAAGCGTCGCGACGACAATCCTGCCATGGATGTTGACGTCGCCCCAGCCTCCAGCGCGCCGCCACTGGTTCGGGCTCCGCTGCAATGGCAAAACCGGTTCTCGAGGCTCGGTGGGGCTTTTTACGCCCGGATCGCGCCTCAACCGCTGCCGGCGCCTTACTGGGTGGCTCGAAGCACCCGGCTCGGGGAGACGCTGGGCCTGCCGCCCCACTGGCTGGCCAGCGAGGAAGCCCTGGCGGTTTTTGCCGGCAACGCGCCGCTGGCGGGCAGTGCGCCGCTGGCGAGCGTCTACGGTGGCCACCAGTTCGGCCATTGGGCGGGGCAGCTCGGCGATGGCCGCGCGATTTTGCTTGGCGAGGTTCTGACGCCCAGCGGTGAGGGCATGGAGCTGCAGCTCAAAGGCAGTGGGCTCACACCGTTTTCGCGCATGGGCGACGGTCGGGCCGTGTTGCGCTCGAGCATCCGTGAGTTTCTGGCCAGCGAAGCCATGCATGCCTTGGGCGTGCCGACGACGCGCGCGCTGTGCATCGTGGGCTCGCCCGCGCCGGTGCTGCGCGAAACGGTGGAGACGGCGGCAGTGGTGACCCGCGCGGCGCCGAGCTTTCTGCGCTTTGGGCATTTCGAATATTTCGCCTGGCGCGGCAAGACCGAGGAACTGCGCGCCCTGCTCGACTATGCCGTCACGCACTTCTACCCGGAGTGCGAGCGGCAGGACGTGGCCGAGACGGCTTGCACGCTGCTGGCTGCCGTCACGGAACGCACGGCCGAGTTGTTGGCGCACTGGCAGGCGGTGGGCTTTTGCCACGGCGTGATGAACACCGACAACATGAGCCTGCTCGGGCTCACGCTCGACTACGGCCCGTTTGCCTTCCTCGACGCGTTCGAGCCTGGCCACATCTGCAACCATACCGACGTCTACGGACGCTATGCCTTCGATCGACAGCCCGAAGTGGCGCGCTGGAACCTGTATTGCCTGGCCGAAGCCTTGCTGCCGCTGATCGGTGAGCCCGAGCGCGCCGTGCAGGCCCTCACGCCCTACCCGCGGCGTTTCGCGGCGGCGTTTGAGGCGCGTATGCGGGCCAAGCTCGGGCTGACCGATGCCCAGCCGAGCGACGGCATCTTGATCGACGACGTGCTGGCGCTGCTGGTGCGCGAGCGGGTGGACTACACGATCTTCTGGCGTCGGCTCTCGCAGCACATCGCCGGCGACGCGCTCGCGCCCGTGCGCGACCTGTTCCTCGACCGACTCGCGTTCGACACCTGGATGCTCCGATATTCAGAGCGCCTTAGCTCCATTTCACGCCGGCAATCGGCTGCATTGATGCTCAAAACCAATCCCAAGTACATTTTGCGCAAGCATCTGGCCGAGGAGGTGATCCGGGCGGCGAGCGCGAGTGATTTCGCGCCGCTGGCCCGGTTGCAAACCGTGCTGGAGAGTCCCTTTGACGAGCACCCCGGCTGCGAATCGCTCGCCGACTTCCCGCCCGATTGGGCGGCCCAACTCCAACTGAGCTGTTCCTCATGAGCACGATCGAGAAAACCGACGACGAATGGCGCGCGTTGCTCGCGGCCAAGGGTGCCGAACCGCTGGCCTTCGAGGTGACGCGCCGTGCGGCCACCGAACGGCCCTTTACGGGCAAGTACGAACGGGTCTGGGCCGACGGCAGCTACCACTGCATCTGCTGCGGCCAGTTGCTGTTCGACTCGAGCACCAAGTTCGATGCGGGCTGCGGCTGGCCGAGCTTCAGCGAGGCCGTGCCCGGCGCCATCACCGAGCGCATCGACCGCAGCCACGGCATGGTGCGGGTGGAGACGGTCTGCAGCCAGTGCGGCGCGCACCTGGGCCATGTGTTCGAAGATGGCCCCGCACCCACCGGCCTGCGCTATTGCATGAATTCAGCCTCGCTAGACTTCGAGCCTCGCGCCCACGCGGCAAACCCTGCCGCCCCAGGCGACCCCAAGCCCCGCGCCGAATGAAAATCGCCCTCGACTTCTTTCCGATCCTGCTGTTTTTCGCAGCCTACAAGCTCGCCGACATTTACACCGCGACCGCCGTGCTGATGGCCGCCACCGTGTTGCAAATGGGCGCGATGTATGCGATCGACCGCAAGTTGACCGCCATGCACAAGATCACGCTGGCGCTGGTGCTCGGTTTTGGCGCCCTCACGCTGGGCCTGCACGATGAACGCTTCATCAAGTGGAAGCCCACCGTGCTGTATGCCGGGTTGGCGCTGGGGCTGGGGCTGGCTTTGTGGGTCTGGCGCAAAAATTATCTCCAGTTGTTGCTGGGCAGCCAGCTGAGCCTGCCGCCGCGGGTGTGGCACCGGCTCAACGTCGCCTGGGTGCTCTACTGCGCGTTCATGGCCGGCATCAACGGCGTCGTCGCGGCCTTCTTCAGCACCGAAACCTGGGTCAACTTCAAGCTCTGGGGCTATGCCTTCCCGCTCGTGTTCATCCTCGCTCAGGCGGTCTATATCTCGCGCCACCTCGAGGCCGAAGACGCCCACGAAGGACGGCAGCAATGAGCCGCGCGCGGCCCTTGCATGAGCAGATGGCCGAGCGGCTGCGCGAGCGCTTGCGCCCGACCCAGCTCGAAGTCATCGATGAAAGCGCGCTGCACGCGGGGCATGCGGGCGCGAACGGCAGCGGCGTCGGAACGCATTTCCGGGTGCGGATTGCCGCCCCGGTTTTCGAGGGCCGCAGCCGCGTGGCCCGGCATCGGCTTGTGTATGATGCGCTGCACGATTTTCTGGCCGCCGGCGTCCATGCCGTCGCCATCGAAATCCTCTGACGCGGGCCACCGGCTGCCCCCTCTTGGCCGTGGTCCACGCAACAGCCCCCTTTTCCAGACCCTCAAGGATCGTTCCATGAAGAAGCAAGTTCTGCGCACCGTCGCAGTGGCCACCATGCTCGGCGCGCTGTCGCTGGGTGCCCTCGCTCAAAACCTCGCCATCGTCAACGGCAAGCCCGTGCCCAAGTCGCGGCTGACGGCGCTCGAGCAGCAGCTTGCACGTTCGGGCCGCCCGGTTCCTCCTGAGATGAAGGATCAACTCAAGGACGAGGTCGTCACGCGAGAAATCTTCATGCAGGAAGCGACCAAGCGCGGCTTGGACGCGACGCAGGACTACAAGGAACAGCTGGAACTGGCCCGCCAGAGCATCCTGATCCGCGAACTGTTCGCCGACTACCAGAAGAAGAACCCGGTCACCGACGCCGAGCTGAAGGAAGAGTACGCCAAGTACGTCGCCGCCAACGGGGGCAAGGAGTACCGGGTTCGCCACATCCTGGTCGAGTCCGAAGAAGAGGCGAAAAAACTCATCGAGCAAATCAAGAACGGCGCGAAGTTCGAGGAGCTGGCCAAGAAGGCTTCGAAAGACCCCGGCTCGGCAGCCAACGGTGGCGATCTCGACTGGGCCAACGCCAACAGCTTCGTGCCCGAGTTTTCCAGCGCGATGGTGAAGCTCAGCAAAGGTCAAATGACCGAAACGCCCGTGAAGTCGCAATTCGGCTGGCACATCATTCGCGTCGACGATGTGCGTGACGCCAAGCTGCCGACCTTCGAAGAACTCACCGAGCAGCAAAAGCAGCAGTTGCGCGCCCAGCTCGCGCAGCAAAAGCTCGCAAAGTTCCAAGACGAGCTGCGCGCCAAGGCCAAGGTGCAGTAAACCGCGACGCCTCGCGCTCCCCCGAACAGCCCGGCCCGCGCCGGGCTTTTTTACGTACCCGCCCTGCTCCCCTTGGGTTCAGCGCAGCGCCTGCCATGCCATCAGCGCGCCTATCAGGACCGGCTGGTGCAGCATGTACCAGGTGAGGCTCCATCGACCGAGCGTCACCAGCGGGCGGGCGGGCGCCGGCACGCGAACCTGCAGCCACTGCGGCCGCGCGCGCATCAGCCATTGCCCGGCCGCCACTCCCCAGAGCATCACGCCCAGCCAGGGGAACACGGGCACGTAATCCTCGGTGATGGGCTTGCGGCTCACCCAGCCGAGCCAAGCGAGCCATCTTTCGTCAAAAATCCAAGGAAATGGCCCATATCCCAGCGTGGAATGGACCGCTTGCGCTATGAAAGGCGTAGCAATCGCAAGCGCGCCGAGCGGCCAGAGCCAGCGACCCACAGGCGCGCTCAAGCGTGCGATCACGAGCATGACCGCCAGCCCATGCAGCACGCCGAACCAGATGAAACTGCGCGGAAACATCAGGTACGAGCCCGCACTCACCAGCAGCGCGCAGCCAGCCACCTGCGCCCAGCGCCGCCAGAAGCGCGCCCAACCCTGCCCTTGGTGCCAAGCGATGGCCTGGCTCAGCCCCGCCGTCCACAGAAACAGACTCACGATGACCGTGCGCTGCAGGGTCCAAAACGGGTCCCGGTAGAAATCCGACTGCAGGTAGCCGAAGTGTCGCAGGTCGAAGCAGAAGTGATAAACCGTCATCCACACCACCGCCGCGCCCCGCAGGGCGTCGACGATCTCGAAACGGGTGGCGGATGGCTTAGAGAATCGCGGCACTCGCATGGCCCGAGCTTACCCGTATCGAAACCGAGCGCGCAGCCCGGATAATCGCCCGATGGCCTTACTTCCCCACCAGATCGAACTGCTGGCGCCCGCCCGCGATGCCGACATCGGCATCGAGGCGGTGAACCACGGCGCCGACGCCGTCTACATCGGCGGCCCGTCGTTCGGCGCCCGCGCCGCCGCCGACAACCCCGTCTCTGAAATCGAGCGGCTGGTCAAGCACGCGCACCGCTTTCATGCCCGCGTGTTCGTCACGCTCAACACCATCCTGCGTGACGACGAACTCGAGCCCGCGCGCCGCCTGGTGCATGAGCTTTGGAACGCGGGCGTGGACGCGCTCATCATCCAGGACATGGGCTTGCTCGAACTCGACCTGCCGCCCATCGAACTGCACGCCAGCACCCAGTGCGACATCCGCACACCCGAGAAGGCCCGCTTTCTGCAGGACGTGGGCTTATCGCAGCTCGTGCTCGCCCGCGAGCTCACGCTGGAACAAATCGCCGCCGTGCGCGCGGCAACCGATTCCGCGCGCAGCACGCTGGAGTTCTTCATCCATGGTGCGCTCTGCGTGGCCTACAGCGGGCAGTGCTACATCAGTGAAGCCCACACCGGACGCAGCGCCAACCGCGGCGACTGCTCGCAGGCCTGCCGCCTGCCCTATCAGGTGCTCGATGCCCAGGGCCGCTTCGTCGCGCACGACCAGCATGTGCTGTCGATGAAGGACAACAACCAGAGCGCGAACCTCGAAGCGCTCATCGACGCGGGCATCCGCAGCTTCAAGATCGAGGGCCGCTACAAAGACATGGGCTATGTGAAGAACATCACGGCCCACTACCGGGGCCTGCTCGACGGCTTGCTCGAAGCCCGCACGGACCTGGCCCGAGCCTCCGACGGGCGTTGCCGCTTCAGCTTCACCCCGGATCCGAACCAGAACTTCAACCGCGCCTTCACCGACTATTTCGTGCGCGGCCGACAGGCGGACATCGGCGCCTTCGACACGCCCAAGAACGCGGGGCAGCCGATGGGCTGGGTGGCGCGGGCCACCGCCGAGTTCTTCGAGTTCGAAGCCGACGACCCCACGCTCGAACTGCACAACGGCGACGGCCTGTGCTATTTCGATGCGCAGCAAGAGCTCATGGGCGCGCAGATCAACCGGGCCGAGCGCGCAGGCCCCAACGGCCTGTGGCGCGCCTGGCCCAAAGACCCCATGAGCAGCCTGCGCGACCTCCGCCGCGGCACCCGCATCCACCGCAACCGCGACATGGCCTGGGTCCGCGCGCTCGAGAAAAAATCCGCTGAGCGCCGCATCGGCGTGTGGATGCGCCTCGGTGAGACGCCCCATGCCGAAGGCCTGAGCCTGCTGCTCACCGACGAGGCCGGCCACGAGGCCCGCGCCGAGTTACCCCTGCCCTACGCAGCGCCGCGTGACGACGCCCCTGCGGCCGAGGCGCTGCGCGCGCAGCTCGCCCGGCTGGGCGAGACGATCTTCGAGCCGATCGACATCAGGCTGGATCTGCCGCGCCCGTGGTTCGTTCCACCCTCACAGCTCAACCGGCTGCGCCGCGACGCCATCGCGGCGCTCGAAGCCACGCGGGCCGCCGCATGGACGCGACCCCTGCGCGCCGCCCCGGTCGAGCCGCCGGTCGCCTACCCGGAAGACACGCTGAGCTACCTCGCCAACGTCTACAACCACAAGGCGCGTGACTTCTATGCCCGCCACGGCGTCAAGCTCATCGCTGCGGCGTTCGAGAGCCACGAGGAGGAAGGCGAAGTCAGCCTCATGATCACCAAGCACTGTGTGCGCTACTCGCTGAGCCTGTGCCCCAAGCAGGCCAAAGGCGTCACGGGTGTGCAAGGAACGGTGCGCGCCGAGCCGCTGACGCTGCAGCACGGCAACGAGCGTCTGACGCTGCGCTTTGACTGCAAACCCTGCGAAATGCATGTGGTCGGGCGCCTCAAGCCGCGCGTTCGCGCCGCCGCCCGCGAGTTGCCGCTGCAGTTCTACCGCACCCGGCCGTCGCGCTGACCTGAGAGGCTGATAGGGAATTGGTCATGCCCGCTTTGACGTCCCAAAACACGCCCGAGGGCGTTGCAACTGCGCGCCGTAGCCCGAGCTACGGCTGTGCTTTGCGCCTATACTCGGGCGCGTTTTGGGGCGCCCCTTCGGGCACGCCCAATTCCCTCTCAGCCTCTGAGCGCACCCATGGCCCGGATCTGGTTCGAATTTTTCCTCTGCGCGGGCCTGATCGGAACCGCGGGTTATCAGCTCTCGCGCTGGGGCGACGTGATCGCGCAGCGAACCGGGCTCGGCGGCAGCTGGATTGGGCTCACCCTCGTGGCCATGGTCACCTCGCTGCCCGAACTCGCCACTGGCCTCACCAGCGTCACGTTGGCCGATGCCCCAAACCTCGCCGTAGGCAACGCGCTGGGCAGTTGCGTGCTCAACCTCGCCTTTTTGGTTTTCGTCGATTTCCTCTATCGCGACGAGCCGGTATGGCGGCGCATGGCCGGGGGGCATGTGCTGGCTGCGGCGTTCGGAGTGATTCTGTTGGGCTTCACCCTCAGCGGAATCCTCGTGGGCCATCTGGGCAGCGCATCCGCCCACGCCGCGCTCGCGCGCTTTCCGGTGCTGGCCATCGGCGCGACCACGCCGGTCGTGCTGATGCTCTATTTGATAGCCATGCGCACGGTGTTTGCCTATGAGCGCAGCCACGGCGAAGCGCAGTCCCAGCCCGGCGCGGCTGCGACGGACGCGTCGGGTCCGAGCCTGCACACTGCGCTGCTTCGTTTTGCCTTCGCCGGCGCCGTCGTGGTGGGCGCTGGCCTGTGGCTGCCCTTCATTGCGAGCGAGCTCGCCGCGGTCATGGGTTGGAACAGAAGCTTCGTTGGCAGCCTGTTCCTCTCGGCGGTCACGACGCTGCCTGAAGCGGCGGTCACGCTCGCGGCACTGCGCATCGGCGCGGTGGACATGGCCATCGGGAATCTGTTGGGCAGCAATCTTTTCAACGTGACGATCATCGCGCTCGAAGATCTGTTCTACCGGCGCGGACCCCTGCTCGCCGAAGCCTCGCTGGTCCACACCGTCACCGCGGCCTCGGGCATCGTCATGACCGGGCTGGCCATCGTCGGCATGCTCTTCCGCCCGCGCTCCAGAGTGCTGCGCACGGTCGGTTGGGTCAGCGTTGGGCTCGCCGCGGTCTATTTGTTCAACACCTCCGTGCTGTTCCTCCATGGCGACTGAAGAACCCCGGGAAGCGACATCCAGCGCGCCAGACTGGCACCGGCAGGATGCGCGGCAAACCGTCGAGATCTGCGGGGTGGACCCCGACCGGGGTCTGTCCGCCGCCGAGGCAGCCAAGCGGCTCGCGCGCTGGGGTCCCAACCGCCTGCCGGGAGGAACCCAGCGCAGCCTCTGGCGCCTGGTGCTCGAGCAGTTCAACGATTTCATGGTGCTCGTGCTGCTCGCGGCCGCCGGGGTGTCGGGGCTGATCGGCGAGCGCACGGACACGGTGGTGATCCTGCTGATCGTCACGATCAACGCCAGCATCGGGGTGTTTCAACGCTGGCGCGCCGACCAAGCGCTGGCCGCGCTGCAAGGTCTGGCCGCACCCCGCGCACGGGTGCGCCGCGAGGGCCAATGGCGATCGGTTCCGGCAGAGGAGCTGGTCCCAGGCGACATCGTGGCGCTGGAAGCAGGCGACCAAGTCGGCGCCGACCTGCGGCTGATCGAGGTCGCGCAGCTGCAGGTCGACGAATCCGCGCTCACCGGCGAATCGGTGAGCGTGGCCAAGCACACCGAGGCGCTCGATGGTCCCCAACTCATGCTCGGTGACCGCGCCAACATGGCGTTCAAGGGAACCCTGGTCACCCACGGCCGCGCGATCGGCGTCGTGGTGGCAACGGGTTCCGCCACCGAACTCGGCAAGATTGCGCGTTTGTTGGGCGAAGCGGGCGAGCGCCTCACGCCGCTGCAGCAACGGCTCGCGGATTTCGGGCGGCGGCTGACCTGGGTCATCCTGGGCATCTGCATCGTGATCTTCGTCGCGGGCCTGTTGCGCGGCGAACCGGCCCTGCTGATGGCCCTGACCGCGATCAGCCTGGCGGTGGCCGCGATCCCCGAAGCCCTGCCCGCGGTGGTCACCGTGCTGCTGGCCCTCGGGGCGCGCAAGATGGTGCGCCACCATGTGCTCGCCCGTCGGCTCTCGGCGGTCGAGTCGCTGGGCTCGGTCACCTTCATCTGTTCGGACAAGACCGGCACGCTGACGCGCAACCGGATGCATGCCGAACGTCTCCTGGCTTCTGGACGCCGCTGGCAAACGCAGGACGCCCAAGCGCCCGAGGGCTTCGAGCCGCTGCTGCGGGCGGCCACACTGTGCAATGACGCGCATCGGGCGCCGCAGGGCCCGGCAGCCAGCGGGTCGGATGGGCGTTGGCGCGGAGACCCGACCGAAGTTGCCTTGGTGGAGCTCGCCGCGCTCGCCGGCCTCGACAAATCGGCACTGGACGCCCAAACCCCGCGGCTGGCCGAACTGCCTTTCGATGCGACGCGCAAGCGCATGACGAGCTTTCACCGTGTCGGCGAGCGCATCCTGGCCTATACCAAGGGGGCGCCTGAGAGCGTGCTTCCACGCTGCAACCAGGTACTCGGCGCCAACGGTCGACCCGAGCCGATCGACGTCGCTGCCTGGCTCGCCGATGCGGAAGCGCTGGCCGCGCAAGGGCTGCGCGTACTGGCGCTGGCACAAAAGGAACATGCGGCGGTACCGGGCGCTCCCGAACCCGAGCGGGACGAATCCGGCTTGACCTTGCTCGGGCTCGTCGGCCTGATCGACCCGCCGCGGCCCGAGGCGGCGCACGCGGTGCGGGAGTGCCGGCAGGCTGGCATCACACCGGTGATGATCACGGGCGACCATCCCGCCACCGCGCGTGCGATTGCGCACCGCATCGGCATCCTCGACGACGCGCGTGAGGCGGTGCTCAGCGGCCCGGAGCTGGCGTCGATGGACGACGACGCGCTGCGCGCGCGCGTGCGTGCGGTTCGCGTCTACGCCCGGATGGATCCGGCCCAGAAAATCCGCATCGTCGAGGCGCTGCAGCGCGAAGGTGAATTCGTTGCCATGACGGGCGATGGCGTCAACGACGCCCCGGCGCTCAAGCGCGCCGACATCGGCGTCGCCATGGGTCAGGGCGGGACCGACGTGGCCCGCGAAGCCGCTGGCCTGGTGCTGCTCGACGACAACTTCGCCTCGATCGTCGCTGCGGTGCGTGAAGGGCGGCGCATCTACGACAACATCCGCAAGTTCGTGCGCTACGCCATGACCGGCAACTCGGCCGAAATCTGGGTGCTGATGCTCGCGCCCATGGTCGGGCTGCCTTTGCCGCTGTTGCCCATCCACATCCTGTGGGTCAATCTGCTCACCGATGGTCTGCCGGGCCTGGCGCTGGCGGCCGAGCCGGGCGAGCCCGACTTGATGCGCCGTCCGCCGAGACCGCCGAAAGAGAGCCTTTTCGCCCATGGCATGGCGGCGCATATCCTCGGCTTTGGGCTGCTGATCGCCGGGCTGTGCCTGGCGATCCAGGCCTGGGCACTGCACAGCGCCCAGGCGCATTGGCAGACCATGGTGTTCACCGTGCTCACCTTCGGACAGCTCGCGCACATTCTGGCCATACGCTCGGAGACACAAGCGCTCTGGCGACTTGGACTGAGGTCGAACTGGCCGCTGCTGGGGACCGTACTTGGAACCATCGCGCTGCAGCTGGCCGTGATCTATGTGCCCGCGCTCAACCCGATCTTCCGCACCGAGCCGCTCGATGTCGCCGACTTGGGCCTCTGCTTGGGTTCTGCGCTGCTGGTCTGGCTCGCCGTCGAAGGCGAAAAAGCCTGGCGCCGCCGTCGCACGCGCGGCGCTGCGTCACTCTAGCGAGGCTGAGCGGGGCATCGTCTCGCTCCGGGTTGCGCAGCCGGGTTCTCTGCCGTCCCCGACCCGCAGCCCCCTGCAGGCCTCAGCCTCTCAGCCCGTGGGGCCGGTCCCTCGTAGACGCTGCACCACACCCCAAGCCCCAGCCACCAGAGCGCCCAGCGCCAAACCGACGCCCGCGCCCAGCAGGAGCGTCAGCACGGCGGGCCAAGCCCCCGCCGGCGGCCAGTTGTGGCTCTGTTCGGCGACGGCTTCGATCGCGTGATGCAGCGGCGGCAAGCCGTGAGCGAGGATGCCACCACCTACCGTGAACATCGCCGCCGTGCCCAGCACCGAAAGCGCGCGCATGAATCGAGGCGCAGCCCGCAAGATGCCCCGGCCGATCGCACGCGACAGCGCCCGGGGCCGGACGCTGAGCCAAAGACCGAAGTCGTCGGCCTTGACGATCGCTGCCACCAGGCCGTAGACCCCAACGGTCATCAGCACGGCGATGCCCACGAGCACCGCGACGCGTTGCCCGAGCGGCGCCTCGGCCACCGTGCCGAGCGCAATGACGATGATTTCGGCCGACAACACGAAGTCGGTGCGCACGGCACCGGCGATTTTGTCCGCCTCGAGTTGCGTGGGGTCTATGGAGGCGGGCGCCGGGCGAGCGGCAGGCACCTCGCTGGATGCCCCATGCGGCAACCAGCGAGAGAGCAGTTTCTCCGCGCCCTCGAAGCACAAATACGTGCCGCCCAGCATGAGCAGCGGTGTCACCGCCCAAGGCGCGAAGGCGCTGATGGCAAGCGCAGCCGGGACCAGGATGGCCTTGTTCTTCAAGGAGCCCTTGGCGACCGCCCAGACGACGGGAAGTTCGCGATCCGGGTCGACGCCGTGCACCTGCTGCGCATTGAGCGCCAGGTCGTCGCCAAGCACGCCCGAGGTCTTGGCCGCCGCCGTCTTGGTCATGACCGAGACATCGTCGAGCAGCGTCGCGATGTCGTCGAGAAGCGCGAGCAGGCTGGCAGCGGCCACGGTTGACTCGATCGCTTACCCGACCCAGCGCCGGGCGTTGCGCCAGATACGCATCCAGGGGCTGGCCGCGGCGGGGTCGAGCGGGGTCCAGCTCATCTGGATGTTGCGGAACACCCGCTCCGGGTGCGGCATCATGGCCGTGAAGCGACCATCGGCCGTGGTGACGGCGGTGAGACCGCCGGGGCTGCCGTTGGGGTTGTACGGATACACCTCGGTGGGCTGGCCGTGGGGGTCGACGAAGCGCATCGCGCCGATCACGCGGCCCGCGTCACCGCGGTGGCGGAAGTTGGCGTAGCCCTCGCCGTGCGCGACCGCGATCGGCAGGCGGCTGCCGGCCATGCCGGCGAAGAACAGGCTGGGCGAGTCGAGCACTTCGACGAGGGAAAAGCGGGCTTCGAAGCGTTCACTTTGGTTGGTCGTGAAGCGCGGCCAGTGTTCGGCGCCTGGGATGATGTCGGCGAGTTCGGCGAACATCTGGCAGCCGTTGCACACGCCGAGCCCAAAGGTATCCGGTCGGGCGAAAAACTGCTGAAATTGCTCCGACAGCCCGCGGTTGAAGGTGATCGAGCGCGCCCAGCCGATGCCCGCGCCCAGCGTGTCGCCGTAGGAAAACCCACCGCAGGCGACGATGCCCTGGTAGTCGGCAAGCCGCGCGCGCCCAGCCAGCAGGTCGGTCATGTGCACGTCGTCGGCATCGAAACCGGCCTCGGTGAAGGCATAGGCCATCTCCACATGCGAGTTCACCCCCTGCTCGCGCAGGATGGCCACGCGCGGCCGCGCGAGGTTCAGGTAGGGCGCGGCCACGTCGTCCGATGGGTCGAAGCTCAGAGCGACGTGCAGGCCGGGATCGTCCGCACGGCCGGCCGCCGCGTGTTCGGCGTCGGCACACTCGGGGTTGTCGCGCTCGCGGCAGATCTTCCAACTCACCTCGTCCCAGCGTTGATGCAGCTCGGCCAGCGGCGCGCTGAAAATTTCGCGCGCGTCGCGCCACACCGACAGCGCACTCTTGCCGACCGCGATCGGCGAGGCTTCGGGCCGGGTCTTGCCGATGGGGTGGCTGCAGGCACCCAGGCCGTGCGCGCGCAGCGTCTGCAACACGGCGTCCCGCTGCGCGGTGCGCACCTGCAACACCACCCCGAGCTCCTCGTTGAAGAGGGCCTTGAGGGTTTGCTCTTCCCGCCGCGCGCTGACTTGGGCCGCCCAATTCTTGGCGTCACCCACATCGGCGCGGCTGTCGCTGATCCCGTCGCCCTCGGTGACGAGCAGGTCCACGTTGAGCGCCACGCCCACATGGCCGGCGAAGGCCATTTCGGCCACGGCGGCGAACAGCCCCCCGTCGCTGCGGTCGTGGTAGGCCAGAATGGCGCCACGGGCGCGCAATTCGTTGACCGCGTCGACCAGCCGCCGCAGATCGGCCGCTTCGTCGAGGTCGGGCACGGGGCCGCCGGCCTGGTCCAGCACCTGGGCGAGGATGCTCCCACCCATGCGCATGCGGCCACGGCCCAGGTCGACCAGGATGAGCGTGCTGTCCTCGCACGCTGCGTCGAGCTGCGGGGTGAGCGTGCCGCGTACGTCGTCGAGCGTGGCAAACGCGCTCACGATCAGGCTCACCGGCGAGACGACCTTGCGGGCCTCGCCCTCGTGCGTCCATTGCGTGCGCATCGACAAACTGTCTTTGCCGACCGGGATCGACACCCCGAGCGCCGGGCACAGCTCGAGGCCGACCGCCTTGACCGTGTCGTAGAGCGCCGCGTCCTCGCCGGGCTCACCGCACGCGGCCATCCAGTTGGCCGAGAGCTTGACGCGATTGAGCTCGATCGGCGCAGCCAGCAGGTTGGTGATGGCCTCGGCCACAGCCATGCGGCCAGAAGCCGGCGCATCGGTCGCGGCCAGCGGCGTGCGCTCGCCCATGCTCATCGCCTCGCCCGCAAAGCCCGCGTAATCGGCCAGCGTCACCGCGCAGTCGGCCACCGGCACTTGCCAAGGGCCGACCATCTGGTCGCGGTGCGTGAGTCCACCCACGGTGCGGTCGCCGATGGTGATGAGAAAGCGCTTGGACGCCACCGTCGGGTGCCCGAGCACCTCGTGCACGGCCTGCGACAGCGTGACGCCGGTGAGGTCGAGCACGCCGGCCTCGCGCGACACGCGCTGCACGTCGCGCGTCATGCGCGGGGGTTTGCCGAGCAACACATCCATCGGCATGTCGACCACCGCCGTCGCGCCGTCTTCGACGACGAGCGTGCGCGCCTCGGTGGCACGGCCGACGACGGCAAACGGGCAACGCTCCCGCGCACAGATGGCCGCAAAAGCGTCGAGCGACTCGGGGGCGATGGCCAGCACATAGCGCTCCTGGCTTTCGTTGCACCAAATCTCGCGCGGCGACAGCCCCGACTCTTCGAGCGGGATGGCGCGTAGGTCGAAGCGCGCACCGCGACCGGCATCGTTCGTCAGTTCGGGGAAAGCGTTGGAGAGCCCACCCGCACCCACGTCGTGAATGGCCAGAATCGGATTGGCCTCACCCTGGGCCCAACAGGCGTTGATGACTTCCTGCGCGCGGCGCTCGATCTCGGGGTTGCCGCGCTGCACCGAGTCGAAGTCCAGTTCGGCGGCGTTCGCGCCGGTGGCCATCGAACTCGCCGCCCCGCCGCCCATGCCGATGCGCATGCCCGGCCCACCCAGTTGCACCAGCAGCGTGCCGGCCGGGAACGCCACCTTGTGGGTGAGCCGCGCGTCGATCTGGCCCAGGCCGCCCGCAATCATGATGGGTTTGTGGTAGCCGCGCTGCACACCGGCCACCTGCTGCTCGTATTCGCGGAAGTAGCCCGCGAGATTGGGCCGACCAAACTCGTTGTTGAATGCCGCCCCGCCGAGCGGCCCTTCGATCATGATCTGCAAGGGGCTGGCGATGTGCGCGGGCTTGCCCCCCGGCGCATCGGCAAGCCCACCCCAGAGCTTGCCCACGGTGAAGCCCGTCAAACCCGCTTTGGGCTCGGAACCGCGACCGGTGGCGCCCTCGTCGCGGATTTCCCCACCCGCGCCGGTGGCCGCACCAGGAAAAGGCGAGATCGCCGTGGGGTGGTTGTGGGTCTCCACCTTCATCAGCACATGCTGCAGCAGAGTCTCTTTTTGATAGCAAGGAACGACCGAATCACGCCGGGATTCTTGGGTTTTTGCCACAAAAACCTCGGTCGGACGGCCTTCGATGACCGAAGCGTTGTCGGAGTACGCCACGACCGTGTGCTGCGGCGCCATGCGGTGCGTGTGGCGGATCATCGCGAATAGGCTCTGTTCCTGCGGCGTGCCGTCGATGATGAACTGGGCGTTGAAAATCTTGTGCCGGCAATGTTCGCTGTTGGCCTGCGCGAACATCATCAGTTCGACATCCGTCGGGTTGCGACCCAGCCGCGTGAACGCATCGACCAGGTAGTCGATCTCGTCGTCGGCCAGCGCCAGGCCCCAGGCTTGGTTGGCCCGAACCAAGGCCTCGCGGCCACCGCCGAGCACATCGACATGCTCGAGCGGTGCTGGCGGCAGCTCGGCAAAGAGGGCGCGGACGGCCTCCCGGTCGGGCAAGACCGATTCGGTCATGCGGTCATGCAGCACGGCCGCCAGCCGCTCGCGCGTGCCCGCATCGACGCTCGCCCGGCCCAGCAGCGGCGACTTGAGCGTCAGATGGAACTCCGTCACGCGCTCGATGCGGTGCACGGCCAGCCCACAGTTGCGGGCAATGTCGGTTGCCTTGGAGGCCCAGGGTGAAATCGTTCCGACGCGCGGCGCCACGATGAGCCGCAGCGCATCGCCGGCCGTCTGGCCCTCGAACGTTTCCCCGTACCGCAGCAAGGCGGCCAGCCGATCCTGCAGCGTCGCATCGGGCGGGGCATCGGTCGCGACCACATGCACGAAGCGGGCCGCCAAGCCCTGCACCCGCGGGTCGATGGCCTGCAGCCGCGGCAACAGTTGACGGATACGGAACGGACTGAGCGCATTCGCGCCATCGAATAGGGTCAGATTGGGAGCTGTCACGCGCGGGGCCCGGGTTGGAGCGGGGAAAAGGGGGTGGCGGAGTGGACTTCGGGCGCTTGCGCCTAGCGACGCGGTTACAGGCCCGAAAAGCGCCTGATTTTAAAGGGGCCTGAACGATGCCCAAGCCGGCCCAAGGGGGTGAATGGGATAATTGGGCCATGAGCATTCACCTACACACCGAGGAAGAAATCCAGGGCATGCGCGTGGTCGGGCAACTCACCGGCCGTTTGCTCGACTACCTCACCCCTTTCGTCCAGCCGGGCATCACCACCAACGAGCTCGACCGCCTGGCCGAAACCTACACCACGGAGGTGCTCGGAGCGATCTCCGCGCCGCTGAACTACCAGCCGCCGGGCCACGCGCCCTACCCCAAGTCGATCTGCACCTCCATCAACCACCAGGTCTGCCACGGCATTCCCAATGACAAGCCGCTCAAAAAAGGCGACATCGTCAACATCGACGTCACCCTCATCAAGGACGGCTGGCACGGCGATTCGAGCCGCATGTTCATCGTCGGCGACGCATCGATCGCGGCCAAACGCCTCTGCGCGCTGACCTATGAAGCCCTGTGGCTGGGCATCGAGCAGGTGCGGCCCGGGGCGCATTTGGGCGACATCGGTCACGCCATCCAGAGCTTCGCCGAGCGCCACGGCCTGAGCGTCGTGCGCGAGTTCTGCGGCCACGGCATCGGCCGCAAATTCCATGACGAGCCGCAGGTGCTGCATTACGGCCGGCCCGGCACGCTCGAGCGGCTCGAGGCCGGCATGATCTTCACCATCGAGCCCATGCTCAACGCCGGCCGGCGCGACATCAAGGAACTGGGCGATGGCTGGACCATCGTCACCAAGGACCGGTCGCTGTCGGCGCAATGGGAGCACACGATTTTGGTCACGCCCACGGGTTACGAGGTGCTCACGCAGTCCGAGGGCGCGCCACCGCCACCCGCGTTCGTGCGGGGCTTCGCCGCCTCGACTGCGTAAGAGGCTGAACGCTCAAGCGACGGCCCATGTCGAGCGAGCCCTGCCCCGCCAGTCTGGAAGCAGCCCCCTTGAGCCGGCGCGAGCGCTTCCTGCGCGACAAGGCGGCCCTCTTCGCCCCGCATGAGCGCGGCCGTTCGACCCGGGGCTTGCGGCAAACGCTGCGTCGCGCGGCGGCTCTCGTCGACGATCTGCTGCGCGCCCTCTGGACCGACGCCGGCATCCCGACCGGTGCCGCGCTCGCGGCCGTCGGCGGCTATGGCCGCGGGGAGCTCTACCCCCAATCGGACGTCGACGTCCTGATCCTGCTGCCAGAGGCCGACGCGCCCGATCCCCAGGCCGAGGCCGTCCTCAAAACAGCGATCGAGCGCTTCATCGGCCTGTGCTGGGACAGCGGCCTGGAAATTGGCGCCTCGGTCCGCAGCATCGACGAATGCGTGAGTGAGGCGGCGCGGGACATCACCATCCAAACCGCGATGCTCGAAGCGCGGCTCATCTTGGGTGACCGCGCACTGTACGCCCGCTTCCAGACGCGCTTTGCCTCCGCGCTCGACCCCCAGGCGTTTTTCGTCGCCAAGACGCTCGAGATGCGTCAGCGGCACCAGAAGTTTGAGAACACCCCCTACGCGCTCGAGCCCAACTGCAAAGAATCACCGGGCGGGCTGCGTGACCTGCAAGTGATCCTCTGGGTGGCGAAGGCGGCGGGGCTCGGACAGAGCTGGAGCGACCTGGAACGCCGAGGGCTCGCCACCGCCCTCGAGGTTCGTCAGCTCAAACGCAACGAGGCGCTGCTCGCCTTGATCCGCGTGCGGCTCCACCTGGCCGCGCGTCGCCGGGAAGACCGGCTCATTTTCGACCTGCAAACCGCGCTTGCCGAGTCCTTCGGCGAGGTCGATCGGTATGCCAAGAACGGCCGCCTGCAGCAGCGCGCCAGCGAGGCGCTGATGCGCCGGTACTACTGGGCCGCGAAAGCCGTCACCCAGCTCAACCAAATCCTCATACTCAACATCGAGGAGCGGCTGAGCACCGCCGCGGCTGGCACCCCGCAGGCTTTGCGCCGGATCAACGACCGCTTTTGGGACAAGGCTGGGATGATCGAAGTCGCCGACGACGATCTCTATCGACGCCAGCCCCACGCCATCCTGGAAACCTTCCTCATCTACCAAACCACGGTCGGTGTGAAAGGGCTCTCCGCGCGCACCCTGCGCGCGCTCTACAACGCGCGGCGGCTGATGGACGCGCGATTCCGTCGAGATCCGGCCAACCGCGCAACCTTCCGCCAAATCCTGCAGCAGCCGCAGGGCATCACCCACGCGATGCGCCTGATGAACCAGACCTCGGTGCTCGGGCGCTACCTATGGGCCTTTCGTCGCACCGTGGGTCAAATGCAGCACGACCTGTTCCATGTGTACACGGTCGACCAGCATATCCTCATGGTTTTGCGCAACGTCCGCCGTTTCTTCATCGCGGAGCATGCGCACGAGTACCCCCATTGCTCGCAGCTCGCAGCCAGTTGGGAACAGCCCTGGATCCTCTATCTGGCCGCGCTGTTTCACGACATCGGCAAAGGCCGCGGCGGGGACCACTCCGAGATCGGCGCGCGTGAGGTCCGCCGGTTTTGCCGCGCGCACCAAATCGAAGGCGAGGCGGCCGATCTGGCGGAATTTCTCGTGCGCGAGCATCTGCTGATGAGCCACGTCGCCCAGAAGCAGGACCTCGGCGACCCGGCCGTCATCGAAGCCTTTGTGCGCCGCGTGGGAACCGAGCGGCGACTGACCGGCCTCTATCTGCTGACGGTTGCCGACATCCGCGGCACCAGCCCCAAGGTCTGGAACGCCTGGAAGGGCAAGCTGCTCGAAGACCTCTACCGCGCCAGCCTACGTGCGCTCGGCGGCGCACGCACCGATGCGGCAGCCGCCGTCGCCGAACGCAAACGCGAGGCCCAGGTGCTGCTGGCCCTGCACGCCCAACCGCACTCGGCCCATCAAGCCTTGTGGGACACGCTCGACCTCGGCTACTTCATGCGGCATGACGCCAATGAACTCGCTTGGCATGCGCGCCAGATCAGCCGCCACCGGGCCCTGCACGCACAAAAGCAGCCCGATGCCCCCTTGCCGCCGCTGGTGCGCGCCCGTCATTCACCACTGGGTGAAGGTCTGCAGGTGCTCGTCTATTGCCGCGATCAAGCCGACCTGTTCGCGCGCCTCTGCGCCTATTTCGATCGCGCCAACTTCAACGTGCTCGACGCCAAAGTCCACACCACCAGCGACGGCTACGCGCTCGACACCTTCCAGGTCGTCACCGACCTGCAGCCGGAACACTATCGCGAGTGGATCACGATGATCGAAAAAGGCCTCAGCGATGCGATCGGTACCGACGGACCCCTTCCTCCGCCGCGCCGCGGCCGCCCCTCGCGCCGCGTGCGCAGCTTCCCGGTCACACCACGCATCGACCTGCGCCCGGATGAGAAAGGGCAACGCTGGTTGCTCTTCGTCTCCACCAGCGACCGGCCCGGCCTGCTCTATGCGATCGCGCGCGTCCTCGCCCAGCACCGGGTAAGCATCCAACTCGCAAAAATCAGCACCCTGGGTGAGCGTGTCGAAGACACCTTCGTGGTCGAGGGGGACGAGCTGCAACACGCCCGCCGCCAACTCGAAATCGAAACCGAATTGCTGCAAGCCATCGCGCCGCAGTGAGCGTCCCGCGCGATGGGTTCAGCCCTGCCACGGGCTCAGGTCGTCGCGTCGTCGAGCACCTCGAACGGCACATGCGCCGCGGGCTTGGGCAGCCGCCGAATCTGCAGCAACCCACCGAAAACCGCGGCACCGACCGACAAGGCCAGGGCTGCCGCGCCGGCAAAGGCCAACGACGCCCGCAGCCCGACATGCTCGCCGATCCACCCGCCGAGCAAAGCCCCGGGCCCGGCAGGCAGCAGGATGAGCCAGCGCATCGTGCTCGTCATGCGCCCCAACAAAGGCTCGGGCGTCACCGCTTGCCGCATCCCAATGAAGTTAATGAAGATCAGCACCGCCCCGAGGCCGAACAAGGCCAGGTTGAGCGCAAACGCGGCGACGCCCCACGGCCCGACGGGCGCGAGCGCGAGCAAGCCCCAGCCCATGCCCGTCAGCGCAAAGCCCCCGAGCAGCGACGGACCGGGCCCGAAACGGCGGCTCAAACGGTCGCCCAACAGACTCGCGGTCACAGTGCCGACACCCAGCGCCACGTAGCTCGTGCCGACCGCACTCTCGCTCATGCCGAGCTGTCGCGTCGCGATCAGAATCTGGACCACCATGGCCGACTGGTGGGCAATCTGCCACAGCCCAACGGCCAAGGCGAGGCTGCGCAGCAGCGGTTCGCGGGCGACGAAGCGCAAGCCTTCGCGCAAGTCCTGCCAGAACCCGCCCGGCTTGCAGGCCGCGGGCGTCTCCTGCACCGGGGTCGAGCGCAAGACGAGCGCCGAGAGCAGCAGCATCGCCGCATCGGCCAACAAGGCCAGCGGGGCCCCAAGCAGCCGGATCAGGACGCCTGCAACGCCAGGCCCGGCCACCTCTGCGCTCGAACTGGCCAAGGAATTGCGCGCATGGGCCTCGACCAGCCGCTCGCGAGGCACCACCTGCGTGAGCACGATTTGCGCTGCCGAGCCCGCGACCGTGTGCACCATGCCGCCGACGAAGCCAACGGCATACAGCCAACCCATGCTCAAGGCGCCCATGGCCCAAGCCAGGGGCACCGACCCCACCGCCAGCGCGAGCAATGCCTCGCCAGCGATGTAGAGCGGCAGCTTGCGGACCCGATCGAGCCAAACGCCCACCGGCAAAGAAAACAACACGAACGGCAGCAACTCGACCGTGGTGAGCCACCCCATCTGCGTCGGCGTGGCATGCAGCAGCACCGCCGCGGTCAGCGGAATGGCGAGCATCGTCACCTGCGCGCCAAACGAGCTGATCAAAACCGACAACCACAGCCGCCGGTAAACGGCATCGCGCAAGAGGTCACCCGTGGGCAACAAGCGCCACGGCCAGCGCTCTCTCACGGCGGACCCGACCAAGGGCGACATCAGTCATCCTCACCGGGATCGAGATTGGGAAACAGCACTTCGGTGTAGCCAAAGCGCCTGAAATCACGCACCCGCATCGGGTAGAGCACCCCGTCGAGGTGGTCGCATTCATGCTGAACGACGCGGGCGTGAAAGCCCTCGGCAACCCGCTCGATGACGCGGCCCAGCGGGTCGTATCCGCGGTAGCGGATGCGCCGCCAGCGCGGCACCACGCCGCGCAAGCCGGGGACGGAGAGGCAGCCTTCCCAACCCTCTTCCTCCTCGGGTCCCAAGGGCTCGGTGGTGGGGTTACACAAGATGGTCTTGGGAACCACGGGAGCGTCCGGGTAGCGCGGATTCGGCGCGTCCGAACCAAAGATCACCACCCGTTGGTCGACCCCGATCTGCGGCGCGGCCAAGCCGGCTCCATGCGCGGCCACCATGGTGTCGTGCAGGTCGCGGATCAACGCATGCAGCTCCGGCGTATCGAAGGCTTCGACGCGCTGCGCGACCCGTAGCAGCCGCGGGTCGCCCATTTTCAAAATCTCACGCACCGGCATGGGGATCACGTCCTTCCAGCAAGGCGAAGAAGCCCGCCTCGTCCAGCACCGGCACGCCCAATTCGCGCGCCTTTTCGAGCTTACTGCCCGCCTCTGCACCCGCAATCACATAGTCGGTTTTGCGGCTCACCGAGGAGCTGACCTTGGCACCGGCCGCCTCCAGGCGCTCTTTCGCATCCTCGCGCGTCAGCGTCGGCAGGGTGCCCGTGAGGACGACCGTCTTGCCGGCCAAGGGCAACTTCTGCGCACTCGGCGCAGCAGGCCCTTCGGGCCAATGCACGCCGAGCGCGCGCAAATCCGCGATGACCTCCTGGTTGTGCGGCTGGTCGAAAAAGAGGCGGATGCTGCGCGCCACCACCGGGCCGACATCCGGAACCGCGGCCAATTCGGCCTCGGTCGCATGCATCAAGACATCGAGCGACCCGAAATGCCGCGCCAGCGCCTTGGCGGTAGCCTCCCCCACATGGCGAATGCCCAGGCCAAAGATGAAGCGGGGCAAAGTCGTCGCCTTGGACCGAGCAATGGCCTCGAGCAGATTGCGCGCGGACTTCTCACCCATGCGCTCCAGGGCCGCCAAAGTCGGCAGGTCGAGGCGATAGAGATCGGCAACGGTACGCACCAAGCCCTGTTCGACGAGTTGGTCGACGATTTTTTCGCCCAAACCCTCGATGTCAAGCGCCCGCCGCTGCGCGAAATGCAAAATCGCCTGCTTGCGCTGCGCCGGGCAGAACAGCCCCCCGGTGCATCGGTAATCAGCCTCGCCTTCTTCGCGCACGACGTCGCTGCCGCAAACGGGGCATTGCTTGGGCATCGAAAACGGCGGCGGGTTGCCTTTGCGACGCTCGAATACGACCGCAACCACCTCGGGAATCACATCGCCCGCCCGGCGCACCACCACCGTATCCCCGACGCGTACATCCTTGCGCCGCACCTCATCCTCGTTGTGCAGGGTGGCGTTCGTGACGGTCACCCCGCCCACAAAGACGGGCTCCAGTCTGGCCACCGGCGTGAGCTTGCCGGTGCGTCCCACCTGCACCTCGATGGCCAACACGGTCGTGAGCTCTTCTTGCGGCGGGTACTTGTGCGCAACGGCCCAGCGCGGCTCGCGGGCGACGAAGCCGAGCTGTTGCTGCAACGCGAACGAATCGACTTTATAGACCACGCCGTCGATGTCGTAGGGCAGGTCCGGGCGCAGGCGAGCCATCTCATCGTGATAGGCAATCAGCGCCTCGGCTCCGCGACAGGGCCGCACATGCTCGCTGACCGGGAAGCCCCAGGCCTTGAGCGCTTGCAGCAATTCCCACTGACTGCGGATCTCGGGCCCGCCTTCCTCGGGCGAACTGAGCTCCCCCAAGGCGTAGGCAAAAAAACTCAAAGGCCGCTGCGCCGTAACCTTGGGGTCGAGCTGACGCAAGGACCCGGCTGCCGCATTGCGCGGATTCATGAAGACCTTCTCGCCGCGCTCGCGCTGTCGCCGGTTGAGTTCCTCGAATGCGTCGCGGCGCATATAGACCTCACCGCGGACCTCACACACCGGCGCGGTCACGCCTTGGAGCCGCAGCGGAATCTGGCGTATGGTGCGCACGTTGGCCGTGACGTCTTCGCCGGTTTCGCCATCACCGCGCGTCGCCCCAAGAACGAGGATGCCGCGCTCGTACCGCAAGCTGACCGCCAGTCCGTCGAACTTCGGCTCGCCCACATAGTCGAGCGGCGGATCGTCAGGGCCAAGGCCGAGTTCTTTGCGCACCCGGGCATCAAAGGCGCGCGCGCCCGCCGCCGTGGCGTCGGTTTCGGTCCGAATACTCAGCATCGGCACCCGGTGCCGAACCGGCGCAAAACCGCTCGCAATCGGCCCGCCAACCCGCTGGGTCGGCGAATCGGGCGTGCGCAGCTCGGGATATTTCGCCTCGATCGCCTCGAGCTCTTGAAACAGCCGGTCGTACTCCGCGTCCGAAATGACCGGGTCGTCCAGCGTGTAGTAGCGCCAGTTGTGATCGTTGATCTGCGCGCGCAGTTCCTGCGCGCGCGCGGCCGCCTCGGCCAAGGTCGATGCCTGCATCATGTGAACAGCCGCCGAGCCTGAGGGGAGCCGGCACCGAGGTCGCGCGCCTCGAGCGCGTCGTACAACTGCTCGAGATCTTGTGCGATCGCATCGAGCGCCTGCTGCGGAATCGGGTCGCCGTTGTCGTCGGTGAGCACCGCGTCGAAGACCTCGGTCAAGGCCACCGCGATCTCCCGCATCCGGGCATAGGGTTGCAGCGCGCGATCCACCTGTGGTACGTCGAGACTCAGAACCACCTGGCGCACCGCACTCAGATGGGGGTCATCCGACAAGGCTGCCTGCGGATCAAAGGCCAGCGTCAAGGTGGGCGGTAGCCCAGGCTGGGGCGCAGGCAGGACCAGGCGGCCAGGAACGGCTCCGGCGACGAAGCCAAAACGCGCAGCATGCTGCTGAATGAAGCCCGGACTCCAAGCCGCGCTGCGCGCGCGCAGCGTAAACCCGAGCTGAGCGTCGTGCGCACTCGCAAAGCGATCCAGTTCCCGGGCGCGACCGACCTCCTCGAGCATTTCGGGCAAGCTCAGGGCACCGCCCACGGCATCGGCGAACTGTTGCGCCTTGGCCGCAAATTCCGAGAACTCGATTTCGTTGAGTGCCCCCGCCCGGTTGGCCAACTGCACCCCCGCCTGAAACGCGCTGTATCGGCGCTCGGGTCGGGGGGGTTCCCAGAGACCCGCCTCGACATCGAGCCCCTCGATCGCGAACGGCTTGCTCCCAGCCCGCCGCGTGCTGGGCAAGGCCGCGATGGCCGCCGCGCCGCTGACCGGCGCATCGAGCTCGATGGTCGCGATCGAGTCGATCAAAGGGTCGAGCTGGACGCGGCGCACGCTCTCGCCTGTGGGCGTCGGCGCGACCGCGCTCAAATCGTCGAGCGTGGGCTCGACCCGGGAATCCGGCACCGCCCCGTCCTCGGGCGCGGCGGGCGGCTGATCCATCATGGGCTGGCGCGGCGTGCGCCGCCGTGCCTGCCAAGCGCCGTGCGCCACGATCCCCGCGAGGACCAGCGCCCCGGCGATGGCCAACCCCAGCTGAAGCGAACTCATGACTCTTCCATTCTTTCCAAGATGGGCTCAGAGGCTGAGAGGGAATTGGGCGTGCCCGAAGGGGCACCCCAAAACGCGCCCGAGTAGGCGCAAAGCACAGCCGTAGCTCGGGCTACGGCGCGCATTTGCAACGCCCTCTGGCGTGTTTTGGGGCGTCAAAGCGGGCATGACCCATTCTCTCTCAGCCTCTCAGGCAGCGGCCAAAGTCGCTGCCTCCGACATATCGACCGCCACGATGCGCGAAACCCCCTGCTCCTGCATGGTCACCCCGATCAGCTGCTCGGCCATTTCCATCGCGATCTTGTTGTGGCTGATGAACAGGAACTGGGTGTCCCGGCTCATGCGGCGCACCAGCTTTGCATAGCGCTCCGTGTTGGCGTCATCCAGCGGCGCATCCACCTCGTCCAGCAGACAGAAAGGCGCCGGATTGAGCTGGAAGATCGCAAACACGAGCGCGATGGCGGTCAGCGCCTTTTCCCCGCCCGACAGCAGGTGGATGGTCTGATTCTTCTTGCCCGGTGGCTGCGCCATCACCTGCACGCCCGCGTCGAGGATTTCCTCGCCCGTCATCACCAAACGGGCCTGCCCGCCGCCAAACAGCTCGGGGAACATGCGGCCAAAATGTTCGTTCACGGCTTCGAATGTCTGTGCCAACAACGCGCGGGTTTCGGAGTCGATTTTGCGGATCGCATCTTCGAGCGTTTGCATCGCATCGCCCAGGTCGGCCGATTGACTGTCGAGGAAGGCTTTGCGCTCGCGCGCCGCCCCCAACTCGTCCAGAGCCGCGAGGTTGACCGCGCCCAAAGCCGCGATTTCCCGCCCCAGCCGGTCGATCTCGCCCTGCAGCCCGGCCAGACGCACCGACTCGTTTTGGATCGACTGCGCCAGGGCTTCCAAATCGGCGCCGGCTTCCGTGAGGTATTGCTCATACTGCGCCTCACCGAGCTGCGCCGCCTGTTCCTTGAGCTGCAGCTCCGTGATGCGGGTGCGCAGGGGTTCGAGCGCATGCTCGAGCTTGAGCCTGCGCTCGTCGGCCGCGCGCAGCCGCTGCGTGAGGTCGTCATAGGCACTGCGCGCGGCCGCCAGCGCCGCCTCCCGCTCGAGCTTGAGGTCGAGCGCCTCCTGCAGCGAGCGCTCGGCCGCTTCCCCGTGAAACTGTGCACGCTCGGCCTCCAGACGCGCGGCCTCGTCGGCAAGCGCCTGGATCTGCATCTGCGCCGTCTCGATGATCCGGCTGAGCTCGGCTTGGCGAGCGGCCACGCTGCGTTGGGCAAAGACCGCCTCCTGAACCTGCCGCTCGATCCCCCGCATCTGCTCGCGGGCTGCCTGAAGCGCACGCTCGGCCTCGGCCCCCCGGTCTTGCAGCAGGATCAGCCGTTCCTGGGCCTCGCCGAGCTGCATGTCGAGGCTCTCGAAGCGAGCTTCTGCTGCGGCTTGCCGTTCGAGAATTTCTTCGATGGCGGCATCGACCTCAGCGAGGTCGTCCTCGAGCGAGCGGGCCTTCGCGCGGCTCTGCTCGAGCTGCTGCGTCAGCTGCATCCACCGAAGCTCAGCAGCATGGGCCGCATCACGCGCGGCTCGGGCGTCCTGCCGGGCCCGATCGAGCTCCTGCTGTGCGCCGCGCCAGGCAGCGTCGGCCCGCCCGTAGGCAGAGCGCGCCTCTTCGGCGAGCAAGCCCTGCGCCCGAACCGCCCGCTCCAGGTTCTCGATTTCATGCGCTCGGGCCAACAGGCCCGCTTGCTCATGATCCGGCGCGTAAAAAATCACGCCCGCCGAATCGACGCCGTGCCCATCGCGCGTGTACACACAGCCACCGGGCGGCAGCTGCGCGCGCAAGTCCAGCGCTTCGCGCAGCGTGTCGGCGCGCCAGCAGCCCCGCAGCCAGCGATGCATGACCGAGCGCAGCGCCGCGTCCGGCAGGCGCAGCGCGTCGATGAGCGCCCTGCCCGCGCCAGCGGCGGACTCGACCTCGGCCCCCATCTGCGCGCTGTAGAAAGCCAGCCGCACCGGTGGCGGATCGTTCTCGAAGGCGCGAACCCGCTCGAGCTCCGACACCTCGAGCGCACCCATGCGCTCACGCAGCGCCGACTCGACCGCAGTCTCCCAACCCGGCTCGACATGGAGGCGCGTCCACAACGCTGGCAAACTCTGGAGCCCTTGCTTCTCGAGCCAAGGCTGAAGCTGACCGTCGACCTTGAGCTTGTCCTGGAGCGACTTGAGGGCCTGCAGCCGCGCCGCGGATTCGGTTTGGCGCTCGGCCTCGAGCTGGGCATTCTTCTGCGCGAGGGCGCGCTGCTCGTCGAGTTCAGGCAATTGCGCTTGCAGGGCAGCAAGGCGCTGCTCTGCCTCGGTCGAGCAGGCGCGGGCGCGGGCGACCTCCAGTTCGAGTTGCTGCACGGCCTGGGGGTCGGGGTTGCCCATCGAGCGCCGTTCGCTCTCGAGACGTTCGCGCCGCGACTGCAACTGGCGCAGTTGCTCCCCCAGGCTGCGTTGCTCGGCCGCAAGCACCTGAATCTGTTGCTGGATCAGAGCCACCGCAGCCCGCTGTTCCTCGACTCGACCCAGTGCCTGACGCCACGCGTCTTCGAGTTCGGGCAGGGACCGTTCGGACTCCTGGACCTGCTCCTGCAAAACCGCTGCTCGGTCCTCGGCAATGGCGGATTGCTCGGCCAGGCCCTCGAGCTCGGCACTCGCATCTTCGGCCCGCTGGGCCCATTGTCGGCGTTGCTCCTCGATCTGCTGCAGACGCTCGGCCGCGCGCTGACGCGACTGCGTGACGAAGCGGATTTCGGCTTCGAGCCGCCCCACCTCGGCCGTCACTTCATACAGCCGCCCTTGCGCTTGATTCACCTGGTCGCCGGCGGCGTAGTGCGCCTGCCGGATCTGCTCCAGATCGGCCTCGACCCGCCGCAACTCGCTCACCTGGCCTTCGAGTTCGAGCGTGAAACGCCCCACATCCGCGGCCAGCCGGGCCCGCTCGGCGGCGCTCTCCTGCCACTTGAGGTACCAGAGCTGCTGCTGGCGCTTAGTGACCTCCGACTGTAGGGCGTGATAGCGCTGCGCCACCTCGGCTTGCCGCTCGAGCCGCTCGAGATTGGCGTTGAGCTCGCGCAAAATGTCCTGCACCCGGGTGAGGTTCTCCCGGGTGTCGGCGAGCCGGTTTTCGGTTTCCCGGCGTCGTTCCTTGTATTTCGACACGCCTGCCGCTTCTTCGAGGAACAGGCGCAGCTCCTCAGGCTTGGACTCGAGGATGCGGTTGATGGTCCCCTGACCGATGATGGCGTAGGCCCTGGGCCCGAGACCGGTGCCAAGAAACACATCCTGCACGTCCCGGCGGCGGACGCTTTGGCCATTGATGAAATAGCTGCTGGTTCCGTCCCGGGTCAGTACCCGCTTGACGGAAATTTCGCTGTACGCATTCCACTGGCCACCCGCGCGCCGATCGCTGTTGTCGAACACGAGTTCGACGCTGGCACGCCCAGCGGGTTTGCGCGAGGTCGACCCGTTGAAAATGACGTCCTGCATCGACTCGCCCCGCAGTTCGGACGCCCGGGATTCGCCCAGCACCCATCGCACCGCGTCGATGATGTTGGACTTTCCGCAACCGTTGGGGCCGACGACGCCCACGAGCTGACCCGGCAGCTCGAACTGCGTGGGCTCCGCGAAGGATTTGAAGCCTGAAAGTCGGATGGTCGTGAGTCGCACGGGTATCGGGAAGGCGGCCCGATCTCAACGCAGACCGGGCCCTGATGGACGATAAAGCAGTGGATCCCTGTGGCAACGCTGGATCAGCTGCCATCATGGCGCGCGAGCGGCTGCGGGATGGCATGCGCTGCGCGAGGCACTGGTTCAGCGTAACCCTAGGGAAAGGCGGATGATAGCGTGGGGCGGTTGCGGCTTTGCAACCGATAATCAGCCCTCCATGGACACCCCGCTCAACCCCCGTCTCACCCGCCTGCAACCCTACCCCTTCGAGCGGCTGCGCCGCCTGTTTGCCGACGTGACGCCGCCCGCGGACCTGCGCCCGATCAGCCTGGGCATCGGCGAGCCGCAGCATGCCACGCCCGCCTTCATTCAGGACGCGCTCGTGGCGGCCACGCGCGCGCAGCCCAGCGGCCTGGCCGCCTACCCGGCGACGGCAGGCACGCCCGCGTTGCGCGCGGCGTTCACCGCCTGGCTACAGCGCCGTTATGGCCTGACGCTCGACCCCGCCACACAAGTGCTGCCGGTCAACGGCTCGCGCGAAGCGCTGTTCGCGTTCGCGCAAACCGTGATCGACCCGAACGACCGTGACGCCGTCGTCGTCTGCCCCAATCCCTTCTATCAAATCTACGAAGGCGCAGCGCTGCTGGCCGGCGCCACGCCGCATTACGCGCCGAGCGACCCAGCACGCAACTTCGCCGTGGCCTGGGACTCCGTGCCCGAGGCCGTTTGGGAACGCACGCGGCTGCTCTACGTGTGTTCGCCCGGCAACCCAACCGGTGCGGTGATGCCGCTGGACGAATGGGCGCGGCTGTTCGAGCTCTCGGATCGGCACGGCTTCGTCATCGCCTCCGACGAGTGCTACAGCGAAATCTATTTCCGCGACGAGCCGCCGCTCGGCGGTCTGGAGGCGGCGCTGCGCCTGGGCCGCAGCGATTTCCGCCGCCTCGTGGCCTTCACCAGCCTGTCCAAGCGCAGCAACGTGCCGGGCCTGCGCAGCGGCTTCGTCGCCGGAGACGCGCGACTGATCGCGCCGTTCACCCTCTACCGCACGTACCACGGCAGCGCCATGAGCCCGGTGGTACAGGCTGCGAGCATCGCGGCCTGGGGCGACGAAGCCCACGTGGTCGAGAACCGGCGCCTGTACCGCGAGAAATTTGCGGCCGTGACGCCCTTGCTCGAAGGCTTGCTCGACGTGCGGCTGCCCGACGCCGGCTTTTACCTGTGGGCGGGGGTCGGCGGGCTGTTTGGCGGCAGCGACACCGCCTTCGCCCGAGAACTGCTGGCTCAATACAATGTGGCCGTGCTGCCGGGCAGCTACCTCGCACGCGAGGTGGACGGCCACAACCCCGGTGCGGGGCGTGTGCGCATGGCCCTCGTCGCCGATACCGCCGAATGCATCGAGGCGGCCGAGCGCATCGCCGCCTTCGTGCGGACCCATACGCCTAAGGCCTGAGAGGTTGAGAGGGAATCGAACATGCCCACCTGGACGCCCCAAAACACGCCCGAGGGCGTTGCAAATGCGCGCCGTAGCCCGAGCTACGGCTGTGCTTTGCGCCTACTCGGGCGCGTTTTGGGGCGCCCCTTCGGGCACGCCCAATTCCCTCTCAGCCTCTGAGCGCCCAGGTTTTCTTCCCTGTTCAAATCCCACCCGACGACTGACACATGAGCCAACAACTGCAATCCATCATCGACAACGCTTGGGAACAACGCGCGGAGCTCTCGCCGGCTTCGGCCCCAAAGGAGGTGGTCGAGGCCGTCCATCACGTCATCGACGAGCTCAACACCGGCAAGCTGCGGGTGGCCACGCGCGAGGGCGTGGGCCGCTGGACGACGCACCAGTGGATCAAGAAGGCGGTGCTGCTGTCGTTCCGCCTCAACGACAACACGGTGATGAAGAGCGGTGACCTCACCTTCTACGACAAGGTGCCGACCAAGTTTGCGGGCATGAGCGAAGCCGAATTGAAAGCCACCGGCGTGCGTGTGGTGCCGCCGGCCGTGGCACGGCGCGGCAGCTACATCGCCCGCGGCGCCATCCTGATGCCGAGCTACGTCAACATCGGCGCCTACGTCGATGAAGGCACCATGGTCGACACCTGGGCCACCGTGGGTTCGTGCGCGCAGATCGGCAAGAACGTGCACCTCTCGGGCGGCGTGGGCATCGGCGGCGTGCTCGAGCCCCTGCAGGCGGGCCCCACCATCATCGAGGACAACTGTTTCATCGGCGCGCGCTCCGAGATCGTCGAAGGTGTCGTCGTCGAGGAAAACTCGGTGATCTCCATGGGCGTCTACATCGGCCAGAGTACCAAGATTTATGACCGCACCACGGGCGAGGTGCACTACGGCCGCGTGCCCGCGGGCTCGGTGGTGGTCTCGGGCAATCTGCCCAGCGCCGACGGCAAGTACAGCCTTTATTGCGCGGTGATCGTCAAGCGCGTGGACGCGCAAACCCGCGCCAAGACCAGCCTCAACGACCTGCTGCGCGACTGAAACGCCGCGCTGCCCGCGCCAGCCCACGTCCCCAGACCGAGCCCTTTGGAGCCACCATGAGCCAACCCGCTGCTCAGATCAGCATGATGGAGCGCATCCTGCGTTTGATGGCCGAGCGTAAGGCCTCGGATGTTTACCTCTCGGCCAACGCGCCGGCCATGATCCGCATCGACGGGCAATGCATCGCGATGAATGCGCAAAAGCTCCCGCCGGAGGCACCTCTGAACCTGCTGTCGGAAATCGTCGCTCCGAACCGGATCGAGGAAT
Source organism: Tibeticola sediminis (assembly GCF_003843835.1). Taxonomy (GTDB): domain Bacteria; phylum Pseudomonadota; class Gammaproteobacteria; order Burkholderiales; family Burkholderiaceae_C; genus Tibeticola; species Tibeticola sediminis. Next base: position 210,952 of record NZ_RKQL01000002.1, on the reverse strand, counting down.
TGAAGGAAACGGGGGAGCTCAACCTTGCGATCACGATCGAAGGCGTTGGAAACTTCCGCATCAGCGCGCTGCGGCAGCGCGGCCATTACGCCGCGACGATCCGCTACATCACGGCGGAAATTCCGCGTCTCGAAACGCTGAACCTGCCGCCGATCCTGGGCGAACTGGTGATGGAGCGCCGCGGGTTGATTTTGATCGTCGGGGCCACGGGCGCCGGGAAAAGCACGACGCTTGCCAGCATGCTCGACCAGCGCAACGAGCGGGAGCCCGGCCACATTCTCACCATCGAGGACCCGATCGAGTTCGTCTTCACGAACAAGCGATCCATCGTCAACCAACGCGAAGTCGGAAGCGATACCGCCTCGCTCGCCGTCGGTCTGAAGAACGCACTGCGGCAGATGCCCGACGTCATCATGATCGGCGAAATTCGCGACCGGGAGACAATGTCTGCGGCCTTGGCGTATGCGCAGTCGGGCCACCTCTGCCTGTCGACGCTGCATGCGAGCAACAGCTACCAGGCGCTCAACCGCATTCTGAGCTTCTATCCGGCCGAGGTTCGGCCCGCCATGTTGGGGGACCTAGCGACCGCACTCAAGGCCATCGTCTCGCAACGATTGCTACGCACGGTGCACAACACCCGCATTCCGGCGGTCGAAGTGCTGCTCAACGCGCGGCTGATCTCGGAGCACATCGAAAAGGGGGACTTCGCCGGCGTCAAGGAAGCCATGACGAATTCGCTCGCCGAAGGCTCCCAGACTTTCGAAGACGACATTGCGCGGCTCATCCGTTCGGGTCTGGTCGATCGCAAGGAAGGTCTGCTGCATGCCGACTCCGTCACCAACCTGATGTGGCGGCTGCAAAACGACTTCACCAAGAAGGGTCCGGCGCTCGCGGCCGATCCGGCGCCGGATGACCGCCCGGTCTTTACCGAAATCGTGCTCGACGCACCCGCCCCGCCCCGTGGGCGCAGCTGAACCCCTCTCACCATGCTCCCGACACCCTCCTCCCCGCCGCCGAGCGCGGCTTGCGCCTCGCCCACGCTGCGTTTGGCCGAACAGCTGATTTCCCGAGCTTCGGTCACGCCGAGGGATGAAGGTTGCCTGGATCTGATCGCCGAGCGCCTTCGCGCCGTCGGCTTCGAATGCGAGCGGCTTGACCGCGGTCCGGAGCAGGCGCGCGTCGCCAACCTGTGGGCGAAGCGACCGGGCGCAGCTGGTGCTGGCGCCGGCCCTAGCTTGGTCTTCGCAGGACACACGGACGTGGTCCCGACCGGGCCGGTCGAGCACTGGGACAGCCCGCCATTCGTGCCCACGATCCGCGATGGACGGCTGTACGGGCGGGGGGCGAGCGACATGAAGACCTCGCTTGCGGCGATGGTGGTTGCCGTCGAATCTTTCCTGCACGCCCATCCGCAAACGTCTTTGTCGATCGCCTTCCTGCTGACGAGTGACGAGGAGGGCCCGGCCGTCGATGGCACGGTGGCCGTCTGCGAGGTGCTGCGCGCGCGCGGCGAACGGCTCGACTGGTGCATCGTCGGGGAGCCGACCTCGGTCGAACGAACCGGCGACATGATCAAGAACGGGCGACGCGGCTCGTTGTCGGGGCGCTTGACCGTCAAGGGCATCCAAGGGCACATTGCCTATCCGCAGTTGGCGCGAAACCCGATTCACGAGTTGGCACCAGCGCTTGCCGAGCTCGCCGCGACACGATGGGACGACGGCAATGCCTATTTCCCACCGACGAGTTGGCAGGTCAGCAACATCCACGGTGGCACCGGCGCCAGCAATGTGATTCCGGGCAGCGTGGTGGTCGACTTCAACTTTCGCTTTTCCACCGCGTCGACGCCGGATGCCTTGCGCAACCGATTCGAGGCCATCCTCGCGCGCCACAAGCTCGATTACGAAATTCAGTGGACGCTCGGCGGTCTGCCGTTTCTCACGCAGCCAGGCGCTTTGCTCGACGTCGTGCGCCAAGCGGTGCACGAGACTTGCGGCATCGAGCCCGAGTGCTCGACCACGGGGGGGACGAGTGACGGACGTTTCATTGCACAGATTTGCCCCGAAGTGATCGAACTGGGGCCGCCCAATGCGACCATACACCAAATCAATGAGTCGGTCGCACTGCGCGATGTCGAGCCACTCGAGGCCATTTACCGTCGCGTGCTCGAGCTTTTGAGTGAGCGTGCCGCATGAAGCCCGCGCAAGATGCAACGACCGTGTTGGAGCTGATCGAACAGGCCGAGCAGGCACTGATCGAGGCCGAGGTTTCGTTCGGCCATGGAACCACCAATGCCTTCGACGAAGCCGCGTGGCTGGTGCTCTGGCGACTGGGCTACGCGCTGGACCGGCCGCTCGAAGGCCCCGAGGGCATCGGTGCCGATCCGGTCGATGCGGCAGCGCGCGAGGCGGTCCTAGCCTTGCTGCGCGAGCGCATCGAGCGACGCGTTCCGGCGGCGTACTTGACCCGGGAGGCTTGGCTGCAAGGCGTACCGTTCTATGTCGATGAGCGCTCGATCGTCCCGCGCAGCTTGATCGCCGAGCTCATCAGTGGTGGCGCGCTCGAGCCTTGGCTGCGGGAGGACACGCGCTCCGTCCTGGATCTCTGCACCGGCAACGGCAGTCTGGCGGTGCTCGCCGCCCTCGCCTACCCCGAGGTTCAGGTGGTCGCCGCGGACATTTCGAGCGAAGCGCTCGAGGTCGCGCGGATCAACGTGGCCCGGCATCAGTTGCAAGCGCGCATCCAGGTCGTGGCGTCGGACGGCTTTTCGGCGGTCCCGGGCATTTTCGACCTGATCGTATGCAACCCGCCTTACGTCAATGAGCAAAGCATGGCCCAGCTTCCCGCCGAATACCGAGCCGAGCCGACGCTTGCGCTCGCCGGCGGGCCCGATGGGATGCGCTTTGTGCGTCAGCTGCTGCGTGAGGCGCCGCTACACCTCGCCGAGTACGGGGTCCTGGTGCTCGAGGTCGGGCACGAACGCGCGAACTTCGAGGCGGCCTTCCCCGGGCTGGAAGTGGTTTGGCTCGAAACCAGTGCCGGCGACGACCAGGTGCTGCTGACGACGCGCGAAGCGATCGAACATGCCGTGCTCAACGGCCTGAACCTCAGCACTGCGCCTACGCCATGATCCAGCTGCGGGACATCGTGCTGCGGCGCGGCGGCAAGACCGTCCTCGACCGCGCGAGCATGACGATCCACCCCGGCGAGCGGGTGGGCCTGGTCGGGCGCAATGGCGCGGGGAAGTCGTCGCTGTTTCGGCTCCTGGACGGCACCCTGCACGAAGACGCCGGCGACTGGAGCATGCCTGCGGGCTGGCAAGTCGCCCAAGTCGCTCAGGAAATGCCAGAAACCGACGAGACGGCGACCGCCTTCGTGCTTGGCGGCGACACGCGGCTGGCTGCGCTGCAGCGCGAACTCGAGGAGGCACAACGCGCGCTCGACGTCGCCGCCGACGACGAGTCATTGGCACTCGAGGTCGGCCGGCTTCATGGCGCCCTTGCGGACGCGGGCGCGCACGACGCCACCGCGCGTGCGCAGACGCTGATCCTCGGCCTGGGCTTTGCGCCCGACGCGCTCGAGCGCCCGGTCCGCTCGTTTTCCGGCGGCTGGCGGATGCGCCTGCAACTGGCTCGGGCTTTGATGTGCCCGAGCGACCTGTTGCTGCTCGACGAGCCGACCAACCACCTCGACCTCGACGCACTGGTCTGGCTCGAGTCCTGGCTGCAACGCTACGGCGGCACGCTGATCGTCATCAGCCATGACCGCGCGTTTTTGGACGCGGTCACTTCGGTGACAGTCCATTTGAGCCAGGGCAAACTCACGCGCTATGGCGGCAACTACAGCGCTTTTGAAGAGCTCCGGGCCCAACAGCTGCGACTGGCGCAAGGCGCTTATGAGAAGCAACAGGCGCGCATTGCCCACCTGCAAAAATTCATCGACCGCTTCAAGGCCAAGGCGACCAAGGCCAAGCAAGCGCAGAGCCGGGTCAAAGCGCTCGAGCGCATGGAGCGCGTCGCACCGGTGCTGTCCGAGGCCGAATTCGAGTTCGAATTCCGCGACCCGCCGAGCCTGCCCAATCCGATGATCGTCCTCGAAGACGTGGAATGTGGCTACCCACGCGAAGGGCAAGCACCGCTGCCGATCGTGCGCCGCATTCGCCGCTCCCTGCTGCCGGGGCAACGCATCGGCGTGCTTGGCGCGAACGGCCAAGGCAAGTCAACCTTCATCAAAACCCTGGCGGGGGCGCTCGAACCGCTGTCGGGCCAATTGCGGCTCGGCAAAGGGCTACGGATCGGCTACTTTGCCCAGCAGGAGCTCGACGTGCTGCGGCCTGAGGAGACGCCGCTGCAACACATGGTGCGACTGAGCGCTCTCAACGCCCCGCCGGGAGCGCCGAGCGCCCGCGAGCAGGAACTGCGCAACTTCCTCGGCAGCTTCCACTTTTCGGGCGACATGGTCGCCCAGCCCGTGGGTTCGATGAGCGGCGGGGAAAAGGCGCGCCTCGTGCTCGCCATGCTCGCCTGGCAGCGGCCCAACCTGCTGCTGCTCGACGAGCCCACCAACCATCTCGACCTCGCGACACGCGAGGCTTTGGCCATGGCCCTCAACACCTTCGAGGGCAGCGTGCTGCTCGTCAGCCATGACCGAGCCCTACTCGACTCGGTCTGCGACGACTACTGGCTCGTGGCCGACGGCGAGCTGCGCCCTTTCGACGGCGACCTCGAGGACTACCAGCGGTTTTTGCTCGAACAGGCCCGACGTCGTCGCGCCGCAGCGCGCATCGAAGCCGAGGCCAACCGCGTCCCGTCGAGCAACCCAAACGCTCCTAAAGTAATAGCTACTGACGACCGATTCACACTGGCATCCGACCAAAATTCCTCCAAAACGCTATCGAACCCGCCGCCTCAGCAGCGGCAACAGCGGCGTGAGTCGGCACAGGCACGACTAGCCCTGGCCGAGCGCCTGCGCCCCTTGCGCCGACAGCTCGAAGCCTGCGAGCGCCGAATGGCTGAGCTCGAAGCCGAAAAAACGTCGTTGGAGCAGTCCCTCATGGCGCCGGCCGCGGTCGAAGTTCTGGTGGCCGCCGGTAAGCGCCTCAAAATCGTCCAGCAAGAACTCGAGGCGCTCGAAGAACAATGGCTCGAACTCTCCGAGACGATCGAGCGCATCAGCATGAGCCAGCCGCAGCCCCAGATGTGACCGACCATGAGCCCCAGGCGATCCCCCAAAACCCGAGACCCCGGCATCGAGCAAGCCGCGCGCCGGGCGCGTCGCTTGCTGCACCGCCGCGCGCTGCTCGCCGGCGCAGCGAGCGCGTTGCCCATCCCTGGTCTGGATTGGATGGTCGACGTCGCGCTGCTGCAGCGGCTCATACCCCGCCTGAGCGCGGAATTTGGGCTGCTGCCGAACCAAATCGAGCGGCTGGACCCCGCGCAACAAGAACGGGTACGCAAGGCCGCAGCCATCGTTGGTAGCACCCTGATCGGCAAGGTCGTCACTCAGGAACTGGTTTTATCGGTGTTTCGGCGGTTGGGCTTGCATTTGAGCAGCAAACAAGCCGCCCGTTTCGTGCCGCTGGCCGGTCAGGCTGCGGCCGGCGTGATCGGCTACGCGACCCTGCGGATCATCGGGGAACGCCACATCCGGGACTGCATCGAAGTTGCCCAACGCGCGCGACTCGCGTTGCCGATCGACCCTGCGGACCCCACTGACGGGGGCCATCGGCGGCCCGCAGACGCCACGAGTTGACCGCCCGCTGCCGAGCGCGCACCATGTGCAGCCACTACCAAACCGTCAAAGATGCCGAGCGGCATCAACGCTATTTCGGCTGCCCTTTGCCCGAGACGATACGGCAGCAACTGCCCAAGGACGTTTGGCCTGGCTACCCATCGAATATCGTCGTGCGGCACATCGACGCGACCGATACGGGGCTGACCACACGCCAGAGCCGGCTCGCACGCTTTGGGCTCATTCCGCACTGGGCCTCGGACCCCGACATCGGCCGCCACACCTTCAACGCCCGCGCCGAAACCGTCAGCACCAGGCCCAGCTTTCGCTATGCCTGGCAGCACGCCCAGCGCTGCATCGTCCCGGCCGAAGCCTTCTATGAGCCTGACTGGCGCACTGGCCACTCGGTCGCCACACGCATCGCGCGGCGCGACGGCGCTCCCATGGGCCTTGCCGGGCTCTGGGCCACTTGGCGTGCGCCGCAGGGCGAGTGGGTCCAGAGTTTTACCTTGCTGACCATCAACGCCGACGAACATCCGTTGATGCGACGGTTTCACCGCCCCGGCGTGGAAAAGCGGATGGTCGTGGTCCTGCCCGATGAGGACTACGAAACTTGGCTGCGTGCGCCCAACCATGCCGCCGCTGCGCTGCTGCAGCCCTACCCCGCAGACCGTCTCGATGCCAGCCCGGCAGAACCCGCAAGGCGCTGAACCGAAAGACAAACGCCCGCGCAAGGCGGGCGTTCCAAAAAACTTTGGTGGGTCGTGCAGGATTCGAACCTGCGACCAACGGATTAAAAGTCCGCTGCTCTACCAACTGAGCTAACGACCCGCCATTTTGTTGCTCGTCATTTCTGTCGAAGCAACAGCGAAAATTATAGCATCGTTCGCTGGCCCTCAGGCCGGCTTCGCACGCGTGAGTTGATCCAGAACCCAGCCAGCAGCGCACAAGCCAAAGGTGCCGGTCACCGCGACGGCGGACCCGTAACCGTGGCAGTTGAGACTGCCCTCCGCGCCCAGAGCACAGCCCGGGTCTGGAGCGGCCACCGGCTCGCGGCTGAACACGCTCGTCACGCCCAGCGGCGTACCGCCGCTCGGAGCGCCATACACCCGGCGAAGGCGGTTGCGCAGCGATGCGAGCAAAGGGTCATGCGTGACCTTCGACAAGTCGTCGATCTCCACCCGGTGCGCCTGGCGCTTGCCGCCGGCCGCGCCGGCACAAATGAAAACCACTGCCGGGTGATGACGCGCCCAGGCCGCCATCACGGCTTTGGCGGGAATCTGGTCACAGGCATCGATGACGGCATCGGGCGCCGAGGGCAACAAGGCGGGCCAATTGTCGGGCTCGACGAAGGCATCGACCGTGTCGACCGTCGTCATCGGGTCGATCGTGGCAATGCGCTCGCGCATCGCAGCGACTTTGGCCTGACCCAAAGTCTGCTCAGTGGCGAGAATCTGGCGATTGATGTTCGACTCGGCGACATGATCGAAGTCGATCAGCGTCAGCCGCCCCACCCCGCTGCGCGCGAGCGCTTCCGCCGCCCACGAACCGACACCGCCGAGTCCGACGACAGCGACGTGGGCTTGGGCAATGCGCGCAGCCCCTTCGACCCCATAGAGTCGCGCCACGCCGCCAAACCGGCGCGCACGGTCGACGTGCGGCGCCGCATCTGCGAAGGTCATGCAATCACCCTCACCGTCACGCCATACGCTCCAGGCGCCAGGTCTGATAGCGCAAGCCTGCGATGGCTCCCGCAAAAATACCGATCAAGGCGAGCACACTGTTCGCACTCAGGGTCGAAAGCCCACTCAAACCCTGCCCGATCGTGCAGCCCAGCGCCGTGACCCCGCCCACGCCCATGAGTACCCCGCCGACGAGATGATTCGCCAAATCCTCGGTCGTCCGAAAGCCCTCCCAGCGAAAACTCCGCGTGAGGAGCGCGTGCACCCAAGCGCCGACCACGACACCCCATACGGAAACCACACCCACCGTCAACAGCTTGCCCCGGTCGCTGAAGTAAATCAACCAATCGAGCGCATAGGCCATCGGCCCCGTGAAGGTCATGGCCTCGATGCGCCCTGTGTTCGTTGCCAAATAGACCTCTTCGAGCGTCTGCGGATGCTCGAGAACATGGCCGACATGCCCAGTCACGAACCACATGCCGACGATGGACAAACCCACGGCCAAGGAAGTGGACACATGGATCGGCGTGCGAAAGGCTCGATCCACCAAGGCCCAGGCGATCAGCCCGCCCCCGAGCAGGAACGAGAGCAGCAGCCGCGCGTACGCAGCGGGCCAGCCGACCGCTTGCGCCAACCCGTCCGACAGTGCCGTCCCCGAAGCGACCGACCACACCACGCGGTCGACCGTGGCAACCCGGACGACGGCCGTGATGCCCTTGATCGTCGCGAACGCTGCCAGCGCCATCACCAGGAATACGACCAGCGCCTTGAGACTGCCCGAGCCGATGCGCAGCAGGGTTCGGCTGCCGCAACCGGAGGCCAGCACCATGCCGAAGCCAAACAGAACACCGCCGAGGAGCGTCGACGCCAAGTACAGACGATCACTGGCGTAAACCGTATCCGCTGGATCGACCCAGCCGCCCTGAACCAGACCCGCAAAGCCCAAAATCGCCACGCCCGCCGCAAACGCCCACTGGCGCAAACGGGTCCAATCCCCGATGCCATAGGCGTCGCTGATGGCGCCCATCGTACAAAAGCGCCCTCCGCGTGCCGCCGCTCCGAACAGCGCCGAGACGAGAAACGCTCCCCACAAGACCAGGGCGGTGCGGGTCGAAAGTTCCAGTGTGTCAAACATCCTGAGCGATCAATCGCGCGGGGCAGTTGCTGCGCCGCGCATGCGAGAGCAGAGTGAACAGGGTATTCAACGCAAGCGCGCGAGGCGATCGCGGGCCGTGCTCGCGGCCTCTGACTTGGGGTAGGTCTTCACCAACTCCTCGAGCGTCGCCCGAGCCGCACGCATGTCTTTCAGCTCCACCTGGCAATTGGCGATGGCGAGCAAGGCATCCGGCGCCCGTGGATGGTCCGGGGCCGCCTTGATCATGGCGCGCAAGTTTGAAATCGCTTCCTTGTAGGCGCGGTTGGCGTATTGCGCATTGCCCAGCCAAAAGAGCGCCGAGGGCCCATAGCCAGACTCTGGGTACCGCTTGATGAACTCCGCAAAGGCGGCCCCGGCAGCGGAGAAGTCGCCGTTACGGAATTGCGCCAGCGCTGCTTCGAACGCCTTGCGCTCGTCGGCGGTGGCCAGAAACTCGCGGCCATCGACAGCGACCTTTTGTGGCTCGAACGCGCGCAGCCGCGCGTCGGTTTTCTCGGCCAGGCTCAGCTGGGCCCGCTGCAGTTCGGAGAGCGTTCGGGCCAGTTCCTCGCTTTGGCCCCTCAAGCGAGCCTGCTCGGCACGCAGGCTCTCGATTTGGCTTTGCAGGTCGAGGAGACTGCGGCGGATTTGGTCGAGTTCCTCGGCGCGCCGCCGCTCCGCCCCATCAGTGGCCTGCCGCAGGGCTTCGACGCGTTGACGCAAGTCCAGGATGGCCTGGCGCGCTTCATCGTCGCTGAACAGCGCCGCCTGTGCCCAGGCGGAAGCACCCAGCAGCAGCACGACGAGCAGCCGCTGGAGGCTGCGGTGAGCGGAGACCGACATCATCAGCGGTACTTGATTTCGACGCGGCGGTTCTTCGCCCAAGCGGCTTCATCATGCCCATCGACGGCGGGCTTTTCTTTGCCAAAGCTCACGGCCTCGACCTGTGCCGAACCGACGCCGAGCAGGCTGAGGGCCCGAGCGACCGCCTCGGCACGCTTTTGGCCGAGTGCGAGGTTGTATTCGCGGCCACCGCGCTCATCGGTATGGCCTTCCAGCACGGCGTGGCGCTTCGGATCGGCTCGCAGGTACCGCGCATGGGCCTCGACCACCGACTGGAACTCGGGCTTCACCACGTAGCTGTCGAAATCGAAGTAGATGACATGCGCCGTCGCAGCCGGTCCGCGCTCATCCCCAGGCGCGCGCTCGGCCTCGACGGCGGCCACGGCACTGCCACCCGCGGCTCCGGTTGCAGCGCCGGCTGCGCCTGCGCCCGTGACCGCCGCACCCGTTTTGTCCTCGACCGGGACGTTGTCGAGTTTCACATTGGAGCCGCAGCCCACCAGAGCCAACGCCAGCAAGAACACCCAACCCAGCTTCTTCATATTCACTCCTAAAACGTCGTTGATTCACACGCACAACCGTCACTGCGAGGCGCCATGGGCGTCTACGCTTCTTGGCCCGCCCGATGCCCAACCGCATGGGCAGCCGGCAACCCATGTCCGATGGCCACGAGGCACTCAAGCCGAAGTCAAGAAGGGGCCCCAGTCCGGCTCCCGAATCTCGCCTCCCTTGCCCGCCAGACGCGCCTTGATTTTGCCATCCAGCGTCGTCGTCATCAGGGCATCGCGCCCGCCTTGACGACTGGCATACACGATGAGTCGGCCGTTGGGCGCAAAACTCGGGCTTTCATCTTGCCCTCCGTCACTGAGCGCCGTCACCGCACCCGAACCCAGATCCATGAGTTGGAGCCGGAATGCTCCGCCGGTGCGGGTGATGAAGGCCATCGATCGCCCATCGGGGCTGAGCGCGGGAGAAATGTTGTAGTCCCCGGCAAAGGTCACACGTTCGGCTGCGCCGCCGCTGACCGGCATGCGGTAGATCTGAGGCGTGCCCCCGCGATCGCTGACGAAATAGATCTGGCGGCCATCGGGGGAAAAACGGGCTTCGGTGTCGATGGCCGAAGACTGCGTGAGCCGACGCGGCTCTCCCCCACGCGCGTCGATCAGGTAGATTTGCGAATTGCCATCCCGAGTCAGCGTGAGCGCGAGCGTGCGCCCATCGGGCGCCCAGGCCGGCGCACTGTTGGAGCCTCGAAAGTTGGCCAACAGCCTGCGGCGGCCGCTGGAGAGTTCATGCACGTACACGACGGGCTTGCGCGACTCGAACGAGACGTAGGCGAGTGAGCGCCCATCGGGTGCCCACGCCGGTGAGATGATCGGTTCGGGACTGGCCAGCGCGCTCTGGGCGTTCTCGCCGTCGGCATCGGCCACCCACAGATTGAACTGGCGCCCCGTCTGCCCGACATAGGCGATGCGGGTGGAAAACACACCGCGCTCGCCGGTGAGTTTTTCGTAGATGTAATCGGCCGCCTTGTGCGCAGCCAGCCGCAAGTCCGAGGCGGGTACGACATACGCCTGGCCACCCTGGTCCTGTCCAGCCACCGAGTCCCACAGCCGAAAACGAACGTCGTAACGCCCATCGGCCAGGCGCGTGACACTGCCGGTCACCAAAGCATCGGCCCCACGGCTGCGCCACTGCGCAAAGTCGATCCGGCTCGTCTCGTCGAGGGCAGACGCCGCGGCGTCGATCGACTTGAAGCGCCCGCTGCGCTCCAGATCCGCCATCAAGACCGCGGCCAAGGCCACGGGCGTCTGGGCTTGGCCGCGAAAAGGCGCGACTGCGATGGGCAATTGATTCAAACCGACGCCGGTGACCTCGACGCGAAACTGCCCCAGGGCGTTCAAAGCAGGCAGCCCCAGCGCGGCCGCGATCAGCGAGCGGCGTGTCAACGCCGGGCCCTGACCCGCCTGGCGCTCGGGACCAGTCAAAGACCGAGTGGAAAAAACCGTCATATCGAAAATGCACCCACAGGGTTGGAGAACTGTCGGATTCGGACGACACGCAATCCTTTGCCGCCATGGCGCGCGCCCCGCCGATCGCGGCAGCAAGCACCCAGACCGCCCGCCAACAAAGGCGCCTATCGTACACACGAGCGGAGTCACATCGGCTCCGAAGCACCAGCGCCAAGGTCACAAAGCGTAGCGGCATGAGCGGATCCGAGAGCAACGCGCGGCACAGATAGGGCAACGCTGAACAAGTCCCTCGCGCGTCGCGCATCCCGGCTGCGGGCGGTCTGCGTCGTTGCAAATCCTCGCCATAGCTGCGGCTATGGCTGCGGTTTGCGCCTCGCATCCCATCCCGCGGCTGGGCGCGCGCCATCACGGGAACTTATTCAGCGTTGCCATAGAATCCCCGACCCATGAGCGCCGCTGACGTTGCCCCATCGAAAACGGAGACGCTCGCCCGGCGCTTGGCGCGCCTCGCGCCCTATTTTGGGCGGCAAAAAGCCCTCTGGGGTCTGGCCTTGCTCGCCACTTTGGTGGGCGCGGGCACCGAGCCTTTGATCCCGGCGCTGCTCAAGCCGCTGCTCGACCAAGGTTTTTCCGCAGGAACGCTGCCGCTCTGGGCGGTTCCACTCGCGGTGGTGGGCCTGTTCGCCCTGCGCGGAAGCGCCCAGTTCGTCGCCTCCTACGCGCTCGCGCGCATCGCCAACGACGGCATGCGCGCCTTGCGGGAACGGCTCTTCCGCCGCTTGCTCGAGGCGGAGCTGACCCTCTTTTCCCGGCAGTCGGCAAGCGCCCTGTCCAATACCGTCGTCTATGAAGTGCAAACCGGCGCGACGCTGCTGGTGCAGGCGCTGTTGGGGCTCTCGAGAGACGGCTTCACCCTGCTGGCGCTGCTGGGCTATCTGTTCTATTTGAATTGGCGGCTCACCCTGATCGTCGCGGTGCTCGTGCCCTCGGTCGCCTGGATCATGAAGACGCTCTCGCGCCGGCTATACCGACTGACGAAGGAAAGCCAGCAAGCCACCGATGACCTCGCCTACGTGGTGGAGGAAAACGTGCTGGCACACCGCATGATCCGTCTCCACGGCGCCGAGGAGGCCCAGGCACGGCGATTCGAAGCGCTCAGTCAGCGCCTGCAACGGCTGGCGGTCCGCTCGACGATCGCCTCGGCTGCGATGACGCCTCTGACCCAACTCACGGCGGCGGTGGCGCTGTCCACGGTGATTACGATCGCCCTGTGGCAAAGCCGCTCGGGCGCGGGTTCGGTCACGGTGGGCGGCTTCGTCGCGTTCATCACGGCCATGCTGATGCTGGTGGCTCCGATCCGGCGGCTCTCAGACGTCGCGAATCCGATCACGCGAGGCATCGCGGCGCTCGAACGCGGCCTCGATTTGATCGATCGCTACCCGGCGGAGGCGAGCGGCGACCGTGTGCCGTCCCTGGACCACGGCGCCATCGAATGGCGCAACGTCTCTGTGCGTTACCCTGGAGACGGCCCCGCGGCGCTCGACCGGGTGAGTCTGCGGGTGGAGCCTGGCGAAACGCTGGCGCTGGTCGGACCCTCGGGGTCTGGCAAGACAACCCTGGTGCATCTGCTGCCGCGTTTCGTCACCGCCACCGAGGGCGAGGTCTGCATCGGCGGTGTCGATGTCCGGCACTGGTCGCTGCCGGCGCTGCGGCGGCAAATCGCGCTGGTCAGTCAGGACGTCGTCATGCTCAACGACACCCTCGCGGCGAATGTGGCCCTCGGCGCCACACCCGACCGTGAGCGGGTGCTGGCCTGCTTGGAGGCGGCCAACCTGGGCGAGCTCGTTTCAGCGCTGCCGCGCGGCATCGACACGGTCGTGGGGCACAACGCGGCGCAGCTCTCCGGCGGACAGCGGCAGCGGCTCGCCATCGCTCGAGCGCTCTACAAGGACGCACCGATCCTCATTCTCGACGAAGCCACCTCAGCGCTCGACACGGAGTCCGAGCGGCTCGTTCAGCAAGCACTGCAAAGGCTGATGGCCGGGCGAACGACCCTGATCGTGGCGCACCGCCTTTCCACGATCGAGCACGCTGACCGGGTGGTGGTCATGGAACAAGGCCACATCGTCGAACAGGGCACGCATGCGGCACTGCTGGCGGCAGGCGGCCTGTTCGCGCGCTTGCATGGCTCGGCAGGCGGCGCAGCCGCCCCGGCGGGTCCAGGCAACGCTGCATGAGTGCCCGTGATGGCGCGCGAGGGACTTGTTCAGCCTCGCCTCAAAGCAAGACGATGTCGTAGTCTTCAGGGCCGATGGCGGTTTCGGCCTGCAGCGAGATCGGCTTACCGATGAAATCCGACAAGCCCGCAAGGTGCGTGCTCTCTTCGTCGAGCAGCAGCTCGACGACTCGGGGTGACGCGACGACCCGGAACTCACGCGGATCGAACTGCCGCGCTTCGCGCAGGATCTCCCGCAAGATGTCGTAAGCAACGGTCCGTGCGGTTTTCACGATACCCCGTCCCTGGCACGCCGCGCAGGGTTCGGTGAGCATCTGGGCCAGCGACTCGCGCGTGCGCTTGCGCGTCATTTCGACGAGGCCGAGGGCGGAAAATCCCCCGACCATGGTCTTGACCCGATCGCGGGCGATTTGCTTTTTGAACTCGGCCAGCACCGCTTCGCGATGGTCCTCACGGGTCATGTCGATGAAGTCGACGACGATGATTCCGCCAAGGTTGCGCAGCCGCAGTTGCCGCGCGATGGTCTGAGCCGCCTCGAGATTGGTCTTGAATATCGTGTCGTCGAAGTTGCGGGCACCGACGAAACCGCCCGTGTTGACGTCGATGGTGGTCAGCGCTTCGGTCTGGTCGATCACCAGATAGCCGCCCGACTTGAGGTCGACCCTGCGACCCAAGGCACGGGCGATCTCCTCGTCGATCGAAAACAGGTCGAAGATCGGCCGCTCGCCCTTGTAGTGCTGCAGCTTCGCGGCCGCCTTGGGCATGAACTCGCGCCCGAAGGCCATGAGCTTGGCGAATTGCTCATGCGAGTCGATGCGGATCACCTGCGTTTGTTCGCCCACCAGGTCCCGAAGCACGCGCTGCAACAGATTCAGATCCTGGTGCAACAGCGAGCGCGGCGGCTGGGACTGCGCCGCCTCGCGGATTCGCGCCCAGGTCCGGCGCAGATAGGCGATGTCTTCGGCCAACTCCTCATCGGTCGCATCCTCGGCATTGGTGCGCAGGATGAAGCCGCCACCGCCCTCGCCTGCCAAGGCCGTCAGCCGCTGCCGCAGGCTTTCGCGGAGCGACGAAGGAATTTTTTGGGACACGCCAATGTGCTCGTCCTGCGGCAGAAACACCAGCAAGCGGCCGGCAATGCTGATCTGGGTCGAGAGGCGCGCGCCTTTGGTGCCAATCGGGTCCTTGATGACCTGTACCAGCAGCGATTGGCCTTCGAAAACCTGCTTTTCGATCGGCGTCGGCCCCGGCGATTTACCGTTGGCAGCGTCCCCGGCATCGGCCGCGCGCGAACCGCCCAGCGGCGTTTGCAGGTCGGCCACGTGCAGGAACGCCGCGCGCTCGAGCCCGATGTCGATGAAGGCCGACTGCATGCCGGGCAAGACCCGCGCCACGCGGCCCAGGTAGACGTTGCCCACCAAGCCCCGCTCGAGGGTGCGCTCGACATGGATCTCCTGCACCGCTCCGTTTTCGACGACGGCCACCCGGGTTTCCTGCGGCGACCAGTTGATCAGAATTTCCTGTTGCATGAACCCTCCGTCGGTGCTCGCCAGCGACTCAGAGGCTGAGAGGGAATTGGGCGTGCCCGAAGGGGCGCCCCAAAAAGCGCCCGAGTAGGCGCAAAGCACAGCCGTAGCCCGGGCTACGGCGCGCATTTGCAACGCCCTCGGGCGTGTTTTGGGACGTCAAAGCGGGCATGACCGATTTCCTCTCAGCCTCTCAGAGCGCCCAGCCGCAGCGACGCAGCAGCTCGGCGGTTTCAAACAGCGGCAGGCCGACGATGCCGGAATGACTTCCGCTGATGTGCTCGACGAACGCGGCGGCCCGCCCTTGGATCGCATAGCCCCCCGCTTTGCCCAAAGGCTCGCCGCTGGCGATATACGCGTCGATCTGGGCCTCGCTGAGCGGCGCGAAGCGCACCCGCGAGACGCTCAAGGCCTCGAGCCGCCGCGAGCCGTGCGCAAGGGCGACCGCGGTCAGCACCCGATGGGCGCGGCCGCTGAGGCGCTGCAGCATCGAGCGGGCTTCTGCCGCGTCGGCGGGCTTGCCCAGAATGGAGCGCCCCAGCGCCACCGTCGTGTCGGCGCACAGTATCGGCCCTTCGGACAGCGCGAGCCGCCGATGTCGGGCCACGGCCGCTTCGAGCTTGAGCGCGGTGACGCGCCGCACATAGGTCAGGGCGCTTTCGCGCGCCAGGACGGCTTCGAGCGCCTCGGCGTCCTCGTCGGGTCCGGGGGCGAGGACCACGTGCCGGACCCCAATCTGATCCAGAAGCTGGCTGCGCCGCGGGCTCTGCGAGGCAAGGTAAAGGAGGCGATTCATGCGATCAACCATGCGCGAGGCCGCAGGCTTCATTCCCGATGGTAAGGGTGGCCGGCGTTGAGCGACCAGGCCCGATAGAGCTGCTCGGCCAGCAATACGCGCACCATGGCGTGCGGCAGTGTCAGGTCCGAGAGGCGGATGCGCTCGTGCGCGGCCGAGCGCAAGGCTGGGTCCAGGCCATCGGGGCCGCCAATGAGCAAAGCGACGTCGTCGGCCGTCTGCCGCCAGGTATCGAGCCGTTGGGCCAACCCCGCCGACGTGAGCGCCGTACCGCGCTCGTCGAGCGCCACGATGCGGCTGCCGCGGGGGGTGGCACCCTGGATACGCTCGGCCTCGGCGGCCATCAGCGCTGCGGCTGAGCGACCGCCGGTGCGGGGCTCCGCTTTGACCGCCTTGAGCTCCAGCCGCAGATCGGGCGGAAACCGCCGCGCGTACTCTTCCCAACCCGCCTGCGCCCAAGCGGGCATGCGCTGCCCAACTGCAACGACCCAGAGCCGCATCGGACCGGCCGCTCAGGACCGCGGGGTTGTGGTTCTCTTGGCCGGGGCGCGGGCGCCGGTAGCGGCGCTGGAGGCCCCGTGGGTCGACCGCTCGGCCGCAACACTCCGCTTGGGGGCGGCTGCTGGCTTCTCGGCCGAAATCTCAATTGCTTTCTTTTTAGGAGCAGACGCAGACCGTTTCTTGCCGGATGCAGCGGGTTTTTCTTCCAACTTTTGAACTTTGGGCGCTGCTCCCTCCGAAGCCGAAGCCGCCCGGCGGCGCGCGCTCGCCTTCGGCGCTGCCGCAGACTTCCCGGCCGCCGGAGCCGTCGCGGCCTTGGTCGGTGTGACTGGCTTGGCCGCGCCGAACTTCATGCGAACCGGCGTTTGGCCCCAAATTTCTTCGAGGTTGTAGTAGCTGCGGATGTTGGGCTGCATCACATGAACGACCGCCGTGCCGCAGTCGACGATGATCCACTCGCCGTTGTCTTCGCCTTCGAGCCGCGGTTTCGGGAAACCGGCTTCCCGAACCTTGTCGCGAACGCTCGCGGCCAAAGCTTTGGTTTGGCGGTTGGAGGTGCCTGCAGCGATGATGACGCGCTCGAACAAGGGGGAGAGCTGGCTGGTGTCGAATACCCGAATGTCTTGGGCTTTGACATCCTCGAGACCATCGACGATGGCCCGCTGGAGCCGTTGAATGTTGCGCTTGGCGGTGGTTTCGCTCATGAGTTTCCGTAGAGATGATGGCGTTCAATGTAACCCGCGACGGCGGGCGGCACAAGTTCAAGAATCGGCTCGCCCCGGCGGATGCGGCGACGTACCTCGGTCGAACTCCAGGGCATGTCGGGCAAGCGCAGGATGTGGATGCGCTGGGCCAGCCCTTCTGCCGGCAGTCCGGCCGCCTCGGCCAACCGCTGCGCCAGCGCCTGGCTCGAAGACGCTCCGCGTTGGGCGACGGCGAGCGTGCAGCGGTCGAGCAACTCCCGCCAGCGGTGCCAGGTGGGCAGTTGTTCCAACTGGTCGCTTCCGATGATGAGAAAAATCCGCCCGCCCGGGTGGCGCCGCTGCAAAGCTTCGAGCGTATCGATGGTGTAACTCGGCCCCGAGCGTTGCAGTTCCTCGGCGTCGACCTGGGTCCGCGGGAGCCCCCCGAACGCCGCCTCGGCCATGCGCCAGCGATGCTCGGCCGGCGCCAACACCCGGGCCTTGTGCCATGCGTGGCCGGTTGGGAAGACATAGAGCCGGTCGAGATCGAGCTGCTCGAGCGCCGCACGCGCGAGCGCGACATGCGCCCAGTGCGGCGGATCAAAGGCACCGCCAAAGACCCCGATGCGCTCGGCAGCGCCAGGCTCGCCCATCAAACCCAGTCTCGCGGCGTCAGAAAGTCGCGGTATAGCGCGGCCTCGGGCGTTCCCGGCGCTTCTCGACGTTCGTAAGACCAGGCCGCCAAGGGAGGCATCGACAGCAAGATGGACTCGGTGCGACCGCCCGACTGTAGGCCAAAGTGCGTGCCCCGGTCCCACACCAGGTTGAACTCAACATAGCGGCCACGCCGGTAAAGCTGGAATTCGCGCTCGCGCTCTCCGTAGGGCAGCGCGCGGCGGCGCTCCACGATGGGCAGATAGGCCTGCAAAAACGCGTCACCCACCGCGCGCAGCAGCGCAAAGCCGTTGGCGACCCCGCCCTCGGCGAAGTCGTCGAAGAAGATGCCGCCAATGCCGCGCGGCTCGTTGCGGTGCTTCAGGAAGAAATACTCGTCGCACCAGCGCTTGAAGCGCGGGTATTTGTCGGGCCCAAACGGCTCGAGCGCATCGCGGCAAACGGTGTGGAAGTGCACCGCGTCTTCCGCGTAGCCATAGTACGGCGTGAGGTCCATGCCGCCGCCGAACCAGGCCATCGGCGCCTCGCCCGGATGCGCGGCGCTCAGCATGCGCACGTTCATGTGCACGGTCGGAACATAGGGATTGCGCGGGTGAAAGACCAGCGAAACCCCCATCGCTTCAAACGGCGCGCCAGCCAGCTCCGGACGGTGTTGCGTGGCCGAAGGCGGCAGCTTCGGCCCGCGGACGTGCGAAAACCCACAACCCGCCCGCTCGAACACCGGCCCGCCTTCCAGAATGCGGGTGATGCCGTCGCCTTGCAGCGGCTCCCCGGGGGCTTTGTGCCAGACATCCTCATGGAAAGGCGTGCCGTCGATCGCCGTGATGGCATTGGTGATGCGCTGCTGCAGCCCCAGCAACCACGCCCGCACGTCGGTCGTGGCCGGCGTCGTGAGAACCTCACTCATGACTTCACCGCCCGATGCCCGATGTCATGCCGGTACTGCATGCCATCGAAATGGATGCCGCGTATGACGTCGTAAACCCGGGTTTGCGCCTGCTTGACCGAATCCGCGAGCGCGGTCACGCACAGCACACGGCCACCCGCGGTGACGATCTGGCCGTCTTTCTCGGCGGTCGCCGCGTGAAACACCATGACGTCGGGCTCGTCCTTGGGCAAGCCGAAGATCGGGTCGCCTTTGCGCGGGGTCAGCGGATAGCCTGCAGCCGCAAGTACGACGCCCAGTGCGGTTCGCCGATCCCACTCCAGCTCGACTTGGTCCAGGCGCCCTTCGGCGGCGGCGAGCAACACCTCATAGAGGTCGGACTTCAGCCGCATCATGATGGGCTGGGTTTCAGGGTCGCCCATGCGGCAATTGAACTCCAGCGTCTTGGGCCGACCCGCGGCGTCGATCATCAGCCCGGCGTAGAGGAAACCTGTGTAGGGCATGCCGTCTTGCTCCATGCCGCGCAGCGTCGGCAGGATGATTTCGCGCATCACGCGGGCGTGGACATCGGCCGTGACCACGGGCGCCGGCGAATAAGCGCCCATGCCGCCGGTGTTCGGGCCTTGGTCGCCGTCGAGCAGCCGCTTGTGGTCCTGGCTGGTCGCCAGCGCCAGCGCATTCCTGCCGTCGCACAGGACGATGAAACTCGCTTCCTCGCCCTGGAGAAACTCCTCGATGACGACCCGCGCGCCGCCTTCGTTGTGGCTGACGCCCAGCCGGTTGTCGAGCAGCATGAAATCGATCGCTTCATGCGCTTCGGCGAGCGTCATGGCCACCACCACGCCCTTCCCGGCCGCCAGCCCGTCGGCCTTCACCACGATGGGCGCGCCCTGGGCGTCCACATAGGCATGCGCCGCGGCAGCGTCGCTGAAGGTCTCGTAGGCTGCGGTCGGAATGCCGTGGCGCTGCATGAACGCCTTGGAAAAGGCCTTCGAGCTCTCGAGCTGCGCCGCCGCGCGCGTGGGTCCGAAGATGCGCAGCCCGTGCGCGCGGAATTCATCGACCACACCGGCCGCCAAAGGCTGCTCCGGCCCTACGACGGTGAGGGCGATGCCCTCTTGCTGCGCCCAACGGCGCAGTTCCGCAAGATCGGTAATCGGTACATTGCGCAGCCGGGCGTCGCGCGCCGTGCCGGCATTGCCGGGTGCGACGTACACGCGCTCCACGCGCTGCCCCCCAGCGAGCTTCCACGCCAAGGCATGTTCGCGGCCGCCGCCGCCGATGACGAGGACCTTCATTCCTCGAGCTCGGCGTTGTGATAGACGGCCTGGACGTCGTCGAGGTCTTCGAGCACGTCGAGCAGCTTTTGCATGCGCGCGGCGTCCTCACCCGCCAGGGCGACCGTGTTCTCGGGTCGCATCGTGACTTCGGCCACCTCGGGCTTGAGCCCGGCGGCCTCGAGGGCATTCTTCACCGCTTCAAAGTCACCCGGCGCGGTAATGACCTCGATGGCGCCCTCTTCGTCGGTGATGACGTCTTCCGCGCCCGCCTCCAGGGCGACTTCCATGACTTTGTCCTCGCTGGTGCCAGGGGCAAAAATCAGTTGCCCGCAGTGCTTGAACTGGAAGGCCACCGAGCCTTCGGTGCCGAGATTGCCGCCGTACTTGCTGAAGGCGTGGCGCACTTCAGCCACCGTGCGCACGCGGTTGTCGGTCATGGTGTCGAGGATGATGGCTGCGCCGCCGATGCCATAGCCCTCGTAGCGGATTTCCTCATAGTTCACGCCTTCGAGGTTGCCCGTGGCCTTGTCGATGTTGCGCTTGATCGTGTCGGCCGGCATGTTGGCGGCCTTGGCTTTTTCGATCGCCATGCGCAGGCGCGGGTTGGCGCTCGGGTCGCCGCCACCGGTACGGGCCGCCACCATGATCTCGCGGACCACGCGGGTCCAGATCCGCTGGCGTTTTTCGTCCTGCCTGCTCTTGCGGTGTTGAATATTCGCCCATTTGCTGTGGCCGGCCATCGGAAATCCTCTTTTGTTGAATTAACCTTGGGGCCGAGATTTTAGGCGACGGGCTCGCGCAGTCCCCCCGTCACCGCAGGAATGAACCCCCCACCGCACGAAACCCGCCATGGCTGAACCTCTGCTCATTGCCCGCAACGCTCACACCGAGTGCTACCTGCTGCCCGAGATGGCGAACCGACACGGCCTCATCACCGGGGCCACCGGCACCGGAAAGACGGTCACGCTGCAGACCATCGCCGAGAAGTTCTCGAGCATTGGGGTACCCGTCTTCCTTTCCGACGTCAAAGGCGACCTCTCGGGCATCAGTCAGCCCGGCCAAATCAGCCCCAAGCTCGCCGCCGTGCTCCAAGAGCGCGGCATCCCGACGCCCGAGCCTCGGGCTTGCCCCGTCACCTTTTGGGATGTTTTTGGCGAGCAAGGGCATCCGGTTCGCGCCACGGTGGCCGACATGGGGCCGTTGCTGCTCGCGCGCATGCTCGACCTCAACGAAACGCAGGCGGGGGTGTTGCAAATCGTCTTTCGCATTGCAGACGACAACGGCCTTTTGTTGCTCGACCTCAAAGACCTGAGGGCCATGCTGCAATTCGTGGGCGACCATGCTTCGCAGTTCACGACGCAGTACGGCAACGTCAGCGCCGCGAGCATCGGCGCCATCCAGCGCGGCCTGTTGCAGATCGAAGCGCAGGGCGGCGACCGCTTCTTCGGCGAGCCCATGCTCAACATCGCCGACTTCTTGCAAACGGTCGATGGGCAAGGCATGGTCAACATCCTGGCCGCCGACCGCCTCATGCAAGCGCCGCGGCTGTATGCGACTTTCCTGCTCTGGCTGCTTGCCGAACTCTTTGAGCAGTTACCCGAAATCGGCGACCCCGAAAAACCCAAGCTCGTCTTCTTTTTCGACGAAGCGCATCTGCTGTTTTCCGATGCCCCCAAGGCGCTGCTCGAGAAAATCGAGCTGGTGGTCCGCCTCGTGCGGTCCAAGGGCGTGGGCGTGTATTTCGTGACGCAAAACCCGCTGGACATTCCCGACTCCGTGCTGGCCCAACTCGGCAATCGCGTGCAACACGCATTGCGCGCCTTCACGCCGCGCGACCAAAAAGCCGTCAAGGCCGCTGCCGAGACGATGCGTCCGAACCCCGGGCTGGACCTCAGCCGTGCCATCACCGAACTTGCCGTGGGCGAGGCACTGGTAAGCCTGCTCGACGCCAAAGGCCGGCCGGGCGTGACCGAACGCGCCTTCGTGATCCCGCCCGGCAGCCTCATTGGCCCCATCAGCGCCGAGCAGCGACGCACGCTCATGGCTCGCTCGCTGGTCGCGGGCGCCTATGAGAAAACCGTCGACCGAGAGTCGGCCTACGAGCGCCTCATCGCCCGCGCCACCGGTGGCGGGGCGGTCAACGCCGGGAACGCCAACGGAAGTGGAACGCCCGCAGCCGCTGCCCCATCCTCGGCGGCAGACGCCAGCGGCGGCGTGCTCGATGGCCTGCGGGACGTGCTGTTTGGCAGCACCGGGCCGCGCGGCGGCCGCTACGACGGGATCGCGCAGACGCTGGCCAAATCGGCCGCGCGCACCATCGGCTCGACCGTGGGCCGTGAAATCATCCGCGGCGTGCTCGGCAGCTTGCTCGGGGGCGGCAGCAAACGTCGCTGAATCCCTGCCGGCCCAGCCGCCTACCATCCCTCCAACCACAACTCAAAGAAACCATGAATCAGGTTCATCACATCCGCCACCCGCTCGTGCAGCACAAGCTCACGCTGATGCGCAAGAAGGAAGCCAGCACCAACACCTTTCGCCGGCTGCTCAATGAACTGGCGACCTTGATGGCTTATGAAGTCACGCGCGACATGCCGACACAAGACGTGGCGATCGAGACACCGCTCGAGCCGATGATGAGCCCGGTCATCGACGGCAAGAAGCTGGTGTTCGTGCCCATTCTGCGCGCGGGTCTGGGCATACTGGATGGCATGCTCAGCGTGGTGCCCGGTGCGCGCGTGGGCCACATCGGCCTCTACCGCGACCCGGCCACGCTGCAGGCGGTGGAGTACTACTTCAAGATGCCGTCAGACATGCCCGAGCGCGACGTGATCCTGCTCGATCCCATGCTCGCCACCGGCAATTCCGCCGTGGCCGCCATCGACAAGGTCAAGGCGCTCAAGCCGCGCTCGGTGAAGTTCGTGTGCCTGCTGACCTGCCCCGAGGGCATCGCCACCGTCCACAAGGCCCACCCCGACGTGCCCATCTACACCGCCGCCATCGACCGCGGCCTCAATGACCACGGCTACATCCTCCCGGGCCTGGGTGACGCAGGCGACCGGATTTTCGGGACGACCTGAGTCCGCGTCATGCACCCGACACGGCCTTGCTCGGCAAGAGCATCAGCGCGACGGGCAGACCGTTGCCAATAATCCTTTTTTGATAGCAAAGATCGACCGATTCACGCCGGCACTCGGCATGTTTGGCTCAAAATAGCGAACCCAAGGCGCGCCCCGCCGGCCTCAGCCCAAATCCGCAGTCACGTAGTCCGCCCATTCGGCCAGGGCATTCAGTATGGCCTCGGCGCGTTCGTCTTCGCGCTCCATGGCTTCATCGACAAGGATATCGAGGCGCTCTTGCAGCTGCGCCAGGGTGCGCGCCCCGCCCTGCCCGTCGATCAAACGCGCGTGGCGCAGCGCCTGCCAACGCGCGCGGCCTTCGTCGTCGAGCGTCTCGGGCCAGTTGCGCGCACGCCAGCGGAACACGAGTTCATCGAGCCTCGGGTCGTCGAAGCCCATCCGGGCGTTGGCCAAGCCCGCGGGCGCGAGGGCGCGCAACTGCTCGAGTCGCCGCCGGTCGGCGTTGCTCAGAAAACCGCCGTAGAGGTCGAGCTCCACGTCCACCGGTTCGGTGGGTTCTGGGCGGCTGAAGACTTCGGCCCAGATGGCGCTGAGGTCGGGCAGGTGGCGTGCCATCACGGCATGGGCCAGCTGCTGCTCCAGATCGATGCCCCAGCGCTCGCGCACCGCCGGGGTCAGCACCTTGAGGTTGCCGATGACCACGGGCGATTTGTTCAGGTGCACCGACTTGATTGGCAACCGCGCCACCCCATCGGGCAGCGCTTCGGCGCGGGTGAAGAGACGGGCGCGGATCGCCTCGGCATCGAGACTCGCCAGCTCGCTGGGGTCGTAGGCCAGGTCCCAAGCAATGAGCTCGTTGCGGTTGTTCGGGTGCGTGGCCAGGGGCCACATGATGGCCAAGCAACCACGCTCGGGGGCGAACATGCCGGAAATATGGATGAACGGCCGCGCCTCGCGCGGGGTGCAGGGCAAGCCGATTTCGGCCGCCACGCGCTCTTTGCGGTGAAGCGCAAAACAAAAATCGAACAGCCGCGGCTGACGCGCGCGCAGCAGCCGAGCCAGCGCGATCGTTGCCCGCACATCGGAGAGCGCGTCGTGGGCCGCCTCGTGCGCCAGGCCATTCGCGGCGCTGAGGTGTTCCAGACGAAAGCTGGGCCGGCCGTCCCCGTTGCGCGGCCACTCGATGCCCTCAGGCCGCAGAGACCAGGTCGCGCGCACGACGTCGAGCAAGTCCCACCGCCCGCACTCGTTCTGCCACTCGCGCGCGTAGGGATCGATCAGGTTGCGCCACAACAAAAAGCGTGTGACTTCATCATCGAAGCGGATACTGTTGTACCCCACCCCTATGGTGCCGGGTTGGACGAACGCACCGTGGATGCGCTCGGCAAACCGTGCCTCGGGTAGGCCGTTCGCCCAACATTGCTGAGGCGTGATGCCCGTGACCAGACAGGCATCCGGATCGGGCAGGTAGTCCGGGGCGGGTTGGCAATACAGCATCAGCGGCTCGCCCAATTCCTGCAGGGCAGCGTCGGTCCGAATCGCCGCAAACTGCGCCGGACGGTCGCGGCGCATGTCGGTACCGAAGGTTTCGTAGTCGTGCCAGAGGAACGTGTGCGTGCCGAGACTCTGCGGGTCGGCCGGGTTGATGTGCGTCGTCATGGGCCGATTCTTGCAGACACGCCGCAAGTTTCCGGTGGCTTCTGTGGGAAAACCCGAAGCACTGGCCCACGAGGCGCGTCGATATACTGAGCCTAAATCCGGCAGTTGACCGCTTCTCGCGAAAACAAAGGTGTTGATGTTTCAGCAATTTTCAGTGGGGGAGGCCGTTCACCGTTTGGGTGTGCGCTGCGCGCCCAACTGCCGGATTTAGGCTGCGCCAGCCCCCTTTGACGCCCGTTCCATGCCGATCCGTTCGCCCCTTTCTCTTTCCGCGCGCTCTCGGCGTCCAGACTCCTCGGGGAAGCGCTCATGCCAGGACTGACCTGGGCGGGCTGGATCGCCGCCGCGATCTTGGTCGGGTGGGGGCTGTGGGAACGTCGCCGCGCGCGCTGGGCCGAGCAATTGCTTGCCGAGGAGAAGAACCGGGTTTCGGAATTGTTCGACCGGCTGTCGATCGCCCACTGGCGGCGAGATCTCGACACCGGTGAACTGTGGTGGTCACCCACGTTTCGTCGGCTCCACGGGATTGCTGACGACGTCCCGGCAGAGCGTGAGCGGATCGCCGCCATGCTGCACCCCGAGGACCGCCCTCACCTCGCACGCGACCTGGAAGCCGCGTACGCTGCCGGCGGCGGGGAAGTTCATTACCGCCTCTACCGCAGCGACGGGGAACTGCGCTACTTTCTGCTGCGCACCGTGGTCGTGACCGACACGGTCCAAGGCCACCGCCAGGTCTATGGCATCAACATCGACATCACGGACCACGTGCGGCTCGAGCGGACGCTACGCGAACGCACCGCCTACCTCGAAGCCATCGTCCAGCAGCTCCCGCTCGGCCTCAGCGTCTTCGACGCCAGCCTCAAGCTTCGTCTCTGGAATGAGCGCTTCGGGCAGATCCTCGACCTGCCAGCCGAAGCCTTGCGCGAGGGCGTCGATTTCGGCGACCTCGTCCGTTACCCGGCCGAGCGCGGCGAATACGGGCCGATTCCCGTCGAGCGGGCCATCCAGGAGCGGCGCGCCTTGGCGCTGAAGTTCGAGCCGCACCGCTTCGAGCGCGAGCGGCCCGACGGGCGCACCCATCTCGTGATCGGCACGCCCATCCGTGACGAAACGGGGCAGGTGCTGGGATTTGCGAGCACCTACACCGACATCACCGTGCAAAAGCAAGAGCGCGCCCAGCTCCGCCAAGCCCTCGACCTGCTGCGCACCCTGGTGCAGAACATTCCGGCGGGCATCTCGATGGTCGACGGCGACCTGCGGCTCCTCTACTGGAACGACCGGCTGCTCGAAATGCTGGACCTGCCGCGCGAATTGTTCGAGCGCCCCGGCGCATCGCTGCTCGATGTCTATCGCTACAACGCCGAGCGGGGCGACTATGGCCCCACGGCCGATCCCGAGGCCATGGTGGCCGCCATGGCGGCCCGCGCGCGCCGTTTCGAGCCCCATGAGTTCGAGCGCACCCGACCCAACGGCCAAGTGCTACACATTCGCGGCCAGCCGCTGGCCAGCGGCGGCTACGTCACTGTGTACACCGACATCACCGAGCGCAAGGCCGCTGCAGCCGAAATCGAGCGGCTGGCCCGAACAGACCCCTTGACCGGGCTGTACAACCGGCTGGCCTTTCTCGATGTGCTCGAGCATGAAATTTCAGCCAGCGCCCGCGACGGACGCATGCTCGCCGTCCTCTTCATCGACCTCGACCGCTTCAAGAGCGTCAATGACCGGTTTGGGCATGAGGCCGGTGACGCCGTGCTGCGGGAAACCGCCCACCGTTTGCGCGAACGCCTGCGCAGCAGCGACTGGATTGGCCGGCTGGGCGGCGATGAATTCGTCGCCGCCTTGCCCGGTCTGGATCACGCCGAAGCTGCGGCACAGACGGCGCAGAGCCTTCTGGAAGCCCTGGCAGCACCGTACGCCACCGGAACCGAGGGCGCAGCAGCCGAAGTGGAAATCAGCCCGTCGATCGGCATTGCGCTCTATCCCCAAGACGGCACCCGCGCGTCGGACTTGCTGCGTCATGCCGATCTCGCGATGTATCAGGCCAAGAAGACCGGGGGCGCCCGCTGGCACTTCTACACGGACGCCATGGATGCCGCGGTGCAGCGGCAGCTCGCGCTCGAGCAAGGTCTGCGCGCAGCCATTCGCGACAAGCAGTTGATTCTTTACGCGCAGCCCATCCACGGGCTCACACCGAGCTTGCCGCTGCTCGGCTTTGAGCTCCTGGTGCGCTGGCCGCAACCCGACGGCAGCGTCCTTGCTGCCGGAGCCTTCATCGATGTCATCGAGGGCCGCAGTGAGCTCGCCGAGGCGATGGGTATCTGGGTTGCCCGGCAGGCCAAAGCGATGGTGGAGACCTGGATGCAGACCTGGCCGGATCGCCAGCTTCGGGCCAGCATCAACCTGTCCGCGCGGCAATTCGACCGGCCAGACCTCGCCCAGCGGCTGTGCTGCGCGCTCGGCTGCGACGGCGACAGCAGCGAGCCGCAGCGGCTCCTCGAGCGGATCGAACTCGAGGTCACGGAAAGCGCGATCATGGGCGACCCACGGGCGGCAAAAGGCGAACTCGACCAGCTGCGCGGGCTGGGAGCCCGCTGCGCGATCGACGACTTCGGCACCGGCTACTCGTCGCTCGCCTACCTCAAACAACTGCCGATCGACCGCCTCAAGATCGACCGCACTTTCATTCGCGATCTCGAGCACGATCCGGATGACGCTGCCATCGTGGCGGCGGCGATCGACCTTGCCCATCAGCTCTCACGCGACACGGTCGCCGAGGGGGTTGAAACCCTCCAACAGCTCCAGATGCTTCGCGCCCTGGGCTGCGATGCGGTGCAAGGCTACTTGCTGAGCGCGCCCATGCCGCCGGACGAAATCGTGCGCTACGTCGAGCGCGTCGACCGGTCCGAACACCTTCCGCTCGGCTGGAGCGGTTGAAGGCTTGGATCGAGCCGAGGGCAGGCCCATCGTGGCTGCCGATCAGCCCGCTGCTGCCTGCTCGGGCTCGGAGGGCTCTGTGGGCTCGGCGCGCGACCCTCGTCCCTCTTTCTTCGGTAGCGCTTGAATGTCGAGGCTCACCTCGCCCGCATCGTCGACATCGACCGTCAGACGCCCGCCCTCGGTCAAGCGACCAAACAGCAGCTCGTCTGCGAGCGAGCGACGGATCGTGTCCTGGATGAGCCTCTGCATCGGCCGCGCGCCCATGAGCGGGTCGAAGCCCTTCTTCGCCAGATGCTTGCGCAGCTTGTCCGTGAACGTGACCTCGACCTTCTTCTCGGCCAGCTGGGTCTCGAGCTGCAGCAGGAACTTGTCGACCACGCGCAGAATGACCTGCTCGTCGAGCGGCTTGAAGTTCACGATGGCATCGAGCCGGTTGCGGAACTCGGGCGTGAACAAGCGTTTGATATCCGCCATTTCGTCGCCCGCCTGGCGCGGGTTGTTGAAGCCGATCGTGGGCTTGTTCATGGTCTCGGCACCCGCGTTCGTCGTCATGATGATGATGACGTTGCGGAAATCAGCCTTGCGCCCGTTGTTGTCCGTCAGCGTGCCGTGGTCCATCACCTGCAACAACACGTTGAAGATATCCGGATGCGCCTTCTCGATTTCATCGAGCAGCAGCACCGCGTGCGGCTTCTTCGTCACGGCCTCCGTCAGCAGGCCCCCCTGATCGAAGCCCACATAGCCCGGCGGCGCGCCGATGAGGCGGCTGACGGCGTGGCGCTCCATGTACTCGGACATGTCGAAACGAATCAGTTCGATGCCCAGGATGTACGCCAACTGCCGTGCTGCCTCGGTCTTGCCGACGCCGGTGGGGCCGCTGAACAGGAACGAACCGATCGGCTTATCCGAGCGCCCCAGGCCCGAACGCGCCATCTTGACGGCACTGGCTAGGGTCTCGAGCGCCTGGTCCTGCCCAAAAACCACGCTCTTGAGGTCGCGTTCGATGTTCTGCAATTTGCTGCGGTCGTCATTCGAGACGTTCGCGGGCGGAATCCGCGCAATCTTCGCGACGATTTCCTCGATTTCGGTCTTGCCGATGGTTTTCTTCCGTTTGGACGGCACGAGGATGCGCTGGGCGGCACCCGCCTCATCGATCACATCGATGGCCTTGTCCGGCAGGTGCCGATCGGTGATGTACTTGGCCGACAACTCGGCCGCCGCTTGCAGGGCCGCGTTGGCGTATTTGACGCTGTGGTGCTCCTCGAAGCGCGACTTCAACCCTTTGAGAATTTCCACGGTTTCCGCGACGCTCGGCTCGACCACGTCGACCTTCTGGAAGCGACGGGACAAGGCCGCGTCCTTTTCGAAAATGCCGCGAAACTCCGTGAAGGTCGTCGCGCCTATGCACTTGAGCTGACCGCTCGACAGTGCGGGCTTGAGCAGGTTCGAAGCGTCGAGCGTGCCGCCCGACGCTGCCCCTGCCCCGATCAGCGTGTGGATCTCGTCGATGAACAAAATGGCATGCGGCCGGTCTTTCAGGGCCTTGAGGACGGCCTTGAGTCGCTGCTCGAAATCACCGCGGTACTTCGTGCCCGCAAGCAGCGCGCCCATGTCGAGCGAATAGACCTGAGCATCCGCCAGGATCTCCGGGACATCTTTTTGGACGATGCGCCAAGCCAAGCCCTCCGCAATCGCGGTCTTGCCGACGCCCGCCTCGCCGACCAGCAGCGGATTGTTCTTGCGGCGGCGGCACAGAATCTGGATGACCCGCTCGACCTCGTACTCACGGCCAATCAACGGATCGATCTTGCCTTCCTTGGCCAGCTGGTTGAGGTTCTGCGTGTACTGTTCGAGCGGCGAAGCCTTCTCGCTGCGCTCGTTGCCGCCCGTCGATTCCTCAGCATCGCTCGGGCGCTCCTCGCTGCCTTGCGGCGGCTGCGGATCGGTCTTGCGGATGCCGTGGGCAATGTAGTTGACCACGTCCAGCCGCGTCACCCCCTGCTGATGCAGGTAATAGACCGCGTGGGAATCCTTCTCGCCGAAGATCGCCACGAGCACATTCGCCCCGGTCACTTCCTTTTTGCCGTTGCCCGTGGACTGCACATGCATGATCGCGCGCTGGATGACGCGCTGAAATCCAAGCGTCGGCTGGGTGTCGACCTCTTCGGTCCCGCCAACCTGCGGCGTGTTGTCTTTGATGAAATTGGTGAGGGACTTACGCAGGTCATCGAGATTGGCCGCGCAAGCCTTGAGCACCTCCGACGCACTGGGGTTATCCAACAGCGCCAGCAAGAGATGCTCGACCGTAATGAATTCATGGCGCTGCTGCCGGGCCTCGACGAAGGCCATATGCAGGCTTACTTCCAACTCTTGCGCAATCATGGTGCTTCCTTTTGCTAACTGCCTAACCGCCTAAACCCGTCCATTGCTGGCAGATGTTCCTGTTGATCCCCATAGATCGGGCAGGTTCCCCGCTCTTCAATCCGCCGGTTCCGCCACACACTGCAACGGATGCCCCGCCTGCTGCGCCGCATCCATCACCTGCTGCACCTTCGTCTCAGCCACATCCCGACTGTAGACGCCACAAATGCCTTTACCCTCCAAGTGGATTTTGAGCATGATTTGGGTCGCTGTCTCGCGGTCTTTGCCAAAAAAATGCTGCAGGACTTCGACCACGAACTCCATCGGCGTGTAGTCGTCGTTGAGCATCAGCACACGGTACAGGCGCGGCGGCTGGACCCGCTGCCGCTGCCGCTCAACGACCAGTGAAGCCCCCTGCCCGTCATCGTGCAGAGGACCTGATGGCAGCATAGGACCAGAGGGCGAATTCATAGGCATGGATTCATTCTATCGACTGATCCAAGCCCTGCGAACCTGGGCTGATATTCCCCAGGCACGGCAAAAAATAGCCCGGGAACTCCGGGCTGACGGACTGCTTGCCCCACGGAGTCAGGACCGGGGGGCTTTCGATGAGACGGCACTGCAAGAGAAGCCCGAACGCCTGCGCCGACAGCGATGTGCGGACGCGATGCGGCGTGCTCGCCGAGCCTTACGGCAACGCTGGGCAAGCCCCACGCGCGTCGCGCATCGCGGGAACTGCTTCAGCGTTACCTTTACATGTGGTCGATCATCACCTGCCCGAAGCCCGAGCAGCTGACCTGGGTCGCCCCCTCCATGAGACGAGCGAAGTCGTAGGTCACCTTTTTGCTCAAAATGGCCTTTTGCATCGAGCTGATGATGAGATCGGCCGCTTCGGTCCAGCCCATGTGGCGCAACATCATTTCGGCCGACAGAATCTCCGAGCCCGGGTTCACGTAGTCCTTGCCCGCGTATTTGGGCGCCGTGCCGTGTGTGGCCTCGAAACAAGCGACCGAATCGGACAAATTGGCGCCGGGCGCGATGCCGATGCCGCCGACCTGCGCCGCCAGAGCATCGGAAATGTAGTCGCCGTTGAGGTTGAGCGTAGCAATCACCGAGTACTCGGCCGGACGCAGCAAGATCTGCTGCAGGAAAGCATCGGCAATCACGTCCTTGATGATGATTTCGCGCCCCGTTTTCGGGTTCTTGAACTGGCACCATGGACCGCCGTCGATCGGCTGGGCGCCGAACTCACGCCGAGCCAGCGCGTAGCCCCAGTCGCGGAAGCCCCCTTCCGTGAACTTCATGATGTTACCCTTGTGCACCAGGGTCACGCTGGGCTTGTCGTTGTCGATGGCGTATTGGATCGCCTTGCGAACCAGCCGCTCGGTGCCCTCGATCGAAACCGGCTTGACGCCGATCGCCGAGGTTTCGGGGAAGCGGATTTTGGTGACGCCAAACTCTTCTTGTAGGATTTTGATGAGCTTTTGCGCCTTGGCCGACTTCGCTTCGAACTCGATCCCGGCGTAAATATCCTCGGCGTTTTCGCGGAAGATCACCATATTGGTCTTCTCCGGCTCCTTGACCGGCGAAGGCACGCCTTTGAAATACTGAACCGGCCGCAGGCAGACGTAGAGGTCGAGTTCCTGACGCAGCGCAACGTTGAGCGAGCGGATCCCCCCCCCCACGGGCGTGGTCAGCGGGCCCTTGATGGACACGACGTACTCGCGCAGCGCATGCAGCGTTTCTTCGGGCAGCCAAACATCAGGCCCGTAGACGCGGGTCGACTTCTCGCCGGCGTAGACCTCCATCCAGTGGATCTTGCGCTTGCCGCCATAGGACTTGGCAACCGCCGCGTCCACGACCCGGATCATCACCGGCGTAATGTCCACGCCCGTTCCGTCGCCCTCGATGTAGGGGATGATGGGCTCGTCCGGGACATTGAGCGAGAAGTCGGGGTTGACGGTGATTTTTGTTCCGGCGGCGGGGATTTGGATGTGTTGGTACATGACGGTCTCCAAGGGTTGAGCTGTTCGCATGAAGCGACGAATCAGCTTGGGGTCGACGACACTTTTTGAGTGCCTTCTCTATTCTATCCACCCCCACCTGACAGGGAGCGGACGCACGGCTCAACCGCCGATCCGTTATAAATGGAGGGTGCCGACTCCGACGCGCTAAAGCTGACCGCGGACCCAGGTCCCGTGCAGCACACGGCAGCAGTTCCCTGTTGTCCACCAGCATGATCGCGCGGTGCGTTCTTCCACCCATACGAGACAAACCAATGAAAACGAAGCTCACCTCCGCCCTGCTTGCAACCCTGTTCGCCGCCGGCGCATTCGCTCAAGCGGCCGCTCCCGCTCCGGCCACGCCTGCAACGCCAGCGGTTCCTGCCACCCCTGCAGCGCCTGCGGTGACTCCTGGCCCGGCGGCCGGAACGCCGATGACAGCAGCCCCCGAACACCGCGCACCGAAGGCAGCGAAAGCTCACAAGGCTCGCAAGGCCCATAAAGCGAGCAAGAGCCACAAGGCCAAGAAGGCGCACAAGGCCAAACGTGCAGCCACCTACTGAACGGACGATGACGCGCCGCGGGCCAAGGATGCGACTCGTTGGCCTCGCGGCGCTCGCCGTCGCCCTGCTGGCGCCCTTTTCGATCCGCGCGCAAAGCTCGATGTCAGCCGAAGGCCCGCAGCGGGACCTTCCGCGGGTGCGTCTGACGGCGGGCATCCACATCATCGATGCGCAGGTCGCCCTGACCGAGGAGCAGCGGCGCATCGGGCTGATGAATCGCCGCGATTTGGCACCGTCGGAGGGAATGCTGTTCGTGTTCGAGCAGCCGGGGGTTCAATGCTTCTGGATGAAAAACACGCCTCTGCCCTTGACGGCCGCGTTCGTTGCCGATGATGGAACCATCGTGAACCTGGCCGACATGCAGCCGATGTCGACGCAAACCCACTGCTCGGCTCGGCCGGTTCGCTTTGTGCTCGAAATGCATCGGGGCTGGTTTGCGAAGCACGGCATCTCTGCCGGTCAACGCCTGCGGGGCGTGCCCTTCGAGCAATGAGGAGGGCGGCTGACCGCTCGCTCGCCGGGGCGAGCGCTGGTGAGCAGGGCCGTTTGAGCCGAGGAAACGCTGCCCGTATTGGGCAGAACCGCCGCCTAGGGAACCCCATCATCCGATCCGGGCGAGAAAAAAGCCGGCCCCAAAAGGCCGGCTTCCATGGAAGCGACAGGGGCTCGCCCCCGTAAAACCGCCCTTTACGCCGCGGCGTTGAAGTTCGCCTCGGCGAACGACCAATTCACCAAGTGGTCGAAGAAGGTCTCGACGAACTTCTGCCGCAGGTTGCGGTAGTCGATGTAATACGCGTGCTCCCACACGTCGACGGTCAACAAGGGCTTGTCCGGCGTGGTCAGGGGCGTGCCCGCTGGCCCCATGTTCACGATGTCCACGGTGCCGTCGGGCTTTTTCACCAGCCACGTCCAACCCGAACCGAAATTGGCGACGGCAGACTTGACGAACGCCTCCTTGAAGGCCGCATAGCTGCCCCACTTGGCGCGGATCGCCTCGGCCAGCGCGCCTTGCGGCTCGCCACCGCCATTGGGCTTCATGCAGTTCCAGAAGAACGTGTGGTTCCAAACCTGAGCGGCATTGTTGTAGATGCCTCCCGGCGGCGCGGTCTTGACGATTTCCTCCAGCGATTTGTTCTCGAATTCCGTGCCCTTTTGCAGGTTGTTCAGATTCACCACGTAGGCGTTGTGGTGCTTGCCGTGGTGGTAGTCGAGCGTTTCCTCGCTGTAGTACGGGGCCAGCGAATTCTTGGGAAATGGCAGGGGTGGCAGTACATGTTCCATGGAACCTCCAATGATGTGAAGAAAAGTCGCGAGGCTGATTGTAGGAATTCAGGAAGCCACGCGTGCGCTCACGGTCATGTCCGCGGCCCCGTCGGCCAGCTGCGCGCGAACCTTCTGGCCCGGCTGCAGGTCGGCGACCCGGGTGTAGACCCGGTCGGGATCCACGGGATCACTGAGCAATGCGTAGCCACGGGCCAGCACGGCGCGCGGATCGATGGCCTGCAGACGCAACTTCAGGCGGTGCAATCGCTCGGATTCCTGCTGGAGCGCACGTGCCGCCGCTGTGGGCAGAGCGCGGTCGAGGGCTTCAAGCCGCAGGGCACGTCGCTCGACGGCCCGCATCAACCCAAATCGCAGCCGCTGCGCCAGCGCCTGCAAGCGCTGCTGCTCGCGGACCACGCGTCCCGAGGGACGGCCGAGCCGAGCGGTCAACAGATCCAAGCGTTGCGCGTGCACGTCGAG
This sequence comes from Tibeticola sediminis, assembly GCF_003843835.1. Lineage (GTDB taxonomy): Bacteria > Pseudomonadota > Gammaproteobacteria > Burkholderiales > Burkholderiaceae_C > Tibeticola > Tibeticola sediminis. The sequence goes on along the minus strand of NZ_RKQL01000002.1, from coordinate 176,666 downwards.
GTGTCTGAAGACGGCCTGTTCGATCCGCTGCTGCAGCGCTTGCAGCGCATTCATCCATTGCTCCCTGGGCGGAGCGACCCACTCGGCTGCGGCGGTCGGCGTCGGGGCTCGGACATCGGCGACGAAGTCGGCGATCGTGAAATCGGTCTCGTGGCCGACGCCGGAAATCACCGGCACCGGACTGCGGGCCAGCGTCCGCGCCAGTTGTTCGTCGTTGAAGGCCCATAGATCCTCGAGCGAGCCACCCCCCCGCACCAGCAAAATGAGATCGATCGGCGGCTGCCCCTTTTGGCCGATGTGCGCATAAAGCCGCTCCAGCGCCGCCATGAGCTCAGGTGCGGCTTGCGCGCCTTGAACCGAAGCCGGCGAGAACAAGACCGGAACGTGCGGAACGCGGCGTCTCAAGGTGGTGACGACATCATGCAGGGCGGCGGCGCCCGGTGAAGTCACGAGACCGACGCCGCGCGGCCACGGCGGCACGACGCGCTTGCGGGCGGCATCGAACAGGCCTTCGGCCTCGAGCCGGGCCCTAAGCCGCAAAAATTGTTCGAAGAGCGCCCCTTGCCCGGCGCGTCGGATGTCTTCAACGATGAGTTGCAGGTCGCCACGCGCCTCGTAAACGCCCAGACGGCCATAGACCTCGACCGAATCGCCATCGCGCGGCGCAAAGCTCAAGGCCGCCGCATGCCGGCGAAACAGGGCGCAGCGAATCTGGGCCTCGGCGTCCTTCAAGGAAAAATAGCAGTGCCCACTCGATGCCCGCGTGAAGCCACTGATTTCTCCGCGAACTCGAACCGGATTGAAGCGCGCAGCCAAGGCATCGGCAGCTGCGCGGCACAAGCCCGCGACATCCCAGACCCACGCCGACCCGACCGTTGCCCCGTCCGCTTCAATCATGGGAGCACCCCATGTCCATTTTGCGCCGGCCCGAGACCCAAAGTCGTCCACAGCGCAGCCACTGCGAGGCGGATGACGCGCTCACCCGGAGGGCAGACACAGGGCATCCGTAAGTCATTGTTTTATCTAGTTCAATGGAGCGAAGAAAGGGGAAATCGAGCGCAGTGCCACGGTTTGCGCCAAAAGTCAAAGCCTTGTTCAGCGGGTTTCCCACAAAGTTATCCACAAGCCAGAAATCGCCCGCATCGGAGCGCCGACGTTCCCTGAGAGGCTGAGAGGGAATTGGTCATGCCCGCTTTGACACCCAAAAACACGCCAGAGGGCGTTGCAAATGCGCGCCGTAGCCCGAGCTACGGCTGTGCTTTGCGCCTACTCGGGCGCGTTTTGGGGCGCCCCTTCGGGCACGCCCAATTCCCTCTCAGCCACTGAGCGCGCACCGCCTCGGCTCTGGGGTCTTCCTGAACACGGCCGACCATGGGCTGAGCCATAATCGCCGGGGCCGCTTCCATAGCGCCGCGCTTTCACGTTGGAGGGAGATTTGCTGTCGATCATACAAGCCGCAGGTTGGCCGATTTGGCCGCTGGTGCTCTGCTCGGTGCTGGCGCTGGCCATTGCGATCGAGCGGGCGGTCAGCCTTCGTGCCGTCAAAGTGGCGCCGGCAACGCTACTGGACGAGGCGATCGCCGTGACCCGAAACGGGCCACCGACGCCGGAGGTGGTCGAGCAACTCGAAAAAAGCTCCGCTTTGGGCGAGGTTCTGGCGGGGCCGCTGCGCGCCTGGCGGGCCAACCCCCAAATGAGCTTGGAAGACCTCCATGCCGCCGCCGAGGTCACGGGGCGCGTCGTCGCCCACCGGCTCGAGCGTTACCTGAGTGCCCTGGCGACCATCGCCTCGGCCGCGCCTCTGCTCGGGCTGCTGGGGACGGTGATCGGGATGATCGAGATTTTCGGCTCGCAGGGCACCGGCGCAGTGGCCGGGGCGACGAATCCGCTGCAGCTCGCGCACGGCATCTCGGTCGCGCTCTACAACACGGCTTTTGGCCTGATCGTCGCGATCCCCTCGCTGATTCTCTGGCGCTATTTCCGCGCCCGGGTCGATGAATACCTGCTGACGCTCGAAGTGGCCGCCGACCGCTTCGTTCGACACTTGGACGCCTTGCGGCGGCGTTGAAGCCATGAACTTTCGCCCACGGCACCGCGACGAGCCCGAGATCAACCTGATCCCGTTCATCGACGTCCTGCTCGTCATCCTCATCTTCTTGATGCTGACGACGACCTACAGCAAGTTCACCGAACTGCAATTGCAACTGCCCGTGGCCGACGCCTCCGCCCAGCGCGACTACCCCAAGGAGATCGTGGTCGCGGTTGCGGCCGACGGACGCATCCAGGTCAATCAACGCGCCGTGACCGGCCGCAACGTCGATGCGGTCGGCGCGGCCCTGGCGGAGGCGGCAGCGCAGATCGGCCCCGATGCGGTCGTCATCATCAGCGCAGACGCACGCGCTGCGCACCAGAGCGTCGTCACGGTCATGGAAGCAGCGCGTCGCGCCGGCCTGCCGCGGCTGACCTTTGCGACTCAATCGGCGGCGCGCGCCTCGAACGACGAGTGAGGGGCGAGCGCCCAACGGCGTCGCCGCGTCCCATGAACCACGCACGCGCGCGCTGGCGATCCTGCATCGAAGCCGCCTGGCGCGGCCAGCGGCTGTGCCTGCTCGCGCTGCTGCCGCTGTCGGCGCTCTACGGGGCTCTGTGGCGGATCCGTCGCTGGGCCTACGACCGCGCCTGGCTGCCCAGCGCGCACCCGGGCGGGAAGGTGCTCGTCGTCGGCAATGTCGTCGCCGGAGGCGCGGGGAAAACACCCCTGACCCTAGCCGTGGTCGAATATCTCCGACGAAAAGGCTACTCCGTCGGGCTCATCTCCAGAGGCTACGGTCGGCGCGGGATTCAGGTCGAGGAAGTCACCGCCACCAGCGACGCGAGACAGGTGGGTGACGAGCCCTTGCTGCTGCACCGGCGCACGGGTCTGCCGGTCTTCGTCGGCGCCGATCGGCTGGCTGCGGCGCAAGCGCTGCGGCAAAAATACCCGCAGACCGAGGTGATCGTCTCGGACGACGGGCTCCAACACCTGCGGCTGCGCCGCGACCTCGAGATCTGCGTCTTCGATGCCGGGGGCTTGGGCAATGGACGCCTGCTCCCGGCTGGGCCTCTGCGCGAACCCTGGCCGCGCCCCACAAGTGACGTGCCCATGCTCATCGTCGGCCCCCCGGGTCTGAATCTTCCCCCGCTGGAGCAAAGCGTGCCCGTCCACCGCCGCCTCTCCGACACGGCCGTCAACGCCGAGGGCCAACGGCGCCCCCTCGCCGCCTTGCGCACCCAGCCGCTCGTCGCCGTCGCGGGGATTGCCCACCCCGAGCGCTTTTTCGAGGCCCTGCGTGCGCAAGGGCTCACGCTCGCGGAGTGCCACGCCTTCCCCGACCACTATGATTTCGGTAGCAACCTTGCGCCATTTTTGGCTGGCAAAGAGATTATTTGTACCGAAAAAGACGCTGTGAAACTGTGGTGCTGGCGGCCCGAGGCCTGGGCAGTGGCGCTCGAAGTCGAACTGCCCGAGGCCTTCTTCGCTGCCATCGACCGAGCCCTGGCGACGGCTCCGCACCATGCCCAATCTCACTATGATCGAGCCCATGGATCCCCGCCTACTTGAACTCCTGGTCTGCCCAGTCACCAAAGGGCCGTTGGACTATCTGCGCGAACGCAACGAGCTGCTCTCCCGCAGTGCTCGTCTGGCCTATCCGATTCGCGATGGCATCGCGGTCATGCTCGAATCCGAAGCCCGCGTCGTCAGCGAAGAGGAAATCGCCGCGCTCCCGCCGCGAACGCCCCAGGTATGACCGGCATGGCCTCCGACATGAACGCAATGGACCCGGGCGCTGCGCCCACTTCTGCCGGTTTCATCGTCCTCATCCCGGCCCGGATGCGTTCGAGTCGCCTGCCGGGCAAGCCGCTTGCCGACCTGGCGGGCCTGCCCATGGTGGTTCGGGTCGCTCAACAGGCGCTCAAAAGTCATGCGCGGCGGTGCGTGGTCGCGGCTGACGACCCCGCCATCGCCGAAGCCTGCGCGCGCCACGGCATCGAATGTCTGCTGACCGAGCCCGACCATCCAAGTGGTACGGACCGACTGGCCGAAGCTGCCCAACGACTGGGGCTCGCGAGCGAAGAAATCGTCGTCAACGTCCAGGGCGATGAGCCCCTGATCGAGCCCCGTTTGCTCGACGCCGTCGCCGAATGCCTGGCTCGCCACCCCAGCGCGCGCATGGCCACGGTTGCCTGCCCCATTGACGATGTCGAAGCCTACACGAACCCGAACGTCGTCAAAGTCGTGACCGACCGGCATGATCGCGCGCTGTATTTCAGCCGGGCCCCCATCCCCTGGGACCGGGACCGCTACAGCAGCGGCGTGCGGGAACTGCCCGGCACGAGCGCGCTGCGCCACATCGGGCTCTACGCGTACCGGGTGGCGTTTCTGACCGCGTTCCCGAAACTTGCGGTCGCACCGATCGAGCAGGTCGAGGCCTTGGAGCAGCTCCGCGCACTGTGGCACGGTGAGACGATCGCGGTGTACCGCACCGACTCGGCTCCACCCGCCGGCGTCGATACCCCGGAAGATCTCGAACGTGCACGGGTGCACCTGGCGCTCGAACGCGCTGCTTCGCGCTTGTAAGAGACCCTGCAGCCACGCGTGCTATTCTCGATTCGAGCCTTGGGTGCGCCTGGCCGCGAAGCCCGCGCCCGAACAGAAATCGACCCTAAGTTTTCCATTGACTCGAGGTAAATCATGAGACTGATTCTTTTGGGCCCCCCTGGCGCCGGCAAAGGCACTCAGGCCGCGTTCATCGCGAAGAAATATGGCATTCCCCAGATCTCCACAGGCGACATGCTGCGGGCAGCCGTGAAAGCCGGAACGCCGCTGGGGCTGCAAGCCAAAAGCGTCATGGACGCCGGTGGGCTGGTCAGCGACGACCTCATCATCAAGCTCGTGAAGGAGCGCATCGCCGAGCCCGACTGTGCCCATGGTTTCCTCTTCGACGGCTTTCCCCGCACCATCGCCCAGGCCGAAGCCCTGAAGAACGCGAATATCAAGATCGACTACGTGCTCGAGATCGATGTTCCATTCGAAGCCATCATCGAGCGCATGAGTGGCCGCCGCTCGCACCCGGGGTCCGGACGCACCTATCACATCAAGTTCAACCCGCCCAAGGTCGAAGGCCAGGACGACATCACCGGCGAGCCGCTCGTCCAGCGCGACGATGACAAGGAAGAAACCGTGCGCAAGCGGCTCGAGGTCTACAGTGCGCAAACTCGGCCCCTGGTCGACTACTACCGCAAGTGGGCCGAAGTCGACCCCGAACACGCACCGAAATATCGCGCCATCAGCGGCGTGGGCACGGTCGAAGAAATCACTCAGCGCGCGCTGGCAGCACTCGAGAGCTGACCCTCGCGGCTCAGCAGGTCCAGCGCCAGGCGGATGCGCGCCTTGACCGGACTCAGACTCCCCGCGGACGCGAAAGCGTCCGCGGGCGTGCCAATCACCCGCCCAACCCCGCAGCGCGTCGAACGAAGCACGCGCACACCGTGCTCGACCGCACGCGTCAATGCGCGCTCAATCTCGACGTGAACCGTCCCATTGCCGGTCCCGGCAACGACCAAGCCTTCCACGCCCGCATCCACCAAGACGGAAACCGCCCGCGCATCGGCCAGCGCGTGGCTGTGGATGATTTCAACCCAGGGCCAGCGCTGCGCGGCCAGGAACGCGGCCCGGCCAGCGGCTCTTGAATAGCCTGCCGCCAAGCCATCACCATTCGAGACCGGCGCACACAACCAGCGCACCTGGCCTTCCTCGATCCAGGCTGATGGGCCGGCGTCGCCGGCGTCGAACGCATCGAGGCGGTACGGATGGGCCTTGCGCACCCAGGCCGGGGCATAAACCTGCCCTGCAAACGTCACCCAGACACCGCGAGCCCGTGCATCGGTGGCAAGGCTGACCGCGTCCAGCAGGTTTTGAGGGCCATCGGCTTGCACCGCCGTCGCCGGTCGCATCGCACCGGTCAGCACGACGCGAGCGGCGTCCACATCCAACAGTTGTTCGAGCAGGTACGCGCTCTCCTCCATCGTGTCGGTGCCGTGGGTGACCACCACGGCACCCACGGCCTGATCGTCGATCAACTCCTGGCACCGCCGCACCAAAGCCTGCCAGACCGACAGCGACATGTCTTTGCTGTCGACTTGGGCCAGTTGCTCTGCGGCGCTCGTCCACGACCCCAAGCGCTGAGCCAGCCCGGGCACCCGCTCCAACAAGGCCTCGATTCCGATCTGGGCCGCCCGGTAGCCGACGGCATCCGCCGCATCGGCGGCCTGCCCCGCAATCGTCCCCCCGGTCGCCAAAAAAACGACACGCTGCCCCACCGTTTCATTGAACGCTTGCATGATGGAAAAAACTGGCTAAAAATACAGCTACTGGATATTCTTACAGCCCAACCTCTGGAGCAGCCATGCCCCCTTCGAAGTCCGGCTCCGATCGCCTGACCCCCCGGCAACAACAGGTGCTTGAACTAATTCAAAGCGCCATTGCCAATACCGGCGCCCCTCCGACGCGGGCAGAAATCGCCGCCGAACTCGGCTTTCGCTCGGCCAACGCGGCAGAGGAACATCTGCAAGCGCTCGCCCGCAAAGGTGCCATTGAACTCGTCAGCGGAACGTCAAGGGGCATCCGCCTTCGCCCAAGCGCCTTCAAAACAGAGGGCGAGCGATCGTTCGGCTCATCTCTGCTGAAGGAGCTTTCGACGCTCGCGCTACCGCTCGTCGGGCGTGTGGCCGCCGGCCATCCGATTCTCGCTGAAGAGCACGTCGAGCAAACCTTTCATGTCGAGGCCAGCCTGTTCAGCCGCAAGCCCGACTACCTACTCAAAGTGCGTGGCCTCTCGATGCGCGACGCGGGCATCATGGACGGCGACCTGCTGGCCGTCGCGCGGGTCCAAGATGCTCGCGACGGCGAAATCATCGTGGCCCGGATCGACGGCGAAGTCACCGTCAAGCGTCTGGTGCGACATCCGGACCACATCGAACTGCGAGCCGAGAATCCGGACTTCGCCCCCATCATCGTCCAACCCGGAGCGTCGATCGAAATCGAAGGCTTGGCCGTCGGTCTGATCCGGCCGCACTGTCCCTGAAGGGGCAGAGGCGCCGCCCACCGTCACCTTCGCCCAAACACGGTGGAGCCCGGCCCCAGCCATCCTGACTGAACCGTCGTGTCAGCGACCCCGTCCTGCAGGTGGCGGGCGTTGAGTGCCACGGAAGCACTCAACCCTGCAGCGCTCGGGCTTCATCGTCAATCCTGCCTGTGTTCAACCGATCGATCGGAGAGGTTTACATGGGACTTATCCAGGGCATCCAGGCGCGGCTGCGCCGCTTCGGGCAACGCGCCACCGCGTGCAACGCATCGGCGGCCATGACACCGGCAAGACCGGCCCTACCAAAGACGCCCCGAGCGGACTCCCCGCCGTCGTTTTGGGCAGACACAAGCCATCAGGCCACGGACTCGGCCCCGACACCTGCGGCAGCAGCCCGCGCTCGCGCGCCCATCCTGCGCGTCGTCCACAGCGTCGAAGCCCAGGGCCGCCACTCCGGTACGGTTCGACTGCGCATCTCTGGACGGCTGGCAGATGTCTGCGCCGAACTCGACCGCTTGGCAGCACTGGAAGCCCAGCAGGAAGCCATGTCGGGCTGACCGCAGTGCCCAGGCGCTATGGGCCACAGGCAAAATGGCGCCATGAACATCGTCATATTGGATGACTACCAGGATGCGGTCCGCAAGCTCCCGTGCGCGCGCAAACTCGACCCGTATCCGGCCAAGGTTTATACGAACAACGTCAAAGGAATCGCCCAGCTGGCCGTGCGGCTGCGGGACGCCGACATCTTGGTGCTCAATCGGGATCGCACCCAGGTCACGAAGGCCTTGCTGGAGCGCCTGCCCCGCCTGAAATTCATCGCACAAACTGGGCGCGTCGGCCCCCACCTGGACGTGCACGCCTGCACGGAGCGCGGCATCGCAGTTGCGGAAGGCGTCAGTTCGCCGATTGCGCCGGCCGAACTGACTTGGGCCTTGATCATGGCGGCGAGCCGGCGGCTGCCGCACTACATCGGCAACCTCAAGCACGGAGCGTGGCAGCAGTCCGGCCTCAAGTCAGCGTCCATGCCGGCAAACTTTGCGCTGGGCAGTGTTCTGCGCCGCCGAACGCTCGGCATCTGGGGCTACGGCCAAGTTGGGCGCATCGTCGCCGGCTACGGCCGAGCCTTTGGAATGCAGGTCCTGATCTGGGGCAGCGAGGCTTCCAGACAACAGGCCCGGGAAGCGGGCTTCGATCTCGCCGCCAGCAAAGAAGATCTGTTCCGCGCATCCGACGTCCTGAGCCTACATCTTCGGCTGAGCGAGAGCACCCGCGGCATCGTCCGGTCGAGCGATCTCGCCCTCATGAAGCCGACCGCGATCTTCGTCAACACCGCTCGCGCGGAACTGGTCGAAAGCGATGCGCTCGTGGCTGCGCTGAGCCGCGGACGCCCCGGGATGGCTGCCATCGACGTGTTCGAGAGCGAGCCGATTTTGCAAGGTCACGCCTTGCTCCGACTCGAAACCTGTGTGTGCACCCCACACATCGGTTATGTCGAGCAAGACAGCTATGAACTCTACTTTGGATCGGCGTTTGACAACGTCGTGAACTTCATCCGTGGCACACCAACGAACATCGTCAACCCCGGCGCATTGCAGGTGCGACGCTAGCCCCAAGCCACCGGACTAGGCGTTTTGTCCGGGTTTCGAGGCGTTCTCGCTCAGGAACAGCTCAAAGTCCAACGCAGCGTCGGCTTTCGCCGCCTGCGAGTCCACCGTTGAATCCGGCTCTGCGAGCGCTCCTGGCTGCGCAGCCGCCTGAGACGCCAATGTCGGTGGATCGAGATCCAAGGCCGCAAGATCGATGTCGAGGCCGAGGTGCGCCGATGCCGGAATGATCGGTACATCCCCTGGCGCGCTGGACACAGGGTCGACCGCCGGCTCTGCAGCCAAAGGCTGAATGCGAGTCGGCTGGAAGTCCGCCTGAGACTCCACCATCGGCGCTCGATCCGGCGAAGATGGCGACTCGGCCCGGCCACTCTTGGCCAGTTCCTTCGCAATGGCGTAAAGAAACAGCAGGTCTTTGTAGGCCTCGAGATCGAAGCGTCGCGCGTCGTCGGTGTGCGGCCGGAACAAAGACTCTTCGATGACGCCAATCACTTTCGGCGAGGGCCAAAGGGATTGGATCCGGCTCAGCGTCCGCGGATAGGCCTCCAGGCCATTGCCGCCCTCGGCATAGTCATCGAATGCCGGAGCCTCCGCATTGAATGTCGCGTTGAATTTCGCCCGCAAAGCTTCGTAGGCATCCTTGCGGCCGGTGCGGTGGTAGAGACCCAACAAGTCCAGGTAGACCAGCGCACTGGCCGCGGGGTTTTCCGCCATGTGCCGATGCAGTGCCGCAATGGCCTGGTCGTATTGGCCCAGTGAGATGAAAAACTCCGCCTCTTCCTCCACATCGAGCAGTTCATCGACCTTGACCGCGCGAACCAACTCCGAAGCATCGGCGACCGATGGCGCGAGTTCCCGAGCCTGTGCGAGCGGGCCATCCGGAGCATGCCCCGCCGGAGTGGGCGGGATGGGCTGCACCTTTCCTTGTGCCTCCGCCAAAACGGCCGCGGCAGGAGCTGGCTTTTCAGCGTTGCGGCGCTCTTGGGCACCGTTCTGGCCCGCTTCCTCCCGCTCCGTCTCCACGCCAGGGGCGATCCCGGTCGAACGAGCTTCCTGCTCTCGGGTCGAATCCGAAGTCGTGGGCTCTTCCGGCATCCACCACAACGCACGCGAGGCTTCCTCGCGGCGGCGCCACCAGAGCCCAGCAAAGGCTGCGCCCACCAAGCCCAAAGCCCCTAAAGCAGCCAGGAGCCAAGGCTCTCGTTCTGCGGAGCGCTCGGCACGCTCGGCACGCTGCTTCCAAGTCGCAGCCTCTGCGCGGGCTTGACTCAGCTCCCGCTGCAAACGCTCGCTCTGGGCCGTCAGCTGCTGCACGCGGGCGCCCTGCAGTTCGATCTCCTCGAGGGTCATGTTGAGCGTTTGCCAGAGTGCGCGCGCCTGCTTGCGCCGCTCCCCACCCGGCTCGTCAGGAACGGTCAGGAGATCGCTGGCGGCACGCAAGCGCGGCTCCCCATCGGCGGCTGGAAGTTCCAGCATTTGCAGCTTGAGCCTCGGCTGGTGCGAACTCGAAGCGGCCCCAGCCTTCGGAGTCGCGCGCTCCTTTGCGCTTGGCGGGCGAACCGGGCTGCGGCTTCCCTCTCCGGACCGCGGTGCGAGCGATTTTTTTTGTTGGGTCGGCACGACCGGCGACGAGTCGATGGGCACCGCCCGCTGCGGCAACTTCGCGCGATCGGGAACCGGTGCGACCCCGACGCCCTCGGCCTTCTCTGCTGGAGCCGCGAGCCTTTGAATGCTCGCGGATGGGCGCTCGATGAAAGGCTCACTCAAGAGCACGAACTCGCGCGTCAGGTTCTGGCGGCAGTTCAGTCGGACGATCAGCCGGACGAACGGCTCTTCGATGGCTTGGCTGCTGCGGATCGAGAGACGCCACTTCCGTCCATCTCCCAGGTCTGACGCGGCCACGCGGATTCTCGACGGCCCGATGCGGTTGGTTCCGTCGAACAGCTCGACGCTGATGCAATCGGCCGCCACCTCGTTCGGTGCATCGGCCAGCAAGGAAACATCGATCTCGAAAGGGCGCCCCAGCCACACCACCGAATTGGGCGTCGATATCTGCAGGGCCTGCGCCGACCCGACGACGGCAAAAAGGCTGACAACGCTCGCGAATCGACCGAGGACAACGAAAGGTTTCATGTGTTGCGCAAATTCTGGCATGAAAGACGCGATTCGCGGCGAAATCTAAAGGTCGATAATCATTCCATGACAACACCGACCTATTTGAACGTGGGCATCGTCGGCGCAGGCGTCATGGGCCGGGGCATCGCCCAAGTTGCCGCCCAAGCCGGCAGCCGTGTGTTCCTCTACGACACCAACGCTGAAAACCTGAGCGTAGCCCGAGCCGCCGTGCTCGACCAGTGGCGGCGCATGGTCGAGAAAGAACGCTTGACCCCCGCAGAAGCCGAATCGCTGGCCACGCGACTGATGGCCTGCGAGACGTTGGAAGCCTTGCGGGATTGTGACCTCGTCATCGAAGCCATCGTGGAGCGGCTCGATGTGAAGTGTGAACTATTCGCCACACTCGAAGGCATCGTCGCGGCCGACGCGACGCTCGCGACGAACACCTCATCCTTGTCGGTGACGGCCATCGCAGCGTCATTGCGCCATCCCGGTCGATTCGCGGGCTACCACTTTTTCAACCCAGTGCCCCTCATGCGGGTCGTCGAGGTGGTGGCAGGGCTGCGTTCGGACGAGGCGACCTGCCGCAAGCTGACCCAGTACGCGCGTGACATGGGCCACCGGCCGGTACGCGCGCAAGACACGCCGGGCTTCATCGTCAACCATGCAGGGCGCGGCTACATCACGGAAGGGTTGCGGGTGGTTTCCGAGGGCGTGGCCGACTTCGCCACGGTCGATCGGATCCTGCGCGACCAGGTGGGATTCAAGTTGGGGCCGTTCGAGTTGCTCGACCTCACAGGCCTGGATGTGTCCCAACCGGTCATGGAGTCGATCTATCACCAGTATTACGAAGAGCCGCGCTTTCGGCCGAGCGTGATCGGGGCTCAGCGCCTCGCGGGCAAGGTCTTGGGCCGCAAGACCGGTGTAGGCTTCTACCGCTACGAGGGTGGAAAGCCCGTGGTTCCAGACGAGCCCCCGACACCTGGGGTGGCGGAGATGCCGCCGTTTTGGGTTTCGCCGCGTGCGGCGCGGCGATCGGAGCTGCTGGCCCTGATCCACCGTCTGGGTGGATCCATCGAAACAGGAGCCGCCCCCTCGGCCCAGGCGGTCACCCTGGTCGCGCCATTGGGCTTCGATGTCACGACCGTTTCGGTGGTCGAGCGGCTCGATCCGGCGCGAACCGTGGGCATTGATCTGCTGATCGACGACGCCGCGACACGCAGACGGGTGCTCGCAACCAACCCGGCTACCCGCCGCGATGTCCGTGATGCCGCACATGCGCTCTTTGCGCGCGACGGCAAGGCGGTCAGTGTCATCCGAGACAGCGGCGGTTTCGTGACCCAACGCGTGTTGGCCACCGTCGTCAACATCGGCTGCGACATTTGTCAGCAAGGCATTTGCACGCCCGAAGACCTCGAAGCCGCGGTCAGCCTGGGCCTGGGCTACCCCGCTGGACCCCTGGGCCTCGGCGACCGTTGCGGCGGCACGAACATTCTGGAAGTCCTCTTCAACCTCCAAACGGTCTACGGTGACCCCCGCTACCGACCGAGTCCCTGGCTGCGCCGTCGCGGCGCCCTGGGTTTGAGCCTCACCCACACGGAAGCCTGAGCCCGCCATGCCCGCCGAACTGCGCAGCACGACCGAAGATCAAACGCTGATCTTGACGCTCTCCAACCCCGAACACCGCAACGCACTGGGTCCGGAGATTTACGCCGCGGGCGTCGAGGCCCTCAACGCCGCCGAAAACAACGCCGAGGTCCGCAGCGTCATCCTCACGGGATCTCAGGGCGTATTCAGCGCGGGCGGCAATCTGCAGCGCCTGCGTGCCAATCGCGAACACCCCCCTGAATGGCAGGCGCGCAGCATCGATGGCCTGCACGACTGGATCGAAGCACTGCGTGCCTTCCCCAAGCCTGTCATCGCTGCGGTCGAAGGTCCGGCGGCCGGGGCCGGTTTTTCGCTCGCCCTCGCCTGTGACTTCATCGTCGCGGCGAGCAATGCCGTCTTTGTCATGGCGTACAGCAACATCGCCCTGTCGCCCGATGGCGGTGCCTCCTGGAGCCTTGCACGCGCGCTACCGCGTCAACTCGTGGCCGAGTGGCTCATGCTTGCAGAGCGGGTGTCGGCCGCGCAATTACAGCGCTTCGGACTGGTTCACAGCGTCACGGAGCCGGGTTCGGCCTTGAACGAGGCCATGAATCTGGCGCGACGGCTCAATGCACGCGCCCCGAATGCGCTGGCCAGCATCAAGGAACTCCTCAACGAGGCCGCGCAGAACACGCTGGGCGCCCAGTTGGCTTTGGAGCGAGAGCACTTCGTGCGTAACCTCTTTCATGCCAACGCCGGCATCGGCATCCAGGCCTTCCTCGACAAGACGACACCCAAATACACGGCCTGACCCGGTCGCAGCAACGGCCTTGGTCGTCACGCAAGGGACATTTTTTCGAACTTTAGTCGCCGATAAGACAAGCCATGGACGAGCCCATCCTTACGATCGAAGAACGAGAGGCCATCAACAGCGGCCGATGGTTTTCCTCACTTTCTCCTTCATTGCGTCACGACATTCTGCGATGTGCCTACGTCAAGCGATTCAAAGACAACGAGCTCATCGTGGCTCGCGGCGACCCGCCTCAAGAGTGGTCGGCCTGCGCGCGGGGAGCCGTGCGGGTCAGCTCGACCTCGTTGTCGGGCAAGCAAATCACGCTGACTTATGTGGAGCCGGGCGTTTGGTTTGGCGATGTCGCCATCTTCGACGGCGACCGGCGAACGCACGACGCTTACGCGCACGGCGACACGACGCTGCTGTGTGTCTCCCGATCCGATTTCAAGAAGATTCTCGCCACGCATGTCGAGCTGTACGAGGCGTTGGTGCGGCTGCAGGCGCGTCGCATCCGCCAACTGTACGGCTTGGTGGAAGACCTCAATACGCTGCCCCTGCGGGCGCGGCTGGCCAAGCAATTGCTGCATCTGGTGCGCAGCTACGGCGTTCCCTGCTTGTCCCAGGCGCACGAGACCCGAATCGGACTCCAATTGGCCCAGGAAGAACTCGCGCAGTTGCTGGGCGCATCACGACAGCGGGTCAATCAGGAACTCAAGGCCATGGAGCGCGAGGGCGCCATCCGCATCGAGCCCGGTGGACTCGTGGTGCGCAATCGGGAAATGCTCATGGCCATCGTCGAGAGCGACAGCTAGCAGCGACCCGTACCAACTTGCCGCTCCCCCTGCCCCGACATGACTGATTTCTCCAATTTCATCGGGACACGGGAGGTATCCCCGGCCCACGCCTTCGACCTGGCCCGCCTCGAGTCCTGGCTGACCGAAAACCTGCCCGACTTCGCCGGACCTTTGAAGGTCGAAATGTTCAAGGGCGGCCAGTCGAACCCGACCTACAAGCTGCTGACACCCAGGCGCGCCTACGTCATGCGTGCCAAGCCCGGTCCCGTGGCCAAATTGCTGCCCTCGGCCCACGCCATCGAGCGGGAATATCGGGTTCAGAAAGCCCTGGCCGGCTCGGCCGTTCCGGTCGCGGAAATGCTCGCACTGTGCGAAGACGAATCGGTGATCGGCCGCGCCTTTTATGTGATGGAGTTTCTCGATGGTCGCGTGCTTTGGGACCAGTCCCTTCCCAACCTGAGCCGCGACGCGCGAGCGGCGATTTACGATGAAATGAATCGGGTCATCGCGGCCCTGCACAGCGTCGAGCCGGACTCGGTCGGGCTTTCCGATTACGGCAAACCCGGCAACTATTTCGAGCGGCAGATCGCGCGGTGGAGCAAGCAGTACCAGGCTTCGATCACCGAGCCGATCGAAGCCATGGACCGCTTGATCGATTGGCTGCCCAGCCACATTCCTGCATCCGCGCGTGACGATCGGCTGGTGCGCATCGTGCATGGCGACTACCGGCTCGATAACCTGATGTTCGAGCGGGACCAGCCCGTGGTCCGTGCCGTGCTCGACTGGGAGCTCTCCACGCTGGGCCACCCGCTGGCGGACTTCAGCTACCACTGCATGGCTTGGCACATCCCCGTCGGGGCGTTTCGCGGCATCGGAGGGCTCGATCTCGAATCGCTCGGGATTCCGAGCGAAGCCGAATACATCGCCCGCTACTGCGAACGTACGGGCATTGCCAACCCCAAGGATCTACAGGCCGACTGGAATTTTTACCTCGCCTACAACCTTTTCCGCATCGCCGCGATCCTCCAAGGAATCGCCAAACGGGTTGAGGCGGGCACCGCGTCGAGCGCCCAGGCACGGGCCTCCGCCGCTGGCGCGCGCCCCATGGCCGAGTTGGCTTGGACGTTCGCTCAGAAAGCCTAGCTCCAGCACCCGCTCCCCTGAAGAAAGAAGGACACCATGGATTTTCAATACAGCGACAAAGTCGAACAACTGCGTGCACGCCTGCTGGCCTTCATGGATGAGCACATCTACCCCAACGAGTGGCGCTTCCATGACGAGGTGGCGCGCAACCGCGCCGCGGGCAATCCGTGGGTGCCCACGCGCATCATCGAAGAGCTCAAGCCCAAGGCCCGCGCGGCCGGGCTTTGGAATCTGTTTCTACCCCGCTCGCCTCGCGCGCCCGAAGGCCTGTCCAACCTCGAATACGCGCCCTTGTGCGAAATCATGGGGCGCGTCAGCTTCGCCGCAGAGGTCTTCAACTGCTCGGCCCCGGACACCGGGAACATGGAGACGCTGGAGCGCTATGCGAGCGAGGAGCTCAAGGATCGCTGGCTCGAACCTCTGTTGCGCGGAGAGATCCGCTCGGCCTTCCTCATGACCGAGCCCGAAGTGGCCTCCTCCGACGCGACGAACATCCAATGCCGGATCGAGCGCGATGGCGACCACTATGTCATCAACGGCCGGAAATGGTGGTCTTCAGGCGCGGGTGACCCCCGCTGCGCGGTGTATATCGTCATGGGCAAGACCGACCCCGACGCGCCCAAGCACCAGCAACAATCGATGATCGTGGTGCCCGCCGATACGCCGGGCATCCGAGTGCTGCGGCCGCTGACCGTTTTTGGCTGGGACGACGCGCCCCACGGCCACATGGAAATCCTGCTCGAAAACGTGCGCGTACCGGCCAGCAACCTCATCCTCGGCGAAGGCCGCGGCTTTGAAATCGCCCAGGGTCGGCTGGGGCCGGGACGCATCCACCATTGCATGCGCTCGATCGGCATGGCCGAGCGTGCGCTCGAACTGATGTGCCGACGACTCAACAGCCGGGTGGCTTTCGGCCAGCCGATCGCGCGCCAGTCCGTTTGGCAGGAAAGGATTGCAGAGGCCCGCTGCATGATCGAACAAGCCCGACTGCTGACGCTGAAGGCCGCCTACATGATGGATACCGTGGGCAACAAGGCTGCGCGCGCCGAAATCGCCATGATCAAGATCGTGGCGCCCAACATCGCCTGCCAAATCATCGACTGGGCCATTCAGGCGCACGGCGGCGCCGGTGTCAGCGAGGACTTTCCGCTGGCGTATGCGTATGCACATCAACGCACGCTTCGGCTCGCCGACGGCCCAGACGAGGTGCATCGAAACTCGCTCGCCAAGCTCGAGCTCTCGAAGTACCTGGTGCGACAGGAACCCGTCGAAATGCCGGTCACCCGCGGGTGTTGAAGCGTTTGCCGAGAACCCACTGCCTTGGGCTTAGAATAGACGCTTCGTCGGAGCGTAGCGCAGCCTGGTAGCGCATCTGCTTTGGGAGCAGAGGGTCGCGAGTTCGAATCCCGCCGCTCCGACCATTCTTTCAAACCAAAAGCCGAGAGCTCCACCGGATTCCTGGGCTTTTGCGTCATCGAGCTGCCCGTAGCTCAACTGGATAGAGCAACGGCCTTCTAAGCCGTAGGTCGGGGGTTCGAGTCCCTCCGGGCAGGCCAAACCCGCCCAAGCATCAACCCGCTTCTGCCGTAGACACTCATCGGCGCAAGACCTGATCGACCCCCATATTGGCCAAGGCGTCGGCGCGCTCGTTTCCGGCATGTCCATTGTGGCCGCGCACCCAGTGCCAGCGAATCTGGTGGCCCGCCTCGTGGACGAGCGCGTCGAGCCGTTGCCAGAGATCCACGTTCTTCACCGGCTGCTTGGATGCGGTCTTCCAGCCACGCGCCTTCCAGCCGGCAATCCACTCGGTGATCCCCTTGCGAACGTATTCGCTGTCCAGATACAGATCGACCTGGCACGGACGCTTGAGCGCTTCGAGCGCTTGGATGACCGCGGTCAGCTCCATGCGGTTGTTGGTCGTCTCGAGTTCTCCGCCGAACAGTTCCTTGCGGGAGGCGCTGGACTGCAGGATCACCCCCCAGCCGCCCGGGCCCGGGTTTCCTTTGCAGGCGCCATCGGTATGTATCTCGACGTGCGTTTTGGACATTTTTAGTCGTTTCCCTGCGTATTTCGGGTCTTGTTAGCTATGGTTATAGGAGCGGCCTGGGGACTGGGTGCGGCCTTCCAGCTGGCTTCGAGCAGGCGCGCACCCCGCACCTTCTTGACCGCCGTGACGCAATAGGCCGCCCCAAAAATCGGCCACCACCGCGCCCCTGCGCGGTCCATCCAGCGAAAGCGCTGCAACCAGGCGGACTGCCGCAAGGCCGGGACGTAGACGCCAAATTGCACCGTTTCGACTTCAAAGCCCAGCAGCCGCAGCCAGTCTCGAAGCCGCCAGTACGCGATGAATTCACCGGCATCGGGCAGGAAAAGCTCGCCCAACCCCAGGCGCCGCAGCAGCCTCGCCCGCCTCTGCCGCAAGCCCCAGAGGCTCGCCGGGTTGAGGCCGCAGACCACCACGCGGCCCTCGGGGACCAGCACACGCTCCACCTCTCGCAGACAGGCATGGGCATCGCGATGCAACTCCAAAGTGTGGGGGAGAACGACGAGATCGATGCTCTGCTCGGGAAACGGCAAAGCCGCATAGTCGCAGCCGAGAATCGAGCGTTCGCTCGTTTTGGATGAGTTGCCCGCCTGATCCTGCGCAGCGGGCAACTCGGCCTGATCCAGCGCCAGCCAACGATGCGGCATGCGATTGGCCGCGAGCCCATCGATGTCGGACAAGCCCAGCTGGATGGCGTGGTAGCCGAAGACATCCGACACGCTGGCGTCGAGGCAGCCCCGCTCCCACCGGAGAAGGTGCTGCCCGGGCGGGGTCTGAAACCATTCGTGCAGGGCTCGGGCCGACTCGGGTGGGCTACCTATAATTCGCGCCTCCATGAAACTCGTTGCGCTGCCGGCGTTGACCGACAACTACATCTGGCTGCTACACGACGGCGAGCAGGCGCTCGTCGTCGACCCCGGTGAGCCGCAACCGGTACGCACCGCGCTGAACGAACTCGGGCTGCGGTTGGCTGCGATTCTAGTCACGCACCATCACGCCGATCACACCGGAGGAGTCGCCGCGCTTGCCAAGGAAACGGGTGCAGCGGTCCACCTCCCCGCGCACGAGCTCATCCCGGTCGACGGTCATCGACATGCCGAGGGCGCGACGGTCGCGATCCTGGGCTTGCCATGGCAGGTGCTGGAGGTACCCGGGCACACACGCGGGCACATCGCGTGGTACGGCGCGGAGGTCGGGGGCACCCCCTTGCTTTTTTGCGGCGACACGCTGTTTTCCGCGGGCTGCGGCAGACTGTTCGAAGGAACGGCGCAGCAGATGCACGCCTCGGTGAGCCGGCTGGCCGCCCTGCCCGAGCCTACCCGCGTGTGCTGTGCGCACGAGTACACCCTGTCGAACCTCGCCTTTGCACGCGCGGTCGAGCCGCAAAACCTCGAGCGCGACCGGTATGAAGCCCTCTGTCGCCATCGACGCGCGCAAGGCGAGCCCACCTTACCCTCCTCGATCGGACTCGAACGCGCGGTCAACCCTTTTTTGCGCTGCGGCGAGGTCGCGGTTCGTGACGCCGTGATCCGACATGCGGGCCTGCCCGCCGATGCCGATCAGGTCGCCCTCTTTGCCGCCCTGCGGCGCTGGAAAGACGAGTTCCGATGACCCCGAGTTGGTTTCACCCGCGGCTGGCGTGGCTGCTGTTGGCATTCATGGCCATGCTGTCAGGCTGCGCGTCCCTCGAGTCGCCCTCGACCGAGCGACGTTCGGCGGTCGACGCCGCGGCCGCGCACGGCCCAAAGCCCAGCACGGGCGGGGAGTCTGCACCCAACGCCCCGGGCCAAGGCCTTCAAGGCAGTGGGATTGGACCGGTCAAACCGCTGAGCCTGAACCCCATCGAACGCCCACCCGTGGTGAGCCTGCGTCCGCCCGAAGACCTGTGGGAACGCATACGGCGGGGCTTTGCGATGCCCGACCTCGACAACGAGCTCGTGACCGACCGCATCCAGTGGTACAGCGCCCGCCCGGATTACATCCTGCGCATGACCGAGCGCTCGCAGCGCTACCTCTTCCACATCGTCGAAGAGCTCGAGCGGCGCAACATGCCGACCGAGATCGCCTTGCTGCCGTTCATCGAAAGCGCGTTCAACCCTCAGGCCGTGTCGAGCGCAAAGGCGGCCGGCATGTGGCAATTCATGCCACAAACCGGCAAATCCTTCGATCTGCGCCAAAACGCGTTTCGTGACGACCGGCGCGATGTGCTCGAATCGACGCGCGCCGCGCTCGACTACCTGCAGCGCCTCTACAACATGTTTGGCGACTGGCAGCTGGCGCTCGCCGCCTACAACTGGGGCGAAGGCAGCGTGAGCCGAGCACTGGCCCGCAACAAGGCGGCCGGGATGGGGCTGAGCTACAGCGACCTGAACATGCCGCAGGAAACACGTTTCTACGTGCCCAAGCTGCAAGCGGTGAAGAATCTGATCGCCAACCCCGAGGCCTATGGCATCCGGCTGCCGCGCATCGAAAACCACCCCTACTTCCAGTCGGTCCCGATTTCGCGCGACATCGATGTGGCCCTGGCCGCAAAGCTCGCCGAAATTTCGCTCGAAGACTTCCGCGCGCTCAACCCCTCGATGACCAAACCGGTCATCCTCGCCGCCGGCACGCCGCAGGTCTTGCTGCCCTGGGACAACGCCGCCGTGTTCGAGCGGAACCTCGCCAGCTATCAGGGCCGCCTGGCGAGTTGGACGGCCTGGGTCGCGCCTTCGACGATGAGCGTCGCCGAAGCGGCACGACGCACCGGCACGCCGGAGTCGGAGCTGCGCCGGGTCAACGGCATTCCCCCGAAAATGCTCATCAAGGCTGGCTCGACCTTGCTCGTAACCCGCTCCGAAGCCAAGGATGCCGACGTCCCCGAAGCCGTGGCCGATCATGGCCAAGTGGCTCTGGCGCCGGAAGTCACGCTGCGCCGAGCCGTCATCCATGCCCGGCGCGGCGACAGCGTCGAAAGCCTCGCCAAGCGTTACGGCGTCGCTGCGGCAACGCTCGCGCACTGGAACAATGTCGGAATCAAGACCCAATTCCGCCCCGGCCAGGCCGTCACCCTGCTCCTTCCAACGCGCGCCACCCCGAATCGATCGCAGGCCGCGGCACCCGCACGGAAAGCCCCGGCCAAGGCGACGAACATCCGACCCGCGCCCAGCACACCGAAGGCGACCTCGACTCAAAGCCGCAATCGCGCCCGCGCGAGCAAGGCATAGTGCTCGGTGTGCAACCGGCTGAGGCTGAGCGGGACGCCGGACAGTTCAGGGTAAAGACGGACAAGGGTGCGCCAAGCCGTCCTTGCCCCGCCTTCGGGCAAGCCACCATCGGCGGTGTAGCCCTGCAAAGAGACGGCAACCGCGGCCGAGGTCGTGCCCACATCGCGCGCCCAGGCGGCCTTGGAAGCCAGTGCGTTCCAGTCCGAGAGTTCCGCCGTACGCAGCCACTTCAGCGCCTGGAAAACGGCCTGAGCCACGCGCTCGATCCCCGGATCACCGGCCTTCGAACGTGCATAGGGCGCAAACAAGCAACCGCCAGGCATCGCGCCTTGAAACAACGCATCCGAACTGCGCACTGAACGCGAATCCGCCAGGACACGGACATCGCCCGAGCGTTCCAGCCGGGTCATCCACGGATCGAGGCCGCAAAAGCCATCGATCGAGCCGGCCCGTAATGCCTCGGCCGCACGGGCCTCGGCGCCGACCGGAATCACGCGAACCGCAGATTCCGGAACGCCGGCATCGAGCAGCACCAGCCGAAGGAAGCGGTGCGAAGCCGAGCCGAACGAGGTGACACCCACAAGCTTGCCAACCAAATGCTGAATCGTCGGCTGGGGCGGCAAGGTGCGGCTCGATGCCGCCAGCACCAATTGCGGCGTGCGTCCATAGACGAAAAAGCTCTGCAGGGAAGCGCCACGGGCGTTGGCAAGAACGAGCGCATCGAAGGGCCCTGCGCCGACATCCGCATGGCCTTCGCGCACCGCTTCGAGCGCCGCCATCCCGCCCGGGTATTCCCAGAGATGCACCTCCACTCCAGCGGCGGCGAAAAAACCGAGCGCCGCGGCGAGCTTGATCGGCAGGTCGTAGAGGGTGTCTGCGGCACCGACGGCCAAATCCACGACCGGCAATGGGCTGCCCGAGGCAAGGCTCGGACGGCCCAGCGCCGCGGCGCCAAGCCACAGCAAACATGCGCGTCGAGTACACCCTGCCACCGCCATCCGTCCCCCTGGCCGGTCGAGCCCGGCTGGCGCAGCCTAGCTCAGGGATGGCGCAGGCACATCGGGGGAACTCCGGCCGGGTTTTCCCGCGCCATCAAGGAAACGCCTGCAGCCTCAGTTCAACCTAAATCCGGCAGTTGGGCGCTTTTCGCTGAATGCAAGGTGTTGATGTTTCAACAATTTTCGGTGCGCAGGCCGTTCACCGTTGGGGTGAGCGCTGCGCACCCGTTCGAGTCGCCCTCGGGCGCGGGGGCGGCGTTGCAAATCCTCGCCATGGCGCCCGCCATGGCTGTGGTTTGCGCCTTGCCCGCGCGCCCGATGACGACCCGCCCGGGCGCGCCCAACTGCCGGATTTAGGTTCAACGGTAGCCGAGGAAGAGGATGGCGATGTTGAGCGCGAACGCCAGGGTCCAGACCACGGAGCGAATCAGCGCCCAGTCCGCGACGTAGCACAGGATGTAGGCGAGCCGCAGAAAAATGAAGAACACCGCGGCCAAATCCAGCCAGGCCTGGCTGGCGCCCAGTTGTTGCGCGATGATCACCGCGCCGATGAAGAAGGGCAGCGCTTCGAAGCTGTTGGCTTGGGCCGCATTGGCGCGCGCTCTCCAGCCCGCCTGACGGGCAAGCCAGGCACGTGGCTGGTGGTTGTCATAGCCGCCTTGGCTGGCTGGCCGGCCGAATTCGCCCCACTTGGCCAGTCCCGCGCACACGATGGGTAGCAAGGCTGCTGCCAGCACGCACCAATAAGCCACGGTGAAATGCACAGCAGTCGTCATCGTTGGGTTCATCGAAACTTCCTGTTTTTCATGTGAATTCGGCCATCGCCCGCAAAAAATGGACGTTATGCGCTCTCATTTTTGTATCAACGACGATCGACCAAGGCGTGCGCGATGGTGCCGAGATCGACATATTCGAGCTCGCTGCCGGCCGGAACACCCCGTGCCAAGCGGGTGACGCTCAGCCCGCGCGCGCGCAGCGCTTCGCCGATCACGTGCGCGGTCGCCTCGCCTTCGGCGGTGAAATTGGTCGCGAGGATCACCTCGCGCACCACGCCGTCGCATGCGCGCTCGAACAGCTCCCCGAGACCGAGTTCCCGAGGGCCGATGCCGTCGAGCGGACTGAGCTTGCCCATGAGCACGAAGTATCGCCCCCGATACGCCGCGGTGCGCTCGATCGCGGCCTGATCCGCCGGGGTCTCCACGACGCAAAGTTGGCTGGCGTCGCGCCGCGGGTCGGAGCAGGTCGCACAAAGCTCCGCCTCCGTGAAGGTATGGCACAGCGCGCAGTGCCGCATGCGTGCATCGGCCTCCTGCAGCGCTTGCGCCAGCACGCGCATCGACGCCCGGTCATGCTGGAGCAAATGAAAGGCCATACGCTGCGCCGACTTCACCCCCACGCCGGGCAGCCGCCGCAGCGCCTGGATCAGTTGTTCGAGCGAGCTGGTGTCAGCCATGACGGAGGTGGATCGCTTTGCAGCCTTTCAGAGCGCTCGGGCCCGGCAAAGCCCACTGCGGGCATGGCCGAGGGTGGCCACGTGGCCCTCTTCTGCTTGGAAGTACCGCTGCGCGACCCAAGGCAAGGTCTCTCAGAAGGGGAACTTCATGCCGCCCGGCAAACCCGGCATCCCGGCGGTCAGCTTGCCGAGCTTTTCCTGCTCGGTTTCGGCGGCCTTGCGCACCGCGGCATTGAACGCCGCGGCAACGAGATCCTCGAGCATCTCTGGGTCATCGGCGAGCAGACTTGGGTCGATCGTGACCCGTCGAACCTCGTGTTTGCAGGTCATGAGCACCTTGACGAGGCCACCGCCGGCCTCGCCTTCGACCTCGATGTGCGCCAACTCCTCTTGGGCGCGCTTGAGGTTTTCCTGCATCGCCTGGGCCTGCTTCATCAGCCCGGCCAACTGACCTTTGTTGAACATTCTCTGACTCCGTTGTAAGAACTCATTTGGCCCGTGCACCGACCCGCCACCCAGGCGGGACGGACACGCGATCCTGCTGCCTCACCGCTCACAGCGCTGCGAGACTCCCGGGCACGATTTTCGCGCCAAAGCTGCGCATCATCTCTTGCGTCCAGGGATCGGCTGCGACCCAAGCCTCGGCCCGGGCCAGCCGCGCCTGCGCTCGGCGGGCCAGGCGCTGTGCGGGGCTGTTCTCGGCCCGCCCCAACTCCACACAAAGGCGCACCGCATGGCCTTCTGCGGCCAACGCCGCCTCGAGCCGCTGCGCCATCTGCGGCTGGGCCAGTGCCTCGGCCTCGACCCGAAGCACCCACACGTTGCCGTCGCGCCGCACGAGCTCGGACTGGAGCGCCAGCTCACGCACGAGCGCTCCGATCCGCTCGGAGCCGATCAGGCGCATGACCAAACCATGCCAAAACACATCGTCCGCGTCCGAAACTGCAGGAGCCTCGGCCGGTTCCGCGGTCGCGGCGCCGCCGGCGGGCGGAACGCTCGAATGCTCGACCGGCTCGCTGAGATCGCTCGATACCCCCGCTTTTTCTGTGGTCTCACCGTTCGCCACTGGCTGCAGCGACCGCGCTGCATGCGGTGCATCCACCAGAGGCAAGGAAGCACCCTCGTCCAGCGTCACGGCCGGGCTCTCCACCCGCTCGGACGAACCGGCCGGCGACGTCCCCGGAGCCTCTCGTCCGCTCAGCGGAGGCGCCGGTGCGGCGCCAGCCCCAGCCCCCAGCCGGGGGCTGATTTCATCCTTGGCCCTCAACGGGCTTTTTTTTTCTTCGGGCGACGACGGCGACTTGAACGCCAAGAAGCGCAGCAGAACCATCGTCAACGCCGCGTATTCGTCCACCGCCAAGCCCAACTCCTGACGGCCATGCAGGCAAATGCTGTAGAGGAGCTGGGTCTCGTCGGCTGCCAAGGCTTGCGACAAGCGCTGCAGCTGCGCCTCGTCTGCCTCGTCTCGGGCCGCTGCCGCTTCGGGAACCGCTTGACGCACCGCGACGTCCTGGAGGACAGCAACCATTTCATCGAGCATCGCGCCCGCTTGCAGTCCCTGCACGCGCATGGCCTCGATGGATTCGATCACCGTTCGGCCCGCGCCGTGCGACAGCGCCTCGAGCACCTGCCACATCAGACTGCGGTCCGCACTGCCCAGCATCTGGCGCACGGGTACTTCGCGCAGCGCGCCCCCACCGTAGGCAATCGCTTGGTCGGTCAGGCTCAGCGCGTCGCGCATCGAGCCACGGGCGGCGCGAGCCAGCAGGCGCAAGGCCGATGCTTCGAAATCGATGGACTCGGCGGCAAGCACGCGCTGCAGATGCTCCGCAACGGTCTCCGGCGCCATGGGACGCAGGTTGAACTGCAGGCAGCGGCTCAAGACCGTGACCGGCACCTTCTGCGGGTCGGTCGTCGCCAAGACGAATTTCAAATATTCGGGAGGCTCCTCCAGCGTTTTGAGCATCGCATTGAAGGCGTGCCCGGTCAGCATGTGAACCTCGTCGATCATGAAGACCTTGTAGCGCCCCTGCACGGGCTTGTAGACCGCCTGCTCGAGCAGGCTTTGAACTTCGGCAACGCCACGGTTCGAGGCGGCGTCGAGCTCGGTGTAGTCCACGAAGCGCCCGGCGTCGATCTCCACGCAGGCCGGGCAAACCCCACAAGGCGTGGCCGTCACGCCGCCTTGTCCATCGACGCCCTGGCAATTGAGCGACTTCGCCAGAATGCGCGACACCGTCGTCTTGCCGACGCCCCGCGTGCCGGTGAACAAGTACACATGATGCAAACGCCCCGTGGACAAGGCGTTGGTCAAGGCGCGAACGACGGCGTCTTGCCCAACCATCTCGGAAAAGGTCCGAGGACGATACTTCCGAGCCAGAACCAAATAGGGAGCCATCGCGCCATTCTACGGGGGCCCCGGCGTGTTCCAGACGGCACGGCCGCCGACCGCCGAGGAACGAACGGGAGTGCGTACCGAACCGTCGCCGAGTAGACAGCAACATCCAAAATCGCCTCACGCGGGGGCTGGTCGAACGCGCGAGTCGAGAGTATGCTGCAGTGCGTCAAACCATCCATCCCGATGGAACGTTTACTGCCGGCCCTTCCTCGGCTCGAGGATTGCATGCATCCCACAATTGACCTGCCAGCCCAAGCGACCCAACCTGGCCCGACGTCCGTGACGACCGCGTCGGACATCCCCAAGCTCATCGCCGCCCTCGAGGGTTGTTTGCACCCGCGCGCGCAGCGGCTGCGCGCCTGTCTCGAGCGCGAGCCGCAAGGCGCCGAGCTCGAACGCGTGCGGATTGAAGTGCTTGGCCTATTGACACTCTCCTTCGGCCGCCGGGAGGCGCTGCGTCGACTAGAATAGCCAACGACGGGCCTTCCCGCATGGCAAAGCAGCCAACCGGGTCAGGTGGGGAACCAAGCAGCCCTAACTGTGGAGTCAGTGCCGGGGTCAAGGCTCGTCACCCAACAAAAAACCCTGCGTGTGCGACGCAGGGTTTTCTTTTAGTCGCGATGCCGTCACCGAAGAACAGGCGGCTGAAGCAAGCGCATCACGTCCCGATCATTCGGCAAAGCGTAATCGGTTGCGCGAAGAATGCGACCGTCCTCCGTGCGCACCAGTTTCAGACTGACATAAGTGACGGTCGCAGCCGGCGAATAGGTTCCCACCAGGACGAAGCTGGCACTGTGGCTCCTGGCGATGTCCTTCACCTCGCGAGAGAGCAACAATTCCCCGGTCTCTTCTTTCACGAAAACATCGCCACGGAGCTTCATCTCCTTGACGTCGAATCCCGCCATCGCGATGCTGGAAGCATATTGTTCTGACAGGGTCCGTCCCAACGGGGCCGAGCGACGCAGGTCATTCACATTGACGATCGTCGCAACCAAGACTGGGCCGTCACCCAAGGACCGCCGATCAAGCCCCGCGATCAGTTGTTCCGCAGCCGCACGATTCGTCGCCACGAATTTACTCGCCGCAGCCTCCTCGTAGCTCGGCTCGGACCGAACCACCGGAGATGGCGTACAACCTCCCAAAAGAGAAAGCGCCGCAACGGCCAGCAGCGTCCCTTGAAAAATCATCTTCCCGTTCATGGCCCCACCACCTTCATCGTCTTCGGTGCACGCAACGCGGCGAAGAGGGTTGCGTCAGCCTCCTCGATGTAATACACGTCGGTCTTTCGAGTCAAGTAACGATCACCCGACGCGACCGTTGTCGTCAACACCAGCTCGGTCGCAGTGGGCCCACCAGAATCAACACTCGCGACGTAGTCGGCAATCCCAGCAAGGGCCAGCCCTCCGGCGAGTTGGGTGTCGAGATGCTCGTGCCGCAGCCCATATGCCGCAAAAAGCCCGGCAGCGATCATCGTGAAACGACCGGGAACAAAGTGTGGCCTCGGGCTGTTGTGACGAACGACTTGAGCCTTGTAGGTCAGCTGCAGCGCGCCCGTCGGATTGCCCTGGACCACCTTCCCGGCCTTCACCAGTTCGCTGATCAGGAACTCACGGAAGGCCGTGTCGAATGTCGAGGCATTCTCCGGAGTCGCCACGAAAAGCGGCGATGCCCCAGCGCCAGCCCGATCCAAGGTGTCGAGGGTTTGCGCCACGATGTCTTTGGACAACAGGCCCCAATGCCCCGCAGACCGAACTTTGGGCTGAACCGTCAACGGAAAGTTCTCCGAAACAGGAATCGGTGATGTAGCACATCCAGCCACCAGCACCCCGAGGCTCACTAGAGCCGTCATTGCACGCAAGTGTTTCAACACAAGCCCCCTCTCTTCATCAAAGTGACGGGAGTAGTCCCAAAACCCCTGCTTCAAAACTGTTGTCTCAGGGGAACCTTGCACGATTATTCGCGCGGCTGCTCTGGCCCGCAAGAAAAAAACCCGTTACAAATGGCCGGTTCGCCCTCGTCGGCACAGACGGTGGCGTCAAGCCCACGAAATTTGCGGGTAGAGAGGATCACAAGGGTCCACGCGGCTGCCCCATCGCGATCGTTACGGCAACGCTGAACAAGTTCCCGTGATGGCGCGCGCCCGGCTGCGGGATGAGATGCGAGGCGCAAACCGCGGCCATAGCCGCAGCTATGGAGAGGAATTGCTTTCGACGCAGACCGCCCGCAGACGGGATGCGCGGCGCGCGGGGGACTTGTCCAGCGTCGCCTTACAAGTCCGCCTTGCGGCTGTCGAGCGGGGTAAGGAAGGAATTTTCCTGAGGCGCATAGACGACCGGGGCTGCAGGCATTCCCTCGGGCATCGCAGTGAGGGGGCCGGCGACCGAGGCTTCATCGGAACCACCGAGGGATGAAATCTCACTCTGACGGATGACCCGCTGCCGCTCGACGGCGGCATGAAGTGCTGCTCGGGCGACCTTGATTGCCTCTCCTTCCGCGGCGTTGGCGCGGGTCATGGCGGCACCGGTGTCGCCAAGGAATGCCGTGCGTATATCCGTGATGGTCGGCAAGCGCTCCGGGTTCACGATCCAATACGCGATGCCGCACTGGGTCAACAGGGTTTGCTTGAGTTGCCGGTTCGACTCGGACAGGCCCTTGCGCCCTGGAACATCGACGCAGCCGAGAACCTGCCCGCCCGCGGTGCAGACCGTAAAGGTGCAGTAGACACCATTGAGGATTTCATACCATTGCCGTGCGTCCTCGCCCTTGCGCGGCAAGGTGAATCGCGTGACGGCCACCTTGATCATGACGTGGTGGTCGTAGAAGGCACGAACCAGCCAACGCCAGACGCGCCGCTCCTCGCTGTTGGCCAGCAGCCGCGGCACGAGCGGCCAGTGGCGCGGCAAGCGACGCGGCGCACGAGCCGTCCGACGCTGCAGCCACCGGGCCAGCGCAACGCCGGCCCCCAGGCCCGCAGCCAACGCCAACACCACCGAAATCCAAACAACGCCATCGAGACCCATGATCACCGCTCCATCCCCTTGCCGGGGTTGTTACCAACTGTATTGGATTGCGATGGATCGAGCGAGGACATATTCCACAGTTTGAATGCCTTTGCGCCACATTTTGCAGGCCTCCCACATATCGCATGCCCGGAGCGTCCAGAAGTTGGCCAGATGCCTAGACGTGCACACCGGGAAAACGACGATGCGCAGTCAAGCGCCAGTGGGAATAATTCCTGCAAAAGTTACAGTCTGTTTGGAAAACCCTTTACCCGCCTTACCTCGACGACATGACCCCCGCGGATTTCACATCGACCATCCTCGGAAAAACGCCTGTCGGTACCGAGGAGATGCAGGCGCGCAAACTCGGCCTCTCCCCCCTGGAGCGTCGCGTGTTGATCTTGATCGACGGCAAGCGGAGCTATGCCGAACTCGCGACGCTGGCGGGCAACGTCTCGCTGCCAGACGTCCTCACCGTGCTGTGGGAGAAAGGCTGCATCCATTCGCTGGGGCGGGCGGCAACTTCCTCCTCGTCGACGGCGTCGCGCTCGGCCAGCCCGGCGCCGGCCCCGGCAACCCGTCCTTCTGAGCCGGACGACCTTGCCATGCTGCCCGACCCCTCCGAGCGCAGCGCCAAGGATGTCGAAATGGCCCGGAACTTCATGATGAACACGGTCAACACCATCTTCCAGCCCAACACGCGTCTGTCGCTGCTGGAGGCCATCTTCGCGTGCAAGACCGTCGAGGAGGTGCGCCGCGTCTACCCACGCTGGGCCGAGACGATCGCCAGCAGCACCATCGGGGCCAAGCGCCTACCCGGGTTCCGCGAGAAGCTGTTCAAAGTGCTCTGAGCCCGCAGCCAGGCTGAGACAGCCCCAGTGCCCCCCCGACACAGGCCGCGCCGAGGATCGGCGGCCGTGTGCCGAGGCCCACACTCGCGGGGCCTTTATTCAGGGTTGCCTTACTTCCTTTGCGGTGGCACGTCGGTACAAGAGCCGTGTGCCACTTCGGCGGCCATGCCCAGACTCTCGCCCAGCGTCGGGTGCGGGTGGATGGTGCTGCCGATATCGACCGCGTCGGCACCCATCTCGATCGCCAGGGCCACCTCGCCGATCATGTCGCCGGCGTGGGTGCCGACGATGCCACCCCCCAGAATTCGGCCGTGGCCCTGCGCTTCGGGGCGATCGTCGAACAGCAGCTTGGTGAAACCCTCGTCCCGGCCGTTGGCGATCGCGCGCCCGGAAGCACTCCAGGGGAACAGGCCCTTCTTGACCGGGATGCCCTGGGCCTTGGCTTGGTCTTCGGTGAGGCCGACCCAGGCGATCTCCGGGTCGGTGTAGGCCACGCTCGGTATCACTCGGGCGTCGAACGTGGACGCCGCGAGGGCCCGGTCGCCGAGCAATTCGCCGGCAATGACCTCGGCGGCCACATGCCCTTCGTGCACCGCCTTGTGCGCCAGCATGGGCTGCCCGACGATGTCACCGATGGCGTGGATGTGCGCGACGTTGGTGCGCATTTGCGCGTCGACGGGGATGAAGCCGCGCTCATTGACCGCAACACCGGCCTGCTCCGCGCCGATCTTGCGGCCGTTGGGGCTGCGGCCGACCGCTTGCAGCACACGGTCGTAAACCCCGACGCTCTGGGTGCCGTCGAGCCCTTCGAACTGCACGCGAATGCCCTCGGCGGTCGCTTCGGCGGCAACGGTGCGTGTCTTGAGCAGGATACGGTCGAAGCGCGGTTTGTTCAGCTTCTCCCAGACCCGCACCAGGTCGCGGTCAGCCCCCGGCATCAGTCCGTCGAGCATTTCGACCACGTCGAGACGCGCCCCCAGCGTGCTGTAGACGGTGCCCATTTCCAGGCCGATGATGCCGCCACCGATGATGAGCATTTTTTCGGGCACGCCCGCGAGTTCCAGTGCCCCGGTGGAATCGATGATGCGCGGGTCATCGGGCAGGAAGGGCAAGCGCACGGCCTGCGAGCCCGCGGCGATGATGCAGCGACGGAACCCCAGGCGCTGCCGCACCCCGGTCTTGTCCTGCCCGCTGCCCGTGGTTTCTTCGACTTCGACCTCGTGCGGACCCGTGAAGCTCGCATAGCCACGCACGACCGTGACCTTGCGCATCTTGGCCATGGCCGCGAGACCCCCATTGAGCTTGCTCACCACCTTTTGCTTGTGCGCACGCAGCGTGTCGATGTCGACCCTGGGTTCGCCAAACGAGACGCCGGCCGCAGCCAGATGACGCGTCTCGTCGATCACCGCCGCCACATGCAGCAGAGCCTTGCTCGGGATGCAGCCGACGTTGAGGCAGACCCCGCCCAGCTGGGCGTAGCGCTCGACCAGCACCACCTTCAAGCCCAGGTCCGCCGCGCGGAACGCCGCCGAGTAGCCGCCAGGGCCGCCGCCGAGAACGAGCAAATCGCAGTCCGCCTGGGATTCGGGTGCCGCGCCCGCCGGTGCCGGGGGCGCCGCCACCGCATCAGACGCTCCTTTTTCAGGAGCTACAGAAGAGCTTTTTTCGCTGGCATCCGCGGCTTTTTGCTCCAAATTGGCCAGCGCGCCCCCTCCTGTGGGCTCGGCGGCCGTCCGGCCTACGCCGGCATCCGCAGCCGTCTCGAGCCGCAGCAAAGGCGTGCCCTCGCTGACCTTGTCGCCCAGCTGGACCAGCAGCTCGGTGACCACCCCAGCGTGGCCCGAGGGAATTTCCATCGAAGCCTTGTCCGACTCGACCGTGACCAAGCTCTGATCCACCGCAACCCGGTCCCCCGGCCGCACCAGCAGTTCGATGACCGCGACATCCTTGAAGTCCCCGATGTCTGGGACTTTGACTTCGATTTGTGCCATCCGACGCTCCCCGCTCAAAGCAAAACCCGGCGGAAATCGCCAAGCAACTGACTCAGGTAGGCCGCAAATCGGGCGGCGGCCGCTCCGTCGATCACCCGGTGGTCATACGATAAAGACATGGGCAAAGTCAGGCGCGGTGTGAATGCCTCGCCGTTCCAGACCGGCTCCCTGAAGGTCTTGGTCAAGCCGAGGATCGCGACCTCGGGCGCATTGACGATCGGCGTGAAGTAACGGCCCCCTATGCCCCCGAGCGACGAGATGCTGAAGCACCCGCCCGACATCTCGGCCGGCGTGAGCTTGCCCTCGCGCGCCTTGGCCGACAACTGGGAGAGCTCCTGGCTGATCTGAACCAGCCCCTTGCGGTCGGCATCCTTGAGCACCGGAACGACCAGGCCGTTGGGCGTATCGGCAGCAAAGCCGATGTGGAAGTATTTTTTGTAAATCAGCGCGTCCCCGTCGAGCGAGGCATTGAACTCCGGGAATTTCTGCAGCGCCGCCACCACCGCCTTGATGACGAAAGCCAGCATGGTGAACTTGATGCCCTGTTTCTCGTGCTCTTGGTTGAGCGCCACCCGAAGCGCCTCGAGATCCGTGACATCCGCGTTTTCGTGGTGGGTGACATGCGGAATCATCACCCAGTTGCGGTGCAGGTTGGCGCCGCTGATCTTTTTGATTCGGGGCCGCTCCTTGCGCTCGACGGGGCCGAATTTCGCAAAGTCCACCTGCGGCCAGGGCAGCAAATCGGCCAAGACGGCGGGCGACGCTGCTTGCGCCTGCACGAAACGCTCGGCTTGCGCGCGGGTTTGAAGCTGGCCCTGCATGACCGCACGGCTGAAGTTGCGCACGTCTTCGAGCGTGATCCGGCCTTTGGGGCCAGTACCCGTGACCTCTTCGAGCGGTACCCCGAGTTCACGCGCAAAGCGGCGCACCGAAGGCGATGCGTGCGGCAAGCTCGCCAGGCGCGTCGCATCGGGGGCGGCCGCGACCGCGGCGACCAGCGGGGCTGCGGCGCGCATCAAGGGCTCGACGGGTCGCTCGGCCGATGTGGGCATGGGCGCGGCCGTGGGCGTCGATGCGGCCACGGCCGCCTGCGGCGCCGCTGTCTGCTGCGCCGGGGCCGCGATGGCTGGCGCGGCTTCGGGCTCTGGGGCTGCCCCTCCCTCGGCGGTCTCGACGAGGGCGATCACCGAGCCTTCGCTGACCCGATCCCCGAGCGCCACGCGCAGCTCACGCACGACGCCTGCAACGGAGGACGGAATCTCCATCGAAGCTTTGTCGGACTCGACGGTGAGCAGGCTCTGATCGAGCGCGATCGTGTCGCCCGGTTGGACGAGCAGCTCGATGACGGACACATCCTTGAAGTCCCCGATGTCGGGAACCTTGACTTCCACCAATGCCATGTGGATCTCCTTGCGGTGGCAGGCTCAGGCGAGCAGCGGGTTGATGCGGTCGGCTTGCAGGCCGTATTTGCGGATCGCCTCGGCCACCGTCGCAGCCGGCACGGTGCCGTCTTCGCTCAGCGACTTGAGCGCCGCCACGGTGATGTAGCGGCGATCGATCTCGAAATGTTCCCGCAACTTGTATCGGAAGTCGCTGCGGCCAAACCCATCGGTTCCGAGAACTTTGTAGCTTCTGCCCTTGGGAATGAAGGGCCGAATTTGCTCAGGGAAGCTGCGGATGTAATCGGTCGATGCAATGACGGGCCCCGCGTGCGGCGCCAGTTGCTGCGTCGCGAACGGCACGCGCGGCGTCTCGGTCGGGTGCAGCAGATTCCACCGCTCGCAGTCGTGGCCGTCGCGGGCCAACTCGGTAAAGCTCGGGCAGCTCCAGACGTTGGCGGCGACCCCCCAGTCGGTGGCGAGCAGCTCCTGCGCCGCGAGACTCTCGCGCAGGATGGAGCCGCTGCCGAGCAACTGCACGCGCGGCGTGAGCTTCGGGCCCTCTTTGCACAGATACATGCCCTTGATGATCTGCTCTTCGGTGCCCGGCGTCAGGCCCGGCATGGCGTAGTTCTCATTGAGCAGCGTCACATAGAAAAAGACGTTCTCCTGACGCTCGACCATGCGCTTGAGCCCATGGTGCAAGATCACGCCGACCTCATGCGCAAAAGTCGGGTCGTAGCTCACGCAGTTGGGAATCACCCCGGAGAGGATGTGGCTGTGCCCGTCTTCGTGTTGCAGCCCTTCCCCGTTGAGGGTCGTCCGGCCGCTCGTGCCCCCGAGCAAAAAGCCGCGCGCCTGCATGTCGCCCGCTGCCCAAGCGAGGTCGCCCACGCGCTGGAAGCCGAACATCGAGTAATAGACGAAAAACGGCACCATGATGCGGTTGTTCGTCGAGTACGAGGTGGCCGCAGCGATCCAGCTGCTCATGCCGCCGGCTTCGTTGATGCCCTCCTGCAAGATCTGGCCGGCCTGGTCCTCGCGGTAGTACATCACCTGGTCTTTGTCGACCGGGGTGTATTTCTGACCTTCGGGGTTGTAAATCCCGATCTGTCGGAACAAGCCCTCCATGCCAAAGGTGCGCGCCTCGTCGACCAGGATGGGAACCACCCGCGGCCCCAGCGCCTGGTCGCGCAGCAACTGGGTCAGAAAGCGCACATAGGCCTGCGTGGTCGAAATTTCGCGCCCGGGAGCCGTGGGCTCGAGCACGGCCTGGAACACCTCCAGCGCGGGCACGGTGAACTGCTCGTCGCTGCGGGTGCGCCGCTTGGGCAGGTAGCCGCCCAGCGCCCGGCGCCGCTCGTGTAAGTAGCGCATTTCGGGCGTATCGTCGGCCGGCTTGTAAAACGGAATCTTGGGCAATTCCGAATCGGGAATCGGAATGTTGAAGCGGTCGCGGAAGTGGCGGATGTCGTCGTCCGAGAGCTTTTTGGTCTGGTGCGCGGTGTTCTTGCCCTCGCCCGCCTTGCCCATGCCATAACCCTTCACCGTTTTGACCAGCACCACCGTCGGCTGCCCGCGATGGTGGTAGGCACGATGGAAGGCGGCGTAAACCTTTTGCGGATCGTGACCGCCGCGGCGCAGGTTCCATATGTCCTCGTCGCTCATCTTCGCGACGAGCTCGAGCGCTCTCGGGTCGCGGCCAAAGAAATGCTTGCGGACATAGGCACCGTCGTTGGCTTTGAACGCCTGGTAATCGCCGTCGAGCGTCTCCATCATGATGCGGCGAAGCACGCCTTCTTTGTCGCGCGCCAGCAGCGGATCCCAGTTGCTGCCCCAGATCACCTTGATGACGTTCCAGCCCGCGCCCCGGAACTCCGCTTCGAGCTCCTGAATGATCTTGCCGTTGCCGCGGACCGGCCCATCGAGCCGTTGCAGGTTGCAGTTGACGACGAAAATCAGGTTGTCGAGCTTCTCGCGCGCTGCCAGGCCGATGGCGCCCATGCTCTCGGGCTCGTCCATTTCCCCATCGCCACAGAAGGCCCAGACCTTGCGCCGCTCGGTGTCGGCGATCCCCCGAGCGTGCAAATACTTCAGAAAGCGCGCTTGATAAATCGCCATCAGTGGCCCGAGCCCCATCGAGACCGTCGGAAACTGCCAGAACTCGGGCATCAGCTTGGGGTGCGGGTAACTCGAAAGCCCCTTACCGTCGACCTCTTGGCGGAAGTGCAGCAGTTGCTCCTCGGTCAGCCGCCCCTCGAGATACGCCCGGGCGTAAATGCCGGGCGCACTGTGACCTTGGATGTAGAGCAGGTCGCCGCCGTGCGTACCACCGGCATCCGTGTCGTCGGCATGCCAGAAATGATTGAAGCCCACGGCCAGCATGTGCGCGAGGGACTGGAAGGAGCTGATGTGCCCCCCGAGATCCCCGCCATCGGGCGGGTTGAGCCGATTGGCCTTGACGACCATGGCCATCGCGTTCCAGCGCATGTAGGCGCGCAACCGCCCTTCGAGCTCGAGATTGCCGGGGTTGCGCTCCTCTTCTTCGGGCTCGATCGTGTTGACGTAGCCCGTGTTGGCCGAAAACGGCAAATCGATGCTGTTTTCGCGCGCGTGCTCGAGCAAGGCTTCCAGCAGAAAGTGGGCGCGATCGGGCCCTTCACGCTCGATGACGGCCGACAGCGCTTCGAGCCATTCGCGGGTTTCGCCGGGGTCGGCGTCGGACGCGCCGGGCAGAGACAAAGGTGCGGGTGGAACGGACATCGGACGTCTCCTCGTTGGATGAAATAGCGAAACCGGCGCGCAGGTGCGGACGAATGAGCGTTAGGGTACCGCTGAACCAGTCCCCCGCGCGTCGCGCATCCCGGCTGCGGGCGGTCTGCTTCGTTGCAAATCCTCGCCAAAGCTTCGGCTATGGCTTCGGTTTGCGCCTCGCATCCCATCCCGCGGCCGGGCGCGCGCCATCGCGGGAACTGATTCAGCGGTGCCTTAGTCTCCCACAATTTTTCGTCAATTTCAAATGACGCTTTTGTTTTCTGCAATGTGAAATTTGGGCCTCAGCAGGCTGCATGCCGGCCTCGTACACTTTGCCGATGCCCCCCGCTTTCTCACCGCCCCGCTTCCTGCGCCTGAAGCAGCTACCGCCCTTGGTTTGGTGGCGACGCTGGTGGACGCGACAACCCCCCAGTCGCCAAGACCGCGTCGCGATGCTCGCGCCGATCGCGGCCGTTCTGCTGTTCCTGCTGGCCATCGTCGTTTCGTTTTGGTACTTGCGCGCCGAGGAAATGGAACGCGAACATGAAGCACTGGTGCGGGATCTCGAATATGCCCAGCAACGCCTGCGGCTGCGCTTGCTCGAACGGCAGGAGCAGGTGATGCGGCTGGCGCGCGACGCGGCCAATCGGGAGATCGACCCCGAAGCCTTCATGCAGCGCGCCGAAGCGCTGGTGGCGCAATACCCGGAGCTCGAGGCCCTGACCTGGATCGACGAGCGCGGGCGCATCCTTGCGAGCCGCGCGACGCCGAGCCTCGCCAGGGGCAGCCGCTGGGTCGCTGGCGAACGCTTGCCGCCCGGACCCTTGCGCGACAGCCTGGAAACACTGGAGCGGTTGCAGCAACCGCTCTACGCCTGGGCGACTGCGGCCGACCGTTCCGCGGACGCACGCACCTTGACCCTGCTGGTCCCCCTGATCGACGGGCAGAAGTTCTCCGGCGCGATCCTGGCGGAATACTCACCCGACAGCCTGCTGCGTTACGGCACACCCAACGACATCGCCTCGAAGTACGCGTTGGCGCTGCTCGATGCTCGGCGCGAGCTCATTGCCGGGCAAAACGTGCCCAGCCGAAGCAGTTCCCTCGGACTCGTACCCTGGCGAGCACGCCTCAACCAGGAAGAACTGCCGGTGCCGCCGGTGGGCAACGGCCTGGTGCTGCGCGCCCAGGCCTGGCGGACTTCGCTGGGGATCGTCGGCAGCGGTTTGTTTTGGCTGGTCGGTGCGCTCAGTGCGCTGACGGCTTGGATGCTGGTCGCCAACTGGCGTCACACGCGCCGACGGCTGCAGGCCCAGCAAGCCTTGCTCGCCGAGACGAGCTTTCGGCGAGCGATGGAAAACTCCATGTTGACGGGGATGCGTGCGCTCGATCTCGACGGCCGCATCACCTACGTCAACCCGGCCTTTTGCCGCATGACCGGCTGGACCGAGGAAGACCTGCTCGGTCGATGCGCGCCCTTCCCCTACTGGCCGGAAGAGGACACCGAGCGGCTGGAATCCCTACTGCGGCAGGAACTGAGCGGTCAGATTCCGCCATCGGGCGTGCAGTTTCGCGTCAAACGCAAGGACGGCACACGCTTCGATGCGCGGCTCTATGTCTCGCCGCTGATCGACGCGAGCGGCAAACAAACCGGCTGGATGACCTCGATGACCGACATCACCGAGCCCAACCGCATCCGCGACCAGTTGCAAGCCTCTCACGAGCGATTCACGGCGGTGCTCGAGGCGCTCGACGCCTCGGTTTCGGTCGTCCCCCTCGGGGGCACCGAGTTGCTGTTCGCCAACAAGCTCTATCGGCTGTGGTTTGGCGCTCGATCCGACGGGCATTTGTCGCTGCTGGAGCAGGCGGGGCGGCCGGCCCGAAATCCCCGAGATGCCGACCACGAACAGGAAGACAGCCTTGCGGGTCTGCCGACCGACGCCTTGTCCGCGGCCGAGTCGGAAAATGCCGAGGTCTTCGTCGCCGAACTGGCCATGTGGCTCGAGGTGCGCTCGCGCTATCTGACCTGGGTCGACGGGCGGCTGGCGCAAATGGTCATTGCGACCGACATCACCGCGCGCCGGCGCGCCGAGGAACTCGCAGCCTCGCAGGCCGAACGCGCACAGGCGGCCAGCCGACTCATCACCATGGGCGAGATGGCTTCGAGTGTCGCGCATGAACTCAACCAGCCGCTGACCGCCATCAACAACTATTGCAACGGGATGATCTCCCGCATCCGCTCCGGCCAGCCCTGCAGCGAGGACCTCGTCGGCGCGCTCGAGAAAACGGCCCGCCAGGCGCAGCGCGCGGGTCAGATCATTCAGCGCATCAAGAGCTTCGTGAAGCGCAGCGAGCCCAACCGCCAGGCGGCCGACGTGGCCACGATCGTCGAGGAAGCGGTCGAATTGGCCGAAATCGAATACCGCCGACGCGGCGTGCGGCTGCACCGGCATTTGGCCGAGCCCCTGCCCAAAATCTCGGCCGACCCTATCCTGATCGGGCAAGTGTTGATCAACCTGTTGAAGAACGCCGCCGAGTCGATCGACGCCGCGCAACGCCCGCCGGTCGATCGGGTGGTCGAACTGCGGGTTGCGGCGCGCGAAGTCGATGGCCGGCCGACCGTGTCCTTCACGGTCGAAGACCGCGGTCGCGGCCTTGCGCCTGAAGTGCTCGATCGGCTGTACGAAGCGTTTTTCTCGACGAAAACCGAGGGCATGGGCATCGGACTCAACCTCTGCCGCACCATCGTCGAGTCGCATCAAGGGCGGATGGAAGCACGCAACCTCTACAATGGCGAGCTCGTCGTCGGCTGCTGTTTCAGCTTCTGGATACCGGTTCATGTCCCTGAGGGCGCCGACGCATCCGACGCTGATGGAGAAGCTGCATGAGTTTGATTCCGAGAAGAGGCAAGGTCTACGTCGTGGACGACGACGAGGCCGTGCGCGACTCGCTGCAGTGGCTGCTCGAAGGCAAAGACTATCGCGTGCAGGCCTTCGACTCGGCTGAGAGCTTTCTGGCCCGGCACGATCCGCGCGAAGTCGCCTGTCTGCTGGTCGACATCCGCATGTCGGGCATGAGCGGCCTCGATCTGCAAGACCGCCTGATCGAACGTCGCTCGCCTTTGCCCATGGCCTTCATCACCGGCCACGGTGACGTTCCCATGGCGGTGGAAACGATGAAGAAAGGCGCGTACGACTTCATCCAAAAGCCGTTCAACGAAGCCTCGCTGCTGGCCATCGTCGACCGCATGCTCGAGGCCGCGCAGCAGAATTTCGAGGCGCAACAGCAGAGCGCCGCCCGCGAGGCCATGATGGCGCGACTGACGAGCCGCGAGGCGCAGGTGCTCGAGCGCATCGTTGCCGGTCGGCTGAACAAGCAAATCGCCGACGACCTCGGCATCAGCATCAAGACCGTTGAAGCGCACCGGGCGAACATCATGGAAAAGCTCAACGCCAACACGGTCGCCGACCTGCTGAAGATCGCGCTGGGCCCGTCGAGCGCCAAAAGCTGACCTCCCCTTGCGCCCGCCGTAGCCGGCGCAAGCCCCATTGATTCGAGTACCCGCCATGACCGCCCAGATCATCGATGGCATTGCCATTTCCAAACACGTGCGCACCAGCGTCGCCGAGCGCACCCGCGCACTTCAGCAGCACGGCGTGACACCCGGCCTGGCGGTGTTGCTCGTGGGGGACAACCCGGCCAGCCAGGTTTATGTCCGCAACAAGGTGCGTGCCTGCCACGAGGTCGGCTTTCATTCGGTGCTCGAGCAATATCCGCAGACGCTGGCGGAAGCCGAACTGCTTGAGCGCATCGCGGTACTCAACGCCGATCCCAGCATCCACGGCATCCTGGTGCAACTGCCCTTGCCTGCGCACATCGATGAGCACAAGGTCATCGAGGCGATTGCGCCGTCGAAGGATGTCGATGGCTTCCATGTCGCCAACGCGGGCGCGCTGCTCACCGGGCTGCCGGGCTTTCTCCCCTGCACGCCGCATGGCGTCATGAAAATGCTCGAGTCGATCGGCTACGAGTTGCGCGGCAAGCACGCAGTCGTCATCGGCCGCAGCAACATCGTGGGCAAACCCATGGCCTTGCTGCTGCTCCAGCAGCATGCCACGGTCACGATCTGCCACAGCGCAACACCGGACCTCAAGGCCATGACGCTGCAGGCCGACGTGCTGGTCGCTGCGGTCGGCAAGCAGGGCTTGGTGACGGCGGACATGGTCAAACCCGGCGCCGTGGTGATCGACGTGGGCATGAACCGAACAACCGAGGGCAAGCTCTGTGGCGACGTCGACTATGCCGGGGTCTCGACCGTGGCAGGCTGGATCACGCCCGTGCCCGGAGGCGTCGGGCCGATGACCATCACGATGCTGCTGGTCAACACCTTGCAGGCAGCCGAGCGCTCGTTGCCTGGGCGCTAGGGCTCTGGCGACGGGCAGCGCCATCCGCGCCCTGCACGGTTCGCGCACAATCGGTGCATGAACACCGAAAACGAAACGAATCCCCTGCTCGACTTCTCAGGTCTGCCCGCATTCGACCGGGTGGCTCCGGCGCATGTCGTACCCGCGATCCAAGAGCTGCTGGCCCAGGCCAACGCGGCGCTGGCCCGGGTCACCGAGCCTTCTTTCCCCGCCGACTGGTTGGCGATCGCGCGCACGCTCGACGTGGCGACCGAGCGCCTGGGCCGGGCGTGGGGCGTCGTGAGCCACCTCAACGCCGTGGCCGACAGCCCGGAACTGCGCGCTGCGTACAACGAAGCGCTGCCTGCAGTGACCGAGTTTTGGACACGGCTCGGCGCCGACGAGCGGCTATACGCCAAGTACAAGGCGATCGACCCCGCCACGCTTGACGATGCCCAGCGCCAGGCGCACCGGCTGGCCTTGCGCGCCTTCGTGCTGGGCGGCGCCGAGCTGCAGGGCCAACAGCGCGAGCGGCACGCCCAGATTCAAGGGCGGCTGGCTGAACTGAGCCAAAAATTCAGCGAAAACGTGCTCGATGCCACCGATCATTTCGCCTACTACGCCAGCGCCGATGAGGTCGAGGGCATCCCAGAGGACGTGCTGCTCGCGGCCCGGGAAGCCGCCTCGAAGGATGGCCGTGAGGGCTACAAGCTGACGCTGAAGCTGCCCTCGTATCTGCCCGTGATGCAATACGCGCGCAGCGGCGCGCTTCGGGAGCGGCTCTACCGCGCCTACGTCACTCGGGCCTCGGATCAGGCGGAAGGAGAAGCCCGGCGCTACGACAACACGCCGATCATTCGGGAAATCCTCGCCTTGCGCCGCGAAGAAGCACAACTGCTGGGCTACCCGAACTATGCGGCGCTGTCCCTGGTGCCGAAGATGGCCGAGTCGCCCGAGGAAGTGGCTGCGTTCCTCCGAGCGCTCGCCGAGCGGGCCCGGCCCTACGCCGAGCGCGACGTCGCCGAAATGCGCGCGTTTGCGGCCGAGCATTTGGGCATCCGCGACCCACAGCCCTGGGACTGGACGTACATCGGCGAGCGCCTCAAGGAAAGCCGCTATGCCTTCAGCGAACAGGAACTGAAGCAGTATTTCCCGCAGCCCAAGGTGCTGCAAGGTTTGTTCGAACTCGTCGAACATCTGTTCGAGATTCGCATCGCCCCGGACCAGGCGGCGGTCTGGCATCCGGACGTGCGTTTTTTCCGCATCGAGCGCGAAGGCTCGCTCGTGGGCCAGTTCTATTTCGACCCCACGGCGCGCAACGGCAAACGCGGCGGAGCTTGGATGGACGACGTGCGCGCCCGTTGGCGCCGCCCGGACACGGGCGAACTGCAGACGCCGGTCGCGCATCTGGTGTGCAACTTCGCTGGGCCCCAAGACGGCAAGCCCGCGCTGTTGACCCACGACGACGTCATCACCGTCTTTCATGAATTCGGGCACGGATTGCACCACCTGCTCACTCAAGTCGATGAGCGTGATGTCTCGGGCATCAGTGGGGTCGAGTGGGATGCCGTCGAGTTGCCCAGCCAGTTCATGGAGAACTTTTGCTGGGAGTGGAACGTCCTGCGCGCGATGACGGCCCACGTGGACACGGGCGAGCCGATTCCGCGCGCCCTGTTCGACAAGATCAGCGCCGCGCGCAACTACCAAAGCGGCCTGCAGACCCTGCGCCAAATCGAGTACGCGCTGTTCGACATCCTGCTGCACACCGACCACGAGCCCGAAGCCGATCTGCAGCCCTTGCTCGATCAGGTTCGTGCCGAGGTCGCCGTGCTGCCGCCGCCGGGCTTTGCGCGAACCGCGCACAGCTTTGGGCACATCTTTGCCGGTGGCTACGCCGCGGGTTATTACAGCTACAAGTGGGCTGAGGTGCTGAGCGCCGATGCCTACGCCGCCTTCGAGGAAACCGTCTCCGGCGACGGCCGCCACAGCCGCGAAACCGGTCGCCGTTACCGGCAGGCAATCCTCGAAGCGGGCGGCAGCCGCCCTGCCATGGATTCGTTCAAAGCCTTCCGCGGGCGCGAGCCCAGGCTCGACGCGCTGCTGCGGCATCAAGGCATGGCGGACGCGCCGCCCGCCCGGCCGACCCAGCCCTGAGAGGCTGAGCCTATCCTACCCGCGGGTACCCAAAGAGGAGGAATCAAACGTGTTTGAATCGATCGACCGCCGACCGTTGCGGGCCGTGTTCGCCGCTGTGCTCCTGCTCGGCGGGGGCAGTTCCTCGGCCCAGGCGCTCTACCGCATCGTTGGCCCGGATGGACGCGTCACTTACTCGGACGTCCCCCCACCCCCCGCGGCCAAGGCTGCCTCGCAGCCGGCTCGAGCGGGTGCTGCGGCAGCGGGTTCAGGCCCTGCCCTTCCCTATGAACTGCAGCAAGCCGTGAGCCGCTATCCGATCACGCTCTATACCACCTCGTCGTGCGCCGCTTGCGATGCTGCTCGGGCTTACCTGCGGCAGCGCGGCGTGCCTTTTGCCGAACGGACCGTGACCACCCCCGAGGACGCGCAGCTGCTACAGCAGCGAACTCAGTCGACCGAACTGCCGGTTCTCGGTATCGGCAACCGCATCGTCAAAGGCTACAACGAGACCGAATGGCGTCAGTATCTCGATGCTGCCGGCTACCCACGCAGCGCCCAGCTGCCACCCGGTTACCGGCTGCCGCCGCCTGCGCCACTGGCCGAACCCAAGGCCACACCCGCGGCATCCTCCGCGGCATCCGCCGCGCAGCCAGCCGACGCGGTGGCACCCACTTCGGCCTATGAGCCGCCCCCACCGCCGGCCCCGCCGCCGCAGCGCGCGCCAAGCAATCCTGCCGGCATCCGCTTTTGAGCGGGAGCGCGCCTCCGAGCGCGCTCCGATTTCGAGAGCAACCCCCGCCCTATTGATCCCGGCAAGGTCGCAAAATCAGTCGAATTTGAGGGTTTTGACGCCCTGCTCGGTGCCCAGCAGGCAGACGCTCGCCTTGTGGTGGGCAAAAACACCGACCTCGACGACGCCCGGCCAGAGGCTCACCATCGCCTCGAAGCCCAGCGGGTCGCTGATGCGCAGGCCTTGCACATCGAGGATGTGCTGACCGTTGTCGGTCACGAGGGGCTTACCGTCTTTCAGGCGCAGCACCGGTTTGCCGCCCAGCGCGAAGAACTGGCGCATGATGCGGTGGCTCGCCATCGGGATCACCTCCACCGGCAGCGGGAAGGCCCCAAGGGTGTGTACGAGCTTGGACTGGTCGGCGATGCAGATGAAGCGCTTCGATTGGGCGGCGACGATCTTCTCGCGCGTGAGTGCCGCGCCACCGCCTTTGATCATGTAGCCTGCGGGGTCGATCTCGTCGGCGCCGTCGATATAGACCGCGATCTCTTCGACCTCGTTGCAGTCGAACACCGGGATTCCGACCGCTTTGAGCCGCGCCGTCGAGGCCTCGGAACTCGAAACCGCGCCGATGATCTGGTCCTTCAGGGTCGCGAGCGCCTCGATGAACTTGTTGACGGTCGAGCCCGTCCCCACCCCGACGATCTCACCCGGCGTCACATAGTCGAGGGCGGCTCGGCCAACGATCGCTTTGAGTTCATCTTGCGTCATTTGCGACAATCTCCTCTGTTCAAAACACGCATTATCCGATGAGCTTTTTCCCCTACGCGGGCGCGCGCGCGCTGCTGTTTCGGCTCGACCCCGAAGTCGCCCATGAACTGA
The DNA here is from genome assembly GCF_003843835.1 of Tibeticola sediminis. GTDB lineage: Bacteria > Pseudomonadota > Gammaproteobacteria > Burkholderiales > Burkholderiaceae_C > Tibeticola > Tibeticola sediminis. Next base: position 133,285 of record NZ_RKQL01000002.1, on the reverse strand, counting down.
CGCTCTCGAGCCTCGAGCGCCTGCAGCACACACCGCTGGCCTGCGCCTGGGCCCAGCCACGGGTCGAGGACCCGGTCACGGTCGCGGGGCTGCGTTTTCCCAACCGCGTGGGCCTCGCCGCAGGGCTCGACAAGAACGCGCGCTGCATCGACGCCTTTGCCGCCATGGGCTTTGGCTTCGTCGAGGTCGGCACGGTCACGCCGCTGCCGCAGCCGGGCAACCCCAAGCCGCGCATGTTCCGCCTGCCCGAAGCGCATGCGCTCATCAACCGGCTGGGTTTCAACAATGAAGGGCTCGACGCTTTCGTCGCGCATGTGCAGCGCGCGCGCTTTCGCACGCAGGCGCAGGGCACGCCCATGGTGCTCGGCCTCAACATCGGCAAAAACGCCGCCACGCCGATCGAAGAGGCCACGCGCGACTACCTCACGGGGCTCGCGGGGGTGTACGCCCATGCCGACTATGTGACGGTCAACATCTCGAGCCCGAACACGAAAAACCTGCGTGCGCTGCAAAGCGACGCCGCGCTCGATGGCCTGCTTGGCGCGCTGGCTCAATCCCGCGAGACGCTCGCGCACGAGCATGGACGACGCGTGCCGATCTTCATCAAAATCGCACCCGACCTCGACGACGGCCAGATCGAAGCGATCGCCACCGCGCTGCGCGCGCACGGCATGGACGGCGTCGTGGCGACCAACACGACCTTGGCGCGCGATGCGGTGCGCGGCCTGCCCCATGCCGACGAAGCCGGCGGACTCAGCGGCGCCCCGGTGTTCGAACCCAGCAACCGGGTGATCCGTGCCTTGCGCGCGGCCTTGGGGCCGGACTTTCCCATCATCGGCGTGGGCGGCATCTTGAGCGGTGCGGACGCGGTTCAAAAGATCGAAGCCGGCGCCAACCTGGTTCAGATCTACACCGGATTCATCTACCGCGGCCCAGCGCTGGTGCGCGAGGCGGCCCGGGCGATTGCGCTGTGACGCCCAGACGCAGCGGCTGGCCACCTCGGCGTTGACCCGGGTGCCAACCCCTGTGCCGCCCGCTCATCCACCCGCGCGCTTGACCTTGAAGCCCCGCGCTGCGAGCCAGTCCACCAGGCGCGCGACATGGTCGCCCTGGATTTCGACCACCCCGTCCTTGACCGTGCCGCCGCTGCCGCAGGCGGTCTTGAGTTGCTTGGCCAAGGCTTCGAGTTCGGCGCCGCCCAAGGGCACGCCGCGCACCAGCGTGACGACCTTGCCGCCGCGCCCCTTACTCTCGCGTGCCACACGAACCACGCCGTCCCCGGCCACGCGCGCGGCCGCCTCGGCCCGCGCCTTGCACACGCATTGCGCCACCGGCTGGCGGCACTGCGGACACATGCGGCCGCCTTCGGTCGAATACACCAACGCCGACAAGCCGCCGAAACCACGCGCCTTGGGCTTCATGTCGGCGACTCCGGAAGACGAAAGTTCAGCATGCGGGTGGCCAGCACGGTCTCGATGAAAAAGCAAAGCAAGGCCGCGAGAAAACAGCCGATCCCGCCGAGGAAGCCCGCCACGGCCAGCCGACTCGCCTGAAAGTCCGTGGTCTCGGCGACGAACAGCACGATGATCGTCAAGCCGATGAAAAAGGCGCACAGCGTGAGCAAAGCCACCGCGCCGTTGGCGAGCCGTCCGCGCCAGCGCAAGAGCCCGATTTCCGACAGCGCACGCGCGCGGAAGGCGGGGTCGGTCGAAGCCAAGGCTTGCGCCTCCACCACGCGCGCGCGGTCGATGATGCGCGCGAGCCGCCCTGCCACCGCGCCGATCAGGCTCGAGACGGCAGTGAGCAAAAACACCGGCGCGACGGCAAGCTGGATGCCGTGCGTGATGGCCGAGGTATCGACGGGCAAAGCCATGGCGGGTTCAATCGGGCGTGAAATTCGCGGTGAATTTGGCCGCATCGGCCTCGAGCTCGAAGGTGACGAGCTGGCCCATCTTGCCGTCGGACAAACGGCAAGCCGCAAAGAGGCTTGCGCGACCTGCGAAGTAGAAGCTCGGCAGGTCGATCAGCGCATAGGGATGCGGCACGAACACCTCATGCTCGAACACCTCGCGGTGAGCGTTGCGCGGCGAGGGAAACAGCTTGTAGCGTGCCGTCTGAATGACCCGGTCGGACATACGGAACCTCCTAACCCAGCAAAGCCAGACGCAAACGCTGCACGCCCTCGACGATGCGGTCCACGCCGACGGTGGCAAAGCTCAGCCGCAGCGTGGCACGGTCGGGCTGGCTCGCATAAAAAGGGGCGCCTGGCACGAAGGCGACGCCGCGCTCGATGGCACGGCGCGCGAATTCGTCCCCGTCGGCGAGCGCGCCGCCCGCGCCCGTCAGCCGGGCCCACACGAACAGCCCTCCGCGCGGCGGCACGAACGCGAGGGCCGCGCCCAGCTCAAGCTGCAAGGCTTCGGTCATGGCATGGGCGCGCTCGGCGTAGACCTGACGCACCCGCGCGAGCGTCTGCGGCATGGCGCCCGAGGCGAGGTAATGGGCGGCGGTGGCCTGGGCAAAGGTGCTGGTGTGCGCGTCGCTGAACTGCTTGCACATGGTCGCCTTGGCCAGCAGCTCGGGCGGCGCGATCATCCAGCCCACGCGCAGGCCCGGGCTGAGCACCTTGCTGAGGCTGCCGCAATGCACCAGGCGTTCGCGGCTGCCGGGCACCTCGGCGCTGAGCGCGAGCAGGCTCGGCGGCGGCGGCGCGTCGAAATACAGTTCGCCGTAGGGGTCGTCCTCGACGATCAAGGTGTCGTGGCGCACCGCCATCTCCAGCACCGCGCGGCGGCGCTCGGCGCTGAGCGTCGCGCCGCTCGGGTTGCCAAAGGTCGGGATGAGATAGACGAATTTCGGACGGTGTTGCTCGATCAGGCGCTCGAGCGCGTCGGTCTGCACCCCGTCCCGGTCGATCGGCGCGCTGATGAGCTCGGCACCGTAGAGCCGAAAGCACTGGATGGTGGCGAGAAAGGTCGGCCCCTCGACGATGACCTTGTCGCCGGGCGAGATCAACGTCTTGCCGATCAGGTCGAGCGCCTGCTGGCTGCCGGTGGTGACGATGAGCTGCTCGGGCGCGACGTCGCGCGCGCCTTTGGTGGCCATGAAGGCGGCGAGTTGCTCGCGCAGCGGGCCGTAGCCTTCGGTGGCGCCATATTGCAGCGCCGCGCCGGGCTCGGCATCGAGCGCGGCATTCACCGCAGCGCGGATGCCTGCGACATCGAACAGCGCGCTGTCGGGGAAGCCGCCTGCGAAGCTGATGATGCCGGGCTTGCCCAGCAGCTTGAACAGCTCGCGGATGGCCGAGGTTTCGACATGGTCGAGGCGTTGGGCAAAAGAAATCGTCATCGTGCCCCTATTCGGTTCAGGTTTACGGATGCACAGATCGGTTCAATCGGCGTAGGATGCATCATTCTCTCCGATTCACCACCCGCGAAACGCACCCCATGCTGGACAACAGCTCCCCCCAGGAACCGCCCGATGCCCCTGCCGAGAGTGCAGCGGTACTGCGGGTCGTCTGCGCGAGCGAAGCCCGCAACGTCGAGACGCCCTACGCCACCCTGGAGCACATCCGCGATGCGGCCTTGCGGCACAACCCCCAGGTCGGCATCCACGCGGCGCTCGCGTTTCAAAGTGGATGGTTCGTGCATTGGGTCGAAGGTCCGGAGCGGGCGGTGGATGCTCTGTGCGCCCGCGTGCGCGACGACGATCGCCACTATGGCCAGCGCATCGTGCATCTGAGCCGCGGGCCGCGACTGTTGATGACGCCGTGGTCGATGATGTTGTCGACCAACCCCGAAAGCCCGCTGCTGATGCGCGAGCGCGTGCTGCACCTCACGCAACAACACGAGCGGGGTCGCCAATATGCGCCGTCCTCGGTGATGCGGCGCCTGACGGCACCGATGCAACTGCCCGAAGCCTTGGACCTGCCCGACCCAGAGTGCTACACGCGCGTGGGCCTGTGCAGCGCGGGCGGCAGCGAAGCGTTCGACCTGCTGCGCTGGCTGGCCAACGAGCGCGAGCTGTTCGTCGACTACCGGCGCTTTGCGGGCGAGAGTGGGCTCGACGCAGGCGGCGCCTTCGTCGACCAGATGTACGGTGCCTACGCGCTGCGCCTGATCGCCGTCGCGCGCGCCGACCTGCTCCACGGCTTGAGGCGCGCGCTCATGCAAGACTGGGCCATGTTCGCGCTGCTGCTTTGCAACGACCCCGAGCGCAACGCGAGTCTGCTCGACCGGGTCGAAGAGGCCTTCGAGGGCGCGATGTCGGTGCCTGAAATCGTGCTCGTTGGCTTCGACGGAGACCTCGTGGGCCAGGCGCTGCGCCACGGAGCGGCCCTGCGCCTCAACGCCCGACCCGCGCCCTATGCCGACCCCGGCCGTGCGCCGACCGTCTGGCGAGCGCTCTCGCCGCTGCTCAAGAACATCGAAGCGCCTCCCGCATCCGGCTGGCCCACGGTCGCATCGGCCGCCGCGCGCTAGCGCTCCCCGATCGTCCTGTCCAGCTGCACACCGACCGACCCGCCGCCCCTGCCTGATGCTCAAACCGAAAGCCATCGAATCGTTCTTTGCCGCGCTCGAAGCCGCAAACCCGCACCCGACGACCGAGTTGGAATACTCGAGCGTGTTCGAGTTGTTGATTGCCGTCATGCTCTCGGCCCAGGCGACCGACGCGAGTGTCAACAAAGCCACCCGAGCGCTGTTTGCGGTGGCCAACACGCCGCAGAAAGTGCTCGAGCTCGGTGTCGAGGGACTCGAGCGCTACATCAGCAGCATCGGCCTCTATCACAGCAAGGCGCGGCACATCATCGAGACCTGCCGCATCCTGGTCGAGCAGTACGGTGGTGAGGTTCCGCGATCGCGCGAAGCACTCGAATCGCTTCCCGGCGTCGGCCGCAAAACCGCGAACGTGGTGCTCAACGTCGCGTTTGGCGAACCCACGATGCCGGTGGACACGCATGTCTTTCGCGTCGCCAACCGCACCGGGCTCGCCCGCGGAAGCTCCCCCCTGGAGGTCGAGCGCCAACTGCTCGAGCGCATCCCCGAGCGCTACCGCACGCATGCCCACCACTGGCTGATCCTGCTCGGTCGGTATGTCTGCAAAGCCCGCAAGCCCGAGTGCTGGCGCTGCGTCGTCGCGCAGGTCTGCGAATACCCCGACAAGACGCCGGCACCGAAGTCCAGCACGCGCTGAGGCCGAAATTTGAGCGATTTTGCCGCTCTGCCGGCGTGAATCCGTCGTTCACTGCTATTGTTTTTGAACCTAAATCCGGCAGTTGGGCGCGCCTGGGCGGGTCGTCATCGGGCGCGCGGGCAAGGCGCAAACCGCAGACATGGCGGGTGCCATGGCGAGGATTTGCAACGCCGCCCCCGCGCCCGAGGGCGACTCGAACGGGTGCGCAGCGCTCACCCAAACGGTGAACGGCCTGCGCACCGAAAATAGTTGAGACGCCAACACCTTGCATTCAGCGAAAAGCGGTCAACTGCCGGATTTAGGTTGAAATCGAGGCATCCATGAGCGCTCGACCGCGGCGCCAAAATCCAACGCCAGCCTTGGCCAATCCGCCGCCTGCGGCAGTTCCCACCGCCGCGTGCACAACCAGTCCAGGGCACGGATGACGCCGGCGTGGGTGATCCAGACCGCGTCCGGAGCGAGGCCCTCCGCCCCTGTGCGCGGCTGGGCTCGGACTTCCTCCGCCACCGCATCGGCCGCCACCGCCACGCGCGCGAGCAGTTGCGCCACGCTCTCACCCCCGCCGACTCGGGTGTGCGCAAAGTCGGCCATCCATGCATCGAATTCCGTGCGGTCGATGGCGGCCCAGGGCTGCCCCTCCCAGCGCCCGAAGTCGAGTTCATCGAGCCGCGCATCGGCGCGCATGGGCCCGAGGTCCGGCCGCAAGGCCCGAAGCGCCTCGCCCAACAGGCGGGCGCGCCGTCGGCTCGAGCTCCACACCGGCGTCCCCGGGGCGAGCTGCGCCGCGACGGCCGCGGCCGCCCGCTGGGTCGCTGCCGGATCGGCCGCAAGGTCGAGCGCGCCATAGCAGCAACCCGGCGCGATGCCCGTCACTGGGGCGTGGCGCACGAGCAGCAGCCGGATCGGGCGATGGTCGGTGGACATCGGGGATGCGTTGTGTCGGTCACGACCCGGATCCAAAGCGGCCACCGAGGCCTACGGCAAGCCCCAGGTAAAAGCCCAACTCGGCCAGTTGCTGCGTCGCCCCCAGCCCATCGCCAGTGAAGCCCTGCAGCCGCCGTGCCAGCAGGCGCCACATCCACAAAAAGCCGAGGAACGCGCCGAGTACCGCCGCAAACCAAGGCCAAGCCGGCGCCGCAACGGCGAGCAGCATCATGGCCAGCGCCCACCACAACAGCCCCGCGAGCAGACCGGCCGCATCGATCCCGTCGGCCAGCGGCTTGCTTTTGGACCGCGGCGTGTCGCCCACATGCGGCAGCGTGGCGATCACCAGCAGCGGCAGCAGCCGCGAACTCACATGCGCAGCAAACAAAGCCCAGGCGGTGGCCAGCGCCCCACCCGCCTGCACCAGCAGGCCCAACAGCAGCACCTTGGTCAACAAAGCCAGCACCAGCGCGATGGCGCCATAGCTGCCGATGCGCGAGTCCTTCATGATCTCCAGCGCGCGCTCGCGGCTGACCGCACCGCCCAGCGCATCGGCGGTGTCGGCCAAGCCGTCCTCATGGAACGCACCCGTCAACCACACGCTGAAGGCCGTGCTCAGCACCGCCGCCACCCAGGGCGCGGCCGGCTGGGCGACCAGCGCCTGCATCCAGGCCCAGAACACCAGCGCCGTCAGCGCGCCCACCACCCAGCCCACGCCGGGGAAGTGCGCCGCGCTGGCGCGCAGCATGGCGGGCGTATAGCCCACCCAGCCCGCCAGCCGCCCGGTGACCGGGATGCGGGTGAAGAACTGAAGCGCGATCAGGAAATGCCGGATGAAGCCCATACCCTCAGCGTACCGCGGCTTGGGCGGCTGCGCTGGCCTCTTGCCGCGACACCCCGGCCGATTCGAAGCTGGCCATCTCGCGCAGGATGGCACAGGCGCTTTGCAGCAGCGGCCAGGCGAGCGCCGCGCCCGAGCCTTCGCCCAACCGCAAGCCCAGATCGAGCAAGGGTTCGGCCTTGAGGTGCGCCAGCATCAGCGCATGCCCGCGCTCGCCCGAGCGGTGCGCGTACACGCAGCGCTGCAGCACGGCGGGCTGCAGGTGGCTCGCCACCAGCACGGCCGAGGTGGCGATGAAGCCATCGACCACGATCACGCGCCGCTCGGCGGCCGCCTGCAGCACGGCGCCGACCATGGTCGCGATCTCGAAACCGCCCAGGGCCGCCAGCGCATCGAGCGGTGCCTGCGCCTGCGCATGGCGCTCGAGTACCGCGCGCAAGATGCCGATCTTGCGCTGCACCGCCGACGCATCGAGCCCCGTGCCCGCGCCGGTGCAGTCGGCAATGTCGAGCCCGGTCAAGCGGCTCATTAGCAACGAAGCAGCCGAGGTGTTGCCGATGCCCATCTCGCCGAGCAACAAGGCGTTGCCGGGCAATTCCTTGACCAGCGCAGCGCCGTTAGCCAGCGCGGCCTGGCACTGCTCCGACGTCATCGCGGGGCCTTCGAGCGCATCTGCTGTCCCCGGGCCGAGCTTGGCGATGACGAGACCCGGGCGCGGCGCGAAGTCATGGCGCACCCCGCAGTCCACGACGGTGAGGCCGATGCCGTGCTGGCGCGCGAGCACGCTCACCGCGGCACCGCCCGCCAAGAAGTTCTCGACCATCTGCCAAGTCACGTCGCTCGGATAAGCCGAGACGCCGCGCGCCGCCAGCCCGTGGTCGCCCGCGAAAACGACCAGCTGGGGTTCGCGCAGCACCGGCGCCTCGGTACCGAGAATGAGGCCCATGCGCTGCGCCAGGCGCTCGATCTGCCCGAGCGAGCCCAGTGGCTTGGTTTTGTTGTCCAGCAAGTGCTGCAAGCGCGCTGCGAGCGCGGGCTGGGTGATGTCGTCGATGATGGGAGCGGTGAAGGTCATGGTTCAATCCTTGTGAATGAGGGCGTCGAGAACGCCGGGTTCGATGTGTTGTTCCAGAAAATCGGCCAGCCCGTCGAATACGGCCTCCAGCGTGGGCGCCGTAGCACCAAACAGCGCACGCAGCACTGCCGGGTCTTCGAACAGCCCGTGCAGGTAGCTGCCCCACACATTGCCGGCGACGTTCTGCCAGGCCAGGCCCGGGACGACTTCGCGCGCCACATCGCCCCGGGCGGCCATGGCTGGATGCTGCACGGTCTGGCCGTGGTGGATTTCATAACCCGAGACCCGCACACCGGACAGCGCGTGCCAAGGGCCCACGAGCTCGCCCAGGGTCACGGTGCTGCGCCGCACCGTCTTGTCGGTGTCGAACACCGTCACCAAGGGCAGCAGCCCGAGCCCCGGCGCGTTGCCGTCGATGCCGTTCGGATCGATCAGCGCCTCGCCGAGCACCTGCAGACCCCCACAGATGCCCAGCACCGCCCGGCCCTGCGCGGCGTGATGGGCCACCGTCTGGTCCAGCCCTTGGGCACGCAGCCAGGCCAGATCGGCCGCAGTCGATTTGGAGCCGGGCAGGATGATCCAGTCCGCCCCCGCGCAGTCGGCGGGCGTGCGCGCCCACACCAGGCGCACACCGGAGATATTCTTGAGCGGCTGGAACTCGTCGAGGTTGCTGATGCGCGGCCAGGCGATCACCGCCACCGTCAGCCGCACCACACCCACCGAGCGCGAGCGGTCGTCGAAAACCCCGTCCTCTTCCGGCAGGCCGTGCTGCCACCACATCGGCAAGGTGGCGACCACCGGCACACCGGTCAGGTCCTGGAGCCTCTGCGGCGCGGGCGCCAGCAGACGCGCATCGCCCCGGAACTTGTTGAGCACGAAGCCGCGGATCAACGCGCGGTCGGCCTCGGGCAGCAGCGCCCAGGTGCCGTAGAGGTGCGCAAACGCGCCACCGCGGTCGATGTCGGTGACCAGCAGGCAGCGCGCCTGCGCATGGCGGGCCACGCGCAGGTTCACGATGTCGCTGTCCATCAGGTTGATCTCGGCCGGCGAACCGGCGCCTTCGATCAGCACCACATCGTTTTCGGCCCGCAGGGCGTCGAGTGCGGCGGTGATGGAGGGCCAGACCCTCTCGCTGCGGCCGCGCCAGGGCAGGTCGCCGAGTTCGCGGCTGACTTCGCCCATCAGCACCACCTGGCTGCGGGTGTCCGCCTCGGGCTTGAGCAGCAGCGGGTTCATGCGCACCTCGGGCTCGGAGCGCGCGGCCAGCGCCTGGAAATATTGGGCGCTGCCGATTTCGCCCTCGCCGCCCGCCACACCGGCCACCACCCGCGCGTTGTTGCTCATGTTCTGCGCCTTGAAGGGTGCGACCTTCAAGCCTTGACGGGCGTAATGGCGGCACAGCGCGGTGCTGAGCCAGCTTTTGCCTGCGCCGCTGGTCGTGCCCAGCACCATCACGCAGACGGCGCTCATCGCACGGCCTCCTGTTTCAGGTGGTCCAGCGCCTGGTCCAGCGCAGCCAGCGCCTCGGGGGGCTGCGCGCTCAGCCGCCACCAGCCCGGCAAGCCAAACGAGCGGGCATCGCGCAGCCGGATGCCGCGCGCGCGCAGGGCGGCCGCATCGATCGTCTGCGGCGGCCGTGCGCAGAGATAGGCCGTGTCGCTCGCCGCACAGGTCCAACCGTGTCGGGTCAGGCAAGCACGCAAGGCTTGGGTCCAATCGGCCAGGGTCTGGCGGCTCTGAATCACCCAGCGCTGCACCGCATCCTGCGTCCAGGCGAGCAGCATGGCCTCGCCATGCGCGCCTATGGGCCAGGACGGGGCCAGCGCTTCGAGCGTGGGCAGTTCCGCCTCGGCACCTCGAGGGGCCAGGGCATAGGCCGCACGCACACCCGTTAGCCCGAGCGCTTTGTTGGGCGACCACAGTTGCCAGACGCGATCGAGTTGCGCGGGGCTCAGCGCGCTCGCCCCGGCAAGCCGCAGCGGCGCATAGGCCCGGTCGAGCACGACGGTGCGTGAGCGGCTCGAGTCGAGCAGCGTCCGCACCGCCTCGGGCGATTCGCCCTGCCCCAGCGGACTGCCCGGGTCGCAGAGCCAAGCGAGTTGCGCCTCCTGCGGCGCGCGCACACGCTGCATGCCCCAGGCGGTGGCTGCATGGGCGTAGTCGCCGTAGGCGTGTTCGGGGGTCCAGAAGCGCTGGTCGCCCGCGCGGGCGCGCCAGGCCGTGAGGCGCTGGATGCCCTCGCTCGCGCTGGCCAGCAGCAGCACCCGCGCTGGAGCCACGCGGTGCAAGGCCGCAAGCGCGGCACGCAGCCGGGTGTAGCTCGGGTCGGGGTAACGCGTGGCATCGGCGTTCTGCACGGCGCGCAGCGCCTCGGGGCACGGGCCACAGGCGTTCGCGTTGCTGGAAAAATCCCAACGCACGGGCCCCAGCGCGTCGGTGCCGCCGTGGACGCGCGGCGTCATCTCCAGCCCCCCAGCATCCCCCCTGCCGCCAGCACCGCCAGCGCGCCGACCACCGAGCCGCAGCGACGCAGCGCCGCTGCCGTGTCCGCCGCTTCGGGTGACCGCCCGCTCGGGTTGAGCAGGTACACGCCGGGCTTGCCCAGGCGGATGCCCAGGCGCACCGCCAGCGCGCCCATGGGCCAGCCGCCGTTGGGCGACAGCGTGCGGCGCGCTTCGGCCCGAATCGCTGGGAAGTTCCGAACCCAGGTCGCCCCGGCAATCCCCAGTGCCGTGAGGCGTGCCGGCAGCCACGACAGCCCGTCGTCCACCCGGGCGGCCCACCGGCCGGCCCAGGTCCAGTCGCGGCCGCCGCGCTCGCCGAGATAGCCCCACATCGCATCGGCCGTGTTCGCATATCGGTAGACGGCTGCACCCGGCAGGCCGGCGATGGCGAACCAAAAGATGGGCGCCACCACCGAGTCGTTGAGGTTCTCGGCCAGCGTGGACAGGGCCGCTTCACGCACCTGGGTTTCGTCGAGCACGGCCACGTCGCGGCTCACCAGCCGGCCCACACGCTGCCGGCCCGCCTCGAGCGACTGCGCCAGTGCCACCTCGACCGAGCGCACCTCGTCGCGCAGCATGCGCCAGGACAGCAGCGGCTTGAGCAGCCCGCCCAACAGCAGCATCTGCCAGACCGCGCTTGGTCCGACCATGGCCTGCGCGGCGAACCACGCCAGTCCGCCGACCAGCGCCGCGCCAAGGCTCCAAGCCAGTGCACCGCTCCAAAATTCAAAGCACGGTCGCGCCGGCGTCCCGCTGGCGCGCGACACCCGCCGCCCCACCGCGCCGAGATACGCCCCCATCGCCACCACCGGATGCAGCCGCGCCGGCGGCTCGCCCCACACGAGGTCCAAGGTCAGCGCGACCAGCACCGCGCCCGCGAGCACGGCCGGGTCGGGGGTGGGCAGCCCGATGACACTCATGCAGCGATCAGGCGTGGGCGTCGCCGCTGCGCATGCCCATGCGGGAGAGCAAGTTCTGATCCGCCTCCACATCGGCATTGCCGGTCACCAGCAGCTTGTCGCCGTAGAAAATCGAGTTGGCTCCGGCCAGAAAACACAGCACCTGGATCGATTCGTCCATTTGCCGGCGCCCCGCAGACAGCCGGACTTTGGCCTTGGGCATGGTGATGCGGGCCACGGCCACGGTGCGAACGAATTCCAGCGGGTCGAGATCGGGCTGATCGGCCAAGGGGGTTCCCGGCACCTTCACCAGGTGGTTGATCGGGACCGACTCGGGGTAGGGATCCAAGTTGGCCAGCTGGGCAATCAGCCCGGCTCGGCCTGCTCGTGATTCGCCCATGCCGACGATGCCACCGCAGCAGACGCGGATACCGGCTGCGCGCACATGAGCCAGGGTGTCGAGCCGATCCTGATAGTCGCGGGTGCTGATGATGTCCCCATACAACTCCGGGGCCGTGTCGAGGTTGTGGTTGTAGTAGTCCAGGCCTGCGTCCTTGAGGCGCTTGGCCTGCTCGGACGTGAGCATCCCCAGCGTGCAACACGCCTCGAGGCCTTCGCTCTTGACCACACGGACCAATTCCTCGACCTTCGCCAAGTCACGCTCGTTCGGTGCTCGCCAGGCTGCACCCATGCAAAACCGCGAAGCACCCGCGCTCTTCGCGCCCTGAACGGCCGTGCGAACTTCGGTGCTGCTCATCATCTTGCTGGCGGTCACGCCCGTCTCGTGGTGAACCGACTGGGGACAGTACGCGCAATCCTCCGGACAACCACCGGTCTTGATCGACAGCAGCGTGGCCAGTTCCATCTGGTTCGGGTCGTGGTGCTCGCGGTGCACGGTCTGGGCGCGGTACATCAACTCGGCCAGAGGCAGGTCGAGCAAAGCCTGAACCTCGGCGACCGACCAGCATTCCGCGTTGGCAGGGCTGGGCTTGAGCGGTCGATGCACGGCGACGGGGGCTTCAATGGTGTGACTCATGGGCTTTCTCCTTGGGCTTTCAACCTAAATCCGGCAGTTGGGCGCGCCTGGGCGCGTCGTCATCGGGCGCGCGGGCAAGGCGCAAACCACAGCCATGGCGGGCGCCATGGCGAGGATTTGCAACGCCGCCCCCGCGCCCGAGGGCGACTCGAACGGGTGCGCAGCGCTCACCCAAAAGGTGAAGGGCCTGCGCACCGAAAATTGATGAAACATCAACACCTTGCTTTACGCGAGCAGCGGTCAACTGCCGAATTTAGGTTCAATCTTCGATGCCGCGCTGCGCCGGAATGCCGGCCTGGAACGCGTGCTTGACCAAGCGCATCTCGGTGACGGTGTCGGCCAGCTCGATGATCTCGGGTGGGCAACGGCGTCCGGTCAGGCAGACATGCACATGCTGGGGCCGATCACGCAGGGTTTGCAGCAGGCCGTCCAGCGGCAGCCAGCCATAGATCAGCGGATAGGTGATCTCGTCGAGTACCACCAGAAAGTGCTCGCCGCGCAGGATGGTCGCGCGCGCCCGCTCCCAGCCCTCGCGCGCCAGTTGGGCGGAGCGCTCCAGGTCTTGGCTCTTCCAGCTGAAGCCATCGCCCAGGCCCTCGATCGGGATGCCGATCTGCTCGAACATGCGGTGCTCGCCAAAGCGCGCCGTCGGCACCTTCATGAACTGGTAGATCTTCACCCCCTTGCCCCGACCCTGCGCGCGCAGCGCCAGGCCGAAGGCCGCCGTGCTTTTGCCTTTGCCGTCGCCGGTGTGGACGATGAGCAGGCCGCGACGTTCGCCCTCGGGCTTGTCATAGGGCTTCTCGCTCGGTGGGGTTTCAATCTGCATGGCGAAGCTCCGTCAGGTGTTGGGACGTGGGAGCACCACCCACTGTCCCTGGAGATGGTGCACAGCGATGCGCTGGTCGAACACCGCCTCCAGCGCGCGGTGGGTGTTCGGGTCGGCACAGCGACCCTGGTGGGTCACCCGGCCCTGCGCCATCACCACCAGTTCGTCGGCGTGCAAGGCCATCCCGATCTCATGCAGCACACTCACCACGGTCCGGCCCGCGCACACGAGCCTGCGCACGAGTTCCAGCCAGTCGGCCTGGTGCGGTGGGTCGAGATTGGCGAGCGGCTCGTCCATCAGCAGCACCTGGGCCTCGACGGCCAGGGCGCGGGCCAGAAGCACGCGCTGGCGCTCACCGCCTGAGAGCTGGCCCAGCGAGCGGCCGCGCCACTCCCAGGCCTGCGTCGCGCGCAGCGCGCGCTCCACGGCGGCGCGGTCGGCCGCGCTGGGGGCGCTGAGCCAAGCTTGATGCGGCAGACGGCCGAGCATGGCCACATCCCACACGGTCAGGTCGTCGGCACTGCCTTCGTTCTGACCGAGCCAAGCCAGCTGCTGCGCGCGCTGGCGCCGCGGCCAGTCGGCCAGGGGGCGACCCAGCAGCGCCACCGTTCCGCGGCAGGGCAACAAGCCCGCCAGCGCTTTGAGCAGCGTGGATTTGCCCGCACCATTGGGCCCGACGATGCAGGTCCAGCGGCCATGCGGCAACGCGAGCGTCAAGTCATGGAGCACCTCCGCTTCACCCAAGCGCGCCGACAGGCCACGCGCCAGAATCGCCGCAGGCTGGGTCTGCGCACGCGCGTTCACAGCCCCGCCCCCCGCGACAGCCGCGTGTTGCGCTGCATCAGCCACAACAGGTAGCCGCCGCCGAGCGCCGCGGTGAGCACACCCACCGGCAGCTCTTGCGGCGCGACCAGTCCGCGCGCCAGCGTGTCGGCGGCCATCAGCAAGGCGCCCCCCATGGCGCTGGCGAGCAGCATCAAGCGGGCGCTGGTGGTCTTGACCAGCGAGCGCACCAGATGCGGCGCGGCCAGGCCCACGAAGGCGATCAGCCCGGTCTGCGCCACGGCAGTCCCAGTCGCCAGCGCCAGCACGGCCACCAATGCGCCGCGCATGGGGACCAGCGGCAGGCCCAGGCTGCGCGCGGTCGCATCGCCCAGGCTCAGCCCGTCGAGCGCGCGCGCGAGCAAGCCAGCCGCGAGCGTGCATCCCCCCCAAACCCCGGCCATCAAAGCCACCGCGGTCCAGCCGACGAAACTGGTCGAACCCAGAAGAAACGCCTGCATCGCCTGCAGCGATTCGGGCGAGAACAGCAGCACGAGCTGAGTCAGCGCCCCCAGCACCACGCCCACCACCACGCCGGCCAGCAGCAGCCGCAGCGTGTGCGCGACACCGCGCGAGAGCAGCAACGTGAGCAGCACCGCCACCACCGCGCCCCCGAAGGCCGCGCCGGTCAGGCCCAGCCGCACCCAGACGTTGCTGGAAAACACCCCTGCGGCGGCGCCGGCGTTCATCATGGTCGCGCCCAGCATCCCGCCCGCGCCGCCCATGCCCACCAGCGCCAGCGCCACCCCCAGCGACGCCCCCGAAGCGCTGCCCAGCAGGTAGGGGTCGGCCAGCGGGTTGCGAAACAAGCCCTGCGCCACCGCCCCGGCCAGCCCGAGCAGCGCGCCCGCAGCCCACGCGCCCAGGGTGCGCGGCAGGCGGATGTCGAACACGATGCGCCGCGCCATGGCGGTGGCATCCGGGTCGGCCTGCGGGGCCAGCAGCGCTCCGATGAGGTTCTCCAAGCCCGCGCTGCCGACACACACGCCCAGCGCCGCCAGAGCCAGCGCCGCGACGATCAGCGCTGCGAGGATCCCGGACGCGCGACGGGCGTTCACCGCCGGCCTCCGGAGGCGGCGATGGCGCGCGGGGCGCGCTCGGCGAGGCAACGCGCCATCAGACGCGCGCCCTCGGCCATGCGCGGACCCGGCCGCACCAGGATGTCGGATTCTTCGACCGTGAACAGGCACAAATGCCCGCCGCGCAAGGCCCGCAACTCGGACCAGCCCGGCCGTTGCAGCAGCGCCGGACCGGTGCGGGCACCGACCATGATCAGGTCGGGATCTGCGCGCACGATGTATTCGGGGTTGAGCTTCGGGAAGGGCCCCAGCGCGGCCGGCACGATGTTTTTCGCCCCGAGGCGGCCGAGCGTCTCGCCGATGAACGAGGACTCCCCCGCGGCGTAAGGGCCAGGGTCGACCTCGAAATACACCCGGGTGCCACGCGCCGATGCGGGCACGGACTGGGCCGCCGCGCGGATCGCCGCATCGATGTGGCGCCAGACCCGATCGGCATCGTCGACCTCGAGCAGCTCGCCGAGCTTGAGCAACACCCGTCGCACGTCGGCATGGCTGCGGGGCTCGAGCGCGACCACGGGCACGCCGAGCGCGCGCAAACGATCCGCCGCGCGCGAGGAGGTCGCCATCAGCACCACATCGGGCCGCAGCGCGACGATCTGCTCGATGTTCGGATCGAGCCCCCCACCGACGCGCGGCAGGCGCTGCAGCGCTTGGGGCCACTGCGTGTAGCGGTCGACCCCGACGAGGCGGTCGCAGCGGTCGAGGGCGCACACGCTCTCGGCCAAGGACGGCAGCAGGCTCACGATGCGCTGCGGCGCGCGGGGCAGCACCACCGACACGCCGCGATCGTCCGTCACCGTGACCGGCGCGGCCCGCGCCGGCGCCACGAGCGCCCCGCACAGCCCCAGCGCGACCCACACCCACGCCCACCAACCGAGCACCCCTTTCACGATACCCCCCCTTTGAGCGTCAAGGGTAAACCCGCGCACATGAGCGTGACGCGCGCACACACCCGCGCGACGGCCTGGTTGAGGGCGCCGAGCGTGTCGACGAAGGCACGCACCTGCGCGCCGAGCGGAATCACGCCCAAGCCGATCTCGTTGCCCACCAGCACCACCGGGCCGGGCGCGGCTTCGATTGCTTCAATAAATGGAGCAATATCCGCCCATTTCACGCTGGCATCCGCCGGTTTTGGCTCCCAATCGACGGCTGCGGGCATGCACAGATTGGTCAACCACAGCGTGAGGCAATCGACGACGACCAGGGTCTCGGGTCGGCTGCATGCCGCGAGCGTCTCCGCCAGCGCCCGCGGCGCCTCCACGGTGCGCAGCCCCGGCACGCGAGCGGCGCGGTCGCGGCGGTGGCGCTCGATGCGATCGCGCATCTCCGCGTCGAACGGCTGCGCCGTGGCGATCAGAACGGCATCGTGCTTGGGCGAGGCCGCAAGCCACGCGGCGGCAAGCGTCTCGGCGCGGCGGCTTTTGCCGCTTTTCTGTCCACCCAATATGAATTCGCTGCGCGCGAGGGGCTCCACGCGGGCCGATGCCTGCGCTGCGCCCGGGCCCGCGCTGGTCTGCGAACGGACGGGCTCAGCGCTCATCGCGGTGTCCCTTCGATCGACGCGCGCATCCAGCCGCCAATGATGCGGTGCAGCTGCTCGACGCCATCGCTCAATGCGGCCGGCCCGGGCTGCAGGATGTCGGCCGACTTGATCTCGAACAGCTGCCCGTGCCGCACCGCGGGCACGTCCTGCCAGCCGGGCCGCGCGGCGACCCGCTCGGGGCGAAACTTCTTGCCGCACCAGGAACCGATGATGATGTCGGGTGCGCGCCGCACCACTTCGGCCGGGTCTGCGATGATGCGCTGCTTGCCCAGCGGCTCGGCGGCCAGCTCCGGGAAGATGTCCTCGCCGCCCGCAATCCCGACCAGCTCCGACACCCAGCGGATCGCGCTGATGGCGGGCTCGTCCCATTCCTCAAAATACACCCGGGGCCTCCGCGCGCCCGCGCGCACCAGTGCGCCGGCCTCAGCCGCGATGTCGTCGAGCCGCGCGCGCAGCGCGGCGAGGCCCGCCGCCCCCGCCTCGGCGCAACCGACGATGGCCGCTACTTGGTACAGCATGGCGAAAATCTCGTCCACGCTGCGCTGGTTGAACACGGTCACCGGCACCCCGGCGCGTATCAAGGCAGCGGCGATGTCGGCTTGCAGGTCGGAAAAGCCCAACACGCAGTCGGGCTGCAGCGCCAGAATCTGATCGATCTTGGCGCTCAGAAACGCGCTGACCTTGGGCTTTTCCGCGCGCGCGCGCCGCGGCCGTACCGTGTAGCCGCTGATGCCGACGATGCGCGCCTCCTGCCCGAGCAGGTACAGCCACTCGGTCGTCTCCTCAGTCAGGCAAACGATGCGTTGGGGGAGCCAATTTTCGAGGAAATTCATGGCTAACCCAGCGTAAAAAGGTCTTCTGTTGCTTCCAAATTAGAAGCAAACCAGGCGTGGAAGTAGCTTGCCCGCAGCGCCCCCAGGCCGTACACCGCTTCGGGCTGGCCGCGGCCGGTCGCGGGTTCGGTGTGCGCCACCGGCAGCAGCGGCGTGGTCAGCGTCGAATAGTGAAAGCTGTGCCCCCGCAATTCCCCGCGGGACGTGCGCCAGCGCTGCGCGCCCAGCGCCGCCAGCCGCGGCTGCATCGCCACCTCCCCCGGCAACAGGCCCCACATCGGCACACGCACCCCATCGGCCAAGGTGATCGCGTCGAACAAGGGCATCATGCCGCCGCACTCGGCCCAGACCGGCTTGCCGGCGGCGATGTGCGCCGCCAACGAGGTGCGGCAGCGCATGCCCTGCTGCAGCGCGTCGGCATGCAGCTCGGGGTAGCCGCCTGGCAGCCAGAGCGCATCGCAGTCCGGCACCGGTTCATCGGCCAGCGGGGAGAAGAACACCAACTCAGCGCCGAGCGCGCGCAAGGTGTCGAGGTTGGCCGGGTAGATGAAACAAAACGCCGCGTCGCGCGCCACGGCTACCGTGCGCCCCCGCAGCAAGGGTGCCACCGGCTGCTCGGGTGGCGCCTCAAAGGCCACCGCCCAGCGCTGCCAGCCCGCGGCGTCCAGTCGACCCAGCGGCGTGTATTCGAGCGCGTCGGCCAGCGCATCGAGCCGCTGCTGCGCGTCGGGCAATTCGGCTGCCGATGTCAAACCCAGATGCCGCTCGGGCAGCGCAAAGCCCGTATCGCGGCGCAAACCCCCCAGCCACCCCGCGTCGATGCCACCGGGCTGGACCCCCAGATCGTCCGCGCGCACCGAAGCCCGCAGCATCTGCTCGTGCCCCTCGCTGGCCACGCGGTTGGCCAGCACGCCCGCCCAGGGCAGGCCGGGTCGGTAGTGGCGCAGGCCGTGCACCAGGGCGCCAAAGGTGCCGGCCATGGCGCCGGCGTCGATCACCGCCAGCACCGGAAGGCCGAGCTTCACCGCCAGGTCGGCCGCGCTGGGCTCGCCGTCGAACAGCCCCATCACCCCTTCGATCAGGATCAGGTCGCTATGGGCGGCCGCGTCGTGCAGCCGCGCGCGGATGTCGGTCTCGCCATTGATCCAAAGGTCGAGGTTGTCCACCGGTTGACCGCTGGCCAGCGCATGCCAATGCGGGTCCAGAAAGTCCGGCCCGCACTTGAACACCCGCACCCGAGCGCCGCGCCGCGTCCACAGCCGCGCGAGCGCCGCCGTGACCGTGGTTTTGCCCTGGCCCGAGGCCGGGGCCGAGATCAACAGCGCGGGGCAGGTGGCGCTCGGCATGGCGCAGTCCGGCGCGGGTTTTCAGCTCAGCGCGGTGCCCACTGCAGCGCCAGCCACAGACTGCGACCCGGCGTTGCGTAGGTGTTGGCCAGTTGGTAGGACTTGTCGGCCAGGTTGTCCAGCCGGGCGCTGAGCGTCCAGTCGCGCGTGAGCGGACGGCTGGCGGTCAGGTTGAGCAGGCCGTATCCGCCCAGCGCCACCTTGTTGGCCGCGTCGTCGTAACGCATCGCCGAGAGCTGCCACTCCGCGCCCCAGCGCCAGCCGGCCCATTGCAGGTCGGCGCCGACGAAGGCATGCTCACGCGCACGGCGTGCCAGCCGCTTGCCGGTGGTCTCGTCACGTGGGTTCTGCAGATCGAGCGAGGCGCGCCAATCCACCCCCGCCCATCGCGTCTGGCCCGAGAGCGTCAAGCCCTCGTACTGCGCGCGCGCGGTGTTCGTGTAGCAGCCAAAGCTCGACGCACAGCCCCCCGGCGCGCCAAAGCTGATGAGGTTGCGCACGCGGTTGCGGTAGAGCACCGCGCTGAACGCGTCGCTGCCTTGGGCGTACTTGAGGCCGAGCTCGACGTTGCGCGCGGTCTCGGGCACGAGCGTCGGCTGGCCATAAACGCTGAAACGCTGATAGAGCGTCGGCACGCGAAAGGCCGTGCCAGCAGCAACCGTCGCCCGCCAAGACGGTGTCCATGCGTAGCCATAAGCCACGCTGCCGGTCGCCTTGCCGCCGAATTCACTGTCGTCGTCGTGCCGCAGATTGAGCTGTACGCTGTGCACCGCGCCCAGATAGCCCCAGCCCGCAGCCACGGCGTTCTGCGCGCGGCTGCGGTCGATGGGCGCGTTCTGCAACGCATCCTCTCGCCGCTCCAGCACCAGCGTCGCACGCTGTGCGCCCTGGCGCCATTCGTTGTGCGCCGTGAGGTTGCGCAAGTGCGTGATCGTCAGGTAGGGCGAAGGCTCGGTCTCATACCGCTGGCGGGCATCGGTGACCGAAAAACGGCTCGTCAGCGCGTCGTTCCAGCGCGCGCGCCAGCCGAGCCCCACGGTTTCCAGTTTGTGCCGGTTGCGGTCGTCGGCGCCCGGCAGAAAACCGTCGTACTGGCTGTCGAGACGGCTGGAAAGCGCCGTCAACTCCAGCCGATGCTGCGCGCTGGCGTCGTAGCCGAGCCGCATGCTCGCCGAGTCGCTTTCGTAGCCATCGCGGTCCGGATTCGCCGTCGCCACGGTGCGCGCGTTGAACCCGTCGCTGCGCTGGTGCGCGAGCGACAGCGCATAGTCCCAGCCTCCGGAAGCGCCCGAAAGCGCCGCGTCGATGCCCCGCGTGGCATACGTCCCAGCGCCAACGCGGATCGAGGGCTGCAACGCCCCCTCGCCCCGGCGCGTGAAGAGCGCAATCACCCCAGCCATCGCGTCCGAACCATAAACCGCCGCCGCGGGGCCGCGCAGGATCTCAATGCGCTCGATCAGCGACAGAGGAATGCTCTCCCACACGGCGCCGCCCGTGGATTGGCTGTCGAGCCGCACCCCGTCGAGGTAGACCGCGGTAAAGCGCGTCTCAGCCCCGCGGATGAACACGCTGGTGTTGGTGCCTGGACCGCCGTTGCGGCTGATTTCGATACCTGGCTGGCGGGCCAGTAGATCGGCTACGCCAACCGCGCCGCTTTGCTCGATGGCCGCGCGGTCGAGCACCGTCACGTCGGCGAGCACTTCGGGCAGCGGCTGCGGCGCGCGCGCCGCGGTCACGAACATGGGTGGCAGCGCCGCAGACGGCACATCGGCGGCCTGGGCGACAGAAACCCCGAGGATCGGGACGATGGCAGAAGGCCAGGCGAGGGCGAGCGCAGAGCGGCGCAGGCGCCGACGCGTAAGAACGAGCGATATCGACATGGAACGAACAGCAGATTTGGGCGCCCTCACCGACCTCCCCGTCGGTGCCTGGGCTGTGTCGGCATGACCCTCGTCGGGCACATGCCACCGTGTTGGCCGGTATCCGGGCTGATGGAGCGACCTTCGGCGCCTTCCCAAACGCGTGCAGCACGCGCCCAGTGGCTGATTGCCGAAAACGGAGCCCTCCGAAGAAAGACTCGTCCACTTACCGTTGCGGGGGCAGCGCAGGTTAGATCGACCCGGCTCTGGGCCTCTCCCCCTGCTTCCCGTTGAACCGCGACAACCGAACGCTGCCGCAGGCACCAACGGGCGCGATTGTAGACCGCCACGATCCGGAGCTCGCCCGCGCCGCGCCACCCGAGCGTGCCCCCAGAAGCCGCACCCGGTCGATACAATCCGCCATCCTTGCAACACCCGCGCCATGAACCCACCGGACCCGATCGACGCCCTCAGTGACCGCGTGGAGCGGCTGTTGCTGCGTCACGAACAGCTGCTGCGTGCCAATGAGCTGCTGCAAGCCCAGCTCACCGCCGTCACCCGTGAGCGTGATGCGCTGCGCCAGCGCCTGCGGGAAGCCCGCTCGAGAGTCGACGCCCTCATCGCTCGCCTGCCGGCCGAAGACGAGCCTGGAGAAACTCCCGCATGAAGCAGCTCGAAGTGCAGATCATGGGACAGAGCTACGTGCTCTCCTGCCCCGATGGCGGGGAAGCCCGCTTGCTCGAAGCCGTCGCACGCGTCGATACGGCCATGTGTCGCATCCGGGATGCGGGCAAGCTGCGCGCCCGCGACCGCATCGCGGTGCTCGCGGCGCTCAACCTCGCCTACGACCTCGCCGACCGCCCGGCAGCTGCCGCTGCGAGTGCGCCGTCGAATGCACCAGCCGACCCCGACTCCACACAGCGCATCGAGCAATTGATTGCGCGCATCGACGAACAGCTGGCGCGGGATCAGCAGTTGCTCTAACCTGCAGCCGGGCTTCGGGCTGTTTGGCGCGTGCAGGCGCCTTCCGCCTCGCCTTCCTCTACAATCCAAAGCGTCTGCGGCGCAGGTCGGGCCATATAGTTCCTTGAACCAATGCTCTTTGAGCACGGGCTTGGTACATTGCCTGTCGAGCGTGATCGTCTCGCGTCAGATGAACCCAACGGCAGGCTGCCCTCGCCCACCTGAACCCCCGGTTCAGGATGACGGTTCGGCGGCGTCCGCAGACACCTTTCCACCGTCTGCAACGTCCCCACCCTCAGCACGCGCAGCGTTCGGCTTGCGTCGCGCGCCCGGCGGACGCACCATCCCCCATCCATGCTTGAACCGTCCCTGATCCTGGAACTCGCGCTGCTCGGCACCGTCACGGGCTTTCTCGCGGGCTTGCTGGGCATCGGTGGTGGCATGGTCATGACGCCCTTCCTCACCTGGATGCTCACGCAACGCGGCGTCAGCGCGGATCTTGCGGTGAAGGTCGCCATCGCCACCTCGATGTCCACGATCGTGTTCACGGCTCTCTCCAGCGTGCGCGCCCACCATCGCCGCGGTGCCGTGCGCTGGGACTTGGTTCGGGCACTGGCGCCGGGCATCATCCTCGGCTCGCTGCTCGCCAGCCTCGGCGCCTTCAGCGTGCTCAAAGGCACGACGCTCGCTTTGGTCTTTGCGGCCTTCGTCACCTTCTCGGCCACCCAGATGCTGCTCGACCGCAAGCCGCCCGCAAGCCGCACCGTCCCCGGCCCGCTGGGCCTTTGGGGCGCAGGTGGAGCGATCGGCTTTCTGTCCGGCCTGGTGGGTGCGGGTGGCGGCTTCCTCAGCGTTCCGTTCATGACGCGCTGCAACGTGGCCATCCACCAAGCGGTCGCCACATCCGCGGCTTTGGGCTTTCCGATCGCGCTCAGCAACACCGTCGGCTACATCCTGGCGGGGCACGGACTCGCGGGTCGCCCGCCGCTGTCCCTGGGCTATGTGTGGCTGCCAGCCCTGCTCGTCATCGCCAGTGCCAGCGTCTTGACGGCCCCCTGGGGCGCACGCGCAGCCCACGCCATGGCGGTCAAGCCCCTCAAACGGCTCTTCGCCTTCATCCTCTATGGACTCGCCGCCTACATGCTCTACAAAGCCAGCCGCGGTTGAACCTAAACGCGCCCAACTGCCGGATTTAGGGTAACGCTGAATAAGTTCCTGCGATGGCGCGCGCCCGGATGCGGGATGGGATGCGAGGCGCAAACCGCAGCCATAGCCGCAGCTATGGCGAGGCTTTGCAACGACGCAGACCGCCCGCAGCCGGGATGCGCGGCGCGCGAGGGACTTGTTCAGCGTTGCCTTAGGTTGAACGGTCGAGAGCTTCGGCACCTCCGCAGCGCGGTCACGCCTGATCGGAACGTCCAAGGCCGCCCGTCCTTCAGCCTTGTCCCAGGATCAGTGGGGCGCGCACCAAGGCGCCGTGTCGTGCATCACATCCATCCACAAGGCATAGGCTGAGACGACCGCAAGCGCCAGCCCGGCGATCCGCATGCCCCAGTCACCCGAACCCAGCGTGCGCAAGCGCAGCAACAGCCAAGGCGCAGCCATCAAGGCCAGGCTCGACGCCGCGGCAAACACCGCCATGCTCAAGGCCCCCTCGAGCGGGCCGCCACTGAGCGCGGCAACCATCAGCGCCGAGTACAGCAGCCCGCAGGGCATGAAGGCCCAAAGCACGCCGATCAACAAAGGAGCCCGTCGGCCATAACGGGCTTGCAAGGCCCGCACGCGCACCCACAGCGATCTCGCCGCTTCATCGAGCCAAGCCGGTTGACGCGCCTGAACCAGCAGCAGCAAACCGAGCACGACCGCCGCCACATGGAGCAGGGTCCAAAGCGGCCGGATAGCCACGCTCTGCGTGGTCAGCCACCCCAAGCCCTGCACCGAAACCGCCGCCGCCGCACCCAAGGCGGAATAACCCAGAACCCGTCCCAACTGAAAGATCCACATCGCCGAGGTTCCGTGCGGTTCGGCGGCGCGCCCAATACCGGCACACGCGGCGCCACACATCGCAATGCAATGCGGCCCACCCGCGAAGCCCATCAACGCTGCGGTGGCAACTAAAGCGGTCTGCATGCCGCGGTTTTAGATGATTTTCGAAAACCGTGCCCGATTCTGGTCGGCCTGAAGATAACGATCGAACACCATCGCCACCGCGCGAACGAAGAACCAGCCCTGGGGCGTGACCACCAGGGAGTCGTTCGTCAGCCGCACCAGTCCCTGCTCCTCCAGCCGCTTGAGCGCCTCGAGCTCGGCTGAAAAATAGCTGCGGAAATCGATCAGATGCGCCAATTCGACCGACTCGAAGAGCACCTCACCCTGGCACATTATTGCCATGATGACGCTGCGCCGGAGAAGGTCGTCTCGGCTCAGCGCCAAGCCGCGCACGACGGGAAAGCGCCCATGGTCGAGATGGTCGCAATACTCTTCGAGCGTCTTGGCGTTCTGGCTGTAGCTCGCCCCCACACGGCCGATCGCCGAAACCCCGAGCGCGATCAAGTCGCAGTCCGGCTGCGTGCTGTACCCCTGAAAATTCCGGTGCAGACGCCCCTGGCGCTTGGCCACTGCCAGCGCATCGTTGGGGCGCGCGAAATGGTCCATCCCGATGTAGACATAGCCGGCGTCGGTGAAGGCATCGAGCGAGCGCGCCAGCATCAAGACTTTGTTGGCCGCCGGTGGAAGCTCAGCACTGTGGATGCGGCGCTGAGGCTTGAAGCGCTCGGGCAGATGCGCGTAGGCATAGAGCGCGATCCGGTCGGGCTGGATCTGGACCACCTGCTCCAAGGTGCGCTCGAAAGATTCGGGCGTCTGCCGCGGCAGACCATAAATCAGGTCGACGTTGACCGACTCGAAGCCGATTCGCCGGGCGGCCTCCATCAGGGCCGCCACCTGTTCGTAGGGTTGCACACGGTGCACCGCTTTTTGCACTTCCGGGTCGAAGTCCTGCACGCCGAAGCTGATGCGATTGAAGCCCAGCGCCGCGATCTGCTCCAGGCGTGCCGCATCCACTGTGCGCGGGTCGATTTCGATGGAATACTCACCGCCCGGAACCAGCCTGAACGCCCGCCGCAACATCTGCATCAACTCGGCCAGTTCCGCGTCCGACAAAAAGGTCGGGCTGCCGCCTCCGAGGTGCAATTGCGAAACGGCCTGCCCCGGCCCGATGTGCTGGAGATGCAAATCCACCTCCCGGCTCAGATAGCGCAGATACGGCTGCGCTCGCTCGTGGTGCCGCGTGATGATCTTGTTGCACGCGCAGTAGTAGCAGAGCGATTCACAAAAAGGGATGTGCACGTACAAAGACAGCGGGGCCGTCGCCGCCACCCCGTCCCGCCGCTGGTCGAGAAAACGACCATATTCCTCCGGTCCGAAGGCTTCGACGAATCGATCGGCCGTCGGGTAAGAGGTGTAGCGAGGCCCCGGAATGTCATACCGGGCCAGAAGTTCGGGCGAGACCACACTCATGGCAAATCTTCCAAGATGAAAGTAGCCGCACTATGCCCGTTCGCTCGTGCCCTGGGCTTGATGCGCATCAAGCACGGGCGCTGGCGCGCGGCCGCATGCCAGAATAGCGCCTGTTTCGGCAAAAGCGCCATTTTCCTCCCTCTCAACCAACGACTCCCATGCTGCTGAAAGCGGACACCCTCAAAGTTGCGTGCTCGAACTGCAATCTGCGTGAGCTTTGCATGCCCGTCGGCTTGTCCGAAACCGAGTTGCAGCGCATCGACGACCTGGTCGCAGTGCGCCGCCGCGTCAAACGCGGCGCGACGCTCTTTAGCAACGGGGAAAAATTCACTTCGCTCTACGCCATACGCACGGGATTTTTCAAGACCTGTGTGGTCACCGAAGACGGTCGAGACCAGGTCACGGGCTTCCAGATGGCCGGCGAAATCATCGGGCTCGACGGCATCGTCCATGAGCATCACACCTGCGATGCGATCGCCCTCGAAGACGCCGAAGTCTGTGTAATGCCCTTTCACCGGATCGAAGAACTGTCCCGGGAAGTCGGCGCCCTGCAGCACCATGTGCACAAGATCATGAGCCGCGAGATCGTGCGCGAGAACGGGGTGATGCTGTTGCTGGGCAGCATGCGCGCCGAGGAGCGCCTCGCGGCGTTTTTGCTCAATCTGGTTCAGCGGCTCCACGCGCGTGGCTTTTCGCAGTCCGAACTGGTATTGCGAATGACCCGCGAGGAGATCGGCAGCTATCTGGGGCTGAAACTCGAAACGGTCAGCCGCACCTTCTCGAAGTTCGTCGAAGAAGGCATCTGCGACGTGCGCCAACGCCATGTGCGCATCCTCAATCCCGAGGCCCTCAAAGCCATCGTCAACAACCCGAGCTGCCGGGATTGAACCTAAATTCAGCAGTTGACCGCTTTTCGCTGAATGCAAGGTGTTGATGTTTCAACAATTTTCGGTGCGCAGGCCCTTCACCGTTGGGGTGAGAGCTGCGCACCCGTTCGAGTCGCCCTCGGGCGCGGGGGCGGCGTTGCAAATCCTCGCCATGGCGCCCGCCATGGCTGTGGTTTGCGCCTTGCCCGCGCGCCCGATGACGACCCGCCCGGGCGCGCCCAACTGCCGGATTTAGGTTGAACGGCCAAAACTGGACCGGTCTAGGGAAAACGGCGACGGCTCTGCGACGCTCACGGCCCAGCGCCGGGGAACGTCAATGAAAAGTCACCCGCTGTAGCTCAGTGGGAAGAGGGTGACCGCTCTTGCTTCGGGCACCCGTCGGGGCGGTCCGTCGCAGGCAAAGGGCAACGATTCACCTCGAACGGCGACATCGAAAGCAGGGTTGTCAAGGCACTCGAGCCGAACGTGCAGGCCCAAAACACGAAAAACGCCAAGGTATAGACGCCGGACCGCGACAACTCGAGCGGCGCGCCCAGCCAGTGCAACTCCGTTGGATCGACGACGGCAAACACCAGCATCTCCAACACGCCGGCCATCAAAAACGACGGCCATGCGATCCACATCCACCGCTGGGCCTTGATTGAGGTTGTCTCCATCGTTTTGTACTCCTCCAAACACCGATCCGTGAGATACGACCAGCCGCGCCTCACCCAGGTTATTTTTTCGGATTCAGCACCTGCGCCGGAATGCCGGTTTGCGCGTGGTTGCGCGCAAGCTCCGCGGGTGCAATCGCTTGAGGCGAAACCGCCTCCTCCTCGGCCGGTGCCCGGCCGTAATACTCTTGCTGCACCGGATCGGGGTTCTTGATGGCCAGATAGAGCGTCACGAACCCGGCGACCACGACCACTGCCGGCCCGCTAATCACCAGCCAGACATGGCCAAAACGCCACCAGGGTTGAGTCGGTTTCATCGCTGGGCTCCTTTAACTCGGAATGATAAAGACAGATTTCTCGACGACCACTTTACCGGGATGCTCCAGCGCCTCGAGCGTGAACTCGATCGGATGCGTGCCGGGCTCGGCGACCCCATAGGGAACGCGTGCGGTGACGACCACCCAACGCGCTTCGGCGGGTCCGACGCTGAACACGTTTTCCGACGCCACACGGATGTCTTTGAGGCCCCGAACGTCGATCTTCACCCGTTGCGGCTCCTCACGAGCATTCATGATTTGGATGCGGTACACGTTTTCGAGCTGCCCACCCTCGACGATGCGCGCCAAGGTCGCACGGTCGCGCACCACGTCGGCCTTGAGCGGCGGACGCAAGACCAAGGCGGTGATCATCGCCGCGAGCACCACGGTGATGATGGTCAGATAGACCAGCACCCGGGGCCGGAACATGTGGCGCACCACCTGCTCCTTCGTCCAGTGCTCGCGCATCGCATTCTGCGTGGTGTAGCGAATCAGGCCCTTCGGATAACCCATCTTCTCCATCACGCCGTCGCACACGTCGATGCACGCCGCACAGCTGATGCATTCGTATTGCAGACCGTTGCGGATGTCGATCCCGGTCGGGCAAACCTGCACACACAAAGTGCAGTCGATGCAGTCACCGAGACCCAGCGCCTTCGGGTCGGCTTTGCGAGGACGCGGCCCACGCGGCTCTCCGCGCTCGGCGTCGTACGAGACGATGAGCGTGTCCTTGTCGAACATGGCGCTTTGGAAACGCGCATACGGACACATGTACTTGCACACCTGCTCGCGCATGTAGCCGCCGTTGCCATAGGTGGCAAACCCGTAGAAAAACACCCAAAAGGTTTCCCACGGCCCCATGTTCCAGGTCAGAAACAGATGGCCCAACTCTCGAATCGGAGTGAAATAGCCGACGAAGGTGAAGCCCGTCCACAGACCGACTGCGATCCAAGCAAGTTGCTTGGCGGCTTTGCGCAGGAACTTCTCGAGCGACATCGGCGACTGGTCGAGGCGCATGCGCGCGCTGCGGTCGCCTTCGATCTTGCGCTCGATCCACATGAAGATCTCGGTATAGACCGTCTGCGGACACGCGTAACCACACCACTGACGCCCCGCGATCGCCGTGAACATGAACAGCGACATGGCGGAGAGGATCAGCAAGCCCGTCAGGAAGATGAAGTCCTGCGGGTAGATGACGAGGCCAAAGATGTAGAAGCGCCGCGCCCCCAGGTCGAACAAAACCGCCTGCCGGTTTCCCCATTGCAGCCAGGGTGTCAGGTAAAAAACCGCCTGCGTCAGAAAGACGAAAAACCAACGCCACCGCGCGAACGTGCCGTCGACGCTGCGCGGATATATCTTCTTAGAGGCTTGATACAACCAGACCACGTCGGACTCGGCTTTGCCCGAGTCCTGACCTGGTTTGGACGTATCCAAGCTGCCTTTCCCGGCATCCTTCGTGCCGCTCGACGCCCGAGCTTCCATTTCATTCGCTTCGCTCATGTTTCGATCCTAGATCCGCAATAAAGAAGGGGGCACGAACGCCAGGCCCGCGCCCCCAATCCATTCGACGAAATGGCGCCTTACTTGGCAGCCGCCACCGCCCCGGTCTGTTGCGAGAGATTCCAAATATAGGCCGTCAGCACGTGGATCTGCTCCGGCGTGAGTTTGCCGGACCAAGCAGGCATCTGATTGGTCTTGCCTTTGTTGATCATCTCCATGATCGCGTTTTCGCCAAAGCCGTGCAGCCAAACGTTGTCGGTCAGGTTGGGAGCGCCAATGGCGGGGTTCCCCTTGCCCTCGGGGCCATGGCAGGCCGCGCAAACCACGAACTTAGGCTTGCCGAGTTCGGCGCGTGCGGAGTCATGCGGCGCCCCCGAAAGGCTCAAGACGTAGTTGGCGACGTTGCGCACGTCTTCCGGCGATCCGACGGCCGCGGCCATCGGCGGCATGTTGCCGATCCGGCCCTGCTCCAGCGTGGTCTTGATCGTCGCGGGATCCCCGCCGTACAACCAATCCCCATCGGTCAGGTTCGGGAAGCCTTTGCTTCCCTTGGCATCGGCCCCATGGCACTGCGCGCAGTTGTTTTGATAAATCCGCTCGCCAATCGCCATGGCTTTGGGATCTTTGGCCACTTCCTCGGGAGTCATGGCCATGAACTTGGCGTAAATCGGGGCCACTTCCTTGTTCCCCTTGGCCACTTCGGCTTCGTACTGCCCGTAGGAGGTCCAACCGAGCTTGCCGGCAAAGGTGCCCGCGCCAGGGTAGAGGAAGAGATAGGCTAGGCCGAACACCACCGTGATCACGAACAGACCCACCCACCAACGCGGCAGCGGGTTGTTCATCTCACGCAAATCGCCATCCCACACATGGCCCGTGGTGTTGTCATGCGAGGTCATCGCATGGGTCTTGCCACTGAACCAGAGAAGCAAGGCGCAAGCCAGGATGCTGACGACGGTCGTGACCGCGACGTACAGATCCCAAAAGTTGCTGGTGAAGTCGCTCATGTTGTTTTCCTTTCAGCCGGTCAGTCTTGCTGGAACGGCAGACGTGCCGCTTCTTCGAAGTCTTGCTTGCGCTTGCCCGACCAAGCCCAGGCGACGATGCCGATGAACAGCACGAAGCTCAGGACCGTCACGGCGGACCGCACGGTGTTGATATCGAAGTCCATGACGTGTTCCTGCGGTTACTTGCGTGCCGTCCCGAGCACCTGGAGATAGGCGATGACGGCGTCGAGCTCCGTCTTACCCTTGACCTCTTCGGCCGCTTTGGCGATTTCCTCGTCGGTGTAGGGCACACCCACGGACCGCAGCGCCTTCATATGGGCCGGCAGGGAAGCAGCGTCCACCTCGTTTTGCGCAAGCCACGGATAACGCGGCATGTTGGACTCCGGCACGACGTCACGCGGGTTGTTGAGGTGGATGCGATGCCATTCGTCGCTGTAGCGACCGCCCACACGCGCCAAGTCTGGACCCGTGCGCTTGCTGCCCCACTGGAAGGGATGGTCATAGACGAATTCGCCCGCAACCGAATAAGGGCCATAGCGCAAAGTCTCGGCGCGGAAGGGGCGAATCATTTGCGAGTGGCAGTTGTAGCAGCCCTCGCGTTGGTATACGTCCCGACCCGCGAGCTGCAGCGCGGTATAGGGCTTGAGGCCCGCAACCGGCTGCGTGGTGGATTTTTGGAAAAACAAGGGGACGATCTCCACCAAGCCACCGACGACCAGCACGATGAGCGTGAGCACGATCATCAGGAAGTTGCTGGTCTCGATGCGCTCATGCGAGAGGCCCGAGCTTGCATTTTGTGCAGCCATGTTGTGCTCCTTAAGCGTGCGCCGCGGCGGCGGGAATCTGGACGGTCACGGCACGGCCCGCTGTTGCGGTCTTGAACGTATTCCAAGCCATGACGCACATGCCAAACAGATACAGCAGACCACCGCTCAGGCGCAGCACATAGAACGGGAAAGTGGCCTTGACCGATTCAACGAAGGTGTAGGTCAGGGTGCCGTCGGGGTTGACGGCGCGCCACATCAGACCTTGCATGACGCCGGCGATCCACATAGCGGCGATGTAGAGCACGATGCCGATGGTGGCGGTCCAGAAGTGGATTTCGATCGCCTTGACGCTGTACATCTGCTTCTGACCAAAGAGACGCGGGATCAGGTAGTACATCGAACCCATCGTGACCAAGCCCACCCAGCCGAGCGCGCCAGAATGCACGTGACCCACGGTCCAGTCCGTGTAGTGCGACAGGGCGTTCACGGTCTTGATGGACATCATCGGACCTTCGAAGGTCGACATGCCGTAGAAGGACAGGGAAACGATCAGGAAGCGCAGGATCGGGTCGTCACGCAGCTTGTGCCAAGCACCCGAAAGCGTCATGATGCCGTTGATCATGCCGCCCCAGCTCGGTGCCAACAGGATCAGAGAGAACACCATGCCGAGGGACTGGGTCCAGTCGGGCAGCGCGGTGTAGTGCAGGTGGTGCGGACCCGCCCACATGTAGGTGAAGATCAGCGCCCAGAAGTGGACGATGGAGAGACGATAGGAATAAACCGGGCGCTCGGCCTGCTTCGGAATGAAGTAATACATCATGCCGAGGAAGCCCGCCGTCAGGAAGAAGCCGACCGCGTTGTGCCCGTACCA
The DNA here is from genome assembly GCF_003843835.1 of Tibeticola sediminis. Classification (GTDB taxonomy): domain Bacteria; phylum Pseudomonadota; class Gammaproteobacteria; order Burkholderiales; family Burkholderiaceae_C; genus Tibeticola; species Tibeticola sediminis. Next base: position 102,021 of record NZ_RKQL01000002.1, on the reverse strand, counting down.
CCATTGCACCATCGCATCCTGCACGCCTGCGTACACCGAGTAGGACTTGAGCGCACCAGCCGGGATGGAGATGTTGTTGAAGATGTGCAGCAGCGCGACAGCCAAAATGAACGCGCCGTAGAACCAGTTCGCCACATAGATGTGACGCACCTTGCGCGTGCCGACGGTGCCGAAAAACACGATCGCATAGGCCACCCACACCGCCGTGATCAGAAGGTCGATCGGCCACTCCAGCTCGGCGTACTCTTTGGACTGGTTGTAGCCCAGCGGCAAGGTGATGGCCGCAGCGAGAATGACGAGTTGCCAGCCCCAGAACACGAAGGAGGCGAGCTTGTCGCTGAACAGGCGAACCTGGTTCGTGCGCTGAACCACGTAGAACGAGGTCCCGATCAGCGCGCTTCCACCGAACGCGAAAATCACCGCGTTGGTGTGCAGCGGCCGCAATCGGCCGTAGCTGAGCCACGGAATACCCGCAAAGAGGTCGGGGAATGCCAACTGGGCCGCGACGATCACGCCCACCAGCATGCCAACGACACCCCAGACGACCGTCATGATGGCGAACTGGCGCACAACGGTGTCGTTGTACACAGTCGCCTGTGCGTTTGCAAACTTCATTTACGTCTCCATTACCAAAAAGACCAGCCTCGAGTTTCCAGGGTAAACCGGATCACAACCTTGATGATTGTCAATCGTCCCTCAAGATCCGCTCGGCCTCGACATCGATGTCGTCGAACTGCCCGCGAAAAATCGCCCACCACATGCCGGCAAGGATGAAAAAAACCAAAACCACCGACAGCGGAACGAGCATGTAGAGGATCTCCATTAGACCGCCTCCTTCAGTTCCTGCCGAGTCGCCGCACCCAAGGCCTCGTGAGCCTCAGGGCGGGACAAGCGCAGCGCATTGAGCACGACGAAGAGCGAACTCGCCGCCATACCCAGACCGGCAAGCCATGCCGGCAACCAACCAAAAATCGCCAACGGCACACAGAGGGCGTTGTAGCCCACCGCCCACCACAGGTTCTGCCGCACGATCTTCAGGGTGCGCCGCGACTGCTCGACCGCCTGGGCGATCGGCCCGAGCCGCTCACCCAGCACGATGAAATCGGATTTGGACTGAGTCAAAGGCACCGATTGACCCAAGGCAAAGGCCACGTGAGACCCCGCCAGCACGGGCCCGTCATTGAGTCCGTCGCCCACCATGGCGACACGGTGACCCGCCTTCTGCGCCCGCTGAAGGGCCGCGAGTTTATCCTCGGGCAGGCACCCACCCTGGATTTCGTCGGGACCGAGGCCCAACTCGGCTGCCACCCGGCGCACCGCTGCGGGTCGGTCGCCGGAAAGGATGCGCACCTGCAGGCCCAACCGGCGCAAAGCCTCCACCGTCGCGGCTGCATCGGGCCGCAGCGCCTCGCGCAGCTCGAAGCTTGCAAGCCAACCAGCTTCATCGGCCAGATAGACCTTGAGCGTGTCCGAGTCGTCGGCCACCACGCCGCAAAATGCCGCCGAGCCCAAACGCAGCACCCCCTGGATCGCCGTGCCAGCGATCACGGACGGCGTCGGCCGCGCCTGGACGCCCAGACCCGACTGCTCCTGCACCTCGACGACGTCGAACGCGCTCAGGCCACGCGCTGCGGCCGCCGCCACCAATGCGCGCGAGACCGGATGCAGCGAGTGGCGCGCGAGCCCAGCCGCCCACGCCAAGGCCTCGTCTGGGGAAATGCCCGGCCGCGCCTGCATCTGTTGCAGCGCAAACGCATCGCGGGTGAGGGTTCCGGTCTTGTCGAAAACGATCCAATCGACCGAAGCCAAGGTTTCGATGGCTTCGAGCCGCCGCACGAGCACCCCCCGGCGGGCCAGCGCGCCAGCACTCGCAAGCATGGCTGCCGGCGTCGCCAGCGACAGCGCACAAGGGCAGGTAACGATCAGCACGGCGACGCCCACCATCAAGGCGTGCCCCGGATTCTGCGGCCACCAATACAGCACGGCAGCCCCTGCCGCAAGCAGCACGCCCACGAGAAAGGGCTTGGCGATCCGATCGGCAAGCCGAGCGATTCTGGGCTTGGACGTAGCCGCGGCGTCCATCAACGCGACGATCTGGGCAAATCGGGTTTGCTCGCCGGTGCGCTCCACCCGCATCAGCACGCTGGCCGTCAAGTTGTGGCTGCCGGCGATGACCGAACTGCCCGCCGGATGGGCGACCGGGCGCGACTCACCGGTCAGCAGCCCCTCGTCGACCATGGTTTCGCCTTCGACCAGCACCCCGTCTGCAGGAAACGCCTCGCCGGCCCGCACGCGCACGACGTCACCAACTTGCAGGCGGCGAACGGCCACCCGCTCAAAGCTGCCGTCGGGCCGCTGGCGTTCGACGCTGTCGGGCAAGCGATTCATCAAGGCTTCGAGCGCCCCGGCTGTGCGGTCGCGCATGCGCAACTCGAGCCAGCGCCCGGCGAGCAGGAAGAACACGAACATCGTGAACGAGTCGAAATACACCTCGGCACCGAAAATGCCGTTGGGGTCGAACGTTCCCGCGGTGCTGACCGCAAATGTGATGAGCATGCCCAACGCCACCGGAAGATCCATGCTGATGCGGCGCTCGCGCAGGTCCCGCAAGGCATTTTGGAAGAACGGGCCGCAGGAAAAAATCAGCACCGGCAGGCTCAGAACCCAGGAAGCCCAGCGCAGCAGGTTGCGCAGGTCGGGGGCCATGTCGCCCGGCTCGGCGACATACACGGGCCATGCGTACATCATGACCTGCATCATGCACAGGCCCGCAACACCCAGGCGCCACACCGCCTGGCGCATTTCGTTCTTGCGCCGTTCGTTCAAAAACGCGTCGTTCGCGGGGATCGCGCGATAGCCTGCTCGCTGCGCGGCCTGCATCCACTGGGAGGGTTTGACTGCCGCCTCGCCCCAAACGATCCGCCCACGGTGGCTGGCCGAACTGACCTGCACCGACTCGACGCCGGGCATCTTGCGCAGCGCATCCTCGATCGTGAGCGCGCAAGCCGCGCAGTGCATGCCTTCGAAAACGACGCTGGATTCCCAACATCCGGGTTTGTCGGGCACGGGGCGGCTGAACGCGGACCACTCGGCGGGATCATCGAGCAGCGGCAGCACCTGGGCCGCCTCGGGCGGCTCCGCAGTCAGCCCGGTCAAAGGAGAAGTCGCGCCAGCGGTCATGGGCCGTGACTGTACGGCAGAAGACCACGGGATGCTTGATTTACATCAAGCGAGAGCAGCCCCGCTCGCTTAAGCTGAAAACCCCCGACTGAAAGAGGACACCGCGATGTACCAACGCATACTGGTTGCCACCGATGGCTCGAAGCTGTCCAAAAAAGCCACCGCCCATGCCATCGAACTCGCCGCGCTGTGCGGGGCCGAACTGATCGCCCTGCACGTCGTTCCGCGTTACCCGCAGAGCTATTTCGAAGGCTCCATTCCCTTGCCACCCGAGGATGTCAAGCGCATCGAAGCCGAATGGGCCGAGCAAGGCCGTGCGATCGTCGAGTCCGTCAAGGCCGCGGCCGAACCGCGTGGCGTCAAAGTCAAGCCCGTGACCATCAAGAGCGACATCGTCTCCGACGCCCTAATCGCCGCGGCCAAGAAGCACAAGGCCGACTTGATCGTGATGGCCTCGCACGGGCGCCGCGGCATCGAGCGGCTGCTGCTCGGCAGCGAAACACAGCAAGTTCTGACGCACTCGCACATTCCGGTGCTGGTTTTGCGCTGACGCCAGCAGAAAATGCTCAGGCAATGCTCCTGCTTTAGGAGTAGTCAGTCGGCCCGCTGGCCGCCTGTACTGCATCGAACAGGTGCTGGTAACGCTCGCGTAGCTGGTTTTTCTGCACCTTGCCCATGGTGTTGCGGGGCAGGTCTGGCTCGACGAAGCAGCGCTTGGGAATCTTGAAGTTGGCCAACTGAGCTTTGAGCGCTGCCAAAACCGCCTCGGCCTGCACCTGCGCACCCGGGCGCGGCACGACGATGGCCACGCCCACCTCGCCAAAGTCCGGGTGCGGCACGCCGACGACGGCGCTCTCGGCCACCCCCGGCAGTTCGTTGATCACCCCCTCGATTTCCGCCGGGTAGACGTTGTAGCCGCCCGAGATGATGAGGTCTTTGCTGCGTCCGACGATGGTGACGTACCCGTCTGCGTCGAAACGGCCGACGTCCCCGGTCTTGAAGAAGCCGTCGGCGGTGAACTCCTCGGCGGTCTTCTCAGGCATGCGCCAGTAGCCGGAGAACACATTGGGGCCACGCACCTGGATGTGCCCCGGCTCCCCCGTGGCAACCGGGCGGCCAGCGTCGTCGACGATGCGCAACTGCACCCCCGGCAGCGGAAAGCCCACCGTGCCGCCGCGGCGCTCGCTGCGCCCGCCGTAGCGCGGGTCGGCGGCATAGGGGTTGGAGCTCAGCATCAGCGTCTCGCTCATGCCGTAGCGTTCCAGGATGGTGTGGCCGGTGCGGGCTTGCCACGCGCGGAAGGTTTCGATCAGCAGCGGCGCCGAGCCCGAAATGAACAGCCGCATGCCGCGCGCCGCCTCGGGCGTGAGCGCGGGCTCAGCCAGCATGCGCACATAGAGCGTGGGCACGCCCATGAAGACGGTCGCCTCGGGCAGCCGCCGCACCACTTGCGCCGCGTCGAAGCGGTTGAACCAGATCATGCGACTGCCTGACAGCAGCGCGCCATGGATGGCGATGAAGAGGCCGTGCACATGGAAGATCGGCAACGCGTGCAGGAGCACGTCACCGCCCTGCCCCGCCGCATCGGGTCGCCGCCAGCCCCAGTAGTCATGCAGCACCTGGGCGTTCGAGAGCAAATTGCCATGCGAAAGCATCGCGCCCTTGGAGCGACCCGTGGTGCCACTGGTGTAGAGGATCGCCGCCAGTTCGTCCGAGCGCTTGGGCACGGTCTCGAAGCGGTCGCTCTGCGCACTCGCGCGCTCGAGCAGGCTGCCGCTGCGGTCGTCGCCGAGCGTGAACACATGCCGCGTCCCCGCCTGGAACGCCAAGGTGCTGACCCAGCCGAAGTTTCCCGGCGTGCAAACCACCACGGCGGGCTCGGCATTGCCGATGAAATACTCGATCTCGGCCCGCTGGTACGCGGTGTTGAGCGGAAGGAAGACGTAACCCGCGCGCAGCGTGGCGAGGTAGAGCAGCATCGCCTCGACCGATTTGTCCACCTGCACGGCGATGCGGCTGCCTTCCTCGAGCCCCAGCGAGCGCAGAAAGTTCGCCAACATCGCCGTGGCGCGCTCGATGTCGCGCCAGCTGTAGGCCAGGCCCGCCGAGGGGCCATCCGCGACCTCGACCGCCACCGCATCGAGGTTCGCCGGAAAAGCGGCCCGCAGCGCCGCGTAAAGGTTGCCGTGACTCATCGAAACCACCCCGAAAGAAACCCACTGCTCAGAAATTCGGCCGACGCTTGGCCAAGAATGCCGCGATGCCCTCACGATGCTCGGCGCTGTCGGCGTAGTCATAGGCTGTGGAAACTATGTTTTCCATAGCAACACCTGAGCGTTTTACGCCGGCATCCGGGCCAAAAAGCTCAAAAAACAGCCGCTTCGTGCGGCGCGCGGCCTCGGGCGCGAGCGCGGCCATGCGTTCGGCACGCGCTGCGGCCTGGGCCGCGACCTCCGCGTCAGGGACCACCTGGTGGAGAAAGCCGCGCCGCTCCATGACCTGCGCATCGAGGACGGCCGCCTCGAGCAGCATCTCGCGCGCCGTCATCTCGCCCACCGCCCGCGCGACCAGCGCCGCTTCGCGCGGCGCCATCGAAAACCCGAGCCGCGCAATCGGCGCCCCAAAACGCGCGCCTTCGCCCGCCACCCGCAGGTCGCAGCAGCTCGCGATCTCCACGCCTGCGCCCATGCACGCGCCTTCGATCTGCGCGATCAGCGGCACTTCGCAGCGCAGCAGCGCCGAAAGCGCGGGCCAGACTACCTCCTCGTGAAACTGCCGCAGACCCTCAACCGAAAAGCGAAAGTCGGGGTATTCGGCAATGTCGCCACCGGCGCAGAACTGGCCCTCGGCGCCGCGCACGATCACGCCGCGCAAGCCGCGCTGCCGGTCGATGTCTTCGGCCACCTCGCGCAGCGAGCGCCACATCGCCACTGACATGGCATTGAGCTTGCCCGGGTGGACGAGCGTCAGCAGCCCAATCGCGCTGCGCGTCTCCCAATGGATGGCGCCTGCCATCGCCCGCCCCTTCAGTGCGCGGCCGCGCGCACGAACGGCGCGGGTTGCCGCTGCGCCCACACCCACAGGGCCACGCCGCCGAGCACCATCGGAATGCACAGCCATTGCCCCATGGTCAGCCCCAGCGAGAGAAAGCCGAGGAAGCTGTCGGGTTCGCGGAAGAACTCCGCTATGAAGCGCAGGCAGCCGTAGCCCACCAGAAAAGCGGCACTCACCTCCCCGAGTCGACGTGGCCGGCGGGCGTAGAGCCACAGCAGCACGAACAGCAACACGCCTTCGAGCAAAAACTCATAGAGCTGCGAGGGATGCCGCGCCGAGCTGCCAGCGCCGCGAAACACCATGGCCCAGGGCAGTGACGGGTCGGCGACCCGCCCCCACAACTCGCCATTGATGAAGTTTCCGATGCGACCGGCCGCCAGCCCTGGCGGCACGCAAGGGGCGATGAAATCCATCACTTGCAAAAACGGCCGCTGCCGCATGCGCGCGAACCCAGCCATGGCCACCAGCACGCCCAGCAGCCCGCCATGGAAACTCATGCCGCCCTGCCAGACCGCGAAGATCTCGGCCGGATGCGCAAAGTAATACGCGGGCTTGTAAAACAGCACATAGCCCAGGCGCCCGCCGATGACCACACCGAGCACGCCGTAAAACAAAATGTCTTCGACGTCGCGCCGCTGCCAGCCCCATTCGCCCTGCGTCAGCGAGGCATAGGGCTCATGGCGCAGCCGCCGCAAAGCCAGCGCCATGAAGAGCCCAAAGGCCACCAGGTACATCAAGCCGTACCAGTGAATCGCCACGGGCCCGAGGCGCAGCGCGACGGGGTCGATGTCCGGATGCATCAGCATGGTCTGGCCCCGCTGCTCAGTCGCCCAGCATCGACAGGTCGCGCACCGCGCCCTTGTCGGCCGAGGTCGCCAGCATCGCATAGGCCTTGAGCGCGGCGGACACCTTGCGCGGACGCGGTTTGGCGGGCTTCCAGCCTTTCGCATCCTGTTCGGCGCGACGGCGGGCGAGTTCCTCGTCACTCACGAGCACGTCGATGCGACGGTTCGGAATGTCGATGCGGATGCGGTCGCCCGCTCGCACCAGACCGATGGCGCCGCCGGCCGCCGCCTCGGGCGACACATGCCCGATCGACAAGCCCGAGGTCCCCCCCGAAAACCGCCCGTCGGTCAGCAAGGCGCACAGCTTGCCGAGCCCTTTGGACTTGATGTAGCTTGTCGGGTAGAGCATCTCCTGCATGCCCGGCCCGCCTTTGGGGCCTTCATAGCGCACCACCACCACATCACCGGGCTGGACCTTGTCCGCCAGGATGTCGGCCACCGCCTCGTCCTGCGATTCGGTCACATACGCACGACCCTCGAACACCAGCAGGCTGTCGTCCACCCCCGCCGTCTTGACCACGCAACCCGCTTCGGCAATGTTGCCGTAGAGCACGGCCAGCCCGCCCTCCTGCGAATACGCATGCTCGACCGAACGGATGCAGCCCTCGGCGCGGTCGGTGTCCAGGCTCGGCCAGCGCGTGCTCTGTGAAAACGCCTGCTGCGTCGGAATGCCTGCGGGCCCGGCGCGGTAGAAGGTTTGCACCGCCTCGTCCTGCGTGCGCATCACGTCCCATTGCTCCAGCGCCTCGGCCAAGCTCGCGCTGTGCACGGTCGGCACATCGGTGTGCAGTTTGCCGGCCCGGGCAAGCTCGCCCAAGATGCCGAAAATGCCGCCCGCGCGGTGCACGTCCTCGACGTGGTATTTCTGCGTGTTCGGCGCCACCTTGCAGAGCTGCGGCACCCCGCGCGAGAGCCGGTCGATGTCGGCCATCTGAAAGTCGATCCCGGCCTCCTGAGCGACTGCGAGCAGATGCAGGATGGTGTTGGTCGACCCGCCCATGGCGATGTCGAGCGCCATCGCGTTCTCGAACGCCTTGCGCCCGACCGCACGCGGCAGCACGCGCTCATCGCCCTGCTCGTAGTAACGCCGGCAAAGCTCGACGATGAGCCGCCCGGCCCGCTTGAACAATTGCTCGCGGTCGGCATGGGTGGCCACCAGCGTGCCGTTGCCCGGCAGCGACAGCCCCAGCGCCTCGGTCAGGCAGTTCATCGAGTTGGCCGTGAACATGCCCGAGCACGAACCGCAGGTCGGGCAAGCCGAACGCTCCACCTCGGCCACCGTCTCGTCGCTGACCTTCGAGTCGGCCGCCATGACCATCGCGTCGATCAGGTCGATCTTGTGCACGCCCAGGCGCGTCTTGCCCGCCTCCATCGGTCCACCCGAGACGAACACCACGGGAATGTTGAGCCGCATGGCCGCCATCAGCATGCCCGGGGTGATCTTGTCGCAGTTGCTGATGCAGACCATCGCATCGGCACAGTGCGCGTTGACCATGTATTCGACCGAGTCGGCAATGATGTCGCGGCTTGGCAGCGAATAGAGCATGCCGTCATGCCCCATGGCAATGCCGTCATCCACGGCGATGGTGTTGAACTCCTTGGCCACGCCACCGGCGGCCTCGATCTCGCGGGCGACGAGTTGTCCCAGGTCCTTGAGATGCACATGCCCCGGCACGAACTGCGTGAATGAGTTCACGACGGCCACGATGGGCTTGTCGAAATCGCCGTCCTTCATGCCGGTGGCGCGCCAGAGGGCGCGGGCTCCGGCCATGTTGCGGCCGGCGGTGGTGGTTTTGGATCGATAAGCAGGCATGGTTGATCTCGCAGACAAAGGGGGGCAAACGGGGCGGGACACAGGTCCCGAGACAGAGCAGTTTTCGATTCTACGGAGCCACAGGCACAGAGCAGGCGGCGTTCAACTGGCCGCGAGTCCAAGGGAGGACCACCTACCGACTCGGCCGCCTTCTCTTTCGATCAGCGCCGGCGCCGAGGCGTCATGCCCAACGCTTCTTTGCTTCTTTCGATGCGCTCGCGTTTGCGCTGCTCCATCTTTTCCATTTCGCGGCGCTTGGTGTACCCGCTCCAGTCGGCCCAGGTCCACCAGGCCACCGCCAGGCCAAAGGGCGCAAGCACCACCCACCAGCTCCAGGTTGCCACCGGGCCGAGTTCCAGGAATTTCAGCAGCAGCAGAATCAGTCCGAGTCCGAGGAAATACATCACCGCGCTCCCACGAAAAATATGCAATCGCTGATACACGTCAACCGATTCCCCTAAAATCGCGTTGAACGTCAGCAGTCGCGTCCAAAGACTGTAACCCAACCCCTGAGGAGCAACGATGAAACGAGTCCTTTTCGCCCTGGCCGCCCTGGCCGCCGTGTCCGCCCCCGCCATGGCTGACGAAGCCCTGGCCAAGGCCAAGAATTGCATGGCCTGCCACGCCGTCGACAAGAAGCTGGTCGGCCCGGCTTACAAAGACGTCGCCAAGAAGTATGCGGGCGACGCCAAAGCGGCCGATATGCTCGCCGCCAAGATCCAGAAGGGTGGCTCGGGCGTTTGGGGTGCGGTCCCCATGCCCGCGAACCCGCAGGTCAACGACGCGGAAGCCAAGAAGCTCGCCGCCTGGGTGCTGTCGCTGAAGTAATCGGCGCTCACGCATCGACAAAAAGGCCCGCGAAAAGCGGGCCTTTTTGTTTCCACAGCGCCCTCCGGAAAAGCCGAAGGGCGCCCAAATACAGCCTCAATAGGCCTGGCCAAGCTGATCCAGAATCGCCGGGTTCTCGAGCGTCGAGGTGTCTTGCGTGATGGCCTCGCCCTTGGCGATGCTGCGCAACAGGCGGCGCATGATCTTGCCCGAGCGGGTCTTGGGCAGGTTCTCGCCAAAGCGAATGTCCTTGGGCTTGGCGATGGGGCCGATCTCCTTGGCGACCCAGTCGCGAAGTTCCTTGGCAATCGCACGCGCCTCGTCGCCCGTCGGCAGCGGCCGCTTGAGCACGACGAAGGCGCAGATCGCTTCGCCGGTCGTCTCATCGGGACGGCCCACCACGGCGGCTTCGGCCACGAGATCCGTCTTCGCGACCAGCGCCGACTCGATTTCCATCGTGCCCATGCGGTGGCCCGAGACGTTGAGCACGTCGTCGATGCGACCCGTGATGGTGAAATAACCCGTCTTGGCGTCGCGGATCGCGCCGTCGCCCGCTAGATAGTACTTGCCGCCGAACTCTTCGGGGTAGTAGCTCTTTTTGAATCGCTCAGGGTCGCCCCAGATCGTGCGGATCATCGACGGCCACGGGCGTTTGATGACCAAGATACCACCCTGCCCATTGGGCACGTCCTTGCCCGTCTCATCGACGACCGCCGCCATGATGCCCGGGAACGGCAGCGTGCAAGAGCCCGGAACCAAGGGCGTCGCCCCGGGCAACGGCGTGATGACATGGCCACCAGTCTCGGTCTGCCAGAAGGTGTCGACGATCGGGCAGCGCTCGCCTCCCACATGCCGGTAGTACCACTCCCAGGCCGCAGGATTGATCGGCTCGCCGACCGAACCCAAAAGGCGCAGACTCGAGAGGTCGAAATTACGCGGATGCACCGTGTCGTTCGATTCGGCCGCCTTGATGAGCGAACGGATCGCCGTCGGCGCCGTGTAGAAAATCGTCACCTTGTGACGCTCGATCATGCGCCAGAACCGGCTCGCGTCCGGGAAGGTAGGAACGCCCTCGAACACGATCTGCGTCGCACCCAGCGCCATCGGTCCGTACGCGATATAGGTGTGGCCCGTGATCCAGCCGATATCAGCCGTGCACCAGAAGATGTCGTTCGGCTTGAGGTCGAAGGTCCACGCCGTGGTCAGCGCCGCATGGACCAAATATCCACCCGTCGAATGCTGCACGCCTTTGGGCTTGCCGGTCGAGCCCGAGGTGTAGAGCAAAAACAGCGGATGCTCCGCCTCCACCCACTCGGGCTCACAGGTCTGAGCCTGCCCGCCCACCACGTCGGCCATCCAGCGGTCGCGCCCTTGCACCATGTTCACCGGCGCACCGCTGCGGCGCACCACGAGCACGCGCTCGACTGAATCGCAGCCGCCAAGACTCAGCGCCTCATCGACGATGGCCTTGAGCGGCAATTGCTTGCCCCCGCGAATTTGATGGTCGGCGGTAATGACGACCTTGGCGCGGGTGTCTTCGATGCGGTCACGCAGCGCCTGGGCAGAGAAGCCACCGAACACCACGGAGTGCGTCGCGCCGATGCGCGCGCAGGCCAACATCGCCGCCACGCCGTCGATCGACATGGAGATGTAGATCACGACCCGATCGCCCTTTTGCACGCCCAGCGAACGCAGCCCGTTGGCAATCTGGCAGACCTTGGCGTGCAGGTCACGATAGTTGATGCGCGTGACCTCGCCGTCATCCGCCTCGAAAATGATCGCGGTCTTGTCACCCAGTCCGCGCTCGAGGTTGCGGTCGAGGCAGTTGTACGAAGCGTTGAGCGTGCCGTCCGCAAACCACTTGAAAAAAGGCGCGTTGCTTTCATCGAGAACCTGGGTGAAGGGCGTCTTCCAGGTCACCATTTCCCGGGCACGCTTGGCCCAGTAGCCCGTGTAATCGCTCTCGGCCTCGCGACACAAGGCTTCATAGGCAGACATACCCGAAATGGTGGCCTGCCGGACGAACTCCTCGCTGGGGTAATACATCCGGACTTCACCCGCTTGCGGGCCACCGGCAGTCGAAGCATTCATTTTCGGTCTCCTCTGAATCAAGAAACGAACAGCAAGATTTGCGGCCGCGACTGTGGAGCCGCGCTCTTACAAGGCACTGACTCGCGCAGCCAGCGCACGGCCAGAGCACGGCCCGATCGGCTCCCTAAAATAAGGCCTCATTCCAAACCCGATCACACATGGCCCATCCTCCTCACAACGACCCTCGGCAAGCCCCTCGGCTGCGCCCCCTGCCCGCCATCATCTTTGCCAGCCGCTGGCTGCAGCTCCCGCTGTACCTGGGGCTGATTCTGGCGCAGGCCGTCTATGTGTTCCACTTCTGGGTGGAACTGGTGCACCTGATCGAGGCTGCCTTCGGAAACGCGCACGCCCTCGAACTCCTGGTCAGCAGCATGGGGTACCGGTCGGACGCACCACTCACCACGCTCAACGAGACGGTGATCATGCTCGTCGTGCTTGCCCTGATCGACGTGGTGATGATCTCCAACCTCTTGATCATGGTCATCGTCGGCGGCTACGAAACCTTCGTGAGCCGGCTCGAACTCGAAGGCCATCCCGACCAACCGGAATGGCTCAGCCACGTCAACGCGTCCGTGCTGAAGGTCAAACTCGGCACGGCCATCATCGGGATCAGCTCCATCCATCTGCTGAAGACCTTCATCAATGCAGCGAACTACGATCTCAAGGTGCTGGTCTGGCAAACCGTCATTCACGTCGTGTTCCTCCTGAGCGCACTCGCCATCGCATTGACCGACCGATTGATGCAGCCGAGCGGTGGGCAACATCCCACCGACACGCATTGACCGCAGAAGATGTCCCCAAAAGCAAAAGGCTAGACCATGACCACCATCCGCCAAGAAGACCTCACCGAATCCATCGCTGCTGCGCTGCAATTCATCAGCTACTACCACCCGGCCGACCACATCAAGCATCTGGCCCGCGCCTATGAGATCGAGCAGTCACCCGCGGCGAAGGATGCGATCGCGCAAATCCTGACCAACAGCCGCATGGCCGCGACCGGCCACCGCCCCATCTGCCAAGACACCGGGATCGTCAACGTCTTCCTGAAGGTCGGTATGGACGTGCGATGGGAAGGATTCACCGGCTCACTCGACGACGCCATCAACGCGGGCGTCCGTCGGGCCTATACCGACCGGCACAACACCTTGCGCGCCAGCGTCGTCGCAGACCCCCAATTCGCCCGCAAGAACACCGGCGACAACACGCCAGCGGTCATCTTCACCGAGATCGTCCCAGGCAATACGGTCGAGGTCACCGTTGCTGCCAAAGGGGGTGGGTCCGAGAACAAAAGCAAGCTGGCCATGCTCAACCCCGGCGACAACATCGTCGACTGGGTACTCAAGACGGTGCCGACGATGGGCGCGGGCTGGTGCCCACCCGGCATGCTGGGCATCGGCATCGGAGGAACCGCTGAAAAAGCCGTTCTTCTCGCCAAGGAAAGCCTCATGGACGACATCGACATGGCCGACCTGCAACTGAAATCTCAGCGCGGCGAGCCGCTGACGCCGACCGAGCAATTGCGACTGGAGCTCTACGAGAAGGTCAACGCGCTCGGCATCGGAGCCCAGGGTCTCGGCGGGCTCACGACCGTCCTGGACGTCAAGATCAAGATGTATCCGACGCACGCCGCAAGCAAGCCGGTTGCGATGATTCCCAATTGCGCGGCCACCCGTCATGCCCACTTCGTGCTCGATGGATCAGGGCCGGTTTATCTCGACCCGCCGAGCCTTGATCTCTGGCCCAAGGTCGAGTGGCACCCCGACGCAGAACACAGTCGCCGCGTGAACCTCGACACCTTGACCCGAGAGGAAGTGGCCAGTTGGAAACCCGGTCAGACCCTGCTGCTCAACGGAAAAATGCTCACCGGGCGCGACGCCGCCCACAAACGCATCAAGGAGTTGCTGGACCGCGGCGAGCCGCTGCCCGTCGACTTTCGCAATCGGGTCATCTACTACGTGGGCCCAGTCGACCCGGTCGAGGGCGAAGTGGTGGGGCCTGCTGGCCCCACGACCGCGACGCGCATGGACGGCTTCACCGAAATGATGCTCTCGAAAACCGGCCTGCTGGCCATGATCGGCAAAGCCGAGCGAGGCCCTGAGGCCATCGAGGCGATCCGTCGCCACCGCTCGGCTTATCTGATGGCAGTCGGCGGTGCGGCCTACCTGGTGTCCAAAGCGATCAAGTCGGCCCGCGTCGTCGCTTTCGAGGATCTCGGCATGGAAGCGATTTACGAATTCGAGGTCGTCGATATGCCCGTCACTGTGGCGGTCGACGCCAACGGCGTCAGCGTCCACGAAACTGGCCCTGCCGAGTGGCGTGCCCGCATCGCCAGCGGTGCCTTCAAAGATATCCCCATTACGGCGGTCTGAGCGTGCCCCAGGGTCCCGCCGCCGATCAGACCGAAACCAGGGCGAAGGCAACTCGCCCGATCGGCGTCTTCGACAGCGGCGTCGGTGGCCTCAGTATTCTTCGCTCCCTGCACACTCACCTGGGCGACGAGGACTACTGGTTTTTGGCCGACTCCCGTTACGCGCCTTATGGGGAGCGATCCGAGGCAGAAATTCGCCAACGCGCCGTCGCGGTGGTGGACTGGCTGCGTCGACATGCGGACATCAAGGCTTTGGTCATCGCCTGCAATACCGCGACGGCAGTTGCCGCAGACGATCTGCGGCGGATGCATCCGGATTTGCCCATCGTCGGCATTGAACCCGCCCTCAAGCCAGCGGCAGCCATCACCCAGACCGGGCGTGTCGGTGTTCTGGCGACCCCGGCCACCTTGGCGAGCCAGCGCTTTGCGCGGCTCCTCGAACGCCAGTCGCCCACGGTCGAGTATCTGCTGCAGCCTTGCCCTGGGTTGGCGGCCGCCATCGAGCGCGATGACCGCGCCGGGATCGACGAACAATGTGCGCGCCATGTCCAGTCTTTACAGGCGCAAAGCGGCGCAGGCTCCACCATCGACACCGTGGTCCTCGGTTGCACGCACTACCCGTTCGCCGCAGCGGTGCTCGCCGACCTGCTCGGCCCGTCCGTGCGGCTGCTCGACACCGGAGAGCCGGTCGCCCGGCAAACGCTGAGCTTGCTCGAACAACACGGCCTGCGCCATCCAGGACCGGCTGCCGCCCAAGAGCGCTCGACCCCCGTCCGGCAGGGGAGCACCCGGCTGTGGACCACGGGAGACCCCCAACACCTCAGCGCTGCGGCGCGGCAGTGGCTGGGGATGACGACGGCTACCGCCCAGTCGGCTCAGATCGAAGACTCGCCGGTGACGACCCGTCAGTGAAGATGGCGCGGTCGCCGGCCACCCGCCGGTCCGCCATGCCCGCCGCTGCCGCGCGGTGGCCGCCCGAGATCGAGCGAATGCACCAAGGCATCGAAGCGCTTGGCAAAGAGTCGGTCGATCTCATCGACGACGCCGCCGAGTTCCGATGCGTCGAAATGTCGCTCCATCACGTGCAGCACATCCTCGACCAACAAGTCACGCTGCACCTGCATGATGGCTGCAGGCGTCGGCCCTACGAACAGCATGACGAAGTCGTCCCGGGCTTCCTCGTCCGGACCGGCCTCTTCCTCATCAAACTCCGCGTCGTAGAAGGTCACCTCGATCGCCGCGCCGCTGGCCGCGAGCTCATTGAGCGCCATACAGGTTTCGTCGATGGCTTGCCGAAAATCCTGATCTCCGAGCACCGTCCAACACAGATGCAACGTGTGGGTCGACGCTTCGAATTGAATCCCCGGCTCATCTTCGTAATGGCTGGGCGCCGCTGCAGCCAGCGAGCGCGCCCCCGCATACTTCCAAAGCGGACGCAGCGCATCCTGAATCTCGTCATAAGAGACTTCGGGCCGAAGCGGAATGTCACCGTGGACATGAATCTCAAAGGGGCGTTCGTATGGAGCCATCGTGCAACCTGTTTCGTTCAAAGCGGAGGGGGGATGGCGCCGTTGAGCAGCGCCGCCTCCGAAACAAATGCTGAAGCATACGCCACCCGCACGACACGCCGAAAGCGCGCCCCACCCTTGGCTACGCCCCCGTTGTAAAACGCTGGAACTTCAGGTCAAACGCCGAGCCCGCTCACTCGGGCTCACGATATCGGTCAGTCGAATCCCAAACTTGTCGTTGACCATCACGACCTCGCCACGGGCAATCAAAAAGCCATTGACCAATACGTCCATCGGCTCGCCCGCCAGCCGGTCGAGGTCCACGACCGAACCCTGCGCCAGTTGTAACAACTCCTTGATCTGGATCTTGGTCCGTCCCAACTCGACCGATAAGGTGACTGGGATGTCCATCACCAGATCCAGCCGATCGCTGCCTTCGGGGGGCTCAGCTGAGCCGGGCTTCAACGCTCCGAAAGCTGCTCTTTTGGCCCCACCGGTACTCGGGGTTTCGGGGGCGGCGCCCTCCGCGCTCGCGCTTCCGGCCTGCTGTTGCTGCTCCTCCGCAAAAGCTTCGGCCCAGTCGTCCTCGCCGACCGGTGCTGCCTGCGCCGGATCGGTCTGAGGGGTGTCGGTGCTTTCTTCGCTCATCATGTGTTCCTCTGCCGCCACTCAGTCAAGCGCTGGGCGGCTGCTCGTTTGGGCTTCAAGGCCTGGGCGGATGCGCTCGACAACCTGGATCGCCATTTTTTCCTCATGCTCCCCATAGCGAGCCGTCAACACCGGAATCCCGTCGACCACGGCGGTCACCTGCTCCGGCAATTCCACCGGAATGATGTCTCCGATCTGCAGGCCGAGCAGTTCCCGAACCGTCAAGGTCCGATCGAGCAACTTCACCTGCAACTCCACCTCAGCCTCGTGCATCTCGTGCTGCAGGGCCTGGGTCCAACGCGCATCGACCTCATTTCGGTCGGTGGTCAGCCCCGTCGACATCAAGTCCCGAATCGGTTCGATCGTGCTGTAGGGAATGCAGATCTGCAAACTGCCGCCACCGCCTTCGATCTCGACATCGAATCGGGAAACGACGACGACCTCCGTCGGCGTCGCGATGTTCACGAACTGCGGGTTGACCTCGGACCGGGTCCATTCAGGCTGGATCGGGTAGACGGAACTCCAGGCGATCCGGTACTCCTTGAACACCATCTCGAGCATGCGGCGAATGATGCGCTGCTCCAACGGGGTGAAATCACGCCCCTCGATACGCGCGTGGTAGCGCCCGCCGCCGCCAAAAAAATTATCGACCACCGAAAACACCAACCGGGGGTCAAACACGAACAAAGAGGTCCCCCGGAGCGGCTTGATCTGCACCAGGTTGATGTTGCTCGGAACGACCAAGGACCGGATGAACTCGCTGTACCGAATCAATCTGACCTGCGCCACCGAGATTTCGGATGAGCGCCGCAAGAAGTTGAACAAGCCCACCCGCCAAAGTCGACCAAAGCGCTCGTTGATCACCTCGAGCGTGGGCATGCGGCCCCGGACGATCCGCTCCTGGTTCGCGAGATCCAGGGGTCGGACACCCCCTTCTTCCACCGGCTCCGATCCACCCGCGTGATCGTCCCCGGTGACATCCTTCAACAGGGCGTCAACCTCGTCTTGTGAAAGGATGTCTTGGACCATGATGCCTTACTGGACCACGAACGCGGTGAAGAACACCCCAGCCACGGGACCCTCTTCCGCCGCTTCACCGTGGCCGCTGCCGGGCTTGCGCCCCGTCAAGATCGCGTTGACGGCACTCAGGATCTCTGCAGCCAACGCGTCGCGGACCTCCACGCTACTGACCTTGTCGGCCTGCTGTGCCGCCAGAATGCGCAAAATCGTGCTGCGAATTTCTGGCGTGGTCGCCTTGATCCGTTCTTCAAGCTTGGGGTCGTACACTTTGAGCTCGATCTTCACCTGCAAATAATGCGTGATTCCATCGTTGCTTTGCACATTGGTGACGAATGGCTCGAGCGCAATGAACTTCGCTTCTTTTTCCACCTTCGCAGGGGCGGGTGCATGTGCAGCGTCCGGTGCCGCTTTGGGCCGCAAGAGGAACCACCACGCGCCGCCCCCCCCCAGCGCAAGCACGAGCACCGCGCCCACGATGATGAACAGCATCTTCTTGCTTTTGCCGCCGGTTTCTTTTTCTGGATCGGACATCCGTCTTTACCTCAGATTGATGAAATAGATGGTTTCGGATGTTAACGGCTCAAGTCTCGAGAACTGAAGCCCCGGGGGTGCCTCACACGCTCAGGCAAACAAATTGATCAGGCCGCGCTCCACCCGCCCGACCGAAGGCAGCAAGTCCGCTCCTTCCGCCGGCGCAACCCCACCGCTCACGGGCGACACTGCCGCACGGGCTTGAGGCTGGGCCTCTTGCCCTCGAAAGCCGGCGCCACCGGCATCGACCGATGCTTGACCCAAGGTCAAACCCGAGCCCACGAACGCCTCCTGAAGCTGGGGCAAGCCAGCCTCGATGGCTGCGCGAACCGCCTGATGAGGGGAAACGAACTGGGCATGGACGGTTCCTTCGGCCACCCGCAAGTGAACTTCGACGGTCCCCAACTGCGGCGGATTGACCTTCAAAATCATCCAATTCTTGCCGCCCTCCGACGCCCACACGAGGTGGCGACCAACCTCCTGCCCCCAGGCTGGCGAGCCGACCGCTTCCTTGACCGGAACCGAAGCTGACGGAGCCTCAGAGGCCGAACCGGCGCGCGTCGTCGCTACCGGAAGCGGCGCAGTTGCCCCAGGAGCGTCCGGGGAATCCGTCCGGTCTGTGGCAACTTCTCGAAGCTTCGCCGAGGGGGACGATCGTGCTTCGCCGTCCACGAGATCCGGCATCGCAACCACACCTGATGAGACTGAGGGCGGCGCACGGAAGTCTCCGCTTCGATCCGCCATATCCGAGGCTGCGCTGGCGAGGCTCGCCGTTGCCGGCCGCTCCGCTCCAAGCAGTGTCAAGGGTCGCCCGCGCCCGTCGGTCAAAGTCGCTGGACGATCAGTCGAATCCGCTCGTTCGACATCTGTCGCGACAATCTGACCCGGCATGGACGCCTCGCCCGGCGGCAAAAATTTGCCGCCTGCGGCGAGGAATGACCGGGCCGATTCGTCCGCTCCATCCCCGATTGCGACGGGCAAATCCGGAGACGAATTCGGGTTCTGCGCCGGGAGTTGGGGAGTGTCCGAGTCCAAGCCATCGAGCAACAGAGCTGCGACACCCGATGCGGCGCGCATGCCCACTCCAGACCCACTTTCGGCGCCCTGCACGCCGCCCCGGTTTTCGAAAAGCCCGACCGCCTGCCCGTAGCCGGCCGCATTCAAGCCAAGAGCCGCAACCCCTACGGCCTCCAACCCGGGAGCCGCCTCGCCATGCGCTTCTTTGGCGAGGGTCGAGCCCGGCGGCTCGGCCTGTCCTTCCTGCGCTCCAGCGACATCGTTCGCATCAGACAGCGCTGAAGACGGGTTGGCCCTTTCGGACGACGACCCCGCCGGCGATGGATCGCCCTGTCCCTGGTGTGGCTTTGCGCCCTCTAAGCGATGTTGTGCCGCCGAGAGCATCCGGCGAAACATCGTGGGATGCGGGTCGCTTGCGCTCCGCTGCTCGGCTGCGGCTGAACGGGCCAGCTTTACTTCGACCCTATCGGGAAAGACAATTTGAACGCCCGTCATCGAGATGCCTCCATGCCCTGCGGAGGAAGCAAACGCTGTGCCAGCGTCGGCGCCTAGGCTTGGCTGCACCCGAGAAAACCGATTGAGCGCAGCCCGTCAAAGCGGCGCCGGACGTGAGAGCGATCCGTCGCCAGTCGCCGCGAGCGCAGACCACTCCTGCAACTCCCGACGGCCCTCTTGGACTGCCAGGGCCCGAAGCTCCTCGCGCTGACGCTCGCTGAGTTGATCGAAAGCCATGACGCGCTGACGCGCCTGCGTCCAAGCGCCGGTGGCCTGATCGACCGCCGCGCGGGTGCGATCGACCTCTGCTTCCTGAGCGCGGATCGCTTCATCCAAACGCAGCAAGAACGCGCGCATCCCGCGAACTTCACCCCAGCGACCGGGCTGAGCCTCCAAGGCCCGCATCCGCTCCAGGTATTCGGCCCGATAAACCTGCAATTGTTCGAGCTTGCGTCGCGCGTCAGAGGCTGTGTCTTGATGGGCCTTCAGCAACCGCGCCAAGCGCTGCTGTTCCGCGTCCGCGTCGGCCCGCAGCTTTTCGAACGTTGCCGCCCGTCGAAGGATCGCCGTAGCAGAGGTCATCCCGACATACGCAATGAAACAGGGGTTTCATTATGCATCCACTTCCGGCGCCAGGTAGGGCTCCATCAAAGAGTGCAGGGCCTGCCGGCTCGACTCGAGATCCACCGACTCGTGCATGCCCTGAAGTAAAAATGCCCGTATACCCGAATGCGCCCGAACCGCCAGGTCCAGGACGGGGTCCGAGCCGGGGCGGTAGGCGCCCACGGCAATCAGGTCTTGCTGAGCCGCGTACCGTCCTTCGAGTTCTTTCAGGCGGTAGACGCGGCGCAGCTCTTCCGGCGGCACCAAATTCGGCATGACTCGGCTGATCGACGCCTGAAGATCGATCGCGGGAAAATGGCCCTGTTCCGCGAGGCGACGGCTCAAGACCAAGTGGCCGTCCAGAATCGCACGCACGTTGTCGGCGACCGGATCCTGCGCGTCATCGCCTTCCATCAACACGGTATAAAACGCAGTCACGCTGCCCTCGCCCTCGCGGCCGTTTCCGGCTCGCTCGACCAGTGCCGGAAGCTTGGCAAAAACAGACGGTGGGAAACCGCGCGCCGCCGGTGGCTCGCCCGCAGCCAGCGCGACCTCCCGCAATGCGAGCGCGTAGCGGGTGAGCGAGTCCATCAAGAGCAGAACATGCAGTCCCTGGTCGCGGTAATACTCGGCGAGCGCCGTCGCCAAGCGGGCACCCCGGATGCGTGCGAGTGCGGGGGCGTCCGCAGGCGCCGCGACCACCACGGAACGGCGCATGCCCTCGACGCCCAGAATGTCTTCGATGAACTCTTTGACCTCGCGACCCCGCTCCCCGATGAGGCCGACCACCACGACATCGGCCCGGGTGTTTCGCGCCATCATGCCCAGCAACACGCTCTTGCCGACACCGCTGCCCGCGAATAAGCCCATCCGCGCGCCCCGCCCGATGGTGAACAAGGCATTGATGGCCCGAACCCCGACATCGAGCGGCTCCCGTACGAGCGCCCGATCCAGAGGGTTGATCGGCACGCCCGAGATCGAGGTGTACGCAGCCGTACCCAACGGGCCCAGCGCATCCAGCGGCTTTCCATTGCCGTCGAGCACGCGCCCCAACAACTCCATGCCCGCGGGAATCTTCAGATCGCCCGGTATGGGTGTGACGCGCGCACCGGGTGCCAAGCCCTGGATCTCCCCCGCCGCCATGAGTTGTACGTGCTCACCATGGAATCCCACCACCTCGGCGGCGATTCGCCGGTTGTCGTCCGTCTGCACCAGGCAGCGCGCACCCAGGCTGACCTCGAGACCGTGCGCCTCGAGGATCATGCCGCGGACCCGAAGCAAACTTCCACTCGGTTGAAGCGGGAATCCGCCGGCACTCTCGAGTCGCTTACTCAGCCCGGCGAGACGGGCGAGCGCTCGCTCGGTCTTCACATCGGGCGACGTCGGGTCTTGGTCGCTGGTCACAGAGCGCCCTCCTCGAAGAGCTTGGCCATGACGTACCGCCAGCGCTCCTCGAGCCGCAGATCCAGTTCCGAGACCGCCTCGTTGGGCCGAGGCCGCCAGCGGCGATTGGCGCTCACCCGGTCCTCATGGCCCGACCCGGCAGCCACGACCAGATCCCCACGTTCCAGCGTCTCATCCTCGACCAGCATGGCTCCCGTCGCCTCGAGGTCGGGGTCGAGTTCCCGCAACATCGCCGCATCAGCCGGGTGAACGCGTATCCAAGGGGTACCGGTGCGCAAGGGAAAAGCCGCCAAAGCCTGCCGCAACAGTTCCAGCAAGCGTCCGGGTTGCGTCCGAATCTCATGCATCACCACCTGGCGGGCGATTTCCACCGCCAAGGCAACCACCGCAGACTCGAGCCGTTCTTCCAATCGATCGATGGGCTGCGCCAATTGCGACAACAGACGCTGAACGAGCGCTCGCTCGGCCTCTGCTTGCTGGCGACCTGCGCGCAAGCCTTCCTCGTAGCCTTCGCGATGGCCTGCGGCACGGCCCTCAGCCAAGCCTTGCTGCCGCGCCTGGTCGAACAGCGCCTCGAGGTCTGCTGCCGTCGGCAGGTTGACGGCCTCGACCGGCGTTCCATCCGTAGACGGTGAGGGGTCGCCACCCATCGACCCCGACTCCGAAGCCCCAACCGTCTCCCCAGACCCCGTCGGCGAGCCATCGAGTCGCGGGGCGCGCCAGGGCTGCGCCCGACGGGCTTGATCACGGTCGAACACGCCACTCATCGATGCGCCTTTGCCTCTTTGCCAGACTCAACCAACCAGCGCCTCGGCGCCGCCGCCGCCCAGCTGGATCTGTCCCGCGGCCTCGAGGCGAGTCGCGATCTGCAGGATTTCCTTCTGTGCAGCTTCGACTTCGGAGAGCCGGACGGGACCTTTGGCCTCCATGTCGTCGCGCAGCATTTCTGCGGCACGCTTGGACATGTTGCGAAGAAACTTTTCCCGCAACTGGGCGTTGGCTCCTTTGAGCGCCAAGATCAAGGTTTCCGACGAGATCTCACGCAACATCACCTGGATGCTCCGGTCGTCGACGTTGATCAGGTCATCGAAGACAAACATCTGCTCCTGGACCTTGTTCGCAAGTTCCTCATCCTGCGTGCGCAAGAGTTCCAGAATCGCATTGGACAAGGTCGTATCCAGGCGATTGAGAATTTCCGCGGCGACTTTCGGTCCGCCCATGGCGCTGACCTGAACGCTCTGCTGCTCGCCACTGAGCAGCTCTTCGAGCGCGTCGTTGAGCTCTTTGAGCGCATTGGGCTGCAAGCTGTCGAGCGCTGCCAGGCGCAACAAGGCCTCGCCCGCAGTCCGCTGTGGCAAAAACTGCAGAACCTCGCCCGCCTGATCGGCGTCGAGGTAGGACAAAACCAGCGCGATGACCTGCGGGTGTTCGAGCTTGATCAGTTCCGCAATCGCTCGGGGCTCGAGCCATTTGAGGTTTTCCAGGCCATTGGATTCCCCGCCATGCAAGATCCGCTCGATCAAAGCCGCCGCTCGATCGCCCCCGAGCGCCTTGGTCAAAGCGCCTTTGAGGAACTCATTCGCACCCAGACCCAAGGTGGTCTGCAACTCGATCTGCTCCCGGAACGATCGGATGACTTCATGGGCTTCGGTTGGGCTGACTTTGCGCAGCTTGGCCATCGCTGCGCCCAAGCGCTGCACCTCCCTCGGACCGAGGTGCTTCATGACCTCGGCCGCGGCATCCTCGCCGAGACTGAGCAGCAAGACCGCCGCGCGCTCGAGCCCGCTCAGTTCTTCTTCGGTCTTACTTTCCATCGCCGAGCCACTCCTTGATGACCTGAGCGGCACGCCGCGGATCCTGCTTCACCAATTCACGGGCAACCGCCGCATCAGCCTCATAGGTGTTCGTCAGGCGAACCACATCAGGCTTGAGCTCCCCGGATGGGCCGGGCTCTGCTGCTGGTGCGCCTGCAGCTGCGCCTTCTCCGCCAGCCTCGGATGTCGCCCCGGCTGTCGCCTCTGCACTCGCGGGGCTAGACCCCGGCTCGGCTCCGCCCCCCTCAGCAGCAAGCCCCGGCTCCGCGACCCGATGGACCACGGTCGGCGCAGCCAGCCGTCGGATGGCCATGAAGGCGAGCAAACCGAGCACCAGCGCCACCACATAGGGCGCAACGAGCCGGACCAGCTCCCAGAACCAAGCGGCGCGCCACCAGACCGTTTCCTTCTGATCAGCCTCGGCGCCGGAGAATGCCATGCTCACCACCGAAACCTGGTCTCCACGCTTGGCGTCGAAGCCCATCGCACTTTCGACCAACTGCTTGATCTGGGCGATCTGCTCCGCGGTCATAGGCTTGGGCTTGCCCTCGACGATCTGTTGGTTGACCAAAACGGAGACCGACAAGCGCTTGATGGCCCCGACGGCCCCCTGGGTGTGACTCACCGTCTTGTCGAGTTCGTAATTGACCGTCGCGGAACTGCTGGCCGAGGTCGGGGCCAAAGCCTTGAGGCTCGGCGCAATCTGCACGAACTGCTGCGGAGTCAGCGGAGCCGACGCTGTCGACAGCGTAAACGGCGCGACTACATTCCCCGGCGGCTGGTTTGAGAGCGCGCCCGGAACGCCCATTGCCTGGGCCCCGTCTCCGGTGCTGTTGGAGGACTGGGTCTGCTGACTCAGCACATGGCCTTGCCCGTAAACGATGTTGCTCGATTCAGTCTTGCTGAAATCGAGATCGGCCGCGACCGCGACCCGTACCCCGTCACTCCCGGCAATGGGTGCCAGGATCGACTCGATTTGCTTGCGGTATTGCTGCTCGACTTGGGCTCGGTAGGCTTGCTGCGTCGGTTGAACGCCGTTCTCCTCGGCCACGGTACTCAGCATGGTTCCGTCCTGATCGACGACCGTGACGCTCTTCTCGCTCAGACCAGGCACACTCGAAGCGACGAGATGCACGATGCCCGCGACCTGAGCCCGCGCCAGTACCCACCCCGGGCGCAGCTTCACGAGTACCGAGGCCGACGGCTTTTCAGCCTGACTGAGAAAAACCGAAGGCTTGGGAATGGCCAGATGCACCGTGGCGGACTCGACCGCCGACAAGCTTTCGATCGTGCGCGCCAGCGAACCCTGCAAGGCTCTTTGGTAGTTGACCTGCTCCACGAACTGGCTGGTGCCGAAGGGCTGGTGTTCGAGCACTTCGAAGCCAACGTTTCCGCCCTTGGGCAAGCCATTGGCCGCAAGTTTCATCCGCGTGGCATAGACCTGGTCCGACGGAACCTCGATCACCGCACCGCCCGCCCCGATGCGATAGGGTACGCCCAGTTTTTGCAACTCGGCAATGACGGTACCGCCGTCCCGCTCGGACAGGTTCGAAAACAAGACTTGATAGGCGGGGCTGCGCCCCCAGAGCAGCGTCACCAGCAACAAGGCCACCAAGGCCGACAGCGCAGCAAGAACCGCGAACCGCTGATTCAGGCTCAAGCGTCGCCAAAGAGCCAATGGCTCTTGCAACGGTCCGCTCAGCGGCATCTCTGCAGTCTGGCTCACAGACATGTCAATCCCCAAGTCTCGTCATCGCTATCGGCTTTCGGAAGCCATCAAGCCTGGATGTTCATGATGTCCTGATAGGCCGACACCAGCTTGTTGCGCACCTGCAGCGCGGCCTGGAACGCAATGCCTGCCTTTTGCGTCGCAAGCATCACGTCGCTCAGTTCCACGTCAGTCGCTCCAGCCGAAAACCGCTGCTGCAGCGCCTCTGCCGACTGCAATCCTTGGTTCAAAGCCTCCACCGCCCCCTGCAGCGATTGGGCAAAACTCGCCACCCCCGTGGTTGCGGCCCCAGCGGAACTCGCTTCCTTCGCGATCGATCCCGAAGCCTCGGCAGCCAAACTCCGAAGCTGAACCAATACCGACTGCATCCGATCGACATTCATGGCATTTCCTCCTTCTCGCGACAGCGGGCAGGCGCCCGACCCTCACACCCCGATAGACAAGCAACAATCGGGCCAACTTGAATTCAACTGCAAGCCGGCTCAGTCGTCCAACGCGGGCAAGTCAAACCCCGCTTCGCGCATGCGCTGAAGTTTGTGCCGCAGGGTTCGGGGGCTGATCCCGAGGCGCTCCGCGGCGAGCTTCTTCGAGCCGCGACTCAAGCGCAGCGCATCCGCAATCAATCGGCGCTCATTCTGTTCCAGGGCTGCATCGAGCCCGGCCCCGAGTCCGCCCGCGCCGGGCGCAGGCATGGCAATCACGGAACCGAGGTCCGCGCGCCCAGCCGCCGCTGGGGTCGGTGGGACGCCAAACCCGTCCACGGCCTGCGGTAACAGCAAATCACGCGGAGCAATCGTTCCGTCCGTACACAAAATCGCCGCTCGCTGCAGCACGTTTTCGAGCTCGCGGACATTGCCCGGCCAGTCATACCCCAACAAAGCCTGGCCCGCCTCCGGCCCAAGTCGGACCGGGGCACTCAGCTTGAGCTGTCCGCCCAAGCGCTCGAGTATGGCCTCAGCGAGCGGCAAAATGTCCTCGCGCCGCTCGCGCAGTGGCGGAATGGTCAGGGGAAAGGCGTTGAGCCGGTAGTACAAATCCTCTCGCAACACGCCTTGGCGGACGGCCGTTTGCGGGTCACGGTTGCTGGTTGCGATGACGCGGATGTCGAGCGCGATGCGCCGCCGCCCACCGACGCGCTCGATCTCACGTTCCTGGAGCACGCGGAGCAATTTGGCTTGCAGCCCCGCCGCCATTTCGGTGATTTCATCGAGCAGCAGGGTTCCCCCTTGCGCTTGCTCAAACTTGCCGGGTGCCGCCTGCGACGCCCCCGTGAACGCCCCTTTTTCGAAACCAAACAGCGTGGCCTCGAGCAAGGTTTCGGGGATGGCAGCGCAATTGATCGCGACGAACGGTCCGGAGGCTCGGGCGGACGAACGGTGGATCCAGCGTGAGACCACTTCCTTCCCCACCCCGCTTTCACCCAACAGCAACACCCCTAGGTCCGTCTGGGCGACACGGCCCGCCATCTCCAGCACCCGCAGCATGGCCGCTGAGCGGGCGACGAGGCCTTGCATGGGAAGAGACGCACCCTGAGCGTGTTCACTCCGATGCGAGCTGGTGGTCATAGGCTGCAGTCCTCCCGGTCTGAGATCCATGGAATTCGAATCTGGCAAACGCGCACGATTGCCTTCGATCATGCCTCCGGCGCCACCGGAATTGAAGTTGCGCCTGAGGCCGTGATGAACCGGTTCAGCAAGTTCGATGCCTGAGCAAAAACGGCCCCATTCGTACCGAAAACCCGGCCGAGCCCCTCCGGCGCAGAACATCCGGACCGTGGGCGCCAAAGATTTGACGGCCTCCGAAGTTCCGGTGGCCCGAATACTGCCAGAAAGTCGGCTTCAGGGCTCCAGGTCGACGCAAAGGTCGGCGGAACGTTTCAGGACGGTCCCCGGCGGACGCATCATCCGGCGTCACGGGACTTCAATCCGTATTTGCGGATCTTTTCGACCAGGGTGGTTCGGCGCAGGCTCAAGCGATCCGCTGCACGGGCAATGACGCCGTCGCTTTGCGCCAGCGCCTGTTCGATCAGGGAGCGTTCGATCCGCTCGAGGTAGCTCTTGAGATCCACGCCGCTCTCAGGTAGGACGGGGTCGGGCAGCTCCACTACCGAGCGCAGCAGCTCTCGAACGTCGCCGCCGTCCTCCGAAGGGGCCGACAGGACCGGCGGATCCTCGTCGCAAACCTCGCGGAAAGCCAGGTTCAGAGGAGCCGTGGCGCCCACGCCGACACGCATCTTGGGCGGAAGGTCATCCAAAGTCACGGTGGATCCCGCGTGGAGGATCACGAGGCGCTCCATCAAATTGAGCAATTCGCGCACATTTCCGGGCCAAGAATAGGCCAGCAAAGCCTGGGCCACGCCCTCACCGAGTCGAACGAAACCGAGCCCCTCGCGATCGAGCCGCCGCAAGGCCGCGTCGGCCAAAAGCAAGATGTCTTCGCCGCGGTCCCGTAAAGGGGGCAATTCGATGGGAACGACGTGCAGCCGGTAGAACAGGTCCTCGCGGAAGCGGCCGAGTTGGATCTCCTGTTCCAGGTTTCGGTGGGTGGCGGCCACGATCCGAGCCTGGGCAGACAAAGTCTCCGTCCCGCCGACCCGCTCGAAACTGCGCTCCTGCAATACACGCAAGATCTTGACCTGCAGCGCAGGACTCATCTCGGCGATTTCGTCGAGAAACAGCGTGCCTTTCCCGGCAAGCTCGAACCGGCCCTTGCGCAAGCCCTGCGCTCCGGTGAACGCGCCGCGCTCATGCCCGAACAGCTCACTCTCCATGAGCTCGGCCGGAATCGCGCCACAGTTGACGGCCACAAACGGCCGCCCCGAGCGCGGCGAACATTGGTGCAAGGAGCGCGCGACCAGTTCTTTGCCGGTCCCGGACTCACCGAGGATCAACACGGTGCTGTCGGTCTTGGCCACCCGCTCGATCAGCGCACGCAAGGCCCGCATGGGCGCACTGCTGCCGACGAGGGTCTGCTCCAACCCACCATGCCCCGAATCGACCGTCAGCAGCTCTTGCTCCATGCGTTAGTGACCCCCGCGGTGCCGCACCACCAAGCTCTCATCCGAGAGCCGCTCGACGAGCCGCAGTTTTGCTTTTTGTGCGCCGGCCCGGTTTTCGAAAGGGCCGACGAAAAGAACCTCGACCGGCCGCCGGTACAAGCTTACCCGACAGCTCGGATAGCCCATGGCCCGAACCCGCTCACGGCGTTTGCGCAGACTCTCCTCCTGCTCGAACGCTCCTGCCTGAACATACCAGCCGGCACGACGGCAGTGGGGAATGCTGCCCTGGACGGTCGAGCGGCCCTCCGTCGGCTTGGCTTCTGCATCGCGCCCGCGCGCGGCACGGTCCGCGCCGGTTCCGGAGGGCTGGACGACCTCGATCGGTGCCGCGTCCGCAACCGGCAAGCTGGCTTCCGGTTTTTCGGGTGTGAGCGCGCCGCCCCCGACAGCCAAGGCTGCCGAGGCTCCCCGAGCTGGTGCTTCCGCGGTGGGTACCTCCGCGGCCGACGCGGCTGCGGCCGCAGCCGACGGCGGCGCAAGGTCCGGTCCGGGTGCTGCCACGGACGGGGACGCACCCCCAGACGCAGCTGCCGCTGATGCACTGAGCGCCGCCGCGGGCAAGCGCGGCTGCACCGCCGCCTCGCCCGCAGGGGGCTTGGCCGTCCATGCGGCATCGGCGACGACCGCCAGCGCCCAGGCGAGGCACAGCAGGCCACCGATCAGAGCCAGCCCGAGGCCGACCCGTAGCTTGCGGAATTCTTCGGGCGTCAGAGGCGCAGCGCTCATCCCTTCAGACTTTCGATGGGGGCTGGCCTGCGCTCGAGGGTGAGCCCTGGACATTGCGCTTGAGCTCCGCCCCGCCCCGTGCGAGGGCTGGGGTTCCCGCCGGGTGGTCGGGGGAGAGCAGCACGATGCTCACGCGCCGATTCGCCGCCCGCCCTTCGGGCGTGTCGTTCGAGGCCACCGGGTGGTATTCGCCGTAGCCAGCGGCCACCAGCCGCTCGGGCGGCACCCGATACCGTATCAAGGTTTGAACGACCGAGACCGCCCGCATGGCCGACAGTTCCCAGTTCGAGGCAAACATTCCGTTGCGGATCGGTACGTTGTCGGTGTAGCCGTTCACCTGAACCTGGTAGGGCCAGGTCGTCAGCATCTCGGCAATGTCTTTCAGGAGGTTCATCGCCTGCGGCTCCAGCGACGCCTGACCCGACGGGAACAGCAAGGTGTCCCGGATGTCGATGGAGACGCCCAGCGGCGTCACGCTGACCTGAACTTCACCTCGGTCGATCTGGGGCCGAAGCCGCTCGGTCAGAGCCTGCGCCACTGCAGCGAGCTCCTGCTGGCGCGCCTCGCTGTGCATCGCCGACGCCGCTGCCCGCGCCGCCTGCGGCGTGATCGGGGTCGGCTTGGGCATGGGCGGCAAGTCGATCAAGCGCGACGAATCGAGCAAGGGGGTGCCGATCTGGATGGGTTGTGCAGCCTCGGGCTGACCGGTAAAGGCGGAGACCAAGGTCTGCGAGAGGATGCGGTATTTGCCGTCGTTGACCGAAGAAATCGAATACATCACCACGAAAAAGGCAAACAGCAGCGTGATGAAGTCGGCATAGGAAACCAACCACCGCTCGTGGTTCTCGGGCGTTTCTTCGGGTCGTTGACGCACGAGATCCCCCGGGAAAGCTCAGCCCGCCGCGCGCTGGCGCGCAACCCGGCGTCGATGATGGCGAAACACGAATTGCTCGAGCAACGCAGCGAGCGAGTCGGGTAGGCCCGAGAAACGCGCACGGACACGCCAGGCCCCCTCACTCAGCGCCTGCGCCTGTTCGACTTGGGCCGGCAGCACCAGGGCCACAGGCAAGCGCGGGCGCAGGTAGAGATGCAGCTCGCCCCACGCGCCGATGCCGATCGGCTCGGCGCTCTGCCACGCCAAGCCCTGCGCGGTCAAGGTACAAAGCCGTGGCGGCGGCATCGGAACGAGCTGCCGGATGGCCGAGCTGACCATCAGCAGCAACAAGTCCAGCCGGCGCTCGATTTCCGGGGCACCGCGGCGGTCGCGCGGCTCGGCACCCGCCGATTCGTCGGCATCGTCGAGAGCCAGCAAGGCGCGCAGCACGGTTTGGTTCTCGGCCATCAGCTCCGGGGCCTGGCCTTCCGGGCGGCCCGACACGCGCCAGGCCAGCGGTAGATGCGCCTGCAGCGAGACGCCATCGGCACCGCGCTCGCGATCCGCGGCGGACGGTTCCAGAGGCTGGGATGGATCGGGCCCGGAGCTCACGGATCAAGGCGGTCGTTGGTGAATCCGGGCCAGTATACCGACGCCGGCCGCACCCGAGCCCGGCTTGGCGCGTGAACGGTCAATGCTGGCGCAGGCTCTCGATCCACGAGTCGCGCAAAGCCGTGACCACGGCGGAACAATCGTCGACGGCCTCGAGGTCGTCAAAGATGTTCGCGTGCGCCAGCCGCTCGAGCAGGTAGCGGTAGATGCCCGCCAGTCGCCGGTTCAGCGCGCCCTCGCCGTCGGGGCCGTTGCCTTCAGGCAAAGCGGCCAACAGGTGCTCGACCAGTTGATACGCACGGTTGAGGGATTGAAGCTTGCGCTCCACCGCACCCTCGACGAGGGCCAGGCGCGCACGGCGCAAATATTCCAGGATGCCGTCGAGCCCGAGCACGAGCAGCTTTTCCTCGGGGACACCCGTCTTGTCCACCTGCCGATACGCGGCAACCGCCAAACCTGCACTCATCGCTACCTCCTGCTCAAAAAATAGATGCCGCGTCCATCAACCCTTGCTGCTGGACTTCGACGAACTCACCGAATCGAAATACGCCGTCAAGTACTGACCGATGCCCTTGAACTGGGTCATCATGCTTTGCATGGCGTCGAACTGTTGTTGCAGCAGCGCGGTTTGTGCCTCGACGCTTTGCTGCAACTGCGCAATCTGTTTGTCGATGCTCGCAATCGAGGCATTGATGCCCTGCGTCGCCGCGGCCACGAAACCATTGCGGCTGTTGAGCGCGGCCACCAGGACCGAGTTGAGCTGCTGATACAAGCCCTGGCTCAAGGTCACCGTCCCGAGGCTGCCCGTCCCGGGCCCCGTGATGTCGAGCTGCAGACCCAGCGCCGCACCCGGACCCGTCACGGTCAGCCGCTGGCCACTTCCACTGGTCGTCTGCCCGTTGACCGAGCCCGCCACATCCACACCGGTCGCAGAAAGCATGGTGGTTCCAATGCCGGTGCTGCCCGGGCCCGCAGCCTGGTCGGAGACCACGGAAAAACTCTGACTCGAGCCATAGGCCTGGGTTGAAATCCGTAAACCACCACCATCCTCCGCGGCTTCAATGCCCGACAGGCCGCCTTCGCGCAGCCGCGCGTTGATGGTGCTGATCACCTGCTGCAGCGTGGCGCCGGCGTCGAGGTTGACCGTGACCGCCTTCGTGCCCGAAGTGAAGGTCAGCGCCTCGGCCGTGGCCAGTCCGCCCGAGGCAATCGAAGGCGCAATCGCGATGACCGCGGGGCTCGCCGGCGTGGAAACGCTCAAGGCATACGTGCCGGGCTTGGTGTCGGTCGTCGCACCAACAAAGCGCACGTTGCTGTTGCTGGCCGAGCCGACCTGGCCAAACAAGCCGGTGACACCCTCGTAATCGGCTTTCAGCGCCGCGGTCAGCTTGCCGCTGTCGAGCGCGAGCGTGCCGTCTTCCGCAAGGCTGATGCCCACCGAGCCGAGGGATGCGTAGGTCGCGCCGGGCCGGGTGCCGACGCCCTGCCCGCTGATCAGGTTGAGCATCTGGGTGCGCAGGTTCTGCACCCCGATGTCACCGAGCAAAGGCCCGGACTGGCTCGGGGCTCCGTTGCTGCCCGGAACGAAGGCCGTGACCTCGTTGAGCGTGCCCATCGCCTTGTTGAAGGCGGAAACGAAACTCTCGACCGACTTGACGAAGGCTGCACTGTCCTTGGCGACGGTGAGCTTGGTCGAGCCGCCGGCCTGCAAAAGGTCGAACTTGACGCCCGGGATGGCACCGCTGATCGTGTTGTTGGCGCTGGTGACCAGCAAACCGTTGATGCGCACCGATGCGTCCTGCGCCGCCTGGCTTTGGGTCATGCCTGCACCCGGCGTCGCCGGGTCGTAGGCCAATGCACCGAGCGAGCCGGTTGCACCGCTGACGCTGACTTTGAACGCGTTGGCGGCCCCGGTGCTGTTGCCCGAGAGCGTGAGGCGATAGCCGCTGCCGTCGAACACGACCGCTGCGCTGACGCCAGCGCCCGCACTGTTGATGGCCGCGGCGATGCCGTTCAAGGTGTTGTTGGAGCCGTCGATGCTGATCGACTTCGGGCTGCCACTGCCCACCTGAATCTGCAGGGTGCCGGTTCCAATGGCGGTGTTCGTGGCCGAGGCAAAGGCCTGCGAATACAAGCTTTGCGACTGGGCCAAGGTGACATCGGTGAGTGTGTAACTCCCTTCGGGGGCGTTGGCGTCGACGCTGGCGGACACGACGCCCGCCGTCGATGCACTGACGCTGCGGTTGTTGAGCTGCGTGACGTTCTGCAAACCCGCCACCGTCGACTGCAGGCTCGAGAGGCTGCCTTGAAGGCGGCCCCAGGCCGAGAGCGTGGCTTGCTGTTCGCGCTGCTGGTCTTGCAGCACGGTGATCGGCCGCTGATAGGCGGCGGAAATCGTGCTCACCAGGGACTGCACGTCCACGCCGCTGACCAAACCGGAAATCGAAACAGCCATGCTGGGCTCCTCAAATCAGCTCGACCCGCTCAGGCTTGGCCACGGAAGAGCGTGCCGGCGGGTGCCGAACGTTCGGTGTCCGACAGTGCGTCGGCCGCCTCGATGAGCTGCTCAGCCGGCACGTAGTATTTGAAATACACCTGCTGGGTGCGCCGGTCGGACAACTCCACCAACACACGCCCCGGGTTTTGACCGGTTGCGTCGAGCCCGACGCTGAGCTTGACGCCGCCGCTTTGCGCCAGTTGCTGGTTGAGCCGCGCCACCGCGCGCTGCACCGCATCGGGGGTTGCCCAAGAGGCGGGTGCCGGGGCGCTCGGTGCGGCGGCTTCTGCCGCTGGCCGTTGAGCGGGAACCGTGCCTGGCTGCACGGCTGCTCCGGGCACACCTTGCGTCGCCGTCGAGCCCGAGGCACCGACGGGTGCGACGGGCGTCGTGGCGGACACGGGCAATACAGAACCGGACATTTCCATGACTCTCTCCTGGACCTAGGCCCCGGGTACGCACGAGGCGGACCCGGGGCCTGCGGCGCCGAGCGCCGGGGCTGCTTAGGGCAGCAGCTTCAGGAAGCTCTGCTGCAGCGAGTTGGCCTGCGCGAGCGTCGAGATACCGGCCTGCTGGAGGATCTGGTATTTCGAGAGCTCGGTCGTCGCTTCGGCAATGTTGGCATCTTGCACCACCGACTGCGCGGCCTGCAGGTTCACGGCCGTGGTTTGGAGATTCTTCACCGAAGCCTGGACGCGGTTTTGAATCGCGCCCAAGTCGCCGCCTTGCTTGTTGAGCGTGTTGATCGCCTGGTCGACGATCGCAATCGCCTTGTTCGCGCCTTGGACGGTGGACACATCCACACTCGCCACGGTCGAGAGGGTGCTGATCGACGCCAGCCCGATATTGGTCCCGTTGGTCAGCGAATAGCCTTGTGTCGACTGCAGTTGCACGAAGCCTTGGACCAGGCCGGTTGTGTTCGTGCCATTGATCGTCACCGTGCCCGCGGCCAAGGTCCCCGTCCCCGAGAAGTTAGCAATCGAGATGTTTTCGCCTTGAGACTGCGTCAGGATCAGTTTGTTGTTGGCATCGAGGCTGGCCGTAACACCGGTCGTCGCGGTCTTGTCGTTGATCGCCGAAACCAGACCGCTGAGGCCCGTGGGGTCGATACTGGTGACGTTCGCCGAAATATTGACCACATTGGTTTGGGAGCCTGTCGTCCCGTTGCCCAAGGTGAAGCTGAACGAGCCCGAAGTCACCGTCAGGGCCACGCTGGTATTGGCCGTGGCGGTGACACCCGTCTTTTCAGAAACCTTGTTCACGCTGGCCGCAAGGCTCGCTGCCGAATCGGTCGCAGCAACGACGCTGATCGAACCCGAGCCTTTGTAGCCGTTGATCGTCACCGACCCTGCTCCGAAATTACCTGCCGATTGACTGATCGTGAAAGCCCCACCGGCCGCGTATCCATCGTCGACCACGCTGCCGCTGGCCGCGTAGATCGTACCGGACGTCTTAATCACGTTGTTGCCGATCGCGTCGGTGTTCGCGTTGGCCACTGAGACATTGATGATCTGGTTGGCGTTGGCGCCGACCTGGAACTGTTGGCCCGCAAAGCTGCCGTCGAGCAGGTTCTGGCCGTTGAACTGGGTTTGCGTGGCGATGGTGCGCACCTGGGCCAGCAACTGCGACACGACGCCCTGGAGGGCGGCGCGGTCCGAGGAGGTGTTGGAGCCGTTGGCTGCCTGAACCGCGATGGTGCGGATTTGCTGCAGCAGGTTGGTTTCGTTCTTCAGCGCGCCGGTCGCGGTCTGCACCAGCGAAACCGCCTGGTTGCCGTTGGAAACCGCCTGGTTCAAACCGTTGATCTGGGTCTGGAAGCGCTGCGAAATCGAATAACCCGCCGGGTCGTCGGCCGGGCCGTTGATTTTCTTGCCGCTCGAGAGCTGATCGACGTATTTGCTCAGGCTGCCCGCAGTGCCGCCGAGGGCATTGAGCGTGTTGAGCGCGTTAACGTTCGTGTTGATGATGCCGGAAATGGCCATGATGAACTCCTTTGGATCGAAATGATCCGGCGTCCCTGCCGGATGCCGGCAACCTTGCCTGCACCCCACTTGACGGCACGATCCGCGCAGACTTTAGGGCGGGCGTGAAAAAGCCCGAGCCGGGTCCGGTTCCCGGGCCGCGCGGCGTTGCCGGAGCTGCTGGAGCCGCGCCGTGCTACCGCGGCTCAGGGGCTGAGGCGTCACCGCCCAGCGCCGCGGCGCTGGGCGTCGCGGGGTCTGGATCGGCCAGTGCTTCAGCCAAACTCAGGGCGTGTGCGCGCAGGAGCAGCACGTCGTCGCTGTGATGGGCAGCCAGGCCCCGCAACGCGCCGGCCTCGAGCCGCAGCGCCTCGACGCCGACGGCGAGCCCGTCGGACACGGGCCGCAAGGCGGCGAGGAGACGATCGCGCCACTGCCGCCAGGGCTCGGTGGGGTCGGGCGCAAGGCGCTCGTCTGGGGCTGGGTGGGGCGGGGGCGGCCGATAGCCCGGGCGCTCGGTCGCATGCTCGGCCGCCTCCAGTGCCCGCTGCAGCTCCGCCGCCAGCGCCTCGAGATCGGACACGGCCTGCGCGGCAGCCGCCCCCGCCACGCGCAGGTGTTCGATGACCAAACCGAGGTTGAGCCGCAGGCATTCGAGCATGGCGACGAGCGCGCGCCCGGGCGCGGTGGCCAGGGCTTGCGCCTGCGCATGGGCCTGTGCCTGCGCCGGCGGACCTGCGGGCTCGCACGCGGCCCCGGGGGCCGGGGCTTCGGGCTCGGGCGCTTGCTTGAGGATGGCCTGCACGGCTTGCACCGCCGCGGCGAGGGTTTCCCACTCCACGAGCAGCGCATCGAGCCGCGCCGCGGCCGCTTCGAGCCCGGTACGCACGCGTTGA
The DNA here is from genome assembly GCF_003843835.1 of Tibeticola sediminis. Classification (GTDB taxonomy): domain Bacteria; phylum Pseudomonadota; class Gammaproteobacteria; order Burkholderiales; family Burkholderiaceae_C; genus Tibeticola; species Tibeticola sediminis. Next base: position 66,449 of record NZ_RKQL01000002.1, on the reverse strand, counting down.
TGGGCCTGATCGGCTGCGGCCAGGCAGGCGCGGCTGTGGCTTTGCGCGGCGACGCGTCGGGCGGCTTGGTGGCTGAGCTGGGCGCGGAGCGTCTGCAGCGCTTGCGCGCAGGCGTCGGCCTCGCGGCGGGCGAGCTTGTGGGCGGCCTCGAGGTGGGCGCATTCGGATTCGAGACGGGCTTGTTCTGCCTGCATCCGCAGGAATGCACGGTGCGCACGGCGCTCGGCCAGCACCCAGCCGGCAGCACCGAGCAGGCTGGCCGCGAGGGCCGCGCCTCCGACCCAAGGCGGGGGCCAGCCCGCCGTGGCGAGGCCCGCAACCCCGATGGGCGCGCCCAGCAACGCCAGAGCGACGGCGCTCCGCCCGTCCCATTCAGGCACCGTCCGCTCCTATTGAAGAAGCTGCCGCGTCGCATAGGGCGTCAGCGTCGAGGATGCAGCAGACACCGTAGCTGGCGCTGGGCAGCAAAGCCCGCACGCAGGACCAGCCGCCTGGCCCCGCGCCGGCCAAGGGTGTCGGCAAGGGCTCACCGGCACGCCGGCGTCGCAAGCCGAGCAGGCGCGACACGCGCAGCGCCATCCACGGCCCGAGCGGCGGGCCGAGCACGAGCAGCGGCGCGGCCTCAGGCCCTGCGCATGCCGGATTCGCGGCAGCCATCGACAGTGCGGCAGCCCAATCGATCACCGGCAGGACATGCCCGCGCCAGAGCAGAGCGCCGGGGCTGGCGCGCCACCACGCGGCCGCCGTCTCCATGGGCTTCGGCCAGGGTGTGAGCGGGGCCTGTGGCAGCACCTGCCGCACCTGGAGCGTATCGACACCAAACAGCCGTCCGCCGGCTTCGAAACACACCCAGGCTTCGGCCCGACCCGGGCGGTCGCCAAGGGGAACCTTGGGCGTGATGTAGGGCTCGGGCGGTGCGAGAGGCACGAAGGCGATGCGCGGCGGCCCATCGGGCAAGACGGGCGGGGCGGGCACGGTGGCCGAGACGCCTGCGGCTGCGGCCAGCGAGGGCAGCAAGCGGCGCGGCTCGAGCACCTGAGGCGGCTCCCATGCATCGACGCCGACGGCCAGCGCCGGCTGGCCGGGGGCGGCGAGTACGAGGAAGGCCACCGGTGGCTCGCTGCGGGCACGTTGCGCGGCCCGGGGGCCGGGGTGCGGCCAGTCAGCCCGGATCGGCCACGCAGCAGCGCCCCGCCATAGAACCTGGACCCCGTCTGCCAAGGAGTGAGGCGCCGCGTCGAGCAGCGGATCGGTCGCGAGCCAAGACTGCGGGATGGCCCAGAGGTCGGGGCCGATCTGGGCGAGGTAGAACCGCTCGGGCTCAGGCTCAGGCTCGGGCTCGGGCTCGGGCTCGGGCTCAGGCTCAGGCTCAGGCTCGGGCTCGGGCTCGGGCTCAGGCTCAGGCTCAGGCTCGGGTTCGGGTTCGGGTTCGGGTTCGGGTTCGGGTTCGGGCCGAGACGTATCAAACCGCTCGACCTCGGCGCGTATCGTGCCGAGCGTCGGGACGACGGCTTTCAACGCGTCGGCGCAACCGGAACTGACCTCGGGCAGCAAGGCGAGCCACTCGGCTTCTGCCGCCCGACATCGGGCCTCCAGCGCTGACGCACCGAGCATCTCCGCCCCGAGGCGCAGGCCGCGCAGCGCATCGAGCGCCTGGGCCAAGGCTTCGAGCGGTCCCAGCTCGGCGGCCCCATGCCGCAGCGCATGCTCGATCCGCCCCAGCAGACGCGTGGCATCGAGCCGATAGGCATGCCGCAGCTCGGCGTGGCTGGCTCGGGAAAGGCTGGACGTCATCCGACCGGCTCCGGGCGGGGTGCCAGTCGCGCAGGGTCAAGACCCCGCACGACGCTTCGGGCGCGCGAGCGGAGCCCCCTCCGGGACGGTGGCGGTCGGGATCTGGGCGACGCGGTGGGCACGGCGGGCCTTGGCGGCATAGAGTTGCGCGTCGGCGCGCCCCAGCGCCTCGGCGGGCGTGCGGGCGCCGTCCAGTGCCGCAACCCCCGCGGAAAACTCGGCCCAAAGCGGCGTACCGTCCACTTCCAGCAAGGGCTGGCGTTGCAGCCGCTGGCGTATGCGCTCGACCACCGCCTCCGCCTGGTCATTGGTGACATCGGGCAGAACGAGCACGAACTCATCGCCCCCGAAGCGAAATGCGGCGTCATAGGGGCGCAGCTCGGCCCGCAATGCGGCGGCGAAGGCCCGCAGAAAGTCGTCGCCCACCAGATGACCGTATTGGTCGTTGACGGGTTTGAACCGGTCGAGGTCGATCAGCACGACGGCGCACCGATGCACGGAACGCTGGGAACGCGCGTGTTCGGCGGCCAGGCGCTGGTAAAGCGCGCGGCGGCCGGGCAGCCCGGTGAGCGCATCGAGGCCGGCGTGCTGCGCCGCCAGCTCGATCTCGATCTCGGACAACTGCTGCAGCGCATCCAAGCCAAGCGCAATCAGCTCGTCATAAAGCGCGGGCGCCTCGGGGTCGCTCGGGTCCAGACTGGCCAGCGCGGCCGACCGCGCGTCCGCCCGGGCAAGATCGTCGCTGAGGCGTTCGCGCGCCGCTTGCAGCGCCGGTGTTTCGACGGCCGCTGCGAGGGCCACCGACAATTGCTGGTGGATGCGACCAATCGGCATGACCGCCACCGGCCCCGGACGCAAACGGTAGACGCCCTGCCGCAACAGCGCCTGCAGCCATGCGACGAGTTCGGCCCGCGTCGCGCGGATCGCGGCGCCGGCGCCGGCCGCCCACTCGGGCGCGGCTGCCGCTTCCAGGTCGCGGCGCGCCGCGCCGCTGAGCGTCGGGCTCGAAGCCGCTTCCGTGACACCCAGTGTGTCCGCTATTTTGGTGGAAGGCAGTGATTTCTTGGGTTGGAGCGCTGACATCTTGACGCCTCTTTGCCGGGATGCGAGTGTTCTAGCAATAGGCGTGCCATCCCTGAATCGTCGCCAGTCACTCCTTTATTGATAGCTACAAATCGACATTTGACGCCGGCATCCGGCCAAAAAAGCTTGAAATTGACACTATCGGACTCCTGACGCAGCCAGCGCAGGCATCGGGGGGCTCATCGGCTGACGGAAACCAGAATCTCGCCTTGGGCGCCCACCACGCCCGAGACCACACGCCCGGACTGGCTGTTGCGCGCGAGGATGCTCTGCCCCTCACGACCGTTTTCCATCGCCACGCCCGTCGCGACCAGCCGCACGCCCGCCCCCTCGGCAACGATCGCCACCGCCTGTCCGGAGCGGACCATCTGCGCACCGGTAAGCATCGGCGCGGTCAGCGGCTGACCGGCGGAGACGGCATAGCGCAACACACGCCCCACGGCCTCTTCGGGCTTCGAGAGGGCCGACGGCGGCAAGGCGGTTTGTTCCGCCGGCACCGCGCGCAGGTCCTCTGCCCGCAGCACTTGCCCGGCTCCGAGGGCGCGGGCCGCAACCAGCGCGGCGACGCGGGTGCGCACCCGGACCGGCACGTAAATGATCCAAGACGGGCGCCCTGGACAGGCCACCTCGACCGTCCGCGGACCGCTCGCGGGAGCCAGCCCCAGGTCCCGCGTGCGCAACGGTTCATCGCAGGCGGGTAAGTGCAGATCGGGGGGTGGTCCGTCGAGGATGACTTCCACCTCCCCGCCCTGTCCAAGCGCCGCACGGGTATGCGTCTGTACCGCCTGCCGCACGACATCGAGCGATTGCCAAGCGCCCGCCGCCGCCGGCGCAGCGGCACAGAGGAACGCAAGCCCCAGGAAGAGGCCAACCATTGCTGCGGCCCACCGGCTCGAGGCGCGCGCACTTGCGCTTCCTGGGCAGGCGTAGGCCGCTTGTGTCGATCCTTGCTTACCGAAAACCATCGTGAATTCCCTGGAAATTGAAGAGGGCCGAGCGGAATCCAACTCCGCCGCACACCACCTTCGGCCGACGAGCAAGCAAGTTCTGTTCACACCCCAAGCCAAGGAGATGGCGTGACCGGTGTCGGGCGGTACAGGCACCGAGCTTGCCGCCGAGCGGCAAAGCTTTGCCGCTCTCGCGCCGCCCAGAGGCACCCGGACGGTCCCGCGCCACCTGCAGCTCCAGTAGCCACGAACCACTGGGTGAACCTGGCACGCTTCATGCAACTTGCCTGCCGAAACGGCCCAACGATCCGCCATGAACGCACCGAACGCTCTCGACCAGTCCTTCGCACCGCTGCAAGCGAGCCTGCACCTGCGCGCGCAGCGTCAGCAATTGCTCACGGCCAACATCGTCAACGCCGACACCCCGGGCTACAAAGCCGTCGATCTGGACTTCCAAAAGGCGCTGGCCCAAGCGCTCGGGCAAGCGCCGCAGAGCTTGACCATGAAAGCGACGCATCCGCGCCACTTGCCCGGCGACCTGAGCCCCGCGGGCGGCTCGGCGATTGGCTTTCAGCAGGGCAACCCGGTTCGGCTCGACGGCAATTCGGTCGATCTGGATCGCGAGCAGGCGGAGTTCCAAAAAAACAGCATTCACTACGAGGCCGACCTGACCTTCCTCGGAGGAAAGATCAAGTCGCTGCTGTCGGCCATCACCGGCAACTGAAACCACCCTGAACACTCGCCCGGAATCGCATCGCCATGTCCCTCTTCAGCACGCTCGACATCGCCCACTCGGGCCTGCGCGCCGAAAGCGCCCGGCTCAACGTCGTGGCCAGCAATCTCGCGAATGCCAACTCGGCCACGAGTTCGAGCGGCAAGCCCTATCGGGCCCGCGAAGTGGTCTTCGCCGCGCAGCCCCTGCGGCCGGGGGCAGGGCCCGTCGGCGCACAAGGCGTGACCGTCGCTGCCGTGGTGGAACGCCCGGGCGAGTTGCGCCGGGTCTACGAGCCCCAACACCCGCTGGCCGACGCGCAGGGTTACGTGGCCTACCCCAACGTCAATCCCGTCGATGAGATGGTCAACATGATCTCCGCCTCGCGGGCTTACCAGGCGGACGTCAACCTCATGAACACATCGAAGAACCTGTTGCTCAAAACCTTGACGCTGGGTCAATGAGCCCACCGGATCGGCCACTTTCCCAGGAGACCCCATGAGCAGTTCGCCCATCAACAACAACCCCCTGCTGGCTTCGCTGCAGGGTTCGAGTGCGGCTTCCTCCAAGACCAGCGGCAGCGCCGCGCCGTTCGGCCCCTTGGCCAACGTCGACACGTTTTACAAGTTACTGGTCACGCAGTTGACGAACCAGGATCCGCTCAACCCGATGAGCAACCAGGACCTCTCGGCCCAGCTGGCGCAATTCAGCACCGCCAGTGGCGTGCAATCGGTTCAGGCCTCGCTAGCCAGCTTGGCTGCGCAGATCAGCCAGACCCAAGGCTTGCAGGCGGCCAATCTGGTCGGCCGAACGGTGGTGTTCGACAGCAACAGCCTGAGCCTGCCCGCGAGCGGCAGCGCCGCCGCGGGCTTCACGCTCGATGCCGCCGCGAGCCGGGTCGACGTCAGCGTGGTCGGCGGCAACGGCCAGACGCTGCGCCGCCTGAGCCTGGGGCCGATGGCCGCCGGCGTGCAGAACTTCACCTGGGATGGTCTCGATTCCAGCGGTGCCCGCGTCCCTGCGGGCAGCTACAGCTTCAAGGTCGAAGCCGCCGACGCGACCGGCGCTGCCGTCACCGCCTCGCCTTTTGGCGCGGGTCGCGTCCAGTCGGTCCTGCTGCAAGGCAAGGATGGCCCCGGCGTGCAGATCGAAGGCCAGAGCCAACCCATCGCCCTAAACCGCCTCCAAGGCGTCGTCTGACGCCCGCGCTTCACGCATCGAACGACCCTCACGCGAAAGGCTAGACATCCATGAGCTCCTTCCAAACCGCCCTCTCCGGCCTGCGTGCCGCCTCGACGAACCTGCAGGTCCTCGGCAACAACATCGCCAACGCGAACACGGTGGGCTTCAAGCAATCGAATGCGCAGTTCGCCGATGTCTATGCGCAGGCCATCGCCGGCGCGGCGCCCCAATACGGTCAGGTCGGCATCGGCACCAACGTGCAAACCATTGCCCAGCAGTTCTCGCAAGGCAACATTCAGACCTCGAACAACCCTCTCGACGTGGCGATCAACGGCGCGGGCTTCTTCAAGTTCGACTACAACGGCAGCGAGGTCTGCGGCCGCAACGGCCAGTTCCAAATCGACAAAGAGGGCTATATCGTCGACGGTGGCGGCGCAAAGCTCATCGGCACGCCGGCCGTCAGCGGCGCCCTGACCGGCGGCTCTGGCCCGCTGCAAATCACCGCCACGAGCCTCGCGCCCAAAACCACGACCAGCGCGACGGTCGAGCTCAACCTCAACGCCAATGCCCCGCTCATCAGCAGCGGAACCGCGTTTTCGATCACCGACCCCAAGAGCTACAACTATTCGACGACGACCACCGTTTACGACAGCCTGGGCACGCCGCACCTGATGAGCACTTATTTCCGCCTACAGACCTCCGGCGGCACCGGGCAGACATGGGATGTGTATTACAGCGTCGACGGCACGACCAGCAGCGGCGGCATCACGAGCGGAGGCCCGTTGACGATCCAGTTCAGTTCCACGGGAACGATCAGCGGCACGGCCAGCGGCTCGGTCGGGCCTCTGTCGTGGGCGGACGGCGCATCGGGGTCGACGATCGCGCTCGATTTCGCCGGCTCCACCAACTATTACGCGCCCTCGGCCGTCAACAACATCGTCAACAATGGGTATGGCCCTGGTCAGCTCAGCAATCTCGCCATCGACCCGAGTGGCATCATTTTTGGCCGCTACACCAATGGACAGTCCGCGATCCTCGGGCAGGTCACGCTGACCAATTTCCGCGCGCCGCAAGGCTTGCAACGCCTGGGCAACAACTATTTCGCCGCCACCTATCAGTCCGGCCCACCGCTGACTGGGGTTCCCGAGGCGGCCGGCTTGGGCTCGTTGCAGGCCGGGGCCATCGAGCAATCGAACGTCGAATTGGAGACGCAGCTCGTCAACCTGATCGTGGCCCAGCAGGCTTACCAGGCCAATGCCCAGACGATCAAAACGCAACAGCAGGTCGTGCAGACCCTGTTGAACCTCTAAGCGCCAAAGGACGCCTGAGTCATGGACACGCTCTGGATCGCCGCCACCGGCACCCGCGCCGTTCTGGCGCGCCAGGACATCGTGGCCAACAACCTAGCCAACGTCAACACGAACGGCTTTCGCGGCAGCTTCGCTGAATTTCGCGCCTTGCCTGTCTATGGGGGCGTCCTGCCCAGCAACGTTTATGTCGCACCCGACGAGCCGGTCGCCGACCTGCGCACCGGTGCCATCAACGCCACCGGGCGGGCGCTGGATGTCGCGATCAAGGGCAGCGGATGGCTTGCGGTCCAGGCGCCCGATGGGGGTATCGCCTACACCCGCAACGGTCAGCTGCAAATCAGCTCGAGTGGGCTACTCACCACGAGCGATGGCCACCCCGTCCTCGGTCAGGACCGGCTGCCGATCACGCTGCCGGTGCTGCAGGAAATCCAGATCGGCAAGGACGGCACGGTCGCGGGCATCCCGGCCGGAGGCACCAGCAGCGCCAGCGTGGTGTTCAACCGGCTCTTGCTCGTCGACCCGCCTGCGAAGGCGGTGCAACGCGGCGATGACGGGCTGTTCCGGGTCAGCGGCGAAGCGCCCGAGCCCGACGCGCGGGTGCAACTCGAAGCGGGCGCCCTCGAAGGCAGCAACGTGAACGCGGTGTCGACCCTGATCCAGATGATCGAAAACAGCCGCGCCTTCGAAGTCCAGACCAAGCTCATGCACACCGTCGACCAGAACGCCCAGGCCGCCAGCCAGCTTCTGATCGTGAACTGATCGACTGACTCCCAAGACAAGGTTTCCCCATGCTGCGTTCCCTCTACATCGCCAAAACCGGACTGCAAGCCGAGCAGCTTCGGATGGATGTCATCTCGAACAACCTCGCCAACGTCAACACCAACGGCTTCAAAGGTTCGCGGCCGGTCTTTCAAGACCTGCTGTATCAAAACCTGACCCAGCCCGGTGCGCAGTCGTCGCAGACCACGCAATACCCCTCGGGTTTGCAGGTTGGAACGGGGGTACGCCCGGTGTCGACCGAACGCCTGATGTCCCAGGGCAACCTGACCCAGACCGGCAATTCGCTCGATCTGGCCATCAACGGCAACGGCTTCTTACAGGTCTTGCGCGCCGACGGCACGATTGCTTACACCCGCGACGGCAGCCTGCAACTCAACAACCAAGGCCAGCTCGTCACGGGCGGCGGCGACCTCATTCAGCCGGCCATCACCATTCCGCAAGCGGCACAGTCGATCACGATCGCGAAGGACGGAACGGTCACGGTCACCTTGCCCGGCCAGGCCGCACCGCAACAGGTCGGCACGCTGCAGCTGGCGAGTTTCGTGAACCCCGCCGGCCTGCAGTCGATCGGCGACAACCTGTATTTGGAGACGGGATCGTCGGGCGCGCCCAACACCGGACAGCCCACGCTCAACGGCCTCGGTGCCGTGCAGCAAGGCTTCGTCGAAGCGTCCAACGTCAACGTGGTGGCCGAACTGGTCGACATGATTTCGACCCAGCGGGCCTACGAGATCAACAGCAAGGCAGTCCAAGCCTCGGACCAGATGCTCCAATATGTCAACAACAACCTCTGAAACACGGCTGAATCTGGCCCCAAGGGCACGCGTGCTCGGCCGCGGGGTCCGGGGCGCCACGCGTGGCGACCGGCTGTTCCGGAGTCCCGCGGTCGGCTGGGTCGTTCTCGCCTGCGCCTTCACGCTGGGCGGCTGCGTCAGCCCGCCGCGCCTCGAAGCCCAAGCGCCGATCCAGCCGCTGCCCAGCCCCGCCGAACCCGCGCCCTTGGACGCGCGAGCCGCCGCCAACGGCGCGATTTGGCAAAGCAACACGAACATCGCCTTGTTCGAGGACGGGCGTGCGCATCGGGTCGGCGACCTCATCACCATCTTGGTCAAGGAAAACGCGAACGCCACCAAAGCCAGCAACACGGCGGTGAAGCAATCGGACGATGTCAGCGCCGGGCTGAAGTCGCTGTTCGGCAAGCCCGTCACGCTGGGAGGCGGCTACAGCCCCGACATCGGCATGAGTTCGAGCACCAAATTCTCGGGCGATGGCAGCACGGCCCAAAGCAACAGCTTCACCACGACGCTGCAAGCCACGGTGACACGGGTTTGGCCCAACGGCAACCTCGAAATCTCGGGCCAAAAAGAGGTCACCCTCAACGGAGGGCGCGAATTCATCCGCGTCGCCGGAGTCGTCCGCGCGCAGGATGTCAGCCCACAAAACACGGTGCTTAGTACCCAAATTGCAAATGCACGGGTGGAATACAGCGGCAATGGCGATGTGTATGCCGCAGCAAAGGTGCCCTGGCTGACGAGCTTCTTCCTCTCCCTCTGGCCGTTCTGAACATGACGATCTCCTCACTCAAGACTGCCCGCCCCCTGCGCCCAACCGGCGTGTGGCCGGCGCTGCGCGCGCTCGCCAGCGCCTGGCTGCTGTTTTGCGTGTCCGTGGTGAGTTCGGCTGCAACCATCCGCGACCTCACGGCGATCGAGGGGGTGCGCATCAACCAGCTCGTCGGCTATGGCCTCGTCGTCGGCCTCGCCGGAACGGGCGACCAGGCCACCCAGGTCCCCTTCACGACGCAATCGATGCTGGCGATGTTTCAGCGGCTGGGCATCAACCTGCCGCCAGGGGTGGCCAGCAACCTGCAGCCCAAGAATGTCGCCGCCGTCCTGGTCACGGCGAACCTGCCGCCGTTCGCGCGTCCGGGCCAACAAATCGATGTCACCGTGTCGACGGTCGGCAACGCGTCGAGCCTCGCGGGTGGATCGCTCATCATGACCCCGCTCAAAGGCGCCGACGGACAAACCTATGCCGTAGCGCAAGGCAATGTGGTGGTCAGCGGCTATGGCGCCAAGTCCGGCGGCAGCAGCAGCCAAACCAATTTTCTGACCGCGGGAACGGTCGCCAATGGTGCCACCGTCGAGCGCGCCGTGGCCTCGGGCCTGCAGCCCGGCGGCGCAGTGGTGCTCTCGCTCGGCACGCCCAGCTTCGGCACGGCCAGCCGCATCAGCGAGCGCATCAACGAGACCTTCGGCCCCGGCACCGCGCTCGCGATCGATGCAGGGACGATTCAGGTCAACGCCCCGCCAACACCCGGCGAGCGCACCGCCTTTCTGGGCCGGCTGCAAGCCCTCGAGATTCAACCCGACGCCCCGCCCGCGCGCGTCGTCGTCGACGCCCGCAGCGGAACGGTCGTGCTGGGCCAGAACGTGACGCTCGGCACCTGCGCCGTCGCGCACGGCAACCTCTCGGTCACGATCGACACCGAGTACCAGGCGAGTCAACCCAACCCCTTCGGCGCCGGTCAGACCGTCGTCACCCCGAAGACCGACGTCAAGGTCCAACAGGACAAGGCGAAACTCATGATGTTCAACGCCGGTGTCACACTCGAGGCGGTCGTCCGCGCCCTCAATGCAGTCGGCGCCAGCCCGAGCGACCTAATCGCCATCCTGCAGGCCATGAAATCCGCCGGAGCCCTACAGGCGCAAATCGAAGTCATTTGAGCGGTCGTACCCCATGAATCCGATGCTTCCTTCAAACCCCAGCGCTTCGGCCGCCCGCGCGACCGAGGCCTTGTCGTTCGATGGGCTGCATCGGCTCAAGCATGCGGCCAGCCAAGCACCGGCCGACCCGGCCACGCTCAAGGCCGTTGCGCGGCAATTCGAGGCCCTGCTGCTGCAGCAGATGCTTGCGGCCATGGGGAAGACGTCCTTCGGGCCCAATCTGCTTGGCGAAACGGCCGCTCCGGTGCTTCAGTCGCTGTACCAGCAGCAACTGGCCACCACGCTCAGCCAAGGCCCCGGCCTCGGACTCGGCAGCTTCCTCGCCAAGGAATTGAGCGTGCGCTACGGGCGCCCCAACGCCCCGGTCACCGCGCCCGCCTCGCCCGCGGCTCCTTCAGTCACCCCGGCTCCGGTCGATGCGCCCATGGGAAGCCAGCCGGCCGCGTCCCAACCACCCGTGCGCGTCAAGCCCTCCCCGCCCCAGCCGCCGCAAAACGCCCCGCAGCCGAACCCGCCGGGCGTTCCACCACACGCGGCCCAGGCGCCTGCGGCCGCAGGCGCCCCCTCCACTGCAGCTGCGGTGAATCGGCCCGCGACGTCCGCGGCTGCCAGCAGCGATTCCGCGAGCGCGCCGCGCGACTTCGTGGCCTCGCTGCTGCCGCATGTGGAGCGAGCCGCCCAGGCCCTGCGGGTGAGTCCGGTGGCCTTGCTCGCCCAAGCCGCGCTGGAGACCGGTTGGGGGCGGCACGCCCCAGGCAACAACCTCTTTGGCATCAAGGCGGCGGGCGGCGAAACGCAGAGCATCCAGACCCTCAAGACCACCGAATACACCCCGCTTGGCCAGGTCGTGCAGCATGCGGCCTTCCGGGCCTATCAAGACATTTCCGACAGCGTCGAAGGCTTCACCCAACTGCTGTCGCGCTCGGCCCGGTACGCCCAGGCCTTGGGACAACAAAGCGTCGAGGCGTATGCGCGGGCGATCCAGCGCGCCGGTTACGCCACCGACCCGGCCTACGCCGAAAAGCTCGTCGCGATTGCCGACAGCCCGCGGATGAAGGCAGCCCTGGGCGCGCTCGGCCGTGGTACTTGGCTCGCGAAACCGGCGGTGCCAGCGGGCTCAAGCGAACGGCTATCGTGACGTTATGGAGCCACACTCGCGGAGTCTTTCCATGCCCTACGCCCCAACGGATTTTGAGGTCGACGAAGCCGAGGCCGTCCAGCGCGTCCTTGCCTCGCTGCAGGCGCAACGTCGGGCGCTTACGGCAACGACCGGGATGCGTGCAGTCCCCGCGCACGACCACGACGCCACGCCGTTGCCGCTCGAGCCGGTCTGGCCGCCTCTGCTCGAGGCCTTGGCCGCGCACGCCGCCCGACGTCAGTCCAGGCAAGCCACCACCACCTCCGAAACCTTGGACGCGCTGGTGCGGCAACTCCAAGCGGAGTCCACCGAACTCGAAGCCCTCGTCGAGCAGCGCCTGGCTGCGCTGGCCTCAATGCTCGAGCGCCACCACCGGGCGGCTTCCTCGGCGCTCTATTCCGCCGCGCCGGCTGCGGCCGTGCCGACGCGACATAGCCTGGGGAGAGGCTGACATGGGCGGGATCTCTGGCCTCGTCGGCAACGCCCTCACGGGGCTGCAGGCCGCTCAAAAAGCCCTGCAAGTCACGGGCAACAACATCGCCAACGTCAACACGCCGGGCTACAGCCGCGAGACCCTGCTGCAAACGCCCCAGGCGCCCAGCCAACTCGGCGGGCTTTATTTGGGCAACGGCGTCCTGGCCGAAACCGTCAGTCGCTCTTACGACGCGTTCGTCCAAGGGCAGATCTGGTCTTCGACCGCCAGCGCCAGCGGCGCGCGAACGTTCAATGACTTGCTGCAACCGCTGGTGGGCTTGATCGCGAACGACGTCGCCGGTCTCGGGTCCTCGCTGAACCGGTTTTTCTCGAGCGGCGTCGCGCAGGTCGCGGCTTATCCTGCTGACACGGCTGCACGGCAAACCATGTTGGGGCAGGCGCAAACGCTCGCGCAGACGGTGCAGACCACGGCGAGCCAGCTCTATGAGATGAACGATGCCCTCAATCTGCGGCTGCGCCAGGGGGTCGAGCAGGTCAATGAGCTCACGCGCCAAATCGCACAACTCAATGTGCAGATCAACGACTTGTCGGGTTCCGGCCAGTCGCCGAACACGCTGCTGGACCAGCGCGACCAACTGATCACCGAACTGGCAGGCCAGGTCGGCATCAGCGTCGTGCGCCAAAGGGCGGCGCTGAACATCTACACCTCGAACGGTCAGGTGCTGGTCGCGGGAGAGCGTGCGCTCGCGCTCGAGGCCAAGCCCGGCAGCTTTGATCCGTCCGCGCTGGAGATCGGCTATGTGGGCAACCCAAACAGCCTGTCCTCCAGCCTGCAAGGCGGCGCGCTCGGCGCCTTGATTCAATTCCGCGAACAGTCGCTCCAACCCGCCCAACGCAGCCTCGGGCTGATCGCCACCGGCCTGGCCAGCGCGGTCAATGCCCAACAAGCGCAGGGGCTCGATCTGAACGGCCAGTTTGGTGGACCTCTGTTCGAGGTCGGTCCGGTCCAGGTGCTTGGGGCCAGCGGCAACAGCAGCGGCGTGTCGATCAGCGGTAGCGTCACGGACGCCAGCCGGCTGAGGGCGACGGCCTACGAACTGAGCTACGACGGCGCCGCGTGGAATGCCATCGACCGCAGCACCCAGCAAGCGGTCGCACTGACGGTTTCCAACTTAGGCCCAGTCACGCAGCTCGACTTCGACGGCGTGCGGGTGAGTGTCCAAGGCGCCCAGGCTGGCGACCGCTTCCAGGTCGAGCCGACCGCCGCAGCCGCCTACGGTATGCGCGCATTGCTGACCGACCCCAGGAAAATCGCCGCGGCCGCCCCCTACGTCAGCAGCGCCGGCGCGCTGTCGAGCGGTGCGCTGGTCAACACCAACCTGGGGAACCTGACGCTTTCGGCGGGCGCCGCTACGGCCACGAGCGGCTCCGTGCTCGTCTCCGCAACCGCCCCGCAGGCGTTGCAAATCACGCTGACGAGCGGGGGCACCAGCGGACAAAGCATCGGCTTTACCGTCACCCAGCCCGGCACCACGGCGCCCATCCTCGCTACGGGCAGTCTGACGCTTGGCAGCAGCGGGACGACGATCTCGGTTCCCTACCCCAGCCCCGGTCCGGGCGGGTATTGGACCGTGACGCTTTCGGGCAATACCGCCGTGTCGGGGGACGCCTTTACGCTCTCGCCACCGGGGCCAGGCAACGGCGGAAATGCCCGCGCCATGGCCGCGTTGCAGACGGCCAAGCTTCTCGATGCCGGGCCCACGACGCCCGCCCGCACCTCCCTCGAATCGGCCTATGCCCAGCTGGTGGGCCGAGTGGCCAGTCAAGGCAACCTCGCGCAAAACACGGCCAATGCCGCCGAGGCAGTGGCGCGGCAAAACGAAGCATCGCGCCAAGCGATCGCGGGGGTCAACCTCGACGAGGAGGCTGCCCGGTTGATCCAGTTCCAGCAGGCTTACCAGGCTGCCGCCAAAGCCATCCAGGTGGGCAACACGCTGTTTGCCTCACTGTTGCAGGCCGTTCAGTAACCCCAAACGGTGGACTCGCCATGCGCATCAGTACCCCCCAGTTCTACGGCTCCAGCCTCACCGGCATCCTCAACCAGCAGAACACGCTCAACACCCTGAGCCAGCAGCTCGCCACTGGCAGCCGCATCGTCAACCCCTCGGATGCCCCGGTGGCGGTCGCTCAAAACGCCGCGCTCAACGGCCAGATCGAACGGCTCGGCACCTACACGCAGAACGCCCAATACGCCCAGGGTGCTTTGCAACTCGAAAGCAAGACCCTGCAAAGCGTGGGCACGCTGATCGACCAGGTTCGGCAGTTGGCCGTGCAGATGAACAACGCCACGGTCAATGCGCAGGATCTGCGCAACGCCGCGGCCGCCATGAAAGGCTATGTCGAACAGCTGGCGCAGTACGCGAACACCCAAGATGGCCAAGGCAACTACATCTTCGCGGGCAGCAAGAGCGACGCGATGCCTTTCGTGCTCGAGGCCGACGGGCGTGTGCGCTATCTGGGCGATGGCGGCCAAAACCAATTGGCCTTGGGCCCCAGCTTGAGCGCGGCCATCAGCGACGCAGGCGACGGCATTTTCCTCAGCGCCCGGGCGGCCAACGGACAGTTCACCGTCAGTTCCAACCCGGCCAACAGCGGCAGCGCCACGGCCGGGCCGGGCACGGTGAATGACCGCGCACTGGCCGACCAACTGTTGCTCGTCAATGGCACGCAATATCAGATCAGCTTCAGCGGCTCCGGCAGCGGCACCACCTACACGATCACCAGCGGAACGGGTGGCGTGTTTTCGCCCACCCCGATGGCCAGCGGCAGTTACACCGAGGGCATGAGCCTGGGTTTGCCGCCCGGCGGCAGCCCGGCCATCACCGTCCCCATTCTGGGCACGCCCGCCAACGGCGATCAATTCACCGTGCAAGCGGCGTCGCCCCAGGGACTGTTCGAGACCTTCCAGTCGCTCGCCGCAGCCTTGACGGCGACCGACACATCGCCCGGCACGAATGCGCGTCGCGCCCAAGCGATCAGCAACGCGCTCGCAAGCCTCGACCAAAACCAAACCCGGCTGCTCGACACCCAGGCCACCATCGGCGCCCGATTGCAACAAGTGCAGGCAGTTCAGGCGCAAAACACCAGCCTCACCGTCCGCCTGCAAACGGAACAGTCCGAACTGACCCAAATCAACTACCCCGAAGTCATCACACGCTACCAGCAGAGCCTGACCGCCCTGCAAGCCGCGCAAAAGGCATTCATGCAGTTACAGGGGATGAACCTGTTCCAGTATCTGTAGAGTACGGGTCGTACAAGCAATGAACCCACCAGCCGCCGCCATCGCCGAAACAATGGCAGGGCTGAGGGGCACGCCGGGGACTGGCTCAGCATTGCCTTCGGTAAAACGCCTTGATCTCGAGGATGAACCTTGAACTTGCAGCGCGCTTTTGACGTTGATTCCAAGCTGAACGAGCGGCAACTGCATCGCCGCGTCACCCTGCAAACGCTCAGTGCGCAGCGTATCGAACCGGTAACGGTCCGATTCGACGCCCTGCTCATTGAGGGGCAAGCTCAGCCTCACGCCGATCTGTACTTTTACGTCCCGAGCCGGGGACGCTTGATTCCAGCGCTGGCGTTGCCCCTGGACACTCTCCGAAATCGCCTCGTTTGGCCCGAGGTGTTTGCTGCTTGGCCCGCCCAATTTCTGGCGGAAATTTCCTCGCGCGTGCTGGCTTTATGGCGGCAACAGCCGCGACTGGGACAAGTCATCCCGATCGGCGACTTTGACCGGGTGTTCGGTGGCTCGGTCCAACAAATGCTCGACGGCCGCTCGATTCCGGGACTCGAAAACTATTGGACCTCGGCCCAGGTGTTGAATCGCTATCAATGGGTCCAGGAGCGGGTCCACTCCGGGCGTATTCTGGAGGTCGCAACCGGACCCGGATATGGTGCGGCTTGGCTGCTCGAGCGACGCCCAGGGGTTTCCGATTACCTCGGCGTCGACCTCGACGCCTTAGCGATTGGACTCGCACGACGACTCAATCCGGAGGCACGCGCGCGCTTCCATCTGGGCCCGATCGAGGCGCTCGAGGAGAGCGGCTTCGACTGGGTTTTTTCACTGGAAACGATCGAACACACGCCCGACCCTGAAGCCTTTTTGATGGAACTCAAGCGACGCCTTGCGCCAGGCGGTCGAATGCTAGTGTCTTTGCCCTGCGAACGCTGGCACGGGTTCCATTTGAATCCGCATCATTGGAGCGCGTGGAACTACCGCCGCATTCGGGACTTCCTGCAACCCCATTTCGAGCGGGTTCATTACTGGCGACAGGGACGGCCGCGATTCACCGAAAACGCGCTCGAAGAAACGGGCCGCATCACGCCTTTGAGTCAAATCGATCCCGACTGGGATGAGGACTATCTCATGCTGCTCGAAGGTCCCCGACCAGCGCCTCCGCGCCCCAGGATCGTGGTGCAGCGGCGGTACGCGCGCGGGGATGTCTTGCAAGCCACGCCGATCGTGCGCGCGGTTCGGCAGCGCTTCCCAGACCACACCATAGTCGTCTCGACCGATATCGACGAGGTGTTTGCGGGAAATCCGAACGTGGACCTTCTGATGGCGACGTCCTCGGACTTCCGCCCTCGGCCAGATGACCAGGTCATCAATCTGGACGTCGCCTACGAACGGCGGCCAAAGCAGCACATCCTGAGCGCCTACGCCGAAGAGGCCGGAGTCACACTACCAAACCCCGCGCTGGAACTGCACCTCGACCGCCGCGATTACGCCCAGGTGAACCAGTGGATGGCGGGCGCGGGCCCATCCTGGGGAACAGTGAAACGTATCGTCGCGGTCCATATGGGCGCGACGCCAGATCGCTCCTGGCCACCTTCTCATTGGGCAGAGTTTCTCAGCGCCTTCAGCTCAGACACAGAGGTCGGCATCATCGCCGTTGGTGCGGGCGCTGATTTTCAGCCGCCGGCGGCCGAACGGATCCTCAACCTCGTCAATCGACTGGACTTGCGCGAAACGGCTGCAGCCATTGCGACTGCCGACCTCCTCGTGGGCCCCGACTCCGCATTGCTGCATATCGCCGCTGCAGTCGGGACGCCTGCCGTTGGCCTCTACGGAATGGCCGATCCACGCTTGCGCGTGCCCTTCGGAGCCGACCAGACCGCCTTACGCTCGCCGGTCGACTGCGCCGGTTGTCTGCATGATCTGCCCGCGCCAAACACCAATCCCCGCTGCAAATTCGGTCGATCATTCTGCATGGAGGAAATTGCTCCAGCGGTCGTCGTCGAAGCGGCACGGGCACGACTGGCCCGGTGCGAGCCTCATGCCTGGAGAGTCCGGCTGCACCTCGGCGGTGGACAGGATGTCCACCTCAAAGAGGCGGTCACCTCGGCTATTGGCGGTCAGACGGACACTCAGCCCTCCCCCCTACCAACCCTGCCCTGGCTCCCCGAAGCTCGATGCTTGCCCACCGAACGCTCCTGGGCCGAAGAAACAATCGAGCGCTGGCGCCAGGAGCCGGCGGGCCTGCCCCGCTTTACGATTGCGGTGCTGCCGCATCCCGAGAACGCCTTCGGCGCTGATGCGAGCGCCGCAAGTCTCGCGGATCAATGGCTGCCCGGCGAGTCCCAAGTGCTGGAGCCGCGCGGGGACGCCGCAGCGCTGATCGCGGACGCCAACGCGCAGCTGATCGGCAGTGGGGCCGATTGGGTTGGCGTCATCGATGCCGGGGACCGACTCGCCCCCGATGCGTTCTTCCGCATCGCCCATGCGCTGCGTCAGCATCCCGGGTGGCAAATCGTCTACACGGACGAAGACCAGCTCAGCGCCGAAGGGCAGCATCTGCACCCCCATTGCAAGCCCGACTTCAACCTCGACTATCTGCGCAGTCTCCCGTATGTCGGAGGCCTGCTGCTGATTCGGCGGGATCTGTTCCAGACCTTGGGCGGATTCGACCCACAGGCCGACGGCGCCGAGGACTACGACTGGATGCTCCGCGCTTGGGAACACCTGCAGGCCAGCGGCGCGGGCGAGGCCGCCATCGGCCATGTGCCCGAGGTGCTCTACCACCGTCTGCAGGGGTCGGGGCATACCCGGCGCTCGATCCCTGAAATTCTGGACGCCGGCCAGGCGGCTTTGCAGCGCCACCTCGACCGCGTGGCACCTGGGGCGAAAGCCGAGCCCGGTCCGTTTCCGCCGTCATTTCGCGTGCGCTGGCCCCTGCCCGAGGTGCCGCCGCTCGTCTCGGTCCTCATCCCCACGCGCGATCAGCTCCCGCTGTTGCAGCGCTGCATCGAGTCGGTCATCGAGAAAACCCGCTACCCGGCTTACGAAATCCTGATCATCGACAACGGCAGTGAAACGCCGGAAGCCTGCAGCTATCTCGCGGCGATCGAGGCGAAGGAAGCCGAGCTCGGGGGGCGTCTTCGGGTGGTCCGTCAACCCGGGCCATTCAACTTCTCGGCCATGAACAACGCGGCGGCCCGGCTGGCGCGCGGCGAGTATCTGCTGCTGCTCAACAACGACACCGCCGCGCTGCACGAGGACTGGCTCGATGAAATGATGGGTCATGCCGTGCGAACGGATGTGGGCATCGTCGGCGCGAAGCTGCTGTTTCCCGACGGAAGGATCCAACACGCCGGCGTGATCCTGGGAATGCGCGGTCCCGCCGAGCATCCGTTCATTGGCCACACCCCCGAAGACCGCGGCTACTTTGGCCGCGCGCAGCTCACGCAAGACCTCTCGGCCGTCACTGGCGCCTGCCTGCTCATTCGTCGGTCGCTCTATGAGGCAGTCGGGGGGCTCGATGAGACCGCATTCAAAGTCTCCTACAACGACATCGACCTCTGCCTGAAGGTGCGCACCGCCGGCTACCGGGTCGTGTTCACGGCTTTTGCGCTGTTGCTGCATGAAGGCTCGGCCACGCAAAAGGCGCAGAACTCTGCGCCGCAAACGAACCCGCCCCAGAAGGAAGCCTTGACGCCGCCCGACCCGGCCAAACTCCAGCGCTTCGAAGCCGAGAAAGAGGCGATGTATCGACGCTGGCTGCCGCTGCTCGGCCGAGATCCGGCCTACAACCGGCATTTGACGCTTGCCAGCACCGAATTCCAACTCGAGGATCAGCCTTGCGTGAGCTGGGACCCAGACTGGCGGCCACGGCCCCGGATCCTCGCGCATGCGGCAGACCGGGAAGGCTGTGGTGAGTACCGCATCATCGCGCCGCTGCGCGCCTTGAACCGCGCCGGCATGACGCAGGGTTGGGAGTCGATGCGCCTGTTCGAGCCGGCCGAGATGGCACGGATCGAGCCCGACACGCTCGTCGTGCAACGCCAGCTCGAGTGGCACCAGATCGAATTCCTCGAAAAACACCGACGTCACTCCCGGGCGTTTCGGGTTTTCGAAATCGACGACCTGATCACGAACCTGCCGCAAAAAAGCGTTCACCGCCAGCACATGCACAAGGACATGCCCAAGCGCCTGCGCCGCGCGGTCGGCCTGTGCGATCGCCTGGTGGTGGCAACCGAGCCGCTCGCACGCGCCTATGCTGGGCTGTGTGATGAGGTCCGCGTTCAGCCCAACTATCTCGAACGCGCCCGCTGGGGGGCGCTGCAGCCGCCGCGTCGCGAGCACCCCAAACCCCGGGTGGGCTGGGCCGGCGGCGTGGGCCACCTCGGCGACCTGGAACTGCTGCGGGACGTCGTGCGCGAGACGGCGAATGAGTTCGATTGGGTCTTTTTTGGTATGTGCCCCGAGCCGCTGCGCCCGTACGTCCGAGAATTCCACCCTGGCGTGCCTCTGGACCAATACCCCGCCAAGCTCGCCGCGCTCGACCTCGACATCGCCGTGGCTCCGTTGGAAATCAACCCCTTCAACGAAGCCAAGAGCCATTTGCGACTGCTCGAATACGGCATATTGGGCTATGCCGTCGTCTGCACCGACATCGTCCCCTACCAGGGGGATTTTCCGGTCGTGCGGGTGCCCAACCGTTTCAAGGAATGGACCAAAGCCTTGCGCGAGCTCGCCAACGACCGCAGTGCGCTGCGTGCCGCGGGCGACGCTCTGAAGCAACAGGTTCGCGCTCGTTGGATGCTCGAGGATCACCTCGGGAGTTGGCTGTCGGCCTGGACGCGGTCGGACGTATGATTTACCTCTTCGATGCGCAGCCTCGAGCCCGTTTGAGGCGCATGATCACAAACACTCGCCACCCATGACCGAACCTATGTCCGGCGCCTCCGCGCCCGATGCAGCCGCCGAGGCGTCCAACGGCGCGCGGCATGTGCACATCGGACGCCAGCCGCTGGTCGACCGCAAACAGAAAATCGTCGGCTACGAATTGCTGGCCCGCGAAAGCGCGACATCGACCGCTGCGCCATTGCCGCTTGCCGGCAATGCAGACTCGGTGATGCTCTTCAACGCGCTCTCCGAAGTTGGCAGTGAAAACCTCTTCGGTGACAAGTTCGCCTTCGTCAACGTGCAGCTCTCGGAGCTCGGTGGCGATCACTTCGACCTGGTTCAACCCGAGCGGGTCATTCTCGAGCTTCCGCGAGTCCCGGTCGATGATCCCGAACGAATTGCCCAAGCGGTAGAGCACATCCAGCGCCTGGCCGAGCAAGGCTTTCGGTTTGCGGGTGGCGTCTTTACCGCCACCGCCGCCTACAAAGCTTGGCTGCCGTTCATCCGTTTTCTGAAAATCGACGCGCGCTCCTTGCCGGCCGCAGCACTTCCCGCCTTGATCCGCAAACTCGAGTCGCTCAGCGGCGTCCAACTCGTGGCCGAAAAAGTGGAAACCCATGAGGCGTTTCAGAACTATCTGACGGCCGGGTTTCATCTGTTCCAGGGGTATTACTTCGCGCGGCCACAAACGGTGACCGTCAAGGCCCTGACACCGGCCTACACCACGGTTTTGCGCTTGATCGATCAGGTCAACAAACAGGCCGAAATCGCCGAGCTCGAAGAAACCCTCAAGGGAGACCCCGCGCTGTCGTACAAGCTGCTGCGCTACATCAACTCCTCCGGGTTCGGGCTGATGACCGAGATCACGTCGTTTCGCCACGCGATCTTGATCCTCGGCTACAAAAAGCTCTTCCGCTGGCTCGTCTTGCTGCTCGTCACCACGCCCAGTCACAGCGCGGCTTCGGCGCTCGCACTGAACGCCCTCACCCGCGGCCGAATGATGGAAATCCTCGCGCGGCACTCCATGCCCGATGAATTCGCCGATCACGCCTTCGTGACCGGCGTGTTTTCGATGTTGGACGTGATGTTGGGCACGACGCTCGAGGAGGCACTGGGGCCACTGGCCCTGCCCGAGACCGTGTCGCTCGCGCTCCAGCAAGAAGCGGGGCCGCTCGGCCCCTACCTGCACATCGCTCGTGCCTGCGAGACCGACCTCGACTCCGGACTCGAAGAAACGGCGGCCTTGCTCGGGCTGACTGAGCACCAAGTGGCCATGGCGCATCTGGAAGCGCTCGCCTGGGCGGAAAATCTCGGCATTTAATTCACAAAGCGCGAGCCCCACCGTCATGCGCGAAGTCACCGCCACGCTGTTCAAGGACGAAAACCGCCTCACGACCCAACAAAAGGCGGAAGTGGTCCTCAGACGCCTGCAGCAAAGTCGCGAGCCCATTGCCGTCATCCCCACCGGGCGTGCCGAGGAGTTCACCTCGATGATCCTCGCCCTCGACAGAGGCAAAGGCGAGATCCTCATCGACGAACTCAACCCCGAACATGGAAACGCGTTGGTCTTGCACGGCGACCCGTTTTTTTGTCTGGGCAAATCCGAAGGGGTTTATGTCGGATTCGAGACTCGGGTCATCGACCGGGTCATGTGGGAAGGCTATGGCGCGCTGCGCGTGCACTATCCGAAAAACACCTACTACCTGCAACGACGCAGCTTTTTTCGGGTGTTGGTCAACCCGGGCGACATCAATCGCGTGGAAATCGAACGCCGCGGCGCTCGCAACCTAACCGGCACCTGCCACGACATCAGTGGACGCGGCATGCGTCTGCTCTTGACCTCGCCCACGGACTTTGTCCTCAGCGAAGGCGAATACCTCCCACAGGTGCGTTTTGAACTCGAGGGCGTCGAACTCGCCAGCGAGGCGCGCGTTCGCTTCGTGGGCCCCGTCCGCAACACCCGCATCCGACAGCCGATGCGTCCAGTCGGGATCGAATTCCTGAACATGAGCCCGAATTTTGAGCAACGGGTCATGGCCTACGTGCAGCGACGCGACCGTGAAACCCTCCGCGAGCGCGAACGACGCTACTGACCGGAAATTCGGGACGGAACGTCCAACAACGCCCCAGCCCAAGCGCGCCGCAGCTCAGACTGCCGCTGCGGTGACAAACCGCACCAAATTCCTGCTCCCTCGACCTCGTCGGGCTCGAACACTCTTTGATGAAAGCTGCGCGTGCTCGGGTCAAACATCAGCGGCGCCCACCGGTGACAGCCGATCGAAGCCGAGCCGCCAGGCCGCGGAAGGATGACGAGCACGTAAGGGCCCGGCATCCCTGACTCCTCCGCGTCGATGCCCCCTCGGTAGCGCAGCCCAAACGCCTCTGCGGGTGCGATCAAAAACGCGAGCTCCGGGCTTTCCACCGACTGCAGCCAAAGAAACGGCTCTTGTCCCTCGCAACTCAGAACCAAGTATTGGTGCAGTCCGTCGAAACCCGGCAAGGGCGGCTCGCACCGCCATCCCAACCGGGCCGGTACAGTGAGGCGACCGAAACGGGTGCTCAACTCGTACACGCCAGGCTCGATCGCCGATGCATCCGCCTCAAGCATGCGGTCCCTCCTGTGGCACGTCTGTCGCATCGGCCGCGGGACATCCCTGCGTTTTCAGGAAGGCATCGAGCGCACCGGGACTCTGCGGCGCCAGCGACGCGGCCCGATTGAGGTCTACCACCTCGGTGTAGAGCTCTTCACGAAGAATGCACAGTTCGCGTGGCCCCTCGATGCCCAATCGCACCCGACCACCGCCGACGTGCAGCACCACGATGCGGACCTCCGAACCGATGCGTATCGCTTCGCCTTTGCTGCGGCTGAGGATCAACATCCGGGTTCACGCTTTTCCAAGGGGCCGCCCGGTGGACAAAGATGCGGCCGCCTGACCGTCCCCCCGATACACCGATGCCGAGGAACCACCGGCGGCGCCGCCCAGGGCAGACAACATGGCTTCGGCGTTTTGGAGCAAGGCGCCGACGAGTGCGCCGTTGGCGCGGTTGGTTTCTCCGAGGCGGCGGAGTTCTTCCTTGAGCGGCGGCGTCAGGTCACCGACCGACAGCAGCGCCTCGAGCGCCCGACAGGCAGCGAGCTTTTCCGCCGCCAGGCGTTCGATGGCATCGGCATCCCCTCCGATGAGTGCCGCATGCTCAGCCTCCAACACCGCGCGCAGCCGCGCCAGAACCGACGACGGTTCGCGATTGAGTTCGGGGCTTACGCTCACAGGGGACGAAGATCGTTCGAGCCCGCACCGAGCGGCGTCACGCGACGGGACGAACCGCCGCGAGCACTTCGCGGCTGTCGCGCAGCAAGCCTTGAGCGATGGCTTTCGGATCAGCCGGATACTGTCCCGCCGCCACCAGTGCCCGTAGCTGGCCCAGACGCTCCGCACGGTTCGGGTCATCTGCCGCGACCCCGGCCTGGAGTCGCCGGGCCGCATCGGAGATCGTCACCCGTTCCTGGCCGGGCGAACTCGGCTTCGGTCGCGCTTCCACCGCCGGCGCGCGTCCAGCCTGAGCCGCAGCGACGCTTTGCGCCGAACCGCTGCTGATCATGCTTGCCAATGCGTTTTGGATCGGATTCATCGCGTACTCGAAAAGTTCATCCAGACGGTTTCCAGATCTCGTAGCGGGGTTAACGACACCAACTCGAAAAACTTGAGGGCAAGCCCGGAATCACCGACTGGCCGCGGCCTGCGCCGGCTGGCTGGCCACCGGCGCCGACGCTGCCCCAGCACTCACGCCGGGCCCGGCATCGATTTGCCCCTTGGCCTCTTCGGCATCGGTGGCGACCTGCTCCAAGGCTTGGTTGGCAAGGATGCGCTTGGCGGCTTCCTGCGTCAAGACCACGATGCTCACACGCCGATTCAACGGCGACTTCGGGTCGCTGGGATCGAACGGCGCGGCCGACCCCATCCCAACCACGCGCAGCACCTTTTGCTCTTCGAGGCCAGACTGCACCAGCACCTGGCGTACGGCGTTGGCCCGATCGGCGGAAAGGTTGTAATTGCTGTAGCCCTTGCCTTGGTTCTGATACATCAGGGCGTCGGTATGACCCGTGATGCTGATCTTGTTCGGCAGCCGGTTGAGCGTGGGCGCGATCTCCTGGAAGATCGTGCGCGCATAACCCTCGAGCTGTGCGCCCCCGAGGGCGAACATGGGCCGCTTGTCGTTGTCGACCACTTGAATGCGCAAACCCTCGCGCGTGATGTCGATCATCAACTGCGACTTGAACGCGGCCAGCTGCGGGTTGGCGTCGATCTGGGCTTCGAGTGCAGCCTTGAGCGCCTGGAGGTTGGCCTTGTCGATTTCCGCCTCGCGGATAGCGACCACCGTCGTCGCGTTCGGTTTGACTTCTTTCCCGGGCGTGCTGCCATCGCGCACCTGCCCAGTGGTCCGCGTGAGGTCGGTGCCGCCGGCTTGCAAGACCGACATCGCCGAGCCCGCGCCGGACCCGCCCTCCATCGAGACCTTCATCGGGTTCTGAAAATATTCAGCGATGCCCTGCAACTGCGCCTTGGTGGTCGAACCCAGCAGCCACATCAGCAGGAAGAAGGCCATCATCGCCGTCACGAAGTCGGCATAGGCGATCTTCCAGGCGCCTCCGTGGTGTCCGCCAGCGACCTTTTTGATGCGCTTGACGACGATCGGCTGCGGTTTGTTCGGCTCGGCCATGCGTCACTTCCCTTTGGCGCTGCGCAGATGCGATTCCAGCTCTGCAAAGCTCGGGCGTTCCGTGCTGTAGAGCACTTTTCGGGCGAATTCCACGGCAATTTGGGGCGGGTAGGCGTTCATGGTCGCGAGCAGTGCCACCTTGATGCTTTGGTACATCTTGGTTCCTTCCTCGGCCCGGTCTTCCATGCGGGTGGCAATCGGCGCGATGAATCCGTAGCCGATCAAGATACCCAACATCGTTCCCACGAGCGCCGCGCCGACCAGCTCGCCAAGGACCGCGGGCGGCTGATCCACCGAAGCCATGGTGTGCACCACACCCAACACCGCCGCCACGATACCGAAGGCCGGCATGCTGTCGGCAAGGCGGCTGACCGCATGGATGGGCATCTGGGTCTCATGGTGGTGCGTCTCGATCTCGACGTCCATGAGGTTTTCCATTTCCATCACGCCCAGATTCCCGCCGATCATCAAACGCAGGTAGTCGGTGATGAACTCGATGACATGGTGATCCTTCAGGATGCCGGGGTACTTCTTGAACACTTCGCTGGCGTGCGGGTCCTCGACGTCGGCCTCGATCGACATCAAGCCGTTTTGGCGCATGCGGGTGAACAGGTCGTTGAGCAGCGTGAGCAGTTCCATGTACTGCTGCTTGCTGTAGGTCTCTCTCTTGAACGCCGTCGGCAAGGCCTTGAGCGTGGCCTTGAACGACTTGGGGAAGGTTGCTCCAAAGAAGGCTCCGAGCGCGCCACCCCCAATCATCACCAGCTCGAACGGCTGGAACAGGGAATGCAAATGCCCGCCGGAGGCTGCGAAACCGCCCAGAAAGGCAGCCAAAGTGATGACGTAGCCGATGAACAGAAACATGGAGGGTCGTGCGAGGGCGCGGATAGACGCGATCGCAACAATCGTAACCGATCCACCCCGCCCCCGATAATTTCTTTCCGGACCATAAAGTCGTATCCAAACGTGCCGTTAGCAGGGCATCGGCGATGGTTCTGTCCACGCAAACCTCAAACTGAATCCCAGGAGTACCCCTTGAAATTCCTCGTCGTCGACGACTTTCCGACGATGCGCCGCATCGTCAAAGGGCTGTTGATGCAGACCGGCTACGTCACGGGAACGATCGACGAAGCCGAAGATGGCGTCCAGGCTCTCAAACGCATCCAGCAAGGTGGCATCGAGTTCGTGGTGACCGACTGGAACATGCCCAACATGCAGGGCATCGACCTGCTCAAGGCCATCCGCGCGTCCGAAGACCCCGCCATCCGCTCTTTGCCGGTGTTGATGGTGACCGCGGAGGCCAAGAAGGAAAACATCCTGGCCGCAGCACAGGCGGGCGTCAATGGTTACATCGTCAAACCCTTCCCGGCCGACGTCCTCAAAACCAAGATCGAGGGCATCCTCGAACGCCTGGGCAAAAAGCCTGCCTCCGAGTAATTCGCCATCATGACCAGCCCTGCTAACGACTCCCACACCACGATCGAAGCCTTAGCCAAGCTGCGCGAGGCCGACGCCCTGCTCGCCGAAGGCGTGCACCGCATCATGGGCATCGCCCGGGACATTCCCGGCGCAAGCCACCCGCTCGAGGAAGCCCTGCGGCTGAGCGAACAACAGGCCATGGCCACGCTCGAAGCCGTCGAGGCTGCGCAGGCCGAAGTGCGTGCGATCCGCGCCACCAACGGCGGCTTCATCGATGCGCGCCTCGATCGGCTCGACGAGTGTCTGCAGACCATCCTCACCAGCCAGCAGGGCCAAGATCTGGCCGGCCAACGGCTCAAGAAGACGATCACGCTGCTGCAAGCGGTGGAGCAACGCATCCAGGATGCGCTTCATGAACTTGGCGCCCTGGCTCCAGCCGCGGCCGTCACCGCTGACGAAGACACCTTCACCGGCGAGCGGCTCGACCAGGGTAACGTCGACGACCTGCTCGCCCAGCTCGGCATCTGAAGACCCCAGGAGTAGCCGCGCCATGGACAACGACATCCTGCAAGAATTTCTCGCCGAATCCCGCGAACTGCTGGCCGAGGCGCAACAACAGCTGCTGCGCCTCGAAGCCAACCCCACCGATGCGGCCACGCTGGGCGCGATCTTTCGGGCCTTCCACACACTCAAAGGCGGGGCTGGCTTTCTGGAAGCGCAAAACATGGTCGACTGGTGTCACCACCTCGAAGACCTGCTCGACAAGCTGCGCAGCCACCAGCTCAGCGCCGACAGCGGCATGATCGACGCCATCCTGCGTGCGAGCGATGTGATCGAGCGCATGCTCGACGAAATGGCCAAGGGCGAGAACCCGCAACCGGGGCCGCAGGCGCTGGGCGACTTGATCCAGGCCTATGCCCGAGGCGAACGGCCCGAGCCCGCAGCGACGGGAACCGAACCGTCAACCGAGCCGGCCCAGCCAAGCAAACCCTGGGCAGAGACACGCTTGGACGCATCGGGCTCCTCGGGCGTCTATGTCACCCAGATGGCCGAGCGAGCTGCGCCGAACGCGGGCGCTTCCGCGGCGGAGGCCTCTGGCGAAGAGGACCTCGAAGCGCTGT
The DNA here is from genome assembly GCF_003843835.1 of Tibeticola sediminis. Lineage (GTDB taxonomy): Bacteria > Pseudomonadota > Gammaproteobacteria > Burkholderiales > Burkholderiaceae_C > Tibeticola > Tibeticola sediminis. Next base: position 38,901 of record NZ_RKQL01000002.1, on the reverse strand, counting down.
TCAACCAAACCCTGGACCAGGTATTTGGCAAAGGCCGAGCGCCCGGCGTGGTCGAGCCGCTGCACCCGCCGAGCCCAGGCGCGGCCACACCGGTGAGCGCTGCCGCGCCTGCCCCCGCAGCGCCCGTGACCGCGAGCGAAACCGCCGCGCGCGAAGACACCACGATCCGGGTCGATTCGTCGCGGCTCGATCAAGCGATGAACCAGGTGGGCGAGCTGGTGTTGCTGCGCAACCGGCTCTCGGCGGCCGTCGCGCGGCTGGGGCAGGAAGACGAGTCGCTCGTGCGGCTCGTGCGTGAGACGGACCTTGCGGTCAATGACCTGCAAAACACGGTCATGCGGCTGCGCATGCAGCCCTGCAAGCGCTTGTTCCAGAGCCTGCCGCGGGTCGTACGGGACGCCAGCCGGAGCCTGGGCAAGAAGGTTCGGCTCGAGCTCATCGGCGAGGACGTGGAAATCGACAAGACGGTGATCGACGCGCTTTCCGGGCCGCTCATCCACTTGGTGCGCAATGCGCTCGATCATGGGCTCGAAACGCCTGCCGAGCGGCTCGCGGTCGCCAAGCCCGAAGAAGGCGTGCTCGAAGTCGCCGCGATTCATCTGGGCGACAAGGTGCAGATCCGCATCCGCGACGACGGGCGCGGCATGAACCCACAAAAGATCGCCCAGTCCGCGGTGGCCAAGGGCCTGATCCAGGAGGCCGATGCCGCCCGGCTGAACGAGCGCGAGATGCTCGACCTGATTTTCCTGCCCGGTTTCTCGACCAAGGAGCAGGTCAGCGAACTTTCGGGCCGCGGCGTGGGCATGGACGTGGTGCGCTCTGCCGTCCAAGGCTTGCGCGGGCGGGTCGAAATCCTCACGCGCATCAATCAGGGTACGACCTTGCTTCTGGAACTGCCCTTGACGCTGGCGGTCTTGCCGGTGCTCTATTTCAAGCTGCGCCGCGAAACCTATGCGCTGCCGGTTTCGGTCGTCGACAACCTGATGGAGATCGACCCCAAGCACATCCACAGCATTTCGGGGCGGCTGATGGCCCATGTGGGCGACAACCGCATCGTGCCCTACATCGACCTGGGCGAGCAGCTTCAAGGCCGGCCCTTGCGACTTGGCCGCGACCCCTGCGAAGGCATTCTGACCGAGCAGGGCCTGCTCGTCGTGTCCGAGGCCGTGGGCACCGAAGACTCGGTCGTCAAGCCGCTCGACATTTCCGCGCAATCGAGCTGGTATCAGGGCGCGACGATTTCCGGCAAGGGAGATGTGGTGCTGATCGTCGACATCCAGGCCCTCACGCGCTCGATGCGGCTCACCCAAGCCGCCTGAATTGGAGACTCTGCCCATGAATCTCAACGCTTTCGACGAGCAAAGACGTCGCTTCGTCAGCGTCGCCGATGCCACTTTTGCATTTCAAGGCCAACTGCAGCGCCGTCTGCGCGAGATCGACCGCAAGGCGCTCAACGCGCAGGTGCTGGTCAAACGCCACGGCAAGGACCTTGCCGGCTACGGCGTGGTCGCCCAGTCGTTCCGCGAGGGCGCGCAGCAGCTGCAGGCAGTCGCGCATGAAGTGCAGCAAGCCATCCACCCTTTGATGCTCGGGTTCATGGAAACCCTGAGGGCGAGCCAGCGGCTGACGCTGCTCGAGCGTCTGCCCGAAAACGTCCGTGCAGCGGCACCGCGGCTGGGGCTGCTGGCCTCGATGCGGCACGAGCAAATGGCGAGCCACGATGAGCAAAGCCGCCGCTCGGCCAGCCGGCTGCATCAGGCCCTGGGGCGCTTCGAGGCCGTCGTGGCCGAACTCGAATATGTCGTCGTCAACGGGCGCATCGAAGCCGCGCTCAAAGGCAGTGCGCAGGCGGCGTTGCAGCAGGTGTCGATGGACATGGACAAAGCGGTGATTCAGGTGCGCGAGTTGCTGCGTGCCTACCGCGAGCAAATCGACCGTGCCGTCCACTGACACGCCCCGCCCTCTTCTTTCACTTTGATCGGACCAGCCCCATGAAAGCCGAAAATTTTTACGCCGAAGCCGGCCGCGAATGGTTCATCGTGTATGACCAACAAGAGTCGCGCGTGATCGACTCGAACGTCTATGCCTGCCGCGTCGACGGCCACACGCTGCTGTGCGATCCGGGCGGCTTCGAGGTGTTCCCGCAGGTGTTCTCGGCGCTCGTGGACGTCTTGCCACCGTCGAGCATCGAAACCGCCTTCGTGAGCCATCAAGACCCCGATATTGCGTCAAGCCTGCCGCTGTGGAATGCCGTCAACCCCGACATCCATTGGCATGTCTCCGAGCTTTGGGTGGGCTTCATTCGGCACTACGGCGCTCTCGACGCGAAGATTTCCGGCATCCCCGACGAAGGTGGCGAGCTGGTCTTGGGATCGGCCCGTATGCAATTGATCCCGGCGCACTACCTGCATTCCTCGGCCAACTTCCACCTCTACGACCCCTGGGCCAAGGTCTTGTTCTCGGGCGACGTGGGCGCGGCCTTGCTGCCGAGCGGCCATGCGGCCTTCGTGGACCGCCGCAACCTGGAAAGACCCGAAGCCTTCGACCGGCACATCAAGCACGCGGAGTATTTCCACAAGCGCTGGATGCCGAGCAACGAGGCCAAGCGCGCCTGGTGCGAGCGCGTCTCGAAGCTCGACATCGACTTCCTGTGCCCGCAACACGGCGCGATCTACACCGGCGCCAACGTGCAGCGCTTTATCGACTGGTTCGACAGCCTCAAGGTTGGAAGCGCGCTCGCCTGAAGCCCCGAAGATCGCCACCGACCCTCCCCCGAAGCACCCGAAAACCAGGAGCCCTCCCGATGAGCACCCCCAGCAACACCGTCACCCCCGCTTGGATGCACGCCATCGAACAGCTGCTCGAACCCCTCGGCTCGCTCGAAATGCTGGCCGAAGCCGACGAGGCCATGGACAACCGCATTTTCTACATGAACCGCACGGCGCGCGACTTCATGATGCAGCACCACAGCGGACTCAACAGCATGTTGCGCGGCGCCGATGTGCGGCAGGCGTTCAACCATTCGATCCACCAGTTTCACAAGGATCCGGAGCGCATCCGCGTGATCCTCCGCGACCTCGCCTCCGGCAAGGTGGCGATGCATGAAACCGACATGACCGTCGGACCCGTCACGTTCAACCTGCGCTTTGCGCCCGTGCGCGACGAGGACGGTAAAGTGATCGCCTTCCATGCCTCTTGGACCGACAACACGGGGATCAAGCGGGCTCAGGATCTGATTCCGATCCTGAACGGCGCTATCGGTGCAATGGAGGGCTCGGCTCATTCAGTCGCGCGAGCCATTGACAAGGTCAATGACGCGGTCGAGAAGGTCGCCCACGTGGTTCAAGGCAATGCCGACGGCGTCGGTGCGCTGCTGCAGCAGTTGAAGTCCATTGGAACCTTGGTGCAGAACATTCGGGAGATTTCATACCAAACCAACCTGCTGGCGCTGAACGCCGCGATCGAAGCCGCCCGCGCCGGCGAGGCGGGGCGCGGCTTCGCGGTCGTGGCCGATGAGGTGCGCAACCTCGCGCGCCGCGTGCAAGACACGACGGGCCACATCGAAGCCGCCACCGAACAAATCGCCCAGCAAGCCAACGGCATCGACCAGACCAGCCGCACGGCCCAACGCGACATGTCGCAAATGAGCAGCGTCATCGCCTCGCTCGCGTCGACCATGCATGAAATGACGGTGACCTCGGCCAAAGCCCAACTGGAGATGGCTCAGCAGGCACATCTGGCCTTCATCGACCGCATCATCGCTGAGGGCCGCCGCAGCCCGCCCGCCATGCAGCCGCAGGAGGTGCCTGACCACCACCATTGCGCATTCGGCAAGTGGTACGACAGCACCGGACGCGAGCGCTTTGCGGGTCTGGCCGCGTTCCGTGCGGTCGAGAGCACCCATGCGCTGGTGCACCAGACCGCGCGCGAGTTGATTGCCGCAGCTCAAGCCGGGCAGCGCGAGCAGGCCCTGCATCTGGCGTCGACCTTGAGCACGCAGCGCGATGAGATTCTGAGCAAGCTGCAGGCGCTCAAACACGAGGTCGACGCACAGCAACGCGCTGGCTGAGCCCCAGCCGAGGACTGTGTACCGAGGAATGAAGTCATGAACACCGAAGCGATCGAAGCGGGCATGCAGGGCACCCAAGCCGAAGGGCTCTCCGGCTGGCCGCGCGTGGCCCCAGCCGAGCAGCCGCCCGCAGAGGCCGAAGGCTCGGGCGAAGCCGGCTTTCTCGAGCGGCTGCGCGCCGACCGAGAAGCGGTCTTGAGCGCCGTGCTGGACTGGTTCGAAGGCCGGGGCGACGGCGCGCTGCGCGCGATCGAGCTCGTCGATACCGAGCGCTGGCTCCGCGCGTTCGGGCAAGCCCGTGCCGCTTTGGTCGCAGGCGCCGACGCGAACCGCCGGGCGATGCGGCGCATTGCGTTTTCCGAGGCCCGCGTGGTGGGCTTCCAAAACGAGTTTTCCCGGCTGGCGTACCTCGTCACCGATACGGCGCGCGGGCTGCAGCAAGCCTCGTCCACCACGCAGTCGGCCGCGCAAGCGCTCGAGCGCCTGGGCGAACGCGCCCAGACGACCGCGGAGCGGATCGACCAAGGCGCACGCGCCTTGCTGGGCGTGCAGGAAGAAGTGCGCGACGTGCGCGGCTTCGTCGAGGCAACCCGCGGCAAGCTGACCGGCTTCGTCGGCTCGGTGCAAACGGTCGAGACACTCACCAGCGGCATTCAGGAGGTGGCGAACCAGACCAATTTGCTGGCGCTCAACGCCGCGATCGAAGCCGCCCGCGCTGGAGAAGCGGGCCGCGGCTTTGCGGTGGTGGCCGACGAGGTGCGCAACCTCGCGCGCAAGACGGCGCAGATCACGCGGCGCATCGAGGAACTGACGCTGACCATCCGCGACAACTCGGCCGACCTCGACACCGACATGGCACGCGCGGCGCAGCGCATGGAGCGTGTCGGGCATCTGGTGCGCGCCGTGCAGGACACCACGGACGCCGCGCGCCAAACCATGACCGAGGTGATCGAGGTCGCCAACGCCGAGCAAGCCGAAATGGCCGAGATCGTCGCCCACGCGCAGACCCAGGCGCGCAGCGCTGCCGAGGCGCAGACCATGCTGGGTGGACTGGAAGCGCAGTTTGGCTCGCTGCTGCAAACCGTCAACGACGCGCGCGCGGACCTCAAGACCGGCGCAGCAGCGATCGGTGCCTTCGGCGCGCCGGACCTGGCCCTGCGCGTGTCGCTGGCGATGCATTACGCCTGGATCGGCGAATTGCTGGCCGCGGCACAAAGCGGTCGGGTCGTGGACATGGATGTGTCGAACTTCCGCGCCTGCTATTTCGGCAAGTGGTATTACGGCCCGGCACAACACTACTTTGGCAGCCATGCAGGCTTTACCACGACCGAGTCGGTGCACCAGCGGGTGCACCGGATCGGCCAGTCGCTGGTGGAGGCGTTGCGCGCAGGCGACGCCGGGCGCATCACGAGCTTGGCGGCCGAACTCGAAGCCGCGAGCGACGCCATCACCGAACAACTCGAATCGCTCATGCGCGCCGTGAACTGAACCGAAGCGAACCGCGACGCCCCCTATTCCCCTGATTTCCACCGATGGAGTTTCCTATGTCTACCGTGCTTCAAGAAGTCGATGAGCGTTCCCGCCTCGCTGGCACCAACAAGTTCGAGCTGCTGCTGTTTCGTTTGGGCGCAGACCCGGGCGGGCGACGCGAGCTGTTTGGCATCAATGTGTTCAAGGTGCGCGAAGCGCTCGTCATGCCCCAGGTGACGGCGATGCCGGGCGCGCCCCAGCATGTGCTGGGGGTGGCCAATATCCGCGGCCAGATCGTGCCGGTGATCGATCTGCCTGCGCTGGTGGGCTGCACGCCCAAGGGGCTCAACATCCTGGTCGTGACCGAATACGAGCGCTCGGTGCAAGGCTTTGCGGTCGAGGATGTGGAGGAGATCGTGCGGCTCGAGTGGAGCCAGGTGCTCTCGGCCGAAGCCAACGCGGTCGGCGGCATGGTGACGAGCATCGCGCGGCTCGATGACGGCGACCAGACGCGGCTGGCGCTGGTGCTCGATGTCGAAAAAGTGTTGCGCGACGTGCTGCCATCCAGAGTGCAAGAGGTCAAGCCCGAGGCCGTGGGGCAGCGGCTGCAGATCAAGCCGGGCAGCGTCATTCTCGCCGCCGACGACTCGTTCGTCGCGCGCAGCCAGATCGAAAAAGTGCTGCAGGCGCTGCAGGCCCCCTACGTCATGACCAAAACCGGCAAGGAGGCCTGGGAGAAGCTGCAGGCGTTGGCGCATGACGCCAAGGCCGAAGGGAAGGATGTGCGCGACAAAGTGGCCGCGGTGCTGACCGACCTCGAGATGCCCGAGATGGACGGCTTCACGCTGACGCGCAAGATCAAGGAAGACGAGCGTTTCAAGGCGATTCCGGTCGTCGTGCACTCGTCGCTGACGGGCCAGGCCAACCAAGAGCATGCGCAGAAGGTGGGCGCCGAGGGTTTCGTCGGCAAATTCGTCGCCGAGGAATTGGGCGCAGCACTGCGCAAGGTGGTCTCGGGGGGCGAGCACTGAGAGCCGCCGCAAGCCCCAAACACGCCCCAAACACACACCAGGAGTACAGATCATGAAAACGGAGCGTCCCCAGAGCCTTGAAGCTTGGCTCCAACAGCGGCCGCTCGACCTTCGGCCCGAGGCCATTGCTGCCTTGCCGGCCGCAGAGCAGGAGTTGCTGGGCCTCCAGCGCAGCTTCACCGACAAGGTCACCGATGCCGCCACCGACGTGGGCTATACGCTGGCGCGGCTGCGGTTCAACACCAAGGCGACGATCGCCGAAACCCTGCGCCAGCGCCAGGCGCTCGTGGAGGCGTTGCGCGGGGTTGCCCAAACCTTGACCCAAACCGCGCAGAACATCGACCGGGTACAGATCGAAACCAACGCGGTCGAAAGCGACACCGACCGCATCGACCACCTGGCCAGCGAAGGCGCCCAACGCGGCGCGGCGATCCGGGCGAACTTCGAGACCCTGGTGCAGGCCAACGCGCGCAACCAGCGTGAAATCGAGGCGCTGCGGCAGCAGTTTTCGGGCATGGTGAAGGAGATGGCCGTCATACGCGAAATCGCGCAAAAGACGAATCTGCTCGCGCTCAACGCGAACATCGAAGCGGCGCGCGTGGGCGATGTCGGCCGCGGCTTTGCGGTGGTGGCCGAAGAAATCCGCAAACTCGCGCAGACCACCGAAAAGTCGGTGGTGTCGATCAACAGCGGCGTCGGGACCATCGACCAGCGGCTGACGCAGATTGCCGAAGCCACGCAGCGCTTCACGCAGGGGATGAGTTCCAGCGGCGAGGAGGTGCAGGTGATGTCGGAGCAGTTTGGCGAAATCGCCAGCGGTGTCCACGGCATTGCGCAGCGCATGCACGACGTGGCCGCGCGGCTCAACGCGGAAGCCACGCAACTGCGCGCGCTCGATGGAACCTTTGGTCAACTGACCGTCGAGCAAAAACGTCAGGCCGAGGCCGCCGAACAAGCCGGTCAGCGTACCGGCGAGGCGCTGGACGAAGCGCTCAACAAAGCGCAACGGATGTTCGAGGCGGCCACGATCTTCCGCACGCAGTCGCAGGTCAGCGCGGTCGTCGATGACGTGCTCGCCGCCCAAGCCGAGCTCACGGCGCGGCTGCAGCGGGCGCTCGATGAGGGTGAACTCAGTGAAGCCGACCTGTTCGACGAGGATTACCAGCCGGTTCCGAACACCAACCCGCAGAAATACCTGACCCGTTTCACCGCCTGGTTCAAACGCGAAATTCAACCGATCGAGGACCGCTATCTCGCCAAGTCCGATCAGTACCGTTACGTGTTGTTGGTCGACCGCAACGGCTATGCGCCGGCCCACAACAGCGTTTACGATCAACCCATGACCGGTGACCCCAAGCGCGACTTGCTGCACAGCCGATCGATGCGCATCTTCAACGACCCGGTAGGTGCGACCGCGGCGAAAAATCAGAGCGGTCTGCTGCTGCAGATTTACTCGCGCGACACGGGCGAGGTGATGCGGGAGTTGTCCGTCCCGATACACCTGCGCGGCCGCCACTGGGGGGCGCTGCGCTTTGCGTTCGTTTGACGGCGACGGCAAACGCACCGCCCGCGTGCGGTCATGATGGAAGCGGAGGATGTGCACGCATGACCGAGGAAACGCGTACCCGAGCCGGGTGGCTCGAGCGGCTGCGGCGGCTGTGGCCAGGCTCGGCTGCGGCCTCGGAAAATCCCCCGAGCTTGCCATCGCCCGCAGACGACCCGCGCCATGTACCGCTGCCGGTTTACGGCGATGCCCTCGCACGCAACGGCTTTGAAGCGCTCGCGCTTTGGGAAGCCGATGAAGCCGAGGCCCGGCAGATGCTGGCGCAGCGGCTGGCGGATGCGCGCCGGGGTGGGGCAGATTCGATCACGACCGCGCCACCCGGCCCTGCCGACTGCGCCTTCGGGCAATGGCTGGTTGCGCTGCGCCCCGAGGGGCATTTCGACCTGCTCGACGATTTGAAAATGTGGCACGACCACTGGCACCGCCTGCACCGCCAGATGGTCGGGGAGCTGGCACAGGGCCAAACCGGCGCGGCGGAAGACGCCCTGGGCAGCGCGCCGAGCCCATGGACCAACGCGGCGCGGCGCGTGCGCGGCTTGCTTGAAGCGCTGTGGCTGCAGCGGCCCATGCCGGCTTTGGAACTGCGCACCCCCGGGCGCACCCGATGGCTCGAAGCGCGGCTGCTGCGCGAGGCCGACGGCGGCGAACGCCTGACGGTCTCGGTGCGCCAGGAACTGCCTGTCGGCGCCCTCGTGATCGTGCGCGACACCCATCGGCCGGCTGCGCCTTCACGCCCGTACCGCGTCGATCACTGTCGGCCTGGGCAGCGGGGGCTGCTCGACCGGGGTGTTTACATCGCTTATCTCGTCGCCTGATTGCTCTTATTTTCAGAGCAACTGAGCGCCGATTCACGCCGGCAAACACCCAAAAATCCTTCAAAAACTTTTGAATCCCCCCTCGCACGGCCTTGCGGCAGGGTTGCGCGCAGGCAACGGCTCGAGCGAACCCAACACGCCACGGGTAGCCTCGGATGGTCACGAGACGCGGTGTGTGTAACACTATGCGTCGACTGTGCGACGCTGGCTCCGAGAGTGGGATGAGCCGGTGTTCTTGAGGCCCTATGCTCCACCCACGTCATGCTACTGAGCCGTCCTGCCGACGTTGACCCGACCAGCCGTCGCCTGTTGCGCGTGGTTCTGGCGGCCAACCTTGCGTTCGCCGCGGGGCTGCTCGCGCATCTGGCCTGGTCGTTCCAGGCGCACTGGCGCAGCCACCAAGGTCAACTCCGAAGCGAGACGGTTTTTCTGGCCGATGCCATGGATCAGCGCTGGGCGGCTTTGCGCAGCGCCTGCGACATGGCCATCCGACGGCTGCCGCGTCGCGCGGACGGACAGCTCGATCTCGACGCCGCCCGCGGCTGGCTGCCGCTGATCGGACAGCAACTGCCCTGGGCACGGCTGGAGTTGCTCCACGACATCGGTGGGCCGCCAAGTTCCACGGCGTCCGGGCTGGTGTTGCTGCCGACGGCCGTCGAAGGACCCGTGCCCGAAGCCTGGCAAACCCCCGTCCTCTGCCCTTTGCCACAGGCCGCCGGCGTGGCTGTGGTGTTTCAGGTGCCGCTGCATGCGATCCTGCGGCAATTGGCCCGGGCGGGTGACGACGGCACCGGGGTGCCGCCCATCATGGGTGTCGTCCGGGCCGATGGCCACGTGCTCGCGCGGGTGCCGGCCCCACCGAACGCGGCCGTTTTGTATGCGCGACCCGCCCAGGGCATCCTCGCGCGCACGCTGGTGGCTCAACCGCAAACGGAGGGTGGTGTCATTCGCGGCTGGGTCGAATCCGCGAACGCCGAGTTTGTCATTGCATGGCGTCGGGTCGCCGACGGCTCTGTCGCGGTGTTCGTGAGCCAACCGGTGCGCCAGATCCTGCTGACCTGGCTGCCCGACCTGGCAACCAAGCTTGCCATCTGGCTGCTGCTGATCGGCGTTCAAGTCATGGCGTGGCGGCAGTTCCAGCAGATCCAGAACCGCCAGCGGGCCCTGTTGCGGCTGCGCACCGCGCTGGCGCAACTGAGCCAGCAAAGCGCGCAGGCGAGCGACGCCGATCGTCTGTTTCAACAAGCCTGCGCCCTTGCCGTGCAAGACGCGGGTTTTGCCGCGGCGGCGGTGCTGCGGCTGGAGGCGGAATCCGGGCGCGCCCAGGTGCTTGCAGCCGATGGGCCGCTACCCGGTGCGGGCGTGCAGGTGACCGTCGCCGATTGGGTCCGCAGTGGCGGCGGGCCCGGCGCGCTGGCTTTCGCGGCACCGGGTGCCCCCCCTCTGGTCGTGCCTGCGGCTCCCGCAGCCGCCAGCGCCGCCGCGCTGCACTGGGCCGCCGTGGATATCGACGGGACCGAGGAACCGGGGCTGGTGCTGCTGCTCGGGCAGAGCGCGCCCTACACGCCGGAGGCACACGACGAGTTGCCGCGCTTTGGCCGCGAGCTGCATCGCGGCCTACAGCGCTTGCGGCTGCTCGCCGATGAGCGCAGCGCCCATGAACGGCTCGAACGCAGCCATGAACTGCTGCGGGTCATTCTGGCCGAAATCGACACCCTGATTGGCGCGCGCAGCGAAGCCGAGGTCTTGCAATCGGCCTGCACCCGGCTGCTCGAAACCGGCTTGTTCGTGGCAGCCTGGGTGGCCCAGCCCGAGGCGAGCGGGGCGCTACGCTTCATCACCGCCGCGGGAGACGCCGCCAGCACGGAAGCCGCTCTCGAGCCTCTGCGGCTCGGAACCACGGCCGCTTTGGCCCAGGCTTGGGAGACGCAGAAGTTGGTTCGCGCCGCCACGACCGATACCGTTCTGCTCGAGCCGTGGTTGCCATATGGCGTGCCCGGCTGGCAGATGGAAGCGCTGGTCCTGCCGCTGCGGCGCGCCGGAGCGCCGTGGGCGTTGATGGGCCTCGTGGCGCTGAACGGCGAGGACGTCGACACAGCGATGCTGCCCATGCTCGAGCGTGTGGCCGAACTGATCGCGCGGGCGCTCGACGAACTCGACCTCAAACACGCCCTCGAATCGGAGCGGACGCGGCAGGCCCATCTGGCCCGGCATGACGCCTTGACGGGTCTGCCCAACCGCCTCGCACTCGAGCAGGAATTGCCCCTGGCGCTGGCCCGAGCACGCCGACACGAGACGCTGGCCGTAGTCGGGCTGATGGACCTCGACGACTTCAAGCCGGTCAACGACCAGTGGGGCCACGCCGCCGGCGACGTTTTACTGCAACAGCTGGCCCAGCGGCTGCGCGCCGCGGTGCGTGAAACCGACTTCGTGGCGCGGCTGGGTGGTGATGAATTCGTCGTGGTTTTCGAAGATGTGCAGCGCGACGAGGACATCGAGCCGCTGCTCACGCGGCTGCACGGGGTGGTCGAGGCACCCTTCGTGCTCGACGGCTCGATCACGGTCTCGGTCGGGATGAGCCTGGGCTTCACGGTCTATCCCGACGACGAGGTCGAAGCCCATGAATTGATGCGACACGCGGACACGGCGCTCTATGCCAGCAAAGCGCACAAAGCGGACCGCACACGCTGGTGGGTGCGGTGGCACTCGGGCACCGAAGCCGAGCGCGACGGGGAAGCGCAAGCCGACGCCGACGTCGGCAACGCGTACGGCCCGGCGGCGCAACGCGTGCTCGCGCCATTGGGGGACGAGTTCGAGCGCTGGGCGCCGGAACTGGCCGACGTCTTGATCGCGCACGCACAAAGCATTGCCGCTTTGGCACCGTTGTTCGATGGGCTGGGTCCGACGTCACGGGCGCAGCACCGAGCGCTGCTGGCGACGCACATCGGGCTGGTGCTGCGGCCAGATCTGCTCGAAGCCGAGCATCGCCAGGCGGCCGAACGCTTCGGAGCGGGGCACACGCTCGCGTCGGTGCCGATCCGGGCCCATCTGGGGCAAATTTTCGCCCTCGAAGAAGCGATCGCTGAACGCGTCTCAGGCTGTCCGCTGCGCGGCAGCGAACGCCGCCGCATCGTCGACATCATCCATCGGCGCCTGGCGGTCGAACTCGAAGCCCAAAGCGACGGCGCGCATGAGTTGCAAAGCCGCTATCTGGCGACGCTCGACATCCTCGAAGATCGCCTGGCAGCCAGCCTGCATTGGGCCGACGCGGTGCGTGCCACGCTCGCAACCTTGATGGAACTGCCGGGCATGCGTGCCGGCGTGCTCTACAAGCCGGACGCCACCGGCGCGTTCGTCCCTGAATTCACGGCGGGTACCTTCGATGACTACGTCCGTGCCTGGCAGGCGCTCGGGCGCGCCGGCGTCTCCTTGCAGCCCGACAGCCCCTTTGGTCGTTCGCCCCATCCGCGCTGCTGGCACAGCGAGCACATCGAAACCAATGCCAGCTACGACACCGACCCGCGCATGGCCGTCTGGCGCGACGCCGCGCATTCGGTCGGCATCTACAGCTCGGCCGCGGTGCCCGTCAAAGACAACCACGGCCATATGCTCGCGGTGCTGGGGGTTTATGGTGCCTTGCCGGCCATGTTCGAGTCCCCGTGGATGCAGCGCTTTCTGCGCAGCGTCGCGCTGGTGCTCGAGCGCGCGGCTGCGCGCCGGGCGTCCACGGGCCCGCAGGTGCTTTCGGCCGACGAACGACGGCGGCTGCGCGCGCGTCTGGTCGATGGCGGTTTGGAAATGCACGCGCAACCCATCCTCGACTTCCAGAGCGGCACGGTGCGGGGCGTGGAGATGCTCGCGCGGCTGCGCACCGAGCAAGGCGAGCTGCTCGCGCCGGGGCAATTCCTGCCGTGGTTTGGCACCAGCGAGCTCACGCGGCTCTTCACCCTCGGTCTCGAGCAAACGCTGCACTGGCTGCAGCTGTGGCGCCGCGAAACCGGTGCCGACTTGTATGCCTCGCTGAACCTGCCGCTCGAGGTGCTGCTGCAGCCCGACTGCGCGCGCTGGGTACAGGCGGCGCTGGAGCGTAGCGGCATCGAACCGCATCGGCTGCATCTGGAGCTGCTCGAAACCAGCGACTTCGACGACGAGGCGCGGCGCGATGCCGCGGTCGAATCGCTCGCCGCGCTCGGCGTGCATTTGGTGCTCGATGATCTCGGCAGTGGCTATTCGAGCCTGCTGCGGCTGCGGTCGCTGCCCTTCGACATCGTCAAGATCGACCAGGGCCTGATCCACGAGGCCCAGGCCGACCCGGTGCGCATGGTTCGCTTCATCGGCGCTCTGGTCGAGCTGGCGCATGCCTTGGGCAAGAGCGCGGTGGTCGAAGGTCTGGAAACCGCAGACCTGATCGCCATGTCGGCCGCCCTCGGCGCCGACGCCGGGCAGGGCTATGCGATCGCGCGGCCCATGCCCGCCAGCAAGCTGGCCGCCTGGATCGAACAATGGGGCGCCACGGTATTTCATACTTCCACCGCCGACGCAACGAACCCGATCGTCGCGCACAGCCGTGCCTGGTCCCGGCAAAGGCACGCGCGGGCGGAGGGGACGGATGTGGCGAGCCTGTTCATGGAGGCCAACTGACATGAGCCGCAAACCGCTCGACCCCACCGATGGCATGGTCGATGTGAAATGGGACGACCCGCGCATCCAAGCCTTGATGGCCCAGACTGAAGGTTTGCGCCTGGAAAATCGGGGCTTGAGACGGCCGCAGCGCGTGCTCATCCACCGCGGCTGGAGCGAAAACCCCCGGCCGGATCGGGCCATGATGACCGCCGAATATGAGGATGGCCGTGTGGTCTTGCTGACCAACGTCGCGTTTGAACGGAACAGCCCCGTGATGGTCGAAATCGAAGCCGTCGGCGACGTGCCCGCGGTTGATCTGTTTGGCAAAGTCGTCGACAGCCGGACCGGCACCCGCGCCGAAGAACAGCAACACCGCGTGTGGGTCGTGACCGTACAGGTGGTCAAACGCGCCGGAGCGCATCTCTCGGGAGTCCATCCGTGAACCCCAGCACCGCCTCGTTTCTCTCGCTCACGACCCAAATTCTCGAAGGGATCGCCAAGGGACTATCCCCGACCATGCTCGCGGAACAGTTGTGCCGATCGGCCGAGGTGCTGGTGCCGGGCCGCATCGCGAGCATCATGCGGCTCGAACGCGACGGCCGCTTGCATGTGTTTGCGGCGCCCTCGGCCCCGACGGCTTTGCGGGCCATGTTGGACGGGCTCGAGCCGGGGCCTTGCTCGGGCTCTTGCGGCAGCGCCGTGTTTTTGCAGCAGCCAAGCCTTGTCGCTGAGATCGATCACGATCCGCGCTGGGACGACCGGCGGCCGGTGGCCGAAGCCTGGAACCTCCATTCCTGCTGGAGCTGGCCGGTCTGGTGTGGCGATGTCGTCGCCGGCACGTTTGCCCTGACCTCAACCGAGCCCGGAGCTCCCACGCCCGAGGCTCAGGCACTGCTGGAATTCGCCGCTTCGCTCGCGGGAACGCTGTTTCGGCTGGCCGAACTCGAGGCCGAGGGTGAGCCGCTGCAGGATCGGCTGCGCGCGCAGGCCCGGCGCGACCCGCTGACCGGCGTGTGCAACCGCCTGGGCTTCGAAGAGGCCCTGAACGAACGCCTCGCCGCGGCCGCGCAAGCGGGCACCCCGCTGACGATCGCGCGGCTCGACCTCGATGACTTCCGTGCCGTCAACGATCGTCATGGCCGCGCGACGGGTGATGCCTGTCTGCGCCAGGTGGCTGAGGTGCTGCAACAGCGGCTCGGCGCCCATGCCCTCGTCGCGCGACCGAGCGGGGACGAATTCAACGTGGTGCTCGAAGGCGAACCTCCGACCGATACGCTCGAGCGCACCCTGGGCGAATTCGATCTGCGCGTGCCGCTCGGGAACGACCCGCTGGGCCCGGCAGAGCCGGTCCGGCTGACCGCGAGCGTCGGGCTGGTGCGCTTTCCGGCCGACGGCCGCGACGCCGACACGCTGCTGCGCCGTGCGGGCGAGGCTTTTTTGCTGGCGAAGCGAAACAAGGGCGGTGGCCCCCACTGCTGGGTTTGGACCGCCACGCTCGCGCAGGCGCTCGAACCCCCGGAGCCCGATCTGACCACCACGGCGGCCTATGGCGCCGCCGCGCAAGCGGCTTTGCAGCGGGCACAGCCGAGCCTGAGTCCGGTTCTGGAAAGCCTCTCGGCGCGCTTTTATGCCCTGATTGCCAACGACGCGTCCGCCGCGCCGGTGCTCGCGCACCTGACCGAAGCGGAACAAGCGCATGCCGCGCAGCAGCTCATCCAGCACCTCCAATACATCCTGACGCCGGACCTGAACGTGCGTGAACATCAGGAGCGCTCGCGCCAAGTGGGCCGCACGCATGCGCTCGTCGGCATGCCCACGCGGACCTTCGTGCGTTCGCTGGGTTTTTATGCCCAGCAGCTTCGGGGCTTGATCAGTCACCTGCCTTTGCCCGCGGCGGAGCGGCGCACGCTCGCGCATCTCGTGAGCCTGCGCTTGCAAACCGAATTGGAATGGCAACTCGACGGTGCCCAAGAGATTCGAACCCGCTACAACGACCTGCTGTATCAACTCGAAGCGCAGCAGCGGCATCCTTCACCTGGCATGGAATATCTGCAGGATGCACTGGAAGCCGTCACCGAACTGCCCGGTATGGTCACGGCGGGAATCACAGCACCCGACGTCCAGGGGCGCTTCGTGGTCGAGGTGGCGTCGCAGGCGACGCCTTTGATCGCGGCCATCAAGCGACGTCTGGGCTCCCTCGTCGTGCCCAGCCTGCATGAAGGCGACCCGGGCTATGCCGGGGTGGTGTCCACCGCTTGGATGACCGAGCGCACGGTCACGCTCGCGAGCGTCGCCAAGGACGGGGCCCAGTCCCCTTGGCGGGACGCCTTGCTTGACGTCGGCATTCGCAGTGCCGCGGCGGTTCCGCTTTCCGATCCGAGCGGACGCATCACGGGGGTGCTGGCGCTCTACGGCGCCTACCCCGGCATGTTCGAAAACCCGGTCGCACGCAGCTTCATCGAGCGCCTCGGGCAGACGCTCGCGCGCGGCTGGAACCGCCGGCAAGAGCCCGCGCGCACGCTCGACCCGGTGCCGGTCGGCGAGCGTCGCCATTGGCGCACCGCGCTCTTTGGCAGCGGCCTCGTGATGCAGATGCAGCCCATCGTCGACCTGCGCACCGGACTGCCCTACCAAATGGAGGCGCTGGCCCGGCTGCGGCTGGCCGACGGCAGCGTGCTGCCGCCCGGCCGCTTCCTGCCCTGGCTCGGGCGCGCCGAACTGGTGCGGCTGTTCCGGCATGGACTCGAGCTGGCCCTCGCGCGCGTAGCGTCCTGGCAGCGCGAAGGGCACACCCTCAAGCTGAGCGTCAACCTGCCGGTCGAGGTGCTGCTGTTGCCCGAGTGCCCCGATTGGGTAAGCTCGGCTCTCGCGCAGCACGGGCTGGAGGCCGAGCGGCTGCTGATCGAACTGCTCGAGGACGCGGAATTCGACGATGCCGCCGGACGAGACGAAGCCGTGGCCCAACTCGCCGCCACCGGCGTGCGGCTCGCCATGGACGACCTGGGCAGCGGTTATTCCAGCCTGGTTCGGCTGCGCACCTTGCCGTTTCACACCGTCAAGATCGACCAAGGCTTGGTGCGCGAGGCGCATCGCGACCCGGCGCGCGCGCTGGGTTTCATCGGCGCCTTGATTCAGCTCGCCCACAACCTGGGCTTGTGGGTGGTGGTCGAGGGCCTCGAGACGCCCGACCTGATCGAAGCCGCCGCGATCCTCGGAGCCGACGCCGGCCAAGGCTATGGCCTCGCGCGGCCGATGGACGCCGACGCGGTGAGCGCCTGGCTCGGCCAGTTCTCGCTCTCCCCGGAGCGGCTGACGCCCCAAACCGCCCTGGGCCGCGTTGCCCACGATTGGGTGCTGCGCCAGCGCGAACGGGCGCATGAACGCTCAGCCTAGGGCTCGGCCAGTTCGACGCGTTGACGCCCGGCGGCTTTGGCGCGCAGCAAGGCGGCATCGACGCGGCGATAGAGGTGGGTGAAGGATT
Organism: Tibeticola sediminis; assembly: GCF_003843835.1. Taxonomy (GTDB): domain Bacteria; phylum Pseudomonadota; class Gammaproteobacteria; order Burkholderiales; family Burkholderiaceae_C; genus Tibeticola; species Tibeticola sediminis. Next base: position 21,848 of record NZ_RKQL01000002.1, on the reverse strand, counting down.
CGCCCACACACCACTCGGCAACGCCGGCGCTGAAGCTGACTTCCACGCGGCGGCCGGTGCCCGGATCGGTGAGGCGTTGGGTGCGAAAAGCCTGCAGCAGTCGGCTCAAGGCCCGATGCGCGCGCGCGGCGTCGGCGTCGGGCAGGAGGATGAGGAATTCCTCCCCGCCGATTCGCGCGATCAGGTCGGTCGGGCGCATCAGCCGCCGGGACAGGTCGACCAAGGCGCGCAAGACTTGATCGCCAAAGTCGTGGCCGTAGTGGTCGTTGATCGCCTTGAAATGATCGAGATCGAGCAGCGCCACCGAGAGCGGCGTACCCGACCGGGCCGCCCGCGCCGTCTCGCGCGCGAAGGCCTGATCGAGCCCGCGGCGGTTGAGCGCGCCGGTCAGTGGGTCTTCCTGCAACTTGACGCTGGCTTGCTGCAGTTCCTGCTCCAGCGCCTCGATGCGTGCCTGCGCGGCTGCGGCTTCCTGGCGCGCCTGCTCGAGCTGGGCCCCGAGCGCCGCGCTGCCGCTGTGCAGTTCACGACCGCGCAGCAACACGTCTTGGACGATGCTGCGGATCTCGTCCCAATCTTCGCTCTGCTCGAGCCGAGCGAGGTCTTGAGCCAGGCTTTCATTGGTGCGCGCGCTTTGGTCGGCAAACTCGGCAAGGCTGCGCACGACGAGGCTGATGAGCGCCTTGGCCGCCTCCCGCGCATCGTCGCCGCTCTTCTTCGCGACGCCCTGCTGGTAGACGAGCTCCTTGAACACCTCACGAGCGCGGTCGATGTGCTCGGGGTTGAGTGCTTCGTGCAGCAGCCCGTGGATGAGCTGAACCTGCGCCGCCGCGCGGTCGTCGGGCCCGAGCCAGTCGACCAGATGATCGAGCATGAGGTCGACGAGCCCCATGAGCCCCTCGACCACGGACGCGGTTTCTTCCTGCACCCGCTCCCAATGGATCCAGAGCTCACGCGCCTGGGCGGTCAGCGCGTCCAAGTCGGCAGAGCCATCCTCCGAAGCCGCGAGCAGTTCGCGGGCGCGCGCCTTGATCGATTCGTCCCGGCAGTACGGCAGCAGGCCATAGCGCAGGCTTTGCGTCCAGAGGCGTCGCCACGCGCCCGCCGCACCGCCTTCGGCCGCATCGAGCGGCGCGGGCTCCGAGGGCTCCGCCCCAGAGAGCGGCTGGCGCGCCGGCAAGGCGGCCCAATGCTGCACGAGGTCGGCCAGGCTCGCGAGCCAAGGCAACACCCCCATCGCCGGGGCTTTGGCGGCCAAATTCGCCAACGCCTGCCGCTTGTGCAGCTGGCTCAGACCCGCTTGGGATCGCTCCCACTCATGGAGCAGGTCGAGCACCAGCCGACCCAGTTCCAGGCCGGCGGGCGCTGCTGCCTCAGAGGTCCGGTCACGAGGCGCGCGCGATACGGCGTGCTCGGGGCGGCTGCCGGAGAGCTCGGCAAAGAGGGCCGCATAGTTTTCCGGTGTCGGGGGCAAGCCGCGGCTGGCAAGCTGCCGCAGCGTCTGCCGCGCGATTTCAGCGACGTTGATCGTGGGTTGGTCCATGGCGAGGAAGCGAGCGGTCGTTGCTTCTATTGTCGCCGCTGCGCATCATGGATGCATGACGGCGACATCACGGGGGTGTGGAAGCCTCCGCCGCGTCCTCGTGCTCGAGCCGCCACAGCCAGGCGAGCAGTTCGGCGACCGCCTGGTACAGCTCCGGGGGGATCTGGCTGTCGAGATCGACCTGCATGAGCAGCTGCAGCAGCTGCGGCGAGCGGTGCACATACACCCCCGCTTCCCGGGCGCGGGCAATGAGGGCTTCAGCCAGGTAGCCCTGCCCTTTGGCCACCACCCGCGGCGCAGGGTCCGCCCCCTCCTCGTACGCCAGCGCGACGGCCTGCGGCGGCCGACGCGGCTCGGGTTCATCCGCCGCCATCGACCGGGCCCTCGCGCGACTCGACGGCACGCGCAATCAACTCGACCGCATCCACCCTCAGTCCCAACGCAGCCAATGCCGCACTGAGCTCTGCCCGATGGGCTTCGAGCCGGTCCGCTGCCGCCGGGGCGTGCTCGACGCGGATCGCCAGTTGACGCTGTGGCCCCAGCCGCAGCCACGCCTGCACCGGCCCGAGCGTTGGAAGCTCGAGCTCGAGCCGGGTCTGCCAGCCCGATGACGCCTCCGCCTCGCCGCCGCCGGGTGCGCGGCCCTGGTCGCGCTCGATGCGCCATCGCATCGGCTGCCCCGGCCAAGCCCATCCCGACCACTCGAGCGCCGGCTGCGCGAGCAGGGCCAGTTGCTGCTGCACCGTTCCGTGCAGCCCTTGCGGCACCTGCCAAGCGGTATCGACATGAAGCTGCGCCTGGATCGCCCGATACGACTCGACCGCCACCCGCGCGGCCGTCGGCGCGAGCGTTTCGCGGGCGTCCGCGTCCGCCCGGGCCGCGCCCGCAGCCAGGTCGGCGCGGGTGGCGGCGCGGGTGTCGGCACGGGCGTCGGGGCTGCCGGCGTCCCGCTGGCCTTCCTCGACGCCCTGCGCTTGGCCTTTTTCAAGCATTTTGGCCGGGACGCCGGCGTCAAATGACGCTTCATTGCTCTCATTTTTGAAGCTTTGAAGCGCTGCGCCGGAGGCCTCTTGCGGCGTTGCGGGTGGCGCGGCCGCGCTGCTGGCAAACGCCGCCTGAGGTTCGAGCCGCAAGGCTGCCGTGGGCTGCTGCCCCTGGAACCAGGCGAGTAAGTGGCTTTCGTAGAAGAGGCCACTGCGTTCGATGCGCTGCGCGAGCGCCGCCGCCAGGGCCGAGCGGTCCGGCAACGCACCCTGCGGGACGATGGGCTGGGGGTCGCGCAGCGCGGCGGCGCCGTCCGAGCCCTGCGCCAAGCGTGAAATCCACCGCCCCGTCTCAGAAAGCCGTGCGCCATCGGGGCTGCCGTACCCCCCCGCCTCGTCTGAGACGCGGGCCAGAAACACCGTCAGCGGCGCCGTTGCCACAGCCGCGCCCGACACGGGACGCCCAGGCACCTGAACCGAAACGCCCGGCTCCGCCCCCCCGCGCTCCGACAGCACCACCAAGTCGAGCTTCTGACCCGGCGTGTAGGCGCCCGGCACCGCCGCCGTAAACAAGCCCCGTCCCAGCCGCAGCAGCCATTGCCCCGGCGCTTGCAGGGCGACGACCTCGGCGACCACGCGTGCGCCGGGCTGCACGGCCAGACCCGGCTGCTCCGAGCCCGGTTGCGGCAGGGCTTTGAGGAGCGCGCTTGGGTTGCTCTGACCGATGCCCGTGGGCGGCAGCGTCGGGGCCGGAACGGTGCTCATCGTGCGCCTTGGTGCAGACGGACCATCAACTCGGCTTCGGCCTCACTGAGCCCGACGAGCGCGGCGATCTCCCGCACCGAGCGCCCCTGCTCGACCAGCCGGGCCATCAAGGCACGCATCTCCTGCTCGAGCAGGGCTGCATCGGGTGACGCAGCCCCAGCAGTCGGGACCTGGGCGTCGCCCACCGGGCCGGCCACGGCGTCTCCTGCCGCCGCTTCGGCCTTGGGTTCGGCCCGCCCGACGCCGACCCCAGGCGCGGCACCGACCCGCCCAGCGCTCGGCACCGGCGTCGGTGGCGACCCAAGGGGCTGCGGATGCCAAACCGGTTCACGAAAAGCCTGCGCCTGGCGCAGCGACTCAGATTCCGGTGGCGTCGCGGCGCTGTCCGATTCGGAGGGCGTCGACTCGATCCGGCGGCGCAGCGCCGCAATCTCTTCCGACTGCCGCAGGGCCTCTGCAGCGAGCCGCCGCAAGGCCAGCAACGCCAGCACCAGCACCAGCGCCAGCAGTGCCATCGGCACCGCCCAAAACATCCGTGGATCCATGGCTACGCGTTTGAACCTAAATCCGGCAGTTGGGCGCGCCCAGGCGGGCCGTCATCGGGCGCGCGGGCAAGGCGCAAACCACAGCCATGGCGCTCGCCATGGCGAGGATTTGCAACGCCGCCCCCGCGCCCGACGGCGGCTCGAACGGGTGCGCAGCGCTCACCCAAGCGGTGAACGGCTTTTGCACCAAAAACGGTTGAGACATCAACAACTTGCATTGAGCTGAAAGCGGTCAACTGCCGGATTTAGGTTGAATGGCTGCCGCCCCAGGTCGAGCGGCTAGGACGCAACGATCGCGCTGCGCAGCCGGTCTTCGATCAAGCGGGGGTTTTCGCCTTCGGCGATGGCGACCAGTCCCTCAACCATCAGATCCTGCAGCGCGGCACGCTCGCGCACGATGGCCTTCATTTTGTTGGCGACCGGCAGAAAAAACAAATTGGCCGAGCCCACGCCGTAAATCGTGGCGACAAAGGCCACGGCGATACCCGAGCCGAGCTTGCTCGGGTCGGCCAGGTTCTCCATCACATGGATGAGGCCGAGCACCGCGCCGAGGATGCCGATCGTCGGCGCATAGCCCCCGGCCGATTCGAGCACGCGCGCCGCTTGCAGGTCGCGATGTTCGGTGGCGGCAACCTCGCGCTCGAGCGTCAGCCGCAGCTTCGCCGGCTCGGTGCCATCGACGAGCAACTGCAGACCGCGGCGCAGCAAGGGGTCGTTCTGTTCTTCGATTTGGTCCTCGAGCGCGAGCAGGCCCGAGTGTCGGGCCGTGGTGCTCCAGCGCAACACTTGCCCGATCACTGCCTCGGGGTCGATCGCCGGCGGCTGCAGCACCCAGGGCAACATCCGCACCGAGCGCAGAAAAGTCGCCATCGGATACTGCAGCATCACCGCGCCCGTGGTGCCGCCGATGACGATGAGCAGCGCCGTCGGCTGAACGATGGAGGCCACGCGACCGCCCTCGAGCACCTGCCCGGCCACGATCGAGCCGACCGCCACCACCAGACCCAAGACACTCAGAAGATCCATCGTTCCTCGCCCTCAATGACCGGCTGCCGGAACGGCCGCCGCCCCGTGCGACGCAAGCCGCGCCCGCAGGCGCAAAACCGCTTGCTTCATCAACTGGCTGACTCGGGACTCGGTCACACCGAGCACGGCGCCGACTTCCTTGAGCTGCAGGTCTTCCTGGTAGTAGAGGGCCAGGACCAGTCGCTCACGCTCGGGCAGCTCCGCAATCGCCTGCTCCAGATCGCGGGCCAGTTCCTCCGAGGCCAGAATCTGCTCCGGCAAGGGCTGCGTCCCCGCAACATGCCGATCCAAAAAGTCCTCACCTTCGGCGGCTGCCAAATCCTCGAGCGACACCAGGTACAGGCTGCACTCGGCCAAGGCCTCGCGATACGCCTCGAGCCCGAGACCGAGCTCGGCCGAGATTTCCTCTTCCTTCGGTGGGCGGCCCAAACGCTGCGTCAGCGTCTCGATCGCCTTTTGGATGCCCCGCTCTTTCGCGCGGCTGCGCCGCGGGAGCCAGTCCATACGCCGCAATTCGTCGTAAATCGCGCCCCGGATCCGCACCGCGGCATAGGTGGCGAACTGCGCCGGTGACTGCTCCTGACCTCGCTCGAGCGCATCCCAGAGCCCAATCATGCCGGCCTGCTCCAAATCGGCGACATCCACCGAAGAAGGCAACTGCGCCGCCATCTGTCCGGCGATCCGCCGAACCATGGGCAGCATCTCGCGCAGGCGCTCATCCTGGGCACCCGCTGGGGCATAGGACTGGGTTTTCATGCACGCGGCCGCATCGCCCGGCCCCTCATGACGCCGGCGAAGCCGGCTCGGGTTGCATCCATTGCTGCATGAAAAACGCCAACTGACCGCCCGCCCCTTCGGGCATGGGCCAGGTGCGCACCCGCTCGACCAGCGCGCCAAAAGCCTTGGCCGAGGGGCTGCCCGGTGCCGACTCGATCACCGCCCGTTGCGCCCGAACCGCTGAGCGCAGCGCGGGGTCGAGCGGAATCGCGCCGGCAAGGCCAATCGACACGTCGAGATAGCGGTCGGCCACGCTGCAGAACCGGGCAAACAGCGCCTTGCCCTCGGCCGCATCGCGAACCATGTTGGGCAACAACTGAAAACGCTTGAGCCCATATTGCCGCGACAGCACCTTGACGAGGGCGTAGGCGTCAGCAATCGAGGCAGGCTCGTTCGACAGCACGACCACCACCTCTTGTGCAGCGCGGCTGAAGGTCAGCACATCGCCCGAGATTCCGGCCGCGCAATCGATCAGCAGATAGTCCACCGGGACATTGAGGCGGCTGACCGCGTCGATCAGGTTGGCCTGCTGTGCAGGCGTGAGGGCCGCCATGCTCGCCACGCCGCTCGCGGCGGGCAAGACCCACAGGCCATGCGGGCCGCGCACGAGGATCTCCTCGAGCGAGCGCTCGCCCCGAATCACGTGGGACAAATTGAAGCGCGGCGCCAGACCCAGCAGGATGTCGATGTTGCCCAGACCCAGGTCGGCGTCGAACACCATCACCGACTCTCCCAGACGCGCCAGGCCCACCGCCAGATTGGCGACCACGTTGGTCTTGCCGACACCGCCCTTGCCGCTGGCCACCGCAATGACGCGCGTCGGCCGGCGATGCAGTCGCCGCAAACCCTCTGCTTGATCCTTCGTGTTCATGCGCTCTGACGTTTAGGCTGCTGCACGCTCGCCGGGCCGGCTCCGCGGCCGCCCTGCTCCTGCGGACGACTGGCCAGCAGCAGTGCTTTCATCTTATCAACCGACGGCGCGTGCAAGTCCTCGGGAACCCGCTGCCCATCGGTGTAATACCAAAGCGGCAGCGGCTGCTCGATCAGCCACTGGATCGCGGCGCCGAACATCGAGGTCTCGTCGAGCTTGGTGAGCACGCAACCAGCCACCTCATGGTCGCCGTAGAGCCTCCAGAGCGCATCGTAGAACCCGCGCCCCATTCCGCCGGTGAGCAGCAACAGGCGCTGAACCTGGGTTCCCAAGCTCGAGAGCCACTGCAGCTGCTCCTCGAGCCGTTGATCCCTGGGCGACAGGCCGATGGTGTCGACCAACACGAAGCGGCGCGAAGCGAAGGCCCGCAGATGCTCGGAGAGTTCCTCGGCGTTGCGGGCGACCACGACCGGAACCCCCAGAATGCGCCCGTAAATCTTGAGCTGCTCGACCCCCCCGATGCGGTAGGTGTCCGTCGTCACCAGCCCCACCGCCTGGGTGCCGTGTGCCAACACCAGCCGTGCCGCGAGCTTCGCCACGGTCGTCGTCTTGCCCACGCCCGTCGCACCGAGCAAAGCAAACACCCCGGACGCCCCCGTCGACAGATCCCGCCCGGTCGGCAGCCGTTCCAGAATCTTCGAAAGTGCCCGATCCAGATCCTGCGCGCCGTCGGCAAACGGCGCACAAAAACCGCGCTCGAAGCCCAAAGCCTCGAGTTGCGCCACCGTCGCCGATGCCGGCGCCTGACCTGGCAACACCTGCAGCATCCGCTCCTGCACCCAACCGCGAAAGTCGCGCAACTCCGCGCGCAGCGACTCGAGCTCGCCGGCCACGTCCGCCTGCGGCTCGCTCGGCCGCTGCGCCTTCGGGGCGGGCGCAACGGGGGATGCCGCCACGGCCGCAGGCTCAGGAGCCGCGTCCCGCACGGCCGGGCCAGCGTAGCCCGGACGCGGCCTTGCGCTCCCACTCGGTGACGACGGCGTCTCAGCACTGGGCCGGCGCGCAGGCTCGGCAGCGGGCGCCGACCGTACGGTCTCCTCCGCCTGCGCGGCCCGCGCCGCCTCGGCCTGGATGTAGCGGGCGTCGAAGTCGACCGCCGCCATCAACTCGACGCCGCCGACCACCTCGCGGTTGGACAGGATGACCGCGTCGGGACCGAGTTCCGCGCGGATCCTTGCGAGCACCTCCCGCGTATTCGCGCCCGTGTAGCGCATGATTTTCATGTTTTAGGCCCCGAGTGTGGCAACGATTCTCACCTGCTTCTGATCCGGAACTTCCGCATACGACAAGACCCGCAGTCGTGGCGCGGCGCGGGACAACATGCGGGCCAGGAAGGTCCGCAGGGGCGCACCCGTCAAAACCACGGCGGTCATGCCCTGAGCTTCCATGGTTTGCATCAGTTCCGTTGCCTTCTGAAGCAAGCGTTGTGCCAAGCCTGGCTCCAACACCGCGTTGTGCGGATCGGCACGCAGCGTGTTGAGCAGGATCTGCTCCAGCTGCGGATCGAGCACCGCCGCAGCCAACTCCTTGTTCGGCCCCGAGAGCATTTGGACGATGAACGGACCGAGCGCCAAACGCACACGCGCCGTCAACTCGTCGGCATCCTGGGCTTGCGGGGCATGCTCCGCCAAAACTTCGGCGATCGTGCGCATGTCCCGAATCGGCACGCCTTCGGCCAAGAGGTTCTGCAGCACCTTGCGCAGCCGATCGGCGGTAAGGAGCTTGGGCACCAAATCCTCGACCAGCTTGGGCGAGCGCGTCGCCAGGTGCGCGAGCAGGGCTTCGACCTCCTCGCGTCCGAGCAATTCGGCCGCGTGCGTTTGCAGCACTTGATGCAAATGGGTCGCGATGACGGTGCTCGCGTCGACGACCGTGTAGCCCGCAGCCGTCGCCTGGTCGCGTTGCGACGGCGCAATCCACACCGCAGGCAGCCCGAACGCGGGCTCGGTGGTCGCTTGGCCCGACAGCGGCGCCGAAACCCCGCCTGGGTTGATGGCCATCAAGAGCTCGGGGAACACCTCGCCCGAGCCAACCTCGACGCCCTTGACGCTCAGACGGTAGCCACCCGGGCGCAGTTCCAGGTTGTCGCGAATGTGAACCGGCGAGACCAAAAAGCCCATTTCCTGCGCAAACTTCTTGCGCACCCCCCGAATCCGCGCCAGCAACTCACCGCCCTGGTTGCGATCGACCAGCGCAATCAGCCGATAGCCCACATCCAGCGACAGCGGATCGACCGGCTCGATCTGCTCCCAGCTCACCTCCTCGGCCTCGGCCGCTACGGGCGGCGGTGGCGCGACCGCCGCTTCGGCCGCCAAGCGCTGCTCCTGCCGCTGACGCAGCCAGACCAGCCCGCCGAGCACCGCCGCCGCCAAGAGGAAAGACAGATGCGGCATGCCCGGCACCAGAGCGACCAGCCCGAGGATCCCGGCCCCGATCGCCAAAACATGCTTGTGGCCAAAAAGCTGGCTCACCAACTGCCCGCCCACATCCTGCCCGGTCGAGACGTTGCTGATGACGATGCCGGCCGCAATCGACACCATCAAGGAGGGAATTTGCGCCACCAGTGCATCGCCGATCGACAACAAGGTATAGGTTTGCGCCGCCTCACCCACACTCAGTCCGTGCATCAGCACACCGATGACCAAGCCCCCCAGCAGGTCGATGAACAAGATCAGGATGGCGGCAATCGCATCGCCGCGCACGAACTTGCTCGCACCGTCCATGGCGCCGAAGAAGTCGGCCTCCTGGGCGATTTCGGCGCGGCGCTTGCGCGCCTCCTCTTGATCGATCAAGCCGGCATTGAGGTCGGCATCGATCGCCATCTGTTTGCCCGGCATCGCATCCAGGGTGAAGCGCGCGGACACCTCGGCAATGCGCCCAGCGCCCTTGGTGATCACGACGAAGTTGATGACCACGAGGATGGCAAAGATGATGATGCCGACCGCGTAATTGCCGCCGATCACAAACTCGCCAAAAGACTCGATGACCTGGCCAGCCGCGGCCGTGCCCCCTTGTCCGTGCAACAGAATCACCCGCGCCGCTGCCACGTTGAGCGAAAGCCGAAGCAGGGTCGTCAAAAGGATGACGGTTGGAAACGCCGCAAAGTCCAACGGCCGTTTGAGATAGAGCGTCACCAACAGAATGACGAGCGAAACGGAAATGTTGAACGTGAAAAAAACGTCCAACAGAAACGTGGGCAGCGGCACCACGAGCATGGTGAGGATCAGCATCACCAGGATCGGCGCCGCAACGAGCTTCCAGTCGATGCTGCTGCCGATCCGACGCAGTCCGTCGAGCACTCGGGCCTGGGGTTTGGGGAGGGGGGTTGCGCTAGCCATGGTCAGTGTTGCGGCATCGCGTCCGCACTGGTATCGAGGTCAGAAGGAATCGGCCACTCCTGCGGCAGTTCAACGGCGGCCGGGGCGAGCCGCAATTGGTACACATAGGCCAGCAGCAAGGCCACGGCGTTGTAGAGCGCAGCGGGAATTTCCTGCTCCAGTTCGCCGTAGCGATACAGGGCACGCGCCAGTGGCGGCGCCTCCACGATGGGTACGGAAGCCTCGCGGGCAATCTCCCGGATGCGCTGGGCCACGCGATCGCTGCCCATTGCAACGATGATCGGCGCCCGCGCCGAACCCTGGTCATACGCCAGCGCCACGGCAAAATGCGTCGGGTTGGTCACGACGACATCGGCTTTCGGCACGGCCGCCATCATGCGGCGCCGCGCCCGCTCGCGCTGCAGCGCCCGAATGCGCTGCTTGATCTGCGGATTGCCCTCGCTTTCGCGGCTTTCATCCTGTAGCTCCTGCCGACTCATCCGCAGCCGGCTGAAGTGCTGGTAGAGCTGCCACGGCACATCCACCGAAGCAATCAGCAGGGTCGCTGCCGCAAGCCACATGAACGCCCTGCCACACAGGACCGCCATGGATTTGATCGACTCCTGCGGCGCGAGCTGCAACAAAAGGGCCAGCTCTCCTTTCTCCGACCACAAAACCCAGGCAGCCACCGCGCCGACCACCAGTGCCTTGAGCGTGGCCTTCAGCAGCTCCATCGCCCCCTTACCCGAAAAAATTCGCCCGAACCCTTCGACGGGATTGAGCCGCGAAAACTGTGGCGCAAACGCCTGAACGCTGAAAATCCAGCCCCCCATCGCCAGCCCGCCGGCCAGGCTCGCCACCAAACCAATCGCCAGCATCGGCAGCAGGATGCCCACCCCGGCGACAGCCATCTGCCCCACAAAGGCCATCATCGCGCCGGTATCCCGCGCTGCCTCGGCCGGAATGGCTAGCCCCCCCAGCAGCAGATGGGCAAAGGCCCCGTAGACGCTCGACCCCCAAACCCAAAGCCCGGCGGCCGCCGCCAGCAGCAGCAAACTCGAGGAAAGGTCGCGCGAGCGCGGAACCTGGCCTTTTTCACGCGCCTGCTCGAGGCGCTTCTGTGAGGCCGGTAATTCGCGTTCCTGGGCAGAATCGTCAGCCATGTTTCATAGCGTTAGGTTCAATGCTCTGAAGCACCACCGGCCATCATGACCGCCTGCGCCAGGTCGAGCCCCCGTTCGACCAAGCCCCGAACGACCGTCTCGAGGCTCGGCATCGCGAAATAGAGGGCCAGCAAGCCCAGCACAAAGAAGATCGGAAACCCGAGGTTGAACAGATTGAGCTGCGGCGCGAGCTTCGACAAGACCGCGAGCCCCAGGTTCGCAATGATCAAAGTCCCCAAGACAGGCGCCGAGAAAGCCAGCGCCAACGCAAACAAAGTCCCGCCCTGGGCAGCGAGCATCTGCCAAGCGCCAGACCCGAGCAACGGCCCGGCCCCGACCGGAACCAGCGTGAAGCTGCGCGCGAGCACCGCCAGCATCATCAGATGCCCATTGAGCGCCGTGAACAGGAGCAGCGCGAGCACGTTCAAGAAGACCGCCAGACTGGCAACCTGGGTTCCCTGCGCTGGGTCGAGCAGGGTTGAAAACCCCAAGCCCATTTGCAGCCCCACGATGCTGCCGGCGAGTTGCACCACGCTCAACATCAGCGTGACCGCCAAACCCATCACGAGACCGATCTGCAGCTGCTGTACGACCGTCAGCCATCCGGTCGCATCGAACGCCACCGGAGGCATGGGCGGCAACGCCGGAGCCAAGGCCACGGTCAGCACGACAGCGAAAGCAACACGGACCCGAGTCGGAATTTGACGTGCAGAAAACAGGGGCGCGGCCATCAACAGCGACAGGATCCGCAGGAACGGCCAGAAAAAAGCGCCGATCCACGCGTACACCTGTGCCGTCTCGAAGCTCAACATGGCGGCCTCGACTCACCCGACCATTTGCGGAATGGCCTGGAATAGGCGGATGGTGAAGTCCATCAACACCCGCAGCATCCAAGGCCCCGCCACGATGCCGGCGAGCCCCATGGCCAGGACCTTGGGCACGAAACTCAGCGTCATCTCGTTGAGCTGCGTCGCCGCCTGAAACAGGCTCACCAAAAGCCCGACGAGGAGCGCCGCGCCCAACAAGGGCGCCGCCAGAAGAAAAGTGACCCAAACGGCCTGCTGGCCCAGGGTGGTGATCGTCTCTGCACTCATGGCGTGTGCCTTTTCAGCGAACGAAGCTTTGAACCAAGGACCCGATGACGAGGTCCCACCCGCCCACCAGGACGAACAACATCAGCTTGAGCGGGAAAGACACCGTCACGGGCGACAACATCATCATCCCCATCGACATCAGCACGGCGGCCACGACCATGTCGATGATCAGGAAGGGAATGAACACGATGAACCCGATCTGGAACGCCGTCTTCAGCTCCGACGTGACGAAAGCCGGGATCAACAGCGACAAAGGCGTATCCGCCGGCTTCTCGATCGCTGGTTGGCCCGACAGTTTTACGAACAGCGCCAGCTCTTCCTGCCGGGTCTGCGTCAACATGAAGGACTTGAGCGGCTCGGATCCGGCTTGCAGTGCCTGAGTCATCGTGATCTTGTTGTCCAGAAGCGGAGCGACGGCGTTGTCGTTGACTTGCTTCAGAACCGGCGACATGACGAAGAGGGTCAGAAACAGCGACAGGCCGACGATGACCTGGGCCGGCGGTACCGTCGTCGTTCCCAGGGCTTGCTTGAGCAGAGACAGAACGATGACGATCCGGGTGAACGCGGTCATCATCAAAATCAGCGCTGGCAGAAACGTCAGCGCCGTCATGAAGATCAGCGTCTGCAGGCTGAGCGTGTATTGGGTCCCACCGCCGGCGACGGGCTGCGCGGTCACGGCCGGTAGACCCTGCGCCATCGCCAGCCACGGCAACCCGAGCAGCAACAGCGCAACCCAGACGGACTTGTTTCGCCCCATCATGACTGAACCTCCCGCTGGCGCAGGCGCATCGCATCCCCCAAACGCTGGGCGAATGACTCCGTGGGCACGGGCGCAGACCCCGGATCGGTCGCTTCTGGCGCGGGCAGCACCCGCAGCAGCGTCGGCCCCTGCGTGCCGCCCACCCCGATCAGCAAATGCTCACCCGCCACCTCGACGACCTGGAGCCGATCCCGCGCAGACAACGCCAGGTGGCCCACCAAGCGGATCTTCGCCGCCGCCGAACCGGTGCGTTCCTGCAAACGTCGCAGCCAAACCACCATCGCAAACAGCAGGCCGCCCGTCACGGCCAAGCCGCCGACCGCCTGCAGCAGGAGTGAACCGACATTGAATTCCGCCATGCTTGATCCCATCAGACGCGTTGACTTCTTGACGCTCCGCTCGTCGCGCGACAAGAAGCCGACGCGTACACCCTTCCACGGAGAGTCCTAGCGGGGGATAAGCAATAGCCGTGCCGACGCTCATGCGCCGTAACGCAGACGAAAAAAAGCCGCACCAGCCAAGATGGTGCGGCTCATGAGAGAGAGCGCTCGCTTGCGCCGTCGAAGATCAGAGGCGCGTGATTTTCAAGGTCTTGCCGGTCGTCGACGTTCGGCGCGGAGCGGCGCCTGCGGGCACATAAGGCCTCCCCGCCGACTCGGAGCGGCGTGGGCCTCCGCGGCCCTCGGATGCAAATGGCTGGGCCGAGCTGCGGCCGGCCTTCGAGCGCGGTCCATTCCAATCCCCGCTCGGCGAGGACTGGCGAGCACCCATTCCCCCTTCGCCGCGGCCACGCCCCTCGGAGGCAAAGCGCCGGTCTTGGTCACGCTCCGGACGCCGCACCTGCCCGTCGTCCTGCGGACCGTGGCCGGGCGCAGAACGAGGCTTGAACCGCTCCCCACGGGCGGGCTCGGAACGGCCCGTGGGGCCAGACCCGAACTTGCGCTCGCGTGAGGGACGCTCACCGTAGGACGATCGGCCGGCACGAGGCTGGGCGTAGGAGGAAGGCGCACGCTGGGTCGGCTCGAGCCCGGCGACGACCTCGGCCTGGAAGGTCTGCCGACTGTACGCCTCGATGTCAAAAATCTTTCGACGATCCCGGAATTCGGCGAACGTCACCGCCAGACCGTCGCGTCCTGCGCGGCCGGTCCGACCGATCCGATGGGTGTAGTCTTCGGCCTTCATCGGAAGCCCGAAGTTGAAGACGTGCGTGATCGTCGGAACATCGATACCGCGGGCCGCTACATCGGTCGCCACGAGAATCTGAACCTGACCGTTTCGCAATGCCATCAACCGGCGGTTGCGCAGGCCTTGGCTCAGGGCGCCGTGCAGAGCGACTGCAGAAAACCCATCCTGCTGCAGGTCATTCGCCAGTGCATCGCACTCCACCTGGGTGCTCGCAAAGACGATGGCTTGATCGATCGACGCGTCGCGCAGCCAGTGCTCCAGCAGCTGACGCTTGTGCTGGGCGCTGTCGGCCCAAAACAGCTTTTGCTCGATGTTGGCATGGCGCTCTTGCGGCGTGTCGACTTGGACCCGCTGCACATGCGCGCCGTTGTCGTGCATCACCCGCATCGCGAGCTGCTGAATCCGCGGCGCGAATGTGGCGCTGAACATCATGGTTTGTTCCCGCGCACTCGTCAGACGGTTGATCTCGGCCAGATCATCGGCAAATCCGAGGTCAAGCATACGATCGGCCTCGTCCACCACCAACACGCGGACCGCATCCAGTTTGATTTGTTTCGAGCGCTCGAGATCGAGCAAACGGCCGGGCGTGGCCACAACCAGATCCGCGCCCTGCAACTTGGCAACCTGGAGCTGGTACGGCATGCCGCCGACAACATTGGCGACTCGGATTCCCTTGCAATGCTTGACCAACTCGATCGCATCGTGGGCCACCTGCTGAGCCAACTCCCGCGTCGGGCAAACCACCAAAGCGGCCGGCGTCGCTGGCTTGAAATGCCGCGGCTGAGTCGGGTCCTTGCGTTTCGGACGTTTGGGAGCCTCTTCCCCGCGCGCCGCGGCTTCAGCGACCTGGCGTGCCCAGTCTGCTTCTTCTTGCTCCCGTTGCTGCGCCTTCACCGCCAGCAAGGTATGCAACACCGGAAGCAGGAAAGCCGCCGTCTTACCGCTGCCAGTTTGGCTCGAAACCATCAGATCGATGGCGCCCGTCGCCTCGCTCGACAAAGCGCGGCTGATCGTTTGTTGCTGGACGACCGTCGGCTCGGTGTAGCCGAGGTCAGCCACGGCGCGCACCAGTTCGGCAGCCAGGCCCAAGCGCTCAAAGCCATTCGGGGGGGAAATCGTGTCGGCTTCGCTCGCAAACGTCGAACCGAGGGGCGCAGGGGCGCCCAAAATGTCATTCTGTTGAATCATGATTTTTCACAACACGCGGCAGCCGTACCCGATCGGGGACGGCATGGCCTCGTCAATGGTTAAAAAACATCAACCATCAAACGAAACCCGATCGCTGCGATCCCCCGTGAACGGGGAATACACAATGGCTCCAGAAGCCTGACCAGAACGGCAGCCCCGCATGGGAGCCCCGAGTGTGTGAAGGGAGATGCAAACAAAAAACCTGGCCCAGGAGGCCAGGTTCAAGCGAACTATAACACAAACGCGTCGGCAACTTCAGGCCGCGGCCGATGGCGCGGCTGCCTCACCCACCCGAAGGAAGTGCGTGCGGTAATGGGCGAGTTCATCAATCGACTCATGGACATCGGCCAGCGCCGTGTGCTTTTGCTGCTTCTTGAACGAGGCGCAGACCTCCGGTCGCCAGCGCTTCGCCAGTTCCTTGAGCGAACTGACATCGACGTTGCGGTAGTGGAAAAAAGCCTCCAGACGAGGCATGTACCGCGCCAAAAACCGCCGATCCTGCCCAATCGAATTCCCACACATCGGCGCGACCCCCTTGGGTACATAAGCCGCTAAAAACTCGAGCAAGATGTCTTCGGCCTGCGCTTCGGTGATGGTCGATGCCCGGACCTTGTCGATCAAGCCGCTGCGCCCATGCGTGCCCTTGTTCCAGGCATCCATTCGGTCAAGCACGGCGTCATCCTGATGAATGACCAACACAGGTCCTTCGATGCGCGGCTCGAGGTGAGGGCCCGTCACGACGACGGCGATCTCGATGAGGCGCTCAGTCTCGGGATCGAGCCCGGTCATTTCACAATCGACCCAGACCAAATTGAGGTCTGACTTCATCAAGCGCTCCGGAGCCGGCGCAGTTTCAAATTGAACGTTCATACGACGAATTGTCGCTGGAAATCAGCGGCATCGAGAGCGCTTCGGAAAACCGGTGATCCCAAAAATGGCGGCCGGCGCCTCGTGCTACCGGGATGCGCGGCGCACGAGGGACTGGTTCCGTTGCCCTAAACTCCATGCATGAATTCCAGCGCCAGTCTCTCCGCGTCCGATCTTTGGAGCCTCTTTTTTTGCGGATTGCTCGCCGCCTCGTTCATACTCCAGCAGTGGTTGGCCGCTCGACAGATCCGGCATGTCGCTGCGCATCGCTCGAGCGTCCCGCCCGCCTTCGCAGCGCAGGTGCCGCTCGATGCGCATCAGCGTGCAGCAGACTACACGATCGCCAAGACCCGCCTCGGAATGCTGGAGACCGCATGGAGCATGGCGCTCGCCCTCGGATGGACGCTGCTGGGGGGGCTCGAGCAACTCAACCTGGCCCTGTTGCGCGCCGTGGGCGCCGGCTTGCTTCAGGAGTTGCTCGTGCTGACGGCATTCGTGACCATCAACGTCATCCTGGAATTGCCGTTCGCGCTCTATAAGACCTTTGGGATCGAAAGCCGGTTTGGCTTCAACGGAACCAGCCCACGGCTCTGGTTGGCAGATGTCGCGCGAAGCGCGCTCGTCAGCGCCCTCATCGGCCTGCCCGTGGCCCTGGGCTTTCTTTGGCTGATGCGGGAAACGGGCCGTTCGTGGTGGCTGTGGACTTGGGCCGGATGGATGTCGCTCAATCTGCTTCTGTTGTGGGCCTACCCGGTGCTCATCGCCCCCCTGTTCAACCGTTTCCTTCCGCTACCCGATGGCCCACTCAAGCAGGGTCTCGAGCGACTGCTGCAGCGCTGTGGTTACCAGGCATCGGGACTCTTCGTGATGGACAGCAGCCGCCGAAGCGGCCACGGCAATGCTTACTTCACGGGCTTCGGCCGAACCAAGCGCGTCGTTCTTTACGACACGCTGTTGCAACAATTGGAGCCCGAGGAAGTCGAAGCCGTCATTGCCCATGAGCTGGGGCACAACGCCCATCACCACATCCTGCAGCGATTGGCGCTGCTCGCCGTTCTGAGTTTCGGGGGCTTTGCTTTGCTCGGCTGGCTCATCAAGCAAACCTGGTTCTACACGGGCCTGGGCGTGACCCCGAACATTGCCTGGGGCATCGACGCTCCCAGCAACGCGCTCGCATTGACGCTGTTCATCCTCGTCCTCCCGCACGTGACAACCTTGCTCGCACCTGTCCTGTCGGGATGGTCTCGCCGCCAGGAGTTCGAGGCGGATGCCTTTGCAACGAAATGCGCCCCCACGGGTGCCCTGGAACGTGCGCTGCTCAAACTGTTCCGAGACAACGCCTCGACACTGACTCCAGATCCTTTGTACGCGCGTTTTTTCTATTCCCATCCCCCCGCTTCTGAGCGGCTGATGCGCCTGCGTGCGGAATGAAACCCAACACCGGCACTCAAGGGAACGGGGCCCGCGTCATTGCGAGCTATGGACGGCATTATTTGATCGAGACCGATGAGGGCCATCGTTGGATGGCTCATCCCCGAGGTAAAAAAATGGTCGCTGTCTGTGGCGACCGAGTTCAGTGGTCGGCCAGCGGTGACGCGGCGGTCATCGAGTCGGTGCTGCCGCGGCGAAATTGCCTGCTTCGCCGCGATGCCGTCCGTACGAAGGTTTTCGCAGCGAACATCGACCAGATCTTGCTGTTGGTTGCCGCTGAGCCGGATTTCTCTGAGGAGCAGCTGGCGCGGGTGCTCATCGCCGCCGAGGCGGAGCAGATTCCCGCCGTCATTGCGGTGAACAAGCGGGACTTGGGACCAGCGCACGCCAAAGCGATGGCCCGGCTCGCGCCTTATCCCCAGATGGGCTACACCCTCCTTGGCTTTTCGCTTCAAGGGCCTGAGGCAGGCGAACTCGACAGCATCCGATCGTTATTGACGGAGAAGGCCACACTCGTTCTTGGCCCCTCGGGCGCGGGCAAGAGCTCCCTGATCAATCGGCTCGTTCCCCACGCTCAAGCCGAGACCCAGGAAATCTCGCAGGCCCTGAACTCGGGCAAGCACACCACGACGCGAACGACCTGGTACTGGCTGGACCGTGCCCGAAACAGCGCGGTGATCGATTCACCCGGCTTCCAAGAATTCGGGCTGCAGCACATCGAAGCGTTGGCGCTCGCAAGCCTCATGCCCGACCTGCGGCGCCATATCGGCCACTGCAGGTTTCACAACTGCACCCACCTCCACGAACCCGATTGTGCCGTCATCGCAGCCGTCGGCGCCCCCGGGCCAGAAGGAATTGCCCCGCAACGCTACCGGATCTACCAAACCCTGTTTGCGGAGTGCAGCAAGGCGCGCGAGTACGCCCGCGGCGGGCGTCCACCCGATTGGCAATAGGCGCGCTGTTTTCAGGGGGCATCTCGCGACCAGAGAGCGGTCACCCGAGCGAGCGGGCCGCCCGGTCTCATCCAAACAGCCGCCCGAGCGCCAAGAGCGCCAGCACCAAAAGCCAAAGGACGACCGATCGCCAGAGCAAACCCACGACCTGCGGTAAATGCCCGACCTCCGGCATGGCCCAGCCACGGGGGAACTCGCCCGCCCCCTGCGCCGGGCTTTGCTCCGGACCCTCTTCCTTTTTTGCCGCACCGAGATCCAGGTTGAGCGCGCCGGAACCCGCCGCAACGATGAGCCGGTCGCTCGAGCCCTCCCCCCAATCCTCGGAAAGCCCGCGCCAGACCTCGATGGCGTCCTCGAAACTGCCCACCATGGCGAACCAAAGCGCCGTGACCCGAGACGGCACCGCATCCAACCAAATCCAGGCCTGACCCGCCACTCGCATCAGGGAAGCACTTTCGACCACCACCTCACCACCGCGGCGTTTCAAGCCATCCCTCAAGCGATCCGACAAACGATAGAAAACCGCCCCTGCAGGACCGCCACCGAGCGCTGCGACGACGACATACCAAAAAAGCACGCCGAACATGTGTCGGTGCCCATCGATCAAGGCCTGCCGAATCAAGGCGCGTATCAGTTCGGTCGTGTCTTCCGGCGAGGGTTCACCGCGCCATTGCGCCAGCACCTGCCGCGCGCGGGCCAGGTCATCGGCCTCGAGCGCCTCGCGCACTTCGGCAAAACGATGACTGAAGCGCCGAAACCCCAGCGTTGTGTACAGCACCGCCACATGCCACAACAACGCCAGCGGCCAGCCCGCGACCGCCTGCGCCCCGAGATGAACGCTCAGCACGAACAGCGCCGGAACGGCAACCGCAGCACCCCACGCCAGCCAGCCATGGTGATGTTGGCCGGCGTCGAAATTGCATCGAGCCCATTCGAACCAGCGATCGATCCAGCGGTCCATTGGGTTCCCCTCGGAAACCGGACGAACCTGTTCCAACAACAGCGCCAGGACGATTGCAATCAGATTCATGAGGATGAATGATAGGCGGGCCGCATCCCTCACCGAGGGGCCGACAACATCCGATAGAGATTGCGCAGCATGCCCGCCGTGGCGCCCCAAATGAACCGCTCGCGCGGCGGCTGCGTACTCCGATCGAGATAGGGCATCGAAAACCACTCGCGCTGCGCACCCTGCCAAGCCACGGAGTGCCTTTGATGGTGCTGGGGATTCATCAGGAAATCGAGGGGAACTTCAAAAATGTCGCTGACTTCACTGGAGTTTGCGCGCAGTGGCGCCGATGGATCGACCAACCCCACGACAGGCGTCACCAGATAGCCGCTGCCCGTCGTATAGGTCGGCATCAAACCCAGCGCCTCGACCCGGGTGGGATCCAGACCCACCTCCTCCTGCGCCTCCCGCAGCGCTGCCATGATGGGGTCGGCGTCGCCCTCATCGATCCGTCCACCGGGAAAGGCGATCTGACCTGCATGGCTCGAAAGATGCTCCGCCCGCTCGGTCAGGAGCACATGAACGGGAGCGTCCCTGCCCCGTGACGCCAACAGCGGGATCAGGACCGCTGCCGGCTTCAAGCTGCCGGGTAGCCACTGTGGCTCGGCCCGCAATTCCGGGACCCAGGTGGGCGGTGATTGGAATCGCCGGCGCAGCCGGTCCAGGGTCAATTCAGCCGGATCAACGCGCGGAAGGTGCGCATCGACCCCGATGACCGGGACCTCCCGCGGGTTGAACGAGGGCGGCGGCCGACGAATGGCACGCGACTCCCGCATGATTAGGCCAAATAGAGACAAAAAAGCCGCTCAGGATAGGCCTGAGCGGCTTGAGTCACGTTCACAGGTGCGCAGGTCAGGCTGCGGGCGCCGCCTTCGCACGATTGGGCAGCTTTTCCTTGATGCGCGCCGACTTACCGCTGCGGTCACGCAAGTAGTAAAGCTTCGCGCGACGCACATCACCGCGGCGCTTGACTTCGATGCTGGCGATCAAGGGGCTGTAGGTCTGGAAGGTCCGCTCCACCCCTTCACCGCTCGAAATCTTGCGCACGGTAAAAGCGCTGTTGAGGCCTCGATTACGCTTGGCGATGACCACGCCTTCGTATGCCTGGACACGCTTGCGCGAGCCTTCGACCACGTTCACATTGACGATCACGGTATCACCGGGACCAAATTCGGGAATATTTTTGCCGAGGCGAGCAATTTCTTCCTGCTCGAGCGTCTGAATCAAGTTCATGTTTACACCTTCAGACGATCATGCCCGCGCTACACAAAAGGCGGATGTCGAAACCAAAAGTCGACAGGGGCCGCGGGGCCCACTTCAAACCGCGGCCGGGCAGAGGATCGAAGCCCGTGATTATAGCTCCGTTGGCGATTGACCTGGAGCTGCGCGCCGAAGCACATGCTCGTCGTCGACGCTCAGTGCACCAGACGCACGCGCTCGCTCAATCAGGTCTGGACGCGCACGTGCGGTGATGGACAGCCGCTGCTCACGCCGCCATCGCTCGATTTGGGCATGATTGCCTCCGAGGAGTTCCGGCGGGACCGAGCGTCCCCGCCAATGTTCCGGGCGGGTGTAATGCGGACAATCCAGCAGCCCGTCCAGCGCCGGATTGAAGCTATCTTGGAGGCTGCTGTTTGCGTCACCGAGAACGCCAGGCTGCAAGCGCGCAACCGCGTCGAGCAGGGCCATCGCCGGGATCTCGCCGCCGGAAAGAACGAAGTCCCCCAGGCTGAGTTGGACATCGACGTAGGCATCGATGAAACGCTGGTCAACGCCCTCGTAGCGTCCACACAAAAGAATCGCGCCCTCCCCAGCCGCCCATTGGTTGACCACCGCCTGCGTGATCGACTCGCCGATGGGCGAGAACAAAACCAGCGGCGCCGGAACGCGGTCTTGGCGCGCAGCCCGGATGGCTTCAAGCGTCAAATACAGCGGCTCGGCCATCAACACCATACCCGGCCCCCCGCCGAAGGGGCGATCATCGACCCGGCGGTAGTTCCCTTCCCCGTAGTCGCGCGGATTCCACAGATGCACGTCCACCCGCCCATCCTGGTAAGCACGGCGCGTCACCCCCGAAGTCAGAAACGGGCCGAACAGTTCCGGAAACAGGGTGATGACGTCGAAGCGCACGGGATGGAAAGTGAGGGCCCCAAGGCCTAAGTGGGCGCGGCCCCGAATCAGAGGCTGAGAGGGAATTGGGCGTGCCCGAAGGGGCACCCCAAAACGCGCCCGAGTAGGCGCAAAGCACAGCCGTAGCTCGGGCTACGGCGCGCATTTGCAACGCCCTCGGGCGTGTTTTGGGACGTCAAAG
>NZ_RKQL01000001.1 GCF_003843835.1 Tibeticola sediminis | reverse complement strand
GAGGATTTGCAACGCCGCCCCCGCGCCCGAGGGCGACTCGAACGGGTGCGCAGCGCTCACCCAAACGGTGAACGGCCTGCGCACCGAAAATTGCTGAAACATCAATACCTTGCTTTACGCGAGCAGCGGTCAACTGCCGGATTTAGGTTCAACCGGCGCACGATGCCCGCCAGCGCATGCGCCACCGTTTGCGCGCGCACCGCGGCGCGGTCGCCGTCGAAACGGCGGTACTCGGTTTCGGTGTGCAGCCCACCCTCGGGTGTGCGCAGGCTCCAGCCGAACCAAACCGTGCCCACGGGCTTTTCAGGGCTGCCGCCGGTCGGGCCCGCGATGCCGGTGACGGCGACGCTCATCTGGGCATGCGCGTGTCGGAGCGCACCCTCGGCCATCGCGCGCGCCACGGGCTCGCTCACGGCGCCAAAGCGCTCGATCAGCGCGGGGTCCACACCCAGCAGTTCGGCCTTGGCGGCGTTGGAGTAGGTGACGAAGCCGCGCTCGAACCAGGCGCTCGAGCCCGCCAGGTCCGTGCAGGCCGCTGCGATCAGGCCGCCGGTGCAGCTTTCGGCGGTGGCCATCATCCAGCCGAGTTTTTGCAGTTTTTCGGCCAGTTCCCAGCGTATTTCGGTCATTTCATGCTCCTGAAAACAGAGCGACCCCGCTGCCACGCCCGGGGCCCTCAGAGGCTGAGAGGGAATCGGGCGTGTTTTGGGGCGTCAAAGCGGGCATGACCAATTCCCTCTCAGCCTCTCAGGCCAGCCAGGCGCGCCAGGCGGCGATCACCAGCAGCGTGCAGAACGCAGCGACCAGGTCGTCGAACAAAATCCCCCAGCCGCCGCGCCAGCTTCGGCCGTGAAACACCCGGTCGGCCCAGCCCACGGGGCCGCGCTTGATGGCGTCGAACGCGCGAAACAGCGCAAACGCCACCGCCTGCGCGAGCCAACCCGCAGGCAGCAGCAGCCACAGCACCAGCCAGAAAGCGACCACCTCGTCCCAGACGATGGCGCTCGGGTCGTCGGTGCCGAGGTTGCGCGCGGTGACGGTGCAGGCCCACCAGCCCACCAGCAACGCGCCGAGGATGAAAAATCCTTGTTGCGCCGGTGTGAGCCAGGGTGCAAGCGCCGCCCACGCCAGCCAGGCCCAGAGCGTGCCGGCCGTCCCCGGCGCGACCGGTGACAGGCCCGAGCCGAAGCCCAGCGCAATCGCATGCGCCGGATGCGCGAGCATGAAGCGCGCCGTGGCCCGCGGCGGCAGCGGCGGCAGGCTCGAGGCGGGGCATGCTGCCGGGCCGGCTTCCGGCACGGATGCAGACCGGTCGGCGGCGTCGGGGGATGCAGCGGAGGGCGTGGTTTCGATGGGCATGGTTTCATTATCCGCAGCGCTGACCCCGACTTCGGCGGCAACTCAGGCGAAATGGTCGAAGCCGCCGTAGGGGCAGGGGCGGACATGGCCGTCGGCTGCGCGCAGGCGCAGGCCCGGCGCGGCTTCGATCGTGCCGATGCATGTGACCGGCGTGCCGGCCGCCTGGGCGGCGCGCAACACCGCTCCGTGCGCCGCGGCCGGGGCTGTGAACACGAGTTCGTAGTCGTCGCCCCCGGCGAGCACCCACTCCAGACGTTTTTCAGGGGGAATTTCGCCGTATCCCAGCGCCAATTGGTCCGGTTTCGCTAGTAAAGATGTAGCAGTTGCGGCGTCGATACACGCGCCGACGCCGCTTGCGGTGAGGATGTGTCCGAGGTCGCCCGCGAGCCCGTCGCTCACATCGGCGCAGGCGCTGGCGATGCCGCGCAGCGCGAGCCCCAGCGCCACGCGCGGGGTGGGGGTTTCCATGCGTGCGCGCACGCGCTCGAACGCGGCCTGCGGCAGCGAGAGCGTGCCGCGAAACACCTCGAGCGCCAGCCGCGCCTCGCCCGGTGTGCCGCTGACCCACAGCTCGTCGCCCACGCGCGCGCCGCTGCGCCGCAGGGCCTGGCCCGGTGGCACCTCGCCGAAGACGGTGATGCACAGGTTCAGCGGACCGGCGGTGGTGTCGCCGCCCACCAGCGCGCAGCCATGCGCATCGGCCAAAGCGAACAGCCCGCGCGCAAAACCCTCCAGCCAGGCGGCGTCTGGCCGCGGCAGGGCCAGCGCGAGCGTGAAAGCCAGCGGCCGCGCGCCGCAGGCCGCAAGGTCCGAAAGATTCACCGCCAGCGCCTTGTGGCCCAGCCGCTCGGGCGCAACGGTGCTCAGGAAGTGCCGGCCTTCGACCAGCATGTCGCTGGAGACGGCCAGTTGCTGGCCCGCCGTGGGGGCCAGCAGCGCGCAGTCGTCGCCGATGCCCAGGGCCACGCCCGGCGCGGTCTTGCCGCTTCTGTGGAAGAAGCGCTCGATCAGCTCGAACTCACCCAGCTGGCTCATGGCTGCGGCGCCGCCGGGGTGGGGGTGGCGCGCGCACGGCCGCGCAGCCGCCGCGCGCGATGGCGTGCGGCGGCGAGGAAGCTCTGCATCATCGGCCCGCTGTCGAGCAGGCCCAGCGCCTGGTCGCGCTGGGTGAGGTGGAACTCAGGGTGCCACTGCACGCCCAGCCCAAAGCCCGCGCCTTTGAGCCGGATCGCCTCAATCACCCCGTCGTCGGGGCAGACCGCCTCGACGGCGAGCCCCGTGCCCAGCCGGTCCACGCACTGATGGTGGATGCTGGTGACGCGATGCGCTCCCGGGCCATAGATCTCCCGCAGGTCGGACCCGGCGGTAAAGCGCACGGCATGGGTGAGCCGGTCGTAGCGGTTCAAGTCCTGGTGCACCACGGCGCCGGGGCGCTGGGTGGGAATGTCCTGCACCAGGGTGCCGCCCAGGGCCACGTTGAGCAGTTGCGCGCCGCGGCACACGCCCAGCACCGGCTTGCCCGCGGCGATGAAGGCGCGCAGCAGCGCGAGCTCGTAGCGGTCACGCACCGGGTCGTGCGGCCAGGGGCCGGGCAGCGGCTCGGCGCCGTAGGCCTCGGGCGAGATGTCGATGCCGCCTTGCAGCACCAGGCCGTCGAGCAGGTCGACGATGTCTTCCGTGGGCGCGGGAGTCATGGCGAACGGGGCGCGTTCGTCGATGAAGGGCACCATCAGCGCAAGGGCGCGATGCGCCATGATCCAGTGCGCCATAGAGCTCTCGAGGAACTGCAAAGGCTTGAGCGGCAGGCCCAGGCCCGCCGGCGGTTCGTGCAGCAAGCGAGCGGTGATGCCGATGCGCAGGGTCATGGGGCGGTGGCGGGCAGGCGTTCGGGAGGCAATGCTGTGAAGAATGCGGGCGCGGCGGCTTCGTTCATGCAAGCGCACAGGTGCTCAACGCGCGTCGGCACGGAATCGCCGACCGGCCTGGCGCACCACTTCGCCTAGCCACTGCGCGGACTGCTGCTGCTCCCGCAGCCAGCGCGCGTCGTTATGGCCGCGCTCCACGCTCTCGCGCAGCAGCGCCAGGCCGGCCGTGGCGTCGAGCGTCTGCGCATAGGGCGCGAGCCGCTCGAAGCTCTGCAACAGATGCTCGCGCAGCGACAGATGCTCGCCGCTGCCGGGGTCCACGTAGATCGCGTCGAGCCCGAAGCGGCAGGCCTGGAAGCGGTTGTAGGTGTAGACGAGGTAATCGTCCTCATGCGGCTCAAACGGCTCGGCGCGCATGAACCACGCACCCAGGCACTGTACATAGGCGGCCAGCGCTGCCGCGCGCTCGACCGTCAGCGGCGTGTCGAACACGCGGATTTCGATGGTGCCGTACTCCGGCTTGGGGCGGATGTCCCAATAAAAATCCTTCATGCTCTTGACCACGCCGGTGCGCGTCATCTTGTCGAAGTAGGCCTCGAAATCGCTCCAGCGCGTCACAAAGGGCGCGCGCCCCGACAGCGGGAAGGCAAACACCGAGTTGAGCCGCGCCGAGTCGAACGCCGTGTCATGCCCTTGCACATACGGCGAGGAGGCCGACAGCGCAATGAAGTGCGGAATGTAGCGCGACATGCGGTGCAGCGTGCGCAGCGCGGTGTCGGCATCGGGGCAGCCCACATGCACATGCTGGCCGAAGATGGTGAACTGCTTGGACAGATAGCCGTACAGCGCCGAAAGTTCACGAAACCGCGGCTTGTCGTAGATGCGCCGCTCGTGCCAGAGCTGAAACGGATGCGTGCCACCGCCGCATACCGCAATGCCCAGCCGGTCGGCCGCGCGCACCAGCGCATCGCGGATCTGCGCGAGCTGCGACAGCACCTCCGCGCTGCTGTGGCACACGCCGGTGGAGATCTCGATCATCGCCGAGGTCATCTCCGGCACCACGCTGCCCGGCAGTTTCTGCGCGCGCATCAGGCGCAGCATGTCCTCGGCATAGGGCGCGAGGTCGTAGTCGTGGGTGTTGACCAGTTGCAGTTCGAGTTCCACCCCCAGCGACAGCGCGCTCGAGGTGGTGAAGGCTTCAAGCGCCATCGCGGCCTCCCTTCTCGTTGTTCGTCGGCGCGGGCGTGCCGCCGCCCAGGCCCGCGGACGGCGGGCACTCGCCTGCGCGGCGCAGCGCGTGCGCCGCGAGCATCGCGCCGAGGAGCTCCATCACCAGAATTGCCGGCAGCGCCAGCGCGGCGATGTCGGCCGCCTGGGCCGGCCGCGCACTGGCGAATTGCGAGGTCAGCACCAGCGCCACCGCCGACATGGGCGACATCGTCGCCGCCACCCACAGCGCCTGCGAGGGCCGCAAGGCGCCGCCCACGCTGCCCAGCACCAGGCCCAGCGCCTTGGCCAGCAGCCGCGCAGCCAGCACCGCCGCCACCGAGGCCCAGAGCGCGGGGCTCCAGTCGCCCTGCGCGGCCAGCGCCGCCACCAGCACGAACATCAGCAGGACCAAGGGGCTGGCCAGCGTCTGCAGCGTGGCCGGCCAGCGCCAGGGCCGCGGGTCGATCTGCTTGAGCAGCAAGCCGCCCAGCAGGCCGGCCAGCGGCGCCGAGCCGCCGAGGTGCGCGCCCAGAGTGGTGAAGGCCGCCAGCAGCGCCACCAGCACGATGGCGGTGTGCTCGACCGAGCCCGCGGGCAGCATCAGCACCAGCCGCATCGCCAGCGCCATCAGTGCCGCCGCGACGAAGGACAGCCCCAGCACCACCAGCACCGGTTGCAGCGCCGCCAGCCGCAGCGGCGCTGCGGCCGCGTCGCCACCGGCGGACGTCCCCAGCCCCGCGAGCGCGCCGCCAATGGTCAGCACATACAAAGTGTTGAGCGTGGTGAGCGTGCGGGCGCGCTCCGTCACCGGCCCCGAGGCCCGCAGATCCAGCGCCACCCGTGAGAGCACCGCCGGCGAGGCCGCCATGCCGATCAGCGCCAGCGGCAGTGCCACCGCATCTGGCACGGCCAGCCAGGTCAGCAGCGTGCGCACCGCCAGAAAGCTCAGGCCCGCCTCCAGCACGCTTTGCACCAGCACCATCGGGTTGTGGCGGAACCAGCGCAGCGACACCCGCGAGCCCGCCTCGAACAGCACCACCGACAAGCCCAGTTCCAGCAGAAAGCGCCCCAGCCCGGTCAGCGGCCAGGCGCTCGCCGCAAAGCCGCCCAGCCCGGCGAGCGCGCCCACCACCGAGTAGCCCAGAATGGCCGGCACCGCCAGCAGCCGCTGCAGCAACTGGCCGGCCAGGGCGGCTGCGGCCAGCAGCAGCGCCCACTGCACCGCGGGAAAGCCCGCCGAAGGGCGGATCCACTCGCCCCAGAAACTTTGCAGTTCAGCCATGTATCTCCTTGTCGGGTTCATCGGCGGCCAGCCGGTCGCCCGACCAGCGGAAGGCCTGCGCGGCAACCGGCGGCCCGATAGTTTCGAGCACCGCCACCGCCGCCAGCACCACCGCCGAAACGGCCGCGCCCTGCTCGGGGAACAGGTTCAGCGTGGTCGCGGTCAGCCCGATGGCCAGGCCCGCCATGGGCATCAGCAGCAGGCCCGCACTCAGGCCCTGGCGCACCGGCACGCCCGTGAGATAGCCCACGCCGCCCACGGTGATCAGCTTGGCCGCGCCGCGCGCGAGCACGAAGGCGCCGGCCGCCGCCGCGTAATGCCACATCTCGGCCAGGTGCAGATTGGCGCCGGCGTAGACGAAGAGCGCGATGAAGAACAGCTCAAACGCCGCGCCGAACGCCAGGTCCGCGATCAGGCTTTGCTGCTCCAGGCTGCGCACCGTCACCCCGAGCACCAGCGGCGCGAACAGCCCCGACAGGTGCAGCGACTGCGAGCCGCCCAGCGCGAACATCACCGCCCCGATCACCAGCGCCAGGTGGTACTGCGACGCGCGCTTGGTGCGCCGCGCCGCCCAGTGCAGCAGCCAGCCCAGCGCCACACCCAGCGCCGCCGAGCCGAGCAGCCGCCATGCCGGCGCACCCAGCGTCACCGCCCAGCCCGCGTCGTTGTGCTGGTAGAGCACCGGCAGCACCGCCGAGAAGGCGACGAAGGCCATCATGTTGTTGAGCGCCACCAGCGCGCGGGCGCGCTCCGTCACCGGGCCGCTGGCGCCGAGCTCGTGGCCGACGTGGATCAGCACCGCCGGCGAGGACGAAATGCCGATGGTGGCAATCACCGCCGCCACCACGCCGCTCACGCCCACCAGCGCCAGCGCCGCGTAGATGAGGACAAACGTGGCCACCCCTTCGGCCAGCGACACCAGCAGCAGCCGCCGGTCCGCCAGCAAGGCCTTGAGATCGAGCGAGAGGCCGAGCCGGTAGAGGATCAGCGCCAGCGCCACGTCGACGATGACCTTCGCCTGGGCCATGCCCTCGGGGCCGATCAGCCCCAGCCCCTGCGGCCCCACCGCCAGGCCCACGGCCATGAAGCCGGTGATGCTGGGCAGCCAGCGCAGCCGGTGCGCGAAATACCCGCCCAGCGCCCCGCCGAACAGCAGCAGGCCGAACAGCAGCAAGGTGTTGATCTCGGGCGGCCAGCTGGGCAGGAAATTCATGGGCGGCGGGTGCGGTTGATTCGGTTCGGCCAGGAAAGCTCAGTGCAGCGTGCGGGGCCCGAGGTGGCCGGTGGCGTCGAGCGTGAACGGGGCGATCGGCACGTCGAAGGGCTCGCCCTCGTCGGTGACGAAGCGGTAGCGGCCGCGCATGGTGCCCGTGGGCGTGTGCAGGCGGCAGCCGCTGGTGTATTCGAACGATTCGCCGGGCTGCAGCAGCGGCTGGTGTCCGACGACGCCGAGGCCACGCACCTCTTCGAGATGGCCGTCGCTGTCCTCGATCACCCAATGGCGCGAAATGAGCTGGGCCGCCGCGTCGCCCAGATTCGTGATCGTGATGGTGTAGGCAAAGCCATACACCTCGTCGATCGGCTCCGAGGCTTCGGGCACGTAGCGGGTTTGGACGCGGATGTCGATCTCGGGTGGGTGCATGGGCTTGATGATAAGCGTCCCCGTCTTTGCCCATGGCCGAAAAGGGCAACGGCGCCCGAAGGCGCCGTTGCGAGGGACGGGTTCAGCGTGTCCCGAGTCAGGGCTTGAGGTAGACGTAGCCTTCGCGGGCCTGCAGCTTGGCGACTTCGGCCACGCCCGAGGGCACGATCTTGGCTTCCATCACGAGCCGCTTGGGGTCGATCTTGCGCGCGACCAGCGTGTTGTTGCACACGCGGAACTCCACGCCCTTGTTGGCCAGGTCGCTGATGGAGCCGGCAAACGGCTGGTCTTGCTGGTTGGTCGCACCGTCGAGCAGAAAGTCGATGCCCAGGCCGTGCGTGACGACGACGATCTGGACCGTCGGGTCGGCCGCCAGGTGATTGCGGATGTTGCCGATGGCGCGCGACGCCTGCGGAATGCCTTCGCTCAGGTGGTAGACCACCTTGATCGGCGCATCCGCAGCCTGCGCGCCCTGCGCGATGAGGGCGGCGCCAAAAAGCGCCAGAAAGAAACGGAACAGACGGTTCATGGAAGGCTCCTATGGGGCAAAACTCGTTCTTTCAGCATAGACCAAATCATGCCCGCAGCCATCCGGGCAAACCATCACCCGTGCCGTTCACGCGGGTTTGCCGAGCAGGGCGTCTTTCAGCCGCCAGTCGGCCGGGTTGGGGCCGAGCCAGATGCGCATCATGGCGTTGAAGAATTCCGGTTCCTTGAACGGTTCGCCCTGCGGCTGGCCTTTGACGGTGATGATGGTTCCTTTCCCCGGAATCCAGTCGATGCTGAAGGTTTCACCGGGCGAGAGCTTCTTCTGCTCGGCAAAGATCTGGCCCATCCGGATCAGGCCCGGAATCAGTTTGGACATTTCGCTTTTGGGCGTGTTGTCCTCGACGCCGCGCGTGAACAACTTGCCGAGTTCATTGGTGTCGATTTCACGCACCATGGTGATGTGCATGCGCTTTGGGCCTTGCAGGGCCAAGACCGCTTCGGGTGTGTTGGCCTTTTGCGGCAGGTAGAGGGCTGCGACATAGACCTTGAAGATCGCCTTGGTGCGCACCCCCGCGCCGTTGAGCACCAGCGTCTTGCCCGCCAATTCCACGCTGTCGTCGACTTTCACGCCCGCGACCTCCAAGGGCGCAGCCGCGGCCCAACCCGAGGCCAGCAGCAACAGGCACGACATCAGAAAGCGTTTGCGGGAAAAGTTCATCTCGAGGCTCCTCAGCAATATGAACGGTCGTTCGATGGCGCTTGATTGTCCGACCGATCGGGCCGTCGTGCATCAGGGTTTGTTCGAGGGATGGCGCGCGCCCTGGGCGGCTGGGTATGCGGTTTGGACGAGACGTTTGCTAAACTGGCTGCATCATGAACGTCGCTTCGCTACGCACTGAGCTGCTGGATGCTCCGGGGCAGAGCCGGCCCCGGGGGGCTTGGCCCTGGCGGCGCTCGCCTGTGCTGCCGCTTTGAGCCTGCGCGTTTTCGCGCGCTCGGCACCGGTTCGGTTTCCCGCCCGCAGCGGGCACGGTGCCCTCACCCCCTTCCCGTATGACCCCTGCCGACGTGGCCTGTGTGCTGCGTCTGGCCACCCGAAGAGATGCGCTTCATGATGACCGAGCTCGAATTCAAAAGCCTCGCCGGCCAAGGCTTTAACCGCATCCCGCTGATGATCGAGGCCTTTGCCGACCTCGAAACCCCGCTGTCGCTTTACCTCAAGCTTGCGCACGGGAAGGACGGCGGGCGCTACAGCTTTTTGCTCGAATCCGTCGTGGGCGGCGAGCGTTTCGGCCGCTACAGCTTCATTGGCCTGCCCGCGCGCACGCTGCTGCGCGCCAGCGGCTTTGGCGATGCGGCCCGAACCGAAGTGGTGCGCGATGGCGTCGTGATCGAAACCGCGCAGGGCAATCCGCTCGATTTCATTGCGGCCTACCAGCAGCGTTTCAAAGTGGCGCTGCGCCCGGGGCTGCCGCGTTTTTGTGGCGGCCTGGCCGGCTACTTCGGCTACGACACGGTGCGGCACATCGAGAAAAAACTCGTGCATTCGTGCCCGCCGGACACTCTGGGCTGCCCCGACATCCTGCTGCTGCAGTGCGAGGAACTGGCCGTCATCGACAACCTCTCGGGCAAGCTCTACCTCATCGTCTATGCCGACCCGGCCCAGCCCGAGGCCTACTTGACGGCGAAGAAGCGGCTGCGCGAGCTCAAGGAGCAGCTTCAATACTCGGTCAGCGCGCCGGTGGTCAAGCCCACGCAGAGCTACCCGGTCGAGCGGGAATTCGCCAAGGCGGACTATCTCGCGGCGGTTGAGCGCGCCAAGCGGCTCATCGAGGCGGGCGACTTCATGCAGGTGCAGGTCGGGCAGCGGCTCAAGAAGCGTTACACCGAGTCGCCGCTGTCGCTCTACCGCGCGCTGCGCTCGCTCAACCCGAGCCCGTACATGTACTACTACCACTTCGGCGACTTCCATGTCGTCGGCGCCTCGCCCGAGATTTTGGTGCGGCAGGAGCACACGGCGGCGGGCGACAAGGTCACGATCCGTCCGCTCGCGGGCACACGGCCGCGCGGCGCCACGCCCGAGGCCGACCAAGCGATCGAGCAGGAGCTGCTGGCCGACCCGAAGGAGCGCGCCGAGCATGTGATGCTCATCGATCTTGCCCGCAACGACATCGGCCGCATCGCCAAAATCGGCTCGGTCAAGGTCACCGAGGCCTTCGTCGTCGAACGCTACAGCCATGTCATGCACATCGTGAGCAACGTCGAGGGCCTGTTGCAAGACGGCATGAGCAGCATGGACGTGCTCAAAGCCACCTTTCCCGCAGGCACGCTCACCGGCGCGCCCAAGGTCCACGCGATGGAACTGATCGACCAGCTCGAGCCCAGCAAGCGCGGCCTCTACGGTGGCGCTTGCGGCTATCTCAGTTACGCCGGTGACATGGATCTGGCCATCGCCATCCGCACCGGCATCGTCAAGGACGGGCAGCTCTATGTGCAGGCCGCCGCGGGCGTGGTGGCCGACTCGGTGCCCGAAATGGAATGGCGCGAAACCGAACACAAGGCGCGTGCGCTGCTGCGTGCGGCCGAACGGGTCGAGGAAGGTCTGGAGTGAACGCCATGACGAACCGCATCAAGCTCCTGATGGTGGACAACTACGATTCGTTCACCTACAACCTCGTGCAGTATTTCGGCGAACTCGGCGCCGAGGTCGAAGTGTTTCGCAACGACGAGATCACGCTCGAGGGCATCGCCGCGCGCGCGCCGGATCGGCTGGTCATCTCGCCGGGGCCGTGTTCGCCGGCCGAGGCGGGCATTTCGGTCGCCGCCATCGAGCATTTCGCCGGCAAGCTGCCCATACTCGGCGTGTGCCTCGGGCACCAGAGCATCGGGGCGGCCTTCGGCGGACGCATCGTGCGGGCGAAGCAGCTCATGCACGGCAAGACCAGCGTCATCACCACCACGCAAGAGGGCGTGTTCGCCGGGCTGCCCGAGCGCTACACCGTCAACCGCTACCACTCGCTGGCCATCGAGCGCGAGACTCTGCCCTCGTGCTTGAAGATCACGGCCTGGACGGACGACGGCGAGATCATGGGCGTGCGTCACACCGAGCTCGACGTGCAAGGCGTGCAATTCCACCCCGAGTCCATCCTGACCGAGCATGGGCACGCGCTGCTGAAGAACTTCCTCGACGGCGCGCTCTGACCGTCCCGGACATTGAAGAAGCCGCCATGCCAGACGCCCACCATCTCCTGCTGTTCGTCGCTGCGGGCCTGCTGCTCAACCTCACGCCGGGCCCGGATGTGCTGTGCGTGACCACGCAGGGCTTGCGCGCGGGTTTCCGCGCCGGGGTGGCCGCAGCACTCGGCGTGGCAGCGGGCTGCTTCGTGCACATCGTGGCGGCGGCGGCCGGCGTGGGTGCGCTGCTGGCCGCTTCGGGTCAGGCCTTCCTCGTGCTCAAGCTCGTGGGCGCCGCTTACCTGCTCTGGGTCGGCCTGCGGCTGCTGCGCCATCCCGGCGAGGTTGATATCAAATCAATAGCAATAACCGACCGAATCACGCCGGCTTTCGGGGTAAAAAGCTTTAAAGATGCCTTTTTGAACGGCTTTTGGACCAACGCGCTCAATCCGAAGGTCGCCTTGTTCTTCCTGGCCTTCGTGCCGCAGTTCATCGCGCCCGACGCGGCCGACAAGACACGCGCGTTCATCGCGCTGGGCCTCGTGTTCAACGCCAACGGTTTGCTCGTCAACCTGGGCTGGGCGGCCATGGCGGCGTGGATGCGCCATGGGCTGGGCCGCGCTGGCCACCGGCTCGAGCGCGTGACCCGTGCGCTCGACCGTGCCGCAGGCGTGCTGTTCGTGGCCTTCGGTATCAAATTGGCTGCTGCCGCCGGCCCGGCGAGCTGATGTTTTTCGAGGAGACCCTTTCATGCCCATCACGCCCCAGGAAGCGCTGCAGCGCGTCATCGAACACCGGGAAATCTTTCACGACGAGATGCTTCATCTCATGCGCCTCATCATGCGCGGCGAGCTCTCGCCGGTCATGACGGCTGCCCTCATCACGGCCCTGCGCGTGAAGAAAGAGACCATCGGCGAAATCACCGCGGCGGCACAGGTCATGCGGGAGTTTTCCACCAAAGTGCCGGTGGCCGACACCACGCACCTCGTCGACATCGTCGGCACCGGCGGGGACGGCGCGCAGACCTTCAATATTTCGACCTGCGCGATGTTCGTCGCCGCCGCCGCGGGGGCTCGGGTCAGCAAGCACGGCGGGCGCAGCGTCTCGAGCAAAAGCGGCAGCGCCGATGTGCTCGAGAGCCTTGGCGCCGACATCAACCTCAGTCCCGAAGCCATCGCCCGCTGTATCGCCGAGGTCGGCATCGGCTTCATGTTCGCGCCCAACCACCATCCGGCCATGAAGAACGTGGCGCCGGTGCGGCGCGAACTCGGCGTGCGTACGATCTTCAACATCCTCGGCCCCCTGACCAACCCCGCGGGCGCGCCCAACATCCTCATGGGCGTGTTCCACCCCGATCTCGTCGGCATCCAGGTGCGCGCGCTGCAGCGGCTCGGTGCCGAGCACGCGCTCGTCGTCTACGGCCGCGACGGCATGGACGAAATCAGTCTCGGCGCGGCCACCCTCGTCGGCGAGCTCAAGGGCGGCGAGATCAGCGAATACGAAATCCATCCCGAAGACTTCGGCCTGCCGATGGCGAGCAACCGCGCGCTGCGCGTCGAGACGCCCGAGGCCTCGCGCAGCTTGTTGACCGAGGTGCTCGACGATGTGCCCGGCCCGGCGCGCGACATCGTCATCCTCAACGCCGGCGCGGCGCTGTATGCAGCCAATGTCTGCGCCGACATTGGAGAGGGCATCGCCCGTGCGCGCGCAGCCATCGCTTCGGGCGCGGCGCGGGAGCGCTTGCACCGCTTCGTCGCGCTCACCCGCGAACTGGCCGGAGCGCGCTGAGATGGCCAGCCTCTGGCGTGACCCGGGCGCCTGGATCGCCATCGGCATCTCGGTGCTGTTTTTGCTCGTCGCCTGGGTCATGCACCGGGTGATCGTCAAAGTGCTCAAGGCGCCGCCCCCAACCCAAGAAGCCGCGGCTCGCAAGCCGCCCGACACCCCATGAACGACATCTTGCAACGCATCGTGGCCGTCAAGCGCGAAGAAGTCGCCGCCGGCCAGAAGAAGAAACCGCTCGCCGCCATGCGCGCCGACGCCGAAAGCCGCGTGCTCACCCGCGATTTCCTCGGCGCCATGCGCCGCAAGCTCGAGGCGGGGCAGGCCGCGGTGATCGCCGAAGTCAAAAAAGCCAGCCCTTCGCGCGGCGTGCTGCGCGAGGACTTCTACGCCGCCGATATTGCCCAAAGCTATGCCGAGGGCGACGGGCACGTCCAGGCGGCCTGCCTCTCGGTGCTCACCGACACCTCGTTTTTCCAGGGTTCGGCGGACTACCTCAAGCAAGCGCGGGCCTCCTGTCCTTTACCCGTGCTGCGCAAAGACTTTCTCATCGACCCCTGGCAGGTCTTTGAATCGCGCGCCATGG
Organism: Tibeticola sediminis; assembly: GCF_003843835.1. Taxonomy (GTDB): domain Bacteria; phylum Pseudomonadota; class Gammaproteobacteria; order Burkholderiales; family Burkholderiaceae_C; genus Tibeticola; species Tibeticola sediminis. The sequence continues at coordinate 1,042,191 of NZ_RKQL01000001.1, read as the reverse complement.
GTGCAGATGCGATCTTGCTCATCGCCGCCTGCCTCGACGACGCACAGATGGCCGACTTCGAGGCCATCGCGCGTCACCTCGACATGGCCGTGCTGGTCGAAGTCCACGATGCGGCCGAGCTCGAACGCGCCCTGCGTCTCCAGACCCCCCTGATCGGCATCAACAACCGCAACCTACGGACCTTCGAGGTCACGCTCGACACCACGCTCGCCTTGCGCCCGCGCGTGCCAGCCGATCGCATCGTCGTCGCCGAAAGCGGCATCCTCATGCGCAGCGACGTGCAACGCCTGCGCGACGCCGACGTACACGCATTCCTCGTAGGCGAAGCCTTCATGCGCGCGCGGGACCCTGGCCTCGCGCTGGCCGAACTGTTTGCATGAGGCCCGACGAGCTGCCCCGGGCGTTTGCGCACGCGCCGGACGCGTGGCGCGCCGTTCTGCCCGAGTGGGATGCGGCACTCGAGCAGCGCATCTCGGACGCGGTGCGGCGGGTGTCCGGGTCGGCGCCGATGGCCCCGAAAGATCCTTTTCGCGCTTTGCGGCTCGTCTCGCCCGAGCAGGTCCGAGTCGTCATCTTCGGGCAGGATCCCTATCCGGGCGCCGGCCATGCCGATGGCCTCGCTTTCTCCGCGCCCACGAGCAGCCGGCCCTCCCTGCGCCGGATCTTCGACATCCTCGAAGCCGACCGACCCGGCTGGCGCCGGCCGCGCAGCGGGCGCCTCGACGCCTGGGCGACCCAGGGCGCGTTGCTGCTCAATCCGACCTTGACTGTCGAGGTCGGGAAAATCAACAGCCACGGCCGCGTCGGCTGGCAGCTGCTGACGGGCGCGATCGTGCGCTGGCTGGCGCAGCGACCTCAAGCCCCGGCGTTTCTGTTGTGGGGAAGCCACGCGCAGCGGTTTTTCGACGCAAGCCTCGCGGGCGCACCGCCCGTCGCGGCACCGGTACTCACGACCCGTCACCCTTCGAACGACTTTCATCGTCGCTTCATGGCTGAAGGCAGCCACTTTCAAGCCACCGCCGACCGGATCGATTGGTGGGTGCTCACCGATGCGTGAAGACGACCCACTCGAACGCCACGCAGCGCCGTCGCCTTCAAAAAATTCGAGCCGTGGCGGCCGAAACGTGGCATAATTGATGGCTGCGCTGCGGAGGGGTGCCCGAGTGGCTAAAGGGGGCAGACTGTAAATCTGTTGGCTTACGCCTACGCTGGTTCGAATCCAGCCCCCTCCACCAAGCTGTTGGCCGGCTTGGCAAGCAGACGAGCGACGAGCGATTGGAACAGGTTTTTCCACGCATGGACTCACCGCGGGCGTGCTGCCGCGTGAACGATGCGGGAGTAGTTCAATGGTAGAACCTTAGCCTTCCAAGCTAATGACGCGGGTTCGATTCCCGTCTCCCGCTCCAGCTTGGTTGTTTGTCGGTGGCAGAGATTTCGCCCTTGTGGCTCAGTGGTAGAGCACTCCCTTGGTAAGGGAGAGGTCGCGGGTCCGATTCCCGCCAAGGGCACCAGATTCGGGTGGGTGGCGTCGTCACCCACCCGGTTTCCGTTGGGTTCAATTTTTTTCGGAGTCGAAAAAATGGCAAAAGAGAAATTCGAGCGGACCAAGCCGCACGTGAACGTGGGCACGATTGGTCACGTCGACCACGGCAAGACCACGCTGACGGCGGCGATCACCACCGTGCTGGCGAGCAAGTTCGGTGGGGCGGCCAAGAAGTACGACGAGATCGACGCGGCTCCCGAAGAAAAGGCCCGCGGCATCACCATCAACACCGCGCACGTCGAGTACGAGACTGCCAACCGCCACTACGCCCACGTCGACTGCCCTGGCCACGCCGACTACGTCAAGAACATGATCACGGGCGCGGCCCAAATGGACGGTGCCATCCTCGTGGTGTCGGCTGCCGACGGCCCCATGCCCCAGACCCGCGAGCACATCCTGCTGGCCCGTCAGGTCGGCGTGCCCTACATCATCGTCTTCCTCAACAAGTGCGACATGGTCGACGACGAGGAACTCCTCGAACTCGTCGAAATGGAAGTGCGCGAACTGCTCAGCAAGTACGACTTCCCCGGTGACGACACCCCCATCATCCGTGGCTCGGCCAAACTCGCCCTCGAAGGCGACAAGGGCCCGCTCGGCGAGCAGGCGATCATGAAGCTCGCCGAAGCGCTCGACACCTACATCCCCGAGCCCAAGCGCGCCATCGACGGCCCCTTCCTCATGCCCGTCGAAGACGTCTTCTCGATCTCTGGCCGCGGCACCGTCGTCACCGGCCGTATCGAGCGCGGCATCATCAAAGTCGGTGACGAAATCGAAATCGTCGGCATCAAGCCCACGCTCAAGACCACCTGCACCGGCGTCGAAATGTTCCGTAAGCTCCTCGACCAGGGCCAAGCGGGCGACAACGTCGGCATCCTGCTGCGCGGCACCAAGCGCGAAGAAGTCGAGCGCGGCCAAGTGCTGTGCAAGCCCGGCTCCATCAAGCCGCACACCCACTTCGTCGGCGAGGTCTACGTCCTCTCCAAGGAAGAAGGTGGCCGTCACACGCCGTTCTTCAACAACTACCGTCCGCAGTTCTACTTCCGCACCACCGACGTGACCGGCTCGATCGAGCTGCCCGAGGGCAAGGAAATGGTGATGCCCGGTGACAACGTCGCCATCACCGTCAAGCTCATCGCTCCGATCGCCATGGAAGAAGGCCTGCGCTTCGCCATCCGCGAAGGCGGCCGCACCGTCGGCGCCGGGGTCGTGTCGAAGATCATCGAGTAAAGCGATCGGAGCGTTCGTATAGGGGTATAGCTCAATTGGCAGAGCGTCGGTCTCCAAAACCGAAGGTTGTAGGTTCGATTCCTACTGCCCCTGCCACCTGAATGTGGCTCCGCGATGGCCCGCCAGATGTCTGGCGGGCTTCTATGTCTGAAGCGACACATTCTTCGAACCGGAGGCGCACTCGAGGCGCCGGTATCTATGGCATCTGTTCACGACGTTGAAACCGTCCACTCCGGCGCTGAGCGGGTTCGCCTCGCGGCTGCGGGTGTCTTGGCCTTGGCCGGTTTCGTCGCCTTCTTCCTTCTGTCTAAACAGGGGGGGCTCGTTCAGTGGGCGGCCCTGCTGGTGGGTTTTGCGGCCGCGGTGGGCGTGTTTCTGACGACCGAGCCGGGTCGCCGCCTCATCGCCTTTGGTCGCGAATCCTGGCGTGAGGTTCAAAAGGTCGTCTGGCCCTCACGGAAAGAGTCGCTGCAGGTGACGGGCTATGTTTTTGCGTTTGTCGTCGTCATGGCGCTGTTTCTCTGGTTGACCGACAAGACCTTGGAATGGCTGCTCTACGACTTGATTCTGGGATGGAGAAAATGACTGCCGACGCACCCTCGTCCGAGATTACGGCCGGCGCCGCGCCCGCGCGCCCCGACATGCGTTGGTATGTCGTGCATGCCTACTCCGGCATGGAAAAGGCCGTGGAGCGCAACCTTCGGGAGCGTATCCAGCGCGCCGGCATGGAAGACAAATTCGGGCGCATCCTGGTTCCGACCGAAGAGGTGGTCGAGGTCAAGGAAGGCCGTAAGCGCACCACCGAGCGCAAATTCTTCCCCGGCTATGTCCTCGTCGAGATGGTGATGGACGACGACACCTGGCACCTCGTGAAAAACACGAACAAGGTCACGGGTTTCGTGGGCGGCGCCAAAAACCGTCCCGCACCGATTTCCGAAGCCGAGGTGCAGAAAATCGTCAGCCAGATGCAGGAAGGCACTGAGAAGCCGCGCCACAAAGTCGAGTTCGAGGTTGGCGAGTACGTGCGCATCAAGGAAGGCCCGTTTGCCGACTTCAACGGCACGGTCGAAGACGTGAATTACGAAAAGAGCAAGCTTCACGTCTCGGTCACCATCTTTGGCCGCGCGACGCCGGTGGAGCTCGATTTCGGCCAGGTCGAAAAAGCCTGATTTTGGGGTCTGCGTGCTTGCCGGCTCGGCGCGCGGACCGTTTGATCGTTGAGCCGTAACCCCGGGGAGCCGCAGACCACTGCGGCGCCTGAACCCGCAAGGAGTCCATCATGGCGAAGAAAATCGTCGGCTACGTCAAGCTGCAAGTGCCAGCTGGCAAGGCCAATCCCTCACCCCCCATTGGTCCGGCGCTGGGTCAGCGCGGCCTCAACATCATGGAGTTCTGCAAGGCGTTCAACGCCCAGACTCAGGGTGTCGAGCCCGGCCTGCCGCTTCCGGTCGTGATCACGGCCTACGCGGACAAGAGCTTCACGTTCGTCATCAAGACGCCGCCGGCGACCACGCTGATCAAGAAGGCGCTCAAGCTCGACAAGGGTTCGGCCAAGCCGAATTCGGTCAAGGTCGGCAAGATCACGCGCGCTCAGCTCGAAGAAATTGCCAAGACCAAGATGCCCGACATGACGGCGGCCGACCTCGATGCAGCCGTTCGTACGATCGCGGGTTCCGCCCGGTCGATGGGCGTCAACGTGGAAGGGGTGTAAGCCATGGCCAAACTGACCAAACGCCAAAAGGCCTGCCAAGGCAAGGTCGACAGCACGAAGCTGTACCCGTTGCCCGAAGCGCTCGGCATCGTCAAGGATTGCGCGACGGCCAAGTTCGATGAATCGATCGATGTGGCGGTCCAGCTGGGCGTCGATGCCAAGAAGTCGGATCAAGTGGTGCGCGGCGCCGTCGTGCTGCCGCACGGCACCGGCAAGACCAAGCGCGTTGCCGTGTTCGCCCAAGGTGCCAAGGCCGAGGAAGCCAAAGCCGCCGGCGCGGACATCGTCGGCATGGATGACCTCGCCGAGCAGATCAAGGCGGGCAACATCAACTTCGACGTGGTGATCGCAGCCCCCGATGCGATGCGGGTCGTCGGTACGCTCGGCCAAATCCTGGGTCCGCGCGGCCTGATGCCGAACCCGAAGGTCGGTACCGTGACGCCGGACGTCGCCACCGCCGTGCGCAATGCCAAGGCCGGTCAGGTGCAGTTCCGCGTCGATAAGGCCGGCATCGTGCACACGACCATCGGTCGCCGTTCGTTCGACACCGACAAGCTGCAAGGCAACCTGGCCGCGCTGATCGATGCGCTCAACAAGGCCAAGCCTGCGAGCAGCAAAGGTGTTTATCTGCGTAAGCTGGCCGTCTCGTCGACCATGGGTGTTGGCGTTCGGGTCGACCCGCAGACGGTGGCTGCGCAGGCCTGATGCAAGGAATTCGGTGCGCGCCTTTCGGGCAACGCTGAATCAGTTCCTGCGATGGCGCGCGAGCGGCCGCGGGATGGGATGCGAGGCGCAAACCGCAGCCATAGCCAAAGCTATGGCGAGGATTTGCAACGAAGCAGACCGCCCGCGGCTGGGATGCGCGGCGCGTGAGGGACTGGTTCAGTGTTGCCTTAGCGTGCGCCGGAGTGGTGGGCTGACCCGGCTTGAAGGAGCTGGGTCGGGCCATCCGAGACCGTTGGCGCATGGGGTACATGCTTAATGGCCGTTCGGCCGCCAACGCAGATGGCGATCCCGCTGCTGGAGGATTTCGATCCCGAAACAGTTGGTCGCTGCAATGAGGCGTGTCGGTTGCCCGTCGGCATCCGACGCAATTTGAAGGAGTAGACCTTGAGTCTGAATCGCAGTGAGAAAGAAGCGGTCATTTCCGAAGTGACCGGCCTCGCCGCTAAAGCTCAAACGCTCGTGATGGCGGAATACCGCGGCATCACGGTCGCGGCCATGACGAAGCTGCGTTCCGAAGCGCGCAAGCAGGGCGTGAGCCTCAGCGTGTTGAAAAACACGCTGGCTCGCCGTGCGGTGGCAGGGACGCCGTTCGAAGTGGCGGTGGACCAGATGACCGGCCCGCTGATCTATGGCTTTTCCGAAGATGCCGTGGCCGCCGCGAAAGTGGTGGCTGAATTCGCCAAGACCAACGACAAGCTGGTCATCCGCGGCGGCGTTTACAGCGGCAAGAGCCTGGATGCGAACGGCGTGAAGCAGCTCGCCAGCATTCCGTCGAAGGAAGTGCTGTTGGCCCAGCTGTGTGGCTTGCTCAAGTCGCCGATCTCGCGCACGGCCGTGGTGCTGGGTGCGTTGGCGGCCAAAAAGGGCGAAGGCGCTGCCGAACCGGCAGCCGAGGCAGCTGCCGCTTGATCGCGACGGCTTTCGTTTCAACCAATTGTTAGGAAATTCAAAATGGCATTCGACAAAGACGCATTTCTGACCGCGCTCGACAGCATGACGGTCATGGAACTCAATGACCTCGTCAAGGCGATCGAAGAGAAGTTCGGCGTGAGCGCTGCCGCCATGGCCGCTCCGGCCGCGGGCGCTGCCGCTGGCGGTGGTGCCGCTGCTGCCGAAGAGAAGACCGAGTTCACCGTCGTCCTGACCGACGCCGGCGCGAACAAGGTTTCGGTCATCAAGGCCGTGCGCGAAATCACCGGCCTGGGCCTCAAGGAAGCCAAGGACCTGGTCGACGGCGCGCCCAAGCCCGTCAAGGAAGGCGTGGCCAAGGCCGACGCCGAAGCCGCCAAGAAGAAGCTCGAAGAAGCTGGCGCCAAGGTCGAACTCAAGTAATTGGTTCGGCCCAAAAAGGCTGGGGCCCCTCTGGCAGGGTGCCCCAGCCTTTTGGCCTTCCTGGAGTGCAGATGCAAGCCTGGCGTGCCGGGCTTGCATCTGTCCTCTGACCCCGACTGCAGAGGATGTCTTGGTTCGGGCCGTGTGCAATGCATGGCCGTCCGCCAATGGTTGGTAGTGGCCAGCCGCCAAGGACCGTCGAGCGCCGCTCGACTCATCAAGTCGCAAAGACCCCAGGACGCATGTCTTTGACCGGAGAACCCATGGCTTATTCCTATACCGAGCGCAAGCGCATCCGCAAGAGTTTCGGCACCCGCGAGAGCGTGCTCGAGGTTCCATACCTCCTTCAAATGCAAAAGGACGCTTACACGGCGTTCCTCCAGGCCGATGTGCCGCCGCGCAAGCGGAGTCATGAAGGCCTGCAGGCGGCCTTTGAGTCGGCGTTCCCGATCGTCTCGCACAACGGCTTCGTCGAGATGAAGTTCCTCGAGTACAACCTGGCCAAGCCCGCGTTTGACGTTCGCGAATGCCAGACCCGCGGCTTGACCTACGCCTCGGCGGTGCGGGCACGGGTTCAGCTCATCATCTACGACCGCGAGGCCTCCACCGCGCAATCGAAGGTCGTCAAAGAAGTGAAAGAGCAAGAGGTCTATATGGGCGAGGTTCCGCTCATGACCGACAAAGGCTCGTTCATCATCAACGGGACCGAGCGCGTCATCGTCTCGCAGCTGCACCGCTCGCCCGGCGTGTTCTTCGAGCACGACAAGGGCAAGACCCATAGCTCGGGCAAGCTCTTGTTCTCGGCCCGCATCATTCCGTACCGCGGCTCGTGGCTGGACTTCGAGTTCGACCCGAAAGACCTGCTGTACTTCCGCGTCGACCGTCGCCGCAAGATGCCGGTCACGATTTTGCTCAAGGCGATCGGCCTCACGCCCGAGTCCATCCTGGCCAATTTCTACGTGAACGACCACTTCCGCCTGATGGACAGTGGCGCGTTGATGGAGTTCGTGCCCGAGCGTCTGCGGGGTGAGGTGGCGCGCTTCGACATCACCGACAAGACCGGCAAGGTCGTCGTGGCCAAGGACAAGCGCATCACGGCGCGCCACACGCGCGAGCTCGAGCAGTCCGGCACGACTCACATCAGCGTCCCCGAGGACTTCCTGATCGGCCGCGTCGTCGCGCGCAACATCGTTGACCCCGACACCGGTGAGATTCTCGCCAAGGCCAACGACGAGCTCACCGAGGCTTTGCTCAAGAAGCTGCGCGCCGCCGGCGTTCAGGATCTGGCCTGCATCTACACGAACGAGCTGGACCAGGGGCCGTACATCTCCCAGACTCTGCGCACCGACGAGACCGCCGACGAGTTTTCCGCGCGGGTGGCCATCTACCGCATGATGCGCCCGGGCGAGCCGCCCACCGAGGACGCGGTGCAAGCGCTGTTCCAGCGCCTGTTCTACAACCCGGATACCTACGATCTGTCGCGCGTCGGCCGCATGAAGTTCAACGCCCGCGTGGGCCGTGACGATCCGACCGGCCCGATGGTGTTGACCAATGAAGACATTCTCGCCGTCGTGAAGATCCTGGTCGATCTGCGCAACGGCCGCGGCGAAGTCGACGATATCGATCACCTCGGCAACCGCCGCGTGCGCTGCGTGGGTGAACTGGCCGAAAACCAGTACCGGACCGGTCTGGCCCGCATCGAAAAGGCCGTGAAGGAGCGTCTGGGTCAGGCCGAGCAGGAACCCTTGATGCCGCATGACCTGATCAACTCCAAGCCGATTTCGGCCGCGCTCAAGGAGTTCTTCGGTGCTTCGCAGCTGTCGCAGTTCATGGACCAGACCAACCCTCTGGCCGAGATCACGCACAAGCGTCGGGTTTCCGCGCTCGGCCCGGGTGGCTTGACCCGCGAGCGCGCCGGCTTCGAGGTGCGCGACGTGCACGTCACCCACTACGGTCGCGTCTGCCCGATCGAGACGCCCGAGGGCCCGAACATCGGCCTGATCAATTCGCTGGCTTTGTATGCGCGCCTGAACGAATACGGCTTCATCGAGACGCCGTACCGCCGCGTCGTCGATGGCAAGGTCACGAACCAGATCGATTACCTCTCTGCCATCGAAGAAGGCAAGTACGTCATCGCGCAGGCTAACGCCACGCTCGATGCGGAAGGACGTCTCGTCGGTGAGCTCGTCTCGGCGCGCGAGAAGGGCGAATCGGTGCTGGTCGGTCCCGAGCGTGTCCAGTACATGGACGTTTCGCCTGCTCAGATCGTTTCCGTCGCCGCCTCGCTGGTTCCGTTCCTCGAGCACGACGATGCCAACCGCGCGCTCATGGGCGCCAACATGTCCCGTCAGGCGGTTCCGGTGCTGCGGCCCGAAAAGCCGATGGTGGGCACGGGCATCGAGCGCGTCGCTGCGGTCGACTCCGGCACCGTGGTGGTGGCCAAGCGCGGCGGTGTGGTCGACTACGTCGATGCGACCCGTATCGTGATCCGGGTCAACGACGCGGAAGCCGTGGCCGGCGAGGTCGGGGTGGACATCTACAACCTCATCAAGTACCAGCGCTCGAACCAAAACACGAACATCCACCAGCGCCCCATCGTCAAGAAGGGGGACAAGCTGGAGAAGGGGGACGTGATCGCCGACGGCGCCTCGACCGACCTCGGTGAAATCGCGATCGGCCAGAACATGCTGATCGCGTTCATGCCCTGGAACGGCTACAACTTCGAGGACTCGATCCTGATTTCCGAGCGGGTCGTGGCCGAGGACCGCTATACCTCGATCCACATCGAGGAACTGGTCGTCATGGCGCGCGACACCAAGCTTGGCGCCGAGGAAATCACGCGGGACATCCCGAACCTCTCCGAGCAGCAACTCAACCGGCTCGACGAGTCGGGCATCATTTACGTCGGCGCGGAAGTCCAGCCCGGGGATGTGCTGGTCGGCAAGGTGACGCCCAAGGGCGAGACCACGCTGACGCCCGAAGAGAAGCTTCTGCGCGCCATCTTCGGCGAGAAGGCGTCCGACGTGAAAGACACGTCGCTGCGGGTCGAGCAGGGCAGCTCGGGCACCGTGATCGACGTCCAGGTCTTCACGCGTGAGGGCATTCAGCGCGACAAGCGCGCGCAGCAGATCATCGACGATGAACTCAAGCGCTTCCGCCTGGACCTCAACGACCAGTTGCGCATCGTGGAGGCCGACGCCTACGACCGGATCGAGAAGCTGCTCGTGGGCCGCGTGGCCAACGGGGGGCCGAAGAAGCTGGCCAAAGGCACGAAGATCGACAAAGCCTATCTCGACTCGATCGAGAAATTCCACTGGTTCGACATCCGTCCGGCCGAGGACGACGTGGCCGCGCAGCTCGAAAGCATCAAGAACGCGCTCGAGCAAACCCGGCACAGCTTCGATCTCGCGTTCGAAGAGAAGCGCAAGAAGCTCACGCAAGGCGACGAGCTGCCCGCAGGCGTCTTGAAGATGGTCAAGGTGTATCTCGCGGTCAAGCGCCGGCTGCAGCCCGGTGACAAGATGGCTGGCCGTCACGGCAACAAGGGCGTGGTGTCGAAGATCGTGCCGGTGGAAGACATGCCCTACATGGCGGACGGCACGCCGTGCGACATCGTGCTCAACCCGCTCGGCGTGCCTTCACGCATGAACATCGGGCAGGTGCTCGAAGTCCATCTGGGCTGGGCGGGCAAGGGCCTGGGCCAGCGCATCGGTGATTTGCTGCAGCGCGAAGCCAGCGCGGCGGAACTGCGTTCCTTCCTGGACAAGGTCTACAACCAGACCGGTCGCAAAGAAGACCTGAGCCAACTTAGCGACGAACAACTGCGCGAGATGGCGTCCGAACTCGTCAAGGGCGTGCCCTTCGCGTCGCCGGTGTTCGATGGCGCATCCGAGGCGGAAATCCGCGAGATGCTCATGCTCGCCTATCCGGATGAGGTGGCACAAGCCAAGGGCCTCACGCCGAGCCGCACGCAAGCGTGGCTGCGCGACGGGCGCACGGGAGACCTCTTCGAGCGTCCGACGACGGTGGGCTATATGCACTACCTGAAGCTGCACCACCTGGTCGACGACAAGATGCACGCCCGCTCGACCGGTCCGTACTCGCTCGTGACGCAGCAGCCGCTGGGCGGCAAGGCCCAATTCGGTGGTCAGCGCTTCGGTGAGATGGAAGTGTGGGCGCTCGAGGCCTATGGGGCCGCGTACGTGCTGCAGGAAATGCTCACGGTCAAATCCGACGACGTCCAGGGCCGGACCAAGGTCTATGAAAACATCGTCAAGGGTGAGCACTCGATCAGCGCGGGCATGCCCGAGTCGTTCAATGTTCTGGTGAAGGAAATTCGTTCGTTGGGCCTGGATATCGAACTCGAACGGTCCTGAGACCCCGGCGGGCACGCACGGCCCCTGCCGGCGTGCCCCCTCCCCCATTGACGAAGAAGGAAGAGTCACATGAAATCCATTCTTGACCTGTTCAAGCAGTTCACCCCCGACGAGCATTTCGATGCCATCCGCATCGGTTTGGCTTCACCCGAAAAGATCCGCTCGTGGTCGTTCGGTGAAGTGAAAAAGCCCGAGACCATCAACTACCGCACGTTCAAACCGGAGCGTGACGGCCTGTTCTGCGCCAAGATCTTCGGCCCGATCAAGGACTACGAGTGCTTGTGCGGCAAATACAAGCGGCTCAAGCACCGCGGCGTGATCTGCGAAAAGTGCGGCGTCGAAGTCACCCAGACCAAGGTGCGCCGCGAGCGCATGGGTCACATCGACCTGGCTGCGCCCTGTGCCCACATCTGGTTCCTGAAGTCGCTGCCGTCGCGCCTGGGCCTCGTGCTCGACATGACGCTGCGCGACATCGAACGCGTGCTGTACTTCGAAGCCTATGTGGTGACCGACCCCGGCATGACGCCGCTGAAGAAGTTCAGCATCATGACCGAGGACGAATACGAGGCCAAGCGCCGCGAGTTCGGCGATGAATTCGAAGCCAAGATGGGCGCCGAAGGCATCAAGGACTTGCTCCAAGGCATCGACATCGAGGCTGAGATCGAGCGCCTGCGCGGTGACCTGACGGGATCCGAGGTCAAGGTCAAGAAAAACGCCAAGCGGCTCAAGCTGCTCGAAGCGTTCAAGAAGTCGGGCATCAAGCCCGAGTGGATGGTGCTCGAAGTGCTGCCGGTGCTGCCACCGGATCTGCGCCCGCTCGTTCCGCTCGACGGCGGTCGCTTTGCGACCTCCGACCTCAACGACCTGTACCGGCGCGTCATCAACCGCAACAGCCGCTTGAAGCGGCTGCTCGAGCTCAAAGCGCCCGAGATCATCGCGCGCAACGAAAAGCGCATGTTGCAGGAGGCCGTCGACAGCCTGCTCGACAACGGCCGTCGCGGCAAGGCCATGACGGGTGCCAACAAGCGGGCGCTGAAGTCGCTCGCCGACATGATCAAGGGCAAGGGTGGTCGTTTCCGCCAAAACCTGCTGGGTAAGCGCGTCGACTACTCCGGCCGCTCGGTCATTACCGTGGGCCCGACGCTCAAGCTGCACCAGTGCGGCTTGCCCAAGCTCATGGCGCTCGAACTGTTCAAGCCCTTCATCTTCGCGCGCCTCGAGCAGATGGGCATTGCCACGACCATCAAGGCTGCCAAGAAGGAAGTGGAAGCCGGCACCCCCGTGGTCTGGGACATTCTGGAAGAGGTGATCAAGGAGCATCCGGTGCTGCTCAACCGCGCACCGACCTTGCACCGTCTGGGCATCCAGGCCTTCGAGCCGATCTTGATCGAGGGTAAGGCGATTCAGCTGCACCCGCTGGTCTGCGCGGCCTTCAACGCCGACTTCGACGGCGACCAGATGGCCGTGCACGTGCCGCTGTCGGTCGAGGCGCAGATGGAAGCGCGCGTGTTGATGCTCGCTTCGAACAACATCTTGTTCCCGGCCAACGGCGAGCCCTCCATCGTCCCCTCGCAAGACATGGTGCTGGGCCTGTACTACGCGACCCGCGAGCGCATCAACGGCCGCGGCGAAGGGATGGTGTTTGCCGACGTGGGGGAAGTCCAGCGGGCGCTGGACGCCGGCGAGGTGGAGCTGACTTCGCGCGTGACGGTACGCCTGACCGAATACCAGCGCGACAAAGAGACCGGTGCGTTCACGCCCGAGACCCGATTGGTCGAAACCACGGTGGGTCGCGCGCTCCTGAGCGAAATCCTGCCGAAGGGTCTTCCCTTTGCCTACCTCAACAAGGCGCTGAAGAAAAAGGAAATCTCGCGCCTGATCAATGCCTCGTTCCGCAAGTGCGGCCTCAAAGAAACGGTGGTGTTCGCCGACAAGCTGCTGCAAAACGGCTTCCGTCTGGCGACCAAGGCCGGCATTTCGATCTGCGTCGACGACATGCTCGTGCCGCCGCAGAAGGCCGAGATCATCGCGCGCGCCGAGCGCGAGGTGAAGGAGATCGAGCAGCAATACGTCTCCGGTCTCGTGACGGCCGGTGAGCGTTACAACAAGGTCGTCGACATCTGGGGCAAGGCTGCCGACGAGGTGTCGAAGGTGATGATGGCCCAGCTCGCCAAAGAGAAAGTCATCGATCGCCACGGCAATGAGGTCGAGCAGGAGTCGTTCAACTCGATCTACATGATGGCTGACTCGGGGGCGCGCGGTTCTGCGGCCCAGATCCGCCAGCTGGCCGGTATGCGGGGCCTGATGGCCAAGCCCGATGGCTCGATCATCGAGACGCCGATTACCGCCAACTTCCGCGAAGGCCTCAACGTTCTGCAGTACTTCATCTCGACGCACGGCGCGCGTAAGGGTTTGGCTGATACGGCGCTGAAGACGGCGAACTCGGGTTACCTCACGCGTCGTCTCGTCGACGTGACGCAGGATCTCGTGGTGATCGAGGAGGACTGCGGCACGCAGAACGGCTCGGTGATGCGCGCCATCGTCGAAGGCGGTGAAGTGATCGAATCGTTGCGCGAGCGCATTCTGGGCCGCACGGCGGCCGAGGACATCGTCCATCCGCAGACGCGGGCGGTGGTGGTCAAAGCCGGCGAAATGCTCGATGAAGACGCCATCGACCTGCTCGAGGAAGCCGGTGTCGACGAAGTCAAGGTTCGCACCGCGCTGACCTGCGAGACCCGCTACGGCTTGTGCGCGAAGTGCTACGGCCGCGACCTGGGACGCGGCGGGCTCATCAACGTCGGCGAGGCCGTGGGCGTCATTGCCGCACAGTCGATCGGCGAGCCCGGCACGCAGTTGACGATGCGGACCTTCCACATCGGTGGTGCCGCGTCGCGCGCAGCCATCGCGTCGAGCGTCGAGGCGAAGTCCAACGGTTTCATCGGCTTCAACGCGACGATGCGCTACGTCACCAACAGCAAGGGTGAGCTGGTGGTCATCGCTCGCTCGGGCGAGATCGTGATCCATGATGAGCATGGCCGCGAACGCGAGCGGCACAAGGTGCCGTACGGCGCGACCCTCACCGTCAAGCCCGATCAGGCCGTGAAGGCCGGCACGATCCTGGCCACCTGGGACCCGCTGACGCGCCCGATCATCACGGAATTCGCCGGTACGGTGAAGTTCGAGAATGTCGAGGAAGGCCTTACGGTTGCCAAGCAGGTCGACGAAGTCACGGGCCTTTCGACCCTGGTCGTCATCGATCCCAAGCGACTGGGTACCAGCAAGGCCAGCAAAGTCGTGCGGCCGCAGGTCAAGCTGCTCGATGACCAGGGCAACGAGGTCAAGATCCCGAATACCGATCACTCGGTGACGATCGGGTTCCCCGTCGGCGCGCTCATCCAGGTCCGCGATGGACAAACCGTGCATCCGGGCGAAGTGCTCGCGCGCATCCCGATCGAAGGCCAGAAGACCCGCGACATCACCGGCGGTCTGCCGCGCGTGGCCGAACTGTTCGAGGCGCGCTCGCCCAAGGACAAGGGCATCCTCGCGGAGATCACCGGCACCGTTTCGTTCGGCAAGGAGACCAAGGGCAAGATCCGCCTCAAGATCACCGACCCCGAAGGCAAGGAATGGGAAGAGCTCATCCCGAAGGACAAAAACATCCTGGTCCACGAGGGGCAGGTGGTCAACAAGGGCGAGAGCATCGTCGACGGACCGGCCGATCCGCAGGACATCCTGCGCCTGCTCGGCATGGAAGAGCTCGCGCGCTACATCGTCGACGAGGTGCAGGACGTCTACCGCCTCCAGGGTGTGAAGATCAACGACAAGCACATCGAAGTCATCGTGCGCCAGATGCTGCGTCGCGTCGTGGTCGAGAATCCGGGCGATTCGACCTACATTGCCGGCGAACAGGTCGAGCGCTCCGAAATCCTCGACACCAACGATGCCTTGCGCAAGGAAGGCAAGATTCCGGCCACCTACAGCAACATCCTGCTGGGTATCACCAAGGCCTCGCTGTCGACCGATTCCTTCATCTCTGCGGCCTCGTTCCAGGAAACGACGCGCGTGCTCACCGAGGCGGCCATCATGGGCAAGCGCGACGAGCTGCGCGGACTCAAGGAGAACGTGATCGTCGGTCGTCTGATTCCGGCCGGTACGGGTTTGGCCTATCACCAGGCCCGCAAGGTTCGCGAGCAGATGGACGAGGAAGAGCGCCGGGCCATCGCCGAAGCCGAGGCCGAGAGCTTGGCCGAAGCGCAGGCTGCGGCGGGCAACGGAGCCATGGACGTCGACACGGACCGCTGATCGACTCCTAAAACCATAGCGCCCAGGCGGGGAATCATCCCGGCGCTGGGCGCTTTTTATTGGAAAGTGCGTCGTGGAACGTCTCCCAGCGAAGCCCCGGACGGCCGAGGCCCCGGCGCTGAGCCACCAATTGCAAATCGTCTCGTTGCTGGTGGCGGAAGTCCGTGCCGGCCGTTCCCTGACGTCCGCGCTCGATCGCGTGCCTTCGGCCGACCGCGCCGGCGCCCAGGCTTTGGCCTTCGCGGTCATGCGGCACTTGGGGCGGGCGATGGCGCTGCGTCGCCGTCTGGCACGGCGCGCGCCGCCGCCTCCGGTAGACGCGTTGTTACTCACGGCGCTGGCGCTGCTGACCGAGGAGGGCGATCGGGCCTACAAGCCCTATGTGCTCGTCGATCAAGCCGTCGAGGCCGCCAAGGGCCGCGCGCAGACGCGCGCCCAAGCGGGTTTCCTCAATGCCTGTCTGCGCCGGTTTCTTCAGGATCGGGACCGCCTCATTCAAGAAACCGATGCCGACCCCGAGGCCCGCTACAACCATCCGCGTTGGTGGATCGAGCGCCTGCAGCGCGATCACCCCGAGCACTGGGAGGCGATCCTGCAGGCCGATCAGCAGGCCGCCCCTCTGTGTCTGCGCGTCCATCGGCGGCGCATCGACCCGGAGTCTTATCGAGAGCGTCTGGCGGCGCAGGGGCTTTCGGCTCGGCGCGTTGGGCCCGTGGGTCTGGCGCTCGAGCGTTCGGTTCCGGTGAGCCAGCTGCCGGGATTTGCCCAAGGTTGGGTCTCGGTGCAGGACGCGGGCGCGCAACAGGCTGCGCCTTTGCTGCTCGATGCCTTGGGGGAGCGCGCGGCCCATGCCCGCATCCTCGATGCCTGCGCCGCGCCGGGCGGCAAAACGGCGCATTTGCTCGAATCGGCCGATGTCGAGGTCACCGCGCTCGACGTCGACCCTGCGCGCTGTGTGCGGATCCGGGAAAACCTCCACCGCCTCGGGCTCGATGCGGAGATCCGCGCGGCCGACGCGCGTCAGCCCGCGCTCTGGTGGGACGGCCGCCGCTTCCAAGGCATCTTGCTCGACGCTCCCTGCACCGCCTCGGGGATCGTGCGGCGACATCCCGATGTGCGGTGGCTGCGCCGCGCCGAGGATGTGGATGCGCTCGTGCAGACTCAAGCCGAACTGCTCGAGGCGCTCTGGCCGCTGCTTCAGCCCGGCGGCGTCCTGCTCTATTGCACCTGCTCGGTTTTTCGCGCCGAGGGCAGTGACCAGATCGAAGCGTTTCTTGCGCGCCACACCGACGCGTTCGAGCTCCCCGCGCCGGGGCATTTGCTGCCGATTGCCGACCGAAAGAACCCCGGACTGCCAGACAATGCCGTGGGTGAGCATGATGGATTCTTTTACGCGCGCTTGCAGAAGCGTTAAGGCAACGCTGAATCAGTTCCCGCGATGGTGCGCGCCCGGCTTCGGGATGGGATGCGAGGCGCAAACCGCAGCCATCGCCGAAGCTATGGCGAGGATTTGCAACGACGCAGACCGCCCGCAGCTGGGATGCGCGACGCGCGAGGGACTTGTTCAGCGTTGCCTTAACCCGTTCCGGGTACGCCGCGCTTCCCCGTGCCTGATTCAGTGCTGCCTGAGTCTCGTCGTCCTTACGATCGGCCAGTTGCTGGTGGCTGCAGCGGCATGGGCCGATGCGCCGCCGCTGCACATCAGCCAGTTTCAGCTCGAGCGTTCGGATCAAGGCGTGTTTTTGAGCGCCCAGGTTGAGCTTCGGCTGCCGGCGGCGGTGGAGGATGCGGCGCGTCGCGGGGTGCCTCTGTATTTCGTCGCCGAGGCGGATTTGCGGCGCGAGCGCTGGTATTGGTACGACAGCAAGGTCGCGTCGGTGCGGCGCTACCTGCGGCTGGCGTTTCAGCCCTTGACGCGTCGTTGGCGCATCAACATGGCTGCGGAGCCGATGACCAGCGCCGTGCTCGGTGTGAGTCTCGCGCAAAGCCATGAGACGCTCGAAGAAGCGCTGTCTGCCATCGGCCGCTTCTCACGCTGGCGCATTGCCGATGCGGGCATGATCGAGCCCGGGGTGCGCTACGGGGTCGAATTCCGCTTTGCGCTCGACGTCTCGCAGCTTCCCCGGCCGTTTCAAATCGGAACTGCCGGACAGTCGGACTGGAGCTTGGCCGTGACCCGCAGCGAGCGGTTGCCGGAGGACGCTCGATGAGCCACGCAGGCGCCGGGCCAGGGTCGCGTGCCGAGGCTTCCGCGCGCGCCCGGTGGGCTTTGCTTGTCGCCGCCGTGATGGTGGTTGGGATCGGGCTGGTGCTCCTCTTTCTGCTAGCGCAGGCCACGAACAACCGTGAACTGTACGAGCGCAATTACCTGCGCCTGTTCGTCCTCAACATCGTCGTCGCCGGGTTTTTGGCCGCTTTCGTGCTGTGGGCCGCCCTGCGTCTTTGGCGGCGCCTGCGCCAGGGCAAATTCGGCAGCCGCTTGCTGGTCAAGCTCGCGACGATCTTCGCGCTCGTCGGATTCTTCCCGGGCATGCTGATCTACGTCGTCTCCTACCAGTTCGTCTCGCGCTCGATCGAGAGCTGGTTCGACATCAAAGTCGAGGGCGCGCTCGAAGCCGGCTTGAACCTCGGCCGCGCGACCCTCGACGCGCTCAGCCAGGACCTGGCAAGCAAAACCCGCGCTGCGGCGGCCCAACTGGCGCCTTTGAGTGACACGGCGGCAGCGCTCGCGCTGGAGCGGCTGCGCGAGCAGCTCGAGGTCAGCGACGTCGTGCTTTGGAGTGCGTCGGGGCAACTCATCGCCAGCTCCGGTCAGTCGCGCTATGAGCTGAGGCCCGAGCGGCCGACCACGCAGCAATTGCGTCTGGCACGCAGCCAGCGGGTCGTCACGCAGTTAGAGGGCTTCGATGAGGCCACCGCCGCTCAGACGTCGCCGGCGCAGGCTCGGATCCGCGCGCTTGCCGTCGTGGTACCGCAGAGCTTCGGCCTGACAGCCGAGCCGCGTTATCTGCAGGTCACCCAGGTGTTGCCGCCTTCGCTCGTCGCCAATGCGCTCGCGGTCCAGGAAGCCTACCGCGAGTATCAGGAACGCGCCCTGGGACGCGAGGGCCTGCGGCGCATGTACATCGGCACCTTGACCCTCACGCTGTTCCTGGCGCTCTTTGGCGCGGTCTTGTTGGCGGTCTTGCTCGGCAACCAACTCGTGCGCCCGCTGATCTTTCTGGCCGATGGCATGCGACGCGTGGCTGCGGGCGACCTCACGCCCATCACCGCGATGCCCGGCAAGGATGAACTCGGCGGCCTCACCCGCTCGTTTGCGACGATGACCGAACAGCTCGCGGAGGCGCGAACCGCGGCGGAAACCCATCTCGGCGCGCTTGAAGCCGCACGGGCCAGCCTGCAGACCATCCTCGACAACCTCACGGCTGGCGTCATCGTGCTCGACCGCCAAGGCCGCGTTCGCTCGAGCAACCCGGGCGCGGATCGCATCCTGCGGCTCGATGTCTCGGCGCACCGGGGCTCGGCGCTTGCCGAGATTCCCGGGCTCGAGGCGCTCGGTCGTTGGGTCGCGGCGCAATTCGATGCCTTCGAAGGCGAGCGCGAGACCCACGGTTTGGATCATTGGCAACAGACCTATGAGCTCCACACCACCGGCCACGGACAGGATGAACAGTCCGTCACGCTGGTGGTGCGCGGGGCCTTGTTGCCCGATGGAAACCGCCTGCTGGTTTTCGATGACATCTCCGAAATCGTCTCGGCGCAGCGTGCCCGTGCCTGGGGCGAGGTGGCGCGCCGCCTCGCGCATGAAATCAAGAACCCCTTGACCCCCATCCAACTGTCGGCTGAGCGCCTCGAGCGCAAGCTGGCCGACAAGCTCGATCCCGCCGACCGCGCCGTGTTGGTCAAGTCCGTCAAGACCATCGTCGATCAGGTCGATGCCATGAAGCGCTTGGTCAACGAATTTCGCGACTATGCGCGCCTCCCCACGGCAGACCTCAAGCCGCTCGACCTCAATGCGCTCGTCCACGAGGTCTTGCAGATGTATGAAAACGACCCGTCTCAGCCGCACCGTCGCATTTCCGTTCGGCTCGACCCGCAATGTCCACCGATCGTCGGGGATGCCCAGCAGTTGCGCCAAGTCCTGCACAACCTGATTCAAAACGCGCAGGATGCCTGCGATGCGGCGCGGCAAAGCGGCGGGGAACCCGGCGGCATCGAGATCCGCACCCAGTGGATTGCGGCTGCAGGGCGCGTGCGCCTCACGGTCGCCGACACCGGTTGCGGTTTTTCCGAATCGACCCTCAAGCGCGCGTTCGAGCCCTACGTCACGACAAAGCCGAAGGGCACGGGGCTCGGGCTTGCGGTGGTCAAGAAAATTGCCGATGAACACCGCGCACGTGTCGACATCTCCAACCGCAGCTCCGACGGTCGCGTCGAGGGTGCGCAGGTGTCGCTATCATTCCCCCTCGACGCGGGAGGCAAGGGCTGATCCAGACCCTTGAGCGCGCCCCACACACAGACGAGACATGGCAAACATTTTGGTGGTCGACGACGAGCTCGGGATTCGGGATTTGCTTTCGGAAATCCTCAACGACGAGGGCCACGCCGTCGAGTTGGCCGAAAACGCCGCCCAGGCGCGTGAGGCGCGGCTGCGCTACCGCCCCGACCTCGTGCTGCTCGACATCTGGATGCCCGATACCGACGGCGTGACCTTGCTCAAAGAGTGGGCGGCCCAGAGCATGCTCGACATGCCGGTCATCATGATGAGTGGCCACGCCACGATCGAAACCGCGGTCGAGGCCACGCGCATCGGGGCGCTCGCTTTCCTTGAAAAGCCCATCACCCTTCAAAAACTGCTGAAAGCGGTTGAGCAAGGCTTGACGCACCGCACGCCGCTGGCCACCAAGAAGACCGAGCGCGAACCCTTCGCTGCCTCGACGGCCCGCTCGGGCGCTGACCTTTCCGTCCAAGAGGCGATGACCGGAGGACAGAGGCTCGCCAACGCCGAAGACCTCGGCCCCGCCCAACGCCAAACCTTCGACCTGGACCGACCCTTGCGCGACGCCCGCGACGCTTTCGAGAAAGCCTACTTTGAGTTCCATCTCGCCCGCGAGGGCGGGTCCATGACCCGGGTGGCTGAGAAAACCGGCCTCGAACGCACGCACCTGTATCGCAAGCTCAAGCAGCTCGGGGTCGACCTCTCCCGCGCCAAGCGGGTCAACGGAGACTGAGGATGCACGGTCGCCCGCCGGCGGGTAGGCGTTCGAAGCAGCGTGTGGATGATGCTACAATTCCAGCTCTGGCCCGGTAGCTCAGTTGGTAGAGCAGCGGATTGAAAATCCGCGTGTCGGTGGTTCGATTCCGCCCCAGGCCACCAAAACCCAAAATCCCAACCCTTATCGGTTGGGATTTTTTTGCCCTGAGCGCCAGTGTTGGCGCGGTTCCGGCCCGTTGCCTCGTGAGCGCTGCACCGCCAAACGACGCCGTTTCGGAGTACTTCTCGCCTCTCTGCTGCCGTTTTTCTCTGCTGGGCTCGTGAGCGTTCACCGAGCCAGAGCCAGCACTGGCGCGGGTTTCCGGCTTCCGGGTTGCGATTGTGAATTGGTCGGCCGTTGGTTACCGAATCTGCACTGCTCACCTCGTCTTGCATCAAGGTACGGCGAGCTCGGCGGCAGATACTGGTTGAGACAGTTCGCACAGGATGCCGCACTGTTCGGCGCTTCTGCCTTCGGAACACATTTCCCTCAAGGATCTGAGCTGCTGCTCAAGTGCGCTCAGTTCCTGGATACGCACCGCGACCTGCTCGATGTGTGCCTCAAGAACACGGTTGACCTCACTGCAATCTTGGGTTGGCACGTTCTTGAGGCGCAACAGCACACGAATCTCGTCGAGCGTCATGTCCAGCGAACGACAGCGGCGAATGAAAAGCAAGCGTTCGACGTGCGCGTCGCCATATAAGCGGAAATTGCCCGCGCTCCGGGACGGGGGCGGCAGGAGTCCTTCCTGCTCATAAAAGCGAATCGTTTGAATCGGACACCCGGTTTGCCGGGCAAGCGCTCCGATCTGCATAGCTGCAACCCCTTTTTATCATCGACTTGACTCTATAGTAGCTATAGAGTGTTAAATCTCAAAATACCCTCCGGATGCTTGCTGGTTTCTGCAAGAGCCTCGCCGGATCAGGAACGAGAAGAATCAAGGACCAATGACTATGACTGATGAATGCCAGAAATCCTGCGGATGTGCGTCCGAGCGGAAGGCGGAGTCCATGACGGGTGCCACGCCGACCGGGACGGGAAGGATGAGTCTGTTCTCGGTGCCGAAGATGGACTGCCCTTCGGAGGAGCGCATGATCCGGCTCGCGCTCGAGAATACGAGCGGGCTGGCCGCACTCGAGTTCGATCTTGGCAAGCGCGAGTTGCGTGTTTTTCACGACGGCCCCGTCGAACCCATTGCAAGCAAGCTTGAAAGTCTCGGCTTGGGCGCCCGTCTCATTGCGTCAACTGAATCGAATGGCCCGCACACTGTCGATGGGCAAAGCGACAGCCAGCCGTCCTCCGAGCAAGAGTCTCGCGCTCTCAAATGGTTGCTTGCCATCAACGCCGCCATGTTTGTCGTCGAAGTGACGATCGGGTGGATTGCGCAGTCCACGGGGCTCATGGCTGACTCACTGGACATGTTCGCGGATGCCGCCGTCTACGGGCTCGCGCTCTACGCCGTCGGCCGTCCTACCGGGCACCAGCTGAAGGCGGCGCGGTTGTCAGGCTGGCTGCAACTGTTGCTCGCGCTCGGCGCAATGTCCGAGGTGCTGCGCCGCTTCGTCTTTGGTAGCGAGCCCGAGCCACCGCTCATGATGGGGATCGCGCTCGTTGCGCTCATTGCAAACGTTACCTGCCTTGTCTTGATCTCCAGTCATCGAAAAGGCGGCGCTCACATGAAGGCAAGCTGGATTTTCTCCACGAACGACGTGCTGGCAAACCTGGGGGTGATCGCGGCCGGGGCGTTGGTCGCCTGGACAGGATCGCGTTACCCCGATTTGGTGATTGGCTCGCTCATCGCGCTGCTGGTATTGAACGGTGCGCGGCGCATCCTGCGCCTCGGTGCCTGAAGCAGGCGAGCGCGGGACATGCCGCCCCGGCAATATCAACGACTGAATTCCCGCCCTGGAATTTCACGCTGCGCTGCCCAATCCAATGGCAAGGCTCGCCGGATCAGGCGCTCCAGCACAAGCCCGACTGCCTTTTCCACCACGCACGCCTCGACGATGTCAGGTGCAAGCCGGGTCAGTTGCGCGATCCGACTTGCATGCCCCCGGTCAATGCTCTCGGCTGCCGCGATCTCGGTGATGGAGGGTCACGCGCGCCCTGACCTCGGCCGGGTTTGCGCTGTCCATCGATGATTTCGGCACCGGGTATTCCTCACTGGCTTACCTCAAGCGATTTCCCGTTCATAAACTGAAGATCGACATCTCGTTCGTGCGGGACATGCTGACCGATCGCAACGATCTCGCCATTGTGTCCGCCATCGTTGCCATGGCGAAGAGCCTCGGCCTCAAGACCCTGGCCGAAGGTGTGGAAGAGGCAGCGCAGGCGGAACACTTGCTGGCATTGGGTTGCGACGAAGCACAGGGGTATTACTTCGCCCGTCCGGAGCCGGCCGAGGTTTTCGCGCGCAGGTGGTTGCAAAGCGCATGTCCGAGTCATGATCTCGGTCAGGACGTGGATCGCCAAGAGCAAGGCCACCTCGGTACATGACGGCAAAGCCGCTCCATGGCACCGGGCCCCGGCGCATGATCACGCCCCCGAGTTCTCTCAAACTCTTCGTAGCGTTCACGCTGATCCGTGATCGGGAGCCGTCAGCCCGGTCGGTTCAACAGCGATCGGGGCCATTGCCTCTGCGAAAGCGCACAGACCAAAGGCCCTTGGGCTGGCTCGCCCCAACTGCTTCACCTCATCAGGTTCCGCCTGGGAACTCCAGGCAGAACCGGGTCCTGCCCTGCGCGGACGTCACGCTGATCGATCCTCCATGGGTTTGCATAATGGCGCGGGTAATCGCCAATCCCAGCCCTGCGCCGTCGGTTTCCGGATGTGACCGCGATGGGTCAGCACGGTAAAACCGATCGAACAGGCGCGGCAGTACCCTCGGGTCGATGTCCTCGCCGGTGTTCTCGACGCTCACCCGGGTGGCTTGGGAAGACTGGCTGATCTCGATCGTGACCTCGCCATGTGGCGGGGTGTGGCGCAGCGCGTTCGAAAGCAGATTGCTCAGGGCACGGCGGAACATCAAGCGATCACCGACGATCTCGCCCTCACCACGCTGAGCCAGTCTGACGCCCTTCTCCTCGGCGACCGCCTCATAGAACTCGATCAGGGCGTGCGTTTCCTCGGCTGCCGAGAAACGTTCCCGGTTCGGCAGCATCATCCCGCGTTCGGCCTTGGCCAGGAACAGCATATCGGACACCATGCGGCCCAGACACTGCAGTTCCTCGGCATTGGAAGCCAGGATCTCCCGGTAGGTATCGGCATCCCGCCGGGTAGCCAACGCGACCTGGGTCTGGGTCAGCAGGTTGCTCAGGGGGGTGCGCAGCTCATGCGCCAGATTCGACGAGAACTCCGACAGTCGCGTGAACGCGTCTTCCAGCCGGTCCAGCATCTTGTTGAGTTCGTGAGCCAGATCGGCCATTTCGATGGGTACCGCCTCGACGGGCATGCGCTGGTACAGCCGCTGGCTCGTGAGCGTGGTGGCTCTGGATTTCATGGCACGCAATGGCGCCAGCCCCTTGTACGCGGCAAACCAGCTCAGCAAGCCACAGATGACGATCGTCACGACGGCATAGGTCATCAGGGTGCGCCGCAACTCCAGCATGAACCGTGTGTGATGCGCCGTGTCCATGGCAACGAGGATGTCCAGCCGCGTCGTTGCGTCATAGGCTGGAATAACCCGGACAAGCATCCCGCGAAACGCCTGCCCTTCGTCGGCCCAATGGATCAGCGCGTCGTTGCCGTTGCCTTCATCCGCCGGTGACAGTTCGCGCGGGAGGCGAAATCCTTCGGACTGGAAGAGCGTTTCACCTTTCGAATCATGGACGCTGACGTACAGCCCGTGATGGTGGCTCAATGCCTCACGCAGCAGCCACTTGGCGTCCTCGGCCGAATTGGATCGCGCCAAAATATCCTCGATCAGGTGCTGCTTGTCCTGCAGCGCCATGTGATCCAGCTCGATGAAATGCCGCTCGGATGCAGCGATGACCAACAAGGCCAATCCAAACACCACAGCCGCAGCCGCCAACGTAAAGAAGAGGGTGAGCCGGGTCGTCAGTGACAGGGAGCGAAACATTCAGCGCTCCTCCGGTGCTTCCAATACGTAACCCATGCCACGTACGGTGTGGATCAGCTTGACCTCATGACCCTCATCAATCTTCGCGCGCAAGCGCCGGATGGCCACCTCGATCACATTGGTATCGCTGTCGAAATTCATGTCCCAGACCTGCGAGGCGATCAGCGAGCGGGGCAGGACCTCGCCATGACGGCGCATCAGCAGTTCCAGCAAGCCGAACTCTTTGGCAGTCAGACTGATCCGTCGCCCGCCGCGTGAAACGCGTCGGCGCAGCAGGTCCAGTTCGAGATCGGCCACGCGCAGCACGGTGCTCTCGTTGCCACTGCGCCCCCGGCGCAGGATCGTGCGCACGCGGGCCAGCAATTCGGCAAAGGAGAAAGGCTTGACCAGATAGTCGTCCGCACCGAGTTCAAGGCCTTTGACCCGGTCTTCCACCTGATCGCGTGCGGTCAGGAACAGCACCGGCATCTGCAGGCCGCGATGGCGCAAGGACTGCAGTACCTGCCAGCCGTCGAGGCCGGGCAGCATCACATCCAGGATGACCAGGTCGTACTCGCCCTGCAAGGCCAGGTGCAGACCATCGGCGCCGTCTTGCGCCAGATCGACCACGAAACCCGCTTCGCTCAAGCCTTGTCGCAGGTAGTCGCCCGTTTTGGGTTCATCTTCGACGATCAATATCTTCATGCGGATGCTCGGCCGTATCCGATAAACGCCAGTGTGACGATTTTTAGCGCACCTGACGCATTGATGACAA
This sequence comes from Tibeticola sediminis, assembly GCF_003843835.1. Classification (GTDB taxonomy): domain Bacteria; phylum Pseudomonadota; class Gammaproteobacteria; order Burkholderiales; family Burkholderiaceae_C; genus Tibeticola; species Tibeticola sediminis. The sequence continues at coordinate 1,016,887 of NZ_RKQL01000001.1, read as the reverse complement.
ACATGTAATCGTTCAGACAGCTTCCTGACAGCGGTGCGCCCCTAGCATCCCAGCACTCATCCGCCGAATTAGAAACTCACTGCAGAAACTCTCCGCGAGGATCCCATGCCCCCTTTGAGACCGTTTCATTCACCATGGCCGTCCGTGCCCTCGCGGCGGCGCTTCGTGCGCGGCTTGGTCGCCGGCGGCGTGATGGTCGGCCTGTCACCCTGGGTGCGTGCTGCGGCACAGGGGCTGGCCGACACGCGCACGGGTGCAGCGCCCGTGCTCAGCGGCACGAATATTGACCTGGTGGTCGCCGAATCGCCGGTCAACTTCACCGGCACACCAAGGATGGCGACCACCATCAACGGCTCCATCCCGGCGCCGACGCTCAAACTTCGGGAAGGCGACACGGTCACCATCCGCATCACCAACCGCCTGCGCGAAGCCACGTCGATCCACTGGCACGGGATCATCCTGCCCTACCAGATGGACGGGGTGCCCGGCATCAGTTTTCAGGGCATCCCCCCGGGCGAAACCTTCACCTACCAGTTCCGTCTCGAACAAACCGGCACCTACTGGTATCACTCGCACTCCGGCATGCAGGAGCAGACCGGCATGTACGGGGCGTTGATCGTCGAGCCGCGTGAGGCAGACCCTATCCGCGCCGACCGGGACTACGTGGTGCAGCTGTCCGACTGGACCGACGAAGACCCCATGCGGGTGCTCGCCAAGCTCAAGGTGCAGAGCGACTACTACAACTACCACCAGCCGACGGCCATTGACTTCTTCCGCGACGTCGCCGACATGGGGCTTTCCCGCGCACTCGACAAGCGTGCGATGTGGAACCAGATGCGGATGAACCCGACCGATCTGGCCGATCTCTCGGGGGCGACATTGACCTACCTGATGAACGGCGTCACCCCTGCCGGCAATTGGACTGGCCTGTTCCGGCCGGGCGAGCGCGTGCGTCTGCGGTTCATCAACGGCGCGGCCAACACCTTCTACGACGTGCGCATCCCGGGGCTCAAGATGACGGTGGTGCAAAGCGACGGGCAGAACGTCGAGCCCGTCACCGTCGATGAGTTCCGCTTCGGGCCGGGCGAGACCTACGACGTGATCGTCACGCCCCGAGAGGACGCCTACACGATCTTCGCGCAATCAATGGATCGAACCGGCTTCGCCCGCGGCACGCTCGCGGTGCGAGAGGGCTTGAACGCCGCCGTGCCTGCGCTCGATCCCGTCGAATGGCTCACCATGGCCGACATGATGGGCGCGATGGACCACGGCGCGATGAGGCATGGCGGCTCGGCCATGGGCGCGATGGACCACGCGGCGATGGGCCACGACATGCCGGGCATGAAGCACGACATGTCCGGCATGAACCATGGCGCGATGGCCATGGATCACGGCCAGCACGCGATGCATGGCATGGCCGGCGGCGCGTTGGCCAAGCCCAGCGCCACGGTCCGTCACGCGCGCACGGAATACGGCCCAAGCACGGACATGCGTGTGGACATGCCCCGGACGAATCTCGACGATCCGGGCATTGGCCTGCGCAACAACGGCCGGCGCGTGCTGACGCTGGCCGACCTCAAAACGATCGGCGGCCCTCTCGATCCTCGCGGGGCCGAGCGCGAGATCGAGCTGCACCTCACCGGCAACATGGAGCGCTATACCTGGTCGCTCGACGGCCTCGAGTTCGGCAAGAGCACGCCGGTGCACCTGAAGTACGGCGAGCGGGTGCGCGTCATCCTGCACAACGACACGATGATGACGCACCCGATGCATTTGCACGGGATGTGGAGCGAGGTGGAAACGCCCGACGGGCAGTTCCTGGTGCGTCGCCACACCATCCCGGTTCAACCCGCGCAGCGCGTCAGCTTCCTCGTGACCGCCGACGCCCTGGGTCGCTGGGCCTGGCACTGCCACCTGATGTTGCACATGGACATGGGCATGTTCCGCGAGGTGGTCGTGTCATGAAACTGATCAAAAGAAGATTCGCCATGAAACCCTGTTCTCTCTTCACTGCGGCGCTGGTGTTGCTCGGTGCGGCACCCGTCTGGGCGCAAACACCGATGGAAGGCGGCGGCCATGCCGGGCACCCGGGCACGGCTCCAGCCCCAACGCGAGCCGAATCGCCCGCGAGCGCCACCATGGACCACGGCAGCATGAACATGCAGGGCGGCCCCGCCCCCGCCGATGCCCGTGATCCGCACGCGTATTCCAATGGCTTGACTTTGGAGTCGGGCCCTTACGCACTCCCCGGGCCACGGCAACTTCGGCTGTCCGATGAACATGCGTTCGGCAGCGTGCTCCTCGATCGCCTGGAGCGCGTTTACACGAAGGACGGGAACGCGACCGCCTATGACGCGCAAGCCTGGTTCGGCGGCACCTACGACCGCCTGGTCCTCAAGGCCGAAGGTGACGTCGCCAAAGGCAAACTGGAGGAGGCACGCACGGAGGTCCTGTGGGGCCATGCGATCGCCTCGTACTGGGACACCAAACTCGGGGTGCGGCAGGACAGCGGCACGGGGCCTGACCGGACCTGGCTCGCTTTCGGCATCCAGGGACTCGCGCCGTACTGGTTCAATGTCGATGCCACCGCCTACGTCGGCAGCTCGGGACGCACGGCACTGCGCCTGTCGGGCGAGTACGAGCTCCTGCTCACCCAGCGCCTGATTCTGCAGCCCCGCATGGAAGTCAATCTGTATGGCCAGCGCGATGAAGCGCGTGGCCTGGGAAGTGGGCTGGCCGATGCAGCGGCGGGCTTGCGCCTGCGTTACGAGTTCTCGCGCCAGTTCGCGCCCTACGTCGGTGTCGAATGGGCTGGCAAGTTCGGACAGACCGCCGATTTTGCGCGCGCCGAAGGACAGCGTACCCGGGAAACGCGGTATGTGGCGGGTGTGCGGCTGTGGTTCTAGAAGCCGCCACGCGCAACTCCGATCTTATTCACCAACCCTAAGGAGAAACCGATGATGAAGAAAACCCTGAGCGTTTTGATGCTGAGCGCCTTGCCTGTGTTGGCGCTGGCCGGTGGGGACCATCAGGGCGGCCATGACATGGCCGGGCACGACATGCAGGGCATGCACGGTTCGATGCACGGGGGCACATCACCCTCCGAAGTCGGCAAGCCAGGCGATCCCGCCAAGGTCGACCGCACCATCGAGGTGGTCATGGACGACTCGATGCGGTTCACGCCGGCGAACATCGCGGTCAAGAAGGGCGAGACCATCCGCTTCTTCGTCAAGAACACGGGCAAGGTGCCGCATGAAATGGTGATCGGCTCCGTGAAGGAGCTCAAAGAGCACGCCGAGATGATGCGCAAGATGCCGCAGATGCAGCATGCCGAACCAAACATGGTGACGCTCCAGCCTGGCCAGCGCGGCGGGCTGGTTTGGCAGTTCGATCAGCCCGGTACGGTGGACTTCGCCTGCCTCGTCCCCGGCCATATGGAAGCGGGCATGGCGGGCAAGATCGTCGTCGAGTAAGCAGCATCACCGGGAGTCCTTGTCATGCACCAAACCGGTGATCAACCGTTCCCCCGGCGGCGTAGGCTGCTGCTGGCGGTGCTTGCGCTGAGTCTTCCCTCCCTGGCACCAGCCGCCGCACCGCAGACGCTTGCCGTGCAGGTGTGGAAGGACCCGAACTGTGGGTGCTGCAAGGACTGGATTATCCACCTGGAGAAAAGCGGATTCCGCGTGAATGCCGTCGACCAGGGCAACGGCGCGGCCCGCGCTCGCCTCGGGATGCCGCAGAAATTCGGTTCCTGCCATACGGCCCTGATCCAGGGCTATGTGATCGAAGGCCACGTACCCGCCACGGACATCCAGCGGCTGCTCAAGGAAAAGCCCCAAGCCCTGGGCTTGGCGGTGCCGGGCATGCCCATTGGTTCACCCGGCATGGACGGGCCGGTGTATGGCGGCCGACGTGATGCCTACCAGGTCTTGCTGGTTGGGAAAGACGGGTCGGCACAAGTGTTCAGTTCCCATCCATGAAGAAACCCCTCACCCGGCGATGAGCGCGACGCATCATGATCACCACCCCGACACGCGTGGCTCGTCCGGCCTGAGCCGGCGTGTCAGGATCGCGTTGCTGATGGTGGCCCTCATCGGCGGCTTCTACCTGCTGCGCGAGCACTGGAGCCATGTCGCAGGCAATTGGGTATACCTGTTGCTGCTGGCGTGCCCGCTGATGCACCTGCTGCATGGCCACGGTGGCGATGGCGGGCATGGTGCGCCGCCCGACAAACCCGCCAACAGGGAGGCGTGAAGTCATGGACCTGCGATCAGACCACGAACACCGCCGACACGCCCATGACCACCCGAGCGCACTGCAGTGGGCCGAAGGTCTGAAGGACCCTGTCTGCGGCATGGACGTTACCGCGCAGTCCGAGCACCACGTCGAGCACGCAGGCCGACTCTTTTACTTCTGCAGCGCCAAGTGCCGGGCGAAGTTCGTCGCCGAGCCGGCGCGCTATGCCCACAGCGGCCACGCGCCTTCGTCTGTCGAAGCGCCGGCGCTGGCGGCAGGCACGATCTACACCTGCCCCATGCACCCCGAGATCCGGCAGGATCACCCCGGCTATTGTCCGAAGTGCGGCATGGCGCTGGAGCCGGTGCTGCCGGATCTCGAAGGAGAAGAGAGTCCCGAGCTGCGCGATTTCCAGCGCCGCTTCTGGTGCACCCTGCCGCTGACCGTCATGGTCACTGTGCTTGCCATGTTCGGCCACCAGTTGCATTGGTTCGAGGCGCGCACACAGACCTGGATCGAACTCGTTCTGTCCCTGCCCATCGTCCTGTGGGCGGGTCGGCCGTTCTTCGTGCGCGGCTGGCAGTCCGTGGTCCATCGCAGCCCGAACATGTGGACCCTGATCGGGCTGGGCACCGGGGCGGCGTTCGTCTACAGCGTGGCGGCGACCGTGGCCCCACAACTGTTCCCGGACTCGTTCGTGTCCATGGGACGGGTCGCGGTGTACTTCGAGGCGGCGGCGGTGATCATTTCCCTGACCCTGCTGGGGCAGATACTGGAACTCAAGGCGCGTTCGCAGATCTCGGCCGCCATCAAGTCCTTGCTCGGACTGGCCCCCAAGACCGCCCGGCGCCTTCGCGACGATGGCACGGAAGAGGACGTGCCCCTGACGCACATCCATGTCGGCGATCGGCTGCGCATTCGACCCGGCGAAAAGGTTCCGGTAGATGGTACGGTAATCGAGGGCAGCAGCGCTGTGGACGAATCGATGCTGACGGGGGAGTCCCTGCCCGTGACCAAGCGGGTGGGCGACAAGGTCATCGGTGCGACGCTCAATACCAGTGGCGCGCTCGTCATGGTCGCCGAACGTGTCGGCTCGGCGACCATGCTGTCCCAGATTGTGCAGATGGTGGCGCAGGCGCAGCGGTCCAAGGCGCCGATGCAGCGCATGGCCGATGTCGTGGCGGGCCACTTCGTGGTCGCGGTGGTGGTCATCGCCGTGTTGACCTTTTTTGCCTGGGGCCTGTTCGGGCCGGAACCGCGTTGGGTTTTTGGCCTCATCAACGCCGTGGCTGTGCTGATCATCGCCTGCCCCTGCGCGCTGGGCTTGGCCACGCCCATGTCGATCATGGTGGCGACCGGGCGAGGGGCTACGCAGGGGGTGCTGTTTCGCGATGCCGCCGCGATCGAGAAAATGCGCCAGGTCGATACCCTGATCGTCGACAAGACCGGCACATTGACCGAGGGCCGGCCGCGCTATCAGACGACGATCGCAGCCGAAGGCTTCACCGCCGGCGAAGCCTTGCGACTGGCTGCCAGCCTCGACCAGGGCAGCGAGCACCCGCTGGCGGAAGCCATCGTCACGGCCGCGCGCGAGCAGGGCCTGGTGCTCTCACGCGCCGAGGAGTTCGACTCGCACTCAGGCATCGGCGTGCGCGGGCGCGTCGATGGACATGCCGTGGCACTGGGCAACACCGCGCTGATGGAACAGCTCGGTGTGGACGTGCGGCCATTGGCCGAGCGGGCGGAGGCGCTGCGCACCGAGGGGGCCAGCGTCATGTATCTGGCCGTCGATGGCGTGCTCGCCGCAGTCCTGGCCGTCGCCGACCCGGTGAAGAAGACCACACCGCAAGCGCTGGCGTCGTTGCGCGCGGAGGGCTTGCGCGTCGTCATGGCCACGGGCGACGGTCTGACCACGGCCAAGGCCGTGGCGGCGCGCTTGGGCATCGATGAGGTGCATGGCGAGGTCAAGCCCGCCGACAAACTGCAACTGGTGGAGCGGCTGCAGCGCGAGGGGCGTATCGTTGCGATGGCTGGTGACGGCATCAATGATGCCCCGGCCTTGGCAAAGGCCGACGTCGGTATCGCCATGGGCACCGGCACCGACGTGGCGATCAACAGCGCACAGATCACGCTCGTCAAGGGTGACCTGCGCGGTATTGCGGTGGCGCGCGCCTTGTCAGTGGCCACGGTCCGCAACATGAAGCAGAACCTGATGTTCGCCTTTCTCTACAACGCACTGGGCATTCCCATTGCGGCCGGCGTGCTGTATCCGCTCACCGGTTGGCTGCTTTCACCGTTGATCGCCGCCCTGGCGATGAGTCTCAGCTCCGCATCGGTGATCGGCAATGCGCTGCGTTTGCGCGGCGTCCGTCTTGTCTGAACACGAGGATCGTCGCGCGTGCCGTGGTGGGTGCTGGTTGCACTCCCAGATCGCTGGGTCTGTCGTATCGGTTGCCACCCGACGTTGGACACCTGATCCCTATCGAGGCCTGGAATGCTCTCGACCACGGCACCTGAGCCGCCTCACACCGATACCGCACTTGGCGCCCAGTCGGCATCGCCATAAGCACTTGCACCGATGTGGCGATGAGTCCGCGCCCCCCGCCTCGGTGAGCAGGAATGCATTGAGATTGGCACACGATTAATCCCGATCCCATCCCGAACGGAATCTGACATATACGTAACGGCCGTCTCATCTTCCCGTCAGCGGTGGCTTCGCAGAATACTTCGCAGAATACATACTGTGCAGTCGCACAAGGCATTGACAGAAATGCCTTCACGTTTGATTGAAAGGAGTGTAGAGATGAAAGCCAGGATTACCGCTGTTGTCGCCGCCACCGTGCTGAGCGCCATCGTAACCCCATCGTTCGCTGGTGACGCGGCAGCGGCCAGCGCCAAGAAAATGTTCCTCCTCAAGGACGGTGGAACCCTGTATGTATTCGAGGACGGCAAGACGGCGCTGGAAGACAAGTTCGGACGGGCTATCAACCTGAAAGAGGGGCAATTGCTCGAAACGGCCGATGGCCAGAAGATTACAGCCAACGGCAACGAGGTCGCTCGACTCGATGGTCTTCTCCGTCAGGGTCATTCCGGCGGTTGACTACTCGATTCAATTCGTGAACTGCACGCCAGCGGATGTCGGGCCAACTCGTTGACCAACACGCGCTGGCGGGCCATCGGTCATAGCTGGGGCTAACCACTCGATGGTAGGCTGCGACGCTACCGGTCAATCGGCGCCGCACAAGGTGAGAGTCCGCCCTGCACTGACTGACCGGCGTTCATTGCCGAGGCCATTGCGTCCACAACAACCCGCAGGATTGCCCGGGATTGCTCAATCGTTGAGAGAGTGGGTTGGATTCCGGTCGCGTCTGCACCACCAATTCCAAAAAAACCAACCACTCTCGGTTGGTTTTTTTCGTCTGTTGTTCCCAGTGTTGGCGCGGTATCCAGGCATGGCCTCGCGAGCGCCGCTCCTTCAGAACTCGCGTTTTCTGCCCCACCGCCGCCTCTCCGTTCTCCGTTTTCTCTGGTGGTCTCGCGAGCGTTCGCGAGGGCACTTCCTGTGTTGGCGCGGGTTTAGAGGCGGTCGGTTGTGGTTGGCAAGTCCTGTAGCGGTGGCGACCGAGCGCCACGCGGTCACAAAAAAACTACCTCAACAGGCAGGCGACGCCGCTCGTCACGAGATCCGTGCCCAGATCCATTAACCTTCAACCCAAGGGCCACAACCGAATTACTGGTACGGCTGAAGGGGGCAGGTCACTTCCACCTAGTAGCTGAGCTGCTGGCAACAAGCTAGAATCTTCGAAACAAAAAGTAGATAGGAGGGAGGTTGCGTGAGCTCAACATCACGCTATGAAACTGCAGCAGACTGGCTCAGCAGCGCCGTCATTAGGACACGGTGCCTTGCGCCGTTGATGGTTGTTGTCGCTTTGGCGGCGATCTCAGCCCCGACTAGAGCTGACAACCGGACTGAGTTGGCTCTCGCCGGGTATGCGTACCTGGGCTCCGAGTCTCAGATATCGACGCGGTTTCCCTACTCAAGGCGCTACGAACAAGCGCAGCAGGCTGCGGGACTACCGATCTACCAGCGCTTAGTGGTCGGGCTGAAGGACGCCCCGCCGCAGAACTTCCGCATCTCGACGCAGCTCGAGTCGCTCAGAGGGCGTGATCAAGCGCTCGCTGCAGCTCTGGTCATCGGCAACGAGACCGTCTCTATCGAGCAATTCGGAAACCTCAGAAAGCTTGCCGTCATCATTCGCGGCCAAGCAATGGTGTTCGACTTCAAGTCGATGAACGTGGTCCGCGCATATCCATTGAGCTTTGCCTACGTCGACCTCCTAGATCACGCGCCAACAGACGAGGAGATTGACGCGCGAGTCAAGCTCGTGTTTGAAGGGGCAAATGGCAAACCTGGATTGATTAGTCGGTTCGTGCAAAGCCTCAGTGCTGCTGTGCCGCCGGCGTCGGTGAGCCGCTTCCTACAGGTCACAAAAGTCGAGATCAAGCCCGAAGCTAACGAAGGGCTGCCCGCATTCGTTCGAGACGTCCCCTCAGATGCTCAGACATGGGCTGCAGACGTGGTGGCTGAGGCTATCTCGACCCGAGTAGGTGTGCCAATCGTTCCGTACTCCAAGGGCTACGCCATCGGGAATGTGATGTCTGTTCGAGTTTCGGACGGTACGGTCTGGGAGCTTAAGCTGCCCAAGCCGGACTACGAGATCAGCGTGACTCTGTCTGGCTTCCGGAAGATCAAGTTTGCTGAGGTTGCCGGTGGTGCAACGAGCTACGTCTATGGCGCATATGCCGACCTTCGCATTGAGGAGCCGCTGAGCGGCAAGCTGTTCTTTAGTTCAGCACTGAAGAACGGTGAGACACGGGTCATTCCAGCCAGTCAGACGTACGTTGACGATGGACCGCACTTTTACGACGCATTGAACGGTCTGTTCGTCAAGACAGCATTGGCTATCAATGAGTCTGGTGACCCCAAGTGGATTCAGTCTGCTGCGTCGGCCAAAGACATTTCCGCCCAGCTTATCCAAGTTAAGGAGTTGATGAAGCTATGCAAACAATGAAGTACTTCGCTTTCTTCGCAGCATTGTTGGTGTTCCTCACGCCCGTCAAAGCTCAGATTCATCAAGCTCGCGGGCAGTTTGTTATTAACTACAAGGATGCACTCGGCACCTTCGACCGAAAGCAAGTGCCGGCTAGCGTCAAGCAGAAGGCTCAACAAGAGGCCATGCTGAAGGCCGTTGAAGCCTACTTTGCTGAGGCTGGGCAGGCAGAAGCCGCAAGCTTTGATTCAATTCGGGCAAAGGTCCTCGCCGAGCCAGGGCGGTACATCTTGGATTCGGTGGTGCTTTCCGAGGACGACAACACAAAGGACTTGAAGTACTCAGTCGTTGTTCGAGCTTCACTGAACGTTGCCAACCTGCGTAATGCCATGCAGTCAAGCTCGGCGATTGGGAAGGCTGCGGAGAGTGAGAAGTCGGCAATGAGCTTCGTGTTCGTCTCTCGGGAGATGGCGAGCATGAAGTCCTTCGACGATCGGGTCTACAAGCGTGCCGACGCGTCTGTTCAGGTAACGGCGAATGCATCCCAGTCCGGAAAAAGTACGGTCAAAGAGAAGACCAGCGAGGGGGAGTCGATCAAGAAGGGGCAGATCGAAACCTCTGGCTCTAGGACTGATGAGGTTGATGTCGCCGTTGCTTCCAAGGCCGGCACAACGAGTACCGCCATTGTCGAGACCGGCGGTAGCATCACCCGCAAGGCAAGCGAGACCTCATGGCGAATCTTGCCCAGCGCAAACCTCAACCAGGTGTTCGTCTCGGCGTTCTCGCAGGCGGGCTATGACGTCATTGAAGGCGCCATGGTCGAAACAGACAAGTTCAAGATCGCGGCTATTGAAGCCGACTACCAGTCGGGGAATGACCTTCAGCCGCAGACCCTGCGAAACATCGCGGCTGCTATGAAGCAGTCGGAGATCCCCCTGGTCGCTTTGGGTACCCTCGACGTGGGCTTGGCCGAGAAGGATCCGCAGACTGGTTTGCAGCGTGTCGCCGTCACTGTGAATGCCAAGCTTTGGGATGTGACTCGTCCCATTCCGCGTACTCGCGCAGCAGTCGGCCCTATCGTTTATGCAGGCGTCGGTCCGACAGAGGCTGAAGCAAGGGCCAATGCCCTCAAGTCCGCCGCTAGCAATGCAGCTCAAGAACTCTCAACTCGCCTGGCCAATCTGGGCGTACGTTGATTGCCCAGCCTAGTCGTAGGCAACGTTCCTCAACCCCAAATAGGAGCCCGCTGTGAATAAGTACCTCATTACCCTCTGCGCCATCGGTGCCCTCACTTTGTCCCCCGTCTGCCAGGCGCAATTTGGCGGCATGCTCGGCGGCATGCTCGGCGGCAAGAAGTCCGAGGCGTCCGCTGATCTTGGCGCACAGCAGGATCAACTAGTCCGTCGCTATGTCGCCGCCGGTAAGGATGTGCTGACAGCAAACGGTCACTTCGCTGATGCGCTTGGCATCAAGGCGCAGGCTGTCAATGCATCCGCTACTTCTGACTCGCTTTCGGCGAAGGACATCGAGGCCCAAGATAAGGTTATCAGCGCTGATGCAGCCGCAGTCTCAGAAGCCCTTAAGTCTGGCGCTAAGTTGAAGGATGCCGAAGCCAAGGCGAAGTACGCCCAAGGGCTGGTCGCACTTGCGAGCGGAGTCAAGAAGTACGTGGACATGCGCAACGATGCGCAAGGTTTCGCGTCGGGGCTGTCGTCGATATCTCCCCTGCAAATGGGCAAGCTGCAAGCTGGCGCCTACATCGTAAAGACCCTCCCGTCGAGCGTCACGAATCTGACGAGCGTTCTTCACAGCGCAGTGGACTTTGCCAAGAGCAACGGCGTCGAAGTGCCCAAGGACGCTACCAGCCTGCTCTGAACCTGAACTACCGCAACGAAAAGGGAGAGTCGTAATGCATCAATTGAAATGCTGTCTGGCTGGTGTCCTGCTCGTAGTCTTGGCTGCTTGCAGCAAGCAGGAGGAGGCGCCCGCACCTAGTGCGGCCAGCGCGCCTGCGCCAGCAGCCTCTACGCAAAAGGGCTCTCCTGATTTCGGTGGCGTCACTAAGGTCACTCGAGAGGTTGAAGGGATCGGCAGTACGCAAGAGTTGGCCGTAGTTTCTGCGTTGCAGTCCGCCGTGGCGCAGGTCAACGGTGTACGTGTGGCAGGTCAAATGCAAAGCCTCAGGGCAGAGCTCGGAATTTCCTCCAGCAGCGGGGGCGCCGACTCTATTCGAGGGGAGGCCTTCGTTCAGAAGGTCCTTGCGGCTAGCCAAGGTGCCGTGACCGGTTTTGAGATCCTGTCTCAAGAAGAAGTTACCAAGTTGGACGAGGAAACTATCGGGCGGGTTCGGGCAAGTGACGAAGGCTATAGCTACTCCGCGTCAGCTTCGGTTAGCAATTCGGCCAATGTGCGCAGCAACAGCAGCGCTACCGCCAAGTCGGGAACTGACTCGGCCAACGCGTCAGGCTCATTCAGCGGTTCGGCCAACTACAGCGAGAAGGCCCAGGTCGACGTCAAGCGCGGCGCCTCCTCTTACGAGTCTGACGTGCACTACAAGAAGATGCGTAGTTACTGGAAGGTGCGCCTGAAGGTAGATGTTGCGCAGTACCGAGCACCGGACGAGCAAGGACGCCCGAAGATTGTGGTCGCCATGCCGAAGATGCTGACCGCGACTTACGCGGTTGGTGACCGGAAAGTCCCGGCTGAGGAAGTAGCGCGCACAGTGCGCGCCAGGCTCTCAGACATCCTGACTCAGACGAAGCGCTTCATCGTTCTGGATCGCGAGTTTGGGGCTGATTTGCAAGCTGAGGTGGACCACATCAGCAGCGGAAATGTCCGTATCCAGGATTCGGCTCGTATCGGGCAACAATTGGCGACGGACCTAATCCTGATTCCTACCGTCGAGCAGTTTGAATACCCTCGTACGGTGCAGAAGCTACGGATGTCCGATCGGGAGCTCATCTCGTACTCGGGCGGTGGACGAATCACCCTCCGTTTGCTGAACGCTTCGACCGGCCAAGTGGTGATGTCCAACAGCTTTGAGCACAAGCTCGCCTCGGCTGATCCGAGCACGATGCCCCGCGTGATCGACGGCAAAAGCATGTCGGAGGAAATGATGAATTCGTTGGCGACACAGATCGGCGCAGCCATCGTCACGGAAATCTTCCCGGTGTCCGTGGTTTCTATGAGCGGCGACCAGGTGGTGTTGAGCCAGGGCGGAGATGTGCTGAAAGTGGGTCAACGGTGGCAAGCTGTCCTGCTGGGTGAGGAGCTCAAGGACCCCCAGACCGGCCGCTCCTTGGGCCGTAATGAGCAACCGGTTGGCACAGTTCGCATCGATCGAGTTTCTAGTCAGACCTCCTATGGGACCATGGAAGATGGAGCACTGAAGCAGCCGGTCCAAGCTGGGTCGATCCTCCTGAAGCAGTTGCTCGCTGCTCGCGCCTCTTCGGAATCACCGAATGGCGACACCGTCAGCACAGCTTCTGCTGCAGAGCGGCGTCCCCGGCCGGAGGCTCAGGCAGCCAAAGATTCAAAGCGAACGGAGAAACCGAAAGATCAAGAGCCGGCTCCTAAGCCTGCTGATGACAAGAACTGGTAACTGAGGCCGAATTCGACGGATCAGGGTGATTCCCAGGTCCGAACCTTTTCAGAGTCGGGCCTGCAATTCGGCTGCAACCCGCATGAACACTGGCTCGGCGGGGTGAATGCCGATGGCGATAACTCCCGGGAAGTGATTCAATGGAGCGCAGTTCCGGGGAGTTTTTGACTGGCGATGGCCACCGACGACTTCTTCCGCGCCCGCCTGGATCAGATGATCGACTTGCGCCACCCGCTGGCGGTAGTGGCCACGCGCATGCCGTGGGATGAGATCGAGAAATCGCTGGCGCCGGCGTTCGCGCACAAGGACCGCGCCGGCCGCGTGGTCGAGGGCGCGGATCTGTTCGGCACCACGCTGCAATTGGCTGGTGCTGGCGTGAGCAACCGCGGCCGGCCGCGGTTGCCGATCCGCCTGATGGTGGCGCTGCTGTACCTGAAGCACGCGTTCGACGTGAGCGACGAGAAACTCGTCGAGCGCTGGACCGAGAACGTCGTTTGGCAGTTCTTCAGCGGCATGCAGTACTACACGCCCAAGTTGCTGTGCGACGCCCGGTCGCTTCGAGCACTTCCTTGACGGTGAGGTAGAAGGAGTCAGCGGCAGACTCTTCCGGCGGAGGCGCTTCCTTCAGCGGGCGAGCGACGACCTTGGGCACACGTTCGCCGTCGTCGAGGATGGTGCTCCAGTACTAAGCGCCCCGGCGTTCAAACTCGAGCACGTCGGCCTTGTGGTAGCGGACGAGGTTGAACAGCTTATGCCAGCGCAGCCCCTCGCCGGACGCGCGCCAGCGCCGCAGCGTCTTGGTGCTGATCTTCCAGCGGTGGGCAACCTGCCATCCGCTCATCACGGGGTAGTCCATCGTCTTCTCCTTGTCGCCGAGGTCCCCATGACAACGCTGTTCGCAGCAGAAACCAAGCGCGACAACCAGGGCATGCCTGCGTCGCCCAGTTCGCGTGGCAGAGGAACATCGAGATCGACGTCCAAGCCTGCGCTCAGTGCGCGACAACGCCCTGCGAGTTTGGCATCGACCGGGCGCAACACGTCGGGATGCTGATCGATATCGCGCGCAATCGCATCGAGCATGGCTTGTTCCGGGGACTTCATAGCCTCACAGCACCGCCTCCAACCCTTTGCGCTCGATCAGGTTGAGGAGTTTTAGGGACGGGCCGCTCGGCTTCTTGTCGCCAACTTCCCATTTCTGCACCGTGGACAAGCTGGTATTGAGCACGGCCGCAAACACCGCCTGGCTCAGGTGAGCCTGCTCGCGCAGCGATTTGATCCGCTGCGGCGGCATCTCTTGGACGTCGAGATGGCACAGCGCATCAAACTCGCCCATGCGGCGCTTGCTGATGAACCCGGCGCTGCGCAGCCCGCGCGCGGTTTCATGCATCTCGTCCAGGATACGGCTCTTACGTTTGGTCGTTGCCATTGCATGCCTCCACAATCTCGCCCGCCGCCAGGGCGGTCGCCAACTGGCGGTCGTCAAACCCCAGCAGGTCTTTCGCCACCTCCTGGAGCACCTTCAGTTCGTCCTTGTCGATATTGGCCCGTTCATTCCAAAGCCGTAGAGAAAGAACCACCGGTCGGCCAGCTTGGTCGCGACGATGGTGCGCGCTCCACCGCGCTTGCCCTGACCAGGTAGCGCGACCCGTTTCTTCACCACATGGCCGCCTAGATCAGCGTCGATGAGCCCCTGAACCATCTCGGAGACGGCATCGCAGAGGGCGTCATCTGTCAGGCCTGCCTTCCGCATCCAGCGGGTGAAGGTTCGGGTGCGGAACACTCTTCTCATCGGCAAACCATACCACTTAGTGCAATAGATTTCCAGTAGAGGGTTCGCCGGCCGGCGCAGTCATCTACCGGTGCGCGATCCCGAATTGCCCGTTTCGTACAGGTGTCCGCCCTCAAGAGCCTTGCTTTACTATGGGAACTGAGAATCCGGCGTCGGTTCGGTTCCGTGCTCCGCCACCATATGCTCGGGCCCAAGCCTCACTGCTTGGGCTTTTTCGTTTGGGCTTTGCTTTCCGGGTTCGGCCTGAAAACCCGGCTCGGGGTAACGCCGAAGCAGCCCCCAGTGATGGCCGCACGGTACCCGCGGGACCTGTCTTGCGTTGCTCTAAGGCAACGCTGAACAAGTCCCTCGCGCGTCGCGCATCCCGGCTGCGGGCGGTCTGCTTCGTTGCAAATCCTCGCCATAGCTGCAGCTATGGCTGCGGTTTGCGCCTCGCATCCCATCCCGCGGCCAGGCGCGCGCCATCACGGGGACTTATTCAGCGTTGCCCTAAGATCGGCGCCAGTCTCAACAACCGCTCGGCCCTGGGGTCAGCCGATAGATGAATTCCATTGGAGATTTTTGGCGGGTCGCTGCGTGGGCGGGCGGCGGTGCATTTTTGGCATCGCTGTTGACGGCCGGTTTGATCGTGGGCACGCGCGGCCGTCACCTGCATCTGACGGGCGATCGGCCCGGAGACGGGCCACAGAAGCAGCACGACGAAGACACGCCGCGTATTGGGGGCGTGGCGGTGGCGGCCGGCTTGGCGGCAGCGGCTGGGATCGATGCGGCGTGCTTGGGGGCATCGCTTCGCGGGGCCTTTCCTGCGGGGGCGAGCGGGTGGCTGCTGGCGCTGTTGCCCCTTTTGCTTTTGGGCCTGACGGAGGATGTGCGAAAGTCGCTGAGCGTGCGGCTACGGCTGGCGGTGGCGATCGCATGCGGCGCGGCGGCTTGGTGGCTGGCTGGCGTGCGCATCGAGGCGCTGGGGATTGGCTGGGTGGACGCGGCACTGGCTCATGCGTCCTGGCTGAGCCTCGGGGTGACTGCGGTCGCCGTCGCCGGGCTCGTGCACGCGATGAACATCGTCGACGGTTTGCATGGTCTGTTGGCGGGCATTGCACTGACGGTTTTGATGGCGGTTGCTGCCGTCGCGTGGCGTTATGGCGACCTGGGCCTATTTTCCGCAGCGATCGTGACCGTTGGAGCGGTTGCCGGGTTCGCGGTGTTCAATTTTCCGAGGGGCGTTCTGTTTTGTGGGGATGGCGGGGCCTATTTGATCGGCTTCGTCTGTGCCAGCCTGCTGATCGTTCTGGTGCGCGCCCACCCGACGGTCAGCCCCTGGTTCGCCCTGGCGGCGGCTTTGCATCCGGTGACCGAGACCCTGTATTCGGCTTGGCGCCGATTTCGCGCCGGCCACAGCCCGACGGCGCCGGATGCGCGCCATTTTCATTCGCTGTGGTCTGCTTGGCTGGCCGTGCGGCAGGCGCGCGGGGAGCGCATCTGGGGCGGACCGAATGCCGGGGCGGCCTGGCGTACGGTGGTCTTTGCCGCCATGCCCCCTCTGTTCGCGCTTGGCTTCGAGACGCAAACGTATGTGTTGCAGGTGATTTGCGTTGCCTACGTGGTGGCTTACCTGGCATGGACGAAGCGCCTCGAGCAGGCCATGGCGAATGCCGAACGGAGCGCATCGATCCGGCGCGGCTGAGCGATCGCTTGGGCGCTGCCGCCGAACGGCTCTGTCTTGTGGCTATTTGGATGCGTCGATCCATCCGCGACGAAGCAACCAGGGCTTGAGCCACAGTTGATCGGCCGACCAAGCGCCCGGTCCGTGCAGCGCGAGATAGGCCAGCAACACGCCCCAGGTCAGATGCTGTTGCAAGGCGGCGGGGGCGATCTCGGACAGACTCAGCACGGCTACTGCATTGACCACGCTGAGGCCCAGTGCTGCGAAGCGGCCGCCCAGGCCGAACAGCAGCAGCACCGGCAGCACCAGTTCGCCCGCCGTTCCCATCACGGCCGCCACGGTTGGTGGCAGCAGCGGCACATGGTATTCGTCTTGGAACAGCGCGAGGGTGGTGTCCCAATCGCGGATCTTCGTCAGGCCCGAGAGGAAGAAGCCTTCGGCCACATACGCGCGGGCGAGCAGGGCGGCAAGCGGCTGGGCGTGGTCGAGGGTGCGCGTGAGCACCGACCACGCACGCAGGAGGGTCGGGATCAGGGGAGCGGACATGAGCAGGCCTCCATCAGCGTGAGTCGGGGTCAAGCGAGCGGATGCGGCGTGGGCTCTTCGCCTGGGTCCGGTTCGAGCCCGAGCACCCAGCCTTCTCGGATGCCCTCGCTGATCCAGGCCAGCGCCGCCTCGGCTCCGCCTTCTGCGGCCTCGATCACCGTCTGGAGTGAGGCGCCGGCCAAGGCGGCCGACAGACGCTGCGCGTCCGAGGACTGGATCGCGCGCAGCCGTGGCCGCAGACCCTCGCGCCAGATGCGCACGGTTTCGCCCACGCCAGCATGAAGCCGGGCGGCTGCCTCGCGCAGATCGGGCGGGTCGGTCTGGTGCGCAAGGATCATCGATGCGACCGGCCAGCGGCTGGTGTAGAGCGCGGTGCCGGGCGCGAGGCGCAGGCGCAACCGTTCCGGGGCGTGCTGGGCCAGCAAGGCAAAGCTCGCAGGCGCCGCCTCGCCATCGGCAGCGCTCGCCGCGCGATGCAGCCCCCATTCGACCCGGGCGACATCGGCGAGATAGGGCGTGTCGGCCAGTTGCGCGTCCGCTTCGAGGAAGGCTGCCAGGGTGGCGCCCCAATGCGCGAGGTCGCCTCGTTGCGGCGGGGCGTGGTGCCAGTACGCCCGCGAGAGGCTGTCGAAGCTGTCGGGCCCGAGCAAGGCACGCAGCACCGGGTAGGCGGCGGCCAGGGCGCGCGCGGCCGTTGCGTGGGCGTTGGCGCGATACGCCGCAAGCCCCATCGCCCACGGGCGGGCCAAGGTCGCGTCCAATGGGGTCGGGTCGGCCGGGGTGGCGCGAGTGGCGAAGAGGGCGGCCGCCAACGTCTGTTGTTGCTGCTCCAGCGTGGCCAGCGTGGTGGCGGTCATGGTTCGGCCTCCAGGGCAGGACTTGCGGTTCTTCCGCGGGCGGCGAGTGCGGCTGAGCCGATGTGGCGGGCGCGCGCCGCTTCGTCGAGTAACACGTCGAGAGTTGGGAGATCGGTGTCCCATTCGATCAAGCTGGGCACCGGGCCGTAGCGTTCGATGGCATGGCGGTAGAGCCGCCAGACCGGCTCGATCACGCGACTGCCGTGGTCGTCGATGACCAGACCGCCGCCGTCGTGGTGGCCGGCGAGGTGAATCTCGGCCACATGCTCGGGGTCGATGGCGTCGATCCATCGTTGGCATGCCTGGAGCGGGTCGGCGCTGCCGCCGAAGTGGCGCGCGTCGTTGAGCGCGTTCACGTAGAGATTGTTGACGTCTACCAGCAAATGGCAGCCGGTGCGACGAGCGAGGGCGCTGAGGAAGGCCGGCTCATCCCATTGCGCATCGCGCCAGCGCACATAGGCGGAGAGGTTTTCGACCGCGATGGGCCGGCGCAGTCGCTCTTGCACCTGCGTGACGTTGCGGCACAGGGTGTCGAGTGCGCTGTTGGACAGGGGCAGTGGCAGCAAGTCGGCGGCGTGCAAGGCATCGGTGTGCGCGGTCGATGCGCTGGGGACGATGCGCGCAAAGCTGGCGTGGTCGCTGACCCGCACCGGGTCGATGCGCTCGACGAGCCGGGCAAGCTGATCCAAATGCCAAGCATCGATGCCGCAGGCGCTGCCGAGGGACAGGCCGACGCCGTGCAGGCTGACGGGGTAATGGTCACGGCCCGCGCGCAGCACGGCCAGTGCGGCCCCGCCCTCGGCAAAGAAGTTTTCGGAATGGACTTCGATGAAGTCGAGTGCGGGCTGCTGCTCGAGCAGTACCGCGTAATGAGGGTGCCGCCAGCCGATGCCGACCGGCGGCGCCGCGGGCGTTGTCGATCGACTGGACTTCGGCATGGCGGCGGGCCTGTGGGTGTGTGACCCGGGTGCGGATCAGGACTTCTTCATGGCCGCCTTGGCTTCGTCCATGGTCATGCCGTTCATGGTCTTGCAGGTGCCGGCGGCGACGAACTTCCATTCGTCCTTGCCGTTGTCCACCTTCGCTTGTCCAGCGCAGGAGTGCGTGCCGGAGAGGTTCGCACAATCGTTCTGGCCAGCTTTGGCGATGCCAAAGCATTTTTCTTTGGCGGCGTTCTGCGCCATGGCGGGGCTCGAGAGCAGGGCGAGCGACATCAGCGAGGTGGCGGCGGCGAGCAGGGCTTTCTGGTTCATGGTGAGACTCCTAGGTTCCAGGGTTGAGGGTTGCGCCACATCGGGTTCGGCGGCTGCCGGAAACGCGCGGTGGCTGATCGTCAGTCGGATCTGGGCGAAGTGTCTTACAGGCTTCAAAAAAAATCGCGAGGCATCGGGCGGGATTTGCTTTTTTTTGGAGATGAGTTCGGTCCGAGCGCGCGGTGACGAACTAAACTGCCGCCCACATGACGATGCCCGATCCCACCGACTTTGAAGCCGAACTCGTCGCCCAGCGCAGCTACCTGATGCGCTTTGCGCGCCTGCAGCTGCGCAACGAAACCTGGGCGGAGGATGCGGTGTCCGAGACGCTGCTCGCGGCGCTGGCGCGGCCGCAGGCGTTTGGCGGGCGTGCGCAGCTCAAGACCTGGCTCGTGGGCATCCTCAAGCACAAGATCATCGATGCCTTGCGCGCGCGTGGGCGCGAGGTTTGCGTCGATGGCGCGTCGGCTGATGACGACGAAGATCCGCTCGCGCACATGGCCTTCCAGGCCGATGGGCACTTTGCCGAGCTGCCGGCAGACTGGGGCGATCCGGAGCGCGAGCTCGACAACCGGCAGTTTTTGGCCGTGCTCGAGGCCTGCACCGACCGGCTGCCGCCGGTGCAGGGGCGGCTGTTCCTGATGCGGGAGTGGCTGGAGCTCTCGAGCGAGGAAATCTGTAATGAACTCGGGCTGAGCGCGACCAACCTGTATGTGCAACTGCACCGTGCGCGGCTGCGGCTGCGCGAGTGCCTCGAAATCCATTGGTTTGCCGGAAAGCCCGTCGCATGATGTTCCGCATGCCTCTCAAACGCACCTGCCGCGAAGTCGTGGCCCTGGTGATCGCACGGGAAGACCGTGCGCTGCCCTGGCGTGAGCGCCTGGCCTTGCGGCTGCATATGGCGGTGTGCGCCGCCTGCCCGCGCTTCGAGCGTCAGGTGCTGACCCTGCGCCGCGCGTTTGGGGCGTGGCGCCATTACAGCGTCTCGGAGGATGAAGCGGACGCCCCGGCGGATCGGAGCGTCTAGAAAGCGCCTAGGGCAACGCTGAATAAGTTCCCGCGATGGCGCGCGCCCGGCCGCGGGATGGGATGCGAGGCGCAAACCGCAGCCATAGCCGCAGCTATGGCGAGGATTTGCAACGAAGCAGACCGCCCGCAGCCGGGATGCGCGACGCGCGAGGGACTTGTTCAGCGTTGCCCTAGTGCAGCAGCGCCTGCGCGAACTCGCGGGCGTTGAAGGTTTCGAGGTCTTCGAGCTTTTCGCCGACGCCGACGAAATACACCGGCACCGGCCGCTCGCGGGCGATGGCGCAGAGCACGCCGCCTTTGGCCGTGCCGTCGAGCTTGGTGACGATGAGGCCGGTGAGGCCGAGCGCGTCGTCGAAGGCCTTGACCTGGGCGAGCGCATTCTGGCCGGTGTTGCCGTCAATCACCAGCAGGATTTCATGGGGCGCGCTGGCGTCGGCTTTGGCGATGGTGCGCTTGATCTTGCGCAGCTCTTCCATCAGGTGCAGCTGCGTCGGCAAGCGCCCGGCGGTGTCGACCAGCACCACGTCGCGCCCCCGGGCACGGCCGGCGGTGACGGCGTCGAAGGCGACGGCCGCCGGGTCGCCGCCTTGTTGGCTCACGATTTCGACGGTGTTGCGGTCGGCCCAGATGGCGAGCTGCTCGCGCGCCGCGGCACGGAAGGTGTCGGCGGCGGCCAGCAGCACGGTGGCGCCGGCGTCGGCGAGGTGGCGGGTGAGTTTGCC
The DNA here is from genome assembly GCF_003843835.1 of Tibeticola sediminis. Lineage (GTDB taxonomy): Bacteria > Pseudomonadota > Gammaproteobacteria > Burkholderiales > Burkholderiaceae_C > Tibeticola > Tibeticola sediminis. The sequence continues at coordinate 996,140 of NZ_RKQL01000001.1, read as the reverse complement.
GATCGACGTGGTCTTGCCCGCGCCGTTGACGCCCACGACCATGAGGACGGTCGGGCCGTGGCTGCCGTCGGGCCGAGCGGTGTCGGGCCGTTCGCCGACGACCAGGGTTTTCTGCAAGGGCGCGAGCAAATCGGCGATGGCGTCGGCGAGCAGGCCTTTGACGGCGGCCGGGTCCGTGGCCCGCGCTTCCTTGACGCGGCGGCGCAGATCGTCCAACAGGAATTCGGTGGCCTTGACGCCGGTGTCGGCCATGAGCAGGGCGGTTTCGAGCTCCTCGTACAGCGCCTCGTCGATCCGGGTGCCGGTGAAGACCTGGGCAATGCTCGAGCCGGTCTTGCGCAGGCCCTGGCGCAGCTTGTCGAGCCAGCCGCTGCGCGCGGGCGTCTGCGGCGGTGTGGCGTCGGCGCCGGAAATGGGGCTCGGTGTCGGTGCGGGGGCCGGTGACCGTTCCGCGTGCGGCGGGGCTGCAGCGGCGGGCGGGGCAGCGGTCGGCTCGGCATGGGGGGGCTGGGGCGGGGTCGGGATGGGTGGCTCGAGCGGTGGCACCTCGACGACGGCCTCTGGCGCCGCAGCCGCAGGTGTCACAGGGGCCGGAGTCGCCGCCGGTTGGGGTGTTATGGTTGCTGCCGGGGTGGGCGTCCCGGCGGGTGCTGCCGGCTCTACGGCCGCGCTCGGGCCCTCAGCCGCTGCCGGGGCGGATGGCGCAGCCGGTGTTTCCGGGGCGGGCTTGGGTTTTTTTCGGAAAAAACTGAACATTTTTGGGTTTCTCGTATCTTCCTCATTCTATGAAACGACGCTCTTTTCTGGGCTGGGCGCTGGGCCCGGCCGTCTTGTCCGGTGCCGGATGGGCGGGCTCGCTGGGCTCCGCAGGCCCCGGCGCGCCGAGCGGCCTGCTCGACCACACCCTACCCAATGGCCTGCGGGTTTGGGTTTCGCCGGACCGCCGCGCGCCCACGGCCGTGCACATGCTTTGGGTGCGCGTGGGCTCGATCGATGAGGTCGATGGCACGAGCGGCATCGCGCATGTGCTCGAACACATGATGTTCAAGGGCACGACGCGCATGGGGCCGGGTGAGTTCTCGCGCCGGGTGGCCGCGATGGGTGGGCGTGAGAACGCTTTCACCTCCTACGACTACACGGCGTATTACCAGCAGATTCCGGCGCGGCATGTGGCCGATGCGATGGCGCTCGAGGCCGAGCGTTTTGCCCACAACGCCTGGAGTGACGACGAGTTCCGCCGCGAAATCGAGGTGGTCAAGGAAGAGCGACGCCTGCGCACCGAGGACAACCCGCAGGCTTTGCTGTCCGAGGCTCTGCATGCCACGGCGTTCGTGGCCTCGCCCTACCACCGCCCGGTGATCGGCTGGATGGACGATTTGGATGCGATGACGGCCGACGACGTGCGCGGCTTCTGGCGGCAGTGGTATGTGCCTGCCAACGCAGCGCTGGTCGTGGTCGGTGACGTGGACCCGGCAAAGGTGCTCGCCGATGCCGAGCGGCACTATGGCCCTTTGATCGCACGTCCGGTGCCCGCGCGCAAGCCGCGGCGCGAACCCGAGCAGCGCGGCCCGCGGCGCGTGGTCGTCAAAGCGGTGGCCGAGCAGGCGGCGGTGGCCATGGCGTTCAAGGTGCCGCGGCTGTCGGCTTTCGACGACAGCGCTGAAGCGCGCGATGCCGTTGCCCTCACGGTGCTGGCCGCCGTGCTTGACGGCTATGCAGGCGCGCGGCTCGAACGAACGCTCACTCAAGGGCCCGACCGGCTGGCCGACCGCGTGGGCGCAAGCAACGGCCTCATGGGGCGCGGGCCGCAGCTCTTTGTGCTCGAGGGCATTCCTGCCGCGGGCAAGACGAGCGAGCAGCTCGAAGCGGCGCTTTTGGCGCAGGTTCGGCGCGTCGCCGAAGAGGGAGTCAGCGAGGCAGAGCTCGCCCGCGTGAAGACCCAATGGGTCGCGGCCGAGGTCTACAAGCGCGACCAGCTCATGAACCAAGCCAGCGAACTCGGTCGAGCCTGGGCCCTCGGCTTGCCGGCCGATGCGTCGGTCCGCCTCATCGAGCGCCTGCGGGCGGTCAGCGCCCAGCAGGTGCGCGAGGTCGCCGCGCGTTACTTTGGCGAGGATGGCCAAACGACGGCGGTGCTGGTGCCCCAGCGCGGCACGCCCCGCCCCCGGCCCGCGGTGCCGATGGGCCGTCATTGAGCGGCGGATGACGAGCAATCGATGACTATGAAAAAAAGAGCACTACCTTGCCTATTCACGCTGGCAATCGGCCTATTTCTTTCAAAAATGGCGGTCGCGGGCCTGCCGGTGGAGCGCTGGACGCTGCCCACCGGGGCGCGGGTGTCGCTGGTGCAAAGCCCCGCCATCCCCATGGTCGATGTACGCCTGGACTTCGACGCGGGCAGCCGCCGCGACCCGGCGCCGCAGGCGGGTCTGGCGCAAGGCGTCGCCCTCATGCTGGCCAAGGGCGTGGCGGCGCGTGGCGACGCGCCGGCGCTCGATGAAAACCAGCTCGGCGAGGCCTGGGCCGATTTGGGCGCGAGCCTCGACGCGCAGGTCGAGCCCGACCGGCTGAGCCTCACGCTGCGCTCGCTGACCGAGCCCGATCTGCTCGCGCGCGCCGCGGCCTTGGCGGCGCGGCAGATCGCCGAGCCCGCGTTCGACCCCGCTGTCTGGGCGCGCGAGCGTGCGCGCTACTCGGCCGATCTGCGCGAAGCCGCCACCCGTCCGGCCACCGTGACCGATCAGCAGTTCATGCCCGCCATCTATGGCCGACATCCCTATGGCCAGTTCCCCACGCCCGAGACGCTCGCGCGCATCGAGGCGGCCGACCTGCGCGCGGCACATGCGCGCGGCTTTGCGCCCTGCCACGCGCGCATCAGCATCGTGGGCGCGCTCGACCGGCCCGCGGCGGAACGCCTGGTGCAGCAACTGCTCGCGCGGCTCGATGCCCGCAGCTGCCCGAGCTTGCCCGAGTTGCCGGCGGTCGAGCCGCTGACCGCCGCGCGCGAAATCGCCGTGCCTTTCGGTTCGGCGCAGGCGCATGTGCGCGTCGGCCAGCCCGGCATCGCGCGCAGCGACCCCGACTACTTCCCGCTGCTGGTGGGCAACTACATCCTGGGCGGCGGCGGTTTCGTCTCGCGGCTGATGGAGGAGGTGCGGCAAAAGCGCGGCCTGAGCTACAGCGTTTACAGCTACTTCCAGCCCTTGCGCCAGAGCGGCCCCTTCGTCATTGGCCTGCAAACCCGGCCCGACCAGGCCGCGCAGGCGGTCGGAGTCGTGCGCCAGGTGGTGGCGGACTTCGTCGCCAAGGGCCCCACGGCGGAAGAACTCGAGGCCGCGCAGCGCGCGCTGATCGCGGGCTTTCCGTTGCGGATCGACAGCAACCGCAAGCTGCTCGACAACATCGCCGCCATGGCCTGGTACGACCTGCCGGCGGACTACCTCGACACCTGGACCGAGCGCGTGCAGGCGGTCACGCTGGAGCAGATCCGCTCGGCGGTGGCGCGTGTGCTCAAGCCCCAGGCCATGGTGACCGTCGTCGTGGGCGGCACCGAGCGCTGAGACCCTACGGGACGAAGCAGGCCGCCCTTGGCTGGGCGCTGCGGCATGCGAGGGGCTTGTTCAGCGTTGCCCGACTTCAGCGTTGCTTGAATTCAACGGGCGAGCGCCAGCCGCAGCCCGAGCGCGATGAACACCATGCCCGCGATCCGGTCGAGCCAGCGGCCCGCGCGGGGCCGACGCTGCAGCCAGCGGCCGATGCTGCCCGCAAACCAGCCGAGCGCGCCGAAGATCAGCGCCGCTTGCAGCGTGAACACGAGGCCCAGCGCCGCCATCTGCAGCGCCACTTGTCCATGGCCGGGAACGACGAACTGGGGCAGGAAGGACAGGAAGAACAGCGCCACCTTGGGGTTGATGGCATTGGCCAGCACGCCACGCGCAAAGGCGCGCCCGGGTGAGGACAGCGCCTCGCTGCCGACGGCGGGCAGGGCCGTGCTGCCCGCGCTGCGCAGCGCACCGATGCCCAGCCACACCAAGTAGCCGCCGCCCAGAAGCCGCAGCAGCGTGAAGGCCAGCGGCGACGCGGCCAGGGCCGCCGAGACGCCCAAGGCGGCCAGCAGCGTGTGGCTCAGGCAGCCCGCGGCGCAGCCCAGCCCGAACGCCACCCCCTGCGCGCGGCCGCGCGAAGCGCCCAAACTCAGCACCATGAGGTTGTCCGGCCCCGGGGTGAGGGTCAGCACGACGGCGGCAGCGAGAAACGGCAGCAGTTGGTCCAGGGTCAGCATGGTGTGGAAGCGGCGGGTCGAGGACGAGTCGATGGAGCGGCGGCATCAGGAAAGCAGCGCACGCGGTAGCGCCGCCAGCCCCTGCGCGAGCAGCGGCGCGAGCGGAACGGCATTGGTCTCATGAGGAACGCTGTCGCTGCTCCAGACGCGGCCCACGCCCGCGGCGCGCAAGAGCGCGAGCGCATCGCCCGCGAACAGCGCATGCGTGACGGCCACGTCCACCGAGGCGGCGCCGGCCGCATGCAGGCCCCGCGCGGCCTCGGCCAAAGTGTGGCCCGTGCTGGCCACGTCGTCGATCAACACCACGGCCGCACCGGCGAAGTTCACCCCCTCGGGCAGCGTCACCTCGACCCGGCGGTCACCGTGGCGGCGCTTGCCACAGACCGCCCAACGCAGCCCGTGGCGCGCGGCGGCCTGTGCCACCCATTGCTCGGACTCGGCATCGGGCCCCACCAGCCAGGCATGCGGCCGATACGCGACGACGCAGTCGGCCAGCAAGGGCGCGGCCGACAGCGCGAGCGCACGCTCCTCGGGCAGGGGGATGGCTTCGGCCAGGGTGTGGACACGATGCAGGTGCGGGTCCACCGTGAGGACGGCGTCGAACAAGCCCGCGAGAAAACCGCCGACGATGCGTTGGCTGACCGCTTCGCCCGGCGTGAACGCGATGTCTTGCCGCATGTAGGCAAGGTAGGGCGCGACCAGCGTGAGCGCGCGCACGCCCAGGCTGCGCGCGGTCTGCGCGGCCAGCAGCAGTTCGACCAGCTTTTCGTTGGGCTGCGCGAGGCTGCGCAGCAGCACCACCTGCTGAGGCAGCGGCGCGCGTTCGAGCGGCAGCCGCACTTTGATTTCACCATCGGGGAAACGGTGGCGTTCGATGCAGCGGGCTTCGAGCCCGGTGGCGGCGGCCAGCCGCGCGGCGCTCGCGGCTTCGTCGTCGAAATGCAGCAGGCAAGCGTCCATCAAAACTCCACGAAGACATGCGGCACCGCGCTGGCGCTGCCGATTTGGTAGCCGCCGTCGCGCTCGGCCGCCTGGCGGGCGAAGGCGAGGTCGGCCGCGTAGCCCGCATAGACCCGGTAGAGCAGGTCGCCGCGGCGCACCGGCTCGCCGAGCTTGACGGCCAGGTCCACACCGGCGCCGGCGACCTTCGGCGCGCCGGCCAGCCGCGCGATGCGCGCAATGTGCAGATTGTCGATGCCGGTGACCACGCCGTCGGCCGCGGCGCGCACCTCGAACTGCAGCGCACCGAGCGGCGGATGCTCGGGGTCGAAAGGCTTGCGGCCCTGGGCTTCGATGATGGCTTGCATGCGCGCGAGCGCCCGGCCCGAGTCGAGGATGTCGCGCGCAATCGCAAAGCCGTCGCCGCCGCGCACGTCGGGGTCGCACTCGATCAGCCGCCCGGCGAGCCGCAGGGCCTTCTGGCGCAGATCGTTCGGGGCGCGCGGGTCGTTTTCGAGCACGCGCATCACGTCGCGCGCTTCGAGCACCGGGCCAATGCCATAGCCCACGGGCTGGCGACCATCGGTGATGACCACCTCGAGCGACAAGCGCAGCCGGTCGGCGACGTACTCGAACAGCCGGCGCAGGCGCTGCGCCTCGGGCATGGAGCGCACCTTGGCGGTCGGGCCGATCGGGATGTCGAGCACGAGATGGGTCGATCCCGCGGCGAGTTTCTTCGACAGGATCGAAGCCACCATCTGCCCGGGCGAGTCGAGCGAGAGCGGCCGCTCGACCGAGATCAGCACATCGTCGGCCGGCGACAGCTCGGCCGTGCCGCCCCAGGCCAGGCAGCCGCGGTGTTCGCGCACGATTTCCGCCAACCGCTCGAAGGGCAGCGCCACCTCGGCGAGCACCTCCATGGTGTCGGCCGTGCCCGCGGGTGAGGTGATCGCGCGCGAGGAGGTCTTGGGGCACAGCAGCCCGTGCGCGGCGACGATGGGCACCACCAGCATCGACGTGCGGTTGCCCGGAATGCCGCCGATGCAGTGCTTGTCGACCACCAGCGGTTCGCGCCAATCGAGCCGGCGACCGGCGTGCACCATGGCCTCGGTGAGGAAATACACCTCCTCGCGGTCGAGCTCGCCGCGGTTGCAGGCCACCACGAAGGCAGTGAGCTCGATCTTGGAATAGCGGTGCGCGGCGATGTCGGCGACGATGCGCTCGAAGGCCTCGCGGTCGAGCCGCTCGCCGTTGATCTTCCGGTGCAGCGCGGCGATCGACGCCGGCGGCTCGGCCTGCTGGATGGTCGCCGCATGGCCGTCCTCGAGGCCGAGCTGCGCGAACGCATCCTCGGACAGGCCCAACTCCTCGCAGCTCACGATGCTCGCATCGTCGACCACGTTGACGCTGGCCAGGATGCGCCGCCCGTTCGCGCGCACCTCCACCTTGGAGAGCGCCTGAAACCCCTCGGCCCGGTAGACCGCACAGTCGCGGTGCAAATAGGCCACGTTCTCCTTCCAGGTGTCGATCGCCACGCGCTTGACGGCGAGCGCCTGCGCGGCGCGCGGGGGCGCCTCGGTTGGGGTCTCGGGACTGGCGATGACGGTCGGGGCGGATGAAACGGAAACGTCGGGCATGTCGCGCAGGAGGCCGCTCGGCCTGGAGTAAGCTCGGGTGCCATTCTGCCTTCAACCCAGATTGTTCATTAGGACGCACGAAGATGGCGCGGTGATTTGCGAGTGGATTGGCGCACGGGAGAGGAGCCAATAGCCGAGGCTATTGGCGACGAGCACGGGCGCGAAGACGCCGCAAAGCGACCGCCAGGGCGTGCGTAGGCCCGCAGGGCCGCCTAATGGACAATCTGGGTTCAAGAGGCCACGCTGAAACCATCCCTCGCGCACCGCGCATCCCGGCTGCGGGTACGCGCCACCGCGGGAACGGATGCAGCGTTGCCGGAACGCTGTTGCATCTCGCCTCCGAATGCCTGCCACGACGCTCTCTGCTGACCGCCTGCGCCTGCGCGTCGATCCCGCCGCGCTGGGCTTTGCCGACACGCGCGCACTCGAGGGCGAGCCCCTGCCTTGGATCGGGCAGGAGCGCGCCTACACAGCCGCCCGACTGGGCCTCACGCTGCCTCAGCCTGGTTACAACCTCTTCGTGCTCGGCGAGGTCGGCAGCGGCCGCAGCTCGCTGTTGCGCGCCCTCATGCTCGAGCAGGCGCGGGGCCGCCCGGTTCCGCCCGACCTGTGTTACGTGCACCACTTCGAGACGCCCGAGCGTCCCCTGGCCGTGCGCTTGCCCGCCGGCGGTGGGCGCGCGCTGCGGCAGAGGCTTGCGGCCTTCGTCGACGAGTTGCGCTCCGAGCTGCCCAAGCGGCTCTCCAGCCCGGCATTTCGCGAGCGGAGCGAGGCGCTCGAAAAGGAACATGCGGCCCGCGAGGCCGCGGCCTGGGATGCGCTGGTCGCTTTTGCCGAGGCGCGTCATTTCGCTCTGCGGCGCGAGGAAGGCCGCATGATCTTCACCTGGCGCGACGAGCAGGGTGCTCCGATTTCCGAGGCCCAGCTCGCGGCGATGCCGCGCGAGCGCCGCTCCGAAATCGACCGTGCCGAGCAGGAGTTGCGCGTACAGATCAACCGTTTCGTCGACGAGAGCAACGCGCTCGAGCGCGAACTCGAGCGGGCCTTGGGCGCTTTGCGCCGGGAGGTCGCTCGTCCCTGGCTCCAACAAGCGATGGCCGAGTTGCGCTCGGCCATCGACCCGGCTGCGGCCGACGCAGCCAAGATCGCGCGCTGGATCGATGCGCTGCAAGCCGACGTGCTCGACCATGTCGATGTGTTCTCCGCCCCGGCCGCCGATGAGGACGAAGACGCCGAGCGCGCCGAGGCGCTCGAAGGGGTGGTCGCGCGCTACCGCGTCAACGTCGTGGTCGACAACTCCGGCCTCGAAGGCGCGCCCGTCATCGAGGAAAACAACCCGCTGTTTCGGCTGCTGTTCGGCAGCATCGAATACCAGTCCGAAGACGATGTGCTCGTCACCGACTTCTCACGCATCCGCGCCGGCAGTCTGCTGCGCGCCCACGGCGGCTTTTTGATGCTGCATCTGCGCGACCTGCTCGCCGACCCGCTGGTGTGGGAAAAACTGCGCCGCTTCCTGCGCAGCGCGCGGCTGCAGATCGAAGAGCCGGGCACGGCGTATGCGCCGCTGGCGGCGGTGTCGCTCGAACCCGAGGCGGTCGACGTGGATGTCAAGATCGTGCTCATCGGCACGGTCGAGAGCTATTACGAGCTGCAGGAAGCCGACCCCGAATTCGCGCGGCACTTTCGCATCAAGGTCGATTTCGCCGAGCAGTTCCGCGCCAGCGCCGAAACCTGGCATGCCAGCGCGGTGTTCGTCGCGCAATGCTGCGCACGGCTCGCGCTGCCGCCTTTCGACGCCGGCGCGGTCGCGCGGCTGCTCGAAGACATGCACCGCCAGGCCGACGATCAAACCCGCCAAAGCGCCATCTTCGCGCACACCGAGGCGCTCGTCATCGAAAGCGCGGCGCTGGCGCAGCAGCGCGGCGCCGCGTGCGTGGCGGCCGCCGACGTCGCCGAGGCCTTGCGCGCGCGCAGCCGCCGGCACGATTACCTGGCCGACCGCCAGCGCGAAGCCATCGCCGAGGGCGAGCGGCTCATCGCGACCCGAGGCGGCTTGCTCGGCCGGATCAACGGACTCACGCAGATCGACCTCGGTGACACGCGCTTTGGCCTGCCGGTGCGCGTGAGCGCGCGCTGCTGGCCCGGGCGCGAGGGCATCATCGACCTCGCGCGCGAAGTCGAGCTCTCCGGGCCCATCCATGCCAAGGGGGTTCTGATCCTCAAGGGCTTTCTGTCGGCGCTGTTTGCCGACGCTGCGCCGCTGGCGCTGGCCGCATCGCTGGCGTTCGAGCAGGAATACGACGGCATCGAGGGCGACTCGGCCTCGTGCGCCGAATTGTTCGCGCTGCTCTCGGCGCTCTCGGGTCTGCCGCTGGCCCAGGGCTTGGCCGTCACCGGCGCGCTCGACCAGCACGGCGAGGTGCTGCCCGTGGGCGGCATCAACGAAAAAATCGAAGGTTGGTTCGATGTGTGCGCCGAAGCCGGCCTCGATGGCAGCCAGGGCGTGCTGATTCCGGCGCGCAACCAGCGCCATCTGATGCTGGCCGACCGCGTGGTCGAGGCCGTGGCCGCGGGGCGCTTTCGCGTGCTGACCTTCGCCCACGTCAGCGAAGGCATCGAGGTGCTGACCGGCACGCCGGCCGGATTCGACGCCGCCGAAGCCCGGGGCGGTGAAGACACCGTCTATGGCCGCGCGCTGCAGACGCTGCGCAGCTATCGCCGCGCCTGGCGTGGCTGGGGGCGCTGACCGTGGCCACCACACGTCGCCCCCAGAGCCCGCCGGCGCCCACGCCAGCGCGCGCGGCGCCGCCGCATGAAATCCGCATCATCGGCGGGCAGTGGAAACGCACGCGCATCGCTGTGCCCGAGCGGCCGGGCCTGCGTCCCACGCCCGACCGGGTGCGTGAGACTTTGTTCAACTGGCTCGGCCAGGATTTGTCCGGTTGGCGCTGCCTCGATGCGTTTGCGGGCACGGGCGCGCTCGGCTTCGAGGCGGCCTCGCGCGGCGCGCGCGAAGTGCGGCTGGTCGAGCGGGATGCGGGCCTGGTCGAGCGCTTGGCCGCGCTTCAGGCGCGCCTGGGCGCCGAGGCGGTGCGCATCGAGCGCGGCGACGGCGTCGCCGCGCTGCGCTCGGCGGCGCCGGCCAGCCTCGACCTCGTCCTGCTCGACCCCCCGTTCGATGCCCAGGCGCTGTATGCTGCGGCGCTGCCCGCGGCGGCCGCGGCGCTCAAACGGGGCGCGTACCTCTACCTCGAGGCGCCCCGCGCTTGGGACGCGGCGGCGCTGGCCGCGCTGGGCCTTGCGCTGCACCGTCACCTCAAGGCCGGCGCGGTGCATGCGCATTTGCTGGTGCGCACCGAATCCCACGAACCTCTGCCCGCTTCTGGAGCACGCCCATGAGCATCGATGTCCTCGCCGTCTACCCCGGCACCTTCGACCCCATCACGCTCGGCCACGAAGACGTGATCCGCCGTGCTTGCCAACTGTTCGACCGCGTCATCGTCGGCGTGGCGGCCGGCCACCACAAGAAAACGCTGTTCTCACTGCCCGAGCGCATCGAGATGGTGCGCGAGGCGGTTCAAGCCTACCCGCAGGTCAGCGTCGAATCCTTCGACGGGCTGGTGCGCGATTTCGTCGTCGCGCGAGGCGGCAAAGCCATGGTGCGCGGCCTGCGCGCCGTGACCGATTTCGACTACGAGTTTCAGTTGGCGGGCATGAACCGCGCGCTCATGCCCGATGTCGAAACCGTGTTCCTCACCCCGGGCGACCGCTTCCAGTTCATCAGCTCCACCTTCGTGCGCGAAATCGCGCTGCTGGGCGGCGAGGTCGACAAATTCGTCTCGAGCCATGTGCTGCTGCGCCTCAAGGCGAAGGCACACGCATTGCCAGGCGCAGCTCCTGCCTCGGGAAATTCCTAAAACAAGAGCAAAAAGTCGGCGAAAGACGCGGGCTGCCCGGCAAAAACGCGGGAATTTTCAGCCTTGCCTTTCAGCCGCATTTCAAATCCGGTGCGCGACGGTCGTCATCACGCGCGCGGCGAGCCGCATCAGGGCCGGGATCGGCGCGGGCAGCTCGGCGGCGCCTGCGGCGCGTGCGGCCTCGGCGTGACGCGCTTCGTCGGCCATCATCTGCGCCACGATGGCGCGCGACGCCGCGTCGGTCTCCGGGATGCGCTCCAAGTGCCCGGCCAGATGGGCTTCGACCTGGCGCTCGGTCTCCACGACGAAACCTAAGCTTGCGCGGTCGCCGCCGATGGCCCCGGCCGCAAGCCCAATGGCAAACGCGCCCCCATACCAAAAGGGGTTGAGCCACGAAGGGTGCGTGCCCAGCGCCTCGATGCGCTCGCGCGTCCAGGCCAGGTGGTCGGTCTCCTCCCGCGCCGCGTGCAGAAAATGCGCGCGCAGCGCAGCGTTGCGCGTGGCAAGCGCCTGCGCCGTGTACAGCGCCTGGGCGCAGACCTCGCCCACATGGTTCACGCGCATCAGCGCCCCGGTTTCGCGCCGCACCGGCTCGGGCAGGGCGGAATCGGCCGCTGGCGCGTCGTCACCGGGCGCGCCGGGTTCTGCAGGCCGCGGCGTGGGCCGGGTGGCGCGCGGCGGCGCGGCCAGCGTGCGCAAGGCGGTGTCTAAGGCGGTGATCCAGGCGTCCAGGGGACGGGGTTCGAGCGGGCGGGGCGGGGCAAGGTTCATGGCGTCTACATTCTTCCACAGCCTCGGTCATCGATGCTGAGCCGGGTATTGATCCGCACTGTTGCAAATGGGCAACGGATGCGGGCCCGAACGCATCATTTTCTTTGCCTAAGCCGCCCGGCTCTGGTGCAATAGACCCAACTTCCGAAAAGGAGGTTGGCCCGGTCGAAGGGCGTGCGCTCATGACCCCCTGCATGGGCGCTGCGTTTGTCACCGGCGCCCTCTGTTCAACCTTGGAGAAACCTGCAATGAAAAAGACCCTGATTGCCCTGGCTGCCCTGGCTGCCGCCGGCGCCTCTTTCGCCCAGTCCTCCGTCACCCTGTACGGCGTCGCCGACATGGCCGTCGGCAAGACCAACAAGGCTGGTCTCGGCCTCGCCAATGACAAGTTCCAGGCCATCGCTTCGAACACCCTGAACAACGGCACCTCGCGCTTCGGCTTCAAGGGCGTGGAAGACCTCGGTGGCGGCCTCAAGGCGGGCTTCAACTTCGAAGGCGGTCTGTCGCTGGCCGACGGCTCCGGCAATAAGAGCGGCGGTCAGCTGTTCTCCCGTGCCGCCAACATGTCCCTGATGGGCGGTTTCGGTGAAATCCGTGGCGGCCGCACGCTGACCACCTCCTTTTACAGCATCGCTTCCTGGGAACTGACCGGTACCGCCAACTACTCCGTGGTGGCCAACCAGTTCGGTTTCGCTGGTGCCGGTCCCCGTGACAGCGGCGTCGTGATGTACAACTCGCCCAATTTCTCGGGCTTCAGCTTCAGCGCCAGCACCATCCTCAAGGGTAACGCTGTGTATGGCACCGCTGCTGACCCCAAGGGCAAGTATGACCTGTCCGCCACCTACGCCAACGGCCCGATCGTTGCCTCCTTCGCCTACAACAAAGTGCAAGACGGCAACAAAGGCTATGCGCTGGGCGGCAAGTACAACTTCGGCCCCGCTGCCGTCGCTGCCTCGATCCAGAAGTCGCAAACCAACAGCGGCACCATTCTCGCCAAGGGTTACACCCTGGGCGTGAGCGGCAACGTCGGCGCCGTCGGCCTGACCTTCGACTACGCGCGCGACTCCGAGTACAAGGACAGCGACTACCTGCTCGAAGCCAAGTACCCCCTGTCCAAGCGCACCTTCGCCTATGCCGTCTACATGCGCGACGGCAAGGGCAAGCAACCTGAAGCCGTCAACGGCTATTCCCTCGGCCTGCGCCACAACTTCTGATCGTGCAGCAGCCGTTGGGCTGCTTGTGTGATCGGTTCCCAAAAGCCGCCTTCGGGCGGCTTTTTTGTGGGCGGATGGGCAGCCTTGCCCTGATTCAGCGTTGCCCAAGGGCCGACACCGCGCGAAAACCCCTAAGCCGGCACGCGGCTTGCTCTGCTAGGCTCGTCACAACGCTGTTCCGGACGTTTGCCGACCCGACCGCCGCATGCTTGCCTTCATCCTGCGCCGCCTGATCCAGGCCTTGATCGTCATGGTCTCGGTGGCGTTCATTGCGTTTTTGCTTTTTCAGTACGTGGGCGACCCCGTGGTCTTCCTCCTGGGGCAGGACGCTACGCCGGAGCAGATCCGCGCCTTGCGCGCCGATTTGGGGCTGGACCGTCCTTTTTTCGTGCAGTTTTGGCATTTCCTGCTCAACGCGGTGCAGGGTGAGTTTGGCTTGAGTCTGCGCCAGGGTGCCAAGGTCTCGCGCTTGATCGCCGAGCGCTTCCCGGCCACGATGGAATTGGCCCTGGTGGCCGCGACGCTCGCGGTTTTGATCGGCATCCCCATGGGCGTGGTGGCGGCGCTGCGGCGGGGTTCGTGGCTCGCGCAGACGCTCATGACGCTGTCTTTGCTGGGGGTGTCGCTGCCGACGTTTTTGATCGGCATTTTGTTGATTTTGGTCTTTTCGGTCACGCTCGACTGGCTGCCGAGCTTTGGCCGCGGCGACACCGTGTCCCTCGGCTGGTGGAGCAGCGGGCTGCTCACGCGCGACGGCTGGGCCCATTTGATCTTGCCCGCCACCACGCTTGCGATTTTCCAGCTCACACTCATCATGCGGCTCGTGCGCGCCGAAATGCTCGAGGTGCTGCGCACCGACTACATCAAGTTTGCCCGCGCGCGCGGCTTGTCTGACCGCGCCATCCATTTCGGCCACGCGCTCAAAAACACGCTGGTGCCCGTGCTGACCATCACCGGGCTGCAGCTCGGTGGCCTGATTGCGTTTGCCATCATCACCGAAACCGTGTTCCAGTGGCCGGGCATGGGCTTGCTGTTCATTCAAGCCGTGGGCTTTGCCGACATTCCGGTCATGGCCGCGTATCTGTGCCTGATCGCCCTGATCTTCGTCGTCATCAACCTGATCGTCGACCTGCTCTATTTCGCGGTGGACCCGCGCCTGCGCAGCGATGGCGGCCGCGCGCACTGAAAACCGGTCTCCAGAACCTGTCGCAACCCATTTTTCACTGCTCACAAGGAGCCAGACCATGAAGTTCAAGCGCCACCTCGTCTCTGCAGCCCTCGTCGCGGGCTTTGGATGTTTCGCCCTTGGCGCGCAGGCCGTGACCTTGCGTGTGGCCAACCAGGGCGACGCCTTGGGGATGGACCCGCATTCGCTCAACGAGTCGCTGCAGCTCTCGGTGCTGGGCAATGTGTATGAGCCGCTGGTCACGCGCGGACGCGACTACAAGCTCACGCCGGCGCTGGCCACTGAATGGACGCAGACTTCGCCCACCACCTGGCGCTTCAAGCTGCGCAAAGGCGTGACCTTTCATGACGGCACGCCGTTCACCGCCGACGACGTGATCTTCAGCTACGAGCGCGCCAAGGGCGAGGGCTCGGACATGAAGAGCTACGTTGGCCAGATCAAGGAGGTCAAGCGCATCGACGACCACACGGTGGATTTCGTGCTGAACGCCCCTTTCCCCATCTTGCCCGAGCTGTTCACGCAGTGGCACATGATGAGCAAGAAGTGGTGTGAAACCAATCAGGCCACTCGCCCCGTGGACCGTCGCAAAGGCATCGAGAACGCGGCTTCGTTCCGGGCCAACGGCACCGGCCCCTACCGCCTGCGCGAGCGCCAGCCCGGTGTGCGCACCAGCTTCGTGCGCAACGGCAATTACTGGGGCATGATCGACGGCAATGTGGACGAGGTGATCTTCACCCCCATCGGCAATGATGCTACCCGCGTCGCCGCGCTGCTCTCGGGCGAGGTGGACGTGATGGAGCCCGTGCCGGTGCAGGATGTGGACCGCGTGAAGAACAACCCCAAGCTCAAGGTACTGCAAGGGCCGGAGCTGCGGGTGATCTTCCTCGGCATGGACCAAAAGCGCGACGAGCTGTTGTTCTCCAACGTCAAGGGCAAAAACCCGTTCAAGGACAAGCGCGTGCGTCAGGCCTTCTACCAGGCCATCGACATCGAGGGCATCAAAACCCGCGTGATGCGTGGTGCGGCCACGCCGCGCGCCACACTGTTGGCACCGCAAATCCGCGGCTACGCACCAGACCTCGAAAAACGCCTGCCCTACGATGTCGAAGCGGCCAAGAAGCTCATGGCCGAGGCCGGCTACCCCAATGGCTTCGAGGTCAAGATGAACTGCCCGAACGACCGCTACGTCAACGACAGCGCGATCTGCCAGGCGGTGGCGGCCAACCTGGCCAAGATCAACGTGAAGATCAACCTGGAGGCCGAAACCAAGGCCACCTACTTCCCCAAGATTCTCAGCCGCAACACCAGCTTCTACATGCTGGGCTGGACGCCGAGTACGGTTGATGCGCACAACGTGCTCTACCCCATCATGTCCACGCCCGGGGAGGGCGGGCGCGGCCAGTTCAACCTCGGCAGCTACAGCAATGCCCGGGTGGACGAACTGACTGCCAAGGTGGCGTCCGAGACCGACGACAAGAAGCGCAACGAGATGATTCACGAAGCGCTCAAGATCCACCAGGACGAGATCGGCCACATCCCGCTGCACCAGCAGGCGCTGAACTGGGGCGCGAAGAAGAACGTTGAACTCGTGCAGTGGCCGGACAACGGCATGCCCTGGAAATACGTGGTCGTAAAGCCGTAACCGTCCGCTATGGCCGAGACTTCTTCGACGCCCGCCGCCGCAGGCGTGGCGCGTTGGCTCGACAGCGACCTCGTCCACAGTTTCCGCACCTCGCCGGTGGCGGTGGGCGCGGCGCTGATCGCTTTCGTCTGCCTGTTCTGCGCTGCCTTTGCGCCTTGGGTGGCGCCGCACAACCCCTTCGACCTCAGCACGCTCGAACTCAGCGACGCGCGCCTGCCGCCAGCCTGGAGCGAACAAGGCTCGCGCAAGTACCTGCTGGGCACGGACGATCAAGGGCGCGACATCCTCTCGGCCGTGATCTTCGGCGCGCGCATTTCGCTGGTCGTGGGACTGGCCTCGGTGGCGCTCTCGGTGCTCGTGGGCGTGACGCTGGGCTTGGTGGCCGGGTTTCGCGGCGGCTGGGTCGATGCCGCGCTGATGCGGCTGTGCGACGTGATGCTCTCGTTTCCGGCGATTCTGGTCGCACTGTTGATTGCGGGCGTGGGCCGCGCGCTGTTCCCGAACGCCAATGAGGGGCTGGCCTTTGGCGTGCTGATTTTGTCGATTTCACTGACCGGCTGGGTGCAGTACGCGCGCACGGTGCGCGGATCCACGCTGGTCGAACGCAACAAGGAATATGTGCAGGCCGCGCGCGTGACGGGTGTGGCGCCGCTGCGCATCATGCGCCGGCATGTGCTGCCCAATGTGATGGGCCCGGTGCTGGTGCTGGCCACCATCCAGGTGGCCACGGCCATCATCACCGAAGCCACCCTGTCCTTCCTCGGCGTGGGTTCGCCGCCCACGGCGCCTTCTCTGGGCACCTTGATCCGCATCGGCAACAACTACCTGTTCTCGGGCGAGTGGTGGATCACTGTGTTTCCGGGTGCGATGCTGGTGCTGATTGCGCTGTCAGTGAACCTGCTGGGCGACTGGCTGCGTGACGCGCTGAACCCGCGCCTGCGCTGATCCGAGGCCACATCAACTGCAGGCATGAGTCTTCTACAAGTCAAAGACCTGGTGGTCGAGTTCCCCGGGCGGCGCGGCACCTTGCGGGCGCTCGATGGCGTCTCCTTCGACATCGCGCCGGGTGAGGTGCTGTGCGTGGTGGGCGAGTCGGGAGCGGGCAAGTCGCTCACCGGTGCGGCGATCATCGGTTTGCTCGAACCCCCGGGGCGTATCGCCAGCGGGGAAATCCGGCTCGAGGGGGAACGCATCGACGGCCTGCCGCACGAGGCCATGCGGCACATCCGCGGCCGCAAGATCGGCGCGATCTTCCAGGACCCGCTGACCTCGCTGAACCCGCTCTACACCGTGGGCCGGCAACTCATCGAGACCATCCGCACCCACTTGAACGTGACGCCGGCGCAGGCCCGCGAGCGGGCCATCGCGCTGCTGCGCGACACCGGCATCTCGGCGCCGGAGCAGCGCATCGACCACTATCCGCACCAGTTCTCCGGCGGCATGCGCCAGCGGGTGGTGATTGCGCTGGCGTTGGCCGCAGAGCCCAAGCTCATCGTGGCCGACGAGCCGACGACAGCGCTCGACGTGTCGGTGCAGGCGCAGATCATCGCGCCGCTCAAGCGCGTGTGCGCCCAGCACGGGGCGGCCGTGATGCTCATCACCCACGACATGGGCGTGATTGCCGAAACCTGCGACCGCGTTGCGGTGATGTACGCCGGACGCGTGGCCGAGATCGGGCCGGTGCACCAGGTCATCAACCACCCCGCCCACCCGTACACCGCGGGGCTGATGGCGGCGATTCCCGATATGAGCGCGGACGTCGATCACCTCTACCAGATCGAGGGCAGCATGCCCCGGCTGGATGCGATTCCGCGCGGCTGCGCCTTCAACCCGCGCTGCCCGCGCGCGTTCGAGCGCTGCCGCAGCGAAAGGCCCGAGTTGCTGCTTGCCGGCGCCACCCAAGCCGCATGCTGGTTGCATGCCGATGCCGCCGAGGGGGTGCGCGCATGAGCACACGCGCCCAACAGGAGCAGCGCGTGACGCTGGTGCAGGCGAGCGACCTGGCCATGGATTTCGATGTGTCGGCGCCCTGGCTGAACCGCGTACTCGAGCGCAAGGGCCGGCAGGTCCTGCATGCGGTCGACGGCGTCAGCTTCGAGATCGCGCGCGGCGCCACGCTGGCGCTGGTGGGCGAATCCGGCTGCGGCAAGAGCACGGTGGCGCGGCTGCTCGTGGGGCTGTATGCGCCCACCCGCGGCACGGTGCAGTTCGACGGCATGGATGCGCATGCGGCCTTCCGCTCGGCCGACGCGCTGGCGTTTCGCCGCCGCATCCAGATGATTTTTCAGGACCCGTACGCCAGCCTGAACCCGCGCTGGACGGTGGAGCACATCGTCGCCGAGCCCTTGCTCGAGCACGGTCTGGCCACGGGCGCGCAGGCCTTGCGCGAGCGCGTGGCCGAACTGCTGGCCTCGGTGGGCCTGTCCGGGCGGGACATGGCGAAGTACCCACACCAGTTCTCGGGCGGTCAGCGCCAGCGCATCTCGATCGCGCGGGCGTTGGCCACGCATCCGGAGTTTCTGGTGTGCGACGAGCCCACCTCGGCGCTGGACGTGTCGGTGCAGGCCCAGGTGCTCAACCTGATGAAAGACCTGCAGCGCGAACGGGGGCTGACCTACCTGTTCATTTCGCACAACCTGGCCGTGGTTCGCCACATGAGCGACCGCATCGGTGTGATGTACCTCGGGCGGTTGGTGGAGCTGGCCGACAAGCGCACGCTGTTCGCGGCGCCGCGCCACCCCTACACGCGCATGCTGATCGACGCCATCCCGAAGCTGCGCGACACCGGCCGCGCCCGCACGCCGGTGCAGGGCGAGGTGCCCAACCCCTTGTCGCCGCCGCCGGGCTGCAGCTTTCACCCACGCTGCCCCTGGGCGAATGCGCGTTGCCGCAGCGAACGCCCGCAGCTGCAGACCTTGGCCGGGGTGCAGGTTGCCTGCCATGCGGTGGAGGAGGGGCGCGTCTGAGCCCGCAGTCTTCAGACGACCGTCAACGGCAATGCCGATAATGCGGCGCATGAACGCTCTCGATGCCTTGCGCCTATGGACCGTGGTCGTTGCCGACACGGGGGATTTCAACGACATCGCGGCCTACCGGCCGCAGGACGCGACCACCAACCCTACGCTCATCCTCAAGGCGGTGCAAAAGCCCGCCTATGCGCCTTTGCTCGCACAGGTACAGGCCGCGCACGGCGCCGCGCCGCTGGATGAGCGGGTGGACCGGCTGCTGGTGCGCTTTGGCTGCGAAATTCTCGATCGGGTGCCGGGTCGGGTGTCGACCGAGGTCGATGCGCGGCTGAGCTTCGATACCGAGGCGACGGTGGCGCGGGCGCGGCGGCTGGCGGCGTTGTATCGCGCCGAGGGCGTGGACACCGAGCGCCGCGTGCTCATCAAAATCGCCGCGACCTGGGAGGGCATCGAGGCCGCGCGCACGCTCGAACGCGAAGGCATCCACACCAACCTCACGCTGCTGTTTGCGTTTTGCCAGGCGGTGGCCTGCGCCGACGCCGGCGTTCGGCTGATCTCGCCCTTCGTGGGCCGCATTTACGACTGGTACAAAAAGGCTGCGGGCGCTTCCTGGGTCGAGGCCGAGCACGCCGGCGCGTACGACCCGGGCGTGCAGTCGGTGCGGCGGATCTGGAATTACTTTCGCCACCACGGCATCGCAACCGAGGTCATGGGAGCGAGCTTTCGCAACACGGGGCAAATTCTGGCCTTGGCCGGTTGCGAATTGCTCACCATCAGCCCGGAGCTGCTCGCGCAACTCGCGGCGAGCGACGCGCCGGTGGAGCGTGCGCTCGACCCGCAGGCGGCGCGCGCGATGGAGTTGCCCGAAGTGCATTACCGGGAGGCGGAATTTCGCTTCGCGCTCAACGAGGATGCGATGGCGACCGAAAAACTCGCCGAAGGCATCCGTGCCTTTTGCGTCGATGCGCGCAAACTCGACGCGCTGCTGGGTGCGGGAGGGTAAAGGCCGATGGATTGGAGAGAGCGCCCGCGTTGCGATGAAACGCCCGAGTGGGCGGCGCTGACCCGGCTCGCTGCGGCGCAGCCGGATTTCGATGTGCGCGCGGCTTTTGCGCGGGACCCCGAGCGGTTCGCGCGTCTGAGCCAGGGCGCGCCTGAGCTGTTTGCCGATTGGTCGCGCAGCCGCATCGACGCGGCGGCCGAGGCTCAGCTGCTGGCCTTGGCGCGCGCCTGCGGGCTCGAAGCCCACCGCGATGCGCTCTTTGCCGGCGAGCCGGTCAACACCACCGAGGGCCGCGCCGCGCTCCACCCCTTGCTGCGCGCGCCGGCTGTGGGCAGCGCGATCGCGGGCTGGCCGACGCCCGCACTCGCGCCGCTGCACCGGGCGGTGCTCGAGACGCTGGAGCGGATGCTGGCCTACGCCGAGGCGGTTCGGGCCGACCCGGACATGACCGATGTGGTCAACATCGGCATCGGCGGCTCAGACCTCGGGCCACGCATGGCGGTGCAGGCGCTGGCCGCCTGGGGCGCCGCCGGGCCGCGCGTGCATTTCGTGAGCAACCTCGACGGGCATGAACTGGCCCAGACGCTCGCCGGCCTGGCACCTGAGCGCACGCTGTTCCTCGTCGTCTCCAAAACCTTCACGACCCTCGAGACCTTGACCAACGCGCATTCGGCCCGCGACTGGTTTCTGGCGCAGGGAGGGCGTGATGTGGCGCGGCATTTCGTAGGCATCACGACGGCCGTGGAGGCCGCGCGCGCGTTTGGGATCGAGACCACGTTTGGTTTCTGGGACTGGGTGGGCGGGCGCTACTCGGTCTGGTCGGCGGTGGGGCTGGCCTTGGCGATCGCGATCGGGGCCGAGGGCTTTCGCGCTTTTTTGGCCGGCGCCCATGCGATGGACGCGCACTTTTGCACCGCGCCGCTCGAGGCCAATCTGCCGGCGCGCCTGGGGCTGCTCGATCTGTGGAACCGTGACGTGCTGGGTTTTGGCAGCCGCTGCGTCGCGCCCTACCACGCGGGGCTGGCGCGGTTGCCGGCCTATCTGCAGCAGCTCGAGATGGAAAGCAACGGTAAGCGCGTCGATCTGCGCGGCCGCGCGCTCACGCTGCCGACTTCGCCCGTGGTTTGGGGGGAGCCCGGCACCAACGGCCAACATGCCTTTTTCCAGTTGCTGCACCAGGGCACGGACGTGATTCCGGTCGAGTTCCTCGCGGTCGCGCGCGCGCGCCATGGGCTGGTCGGGCATCATGCGGGCTTGGTTGCCAATGCGCTGGCGCAGGCGCGGGCGCTGATGGTCGGTCAAGATGATCCGGGCGGCCACCGGCATTTCCCCGGCAACCGGCCCAGCAGCTTCCTTCTGCTCGAAGATCTCACGCCGCGCAGCCTCGGCGCGCTGCTCGCGCTCTACGAGCACCGGGTGTTCGTGAGCGGCTCACTCTGGGGCATCGACAGTTTCGACCAGTGGGGCGTGGAGCTGGGCAAAGCGCTCGCGCGCGATCTCACCCCTCGGCTCTTGAGCGGCGATGTGACCGGTCTGGATGCCGCCACAGCGGGCCTGATCGGCCGTCTGGCACCGTTTTTCGAGAAGAAATAGCCACTTCCCCGCGCCGGGTGGTCGGGTTTTGCTATAAAAATTTTTGTCTTCTCATGCCCGCGGGAGATCGACGAGCTGGCACACCTGTTGGTGCAAGCCCGGAAGGTCGCTGTGAATCGTCCTCCAGACGATTTCAAAGTCCACCTTGAAGTATCCGTGGGCCACAGCGTTTCGCATTTGGTAGGCGAACGACAACGGCAGTTCGGGATGCGCAGCCGCGAAATCCGGGTAAAGCTTCTCGATGTTGTTGCTGGCCTCGCCGATGATCTCGAGGTTGCGAATCACGGCGTCCTGCACCAACTCGTTATTCAGGAATGCCACTTCGTCCATGTCCTCGGTGTAGCGGTCGATGCGCTCGATGGCCTCCGCGATGTGCGCGAGATAGTCTGCAAGGCGTTGCTGCTCGCGACTCATACAGGGCGAGCTTCCGCGAGCACTGAGGCCCGGAATTTGTCGGGCAGCGCGTTGGGGGTCAGCACGTCCACAGGCACGCCAAGCAGCTTCCGGAGTTCATGGCGGATCGCGCCAATGTCGAAAAGGGTCGTTTCCGGCGTCGGATCGATGAGGATGTCCAAGTCGCTGTTGTCGGTGTCTTGACCGCGCAGGACAGAACCGAACACCCGAGCGTTGCGGGCACGGTGCGACTCGACCACACGCCGGATTGCGGCACGGTTCGAGGCCAAGGCATCAGAGGGCTTCATGTGCGCTTCTCCCACAATGAACCTAAATCCGGCTGTTGACCGCTACTCGCGAAAAGCAAGGTGTTGATGTTTCAACAATTTTCGGTGCGGAGACCGTTCACCGTTTGGGTGAGCGCTGCGCACCCGTTCGAGCCGCCCTCGGGTGCGGGGGCGGCGTTGCAAATCCTCGCCATGGCGCCCGCCATGGCTGTGGTTTGCGCCTTGCCCTCGCGCCCGATGACGACCCGACCGGGCGCGCCCAACTGCCGGATTTAGGTTGAAATTTGGTTTTTAAACAAACACGGTACGGAAAGCAACAGCAACATCTGGTTATACGGCACAACTTAGACGCCAGAAACACACTCAAATCCGGATACCCAAGAAAAAGCCCCGCAGGCGAACCCCGCGGGGCTTTTTTGGAAGTGGCTCTCGGTGGCGGGAGCCAGCCGGGCCCGCATGCGTGGACCCGGGCTGCGACTTACATCATGTCGCCCATGCCACCCATGCCGCCCATGCCGCCGGCGGCAGCGGGCGCTTCTTCCTTCGGCGCTTCGGCGACCATGCACTCGGTGGTGAGCATCAGGCCGGCGACCGACGCGGCGTTTTGCAGCGCGGTGCGGGTGACCTTGGTCGGGTCCAGAATGCCCATTTCGAGCATGTCGCCATAGGTGTCGTTGGCGGCGTTGAAGCCGAAGTTGCCTTTGCCTTCGAGCACCTTGTTGATGACGACGCTGGGCTCGCCACCGGCGTTGGCCACGATTTCACGCAGCGGCTGCTCGATCGCGCGCAGCACGATCTTGATGCCGGCGTCCTGGTCGTGGTTGTCGCCCTTGATCTCGCCAGCGGCTTGACGGGCACGCAGCAGCGCGACGCCACCACCAGCGACGATGCCTTCTTCCACCGCAGCGCGGGTGGCGTGCAAGGCATCCTCGACGCGGGCTTTCTTCTCCTTCATCTCGACTTCGGTGGCGGCACCGACCTTGATGACGGCCACGCCGCCGGCGAGCTTGGCCACGCGCTCTTGCAGCTTCTCGCGGTCGTAGTCGCTCGTGGCTTCCTCGATCTGCACGCGGATCTGCTTGACGCGCGCTTCGATGTCGGCGGGGGAGCCAGCGCCATCGATGATGATGGTGTTTTCCTTGCTGACTTCGACGCGCTTGGCCTGGCCGAGGTCAGCCAGGGTGACCTTCTCGAGCGTGAGGCCCACTTCCTCGGCAATGACCTTGCCGCCCGTGAGGATGGCGATGTCTTCGAGCATGGCCTTGCGGCGGTCGCCAAAGCCCGGAGCCTTGACGGCGCAGACCTTCAGGATGCCGCGGATGGTGTTGACCACCAGCGTGGCCAGGGCTTCACCTTCGACGTCCTCGGCAATGATGAGCAGCGGACGGCCGGCCTTGGCCACGGCTTCGAGCGTGGGCAGCAGGTCGCGGATGTTGCTGATCTTCTTGTCGTAGAGCAGCACGAAGGGGTTTTCGAGGATTGCGGCCTGCTTGTCCGGGTTGTTGATGAAGTAGGGCGACAGGTAGCCGCGGTCGAATTGCATGCCCTCGACCACTTCCAGCTCGTTTTGCAGCGATTTGCCGTCTTCGACGGTGATCACACCTTCTTTGCCGACTTTTTCCATCGCATCGGCGATGATCTGGCCGATCGAGCTATCGCTGTTGGCCGAGATCGAGCCGACCTGGGCGATTTCCTTGCTGGTCGTGGTGGGCTTGGATGCCTTCTTCAGCTCGGCGATCAGGGCGTCGACGGCCTTGTCGATGCCGCGCTTGAGGTCCATCGGGTTCATGCCCGCGGCCACGTACTTCATGCCTTCGCGCACGATGGCTTGCGCCAGCACGGTCGCGGTGGTGGTGCCGTCACCGGCGTTGTCGCTGGTCTTGGAAGCCACTTCCTTGACCATTTGCGCGCCCATGTTCTGGAGCTTGTCCTTGAGCTCGATTTCCTTGGCGACCGAGACACCGTCCTTGGTGACGGTGGGCGCGCCGAACGAGCGCTCGAGCACCACGTTGCGGCCTTTGGGGCCGAGCGTGACCTTGACCGCGTTGGCCAGGATGTTCACGCCTTCAACCATGCGGTGGCGTGCATCTGCACCGAAAATGACGTCTTTTGCTGCCATGTCTGTTTCTCCGTATTCAAAAAAGGGTAGGTTTCACACGCGAAGTGCGCTGGGCGGGGTTCACTTCTCGACGACCGCGAACAGGTCGTCTTCCTTCATCACCAGCAGTTCTTCGCCATCGACCTTGACGGTCTGGCCGCTGTACTTGCCGAAGACCACGCGGTCGCCGACCTTGACCGTCAGGGGCTTGACTTCGCCCTTGTCGTTGGTGCGGCCCGGACCCACGGCAATCACTTCACCCTGATCGGGCTTTTCGGCCGCGTTGTCGGGAATGACGATGCCGGAGGCGGTCTTGGTTTCGCTTTCGACACGCTTGACGATCACGCGGTCAGCCAGAGGACGCAGTTTCATGAGATCTCCTATGGGTTAGATGGATGCACGTTGGATGAAGCGGGAAGCGTCGGCGGCTCAGGCTGCCGGCACTCCCTTCACTCTGCGGGCGCGAATGTTAGCACTCGCGCGAACCGAGTGCTAATGATACGGTCAAACCGCGTGCTTTCAAGGCCCCGCGCGGCATCCGGCCCGCGCGCGCGGTGTGCAACACTTCCACCTTCATGTCTGCCGATACCGATGCTTCCGATGCCTTCGCGCGCGACGCGCTTGCCGCGTTCGATGCCGTGCTGGCGGCGGGTGCGGGTGAGCTGCGCCCGCGTCCGGGTCAGCGCCGCATGGCCGAAGCCGTGGCGCAGACGTTTTGTGCTGTCACGCTGGGCAAGCCCGAGCAGACCGCCGGCGGTGGTGAGGCCGCGCCGCGCCGCGCGATTGCCGTCATCCAGGCGGGAACGGGCGTGGGCAAATCGCTCGCCTACAGCGCACCGGCGATTGCGCTGGCGCTTGCGCGCGGCACGCGGGTGCTGATTTCCACCGCCACGGTGGCGCTGCAGGAGCAGCTGGTGAACAAGGACCTGCCCCAGCTGGCCGCACAAATGCCGCAGCCGTTTCGCTTTGCGCTCGCCAAGGGGCGCGGGCGCTATGTGTGCAAACTCAAGCTCAACCGTCTCAGCGGCGGCGAAGAGGTGGCGCTGTTCGACGAAGACGCCGAGCCCGACGAACCGCTCGACGCCGGCGCGGCCAGCCGCCACAGCGCGAGCGCGCGGCTGCAGTTCTACGCCAGCCTCACGCATGCGCTGGCCTCCAAGCTCTGGGACGGCGACCGCGACAGCCTGCCCACGCCGCCCGAGGCGGACCTCTGGGCGCCGGTGGGCGCCGACGCGCGCAGCTGCACCGGGCGACACTGCCCGCTGTTTGGCCAGTGCAGCTATTACGAGCGACGCAAGGAGCTCGTGGGCGCGCAGGTCATCGTGGCCAACCATGATCTGCTGCTGTCGTCGCTGGGCGCGCGGCTGCTGCCGGAGCTGGATCACTGCCTGCTCGTGCTCGACGAAGCGCACCACTTGCCCGCCACCGCGCTCGACCAGTTTTCGCACGCGATGGATCTTTCGCGCACGCTCTGGCTCGAGCGCCTGGCGACCCGCGTGGTGCGTACGGGCGGTTTGCTCGCGGTGTCGGAGGTCGTCGACGTGCCGCGGCTGGCCGGGCAAATCCGCCAGACGCTGGCCGATCTGGCGCGCTTGGCCATGGACGCTTGGGGCGACACGCTGCGCGCCGGCGGCGATGCTTTTGGGCCCGCGCGGGTGCGGCTGCCGCGCGGCGCGCTGCCCGAAGCCTTCGACGAGCCGCTGCAACTGCTGCAGGCGACGTCCGAAGCGCTGCTGGCCGCCGTGAGCGCCGTCGCGCGCGCGCTCAAGGCCGAGATCCGCGACAAGCCCGACGAGGCGCGGCGCCTCTCGGCGTTGTATGCGCAGATCGGCACGCTGGCGCCGCGCCTCGACGATGTGTATGCCACAGCCCGCGCCTTGCTCGCGCCGCCGGTCACCGCATGGCGCCCGAGCGACGCCGCGCCGGATGCGTCCGATGCGCCCGCAGGCGAGGGCGGCCTGCCGATGGCCAAATGGTTCAGCAGCAGCGTCGAAGGTGATTTCGTCGTGCTGCGCGCGCACGCCAGCCCCATCCTCAGCGGCGCGACCCTGCGCACGCACCTCTGGCCGCAGGTGCGCGGCGCGGTGCTGACCTCGGCTACGCTCACGAGCTGCGGGCAGTTCGACTTCTTCCTGCGCGAAAGCGGCCTCGCGGCCGACCCCGACGTGCGCGCGCTCGAGGTCGAAAGTCCGTTCGACTACGCAACCCAGGGGCGCTTCACCATCGTCGAAACCCGCGCCGACCCCAAAGACGCGGCCGCCTTCAATGCCGAACTGGCCGAGCGCCTCGTCGCCGATCTGGCCGCCGTCGAGCGCGGCGCGCTGGTGTTGTTCACCTCGCGCGAGCAGATGCGCGTGGCCGTGCAGGCGCTGCCCGAGGGCCTGCGCGCGCGCGTGTGGGTGCAGACCGAATGGCCGCGCAGCGTGCTGCTGGCCCGCCACCGCGAGCGCGTGGCGGCCGGCGAGCCGTCGATCATTTTCGGCATGCAGTCCTTTGGCGAAGGCTTGGACCTGCCCGGCGCCTTGTGCGAGCACCTCTTCATCACCAAGCTGCCGTTTGCCAGCCCCGACGACCCGGTGGAGGAGGCGCGGGCCGAGTGGCTGCGCGCGGCCGGGCGCGACCCGTTCAACGAACTCGTCATCCCCGCCACCGCCATCCGCCTCGCCCAATGGGCCGGCCGCGCCATCCGCACCGAAACCGACCACGCTTACGTCACCTGCTACGACCGGCGCCTGACCCGCACGGGCTACGGCAAACGCCTGCTGCGCGGCCTGCCGGGTTTTCCGCTGGTGCGGCGCGACGTGGAGGGGCGGGAGACGGCGCTGGGGTAGGGGACTCCTGAGCAAGCCCCTCGCGCGCGGGTTTGCGTTTCGGTCGAAGCGATCTATACTGTACAAACATACAGTTGATTTGTTTTTCGGCCCGCTTTTGACACCGTTTTCGCTTCCGCTCGTCCCATGGCCCTGGGCCGGCCGTTTTCAGGGCGGGCCGCAAGCGCGCCATTCTGCATATGCCTGCCGTTTCGCCTGTCCCGCCGACTTCGCGCCTGTCGACCCCGGTCTCTGGGAGCGAGGCGGGCCTGGCTGCGTCGGTGGATGGAGTGCAGGCCGCGCCGCAGGGTTGGCGGACGCGCCCCGATGTGTGGCGCGCCGATGCCTTGGGTACGGCCCCTGTGCGGGTGTGTGCCACGGGGCACGCGGCGCTGGATGCGGTGCTGCCCGGTGGGGGGTGGCCGCTGGGGGCTTTGGTCGAGGTGCTGCAGCGCGCGCCCACGCAGGCGCTGTGGCGGCTGCTCGCGCCCGCGCTGTCGGCCCTCGACGGCGCGGTGGTGCTGGTGGGCGCGCCGCTGCCGCCGTTTGCGCCGGCGCTCGAGGCGCAGGGCATCGCGGCGCAGCGTTTGCTGTGGGTGCGTGCGCGCACGCCGGTCGAGCGTGCCTGGGCGGCCCGGCAGGCGCTGGGCTGCGCCGAAGTGGGCGCGGTGTTGCTGTGGTTGCATGGGCCGCTGTTCGCAGGGGCGGCCGGTGACGGGGCTGCGGAGGACGCGGTGGCGATGCCGGTGCCGACACCGCCGTCGGCCTCACCCCAGCCGCCGCGTGCCCGCCGCGTTGCCGAACCACCGTCCGAGGCCCTGCTGCTGCGTCGCTTGCATCTGGCCGCGCAGGGCAGCGGCCGGCTGCTCGTCGCGCTGCGTCCCGAGGCGGCGCAGGCTGCGCCGAGCTGCGCGGTGCTGCGGCTGGCGGTGCAGGCCGAGGGCGACGAGCGGCTGCGCGTGCAACTGCTCAAGCGGCGCGGGCCGCCGCTGGCCGAGCCGCTGGGGCTGCCCCGCTTTCCGGCGCGCTTGCAGGCTTTGCTGGCGGCGCAACCGGTGTACCGGGCGCGGCTGCGCGCCGGGATGGCGCGCGGGGCCGTGACCGCTCCCACTCCCACAACTGCTTCCGCTCCCATGCCGGCACCCGTCGCTGCGCCGGCCACCGAGTCCTTGCCGGCGTCCGTGTCCGCGGGGCCGGGCGGGTCGCCGCAGCCGCTTGCCCTGGCATGAGGGTTGGCCATGACCCGACCGAGCGAGCATTGGCTGGCGCTGCGGCGGCCCGCCGCAGACGAGGCGGAGGCGTTGCCGGCTGGGGTCGACCGGTTGCTGGCTTGGCATGCGCTGCGCTTCACGCCGCGCGTGGCCTGGGTGGAGGATGCAGCGCCCAACCCGGCCACCGCTTCCCCGTCCACACCGGCGCCCAGGCGCCGCCGCGCACAGGCCCGCTCGGGCGATGCGGCGGCGCGCACGCTGGTGTTGGAGATCGCCGCGAGCGAGCGGCTGTTTGGCGGCCGCGCCGCCTTGATTCGGCGGTTTTTTGAGGAAATTCCGCCGATTCCCGGCATGAAATGGGCGCAAGGCGCTACGGTTTGGATAGCGGTTGGGCGACTCGACATGCCGCCGATCGCTCCGGTGGACGATGCGGGGTCGGCGCCGGCGATCGAGTGCGGCGCCCGCGTCGCGCCCGAGGCTTTGCCGCTGGCGGCGCTGGCGGCGGCGCGGCCGCATCTGGACACGCTGGCGCGGCTGGGCTGCCGCAGCTGGGGCGAACTGCGTGCTTTGCCCCGGGCGGCGCTGGCACGGCGCTTGGGGCCGGCTTTGCTCGAGGCGCTCGATCAGGCTTGGGGTTTGCGGCCGACGGTGCTGCCATGGCTGGTGCTGCCCGAGCGCTTCGACGAGGCGGTCGAACTGCCGTTTGCGCTCGAGTCGGCGCCGGCGCTGCTGACCCACGCGCAGGGCCTGCTCGCGCAACTGCGGGCCTGGCTGTGCGCCCGCACGCAGGGGGTGTTGGCGCTCGAACTCATCTGGCAGCACGACCGCCGACGTGACGGCCCGGTGCAAGGCCGTCTGCCGCTGCGCACCGCCGAGCCGACCGCCGACCTCGAGCACATCGAGCGGCTGCTGGCCGAGCATCTGGCGCGCGTCGTCTGGCCTGCGCCGGTGCAGCGCGTGCGGTTGCGCGTGCGGAGAACCGCGCCGCTCTCCACGGCCAGCGAGAGCCTGTTGCCGTTGGCGGCGGGCGAGCGTGCCGACGCGCTGGCCTGGCACGCGCTGACCGAGCGCCTGTCCGCGCGGCTGGGCGCCGGTGCGGTGCTGCGCGTGCAGCGCGAGGCCGACCCCCGGCCCGAAGCCATGCAGCGCTGGGTGCCGGCCGATGCTTCTAAAAACAGAGCAACCAAAGTCCAGTTTTCGCTGGCCTACCCAGGAAAGACCGCCAAAAACGGCACGCCGGAATGCGGCTCGGCGATGCCGGCTGCGTTGCTGCCGTCCTGGCTGCTCGAGCGCCCGCTGCGGCTGGCGCTGCGCGGCGAGCGGCCGCTGTACCAGGGGCCGCTTGAGCTGCGCGTGGGGCCGCAGCGCATCGAGGCCTTGCGCTGGGACGCCGCAGCAGCCGCACCCGACCCGCAGGCCCTGGTGGCCCAGCGCGACTACTTCATCGCCGAGAGCCCCGGCGCTGGCCTGGTGTGGGTGTTCCGCGAGCGCCGCCGCCACCGCGCGCACACCGATGCCGACGCCGGTGAGCAAGCGCAGTGGTTTTTGCACGGGTTTTTCGGATGAGCCTCTGGGCACCCACCGACCCCCAGCCTTCGGCCTCGCGCCTGCACCCGCCGCTGCCCGGCTATGCCGAGCTGCATGCCCGCAGCGCCTTCAGCTTCGGGCTGGCGGCCTCGCAGCCCGAGGAGCTGGTTGCGCGGGCGCATGCGCTGGGCTACGCGGCGCTGGCGCTCACCGACGAGTGCAGCGTCTCGGGCCTGGTGCGGGCGCACACCGAGGCCAAGAAGCTCGGCTTGAAGCTGCTCTGCGGCGCCGAGTTCGTCCTCTCCGTCGAGGCGGCAGAGGCAGCAGGTTCCGCTCCGACTGCGGCCGCGTTGCACCTCATCGTGCTCGCGCGCGACGCCGTGGGCTGGGCGGCGCTGTGCCGCTTCATCACCGATGCGCGCCGCGCCGCGCCCAAGGCAACGCTGCATCCGTTCCCGGGCGGCGCGGCGCGCGACGGACCGGTTCAGCCTTGCCCCAAGGGCCAGTACCGCGTGCGCTGGGCCGACGTGACGGCGGCGCGGCTGCCGCAGTGCGAGCTCATCCTCGCGCCCGCGCGGCTGCATCGGCATGCTCTGGATTTGGAAGCACTGCAGCACCGTTTGACGCTGGCGAAGCGGGAATTTGGTTCCCATTGTTGGCTTGCGGTGGAGCTGCTGCACCAGCTCGACGACGCGCTTTGGCTGCGCGAGCTCGAAGCCCTCTCGGCGGCCAGCGGCGTGCCGCTCGTGGCCGCCGGCGACGTGCGCATGCACCGCAGAGCGCGCAAACCCCTGCTCGACGTGCTCACCGCCGTGCGGCTGGGCCGGCCGCTGGCCGAGTGTGGTGGCGCGCTCGAACCCAATGCCGAGGCGCATCTGCGCGCGCGGCTGCGGCTGGCCGCGCTCTACCCCGTGCCGCTGCTCGAGGCCACGCTCGAAGTCGCCGCGCGCTGCCACTTCAGCCTCGACGCGCTGCGCTACCGCTACCCGCGCGAGACGCTGCTGCCGAGCCACACGCCGGCGCAGACGCTGCGCGCGCACACGCTCGCGGGCGCGGCCACGCGCTACCCCGCGGGCGTGCCCGAGAAGGTCATGGCGCAGCTGGAGCACGAGCTCGCGCTGATCGAGGAGCTCGGCTACGAGATGTATTTCCTCACCGTGCACGACCTGGTGCGCTTTGCGCGCAGCCGCGGCATTCTGTGCCAGGGGCGCGGCTCGGCGGCGAACTCGGCCGTGTGCTATTGCCTGGGCATCACCGAGGTGGACCCCGCGCGCATGAACACCTTGTTCGAGCGCTTCATCAGCCGCGAGCGCAACGAGCCGCCCGACATCGACGTCGATTTCGAACACCAGCGCCGCGAGGAGGTCATCCAGTACCTCTACGCCAAATACGGCCGCGACCGCGCCGCCCTCACCGCAGTCGCCATCGCCTGGCGGCCGCGCAGCGCGCTGCGCGCGGTGGGCGCGGCGCTGGGCCTGCCCGAAGCGCTGATCGCCGCCTTCGCACGCGAGCACCCGCCGCTGTATGCGCGCGAAGTCTGCGCCCAGCGCCTGGCCGACACGCTGCAGCGCCTCGGCCCCGCCGCGCCGCCGGTGCCGCCCGCGCGGCTCGAGCTGTGGCTCGCGCTCAGCGCCGAACTGCTGGGTCTGCCGCGCCACCTCTCGCAGCACCCGGGCGGCTTCGTGCTCACCGACGGTGCCATCACCGAACTCGTGCCGGTGGAAAACGCCGCCATGCCCGGCCGCACCGTCATCCAGTGGGACAAGGACGACCTCGACGCGCTCGGCCTCATGAAGGTCGACGTCCTCGCGCTGGGCATGCTCAGCGCCATCCGCCGCTGTCTCGAACTCGTCAGCGAACGCCGCGGCGCGCCCTTCCGTCTGCAAGACATACCCGCCGACTGCCCCGCCACCTGGGCCATGATCGGCGCGGCCGACACCGTGGGCGTGTTCCAGATCGAAAGCCGCGCGCAGATGAGCATGCTGCCGCGGTTGAAGCCGCGCTGTTTCTACGACCTCGTGATCGAAGTCGCCATCGTGCGCCCCGGCCCGATCCAAGGCGGCATGGTCCACCCCTACCTGCGGCGTCGTCAGGGCCTCGAGCCTGTCCGCGACGAGCACCCCGCGCTGCGCGAGGCGCTCGCGCGCACGCTGGGCGTGCCGTTGTTTCAAGAGCAGGTCATGCAGATCGCCATGCTCGCCGCGGGTTTTACCGCGGGCGAAGCCGACAGCCTGCGCCGCGCCATGGCGGCGTGGAAGCGCAAGGGCGGCGTGCAGGCGTTTTACGAGCGCATCGTCGGCGGCATGCTCGCGCGTGGCTACAGCGCGGCCTATGCCCAGAGCCTGTTCGCGCAGATCGAGGGCTTTGGTGAATACGGCTTTCCCGAGAGCCACGCCGCGAGCTTCGCGCTGCTGGTGTGGGCCAGCGCCTGGCTCAAATGCCACGAGAGCGCCTGCTTCCTCGCCGCCTTGCTCGACAGCCAGCCGCTCGGCTTTTACAGCCCGAGCCAGCTCGTGCAAGACGCACGCCGCCACGGTGTCGAGGTGCGGCCCGTCGATGTGTGCGCCAGCGACTGGAGCTGCACGCTGGAAGAGCCCGCGTCCCCGCCGCCGACCGCCGCCTCATCGAGCGCACAGCCCGCCGTGCGCCTGGGCCTGCAGCAGGTCAACGGCCTAGCAGAGGCTGCAGCACAGCGCATCGTCGCCGCGCGCCGGCAGCGGCCGTTCGAGAGCGTGGCCGACCTCGCGCAGCGCGCCGCGCTCGACGCCGCCATGCTCGACCGGCTCGCTGCCGCCGACGCACTCGCCACGCTCGCCGGCCACCGTCGCCAGCAGACCTGGGCCGCCGTGGCCCCGCACCGCGGCGTTGCGCTGTTGCGGCAGGCCCCGGTGCAGGAAGCCGCCCACGAGGCCGCACCCGCGGCACTGCGCGCTCCGCCCGAGGCCGAAGACATCGTGTTCGACTACGCCGCCACCGGCCTCACGCTGCGCCGCCATCCGCTCGCGCTGCTGCGGCCGCAGCTGGCCGAGCGGCGGCTCGCCACCGCCGCCGAGCTGCAAGCTGCGCCGCACCGCCGCCTGGTGCGCGCCTGCGGCCTCGTCACGATGCGGCAAAGCCCCGGCACGGCCAAGGGCGTGACCTTCCTCACGCTCGAAGACGAAACCGGCACCGTCAACGTCATCGTCTGGCCCGCACTCAAAGAACGCCAGCGCGCACCGCTGCTGCACGCGCAACTGCTCGCCGTCTACGGCCAGTGGCAGCGCGAACCCGCAAACGGCCCCGGCGCCGTCTGTCACCTCATCGCCGGCCACCTGCAAGACCTCACACCGCTGCTTGGCCGCCTCGCCGATACCGCGCCCAGCAGCCGGGATTTCCGCTGAACGCCGCCGACCCCGCCCAGCCGTGCACGCGTAAGCGCTTGCGGTCACAATCACGCGCTAAGGCAACGCTGAACCAGTCCCTCACGCGTCGCGCATCCCGGCTGCGGGCGGTCTGCTTCGTTGCAAATCCTCGCCATAGCTGCGGCTATGGCTGCGGTTTGCGCCTCGCATATCATCCCGCCGCCGGGCGCGCACCATCGCGGGAACTGATTCAGCGTTGCCCT
Organism: Tibeticola sediminis; assembly: GCF_003843835.1. Classification (GTDB taxonomy): domain Bacteria; phylum Pseudomonadota; class Gammaproteobacteria; order Burkholderiales; family Burkholderiaceae_C; genus Tibeticola; species Tibeticola sediminis. The sequence continues at coordinate 963,060 of NZ_RKQL01000001.1, read as the reverse complement.
ATGTTCTGCCTTCCCACCGAGGAGACCCACGCATGTTCAGCCACGTCATGATCGGATCGAACGACATCGAGCGATCCCAGCGGTTCTACGACGCCGTGCTCGGCGTGCTCGGCGTCGGCGAAGCCGTGCGCAACCGCAATGCGACCGGCCAGATGCGGCTGTTCTACCGCCACGGCGGCGTGACCTTCTGCATCACCGAGCCCATCAACGGTGAGCCCGCGACCTGCGCCAATGGCTTCACCCTCGGCTTCAAATGTGAATCCGCCGAGCAAGCCCGGCAATTCCACGACACCGCCGTCGCGCACGGCGGCGTGTCGATCGAAGACCCGCCCGGTCTGCGCGAGGGCCAACTCGGCGCGCTCTACCTCGCCTACGTGCGCGACCCTGACGGCCACAAGCTCTGCGCGCTGTACCGGCCGAAGTAAGGCTGGCCTTCATCGATCGCGCCGTCGGGGTCAGACTCCGTCCTCGAACAGGTGCGCCTGCAAATACTCGAGGAACACCGCGGTTTTGAGCGGCAACCATTTCCGGGCCGGGTACACCGCGTGGATCGGCGGGCCGGGGTTGAGCCGGTACTCGGGCAGCAACTCGACGAGTGCGCCGCTGGCCAGTTCGGCAGCGACCAGCAGCCGGTCGATCACCGCCACGCCCGCACCGGCGCACGCCAAAGCCGCCAGCGACAGGCCGTCGTTGACGCGGATCGAGCCTTGCGCGCGCACCGTCATGGCGCTGCCATCTCGCTGAAACGTCCAGCTGTCCCAGACGCTGTTGCCGCTCATGAACAGCAGGCAGCGATGCTGCGCCAGGTCCTGCGGCGTCTGCGGTCTTTGCGCGTGTTCGAGGTATTGGGGCGCAGCGACCAGCACGCGCGGGTTGTCGGCGATTCTGCGCGCGACCAGGCTCGAGTCTTCGAGATGCGCCACCCGCAGCGCCACGTCGATCTGCTCGGCCACGAGGTCGATCAGCCGGTCTTCCACCTGCAGCGTCAGTTCCACCTTCGGGTAGGCGCGCGAAAACGCCGCCACCAGCGGTACGAGGTAACGCTGGCCGAGTGGGCGGGGGCAGGTTACGCGCAGCCGCCCGCGCACCTCTTGCTGAAACTGCCCGGCGATCTGCTCGACGTTGCTCAAAGACCGCTCGATCTGCTGCGCTTCGAGCCAGACCGCCTCGCCGACTTCGGTGAGCGTCAGCGTGCGCGTGGTGCGCTGGATCAGCCGTGCACCCAGTTCGGCTTCGAGCCGCGCGAGCTGCCTGGAGACGACCGACTTACCGCAGCCCAGCCGCGCGGCGGCCTTGCTGATGCTGCCGGCGTCGACGATGGCGGCGAAGGTCGCGAGGTGCAGGGGGTTGGGCATGGTTGATCGCGCTTTTGTTGCCTGATTGGCAACAGTATTGTGTCGCATTGGGTCTATGCAACGCGTGAATCCAGCCCTACATTGGCTGCCAAGGTGCCGACCGCACCTGTCGTTTTCCGTTTTTCAAGGATCTCTCATGCCCGTTCTCTCGTCTTCCACCCCCTCGACCGCCACCACCGCTGAACCGCTGCTCGAACGCCTGCGCTGGCGTTACGCCACCAAGGCGATGGACCCGAGCAAGCCCGTGCCGGCCGAAAAGGTCGAACGCATCCTCGAGGCCGCGCGACTGGCCCCGACCTCGAGCGGTCTGCAGCCCTATGAAATCATCGTGGTCACGAACCCGGCGATCCGCGAGCAGATCCGGCCGATCGCCTGGAACCAGGCCCAGATCACCGATGGCTCGCACCTGCTCGTCTTTGCGGCCTGGGACGACTACACGCCCGAGCGCATCAACCACATGTTCGACCTCACCAACGAGGTTCGCGGCTTCAAGAACGAAGGCTGGGAGAACTACCGCCAGATGCTGCTGGCCACCTATCCGCAACGGGGTGCCGAGCTGAACTTCCAACACGCAGCACGCCAGGCCTACATCGGGCTCGGCGTGGCGCTGGTGGCTGCCGCTTTCGAGGGCGTGGACGCCACGCCGATGGAGGGCTTCGATCCCGCTGCGCTCGACCAGATCCTCGACCTGCGGGCGCGCGGCCTGCGCAGCGTGGCGATGCTGCCGCTGGGCTATCGCCTCGAAAAAAAGGACTGGCTCGTCAAGCTCGAAAAAGTGCGCCGCCCGCGCAGCGCCTTCGTGACCGAGCTGAACTGATCGAGAAGGGGCGGCTCGCCACGGCGGCGCGCCTCCTGGGCCATGGTCCTCAAGCCCGCTTGCGACGAATCTTCTTGACCTCGGTCACGATGGCTTCGAGCTGCTCGAGCTCGGCGATGACGTTCTTGGAAAAGCCCGCGAACTGCGTGTTTAGCATCTTGCGGGCCTCGTCCTCGCGGCCGGCCTTGGCCAGCGCGACGACGTTGGAGGCCGCATAGTGGAACATCTTGTGATGGCCTTTGAGTGCGGTGAAGCCGGGAAAGCGCCCCAGGCGCTGCTGGCCGGGGCCGTAGATCCACTGGCCCAGGTCACAACGGTCGTCGAAGCAAATGGTTTCGGCACTGAGATCTTCGGTGGACGCGCCGTCGAGATAGGCCTGGAGACGAATTTTCCAGTTTTCATGCGCCGCCTTGGCCATCTGGATGTCGAGCGCATCCATGGCTTGCGCGGCCTCCTCGGCGATCTGGCTATCGTTGACGGAGTTGCCAAAGAAACTCTTGAAAAATCCAAACATCGTGATGCCCTTTGAATACCTGTGATCAACCCGGCCCGGCAGGCCAAAAATGAATTGTTGCAGTGCAGTAAGAGGCGTTCAATCCGTCAGCTCCAAGTCAATGACGGTTTCGTGACCGAGTTCACACGGGCGTGCGCTTTTGAAATCACCCGATCGGGTTTGCACCCAATTGACACCGGCCGCGGCTTCGGCGCAGAGTGGCGAACGGTCAAGGGCAACACTGAGTCGGTGGGCTGTCTTGGAGGTGTGCAATGTCTGTCCATGCTGCGCTCGATGCACCGTCGCCTGCACCCTTGCGTTGGCGCGACGGCAAGCGCTATGCCTGGTTGTTGTCGCTGGCCGTGCCATTGCTCGTCGCCGCGGGGCCGCTCGTCTGGTTGCAGACAGGCGAGGCCTGGACCTTGTGGCTGCCCGCGCTGCTGCTGTACGGGCTGGTGCCCCTGATCGACGCCTGGCTGGGCCCGGACCGCAGCAACCCGCCCGAGTGGGCGGTGCCACAACTCGAAGCCGACCCGTATTACCGCCGCATCACCTGGGCGCTGGTGCCGCTGCTGTGGGCGGCTTTCGTGTTCGAAGCCTGGTTCGTTGCGCGTCACGCGCTGCCCTGGCACGGCTGGGTGGCGATGGTCTTGATCGGCGGCACCATCGGCGGCTTTTGCATCAATCTCGGGCATGAACTGGGCCACAAGACGACGCGGCTCGAGCGCTGGCTGGCGCGCCTGGTGCTCGCGCCCACGGGCTATGGGCACTTCTCCATCGAACACAACCGCGGCCACCATCGCGACGTGGCCACGCCCGAAGACCCGGCCTCTTCGCGTATGGGCGAGTCGATCTGGCGGTTCGTCTGGCGCGAGATGCCCGGCGCGGCCCGGCGTGCCTGGGCGCTCGAGGCCGACCGGCTGCGCCGCAACGGCTACCCGGCATGGTCCTGGCGCAATGAAATCCTGCAAACCGGGCTACTGACGCTCACGCTTTGGGTGGCTCTGGTGGCGTGGCTGGGTTGGGGCGTGCTGCCCTTCATCGTCGCCATGTCGGCCTGGGCGAACTTCCAACTCACGTCGGCCAACTACATCGAACACTACGGGTTGCTGCGGCTGCGGGGCCCCGACGGCCGTTATGAGCGTCCGGCGCCGCGACATTCCTGGAACAGCAACCATGTGTTTTCCAACTGGGCGCTGTTCCACCTGCAGCGCCATTCGGACCACCACGCGCACCCCGGTCGGCGTTATCAATCCCTACGCCACTTCGAAAGCGCGCCACAGTTGCCCAGCGGCTATTTCGGCATGTTCGTGCTCGCCTACATCCCGTGGCTGTGGTTCCGCGTGATGGACCCACGGCTGCTCGCCGCGGTCGGCCACGACCCGCGGCGCATCAACTTCGACCCATCCCGCCGCGAAGCCTTGATGCAACGCTACGGTCTTGCTGCCTGACGCTCCGGCGGCGCTGCCTTTCCAGCGCGCGATCCGGTCGGGGCTCGTGGGATCAACCGTGCCAGAATCCGCCCACAGTTCCCCGCACGAGGGCAACCGATAACGCGCACACGCTGGAGGGCAGATGGAAATCGGCACGCTACTTGGCCTCATGGCCGAACAAAAAGCTTCGGATGTGTTTTTGAGCGCCGGCGCGCCACCCGCCATCAAGATCAACGGCGAGACGCACTACCTCGAACAGCCCCCGCTGGGTGCGGCGCAGGTTCACGATCTGGCGTATTCGGTCATGAACGACCGGCAGCAAAAGGCTTTCGAGGCAAGCCTCGAGATGAACCTTGCCATCGGGCTGCCCGACGTGGGGCGCTTTCGGGTGAACATTTACCGCCAGCGCGGCACCGTGGCGATGGCCATCCGCTTCATCACCATGCAGGTGCCGCCTTTGTCGTCGCTGAATCTGCCCGCGCGCATTCAGGATCTCGTCCTGATTCCGCGTGGCCTCGTGCTGGTCGTTGGGGCGACGGGGTCGGGCAAGTCCACGACTTTGGCGTCCATGATCGACCACCGCAATCAGAACCGCAGCGGACACATCCTGACCATCGAAGACCCCATCGAGTTCCTGCACATGCACAAGAAGTCGATCGTCGACCAGCGCGAGATTGGGCTCGACACGCTCGACTATGACTCTGCCTTGAAAAACGCGATGCGTCAGGCGCCCGATGTGATTCTGATCGGCGAGATCCGCGACCGCGCAACCATGCAACAGGCGATTGCCTATGCTGAAACCGGGCACCTGTGTCTGTCGACCTTGCATGCGAACAATGCCAACCAAGCGATCGACCGGATCGTCAACTTCTTCCCCGAAACGGCGCGCCAGCAGGTGTTGACCGATTTGTCGCTCAACCTCCGCGCGGTCGTCTCACAGCGGCTGCTGCGCGGCACGGACGGCAAGCGCGTGCCCGCGGTCGAGTTGTTGCTGCATACGGCCTATGTCGCGGACCTGATCCAAAAAGGCGAAATCGACAAGCTCAAAGACGCCATGGCGCAGAGCGTCCCCCAAGGCATGCAGACCTTTGACGAGTCGCTCTACCAACTCTACGTGAGCGGGCGCATCAGCCTGGATGAGGCGCTGAGCCAGGCCGACTCACGCACCGATCTGTCCTTGCGCATCCGCTTGCACCACGGTGCCGTGATGCCCACCGACGACCTGAAAATTCAGGTCGACACACCGACACCGCGTCTCTGACGGGTCTGAGGGCGTCGCTGCACCCGGCTCCCTGGGCACCGGCCCGGGGGAACGGATGCCGCGCAGTCTAGACTTGAGCCCGGCCAGGTCGCGCAGCACGGCGACCTTGTGGTCTGCGTTCACGTCCGCTGCGCGGACATCAACTTCGCCCCAAAGCCCAGGGCTCGCCGGCACGAACGCTGGACCTTACGGCAACGCTGAACAAGTCCCTCGCGCGCCGCGCATCCCGGCGGCGGGCGGTCTCGTCGAAAGCAAATCCTCGCCATAGCTTGGGCTATGGCTGCGGTTTGCGCCTCGCATCCCACCCCGCGGCCGGGCGCGCGCCATCGCAGGAACTTATTCAGCGTTGCCCTTACAGCCCAGCGAGATCGCGCAGTATCTGGGCTTTGTCGGTGCGCTCCCAGGTGAATTCGGGTTCTTCGCGGCCGAAGTGGCCATAGGCCGCGGTTTTTTCGTAGATCGGGCGCTGCAGGTCGAGCATCTGAATGATGCCCTTGGGACGCAGGTCGAAGACTTCCCGCACGATTTCGGCGATGCGCGCGTCGGGGATCACGCCCGTGCCTTCGGTGTAGACGGTGATGTTCATCGGCTGCGCGACGCCGATCGCATAGGCGACCTGGATCTGACACTGCCGCGCGAGGCCCGCGGCGACGATGTTCTTGGCCACGTAGCGCCCGGCATAAGCCGCCGAACGGTCGACCTTGGTCGGGTCCTTGCCGCTGAAGGCGCCGCCGCCGTGCGGACAGGCGCCGCCGTAGGTGTCGACGATGATCTTGCGGCCGGTCAGGCCGCAGTCGCCCTGCGGGCCACCGATGACGAAGCGGCCGGTGGGGTTGATGAGGTATTTCGTGCCCTGCAGCCACTCCTTGGGCAGCACGGGCTTGATGATTTCTTCGATCACCGCTTCGATGAAGCTCGGCTTCATCCGGGTCTGGGTTTCGCTCTGGTCGGGGCTGTGCTGCGTGGACAGCACCACCGTGTCGATGCTGTGCGGCCGGCCGTCCACGTAGCGCATCGTCACCTGGCTCTTGGCGTCGGGGCGCAGGAAGGGCAGGCGCCCGTCCTTGCGCAGCTGTGCTTGACGCTCGACCAGGCGGTGCGCGTAGTAGATCGGCGCGGGCATGAGCTCGGGCGTCTCGTCGCAGGCGTAGCCGAACATCAGGCCCTGGTCGCCCGCGCCGGTGTTGAGGTGGTCGTCGCTGGCCTGGTCCACGCCCTGGGCGATGTCGTTGCTCTGCTTGTCGTAGGCGACGAGCACGGCACAGCCTTTGTAGTCGATGCCGTATTCGGTGTTGTCGTAGCCGATGCGCTTCAAGGTGTCGCGCGCGGTCTGGATGTAGTCCACCTGCGCGTTGGTGGTGATTTCGCCGGCCAGCACCACGAGGCCCGTGTTGCACAAGGTTTCGGCGGCCACGCGCGAGCGCGGGTCTTGGCGCAAGATGGCGTCGAGGATGGCGTCCGAGATCTGGTCGGCCACCTTGTCGGGGTGGCCTTCGGAGACCGATTCGGACGTGAAGAGAAAGTCGTTCGCCATTTGAATAAACTCCTGAGGTGGGCTGTGGACGGCGGGTTGCGCTGCCGTCGGCTCGGGAGCTTCGGCGAACGCTTTAGCAGAGTTTTTTTACGTCGCCCTGCAAGTTGCTCATTTAACTCAGCGACGAACGCCATTTTATTCCTCCCGAATGACCTCCTGGTTCCTGTTGTTGTCGCGCTGGCCGCTCGGTGCCCTGCATGCGCTGGGCGCGGCTTTGGGCTGGCTGGTGTTCCTGGCTTCGCCCACCTACCGGCGTCGTTTTCTCGACCATGCGGCGCAGGCGGGCTACCGCTTCGCTCAGGTGCGCGCGGCGGTGGCCCACGCCGGGCGCATGGTGGCTGAGTTGCCGCGGCTATGGTTTGGCCGCCCGGTGCCGGTACGCTGGGACGGCGCCGAACATATCGAGGCGGCGCTGGCCGCCGGCCGCGGGCTGTTGTTTCTCACGCCGCACCTGGGTTGCTTCGAGGTGACGGCGCAGGCCTATGCTGCGCGCTTTGCGCCCGTCCATGGGCCGATCACGGTGCTGTTTCGGCCCGCACGCCAAGCGGCGCTGCGCGAGGTGGTGGCACGCTCACGCGCGCGCGAGGGGCTGGCTGCCGCCCCGGCCACGCTCGCGGGCGTCAAGCAGTTGCTCAAGGCGCTGCGCGCGGGCCATGCGGTCGGTTTGCTGCCCGATCAGGTGCCGCCGCAGGGCCTGGGCGTCTGGGCGCCATTCTTCGGCCGACCGGCCTACACCATGACGCTGGCTGCGCGTCTGGCGCGGCAAAGCGGCGCTGCGCTGCTGCTGGCCTGGGGCGAGCGGCTGCCGCGCGCGGCCGGCTACGTCGTGCATGTCGAGCCGTTCAACGCGCCCCTCAGCGAGGATGCCACCCAGGCGGCCGTGCAGATCAACGCAGCGATGGAAACCCTGATCCGCTGCTGCCCCGAGCAATACCTGTGGGCCTACGCCCGCTACAAGACGCCGCGTGAGGAACTGCGCCATGACGACGCCTGAGCCCACCCCCGACGCGGCCGCACCGAAGGCGCCAGAGCCCGCATCAGCGCCCACGCGCCGCGCGGCGGGCTTCCACCCGGGCATTGCCTTCATGCGCCTGATCGCGCCGCTTCCGCTGCCGTGGCTGCGGGCGCTGGGCTGGCTGCTGGGGCAGGTGCTGTATGTGCTGGCCGTGCCCAGGCGGCGCGTGGTGATGGTGAACCTGCGGCTGTGCTTTCCACACTGGCCGGTGGTCGAGCGCCGCCGGGTGGCGCGCGAAACGTTCGTGCGCTTTGCGCAGGCGTGGCTGGACCGCTCGTGGCTGTGGCACGGGCCGGCCGAGCGGGTGCGCGCGCGCGTGCGGCTCGAGGGCGCGGTCGAGGCGCTCGCCGACCCGAAGCCGACCCTGGTCTTCGCGCCGCATTTCTACGGGCTCGACGCCGGCGGCATGGCGCTCACGCTCAACTTCCAGCGGCCCATGCTCAGCATCTACACGCCGCAGCCGAACCCGGCCGTCGATGCCTGGCTGCATCAGGGCCGCAGCCGCTTTGGCGAGGTGCAGCTCTTCAACCGCAGCGACGGCGTCAAGTCGCTCGTCTCGGCGCTGCGCAAAGGTGGCCTGCTGTATCTGTTGCCCGATATGAATTTCGGCCCCGAAGAGTCGATCTTCGTGCCGTTTTTTGGCGTCAGCGCGGCCACCGTGCCCTCGCTGTCGCGCTTTGCGCGGCTGGCGCGCGCGCAGGTGGTGCCGGTGGTCACCCGCATGACGCCCAGCGGCTACACGGTGCAGGTGATGCCGCCCTGGCAAGACTTCCCGACCGACGACGTGGTGGCCGACACCACGCGCATGAACCGCGAACTCGAGGGCTGGATCCGCACCATGCCCGAGCAGTACTACTGGGTGCACAAGCGCTTCAAGACCCGACCGCCGGGCGAGCCGGGGGTTTACTGAGCCTTCGTTTTGGAAGTTTTCAGTATTGTTGCCGGAATGCCGGCGTAAAATGGTCGTTGCTTGCTCTTAAAAGCAGAGCATCAAGGCCGCGCGAGGAAGTCGTCGATGTGTGCGCGAACGGCTTCGGGCTGCTCGTGCAGCAGCCAGTGGGAGGCCCGCGGTAGGCGGCGCACGGTGAGTCGCGGCACCCAGTGTTCGAGGCCGTCGAGCAGCGCCGGCGGCAGCGCCGTGTCAGCGAGCCCCCAGAGCACGAGGGTGGGCACGTCGATGCGCAGCATCTCCGGCGGCAGCGTGACGGCCGCAGCGGCAGGGTCGGCGGCGCTGGGTGGGCGCAGTGGCGAGGCCCGGTAATAGTTGAGCGGCCCGGTCAGGCCCTGGCGCCAGACGGCGCGGTAGCGCTCACGCAGCGCCTCGCTCAGCCAGCCCCGGCCATCGGGTGCTGCGGGGTCGGCGCAGGCGCCCATGTTGGTAAAGAAGGGCCAAAGCCGCGCGTAGTCGTCGGCCGCCAGCAGGGCTTCGGCGTCGGGCCGGCAGAAGAAGTTCATGTAGGCACTCGCCGCCTGTTGCGCGGGGTTGTGCTGCAACTCGCGCAGAAAGCTGCCCGGATGCGGGGCGTTGAGGATCACCAGGCGCTCGAGCCGCTCGGGGTGCTGATTGGCGAAGTTCCAGGCCAGCGCGCCACCCCAGTCGTGCGCGATCAGCGCGGCCAGCGGCGCATTCGGGCTTTCGATCTTTGCGAGCGCGGCGAGGTCGGCGACGAGGGGCTTGGCCCGGTAGGCGGCGACGTCCGACGGCGCGCTCGAGCCCGCGTAGCCGCGCAGATTGGGCGCGATGCAGCGATAGCCCCGTGCGGCAAATGCGACCAGCAGCTCGTCCCAAACGAAGGCGGCCTCGGGAAAGCCGTGCAAAAACATCAGCACCGGTTGGCCCGCGGCACCGGCGCTGCGGCAACTCAGCTCGATGCCGTGGGGCAGGGTTCGAAGCTCGGTCTCGACCATCGCAAACACTCCTCGATCCATCGCGGCGCCCGAGCGGCTTCTTGGTCCGCCCGGCCTCAAGCCGCGGGCTGCGGATGCGCCCAGCTCCACAGGCTCAGAGCCAGCTCGTCGATGCCCTGGCGCTTGAGCGCGGAGAAGAGTCTCGCCTCGCCGCCGCCGGCCTGCAGTCGCGCAATCGACAGCGCACGCGCCTGCTCGGATCGCGTGAGCTTGTCGGCCTTGGTCAGAAGCAACATGAATTTCAAGCCTTCTTCGACCCGAGGGCGGATGACTTCGAGCAGCACCTCGTCGAGTTCGGTCACGCCCAGCCTGGGGTCGATCAGCAGCACCACGCCCGTGAGGTTGGCGCGGCTCACGAGGTAATTGGCCATCACCTGCTGCCAGCGCCGCTTGTCCGCCAGCGGCACAGCGGCATAGCCGTAGCCCGGCAGGTCGGCGAGTACCGCGTCGGTCACGCCTTGCTTGCCGAGCGTGAACAGGTTGATGTGCTGCGTGCGCCCAGGCTTGCGCGAAGCGTAGGCCAACTGCCGCTGCTGCGTGAGCGTGTTGATGCAGGTCGACTTGCCGGCGTTGGAGCGGCCGACGAAGGCGATCTCGGGCACCTCGAGCGGCGGCAGGAACTTCAGCTCCGGCGCGGTGGTGAGGAAACGCGCGGTATGGAGCCAGCCCAAGGCAGTGGCAGGGGTCGGAAGTGAGGGATCGGTGGCGGCGGCGGTGTTCATGGGCGTGAGGAAAAAATGCCGCGTTGGACGCTGCCGGCAGGTTCACGACCGTTGCGTCGGATCAAATCCTAACGCCTATGGACGTAAAGGCCGCATTGTAGAATCAAGACCGCTCGCGCTCCACGATACCAACTCACACCATGAAGCCGATTACCACCCTCCTGCTGTTCGCTGCGCTCGCCGCCCCGGTTTGGGCTGCGGAGCAAAAAGCCCCCGCGAAGCCCGATCTGGCCAAGGGCCAGGCCAGCTATGCCGCCGTGTGCGCGGCCTGCCATGGTGCCGATGGCAATGCGCCGACGCCCGCCTATCCGAAGCTCGCGGGCCAGCATCCGCAGTACCTCTACAAACAACTGGTGGAGTTCAAATCGGGCAAGCGTGCCAATGCCATCATGAGCGGCATGGTCGCATCGCTGAGTGAGGACGACATGCGCAACATCGCCTATTGGCTCGCCAGCCAGAAGGCGCAGCCTGGAGCCGCCAAGAACAAAGACACGCTGCTCATCGGTGAGCGCATCTATCGCGGCGGCATCGCCGACCGCCAGATTGCCGCCTGTGCCGGCTGCCACAGCCCCAACGGCTCGGGCATTCCGGTTCAGTACCCGCGTCTGGCTGGCCAGCATGCCGATTATTCGGTGTCCCAATTGCAGGCCTTCCGCGACGGCGTGCGGACCAACTCGGCGCAGATGACCGGCGTTGCGGCCAAGATGAACGACCGCGAAATGAAAGCCGTGGCGGACTACATCGCCGGCTTGCATTGAGGCCGCGCGGATTCATCCGCGGGCGCGCCGCGCCTGCCATCCCGGGAGCCGTTCCCGCGTGGCTTAAAGGTTCGGTGTGAAGGGTTATATCAGCAGCCGTTAATATTGCGGGCCTAAGGCGACGCTGAATCAGTTCTCGCGATGCTGCGTGCCCGCCCGCTGCCGGGATGCGCGGCACGCGAGGGACTGGTTTAGTGTCGCCCTAAGCTTCACGCGCGTGGAACGTGGCGTGAACTTTCTGGGGCCTGGCGCATCTCACGAGGGCGGGGCTTGCAAGAAGCCCCGCCCTTTTTTGTTCATTGAGTGACAGTCGGCAGCCCAACATGACGGTATCCACCCAGGGTCTCGAAGTTTCGTTTGGATCACGCGCCTGGCGTTCGGCGGTGGAACTGGTCTCGTCGATGCGATTTGCGATTTCGCTGCTGACGGTGATCTGCATCGCGTCGGTCATCGGCACCGTGCTCAAGCAGCACGAGCCTTACCCGAACTATGTGAACCAGTTCGGTCCGTTCTGGGCCGAGGTCTTTCGCAGCATCGACCTCTATTCGGTTTACAGCGCCTGGTGGTTCCTGCTGATCCTCGCTTTCCTCGTGTTGAGCACCTCGCTGTGCATCGCGCGCAACACCCCAAAAATCCTCTCCGACCTGCGCAGCTACAAGGAAGATCTGCGCGAAACCAGCTTGCAGGCCTTTCATCACCGCGCCGAAGCGCTGCTGCCCGAGCCGCCGCAGACCGCCGCCGAGCGCATCGGCCGCCAACTGGTGCAGGAAGGCTGGAGGGTGCGACTGCAGCCGCGCGAGACGGCCCACGGCCCCGGCGTGATGGTCGCGGCCAAGGCCGGGCAGGCGAACAAGCTCGGTTATCTGGCCGCGCACAGTGCGATCGTGCTGATCTGCCTGGGTGGCCTGCTCGATGGGGACCTGATCGTTCGCGCTCAGATGCTGCTCAACGGCAAAACGCCCTACAACGGCGGCGGCTTGATTTCCGACGTGCCCGCGCAGCACCGGCTGTCCGAGCGCAACCCCACGTTCCGCGGCAACCTGTTCGTGGCCGAGGGGACGAGCGGCGACACCGCCATCCTGAGCCAGTCCGATGGCATCTTGCTGCAAGAGCTGCCGTTTGCGGTCGAGCTCAAAAAATTCGTCGTCGAGTACTACGAAACCGGCATGCCCAAGCTCTTCGCGAGCGACATCGTCATACACGACAAGGCCACCGGCGAGAAACAGGAAGCCCGAGTGGAGGTGAACCACCCCGCCAGCTACAAGGGCATCGAAATCTATCAGTCCAGCTTCGATGACGGCGGATCGAGGGTCAAGCTCAAGGCCATTCCGATGCGCGCGGCCACGCGGCCCTTCGAAATCGAAGGCGTCATCGGTGGCAAGTCGCAGCTGACGAAAGGGCAGGGCGACGACGCCGAGAAGCTCACGCTGGAATACACGGGCCTGCGCGTCATCAACGTCGAAAATTTGGGCGGGCGTGAGGGCGGTTCGGACGGTGCCGTCGATGTGCGCAAGGTCGATCTGCAGTCCACCCTGGCGCGACATTTGGGCTCGGGCAGCAAGCCCTCGGCGAACAAGACCCTGCGCAACGTCGGCCCGAGCATCAGCTACAAGCTGCGCGACGCATCGGGCCAAGCGCGTGAGTTCAACAACTACATGCTGCCCATCGATGCGGGCGATGGCGTCCCCGTGTTTCTGCTCGGCGTGCGCGAGACGCCCGCCGAGCCCATGCGCTATTTGCGCATTCCCGCCGATGACCAGGGCTCGATGGACGGCTTCCTGCGGCTGCGCGATGCGCTGGCCGATCCGGCGATGCGCGCCGAGGCGGTGCGCCGCTATGCGGCACGCGCGGTCGACCCGGCGCAACCGCAGGTCGCCCGCCAGCTCGAAGTGTCGGCCGCACGGACGCTGGCGCTGTTCGCCGGGGCCGACCCTCAGGCAGGGACCCGGGGGGCGGGCCTGCAGGCCATTTCCGACTTTCTCGAAGCCAACGTGCCCGAACCCGAGCGCGAGCGCGCCGGGGAGGTGCTGCTGCGCATCCTCAACGGCAGCCTGTTCGAGTTGCAGGCGCTGGCGCGCGAGCGCGCGGGTCTCGCGCCGCTGCAGGCCGACGACGCTTTGCGCCGCTACATGAACTTGGCCGTGCTCGCTTTGAGTGACCTCGCGTTTTATCCCGCGCCGATGGCCTTCCAACTGGTCGATTTCCAGCAGGTGCAGGCCAGCGTGTTCCAGGTCGCACGCGCGCCTGGAAAGGCCGTGGTCTATCTCGGTTGCGCCTTGCTCATCATCGGCGTTTTTGCCATGCTGTACGTGCGCGAGCGGCGGCTGTGGGTTTGGCTCGAGCCGGTCGCCGGCGCCGGCGAAGGCGCGCGAAGCCGCGCGCGTATCGCGATGTCCACCCATCGTCGCATGCTCGATACCGACCGCATTTTTGACGATCTCCAACGCAAGCTCTTGAACCGGAAGGACGACCAGCCATGAACACTGCCACCGAGGCTTTGACGCTGCACGAGGGCTATTTCAGCCGGCGAACGCTCTACGACTGGCTGTTTGCGCTGCTCGTGGTGGGCGGCGCGGGTTTCGCATTCGCGCGCTACGGCCACGCGATGGATGTCTATGAAAAAGGCATCTTGCTGTGTGCCGCGCCGCTGGCGATTTGGCTCGGCTGGTTCTGGGCGCCGCTGCGCACCCTGATGCTGGTGGTGGCCGCCGCTTCGCTGTTGGCCATCGTCTCTTATCAGGGCGACTTGAAGCGTGCCGATTCGGTGTTCTGGCTCAAATACTTCCTCTCCAGCCAGTCGGCCATCCTGTGGATGTGTTTGCTGTTCTTCATGAGCACCGCGTTTTACTGGGCGGGCATGTTCGCCAAGAGCCAGGCCGAGGTGTTCGAGGGGCTGGGCTCGAAGATTGCCTGGGTGGGGGTGGCCATGGCGCTCATCGGCACCATGGTGCGCTGGTATGAAAGCCACCAGATCGGCCCGGATATCGGCCACATCCCGGTGAGCAACCTCTACGAAGTGTTCGTGCTGTTCTGCTGGCTCACGACCCTCTTCTATCTATATTACGAAGCGCAATACCAGACGCGCGCGCTCGGCGCCTTCGTGATGCTGGTCGTCAGCGCCGCGGTGGGCTTTTTGCTCTGGTACACGCTGGTGCGTGAAGCGCAGGAGATCCAGCCGCTCGTGCCCGCGCTCAAGAGCTGGTGGATGAAGATCCACGTGCCGGCGAATTTCATCGGCTACGGCACCTTCGCGCTGTCAGCCATGGTGGCGTTTGCCTACCTCATCAAGCAGTCGGCCTCGGAGACGCGCTGGTACAAGCTCGCGCCGCTGCTGCTGCTGGGCATCGTGCTGTGTTTCGAGCCCATCGTCTTTCGCCAGTCGCCCAGCGCCATGGCCGCGAATTCGGGGCTGAGCAGCTATTGGGCGGTGTATTTCGGCATTTCCGCGCTGATCGTCGGCGGCATTTTGCTCGCGCGCAAGCGCCTGGCCGAGCGCCTGCCGCCGCTCGAGGTGCTCGACGACGTGATGTACAAGGCCATCGCGGTCGGCTTTGCGTTCTTCACCATCGCCACCGTGCTCGGCGCGCTGTGGGCGGCCGAAGCCTGGGGCGGCTACTGGAGCTGGGACCCCAAGGAGACCTGGGCGCTGATCGTCTGGCTCAACTACGCCGCCTGGCTGCACATGCGGCTCATGAAGGGCCTGCGCGGCACGGTCGCTGCTTGGTGGGCGCTGGTGGGCCTCGCGGTGACGACCTTCGCGTTCATCGGCGTCAACATGTTCCTGAGCGGCCTGCACAGCTACGGCACGCTCTGAGAGGCTGAGAGGGGATTGGGCGCCCCTACGGGCACGCCCAATTCCCTCTCAGCCTCTGACTCGGGCGCGGTCGGCGGGGCTGTTGCGAGATCACACGCCGTGGGGGCATTCCGCCACGGTGTTTTTGTTTTTGCCTAGCCTGAAAGAATTCGCATGGAACCCCGACAAATGTGCATCCCCACCGGAGGCTTCTCATGTTGATTCGAACCCAAGACCGCGGATACGAACATCCGCTGAGCAGCGAAATCACCCCACGCGCGCTGGTCGAGAACCGACGGGCTTGGCTTGCGCGGCTCGCCACCGGGGTGGCCGGCGCGGCCTTGGCGTCCTGGGCGGCGCGCGATGCGCTCGCGCAGGGGGGCGGTGCTGCCGTGCCGCGGCCCGGAAAGCTGCCGGCGCTGGCGGCGACGCGATCGGCGCTGCCCGGTGCCGTCACGCTCGAAAAGCTCACCGACTCCGCGGACGCGACCAGTTACAACAACTTCTACGAGTTCGGCACCGACAAAGCCGAACCCGCGCGTCTGGCGCACACGCTCAAGACCGCGCCCTGGTCGGTCGAGATCGACGGCTTGGTCAAAAAGCCCGGCCGCATGGCGCTCGAAGACCTGCTCAAGCTCGCCCCGATGGAGGAGCGCGTGTACCGGCTGCGCTGCGTCGAGGGTTGGTCGATGGTGATTCCGTGGGTCGGCTATTCGCTGGCCGAACTGATCCGCCGCGTCGAGCCGCTCGGCAGTGCCCGCTACGTCGAGTTCACCTCGCTGGCCGACCCGGCCACGATGCCCGGCGTGCGCTCGCGCGTGCTCGACTCGCCTTATGTGGAGGGGCTGCGGCTCGACGAGGCCCTGCATCCGCTCACCATGCTCGCGTTCGGCATGTACGGTGAAGTGTTACCCAAGCAAAACGGCGCGCCGCTGCGCCTGGTCGTGCCCTGGAAATACGGCTTCAAGAGCGCCAAGAGCCTCGTGCGCATCCGCTTTACCGAGCGCCAACCCGCCACCGCCTGGGGCCGGGCTGCGCCGCAGGAGTACGGGTTTTATTCGAACGTGAACCCCAATGTCGATCACCCGCGCTGGAGCCAGGCGACCGAGCGGCGCATCGGCGAGGACGGCTTGTTTGCCAAGAAGCGCAAAACGCTGCTGTTCAACGGCTACGAGGCGCAGGTGGCGAGTCTCTACGCGGGCATGGACCTGAAGGTGAATTTCTGACGCGGCCCATGCCACGCACGCGCGCACGCGGGCTGCTCTCGCCCTGGGCAAAAGTGGCGGTGTTCGTGTGCGCCGCTGTGCCCGCGGTGTGGCTCATCGGCGCCGCTGCAACCGATCGGCTGGGCGCCAATCCGGCCGAGAGTCTGTTGCGTGGCACGGGCGACTGGACGCTGCGGCTCCTGTGCGTGACGCTGGCGATTTCGCCGCTGCGTCGTGGGCTGCAGCAGCCCGCGCTGGCGCGTTTTCGGCGCATGCTGGGGCTCTACACCTTCTTCTACGCCGTGCTGCACGCGCTGGCCTGGGCCTGGCTGGATCAAGGCTTCGAGTGGGCCGACATGGTGCGCGACATCGCCAAGCGTCCCTTCATCCTCGTCGGGTTCACGGCCTTCGTGCTGCTCGTGCCGCTGGCCGCGACTTCATTCAACCGGGCGATCCGCGCGCTCGGCGCGCGCCGGTGGCAGCGGCTGCACCGGCTCGTGTATGCGGTGGCGGGCCTGGCGCTGCTGCATTTTTTCTGGATGCGCGCGGGCAAGAACGATGATGCCGAGGTCGCGGTGTACGCCGCGCTGGTGGCGCTGCTGCTGGCCGAGCGCAGCCTCCATTTTTTCAAGAAAAACGCGGTTCTGCCGGCGTCGACGGGTCACTGAGTGCTCTCAAAAAAGAAGCGTCGCAGTGTGTGACGTCAGGCTTCCTCGAGCACCTCGGGCAGCGCGATGCGGTGGTCGGTGCTGAACTGGTAGTCGCGGAACACATGCTCGGCCGTCAGCAACTGATAGCTGCCGTCGGTGAGACGGTGCGAGGTGTCTTTGAGCCGGTAGGTGTAGTGGCCGCAGGTCCAGCACTTGAAGTTGCGCATGTGGGTGCACAAACACGTCTTGTCCCAGACATGGATGTCGCGTGAGCCAGGGTGCAGCGCCACTTCGCGGTTGTAGGCGTCGATGTAGGCGCACTGGCCCTTGGCGTCGAGCAGGTAACCGTAGGATTCGCAGCCGGGGCGGATGCCCGAGCCGATCGCCGGCGAGCTCTTGAGCATGCGCATCGGGTAGCCGGTCGGGGAGATCGTGTTGACCTCGATGTCTTCCTCATTGGCGCGGAAATATTCCTGCTTCACGTCGTCGGGCAGGCCGCACTCGTGCGTGACCGTAAAGCGGGTGGCCACCTGCACCGCCCGAGCCCCGTCTTCCAGGAATGAGACGGCGTCGGTGCCGGTGAAGATGCCGCCCGCGGCGATCAAGGGAATGTCGAGCTGCTCTTGCTCGAGCCAAGCGGCGATCTCGCGCACGATGGTGCGCAAATCGTATTGCGCCCAGTCGAGCCCAAAGCCCAGATGCCCGCCGGCGAGCGGCCCTTCGACCACGACGTAATCGGGCAGGCGCTCGAGCCGGGCGTTCTTGCGGATGAACAACTGCAGCGCGCGCAACGAGGACACGATGATGCCGAGCTTGGCGTCGCGAAAACGCGGATGGTCGGCAATCAGCGAGAACGAACCCAGGTGCAGGCCGGCGCTCAGCGTGATGCCGTCGATCCCGGCGTCGAGCGCGGATGCGAGCCGCACGCGCAGCGTCTCGGCCGGCCCGTTCATCGTGAGCTTTTCCATGCAGTTCACGAAGATCAGGCCCGAGCCCCGTTTGGCTTCCATCGTGCGGCCCACGTGCAAGCGCGTGGCTTCGGCCACATGGCCCAGGTCGAACTTCACGCTCGACTTGTCGGCATTGTCGATGTTGAGCTTGTAGAACTTGGTCTTTTCCTTGACGAAGCTGGTGTCGAAGCGCCGGTCGGCGACGTCGGTGATCAGGGCATCCGAAATATGTCCGATGCCGCCGAGGCGCGCGGCTTCGAGGGCCAGCTCGGCCGTTGAAATGTCGACACCCATGCCGCCCACGACGATGGGAACCAACTCATGGGAACCCAGTTGGAGACGGAAATCATCGACACGCTTCATGGCAAATTCGCTCGAGCGTCAGGCGCTCGCCGTTAGAACAATCGGTACCGAATTATCAACTTCTGGCCGTGGCCGCGCGAAAACCCCATGCGCATCCGCGGTTGTATGAACACCATCATGCGCGCCGAACTTGACGCCGCATTGACAACAAAGGCAATGCTGAACAAGTTCCCGTGATGGCGCGCGCGAGGGACTTGTTGAGCGTTGCCCTAAAGCGCGCGCGCCGCCAGGGCCAGCGACACCGACATCGCCAGCGCGTGCAGCACCGCCGCGGCGATCGTGTAGATGATCGCGGGCCGCAGCGCTTGCGGCGTTGTGGTATGTCGCCACAGGTAGACCGCCGCAGAAGCCGACAGCGGTGCCGAAAGCAGCCCCCAAATGGCGGTCGGCGGCTGGAGGTCGAACGCGACACCGACGGCCAAGAGCGCATAAGACGCGCTGGCCAGTGCGGTGTATGCCAGCGCGCTGCCTTGGGGCCCAAGCCGCACCGCCAGTGTGCGCTTGCCGACCTGGGCGTCGGCGGCGGCATCGGGGATGCCGTTGATCAGCAGGATGTTTGCGATCAGCCCTGCAAAGCTCGACGCGGTGGCCGCAGCCACCACGGAAACCGTGCCTCTTTGCACCGCGTAGGCGCCCAAAACCACCAACCACCAGGCGGCTGCAACGGCCAGTTCACCGAGGCCGCGGCGCATCAGCGACAGCGGCGGCGACGAGTAGGCCCAGGCCAGAAACAACCCGGCGAGCCCGATGCTGAAGACGACACCGCCACTGAGCACGGCGAGCAGCACCCCGGCGGGAATCACGAGCCCGAACAGCGCGAGCGCGACCTGCCGCGTGTCGTCCAGCGTGACGACGCCGTTTTGAATCAAGCGCGAGCCGCCGGTGAACGGGAACAGTCCGGCCGTGTTGGCCGCATCCGCGCCGCTGCGACCGTCTTCGAAATCATTGAGCACGTTGGCCGCCGCATGCGCGAGCACCGCAAGGCCGATCGTCGCAGCGGCGCGGCCCCAGGAAATGCCGCATCCACACGCGGCGGCCAAGGCGATGCCGAGCACGCAACCCGCCGCAGTGACGATGAGAAAGCCGGGGCGCGTCATGCGCCAGATGAGTTTCAGGTCGAGTGGGGTGGGGGACAAGGCAGGGTTCCTTCGAAGTGGGCATTCGCATTGTGCCCACCGACTCGGCAAAGTTGCCCGAAGACACGCCGGATGACACGCGAGGCGAGTGGCTGCTAAGATTACGCATCCGTAAATCAATTTACCAATGCGCGATTTTGAGCCCCGTTCGCGGGGGGTGCGCGCGCCCGAGGAGACCGATCAATATGGGCACCTATGTGTACCCGCAGTATCCCTACCGCGCCCCTGCCGACCTGCAGGCGGGCGCGCCGCAGCGGCGGCCGTTGATCGTCGTGGGGGCGGGGCCGGTGGGTCTGAGCGCCGCGGTGGATGCGCGGCTCAAAGGACTGCCGGTGCTGGTGTTCGACGAGGACGAGACGGTGTCGGTGGGCTCGCGCGCGGTGTGTTACGCCAAGCGGACGCTGGAAATCCTCGACCGGCTGGGCGTGGGTGATCCGCTGTGCGCCCGAGGGGTTAGCTGGAACGTCGGCCGCACCTTCCTGCGCGAAGAGGAGGTCTATCGCTTCGACCTCGTGCCCGAGCCCGGCCACAAGCGCCCGGGCATGATCAATTTGCAGCAGTATCACCTCGAGGAAACGCTGATTGCGCGCGCGCTCGAGCTCGGCGTGGATCTGCGCTGGAAGTACCGCGTGGTGGGCGTGCAGCCGCAGGAGGACCATGTGCGACTCACGGTCGAGACGCCCGACGGGCCGTTCGAGATCGAGGCCGACTGGCTCATCGCCGCCGACGGCGCGCGCAGCCCCATCCGCCGCATGCTCGGCCTCGACATCGAGGGCAAGGTGTTCCAGGACCGCTTCCTGATCGCCGACGTGGTCATGCAGGCCGACTTCCCGGCCGAGCGCTGGTTCTGGTTCGATCCGCCCTTCCATCCGGGGCAGAGCGTGCTGCTGCACAAGCAGGCCGACAACGTCTGGCGCATCGATTTTCAGCTGGGCTGGCAGGCCGATCCCGAAGAAGAAAAAAAGCCCGAGCGCGTGATCCCGCGCATCCGAGCGATGCTGGGCGACGCGCGGCCCTTCGAGCTGGAATGGGTCAGCGTCTACACCTTCCAATGCCGGCGGATGAAGGAGTTTCGCCACGGCCATGTGCTGTTCGTGGGTGACGCGGCGCACCAGGTCTCGCCCTTTGGGGCGCGCGGCGCCAATTCCGGCATTCAGGACGTCGATGACCTGATGTGGAAGCTGCAACTCGTGATCGAAGGCCGCGCGCCGCAAGCGCTGCTCGACAGCTACAGCGCCGACCGCGCCTTTGCTGCGGACGAAAACATCCTCAATTCCACGCGCTCGACCGACTTCATTACCCCGAAAAGCCATGTGAGCCGGGTCTTCCGCGACGCCACGCTCGCGCTCGCGCGGCACCACCCGTTCGCGCGGCGGCTGGTCAACTCCGGGCGGTTGTCGGTGCCCTCGTTTCTGACCGCATCGGCGCTCAACACGCCCGACACGGATGCGTTCGCCGGCGACATGGTGCCGGGCGCGCCGATGGACGACGCACCGATCGGCATCGGCGCCGAGCCCGGCTGGCTGCTCGATCAGGTCGGCAACCGTTTCGTCTTGCTCGTGTTTGCGCTGCGTCTCGAAGACCTCGACGCCGCCACGATGGCCGCGCTGCGCCGCTTGCGCCTCGGCGCCATCGCGGTCGAGCCGCTGATCCTCACGCCCGAGGGCGGCGCGGTCGAGGGCCTACGCGTCGTCGCTGACATCGAAGGGCTGGCCGCGCGCCGCTACGACGCCGAGGCGGGCGCGGTCTATCTGGTGCGTCCCGATCAGCATGTGGCTGCACGCTGGCGGGTCTTCGACGCGGCCGCGGTGCAGCGTGCGCTGGCGCGCGCAACGGCGGCGACGCCCGTCCTCTGAACCGCTGCAGGAAAGGAAACGGCCATGCCGCTCAACACCCAACCCAACTTTGCCGAACTCGGCCGGCGCGACTTTCGCGCTTACACATCGGGCGACGACTTCTACGAGGCGCTGATCGAGGCGCACCGGGGCCTGTCCGATGCGCAGAGCGAAGCGCTCAATGCCCGGCTCATCCTGCTGCTGGCCAACCACATCGGCGACCTGCGCGTGCTGCGCGAGGCCTTGCGCCTGGCGCGCGAGAGCGCCGAGGCCGACGCGCCCGCGCGCGCCACCCAACCCTGATCCCGGAGACTGCCATGAAGATCCGCCAAATCCACCACGTCGCCTACCGCTGCAAGGACGCGAAAGAAACCGTCGAGTGGTACCAGCGCCACCTGAACATGGACTTCATCCTGGCCTTTGCCGAGGACCATGTGCCCTCGACCAAAGCACCCGATCCCTACATGCACATCTTTCTCGATGCTGGCAACGGCAATGTGCTCGCCTTCTTCGAACTGCCAAACTCGCCCGAGATGGGCCGCGACCCGAACACTCCCGCCTGGGTGCAGCACATCGCGTTCGAGGTCGACAGCGTGCAGACGCTGATCGACACCAAGGCGCGCCTGGAAGCCGCCGGGATCGAGGTGGTAGGCCCGACCGACCACACGCTGTTCCAGTCGATTTATTTCTTCGACCCCAACGGCCACCGTCTCGAGCTTGCGGCAAACACCGGCACGCCGGAGCAGCTCGCCCGTGCCGCTGCCGTGAAATGGGACATGCTCAACGAGTGGGCGCAAACCCGCCGCGCCCCGCGCCATGCCGCCTGGATGCATGCGCTGGAATTCGAGGGCGTGCCCTCGCAGCCCTAAGGCAACGCTGAACAAGTCCCCCGCGCGTCGCGCATCCCGGCTCCGGGCGGTCTGCGTCGTTGCAAATCCTCGCCATAGCTTCGGCTATGGCTGCGGTTTGCGCCTCGCATCCCATCCCGCGGCCGGGCGCGCGCCATCACGGGAACTTATTCAGCGTTGCCCTAAATCGCTCTTGTTTTAAGAGCGAACGAAGACCGGAACACGCTGGCCTCTGCCGGTTTTTATTCAAAAATCCCGGTCCGATGCGGCCCTCACATGTTCCGCCGGTACTGCCCGCCGACCTCGAAGAGCGCGTCGGTGATTTGACCCAGCGAGCAGCAGCGCACGGCGTCCATCAGAACCTCGAACACGTTTTCATGCGCCATGGCAGCCTGCTTGAGCCGCTCGAGCATTGCGGGTGCCTCGGCGGCGTGGCGGCGGTGAAAGTCTTCGAGCCGATCGAGCTGACTTTGCTTTTCCGCCTCGGTGCTGCGCGCGAGCTCGAGGGTCTGCGGGATCGGGTCGCCGTGCGGATTGCGGAAGGTGTTGACGCCGATGATGGGCAGTTCGCCGGTGTGCTTGAGCATCTCGTAATGCATGCTCTCGTCCTGGATCTTGCCGCGCTGGTAGCCGGTCTCCATCGCGCCCAGCACACCGCCACGTTCGCTGATGCGCTCGAATTCGGCGAGCACCGCTTCTTCGACCAGTTCGGTCAGCTCGTCGATGATGAACGCACCCTGGTTCGGGTTTTCGTTCTTCGCCAGACCCCATTCGCGGTTGATGATGAGCTGGATCGCCATCGCGCGGCGCACGCTGTCTTCGGTCGGCGTGGTGATGGCTTCGTCGAAGGCGTTGGTGTGCAGGCTGTTGCAGTTGTCGTAGACGGCAATCAGCGCCTGCAGCGTGGTGCGGATGTCGTTGAACTGAATCTCCTGCGCGTGCAGACTGCGGCCGCTGGTCTGGATGTGGTATTTGAGCTTTTGGCTGCGCTCGTTGGCGCCGTATTTTTCTTTCATCGCCACGGCCCAGATGCGCCGGGCCACGCGGCCGAGCACGGTGTATTCGGGGTCCATGCCGTTGCTGAAGAAAAAGCTCAGGTTCGGCGCGAATTCGTCGATGTGCATGCCGCGCGCCAGGTACGACTCCACATAGGTAAAGCCATTGGCCAGCGTGAACGCGAGCTGGCTGATCGGGTTCGCGCCGGCTTCGGCGATGTGGTAGCCGCTGATCGAGACCGAATAGAAATTGCGCACGTCGTGGTGCACGAAATAGGCCTGGATGTCGCCCATGACCTTGAGGCTGAACTCGGTCGAGAAGATGCAGGTGTTCTGGCCCTGGTCTTCTTTCAAGATGTCGGCCTGCACCGTGCCGCGCACATTGGCCAGCACCCACTCCTTGATCTTGGCCGCTTCGGTATCGGTCGGTTCGCGGCCGTTGTCGGCGCGGAATTTGTCCATCGCCTGGTCGATCGCGGTGTTGAAAAACATCGCCAGGATGGTCGGTGCCGGGCCGTTGATGGTCATGCTGACCGAGGTCGCCGGGTCGCACAGGTCAAAGCCCGAATACAGCACCTTCATGTCGTCGAGCGTGGCCACGCTCACGCCCGAGTTGCCGATCTTGCCCCAGATGTCGGGCCGCCGGTCGGGGTCGTTGCCGTAGAGCGTGACCGAGTCGAAGGCGGTGGACAGCCGCTTGGCTGGCATGCCCTCGGAGAGCAGCTTGAAGCGCCGGTTCGTGCGGAAGGGGTCGCCCTCGCCGGCGAACATGCGCGTGGGGTCTTCGTTCTCGCGTTTGAACGCAAACGTGCCAGCGGTGTAGGGGAAGCTGCCCGGCACGTTTTCCAGCATCAGCCAGCGCAGCCGCTCGCCATCGTCTTCATACTGGGGCAGGGCGACCTTGCGGATCTTGTTGCCCGACAGCGTCGTGTGCGTCAGACGGGTGCGGATTTCCTTGTCGCGGATCTTCACCACGTATTCGTCGCCCGCGTAGGCCTTTTGCAGGTCATCCCATTGCGCGAGCAGCTTGGCGCAGGCGGGTTCGAGCCGCTCGGCGCGCGCTTCGGCCAGCGCCATCACCGTGCCGTAGGCGCCGGGCTTGGCGCTGCCGTCTTTGTTTGGGTCGGCTTCGAGCAGCATGCGTGCGGTTTCGCGCAGCTGTTGCAGCTCGCGCGCGAGCCGCGCCTGCGCCCGCGCGCGGCGCTTGTAGCCGCGCACCGTTTCGGCGATTTCCGCGAGGTAACGGCTGCGCGCCGCGGGCACGATCGGGGTCTGGTTGGTGCTGTGTCGCACCGTCACCGGCGCAAGCCGCCCTTCGCGCACCGGCAGGCCCAGGGCCGCCAGACGCGCGCGCAGCGCCTGGTACAGCGCCGTCACACCGTCGTCGTTGAAGCGCGCGGCCATGGTGCCGAACACCGGCATCTGCTCGAGCGGCACGCCCCAGGCTTCGCGGTTGCGCTGCACTTGTTTGGACACGTCGCGCAGCGCGTCCATCGCGCCCTTGCGGTCGAACTTGTTGATCGCCACGAACTCGGCGAAGTCGAGCATGTCGATCTTCTCGAGCTGGCTGGCGGCGCCGAACTCGGGCGTCATCACATACATCGGCACGTCCACATGCGGCACGATCGCGGCGTCCCCCTGGCCGATGCCGCTGGTCTCGACGATGATGAGGTCGAAACCCGCGGCCTTGCACGCCGCAATCACGTCGGGCAGCGCCTGGCTGATCTCGCTGCCCGTCTCACGCGTGGCCAGGCTGCGCATGAACACCCGCGGGCCCTGCCGCCACGGGCCGATCGCGTTCATGCGAATGCGGTCGCCCAGCAGCGCGCCACCACTTTTGCGCCGCGAGGGGTCGATGCTGATCACTGCGATGCGCAGCGCGTCGTCCTGGTCCAGCCGCAGGCGGCGGATCAGCTCATCGGTCAGGCTCGATTTACCCGCGCCGCCGGTGCCCGTAATGCCCAAGACGGGTATCTTTTTTGTAGCAGCAACAGACCGAATGGCGCTGGCATCCGCCGCAGAAAGCTTGGAATTCTCGAGCGCGGTGATGAGTTGGGCCAGCGCGCGCCAGGCGGCCTCGGTGTGGCCGGCGATGGCTTCGGGCGAAGTGGGTGCGAAGCCGCTCAGGTCGCGGTCACAGCGCATCACCATCTCGCCGATCATGCCGGCCAGGCCCATGCGCTGGCCGTCCTCGGGGCTGTAGATGCGGGTCACGCCATAGGCTTCGAGTTCGCGGATTTCGCTCGGCACGATGACGCCGCCGCCGCCGCCGAACACCTGGATGTGCGCGCCGCCCCGCGCGCGCAGCAGGTCTACCATGTATTTGAAATACTCGACATGGCCGCCCTGGTAGGAACTGACGGCGATTCCCTGCACGTCTTCCTGCAGCGCCGCGCTCACCACCTCGTCGACGCTGCGGTTGTGGCCGAGGTGGATCACTTCCGCGCCCATGCTCTGCAGAATGCGGCGCATGATGTTGATGGCCGCGTCATGCCCGTCGAACAGGCTCGCAGCGGTGACGAAACGCACCTTGTGCTTCGGTCGGTAGGCGGCGAGCGCCTGGTAGTCGGCGGATAGGTCGGTCATGGCAGTCGAAGAAGAAGAGGGCGAAGAAGAAAACAGGGAGGGTCAGTCGATCCGGAGTCCGGCCAGCGCCGGATCATCGGGCGGATAACTCAGGCCCATCGAAGCGAACACGTCGCGCAGCACGGTCGCGACCATCAGATTGCGGTGCAGCTTCGAGTTGGCCGGCACGACGATCCATGGCGCCCAGGGTGTGCTGGTCGCGCGCAACATCGCCTCGTAGGCTCGTTGGTAGTCGTCCCAGTGCTTGCGCGCCTCGAGGTCTTCGAGGCGGAATTTCCAGCGCTTGGTCGGGTCGTCGAGGCGCTCCTGCAGCCGCTCGCGCTGCTCCTCACGGCTGATGTGCAGCATGAACTTCACCACCGTCGTGCCGGTTTCGGTGAGCAGCCGCTCGAAATCATTGAGGTGCGCATAGCGCTGCCGTGTCTGCCGCTCATCGATCCAGCCCTGGACCACTGGAACCAACACATCCTCGTAATGGCTGCGGTTGAACACCATGATCTCGCCATCGCCCGGCACCTGAGCGTGGATGCGCCAGAGATAGTCGTGGGCCCGCTCCGCCTCGCTCGGCGCCTTCCAGCCCACGGTGCGCACGCCCAAGGGGCTCATGCGGCCGAAGACCCGGCGGATCGTGCCGTCCTTGCCCGAAGCATCGGTGCCCTGCAATACGACCAGCAACCGGTGCCGGCGGTCGGCGTAAAACAGGTTCTGCCACGCATCGAGGTCGAGCGCGAGCGCATCGACGGCGGCCTCGTCCCGCGCCTTGTCGCCACTCGAGAACGGCTTGGCCGAGGGCTTCAGAGCGGCGAGCGTAAAGACGCGGCCCTCGCCTGCGGCGGGAACCACCCAAGGGGCGAGGCGCTCGTCGGCACCGGAAAATGCAGCCGCCATGGCAGAAAGGGGTGAAGAATCGAGTTGACGTTTACGTAAACGTCAATCTTAGCGGCTGCGGCCGACCTTGTCGAACCGTGGCGCTTGCGGGGGATAGACGCGCAGGGCGCAGCCGTGCCCAGGGCGCTTCGCTATCATGGGACGATCATTCACTAGACCGAGGCCGTTTCATGAGCAGAATCGTCGACGCCGAGAAGAAGAAAGCCTTGTGCGCCCGTCTGGCCCGCATTGAAGGGCAGTTGCGCGGTGTGCAAAAACTCATCGAAACCGACGCCGACTGTGAAAAGATCGCGCAGCAACTGGCCGCCGCGCGCAAGGCGCTCGACAAGTCCTTTTTCTCGATGGTGGGCTGCATGATCGAGCAAGGAGACCAGCCGCCCGAGCATGTCGCCGAAATGCTCACCAAATTCGCCTGAAGCAAGCGGGAGCCACGCATGAACCCGATCCAGCTGTTCGACCCTGCGTCGAGCACCTTCACCTATGTGCTGTTCGACGAGGACAGCCGCGAGGCCTTGATCATCGACCCGGTTGACGAACAGCTCGAGCGCGACCTGCGCACCCTGCGCGAATACGGTCTCAAACTGCTGTGGACGGTCGAGACCCACGCCCACGCCGACCACATCACGAGCGCCGGTTTGCTGGCCGAGCACACGGGCGCCAAAACGGTCGCGCCGGCGGCCTGCGGCATCGCGACCGCTGCGGTGCAGTTGAAGCACGGCGATACCCTGGCCTTTGGCCGCGAAAAGGTCCTCGCCCTCCATACCCCGGGACACACCGCAGGCAGTATGAGCTATTTCTGGGACCGTGGGGCCGAGCGTCACGTGTTCACTGGGGATACCTTGCTCATCCGGGGCTGCGGCCGCACCGATTTTCAGTCCGGCGACCCGGCGGCGATGTACCGCAGTCTGACCGAGGTGCTGTTCGCGCTGCCGGACGACACGGTGGTCTGGCCGGGGCACGACTATCAAGGCCGCAGCCATTCGACCATCGCCGAGGAGAAAACCCAGAACCCCCGGGTTGCGGGCAAGACGCTCGAAGAATTCGTCGCGCTCATGAACGCGCTGAACCTGCCGCCTCCGCGGCGCATCGCGGAGGCCGTTCCAGCCAACCTGCGCAGCGGGCTGCGGCACGACGCCGAAGCCATGGGTGTCGATGCGCCCCGCCCGGCCGAAGGGTACGCGGGCGACCTCACGCCGCAGCTCGCCTGGGCTTGGGTGCAGGCCGGGCGCGCAGTGCTGGTCGACGTGCGCACCGATGCCGAACGCGAATGGGTTGGGTTCGTCCCCGGTGCCGAGGCGGTGGCGCTCAAGCAGTGGCCCGGCATGGTCCCGAACCCGGATTTCGACGCTGGGCTGCGCCGCGCCGCGGCGCAAGGCAAACCGCTCGTGCTGCTCTGCCGCAGCGGGGTTCGTTCCATCGCGGGCGCCCGGCGCGCCACCGAACTCGGGATCGAGGCCTACAACATCCTCGAAGGCTTCGAGGGTGACCCCGACGAACACGCGCAGCGCGGACACAAAGGCGGCTGGCGTTTTCACGGGCTGCCCTGGCGCCAAAACTGAGGCGCGAGTTGCCTGCGGCGCGCGGGAGGGGGTGAGCGTCCGCCTCACTCCCTGTCAATCCTGACAGTCGATTTCGTGACAAAAGTCACGGTTGGTGCCTTCAATGGGTTTATCACCCTCGGAGGCAGCCATGGAAATCGCTCAAACACGTTCGCAAAAACCAAACCCGGCCTGGAACTCGAGCGGCCGCTCGGCGCCGATCAGTGCGCATCTCGAAGCGCGGATTGTGCGGGAGTTTCGCACCCGCTGGGACACGCTTTGGGGCGGCCGCTCGCTTCTCCACGGCCGAGACGCCGGGCCCGAGGCCGTGCGCCTCAACGGCAATGACTATCTCAACCTGACTGGCTACCCGGAGATCGTCGCCGCGCAGACGGAGGCTTTGCGCCGGGATGCGGACTACGTCATTCAGTCGAGCGTCTTTCTGCTCGACACGCACCCGGCACGGGCGCTCGAGCGCGGGCTGGCAGCCTTCGTCGGTCATGAGGACGGCCTGATTTGCCAGTCGGGCTATGCAGCCAACCTTGGCCTGCTGCAAGCGATCGCGGACCCCGAAACGCCGGTGTATCTCGACACCCTGGCACACACCTCGCTCTGGGAAGGGGCTCGTCGTGCCGGGGCACCGATGCAGGTGTTCCGCCACAACGATCCGCAGCATTTGCAGCGCACCGTGGCACGCCATGGCCCTGGCGTCGTCGTCGTCGACTCGGTCTACAGCACCACCGGGGCCGTCTGCCCCTTGGTGGAAATGGTCGAGGTCGCCGAGCGTATGGGTTGCATGATCGTCGTCGACGAGTCGCACTCGCTGGGCACCCATGGCCCCCAGGGGGCGGGTTTGTGCAAAGCACTGGGCTTGAGCGAGCGCGTGCATTTCATCACCGCGAGCCTCGCCAAAGCCTTTGCCGGCCGCGCGGGCTTCATGACCCTGCCGACGAACATGCGCAACTACGTTCTCAGCACCAGCTACCCCAACATGTTCAGTTCCTGCCTGCTGGGGCATGAAATCGCGGCGCTGGCAGCCACCTTCGACGTCATCCAGCGCGCCGACGAAGCGAGGGCAGCCTTGCACCGGCAGACCCGACGCCTGCGCCGCGCGCTCGAAGGTTTGGGCTATCCGATCCACCAGGGCACCGAGCAGATCATTGCGCTCGAAGCCGGCACCGAGCCTGCGACCATGATTCTTCGTGATGCGCTCGAAGAGCGTGGCGTGTTCGGTGCCGTCTTCTGCGCTCCGGCGACCAGTCGAAATCGGACCATGGTGCGCCTGACGGTGCACGCCGGGCTGACCGATGCCGAGCTCGACTACACCGTCTCGGTGGCCGAGCAAATCGCCCCCATCGTCGAGCCGTGGAAATGGCCGCTCGCCCGCCGGCAGCGCGTGGGCGAGGCCGTGGCCGATTGACGCTCGGTGCGGGCGAGTCCACTTCTCCGAAAGGCCAGAGTCGCCGCCCCCGCGCGCGGCGCTGCCTCAGCCGCGCAGCAGACGGGCGCGGTCGAGATAGCTGCGGTAGGCGCTTGCGGCGCCGGGGCACCACGCCTCGGACAGGGCGATGCAGGCTCCGTAGAGTTCGGGGCCGCAGTCGAGCCGCTGCGCTGGGTGCCGCTCGGCCTGCCGCCGCGAACGCCCCAGGCCTAGGGTCAGTTCGGCGTCGAGCACGCAGCGCCCGGCGCGGATGTCGTTCTGTGTCTGGGCATCGAAGCCGATCTCTTGCGCGAGCTGCGCGAGCTCCTCGAGCCGTCTGGGCGTTTCGAGCTGCAGCCACCAGCTGCGCCCCTCGGCATCGAGCGCCAGTACGCCAAAGGGGTCGCCGATGACGAAATGCTCGACACACCCGCGCTGGTCCAGGGCAGCCCGCAAGGCGCCGGCGACGCTGGTGTCCCGCATGAGCTGCAGCTGGGTCCAGCTCAGCGTGTTGCGCCAGGTCTGCT
The DNA here is from genome assembly GCF_003843835.1 of Tibeticola sediminis. Classification (GTDB taxonomy): domain Bacteria; phylum Pseudomonadota; class Gammaproteobacteria; order Burkholderiales; family Burkholderiaceae_C; genus Tibeticola; species Tibeticola sediminis. The sequence goes on along the minus strand of NZ_RKQL01000001.1, from coordinate 933,030 downwards.
GCAGGCGCTCGGACGTGAGCGCGCGCAGTTCGCGCACGCAGCTGATGAGGCGCTCGGTGATGTCGGGTGACTGCTTCGGGATGTATTGGTCGATGATGCCGCGGTTGAACGCTCGCACGGCGATTTGCTCGTCCGCGCGACCGGTCAGCAGCACGCGGTGCCCGGACCATTGCACCAGCTCGTCGAGCGCTTCGATGCCGTTCATGGCGGGCATCGAATAGTCGACCACGCAGACGTTGTGCCGCGCGTAACGGGCCTGTCCATCCTGCCGCCAGTATTCGACGAGCTGGGGGATCAGCGCCGCCCCGTCGCGCCAGCGCTCGAGCATGCGGCGGTGTTGCCACTCATCGGTGGATTCGAGCGGGGGCTCCTGTTGCAGGCTGCGGATGAAGGCCGCCGGTTGCTCGAACAGCGAGACCGCCCAATCTTCGGGCATGACCTCGGCGAGCATTTCCAGATAGTCGGGATCGTCGTCGAGGAACGCGACCCGACCCGGTCTCCAATAGAGTGGGAAGCAGGCGATATCGGTGGGTTTTCTCATGACTCGGCAACCGGCACGGTAAGGGACACGATGGCGCCGCTGCCTGCTGGGCTGCGAACCTCGATCACGCCACCCGCAGACTCGACGACCCGCCGGCAGAATGCCAAGCCCAGGCCATGACCGGTTCCGGCCTCGGTCGAATAAAAGGGTTCGAGCACATGCGGCAGCACCTCCGGGGCGATGCCCAGACCTTGATCCGATACCCGAATGCGGCCCTGTTTCCCCCGAATTCCGACCTCGAGGCGGATGCCTCCGGGTCGCAGCGGGCTGCCCGTCGCGTGCATCGCCCGCAGCGCGTTTTGAAGCAGATTGTCGATCACCCGCAGAAACTGGCTGCGACTGCCGCGAAACTCGAAGTCTTGGTGGACCTCGATGCGGATGCATTCACGTTCCTTGTCGCTACGGTACGGGTAGGCAGCGACCGCTTCACGGACCAGTTCGGCCGCCGAGATGCGGTCGCCATGGTCGCTGAGTTGAAGCAGCCGCGCATTGGCGATTTGCAGGTCGATGTGATGGTTCATGGACCGGGTGAGCTGGTGCAACCGCGCCGCCCATTTTTCGAGCGACTCGGGGCGCGGCCCCTCGCCGCTCTTGCGTTGTGCTTCCATGCGCAGCGCATCGGCGATCAGTGCGGTGGTGGCCAAGGGCGTGCGCAGCTCGTGCGCCATGATGCCGATCGTGGCCAGCGAATGCTCGATCCGCTCGCGCCGCAGGTTGGCGCCCGAAATGCCCAGCAGCAAGCCCGACATCCATGCGAATGCCAGGACGAAGGCGTGGGGCGGGGGCAGTCCACCCGAGTGTGCTTCGGTGAAGGGCAGCGCCAGCAGGGCCGCGAGCCCCAGGCCGAGCAACGAGCCTGCGGCGGCCACCCGCCAATCGGTCAAGTGGAAATAGATGACGATGACGGTCGCCAAGCTGGCGATCCAAACGTCGTTGTGACCGTTCATGAAGTACATCCAGCTGAAAAACAGCGGCAGTTGGATGAACAGCACGGTGGTGAAGACGCGCGCGCTTCGCTGGCTATGCGGACGCAGGGCGACCGAGTCAAGCACCAGGGGGATGCCGCATGCGGTCATCAACGCGCGCAGGGCGGCATCCTCGAACGGCTGCGGATACAGGTGTTCCCAGACGAAATAAAACAGCGGGTGGCCAATCATCGTGTAGAGCCCGAGCAGCTTGAGGCGCAGCGGCGAGGCGTGCAGGATCGGCTCCAGCGGCACCGCCAGCGTCACGTCACGCAGGCGCCGCATCCACGGATGACGCCAGAAAGAGCTCAGTTTCAAGGGTCGCTCGCTTGCCAAGGTCGGGTGGGTTCGTGCGAAATCGTGCACCGCGCAGGGGGCACGCCGGGTCGTCGTTGGGCGCCGAATTCGAGCAAACGGCGAACCCGGCAAGCCTGCTATTGTCTGAGTTTTGAATTCCCGAGGCGATGGACCACCCTGAGAACTCTGACAGCACTGCGCTCGACCCGCTGCTGGCCGACTGGTTGCTCGGCCTACGCAGTCAGTCGGTCGAGGCCGTCATCATTCTCGGGCCCCAGTGGCTGGATTCGGGGGCCACGCGGCGCGTGGTGGCCGTGTATCCGCCGGTGTTGCGCGTCGCTGCGGAGGCGCTGGCCCAGAGCGACGCTTTTGGCCCCGCTTGGACGGCGTCCGGCGCGCCCCTGGTGGCCTGGCAGCACCTGGCGAAGTCGGCATTCGACGAAGGCAATCGCTGGCGGCGCCTGTGTCTCGGACACGGTTTCCAAAGTCTCGTGCGGGTCGAGTTTGGTCTGCCGGGAGGCCGTGCGTTCGAGTGTTTTTTGTTCAGCTCCTGCGCTTTCCACGATCGCACCGACGCGGTCGGCGTCGTCTGGTCGGTGATGAATATCTGGCCGCAGTTGCGTCGGTCCATCGTCGAGGCCGAGGGCTTGCTCAGCCCGCGCGAGCGGCAATGCCTCGCGCTGACCTTCGACGGTCTGACCGCGCGCGAGGTGGCCGAACGGATCGGCTGCAGCGAGCGCACCGTGAACTACCACCTGGCCAATGCCATGGCCAAACTGGGCGTCGACAACAAGCTCGCAGCGGTGCAGCGTGCGTGCTGGCTCGGCGCGCTCTGAACGTCCCGGCACGCTTGCCATAATGCCAGCCATGACTTTTCTTGCGATCGACGTCGGCAACACGCGACTCAAGTGGGCGCTGTACGAACGGGCTCATACCGCGTCGCGCAAGCTCGCCGACGGCGTGGAATTCCTGGAGCACATCGAGTCGCTCGGCGAAGGGCCTTGGGCGATGTTGCCAGCGCCCACGCATATGCTCGGCTGCGTGGTGGCGGGGGAGGCCGTCAAGCGGCGGGTCCAGGAGCAAATGGAGCTTTGGGATGTCGCGCCGAACTGGGTCGTCGCCAGCGCTGCCGAGGCCGGGCTCATCAACGGGTACGACCACCCCGCGCGTCTGGGGCCGGACCGCTGGGTGGCGATGATCGGCGCGCGCCATCGTTTGCTGGCGCGCGGCGAGCGTCGGCCGATGGTCGTCGTCATGGTGGGAACCGCTGTGACGGTCGACGCGGTCGATGCGGACGGCCGCTTTCTGGGTGGGCTCATCCTGCCCGGACACGGCATCATGCTGCGCGCGCTCGAATCCGGCACTGCGGGCCTGCATGTGCCGACCGGCGTGGTGCGGCCGTTTCCCACGAACACGAGCGACGCGCTCACCAGCGGGGGCACCTACGCGATCGTCGGCGCCGTCGAGTGTATGCGCGAGCACCTGCGCGCCCATACCGGCGCCCGGCCCGCCTGCATCATGACCGGCGGCGCGGGTTGGAAGATGGCGCCCAGCATGGCCGAGGACGTCGAACTCGTCGAGAGTCTCATCTTCGACGGCTTGCTCGTCATGGCCGAGCACCGTTGGTCGCTTCAAAAATAAGAGCACCTAAGGCAACGCTGAATCAGTTCCTGCGATGGCGCGCGAGCGGCTGTTTCAGCGTTGCCCGAAGCGCCAGATGATGCCGGCACAACGGCCAAAGAGCGCTTGAAACCCGAGCGAACGCCGTCTTCGTGACGACGTCCTCGCCTACGCGGCGGATGGGTTGGCTCCGGCCGGTGCGTAGGCACCGGCGAGGGCGATGAGATGCGTGCGCTGCTCGGAGACGAGGTAGGGCGCGAGCAGATGCAACACATGGTGCGCCCCCCGCAACAACGCTTGCTGGGCGCGTTCCGGTTCCAGCGCGTGACGGGGATCGCGCACGTACTCGAAGCTCAACCAGTAGGTCAGCACCACGACCATGCTGGTGGCCGTCGGCTCCATTTCTTCGCGCTCCATGCGCAGAGCGCCTGAGCGTTTCATCCCTTCGAGCATGCCGCGGATGGCGCGCGTTTTATTGCGCAGCACGAGCTGGAAATGTGTTTCCAGCCGCCGGTTCTTGCTCAGCAGGTCGTTGAGGTCCCGGTAGAGAAACCGGTACTGCCAAATCAGCTCGAACAGGGAATGCAGAAAAAACCACGCGTCCTCGACGTCGCGCACGCCGTCACCGGCGGCCATTAGCTCCTGCGCCGCTTTTTCAAAGCGATCGAACAGGCTGTTGATGAGCTCGTCTTTGGCGGGGTAGTGGTAGTAGAGGTTGCCCGGACTGATGCGCAGCTCGGACGAAATCAAGGTCGTCGAGACATTGGGCTCGCCAAACCGGTTGAACAGTTCGAGCGTGACCTCGAGGATGCGTTCCGCGGTACGACGTGGGGCTTTCTTGACCATGGCCGGACTTTACGCCAACGCGAGGCCGTTGCGGCGCGCTCACACCGACATGGGATCGGCACGGCCGATCCTGAAATGCCCATGGCCGTTCAAGCAGCGCGGCGCTCCCGCTCCCGGTCGTGCACCCAGTCTGCGAGATCTTCGAGCAGTTCCTCGAGGCGGTTGAGTGCGACGCCGGTCGCGCTCGTCGGCACCACGGGCTGAACCAAATGCCGCCGCGGATCTTCGAGCGCCTCGAGGTCGAGCGCCATGCCGTGCCGTGCCAGACGGTGCGAGAAGCGGCTGCGGTGCGTGCGCAAATGGTGGCGTGTCTGCTGGTAGGCATGCTCGGCCAGTTGCCGGCGCTGGCTATAGCTGAAGGTGTTGGCGAGGTAGAGCTCCGGGTCTCGATGGTCCGGCTCGAACAGCAGGATGTCGGTTCCGGGGTAATGGCGCTCGTAGCCTTTCATGCCCAGCTCCAGCCGCGAGTGGATCATGGTGCGGAAGGTCTGGCTCAACACCGCGGGCAAGCCGCCTTCGATGATGCGCGGGATGCGCCGCCGCTCCGCCGGCAAGCCGCGCCGCAGCCAGTCCGCGAAAGCCGGGGCGGTGGCATCGAAGGGGACGAGCGGGTTCAGACACAACAGCAGATCGACCCCTTCGTCGAGCACAACGGTGGCATGCAGCGTCTTTTTCAAGGCACCGTCGACATAGTGCTTGCCGTCGATCTCGACCGGCGGAAACAGTCCGGGCAATGCCGAACTGGCCTGTACCGCGCGGGAAATCGGCACATGGTCCCAGCCGGGGCGGCCGAACGGAGCGGCCGCCCCGCTGTCGAGGTCGGTGGCAACCAAGGTCAGCCGCGTGCGCAGCCGCCGAAAATCGTTCGTGCGGCCCTCGCGTGAAAATAAGGCGCTCAGGCGGCGGTGTACCTCTTCATTACCAAAAACCCCGGTGGGCAGCGCGGGGCCGAGGCGCTCGAGCGCGCTGATCAGGGATCGGCGCTCGACGAAGAACCGCCACAGCGCCGACGTGCCCAAGGCCGGCAGCTGGCGCGCCCGTCGCGCGAATTCGCCCCAAGCCGGCTGCATGAGCCACGACGGGTCGAATACCTCGGCGCTCTCGTCGCTGTTTTCGATGAAGCCGCGACAAATCTCGCGCGCCGTCATGCCGTTGGCCAGCGCCGCCGCAATGAAGCCTCCGGCCGATACCCCGACGTAGTGGTCGAGTGCATTGAGCTTGAGCCCCGCGATCGACTCCTCGAGCGCGCACAGAGCACCGATTTCCCAAATGGCCCCCAGGGGCCCGCCGCCAGCGAGTGCCAGCGCCACTTTGGGGTCGGTCGTGCTGCGTGCGGCGGCCTGCCGCGACCGCCCGGGGTCAACGATGGATAAGCTCATGCTCGCAGTGTAGGGCCGGCGCGGGCGGCGTCAATCGGCGCCAACCATGTCGGTTGCGCTGTGGACGGCGCGTTAGGCGTTCGTCGCGGCGGTTTCAGCGGCTTCGGGCTTCATCTCGGGCGCGGTGGCGACTTTGGCCGATGCTGCGGCGCGCTTGCGTGCGGGCCGTGCGGGCTTTTCGGCGGGCTGCGCCGCCGGGGCGGCCGTCGCGCGGCTGCGCTTGGCGCGGGGCGCTTCTTCGGCCGGCTGTGCGGCAGCCTTCTTGGCAGCCGGTGCGCGCGGGGTGGCGGGCTTGGCAGCCGGCTTGGCTGTGGGTTTGGTTGCGGCCGGCGCCGCTTTGCCCGACAGCTTTTGCACGCTGTGGTTGAGATCTTCGATGCGGGCGATCAGCGCCTCCACGTCCTTGGCCGAAGGAACGCCCAGCTTGTTGAGGGCGCGGGCCACGCGCTCTTCGAAGATCGTCTCGAGCTTGTCCCATTGGCCCGTGGCCTTGGTCGTGATGCCCGTTGCCATGTTGGCCATCTTGTTGGTTGCCTCGTTGATCTTCTCTTCGGCGACGGCTTGGGTCTTGCGCTGGATGGCCAAGCCTTCCTTCACCAGAGTTTCGAACAGCTTGCCGCCTTCGTTCTGTGCCTTGGTGAAGGCCGCCAGGCCCGCGAGCCAGATTTGTTGCGCCGAATCTTTGACCGATGCGGGTGCGGCGCTGGCAGCGGCTGTCTTTTTGGTGCGGGCCGTCGCGGATTTCTGAACCTTCTTGACCATGGGATTCCTCCGTATGTGGTTTCGGTGACGATGGGCCGAACCGGAATCGACCGCTTCGGCAACCCTCGGGCTGAGGCTCCAAGCGTCTCGTGGGCCATCGCGGGATCGGCTGAAGCCTCGCCTGGGACGAGACAGCGTGCAATGTAGCTCTCGCTTCGGCGCGCGTGTAGGGTTTGGCTCCTAATCCATGGGGTTACGGCGCTTCCCTCGGGTTTATGCCCAGGCCGGATGGCCTGCCGCTGCGTCAGAATCGATGGCCATCTGCGATCGAAAACTGGAGGGATGTATGCGTTATTTCGTCACGGGGGCGACCGGGTTCATCGGCAAGCGCCTGGTCCAGAAGCTGCTCGAGCGGAAAGGCTCGGAGGTGTATTTCCTCGTCCGACCCGAGAGCCTCGACAAGGTGCCCGAGCTGCGCGCCGCCTGGGGGGTGAGTGCCAAGCGGGCGATCCCGATCGTGGGCGACCTCACACAAAAGAAGCTCGGTGTCGGCGCCGAGGACGTCAAGCGTCTCAAGGGTCAAATCGACCACTTCTTCCATCTCGCCGCGGTCTATGACCTCGGTGCCGACGAAGAACAGCAGATGGCGGTCAACGTCGAGGGCACGCGCCATGCAGTGGAACTCGCGCGCGCCATCGAGGCTCGGCATTTCCATCATGTCTCGTCGATCGCCGCTGCGGGCCTGTATGAGGGCGTGTTCCGCGAGGACATGTTCGACGAGGCGGAGAACCTCGACCATCCGTATTTCAAAACCAAGCACGAGAGCGAGCGTGTCGTGCGCACCGAGTGCCGCGTGCCGTGGACGGTGTATCGGCCCGCGATGGTCGTCGGCGACAGCCGCACCGGCGAGATGGACAAGATCGACGGGCCCTACTACTTCTTCAAGCTGATCCAGCGCATGCGGCAGATCTTGCCGCCCTGGATGCCCTCGATCGGACTCGAAGGGGGACGGATCAACATCGTACCGGTGGATTTCGTCGTCGACGCCATCGACCACATCGCGCATCACGTGTCGGACAGCGGCAAGTGCTTCCACCTCGTCGACCCCGTTGGCTACCGGGTCGGCGATGTGCTCGACATCTTCAGCCGGGCGGCGCATGCGCCGAAGATGAATGTGTTCGTCAATGCAGCCTTGCTGGGCTTCATCCCGAAGAGCGTCAAAAAAGGCCTCATGGCCTTGGGGCCCGTGCGGCGGGTTCGCCATGCCGTGATGAAGGACTTGGGCTTGCCCGAGGATGTGCTGACCTTCATCAATTACCCGACGCGATTCGATTGCCGCGAAACCCTCGCGGCACTCAAGGGCACGGGCATCGCGTGTCCGAACCTCAAGGACTATGCCTGGCGGCTGTGGGACTACTGGGAGCGGCACCTCGATCCGGAGTTGCACATCGATCGTTCGCTTCGCGGCACCGTCGGCGGCAAGGTCGTGCTCGTCACGGGAGGCTCATCGGGCATCGGTTTGGCCGCTGCGCACAAGTTTGCCGAAGCGGGCGCCACGACGCTGATCTGCGGGCGCGACCCCGAAAAGCTCGAGGCCGCTTGCAAGGAGGCCGAAGCGCGGGGCTATCGCTTCATCGCCTACACGGTCGACATCGCCAACATGGCCGATTGCGACCGGTTCATCGCGCAGGTTTTGAGCGAGCACGGCGGCGTCGATTTCCTCATCAACAACGCCGGCCGCTCGATCCGCCGCGCCATCGAATCGAGCTACGACCGCTTCCATGACTTCGAGCGCACCATGCAGCTCAACTACTTCGGCGCCTTGCGTGTGACCATGGGCTTGCTGCCCGGGATGGCCCAGCGCCACAGCGGGCACATCGTCAACATCAGTTCGATCGGGGTGCTCACCAACGCCCCACGGTTTTCGGCTTACGTGGCCAGCAAGGCGGCCCTCGACGCCTGGACGCGTTGCGCGGCCAGCGAGTTTGCCGATCAAGGCGTGACCTTCACGACGATCAACATGCCGCTGGTGCGCACGCCCATGATTGCGCCGACCAAGATCTACAGCAATGTGCCGACCCTCTCACCCGAGGACGCCGCCGAAATGATTGCGCAGGCATGCATCTTCAAGCCGGTGCGCATCGCGACAAGGCTGGGCATCACGGGGCAAATCCTGCACGCGCTGATGCCGCGTGTGGCCCAAATCATCATGAACACCAGTTTCCGGATGTTCCCCGACTCGCCCGCAGCCAAGGGAGACAAATCGGGCAAGCCCCAGCTCTCGCCCGAGGCGCAGGCCTTGCAGCAGATGATGCAGGGCATCCACTTCTGAGCGTCGGCAGGAGCGGGGCAGGCGCTGGGCCGCGCGATATGCCCGTGGTCGCCGTGGCCCGATAATCGGCAGCATCCGCGCCGCGCGGCTTTGCCGGCGCTCCCTCTCCTTTTCGGCTCGTTTCATGATCCTCGTGACCGGAGGCGCCGGCTTCATCGGCGCCAACTTCGTGCTCGACTGGCTGGCGCAGAGCGACGAGCCGGTGGTGAATCTCGACAAGCTCACCTACGCGGGCAATCTCGAGAACTTGGGCCCTCTGCAAGACGACCCGCGCCATGTGTTCGTGCGGGGTGACATCGCCGACCGGGCGCTGGTGGCTCGACTGCTCGAACGGTATCGGCCGCGGGCCGTCGTTCATTTCGCGGCGGAAAGCCATGTCGACCGCTCGATTCAGGGCGCAGCCGATTTCGTCCAGACCAACATCGTTGGTACCTACGCCTTGCTCGAGGCGGTGCGCGCGCATTGGGCGGCGCTCGAGCCGGCTGAGCGTTCGGCGTTTCGTTTCCTGCATGTTTCGACCGACGAGGTTTATGGCTCGCTCGAGCCGGGCGAGCCCGCGTTTACCGAAACCCGCCGCTATGAGCCCAACAGCCCCTACAGCGCGAGCAAGGCGGCCAGCGACCATCTCGTGCGGGCTTGGCACCACACCTATGGGCTGCCGGTGCTGACGACGAACTGCTCCAACAACTACGGCCCTTACCAGTTCCCCGAAAAGCTCATTCCCTTGATGATCGTGCATGCGCTGGCCGACCAGCCCCTGCCGGTGTACGGCGACGGCCTCCAGGTGCGCGACTGGCTCTATGTGGGCGACCACTGCGCCGCGATTCGCCGGGTGCTCGAGGCCGGTGTTCCTGGCGAGGTCTACAACATCGGCGGCCGCCAAGAGAAAACCAACATCGAGATCGTGCGCACGCTGTGCGCGCTGCTCGACGAATGGCGGCCCCGCGCCGACGGGCGCAGCTACGCGACCCAAATCACCCATGTGCGCGACCGGCCCGGCCATGACCGTCGGTATGCGATCGATGCGCGCAAGATCGAACGGGAATTGGGCTGGACGCCGGCCGAAACCTTCGACACCGGCATCCGCAAGACCGTGCGGTGGTATCTCGATCATCCGGATTGGGTGGCTCGCGTCCAGAGCGGTGCCTATCGGCAATGGGTGCAGACCCAGTACGCGGCGCTCCGATGAAGATCCTGCTGTTGGGCAAGAACGGCCAAGTCGGCCGGGAACTTCAACGCAGCCTCGCGCCTTTGGGGACCGTGGTGGCGCTGGGGTCGAAGGACGAGCGCTGGCCGTCGGATTTCACGCAGCCGCAATCGCTGCGCCAAACCGTGGAGGCGCTGCGGCCGCAGGTGATCGTCAACGCCGCGGCGTACACGGCCGTCGACCGGGCCGAGTCCGAACCCGAACAGGCCCGAAGAGTCAATGCCACAGCGCCCGGCGTGCTCGCCGAGGCGGCCGAGTCTTGCGGCGCGTGGCTGGTGCACTATTCCACCGATTACGTCTTCGATGGCTCGGGGACGCGCGCCTGGACCGAAAGCGATGCGCCCGCACCGCTCAATGTCTACGGGCAGACCAAGCTCGAAGGCGAACAACAGGTGCAGGCACGATGCCGCCGCCACTTGATTCTGCGCACGAGTTGGGTCTATGGGCGGCACGGGGGGAACTTCATCCGCTCGGTGCTGCGCCTGGCGGCCGAGCGCGAGGAGCTCCGCTTCGTCTCGGACCAGATCGGTGCGCCCACCGGTGCGGATTTGATTGCCGATGTCACGGCGCATCTGCTGCGTTCGGTCACGCGCTCGGAAATCGGTACGTCTGAACCCGCCGGAATTTACCACCTGGCCGCGGCGGGAGAGACGAACTGGTATGCGTATGCGGCCTACATTCTCGAGACGGTTCGCGCCCACCCCAGGGCACCCGCGCTGCGCGCGCGGCGTCTCGATCCGATCCCGAGTCAAGCCTACCCAACGGCCGCGCGGCGGCCCCTGAATTCCCGGCTCGATACCCGCAAAATCCAGCAGCGGTTCGATCTGGCTTTGCCCGATTGGGGCGAGGGCGTGCGTCGCTTGCTTGAAGACTGGCTCCAACCCCCGGTCATTCCTCACTCATGAAAACATCCCGTAAAGGCATCATCCTCGCCGGCGGATCGGGCACGCGGCTGCATCCGGCGACGCTCGCGATCAGCAAGCAGCTCTTGCCGGTGTTTGACAAGCCCATGGTCTACTACCCTTTGAGCACGCTGATGCTGGCGGGCTTGCGTGAGGTGCTGGTGATCAGCACGCCGCAGGACACGCCGCGCTTCGAGCAGTTGCTGGGCGACGGTCGCCAGTGGGGTATGTCGATCGCCTATGCGGTCCAGCCCAGCCCCGACGGTTTGGCGCAGGCTTTTCTAATCGGCGAGCGCTTCATCGTCGGCTCGCCCTGTGCGCTGGTGCTCGGCGACAACCTTTTTTACGGGCACGACTTTGCTTCGCTTTTGCGTTCGGCGGATGCGCAGACGCGAGGTGCGACAGTGTTTGCCTATCACGTCCAGGATCCCGAACGCTATGGCGTGGTCGAATTCGATGCGCAGCGGCGCGCCGTGAGCATCGAAGAAAAGCCGGCTCGGCCCAAAAGCAGCTATGCGGTCACGGGCCTCTATTTCTATGACGAGCAGGTGGTGGAAATCGCCAAGGCCGTACGCCCGAGCGCACGCGGGGAACTGGAAATCACGGCCGTCAATCAGGCGTATCTCGAGCAAGGCCAGCTCAACGTGCAGATCATGCAGCGCGGCTACGCCTGGCTCGACACCGGCACCCACGAAAGCCTGCTCGATGCGGGCCAGTTCATCGCCACGCTGGAAAACCGCCAGGGCCTCAAGATCGCGTGCCCCGAAGAGATCGCCTGGCGCAACGGCTGGATCGATGACGCGCAACTCGAGCGCTTGGCGCAACCGTTGGCGAAAAATCGTTACGGACAGTATCTGCTGCGGCTGCTGGATGAGGAGCGGCGATGAAGGTGATCCGCACGCCGATCGACGATGTGCTGATCCTCGAGCCCAAGGTGTTCGGGGATGCGCGGGGCTTCTTCTTCGAGTCGTTCAATCAGCGCGCCTTCGATGCCGCGCTGGGGTGCTCGACCCGGTTTGTGCAGGATAACCACAGCCGCAGTGCGCAGGGCGTGCTGCGGGGCTTGCATTACCAGATCCAACAGCCGCAGGGCAAGCTGGTTCGGGTGGCCTGCGGCCGGGTGTTCGATGTGGCGGTCGACCTGCGCCGCTCCTCGCCGAGCTTTGGCCGCTGGGTCGGGGTCGAACTCAGCGGCGATAATCACCGGCTGTTCTGGGTGCCGCCTGGATTCGCGCATGGCTTCGTCGTCTTGAGTGAAAGCGCCGATTTTCTTTACAAGACCACCGACTACTACGCGCCAGAATTCGAGCGCTGCATTGCCTGGAATGACCCGGACCTCGCCATCGATTGGCCTTTGGGAGGCATCGAGCCCAGATTGTCTGAAAAAGATCGGGCGGGTCGGGCTTTTCGAGAAGCGGACGTATTCGAATGACCATTAAAAAACCGGTGACCGTTTCCATCGTCAGCCACGAGCATGGAGACGAAATTCCCTTGTTGCTCGGCGACTTGGCCCAGCACGCCAGCGGCGACATCCATGAAGTGATCGTGACCTTGAACGTGCCCGAGCCCGCTCTGGCGCATTGGATCGAGGAGCGCGAATGGCCGTTCGTGATGAGCATCGTCCGCAACGTCAAGCCGCTCGGATTCGGGGCCAATCACAACCAGGCGTTCGGCTGGTGCAAAACCCCGTATTTCTGCGTGCTCAATCCGGACATTCGTCTTGCCGAGAATCCCTTCCTTCCGATGCTGGAGCGGCTGCGGGATCAAGCCATAGGCTGCACCTATCCGCTACAGTCCGATGGCCGCGGGCCGGCGAAAGACCTCGCGCGGGAAGTTCCGTCGCCCTCGGGGCTACTGCGTCGCTATCTCGCGCCGCGCGGCACGGCACCGATCGCGGCCAAGCACTGGATCAACGGCGCGTTCATGCTGTTCCCATCCATGGTTTTCATGAGGATAGGCGGCTTCGATACGCGCTTCTACATGTATTGCGAGGACGTCGACCTCTGCCTGCGGCTGCGTGCGCATGGCTGGCGGGTGGAGGCGACCGCTGATGCGCAGGTGCAGCACCTGGCCCAGCATGCGAGCCGACGGCGTTTGCAGCATCTCTGGTGGCATTTGCAGAGCCTCTGGCGGCTTTGGCACACGCCCCAATATCTCGCGCTGACGGGACGGCGTTGAGCCCTGGCGTTCGACGGGATTGATGCACCAGTGGATTTATCTGTACCGGCAGTGGCTGCGCCGGGAGGTTCAGGGGCGTTACCGCGGGTCCATGTTGGGCGTGGCCTGGACCTTGCTACAGCCGGTTTTGCAATTGATGGTCTTTACGCTCGTGTTCTACCGGTTCATGGGCGTTCGATGGCCCAGCGCAGCCGCGGCAGGCGCCGAGTACTATGGTTTGCAGGTGTTCATAGGCCTCGCGGTATTCAACTTCGTGGCCGAGGTGCTCAACCGGTCACCGCAATCGATCCTCGGGCAGCCCAATCTCGTCACCAAGGTGCGGTTCCCTCTGGTGTTGCTGCCGGCGGTGACCGTTGGCGCCGCCGGCGTGCAGGCGATTTTGAGCTTGAGCTTGGCCATGTTCGCTGCCCTCGTTTGGGGCAGCGTCGCATGGGCGTGGCTGAGCGTGCCGGCCGTGCTGGTGATTCTGGCTGGGTATGCGCTCGGTTTGGCCTGGTGGCTGGCCGCGCTCGGAGTGTATGTGCGCGATACCGCGCAGATCACGCCCGCGGTGACCTCGGTGCTCATGTTCATCGCGCCGGTGTTTTATCCGGGCAGTGTCTTCCCGGATTCCTGGAACTGGCTGGCCTGGGCCAATCCGGTAGCCTGGGCCATGGAGGCGCTGCGCGCAGCGCTGATGCAAGGGCAGCCACCCGACCCATCCCTGCTCGTCGGCCACGGTCTTGCAGCGGCTGGCTCAGCGGTCTTGGGTTACCTCTGGTTCCACCGCTTGCAGGAAGGCTTTGCCGATGTGCTCTGACTGGGTGATCGAGGCCGAACAACTCGGTAAGTGCTACCGGCGATACCGGCACCCGATCGAGCGGCTGCGCGAGGCGCTGTGGCCTCGCGGTAAGACCGCCGCGCAGGAATTTTGGTCGCTGCGCGACGTGACGTTTCGGCTCGGGCGAGGGCAGGCGATGGGCATCATCGGCCTCAACGGTGCGGGCAAGTCGACCTTGCTGCAGTTGATCGCGGGCACGCTCACGCCGAGTACCGGCCGGGTGCGCACCCAGGGCCGCATCGCGGCCTTGCTCGAGTTGGGCTCGGGCTTCAACCCGGAATTCACCGGGCGAGAAAACATCTTTCTGAATGCGGCGACCCTGGGCCTCAGCGAGCGGGAAATCTCCGAGCGGCTCGATGCCATCATCGATTTTTCGGGCATCGGTCATCACATCGACCAGCCCGTCAAAACCTACTCGAGCGGCATGTATGTGCGGCTGGCTTTTTCGATTGCCACGAGCGTCGAGCCCGACATCCTCATCGTCGACGAAGCGCTTTCGGTCGGCGACGGGGCGTTCGCACGCAAGTCTTTCGACCGCATCATGGAAATCCGCCAACGGGGTGCCACCGTCTTGTTTTGCAGCCACGCGCTCTTCCATGTCGAGGTCTTCTGCGACACGGCGATGTGGCTGCATGAAGGCCGGGTGCGTGAGCAAGGCGAGGTGACTCGGGTTTTGGCGCACTATCAAGAGTTTCTCGACCAAGCAGCCGCGCCGCCGGTGGTCGCGCCCCATGCGGCCCATGACCCGACGCAGGCGGGCAACCCGATTCAAGCTCCGGAATCGCTGCAAGGCCAGGCGCGCCTGGTGGCGGTCCGCGTGGCGCTCGACGGGCAGGTCGGGGATGAACTCTACGGCCGCAGCGGGGCATCGACGCTGCGCGTCGAGATCGACTTCGAGTCCGATCCCGCGCTGCCCGCACCGACGGCGGCAGTCGTCCTTTCCTCCGAATCGGGGCGCATTCTGGCGACGCAGTTTTCCCTCGGCAGTGGACGGCCACTGACCCGCGACCGGCAGGGCCGTGCGACGGCTGTTTTCGAGTGCGACCATTTGCCCTTCAACAAAGGTCGGTACCGCGTCGGCGCCTACATCCTGTGCGAACGTGGCATCCACGTCTACCAATGGATCGATCCGGTCGCCCACATCAACCTTCACCGCGACACGCTGGATTTGGGTTTCTTCGTTTGGTCCGGCCGCTGGGGTCCGTAGTTACCGCCCATTCGTCTCGGCGGTGAACCAGGGAGCCAGTCGCTCCCATCGCCGCGCCCACGCATGCTCGGCGCAAAAGCTGGCACGCGCGTGTTCATCGGCGGCGGCTTGGGCCAGCGCACGCAAGGCTGGCGCGCTCGGTTGCGCGTCGAAGAACAGAACCTGATCATTGGGGCCGCGGGCGCTCATGGTGCCAAACCGGGTACTCAAAACGCCGAGTCCCGCCGCGCGGTACTCGTAAAACTTGACCGGATCGACATGGCGCGTCAATGCGTTGTCCAGGAAAGGGATGAGTCCGATGTCCGCCTCCAGAAAGACGGCATCGAGCGCTTGATGGGCCAACGGACCGAGCCGTTGAACGTTGGACGGTAAGGCACAGGGCGGCGCTTGGTGGCAGGGACCGATCAAGCGGATCGGCGAAGCTGGGAAACGCCGGGCCAGAGCCAGCACGGCTTCCCAATCGAACCAGGGCGCGATCACGCCGACATAGACGAATCGCGGCGGCCCGTTCGGTGATGGCAGGCGCCTCGTGGTCATGCCGGGGTCGGGCGGCACCAGGCCATTCGAAATCACGCAGGCCCGCGTGTCTGGGGGGTCGATCCCCAGGCGCGTGAGCAGCGACGGTGCCGACGCGACCACCTGGTCGCAGCATGCCGCCAGCTGGGTTTCGCACTGGGACAACCATTGCCTCGATCGCCCGCTGCTGAACTCCGGGATGGCATCCATCACGTCGAACAAGCTGGGGCGGTCGGCATAACGGCGCTGCAGCGCCAGCGCCAGTGCGCAGGGTTTCCCAAACGCGAGCCAGGTTTGTCCATCCACCCAGGCGTCGAGTTGCCGCAACACCCGGGTCTGGAGCCGTTCGTTGATCGCACGGCCCGCAGACCAAGGCTCGAAGGGTAGGGCCGGCACGCGCAAGCGCTGGATCCAGGCGTCTTGGGTCCAAGCGTCCGCCAAGGCGGCTTTCCGCCCCGCCCCGAGACGCAGTCTCGACAGATCCGACCATCGTGGCAGGCGCGCCGGCGGCGGTTCGATCCACAAAACCTGCGCTCCAAAGCGCTCATGCACCCAGCGCACGAAGTGATGAGGCCGCTGGGCGAAACTCGCCAGGGGTACCGGTGAGAGGTAGAGCAGTTTCATCGGCGCTCGCTGGCACGCAGGTCGCCCAGCAGGCGCGTCACGATGCGTTCGGCGGCGTGGCCATCTCCAAACGGCGAGCCCGCACTGGCCATCCGCGCGTAGAGCGCGTCATCCTCCAGCAAGGCCCGGGTCCCCTCCACGATCGCCTCGGTCATCGTGCCAACCAAGCGATTGGCGCCGATCGCGACCGCTTCGGGGCGTTCGGTTTCGTCCCGCAGCACGAGCACCGGCACCCCGAGTGCGGGGGCTTCCTCTTGGATCCCGCCAGAATCGCACAAAATCAACCGCGCCCCTCTCATCAGCCAGCAAAAATGGCCATAAGGCACGGGTTCGATCAAGCGGATGTTGGCGAATCCGCTCAGAAAACGCTGCACCGCTCCGCGTACCGAGGGGTTGGGATGCACCGGCAGAATCCAATCGATTTCGGGGTATCGCGCTGCCAGGGCGCGCAAGGCATCGGTAATCCGGATCAGCGCGTCGCCGTGGTTTTCCCGGCGGTGGACCGTCACCAAAACGTAGGGACGCCCCTCGTCCCCAGGCAAGTCGGCCGGGCGGGGCATCGCCAAGACCTCGAGCAAGGCATCGATCACCGTATTTCCCGTCACCTCGATGTGGGCCGCGGGATGGCCTTCGCGCAGCAAGGCCGTCCGCGCGCCTTCGGTGGGCGCGAAATGCCAGCGTGCCACTTGCGCCGTGAGTCGGCGATTCATTTCCTCCGGAAACGGCAGCAGTGGGTTTTGGGTGCGCAGCCCCGCTTCGACATGCGCAAACGGAATACGCCGGAAGAAACTCGCCAGCGAGCCTGCGAGCACACTCACCGTATCGCCCTGACCCAAGACCGCATCGGGTTGCGCCGCTTCGAGCCAAGCGTCCAATCCCGCCAGCGCCCGCGCCGTCAGCGCCCCGAGCGACTGGTGTTCGCGCATGACCTGCACGTCATGCACGGCGTGCAGCCCGAACAAGTCCAAAATCGGTTGCACCAGGTCGCGATGCTGTCCGGTCAGCACCAAGCTGCAACGGGCGTCGGGCACGGCCTCGATGGCTCGAATCACCGGAGCCATCTTGATCGCCTCGGGCCGGGTGCCGACCAAAACCGCCAGGTGCCAGCGCTTCATTCCGACGACTCCAGCACTTCGGCGGCGCTTGCACGATAGCGGTGCGGCTCCCAGCGCCCCCATTTTTCCTCATAGAGCCGCCGGTTGCGCTCGAAGATCTCCTGTTTGCGCCGTGCCCCTTCCTGGTCGAAGCTGGCGGAGAGCTCATGGTAGACGAACACATCTTCGGCGCATCCGATCGCATAGCCCGCCGCTTGCAATCGGCGGCAATAGTCGTCGTCCTCGAAGAAGCCGGGAAAAAACCGCTCATCCATCGGCCCGATCTGCGCCCACACCCGGCGCGGCAGCATCACGCAGAAAAAGGCCGCGGTTTGCAAACGCATCCATTGTCCGGCGTGCGCCCGGGTGTAGGCCCGCGCTGCCGCCAACACGGCCTCAGGCCCGTCGCCCGGCAATTCCACCCGTGCCTCATTCCCGATGTTGTTCGTCACCGGGCAGAGCAAGCCCAGCTGCGGTTCGCGCTCGAAGTGTCGCCGCAGGCCTCGCGCCCAGCCCGGTGTGACGATGGTGTCGTTGTTGAGCACCACCAGGTAATCCCCCGTCGCATGGGCCATGCCCGCATTGACGCCACCCGCGAAGCCGAGGTTTTCGGCTTGGATGATCGCTCGACGCCGCTCGGGATCCTGGGCTTGCCAACGCGCCAAGCCCTCCGCGGTCTCATCGCGCGAAGCGTTGTCGACCGCAATCACTTGCAGCGGCACACCGTCGGCGCAGGCTTCCAAGCTCTCGAGGCAGCGCTGCGTCAGTCGCCACTGGTTGTAGCAGACCACCACCACGCTCACGCTCGGCTCGGGCAGAGCCTGCAGCGCCGCCTGCAGCGTTCGTGCCCGCGCGTCCCAGGTCTGTTGCTGGGCGTAGGCCATGCGCCGCGCCGCAGCCTCGGCCGCTTGCCGCTTGTCGGCAGACTCGGCGAGCGCGGCGCGGATCGCGCGCTCGAAGCCGTCGACATCACGCGCCAGCGCCACCAGCCCCTCGGCCGCGAGCGGGCTCAGTTCCGGCAGATCGGTCGCGACCACGGGCTTACCGGCGCTCAGGTATTCATAGACCTTGACGGGATTGGTTGCCATGGTCAGCGGCGTGCGTTGGAACGGGATGAGGCATACATCAAATGTGGCCAACCACCGCGGCAGTTCGGCGTAGGCGACTTCGCCGGGCAGGCGTACATGGGCATGATGCGCCAACGCCCGGCCCGCACCCGCGGTGTCGTCGCCCACCAGCACCCAATCGACGTCCGGGAACCGGCCGGCCAGCGCGTCGACCAGCGCCAGGTCGAACCAGCCTGCAATCGCCCCGTAATAGCCCACGATCGGCTGCGGCTTGGGCGGCAGGGCCATGGTCTCGGGTCGCGCGGCTTGCCGAAAGTGGGCGTCATCGGCCGCATTGCGCACCATCGCCACGGCGCGCGCGTGCGGCCGCGCCCAAGCCTCGAGAAAGTCCGAAGTCACGATCGTCAGGTCGCTTTGCGCCAGCAGTTCCAGTTCCCGGGCCTCATGGGCCGGGGCCGTGTTGTCGAAGCCCGCGTGGTGATCCATGCAGTCGTAGACCAGCAAGGCATCGCCAAAGCCGCGGGCCAGTTCCAGCCAGAACGGGTGCTGCACCACGCACACGGCGGAGTCGATACCCGCGTTCTGCCAAAGCTGCGCCAGGCCGGCGCGCAACTGGGCCAAGGCTTGGACGTCGGGAATGTGCTCGTAAATATTGGGGATCGTCGCCGCATGCAGCGCGATCTGGTACACCGCAGCCGCACCATCGATGCACTCGACCGCATACCCCACGTCGGCCTGCGGGAGCAGATGAGGCGTGAGGTAGAACACCCGCCCCCCGGTTTGACGCGCCAGCGCCAGTGCCAATTGCTGCGGCCGTTGGTGGCGAAAGTGCCAGTCGATCACGCCGAAAAACACCCAGTCACGAATACCCGGCTTGGCGGCGGGGCCGAGATAAGTCGACGTCCTTGCTTTATGCCAGCCTGCGGCTGCGGGTCCTGCCTGCCAGCGACGGCGCTGCTGCTGCAGCCAGCGTTTCCAACTCGGGGGCAATGGGAGGCGGTGATAGAGTTCGCGAAGCATCACGATTTTGCGACGAGCGTCGCCGACAAAAACCACAAAGTGTAGTTCCAGCCCAGCAACGGGGCCGGAACAGCCGGCGCTGGCTGCACACAACGACTTCTGCCCTTCATGCTAGACCGCTCCCCCGAACCAGCGCTGACCCACCCCGCTCACCAAGCCGCTTTGGAGCCGCGAGCGCTCGGCCGTGTCCTGTGCGTCGCCCCCCACCCCGATGACGAGGTGCTCGGCGCGGGCGGCTTGCTCGCGCAGCTGGCCGACGCCGGGCTCGACCCGAAGGTGCTGCTGCTCACCCATGGCGAGGCGCAGGACGAACCCTCTTTGGGGCCGCCGCAACACGCCGGTGGCCGCGTGCAGGAGTCGGCCGCGGCGGCCGCACGGCTCGGCTACGCCCCACCGATCACGCTGTCGGGGTTCCCAGATGGTGGCTTGCGCCATTCCCCCGCGCTGATCGACGCTCTGGCTCGTGCTTACGCCGAACACGCCAGCCAGACGGTGCTCCTCCCCGCCCTCAGCGAACCCCACCCGGACCATCAAGCCGTGGCGCTCGCCGGACTCGCTGCCGTGTTGCAGCGGCTCGAGGCGGGGCAGGGCATCGAGCGCGTGCTGTTTTACGAGGTCGGCTCACCTACGATTCCCAACGTTTGGGTCGATATCTCAGCGGTTGCCGAGCGCAAATGGGCAGCCATCGAGGCCTTCGGCTCGCAATTGCGCGTGCAGCCCTATCTCGAACAGGCCCAGGCGCTTGCCCGCGTGCGCGCGTTCGGACATACGGGCTGCGCCGCGGCCGAGGCGTTCTTTTCCGTGGATGCGACCGCTTTACGGCAGCAAGGACCGGCTGCAGCCGCATGGTTTGCCCAGCGCCGCGCGCATGCGCTTGCGCTGCAACCGGCCGACCTGCCGCGCGTCGCCGTCCTGATCCGCAGCATGGACCGCGACTGCCTCGCCGACGCGCTCGCCAGCGTCGCGGCGCAGACCTATCCCAACGTCGAAGTGTGGGTGCTCAATGCCAGCGGCCGCCGCCACCGGCCACTGCCGCTGCCCGATTCAGCGCTGGTCTGTCACCTCATCGAGCCGACAGAGGCCGAAACCGAGGACGCCTGCGCCTCGCAGAGCCCTGCGCTCGGCCGGGCACAGGCGGCGAACCGGTTGATGGAAGCGGCCGACGCGCCGCTGGCGATCTTTCTCGACGATGACGATCTGCTGTTCCCCGAGCATCTCGAACGCTTGGTCGCAGCGCTCGAGCGCGCGCCACAGGCCGTTGCTGCTTACGCCGGCGTGCGCGTCGTCGACGCGGCGGGCCAGACCATCCGCGAGTACGACCTGCCTTGGGCACCCCAGCGGCTCAGGGGCATCAACTTCCTTCCCATCCACGGCGTGCTGTTCCGAC
Organism: Tibeticola sediminis; assembly: GCF_003843835.1. GTDB lineage: Bacteria > Pseudomonadota > Gammaproteobacteria > Burkholderiales > Burkholderiaceae_C > Tibeticola > Tibeticola sediminis. The sequence goes on along the minus strand of NZ_RKQL01000001.1, from coordinate 912,326 downwards.
GCGACGCGGCGCGGCGCGCGCAGGTCCGCTTCGATGAAACCCTGCCCGTGCTCGAAGATTGGCACTTCTGGTGCCAGCTCGCCGCGATCGGCCCCTTCGAGCATGTGCCCGGCATCAGTGCGCTCTACCGCCAGGGCCAGGGACATTCGCAGCTGGCCAATCCCGCGCACCCGCAACATTGGGCCGTCTGGCATCGCCGCATCCTCGAGCGCGAGCTCTTCCGATGGTCCGCCGCGCAGGCGGCAGACATCCTGGTCTGGCATGCCGTCGCGTTGGATGCGCGCGAGACCGCCTGGCAGGCGACCCAGGGCCAACTGCGAGCGACCCAAGCCCGGCTGCACGACACCGAGGCCCGGCTGCGCGCCGCTGAGGTTGAGCTGACCCTGATTCATCGCTCGCGTATTTGGCGTTGGACCCGCCCCTTGCGAGTGCTTGCCCGAGCCTTGCGTGGCGACTGAAATGAAAGCAGTGGATATACGGCCCATGGCCCTTCATGACATTGAGTCTGGGTGCTCTCTTTTCCATGCGGTCTTTGGCCAACCCCGCAGCCCGGGCGAGTGGCTCTGGAAGTTTGCCGAGGCTCCCGTCCTCGCATCGACCAATCTGGTCGGCGTGGGTTCGAACGGCCAGTTGGTGGCGCATGTGGGCGCGCAGATGTTCGAGGGCCGTTGGGGCGACCAATCCCTGCGCTGGGTTCAAGTTTGCGACGTCATGGTGCATCCCCAGGTGCGTGGCGATTTGGGCCCGGGCAACCTCTACCGCAAGCTCATGCGTGCGCTCGATGACACGCTCCAGCACCTCGGCCCTGCATCGTGGCCGATGTTTATTTACGGCTTCCCGGGCATACGCCCCGCGCGTCTGGGGGAGCGCATGGGTCTCTACCGGCGGCTCTACACCTGTGCGGCGCAGCAAGGCGGCGACCCTCCGCGCGGGCTGCTCGCGCGCTGGCGCGCCACCCAGGGTTGGCGTGCGCAGGCCGTGCCGTGGTCTACTTTGCGCGATCCAGGTTTGGCCGCGTTCTGGCGCCGCGCCGCGGCGCCATCGGTTGCCGGCATCGGCCTGCTCAAAACCGCCGCCTACCTCGATTGGCGCTACGCTCGTCATCCCACGCAGCGCTACCGCCTTTGGCTGCTGCGCCGCACCTGGGCATCGCCCCAGGGCTGGCTGGTCACGCGCGAAGCCGGCTCACCTGAGGTGATCGACGCCAGTCTGCCCGCAGACCTTCCGCTGCGGCAGGCACTGGCCGCTTTGGCTGCGGCCAGCCGAACCGGCGGCTGGTGCTGCTGGCTGCCGGGGGATTTTCCGATGGTCGCGACTCCGATCATCGCGGTGGAGATCAGCGGCACAGGACGTTTCCACCCCGACTGGCCGCTGCCCCGGTTTCAGCCGGGCGATACCGACGTCTTTTGAGCCGCGCGCCGCTGCGCCCACCGTCGGCCCCAGCGACGAGCCGGCGCCTCGACCGCCCGATGCAGCCCCTCAGCACTCAAAAACAGGAGCACCAAACCCAGCAATAGCGCTGGCCAAGCTCCCAAAACTTTCTGAAAAAAGACCGCCACCGGCAGCCACGCCATGTGCAACAGATAAACCCCATAGCTCAGCCGGCCCGACCACCATCCCAACCCGCGCATCCAGGGGCTTGCGGGAACGGCCCATGCCGTACCCGCAAGCCACAGCGCAAAGGCTGCCGCCGTCACGCCGCCGAGCTGACCATTCTTCCAATCGTGCCCGCCGGCCCAGCGCTCGAGCACAGGGTACAACAGCACCGTGGCCACGCCCAGCGCCACGCCCAGCACGGCTGCGAACCGTCGTGCCCCAGGCTCCGCCTGCCGCCCCCAATGCCAGGCCCATGCGCCCAACAGGAACTCCACCGCCATACCCGGCAGGTGGTGCAGCGCAAGATAGGCCAGGTTCTGCGCAGTCCCGTCTGCCGCCCTCATCAAACCGATCCGCAGCGCGATCGCCACCGCCAGCATCGCGGCGAACCCCCGCAGCCCCCAGCGCGCGCACACCCAGGCCAAGACCGGCAGCAGCGCGTAGTACTCCAGCTCCGCGGGCAGGCTCCAAAACGCCGGGTTGTAGTAAAAGGCCATCTCCCGGCTTTGCAGATGCGCCAGCACCACATGCTGCGGCAGGTACAGCAGCGGCTTTCCGGCAGCGGCAGCCAAGGCGACATAGACCGCCAGCGCCGCCCAATACGCCGGCAGCAGCCGCATCGCACGCCGCACGGCATAAGGCAGCAGCGGCCCCACGCCACCCCACAGGCTCGGCGCGAACACAAAGCCGCTCAGTACAAAAAACAAATCCACGCCCACGAAGGCATAGCGGCCAAGGTTCGGCTCGAAGCCCAATGGCACCGCCCAATGCGCCCAAACCACCAGCAGCGCCGCCGCGCCACGCCAGGCCTCGACCGACCAGATCATGTCGGGTTCTCCGCCTGCGCCAAACGCCTCAAGGCCGCGGCTTGGCGCACGCGCCAAAGCTCGCCCTCGCGCAGCACCACGCCGTCTTGCTGCAGCCGCTGTAACACGCGGGTGACCGTCTCGCGGGTCGTGTTGAGCCGCCAGCCCAACTCGGCGTGCGTGGGCAGCCGCAAGCTCCCGTCCGGCTCCATCAGATGCAAGAGGCTCGCGCAGACCCGCGCGCTCACCGGGTGCACCGCCAAGAACTTTTGCCACGCCGCCATGTCGTTGACTTGCTGCGCCAGCCAGCGCGCCGCGCGCCAAGCCATTTCTGGCATCTGCAGCAGTTCCAGGGCCAAGGACTGTTGCAAAACCGCAACAGTGGCGGGCCCCTGGCTCGCCACCCAGCGCATCGGCAAGCGGCGTTCCGCTAACAACTGCGCCAAGCCCAGCACCTCACCGGCCGACGCGGAGACCAACGGCGCTTCCCGCCCATCCAAGGTGCGCTCCAAGGCCTGCACGCTCCCCTGAACCACCAGTCCGAACCCGGTGAACGCGCTCCCATCGGGCGGCAGAACCTCGCGGCGCCGCAGGCTCCACAATTCCATGCGGCTCGCGGCGAAACTCAACGCGGCTTCGGGCGCCTGGGCAAAGAAAGCGCTGGCCTGCAAAACCAGGGGCGATACCGGCAAATCCTCTCCTCTCTTCGGGCGGGGCTTCGTAAAATGAGATCGTCTCAAACGGACGCAGCGGGCATTTTGCCTTGCGTCGATCGACCAGGAGCCACCCATGTGGACCCAGATACGCCAGCTGACCTCGCTCATGTTCGCCCTCGTGCTCGGTGCGCTACACGCCCACGCCTGGGCGCAGCCGCCAGCGCTGGTCTCGCCGGTCGCGCGTGTGGCGCTCGCCGTCGGCGAAGCGCAACGCATCGACGCGCGCGGCCGTATCCAGCCCATTGCGCTCGGCACGGAACTGGCCGAGCAAGACCGCATCGTCACCGGCAAGGACGCCATGCTGATGCTCGTGTTCAGCGACCAGGCGCGGCTTGCGGTGCGGCCCGAAACCGAACTCGTCATCCGCAGCTACCGCATCGACCCCTCGGGCGCAGACACCCGCATCCAACTCGACCTCGTGCGTGGCGCCATGCGGCAAATCTCGGGGCAGGGCGCGCATCTGCAGCCCGAACGGTACCGGCTCAACACCCCCATCGCGGTCATCGGGGTGCGCGGCACCGACTTCTTGGCCAAGGTCGGCAGCAGCGGGGTCGAGACCTATGTTCATGAGGGCATGATCGTCGTGCTCCCCTCGGGTGGGGCGGAGGATGCGGCCAGTCCCCTGGCTACCTTGAGCGCCGGCAACGCGGCGCAATACCTCATCGTTCACCCCGGCGGGCAGATCGAGCGACGCAGCGTCTCTCCGGCCGACATCGAAGCGATTTTCGGCATTCGGCTGATGGCCGCCAGCGCCACGCGGGGCGCAGACACGGCCCGCAACGGTGCAGCAGGCCCGTATGACTCTGCGCTGGCAGCGCTCGAGAGCAATCGCAGCGCTTCACTGCCTCAGTCCTCTCCTGCCGCTGCGCCCGAAGCAACGCCCGCCGTCCCGCTGCCGCAGCATCTCGTCTGGGGCCGCTTTTCGGGCGCGGCGGATCTGCCCTGGCGGCTGGCGGTCGATTACGCCACCGCGGCGGCGGGGCGCCATCCCACGGTCGGGGAACTCGGCCAATTCGCGCTCTTCCGTGACGATCCGCGGGACAGCCTGGACCGCAATCTTCGCGGCCAAGCCGACTTCGCGCTGGCGGCATCCGACGCCCTGCTCATCCAGGCCACGCAAGCCAGCCCCGTGCAGGTCAGCGCCCCCGCGCTCTCGCTCGACTTCGACCGCATGCGCTTTGCCACCCAGTTGACGCTCAGCGCCAGCGGTCAGCCGCCGCAAACCCTCGCCGCCAGCGGCAGCGTCAACAGCGACGGCATCCTGCTCTCGGTCGGGCCGCAACAGCGCGTCGCCGGTGCGCTCACCGCCAACGGGCGCGAGGCCGGTTACTTCTTCAACCTCCAATCCGCCGCCGGCCTGTACCAGGGCATGACGCTCTGGACGGCCAAATGAGCGCTGCCGCGCCCGCGCGGTTCGGGCGCGTCTACGCGTCGCTCGCGCTCCTTGCCCTGGCCTTGGCGCTTGCCGCAGGGATCACGCCACTGCCCGCCAGCCGCGCAGTCGACCGCCTCTGGCAAGACCAGCTCATCCGGCTGCAAACCCCCGCCTCGGCACCAGAGGAACTCATCCTCATCGACATCGACGAGCGCAGCCTGCAAGAGCTCGGCCCCTGGCCCTGGCCGCGGCCGCTGCTGGCTCAGTTGGCCGAGCGTCTGCGCGCTCTCGGCGTGCGGCTGCAGGTTTGGGACCTGCTGCTGCCCGAACCCGCTGCGGGCGACGCCGCACTGCAGCGCCAGCTTGCCGCCGGCGACATCGTCCTCGGCCAAGCCCTGGTGCTCGACCCCAGCGTGCAGGACCCGCCGCAGCAGGGCCGCCTGCAGCCCGCCGCCGACGCGCCGCCGCTCTGCAGCCAGCACGCCCCTTGGCGCGGTTACCTGGGGCTCGCCGAAAGCCTCGCGCCGCGCGCGGTCGGCCACCTCAGCGCCACGCCCGACCCCGACGGCCGGCTGCGCCGCCTGCCCGCCGTCGTCTGCGGCCCAGCGGCCGCCACCGGCGCGCTCCTGCGCTACCCCCAGCTGGCGCTGGCCGCAGCCGCCGCCAGCCCAGCCGACTCACCCTGGCGCTTGGAGCCGGGTCAGGGCTGGCTCGACGCGCCGCAGTGGCTGCAGCGCGGCCGCTGGCGCTTCGCGCTCGACGCCCAGGGCCAGCTCAGCATTCCCTACCGCCGCCCGCACGATCAATGGCCTGCGCTCAGCGCCCGCCTGCTGCTGCAGCCCGATGCGCCCTTGCCGTCGCTCCAAGGTCGCATCGCACTCGTTGGTGCCACCGCAGTCGGCGTCGGCGACTTCATGCCCACCCCGCTGCACCCGCATGCGCCCGGCGTCAGCATTCATGCCGAGTTGATCGCGCAGGCGCTCCGTCCCGGGGCCTGGCCTGGCGTTGCCTTGCCGAATCCGGGTCTGCTCGCCGCGGCACTCACCTTGTTGGGCGCGCTCGCCCTGGGGCCGTGGTGGCGCGTGGTCGAACTGCCCTACCGTTCCGGCCGCTCGAGGAGGGCGCCGGGGCAGCCCGTCCCGGCCGAGTCCGCCGCGCCCGAACCGGCTCGGCCCGCGCCCGGCGCCGCCGCCCTCATCGGCTCGGCGCTGCTCGCGCTTGCGCTGCCTGCGCTGCTGGGTGCCTGGGCGCGGCTGCAAGCAGGCCTCGCCTTGCCGCTCGCCGCGCCGACGGCGGCCATCCTCAGCCTCTGGCTGGCCCTGCTCGCCACGCAATGGGTGGCGCAGCGTCGGCGGGCGCAGGCGCTCGCGCTCCTGCTCGAAAGTTTCGTCCCGCCGCAGCTCGCGCGCCACATCGCCCATCAGGCCGTCGACAGCGAGAGCCTCGGCCAAGCCTGCCAAGGCAGCCTGCTCGCGCTGCGCATCGACGGGCTCGACGCCTGGGTGGCGCGGGTCGACAGCTTGCAGGCGCTCGCCCTCATTCATGCCTTGCACAGCACGGTTCAGTCCGTGGCGCAGCGCTACGGCGGCACCATGGAGCACGCCCAGGGCGGTGTGCTCTACCTCGGCTGGCCCGGGCGTTCCATGGCCGACGTGGACGCCGCCTTGGCGTGTGCGCGTGCCGTGTACGCGGAACTCACGCCCCTGCTGCGCCAGAACGAACGGCCCGATCGGCCCTTGTCCGCCTACGTCGCGCTCGAAAGCGGCAGCTATCTGCTCGGGCTCGTCGGCGGCCCCCGCAGCCGCCGCAGCGTGCTGCTCGGGCCAGCGGCCAACGACGTCGCCGCCATGCTCGCGCTCGGGCCGGAGCTCGCCGTCGCCATCCTCGTCGGCCCCGCCGCCGCGCAGGCGCTCGAGCTGGGGGGCTCGGCGCCGCCCCTGCACCCGCTCGGCCGCTTCCTGTTGCCCGACCGGCCCGAAGCGCAGCCGCTTTGGTGGTGTACGCCATGAAGCGGCGCGCTCGGGCCGGCGGCCGCCCCTTCAGTCGCCACTTCGGCCGCCTGCGTAACGCTGCGCCCCTGCTGGCCGCTCTGCTCGCCCTGGGCCATGCGCAGGCGCAGCCCACGCCAGAGCCGGTGCCACCCCATTCCACGGCCACACCAACCCCTGAGGCAAGCAGCCCCCTGAGCCCCGAGGCCCAGGCCGCCTGGGAAGAAGCCCAGCAAGCGCTGCAACGGCAGGACTGGGTGCAGGCCGAACTGCTGCTCGAACGCACCCTCATGCTCAGCCCCGAGCATGCCGAAAGCCTCGTGCAGCTCGCCCTCGTCTTGCTGCACCGTGGTCGCATCGAAACCGCGCAAGCCCTCATCGCCGCACTCGAAGCCGACCCCCGCACCCCCCCGGCCCAGCGCGCGCGCCTCGCCCAGTTGCGCACCGCTGCCGCGAGCCCTTTGCCCGCGGCACCGGATGCCCCCGCCCACACCACCGTCCAGCTCGGCCTCGGACGCAGCAGCAACCCCTTGGCCGTCACCAGCGCGCGCGAAATCCGCCTCACCCTGCCCGGCGGCGATCTCGTCGCGGCCTTGAACCAGCGGCCCGAGCCTGCGAGCCTCGCCACGGCGGAAGTCAGCCACCAGGCCGCCAACGGCACCGAATGGGCCGCCCAGCTTCGCCGCAGCAGCCTCGCCGGCACGCCCACAGCCTGGCGGCTCGGCGCGCTCATTCCGCTGGCGCCGGGTGCCCCTGCGCCCGCTGGCAGCCCCTGGGCGCTGCAGCTTGGCGCCCAGTACGGCCTCGACGGCAGCGGCCGCAGCAGCCTGCAGCTCGCCCACCGCTGCGGCCTGGGCGCCAACGGCGGCAGCGCTTGGCTCTGCGGCGTCGGCGTGTTCGAAGAAAACACCGGGCGCCGCGGCTGGCTTGCCCGCGCCGTCGTGGCGCGCAGCGATGCCTTGCCCACCGCGTCCGCGCAGTCGGTGGCGGCGCTCGGCTGGGTCGAGGCCGAAATCGTCCGCCACAGCGCGCAGCCCGACCTGCTGCGCCTGGGCGCCCAGCTCTCCTGGCAACCCGCACCCGCATGGCAGGCGACCGCCGCGCTGCAATGGCAGGGCGATGCCTCCGGCTACAGCCCCTTGCTGGCTGAGGGCGCGCCGCGCCGCCTGCTCACGAGCCAAGTTGCGCTGCGGTGGCACTTGCCGCTCGCCACGGCCGGGGGGCGCTGGACGCTGCAACTTGCCACCGCTCAGCGCCGCGCCAACCTGCCGCTTTTTGCCTGGCGCGAGCACAACGCGCAACTGCTGTGGCAGCGCACGCTGCGCCACTGAACCGGCTGCGTTTCCGACACTTTTTTGGGTCGCTGCGGTCAGTCCCTGTTCCAGCAGGCGTCGGAGAGGGCGGCGGTCAGGGGTAGCCGGGGGCATCGGGTCGGGTACCTCCATCCACCCGAGTGTCTGCTTTGCACCACACTTTGCGCGCGGTTCCTGTGACGCCCGTCACATGCTAGGGCTGGACTTGGATCAATGCCCGCATACAATGGGTGCGTCCCCATGCGGCCGTCTAGCCGCGGCGGGGTCGATTCCTCCCTTTCCATTTCAGGAGTGCAACCCATGGCTATGACCATTCAGCAACAAACCGATGCCTATCGGTTCTTTGCCATCGCTTTTGGTGCCGCCCCCGGCGTCACCTACATGAACCAAATCGCCGACGCCTACGCGGCCGGCATGACGACCAAGCAAATCGTCAACGTCTACACCACCAAGCCGCAGTTCACCTCGGTGTATCCCAACTTCTACACGAACGCGCAGTTCGCGAACGCCTTGATCGAAAACGTCGTTGGCACCTCCGCCAGCGCCGCCGCCAAGGCGCAAGCCAAGGCCGACGTCGAGGCTGCCCTCAATATCGGCTGGACTCGTGGCGACGTGATCTACCAAATCTTCACCAACCTGGCCAACAAGCCCTTGACGGATCCCGACTGGGGCAACACCGCCAAGCTGCTGGCCAACCAAGTGGCCGTTGCGCGGTACTACACCGAAGTCAAGCTTGGCGACACCACTGACCTGGCCGTCCTTAAGTCGGTCATCGCCGGCGTGACGCCGACGACCGACGTGTCGACGCCGGCGGCGCTGGACGCGGTGTTGGCCGGTGTGGCGACGGGGCAGACGTTTACGCTCACTACCGGTCTGGATAACGTCCCCGGTACCAGTGGCAACGATACGATTAACGGCACTCATAGCACGCTGACCCTGGGCGACGTGATCGACGGTGGCAACGGCAACGACACTCTATACATCGGTGACACCGGTACGGGCGCCAATTTTAACCTCGCCACCATCAAAAACGTCGAAAACCTCATCTACCAGGCCGCCACCGGCGCAGCCAGTACCCTGAACCTGGCAGGCCTCAGCGGTCTGCAATCGGTCACGTACCAGGACCTCAACAGCACGGCCCAAAATGTGACCATCAACACCAAGGGCAACGCCACGTCGGTGACGGTCAAGAATGCCGCTAGTGTTACGGTAAGCGATGCCGCTACCACCGACACGCTCGCCTCGGTCTCCATCGATGGCAATTCCGGCGCCGCAACCATCACGTCGGATGCGCTGACCAGCCTGTCGCTGGCCAATACCAACCAAAACGCCACTGTTACCGCCGCGGCGGGTACGCGCACGCTGAATGTGACGGTGAACAACGTCACGGGTGGGGCCGCCATTCAGGACAACACCGCAACCGCGGTGGCGATTACGGGATCGAGCAAAGCGTCCAGCATCGGCCTGACCGCAGCTGCTGCGACCAGCCTGTCCTTCGCGGGTGACGCGGCCGTGACCCTGACCGCCGCTCCGGGTTCGGTGACGGGCATCACCTCCACCAACACCGCCGGGGTGACCATCACCACCGCGCTGGGCACCGGCGTGTCCTTCACCGGTGGTGACGGCAAGGACAAGGTCGAAGTCGGCGCCACCACCAAGACCATCGACATGGGCAAGGGCGATGACACGGTCGTCATCACCACCGGCGTGACGGCCTTGGGCAGCGGTGGCAGCCTCAAAGGCGGCGATGGCACCGACACGATTTCCATGGACGCTGATGACGCGGCCACCGCGACCGCAAGCTCCACCTTCGCCAATTCCATCGACGGCTTCGAGCGCCTGGACATCAGCGGTGCCGCCGGTGCGGCAGTGTCGGTCAACCTCGCCAACCTCGACAACATCGCCGATGTGCGGGTGTCGGCGAACATTGGTCAAAACTTGACGCTCGACAACCTGGCCACCAACGGCACGGTGACCTGGACGACAGGGCAGACTGCCGGCACATCCACCACCATCAACGTTGCGGGCGCTGCGAGCAACTCCAGTGACATCATCAACCTGGCCATCTCGAATACGGCAAGCATCAGCGCGCAAACCGTGACCGTCGCCAACGTCGAAACCGTCAACCTCAACACCGACGATTCCGCGGCCACGCCCAGCGGCACCATCGCTCACACCCTGACGCTGGATGCGGCCAACGCCAAGACCCTGAATGTCACGGGTGACGCCGGCGTGACCCTGACCCTCAGCGCCGGCAGCACGGCGCTGGAGACCATCAACACCAGCGGTGTGACCAAGGGGGCGGTTTCCGTCACCACGGTCGGCACAGGCAGCGTCACCCTGACCGGCGGCGATACCAACACCACATTCAATGCCTCTACGGTAGGAGCCACCAAGTCCGCCACTATCGTCACGGGTGCCGGCAACGACACCATCACCGGCGGCGCGGGTGACGACACCATCAACGCAGGCAATGGTACCAACAGCATCACCGGCGGCAGCGGCAAGGACATCATGACCGGCGGCACCGGCGTGGATACCTACGTATACACCGCTGCGACCGATTCCCAAGGCACCAAGGTGGACGTCATCACCAACTTCCAGGTGGGAGCGGGCGGTGATGTGATTGATGTGTCCGCGATTTCCGGCACGGCAGGTCAATTCCTCGGAATCGCGAATGGCTATGGTGCTGTTCTGACTGCATTGGTCAACAATAACAAAACCAACGCTGTGTTCGACAGCTCGACCTCTACGCTCTACATCGACGTTGACGGTGATGCAGCGCTCACAAGCGCCGACATGGCCATCCAGCTCACCGGTGTGACCTCCGGTCTGGTGGCTGGAAACTTCGTGCTCTAACTCCGATTGTCAAGTCGTTTGCGCCTGTCACACGACGCGGGCGCATGCTTGGCATCCGCACCCCGCCCCTCGCAAGAAGGGCGGGGTTTTTTATGTGCGCCCGGCACGGGCGTCGGCAACGAGGACACCCACTTACTGGTGAAATGAATAAATAAAGGACACCCACTTACTATTGACACTACGAGCTTTCCTTCGAACACGCCACCTGAGAAGACAACTGCATGATTCTCTGCTCTGCCATCCTTCGCCCATGACCCGCCCCCGCTCAACTCTGGTTTCGCTCTCCGACACCGCGTGGTATCACGTGGTCAGCCGCTGCGTGCGGCGTGCTTTCCTGTGTGGTGAGGACGCCCACACGGGCAAGAACTTCGACCACCGGCGCGGTTGGATCGAAGCGCGCATCCGGCAGCTCGCCTCGGTCTTTACCATCGATGTGGCCGCTTATGCGGTGATGAGCAACCACTACCACATCGTGCTCCGGGTCGATGCCCAGCGCGCGCAGGCCCTGAGCGATGACGAGGTGCTCATGCGATGGACGCAGCTTTTCACCGGCCCCCTGCTGGTTCGGCGGTACCTCGATCCGTGCACCCGGGTCGAGTTGGGTGCGGCGGAGCTGGCGCGGGTGCAGGAATGGGCGCAGCTTTACCGCGCCCGCTTGGCGGATTTGTCCTGGTACATGCGGGTGCTCAACGAGGGGATTGCGCGGCTGGCGAACCAGGAGGACCAAGTGAAAGGCCGCTTCTGGGAAGGTCGCTTCAAGAGCCAGGCGCTTCTGGATGAGCAGGCGCTGCTCGCGGCAATGGCCTATGTCGATCTCAATCCGATCCGCGCCGGGATGGCCAAGACCCCGGAAGCCAGCGACTACACCAGCGTGCAAGCGCGCCTGCAGCCGCAGGTGGTGGAAGAGCGCGTCCAGCACGCGATCGCGACGATGCAGGCGCCGTCTATCCTTGCGGCCCCTGAAAGCGTGGTCGTCAGGCACGACGCAGCAGAGGTCGCGGCGGCTCAGGAAGCGCCTGCGGCGAGCAAGGCTTGCGCCACCCTCGACACGAACGAAGCGGCGATGGCAGGACTGACGCCGGCCCCCTTGCTTCCTTTCGATGCGACAGGGCGTGAAGATTGGGCGATACCCTTCGCCTTCGAGGATTACATTGACCTCATCGAAACACTGGGCCGATGCGTGCACCCCAAGAAGCGCGGCTTCATCCCCGAGAAGACGCCGAAACTCCTGGAGCGCCTGGGCATCGACACGGAGGCGTTCATCGAACATGCCGCGAGCTTGCTGAAAGCATTCGGCAGCGCCATCGGCAAGCCGGCGGCATTGGTCGAGCTTGCCGCCCGGCGGCAGGCGAAGTTCTTGCGCGGGATGAAAGCGGCCAATCGGGTGTTTGAGAGTCAAGCGGCGTAGTGTCGTTTTGCGATTCCCGATTTTCTTGCCTTGTCAAGGGCGCCGGTGGTGGCTGTGCGAGAATGAAGCCATGCAATCCGGGGAGAGACGTCGATGAGCGCCACCGCCGCCGAGATGAGCTGGGACGAGATCAAGGCCCTCCTGGCAGAACTCGCCATCCAAAGCAAGGAAACCGACCGCAAGTTCCAGGAAACCGACCGTAAATTCCAAGAGACCGAAGCGCAGATGCGCGAGACCGACCGCAAGATGCGCGAAGTCTTCGAGCGCTTCGACAAGCTCTCACGCCGCTTTGGCGACCTGGGCAACCGCTTGGGCGAGTTCGTCGAGGCGATGGTCGAACCCGCGCTGGTGGACCTCTTTCGGGCGCGCGGGCTCGATGTCAGCGAGGTCCATCGCCGCGTGACCTCGCGTCGTGCTGGCGAGGCGATCGAGGTCGCCCTCTTGGTGGTTGACGGCGACACTGCTGTGGCGGTCGAGTGCAAAAGCCGCCTGACGCGCGAGGAGGTCGAGCGGCATGTCGAACGGATGAACAAGTTCAAGCGGCTGCTGCCAAAGTATGCTGACATGCGGGTTCATGGGGCGGTGGCCGGGATAGTGGTCGATGAGGATGCTATCGAGGCAGCACAGGCCGCCGGGCTCTGGGTGCTGGCCCCATCGGGCGAGACGGTGGCACTCAAGAACGACCCTGGCTTTGCACCGCGGGTGTGGTGAGCTGCGAACAACAGCCGGCGTTGGTTGAGAGGATGCTGCTGCGGCAGCGCCGACCTTTGCATGGTGCGGCCAGCAGCGGTTGCGCCAGCGGCCAAGCAGATAACCGACGCCAAAGAGCAACGGCATCGGTAACCCGAGTACCGAAACCATCCTCCTGTGCAAAAGCAAAGCGCTGGACGATCAGCGAAGTGGCTGCCCCCAACGGACACTGGATCGGTGCCGACACCCCGGCGCTCTGGGCTTGTGATTCGTCCGGAGATCCGGAGGCGCCAGTGTCCAGGTTTATCATCCGGCTACTCATCGGACCGAGCCCCGTCACTGCGGCGGCCCTTGGGGCTGAGGCACACCACGGCCGACGGAGCGGGCGAGCGTTGGAGCTGCTGGTTGGATGGGCTACCTCGCAAAAATGCCCAAGAAGAAACCCGAACGCATGATGACCGACTGGACCGCTGGCTACGTCGCCGACATCACTTATACCCACGGCTACTACGCCGAACTCAATCCCTTGCACGCTCAAGCGGCACTGCGCTACGCGGCTTGGGTCGCGCCCGAGGTGCGCACGGCCTGTGAGCTGGGCTTTGGCCAGGGCATGAGCATCAATCTGCATGCAGCCGCTTCGGCGGTGGCCTGGCATGGCACCGACTTCAACCCGGCCCAAGCGGCTTTTGCGCAAGAGCTGGCCGCAGTCGGCGACAACGGTGCGCAGCTGTCGGACCAAGCGTTTGCCGAGTTTTGTGCCCGCACCGACCTGCCGGACTTCGACTACATCGGCCTGCACGGTATTTGGAGCTGGATTTCGGATGCGAACCGCGCGGTGATTGTCGACTTCATCCGGCGCAAGCTCAAAGTGGGCGGTGTGCTCTACATCAGCTACAACGCCCAACCCGGCTGGGCCGCCATGGTGCCGATGCGCGAGCTTTTGCTGGAGTACGCTCAGGCCATGGGCGCCGAAGGCGCAGGCATCGTGCCGCGCATCGACGCGGCGCTGGGTTTTGCCCAAGACTTGCTGGCCACCAACCCGGCTTTTGCCCGTGCGAACCCGCAAATTCCCGAACGCCTCAAGCGTATCCAGGAGCAAAACCGCCACTACCTCGCGCATGAGTACTTCAACCGCGACTGGCATCCGATGAGCGTGGCGCAGATGGGCCAGGCTCTCGAAAGCGCCAAGCTGCAATGGGCGTGTTCGGCGAATCTGCTCGACACGTTGGACGCGATCAATCTCACGCCGCAGCAGCGCACGCTGCTCGACCGCATTCCGGACCCGTTGCTGCGCCAGATGGTGCGGGACTTTTGCGTCAACCAGCAGTTCAGGAAGGATTTTTGGGTCAAAGGCGCGCGTCGCCTCACCGCGCTCGAGCAGTGGGAGGCACTGCGGGCGCAGCGCGTGGTGCTGGTACAGCCACGCGCCGAGGTGCGTCTCAAGGTCAACGGCGCGCTGGGCGAGGCGGACTTGCAGGCGGCCGTCTACGGCCCGATCCTCGATCAACTGGCCGACCACAAGCCCAAAACCCTGGCCCAGCTCGAGCAGGGGCTGCAGGCGGCTGGCCTGGGCTTTGGGCAGTTGCGCGAAGCGGTGGCGGTGCTCACCGGTGCCGGCGTGCTGCTGCCGGCTCAAGACGAAGCCAGCATTCAGCGCGCCAAAAAACGCACCGAGCGGCTCAATTCCCATCTGATGATGCTGGCTCGCAGTCGCCAAGAGCTGAGCTATCTCGCCAGCCCCGTGACCGGCGGCGGCATCGCGGTGCCCCGGTTTCACCAACTGTTCCTGCTGGCGCGCCAACAGGGGCACAAGACGCCGCCAGACTGGGCGAGCATGGCGTGGCAGCTGCTTTCGGCCCAAGGGCAGCGGTTGATCAAAGACGGTCAGGCGCTGGAGAGCGCCGAAGAAAACCTGGCTGAACTGACGCGGCAGGCGCAAGCCTTTGCTGAGCAACGCCTGCCCCTCTTGAAGGCCTTGCAGATCGCATGACGGGCCCGTTGATGAAACCCGAGGCAGGGGCCGCCTCGCTGCTCTCGGATGTCGAGCGCGACGCGGAGCTCGTGGCCTTGGCGGCTGATGCGATGGGCTGGCTTCCCCTGGCTGAGGGGGCCTATCTGCATGCGGCTGACCCGAGAGACGAGGTTATCACGGTGGTCGGAGTGGCCGAGCCGGAAATGGCAGGGATGAATGTCTTGCTGCTGCTGGGTTGATCGGGCGTGTCCTTGCACGGCGCGCGTCGCCGCTGCGGACTGTGGGGGACGATGAATCTGCAGCTGGCCTATGTTGTGGCCGCGGATCGGCTGTGCCTGACGGTGCGTTACCCAGACGCGCAGCTGAGCTGGTGGCTGACGCGGCGCTTGACGCTGCAGTGGGTGACGGGGTGGCTGGAAAAGCTCGGCGCCGTGGCCTTGCCGGAATTGCCCTTGCCCGGGCTTGCCCTGCCGCGCGATTTGGCGATGGAGCACGGCCTTTCACTCGAGGTCGATGGCCCGCAGCCGGGTGGGCCGCCGCCTCCGCCGCCCGAGCAGGTGGGCATGCTCGAAGCCGTGACCGTCCAAGTGACCGCGCTGAGCAGTCTGGTTCGGTTGAGCGGCTCGGGCCGATCCGTGCAGGGTGAGCTGACCCGCAAGGATTCGCACGCGGTCATCGAGTTGCGGGCCCGTCAGTGCCGGCAAGCGGGTTGGCTCGACCGGCCGGACTGGCCGTCGTGGCTGGGCAGCGGCTCGTAAGTCCGGGCTTTGTGTGCCGCGGCTGCGGCGAGCAGCGCAAACGGGCGGGTGCGGCCGAGTGGCCCGCGGGCCGTGTTACAGTGCGGTCCGAAGTCCACATATATGAAATCTGTTTCCCACCCCACGCCCGTGCTTCGGGTGCCGCTGCAGACCGATGAGGAGCAGACCCGTCGGCTGCTGGCCTTGCAGGCTTTGTTTGCGCAGATGTGCAACGCGCTGGCGCCGCTGGTGCAGCAGACCCGGGTGTGGGAGCGCGTGGCGCTGCACCGCATGGCGTATCAGGCGCTGCGGCAGCAGTTCCCGGCGGCGGGGTCGCAGCTGGTGTGCAACGCGATCTATGCGGTGTCGCGCACCTGCCGGCTGGTGTTCCAGAACCCGCAAAGCCCGTTTCATCTCTCGCGCCTGGGCACGCGGCCTTTGCCTTTGCTGCGGTTTGGCGACGATTGCCCGGTGTATTTCGACCGGCACACCTTGAGCCTCAAGGGCGGCCAGTTGTCGATGTACACGCTCGATGGCCGGATGCGCTTCGATCTTCGTCTGGACCCGCAGGCTGAGCGCCGCTTTCATGAAGAAAAGCTGCAGGAGGTGGTGCTGACGCGCGACCGGGATGGCCAGTTCGCGCTGACGATCCGTTTTGCCCCTGCGTTCGCCTCTGCCCCGGCCCCGGCTGCGGCGGCTGCGCAGCCCGAGGCTGCGCCCGCACCGGGCCGCACGCCGATTCCCGAATTCGTACAAGTCTTGGAGCCGTAGGCATGAAGCCAACCCCAAACCCGGGCACCGCCGAGTTGCGGCAGGCGCTCGAGCCCTTGCTTCCCTTCGTGCGCCGCGCCGCGCTGTACGGCGCCGTGGCGAGCCTTTTGGTGCTGGCACCCTCGGTCTACATGCTCGAGGTCTACGACCGGGTGGTCAACAGCCGCAGTCACCTGACGCTGGCGATGCTGACCGTGTTGGTGTTGGCGATTTATGCGGTGATGGAGTTGCTCGAGTGGGCGCGGCACACACTGATGCACCAGGCCGGTACCCGGTTCGAGGCGGCGCTGTCCACCCGCTTGTTCGATGCGGCCTTCGTGGCCAACCGCATGCGCCACCCGGCGGGGTCGGTCCAGGCGCTGCAGGATTTGCGCACGGTGCGGGACTTTTTCAGTTCCCCCGCGCTGTTGGCGCTGCCCGAGTTGCCCGCGGCGCTGGTGTTTTTGCTGCTGATTTTTCTGATGAGCCCGGTGCTTGGGTGGGTGGCGCTGCTCGGTGCGGTAGCGCAGACGGGCTTGGCCTGGCTGACCGAGCGCAGCACGCAGCCGCCGCTGAGTGCGGCCAACCGTGCGGCGATCGAGGCCAACCGTTACGCCGAGAGCTCGATGCGCAACGCGCAGGTGATCGAAGCGATGGGGATGCTGCGCAACGTCTACCAACGGTGGATCGAGCGCCAACGCGAGATGCTGCGTTTCCAGGCCGAGGCGTCGGATGCGGCCGGGCTGCTGCAGACGGCGTCGAAATGGCTGCAACAGGTGCTGAGCTCGGCACTCTTGGGGCTGGCGGCTTGGCTGCTGCTGCGCAATGAACTCCACGGCGGCGCGGGCTTGATGATCGTCGCCTCGATTCTGGGCGGGCGGGTACTCGCGCCGCTGGTGCAGATCGTCACGCAGTGGCGCAGCGTGGTGCAGGTGCGCGACGCCTGGCAGCGGCTGGCGGGTCTGCTCACGCTGGTGCCGGCGGCGCCCGTGGGCATGCCTTTGCCCGCGCCGCGCGGGCACTTGACGGTCGAGCCGCTGCTGGCGGTGGCACCGGGGACGCAGAACACGGTGTTGCGGGGGGTGCAGTTTGCGTTGGCTCCGGGCGAGGTGCTGGCGGTGGTGGGGCCGTCGGCCGCAGGCAAGACCACCCTGGCCCGGGTGCTCGTGGGCTTGTGGTCGTCGATGGGCGGCAAGGCGCGGCTCGACGGGGTGGATGTGCACACCTGGAACAAGGCCGAGTTGGGTGCTCATATCGGCTATCTGCCGCAGGATGTGGAGCTGTTCGAGGGGACGATCGGCGAGAACATCGCACGCTTCACCGAGGCGGGCCGGGCGCAGGTGGAAGCCGCGGCCCGGGCGGTGGGCCTGCACGAGTTCATCATGGCACTGCCGCAGGGTTACGACACGCCGATCGGCCGCGACGGCGCGGTGCTGTCGGGTGGGCAGCGGCAGCGCGTGGGCTTGGCGCGCGCGCTGTTTGGCGACCCGGTGTTCGTGGTGCTCGATGAGCCCAATTCCAGTTTGGACGATCAGGGCGAGGCGGCGCTGGCGCAGGCGATCGTGCAGGCCAAGCAGCGCGGCACGACCTTTGTCGTGATGACGCATCGCGTGAGCCTATTGGGCGTGGCGGACAAGGTTTTGGTCTTGCGCGACGGCACGCAGCAGATGTTTGGCCCACGCGACGATGTGTTGCAGGCGCTGCGGCAGGCCGCGCAGCCGCAGCAGCCGCAGCAGCCGGCAGCATCGGGGGCGATGGCACCGCGTCCCGCAGCCTGAAGAGCAGCCGGGTCGGCAGAAAAAAAATCGGATGAAAAGATGAAACCCGAAAAAAAGATGCGGTCCGAGTTGGCCACCGTGTTGTGGCGGTTCCGGCGCGAGTTCGTGTGGGTGGGTGTGCTGAGCATGTTGGCGAATTTGCTGATGCTCACGCCGACGATCTACATGTTGCAGGTGTATGACCGCGTGCTGGCGAGCCACAGTGAACTCACGCTGTTGTTCGTGTCTTTGCTGGCGCTGGCGATGTTGGCCGTGATGTCGACGGCCGAGTGGCTGCGTTCGCGGCTGCTGGTGCGTGCGGGTATGCGGCTGGATGCGCTGTTGAGTACGCGGGTGTTTCATGCGAGTTTCGAGGCTTACCTCAACGAGGCAGACCAGAGCCCGCGGCGGGTCTTCACGGACCTGGTGGAGATTCGGCAGTTTCTGACCGGCACGGGCATCCTGGCGTTGTTCGATGCGCCGTGGACGCCGATTTATCTGGCGGTGCTGTTTTTGCTGCATCCGCTGCTGGGCGCGGCGGCGGTACTGTTTGCGCTGGTGCAGTTTGCGCTGGTGTGGTTTGGGCACCGGCGCAGCGTGCGCCCGAACGAGGAAGCGGGCCTGGCGCTGCAGGAAGCCAGCGCCTACATGCAAGGCAAGCTGCGCAACGCCGAGGTGGTCGAGGCGCTGGGCATGCTCGGGCCGTTGCGCACGCAATGGCTGCGCCGCCACGAGCAGTACGTGCACAAGCACGAGGCGGCGCAGGCGCTCACGCATCGAATCAGCGCCTGGAGCAAGTTCATCCGCTACAGCCAGCAGTCGCTGGCCTTGGGCACGGGTGCCCTGCTGGTGATCGATGGGCAGATGACCCCGGGAGGGATGATCGCGGGCAACGTGCTGATGAGCCGGGCGCTGGCGCCGATAGACATGCTGGTCGGGGCGTGGCGCAGTTTTTCCGGGGCGCTGGCGGCTTATCGGCGGCTGGAGGATCTGCTGGAGCGCTATCCCGAGCGCGACCCGGCTTTGCGGCGCGTGACGCCGCGCGGCGAGCTGCAGCTGCGCGGGGTGGTGGCGACCGCGCAAGGACGGGCCGAGCCGATCCTCAAAGGCATCGATCTGGATTTACCGGCGGGGACGGTGACGGTGCTGGTGGGGCCGTCGGGCTCGGGCAAGTCCACGCTGGCGCGGGTGATGCTCGGCATTTGGCCGCAGGTGAGCGGCGAGGTGTTGCTCGACGGGCTGCCGGTTTCGGGCTGGGACCGCAACGAGCTGGGCGAGCACCTGGGCTATCTGCCGCAGGATGTGGAGTTGTTCGAGGGCACTTTGGCCGAGAACATCGCGCGTTTTGGCGAGATCGACAGCGCGGGCGTGATCGAGGCGGCGCAGCGCGCGGGCCTGCACGATTTGATTTTGCACTTCCCCAAGGGCTACGACACGCCGATCGGCCCCGGCGGCGGCGTGCTGACCGGCGGGCAGCGCCAGCGGATTGGCCTTGCGCGGGCGCTCTATCACGACCCGGCGGTGCTGGTGCTCGATGAGCCGAATTCGAACCTCGACGAGGCGGGCGAGGCGGCATTGCTTGAGGCGGTGCGGGGCTGCAAGGCGCGGGGACGCACGGTGCTGTTGATTTCGCACCGGCCGACGGCTTTGGCCGTGGCCGACCGCCTGGTGGTGATGGGCGACGGCCGCATCGTGGCCGCAGGGCCGCGCGACGCGGTGGTGCAGGCCCTGCAGCAGGCGCAGGCCCGCGCCGCGGTGTCGGCGGCCGCAGCGCCCGCGCCGGGCTGACGCAGCCCCGATTGAACGGCAGCCCGAGAAGAAACGATGTTGGAACGGAATGAGACGATGGCGATGAAGCACGATGGAATGAATGGCGCGCAGCCCTTGCTGCCGCGAGGGAATGCCGACGGACGGCCTGAGGCCCAGCCTGAGGT
Organism: Tibeticola sediminis; assembly: GCF_003843835.1. Classification (GTDB taxonomy): domain Bacteria; phylum Pseudomonadota; class Gammaproteobacteria; order Burkholderiales; family Burkholderiaceae_C; genus Tibeticola; species Tibeticola sediminis. The sequence continues at coordinate 892,425 of NZ_RKQL01000001.1, read as the reverse complement.
CGTCCATGAGGAGCCGCTGCGCGTGGACCTGGGCCGCGGCGCGCGGGTGGGGCGCTGGGCTTTGGTGCTCGGGTTTGCGGGCTTTTTGCTTTGGGCGGCGTTTGCGCCGCTGGACGAAGGGGTGCCGAGCCCGGGCATGGTGGTGCTCGACAGCAAGCGCAAACCGGTGCAGCACCCAAGCGGCGGCATCGTGCGCGATGTGTTGGTGCGCGAAGGCCAGTCGGTGAAGGAGGGCGAGGTGCTGCTGCGGCTCGACCCCGATGTGGCGCGGGCCAATTTTGAGTCGGTGCGGCAGCGCTACCTGGGTTTGCGGGCGATCGAGGCGCGGCTGCGCGCCGAGCAGCTGGGCCAGTCGGCGCTGACGCCGCATCCGGATTTGAAGGAAGCACTCTCCGACCCGGGCATCCGCAGCCAGTGGGAGACGCAGCAGCAGTTGTTCCGCGCGCGGCGCGCGGCGCTGGCGGCGGATTTGCAGGGCATCGAGGAGTCGATCAAGGGTCAGCAGGCGCTGATCGATTCATACGGGCGCATCTTGACCCAGCGGCGGCAGCAGCTGGCGTTATTGACCGACGAGTTGGGCCAGACGCGCGGTTTGGTGGCCGAAGGCTACGCGCCGCGCAACCGGCAGCTCGAGCTCGAGCGGATGGTGGCCGAGTCGAATGCAGCGATTTCCGATTTGCTGGGCAACACCGCCCGCGCCCAGCAGGCCATCGCGGAGCTGCGCCAGCGGGCGTTGGCTCGCACGCAGGAGTACCGCAAGGAGGTCGAAGGTCAGCTGGCGGACGTGAGCCGTGAGGTCGAGGCCGACGAGCAGAAATTCATCGCCGCAAAGTCGGATCTGAGCCGCATCGAAGTGCGTGCGCCGGCGACTGGGCAGGTGGTGGGGCTGGTCGTGCAGTCGGCGGGCGCGGTCATTCAGCCGGCGCAGCGCTTGATGGATGTGGTTCCCGACGACGAGCCGGTGTTGCTCGAGGCGCGCATCGCCCCGAACCTGATCGACAAGGTGCACCCGGGCTTGATGGCCGATGTGCGCTTCTCGGCGTTCGCACACTCGCCGCAGCTCGTGGTGGGGGGCGAGCTGGTGTCGGTGTCCAAGGATGTGCTGGTGGATCCGCAGGCGCCGCAGGTTGCGTATTACTTGGCGCGCATCCGGGTGACGCCCGAGGGGATGAAGACGCTGGGCAACCGGCATTTGCAGCCGGGGATGCCGGCGGAAGTGGTGATCAAGACCGGCGAGCGTTCCTTGCTGACGTATTTGCTGCATCCGCTGACCAAGCGTCTGGCAGCCTCGTTGAAGGAGGAGTGAGCGATGCGCCCCAGCCACATTCGGGCCGTCGCGGCCGCCGCCGCATGGGCGCTGCTGGCCGTGCCGGCCGGTGCGATCGATTTGTTGCAGAGTTTTCAGGCGGCGCTGGAGCGCGATCCGCAGCTGCGCGCGGCGCGTGCCGGTGTGGATTCGGCGCAGGAGCGCATCGAGCAAGCCCGGGCGCAATTGCTGCCGCAGGCGAGTTTGAGCGCCAGCCGCTACACCAACGACCTCAACAGCACGCAGCCCAACATCCTGGGGCAGGAGTCGAGCCGCAACGAGAAATATTTCAGCTACAACCAAACGCTGAGCGTGCGGCAGCCGATCTACCGCAAGCCCTTGTTGTTGGGCTTGGAGCAAAGCCGGTATTTCGTCGCAGACGCGCAAGGCAGTTTTGAGAGCGAGCGGCAGAACCTGACGGTGCGGGTGACGCAAGCGTACTTGGAGGCTTTGCTCGCGCTGGATCAGTGGCGACTGGTGCAGGTACAGCAGCAGGCGGCGCAGACGCAGCTCGCGTTGGCGCGCCGGGCGTTCGAGGCGGGGTCGGGGACGGTCACGGACATCGACGAGGCGCAGGCCCAGCTCGACCAGGCCAAGGCGCTGCAGGTGCAGGCCGAGGAAAACCTGCAGTACACGCGCCGGCAGCTCGAAAGCCTGGTGCAGCAGCCGGTGGATCGCCTCGCGCCGCTGGCGGTGGGGGCGTTGGGCCTCAAGCCGCCGGCGGAAGATCTGGCGACGTGGCAGCGGTGGGCGCAGGAGCAAAGCCCGCAGATCGCGTCGCTTCGGGCGCGGGTGGAGGCCGCGCGGCTCGAGGCGGACAAGGCGCAGGCCGGGCATCAGCCCACGCTCGACTTGGCTTTGCAACTGACGCGCAGCGCGAGCGAAAACGTGACCAGCCCCAAGAGCGCGTACCTCAACCGCTCGCTTGGTTTGCAGCTGACCGTGCCGCTGTATTCGGGGGGCTATGTGAGTTCGACGGCGCGGCAGGCGCTGGCCGAGCTGCAGCGCGCGCAGGAGACGCTGGACGCGGCGCTGCGCGACCTCGATTTGCGGGTGCACAAGGAGTACCGAGGCGTGGTCGAGGGCGTCTCTCGGGTGCGCGCGCTGGAGCAGGCGGTGCGCTCGGCCGAGCGGGCGTTGGAGTCGAACCGCAAGTCCTACCGCGCAGGCAGCCGCACTTTGCTCGATATCGCACGCAGCGAGCAGCAGTGGCAAACCGCGCTGCGGGATTTGTCGCAGGCCCGGCTGGAGTTCATCGGTGCTTGGGTGCGGCTGCATGCGCTCGCAGGCAAAGAGCCGCTCGCGACGGTCGAGGGCGTCAATGCCTGGCTCGATGGGTCAGCGCCGGTGAGCCTCGCGGCACAATAAGGGCAACGCTGAACAAGTCCCTCGCGCGCCGCGCATCCCGGCTGCGGGCGGTCTGCGTCGTTGCAAATCCTCGCCATAGCTGCGGCTATGGCTGCGGTTTGCGCCTCGCATCCCATCCCGCAGCCGGGCGCGCGCCATCGCAGGAACTTATTCAGCGTTGCCTAAGCGTTCGTTGGCGCGCTTTGCCGCGCCCCCCAGCAACCCGACTTTCGAGCTTCCATGCAACAGATGGCCGACACGCTCTCCAACATCGACCCGCGCGACAAGGCGGAAATCCTCGCGCAGGCGCTGCCTTACATCCGCCGGTTTCACGGCAAGACCTTGGTCATCAAATACGGCGGCAACGCAATGACCGATCCCGCGTTGCAGGCGGACTTTGCCGAGGATGTGGTGTTGCTCAAACTGGTTGGCATGAACCCGGTGGTGGTGCACGGCGGTGGGCCGCAGATCGAGACGGCGCTCAATCGTCTGGGGAAGAAAGGCGAGTTCGTGCAGGGCATGCGCGTGACCGACGCCGAGACGATGGAAGTGGTCGAATGGGTGCTCGCTGGCGAGGTGCAGCAAGACATCGTCGGCCTCATCAACCAGGCTGGCGGCAAGGCGGTGGGGCTGACCGGGCGTGACGGCGGCATGATCCGCGCGCAGAAGCTGCGCATGCTCGACGCGAAAGACCCATCGATCGAGCATGACGTGGGGCAGGTCGGGGACATCGTGTCGATCGACCCGAGCGTGGTCAAGGCCTTGCAGGACGACGCTTTCATTCCGGTGGTGAGCCCGATTGGCTTTGGCGAGCACAACGAGAGCTACAACATCAACGCCGACGTGGTGGCGAGCAAGCTCGCGATCGTGCTGGGTGCGGAAAAGTTGGTGCTGCTCACGAACACGCCCGGCGTGCTCAACAAGGCGGGCGAGCTGCTCACCGACCTGAGCGCGCGCGAGATCGACGCGCTGTTTGCCGACGGCACGATTTCGGGCGGGATGCTGCCCAAGATCAGCGGCGCGCTCGAGGCGGCCAAGAGCGGGGTGCATGCGGTGCACATCATCGACGGGCGCGTGCCGCATGCCTTGCTGCTCGAAATCCTCACCGATCAGGCGTTTGGCACCATGATCCGCTCGCACTGAGATGCGCCGGACGCGAACGCCCTGCCTTTCGAGACGACGGCTGTGAACCCTCCGTTGCCGAACGACCATGGCTGAAACGCCGGACAGTCCCGAGCCCGGGTCCACGACGGCCGCGCCGGGGCGCCGTCGGCCGCCGCCCGGCGAGCGGCGCGTGCAGATTTTGCAGATGCTCGCCACCATGCTCGAGGCACCGGGGGCCGAGCGCGTGACGACTGCGGCACTCGCGCAGCGACTCGGCGTGAGCGAGGCGGCGCTGTACCGCCACTTCGCGAGCAAGGCGCAGATGTATGAGGCGCTGATCGAATTCATCGAGCAGTCGATCTTTGGGCTGGTGGCGCAGATCGCGCAGCGCGGCGCGCCGCCGCAGGAGCAGGCTGCGCAGATCGTCTCGGTGGTGCTGCGCTTTGCCGAGAAGAACCCTGGCATGGCCCGCGTGATGGCCGGTGACGCCCTGGTGCTCGAGCATCAACGGCTGCAGCAGCGCATGACGCTGTTTTTCGACAAGCTCGAAGCCCAGTTGCGCCAGTGCGCGCGCTCGGCGGCCGAGGCGGACGCTCAGCCGGCGCCGACGGCCGCGGCGCAGATCCGCGCGGGGGTGTTGCTGGCTTTTGCGATGGGCCGGGTGCAGCGTTATGTGCGCTCGGGCTTTCGGCGCTCGCCGACCGAGGCCTTGGCCGAGAGCCTGTTGTTGATGCTCTGAGATTTATAGCGATCAAGTGCCGATTCGCGGTGGCGAAGGCAAGATTTGGTTCTCATGAGGAGGCGTGCGATGAAGTTGGTGCGTTTTGGCCCCTGGGGTCAGGAAAAACCCGGATTGATCGACGCCGAAGGGCGGCTTCGGGACTTGAGCGCGGTGGTGCCGGACATCGGCGGCGCGGTGCTGGCGCCGGCGGTGCTGGCGCGGCTGTGCCGGCTCGATGCGCAGCGGCTGCCCTGGGTGCGCGGGCGGCCCCGACTGGGCTGCCCGGTGGCGCAGGTGGGCAAGTTCATCGCGATCGGCCTCAATTACGCAGACCACGCCGCCGAGGCGGGGATGCCGCTGCCGACCGAGCCGGTGGTGTTCATGAAGGCGACGAGCTGCATCCAGGGGCCGAACGACCCGGTGATGTTGCCCAAAGGCTCGAAAAAAACCGACTGGGAGGTCGAGCTGGGCGTGGTCATCGGCACGCGCGCTCGCTACGTGACGCAAAAGGAGGCGCTCGCGCATGTCGCGGGTTATTGCGTCGTCAATGATGTCAGTGAGCGCGCGTTCCAACTCGAACGCGGCGGCACTTGGGACAAGGGCAAGGGTTGCGACACCTTCGGGCCCGTCGGGCCTTGGCTGGTGACGCGCGACGAGGTGCCCAACCCGCAGCGGCTCGGCCTTTGGCTCGAGCTCAACGGGGAGCGCATGCAGAGTGGCAACACACGCACGATGGTGTTTGGCGTCGCCAAGCTGATCAGTTACGTCAGCCAGTTCATGACGCTCGAGCCGGGTGACATCCTCACCACCGGCACCCCGCCCGGGGTTGGTATGGGCCAGCGTCGGGATGGCAAGCCCGCGCCGCGCTTTCTCAAGCCCGGCGATGTGCTGCGGCTGGGCATCGACGGGCTGGGCGAGCAGCAGCAGGCGGTGATTCCCTTCGCGCGCTGAACCCCGCGGGCCGGTGCGCCGCGTGCGCTGGCTCTGCCAAAAATCCTAGACGCCGCACTCTAGAACCTGCAGAAAGTTTGGCGTCCGAGCGCAATTGCTGCAGAATAGAACGACCGTTCGCTTTTGGGCGGTTCGTCAACCGGGATTTTTGCACGCGCCATGGCCACTGCAGCAAAGCCGCATCTCAAACGGGTCGCCCATGCCGGGCGCATGGTTGCGCCGCGTGCGCGGGGCAAGGGGCAGCAGACGCGGGCGCTGATCCTCGACGCCGCGCTCGGTCTGGCGGCGCAGGTCGGGCTCGAAGGCTTGAGCATCGGCGCGCTGGCCGAGCTCACGGGGATGAGCAAGTCCGGCGTCTTTGCCCACTTCGGGTCGCGCGAAGAACTGCAGATTTCGGTCATCCGCGAATACCACAGCCGCTTCGAAGACGAGGTTTTCTTCCCCGCGATGCGTGAGCCGCGCGGGCTGCCGCGTTTGCGCGCGCTGTTTGCGAACTGGATGCGCCGCACCTCGGCCGAGATCGATTCGGGCTGCATCTACATCAGCGGGGCGGTCGATTTCGACGACCGGCCCGGGCCGGTGCGCGATGCGCTCGTCGAGTCGGTGAGCATCTGGCAGGCGGCGGTCGTGCGCGCCATCGTCCAGGCGCGCGAGGAAGGGCACCTGAGAGCCGACGCTGATGAGCACCAGGTGGCGTTTGCGATCCACGGGCTGATTCTGGCCCTGCACTACGAGGCCCGATTCCTGCGCCGCGCCGGCGCCGTCGAGCGGGCCATGACCGGTTTTGACGATGTGCTCGCGCGCTACGGCCGAGCGGGCTAGTTCGTTGCGATTTCCCTTTTCCGTTTCCTTTTTCTCTAGGAGTCTGCCATGCCGATTTACAACCCACCCCTGCGTGACATGCAGTTCGTCATGCACGAGTTGTTCAAGGTCACCGATGAATTTCGTGCGATGCCCCGGCATGCGGACATCGACGTCGACACCATCAACGCCATCCTCGAAGAGGCCGGCAAGTTCGCGAGCGAAGTGATCTTTCCGCTCAACATCAGCGGCGACACCGAAGGCTGCCAGCTCAACCGCGAGACCCACGAGGTCACGACGCCCAAGGGCTTCAAGGAGGCGTATCAGACCTATGTCGCTGGCGGCTGGCCGGCGCTGTCTTGCGACCCCGAATTCGGCGGCCAGGGTCTGCCGTTCGTGGTCAACCAGTGCCTGTACGAGATGATGAACTCGGCCAACCAGGCCTGGACCATGTACCCCGGTCTGACGCACGGTGCCTATGCCGCGCTCGAAGCGCACGGCACGCCCGAGCAAAAGCACACCTATCTGCCCAAGATGACCAGCGGCGAGTGGACCGGCACGATGTGCCTGACCGAACCGCATTGCGGCACCGACCTGGGCCTGTTGCGCACCAAGGCCGAGCCACAAGCCGACGGCACCTACAAACTCACGGGCACGAAGATTTTCATCAGCGCCGGTGAGCACGACCTCGCCGAGAACATCGTGCACCTGGTGCTCGCGCGCCTGCCCGACGCGCCGCCCGGCATCAAGGGCATCAGCCTCTTCATCGTGCCCAAGTTCCGGGTCAACGCCGACGGCAGCCTCGGCGAGCGCAACGCCATCTTCTGCGCGGGCCTCGAGCACAAGATGGGCATCCACGGCAACGCGACCTGTCAGATGGTGCTCGATGGCGCCGTCGGCACCATGGTCGGCCAGCCGAACAAAGGCATGCAGGCGATGTTCGTGATGATGAACGCGGCGCGCCTGGGCGTGGGCAATCAGTCGCTCGGCTTGACCGAGGTGGCCTATCAGAACGCCCTGGCTTACGCCAAGGATCGCCTGCAGATGCGCAGCCTCTCGGGTCCGAAGGCCAAGGACAAGCCGGCCGACCCGATCATCGTGCACCCGGATGTGCGCAAGATGTTGCTGACCGCCAAGGCCTACGCCGAGGGCGGACGCGCGCTGGCGATCTTCTGCTCGGTGCTGCTCGAGAAGGTGCATTTCCACCCTGACGAGAAGGTGCGCAAGGACAGCGAGGAAATGCTCTCGCTGCTCACGCCCATCACCAAGGCTTTCCTGACCGACAACGGCTGGCAGGCCACCATGATGTGTCAGCAGGTTTTTGGCGGCCACGGCTACATCAAAGAGTGGGGCATGGAGCAGTTCGTGCGCGATGCGCGCATCAACATGATCTACGAAGGTACGAACACCATCCAGGCGCTCGACCTGCTGGGCCGCAAGGTGCTGTCGAACAACGGGGCGACGCTCAAGAAGTTTGGCAAGCTCGTCGCGCAGCTGGTCGAGGAAGAGGGCGTCAACGAGAAGATGGCCGAGTTCATCAATCCGATCGCCATGCTGGGCGACCAGATGACCAAGTTCACGACCGAGATCGGCTTCAAAGGCATGCAAAACCCCGATGAAATCGGCGCCGCTGCGGTGGACTACCTGCGCGTGGCCGGGCACCTGGTGTTTGGCTACTTCTGGGCGCGCATGGCGCAGGTGGCGCTGCGCGAGATCGCTGCGGGCAACACCGATCCGTTCTACGCCGCCAAGCTGCAAACCGCGCGCTTCTACTTTGCCAAGCTCTTCCCTGAAACCGCCTCGCTCATGCGCACGGCCCGCGCGGGTGCGGCGCCGCTGATGGAGACGGAGCTGGCTTTGGCGTGAGGCCTCAGGGGCCGCTGCCGACGCGTGGCGGCCGTTTTTCAACGTTTTTGGGGGAACGCCAGCATGAAACGGTCTTTGTTTGCTCTTGGTTTTGTAGCATTTTCAGGGCTGGCTTGGGCGCAACTCACGCCCGAGGGCCTGTGGCGGAACATCGACGACAAGACCGGCGAAGCCAAGGCCGAGATCCGCATCGCTGCGACGCCCTCGGGCGCGCTGCACGGTCGCATCGAGCGCGCGCTGATTCAAAGCGCCGAGCCCAACTGCACCGCCTGCACGGATGACCGCAAAGGCCAGCCGAAGGTCGGCCTCGAGATCATCCGCGGCGCGAAGAAGTCGCCCGACGACCTCGTGTGGGAGGGCGGCAAGATCCTCGACCCCGAAAACGGCAAGGAATACACCTTGCGCATGACCCCGATCGAAGACGGCAAGAAGCTGCAGGTGCGCGGCTACATCGGCCCCTTCTACCGCACCCAGGTCTGGGTGCGCGTGCAGTAACTCAACACCCAGGAAATTCCATGTCCCGATTCAACGTCCGAAAAGTTGCCGTGCTCGGCGCCGGCGTGATGGGCGCGCAGATTGCCGCCCACCTCGTCAACGTCAAGGTTCCGGTCATCCTGTTCGACCTTCCCGACCCGAAGGCCCCCACGCTCCCTGCTGCGCCGGCCTTGGGGCGGCCCGGCGGCGCAGGCCCCAAGAGCGGCATTGCGCTGCGCGCGATCGAAAACCTCAAAAAACTCAAGCCTTCGCCGCTGGGCGTGGCCGAGGATGCGATGCTCATCGAGCCTGCGAACTACGAAGAGCACCTCGAGCGGCTGCGCGAGTGCGACCTCGTCATCGAGGCCATTGCCGAGCGCATGGACTGGAAGACCGACCTCTATCACAAGATCGCACCCTTCGTCGCACCGCATGCGATCCTGGCTTCCAATACCTCGGGGCTGTCGATCACCCGCTTGTCCGAGGCTTTGCCCGAGTCGATCCGTCCGCGGTTTTGCGGCATTCACTTCTTCAACCCGCCGCGCTACATGCAGCTCGTCGAGCTGATCGCCACGCCCTCGACGCAGGCGGGCATCCTCGACGATCTCGAAGCCTTCGTCACGACCACGCTGGGCAAGGGCGTGGTGCGTGCCAAGGACACGCCCAACTTCATCGCCAACCGCATCGGCATCGCCGGCATGCTCTCCACGATGAAGGAGGCGGAGAACTTCGGCCTCAGCTTCGACATCGTCGACGACCTCACCGGCAAGAAGCTCGGCCGCGCAAGCTCGGGCACCTTCCGCACGGCCGACGTGGTGGGCCTGGACACGATGGCCCATGTCATCAAGACGCTGCAGGACAACCTCAGCCTCGACACGGACCCCTTTTACGGCAGCTTCGGCACCCCGCCGGTGTTGGCCAAGCTCATCGAGCTCGGCCACCTGGGCCAGAAAACCAAAGCCGGTTTCTACAAAAAAGTCGGCCGCGACGTGCTGCGCTTCGACCTGGCCAGCGGCGACTACGTCCCCGCGGGCGCCAAGGCCGACCCGGTGTACGAGCGCATGCTCAAGAAGCCCGCGGCCGAGCGGCTCAAGCTGCTGCGCAACGCCGAAGGCCCGCAGGGCCGCTTCCTGTGGGCGATTCTGCGCAACAGCTTCCACTACGCGGCGATCCACCTCGCCTCCATCGCCGACACCGCGCGGGACGTGGACCAGGCGATGCGCTGGGGCTTTGGCATGAAGCAAGGCCCGTTCGAACTCTGGCAGGAAGCCGGCTGGCTCGAAGTCGCGCGCATGGTGCAAGAAGACATCGACGCGGGCCGCGCGCTGTGCAAGGCGCCGCTGCCCGACTGGGTGTTTCACGGCCCGGTCGCCGAAGCCGGCGGCGTGCACACCGAGGCGGGTTCGTGGAACCCCAGCACCGGCCGCTTCGAGCCGCGTCGGGCGCTGCCGGTCTACCGTCGGCAAATCTTCCCCGAGCTGCTGCTGGGCGAAGGCGGGCCACGCCCCGAGCGCAGTGGCCAGACCGTGTTCGAAAACGACGGCCTGCGGCTGTGGACGCTGCCCGAAGTCGCCGGTGATGTGCTGATCGCTTCGCTGCGCTCGAAGATGCACACGCTCGGCCCCGACGTGATCGAGGGGCTGGCCGGAGCCGTGGAGCGGGCCGAGGCCGACTACCGCGGCCTGGTGATCTGGTCGCCCGACGAGCCGTTCTCTGCCGGTGCCGACCTGCAGGCCATGCTGCCGGGCTTCCTCATGGGCGGCGTCGCGGCGATCGACGAAGCCGAGGCCGAACTGCAGCGCATCATGCTGCGCATCCGCTACGCCAACGTTCCGGTGGTGGCGGCCGTGCGCGGGCTGGCGCTCGGCGGCGGTTGTGAACTCGCCGTGCACTGCGCGCGGCGCGTTGCGCACATGGAGAGCTACATCGGCCTCGTCGAGGTCGGCGTGGGCCTGATCCCTGGTGGTGGCGGTCTGACCTACATTGCCCGTCGCGCGGCGGAAAACGCCCGCCTGTCGACCGGAAAAGATCTGCTGCCGTTCTTGAGCGACGGATTCACCGCGGCGGCGATGGCCAAGGTCGGCACCAGCGCGCTCGAGTCGCGCAAGCTCGGCTATCTGCTCGAGAGCGATGTCGTCGTCGCCCACCGCGACGAGCTGCTGCATGTCGCACTCAACGAAGCGCGCGCCATGGCTGAGAGTGGCTGGCGGCCGCCGCTCAAGCGGCTGTTCCCGGTGGCCGGGCGCGATGCGCGCGCGACCATCCTCGGGCAGCTCGTCAACATGCGCGACGGCGGCTTCATCAGCCAGCACGACTTCCACATCGCCGACCACATCGCCACCGTGCTCACGGGGGGCGACGTCGACCCCGGCACGCTCGTGAGTGAGGAATACCTCATGACGCTCGAGCGCCGTGCGTTCGGCGCCTTGCTGACCCACCCCAAGACGCAGGAACGCATCATGGGCATGCTCTCCACCGGCAAGCCGGTGCGCAACTGAGCGGCTGAAAGGAAATCGGTCGTGCCCGCTTTGACGTCCCAAAGAACGCCCGAGGGCGTTGCAAATGCGCGCCGTAGCCCGAGCTACGGCTGTGCTTTGCGCCTACTCAGGCGCACTTTGGGGCGCCCCCTCGGGCACGCCCAATCCCCTCTCAGCCTCTGAAGCCTTCAAAGGAACCCGATCATGACGAAACCCTTGCAAGACGCCTACATCGTCGCCGCCACCCGCACGCCCATCGGCAAGTCCGCGCGTGGCTACTTCCGCAACTACCGCCCCGACGACCTGCTCGCGCATGTGCTGCGCGCCGCCGTCGCGCAGGTGCCGGGGCTGGACCCCGTGACCATCGAAGACGTGATCTGCGGCTGCGCGATTCCCGAAGCCCAGCAGGGCCTCAACGTCGCGCGCGTCGGCGCCATCCTCGCGGGGCTGCCCAAAAGCGTGGGCGGCATCACCGTCAACCGCTTCTGCGCCTCGGGCCTGTCGGCCGTGCAAATGGCCGCCGACCGTATTCGCGTCGGTGAAGCCGACGTGATGATTGCCGCCGGCACCGAAAGCATGAGCATGGTGCCGATGATGGGCAACTCGCCGAGCCTGTCGCCGAGCATCTTCAAGAACACCGACAACATCGACGACTACGGCATCGCCTACGGCATGGGCCTGACCGCCGAGAAGGTGGCGCAGCAGTGGAAGGTGAGCCGCGAAGCCCAGGACGCGTTCGCGCTGCAGTCGCACCAGCGCGCGCTCGCAGCCATGCAGGCCGGTGAGTTCAGCGACGAAATCACGCCGGTCGAAATCACCGAACGCAGCGTGAACTTCGAAACCGCCGAGGTCGCTACCCGCACCCGCACCGTTGAGCTCGACGAGGGCGCGCGTCCCGACACCAGCCTCGAGAGCCTGGCCAAACTGCGCCCGGCCTTCTCGGCGCGCGGCACCGTCACCGCAGGCAACAGCTCACAAACCAGCGATGGCGCGGGGGCGCTCATCCTCGCGAGCGAAGCCGCGATCAAGCGTTTCAACCTCACGCCACTGGCACGCTTCGTGAGCTTTGCTGCCGTGGGCGTGCCGCCGCACCTCATGGGCATCGGGCCGATCGAGGCGATTCCCGCAGCGCTCAAGCGCGCCGGCCTCAAGCAAGACGACCTCGACTGGATCGAGCTCAACGAAGCCTTTGCCGCGCAGTCCTTGGCGGTCATCAACACGCTCGGGCTCGACCCAGCCAAGGTCAACCCGATCGGCGGCGCCATCGCGCTCGGCCACCCGCTCGGCGCCACCGGCGCGATCCGCTCGGCCACCGTCGTGCATGCGCTGCGCCGCCACCAGAAGCGCTACGGCATGGTGACGATGTGCGTGGGCATGGGGCAGGGGGCTGCCGGCATCTTCGAGCGCGTCTGAGCGTGCCCCAGTGCGCACCCGAGGAGACTTTGCGATGACCGACATCCTGATCCACACCGAAGACGGCATCACCACGCTGACCTTCAACCGGCTCGAACGCAAGAACTCGATCACGGCGGCCATGTATGCCACGTTGGCCGACGCGCTCGAGGCCGCTGCCGCGGACACGCTCGTGCGCGTCGTGGTTTTTCAAGGCCATGAAACCGTTTTCAGTGCCGGCAACGACATTGGTGACTTCCTGCAGCAACCACCCGCCAAGGAAGATGCGCCGGTGTTCCGCTTCCTGCGCGCGCTGGCGGGCTTTCCGAAGCCGCTGGTGGCGGCGGTCTGCGGGCCGGCCGTTGGCATCGGCACGACGCTGCTGTTCCATTGCGACCTCGTCTACGCGGGCGACAATGCTGCGTTTTCGATGCCCTTCGTGAATCTCGGCCTGTGCCCGGAGGCGGCCTCGAGTCTGCTGGTGCCGCAGATGATGGGTTACCACCGCGCCGCCGAGGCGCTGTTGCTCGGCGAGCCCTTCATGGCCGAAGCCGCGCTCGAGGTCGGGCTGGTCAACCGCGTCGTTCCGCCCTCGGAAGCCAATGCCTATGCGCAGTCGGTCGCACGCAAACTCGCCGCAAAGCCGCTGGCTTCGCTGATCGAGACCAAGCGGCTCATGAAGAAGCCCCAGGCCGAAGCGGTTTTGCGCCAGATGGCCGAAGAGGCTGCGAGCTTCGGGCGCATGTTGCGGGAGCCCGCCGCACGCGAAGCCTTCACCGCCTTCATGGAACGGCGCTTGCCTGACTTTTCGCGACTGTGATCATGGCCCGGCGGACCCGGGTATTTTCACAAAGCGATTGCTTGCCAAAAATCATGCCGGCTGCTAATCTGCGCCGGCATGCGTATTTTGAAGACCCCAACGGCGACCCAAGCCCCGGCTGAGGCCGAGGCTTGTGGCCCAGCCGACTGTGTGGATGCGCCGGCCTTGCCGGCGGCGCGCGGCCGTGGCCGGCCACGCAAACGGCCCGAGGAACGCGACGACGGCAACCGGCGCCAGGCGCTGTTGCGCTCGGCCGCTCGGCTGTTTCGGCTGCAGGGTTTTGCCGCCACCTCGACGCGCGACATTGCGGCGGCAGCGGGCATGCAGTCGGGCTCTCCGTTCTATCACTTCGAGAGCAAGCAGGCCCTCTTGGGCGCCGTGATGCTCGAAGGCATGCAGCGCGCGCTGGCGGCACAGGCGGCGGCGCTCGCGGCTGCAGCCAGCGTTCATGCCGAGCCGACGCCGCGGCAGACGCTGCGCGCACTGGTGCGCAACCATCTGGAGGTGCTGCTCGGCCCCGAGAGCGACTTCATCCCAGTGATGCTCTACGAATGGCGCTCGCTCTCGCCGCAGCAGCGCCTGGCGGTCAACGCGCTGCGGCGCGAGTATGAGGCGGTCTGGGTCCCGGTGCTGCAGGCGCTGTTTGCCGCGCGGATGCTGCGCGGCGATCCGAGCCTTGCGCGGCTCATGATCTTCGGTGCCCTCAACTGGGCCGTGCAATGGTTCGATCCCGCCGGCCGCGCCTCGCTCGATGAGCTCACCGAGGCGGCGCTGGATCTGTTCTTGCAGGAGCCATTGGATGAGCGATAAAGGCAACGCTGAACAAGTTCCCGTGATGGCGCTCGCCCGGCCGCGGGATGGGATGCGAGGTGCAAACCGCAGCCATATCCAAAGCTATGGCGAGGATTTGCAACGAAGCAGACCGCCCGCAGCTGGGATGAGCGACGCGCGGGGGACTTCTTCAGCGTTGCCTAAACCCGCCCGGTACCGTTCCGTGTTCCGCGATGGCCTGTTCGAAGGCCGGGTCGTGATTGTGACCGGTGGCGGCTCGGGCATCGGGCGCTGCACCGCGCATGAATTGGCGCATCTCGGCGCGATGGTGGTGCTGGTCGGCCGTGATCCGGGCAAGCTCGAGCGTGTGGCTGAAGAGATCGCCGAAGACGGCGGCCGTGCCACGGCGCAGCCTTGCGACATCCGTGACGAGGCGGCGGTGACGGCGATGGTTGGCTCGGTCCTTGCCGCGCACGGTCGGGTCGATGCGCTCGTGAACAATGCGGGCGGGCAGTACATCGCGGCGCTCGAGACGATCAGCGCCAAAGGCTGGCGTGCGGTGCTCGACACCAACCTCACGGGCGGATTCCTCGTTGCGCGCGAATGTTATCGACAAAGCATGAAGGCGCACGGCGGTGCGATCGTCAACATCGTCGCGGACATGTGGGGCTCGATGCCGGGCATGGGTCACAGCGGTGCGGCCCGCATGGGCATGGTGAGCTTCACCGAGACTGCAGCCGTCGAATGGGCGGCGAGTGGCGTGCGTGTCAACGCGGTCGCCCCTGGCTACATCGCTTCGAGCGGCATGGACCACTATCCCGAGGAGGCCGCGCCGATGCTGCGGTCGATGCCTGCGACCGTGCCGCTCGGGCGCTTTGGCACCGAGGCCGAGGTGTCGGCCGCGATCGTGTTCTTGCTCTCGCCCGCGGCCAGCTTCATCAGCGGAAGCGTGCTGCGCGTGGACGGGGCGCGGCCGCAGGTGCGGCTGGGTTGGGGCGCGCTGGCCGCGTCCCCTGAGGTGCAGCAGCGTGCGGCGGTGCGGCCCTACGCGGGCTTCCATCGCCATGAACCGCCGAAGGTTTTCGAGTGACGCCCTACGTGAGCGCTTTCGACCCCACCGATCCGGCCGCGCAGGCGCGGGCCGCCGCGATGCGTGCGCGCATCGAACGGCTGCGCGCGCTCGAAGCCCGTGCCGCCGCCGTGTCGGCCCAGGCCGCTCCCGTGTTCCACCGCCGGGGACAGTTGCTGCCGCGCGAGCGCGTGGGGCTGCTGCTCGACCCGGGGCGGCCGTTCCTGCCCTTGTGCACCCTCGCGGGTTACCTGCAAGACCAGGCGGATCCCGAGCGCTCTGTGCCGGGGGGTGGGCTGTTGGCCGGAATCGGCTTCGTGGCCGGCGTGCGCTGCATGGTCGTGGCCAGCGACTCGGGTATCGACGCGGGGGCGATCCAGCCGCGCGGTCTGGAGAAGATCCTGCGCGTACAGGAAATCGCGCTGCAGAACCGCCTGCCCTTCGTGCACCTCGTCGAAAGCGCGGGCGCAAACCTTATGAAATATCAGGTCGAGGGCTTCGTGCTGGGCGGCGGGCTGTTTCGCAACCTCGCGCGCCTGTCGGCGGCGGGCGTGCCCGTGATCACCGTGCAGCACGGATCGGGCACGGCCGGTGGCGCCTACATGCCGGGGCTGTCGGACGTCGTCATCATGGTGCGGGGCCGCTCGCGCGCCTTCTTGGCGGGTCCGCCTTTGCTCAAGGCGGCAACCGGTGAAATCGCCACTGAAGAGGAACTGGGCGGCGCGGAGATGCACACTGCCGTCTCGGGTCTCGGCGAAGCGCTCGCCGAAGACGACCGTCACGCGCTGGGCCTCGCGCGCGAGATCGTCGCGCGTACCGGCTGGCAGGCGCCAGAGCCGGTCGCCGCACCCGAGCCGATTTATGCGGCCGAGGACCTGCTCGGCCTCATGCCGCAGCACCATCGAGAGCCGGTGGACATGCGCGAGATCGTGGCGCGCATCGTCGACGGCTCGGCGTTTCTCGAGTTCAAGCCGCTCTTTGGGCCGGGTACGGTCTGCCTGCAAGCAGCCATCGGCACGCATCCGGTGGGCATCGTCACGAACAACGGCCCGATCGACGTGCCCGGTGCCAACAAGGCCACCCATTTCATCCAGTGGATGTGCCAACTCGGGGCACCGATCATTTACCTGCAGAACACCACGGGCTACATGGTCGGCCGCGACAGCGAGCAAAGCGGGATGATCAAACACGGCAGCAAGATGATCCAGGCGGTGACGCTGGCCACGGTGCCCCAGATCACCGTCCAGTGTGGCGCGAGCTTTGGGGCCGGTAACTACGGCATGTGTGGCCGAGGCTTTGCGCCCCGCTTCCTCTTTTCCTGGCCCCATGCGCGCACCGCGGTGATGGGCGGGGAGCAGGCCGCCCGGACGATGCAGATCGTGGCCGAGGCCGGGCTCGCGCGCAAAGGCCTGGCGATCGACGCGACCGAGGTTCGAGCGCAGCTCCAGGCGCAGTCGCAAGCGATCGAGCGCAATTTCGAAGCGCAAGCCGATGCGTTCTACACCAGTGGCCTCGTGCTCGACGACGGTGTGATCGACCCGCGCGACACGCGCGCCGTGCTTCGGTTCTGCCTCGACACGGTGCGCGAGGCCGAGCGGCGGACGCCGCACCCCGTGCAGTTTGGCGTCGCGCGCATGTAGACCCAACGAGACCCCATCCCCGAGGAGCCCCGACATGCAGTTCACCCACGAGCATCGAGAGATCCAAAAGACGCTCAAGCGCTACATCGACGAGCAGATCAACCCGTATGTGGACGAATGGGAAGCGGCGGAGATGTTCCCCGCGCATGAGGTGTTCAAAGGGCTCGGCCGCCTGGGCTTGCTCGGCCTCACCAAGCCCGAGGCCTACGGCGGCATGGGGCTCGATTACTCGTACAGCGTGGCGATGGCCGAGACGCTCGGCCACATCCATTGCGGCGGCATTCCCATGGCCATCGGTGTGCAGACCGACATGTGCACGCCGGCGCTGGCGCGCCACGGCAGCGACGAACTGCGCGCGCAGTTCCTGGCCCCGGCCATCGCAGGCGACATGGTCGGCTGCATCGGCGTGAGCGAGCCCGGCGCGGGCAGCGATGTATCGGCCATTCGCACCTATGCGCGCAAGGATGGCGACGACTACGTCATCACCGGCCAGAAAATGTGGATCACCAACAGCTTGCAGGCCGACTGGATGTGCATGCTGGCCAACACCAGCGACGGACCGGCGCACCGGAACAAGAGCCTCATCATGGTGCCGCTGCGGGAGAACGGCAAGCCGGTCAAAGGCTTCGAGGTCGGACAAAAAATCCGCAAGATCGGCATGAACAGCAGTGACACGGGTTTGCTGTTCTTCGACGAGGTGCGCGTGCCGCAGCGCTACCGCATCGGCGAAGAGGGCGCGGGCTTCCTCTACCAGATGCAGCAGTTTCAAGAGGAGCGCTTGTGGGCGGCAGCGAGCTGCATCGAAAGCCTCAACCTCTGCATCCAGTGGACCATCGACTACGCGCAGGGACGCGAGATTTTCGGCGCGACGATTGCTGACCAGCAGTGGGTGCAGTTCAAGCTCGCCGAACTCAAGACCGAGGTCGAGAGCCTGCGGGCGCTGACCTACCTGGCGTGTGAGCACTATGTCGCCGGTCAGGACGTGACCGAATGGGCCACCATGGCCAAGCTCAAGGCCGGCCGGCTCAACCGCCTCGTGCCCGACACCTGTTTGCAGTTCTGGGGCGGCATGGGCTACACCTGGGACAACCGCGTCTCGCGCATGTTCCGCGACGGGCGGCTGGCGTCGATCGGCGGCGGTGCCGATGAGGTGATGCTCGGCATCCTCTCGAAAATCATGGGCATCGCCCAGCGGCCCGATCACCGAGCCTAAAACCGGCAGTTGACCGCTTCTCGTGAAACGCAAGATGTTGATGTTTCAGCAATTTTCGGTGCGCAGGCCCTTCACCGTTTGGATGAGCGCTGCGCACCCGTTCGAGTCGCCCTCGAGCGCGGGGGCGGCGTTGCAAATCCTCGCCATTGCCAGCGCCATGGCTGTGGTTTGCGCCTTGCCCGCGCGCCCGATGACGACCCGCCCAGGCGCGCCCAACTGCCGGATTTAGGCTGAGACCTCGCGATGCACACCTGCCTGCAGATCGAACGACAAGGCGACGTGGAGCGCTGGACGCTGCACGATCCGGCTTCACGCAACGCGCTCAGCGATGCGATGGTGCTCGCGCTCTACGAGGCCGCGTTGCGCGCCCAGGCCGATGCGGCTTTGCGCCTCGTCGTGCTTGCGGGCTCGGACGGCGCGTTTTGCTCGGGCGGCAGCCTGGGCCAGTTCGCCCACCTCATCGGCCAGCCCTTGGCCGAGGGGGAAGACGATCCGCTCGTCGCGCTCAATCGCGGCTTTGGCGACGTGCTGCATGCGTTGAGCAGCTTGCCGCAGCAGCTGCTGGTGGCGGTCGATGGTCCGGCCGTGGGCGGCGGGCTCGGGCTCGTCTGCTGCGCGGACCGGGTGCTCGCGACGGCGCGCTCGGTGTTTGCCGCGCCCGAAGTGACCCTGGGGCTGCCGCCGGCGCAAATCGCGCCCTATGTCTGGCGTCGGCTCGGCGACCGTGGCGCGCGCCTGTGCCTGCTGTCAGGCCGTCGTTGGTCGGCATCCGAGGCGCAGGCCCTGGGCCTCGTGGATCAGATCGTGCCCGATGGGGCGCTCGATGCCTCCGTGGCCGAGGCGATTGGCGAGGCGCGCGCGGCCGCCCCCGGCGCGGTGGCGGTCACCAAGCGGCTGCTCGCGCGGCTGTCTGCGCCGCTGCCCGACCTGCGTGACGAGGCGGCGCGTGCCTTCGCCGCAGCGCTGCGCGGGCCGGAGGCGGCTGCGGGCCTGCGCGCGTTCGCCCGCCGCGCTGCATCGCCTTGGGCCGAGCCCCGGGAGGCTTCCCAGCGCCACGATGGAGACGCGCCTTGAAGTGCCTGCTCGTTGCCAACCGTGGTGAGATCGCGCGGCGCGTGCTGCGTACGGCCCGCCGCATGGGGCTTGCGACGGTGGCGGTGTATTCCGAGGTCGACCGCGGTGCGCTGCATGTGCGCGAAGCCGACCAGGCCGTGGCGCTCGGTGGGCAGACGGCCGCGCAGACCTATCTCGACATCGGCCAGCTGATCGCCGCTGCGCGCGTGAGCGGTGCCGACGCGGTGCATCCGGGCTATGGTTTTCTCAGCGAAAACGCCGAATTCGCCGAGGCCGTGCGCGCGGCCGGCTTGATCTGGGTCGGGCCGCCGCCGCAGGCCATGCGGGCGCTCGCGAGCAAGTCCTCTGCCAAGGCCCTGGCGTTGCAGCTGGGCGTGCCGGTGTTGCCCGCGTATTTCGGTGCCGACCAAAGCGAGTCGACCTTGCTTGCTCAGGCCGAACGGATCGGATACCCCTTGATGGTCAAGGCGGCTGCCGGTGGCGGCGGGCGCGGCATGCGCTGGGTGGAGGACGCCGCGGCGTTGCCCGAGGCGCTGCGGCGCGCGCGCTCGGAGGCACAGGCGGCTTTCGGCTGCGGCGAGTTGCTGCTCGAGCGCGGCCTGCGCCGGCCCCGCCATGTGGAGGTGCAGATCTTTGCCGACGCGCACGGCGCCTGTGTGCACCTGGGCGAGCGCGACTGTTCGGTGCAGCGACGGCACCAAAAACTCATCGAGGAGTCGCCCAGCCCGGCGGTGACGCCCGCCTTGCGCGCTGAACTCGGGCGCTGCGCAGTGGCGCTGGCGCGGGCCGCCGGCTATGTGGGCGCGGGCACGGCGGAGTTTTTGCTCGACGAATCCGCGCCGCCAGGCGAGGAGGGCGGTGCGGGTTTTTATTTCATGGAGATGAATACGCGGCTGCAGGTGGAGCATCCGGTGACCGAGCTGCGCACCGGCATCGACCTCGTCGAATGGCAGCTGCGTGTGGCCCGCGGCGAGCCGCTGCCCTGCACGCAGGAACAGATCCGCTTTGACGGGCACGCGATCGAGGTGCGTCTGTGCGCGGAGGATGCCCATTTCTTGCCGCAGACCGGTCGCGTGCAATGCTTTGTCGCACCGAATGCGGACGACGGTCTGCGCCTGGACCACGCGATCGATGAAGGCCTGAGCGTCAGCGCGCACTACGACCCCATGCTGGGCAAATGGATTGCGCACGCGCCGACGCGTGATGAGGCCATCGACCGGCTCGCCCGCGCGCTCGACGACACGGTGCTGCTCGGCCTGACCAGCAATCGGGCTTTCCTCGCGGCCTGCCTGCGCCACCCGGTGTTTCGCGCCGGTGAGGCAAGGATTCCTTTCCTCGCCGAGCAGGCCGAGGCGCTGCGCGCCCAATGCTGCGCCGAGCCCGAGGCTATGCAGGCGGCGGCGGCCGCTGCCGCGCTCGACGGGCGGTCGGCGGCCGAGGCCCTGGCGTCGCCCTACCCTCGGCCCCAGCGGTGGCGCGTCGCGGATTTGGTGATCGAAGGGGTGCTATCCGAGCGGGGAGCGGGTTGGGCCGATTGGCAGGCAGGCGCTCGGAGTCTCAGCGTGCAGATCGGGCCCTGGGGCCCGCGCGGCGCGCGCTGGCTCACGGTGGGCGATCTCGGCCGGCCGCTGTGGTTCGTGCGGCTCGACGCGCGGCGGGTCGCGCTGCAATGGGGTCATGAAGCGTTCGAGCTGGAAAACCTCAGCCATGAGCCGCCGGCCCGGGCCGACGCGGGCGCTGCCGCTCGCGAGTTGCGCGCGCCGTTCAACGGTCGGGTCGTCGCGCTGGCCGCGCGTGCGGGGGAGCGGGTGGCGCGCGGCGCAGCCGTGGTGACCATCGAGAGTATGAAGATCGAGCACCCGCTCGTGGCCCCGGCCGACGCCGTCATCGAGCGCGTGACCGTGGAAGCCGGCCAGCAGGTGCAGCCGGGGCAGATTTTGGTGATTTTCGCGGGTTCCCCGGCATGAAACGGTCGTCAGCAGCTATGGAAAATGTAGCGACAATCACCATCTGGATTGCCATCGAAAAGCGCATGCGCATCCACGGTCGAGCCTGGGGTCGAGTCCGACGGCCGCTGCCGGCGTCGTCCTATGGTTGTGAGAACCAGGTGCCGTGGTTCGGAAGCGGTGTCGCGCCGATCATGAAAGCGCTGGCGTCGAGCCAGATCGAGCGTTGACGATGGGGATGTCCGTTCGCTCGAACGCTGGCTCGGCTGCACCGGCCGAGCGGCTGCCGATGCCCCCGCGCTGGCCGCTGCTGGGCCATTTGCCGCAGCTGCCAAGCGGGCGACTCACGCAGTACTTCACCGAACTCGCCCGAGGCTACCCCGAGGGCATTTTCGAAATCGACTTCGCGGGCTACCGCGTGCCCTTCGTGTTCTCCGCCCGCCTCGTGGAAGAGGTGCTCGACGAGCGTCGCTTTCGCAAGACCATGGGCCCACCGCTGTCGAGCCTGCGCGCGCTCGCCGGCGACGGCCTCTTCACGGCCGAGGGCGACGAGCCCAACTGGACGCTCGCACACCGCATCCTCGTGCCCGCCTTCGGGCAGCGCGCGCGCCAGGCCTATCACGCACCGATGATCGAGGTGGCATCGCAGCTGCTCGCGCATGGGCGGTGCAGCCGCGGGCAGTGGCTCGACGTGTCCGACCAAATGACGCGGCTCACGCTCGACACGATTGCCCTGGCCGGTTTCGACTACCGCTTTGATTCCTTTGGCCGGGAGGCACCGCACCCCTTCGTCGCCGCGATGGTGCGCGTTCTCTCGGAGGCGATGCGTCGGACCGCCCAGCCGCGTGCCGCGCGTTGGTGGCGCTGGCGGGCGCGGCGGCGTTTCCAGCGCGACATTGCCTATCTGCACGCCGTCGTGGACGAGGTGATCCGCCAGCGCCGCGCCCAGCCTTCGCCCGTGCGCGACCTGCTCGCGCTGATGCTCGAGGGCCAGGATCCCAAGACCGGCGCGCGCCTGAGCGACGAGAACATTCGTTACCAGGTCATCACCTTTCTCATCGCCGGACACGAGACGACGAGCGGTTTGCTCTCCTTCGCGCTGCATGCCTTGCTGCGGAACCCCGAGGTGCTCGCGCGCGCCCGTGCCGAAGCCGACACCGTGTTGGCGGGCCGTGAAGTGCCCGACTATGCAGACCTCGAGCGGCTGGTCTACATCGAGCAGGTGCTCGAGGAAACCCTCAGGCTTTGGCCGACCGCCCCCGCGTTTCAGGTGGCTCCGTACGAGGACGTCCAGCTGGCCGGCCGCTGGCCGGTGCGGAAGAACCGGCGCATCACGGTGCTGCTGCCCGCCCTGCACCGCGATCCGGCCGTCTGGGACGAGCCCGAGCGATTCGACCCCGAGCGTTTCTCGCCCGAGCGCCGAGCCGCCATTGCGCCGCACGCCTATCGACCCTTCGGCAATGGCTCGCGCGCGTGCATCGGTCGGCAGTTCGCGATGATGGAAGCCAAGATCGCCCTGGCCCTGATGCTCGCCCATTTCGAGATCGAAGCCGAACCGGACGCCCCGCTGCGCATCGTCGAGACCCTCACCCTCAAACCCGCAGGTTTTCGGGTGCGCGTGCAGCCGCGAGCGTGAACGCCCTCACCGCAAGTCACCCTAAATCCGGCAGTTGGGCGCGCCCGGGCGGGCCGTCATCGGGCGCGCGGGCAAGGCGCAAACCGCAGCCATGGCGCTGGCCATGGCGAGGATTTGCAACGCCGCCCCCGGGCCCGAGGGTGGCTCGACCGGGTGCGCAGCGCTCACCCGAGCGGTGAACCGCCTCCGCAGCAAAACCAATGAGACAACAACACCTTGCATTCAGCGAGAAGCGGTCAACTGCCGGATTTAGGGTCACAATCACCCCATGACGACACGCAACACCAAGCCGATCGAGCCGCCGCGACCCGCGGCCTTCGAGCCCGAATTCATCGAGGGGCTCAAAACCATTTTCGAAGAGCGCATCGTCTTCAACCGGGTGCTCGGCCTGCAGGTCACGGAGCTGCGGCCCGAGCGTGTGCGCGCACGCATCAAGATGCGGCCCGAGCTCATCGGGCACTTCAGCTACAACCGGCTGCACGGCGGCGTCATCAGCGCCGCGCTCGACGCCATGGGCGGGCTCGCCTGCATGGCGGCGATCGGGGCGCGCCACATGGACGAACCGCCGGCCCAGCGGCTGCACCGATTTGCCAAGCTCGGCACCATCGACCTGCGCGTCGACTACCTGCGGCCAGGCATTGGTGACGGCTTCCTCCTGGAGGCCGAGGTGCTGCGTCTGGGTTCGCGCGTGGCCACGACGCGCATGGAATTTCGCGGCGAAGACGGCAAGCTGCTCTCCAGCGCTGCAGCGGCGTACATCGTTTCCTGAGCCGAAGGAAAGGAAAAGGGCGGCGCCCTCACGGTGCGCCGCCCATGGCTACAGGGGTGAAACGGCTCAACTCGCCTTGAAGTAGTCCGACACCACTTTCCAGCGACCGTCCTGGATCTGGGAGAGACGGCTGGCGTTGCTGCCCAGGCGTTTCTGCGGCCCGAAGGTCATTTCCGGGCTGCCAAAGATGTCGCTCGGGATGACCATGGTGTCCATGGCTTTGATGAAGCTGTCGGTCGTGAGGTTCGGCCCCGCTTTGGTCGCGGCCCGGATGAACGCATCGACCGCGTTGTAGCCATAGATCGAAAAGACGGTTGGGTCTTCGTTGAACTTGGTCTTGTATTTGTTAGCCCAGAAACGGATCGGTTGCGAGGCTTCGTCGAGGTAGGGGTTCTGCACGGTCATGGTCGCGTACAGGCCGTTCATCGCGGGGCCACCGAGCTTGTGAATCAAGTCCGTGTAGGCCGCGCTCGAGCCGAGGAAGGTCGGGTTGAAGTTGAGCCGCCGTGCGGTGGCGATGCCGCCGATGGTTTCGCGGATGATGGTGCCGAGCACGACGAAGTCGCACTGCGCGGAGGCCAGCTTTTGCATCTGCGACGAGAAGTCGGTCGCGCCGCGCTTGAAGGTCGTGACTTCGGCAAACTGCATGCCGATGGACTTCAAGCCCTCTTCGGCACCGCGGAAGACCTCGAGGCCGAACTCATCGTCCTGGTACATCGTGCAGACCTTCTTCGCGCCCTTTTCCTTGACCAGCTTGGGCAGCGCCAGCTTCATCTGGTCGTAATAGGGCGCAGCGAACGAGTACTTCAGCCGGTGGAAGGGCTCGTACATTTCGCGGGCGGCCGTAACCGGGAAAAAGTTGATCACGTTCTTCTGGAACTGCACCGGCATGGCGGCCATGTTCTGTGCCGTGCCCAGGTGCGCGACCATCGCGAAGATCTTGTCTTGGTTAACGAGCTTTTGCGCCGCGAGCACCGAGCGCTTGGGATCGTAGCCATCGTCTTCGATCAGCAGTTTGAGCCTGCGGCCGTTGACGCCGCCTTGTTCGTTGGCCTCGTCCACGCGTAGCATCATGCCGAGGCGGATTTGCTTGCCAAAGCCGGCCAGCGGGCCGGACAAGTCCTGAATCGTGCCGATGACGATTTCGTCCTTGCTCACGCCCTGGCTTTGGGCGAGGGCAGAGCCCGAGGCCAGCAGCAGGCCGGCGGTGATCAGGGTGAGTCTGCGTTTCATGGGTGCGTCTCCTTCAGGGGTGGGGCCGAAATGGCCGCAGGTTCAACGGTACATGGCCTCGATCTGCGCCGCGTATTTGGTCTGCACGAGCTTGCGTTTGAGTTTCATCGTCGGCGTGAGTTCTTCATCTTCGGCGCTGAGTTGGGTGTCGAGCAACCAGAATTTCTTGATCTGCTCCACGCGGGCGAATTTGCGGTTGACCTGGTCGATCACGTCCTGGATCAGTTGCTGGACTTCGGGCGCACGGGTCAGGCTCGCGTAGTTCGAGAACGGTACGTCGTGATCCTGGGCGAACTTCTCCACGTTGTCCTGGTCGATCATGATGATCGCGGTGAGGTAGGGCCGCTGGTCACCGATGACCACCGCATCGGTGATGTAGGGCGAGAACTTCAGTTCGTTTTCGATTTCGCTGGGCGTGATGTTCTTGCCCCCGGCGGTGATGATGATGTCTTTCATCCGGTCGGTGATGCGGAAATACCCTTCCTCATCGACCACCCCCACGTCACCGGTGTGCAGCCAGCCCTCGGCGTCGATGGTCTCGGCCGTCTTCTCGGGCAGGTTCAGGTAGCCCATGAACACATTGGGCCCACGCACGAGGATTTCTCCCGTCTGCGGGTCGAGTCGCACCTCGTTGTAGCTCGCCGCCGGTCCGATGCTGCCGGGCTTGATGCGCTGCGCGGGAACACCGGTGGAGGCGCCACAAGTCTCGGTCATCCCCCAGACTTCGAGCATGGGCACGCCCAATGCCAGATACCAGCGCACCAGATCGGGCGAAATCGGCGCTGCGCCGGTGACGAGAAAGCGCGCGCGGTTGATGCCGATGAAGCGGCGCACGTTGTTGAGCACCATCGCGCGAGCGATGGAGAACTGCAGCTTCAGCAGGGAGGGAACCGGCTGGCCTTGGAGCACATGCTCGGCCACCCGGTGGCCCACCCCGATCGCCCAGGCATAGGCCGCTTGCTGCAGCGGCGTCGATTCCTTCAGGGCGATCATCACGCCCGAGTAGAACTTTTCCCAGACCCGGGGCACGGCGGTGAAGACCGTCGGCTGGATCTCGCGCACGTTTTCCGGGACGGTTTCGGGGTTCTCGACGAAGTTGAGCTTGGCGCCGGTGTAGAGCGAGAAGTATTCGCCCCCCACGCGCTCGGCAATGTGGCACAGCGGAAGAAAGCACATGCACTCGTCGCTTTCGTCACGGGCGATGAGCGTGTTGTAGCCGCGAACCGTGTAGACGAGGCCGCGGTGCGCATGCATGGCCCCTTTGGGTTTGCCGGTCGTGCCCGAGGTGTAGACCAGGATCGCCAGGTCTTCGGGACGCACCGCGGCGACGCGTTCCTCGAGCGCACCCGGGTGGGTGTCGGCATGCGCACGGCCCAGCGCGCGCAGCGCATCGAGGCTCATGACCTGCGGATCGTCGAAGTCGCGCAGGCCTTCCATGTCGAAAACGATGATTTTGCGCAGCCGCGGCAGCCGATCGCGCACCTGCAGCGCCTTGTCGAGCTGTTCGTCGTTCTCGACGAACAGCACGGTGCTGGCCGAGTCGGCACAGAGATAGTGCACCTGCTCGGCGGCGTCGGTGGGGTAAATGCCGTTGGCGACGCCATGGGCGCTGAGCACGGCGAGGTCGCACAACACCCATTCGAGGTTGGTGTTCGAGAGGATGGACGCGGTCTCGCGCGGGTTGAAACCGAGCGCCAGCAATCCATGCCCGATCTCGCGCACCGCCTGCCCGACCTCGGTCCAGGTCCAACTGCGCCAGATGCCGAGGTCTTTTTGGCGCAGCCAAACCTGGGGGCCGCGCCGCTCGACGGCATTCCAGAACATCGAGGCCAGGGTGTCGCCCTCGAGGACGACCTCGGTCTTGGGTTGGATGGCGGAGAGGTCCCAGAGATTGCTCATGTCATCTCCACGTCTTCTTCTTTTTCCAGCGGCGATCGGCGCGCACGCCCGCCTCCTTCATGCCGAGATAGAACTCCTTGATGTCCTCCTTCTCGCGCAGCCGGTCACAACGGTCTTCCATCACGATGCGTCCGTTCTCGAGCACATAGCCATAGTCGGCGGCATTGAGCGCCATGTTGGCGTTTTGCTCGACCAGCAGGATGGTCGTGCCACGTTCACGGTTGATGCGCACGATGATCTCGAAGATTTCCTTGGTCAGCTTGGGCGACAGGCCGAGGCTCGGCTCGTCGAGCAGGATCAGCTCCGGCTCGGCCATCAGCGCCCGCGAGATGGCCAGCATCTGCTGCTGGCCGCCCGAGAGCAGGCCGGCATCCTGCTGCGCGCGTTCGCGCAGGATCGGAAAATAGGCATAGACCATTTCCAGGTCGCGCGCGACGGCGTCGCGGTCGCGGCGGGTGTAGGCGCCCATGAGCAGGTTGTCGCGCACGGACAGCAGCGGAAAGACCTCACGCCCCTCGGGCACATGCACCAGTCCGCGCTGCACGATCTCAGCGGGGTCGCGCGCGGTGATGTCCTCGCCCTTGAATTCCACGCTTCCCTTGCGTGGGTCGAGGATGCCGCTGATGGTCTTGAGGATGGTGGTCTTGCCCGCGCCGTTACTGCCCAGAACGGTGGCGATTTCACCGCGTTGCACCTGCAGGCTCACCCCGCGAATCGCGCGGATCGGGCCATACGCGCTCTCGACGTTGAGCAAGCGCAGCACCGGGGGCTCGGGAGTCACGCCGGTCATGGGCGCACCTCCAGCGCTTGGGGTCGCCGTAGGCTCGAGACATCGTCGACCGTGCCCAGATACGCTTCGATGACCTTCGGGTCGGACTGCACCTGGGCGGGCGTGCCGGTGGCGAGTTCGGCACCCATGCTCATCGCCAGCACCCGGTCGGAGACTTTCGACACCAGGCTCATGTCGTGCTCGACCATGAGCACCGTGATGCCCAGGTCGTTCTTGATGTCGGAAATCCAGAACGCCATGTCTTCGGTTTCCTCGGTGTTCAGGCCCGATGAGGGCTCGTCGAGCAGCAGCAGGCGCGGCTCGGTGCACAGCGCGCGGGCGAGCTCCACGACCTTGCGCACGCCGTAGGGCAGCCCGGCGACCATCGAGTCGCGGTGGTGCTGCAGATCCAGGAAGTCGATCACGCGCTCGACCTTCTCGCGCGATTCGATCTCCGCCGCGCGAGTTCGGCGGGTGAACAGCAGGTCTTGCCAAAGCGCGGTGCGGCGGTGCACATGCCGGCCGATCAACAGGTTCTGCAAGACGGTGGCATGTTCGAACAGCTCGATGTTCTGGAAGGTTCGCGCGATGCCGAGGCTGGCGATGCGGTGCGGCTGCTGGTCCGTCAGGCGCAGGGTTCCGTGCGGGCCGAGGTAGTCGATATGCCCGCTGGTCGGGTCGTAAATGCGGCTGATCAGGTTGAACACCGTGGTCTTGCCCGCGCCGTTGGGGCCGATCAGCGTGAACACTTCGCCGCGGCGAACATCGAAGCTCACGTTGTTGACGGCCAGCACGCCGCCGAAGCGCACGCTGAGCGCGCGCGCGCTGAGCAGGACTTCGGTGCTCTGAGGCTGGATATGGCTCATTTGAGGCGGTCCGATTTCTGGAACGACTTCTGCCGCTTGAACATGCCGCGACGGTAGAAGGGAAACAGTTGGAACCAGGTACGGATCTTCAGCCAGCGGCCGTACAAGCCCATGGGCTCGAGCAGCACGAAGCCGATCAGCACCAGTCCATACACCAAGCCCTGCAGCCCGGTGGACTGGCCGATGGCCTCGGGCAGCACATCTTTGCCGAGCGCGATCAACTGGGGCATGACGATGAGGAAAATGGCGCCGAGGAACGCACCGTGTACCGAGCCGAGCCCGCCGATGACCACCAACAGCAAGAGGTCGATCGACTGAATGATGGAAAACTGGTCGGGCGAGAGGAATTGCAGCTTGTGCGCATAAAGTGCACCGCCCAGACCGGCGAGCGCGGCCGACAGCGCGAAGGAGAGGGTTTTGTAGCGCGCCAAGTGGATGCCCATGCTCTGCGCGGAGATTTCTGAATCCCGGATGGCCACGAAGGCCCGCCCCGTCGGCGAGCGCAGCAGGTTGAGCACGGCGAGCGTCACCGCCACCGTGATCAGCAGGCACAAGAAGTAGAAAGTGACGGTGGAGTCGAGCGTCCAACCGCCGATGCGGGGCGGCTCGACGGCGAGGCCTTTGTTGCCCCCGGTGACGCTCTCCCAGCGGGCTAGGCCTTCCTCGACGATGAAGCCAAAGGCCAGTGTGGCCATGCCGAGGTAGATGCCGCGCACACGCAGCGCGGGCAGCCCGACGACCACGCCTACGGCGGCGGCGAGCAGCGTCGCGCTCAGCAGCGCGAGCGGAAACGGCCAGCCGGCATTGACCAGGACCGCCTGGGTATACGCGCCCACGCCCAGAAACGCCGCATGCCCGAGCGAGAACAGGCCCGTGTAGCCCGCGAGCAGCATCAGCCCCAGACCGACCAAGCCATAGATCAGCACGAAGGTGAGCTGTGCCAGCCAATACTCGGGAAACAGCCAAGGTGCCGTCAGCAACAGCACCCCGAGCAACCCGTACCAGAACACATGGCCACCATGCTTGGCCAGGCGGATGTCCTGTTCGTAGCTGGTTTTGAAGATGAAGCGCATTCAGCCTCCGCGATGCCGGTCCGTCGGCGCGGGTGTCCCGTGACGGGACGGTGAAAACCAGGAAAGAGGGCAGGCGAGCGGCATGAGGGTCAGACTTTCTTGCGCAGTTTTTCGCCGAACAGCCCGTTGGGTTTGAACATGAGCATCAGCAGCACCGCCAGATACGGCGCGATGTCTTTGAAGCCTTCGGGCAGATAGAAGCCCGCGAGCGCCTCGACCACGCCGATCACCAGGCCGCCCACGATGGCGCCAGGCAGGCTGCCAAAGCCCCCCACCACGGCTGCAGGGAAAGCCTTGAGGCCGATGAAGCCCATGTTGGCGTGGACGAAGGTGATCGGCGCGAGCAGCAGGCCCGCCAGAGCCGCGACCCCGGCGGCCAGACCCCACACCAGGCCGTTGATCCGCTGGACCGGGATGCCCATGTAGTAGGCGGCCAGCTGGTTTTGCGACGCCGCCTGCATGGCAATGCCCAGCTTGGTGTAGCGAAACATTGCGTAGAGCAGCGCGCAGAGCGCGGCGGTAACGACGATCACCACGGCTTGCTCGGCCGAGATCACCAGCGCGCCCGCGCGGAGCGTCTGGCCCGCATAAGGCACGGGCAACGTGTGGGTGTCGGTGCCGATGCCCGGGATCATCGTGACCACCCCGCGCAGCACGTAGCCGATGCCGATGGTGAGCATCACGATGGAAAACGCCGGCTGCCCGAGGATGGGCCGGATGACCAAGCGCTCGAGCACCACGCCGAAGAGCGCCATGCCGAGCACCGAAGCCAGCACCGACAGCCAGAACGGGAAGCCCAGGGCGGTCATGGTGAGCAACCCGCCGAACGCGCCCACCATCATCAAGTCGCCCTGCGCGAAGCTCACCGTCTCGGTCGCCTTGTAGATCAGCACGAACCCCAGGGCGATGAGGCCGTAAATACAGCCTTGGGCGATACCGCTGATGAGCAATTGCAGCACTTGCACGCGGGGGATCTCCTTGGGGGGTGGGACTGCTGCGTTTTATAGCTGTCTTGCGCGAGACTGACGCTAGGGTTGTCCCGCGTGGACAGTCGCGCAGGTGCCAGCACCATGGAGTCCAACATGAAATCTGTGCGTATCGGGGCCGGTCTCGGTTTCTACGGCGACAACCCGCAGCCGGTGCTGGCGAGCATCGAGCGCGCGGGTGTGCAGTTCATCGCGAGCGACCACCTCGCCGAGTTGACGCTGGCCATCCTGCAAAAAGACCGGCAGCGCGACCCGGCGCTTGGCTATGCGCGCGACCTGGTGCCCATGCTGCTGCGGCTTTGGCCGGCGATGCGGGCGCACGGCGTGCGCCTGGTCTGCAACGCCGGCGGCCTGCATCCGCGCGGTGCGGCGCTGGCGGTGCTCCAGGCCTTCGAGCGCAAAGGCTGGCGAGCACGCGTGGCAATCGTGGTCGGTGACGATGTGCTGCCGCTGCTGCAGGACGCGCAGTCGGACCAGGACTACGCGCATCTGCTGAGCGGAGAGCCGGTGGCGCGCGTGCGCGAGCGGCTGGTATTTGCCAATGCGTATTTGGGCGCGCGGCCCATCGTCGATGCGCTGGCGCTGGGGGCCGACATCGTCATCACCGGTCGGGTGGCGGATGCGGCGCTGACGCTCGGTCCGCTGGTGCACGCGCTCGGCTGGTCGCTCGAGGGCGCACAGACTGTTGAAGCACTCGACCGCCTGGCCCAGGGGCTGGCCGTCGGTCACTGGCTGGAATGCTCAGGTCAGGGCAGCGGCGGCAATTTTGGCGCGCAGGGGCGATGGCAGCAGATTCCGGATCTGGCGCACATCGGCTATCCGGTTGCCGAGGTCGCCGAGGACGGCAGCGCGCTGCTCACCAAGCCGCCCGGCACGGGCGGACGGGTGAACTTCGATACCGTGCGCCAGCAACTGCTCTATGAGGTGCACGACCCGCATGCCTACCGCTCGCCCGACGTCGTGCTCGACCTGGGCGCAATCGTTTTGCACGACGAGGGCGAGGATCGGGTGCGCATGCGCGGCGCGCGGGGTGCGCCGCCGGGTGACTCCCTCAAGGTCGTTGGCGGCTTCCAGGACGGCTACAAGGCCGAAGTGACCTGGGGGTTCGCCTGGCCCGATGCCTGGGCGAAGGCTCAGGCGGCCGTGCGCATGATCCGTACTTTGCTTGCCGAGCAGCGCGTGCCCCATGACGAGCTGTTCGTGGAGCATCCAGGGCTCGATTCGGCGCACGGAGCACTCTCGCCGCGGCCCGCGCCCGCAGCGCTCGACGCGCTCAACGAAGTGTGGACGCGCATGGTGCTGCGCACGCAGGACCGGGCGGCGGCCGAGGGTTTTGGGCGGCTGTTCCCGTGGCTGGCGCTCAGCGGCCCGGCCTACACCTGCGGCTTCAACGGTCTGCACAACGTGAGCGAGTTGCTGGGAATCTGGCCCACCCTGATCGAACGCGCCGCGGTGGAGCCCGGCGTGCGCATCGAATGTCTCGGAGACGCCCCATGAATCACGACACCGCCGAAAGCCGCCTCGTGCGTGTGCCGCTCGTGCAACTGGCCCATGCGCGCAGCGGCGACAAGGCAGACTGGGTCGATTTCGGCTTGTTTGCCTGGAATGCGGACGGCTACGCGCTGCTGGCGCGCGAAGTCACCGCCGAGCGCGTGCGTGCCCATTTCGCGCCCTGGCTCGGCGGCGCGCAGGCCGATGCGGTTTCGCTTTGGGCTCTGCCGAATCTGCTCGCGCTCAAGATCGTGCTGCGTGGGGCGCTGCAGGGGGGCGCCGCCCGCAATCTGCGCATCGACAACCTCGGCAAGGCCATGGCCGGCGCGCTGCTGCGGATGGAGATCGAGGTCAGCGCCGAGGAGCGCGACGCAGCCCTCGCCGCGCCGCTCGTGGGCTGGTGGCCCTGAGCGGCTGAACCCGTTCCGCGCGTGCTGCGCATTCCTGCTGCCGGGCGTCTTAGGGCAATGCTGAACAAGTCCCTCGCGCGCCACACAGGAACTTATTCAGCGTTGCCTGAGGCCGCGTTGGGTCGTGTTTCGCGCGGGATCGGCCGCGGGCGGCCTTGGGCGTCGATGGCGACGTAGGTGAGGGCGGCTTCGGTCACTTTGATGTACTGGCCTTGCGTGTCGTAGCGCTCGGCATAGACCTGGACATCGATCGTGATCGAGGTGTTGCCGATGCGCATGACACCACCGACGAACGAGAGGATGTCGCCGACCCGGACCGGCTGCTTGAAGACAAACTGGTTGACGGCCACGGTCGCCATGCGGCCGCGCACGTAGCGGGCGGCGAGGATGGAGCCGGCAATGTCGACCTGCGCCATCACCCAGCCGCCGAAGATGTCGCCGTTGGCGTTGCAGTCCTTGGGCATGGGGACGACTTTGAGGACGAGTTCCTTGTCGGCCGGCAGGTCGACCTTGGGCGCGTCGACCGCGCGGGTGTTGGCAGGGATCGGCCCCAGTGCGGGCGGGTGCGATTCAGGGGGTAGGGAGCTCATGGGCACAATCTGGGTTCAATGGCTTCGAATTGTCTCTGATCCCCCCATGCGGCGTTTTGATGTTTCCCCCGTGCCTGACGCGCAGCAGCGCCGTGCCTCCGACTGGCGCACGCTGCGCCGGCTCTTTCCTTACCTGTGGCAATACCGGGGGCGCGTCGTCGGTGCGCTGCTGTTCATGCTGCTGGCCAAGCTGGCCAACGTCGGGGTGCCGGTTTTGCTCAAGCAACTCGTCGATGCGATGACGCCGCAGCCCGATGCGGCGCGTGCGGCCCTGGTCGTGCCCTTGGGCCTGATCCTGGCCTATGGACTGCTGCGGCTGTCGACCACGATCTTCAACGAGCTGCGCGAGCTGGTGTTTTCCAAGGCCACGTTTGGCGCCGCGCGGGCGATCGCGCTGCAGACCTTCGAGCATCTGCATGCGCTGTCGCTGCGCTTTCACCTCGAGCGCCAGACCGGTGGCATGACGCGGGACATCGAGCGCGGGGTGCGCGCGATCGAGTCATTGGTTTCGTTCGCGCTCTTCAACATCGCGGCGACGCTGCTCGAGGTGTCGCTGGTGCTGATGGTGCTGGGCACGCGCTTCGATTCGGCCTTTGTCTGGATCACGCTATCGGCGCTCGTGGCCTATGTCGCCTACACGGTGGGCGTGACCGAGTGGCGAACGAAATTTCGGCGGCAGGCCAACGAGTTCGATTCGGCCGCGCACACGCGTGCGGTGGATTCACTGCTCAACTACGAGACGGTCAAGTACTTCAACAACGAGGCGTTCGAGGCGCAACGCTACGACGAAAGCCTGCAGCGCCTGCGTCGCGCCAAGCTCAAGGCGCAAACCTCGCTGTCGCTGCTCAATGCCGGGCAGCAACTCATCATCGCAGCGGGCCTCGTGGCCATGCTCTGGCGCGCCACCGAGGGCGTTGCCAGTGGGCGGCTGACGCTCGGCGACCTCGTGATGGTCAATGCGTTCATGATTCAGCTCTACATCCCGCTGAATTTTCTCGGCGTGATTTATCGGGAGATCAAGCAGAGCCTCACGGACCTCGACCGGCTGTTTGCGCTCATCGACCGGGAACGCGAGGTCGCCGATGCCCCCGGCGCGGTGCCGCTCGTCTTGTCGGGGCCGCCGACGGTGCGTTTCGAGCATGTGCGCTTCGGCTATGACCCCGAACGGGTCGTGTTGTTCGATGTGGACTTCGAAATCCCGGCCGGCCGGACGGTGGCCGTGGTGGGGCCGTCGGGCTCGGGGAAATCGACGCTTGCACGGCTGCTCTACCGCTTTTATGACGTGCAAGGCGGCGCCATCCGCATCGACGGATGCGACATCCGCCAGGTGACGCAAGCCAGCCTGCGACAGGCCATCGGGATCGTGCCGCAGGACACGGTTCTGTTCAATGACACGATCGCCTACAACATCGCCTACGGCCGCCCGGGTGCCAGCCAGGCCGAGGTGGAAGCGGCCGCGCGCGCGGCGCACATCCACGACTTCATCGTTTCACTGCCCCGCGGCTACGAGACCATCGTCGGTGAGCGTGGCCTCAAGCTCTCCGGCGGCGAAAAGCAGCGCGTGGCCATTGCGCGCACGCTGCTCAAGAACCCGCCGATCTTGATCTTCGACGAGGCGACGAGCGCGCTCGATTCGGCCAATGAGCGCGCGATCCAGGCTGAACTCGCGGCCACCGCGCGCGGCAAAACGACGCTGGTCATCGCGCACCGGCTTTCGACCGTGGTCGATGCGCATGAAATCCTGGTGATGCAGCGTGGGCGCATCGTCGAACGCGGTGACCACGCGAGCCTGCTGCGCCAGGGCGGCCATTACGCCCACATGTGGGCGCTGCAGCAAAGCGGCGGCGCTGTCAAAAATGAGAGCAACGAAGCACCGATTGACACCGGGTATACGCCGCAGTCATCGGAAATCTCGACCTGAGGCGTGCGGCGCAACGGCGGCCTTGGGCAACGCTGAACAAGTCCCTCGCGCGTCGCGCACCCCGGCTGCGGGCGGTCTCATCGAAAGCAAATCCTCGCCATAGCTGCGGCTATTGCCTCGGTTTGCGCCTCGCATCCCATCCCGCGGCCGAGCGCGCGCCATCGCAGGAACTTATTCAGCGTTGCCCTTGCTCACTCCTCCCAGGGCAGCATCAGCGCGAGGGTGGCGAGCTTGTCGAATTCGGGGCGGAAGGAGTCGATGATGGCTTGAGGCTCCGGGCACAGGCGGGCATCGCCGATGACGCCGAATTGCACGCCACCGCCGTAGCTGAGAATGGAAATCCCCAGGCCGATGTCGCCCGATTGCGGAACCCAGAACATCGTCTGTTCGAGCGTTGCGCCGCAAAACTTCAGTTTTTCGCGCGGTCCGGGCACGTTGGTCATCACCGCGGTGGTTTTGCGCGCAAAGAGGTTGAGCATCGCATCCTGCGCGGGCTTGAGCAGCAGGCCGGCCACGGCGAGCAAGCCAAAGGCCAGCAGCGGTTGTGTGCTGCCTTTGAGTTCGCGCATGCGCCGGCGTACTTCATAGAGCCGTTCCACCGGGTTCTCGATCCCGATGGGCAGCAGCAGGGGAACGAGCCCAAAGCGGTTGCCGAGCTTCCAGGCTTCTTCGAGGGGACGCAGATTGACCGGGATCATCGCGCGGATTTCCTTGCCCTGCACCTCTTCGCCGCGGCTTTGCAGGTAGGTCCCGATGGCGCCCGATACAGCCGTGAGCAGCACGTCGTTGATCGAGGCGTGGAAGGCTTTTCCGACCGCTTTGACCTCATCGAGCGGCAGGGGATCGGTCCAGGCGACCCGCTTGGTGCGCGAGGCCTTGCCCTTGAGGCTGGTTTTGGCGTCGTCGGGCATCAGCGCCAGAGCGGCGGCGTCGTTGAGCACCTGCACCCCCATGCGCGCAGCGTCGGCCGCCACATCGAGTGTGCCGCTGACGCCCCGCGCCGGGTCGCGCAGCAGATGCAGCGATGCCGCGGCACCGTCGCCGGCGGCGTCGAGCGCGCGCACCGCAAAGTCGGTGAGCGGCCGCAGCAGCGTGTGGGCGAGCCATTCCTCGAGCGCGGGCGGGGCCTCATGGGCCGCTGCCTTGGGCTTTTTCGGCGGCTGGCGTGCACCGTCGACGAGGCTCATCGTCACATGGATGAGCGCAATGCCGTCGGCGATGCAGTGGTGGATGCGCACGACCAGCGCCGTGGCCTCGCGGCCATGCTCGTCCCGGTAGTTTTCGATGACGTGCATCTTCCACAGCGGCCGACGGCGGTCGAGTGGGGTGGTGGCGAGCTTCGAAATGAAGGCCTGCAGTGCCTTTTGCTCCTGGCCCCGTCGAACCTGGGGCAAGCGTTCGCGCACCACATGGTTGTGGATGTCGAGGTCGGGCACGTCGACCCAGGTCGCGCCGGTGGCGTCTTCGACCACGCGTTGGCGAAAGCGCGGGTATTGCAGCAGACGCTCGGCGATGCGTGCACAGATGGCCTCATAGTCCAGGCGGGGCACCAGCGTCCAGACGCCGAGGATCACCATCAGGTTGTGCGGGTTGTCCATGCGCAGCCAGGCCGTATCGACGCGGCTCATGCGTTCGCCCGACAGACCCAACATGCCGCCCGCCGTGCGTGAGACTTCGCGTGCCGCAGCTCGGGCGACGTGCACCGCTGCATCGGCGGCTTCGCTCGCGAGTTGCTGCGCGGCCGGTAGGACGGCCTCGATCGCCTCGAGCAAACCCTCGGGCGCCGCCAACGGGGATGGGACAGCAGGGTCCGGGGCAAGCGCCTCGGGCGCACGGCTGCGGGCGCGGCGCGGGCGTGACGTGCCGGTGCGGCGGGCTCCCTCAGGCGTTGCGTGTTTTGTTTTGGTGACCATCGTGCGGCTCCGGGGTGGGGGCTAAGGCGTTGCCCTAAGTCGTCGGCTCTATTTTCGGCTGACTGGGGCGCATACCATACGCGAAGTTTCCCCATGATTCACCCCGGAGTTTGAACATGTCAGCCGATCTCAAAGCCCGCTTCGAAGCCGCCGTTGCCCAATCCAAGAACCTCAGCGAGCGCCCCGACAACGCGACGCTGCTCAAGATCTACGCGCTCTACAAGCAGGCGACCGTCGGCGACAACGAGGAGAAGAAGCCCGGCTTTGGCGACATGGTCGGCCGCGCCAAGTGGGATGCCTGGGCCAAGCTCAAGGGCACCTCGGCCGAGGACGCGATGCAGCAGTACATCGATCTGATCGAGTCACTGAGCTGAGAGGCT
The DNA here is from genome assembly GCF_003843835.1 of Tibeticola sediminis. Lineage (GTDB taxonomy): Bacteria > Pseudomonadota > Gammaproteobacteria > Burkholderiales > Burkholderiaceae_C > Tibeticola > Tibeticola sediminis. Next base: position 855,517 of record NZ_RKQL01000001.1, on the reverse strand, counting down.
GAGAGGGAATGGGTCATGCCCGCTTTGACGCCCCAAAACACGCCCGAGGGCGATGCGAATGCGCGCCGTAGCCCGAGCTACGGCTGTGCTTTGCGCCTACTCGGGCGCGTTTTGGGGCGCCCCTTCGGGCACGCCCAATTCCCTCTCAGCCTCTGATCGCACCCGCAGCCCCGTACGGGGAACACGCTCAGGCGATGACACCACGCGCGCGCAGCTCCGCGATCTGCTCGTCCGACAAACCCAGCTCGCGCAGCACCGCGTCGGTGTCCGCCCCGAGCGCGGGCGCATTGCGCCGGTGCGCGCCTGGGGTGCGGGAGAGCTTGGGCACGATGCCCGGCACCTCGAGTGCGCTGCCGTCGGCCAGGGTGATGCGCTCGATCATGCCGCGCGAGCGGTAATGCGGGTCGGCCGCGATGTCGGCCACCGTGTAGATGCGCCCGGCCGGAACCTCGGCGGCGTCGAGCGCGGCCAGCACCTCGGCCACGCTGCGCTCGAGTGTCCAGGCGCCGATGGCGGCGTCGATTTCGGCCACGCGCGCCACGCGGCCCGCGTTGTCGGCCAGCGCCGGGTCTGAACCCAGGTCGTCGCGGCCGATCGCGTGCATCAGCCGGCGAAAGATGCTGTCGCCATTGCCAGCGACGAGCACATAGCCGTCGCGGCAGCGGTAGGCGTTGCTCGGCGCGATGCCGGGCAGCGCGCTGCCCGCAGGCTCGCGCACGACGCCAAATGCGCTGTATTCGGGCAGCAGGCTCTCCATGCAGTTGAACACCGCCTCGTACAGCGCCACGTCGATGACCTGGCCGCGGCCCGAGCGCTCGCGCTCATACAGCGCCATCAGCACGCCGATGACGCCGTGCAGCGACGCCAGTGTGTCGCCGATGGATACACCCACGCGCACCGGCACCTGACCCGGCTCGGCGGTGAGGTGGCGCAGCCCCCCCATGGCCTCGGCCACCACGCCAAAGCCTGGCTTGTCGCGGTAGGGGCCGCTCTGGCCGTAGCCGCTGATGCGCAGCATCACGAGCCGCGGGTTCAGCGCCAAGAGCGCATCCGGCCCCAGCCCCCAGCCCTCCATCGCGCCGGGGCGGAAGTTTTCGATCAGCACGTCGGCTTCGCGGGCGAGTGCGCGCACCACGTCCTGCGCTTCGGGCTGCCGCAGGTCGAGCGCCAGCGAGCGCTTGTTGCGCGACTGCACCTGCCACCAGACCGAGGTGCCGTCCTTGAGCAAGCGCCAGCGCCGCAGCGGGTCGCCCGCGCCGGGGGGTTCGATCTTCACCACATCGGCGCCGAAGTCGGCCAGTGTCTTGGCCGCGAACGGGCCGGCGATGAGCTGCCCGAGTTCGAGCACCTTGAGGCCTGCGAGCGGGCCGAGCGGCGCGTCCAGCGTCGCTGACGGGTGCGTTGCGGGGGTGGGTGAGGTTTCGGACATGGCGATTCGACGGGGACTCGGCGGCGAGGCCCAGTGAACGAAGATCAAACGGCTTTCTTGCCGGCGCCCATCTTCTTGGCGGCGGTGTCCGCGTGCGGACCGGCAGCGGCTTTGCGCGCCGCCGGCGGATGGGCCAGCAGTTCGTCGAGGTTCTTCACGATCTCGGCCTCGATGCGGTCTTTGAACGCTCCGAGCAGAAAGCCGAGCTTGGCCTCGAGTTCGAAGGCATGCGGCAACACTTTGAGCGTGCCGCTAGCACCGGTGCGCTGGAAGTGCACCGTGTCCTCGTCGTCGCCTTCTTCATAGGTGCAGGCCATGCCGAAATCACGCTCGGCCTCCTCGGCCCAGCGCAGGGCGAGCTTGCGCGCCGCGGCATGGCCGAGGTGGTGTTCGCGGTGGATGTGGATGGTGGACATGGGTCTAGCGTTCCTTCGCAGTGGCGGCCAAGGCCTCGAGGGCAGCGTGCCGCTCACCGGGCGGCAGCGCGGCGAGGCGGCGCACCGCATCATAAAAGGAGCGCCACTGCGCGGGGGTGACGCCGCCACCCGCGCGCGCCAGCAGCGCCTCGAAGCCGGGCCGCAGCGCGTCATACGCCCCCAAAGCGCCAAAGCTCGCGTTATTCGCCTTCGCCACCCAGGCGTCGTAGCCGTTCCAGCGCGCATCGGGCTCGGGCCAGCCGCGTTTGAGCGCTTCGTAGTCGGCGCGAAAACGCGCCATGACTTCCATTTTGATAGCAATCATCGACCGATTCACGCCGGCATCTGGCCGATTTTGTTCATAAACAGCCGCCAGGGCCTGCCGTGTCGCGCGGGTGAGCGCGGCAAACGCCTCGCGCTGGCGCAGGGTCCGTGCCCAGCTCGCGCGCGTGACCTCGTTGCCGTGCCGATCGAGCCACAGCGCCACGCCCGCGCGCTCGACCGCGCTGGCGAAGGACTCGTTGAATTCCGTGTCGCCTTCGACATAAAGCACCTGGTGCGCGAGCTCGTGGAACATCAGCCGCGCCAGGTCGCCCTCGTGTCCGAGCGCGAAGGTCGACAACAAGGGGTCGCCGCCGATCCAGTTGAGCCGACCGAGCGTCGAATACGCGGGCACGCCATAGACGTCGACCTCCCAGCCTTCGCGCGCCAGCAGGGCAGCCTCGGCGCGGGCGTCGGCTTCGGCAAAGTAACCCCGGTAGCCTACGCAGCCCGCCACCGGAAAGCACCAGGTTTTGAGCGTGAGCGCATCCGCCGGCGCGGCGACCACGTTCCACACGGCGTACGGTCGGCGCAGATCGGCATAGCGGTGGTAGGAGGCGTTGTCCGGCAGCGCGAGTGCGTCGACCGCGAAGGCGCGCATCGCCTGCGCCAGTCGCAGCCGGTCACGCAAGGCCTCCCTGCTGGCGGGGTCGCTGAGCCAGTCGTCGATCGGCCGCGCCTCGGCGAGCAGGCCCAGGTGCCCACGCACCGCCTGCGCGTAGTAGCCCAGCCCGTCGAGGCTGCTGCAGCCCGCCAGCACCGGTAGAAACGCCAGCAGCAGGAGCGCCCTCTGCCCGCGGCGGCGCGCCGCGCGGGCGCTCGCACCGCCGTGGCCCAAACTCAGGCGCATCCCTCGGCGGCGCTACGCTGGGCGCCAGGGGCGAAGCGCTCGACTTCGACCAGACAGTCGTAAAACGTCGGGCCGCGGCCGAGGTCGGTCAAGCGCTGGCTTGTGAGTTCGTTCACGTTCGTGCCGTCGCGCCCGAACTTGCGCCACCAGACGCCCAGGCCGTTGACCACGCCCGCGCGCGCCCGTGGGCTGATGCGCGCGATGCAGCGGTGGCTGCCGCGGTCGTTGTACACGCGCACCTCGTCGCCGTCGGCAATGCCGCGCGCGGCCGCGTCGGTGGCGTGGATTTCGAGCAGCGGTTCACCCTCGCTCGCACGCAGGCTCTCGACGTTGACGAAGCTGGAGTTGAGAAAGTGGCGCGCCGGTGGCGAGATCATCGCCAGCGGATGACGCGGGTCGCTCCCTGACGCCTCGTGGTTCGGCAGATGGTCGGGCAGGCCATCGAGCCCTTGCGCGGCAAGCCGCTCGCTCCAGAACTCGCAGCGCCCCGAGGGCGTCGGGAAATTCCCCTCGGCAAACGGCGCTTCGGGCAGCTCCAGCGGCGCAAAGCCCTGCGCCAGCAGCCGCTCGAAGTCCACGCGCGCGCCCACGGCCGTGCGGCACAGCGTCAGGTCGTCGTCGGCGAAGCAGGCCTCGGTGTAGCCCATGCGCGTGGCGAGCGCGCGGAAGATCTCGGTGTTGGGCCGCGCCTGGCCGAGCGGCGCAATCGCTGGGCGGTTGAGCAGCACGTCGGTGTGACCGTAGCTGGTGTGGATGTCCCAGTGCTCGAGCTGCGTGGTGGCGGGCAGGATGAAGTCGGCATGGTCCGCCGTGTCGGTGCGGAAGTGTTCGAGCACCACGGTGAACAGGTCCTCGCGCGCAAATCCCTGCACCACCTTGGCCGATTCGGGCGCCACCGCCACTGGGTTGCTGTTGTAGACGACGAGCGCTTCGATCTTCGGCCCAAAGCCGCTCGAGGCTACGCGCAGCAAATCGTCGCCGATGGTCGACATATTGATCGTGCGCGGCCGCCGCGTGCCCAGCAGATCCGGCCGATGCAGCGCGGCGCGGTCGATCGGAAACGCGCCCGAGCTCGACAACAGCAGCCCACCCGCGCGGTGCCGCCAGGCGCCGGTCAGCGCCGGCAGGCAGGCGATGGCCCGCACCGCGTTGCCGCCGCCGCGCACCCGCTGCATGCCGTAGTTGAGGCGAATGGCCGCCGGTTGCGTCGTGCCCCAGGCCTGCGCGAGCGCGCGAATCTGTGCCACCGGCAGCCCGCAGACCTCGGCCGCGCGCTCGGGCGGCCATTGCAGCGCCCGCGCCGCGAGCGCCTCGAAGCCGAGGGTGTGGCGCTCGATGTAGTCCCGATCGATCCAATCGTGGGTGATCAGCTCGTGCATCAGTGCGAGCGCCAGCGCGGCGTCCGTGCCCGGCAGCAGTTGCAGGTGCTCGTGGCATTTCTCGGCCGTCTCGGTACGCCGCGGGTCGATGCACACCAGGCGCGCGCCGCGGCGCTTGGCCTCCTGCGCATGCCGCCAGAAGTGCAGGTTGCTGGTGATCGAGTTGCTGCCCCAGATCAGGATGAGTCGGGATTCGGCGAAGAACTCCACCCGCATGCCCAGCTTGGCGCCGATCGTGTAGAGCAGCGCTTCGCCCCCGGCGGCCGAGCAGATGGTGCGGTCGAGCAGCGACGCGCCCATTCGATGAAAGAAGCGCGCCGCCATCGCCTCCCCTTGCACCAAACCCATGGTGCCCGCGTAGCTGTAGGGCAGCACCGCCTCGGGGTTGCGCGCGGCAATCGCCCCCAGGCGCGCGGCGATGGTGTCGAGCGCTTCGTCCCAAGACACCGGCGTGAACTGGCCGCTGCCTTTGGGGCCGCTGCGCTTGAGCGGCTGCAGCACGCGATCCGGGTGATAGGTGCGCTCAGGGTAGCGGGCGACCTTGGTGCACAGCACGCCGGCCGTGGCCGGATGCTCGGGATTGCCCTGCACGCGCACGGCGACGCCGTTTTCGACGGTCGTGAGGAGGGCGCAAGTGTCGGGGCAGTCGTGCGGGCAGGCGCCGCGCACGGTGTGGCCGACGGACGGAGATGCGGTGACGGAATTCATCGGTTCTGGCTCTGGAGGGAAAAACCCCGATCCCCAGTGGGGATGATCGGACGTAGATTGAACCACGAAGCGGGGGGCGGGGGCACGGTCCGGGCAAGCCCCGTGGCAGAGCTCGAACGATCGGGCTAGACTGTCCGGACCATGAAGCTGATCGACACCCTACTCGCCGACGCGGCGGCCATCGCCGAAATCCGCCGGGACCTGCACGCGCACCCCGAGCTGTGCTTCGAAGAGGCTCGAACCTCCGACATCGTCGCCGCGCGCCTCACGGAATGGGGCATCCCCATCCACCGCGGGCTCGGCAAAACAGGGGTCGTCGGCATCGTCCACGGCCGGGATGGTGGCGCCTGCGGTCGCGCCGTCGGCCTGCGCGCGGATATGGACGCGCTGCCGATCCAAGAGCACAACCACTTCGCGCACGCCAGCCGCCATGCGGGCAAGATGCACGCCTGCGGCCACGACGGCCATGTGGCGATGCTGCTCGCCGCGGCGCGGCATTGGTCGCGCCAGCGGGACTTCGACGGCACGGTCTACCTGATCTTCCAGCCCGCGGAAGAGGGCGGCGGCGGCGCCCGCGAAATGATCCGCGACGGCCTGTTCGAACGCTTCCCCATGGAAGCGGTGTTCGGCATGCACAACTGGCCGGGCTTCCCGGTGGGCAGCTTCGCCGTCAGCCCAGGACCGGTGATGGCTTCGAGCAATGAGTTCAAGATCACGCTGCGCGGCAAGGGCTGTCACGCGGCGCTGCCGCATCTGGGGCTCGACCCGGTGCCGGTCGCCTGCCAGATGGTGCAGGCCTTCCAAACCATCATCAGCCGCAACAAGAAACCCATCGACGCCGCGGTGCTGAGCGTGACCATGATCCATGCCGGCGAGGCGACCAACGTCGTGCCTGAGTCCTGCGAATTGCAAGGCACCGTGCGCACCTTCAGCGTCGACGTGCTCGACCTCATCGAGCGCCGGATGCGCGAGATTGCCGAGCACACGGCGGCCGCGTTCGGGATGAGTTGCGACTTCGAATTCGTGCGCAACTACCCGCCCACCGTCAATTCCGCGGCAGAAGCGGAATTTGCCCGCGCCGTGATGGCCGACATCGTCGGTGCCGAAGCCGTTCTCGACCAGGAACCGACGATGGGGGCCGAGGATTTCGCCTACATGCTCCAGGTCAAGCCCGGCGCCTATTGCTTCATCGGAAACGGCGAAGGCAGCCACCGCGAAGCCGGCCACGGTGCCGGTCCCTGCACCCTGCACAACCCCAGTTACGACTTCAACGACGAACTGATCCCGCTCGGCGCGACCTATTGGGTTCAGCTGGCCGAACGCTGGCTCGCGCAGGTCCGATGATCGACCTTACCCAGGCCTTTTCCACCAGCTACGGCGGCGCGCGTCGGCGCTTTCTCGAGGCGGCCGCCGCTGCCGGGCTGCACTTGGCATCTTTCGCTCACCCCTTGCGCGGCATCGAGGGTGAGGATCTGGCGCTCGACGTCGCCTATGCACCGGCCGTCAGCGACCCCGGCGCGGCCGCCGAGCGCCCCGAGCGCCTGCTGATCGTCAGCAGTGCCTGCCACGGCATCGAGGGTTACTGTGGTTCGGGCGTGCAGGTGTTTGCCCTGCACGATGCAGCCTGGCTCGAGGCCGCGCAGGCTGCGGGCGTCTCGGTTCTGTTCCTGCACGCGCTCAACCCCTATGGCTTTTCCTTCGGTCGCCGGGTGACGCATGAAAACGTCGACCTGAACCGCAACTTTCAGGATTTCGCCCAGCCATTGCCCGACAACCCCGAATACCGTTCCTTGCACCCCTGGCTGCTGCCCGAACACTGGCCACCCGATGCCGCCCACGAGGCCGGCCTGCAGCAATGGATACGCACCCACGGTGGCGCGGCTTACCAGGCCGCGGTGACACGGGGTCAATATGAATTCCCCGACGGACTGTTTTTCGGGGGTCATGCGCCCACCTGGAGCCATGTCACCCTGCGCAGCGTGCTGCGACGTTGGGGGCGCGGGGCACAGCGCCTGGCCTGGATCGACCTGCACACCGGCCTGGGTCCCCAGGGCATCGGGGAGCGGATTTTTGCGGGCCGCAACGATCCAAGCGCCATCGCGCGCGCCCGTCGGTGGTGGGGACCGGCGGTGACCTCCATCTACGACGGTTCGTCGTCTTCGGCCTTGCTGACCGGCTTGATGTGGAACGCCGCTTACGAAGAGTGCCCTCAGGCCGAATACACCGGCATCGCCCTCGAGTACGGCACCGAGCCGATCGAGGAGGTGACCGAGGCCTTGCGCGCCGAGCAGTGGCTGCACCAGCACCCCGAGGCGGACGCGACCACCGCGGTGGCCATCCGCCGGCGCATGCGCGCAGCCTTCTACACCGAAACACCCGAGTGGAAGGCTCAGGTCGTGAGCCAGGCGCGTCAGGCGCTGTTCCAGGCGCTCGACGGCCTCGCGCACGAGCAACGCTGAACCGGCCCCTTGCGCACGGGGGACATCGCCAGGGGTTGGTTCAGGGTAAGTCGCGGTTCTCGGGCGGCTCCAACCCAGCGGGGCGTGGCCCGACGAGGCCGAGCCGGCGGCGCAGCGATTGCGGCTCGCCGGTGATGAGCGCGGCGTAACTCGTGGTGTTGGCGAGCACCTTTTTCACATAGTCCCGGGTTTCGTTGAACGGAATGTTCTCGGCCCAGATCGCGGCTTCGAGCACGGGGCCGTTGCGCCAGGCGCGCGGACGTCCCGGCCCGGCGTTGTAGGCGGCTGTGGCCAGCGGCATCGAGCCGTCGAAGGCGTCGAGCAAAAGCTTCAGATAGGCCGTGCCGATGGCGATGTTGGTGTCGCGGTCGTTGAGCCGATCCACCGTGAAGCCGTTGAGCCCGATCTTCTTGGCTGTCCAGCGCGCGGTCGCGGGCATGACCTGCATCAGCCCCGAGGCGCCCACGCCCGAGCGTGCGTCGGTGATGAAGCGGCTTTCCTGCCGGATCAGGCCGTAGACAAACGCGGGGTCGAGGCCAATCGCCTGGCTGCGCTGGAGCACCGCGTCGCGGTGTGGCATGGGAAAGCGCTGTTCGAAGTCGATCAGCTCGCGCGTGCGCTCGCTGGTGTTGATGCAGCGGTCCCAGACGGATCGCTCGCAGGCCAGATCGGCCGCTGCCAGCAGCGCGCGGTCGCTCATGCCGCCGTTCTGATGCAGGTTCGTGGTGTAGTTCCATTCACGCACGCCCTCGCTGCGCAGCCCGAGGGCGATGGCCGCCAGCGCCCGCTGCAAGCCGGGCTCGGCGCGGGCCTGTGCCTTTTCTTCGGCGGTCAGCGGCGCGGGTTTGGGGGGAACCACCAGGCGCTGCCCCAAGTCTTCGAGTGCGAGCATTTCATAGAAGCCCCGGGGCGACGCGATCGAGGTCAGCGCCTGCTGCGCGCGGCGCCACTCGGCATGGTGCCGGCGCACGGCGTAGATCTCCGCGGGGGCTTTGCGGGTGGGGGCGCTCGCTGCGGCTCGGGCATCCTCGGCGGCAAAGCGCGCACGCTCGTCGGGTGGAATTTCCGCCAGCAGCGCGCGTGCGAGCCAATACGTCCAGACCGGCTCCGCCTGCGCCGCGGGGCTCATGGCCTCGATGGCGCGACGCACGGCCGGCCATTGACCTTGGCGCAGGGCGGCGCGGGCCGCAAAGCCGAGCGTGTCGTCGTTGAGGTCGGCGAGGCGGCTGACACGCGCGAAATGCTCGCTGGCTTCGTCCTGCAGCCGCAGCGCGGCCTGACGACCGATGGCTCCCCAGGCCCAGTTTTGTTCTTCGAGCGTCAACACCCCGAGCCAACCCGCTTCGAGTTTGCGCGCCGCAAGCGCCGGGTCGTTCGTGGCCAGGCGGATCAGCGCCAGGAGAGCCAGCTCGCGCCGCTTGCGGCCCACGGTCCATCGGTGCTTGTCGAGGTAACGCGCCGGCTCGGCCATGAGGTCGCTGACTTGGCTCGCGACTTCTGGGGCGGCGATTTCGATCGCGGCGCGTGCGGCCCTCGGACGGTTGGCCTCGATCGCCAGGCGCGCCTTGCGCCAGATGTCCAGCGGCTTGAGTCGTCCCGCGGCGTAGAGCCGGTCGGCAGCCAGGGTGCAGCCATCGTCCGCATCCCGTTGGGCATACCACAGGCGGCGCACCTCGTCGGCAACATCGGCGCCGGTGCGCAGATGGTCCACGACGAGGGCGTAACAGCGCACCTCGCGGTCGTCCTTCATGCGGTAATGCGGCAGTTCGGCGGCGAAGGCGTCCCAGTCGCGGCGCTGGCCGAGCAGCAGCAGCCAGTCGTTGCGCAGCCGGTCTTCCTGGTAGGTGCCGGCATAGCGTTCGAAAAAGGCCTGCACCTCCTGCGGCGTGGCCGTCTCAAGCCGCGCTTTGAGTTCCCAATACGCCGCCCAGGGCTCGAGCACATGGCCCCGCGCCTGGGGCAACAAGGCGCTCAGCCGATGGCTGTCCCCCTTACGAAACGCCTGCTGCATTTGCAGCAAGACCTCGTCGCCGTTGGGCGTTTGAGCCTGGGCGGGCAGCGGAAGCTGGAGCAGCGCGCCGAGCAGCAGCCACATCGCCCAAAGAGTGCAGCGCCAGCGGGCGGCGGGGGGTGTGGAAGCAGGAGACTGGGACAATGTCAGAATGTTCGGCCAACGCATGCGGAGCATTATGGACAGTTTGAAGCGCGATCTCGCCGCCGAGAAAAAAGCCCTGCGGCAACGGCTCATCGCCGAGCGTCAGGCCCTGCCCGACCGGCTCGAACGTGCCGAGGCCTTGCAGCGGGTGCTGCGTATCTGGCTCGTCGACCGGCCCGATACGGTCATCGGCGCGTACTGGCCGATCAAGGGCGAGTTCGACCCCCTGCCGGCGCTGCACCGCTGGAAGGAAGACGGCGAGCTGCTCGATGAGCCGCAGCGGCGTCGCATCGGCTTGCCGGTCGTGAACAAGCAGCACAAGACGCTGACCTTCCACGCTTGGTACCCGGGTTGTCCGATGGAGGAAGACGCCTACGGCATTCCCAAGCCCAAGGACACGGAGGTGGTCGTGCCCACGCTGCTGTTCGTGCCCTGCGTGGGCTATGGGCCCGGTGGTTACCGGCTGGGCTACGGCGGCGGCTTTTATGACCGCACGCTCGCCACCTTGGAGCCCAAGCCGTTCACCGTCGGCCTCGGATTTGCGACCGGTTTCGTCGAAGACCTCGAACCCGAGCCGCACGACGTGCCGCTCGACGCCATCCTCAACGACCACGGCGTCGTCTGGCCGGTTTGAGCGGCCTCGCCCGTGGCTGAAGGGCGAGCAAATTCCCAGCCATGCCCGGCTTGTGACCGCCTCATGACAGCGCTTGATTTGCATCAATCGATCGGCCCAGGCAGCGGCGCACAGTGAAAGCTTTTGCACTGTCCAAGGAGGATCCCCATGGCCGAGAAGCCCGCATCGCCCACCGCCGCATCCGTTGACCGCCCCGCCGAACGCAGCCGCCGCGCCCGTGCGGTGAAGCCGGGCCGCGCCGCCGATGTGCCCCGTCCCACTTCGCGTGGCGACGTGTCGCCGGTCCACGGCCGTAGCCTCGAAGCTTATGTGGCCCGCGAAGCGACCGAAGCCGCGCAGGACAAGACCATCGAGGCGGTGAAATCTTTGCTCGAGCCCGGCGCCCCGGGCTCGCCCGACGAACGCGCGCAGGCCTTGCGCGCCATCCTCGAAGGCGCTGCACCCGACGATGCAACCGTGCTGCGCCGCATGCTGCTCGGACAGGACGGCAGCACGGCGAAGGGCCGCGGCAAGCTCGCCAAAGCCTTGGTCAACCCCGACGACGAACTCGCCCCGGATTGGCGGGAAGGGGGCTACCCGTACAAGAACCTGATGCGGCGCTCGACCTACGAGAAGGAGAAGTTCCGCCTGCAGGTCGAACTGCTCAAGCTCCAAGCCTGGGTCAAGGAGACGGGGCAGCGCGTGGTCATCCTCTTCGAAGGCCGTGACGCAGCCGGCAAGGGAGGCACCATCAAGCGCTTCATGGAGCACCTCAACCCCCGCGGCGCGCGCGTGGTGGCGCTGGAAAAGCCCAGCGAGATCGAACGTGGCCAGTGGTACTTCCAGCGCTATGTGCAGCACCTGCCCACAGCGGGTGAGATCGTGCTGTTCGACCGCAGTTGGTACAACCGCGCGGGCGTCGAGCGGGTGATGGGCTTTTGCACGCCCGAGGAATACAACGAGTTCATGCGCCAGACGCCCGAGTTCGAGCGCAACCTGGTGCGCAGCGGCACCCACCTCATCAAGTTCTGGTTCTCGGTCAGCCAGGCCGAGCAGCGCCGTCGCTTCAAGGAGCGGCAAAACCACCCGCTCAAGCAGTGGAAGCTCAGCCCCATCGACATGGCCAGCCTCGACAAATGGGACGACTACACCCGTGCCAAGGAAGCGATGTTTTTCGAGACCGACACCGCCGATGCGCCCTGGACGGTGGTCAAGAGCGACTGCAAGAAGCGCGCGCGCCTCAACGCCATGCGCTACGTGCTGCACAAGCTGCCGTATGCGAACAAGGACGTCGAGCGCATCGGCAAGCTCGACCCGCTGATCGTCGGCCGCGCGCATGTGGTCTACGAGCGGGGCGAGAAGCCCGGCGCGCTGATTTGAGCGGTCGCTGGGCCGCCACGCCGCGGTGCGCCTGGCGAACACGGCGAGCATTCGGGCGGGAACCATAATCGCGACCATGGCCCGACCCAAATCCGCGACCCATGAACTCAAACGCGACGAAATCCTCGATGCCGCGGCGCGCTGCTTCGCCGAGCGCAGTTACCCCGCGGCGAGCATGAACGACATTGCCGCCGCCTGCGGCACGAGCAAGGCGCGGCTCTACCACTACTACACGGCGAAAGACGCGCTGCTGTTCGACCTGCTCGACCGGTACACGCAGCGGCTGCTGTTGCTCGTGGCCCAGGTCGAGGCGGCGGCGCAGCGGCGGCGCTTGGACGACCGCGCGGCGCTGCACGAACTGATCCGAAGCTTCCTCGCCGAGTACGAACACTCGGCCACGCGGCATGTGGCGCTGCTCAACGACGTGAAGTTCCTCAGCGACGCGCCCGATGAGGCGCTGGGTGGCGTCTCGCCGCGCGAGCTCATCCTCAACCGGCAGCGCGACATCGTCGCCGCCGTCACGCGCGCGTTACGGCGGGCCTACCCGCAGGCACTCGACGAGCGCAACGAGGCGGCTCGCACCATGATGCTGTTCGGCATGATCAACTGGACTTTTACCTGGCTGCGGCCCGGTGGACCGATGAGCTACGCCGACTTCGCCGAGGAGGTGATTGCGTTGCTGGAGCGGGGGATGGCCTAGGCGTCGTGATTTACCGATGCGAAATGCTTTACGATTAGTGAAACCGTTTGGACGTATTCATCGCACCGGAGCCCCCATGACCACCAAAGCCTTCGCCAGCCAAGGCGACCTGCAAGACAAGAAGATCACCTTCGAACGCCTGAGCGAACATTGCTGGGCCTACACCGCCGAGGGCGACCCGAACTCAGGCGTCATCATCGGTGAGCGCGCTATTCTGGTCAGCGACGCCACTGCCACGCCGGCGATGGCGCGTGACCTGATCCGCCAGATTCGCACCGTCAGCGACAAGCCGATCCAATACCTGTTGCTGACGCACTACCACGCGGTGCGGGTGCTCGGTGCCAGCGCCTTTGCTGCTGAGGGCTGCCGCGACATCATCGCGAGCCAGGGCACTTATGAGCTCATCGTCGAGCGCGGCGCGCAAGACATGAAGAGCGAGATGGAGCGCTTTCCGCGTCTCTTTCGCGGCGCCGAGGAGATCCCTGGACTGACTTGGCCGACGCTCGTCATCGGCGGCGGCAACCCCATGCGCGGCGAGGTCCCGGGCCGCCTCAGCATCGACCTCGGCGGCGTGAAGGTGCAGATCTGGAATCCCGGCCCCGGCCACACCCGCGGCGACACCATCGCCTGGGTCGAGGAAGAAAAGGTGCTGTTCAGCGGCGACCTGGTCGAATACGAGGCCGGCGTCTACACCGGCGACGCGCAACTCGAAGAATGGCCCGCTACGCTCGATGCGCTGCGCGCGCTCGGCGCCGAAGCCCTGGTGCCTGGCCGTGGCGAAGCCATGAAAGGTCGCGCCAACGTCGAAAAAGCCCTCGACTACACCCGTCGATGGGTTACCACCCTGTACCAGGCCGGCAAAGAGGCTGTCGCCGCTGGCATGGATCTCAAGGCCGCCATGGCGCACGCCCGAAAAAAAATGGATCCGGTGTTCGGCCATGTGTTCATCTACGAACACTGCCTGCCCTTCGACGTCAGCCGCGCCTACGACGAAGCCAGCGGCATCAAGAACCCACGCATCTGGACCGCCGAGCGCGACAAAGAAATGTGGCAGGCTTTGCAGGGCTGAGGGGCCCAAACCGCCGTCGTGCCAACCGCCTGAGTTGCGCCCAGGCGGGCGCCGGTTGGGGGCGGCCGGGCCACCTGTCACGCTGAATTCACGCTCGCCTTGGGATCCCGCCTTGCATGCGTTCGCCGCGGGGATAATGAGGCGTCATCTGCCCTTTTTGCTTGCCCATGACTGCTTCTGCCCCGCACGGCGCCGCCGCTTCCACGCTCCCCCTCGACGTCGTCATCCTTGCTGCAGGCAAGGGCACACGGATGAAGAGTCGGATTCCCAAGGTGTTGCAAAAGCTCGCCGGGCGGCCCTTGCTGCATCATGTGCTGAGCACCGCGGCCCAGCTCGGGGCGCGTTCCGCGGTGGTCGTCACCGGGCATGGCGCTCCTGAAGTAGAAGCAAGCTGTGCCCGATTGACACCGGTGGAAGGGCCAATTGCCTTGAAATTCGTGCGCCAGGAGCCGCAGTTGGGCACCGGTCATGCCGTGCAGCAAGCGGTGCCGGCGCTGGGCGACGACGGGCGCGTGCTGGTGCTCTCGGGTGACGTGCCGCTCACCCGTGCCGAAACGCTGCTGGAGCTGATCGAGGCGGCCGGTCCGGATGGCGAGCAGCGCCTGGCGCTGCTGACGGTCGAGTTGCCCGACCCGACCGGCTATGGACGCATCGTGCGCTCGCCCGAGGGTGCGGTGCGCGCGATCGTCGAGGAAAAAGACGCCACGCCCGAGCAACGTGCCATCCACGAGGTGTATAGCGGCATCCTGGTTGCGCCGGCGCGCTGGCTCAAGGCGGCGCTGGCTCGACTCGCCAACGACAACGCGCAGCGCGAGTACTACCTGACGGACGTGGTGAAGTTCGCCGTGGCCGACGGTTTGCCGGTGGTGACGCACCGCTGCGGCGACGCGCTCGAAGTCGCGGGCGTCAACAGCCCCGCCCAGCTTGCCGAGCTCGAGCGCGCCTATCAGCGCCGGGCAGCCGAGGCGCTGATGGCTCAAGGCGTGCGCCTGGCGGATCCGGCTCGCTTCGATGTGCGGGGCCGCTTGGCGTGCGGCTCGGACGTCGACATCGACGTCGGCTGCATCTTCGAGGGCGAGGTGGTTCTGGGTGACGGCGTGCAGATCGGCGCGTACTGCGTGATTGCGAACGCCCGCATCGAGTCGGGTGCGGTCATCGCCCCGTTCACGCACATCGACGGCGAGCGCCTCGGCGTGCAGGTCGGCCCGGGTGCCCGTGTGGGCCCGTTTGCGCGGCTGCGCCCCGGGGCGGTGCTGGGGCGGGAGGTGCACATCGGTAATTTCGTCGAGGTCAAGAACTCCACCCTGGCCGACGGCGCCAAGGCCAATCATCTCGCCTATCTGGGCGATGCCAGCGTGGGCGAGCGGGTCAATTACGGCGCGGGGACGATCACCGCGAACTACGATGGCGCCAACAAGCATCGAACCGTCATCGAGGCGGATGTGCACATCGGCAGCAACTCCGTGCTGGTGGCGCCGGTCGTGATCGGCGCGGGCGGCACGGTCGGCGCGGGCTCGGTCGTGACGAAAGACACGCCCGCCGGTGCGCTCACCGTGGCGCGGGGGCGTCAGGTCAGCATCCCGAACTGGCAGCGGCCGCAGAAGAAGTCCTGAAACGGTTTTCGGTTCGCTGCGCGCGGGGGGCGTTCAGCGGTGGCCGAAGCCCATAGGCTACTCTCGCGCCGCGCGCCAAGCCGCTTCGGCTTCGTCGGGCTCCAACAGCAGCACCGTCATGCCCATGATGGATGATTCAGGCTCCGTCGCCGCGGGCTGGCTCTGATGGCGTGGCGCGAACGCAGCCGCGTCGAGCGGTGCGTCTGCGCCCGGGTGCAAGGCGGCGACGGCGAGTTTGAGCCGAAAGTCCGCCGCCTCGGGCCATTGCTCGGGCGTGCCCTTGAGCCGCACGAGCCGGATGCCGGCGGACTTGAGCGCGCGGTTCTTGATTCGATCGCTTTCTTCCTGGTCCGAGCCGCGCGACTCAGCCAGATCGAACGCAAAAATGGCCTTGCCGTTGGCGGCGCAAACCGCGAAATCCACGCTCATGCCCGCAAGGGCAGCGCGGCCTGCGGCGCGTTGTTCGGGCGAACGCGGTGTGACCAGCCGCTCCAGCGGCGCGTGCACCAAGACGACGCATTCAGGGAACGCGGCGAGCAGATGCTGCACGATTTGAGCCTCTGCGGGTCGCACGGCCACGGCCGGCGCGTAGGGATAGGCTTTGCGCCGCGCACGCTTGGATCTCCCCCGCAAGAGCACGAGCGCCAGCGCCAGTATGGCGGTGCCGGCAGCAGCAAGTGCCATCCAGTTGGGGTCGAGGTTCATGGGCAGACTTTCACGCGCGCTGCGGGGCCACGCGAACCGGGGAAAAGAGGCAGGACATACCTCCACACAGGGTTTTCATTGTGACGCTTTCGTTCTGACCTGGGAACCGTCGCGGGCGTACCGGGGCTGCGGAAGGTGGCACTATTTCGCGCGGTCGGCCACAACCGGAAGCCGCGGATGGAACTTCGCGCAGTGCACGGCGAAGAAGGCTCGCACATGCCGTACGGCTGCGTCGGCGGTAAACCGGCGCTGCGCGAGCGCGTGGTAGGCCGGCATGTCGGGGATGTGGATCACCGCCACGAAGTCCGGCCCCGGTGAGACGCGCCAGCATTGTTGGACCGCTTCCTCCGCCACCAGACTTTGCTCGAAGCGCTCGAGCGTTTGTGCATCCTGCCGCTCGAGGTTGATTTCGACGATGGCCGTCAGGCCATGCCCCAGGGCCGAGGCCAGCCGGATGGGGTCGACGATCGCGATGATGCGCTCGATGAGCCCTGCGGCGCGCAGCCGCCGAACGCGCCGCAGGCAGGTCGCAGGCGAAACGCACACCGCTTCGGCCAGCGCCTGGTTGCTCAAGGACGCGTCTTGCTGCAGGGCGTCGAGCAGCCGCCGGTCGATTTCATCGAGGATCAAATCGTTCATATTCAAATCTCAAAAGAAAGAAACTTTCGAACGAATCAAGAGATGCAAGAAAGCTTCGTTTTCGTGACGTATTTGATACCTAATTTCCCATTGTCGCGGATACAGTCGCCGCATCGATTTTCAAAACGAGGACAACTCTATGTGTGGCATCGTCGGTGCGGTTTCGAGCCGCGACATCGTTCCCGTTCTGATCTTGGGCTTGCAGCGCCTCGAATACCGCGGTTATGACTCCTGCGGCCTCGCGGTCCATGAGGCCAGTCTGGGCGCGAGACCGGGTGGCGGCCTGCGGCGCGCGCGCAGCACGCACCGCGTCGCCGAACTGCAGCACCAAGTGCAGGTGGAGGGCATCGCGGCGGGGACCGGCATTGCCCATACCCGCTGGGCGACGCATGGCGCTCCGTCCGAAGACAACGCGCATCCGCATTTCAGCTTCGGCCCGGGCGCACCCGAGGCTGAGGGCAGCGCGCGGGTCGCGCTCGTGCACAACGGCATCATCGAAAACCACGAAGCGCTGCGGGCGCAGCTCGAGGCACGCGGTTACCGGTTTCGCAGCCAGACCGATACCGAGGTCATCGCGCACCTCGTCGACAGCCTGTACGAAGGCGATTTGCTCCAAGCCGTGCAAGCGGCCGTCGGACAACTTCGCGGGGCCTACGCCATCGCGGTGCTGCACCGGGACGAGCCACATCGTCTGGTCGGCGCGCGCTCGGGCTCGCCGCTGATCCTGGGTGTGGGCCGCGAGGCGGGCGAGCATTTCATCGCCAGCGACGCGATGGCGCTGGCCGGGGTGACCGACAAAATCGTCTACCTCGAAGAAGGTGACCTCGTCGACATCCAACTGGGCCGCTGGCGGGTCTATGACCGGGAGGGTTCCTTTGCCGAGCGCAGCGTCAAGACCGTACAGGCGCACAGCGGTGCGGCTGAGCTCGGGGGCTACCGGCATTACATGCAAAAGGAAATCTTCGAGCAGCCGCGCGCACTCGCCGATACGCTCGAGGGCGTCACCGGAATCACGCCCGAACTGTTTGGGCCGCAGGCGCCGGTGCTGTTGCCGCAGATCGAGCGCGTGCTCATCCTCGCGTGCGGGACGAGCTACTACAGCGGCTGCGTCGCGAAATACTGGCTCGAAGCGATCGCGCGCGTGCCGTGCGAGGTCGAGGTCGCCAGCGAATATCGCTATCGGGAATCGGTGCCGAACCCCAAAACGCTCGTGGTGGTCGTCAGCCAAAGCGGCGAAACCGCCGACACGCTGGCTGCGCAGCGTCATGCCCAGGCGCTGGGCATGACCCACACCCTCACCATCTGCAACGTCGCCACCTCCGCCATGGTGCGCGAGTGCGCGCTTGCCTACATCACCCGCGCGGGCGTGGAAGTCGGCGTGGCTTCGACCAAAGCCTTCACCACCCAGCTGGCGGCGCTGTTTTTGCTCACGCTCGTGCTGGCCAAAATCAACGGCCGCCTCAGTGCCGAGCAGGAGCGCGCGCATCTCGTCGCGATGCGCCACCTTCCGCTGGCGCTGCAGTCGGTGCTGGCGCTCGAGCCGCAGGTCATCGCCTGGTCCGAGGACTTCGTGCCCAAAGAACATGCCTTGTTCCTCGGCCGCGGCGTGCATTACCCGGTAGCGCTCGAGGGCGCTCTCAAGCTCAAAGAAATCAGCTACATCCACGCCGAGGCCTACCCTGCCGGCGAACTCAAGCACGGCCCGCTGGCGCTGGTCACCTCTGCCATGCCCGTGGTGGCCGTCGCGCCCAACGACGCACTGCTGGAAAAGCTCAAAAGCAACCTGCAGGAAGTGCGCGCCCGCGGCGGCGTGCTCTACGTGCTGGCCGACGCCGACACCCGCATCGAAAGCAGCGAAGGCGTACACGTCATCCGCATGCCCGAGCACTACGGTGCCCTTTCGCCCATCCTGCACGTCGTGCCGCTGCAACTGCTCGCCTACCACACCGCTTGCGCGCGCGGCACGGATGTCGATAAGCCGCGCAACCTGGCCAAGAGCGTCACGGTCGAATGACCGTGGGGCTCGCACGGCGCGCAGCGCCGTGCCGCAGCCACAAGCCTGTGAGGCCAAGAGCGTGACCGTGGCGTGAGCCTATGAGCCGGGGGCAGGTCCAGCCCTGCCAACGACCTCGCCCACCTTCCGATCGCAAAAGCGCGGTAACCTTGCTGAATGGCTACAGCCTCGCTTTCCAAGAAGCTGATCCGGATCGGTGTCGCCCTGTTGAGTGTGGCGATGATCTCGATTGGCATCACCCTCTGGGTCACCTGGCAACTCGAGGGCGGGGCGGCCGCGGTCAATGAGGCGGGGCGGCTGCGGATGCAAACCTGGCGTCTTGCTGCTGCGATCGGGACGGGCCAGCCGCAACGGCAGATCGAGAAACTGGTTGAAGAGTTCGATCGCAGCGTCAACTTGCTCAAGCACGGAGACTCCTCGCGGCCGCTGTTCATGCCCTGGGATGATCCTTCGGTGACCGGTCGTTTCACCGAAGTCGAGCGGCTTTGGCTTGCACAACGGCAGATTTGGCTGAGCCCGCAAGGGCCGGCGTTTGCCGCGAACGCGAGCGAAGTGGAGTCCTTCGTGGCGGCGATCGATGGCCTCGTTCTTGCCATCGAGCAGCAGCTTTCGCAGCTGACCGCTATGCTCAACCTTGCACAGTTCGTGATGATGGCCCTTGCGATCCTCGGTGCGGTTGTGATGCTCTACACAGGCTACATGTACGTCATCAATCCCTTGCAAACGCTGCGGCGGGGTTTGCGCAAGGTCGAGGCCGGCGATTTCGGTGCACGGATTGCGGTCGAAGTCGACGATGAGTTTGGGCAGGTGGCAGCCGGCTTCAATCGCATGGCCGAAACGCTGCAATCCCTCTACAGCGGCCTGGAGTCGCAGGTCAAGGCCAAGACCCAACGCATCGAGGCGCAGCGCCTTCGGCTCGAATCGCTCTACGAGATGAGTGCCTTCCTCGCGAAGGCAGAGGGCATCGAGTCGATGAGCCGGGGCTTTGCCGAGCGGGTCCGACGGGTCGTCCGCGCGGATGCCGTCGCCGTCCGTTGGGCAGACGAGGCGCGGCATCGCTACCTGATGCTTGCCACGGATGGTCTGCCGGCGTCCCTCTCGGAGCAGGAACGCATTCTGGCTGCGGGCGCCTGCATCTGCGGCGGAAGCCTGCCCGATGCCGGTGTTCGCGTGATCCCGATCATGGCGGATTCAGGCGGCGGTTTGCGCCAGTGCGCCAAACTCGGGTTTCGGCATGTGGTGAATGTGCCGGTCCGCTTGCAGCACCGGATTTTGGGCGAGGTCAATCTGTTTTTCCGTGACGAGGTGTCGCTGAACGCCGAAGAGGCGGAGTTGCTCGATGCGCTTGCGAGTCATCTGGCCAGCGCGCTCGAGGGCTTACGCGCGGAGGCGCTCGAGCGTGAAGCTGCGGTCGGCCAGGAACGCGCGATGCTCGCTCGGGAACTCCATGATTCGATTGCGCAGTCTCTCGCTTTCCTGAAAATCCAGGTGCAATTACTGCGCAACGCCATCGCCCGGGGCCAAAGCGAGCGCATGCACAGCATCCTCGATGAACTGGACGCAGGCGTGAGGGAAAGCATCGGGGATGTGCGGGAACTGCTCGTGCACTTTCGCACCCGCACGAGTGGCGAGGAAATCGAACCCGCGCTCCAGGAGACGCTGCATAAGTTTGAGCATCAAAGCGGCGTTGGGGCTCAGCTCGAGGTCGAAGGTGCGGGCTTGCCGCTGGCGGCGGACGTTCAGATCCAGGTTTTGCACGTGATCCAGGAAGCGCTTTCGAATGTGCGCAAGCACGCGCATGCCCAGCATGTACGGCTTCGGGTCGTCAAAGGCGAGCGGTGGCGTTTTGAGGTGATCGATGACGGCGTGGGCTTTGACCCTGGACAGGCTCTGGGGCCCTCACATGTCGGCCTCAAAATCATGCTCGAGCGGGCGCAGCGGGTTGGCGCGGTGCTTTCCATCGATTCGGCGCCCGGCCGTGGCACCCGGATCTCATTGTTGTTACCGACCAACCCGGTGTGCGCGTCGGCGGCAGCGGCCGACGCGGCCATCGACGCTTCGGCCGAATGAACCGTTTATGAATGCCAACCCCATCACGCTCATGCTCATCGATGACCACGTGCTCTTTCGCCGGGGCCTGGTTGCCTTGTTGGGGCAAGACGAAGCATTTCAGGTGCTCTGCGAGGCGGGCGACATCGGCGAGGCGATGCGCTGCCTCGAGCGCACCCAGCCCGATCTGATCCTGCTCGACAACCACCTACCCGGCGTGAAGGGCGTTGATGCGATTGAAAGCTTACGGCAACTCGCGCCACGCGCGCGCATCTTGATGCTGACGGTCAGCGAAGATGCCCACGATCTGCAGCAAGCCTTGCGCGCCGGTGCTGATGGCTACCTCCTCAAGACCATCGATGCAGACGAACTGGCGGCTGCACTCGTGCGGGTTGCTGGGGGCACGTCGGTGGTCAGTCCCGAAATGACCACCAAGCTGGTGGCGGCCCTGCGTGAAACCGCAGGGCCTATTGCGGGTGCGGCGCCGGGTGACGTTGCCACGGCGATGTCGACCTCAGACGGAGATGCTCGAGCCGCGATTTCGGACGATCCGCTCGAGCGACTCTCACCGCGGGAGCGGGAGATTCTGGTTTGCCTTGCCCGCGGCGCGAGCAACAAGCACATTGCCCGCGAACTCGACATCGCGGAGACGACCGTCAAGATCCATGTGCAGCACATCCTGCGCAAATTGGGCTTGAGTTCCCGCGTGCAGGCGGCCGTGTTTGCCAGCAGCCGCGGATTGCATTGATCCGGATCAAAGCTTTCAGTTAAAGCCGCCTGGCTCCTCCTTTTGGAGGAGGGACGGCGCTCTTGGCATCGTTCGTTTGCCAGCGACTGAGCATGCCTTCGAAGGATGTTCAGGGCAGGCGATTGTGTCGACCATTGTTCCATGTTTTTTCAGGAGAAGAACATGGAGAACGATGCAAGTCAGCTCAGAAAAGCCTGGTCGGTCCTGATCGTCAGCACGCTGGCCTTCACGGTGTGTTTCATGATCTGGATGATGTTTGCCGTGATCGGCATCCCGCTCAAGAAGGATCTGGGTCTCAACGCGACCGAGTTCGGCTTACTCACCGCGATGCCAGTGCTCAGTGGCTCGCTGATTCGCGTGCCGTTGGGTATATGGACCGACCGATACGGGGGGCGCATCGTGCTCGCCGCACTGATGGCTCTTTGTGTGCCCGCCGTCTGGCTGATGGCCTACGCCACCGCTTATTGGCACTTTTTGCTGATTGGGTTGTTTTTGGGGCTGGCGGGCGGCTCCTTCTCGGTCGGAACACCCTACGTGGCCCGGTGGTTTCCCCGCGAACGCCAGGGCATGGCCATGGGTGTGTTTGGCGCAGGCAACTCCGGCGCAGCTGTCAACAAATTCCTCGCCCCGGCCTTGGTCGTCGCTTATGGCTGGACCATGGTGCCCAAGGTTTACGCAGCGATCTTGCTGGGTACCTTGATCGTCTTCTGGATGTTTAGCTACAGCGATCCCAAGCATCTGGTTCCCAGCCACGTGAAGTTTTCCGATCAGCTCAAGATGCTCAAGGATCCGAACGTGCTCAAGTACAGCCAGTACTACAGCATCGTTTTTGGTGGTTATGTCGCCATGTCGCTCTGGATGGTTCAGTACTACGTGGGCGAGTTTGGCCTCGACATTCGTGTGGCCGCCATGTTGGCCGCTGCGTTCTCTCTGCCCGGTGGCGTATTGCGCGCGGTCGGCGGGGTCCTGTCCGATAAATACGGCGCGCACAAAGTGACCTGGTGGGTCATGTGGGTCAGCTGGATTTGCCTGTTCCTGCTGTCCTATCCGCAGACCGACTTCACGATCATGACGGTCAATGGCCCCAAGACTTTTCACATCGGCTTGAACGTCTATCTGTTCACGGCTTTGATGTTCATTCTTGGTGTTGCCTTCGCCTTTGGCAAAGCCAGCGTGTTCAAGTACATCAGCGACGAATACCCTCAAAACATCGGCACGGTGAGCGGCATCGTCGGACTCGCGGGCGGGCTTGGGGGATTTGTGCTGCCCATCATGTTTGGCGTACTGATGGATCTCACAGGGATCCGTTCCAGTGCCTTCATGCTGATGTACGGCGTGGTCTGGGTTTCTCTGATCTGGATGTACTGGACCGAAGTTCGGCAAACCGAAGTCATGGGCCGAAACGCCAAGCCCTTTGCATTGCACGGCTGAGTGGATTCAGCTCATCAATAGGAAGCATCGAACATGAAACCAAGCTCAAATTCAAAGGCGCAGCCGGACGCAGCTTCGCTGGCGCTGCCACGCCCCGCAAATGCCGATCTCGCAGACTGGCGACCCGAAGATCCGGTTTTCTGGGAACGTGTGGGCAAGCATGTCGCTTACCGGAACCTTTGGATTTCGATTCCTGCCCTGCTCTGCGGTTTCGCGGTCTGGGGCATGTGGGGCATCATCACCGTGCAGATGCTCAACCTGGGGTTCCCGTTCACCCAGGCCGAGTTGTTCACACTGACGGCCATCGCGGGAATCGCAGGGGCGACCATGCGCATTCCGGCGTCGTTTCTGATCCGGCTTGCCGGCGGGCGCAATACCATTTTTCTCACGACCGCGATGTTGCTGGCGCCTGCCATCGGCACTGGCATCGTATTGCAGCACAAAGATTGGCCCCTGTGGGCGTTTCAATTGATGGCCTTGTGGTCGGGGGTTGGCGGTGGGAATTTCGCCAGCTCGATGTCCAACATCAGCACCTTTTTCCCGAAACGTCTGCAAGGGACGGCGCTGGGGCTGAACGCAGGGCTCGGCAATTTTGGGGTCACGACGATGCAAGTGGTCATCCCTTTGGCGATGACTGTGCCGCTGTTCGGGGCGCTCGGCGGTGATCCGATGACCCTCATCAAGGACAGTGGATGGATCTTTGGGAAGATTCCGGCGGGCACCTCCACCTGGATTCAGAACGCGGGTTTCGTCTGGGTTTTGGCTTTGGTTCCCCTGAGCGCTCTGTGCTGGTTCGGAATGAACAATCTCAAGACGGTTTCACCGAACACCGGGCACCCCTTGGTGGCGTTTGCCAAGATTACCTATCTCTACACGCTCGCCTTTATTCCGTCCTTGCTGATGCTGTGGCTTTATTTGCCCAAGCCGACGGGCCTCGGGGTGCTCAGCATGTGGGTTGCCATTCCCTTGGACATCATTTTGGCTTTGCTGGTGATGCGGCTTGCAGCCTTCGGAGAGATGAAGGAAGGCGTGAAGAAGCAATTCGCGATCTTCAAAGACAAACACACCTGGTCGCTCACCGCGCTCTACATCGTCACCTTCGGTTCATTCATCGGATTCTCGATGGCGCTGCCGCTGGCCATCACGGTGATCTTCGGATTCCAGCATGTGCCCGACGCGAGTGGCGTTCTCCAGCACACGCTGAAGAACCCGAATGCCCCCTCCGCGCTCACCTATGCCTGGATCGGCCCGTTCGTGGGGGCGGCGGTTCGCCCCTTGGGCGGTTGGATTTCCGACAAGGTGGGGGGCTCGATCGTCACCCAGATCATTACGGCGGTCATGGCGGTCGCGGCCGCAGCGGTCGGGTACGTGATGATGCAAGCCTACGGGTCTGCCACCCCCGAACAGTACTTCCCGATGTTCCTGGGTCTGTTCATGGTTTTGTTTTTTGCCAGTGGCATCGGCAACGGCTCCACCTTCCGGACGATCGGCGTGATTTTTGATCGAACGCAGGCCGGTCCCGTATTGGGTTGGACGTCCGCAGTGGCCGCCTACGGCGCATTCATCGCGCCCGTCTTGATCGGTCAGTACATCAAAGCGGGCACGCCCCAGGTTGCCTTCTATGGGTTTGCGGTGTTTTACGTGCTGTGTCTGGTGCTGAACTGGTGGTTCTATCTGCGCAAGGGTGCAGAGATCAAGAACCCGTAATTCCAATTTCTCTGGAGATCGTCAAATGAGCCACTTTCTCGACCGACTCACCCATTTCGCCGCACCGCGGGAAGCATTCTCAGGCGGCCACGGCGTCACCACGGGGGAAGACCGTACCTGGGAAGATGCCTATCGCAATCGCTGGGCGCACGACAAGATCGTGCGATCCACGCATGGTGTCAACTGCACGGGGTCCTGCTCCTGGAAGATTTACGTCAAGGGCGGGATCGTGACCTGGGAAACGCAGCAGACCGATTACCCCCGCACGCGCGCTGACCTGCCCAATCACGAACCTCGCGGCTGCGCCCGCGGTGCGTCCTACAGCTGGTATCTGTATTCGGCCAATCGGGTCAAGTACCCGATGGTGCGTGGCAGGCTGCTCAAGCATTGGCGTGCTGCCCTCGCCGTGGCCAAGAGCCCAGTCGATGCTTGGGCCAGTATCGTGGAGAACCCCGACGCTCGCCGCGAATGGCAACAGCAAAGGGGCCTAGGCGGCATGGTGCGCAGCAGTTGGGATGAGGTCAATCAACTTATCGCCGCTGCGAATGTCTACACGATCAAAAAGTACGGGCCCGATCGCATCGTCGGCTTCTCGCCGATTCCAGCGATGTCGATGATCAGCTACGCGGCCGGTTCGCGTTACCTGTCGCTGATCGGGGGCGTATGCCTGAGTTTTTACGACTGGTACTGCGATCTGCCGCCGGCGAGTCCCCAGATCTGGGGCGAGCAGACCGACGTGCCCGAGTCGGCGGATTGGTACAACTCGACGTTCATCATCGCCTGGGGCTCCAACGTGCCCCAGACCCGAACGCCCGACGCCCACTTTTTCACCGAGGTTCGGTACAAGGGCGCGAAGACCGTGGCCATCACGCCGGACTATGCAGAAATCAGCAAGCTCTGCGATCTTTGGATGCACCCCAAGCAGGGGACCGACGCGGCCATCGCCATGGCCATGGGCCATGTGATTCTCAAGGAGTTTTATTTCGACCGGCGAAGCGCGTACTTCGACGATTACGTGCGGCGCTACACCGACATGCCGATGCTGGTGCAGTTGGAAGAGCGCACCCTTCCCGACGGTCGGCAGGTCATGGTGCCGGGCCGCTACCTGCGTGCCAGCGACTTCAACGGAAAGCTCGGCCAGAGTAACAACCCCGAGTGGAAGACCGTGGCGGTCGACCAGAACGACAAGATCGTGGTGCCTCAGGGCTCGATCGGATTCCGCTGGGGCCCTGAGGGTCGCAGCGACGTGGGCCAATGGAATCTCGAAGACAAGGAGGCTCGCGGCCGCCAGCAGGTCAAGCTCAAGCTCAGCCTGATCGAGGGCGAGGGCAGTGGCTATGAGGTGGGTGATGTCGCGTTTCCCTACTTCGGTGGGATCGACACGCCCCATTTCAACGCCAACAAACAGGACGAGGTTCTGGTGCGCAAGGTGCCGGTGCGCCGCATCAAATTGGGCAAAGCTGGCGAAGAACGTTATGCGCTCGTCGCCACCGTGTTCGATCTGACGGTGGCGAACTACGGCGTTTCGCGTGGCCTGCCGGGCGAAAACGCGGCGCTCAGCTATGACCAGGACACCCCGTATACGCCGGCTTGGCAGGAAAAGATCACCGGCGTGAAGCGCGACCAGGTGATCGCCGTGGCGCGACAGTTTGCCGAGAACGCCGACAAAACGCGGGGTAAGTCCATGGTCATCATCGGCGCGGCGATGAATCACTGGTACCACAGCGACATGAATTACCGCGGCATCATCAACATGCTGATGATGTGCGGTTGTATCGGTCAAAGCGGTGGCGGTTGGGCGCACTATGTCGGACAAGAGAAGCTGCGGCCCCAGACCGGCTGGACCGCACTGGCCTTCGCATTGGACTGGGTCCGCCCGCCACGACAACAAAACAGTACCAGTTTCTTCTATGCGCACACCGACCAGTGGCGTTACGAGAAACTCGGCGTGGAAGAGATTCTTTCGCCTCTGGCCGACAAAGCCCGTTACGGTGGAAGTCTGATCGACTACAACGTGCGTGCTGAGCGTATGGGCTGGCTGCCCAGCGCGCCGCAGCTGCAGACCAACCCGTTGCAGGTGGTTCGAGACGCTCAGGCGGCGGGCATGGACCCGAAGGACTATGCCGTCAAGGCGCTGAAAGACGGCTCGCTGAAGATGAGTTGCGAGGACCCGGACCACCCACTCAATTGGCCGCGCAACATGTTCGTGTGGCGTTCGAACATTTTGGGGTCGAGCGGCAAGGGACACGAGTACTTCCTCAAGCATCTGCTTGGAACCACCAATGGCGTGCAAGGTGCAGATTTGGGCGCTGATGATGCCAAGCCGACCGAAGTGCAGTGGCATGCCAAGGCCCCCGAGGGCAAGCTGGACTTGCTGGTCACGCTGGACTTTCGCATGAGCACGACCTGCCTGTATTCGGACATCGTGCTGCCGACGGCGACCTGGTACGAGAAGAACGATCTCAATACCAGCGACATGCACCCCTTCATTCATCCGCTGTCGACGGCGGTGGATCCGGCTTGGCAATCGAAGAGTGACTGGGAGATCTACAAGGGTTTCGCCAAGGCCTTCAGCGAGGTCTGCATCGGGCACCTTGGGGCGGAGAAGGAGATCATGCTCACCCCGCTGATGCACGACTCCCCCGCGGAGCTCGCCCAGCCCTTTGATGTGAAGGAATGGAAGAAAGGGGAGTGCGACCTCATTCCAGGCAAGACAGCGCCACAGATCACCGTCGTTGAACGCGACTACCCCAATACGTATGCGCGTTTCACAGCCCTCGGGCCCTTGATGGAAAAGGTTGGCAACGGCGGTAAAGGCATCGCCTGGAACACCGCGGAAGAGGTGCGGCAACTGGCCGAGCTCAACGGCAAGGTGCGCACCGAAGGACCGACTCAGGGCTTGCCCAGGATCGATACCGACATCGACGCCTGCGAGGTGGTGTTGCAACTGGCGCCGGAAACCAACGGGCATGTGGCGGTCAAGGCTTGGGAGGCGCTCAGCAGGATCACCGGGCGTGACCATACGCATCTGGCCTTGCATCGCGAGGATGAAAAGATTCGCTTCCGCGACATCCAGGCCCAGCCCCGCAAAATCATTTCCTCGCCGACTTGGTCAGGCCTCGAGTCGGAGAAGGTTTCCTACAACGCTGGCTATACCAACGTTCACGAGCTGATCCCATGGCGCACGCTGACCGGGCGGCAACAGTTCTATCTGGACCATCCCTGGGTGCAGGCGTTCGGTGAAGCGCTCTCGAGTTACCGGCCGCCGGTGGACCTCAAGACCGTGGACGCCATGCTGGGACGCAAGCCCAATGGAAACAAGGAGATTCAGCTGAACTTCATCACCCCGCACCAGAAGTGGGGCATCCACAGTACGTACAGCGACAACTTGCACATGCTGACGCTCAACCGTGGTGGCCCCGTCATCTGGCTGAGCGAGGCCGACGCCAAGGCTGCGGGCATCGAGGACAACGATTGGGTGGAGCTGTTCAACACCAACGGCGCCATCGCAGCGCGCGCGGTGGTCAGCCAGCGGGTCAATCCAGGCATGGTTCTGATGTACCACGCACAGGAAAAGATCATCAACACACCCGGCTCGGAAATCACCCATGCGCGCGGTGGCATCCATAACTCGGTGACCCGCATCGTGACCAAGCCGACCCACATGATTGGCGGCTACGCGCAGTTCAGCTACGGCTTCAACTACTACGGAACCATCGGAACCAACCGCGACGAGTTCGTCATCGTGCGCAAGATGCGCAAGATCGATTGGCTCGACGGCGAAGGAACCGACAGCGTTCAGGCCTGAAGCGAAAGACAAGGAGAAACACGATGAAAGTACGCGCCCAAATCGCGATGGTGCTGAACCTGGACAAGTGCATCGGCTGTCATACCTGTTCGGTCACCTGCAAGAACGTCTGGACCAGCCGGCCCGGCGTGGAGTATGCGTGGTTCAACAACGTTGAGACCAAACCTGGCATCGGCTATCCGAAGGAATGGGAAAACCAGGACCGGTGGAACGGCGGCTGGGTTCGCAAGGCCGATGGTTCCATCGTGCCCAAGCAGGGGGGCAAGTGGTCGTTGCTGATGAAGATCTTCGCCAATCCGAACCTGCCACAGATCGACGACTACTACGAGCCTTTTACCTTCGACTACGACCATTTGCAGGCGGCTCCAGAGAGTCAGGCGTCCCCGACCGCACGCCCGCGCAGCCTCATCACGGGTCAGCGCATGGAAAAGATCGAGTGGGGTCCGAACTGGGAAGAAATCCTGGGGGGCGAGTTCAGCAAGCGCAGCAGGGACCCCAACCTTTCGACCTTCGATCAGGTCCAGAAGGACATGGTGGGACAGTTCGAGAACACCTTCATGATGTACCTGCCTCGGCTGTGCGAACACTGCCTCAATCCCGCGTGTGTGGCTTCCTGCCCTTCGGGCTCGATCTACAAACGCGAAGACGATGGCATCGTGCTGATCGACCAGGACAAGTGCCGCGGCTGGCGTATGTGCGTCAGTGGCTGCCCATATAAAAAGATTTACTACAACTGGCAGACCGGTAAGGCCGAAAAGTGCATCTTCTGCTACCCACGCATTGAAGCCGGTCAGCCGACGGTGTGTTCGGAAACCTGTGTGGGGCGCATCCGCTATCTCGGCGTGGTGCTCTATGACGCCGACCGAATTGGCGAGGCCGCCAGTGTGGAAGACGACAAAGACCTGTACCGGGCGCAACTCGATATCTTCCTCAATCCGAACGATCCAGCCGTGATCGAACAGGCGCGCGCAGACGGTATTCCGGAGGCTTGGCTGGAGGCCGCTCGCAAGAGCCCGGTCTACAAGATGGCCATCGAATGGAAGGTGGCGCTGCCTTTGCACCCCGAGTATCGAACCTTGCCCATGGTCTGGTATGTGCCGCCGCTGTCGCCGATCAGTTCGGCCGCCAACGCCGGTCATATCGGGATCAACGGGGAGTTGCCTGACCTCAGCCAGATGCGCATTCCGGTGCAGTACCTCGCGAACCTGCTGACGGCCGGCGATACCGCGCCGGTCGTGCGCGCCTTGGAACGCATGTTGGCGATGCGCGCCTACCAGCGCGGCAAGCATGTCGACGGCATCACCAATACGCGCGTGCTGGAGCAGGTCGGTCTTTCCGCTGCGGAAGTCGAGGAGATGTACCAGGTCATGGCAATTGCCAATTACGAAGATCGGTTCGTCATCCCGACTTCACACCGCGAGTATGCCGAGAACGCGTTCGATCTTCGTGGCGGGTGCGGTTTCTCCTTCGGGAACGGCTGTTCGGAAGGCAGCACCGACCTCAGCCTGTTTGGCGGGAAGAAGCGTCGCACCATTCCGATTCAGGCAACGCTCTGAGGCAGGAGGATCCGCATGAAAAACAACCGCTACACCTTGCGCGCGCTGGCGCGACTGCTTGCGTACCCGGACGCCTATCTTCGCGCCCAGTTGGATCCTCTGATGGCTGCGATTGATGCCGAGGCCGCGCTGAGTCCCTCGCGGCGGGCCGAGCTTCGCGCGCTGGCCGCCGACCTGCTGCGGAGGGATCCGATCGAGGTCGAGTCGCGCTATGTCGAGACCTTTGACCGAGGGCGTTCGACCTCCTTGCATCTTTTCGAGCATGTGCACGGCGATTCACGGGACCGTGGACCCGCCATGATCGATTTGCGGCAGACCTATGAACGCGCGGGCCTTGATCTCGCGTCGGGTGAGTTGCCTGATCACCTGGGAGTGGTCTTGGAATTTGCATCGACTCAGCCGGCTTCGGTTGCCAAGGGCTTTCTTGCCGAACTGGGGCATATCGTCAATGCGATTTTCAGTGCCTTGATGCAAAAGAAAAGTCCTTACGCCGCCGTCATGGCGGCCGTTCTCGACTTGGCCGGGATGCCTGCCCGCGCCGTCGAGATCGAACCTGAAGAAACACTGGATGAAAGTTGGGCCGAGCCGGTGGCCTTTGATGGCTGCAGCACTCGGGGACAGGCGCGTCCCGGCGACCCGCAGCCCGTTCACCTCGTTCGCAAAGCATCTACCCAAGGAGTGATGGCATGAGCTACCTCGACCATTTCTTGTTCGGCTACTACCCGTACATTGCGCTGACGGTCTTCCTACTCGGGAGCCTGATTCGGTTTGACCGTGATCAGTACACCTGGAAAAGCGATTCATCGCAGTTGTTGCGGGCCGGTCAGTTGCGCTGGGGAAGTAATCTCTTCCACATCGGCATCCTGTTTCTGTTTTTCGGCCACACCGTCGGCATGCTGACGCCCCACTTTGTCTACGAGCCGTTCATCAGTGCGGGCGCCAAGCAACTCTTGGCGATGGTCTCTGGCGGCTTGTTTGGCCTGTTCGGATTTGTCGGCGTGACGATGCTGTTGCATCGCCGTTTGTCCGATCCGCGGATTCGGGCAACCAGCAAAACCAGCGACATTGTCTTGCTCGTCCTGTTGTGGCTCCAGTTTGCGCTCGGTCTGTCGACCATTCCTCTCTCGGCACAACATTTGGACGGCAGCATGATGCTCAAGCTTTCGGAGTGGGCGCAGAGGATCGTGACCTTCCGCGCCGGGGCGCCTGAACTGCTGGCCGATGCCGGGTGGGTCTTCAAGTCCCACATGTTCTTGGGTATGACGATCTTTTTGATCTTCCCGTTCACTCGACTGGTGCATGTCTGGAGTGGCTTTGGCACACTGGCCTATGTGTTTCGACCCTATCAGGTGGTCCGCAGCCGTCGGGTGGGCATGACGCCCCGTCCGGTGTCGGTCGCTGACCCGATGAATCATTGAGTCGGGAGCTCGATATGAAACTGCCCAGTTCGTCGCTGACCGGTTGTGGGGATCCTCGCTGTGGCTGCATGGCCGATGTTCCGTTGTCGGCCAAGGTGGCCCGCATCAATGGAGTTGCGCTTCATCGGGAAAATGAGCGCCTCGACGAGGAGGCACTGCGCGAGCGCGCGTGTGGCGAACTGTTGCGACAGGAGGCGGTGCGGCGAGGGCTGTTGCCGGATGTCGGGACTGATTTGGCTCCCGAACTCGATGAGGCTGCGAAGCGGGTCATCGAGGAGATGCTCGAGAGCGAGGTTCAAACGCCGCAGCCCGACGAGGAATCCTGCCGAAGGCATTACGAGCGAAATCGCTCCCGCTATGTCGAGGGTCAGGCTTTGCATGTACGCCACATCTTGTTCGGGGTGACACCCGGCGTCGACATCCATGCATTGGCTGTCCGAGCCGAGCGCACGCTGCTGGAGCTGTGCTCCAAGGACGCGAGGCCCGAGCGCTTCGCCCAGTTGGCCGCTGAACTGTCGAATTGCCCCAGCGGCGCGCAGGGAGGGGACCTTGGCTGGATCGGGCCCGAGGATTGTGCCCCAGAGCTCGCCAACGAGCTGTTTTTCCAGAAGCACGCCGGCTGGGGCATGGGTGTGCATCCGCGCTTGGTGCGGACCCGGTTCGGCTTGCACATCATCGAGGTTTTGGGTCGTCGGAAAGGGCGACAGCTCGAATTCGAGCAGGTCCGGGAGCGCATCGAAGCCGAGTTGAGACTTCAATCGAGGGCGCTGGCGCTGCGTCAATACATGCGCTTGCTGGCCGGGGCGGCCGATGTCGGTGGGGTCGATCTGGAGGGTGTGAAGTCGCCGTTGGTGCAGTGAGGCCCGGCCGAGGCCCTTGACCGAGGGATTTGGCCGAGGGATTTGACCGAGGCCCTCGAGGCTGGCTTTTCGAGGGCTTCCGTGTCGTGCCTCGGTCAAGGCGCAGGCCGCAGACTCGAGCCGTATCCCTCCTCGGCCCCGCTTGATGGGGGCGGACCCAAGTGTCGGTCCGGTGTCAGACGGATCTCCGAGGGGGCGCGTTTTGCCTGTTGCGCGGGAGTAGACTCGTTCCAATCGGTGGCGGAGCGGCGCAAACGGCCCAGCTCACCACCCCCCTTGATTGATCGGAGAACTGTGTATGAAACGTGACCCCATCGCCCCCATTGAGGACCTCACCGCGCCCCAGCCCATCAGCCTCGACGTGCTGCGCGAGAAATACCTCAAGCCCGGCGAGAACGATGTCGAAGATCTGTACCGCCGCGTCGCGCGCGCGCTCGCTTCGGTTGAAAAGCCCGAACTTCAAGCCGAGTGGGAGCGCCGCTTCCTCGACAACCTGCACGCCGGGGCCATTGGTGCCGGGCGCATCATGAGCGCGGCCGGAACCGACTTGCAGGCCACGCTGATCAACTGCTTCGTGCAGCCCGTGGGCGACTGCATCCAGGGCTTCGACGAGGACGGCTACCCGGGCATTTATGAGGCGCTGCGCGAGGCGGCCGAAACCATGCGTCGCGGCGGTGGCGTGGGATATGACTTCTCGCGCATCCGCCCGCGCGGGGCCGAGGTGAAAGCCACGGCTTCGATGGCCTCGGGGCCGTGCAGCTACATCAATGTGTTCGACCAATCCTGCGCGACGGTGGAGAGTGCCGGCGCGCGGCGCGGCGCGCAGATGGGTGTGCTGCGCATCGACCACCCCGATGTGCTCGACTTCATCACGGCCAAGCGCACGCCAGGGCGTTGGAACAACTTCAACGTATCGGTAGGGGTGACCGATGCCTTCATGCAGGCATTGGCCGAGGACGCGCCCTGGGAACTGGTGCACAAAGCCCGGCCCGGCGCGGCGCTGCTGGCCGAAGGCGCCTACCAGCGCGGCGACGGCCTCTGGGTGTACCGCACCCTCCCCGCGCGCGAGCTCTGGGACACCGTGATGCGCTCGGCCTACGACTTTGCCGAGCCCGGCATCCTCTTCCTCGACCACATCAACCGCGACAACAACCTGCGGTATTGCGAAACCATCGAGGCGACCAATCCTTGTGGCGAACAACCCTTGCCGCCCTACGGTTGCTGTGACCTCGGGCCCATCATTCTCACGCGCTTCGTGCGGCATCCGTTTGGGCATGGGGGAACGGCGCGGTTCGACTTCGAGGCCTTCGAGCTAGCGGTGGCGGTGCAGGTGCGCGCGCTCGACAACGTGCTCGACCTGACCTGGTGGCCGCTCGTGCAGCAGCGCGAGGAAGCTCATGCCAAGCGGCGCATCGGGGTCGGCTTCACGGGGCTGGGCGATACGTTGGTGATGTTGGGGTTGCGCTACGACGACGAGAGCGGGCGCCAAATGGCCGCGCGCATCGCCGAGCGCATGCGGGATGCGGCGTATGCGGCCTCGGTGGAGCTGGCCAAGGAAAAAGGCCCGTTCCCGAAATTCGACGCCGAGGGCTATTTGGCCGAGGGCACGTTTGCGAGCCGTCTGCCGGAGGCGCTCAAGGCACAGATCCGCGCGCACGGCATTCGTAACAGCCATTTGCTGTCGATTGCGCCCACGGGCACGGTGAGTCTGGCCTTTGCGGACAACGCCTCCAACGGCATCGAGCCCGCGTTTTCTTGGACCTACAAGCGCAAGAAGCGCGAAAGCGACGGCAGCACCACCGAGTACGCGGTGGAAGACCACGCCTGGCGGCTGTGGCGCCAGCTGGGCGGCGACACCGAGCAGTTGCCGCCGGCCTTCGTCTCGGCGCTGGAGCTTTCCGCGGGCGCGCACATTGCGATGATGCAGGCGGTGCAGCCCTTTGTGGACACCTCGATTTCGAAGACGGTCAACATCCCGGCCGACTATCCCTACGACGATTTCAAGAACCTCTACGAGCGGGCCTGGGCCTCGCACCTCAAGGGGCTGGCGACCTACCGGCCCAACACCATACTTGGCTCGGTGCTGTCGACCAACGACGCGCCGGCGGCAGCGAAAGAGGCACCCGCGGCTGCGCCCGTGGACCCGATGCGCACCGTGATCGAGAGCCGACCCAAAGGGGCCTTGTCGGCCGTGGCCGAGAAGATCGAATACTGGACGCAGGAAGGCCACAAAACGCTCTACCTCATCGTTTCCTTCCTTCCGGTGCCGCGTGCCGATGGGTCGGGCACGGTCGAGCGCGCCATCGAGTTCTTCATGCCCGTGGGGCAGAGCGGCGAGTCGCAGCAGTGGATCACCTCGAGCATGCGGCTGCTCTCTTTGGCCGCGCGCGGCGGCTTTCTCGACCGGGCGCTGCGCGACATGCGCAAAGTCGCCTGGGACCGTGGCCCGGTGCGGCTGGGCACCTACCGCAAGGCCGACGGTACCGAGGTGCCGATGTGGCACGACTCCGAAGTGGCGGCGATTGCCTACGCGCTGCAAAACCTGATCGCACGGCGCGCCCACGCCGACGCGGCGGGTGCGTCGGCAGCGACGCCTGCGACGGGCGCCGCTTCTGCGGGAACGACGCCAGCGACGCCGCCGGTCATGGCAGGCAAGAAATGCAGCGAGTGCGGCGCGCATGCCGTTATCCGCAAGGACGGCTGTGAATACTGCACCGCCTGCGGTCACATTGGGGCCTGCGGATGAGTGCCGCGCCGCCCCCGGTCACGGACCCGAGCGCGTCGGGCTGGCGGCTGTCGGCCTTGTTGCGGGCGCCGCATCGCCTGGCTTTTTTCCTTGCCACCGTGATGCTGCTCGTCGCGAGCGGCTGGTGGATCGCGGTGCTCGCGCAGCGTGTGGGTTGGGCCGAGCCGTGGCCTTGGGCGGTTTCACCGACGCTGGCACACGGCAGCATCATGGTTTATGGCTTCATGCCGCTGTTCTTCGCCGGTTTCCTGTTCACGGCGGGGCCGAAGTGGCTGGCGGTGCCTGGGCCCGAGGCGCGCGAGTTGTTGGCGCCGTTGCTGGCTTACACCTTCGCTTGGCCGGTGTTTCTGGTGGGGGCTTGCGTGTCGGTCGGCTGGGCCTCGGCGGGTTTGTGGCTCGCGGCTTTGGCGCTCGCGGCCCTCACGGCGCGCTTCTGGCGCTTGATCTTGGCCAGCGCCGTGCCCGACCGGGTGCATGCGACGGCCATCGGCGTCGCGCTGGCCCTTGGGGTGCTGGCGCTGGCGGCCGAAGCGGGTGCTTTGCTGGCGGGCGACGATGCACGCGCACGCGTGCTGTTGCTCAGTGGCTTGTGGGCCTGCGTCGTGCCGGTGTTCGTCGTCGTGGCGCACCGGATGCTGCCATTTTTCACGTCGGCGGTACTGCCGTTCATCGAAGTCTGGCGGCCTTTTTGGGTGCTTTGGCTGATGCTGGCAGCGGCGGGGCTCGAACTGATGTCGGTCTGGCTTGACGCCTTGGGTCCGGCATGGCCGCTGCTGCTGGGGGTGCGGGCGGTGCTCGAACTCGTGCTGGGTGCGGTGCTGATCGGTTTGGCGGTCGTGTGGGGGCTGGCGCAAAGTCTGCGGCACCGTTTGCTCGCCATGCTGCATCTGGGTTTTCTCTGGCTGGGTCTGGCGTTCGCGCTAGCGGGGCTGACGCGGGGTCTCGGGCTGTGGTTGGACGACGTGGTGCTGCCGCTCGGCGCCCTGCACGCGCTGACGATGGGCTGCCTGGGCTCGCTGGTGGTGGCGATGGTCACGCGGGTGTCGAGCGGGCACAGTGGTCGCCCGCTCGCCGCCGATGGCTGGGTGTGGGGCTTGTTCTGGTTGTTGCAGGTGGCGGTCCTCATCCGGCTCGTTGCGGCGCTTCCGAGGCTCGGTGGAGGGTGGCTGCTGGCTGCGGCGGCGCTCTGGGGACTGGTGATGCTGCTGTGGGGCCAGCGCCATTTGCGTTGGTACGGGCAGGCGCGTGCCGATGGTCGCCCGGGATGACGGCGCCGCGCCGCCGCTGGCCGAGCTGGCCGCGGCCCTGATCCACAGCCGGCGCACGGTGCTGCCGCGTTGGCTCGGGGCGCCGGGGCCGGATGCGGATCAGTTGCAGCAGATTTTTCAGGCCGCAGCGGCCGCGCCCGATCATGGGCAGTTGTGCCCCTGGCGGTTCGTGCGGGTGCCCGCACAAGCCCGTGATCGTCTGGGCAACGCGTTTGCACAGGCGCTGCGCGAGCGGGACGCTGCAGCGAGCGACGCCGACTGCGCCAAAGCCGCGGCCAAGGCGCATCACGCGCCGGAGCTGATGCTGGCGGTCGCCCGGCTCGGCGCGGATCGGCCCGGTCCGGCGCGCGGTGACGGCAAAGGAAACGCTGAAGAAATCGGCGAGCGGGATGAAGCGCAAGGCGCACGGAGCGCAGCGACCGAGACATATCACATAGATAGGCGAGGGAGCGAGCACCGCGCAACACAGCGATTCGCCCGCGCAGCCATTGATTCAGCGTTTCCCAAAGTGTCGCCCCCGGTGGGTGAGGCCGAGCGGCTGGTGTCCCTGGGGTGTGCGCTGCAAAACATGCAACTGATGGCGCATGCGCTGGGTTTTGGCGCGGCGCTCACCAGCGGCCAGGCGCTCGAATCGGTTGTGTTGCGGCGGCTGTTCGACTTGGACGAAACCGAGCAGGCGGTGTGTTTTTTGAGCATAGGGACGGTGCTGCGGCGGCCGGGCGGGCTGCTGCGGCCGCGTCCGTCGGCCTTTGTGCAGACGCTCGGGCTTGACCCAGCGGGTGCTTGATTGCTCATGAAAAGAGAGCATTCTTGCGCCATTTCACGCAGGCATCCGGTAAACATCTTCAAAAATGACGAGCAAACACGGCTTTCAATCGGCGCTGGTTTTGTTTTCCGGCGGGCAGGACTCGACCACCTGTCTGGCGCAGGCGCTCGAGCAGTTCGAGCGGGTCGAGACGGTGGGTTTCGACTACGGCCAGCGTCACCGGGTGGAACTCGAGGCGCGGCAAACCGTGTTGGCGGCGCTGCGCGAGCGCTTTCCCGCTTGGGCGGCGAAGCTGGGCGAGGACCATCTGATCGACCTCGCCGTGCTGGGCGAGATCAGCGACTGCGCCCTCACGCGGGACACGGCCTTCGCCTTCGAAGCGTCCGGCCTGCCCAACAGCTTCGTGCCCGGGCGCAATCTGATTTTTCTGACGCTGGCCGCCGCTTTGGCTTACCGGCGCGGTGCGCAGGCGCTGGTGACGGGGGTGTGCGAGACCGACTTCTCCGGCTATCCCGATTGCCGCGACGACACCATGAAGGCCATGCAGGTGGCGCTGTCGCTGGGGCTGGATCGGCGGCTGCGCATCGACACCCCGCTGATGTGGCTCGACAAGGCCGAGACCTGGGCGCTGGCGCACCGGCTGGGCGCTGCGCACGAGGCGCGGCTGGGCCGTGACGCGGCGGCCGGCGGCGCGGCCTTGGTGGAACTCATCGTCGAGCACACGCACACCTGCTACCGCGGCGAGCGCAGTGCTCGCCACGACTGGGGCTACGGCTGCGGCGAATGTCCCGCCTGCGTGCTGCGAGCACGGGGCTGGCAGGCGTGGCGGGCCGGATGTGGACGTTCAGCCGGCGTCTGACCCTTCGAGCGGCGCGACTTCGATGCGGTAGCGGGCCTGCGCCGCGGCGTCGATGTTCGTCTGCGGCACGAAGCGCCATTGCACGCGGTGGAAGGCTGCCACCGACGGCCGGTGCGCGATGGATACCAGCGCGCCGCCGCGCTCGGCCGTGCGTTCGGCCAGACGGGCGTAGAGCGCGGTTTCGGCCTCGGCGTCGAGCGCGGCCGTGGCTTCGTCGGCAAACACCCAGCGCGGACGCTTGAGCAGCACGCGCGCGATGGCCAGCCGCTGCTGCTCACCGCCGCTGAGCTTTTGGCTCCAGGCATCGGCGTCGTCGAGCCGGTGGACCAACTCGGGCAGCCGCGCATCGACGAGCGCCTGTCGCAGTTCCTCGTCGCGATAGCGCTCGGGCAGTTCGGGGTAGGCCAGCGCCGCGCGCAGGCTGCCGTTCGGGAAATACGGGCGCTGCGGGACGAACATGCTGTCTTCGGGCAGGCAGACCGTGCCGCGCGCATACGGCCAAATGCCGGCGAAGGCGCGAAACAACGTGGACTTGCCCGCCCCCGAGGGGCCGCTGACCAGCACCGGTTGCTCAGGGCCCACCGACAGCGCGCGAGCAGCGAGCAGTGGCGTGCCGTCGGGCAGATCGACGCCGAGGTCGGTGGCGGTCGGCGCTTCGGTTTTAGGAGCATCATCGCGCCGTTTGACGCCGGCGTCTTCGGGTTTTTGTTCAGAAATCTTGGCCTCGAAGCCGCTTAGGCGCTCGGTGGTGGCGCGCCAGCTGGCGAGCGCGTCGTAGTTGTTGACGAACCAGGAGAGTGCGTCCTGCACCTGCCCAAAGGCGCTCGAGATTTGCATCAGCTCGCCGAGCTGAATCGCCCCGCTGAAAAACCGCGGCGCAGCGACGAGGAAGGGGAACACCACCGCCGCCTGGCCAAAGCCCACGGTAAAGCCGGTGAGCCGCTTTTGCGCCCGCAGCAGCTCCAGCATGTTGGAGAGCACCGGCGCAAAGCGCGCGGCGATCTGGCGGCGTTCCGCGGCCTCGCCCCGGTCGAGCGCGATCGCCTCGCTGTATTCGCGTACCCGCACGAGGTGGTGGCGGAAGTCGGCTTCATAGCGCTGCTGGCGGAAGTTGAGTCCGATCAGCGGTCGACCGATGCGGTGCGCGAGCCAACTGCCCGCCAGTGCGTAGAGCAGCGCCATCCACACCATGAAGCCCGGGATGGTCCAACTCGTGCCGCCCAGCGTGAACGCGAACGGCCCGGAGAGGCTCCAGAGGATGCCGACGAAGCTCAGCAGCGTCACGCTCGCGTTGAGCAGCCCCATCGAGAGCCCCACCGTCTGCGTGGTGAACAGGTTGATGTCCTCCTGGATGCGCTGATCCGGGTTGTCCGGCTGCGCAGCGGGGTCGTCGGGCCGGTCGGTGTCGGCGCGGGTGAAGCGTGCGAGCTCGATGCGATAAAACGCATGGTCGCTGAGCCAGCGCGCGGCGTACTGCGCCGTCATCCAGGCGCGCCAGCGCAGCTCCAGCATTTGGGTCAGGTAAAAGCGGTAGATCGCCACCGTGATGTAGACGAAGGCGAGCACCGCAAAGCGCGCGAGCTGCGTCCAGAACGCCGCCGCGTCTTTGTTCTGTAGCGCGTCGAAGAACAGGCGGTTCCACTCGTTGATCTGCACCAGCAAATAGACCGCGCCGAGGTTGAGCGCCACGATCGCCGCGAGCATCGCGCGTGCTTTCCAGCGCTCTTCCGAGCGGAAATACGGCAGCGAGAGCGTGCGCACCTGGCCGAGGAAATGCCGCAGCGCCGACCAGCGGGCGAGGGGCGCGGCGCTGGACGCGGGCGTGGCGGGGGCCTGGGACATGGGGTTTGCGTCCTCAGCCATCGTTCGACACACCGCTGGCCACATGCCCGGCGGGGACATGGCGGGCGGCTTGTTCGATGTGGCCGGTCTGGTCGTCGAAGAAGAAGTCGGGCTCGAAGGCGGCGAGGAACTCGCCCTTGGGCAGGCCGCCGAGGAACATCGCTTCGTCGACCTCGATGTTCCAGTCCATCAAGGTGCGGATGGCGCGCTCATGCGCCGGGGCGCTGCGCGCGGTCACCAGCGCGGTGCGGATGCGCATGGCGTCGGTGCCCTCTTGCTGCAGTCGGTGCAGCGCCGCGAGCAGCGGCTTGAACGGGCCGCCCGGCAGCGGCTGCACCGCGCGGTCCCGCTCGTGCTGCTGAAACGCGGGCAGGCCGTTTTGCTGATAGATGCGCTCGGCTTCATCGGAAAACAGCACGGCGTCGCCGTCGAACGCGATGCGCACCTCGTGCGGGTAGCGGTCGGAGGCGCGCGCGGCATGTGTCGCCACCGTCGCGGCGGGAAAGCCCAAGGCCAGTGCGGCGCGCACGTCGGCCGGGTTGGCCGACAAAAACAAATTGGCGCGCAAAGGGCTCAGGTAGGGCCAGGGGTCGCGCCCGCGGGTGAACACGCCGCGCGTGACGGTCAGGCCGTGCGTCGCGACCGAGCGGAACACGCGCAGGCCCGACACCGGGTCGTTGCGCGAGAGCATGACCACTTCCACGCGCGCATGCTCGGGGTCGTTGAAAGCCAGCAGCTTTTTGACCAGCGAGTAGGCCACGCCCGGGCGCGCCGGTTGCTCGAGCCGTTCGAGCTGCAAGCGCATGTAGGCGCGGTCGTCGCTTTGCTCGAAGACCCGGTTTTCCTCTTCGAGGTCGAACAGGGCGCGCGAGGAAATCGCAACGACGAGTTGGTTGTCGAGATTGGCAGCCATGGTGGGGAACTCAGCGCACGAGTTGGTTGAGCTGGATGATGGGCAGCAGCACGGCGAGCACGATGAGCATCACCACCGCGCCCATGGTCACGATCAGCAGCGGCTCGAGCACGGTCGCGAGCGCCACCGCGCGGCGCTGCACCTCGGCCGAGAGCTGCGTGGCCGCACGCCCAAGCATCTGGGGCAGCTGTCCGGTCTGCTCGCCCAGCCGCGCGAACATCGCGAGCAAGCTTGGAAAGCGCTGCTTTTGCCCGAGCGCCGAGGCCAGCGGCGCGCCCTCGCGCACCCTCACGAGCGCGTCCAGTGCGTCCTGCCGCATCGCCCGGTTGGAGAGCGTCTCCGCCGCCGCCTGCAGCGCACGCAGAATCGGCACCCCGGCCGCCGACAGCAGCGCCAGAGTCGAGGCGAAGCGTGCCGCGTTGTACCCGCGCGAGAGCCGCCCGACCACCGGCGCGCGCAGCCATGCAGCGTCGAATCGCTCGCGAAACACGGGGTTCCCCAGCGCCAAACGGCCACCAACTGCTATCAAAACAAGAACACCGAGCGCGATCCAGCCGTACTGGCGCACCGCGCTGCTGAGCGCGAGCATCGCCACGGTGAGAAACGGCAAGGCCTTTTTGGTTCCCGCAAACACGCCCGCGACCTGCGGCACGACGTAGGTCACGAGAAACACGACGATCAAGAGCGCGATCACCGTCACGATCGCGGGGTAGAGCGCGGCGCCGAGCAGCTTGGCGCGCAAGGCCTGGCGCTGTTCCAGATCGTCGGCCAGGCGCTCGAGCACGCCGCCGAGCTGGCCGCTTTGTTCGCCGGCGGCGACCACCGCGCGGTAGACCTCGGGAAAGGCCCGCGGATGACGCGCCAGCGCCGCAGCAAAGCTTGCGCCCGCATGGACTTCGGCGCGCAGGGCTGCCGCCAGCGCGCGGGTGCGCTCATCTTCGGCTTCCTCGGCGAGTGCGCTCAAGGCACGCTCGAGCGGCAGGCCGGCGCTCACCAAGCCCGCGAGCTGGCGCGTCCAGATGGCGAGCGTGGTCGGTGTGAACACCCGTGGGCTCCACCAAGCGGCGCGACCTGGGGCCTCGGCCTCGGCGCTCGCGACCGGCTCGACCGAGAGCGGCACCAGCTGCTGCCCGCGCAACAGGCCGCGCGCGGCGCGGGCCGTGTCGGCCTCCACGATGCCTTTGCGGGTTTTGCCGTCGGCGTCGAGCGCCTCGTAGCGGTAAGCGGGCATGGCGTCGGAGGGGTTTAGGTTCAGTCGCGCGTCACGCGCAGCAGTTCTTCACGGCTGGTGACACCGCTGGCCACGAGCCGCTCGCCGTCCTCGCGCATCAGCCGCATACCGGCGGCGAGGCCCGCGGCGCGGATTTCGGCTTCTCCGGCTTGCGCGTGGATGAGTGCGCGGATGGCCTCGTCGGCCGCCAGCAACTCAAAGATGCCGGTGCGGCCGGCATAGCCCGTGTGCCCGCACTCGGCGCAACCCACGGGGTGCCAGGCGCCCTCGGCGTCTTGTCGCTTGCAATGCGCACAGAGCCGACGCACCAGGCGCTGCGCCAGCACCCCCAGCAGCGACGAACTCAGCAAGAAAGGCTCGACGCCCATGTCCGTCAGCCGCGTGACCGCACTCGCCGCGTCGTTGGTGTGCAGCGTGGCGAGCACCAGGTGGCCGGTGAGGCTGGCCTGGATGGCGATCTGCGCCGTTTCATGGTCGCGGATTTCGCCGATCATGATCACGTCCGGGTCCTGGCGCAGGATGGCCCGCAGCGCACGGGCGAAGTCGAGCTCGATCTTCGGGTTCACTTGCGTTTGGCCGATTCCGGGCAGCTCGTACTCGATCGGGTCTTCCACCGTCATGATGTTGAGCGTGGCCGCATCGAGCCGCTGCAGCGCGGCGTACAGCGTGGTGGTCTTGCCGCTGCCGGTGGGGCCGGTGACGAGCAGAATACCGTGCGGCTGCGCGATGAGCTGCGTGAAGCGCTCGAGCACATCCCCCTGCATGCCCACGGCTTCGAGCGTGAGCCGGCTCTCGGACTTGTCGAGCAGGCGCAGCACCGCGCGCTCGCCGTGCGCGCTCGGCAGTGTGGAAACGCGCACGTCCACCGCGCGCGTGCCGATGCGCAGCGAGATGCGGCCGTCCTGCGGCAGGCGTTTTTCGGCAATATCGAGTTCGGCCATGATCTTCAGGCGCGAGATCAGGGCCCCATGCAGCGCGCGGTTGGGTCGCACCACCTCGCGCAGCGTGCCATCGACGCGAAAGCGCACGCTGGAGCTGCGCTCATAGGGTTCGATGTGAATGTCACTTGCGCCGTCGCGCGCGGCCTGGGTCAGCAGCGCGTTGAGCATGCGGATGATGGGCGCGTCGTCGCTGGCTTCGAGCAGATCTTCGACCGCGGGCAGCTCCTGCATCAGGCGCGAGAGGTCGGCGTCGCTCTCCACCTCGCTCACCACCGCCGCTGCGCTCGACTCCCCCTCGGCATAGGCGGCGCTGATGCGTTGCGCCAGCGCCGTCGCGTCGAGCCGGGCCAAGGCGATCGGCAGGCTCTGGCCGTGCTTGCGTTGGACTTCACCCACGGCGCACCAGTCGGGCGCGTCCGAGATCCACAGCGTCGCGCGTTCGCCCTCGGCTTCGAGCAGCAACTGGTGCGCGCGGGCGTAGGCGTAGGGCAGGGGGTAGCGCATCGCAAACCTCGGCTGTGTGCGCTTCAGCGCTCGCCCGAGACCGGCTGCGGCGCCGAGCCTGCGGGGGCAGCGGCCGGCGCGCTGGCGCGCGGCTGTGCGCCCCGCGGCGGCAGCATGGGCGCGGCGTTGACGGGCACCACGGCCGACTCCATCGGCTGCACCGCGCCTTGGGTGCCGCGCATGAGTTCGTAGCGGTCCATCGATAGACTGTCGGTGCTTTGCGCGTCGCGCAGCACCACGGGGCGCAGGAACACCATCAGATTGGTCTTCTTGCGGCTGCGCGTCTGGCTCTTGAACAGGTTGCCCAACAGTGGCACGTCCCCGAGGCCGGGTACTTTTTCCTCGTTGTCGGCGTATTCATCCTGCAGCAAACCGCCGAGCACCACGATGCCGCCGTCTTCGACCAGCACGGTGGATTCGATCGAACGCTTGTTGGTGATCAGCCCCGTGGGCGAATTGATCGAACTCGGCGCGACGCTCGACACTTCCTGGAAGATCTGCAGCTTCACCGTGCCGCTCTCGCTGACCTGGGGTTTGACCCGCAGCGTCAGGCCCACGTCCTTGCGCTCGATCGTCTGAAAAGGATTGACCGCGCCGTTGCCACCGCTGTTGTTGTTGGTGTATTGGCCGGTCACGAAAGGCACGTTTTGGCCGATGACGATCTTGGCCTCTTCGTTGTCGAGCGTCAGCAGATTGGGCGTTGAGAGGATGTTGCCGTCGCCATTGGCTTGCAGGAAGCGCGCGAGAAAGCCCAGCACATAGATGCCGTTGGTGCGCTGCGCGAGCCCGAAGTTGAGGCCGGTCGAGGGTGCCTTCGGGTTGCTCGCGCTCTGCGCGGCGAGTTCGATGATGTTGGCACCGCCGATGCTGAAGTTCGTCCCCAGCAGCCCGACCACGCCGTCACCTTTCTTGCCGATCGGCCCTTGCCACTGAATGCCGAATTCCGCCGCCTTGTCGGCGTTCACTTCGGCGATGAGGCTTTCGACGAACACCTGCGCGCGCCGCGCATCGAGCTGGTCGATCACCGCGCGCAGTTGGCGGTAGAGCGGCTCGGGCGCGGTGATGATGAGCGCGTTGGTGGCCGCATCGGCTTGGATCTGG
This sequence comes from Tibeticola sediminis, assembly GCF_003843835.1. Classification (GTDB taxonomy): domain Bacteria; phylum Pseudomonadota; class Gammaproteobacteria; order Burkholderiales; family Burkholderiaceae_C; genus Tibeticola; species Tibeticola sediminis. The sequence goes on along the minus strand of NZ_RKQL01000001.1, from coordinate 811,319 downwards.
CCGCCGGTGGTCGCCTCGGTGGCGGCGCTCGAACGCGTGCCCGGGGCGGTGGTGGTGGCGGTCGCGGTGGTCAGGGCGGTACTCGCCGCAGAGCCGCTCGACGCGGCCGGCGTCGAAGCACCGCGCGCCTCACCGGAAATCGCTGCGCGCAAGGTCGCGGCGAGCTTGGTCGCATCGGCGTTCTTCAAATAGACGACATGGATGTTCCCTGCCGCGGGCGCTTTGGCGTCCGCGCTCGCTGCGGGTTGGTCGAGCTTTTCGACGAGTGAGCGGATCAGCGCCAGGCGCGCGGCATTGGGCGCACGCACGATCAGCGCGTTGCTGCGCGGCTCGGCGAGGATGGCAAGCCGCGGGCCGCTGTCGGCCGCGGCGGCACCCGGCGCGCTCGTGGCGGTGGCGCCCGTCTCGACCAGCCGGCTCACCAAGGGGGCGAGCTCGCTGGCAATCGCATGTTTGAGCGCCATGACTTCCACGTCGGTCGCGTTGGGCTGATCCATCGCGGCGATGATGCGTCCCAGTCGGCGCAGGTTGTCCGCGTAGTCGGTGATGACAAGGCTGTTGTTGCCCGGATTCACATTGATGGTGTTGGCCGGCGTGATCAGCGGCCGCAGCACCGGCAGCAGGTTGTTGGCCGATTCATGCCGCAGAAAAAAGATCTGCGTGATCACCTGCCCGCCCACGCTCGACGGCACCGAGCCCGCGCCTACCACACCGGTTTGCACCTTCGCGTCGCCTTCGGGAACGACCTTGTAGAGCCCCTCGGATTCGACCACGGTATGCCCTTGCAAGCGCAGTGCGGCGACGAACTGGTTCCACGCGGCCGCCGGCGTCACCGGGCGTTCGCTGATCAGCGTGATCGTGCCTTTGACGCGCGGGTCCACCACGACCTGGCGACCGCTGAGCGTGGCCAGCGTGCGCGCGACGGCTTCGATCTCCGCGCCCTGGAAGTTGAGGACCACGGGCTCGGCGCTGCGCGGCGCGCTGCTGGTTTGTGCGAGCGCCGAAGCCGCGCCCCAAGCGAGCGCGAGAGCGATCGCCGCCCATGTCAGGGACCGTGTCCGTCGGAAGAGAAGAGAGTCGATTCGGATGTCCATCTTTGCGCTCAAAGGAATACGGTCAAAGGCTGCCCTAGCCCAGGGAGAGGATCGCGCGGGGGCCCTCGCGGCGCCCCAACAGGTTCAAGAGGTTGGACAGCGCGGTTTCCGACCCCGGGGCCGCCTGCGCCGTTCCCCGAAACCGCAGCTGCGCGCCGTTCCAACTGCCGCTGCCCTCGAGTTGCAGCGGGCCGGAAACGGTGCTCAAGTCCAGGGCGGGAACCTCGCCGCCGCGCAACACCAGCCGGTAGCTGCCCAGTGGCCGCAGCGGCGAGACGCGCGTCGCGAGGTCGCTCAATTCGAGGTCGACGCGGCCGTCCAGGCGCAGACGCCCCGAGGCCCAGTGCATCTCGAAGCCGGGGCTGGCCAGCGCGATTTGCCCTTCGGGTTGTAGCGTATTCCAGGGCGCCCCCAAGCCGCTCAAGAGCTGCGCCGGCCAGCGCGCAGGCTGCACCAGCGGCTCGAGGCGGACCCGAAGCTGCCGCCAACCCCAGGCCAAGCGAAGCCGCAGCGGCTCGGGCGTGCAGCAGTCGGCGTTCAGCGCCAGTTGGAGCCCCGTGCCCTGCGCGCGCAGTTGCCAGTGGATGCGCCCGGGCAGCGCCGCGCTGCCGCGGCCGCTCGCCTCGTCATGCAGGGCGAGCGAGGCCGAGCCGTTCCACACCGTGCCCAGGGGCGCGTGCAGCCGCACCCGTCCGCCCGAGGCGGCTTCGACGGCTTGCGCCGCCCAGGAGGCCGGCGCGGCGATGGCCAGGCCCGCGAGGGTTCCGACCAGGCCGCCCGCGACCGCGCCCGTCCATGCCGCGCGCCGACCGGTGGGGTGTGGCGCGGCGCCGAAACGGCCCAAAAGCCCGGGGGTGCTGGATGAACGCGGGGCCATGGCGGGGCTCAGCCTCTCATTCCTCACTCAGCGCAAATCCGAGCGTGCCGCTCCAGCGTGCCAGGCCCGGCGTGGCGGCCCGCTCGAGCTTGGCCTGTACCGGCAGCACATGCGCACGCTCCCGGGCCTGCGTCAGCAAGCGCGCCAGACCGTCGGCCGGCGCTTCAGACAGGGTGACGACGGCGCGATCGCCTTGAACCTCGATCCGGCCACTGGTGCCGACGCTCTGGGCGAGGGCGGCGCGCAGACGTTCGACGGTGGTGGCACGCGGCAGGCGCGGCAGCCGCTGGAGCGCGTCGTGCTCGGCAGCAAGCGCCTGGATGCGTTCGAGCCGCTGCAGCGCTGCGGCTTCTTTCTGCGGGGCGCTGCGCCACAACTGCAGCGCCGGTGCCAGCAGCAGCGTCCAGACCAGCGCCGCGACGAGCAAGCCGAGCGCCAGGCCGACGCCGACGCGCTCGCGCACTGGGCGCTGACGCCAGAGCGCCGCCGCCGTCGCCCAGGACCGCCGCAGCTCGCTGAGGACATTCCCGGTGCTCATCGCGGTCCCCCGGTGGTGGCGGCTTCGTCAGCCGGCTCGACCTGCACGCGGTCGGCTTCGACGCGGCGCGCACGCCAACCCAGCGGGCGCAGCCGCGCATCGAGGGCCGCGGCCGCCTTCGGCTCGATGCCGACCAGCAGCACCCGCGCAGCGTCGAGTTCGATCCTTTGAACCGAAGCGCCCAGCGACCCCAGCGTGCCGAGCAAGGGCTCGAGGTCGGCCGGCCCCGGCTGGCCGGTGGTCGCGCGGCGCCACTGCACCGCGCGCTCGAGCTGGCGCAGCGGATCGACCAGGGGGCGGATCTCGGGTGCGGTATGCGTCACGAGGGCTCGGGCCTGGGCGTCGAGCGCCGCGAGCATGCGCCGCTCCTGGGCCGCCCAGACTTCCAGACCCACGAACGGCACCAGGGCCAGCAGCGCCAGGCCCCAGCGCACCGGCCGCCACTGCGGCTCGTGCGCCAAGGCGCGCCAGGCCGCCGCGAGCCGGGCCCAACGCGCGCGGCCCATGCTGCGAAAGTCGAATTGCGCCAGATCCCAAGGCGATTGGGCGGCAGCCAGCCAGGCTTGTGCCGGGGTTTGCAGCTCGGCGCGGCGCTGCAGCGTGCGTTCGGCGGCTTCGAGCACGCCGGGTTCGGCGTAGAGCCGCGCATCGTCGGGCAGCGGCGCGCCACCGAGGACGGCTTCGACCCACGACGACTCGAGCGGTAGGCGCGCCGCGCCCCCGGAAAAGCCCCGCCCTTGCACGATGAGCGCCGGGCCTTCGCTGCCTTCGACGGCGCGCAAGGTCCAGGACGGGCTGTTGGCTTCGGTTCGTGGAACCGGGGCGACTTCGGGGACGAGGCGTCGAGCCGGCCGGCCCGCCGCTTCGAGCGCATCGAGATGCGATTGCAGCCAGGCCCGATCACAGACGCCGACCCACAGCGCCTCGCCGCGCGCGGCCGCGTCAGCAGCGTCGGGCTCGAGGGCGAAATGCAGGGACGCGGGTTCGTCGAGCAGTTGTTCCTCCAGCAGACCGGCGAGCACGGCCGCCGCGCGGGGTCCGCGCAGCGGCTGCTGGCGGGGCCAGGTCACGCGGTGCCAGGACAGCGCCTGTAGCGGCACGACTGCGATCACTTCACCCAGCGGGCCGGGGTCGGGCAGCGCCGTCGCGCTGGCCGTGAGCAGCGGCGGCGCGCGGCCTTCGTCCATGGACGTTGGGCCCGGCGAGACCGCGACACAGCGGTAGCGCGCCGCATCGGCCGTGCCGAGAGGAAGGAGGACGAGGACGCGCAGGCTGCTCATGACGGTGCGGCAGATTGTAGGGGTGCGCCTGTGAGGCTGGGGTCGCCTCAGAAAACGGAAAAAAAGGGCGCTAAGCCGTTGCCCAACATCTACAGAGGCGACGGCGTAGCTCAGTACCAGCTAAGTCTGCCTGCGTACCTTCTCCACTGTGCAAATCCCTGCACTCTTCTGGAGAAATATCATGTACCGCTACACCAAACTTTCCCTGCTGGCCATCGCCATCGCTGCAACCGGTGCGGTCGCCTACGCCGCCAATGGCAGCATGGAGAACGACGCCTTGGCGATCAACAAGGCCAAGATTCCGCTGACTCAAGCTGTCACCATTGCCGAGCAACACGCCAACGGCAAGGCTTCACGTGCCGAGTACGAGAACTCGAAACAAGGCTGGGTCTATGACGTGGAAGTCGTCAGTGGGGCCAAGGTCTTCGACGTTCGGGTCGATGCCGACAAGGGGACGGTCATCTCGTCTGCCGAGGACAAGGCAGATCACGATGACGACTACGACAAGCGGGACTGACATCCCGGCAGCATGGCCGGATCGTTCCCCTATCAGGCGATCCGGCCCGGAGACCTCATGGAATCACTCAACCAAACTCTTTTTCTCTGGCTCAATGCTCCCGAGCATCCCGGCACGCTGATATCGATGGTGGCCATCCTCCTTGCCGAGTGGTTCATCTGGACGATTCCACTTCTGATCGGTATCGGCTGGCTGCGCGGCAGCGAGAGCACTCGCAAGGCGATGCTCGTTGCCACTGCATCGGGATTGCTGGGGCTACTCGTCAACCAGCTCATCGGCTTGGCGTGGACACATCCACGGCCCTTCATGATCGGCCTGGGTCATACCCTTATTCCCCATGTTGCCGACTCGTCATTCCCAAGCGATCACCTGACGCTATGGTGGGCGGTTGCCTTCAGCCTCGTGCTGCAAGGCGGCCCGCGCAATGCAGGCATCACGCTGACCTTGCTGGGCGTACCTATCGCCTGGGCGCGCATCTACCTGGGAGTTCACTTCCCATTCGACATGCTCGGAGCCGTCGTGGTCGCTGCGTTCAGTGCCTGGCTGACGGCGCAGGGAGCGCACTGGTATCTGGGGGCGATCTACCGGTTTGCCACCGACATCCATCGCCGGCTTTTCGGCAGGCTGATCGCGCTGGGGTGGGTGCGCGATTGAGCCTATGGGCGGGCTAAGTCTGCCCCGCCAGACTGATGCCAACGATTTTACCTAGGCAGGAGAACACCATGAACAAATTGCCCACGAGCAGCACCATAGGCTGGCTCAATAAAGTCCCAGAAGTCGCGCTGTCGTTCTGGATCATCAAGATCATGTCCACCACAGTGGGCGAGACAGGTGCCGATTTCCTGGCGGTCAACGCAGGTTTGGGCCAAGGCGTGACTCGAACCGTCATGGCGGCTCTGTTGGCAGCCGCCTTGTTCATGCAATTGCGTACCCGCCGCTATACCCCTTGGATTTACTGGCTGACGGTGGTACTGGTCAGCGTAGTCGGCACCCAGATCACCGATCTGCTGACCGATGGCCTTGGCGTCAGCCTGTACATCAGCACCTCGGCGTTCGCCGGTGCGCTCGCCGCGATCTTCTTCGTCTGGTATCGGGTCGAGCGCACCCTGTCCATTCACGACATCGTGACGCGCAGCCGGGAGCTTTTCTATTGGGCGGCCATCCTGTGCACGTTCGCGCTGGGCACGGCTGCTGGCGATTTGGCGACCGAGGCATTGGGTCTGGGCTTCACTTGGGGTGCGCTCGCCTTCGGTGCGCTGATCGGTATCACCTACGCAGCCTGGCGCATGGGCGGCAACGCCGTTCTGACCTTCTGGATCGGCTACATCCTGACCCGCCCCTTCGGCGCGGCGCTCGGCGATTTGCTGACGCAGGCCAAGCTCTATGGCGGCCTCGGCATGGGTGCCATGTGGACCAGTGCCTTGTTCCTCTCGGTGATCGTGATGCTGGTGGCTGTGGCGCAAATCGGCATGAACAGCAACCGCTCTGCCCAAGTTGCCGAGTAACCATCTTTTTTATAAGTTCAAGGGGAAATCATGCTCAAACAGCACTCAATCGCTCGTCCTGTGATTGCCGTGTCGGCAGCCGTGCTTCTGGCCCTGGCGGCCGGTTGCTCGAAGCCCGCCGATCAGAACAACGCAAGCGCAGCATCCGCCGCAACGACGCAGACTGCCACGCCAACGCGGGGCACAGCCGCTTCCAAGCTAGGGGATCTGTCGTCGTTCCACAACATCGCCACCGATGTCGCCACCCTCGTGGACAAAGGCGACTTGCCCGCTGCCAAAGCCCGTATCAAGGATTTGGAGATCGCATGGGACTCAGCCGAAGCAGGACTGAAACCACGAGCCGCCGATGACTGGCACGTGCTCGATAGGGCCATCGACAAGTCCCTTGCGGCGCTCCGTGCTGACACGCCGATCCAATCCGACAGCAAGGCGGCGATGGTCGCCTTGCTGAAAACATTCGACACGCTCGAAGGAAAGTGAGCGTGCCCCATGAAACCATCCACTGAACACGCGTTGGCCAAGGTACCCGAAGTCACTTTGGCCTTCTGGCTCATCAAGATTGCCGCCACGACACTCGGCGAAACCGGCGGCGATGCCGTCTCGATGTCCATGAACCTGGGCTACCTAGTTGGCACGGGCATCTTCGCGGCGATCTTCCTGGCTGCCGTCGTCGCGCAGGTCAAGGCCAAAGGCTTCCATCCCTTCCTGTACTGGACCACCATCATCGCCACCACCACGGTCGGTACGACGTTGGCCGATTTTGCGGATCGATCGCTGGGAATCGGGTACGCTGGCGGTTCGAGCTTGCTGTTGGTCTTGCTGCTCGGCTCGCTCTTCGTCTGGTATCGCACCCTCGGCTCCGTGTCGGTGAGCACAGTCAGCTCGCCCAAGGCGGAAGCCTTCTACTGGCTGACGATCATGTTTTCCCAGACGCTGGGCACGGCGCTGGGCGACTGGACGGCTGATACAGCGGGCTTGGGCTATACGGGCGCAGCCGTTGTGTTTGGCGGTCTGCTTGCCCTGGTCGTGGCAGCCTACTACTGGACGGGCGTGTCTCGCACGCTGCTGTTCTGGGCGGCGTTCATTCTGACGCGCCCGCTGGGTGCCGTGGTCGGGGACTTTCTGGACAAGCCGCTGAGCGCGGGCGGTCTGGCGCTGAGCCGCTATTCGGCATCGGCCGCGCTGCTGGCCTTCATGCTGATCGCGATCCTGCTGTTTAGGCAGCGGGCGGCCAGGACGGCGCATTGAACAACGATTGAACGGAGGGGGAATGCGGGTATTGCTGGTCGAAGACGATCCGATGATTGGTGACGCGATTCAGGGCGCATTGAAGGATGCGTCCTACGCCGCCGATTGGGTGAAAGACGGGCAGACGGCGCTCACGACGCTGGACTGCCAGCATTACGACCTGGTGCTACTCGACCTGGGCCTGCCCGGCAAAGATGGGTTGGAGGTGCTGGCCTGCATCCGCGCCAAGGACAACCCGATCCCTCTGCTCATCATCACGGCGCGTGACGGCCTGGATGACCGTCTGCGCGGCCTGGATGGCGGGGCCGACGACTATGTGTCCAAGCCCTTTCAGATGGCGGAGCTGTTGGCCCGGATGCGCGCCGTCCTGAGGCGCAAAGGTGGCACCGCAGCGCCTGTGCTCAGCAATGGCGTGGTGTCTCTCGATCCAGCCACCAAAGAGGCCAGCGTCAATGGCTGCTCCCCACTGCAATTGTCCAACCGAGAATTCTCACTGCTGCAAGCCCTGCTGGTGCGACCCGGAGCCATTCTTTCGCGCAGCGAGCTGGAGGATCGTATCTACGGCTGGGGGGAAGAGGTCGAAAGCAATGCCGTCGAATATCTGATCCATGCCCTGCGGCGCAAGCTCGGCAGCGAGATCATCAGGAACGTCAGGGGGGTCGGATGGATGGTCTCAAAAGGCGCTTAAACGAATCGGTTCAGCTCAAGCTGTCCTTCACCTTGTCGCTGGCCATCCTCGTGGTGGCCATTGTGGCAGGCGTCTTTTCGTTCCTGTCCGCCTTCGACGAGGCCCACGAACTACAGGATGATGTACTGCGTCAAGTGGCGCAGCTCATCGACCGCCAGCGTCTGTCGCCAGCCGCACCGACCATCGATACCCAACTCAAGGATGTCGATGAAGAATCGCGCGTCATCGTCCAGCGCTTGGGGGACGCCAGATCCTCTGCGGCAAGCGTGGATGCAGGCGGCACACTTTCCTTGCCGACGACACTGACTGATGGGCTGCATACGCTGGAGGTTGGCGGCGAGACCTTCCGCGTACTGGTCAAGACCACGGCTGCTGGTGAACGCATCGCCGTGGCTCAGGAATCCGGCTTCCGCAATGAAATTGCCCGCGATGGGGCGCTGCGCACGGTGATGCCCTTCCTGATTCTCGTGCCGGTGCTACTGTTGATCGTCGCTGACCTGGTGCGCAAGATGTTCCGGCCCATTGCCGCGCTTTCCAAGGAAATCGACGAGCGTGCCGAGCAGGAACTGCACCCCGTCGAGGACCGCCACCTTCCGGTCGAGGTACGTCCGTTCGCCGTGGCGATCAATCGCTTGCTCGCCCGTGTCGGCCAATCAATGGAATCCCAACGACGCTTCGTAGCGGATGCCGCACACGAGCTACGTTCGCCGCTGACCGCCATGTCGCTGCAAGCGGAACGGCTGGCAGACGCGGAAATGTCCGAGCTGGCACGTGAACGGCTAACAGTGCTGCGCCAAGGGATCGAGCGTGGCCGTAGCCTGCTGGATCAACTCCTGACCTTGGCCAAGGCGCAGTCGGCCACCGACTTGCCACAGTCGCCTGTTTCCGTCCAAAGCGTCTACCGCCGCGTGCTGGAAGACCTCATGCCGCTGGCCGAGGCCAAGCACATCGACATCGGCGTCGAAGGCGCGCAAGACGCTGAAGTGTGGGCGAGCGAGTTGGACATGATCGCCGTGATCAAGAATCTGGTCGATAACGCCATCCGCTACACGCCAGAGGGAGGGAAAGTCGATCTTTCTTTGGGCGTATCGGACGGAAAAGCCGAGCTGCGCATTCAGGACAGCGGGCCAGGCATCCCGCTGTCCGAACGGGACCGGGTTTTTGATCCCTTCTACCGCACGTTGGGCAGTGAGCAGATCGGCTCGGGTTTGGGGCTTTCCATCGTCCAGACCATTGTTTCCCGCATCGGCGCAGAAATTCGCCTCGATTTCGCAGATGACGTTCAGCAAACTGGCTTAATCGCTACGGTCATCGTTCCCATGAAGTAGCGACATTGAACAAAGGGGAGGAGGAATGGTTTCTTCAGGGGGGTGGTTTTATTGGGCTTTGCTGTCCGCAGCCTTTGCGGCACTAACGGCCATTTTTGCCAAGGTCGGCATTCAGGGGGTTGATTCTGATCTGGCCACCTTGATCCGAACGGCAATCATCATAGTCGTCCTGTCGGCGTTTGTCGCCTACACAGGCAAATGGGCCAACCCCTTGGAGTTGTCACCTAAGACGTGGCTTTTCCTCGGGTTGTCAGGCTTGGCCACAGGTGCATCGTGGGTGTGCTATTTCCGTGCGCTCAAGATCGGCGATGCATCCAAGGTCGCACCGGTGGATAAGCTCAGCCTCGTTCTGGTGGCTGTGTTCGCGTTCGCATTTCTGGGCGAACGTCCATCACTCCGGGAATGGTCGGGAATTGCAATGGTCGCTGGGGGCGTTCTCTTGTTGGCCTTCAAGCGTTGACGCGTCAGATTGGGCTGTACCCTATCCTGATGTCAGGCACATCGCACACGCGGCGTCAGAATAGGCTTTGGTTTGTAATTTATTGACACATGCCGCCAAACGTCATAGATTCTTTCCTGACACATTCAGCATCGGAGGCGTCTTGAAAGGTCAACGTATCGGCTATGTCCGGATCAGCAGCTTTGACCAGAACCCGAAACGGCAACTTGAACAAGTCCAAGTGGACAAGGTGTTCACCGACAAGGCATCGGGCAAGGACACCCAGCGGCCGGAACTCGATGCTTTGCTCTCATTTGTGCGCGACGGCGACACGGTGGTGGTGCATAGCATGGATCGGCTGGCCCGCAATCTCGATGACCTTCGGCGCTTGGTGCAAAAGCTGACGAAGCGCGGTGTGCGCATCGAGTTCGCCAAGGAAAGTTTGAGCTTCACCGGCGAAGACTCGCCGATGGCGAATCTCATGCTGTCGGTGATGGGCGCGTTTGCTGAGTTCGAGCGTGCCTTGATTCGGGAGCGGCAGCGTGAAGGTATCGCGCTGGCCAAGCAGCGTGGCGCATACCGAGGCCGGAAAAAGTCCCTGAGCGAACCGCAAATTGTCGAGCTGAAGCGCCGCATTGCTGAGGGCGAGCAAAAAGCGACTGTCGCTCGCGACTATGGCATCAGCCGCGAAACCCTGTATCAATACTTGAGAACTGGATAGCTATGCCTCGGCGTTCCATTTTGTCCGCCGCCGAGCGGGAAAACCTGCTGGCGTTGCCGGACACTAAGGACGACCGGATCCGGTATTACACGTTCAGCGAAACCGACCTGTCTCTCATCCGGCAACGGCGCGGGCCAGCAAACCGGTTGGGCTTCGCGTTGCAGCTCTGCTACCTGCGCTTCCCTGGCATCATCCTTGGCGTCGATCAACCGCCGTTTCCGCCCTTGCTGAAATTGGTCGCCGATCAGCTCAAAGTTGGCGTCGAAAGCTGGAACGAGTACGGGCAGCGAGAGCAGACCCGCCGCGAGCACCTGGCCGAGCTGCAAACGGTGTTCGGCTTCCAGCCCTTCACCATGAGCCACTACCGGCAAGCCGTGCACACACTGACCGAGCTGGCCATGCAGACCGACAAAGGCATCGTGCTGACCAGTGCCTTGATTGAGCATCTACGGCGGCAGTCGGTCATTTTGCCTGCGATCAACGCCATCGAGCGCGCCAGTGCCGAGGCGATCACACGCGCCAACCGGCGTATTTACGAAACATTGTCCAATCCGTTGTTGAGCGCGCATCGGCATCGCCTCGATGATTTGCTGAAGCGCCGCGACAACGGCAAGACGACCTGGCTGGCCTGGCTGCGCCAATCACCTGCCAAGCCGAACTCGCGGCATATGCTTGAACACATCGAACGCCTCAAGGCTTGGCAGGCGCTCGACCTGCCCACCGGCGTAGAGCGACTGGTGCACCAGAACCGGCCGCTCAAGATCGCCTGCGAGGGTGGCCAGATGACGCCTGCCGACCTGGCCAAGTTCGAGCCACAGCGCCGCTACGCCACCCTTGTGGCGCTGGCCATCGAGGGCATGGCCACCGTCACCGACGAAATCATCGACCTACACGACCGTATCCTGGGCAAGCTGTTCAACGCTGCCAAGAACAAGCATCAGCAGCAGTTTCAAGCATCCGGCAAGGCGATCAACGCCAAGGTGCGCCTGTACGGGCGCATCGGCCAGGCACTGATCGAGGCCAAACAAAGCGGTGGCGATCCGTTCGCCGCCATCGAAGCCGTCATGTCCTGGGACGCTTTTGCCGAGAGCGTCACCGAAGCGCAGAAGCTCGCCCAGCCCGAGGATTTCGATTTCCTGCACCGCATCGGTCAGAGCTACGCCACGTTGCGCCGCTATTCACCGGAACTCCTCGACGTACTCAAGCTGCGAGCTGCGCCCGCTGCCAAGGACGTGCTCGAAGGCATCGAGGTGCTGCGCGGCATGAATGCCGACAACGCCCGCAAGGTGCCTGCTGATGCGCCGACCGGCTTCATCAAGAAACGCTGGGAAAAACTGTTGATGTCCGACGCCGGTATCGACCGGCGCTATTACGAGCTGTGCGCCCTGTCGGAACTGAAGAACGCGCTGCGTTCCGGCGATATCTGGGTACAGGGATCGCGCCAGTTCAAGGACTTCGAGGACTACCTGGTACCACCCGAGAAATTCGCCAGCCTCAAGCAGGCCAGCGAATTGCCGCTGGCCGTGGCCACCGACTGTGACAGGTACCTGCACAACCGGCTGACGCTGCTGGAAACGCAGCTTGCCACCGTCAACCGCATGGCACTGGCCAACGACCTGCCAGATGCCATCATCACCGAGTCCGGCTTGAAGATCACGCCGCTGGATGCGGCGGTGCCCGACACCGCACAGGCGCTGATCGACCAAACGGCGATGGCGCTGCCGCACATCAAGATCACCGAATTGTCGTTGGAGGTAGATGAGTGGACGGGTTTCACCCGGCACTTTGCGCACCTGAAATCGGGTGACTTGGCCAAGGACAAGCACCTGCTGCTGTCCACCATCCTGGCCGATGCGATCAATCTTGGCCTGACCAAGATGGCCGAGTCCTGCCCCGGCACGACCTATGCCAAGCTGTCCTGGCTGCAAGCCTGGCATATCCGTGACGAAACCTATTCGACAGCACTGGCCGAGTTGGTCAATGCGCAGTTCCGGCATCCCTTTGCCTCACATTGGGGGGACGGCACCACGTCATCGTCAGACGGCCAGAACTTCAGAACCGGCGGCAAAGCCGAGAGCACGGGGCACATCAACCCGAAATACGGTAGCAGTCCAGGGCGAACTTTCTACACCCACATTTCCGACCAGTACGCTCCATTTCATATCAAAGTGGTTAGCGTCGGCGTGCGTGATTCGACCTATGTGCTCGACGGCCTGCTGTACCACGAGTCGGATTTGCGGATCGAGGAGCACTACACCGACACGGCGGGCTTCACCGATCATGTCTTCGCCCTGATGCACCTCCTGGGCTTCCGCTTCGCGCCGCGCATCCGCGACTTGGGTGACACCAAGCTCTACATCCCCGAGGGCAACGCCACATATGACGGGCTGAAACCGATGATCGGCGGCACGCTCAACATCAAGCATGTACGCGCCCATTGGGACGAAATCCTGCGGCTGGCCACCTCGATCAAGCAGGGCACGGTAACGGCCTCGCTGATGCTCAGGAAACTCGGCAGCTATCCACACCAGAACGGCCTGGCCGTGGCGCTGCGCGAGCTGGGGCGCATAGAGCGTACGCTGTTCATCCTGGACTGGCTGCAAAGCGTGGAACTGCGCCGCCGCGTGCATGCCGGGTTGAACAAGGGCGAAGCCCGCAACGCGTTGGCCCGCGCCGTGTTCTTCAACCGGCTGGGCGAAATCCGCGACCGCAGTTTCGAGCAACAGCGCTACCGAGCCAGCGGCCTCAACCTGGTGACGGCGGCCATCGTGCTGTGGAACACGGTCTATCTGGAACGAGCCGCAAACTCCTTGCGTAGCCATGGCCACGCCGTCGATGCCGCGCTGTTGCAGTACCTGTCGCCGCTGGGCTGGGAGCACATCAACCTGACCGGCGACTACCTCTGGCGCAGCAGCGTCAAGATCGGCGCGGGAAACTTCAGGCCGCTCTGACCGCTGCAACCGGCTTAGCGTGCTTTATTTTCCGTTTTCTGAGACGACCCCAGGCTGAAAGGGAATTGGTCATGCCCGCTTTGACGCCCCAAAACACGCCCGAGGGCGTTGCAAATGCGCGCCGTAGCCCGAGCTACGGCTGTGCTTTGCGCCTACTCGGGCGCGTTTTGGGGCGCCCCTTCGGGCACGCCCAATGCCCTCTCAGCCTCTGTGCCGGATGGCCCACCGGATCGGGTGCGCCACAAGGGCAGCACGTTGAGACCATCGCGCCGCACGCCGAGCACCTCTTCGACCGTGAGCGCGTCGAGCCGGACCCGGATGCGGATCTGGAAATAACGACTGGCGACCGCGATCTGGCCGCGGGTGCCGGCTTCCAGCAGCGCGGGGCCGAGACGGGGATCGAGCGTGGTCGAGAAATGCGCGCTGGCGCGCTCTTGCAGCAAGCGGGGCAGGTCCGAAGGCGAGAGCTTTTCGGACAGGGCGATCAGGACCTCCGGCGGCGCGGTGTTGACATTGACCGGGGTGGGCTCGGGCAGCAGGGTGACGAAAGGTTCGAGCTGCTGCAGCCGCGCCGCAGGCAGGCCCAGCCAAGCGAGGTCCTCGTAGCGTTCCGGGGGCAGCGGCGCGGTCGACGTGGCCGCAGCGTTCGCGCGCCGCGCGTCGAGCAAGGCCTGCGCGAGCGCATCGACCTCGGATTCGGGCAAGCCGAGTTGGCGATAGAGGCGCGTGAAGGCGGCTTGGGCCGTCTTGGAAATTCGATCGCCTTCGACGAGGTTGGTGAGGTTGAGCCGGCCTTGCAGGTCCACGATCGCCCCCGAGAGGAAGGCATCGCGCTCGATGCCGCTCGTGTCGCCCCCGCCGGCGGCTACGAAGCTCGACAGGCGTGACTCCTGCAAAGGCACGCACCAGGGCTCGCCCAGATGGTCGGCGCCACCGCTGCGGGCGTCTTCGCGCAGGATCAGACGCGCCCAGTCGGCGGCTCCGGTGAGCAGCCACTCCGCTTGCGCGCGCGTGCGCTCGGCCGTCTCGACCTCGATGGCCCGCCATCGTTGCCACAGCGTGCGCGCAGCGAGGGTCGCGACCAGGGTCACGACCAGCATGGCCAGCAACAAGGCAGCACCCCGCTCGCGGCGCGGCGTGCGCCGGGCGCGGAGGGGGGCGTCGGGCCGGGCATTCATCCGCGTGTCGGGGCGAGCGTCGGCCGCACCCAGTCGAGCGTGATCGTCCCAGCGAGGGACCGAGGCGCGGCAAGCTGGACGATCAAGCGCACGCCTTCGGGCACGAGCGGCGCGGCCGCGGTGGGTGCCGTGCCGGCGGCCGGCGTGTCCGCGCTCGACAACGGGTTCGTCCAGGCATTGTTGCGGAAGTAAAACAGCCGCCAGTCCGTGACCGTACCCAGGCGCACCGTGCGTGCGTCGTCCAGCCCGCGCATGTCCCCACGCGCCCAAACGCTCGCCTGTTGCCAGGCGCTCGCCCACTCGGCGCGGTCGCGCAAGGGCTCGGACTGCCAACGCCGCCAGGCACCATCGACGCCGCGCCGCGCCCAGGCGACGACGCGCACGCCCGATCCGGCGTCGACCGCGTCGCGCCGGGTGATGCGCACGGCAACCCCATCCCAGTCGATCGCTTGCATGGCGGGCAAGGCCACCATCTGATCGAGGTCGCGGCGCCATTGATCGAGCACGGCTTGCAGCGCCAGCGCCTCGTCGCTGTGCTCCTGCGAGACCGTCACGCTGCGCTGCATCGCATCGAGGCCACGCCAGGCGATCAGCGCCATCACGCTCAGGAGCGCCGTGGCGATGAGCACCTCGACCAGCGTGAAGCCGGCGCTTCGGCGGTGCGATCGGGTCGATGCGCGGTCCATGGAGAACTTCAGTATCGAGAGGCCAGCGCCACCGTTTCCGCGCGCGTGATCTCGCCGTCATCGACCCGGATCGTCAGCCGCAGCAGTGCCGGGTTGGGCGTGGGGCGCACCGTCAGCGCCACGGTGTAGGTCTTGCCACCCTGGATGCAGCTTTGCGTGGATTCTCCGACGGCGGGCAGTGTGCGCGCCAGGCGCAATTGCACCAGGGCGTTTTGCGCGCAGAGCCCCGCGAGCAGGGCTTCGCGCTGGCGATCGGCCGCGTCGGTCAGGGTGAGCGCGGAGCGGCTCGCGGCTCCCAGTGCGACCGCGACGATGGCCAGCGCGACCAGCACCTCGATCAGCGTGAAACCGGCCCAGCCGCGTCGGGGTTCGCGCCGGTCGGGTCGGTTGGAGCAGGCTCGGGGCGGGCCCATGGCTGCGGTCATGGCTTCAGCCTTCCAGGTCGACCTGGAAGGGATGCAGGCCGTCGGTGGAGATGCGTGCGCGCCGTTGCGGCAGGGCGGCGTGGCGCAGTTCGACGGACTGGGGCGCGATGATGGGCTCGGGCCCGAGCATCAGCGGTGCGCGGGTGCTGGCGGAAATTTCAGGTTCGAGCCACTTCGGCTCGGCCGAAGGCGCGACGCCACCACGCCAGCGAAATCCCCCCGGGACCGGCTCCCAGACGATGGGCGAGCCGCTGGCCCGCGACTGTGTGCGCGCCGATTCGAGCAGAGCCGCCAGCCGGATGGCCTCGCGTTCCAACGCGGCTTCGCTGCGGTCGGGCAGGCTCAGGGTCACGGCGGCCGTGGCGATGCCGATGAGGGTGAGCACCACCAGCAGTTCGAGCAGCGTGAAGCCGGCCGCGGCTTTTGGGCAAGGCCCCATGGGCCTGCCGGGCGCCACCCGAGTTCCGGATGTTGCCCTATTGCCAACTGCCGATGTCGGCATCTTTGCCTTCGCCGCCGCTTTGCCCATCAGCGCCATAGGAGAACACGTCGACTTCGCCATGCAGCCCGGGGTTCAGGTACTGATAAGGACGCCCCCAGGGGTCGGCGGGCAGTTTGTCGAGATACGGGCGCCAGTTCGGTGGAATCGGGCCGGTCGTCGGCTTCTTCACCAAAGCCTGTAAGCCCTGTTCGGTGGTGGGGTAACGCTGGTTGTCGAGCCGGTAGAGCTTGAGCGCTTGCATCAGGTTGGCGATGTCGGTGCGCGCCGCCGTGACGCGCGCGTCGTCGGCGCGGTCGAGCACATTGGGCACGATCAGCGCGGCGAGCACGCCGATGATGACGAGCACGACCATCAGCTCGATCAGCGTGAAACCGCGCCAGCGTCGGCTGGAGGCAGGGGCGGGGAGCGAGGAGGCGGCTGGATCGGTCATGGTTGAGCGTCGAAGAGCATTGAGGGCAATGATAATCTTCGACCATGAAGACTCGATTGCGCGCTGCGGTGCTCGGCCCTCGCCTGGGTTTGTGGCTGATGAGCTTGGCCATCTGGGCAGCGGTTGCGGCCAGTGCGAGCTTTTGGGTCTTGCGTGTCGCCGCCACGCGGGCGCTGCAGGGCTCACTGCCCGCGCCAGGCTCCGTCACTGCCACGGCACCCGGTGCGGTGGGCATGCCCGATCTCGCCGCCGTGGCCCGGGCTTTGGGCGCAGCGGCAGCGCCCGCGGCCGCCGAGGTGGCGGCAGCACCCCCCGTGGAGTCGCGGCTGCGCGTGCTCGGCATCGTGGCGAGTCCGCGCGGCGGCACGGGTGCAGCGCTGATCGCGGTCGATGGCCAGCCGCCCCGCCCGGTGCGGGTGGGTGCCGAGGTCGAGCCTGGGGTCGTGTTGGTGGCCGTCGAACTGCGCTCGGTTCGTCTGCGCGGGCGCGACGGCACCGAGCGCAGCTTGCCGCTGCCGATTGCCCCGCCCGCGTCGTCGACCGCGTCGGGGGTCGGGGGCGCAGCCCAGGCCGGGCCGGTCCCCAGCTTGGCACCCGCTCAGGCGATGCCCTCCATCATGGGGACCAGCCCGAGATTGCCTTAGGGCAACGCTGAATAAGTTCCCGCGATGGTGCGCGCCCGGCCGCGGGATGGGATGCGAGGCGCAAACCGCAGCCATAGCCGAAGCTATGGCGAGGATTTGCAACGAAGCAGACCGCCCGCAGCCGGGATGCGCGACGCGCGAGGGACTTGTTCAGCGTTGCCTTAGGTCAACGCTACCTCAAGTCCCCGTACTGGGTTGGCCCAAGCGCCGGGATCGGGTGGTGGTCGTGTTCGTCGTCGAGGATTTGGGTTTCGGCCTCGGCGAGGCCGCTGGCCGGCTTGGGCATGCGGGAGTCGATGATTTCGGTGGGCTCGAAGCCGTGCGGCGTGCTTTGACGCGCAGCCTCGGGTTTCGCGGCCGGCTTGGGGGCTTCGACGGGTTTGGGCGGGGGCGCGGTGTGGACACTGCAGCGCCAGTAAACCGCCGAGACGGTGATCTGGTGCCGACTCTTCGCCGCCGACGCGATCAGGGTTTCGATGTCTTGGAGCGTGCTCAGGCGGGTGTCGAGCTCGGGCGCGAGGTCGAGCAGCACCAGGAACTGCTGGCCCTTGGGGTCGAGCGCCATGACTTTGAACTTGTAGCTGCTCGAGAGCACGCCGGCACGCACCATGGACTCGCGTACGACTTGATGCAGCTGGTCGCGCAGCCGCGCGCGCTCGGCTTTGAGTTCGGCCGCGCGTGGCTTGGGGCTGGGCTGGGCCGGCACCGGGGGTGTGGTCGGCGCCGCCGCGGGTGCCTTCTTGTGCGGGGAGATCCAGTCGAGCAGGGACATGGCTGGGATTATTGCGGAAGCTTCAGAAGATTTGGGAGCCCATGCGCCCGTCTTTCACGTCTGGCGTCGCGGGGTTCGGGCTGCGCAGGAACATGCCGTAGAGCGGGTTGTGCGTTTCCTCGACCCAGGGGTAGCCGAGCGTTTGGAGAAACTCGCTGAAGTCGGCGTCGTCTTCCGGAGGCACTTGGAGGCCGACCAGGATGCGCCCGTAGTCTGCGCCCTGGTTGCGGTAGTGAAAGAGGCTGATGTTCCAGCCCGGCCGCATCAGCGAGAGGAATTTCAGCAGCGCGCCCGGTCGCTCGGGGAAGACGAAGCGCAACAGCCGCTCGTCGTGCGCGAGCGGCGACTGGCCGCCGACCATGTGCCGGATGTGCTCTTGCGCGAGGTCGTCGTGGCTGAGGTCGAGCGTGGGAAAGCCGTGGCGGCTGAAGCGCTGGGCAATCTTGGCCCCTTCGCCCGGCGTGTGGGTGGTGAGCCCGACGAAGACATGCGCGCGTTGCGGGTCCTGGATGCGGTAGTTGAATTCGGTGACGTTGCGCGGCCCGCCGGGCAGGCTGCCGATGAGTTCGAGAAATCGGCGGAAGCTGCCGCGCTCTTCGGGAATCGTGACGGCGAGCAGGGCTTCGCGTTCTTCGCCGACTTCGGCGCGCTCGGCGACGAAGCGCAGGCGGTCGAAGTTCATGTTCGCGCCGCAGAGGATGGCCGCATAGGTTTGTCCGCGGGTCTTGTGCTCGGCCACGTATTGCTTGATGGCTGCGACCGCGAGCGCGCCGGCAGGTTCGACGATGCTGCGCGTGTCGACGAAGATGTCTTTGATCGCCGCGCAGACCGCATCGGTATCGACGACGACGAAGTCATCGATCCATTGCCGCGCCAGCCGGAAGGTTTCTTCGCCGACGCGCTTGACCGCGGTGCCGTCGGAGAACAGGCCCACGTCGGCCAGTTCGATGCGCTCACCCGCCTCGATCGAGCGCCGCATGGCGTCAGAATCGTTCATCTGCACGCCGATGACGCGGATTTCGGGCCGCAGCGCCTTGATGTAGGCCGATACCCCGGCGATCAGGCCGCCGCCGCCAATGGCCACGAACACCGCGTCGAGCGGGCCTTGATGCTGGCGCAGCATTTCCATGGCGATCGTGCCCTGGCCTGCGATCACGTCGGGGTCGTCGAACGGATGGATGAAGGTCAGGCCCTCGCGGCGCTGCAGTTCCACCGCGTGGGCATAGGCGTCGGAGTAGGAGTCGCCGTGCAGGACGACTTCGCCGCCGAGCGTGCGCACCGCGTCGACCTTGACCTGCGGCGTGGTCGTGGGCATGACGACGACGGCGCGCGTGCCCAAGCGGTGGGCGCTGAGCGCCACGCCTTGCGCGTGGTTGCCGGCCGAGGCACAGATGACGCCCTTTTGCAGCTGCTCGGGCGTGAGTTGCGCCATTTTGTTGTACGCGCCGCGCAATTTGAAGCTGAAGACCGGCTGCTGGTCCTCGCGCTTGAGCAGCACCTTGTTGTGCAAGCGCCGACTGAGCTGACGCGCGGGGTCGAGCGGGGTCTCGACGGCCACATCATAGACGCGTGCGGTGAGGATTTTGCGCAGGTAATCGATCGCGGTCAGCGGCTGGGGTGGGGGTGCGGAAGACATGCGGATATCGTAAGGGAACGCACCGCCCGTCTTCGCGTTGCCGCGCACCCATGCACAATCGCGCGGGTTGGGCTTGAGCAAAGGATGCCAAGATGGAATGCACCGTGAGTTGGACGGGGGCGTGCGGGACACGCTCGGGGATGGGCTTCGTGGCCGAGACGGGCAGCGGCCACGCGCTCGTGATGGACGGGGCTGCCGACCCGGCGCAGCCCGCGCTCGGCGGGCAAAACCTGGCGCCGCGGCCTATGGAGCTGCTGTTGGCCGGCACCGGCGGATGCACGGCCTATGACGTGGTGTTGATTCTTCGCCGCGGCCGCCACGACGTGCGCGCGTGCACCGTGAGCCTCAAGGCCGATCGGGCCGAAACCGATCCGAAGGTGTTCACCCGCATCCACATGCACTTCACGGTGCGTGGCCGGGGCATTCCGCCCGCCGCCGTCGAGCGGGCGATTGCACTCAGCCACGACAAGTACTGCTCGGCCTCGGTGATGCTGGGCAAGACCGCGCAGATCGAGACGAGCTTCGAGCTGATCGAAGAATTGACAGGCTGACCGCGCCCGCTCTCACGCCGCTTCGCCGGTTTCGGCGCCTTCGATGAGAAAGCGCACGCGGCGCTGGCCTTGCCATTCGTCGACGTCGAGGCGGAAGGCGAGTTTCACGCGGGCGGGCAGCGGCTCGGTGTGCGAGAACCAGATGCCGTCGACCGCTTGTCCGGCGTGACGCAGCTTGAGCGCGAGGTGTTTTTCGCCCACCAGCCGTTGGCTCAGCACCTCGACTTCTTCGCTGAACACGGGCGGCGCAAAGCCCTGGCCCCAGACCTCGCGGTGCAGCGTCTCGACCAGGTCGGGGCGGCGGTATTCGGGCGCGAGCGGCCCGTCGGTCTCGAGCTGGCGCGTCAGCGCGGCGTCGTCGAGCCATTCCCGTGCGACCGCATCAAAGGCTGCCGCAAAGGTCTCGAAGCCTTCGGGCGCGAGCGTGCAGCCGGCCGCCATCGCGTGGCCGCCAAAACGCAGCAGCACGCCGGGGTGGCGCTTGGCGACGAGGTCGAGCGCGTCGCGCAGGTGAAAGCCCGGAATCGACCGGCCCGAGCCCTTGAGCACGCCCGCTTGGCCGGGCGCGCCACTCGGCGCGAAGACGAAGCTAGGGCGGTGCAAGCGGTCCTTGAGGCGCGAGGCCACGATGCCGACCACGCCTTCGTGAAAGCTTTCGTCGAACACCGCCAGGCCGCTGGGCAGCGTGCCCTCCTGCTGCAGCCGCTGGGCGAACAAGGTCTCGGCGGCGAGCATGGCCTGCTCGCGCATGTCGGCCTCGAGGTCGCGGCGGTCGCGGTTGATGGCGTCGAGCGTTTGCGCGAGTTCCGACGCGCGCGTGGCGTCGTCGGTGAGCAGGCACTCGATGCCGAGCGTCATGTCCGAGAGCCGCCCCGCGGCATTGAGCCGCGGCCCCAGCGCAAAGCCGAAGTCGAAGCTGGTGGCGGCTTGGGGCTTGCGCGCGGCGACCGAAAACAGCGCGGCCATTCCGGCGGGCATTTGGCCCGCGCGCACGCGCTTCAAGCCCTGCGCGACCAGGCGCCGGTTGTTCGCATCGAGCCGTACCACGTCGGCCACCGTGCCGAGCGCGACCAAGGGCAGCAGCGCGTCGAGCCGCGGCTGCGTCGCGGCATCGAAGCGGCCCCGGCGGCGCAGCTCGGCGCGCAGCGCGAGCAGCACGTAGAACATCACGCCCACGCCGGCGATGGATTTGCTCTCGAACGCGCAGCCGGGCTGGTTCGGGTTCACGATGACGTCGGCTTCGGGCAGGCGCGGCGTGCCGCTGGCGTCGGCGGCGCAGAGGTGGTGGTCGGTGACGAGCACCGACAGGCCCAGCGCCCGGGCGGCGGCGACGCCCTCGAAGCTCGCAATGCCGTTGTCCACGGTGACGAGCAAATCCGCGCCAAGCGCCCGGACGCGCTCGGCGATCGGCGCGGTGAGCCCATAGCCGTCGACCACGCGGTCGGGCACGAGGTAGCGCAGCTGCGCGGGCGCAAAGCCCAGCATCGCGAGGCCGCGCAAAGCCACCGCACACGCCGTGGCGCCATCGCAGTCGTAGTCGGCGACTACGCAGAGCGTGCGGCCCGCTTCGAGCGCGTCGGCCAGCAGCGTGGCGGCGGCGTCGGCACCGAGGAGGGTGGCGGGCGGCAGCAAACGCGCGAGGCCGTCGTCGAGTTCCTCGGGGCGCTGAATGCCGCGCGCGGCGTAGAGCCGCGCCAGCAGCGGGTGCACGCCGGCCTGCTCCAGCGCCCAGGCCGCGCGTGGCGGCACATCACGCACTGTAATTTTCATAGCGAAAGAAGACCGTTTGACGCTGGGGTTCGGCCGAAAAACCTTGAAATCCGTTGCCCCAGGCCGCGCCGCTCCGGCCCCCAGGTCTGAAACGCCTGGGCGCCGCAGAGCGTGAGCGTCACCGGCTCGCCGCGTGCGGCGGCTGCGGCCAGTTGCGCGAGCGGCCCGCGGTCGAGCTTGGCCCAGGCCTCGTCCCGCGCGGGCGCGCGGTCGGCGCCCGTCACCGAGGCTTGCGCCAGCGTGGCGTCGATCTGCAGCGGCCGCGGTTCGGGCGGCGCCTCGAGGCTGCCGGCGGCGCTGAACCAAACCGCGTTGGCGAGCGGCTGCCGCCGTGCGGCGCGCGCGTCGTTGACGGGGTGGGCGTAGAGCTGCATTTGCAGTTCGCTCAAGAGCCGTGCGAGCGGGTCGCGGCGCTCACGTGGCAGCCACGGCCGCACGTCGGCGCCGGCCGCGCGCGCCACCGAGGCCAAACGCCGGCCACGCAGCGCCTCGCCTTCGACCAGCCAGCAGACGCCGCGCGGCCGCACGGCGTCGAGCGCCGCGCGCCAGGCTGAGGGAACGGCGGGTGCCTCGGGACTTGCGGTCGGCGGCTCGTGCAGCGCGAGGCCGTCTTCGGCCAGCAGCGGCTCGATGGCCGCTCGCAGTGCCTGGGCTTCTGCGGCCTCGAGCGCGAGCGCTTCGGGCTCGTGCATGAACACATGGTCCATCCCGACCTGCCAGTGGCACAGGCTCAGCCAGCCCCAGGCCGTGCGGCCGGCCGAGGGCAGGCCCCAAGCGTGCGCCTGCAGCGCGGCCCAGGGCGCGGCCTGCGCGGGGTCGGTGGCCAGGCCCAGCGCCAAGGCTAGCGCGCGCTCCGGCGCGGTTTCGGGCGCATCTTCGGGAACGAGCTGACGGGGGCTGGGGGCCAGGCGGCGCAGCAGCGCCTCGAGCGCGGGCCGCGGCCGGGCGCTGGGCGCATGCGCATTCAAGACCAGCAGGTGCAAAGCGGTGGTGGACATCGGTAACCGTTAGGAGGGGGAGGGCGTGACCGCGGCCATCTGAGTCACGGCAGCGCGGGGCAGGCTGCTGGGGTGCGCCCGGGGGATGCGCTCGCGACGCCCCGGGCCGGAATTGTCGCGCAGCGGCTTACCGGGCGGCGCCGATGCCACAATCACCCCCGATGCAAACGCCTTATGAACTCATCGTCGGCTGGCGCTACACGCGCGCGGGGCGTGCCGCGCGCCGCAACGGCTTCATTTCCTTCATCTCCGCGGTGTCGATGCTGGGCATCGCGCTCGGGGTGGCGGCGCTCATCATCGTGCTGTCGGTGATGAACGGTTTTCAGAAGGAGGTGCGCGACCGCATGCTGGGCGTGATCTCGCACATCGAAATCTTCGCGCCCGACGGTGCGGCGCTGCCCGACGTGGCGCGCACCCTGGCCGAGGCGCGCGCCAACCCCGAGGTGGTGGCGGCTGCGCCCTTCATCGGCGCGCAGGCGCTGCTCACGCGCGGCGAGGACATGAAGGGCGTGCTGCTGCGGGGCGTAGACCCGGCGCAAGAGCCGGCCGTGACCGACCTGGGCCAGCATCTGCAGCACGCGGGGCTCGATCGCCTCACGCCGGGGGGCTTTGGCATTCTGTTGGGGGTGGATTTGGCGCGCTCGCTCGGCGTGCGCGAGGGCGACCCGGTGACGCTGGTGGCGCCCAGCGGCCAGGTCACGCCCGCGGGCGTGGTGCCGCGGCTCAAGCAGATGACGGTCGTGGGCATTTTCCGCTCGGGGCATTACGAATACGACTCGACGCTGGCCTTGCTGCACATCGACGACGCGGCGCGCATCTTCCGCGTCGAAGGCCCGACCGGGGTGCGGCTGCGGCTGCGCGACCTCGACCGCGCGCGCTCGGTGGCCGAGCAACTCGCCGCCAGCCTCAGCGGCGACCTGCGCATCCGCGACTGGACGCGCCAGAACGCCACTTGGTTTGCCGCGGTGCAGATCGAAAAACGCATGATGTTCATCATCCTCACGCTCATCGTCGCCGTGGCGGCGTTTAACCTCGTCTCGACGCTGGTGATGACCGTGACCGACAAGCACGCCGACATCGCCATCCTGCGCACGCTGGGCGCGAGCCCGGCGAGCATCATGGGCATCTTCGTCGTACAGGGCGCGCTGGTCGGCGTCATCGGCACGCTGGCGGGGCTGGCGCTGGGGCTGCTGGTGGCCTTCAACATCGACGTCATCGTGCCGGCGATCGAGCGGCTGCTGCATGCGAGCTTTCTGCCCAAAGAGATTTATTTCATCGACCGCATGCCGAGCGACCCGCAGCGCGGCGACATCGTGCCGATCGCCGTGCTCTCGCTGCTGCTGGCCTTCGTCGCCACCCTCTACCCGAGCTGGCGCGCCAGCCGTGTGAACCCGGCGGAGGCGCTGCGTTATGAGTGAGCCCGAAATCATGCGCGACGGCGCCGGCACCCGCTGCGCCACGCCGGATGCAGAGGCCGACGTGGTGCTGCGCGCCACGGGGCTGACCAAGCGTTTTCACGAGGGGCCGCTCGACGTGACGGTGCTGCACGGCGTGGACCTCACGGTGCGTGCCGGTGAGACCCTGGCCATCGTCGGCGCTTCGGGCTCGGGCAAAAGCACCTTGCTGCATCTGCTCGGGGGGCTGGACGCGCCCACGAGCGGCGCGGTCGAACTCATGGGCCAGCCGCTCGCGTCGCTGAGCGCGGCCGAGCAGGGCGTGCTGCGCAACCGACACCTGGGCTTCGTCTACCAGTTCCATCATTTGCTGCCCGAATTCAGTGCGCGCGACAACGTCGCCATGCCGCTGTGGATCCGCCGCAGCACCCGCGCCGAGGCCGCCCGCGCCGCCGAGGCGATGCTGGCCGCCGTCGGCCTGGCCGAGCGCACGCGGCACCGGCCGTCCGAGCTTTCCGGCGGTGAGCGCCAGCGCGTGGCCATCGCCCGCGCGCTGGTGACCCGGCCGCGCTGCGTGCTGGCCGACGAGCCCACCGGCAACCTCGACCGCAGCACGGCCGAAGGCGTGTTCGACCTGATGCTCCAACTCGCGCGCGAGCAGGGCACGGCCTTCGTCGTTGTCACGCACGACGAGACGCTGGCCGCGCGCTGCGCGCGCCGGCTGCGGCTGGTGCAGGGGCTGCTTGCGCCGGCTGAAGGCTAGAGCCGCGCGGGGTGGCCCATGCCCGCTTGGATCGACACCCACTGCCACCTCGACGCGCCCGAGTTCGCGGCCGATGTCGATACGGTGCGCGCCCGTGCCGCTGCCGCTGGCGTCGTGCGTTGCGTCATTCCCGCCGTGCAGGCGGCCGACTTTGCGGCCACCGCGGCGCTGGCGCACCGCCTGGGCGATGCCTATGCGCTGGGCATCCACCCGCTGTTCGTGCCGCAGGCCCGTGACGCGGACCTGGACGCGCTCGACGCCGCGCTCTCCGCGGCGCGCGACGACCCGCACCTCGTCGCCGTGGGCGAGATCGGTCTGGACTTTTTCGTGCCCGAACTCACGCGCGAGCCGTTGCGCACGCGGCAACTGCAGTTCTACCGCGCGCAACTGCGCCTGGCGCGCCGCTACGGCCTGCCGGTCGTCCTGCATGTGCGGCGCTCGGCCGACGCCTTGCTGCGTGAGCTGCGCGTGCTCGCCGGCGCCGAGGGCTGGCACGGCATTGCACACGCCTTCAACGGCAGCGCCCAGCAGGCGCAGGCGTTCATCGGGCTGGGCTTGAAGCTGGGGTTTGGCGGCGCACTCAGCTTCGAGCGGGCCTTGCAGATCCGGCGTCTCGCGCAAACCGTGCCACTCGACGCTCTGGTGCTCGAGACCGATGCGCCGGACATGCCGCCGCAGTGGCGCTATGTCGATGCAGCGCGTCGCGCAGCGGGGACGCCGCAGGCGCGCAACGAGCCCGCGGAGCTGCCCCGCATCGGCGCGGTGCTGGCGGCGCTGCGCGGACTCTCAAGCGAGGCGCTCGCTGCCGCAACGCGGGAAAACGCCTGCGCCGCGCTGCCCCGGCTGCGCGGGCTGCTCGGCGCGGCTTGCGAGGGGACGGCGTGCGCGTAGCCCGCCGCGGTTTTTAGCGCCGAGCCCCGGCGTGAAATGGTGAAATCGTGCTCTCAAAAAAGGAACAAACCCAGGCTGCTCCCAGCGCTCCGGCGGTGACGGCGCCCTTCGCCGCCGCGCCGGTGGCCGCGCGGGATGGGGCGCCTCTGACTGGCCTCGCACCGGTCGTGCGCGACGACACCGTGCTGGTGGTGCTTGGCAGCTTCCCGGGCGTGGCTTCGCTCGCGGCGCAGCAGTACTACGCGCATCCGCACAACCATTTCTGGCGCATCATCGAGACGATTTGGCCGCCACCCCAGCGTGAAATGGTCGGTTGGTGCTATGAAAAAAGGATCGCCTGGCTGCTCGCGCAGCGCGTGGGCCTGTGGGACGTGTACGCGGCGTGCACGCGCGAGGGCAGTCTCGACGCCGCCATCCGCAACGCCATCCTCAACGACTTCGCCGCGCTCGCCGCGCGCGGCCCCCAGATCGTGGCGGTGGCGCACAACGGCGGCGAGAGCTTTCGGCACGCCCGCCGCGTGCTCGCGGCGTTTCCCCGGCCTTTGGAGTCGCACCGCCTGCCCTCGACCAGCCCGGCCAACGCGAGCTGGTCGTTCGAACGCAAACTGGCGGCTTGGCGCGCCGTGTTTGCCCGGCATGGGCTGGTATAAGGCAACGCTGACCCTGTTGACCTTGATCCCCCCCCTGTGTTCATGACCACGACCCGACGCGGCGCCGCCCGAGCCGAATTGCCCGAGGTGCATTTTTCCGATTTCGATGGGGTGCGCTGCCTGCACCTGGGCACCGATTGGGTGCAGGGTGCGATGCGTATCGACGATCCGTTTGCGATCGAACTCGAATACGTCCAGCGCATGATGGCCTGGCTGCTGTTCGTCGCGCCCGAGAGCGTCTCGGCGCGGCATGCGATGCAGCTCGGGCTGGGCGCGGGTGCACTGACCAAGTTCTGCCATCAGCGGCTGCGCATGCGCACCACGGTCATCGAGCTCAACCCGCAGGTGCTGCACGCCTGCCGCGGCTGGTTCAAGCTGCCGCCCGAGGATGCGCGGCTGAAGATCGTGCTGGGTGACGCCGCGCAGGAGATCCGCAATCCACAGTGGCTGGGCAGCGTCGACGCCTTGCAGGTCGACCTGTACGACCACGAGGCCGCCGCGCCGGTGCTCGACGACGAGGGTTTTTACGCGGACTGCCGCGCCTTGCTGACCGAGGATGGCTGCATGACGGTCAACCTGTTCGGCCGAGCGTCGAGTTTCGAGCGCAGCGTGCAGAAAATCGGCGCAGCCTTTGGCGCCGAGGCGCTGTGGGCGTTCAAGCCCACGCGGGAAGGCAACACGGTCGTGCTGGCCCAGCGCACGCCCAGCCGCCCGCGCCGCAGCACCCTCGAGGCGCAAGCCGAGACGATCCAGACCCGCTGGGGCCTGCCCGCGCGAAAATGGCTGCGCGTGTTCAAACCGTTCGCAACCTGAAGCCCTCCCCATGACCTCGCCCGCTGCTCCACCCCCGGCTCGTTCGAACGCGGTTCCCGAGGGCCCGCTGGACTGGCGCCGACTCGTGCAGTGGGCGGCCGAGGACGGGCTCATTACCGCCGAGGAGGCCGAGCGCACCGCCTCGCGCTGTGCCAAGGCCGAGAGCGCGCAGCACCCGCTGGTGCGGCTGGCCAGCGTCTCGATGCGCCGCGCCAGCGACGGCCGCGCGCTCGACATCGAAAGCCTCACGCAATGGCTGGCCGCGCGCGCGGGGCTGGCATATCAGCGCATCGACCCGCTCAAGGTCGATGTCGGCAAAGTCGCCGATGTGATGAGTGCGAGCTACGCCGAGCGTCACCGCGTGCTGCCGGTGCAGGTCGGGCCGCAGGAAGTGGTCGTCGCCACCGCCGAGCCCTTCCTCAGCGACTGGGTGGCCGAGGTCGAGCGCCATGTGCGCCGGCCGGTGCGGCGGGTGCTGGCCAACCCGACCGAGATCCAGCGCTATACGGCCGAGTTTTATGCGCTGGCGAAGTCGGTGCGCGCTGCGCAGAAAACTGGCGGCAACGCGGCCGCCGCCAGTTTCGAGCAGCTCGTCGAACTCGGGCGCACCAACCGCGCGCTCGACGCGAACGACCAGGGCGTCGTCCAGGTGGTGGACTGGCTTTGGCAATACGCGTTCGACCAGCGCGCGAGCGACATCCACCTCGAGCCGCGGCGCGAGCACGGCCACATCCGCTTTCGCATCGACGGCGTGCTGCACACGGTGTATCAGCTGCCGGTCGCCGTCATGGGCGCGATGGTCGCGCGCATCAAGCTGCTCGGCCGCATGGATGTGGTCGAGCGTCGCCGCCCGCAGGACGGGCGCATCAAGACCCGCAGCCCCCGTGGCGACGAAATCGAGATGCGTTTGTCGACCCTGCCCACCGCCTTCGGTGAGAAGCTCGTCATGCGCATCTTCGACCCCGACACGGCGGTCAAGGACCTGCCCGCGCTGGGCTTTTCGGAGCACGACGCCGAGCGCTGGGAAGCGCTGACCGCGCGCGCCCACGGCATCATTCTCGTCACGGGGCCCACCGGCAGCGGCAAGACCACCACGCTCTACGCCACGCTCAAACGGCTGGCAACCGATGCGGTCAACGTCTGCACGATCGAGGACCCGATCGAAATGGTCGAGCCCGCCTTCAACCAGACGCAGGTGCAGCCGCAGCTCGACCTCGGCTTCAGCGAAGGCTTGCGCGCACTGATGCGGCAGGACCCCGACATCATCATGGTCGGTGAAATCCGCGACGCCGAGACGGCCGACATGGCCGTGCAGGCCGCGCTCACCGGCCATCTCGTCTTCAGCACGCTGCACACCAACGATGCGCCCAGCGCCATCACGCGGCTGATGGAATTGGGCGTGCCGCCCTACCTCATCAACGCCACGCTGCTCGGTGTGCTCGCGCAGCGCCTGGTGCGCACCCTCTGTCCGGCCTGCAAGGTGCGGGCCGACGACCTGGCGCGCTCCGAGGTCGAGGCTTTCGTTCGGCCTTGGCGCATCAATGGGGGGTTTCGGCCGTATCGGCCGGTCGGCTGCGTCGACTGCCGCATGACCGGCTACCAAGGCCGGATGGGTTTGTACGAGCTGCTCACCGTCAGTGAAGCGTTCAAGTCCTGCGTGAGCCAGGCCCAACCGAGCATCGACGCCCTGCGGCGCCAAGCGGTCGCCGACGGCATGCGGCCGCTGCGGCTGGCCGGCGCGCTGCGCGTGGCCGAAGGACTCACCACCATCGAAGAAGTGGTCGCGGCAACGCCACCGATCGATTGGCGGCCGACGGACGCGCGCGCCGCCACGACCCCTTCCACCGTCACCACCGAGCGGGAGGCCCCATCTACGCCCGCGTCCTTGCCGGAATCCAAGGGTGCGTGAAGATGCGAGGGAATCAGCAAGATTTTTTTGCCGGGCTGATGTTTTCGGTCGCGGGCGGCGCGTTTGCCTGGGGTGCGCGCAGCTACCCGATCGGCACGGCAGCCCGCATGGGGCCGGGCTACTTCCCGCAATTGCTCGGCCTGCTGCTGGCGGGGCTGGGGGTGATCATCGCGCTGCGCGCCTTCATGGCCCGCGGCGAGGGCTCGTGCGCGGACGGCCGCATCGGCGCTTGGGGATGGCGGCCACTGGTGTTCATCCTGCTCGCCAACCTCGTATTTGGGGCCTGTCTCGGGGGGCTACCCGCGATCGGGCTGCCGCCGCTGGGTTTGATCGCGGGCGTGGTGCTGCTGACGCTGGTGGCGCGTCTGGCCGATGGTGAATTTCGCCTGCGCGAGACGCTGATGCTCGCCGGGGTGCTGGCATTCATGAGCTGGGCGACCTTCGTGCTGCTGCTCAAGCTGCCTTTGCCGGTGTGGCCCGTGTTTTGAGGGGTGTGGGATGGATGCGCTCTCGAACCTGTACGAACACCTCGCGCTCGGCCTCTCGGTAGCCGCCACGGCGCAAAACCTGTTGTATGGCTTCATCGGCTGCTTGCTCGGCACGCTGATCGGCGTGCTGCCCGGTATCGGGCCGGTCGCCACGATTGCCATGCTGCTGCCCGCGACCTACGCTTTGCCGCCGGTGGCCGCGCTCATCATGCTGGCGGGCATTTATTACGGCGCGCAGTACGGCGGCTCGACCACGGCGATTCTGGTCAACCTGCCGGGCGAGGCTTCATCGGTCGTCACCGTGATCGACGGCTATCAGATGGCGCGCCGCGGTCGGGCCGGCGCGGCGCTGGCAGCCGCCGCCTTGGGCTCTTTCTTTGCGGGCAGCGTCGCGACCTTGGTGTTGGCCGCGTTCGCCGCGCCACTGACCGAGGTCGCCTTGCGCTTTGGCCCGGCCGAATACTTTGCGCTCATGGTGCTCGGGCTCATCGGCGCCGTGGTGCTCGCATCGGGCTCGCTGCTCAAGGCCATCGCCATGGTTCTACTGGGTTTGCTGCTCGGGCTCGTGGGGACGGACGTCAACTCGGGCCTGCCCCGGTTCACGTTCGACATCCCCGAACTCAGCGACGGCATCGGCTTCATCGTCATTGCCATGGGCGCGTTCGGCTATGCCGAAATCATCGCCAACCTCTCGATTCATGCCGATCAACGCGAGGTGTTCACGGCGCGGGTCACGCGCCTGTGGCCCACGCGCGAGGACTGGCGGCATCTGGTGCCCGCCATCCTGCGTGGCACGGGCATCGGCACGGTGTTGGGTATCTTGCCGGGCGGTGGCGCGCTGCTCGCATCGTTTGCGGCCTACACGGCAGAAAAGAAAACGCGGCTGCAGCCCGGTGAGGTGCCGTTTGGCGAAGGCAACATCCGCGGCGTGGCCGCGCCCGAGTCGGCCAACAACGCGGGCGCGCAGACCTCGTTCATCCCGCTGCTGACGCTCGGCATCCCGCCCAACGCGGTGATGGCGCTGATGGTTGGGGCGATGACCATCCACAACATCCAGCCCGGCCCGAACGTGATGACCGGCAACCCCGAGCTGTTCTGGGGCCTGATTGCCTCGATGTGGCTCGGCAACCTCATGCTAGTGGTGCTCAACCTGCCGATGATCGGTCTGTGGATACGCCTGCTGGCCGTGCCCTACCGCTGGCTCTATCCGGCCATCGTGCTGTTCTGCGCCATGGGCGTCTACACCACCAACAACAACACCTTCGACGTGTGGATGGTGGCGCTGTTTGGCTTCATCGGTTATGGCTTTCACAAACTCGGCGCCGAACCCGCGCCGCTGTTGCTGGGCTTCATCCTGGGCCCGATGATGGAGGAGTATCTGCGCCGCGCCTTGTTGCTCTCGCGCGGGGACTGGAGCGTTTTCGTCACGCGCCCGATCTCCGCGGGTTTGCTGATCACGGCCGCAGCCTTGCTGCTCGTCGTGGTCGTTCCCGCCGTACAGGCCCGCCGCGCGCAGGCTTTCTGATGCACCAGCCTCCCTCCGGCGCAAATGCCCGCCCCGCCGCCGATGGCCGCTTGCTGCCGGGCCTGCTCCTGGCCACGCTGGGCGCCATCGGCTTCAGTGGCAAGGCCATCATCGTCAAGCTGGCCTATCGCTATGGGGTCGATGCGGTCACGCTGCTGATGTACCGCATGTTGTTTGCGCTGCCGCTGTTTGCAGTCATGGCCATTTGGGCGGGGCGGGGGCGGCCGACGCTGTCGCGGCGCGATCTGCTCGGCGTGCTGTGGCTGGGCTTCACCGGCTACTACCTCGCGAGCTTTCTCGACTTCGCGGGCCTGCAATACATCAGCGCCTCGTTCGAGCGGCTGATTCTCTACCTCAACCCAACGCTCGTGCTGTTGCTGGGCTGGCTGCTTTACGGCCGCAAGGTGCAGCGCCATCAGGCCATCGCGATGGCGGTGAGCTACAGCGGCGTGCTGCTCGTCTTCGGGCACGAGGCCAGCCTGCAAGGCCCCAATGTCGCGCTGGGCGCCGTGCTGGTGTTTCTGAGCGCGCTGAGCTATGCGCTGTACCTCAGCTACAGCGGCGAACTGGTGCAGCGGCTGGGCGCGCTGCGTCTGGCGGGCCTGGCCACCTCGGTGGCCTGCGTGCTGTGCATCGTGCAGTTCCTGCTGCTGCGTCCGCTCTCGGCCGCGCAGGTCGCGCCGCCGGTGATCGGGTTGTCGCTGCTCAACGCCACCGCCTGCACCGCCGCGCCGGTGCTGCTCGTGATGATGGGCATCGAGCGCATCGGCGCAGGGCTGGCGTCGCAGGTGGGCATGATCGGCCCCATGTCCACCATCCTGATGGGCGTGGTGCTGCTGGGCGAGCCTTTCAACGGCTGGATCATCGCCGGCACGGCGTTGGTGGTCGGCGGAGTGTTTCTGGTGACGCGCCGCAGGGCGTGAGGAGGATCGAGATGGATTTGGGGCTTGCCGGCAAATGGGCGCTGGTCTGCGGCGCGAGCAAAGGGCTGGGGTTCGGCTGCGCCCAGGCGCTCGCGCGCGAGGGCGTCAACCTCGTCATCAACGCACGTGGGGCCGATGGTCTGGCCGAGGCTACTTCTAAATTGAGAGCAGAAAGTGACCGGAACAAGCCGGCAAAGCTGCTGTTTGTGCCTGCGGACATCACCACCGATGCTGGTCGTGAGGCGGTCTTTTCCGCGCCGGGCGGGCCCGGGCGCGACTTCGACATCGTCGTCACCAATGCGGGCGGGCCACCGCCGGGCGACTTCCGCAGCTTCAGCCGCCAGGACTGGCTGCGCGCCGTCGAGGCCAACATGCTCACCCCGATCGAACTCATCAAGGCCACGGTCGACGGCATGGCCGCGCGGGGCTTTGGCCGCATCGTCAACATCACCTCGAGCGCGGTCAAGGCACCGATCGACATCCTCGCGCTCTCCAACGGCGCACGCAGCGGCCTCACCGGCTTCGTGGCCGGGCTTGCGCGCTCGGATCTGGCCGCGCGCGGGGTGACGATCAACAACCTGTTGCCGGGCAAATTCGACACCGACCGCCTGCGCGCCACGCTGCAAGCCAGCGCCGAGCGCAGCGGCCGCAGCCTGGATGCGGTCGTGCAGGCCCAGATCGCCCAGATCCCGGCCCGCCGCTTCGGCAGCCCCGAAGAATTCGGCGCCGTCTGCGCCTTCCTCTGCAGCGTGCATGCGGGCTACCTCACCGGTCAAAACCTCTTGCTCGACGGCGGCGCCTACCCGGGCACCTTCTGAGCCCAACTGCGCCCCGGCACGCGCCCATGGCGTGCCACCGTGCGCGGCCGCACGGGCGCTCGGGCCGGTTTTCAGCGCCGCGAAGACACCACAATGCCCGCGACGATCAGCCCGAAGGCCAGGGCGTGGTACAGGTGGGGAAGTTCACCCAGGAACGCAGCGGACAGCACGGCTGCAAACAGCGGCGTGAGGTTGGAGAAGAAGCCCGCCAGCGCCGGCCCAGCGCGCTCGACGCCCTGGCCCCAGCTCCGGTAGGCAAGGACCGCCGGGCCGACCGCGACATACAGCAGCGCGGCCACCAGCGGCCATCCCCATTGAATGTGCGCGTCGGTCAGCGCCCACTCGGCCGCCGTGAACGCGCCCGACCACGCCAGACCGTAGAGCACCTGGGCGAGCAAAAACGCCGCCCAGTCGCGCCGCAAGGCGTCGGGCTCGGCGCGGCGCGACAACAGCCAGCTGTACCAGGCCCAAGACAGGGTGGCGAGCAGCATGAACACATCCCCCGCAACCAGCCGCAGTTCGAGCAGGTGGCGAAGGTCGCCGCGCGAGAGCACCACCAGCACACCACCCATCGACAGCGCCGCGCCCACCAGTTGCGCGCGCGTCACCCGCGCGCCGAAGAACATGGCCCCAAGCGCCAGCATCCACAGCGGCATCGACGATGCCACCAGCGTCACGTTCAGCGGCGTCGAGGTCTGCAGCGCCAGATACTGCAGCGCGTTGTAGCAACCCACCCCCAACAGCCCCAGCAGCGCAAACCGCCGCCAGTGGGTATAGAGCCCGCTGGCTGGCCGCAGCACCCAGGGTGCGAGCGGCATCAGGATGAGGGCTGCACCCAGCCAGCGCAGCAGGTTGAGCGTGATCGGCGGCACGAGCTCATGCACGAGCCGGCCCACCACGGCATTTCCCGCCCACAGCAGCGGCGGCAAGGTCAGATAGAAGGCGGTGCGTGCATCGAGTTTTTGCGGCATGGGGCGGCACTGTAGCCGGTTCGCGCGTGCAGCGCTGGCGCGAACGTGGCAGGATTACTTTCTTGCTTTGTTCTTCGAGGAATCCTCATGACGCTTGCCGTGCAGATCGACCAGTTTGGTGGCCCAGAACAGATGAAGCTCGTCGACGTGGACGTCGGCGACCCTGCCCCGGGCGAGGTGCGCATCCGCCACAAGGCGATCGGGCTCAACTTCATCGATGTCTACCACCGCACGGGGCTCTACCCGCTCAGCCTGCCCGCGCGTCTGGGTATGGAAGGCGCGGGCATCATCGAAGCCGTCGGCGAGGGGGTGACGCATCTGAAGCCGGGGGACCGCGCCGCGTACGCCAGCAACCCGCCTGGCAGCTACAGCGAAGTCCGCGTGATGCCCGCGACCTGCGTGGTGCGCCTACCCGATGCGATCGACTTCGACACCGCCGCCGCCATGATGCTCAAAGGCCTGACCGCGCAGTACCTGCTCAAGCGCACGCGCCCGGTCGAAGGCTTGCAAAGCGGAGACTTCGTGCTGTTTCATGCCGCCGCCGGGGGCGTGGGGCTGATCGCCTGTCAGTGGGCCAAGGCGCTGGGCCTGCAGCTCATCGGCACCGCGGGCAGCGACGAGAAGTGTGCGCTGGCGCTGGCCAACGGGGCAGCGCACGCCATCAACTACCGGCGCGAGAACTTCGTGCAGCGCGTCCGGGACATCACCCAGGGCCAGGGCGTCAAGGTGGTCTACGACTCGGTCGGCAAAGACACCTGGGACGGCTCGCTCGACTGCCTGCGTCCGTTTGGGCTGATGGTGAGTTTTGGCAATGCGTCGGGCCCGGTGCCGCCGTTCGCCCCCGCCATCCTCGGCGCCAAGGGTTCGCTCTACGTCACGCGGCAGACGCTTTTTACCCACATCGCCACGCGCGAACGCACCCAGGCCATGGCCGACGAATTGTTCGAGGTGGTGCAAAGCGGTGCGGTGAAGATCCACATCGCGCAGCGCTTTGCGCTCCGGGACGTGGCCGAGGCGCACCGCGCGCTCGAGTCGCGCCAGACGGTGGGCAGCACGGTTCTGACGGTCTGAGAGGCTGAGAGGGAATGGGTCATGCCCGCTTTGACGCCCCAAAACACGCCCGAGGGCGCTGCAAATGCGCGCCGTAGCCCGAGCTACGGCTGTGCTTTGCGCCTACTCGGGCGCGTTTTGGGGCGCCCCTTCGGGCACGCCCAATTCCCTCTCAGCCTCTGAGGGGAACGCAGCTCAGCGAATCACGAGACAGGCGGCGCCCTCGCCGGTCGGCGCCGCATCGACCCTGCCGATGACGGCGGCGTCGGCAAAGCCGTGACGTTGGAAGACCTCGAGCACGTTCGCTGCTGCTTCGGGCGCACAGGACACCAGCAGCCCGCCGCTGGTTTGCGGGTCGGTCAGCAGCGCGCGGTCGGCGGGGGCAAAGCCTTCGGGCAGCGCCACCTCGGCGCCATAAGCTGCCCAGTTCCGACCCGAGGCACCGGTGACGACGCCTGCCTCGGCGAACGCGCGCACGCCTTCGAGCAGCGGCACGCGCGCCCAGTCGATCTGCACCGCGTGGCCGCAGCCGCGCGCCACTTCGAGCGCATGGCCGGCCAGGCCAAAGCCCGTGACATCGGTGATCGCATGCACGCCGTCGAGCGCAGCCAGATCCGGCCCCGGGGTGTTGAGCCGCGTCGTGGTTTCGATCATGCGCGCATAGCCCGCGGCATCGAGCAGGTCTTTTTTGAGCGCGGCCGACTGCACTCCGACGCCCAGCGGCTTACCGAGAATCAGCCAATCGCCCGCGCGCGCATCCGCATTGCGCCGCACCCGCGCCGGGTGCACCAGACCCAGAGCCACCAGCCCGTAGATCGGCTCGACCGAGTCGATCGTGTGCCCGCCGGCGATGGGGATGCCCGCGGCGCGGCACACCGACGCGCCACCTTCGAGGATGCGGCCGATGGTGGCGGTCGAGAGCACCGAGATCGGCATGCCCACCAGCGCGAGCGCCATGATGGGCGTGCCGCCCATGGCATAGACATCGCTCAGCGCATTGGTGGCGGCGATGCGACCAAAGTCGAACGGGTCGTCGACGATGGGCATGAAGAAATCGGTGGTCGCGACCAGCGCCTGCGCGTCGTTGAGGCGATAGACCGCGGCGTCGTCGGCGGTTTCGATGCCCACGAGCAAAGCCTCGGGGATGGGCAGTTGCGTCGTGCCGCGCAGAATGTCCGACAGCACGCCCGGTGCGATCTTGCAGCCGCAGCCGCCGCCGTGTGACAGCGAGGTCAGCCGGGGTTCGGTGCGCTCAGGCAGGTCGGTGTTCGGGTTCATGAGAGGGCTGAGGGTCGCAGATCAAGTCGAAACAGGCCGGAAGATTCCGAAGGGTGCAGCGGCTCAGCGCGCCTGCCGCACACGGCGCAGCTCGTCGAGGATCAGCGCAGCGGCGCCCACGGTGATCGCCGCGTCGGCCACGTTGAACGCCGGGAAATAGCCGCCCGGAAACACCGGCTCGAGCCAGCGCCAGTGAAATTGCAGGAAATCGACCACGTAGCCGTGCAGCAGCCGGTCGATGACGTTTCCGACCGCACCCCCGAGGATGCAGCTCAGCGCGAACGCAAAGAGCCGCTGGTGCCCATGCCTGCGCAGCATCCAGACGATGGCCACCGTCGCCACGAGGCCGAGCCCCGTGAAAAACCACCGCTGCCAGCCGCTCGCACCGGCGAGGAACGAGAAAGCCGCGCCCGTGTTGTGCACACGTACGACGTTGAAGAAGCTCGTCACCCCTACGCTGTCCCCAAGAGCGTAGTTACCGAGTATCAGCACCTTGGTGAACTGGTCGAGCACCACGATGAACACGGCCAGCGTGAGCCACAAGGTCAAAGAAGCGCGGGCGGAGGATAGGGCTTTGGCCACGGCGAGGCTTTCCGGTCTTCAGGCGCAGTGCCGGGGCTCGCCCGCACCGATGCCTTCGCTTTCGGCCAGGTTCGCGACGCAGCGGCCGCAAATCGTGGGGCGCGTGGGGTCGATTCCGATGTCGTCGCGGTAGTGCCAGCAGCGCTCGCACTTGGGCGCGGTGGCGGGGGTGACCTGCACGGCCAGCGCCTCGCCGTCGACCACCGTCGCCGCCGAGGTGATGGTGACGAATTTCAGGTCGTCGCCGAGCGAGCGCAGCAGGGCGGCATCGTCGGGCCCGACGGTGATGGTCAGGAGCGCCTGCAGCGAAGGGCCGACGGCACCGGTGGCGCGCACCGCCTCGATTTCCTTGTTGGCCACTTCGCGGATTTCGCGGATGCGCGCCCATTTGGCGAGCAGTGCCTCGTCGGGCGTGGCGAACCGCCAGTAGGTCTCGAAGAAGATCGAACCTTGGTTCTGCGCCCCGGCAAAGACCGCCCAGGCTTCCTCGGCCGTGAAGGACAGGAAAGGCGCCATCCAGCGCAGCATCGCGTGGGTGATCTGGTGCAGCGCGGTCTGTGCGCTGCGGCGCGCCATCGACTTCGGGGCGGTGGTGTACAGCCGGTCCTTGAGCACGTCGAGGTAGAACGCGCCGAGGTCTTCGGAGCAGAACACCTGCAGCTTGGCGACGACGGGGTGGAATTCGTAGGCGTCGTAGTGGCGCAGGATGTCGGCTTGCAGTTCGGCCGCGCGCGACAGCGCCCAGCGGTCGATTTCGAGCATCTGAGACTCGGGCACCGCGTCGCGCGCCGGGTCGAAGTCGCTGGTATTGGCCAGCAGGAAGCGCAGCGTGTTGCGGATGCGGCGGTAGGCATCGACCACCCGGGCGAGGATCTTGTCGTCGATGTTGAGGTCCCCCGAGTAGTCGGTGCTGGCGACCCACAGGCGCACGATTTCCGCGCCCAGCTTGCCGCTGATCTCCTGCGGCACGACCACGTTGCCCAGGCTCTTGCTCATCTTGCGGCCCTGGCCGTCGGTGGCAAAGCCGTGGGTCAGCAGGCCGCGGTAGGGCGCGCGCCCTTCGATCGCACAGCCGAGCAACAGCGAGCTGTGGAACCAGCCGCGGTGCTGGTCGTGGCCTTCGAGGTAGAGGTCGGCTTCGGGCCCTTCGGCGTGGCAGCAGCCGTTCGGGTAAGCATGGGCATGGCTGCCGCGCAGCACATGCCAGAAGGTCGAGCCCGAGTCGAACCAGACTTCCAGAATGTCGGCGCTCTTGGTGTAGTGCGCGGCGTCCTCGGGGCCGAGGATGTCCTCGGCGGTGGTGCGGCTCCAGGCTTCGATGCCGCCCTGCTCAACGATGGCGGCGGCCTGGTCGAGGATTTCGAGCGTGCGCGGGTGCAGTTCACCCGTCTCTTTGTGCAGGAAAAACGGCACCGGCACGCCCCAGGCGCGTTGCCGCGAAATGCACCAGTCGGGCCGGTTCGCGATCATGTCCCGCAGCCGCGCCTTGCCGTTTTCGGGGTAAAAGCGCGTGTGCTCGATCGCTTCGAGCGCCATTTGCCGCAGCGTTTTGGGCGCTTTGTCGGTGGTGAACACGCCTTCGCCTTCGTCCATGCGGATGAACCACTGCGCGGCGGCGCGATAAATCACCGGCGTCTTGTGCCGCCAGCAATGCGGGTAGCTGTGCGTGATGCCCACCGTGCCCATGAGGCGGCCCGCCGCGCGCAGCGCCTCGATGACGCGGTCGCAGGCTTGCCAGATGTTCATGCCGCCAAACAGCGGCAGCGTCGCGGCATAGTGCCCGTCGCCCTGCACCGGGTTGAGGATGTCCTCCGTGCGCAGGCCGTGCGCGATGCAGGAGTTGAAGTCGTCCACGCCGTAGGCGGGCGAAGAGTGCACGATGCCGGTGCCGTCGGTGTCGCTCACATACTCGGCCAGATAGACCGGCGACAGGCGGCGGTAGCCGGCGTCCACGTCATAGAGCGGGTGGCGGAACTGCAGGCCGCCGAGCTGCTGCCCCCGCGCGGTAGCGATCACCTCGCCCTCGAGTCCCCAGCGCCCCAGGCATGATTCCACCAGGGACGCCGCCAGCACGAGCAGCCCGCGCGGGGTGTCGACGAGCGCATATTCGAGTTCCGGGTGGGCGTTGAGCGCCTGATTGGCCGGCAGCGTCCAGGCGGTGGTGGTCCAGATCACCGCAAACGCGCTGCGGCCTGCGGGCAGCGCCGCGAGGTTGAAGGCGGCGGCCAGGCGCGCTGGGTCGTCGGCTTCGAAGGCGACGTCGAGCGTGGTGGACTGCTTGTCCTGGTATTCGATTTCGAACTCGGCCAGCGAGGAGCCGCAGTCGAAGCACCAGTAGACGGGTTTGAGCCCCCGGTAGACGAAGCCGCGTTCGATCACGCGCTTGAACGCACGGATTTCGCCCGCTTCATTGACCGGATCCATGGTGCGGTAGGGCCGCGCCCAGTCCCCGAGCACGCCCAGGCGTTTGAAGTCTTCGCGTTGCTGCTCAATCTGCTCGGTGGCGTAGGCGCGGCTCTTGGCCTGCATTTCGTCGCGGCTGAGCTTGCGGCCGTGGAGCTTTTCGATCGCGTTTTCGATCGGCAGGCCGTGGCAGTCCCACCCGGGGATGTACTGCGCGTCGAATCCGGCCAGCTGCCGGCTCTTGACGATCATGTCTTTGAGCACCTTGTTCAGCGCATGGCCGATGTGCAGCTTGCCGTTGGCGTAGGGCGGCCCGTCATGCAGCACGAACAGCGGCGCACCCTGACGCGCAGCGCGCAGCCTCAGGTAGAGCCCGCTTTCATCCCACTGCTGCACCCAGCCCGGCTCCCGCCGGGGCAGGTCGCCCCGCATCGGAAAGGGCGTGTCGGGCATGTTGAGCGTGGCGCGCCAGGGGCTGGTGGCATCGGTCTTGGCGGGGGCGTTTTTGTCGGACATGGGGAAAACTCATGCGGTCTCGCCGAAAGTGGCGGGCCAGTTTCAGTCTGGCGGAAAGGAGACTCGGGGTGCGAGCGCCGGGGCAGCGCTTGTGGCCAGGCCGTGGGGACGGCCGAGGGGGCTGCTTCAGTCCGGAATTCGGTCGCGCGTGGTCTGCCGACGGGTCTGGGCGTAACGCTCGGCAAAAAAGCGACGGGCGTCCTCGCAGTCGCGCGCAATACCTGCCGTCAGCGCATCGAGGCTGTCGTATTTGAGTTCATCGTGCAGTTTGTGCAGCAGGTCCACCCGGATGATTTTACCGTAGGCCCCCTCCATCCCGAGGGGTTCGGGCCAGTCGAAGCAATGGGTCTCGAGCAGCACCCGCCCGCCGTTGACGTCGCGCGGGTCGAGCGAGGGCCGAACCCCCAGGTTGGCCACGCCCGGCAGCGCCTGCGCGCCCAGGCCGTGCACTTCCACCGCAAAGATGCCGCTGGCGGCCGGCTTCCAATGGGAAAAGCGCAGGTTCAGCGTGCGAAAACCGTCGCCCGCGGCCGGCGCTGTCTCCCCGAGGGCGCGGCCGAGCTTGCGGCCGTGGACCACATGCCCGCTGATGCTGTAGGGCCGCCCGAGCAAGGCCGCCGCGTCGCTCATGCGTCCTTCAGACAGCGCCGCACGCACCGCCGAGCTCGACACCCGGCCGCCGTGGATTTCGTAGCTCAGCATCCGGGCCACCTCGAAACCCGCACGCGCTCCGGCAGCATCGAGCAGCGCGTAGTCGCCGGCGCGCTTGGCCCCGAAGCGAAAGTCGTCCCCCACGAGCACATAGCGTGCGCCCAGCCCCTGAACCAGCACGCGTTGGATGAATTCGTCGGGCGACAGAGCCGCCAGCGCCGCGTTGAAGGGCAGAACCACGACCTGATCGACGCCACAGCGCTGCAGTTCCTGTAGCTTGTCGCGCAGCGTGGCGATGCGCGCGGGCGCGATGTCGGCGCGCTGCGCCTGCGCGGCGAAGAAGTCGCGCGGATGCGGCTCGAAGGTCAGCACACAGCTCGGAATGCCCCGATGCCGAGCCTCGTTCTGCAGCAGCGCCAGCATGGCCTGGTGGCCGCGATGCACGCCGTCGAAGTTGCCGATGGTCAGCGCGCAGGCCTCGGCCAGGCCCTGATGGTGCAGACCGCGGAAAATTTTCATGCCCGATTCTGGTATGGATTTCATAGCGCCATGGCGCCGTTTCACGCCGGGGTATCCGTTAAATTGTCATGAAACGGGCGTATATTGTGACCGGTGCGGCGCCGCGCC
This sequence comes from Tibeticola sediminis, assembly GCF_003843835.1. GTDB lineage: Bacteria > Pseudomonadota > Gammaproteobacteria > Burkholderiales > Burkholderiaceae_C > Tibeticola > Tibeticola sediminis. Next base: position 770,289 of record NZ_RKQL01000001.1, on the reverse strand, counting down.
GGTCTGCGCCGCTCATCCGGCTCTGCATGACGTGACCAACCCCTAGCATGGAGGTGTGCGTGAAGGTGCTCAAGCTGTCGGCCCAAGGGCTGCCGCAGTCGTGGATTTCGCTCGAACAGGCGGTGATTCACTATGCCGCGGGCGAGGTGCGCTGGGAACTCGGCCAGGAGGTGGCGGTGTTCCACGGCGGCCACAACGCGCGCACCGGTCTTCAGTCGATCATCGCGGTCAGCAGCATCATCGGCACGCGCGGCGTGCCCAACATCAACCCCTTCGACCTGCGGCCCACGCTCACCAACCTCAAGCTGTTCGCGCGCGACCGCAACCTCTGCGCCTACTGCGGCGGCGTGTTCCCAGACCATGAACTCACGCGCGAGCACATCGTGCCCTTCGCGCAAAACGGCCGCGACCACTGGATGAACGTGGTCACGGCCTGCCGCGCCTGCAACCACCGCAAGGGTGCGCGCACGCCTGAGCAGGCCGGCATGACGCTGCTCTATGCGCCTTATGTGCCGAGCCTTTGGGAGGACTTCATCCTGCGCAACCGGCGCATCCTCGCTGACCAGATGGAGTTCCTGATGGCGCACGTGCCCAGGAATTCTCGCCTTCTGGCTTGAGGTAAGTCAGGCGAACACGCCCGCCGTGTCCTGCATGCGCGCCGACACCTCGCCCAGATGGTGCAAGGTGTCGCCCCAGGTCATTTCGAGTTGGGTCAGCGTCTTGAAATAGTGGCTCACGATGTATTCGTCGGTCACGCCGATGCCGCCATGCAATTGCACGGCTTGCTGGCCGACGAAGCGCATCGAATGCCCGAGTTGCACCTTGGCGCGCGAGAGCGCCCGGCGGCGCTCATCGGCAGGCGCGTTGAGCTTGAGGCTGGCGTAGTAGCTCATGGAGCGGGCGAGTTCCAACTGCATCTTCATGTCGGCCACGCGGTGGCGCAGCGCCTGGAAGCTGGCGATGGGCACGCCGAACTGCTTGCGGGTGTTGAGGTACTCCACGGTGACGGCGAGCGTGCGGTCCATCACCCCGACGGCGTAGGCCGCGATCGACGCGATCCCCAGGTCTTGCGCAAGCTCGAGTGCGGCGAGGCCTTCACCCGTGAGCAGTATCGCAGCGGCACGGTCGAACTGCACGTCCGCGGCGCGGCTGCCATCCTGCGTGCCGTAGCCGCGGGTGGCGACCCCCGTGCCCCGCGGCACCAGGAACAGCGCTAGAGCACCGTCCAGGCGCGCCGGGACCAGATAGGCATCTGCATGGTCGCCAGCCGGCACGAGGTTTTTCAAGCCACTGAGCACATAGCCCGCGGCCCCGTCGCCCGCCTGTGCCTCGGCGTCGCACACGTCGAGCCGGTAGCGGGCGCGACGCTCTTGGTGCGCGAGCGCAATCAGAGCCTCGCCGCGGGCCAGGCGCGGCAGCCACTCGGCGCGCAGCGCCGGCTCGGCATAGCCTGCGAGCAGGCGCGCTGCGATCGTGGCCTGCGCGAGCGGCTCGAGCACCAAGCCGCGGCCGAGTTCTTCCATGACCACCATGGCCTCAACGGCGCCGTAGCCCAGGCCCGCGTCGTCCTCGGGGACGGTCAGCCCGGTGAGGCCCAGCTCGGCCAACTCGGCCCAAACCCCGCGGTCGAAGCCGCCGGCTGCCACGATGGCGCGTCGGCGCTCGAACGGATAGGCTTTCTCCACCCAGCGGGCCACTGCCTCGCGCAGGGCAAGCTGATCGTCGGAAAAATCAAAATCCATGATGGGGCTCCTGCAGGTTCAACCAAGCACGGTCTGCGCAACGATGTTGCGCTGGACCTCGTTGCTGCCGCCGTAGATCGTGGTCTTGCGCATGTTGAAGTAGGTCGACGCCAGCGGCGCATTGGCCACCACGCCGCCGGGGAAGCCACCCAGCGCGCCGAGCGCCGCGTCACCCTGCCAGCCGGCTTCCATCGCTTCGCGAATCAAGGGTAAGGCGTAAGGCCCGGCGGCGAGCATCATCAGCTCGCTGTAACGCTGCTGAATCTCGCTGCCGCGGATCTTGAGCAAGCCAGCGATGTCGAGCGATTGTTTGCCGGACTTTTCGGCCGACAGCACGCGCAGCACCAGCATTTCGAGCGCGACGATGTCGACCTCCAGCAGCGCGATCTGGTCGCGAAAGCGCAGGTCGTCCCACACGCCCTCGGTCTTGGCGATGCGCTTCAAGCGCTCGAGTTCACGCTTGGCGCGGTTGACGTCGGCGATGTTGGTGCGCTCATGGCTGAGCAGGTGCTTGGCGTAGGTCCAGCCCTTGTTCTCCTCCCCGATCAGGTTTTCCACCGGAACCTCGACGTTGTCGAAGAACACCTCGTTGACCTCGCATTCGCCGTCGAGCAGGCGGATCGGGCGGACGGTCACACCTGGCGACTTCATGTCGATCAAGAGGAAGCTGATGCCGGTCTGCGGCTTGCCCTCCGTGCTGGTGCGGACCAGGCAGAAGATCCACTCGCCATACTGTCCGAGCGTCGTCCAGGTCTTTTGGCCGTTGACGATGTATTTGTCGCCGCGGCGCTCGGCGCGGGTCTTCAATGACGCCAGGTCGGAGCCCGCGCCCGGCTCGCTGTAGCCCTGGCTCCACCACACCTCGCCGCTGGCGATGCCGGGCAGGAAGCGCTGCTGTTGCTCCGGAGTCCCAAAGGCCATGATGACCGGCGCCACCATCACCGGCCCGAAGGGCACGATGCGCGGCGCACCGGCAAGAGCGCATTCCTCTTCGAACAAATGCTTTTGCACGGCGTTCCAGCCCGGGCCGCCAAACTGCTTGGGCCAGCCGTAGCCGAGCCAGCCTTTCTTGCCCAGAATCTTCGCCCAGCGCTGCATGTCGTCGCGGCTGAGCGTGAGGGCGTTGTGCACCTTGTGCGCGATGTCGGGCGGCAGGTTGGCGCGCACCCAGGCGCGCACCTCTTCTCGGAATTGCTGTTCCTCAGGCGTGAAAGCCAAGTCCATGGCGTTGCTCCGTGGGGTGGAGTCGGCCGTTCGGTCGGCCGAGCGTCAAGAAGCGGGCATTGTGCGCACGAGCGTGCGCTTTTCACTGTCCATCCGGCGACAAGCCCAGTTCCCGCATCAGGCGTTCGACCTGCGCGCGCAGCCGTTCGACCTCGGCTTCCAGGGCCTCGACACGTGCGGGGATGGCCGCCACTGCTTGGCCGACTGTCGCGCTGGCGGCGCCACCTGTGGGCTCCGGATCGCCGCAGAGCCGGTGCATCCAGCGCGCCTCGCGTGCGCCCGGTGCTCGGGGCAGCTTGACGACCAGGGCACCACCGCGCTCGGGCGGGCGTGCCTGCAGTTCTTCGAGGAAGGCTTCCACCGAAGACCCATCGGCGAAACGGTACCAGCGTTCGCCGTTTTGCCGCAATTCAGCGGCCGTCTGGGGCCCGCGCAGCATCAGTAGCCCGAGCAGCACCGCCGACTGTTCGGGGATGCGCAGGGCGCGCTGGACCTTGTGTTCGTAATGTGGCACGCGCGCGCCGCCGACCTCGACCACCAGGTCGAGCGCCTTGAGCGCTTCGAGGGCTTCGAGCACCTCGGCTTCTTCGAGCTGCATCACCGGTTCCCGGCTGGTCTTCTGATTGCAGCCAGCCTGCACCATCAGTAGCGTGAGCGGGTAGCTGTCGGGCACCGTGCGGGCTTTTTCCATGAGGGTGCCCAGGACGCGGGCTTCCGTAGGCGTCAAGGGGCGCGCCGGGCAGGGCGTCGCGGCGTCGGGGTGAGCGTGGGTGTTCGGGTCCAGGGTCATGGCAGGGATAATCGCAGGCAATGAGAAACATCGTGATTTTGATCTCCGGCACCGGCTCGAACATGCGGGCCATTGCCGCCGCGGCCGAGCGGGATCAGTGGCCCGAGCGCTTCGGGGCTCGCGTGGCAGCCGTCATCAGCAACCGGCCCGAGGCCAAGGGGCTCGCCTGGGCTCGCGAGCACGGCCTCGAGACGCAGGTCGTCGACCACCGCGCCTACGCCACCCGAGAAGCATTCGATGAAGCCCTGGCTCGGGTGATCGATGGCTACGAGCAGCCCCAAGAGCCTGCGCTTGTGGTTCTGGCAGGCTTCATGCGCATCTTGACCCCGGGCTTCGTCGAGCGCTACGCGGGGCGCTTGCTCAACATCCACCCATCCTTGTTGCCAGCGTTTCCGGGGCTCCACACCCACCAGCGCGTCATCGCCGCGGGCTGCCGTGTTGCGGGAGCAACCGTCCACGAAGTGACGGCCGAGCTGGATCACGGCCCGATACTGGAACAGGCGGCCGTACCCGTGCTGCCCTGCGACACACCCGAGCAGCTCGCTGCGCGGGTGCTGAGCCAGGAGCATCGCATCTATCCCCAAGCCATTGCCCAGTGGCTGCGTCGGCATCGAGCCGTCGCAGCTTGAGGGCTTTTTTTGACTGGCGACTGGCAGTGACGGGACTGCGCGCGCATCCAACCTCAAGCACCCATGCATCCCAAAGCCCTATTGGACTCTTGCGCCGAACTCGTGGCGCTGGTTCTGCGTTTCGATCATCCGGCCGACGCCATCGTTTCGCGATACTTCCGCCAACACAAACAACTCGGGCCCCGAGAGCGGGCCACGCTCGCGGAAACCGCCTACAACGTGCTGCGGCACAAGCTGCGCTTCGAATCGCTCGCCCGATCGGGCCAGGGCCCGCGCGAACGGCGGCTGGCGATCCTGGGCTTTCACGGGCCACGGGACTTCCTCAAGAGCGCGCTGAGCGACTCCGAAAAACAGTGGCTCGACGCTTGCGACGCAGTCCCGCCGGAGGCTTGGTTGCCGCAGCATCGGCACAACTTGCCCGACTGGCTCGCGGATGCGCTTCGTGCGCAAGTGGGCGACGCATTCGAGGCCCTGGCGGCCAGCCTCAATGAACCCGCGCCGCTCGACCTGCGGGTGAACGTGCTCGTTGCCAAGCGCGCCGACGTCCAGCGCGAGTTGGCCGAGGCCGGGGTGCGTGCGGCGCCAACCCCGTATTCACCCTGGGGCTTGCGGATCGAAGGCAAGCCGGCGCTGCAAAAGATCGAAGCCTTCCGTCGCGGGGCCATTGAAGTTCAGGACGAGGGCTCGCAGTTGCTCGCCTGGATCCTCGATGCGCACCGGGGCGAGATGGTGGTCGACTTTTGCGCCGGGGCCGGCGGCAAGACGCTCGCCATCGGCGCCATGATGCGCAACACCGGGCGCTTGTATGCATTCGACACGTCGGCGCACCGGCTGGAGGCGCTCAAGCCGCGCTTGGCGCGCAGTGGCCTGTCGAATGTGCATCCGGCGGCGCTGGCGCACGAGCGCGACGAGCGGGTCAAGCGCCTCGCGGGCAAGATCGACCGGGTGCTGGTCGATGCGCCTTGTTCGGGGTTGGGCACGCTGCGCCGCAACCCGGACCTGAAGTGGCGCCAGACGCCTCAGGACGTCGCCGAACTCGTGACCAAACAGGCCGCCATACTGGAGAGTGCGCAGCGCCTGCTCAAACCGGGTGGGCGACTGGTCTATGCCACCTGCAGCGTGCTGCCCGAAGAAAACGAGGCGATTGCCGCTGCCTTTTCCGAGCGCCATCCGGAATTCGAGCCCCTGCCCGTGGCTGAGGTCTTGCGGGGTCTCAAGCTTGCCGAAGCCGAGGCTCTGTGCACGGCCGACGGACGTTTTCTGCGGCTCTGGCCCCACCGCCACCACACCGACGGTTTCTTCGCGGCAGTCTGGCAGCGCCGCGGGTGACACGCTGGACGCGGCCGAGATCGGCGCGGCGTTTGCGGTGAATTCGACGCGGGCCAAACGGTGCGCCGCGGCCCACCGCCGATCGACCGTGGCGCACGCGGCGCCCCAGTCCTCGAATTCGCGGGGCTTTGTTGCGGGCTGCGGTGTTCCAGGCGCGTGCGCGCCATAAAATGAGCAGATGGGGTGCGGCTTTTTGCGTCCCGGTTTTGAGGTGTTTTTCGTTTATGAATCTTTTGGATACGCCGATTCTTTCCGCCGCGATCGACTGGCTGGCACATGGGCTTTGGCAGGCTTCCTGGTGGCAAATCGTGCTGTTCACCCTGGTGATGACGCACATCACCATCGCCAGCGTCACGATCTATCTGCACCGGCATTCGGCGCATCGGGCGTTGGACTTGCACCCCGTCGCGGCTCATTTCTTCCGTTTCTGGCTGTGGCTGACGACCGGTATGGTCACCAAGGAGTGGACCGCGATCCACCGCAAGCATCACGCCAAGTGCGAGCAGCCCGAAGACCCCCACAGCCCGCATGTGCACGGGATCCGCACCGTGCTGCTGCAAGGCTCGGAGCTCTACCGCGCCGAATCCAAAAATGCCGAGACGCTGGCCCGCTTCGGCCACGGCACGCCGGATGACTGGATCGAGCGCAACCTGTATTCCCGTTATTCGTGGCAGGGCGTGGGTTTGATGATGATCGTCGACCTCGCTTTGTTCGGCGCCGCGGGGCTGGCGGTGTGGGCGGTGCAGATGGCCTGGATCCCGGTGACCGCTGCGGGCATCATCAATGGCGCGGCGCACTACTGGGGCTATCGCAACTTCGAAGCGCCCGACGCCAGCACCAACATTTTCCCGTGGGGCATCATCATCGGCGGGGAGGAACTGCACAACAACCACCACACCTATCCGACTTCGGCCAAGCTGTCGGTCAAGCCCTTTGAGTTCGACATCGGCTGGCTCTACATCCGTATCTTGCAGAGCCTGGGTCTTGCGACGGTGAAGAAGATCCCGCCGCGTGTGGCCTATGGTGTCGCACGGCCCGTTGCGGATGAGCGAACGCTCGAAGCTCTGATTGCCCACCGCTACGAGGTGATGGCCGCGTATGCCCGGCGTATGCGGGCGGTGGTTCGGGCGGAATTGCCGACCCTGCGCCAGCAGGCGCTCGACGCCTCGGTACTGCAGGCGGTCAAGCGCTGGCTGCATCGCGATGTCGACAAGGTTCCGGCGGATGTTCGCAGCAAGATCGAGCAGGCGCGCGCGGCTAACCCGGTGCTCGACCAGATGGTCTCGATGCGCGAGGAATTGCGTCAGCTTTGGCTCAGTACGAACCGGACGCGGGAACAACTGGCGTCAGATCTTCAGGCATGGTGCCGGCGGGCCGAGAACAGTGGCATCGCAGCGCTGCGGGAGTTCTCGCAGCAGTTGCGCGCAGTTCAGGCGCGCCAACCCTGATCGGTAAAACCCCTCGCGCGCTGAGGGGCTTGTTCAGCGTTCCCATAAAAAAACCCGCTGCATGCAGCGGGTTTTTTTATGGGAGAAAGCCGGTAAACCGAATTACTTCAGCTTGGCTTCCTTGTACTCGACATGTTTGCGAGCCTTGGGGTCGAACTTCATGATCGACAGCTTGTCCGGTGTCGTCTTCTTGTTCTTGGTCGTGGTGTAGAAGTGACCGGTGCCCGCTGTGGACTGCAGCTTGATTTTTTCGCGTCCGCCTTTGGTTGCCATGGTTCAGTTCCTCCGGATTAGGCCTGGCCGCGTGCGCGCAGGTCTGCGAGCACGGCATCGATGCCGTTCTTGTCGATCAGGCGCAGCGCGGCGCTGGACACCCGCAGGCGCACCCAGCGGTTTTCGCTCTCGACCCAGAAGCGGCGGTATTGCAGGTTCGGAAGGAACCGGCGCTTGGTTTTGTTGTTGGCGTGGGAAACATTGTTCCCGACCATGGGCTTTTTGCCCGTGACTTCGCAGACGCGTGCCATGAGGACACTCCAATCAAACGGCCGCAGCCTCTGCACAGAACCGCATGATCGCGGCTCACCGGCTGGCGGCCTCACCTCGCCATGGATGGGTGGCGGTAACCCTGCTGGACCGGAAGGCCCAAGCGTTTCCTTTTTCTGCCAAGACTGGCAAAGCGTGAAATTATAGCTGGCCGCCGGCCTGTTCCAGATAGCGCTGGGCGTCGAGCGCTGCCATACAGCCGGTGCCGGCGCTCGTGATGGCTTGCCGATAGACGTAGTCTTGGACGTCCCCGGCGGCAAACACGCCCGGCACACTGGTCATCGTGGCCATGCCGTGGCGGCCGCCTTGGGTGACGATGTACCCGTTGTCGAGCTCGAGCTGGCCTTCAAAGATGGCGGTATTGGGGGAGTGTCCGATGGCGATGAAGCAGCCTTTGACCGCGATGTCTTCGAGGCTGCCATCGAGAACGTTGCGCAGGCGAACACCGGTCACACCACTGGCGTCTCCGAGCACTTCTTCAACGGTACGGAAGGTTTTGAGCTCGATTTTGCCGGCTTGCACCTTCTCCATGAGCTTGTCGACCATGATGGGCTCGGCGCGGAACTTGTCTCGGCGGTGGATCAAATAGACCTTCTTGGCGATGTTGGAGAGGTAGAGCGCCTCTTCGACCGCGGTGTTGCCGCCCCCAACGACGCAGCAAACCTCGTCGCGGTAGAAAAAACCATCGCAGGTAGCACAGGCCGAGACGCCACGACCCATGAACGCCTGTTCGGACGGCAGACCGAGGTACTTCGCCGAGGCGCCGGTCGCAATGATGAGCGCATCGCAGGTGTAGTGGCCGCTGTCGCCCTTCAGGCGAAACGGCCGCTGGCTCAGGTCGACCTGGTGGATCTGGTCGAAGATGATTTGCGTGCGGAAACGTTCGGCATGTTGCAGCAGCCGTTGCATCAGGTCCGGGCCTTGTACGCCGTGCACATCACCGGGCCAGTTGTCGACCTCGGTCGTGGTCATGAGCTGCCCCCCTTGCGCCATGCCGGTAATCAATGTGGGTTGCAAGTTGGCACGGGCTGCGTAGATCGCTGCGGTATAGCCCGCGGGTCCGGAGCCCAGGATCAAGACTTTGCTGTGCAGGGTTTGTTCCATCATTCGCTTTCCTGGATTCCGCTATGCTTGCCATAGCGTTTCGTTCTGGGTTGAAGCTTGCGGGCCGTCTGGATGAGGCCTCTGGAGTCGTTGAACGGTTCCAGGGGTATCGCAAGTGAAGGTCCATTTTACTGACGGGGCTTAAGCAGCGCTGAATCCCGTTCCACATGGCCGGATACGCGCTTTTACTGGGGCGGGTTCAGCGTGAACAGGGAGGTGTCATGGCTTTGCTTTCAAACCGTGAGTTGATTCGAAGGGTTCCCCTGTTTTCGCTGCTGACCGACGCGCAGGCCGAGCTGATTGCCGATGCGGTGGTCAAGCGGCGGTTTCGGCGCGGCGAACGCATCGTCGAACAGGGTAACAAGGCGGAAAAGCTCTACATCGTGCTCACTGGGCGCGCGCGGGTCATTGCCAGCGACGCTCGCGGCCGGGAGGTGATCCTGGCCACGCTATTCCCCGGCGAACATTTCGGGGAAATGAGCTTGATCGATGACGAGCCGCACTCGGCAACCGTGGTCGCAGAAGTCCAAACCGACGTGCTCGAACTCTCCCGTGAAGACTTCGCCCGTTGCCTGCCCGCGAACACCTCGATGGCGTATGCGGTCATGCGGGCCTTGGTGCAGCGCTTGCGCCGTGCCGACCAGAAGATCGAGTCGCTCGCCCTGCTGGATGTGTACGGGCGAGTCGCGCGGGTGTTGCTCGAGCGGGCGACGCGCACCGCCACGGGAGAGCTGGTCATTCGTGAGAAAGTGTCGCGTCAGGATCTGGCCAAAATGGTGGGCGCCTCGCGCGAGATGGTCAGTCGCGTGATGAAGGACATCGAGGATCGCGGCCTGGTCGAATATGCCGAGGATGGGTCGATGCTGATCCACCAACACCTCGGCGAGCTCGGCTGAGGGCGGGGGCGGCTCGCGGGGCGTCGACGCAGGCGGCGCGCCGGGATGCCGTATGCTTGCGGCTGCTCGGCGGTGCGCGTCGCGACCGGTTTTCCGGGAGTTCAGCCCGCCGATGCACGCACATCACCGCCGCATTGTTTTCAAATTTTTCCGCCTTGGAAATTCGTCCGAAAAGCCGCTGCTTCCTTGCGTTCGCATGACATCCTTCGTTGATGCTTCCCGCTCGCGGCGTGGGGCGATCGCTGCCGAAACCGGCGACGATGCCCGACCGACCCTCGTCCATGAAGCCCTGTTGGGGGTTGCGGTCTTGGTGTGGGTGCTGGCGCTGATCGCCCTCTTGACCTATTCCCCGCTGGATCCGGCATGGTCGACCTCGGGGCTGGAGGGCGCGCCGGTTCGAAATTGGGCGGGGCGCCTGGGGGCCTGGATTGCCGATCTCGGCCTGTATGCGTTCGGGTTTTCGGTTTGGTGGCTGTGGGTGGCGGGGGCCGTGGCCGGGCTTCGGGCCGTGCGGCGGCGCTGGACGGCGTACGAGGCGGCCGGTCGCGCGGCCTCCCGGTCGGGCTGGGCGCGGGCGGGATGGGGGCTGGCCTTGTTGCTCTTGCTGGCATCGAGTGCGACGCTCGAGTGGTCGCGCCTGCATCGGCTCGATGCGCTGTTGCCGGCCAAGGCGGGCGGGGTGCTGGGACTATGGTTGGGCCCGTGGGTGTTGCAATGGTTGGGGGACACCGGTTCGGCGCTGACTGCGATCGGGCTGTTGTTGCTTTCGGTATCGTGGGTGCTGGGGTTTTCGTGGGCCCGGGTCGCCGAGGGTCTGGGTGCATGGATCGAAGGCCGAATCGAGGCCTGGCGCGCGCGGCGCGAGCAGGCCGAGGATGCAGCCCTGGGCCGACAGGCCGCCCTCGAGCGCGAGGCGGTCGTGGAGGTGGAGCGGCGGCAGAGTGAGGACCATCCGCCCGTGCCGGTGCGGGTCGCTGCCGTGCCCGTGACTGAGCCGGCGCCGAGCGCGCGCGTGGCGCGGGAGCGGCAGAAGCCCTTGTTCCAGGAGATCGTCGACAGTCGCCTGCCGCAGATCGACCTGCTCGATGCGCCGCCCGTGCATCCAGAGTCGGTCGCGCCCGAGACCTTGGAGATGACCAGCCGGCTGATCGAGAAAAAACTCAAGGATTTTGGTGTCGAGGTGCGGGTGGTGCTGGCTTCGCCGGGGCCGGTGATCACGCGCTACGAGATCGAGCCGGCCACGGGGGTCAAGGGCTCGCAGATCGTCAACCTCGCCAAGGATCTGGCGCGCTCGCTCAGCCTGGTATCGATCCGCGTGATCGAGACGATACCGGGCAAGAACTGCATGGCGCTAGAGCTACCCAACGCGCGGCGGCAGACCATCCGCCTGTCGGAAATCCTCGGCTCGCAGGTTTATAACGACGCCAAGAGCCTGCTCACCATCGGGCTGGGCAAGGACATCGTCGGCCACCCGGTGGTGGCGGATCTGGCGAAGATGCCGCATGTGTTGGTGGCTGGCACCACGGGCTCGGGCAAGTCGGTGGGCATCAACGCGATGATTCTCTCGCTGCTCTACAAGGCGGAGGCCAAAGACGTGCGCCTCATCATGATCGATCCGAAGATGCTCGAGATGTCGGTCTACGAGGGCATTCCGCACCTGCTTGCGCCGGTCGTCACCGACATGAAGCAGGCGGCCAACGCGCTCAACTGGTGCGTGGCCGAGATGGAGCGGCGCTACAAGCTCATGAGCAAGCTCGGCGTGCGCAACCTCGCCGGTTTCAACGCCCGCATCGATGAAGCCAAGGCGCGCGGCGAATCCATCGGCAACCCGTTCAGCCTCACGCCTGAGGCGCCCGAGCCGCTCGATCGCCTGCCGCACATCGTGGTGGTGATCGACGAACTGGCCGACCTGATGATGGTGGTGGGCAAGAAGATCGAGGAACTGATCGCCCGCCTGGCGCAAAAAGCCCGCGCAGCGGGCATCCACCTGATCCTGGCGACGCAGCGCCCGAGCGTGGATGTGATCACCGGCCTCATCAAAGCCAACATCCCCACACGCATCGCGTTTCAGGTCAGCAGCAAGATCGACAGCCGCACCATCCTCGACCAGATGGGCGCGGAGGCCTTGCTCGGCATGGGCGACATGCTCTACATGCCCTCGGGCACGGGCTTTCCGATCCGCGTGCACGGCGCCTTCGTGAGCGACGATGAGGTACATCGCGTGGTGGCCTACCTCAAGACGCTGGGCGAGCCCGAATATGTCGAGGGCCTGCTCGAAGGCGGCGCGGGCGAGGGCGAGGACGGCGGCTTCGGCGAGGATGGCGAGGCCGGTGGCGAAAAAGACCCGATGTACGACCAGGCGGTGGAGATCGTCCTCAAGGACCGCAAGGCCAGCATCTCTTACGTGCAGCGCAAGCTGCGCATCGGCTACAACCGCGCCGCGCGCTTGCTCGAAGACATGGAGAAAGCCGGCCTGGTCAGCGCGCTCACCAGCAGCGGCCAGCGCGACATCCTCGTCGGCGGCCGTGGGGGCGGCGAATGAGTACGCCCGGCTTTGCCATCCGCCGACGCCGCCTGCTCCTGGCGAGTGGCTTCGCGATGCTGGGTGCGGGTGTGCGCGCGCAGCCGACTGCGATCGAGCAACTGGATGCGTTCATACGCGGCACCCGCAGTGGCCGGGCGGCTTTCGTCCAGACCGTGACCGCACCGGGGCGTGAGGGTAGCGCGCCGAGGACCAAGACGTCGAGCGGCGTGTTTGCGTTCGAGCGCCCGGCGCGGTTTCGCTTCGACTACAAAAAGCCGTTCGAGCAGATCATCGTTGCGGACGGACAAACCTTGTGGCTCTACGATGTCGACCTCAACCAGGTGACGGCTCGTCCACAGGCCCAGACCCTCGCCTCGACACCGGCAGCCATCGTCGCCACCGCCAGCAGCGTGAGCGCCTTGCAAAACCACTTTGTGCTCGAAAATGGGCCGGAGGTCGAGGGCCTGCAATGGGTGCTGGCACGACCCCGCCAAGCCGAAGGGGCGTTGCAGTCGATCCGCGTCGGTCTGCGGGAGGGGCGCGGCGGGGTCGATCTCGTGGCTCTGGAGATTCTCGATGCGTTCGGTCAGCGCTCGACGCTGCGCTTTTCGGACTTCGAGCGCAACCCCTCTCTTCCTGCCTCGCTGTTCCAGTTCAAACCGCCGCCCAAGGCGGATGTGCTGCGGCCATGACGCCAGCAGCGGGCTTGCCTGGGGCCGTCCCGCTGGCCGAGCAGCTGCGCCCGCGCACGCTCGGTGAGGTGGTGGGTCAGCAGCATTTGTTGGGCGAAGGAAAGCCGCTTCGACTGGCGTTCGAGACCGGGCAGCCCCACAGCTGCATCCTCTGGGGGCCGCCGGGCGTGGGCAAAACGACGATCGCGCGGCTCATGGCCGACGCGTTCGATGCGCAATTCATTTCGATCAGCGCCGTGCTCGGTGGCGTGAAGGAAATCCGCGACGCGGTCGAGCGCGCCGAGGCCGCGCGCAGCGGCTTGGCACCCCAGCGCACCTTGGTCTTCGTCGATGAGGTGCATCGCTTCAACAGGGCGCAGCAGGATGCGTTTCTGCCGCATGTCGAAAGCGGGCTGTTCACCTTCATCGGCGCGACCACGGAAAACCCTTCGTTCGAGGTCAATGCGGCGCTGCTGTCGCGCGCGAGGGTCTATGTCCTGAAGCCGCTCGAATCCGAAGATTTGAAAGAAATTCTCCGGCGTGCCGGCGAGAAATCAGCACTTCCTGCTATTGAAACTACAGCAGTCGAGCGCCTCGTCGCGTTCGCCGATGGCGATGCCCGACGGTTGATCAACACGCTCGAAACCCTCGCGCTCGTGGCGCGACGCGAACCGGTCGAGACGGTGACCGTGGCCTGGCTCGAGCGCGTGCTGGGCGAGCGCCTGCGCCGCTATGACAAAGGGGGCGATCAGTTCTACGACACCATCAGCGCCTTGCACAAGAGCGTTCGTGGCTCGAACCCAGATGCCGCGCTGTACTGGTTCGTGCGCATGCTCGATGGCGGAGCCGACCCGCGTTACCTCGCGCGCAGGCTGGTGCGCATGGCGAGTGAGGACATTGGGCTCGCCGACCCGCGCGCCCTGCGCTTGGCGCTCGATGCTGCCGAGGTCTACGAGCGTCTCGGCAGCCCTGAAGGCGAACTGGCTCTGGCCGAGTGCGTCGTCTATCTGGCGGTGGCCCCGAAGTCCAATGCGGTCTACAAGGCCTACAACGCGGTGCGCGCGTGGGTGAAGGCCGATGCGACTCGACCGGTTCCGATGCATCTGCGCAATGCGCCAACCGCACTGATGAAACAGCTCGACTATGGGCGCGGCTACCGGTACGCGCACGACGAACCCGAGGCCTACGCGGCGGGGCAAAGCTATTGGCCCGAGGGCCTCGAAGGGCAGCGGTTTTACGAGCCGGTCGACCGCGGCCTCGAGATCCGTATCGCCGAGCGGCTCGCGCAGCTGCGCGCCCGGGACCGCAGCGCTGCCGCCGCGGAACCCGACGCGGCCGATGGTCCCTCGGGGCCTGGGTGAAGCCCGCACGGGGCGCCACGCCACCGTGCGTTGCCCCGGGTAAACCCGCCCTCATCCACGGCCTTGGCTGCGATGGCCTTGGCTACAATCGCCCCCACGCCCGCCACTGGCCCACACCCGGCGGGCTTTTTGCTGGATGGTCGCGCGCACCCATCAGGCTCGTGTCGATCCGGGGCGGCCTGTCGCACCCGCGGGCAGGCCATGCTGCTCCGATCCGCTTATCGAAACGGAGAAACATATGGAAATTCTGCTGCAACAGATCATCAACGGTCTGGTCCTGGGCAGTATGTATGCCTTGGTGGCCCTGGGATACACCATGGTCTACGGCATCATCAACCTCATCAACTTTGCCCATGGCGAGGTGCTGATGGTCGGCGCCTTGACGAGCTGGACCATCATCGGCTGGATGCAGTCGTCGATGCCGGGTGCCCCGGGCTGGCTGGTGTTGCTCATTGCGCTTGCGATCTCTTGCGTGGTCGCCGCGGCGCTGAACTACACCATCGAGAAGGTCGCCTATCGGCCGCTGCGCAACAGCCCCAAGCTCGCGCCGCTGATCACCGCCATCGGTATGTCGATTCTGCTGCAGACGCTGGCGATGATCATCTGGAAGCCCAACTACAAGCCCTATCCGACGCTGCTGCCGGTCGAGCCCTTCGACGTGGGGGGCGCGGTGATCACGTCGACGCAGATCATGATTCTCGGGCTCACGGCGGTGTCGCTTGCGGCGCTGATGTACGTCGTGAATTACACGAGCCTGGGCCGCGCGATGCGTGCGACGGCTGAGAACCCGCGCGTGGCCGCGCTCATGGGGGTCAAGCCTGACTTCGTCATTTCGGCCACCTTTGTCATCGGCGCGATCCTGGCGACGATTGCGGGCGTGATGTATGCGTCCAACTACGGAACGGTGCAGCACACCATGGGCTTCCTGCCCGGACTCAAAGCCTTTACGGCGGCGGTGTTCGGCGGGATTGGCAACCTGGCCGGCGCCGTCGTGGGCGGCATTCTGTTGGGGCTCATCGAATCGATCGGCGCGGGCTACATCGGGGTTTTGACGGGCGGCGTCCTGGGCAGCCATTACTCGGACATCTTCGCCTTCATCGTTCTCATCTTCGTGCTGACCTTGCGGCCCTCGGGCTTGCTGGGTGAGCGTGTCGCCGACCGCGCTTGAACTAGGGAGAGTCTCGATCATGAAATCGAACAAGACGGTTCTGATGCTCGCGGGCGGCCTGGCGCTGCTCATCGTCCCGCTGGTGCTGCAAGGCTTCGGCAACGCCTGGGTTCGCATCGCCGACATGGCGCTGCTGTATGTGCTGCTGGCCATAGGCCTCAACATCGTGGTCGGCTATGCGGGCCTGCTCGACCTCGGTTATGTGGCGTTTTTTGCCGTCGGCGCATACATGTACGGGCTGCTGGCCTCACCCCACCTGACGCAGAATTTCCCGGCCATCGCGGCGATGTTCCCGGCGGGTCTGCACATGCCGCTGTGGCTCATCATTCCCGTGGGCGCCGGGCTTGCAGCTTTCTTTGGTATGTTGCTCGGGGCGCCGACGCTGCGGCTGCGCGGCGACTATCTGGCCATCGTGACGCTGGGTTTCGGCGAAATCATCCGCGTGTTCATGAACAATCTCGATGCGCCGATCAACATCACCAACGGACCCAAGGGCATCGGTCAGATCGATTCGATCAAGTTCTTCGGAATCGATCTCAACCGGCCGATCGCGATCGGGGGTTTTGAGCTGGCCTCGGTTTCGGCCTATTACTACCTGTTCCTGGTGCTGGTCGTGTTTGCGGTCGTCATCAGCCACCGCCTCGAACTGTCGCGCATTGGTCGTGCGTGGATGGCCATCCGCGAGGATGAAATCGCGGCCAAGGCCATGGGCATCAACACCCGCAACATGAAGCTGCTCGCCTTCGGCATGGGTGCCACGTTTGGCGGCGTCTCGGGCGTGATGTTCGCGGCCTTCCAGGGTTTCATTTCGCCCGAATCGTTCAGCCTGATGGAGTCCATCATGATCGTTGCCATGGTCGTGCTCGGCGGCATCGGGCATTTGCCGGGCGTGATTCTGGGCGCCGTGCTGCTCTCGGCTTTGCCCGAGGTGCTGCGTTATGTCGCCGGCCCCTTGCAAGCGATGACCGACGGGCGGCTCGATGCAGCCATTCTGCGTCAGTTGCTGATTGCGCTGGCGATGATCGTCGTGATGCTGTTGCGTCCGCGCGGCCTGTGGCCCGCGCCGGAGCATGGCAAGGCATTGCAGCAGGTCAAGTGAGAGGCACAGCATGACGACAGCAGACATCGTTTTGAAAGTCACCGGCGTCTCCAAGCGCTTCGGCGGCCTGCAGGCGCTCTCCGACGTGGGCATCACCATTCGTCGGGGGCAGGTCTACGGACTCATCGGCCCCAACGGAGCCGGCAAGACCACGTTCTTCAACGTGATCACCGGGCTGTACACGCCCGACAGCGGGACATTTGAGCTGGCGGGCAAGCCCTATCAGCCGACCGCGGTGCATGAAGTGGCCCGCGCCGGCATTGCGCGCACGTTTCAGAATATTCGGCTCTTCGCCGAAATGACGGCGCTGGAGAACGTGATGGTCGGGCGCCACATCCGCACCCAGTCGGGGCTGCTCGGTGCGATCTTCCACACCCCGGGTTTTCTGGCCGAGGAGGCCGCCATTGCTCAGCGCGCACGTGAGCTGCTCGACTATGTGGGCATCGGCAAATACGCCGATTTCAAGGCGCGCACGCTGTCTTATGGCGATCAACGCCGCCTGGAAATCGCGCGTGCGCTGGCCACGGACCCCCAGCTCATCGCGCTCGATGAACCCGCTGCGGGGATGAACGCCACCGAGAAGGTCATGCTGCGCGAGCTCATCGACCGCATCCGCAAGGACAACCGCACGATTCTGCTGATCGAGCACGACGTCAAACTGGTCATGGGTTTGTGCGACCGCGTGACCGTGCTGGACTATGGCAAGCAGATCGCAGAGGGCACGCCGGCGGAGGTGCAGAGCAACCCCGCGGTGATCGAGGCCTACCTCGGCACGGGAGGACACTGACATGACAACGACACTGCTGAAGGTCAAAGGCGTCAAGGTTGCCTACGGCGGCATTCAGGCCGTCAAGGGCGTGGACTTCGAGGTGCATGAGGGCGAACTCGTCTCCCTCATCGGCTCCAACGGCGCGGGCAAGACCACGACCATGAAGGCGATCGCGGGTACGCTGCCGATCAACGCGGGCGACATCGAATACCTCGGCAAGAGCATCCGCGGACAGGGTCCGTGGGATCTGGTCAAGCAGGGCCTGGCCATGGTCCCGGAAGGGCGGGGGATCTTCACCCGCATGACCATCGTCGAGAACCTGTTGATGGGGGCCTACATCCGCTCGGACAAGGCCGGCATCGCGTCCGACATGGAGCGCGTGTTCACGATCTTCCCGCGGCTGCGCGAGCGCAAGGATCAGCTCGCGGGGACGATGTCGGGCGGCGAGCAGCAGATGCTGGCGATGGGGCGCGCGCTGATGAGCCGCCCCAAGGTGCTCTTGCTCGACGAGCCGTCGATGGGCCTGTCGCCGATCATGGTCGACAAGATTTTCGAGGTGGTCAAGGAAGTGCATGGGCAGGGCGTCACGATCCTGCTGGTCGAACAAAACGCCAGCCGCGCGCTGTCGATTGCCGACCGGGGCTATGTGATGGATTCGGGCCAGATCACGATGAGCGGCCCCGCGCGGGCCATGCTGGACGACCCCAAGGTGCGGGCCGCGTACCTCGGCGAGTGAGCCACCGTGGGTGCCGGTGCCCATGCTTCGGGCCGACCGGAGCATTGGAAGATTCCCGAGTCGGTGTTGGTGGTCATCCACACGCGGGATCTCGACGTGCTGTTGCTCGAGCGGGTCTCGGGCCTCGAGCCTGGCGTTCCGTATTGGCAATCGGTCACGGGTGCCAAAGACCGGCCGGACGAGCCCTTCGACGCGGCCGCGCGTCGCGAGGTGTTCGAGGAAACCGGGATCGACTGCCGCGTGGGATCCCCGCTCGAGTCGCGGCTGCGCGATTGGGGCATCGAAAACGTCTACCCGATCTATCCGCAGTGGCGGCATCGCTATGCGCCCGAGGTCGTCTTCAATGTCGAGCGCGTGTTCGGCCTGACCCTCGACGCGCCCGTGGCCGTGCGCCTCTCGCCGACCGAACATCGCCACGCGGTCTGGTTGCCCTGGCGTGCGGCGGCCGACCGTTGCGCTTCGTCGAGCAACGCCGAAGCGATCCTGATGTTGCCGCGGTTTCTCGAAGATGCCGATGATCGCGCGTGCGGCAATTGACGGCCCGCCTGGGCACGCCCAACTGTCGGATTTGGGATCATGAGTCGAGACGCCCAAATCCTGCGGGTGGTGTCCTACAACATCCACAAGGGTGTCCAGGGGCTCGGGCCGGCGCGCCGGCTGGAAATCCACAACCTGGCGCTGGCGATCGAGCAGTTCGATGCCGACATCGTCTGCCTGCAGGAGGTGCGCAAGCATCATCGCCGGCTGTCCGAGCAGTTCACGCAATGGCCGGATCTGCCGCAGGCCGATTTCCTCGCCCCTGAGGGTTACGAAGCCGTCTACCGCACCAATGCGGTGACGCGGCACGGGGAGCACGGCAATGCCGTCCTCTCGCGCTGGCCGGTGCTCGAGTGTCGGCATGAGGACATGTCCGACCATCGTTTCGAGCAGCGGGGCCTGCTGCACACGCGGGTGCAGGTCGCGCGGCGCGATGTGCATGTGATCGTGGTGCATTTCGGGCTCATACCGGCGAGTCGCCTGCGCCAGGTCGCGCAGCTCGGGCGCTACATCGAGCGCGAAATCCCGGCCGCCGCGCCTCTGGTCGTCGCCGGTGACTTCAACGATTGGGGCACACGGATCGAGCGCGAAATGCACGCGATGGGGCTGTGCTCGGCGGACACGCAGCGCTGTCCCACCTATCCCGCGCGGCTGCCGGTCGTGCAGCTCGATCATGTCTACGCGCGTGGCCTCGAGCCCTTGCATATCCACGTGCCCCGGGGCCGTATCTGGGCGCGCATGTCCGACCACCTGCCGCTGATTGCGGAGTTTCGTTTCGTGAGCTGACGCAGCGATGGCGACGACGATTCGTCCGCCCTCGGCCGACACTTCGGCCCGTCTGTTCGAAGGCGGTCGGTCCCTCTTCCCGGCGATGGCCGCGGCGATCGAGCAGGCGACGGAATCGGTTTGGCTCGAAACCTACATTTTCGAGCCCCAGGGCGAGGCAGCCCAGCTGGTGCAGGCCCTCGAGCGCGCGGCCTTGCGCGGCGTCGCGGTTCGGGTCTTGGTCGATGGCGTGGGCACGCGCACGCTGGACGCGCATTGGCGGGGCCGGCTGGATTCGGCCGGTGTGCGCTGGGTGGTTTACGCACCTTTGGGGGCGCTCGGTCTGGCCTTGCCCAGCCGCTGGCGGCGCATGCACCGCAAGCTCTGCGTGGTGGACGGTCAGCTGCTGTTCTGCGGCGGCATCAACGTGCTCGACGATCGGCATGACCCAGCACGGGGGCTGCTCGCGCGGCCCCGGCTGGATTTCGCGGTGGCGGTCGCCGGCCCCGTGGCGCAACAGGCCCAGCAGGTCATGGCGCAGCAATGGTGGCGCACCGAGTCAGCGCGGGCGGCCCGGTCGGCGCAGTTGCAGCCTGCGATGGCGGCGCTCGAGGCCGCCTTGGCGCCGGCGCCCGCAGCCTCCGCCGAGCCGAAGGCTTTTCGGCGTTGGGCCGCGCTGTTGGGCTTGCGGCCGGTGGCGCGGGCGTCGCTGGTCCTGCGCGACAACCTGCGCCAGCGCCAGTCGATCGAGCGTGCTTACCGCCGCGCGCTCGCGACGGCACGCACCGAGGTGGTCGTGGCCAGCGCGTACTTCTTGCCCAGCCGCCGCGTGTTGCAAGCGCTGTTCTCGGCGGCTCGCCGCGGCGTGCGGGTGCGGCTGTTGCTGCAGGGGCGGTATGAATATTTTTTCGAGCACCATGGGGCGCGTTCGCTTTACGCGCGACTGCTCGCGGCAGGCATCGAGATCTGGGAGTACCAGGAAAGTTTTTTGCATGCCAAGGTGGCAGTGGTCGACCCCGAGGGTCCGCGGCCTTGGGCCACGGTGGGCTCGTCCAATCTCGAGCCCCTGAGCCTGCTGCTGGCGCATGAGGCCAACCTCATCATCGAGGATGGGGGCTTCGCGCGTGCGTTGCACGAGCGCCTGGGCGACGCCATTCGCAGGGGTGCTCGTGCGATCGACGGAAGCGATCTTGTCGCGCGCCGTTGGCACCAGCGTCTGCTCGACGCGGTTGCGCTGATGCTGGTGCGGCTGGGCATCGCATTGATCGGCCGCAGTTACTGAGGGCAACGCTGAACACGTCCCTCGTGCGCCGCGCAGCCCGGCTGCGGGCGGTCTGTTTCGTTGCAAATCCTCGCCATAGCTTCGGCTATGGCTGCGGTTTGCGCCTCGCATCCCATCCCGTAGCCGGGCGCGCGCCATCACGGGAACTGATTCAGCGTTGCCCTGAGGCAAGGCTCAACCCGCCGTCGGGCAGGGTTGAGCCGGCAGCCGTGCGACGGCAGCTGCCGCGGCTGTTACGATCTTCCTCTGTTTTTCCGAATGCCTGCACGATGACCCCGACCGACACCGACGAAGGAACCCCCGTCTCGACCAAGATTCGGGAGCGGCTGCGTGCCGCGCGCAAGCGTTTTCACGCCAACGACAACATCGCCGAGTTCATCGAGCCCGGTGAGCTCGAAAAGCTGCTCGATGAGGTGACCGAAAAGATGCGCGGTGTGCTCGACAGCCTGGTCATCGACACCGAGCACGATCACAACACCGCCGACACCGCGCGCCGCGTGGCCAAGATGTATGTGAGCGAGGTGTTCAAGGGGCGGTATGTGCCAGCGCCCACGGTCACCGAGTTTCCGAATGCCGAGCATCTCAATGAACTCATGATCGTCGGCCCGATCACCGTGCGCAGCGCCTGCAGCCACCACTTCTGCCCGGTGATCGGCAAGGTCTGGATCGGTGTGCTGCCCAATGAGCGCACCAACGTCATCGGCCTCTCGAAGTACGCGCGCCTGGCGGAGTGGATCATGGGCCGGCCGCAGATTCAGGAAGAGGCCATCATTCAGCTCGCCGACCTGATTCAGGACAAAACCTCGCCCGACGGCCTCGCGATCGTCATGGAGGCTACGCACTACTGCATGGCCTGGCGCGGCGTCAAGGACATGGACAGCAAGATGATCAACTCGGTCATGCGCGGCGTGTTCCTCAAAGACCCCAATCTGCGCCGAGAGTTCCTCTCGCTCATTCCCCGCTGAACCCGACCGAAAGACAGCTGCCATGCTCGTACGCCTGCTCTACGCCAGCCGCGCGGTGGACCCCAACCCCGCCGTCATCGAAGAAATCCTCGCGCAATCGCGCCAGTTCAACCCCACCTCGGGCATCACCGGCATCCTCTGCTACGGGGGCGGCATTTTTCTGCAGGCACTCGAAGGCGGGCGCACCGCCGTCAACGAGCTCTATGGCCACATCCTGCGCGACCCGCGCCACAAGGATGTGGTGCTGCTGCACTACGAGGAAATCACCGAGCGGCGCTTCGGCGGCTGGACCATGGGCCAGGTCAACGTCAGCCGCGTCAACACCAGCCTGCTGCTCAAATACGCCGAGCGCGCCGAACTCGACCCCTATGCCGTCTCGGGTCGCGTCTCGCTGGCCTTGCTCGAGGAGCTGATGGCAACCGCCTCCATCGTCGGTCGGGTTTGATTCGCTGCAAAGCGCTTCCCGGGCCTCGTCAGGAGCCCACCGGCGGTTTTGGGCTCTGAAATCCACCCGGGCGCGCCCGACTGAATGGAGTCAGATCCTCTGCTCCTGGGCTGCGACTTCAGCAGCAGCCCGAGCCCGGCCAAGCCGATCGTCGTGGCGCTGGGGCGCTGGCGTCCTGCTCGGATCGGCGAGAAAAATCCGTCATCGCCGGCAGAAAATGGCACTTTGTTGCTCCTGAAATTGGAGCGATTTTCAACGCTCGAGGCCTTCGCGCAGTGGCTGACCGAAGAGCGTGAGCCCTGGGTGGGGGCATTCGACTTCCCGTTTGGGTTGCCGCGCGAACTCGTCGAGGCGCTGGGCTGGCCGACGGTTTGGGCCGCCTGCATGGATCACTACGGCGCGCAGCCGCGCGAGGCCTTACGGGAACTTTTTCGCCGTTTTTGCGCGGCGCGGCCGGTGGGGGCCAAGTTTGCGCACCGGGCGACCGATCGCCTCGCTGGATCGAGTTCCAGCATGAAATGGGTGAACCCGCCGGTGGCGTGGATGATGCATGCGGGCGTCCCTCTGCTGCGTCGAGCCGAGGCGCTGATGCCGGGGCTGGCGCCGGGCCGCGCAGACCGCGTGGCCCTGGAGGCCTATCCGGGCATGCTGGCCCGCGCGGTGCTGGGGCGGCGAAGCTACAAAGGCGACTCGGCTGCCGCTCGCACTCCCGAGCGGCTGGCGGCGCGGCAGGTCTTGGTCGCTGCGCTGGAGCAAGGCCTCACCCAATGGGAGATACGTCTGCGGATGCGGCCCCGCGATCGCGCGGCGCTGCTCGACGATGCGCGCGGCGACCGGCTCGACGCGGTGCTCTGTCTCGCTCAAGCGGCCTGGGCCTGGCTCCAAGAGCAGCGCTTGACGGGCGCGGGGCGTCGTTCGGGAGCCACACCCGGCTGGGGCTTGCCGTCCTTCGATCCGCTCGAGGGTTGGATCGTGGGCGCTTGATCCTTAGGGCAACCCTGAACAAATCCCTCGCGCGCCGCGCATCCCGGCTGCGGGCGGTCTGCGTCGTTGCACATCCTCGCCATTGCTTGGGCTATGGCTGTGGTTTGCGCCTCGCACCCCATCCCGCAGCCGGGCGCGCGCCATCACGGGAACTGATTCAGCGTTGCCGTAGGCGTTACCGAACGATCAGACTGTTTTGCACCGAGCGAACGCCGCGCACGCTGCGGGCGATCTGCTCTGCCCGGGCGCGTTCGGCGGCGGATTTGGCAAAGCCCGACAGAATCACGACGCCCTGGAGGGTTTCAACCTTGATCGCGGCGGCGCTCACCGTGGTGTCGTCGAGCAGTCGCGCCTTGATCGTCGCCGTGATCGTCGCGTCGTCGACATAGGCGCCCAGGGTTTCCTGTTCGCGCACCACGGCGCAACCGGTCATGCCCAGGCACAAGGCCAGAGCGAGCATGGAGGCGGCACTCCATCCGTGCATGGGGCGACGGAGCGACGGACGTGCAGAGCTCAGGGGGGTTAGAGGATTCATAGCCCGCATTGTGTGGTCCCGCAGCGCGCCGAGGGCGTAACCGCGCGCAAGCCCGGTGTCAGGCGGTGCGGCTGCCGCAGACCGGACAGTCTGGCCGGCGGGGCAGGCGAATGTCGGTGAATTGGCTGGAGCGGGCGTCGAACATCAGCAGTCGCCCGGTCAAGGGGGTGCCGAGGTCGGCGACCAACTTGATCGCTTCGGCCGCCATGAGCGTGCCGATGACGCCGACGAGGGGCGCAAACACGCCCATGACCGCGCAGCGCGTTTCCTCGGGCGCGTCTGCCGGCGGAAAGACGCAGGCGTAGCAGGGCATATCGGCGCGGCGCGTGTCGTAGACCGAGACCTGTCCGTCGAGCCGAATCGCCGCGCCCGACACCAGCGGCCGGCCGTGCCGCACGCAAGCCGCGTTGACCCGGTGGCGCGTGACAAAGTTGTCGCTGCAATCGAGCACGACGTCGGCCTGGGGCAGCAGCGCGTCGAGCAGGGTGTCGTCGGCCCGTTGTACGCGGGCATCGACCACCGGGTCGGGGTTGATGGCCGCGATCGCCTCGGCGGCCGACTTTGCCTTGGCCATGCCGATGCGCTCGCGGTTGTGCGCGATTTGGCGCTGCAGGTTGGTGGCGTCGACCTGGTCGTGATCGATGATCGTCAGCCGCCCGATGCCGGCGCTGCCAAGGTAGAGCGCCGCCGGCGAGCCCAGACCCCCGGCACCGACGATGACCGCATGGGCGTCGAGCAGCCGCTGCTGCCCTTCGACCCCGATTTCATCGAGCAGGATGTGGCGCGAGTAACGCAGCAGTTGTTCGTCGTTCATCATGCGACAGCCCCCGCCGAGGCTTGCAGGCCGCGCTCCGGTCGCGCCGGGCAGGGGCTGCGGGCTTCATTTGGCGGGCTGGGCTTCTTCGGTTCGCTCGGTCTGGGTTTTGCTCGTGACGACGGGCAAGCCTTTGAGCTTGTGGAGCGCCTGCTGAAGCTGGAAGTCCTGTGGCGAGCCGAACTCGGGGATCTTGCGTTCGGCAGCGGGCTTCTTGGCTTCTTCTTCGAGCTTCTTGCGCGCCGCCTCCCGCGCGGCCTCGCGTTCACGCTCCACGGCGGGGTCCGGGTTCTCCGTGCCGTTGGTGGTGCTCAGGTGCTTCTCGAGGTCGGCCTCACGCAGACGCAACGCAGCAAACAGATTGCCCTCGGGGGTTTCGTCGACCATCACATCGGGGACGATGCCCTTGGCCTGGATCGTGCGGCCGCTGGGCGTGTAATAACGCGCCGTCGTGAGTTTGATGGCCGTGTCGGGCCCGAGCGGGCGAACCGTCTGGACCGAGCCTTTGCCGAAGGTTTGGCTGCCCATGATGACCGCGCGCTTGTGGTCCTGCAGGGCGCCCGCGACGATTTCACTCGCCGAGGCCGAGCCTTCGTTGACCAGCACGATCAGCGGCACGGTCCGCAGCGCCGCACGGGTGTTTGCCGACAGCACGCGCAGCGGATCGGGGCCGCGCCGGGCATAGAACTCGGGCGAGGCCTTGAACACCGCGCGGCTTTCGGGCAACTGGCCGTTGGTCGACACCACGACGGCGTTTTCAGGAAGGAAGGCGGCCGAGATGGCAATCGCCGCATCGAGCAAGCCGCCGGGGTCGTTGCGCAGGTCGAGCACCAGGCCCTTGAGGCGCGGATCCTGTCGGTAGAGTTCTTCGAGCTTGCGGGCAAAGTCCTCGGCGGTTTGATCTTGGAACTGGGAAACCCGCACCCACCCGTAGCCGGGTTCCACCACGCGCGCCTTCACCGACTGGGCTTTGATTTCTTCGCGGGTGATGGTGACGGTAAAGCTTCGGTTTTCGTCCTTGCGGAAGACGGTCAGCGTCACCTGGGTGTTGGGCTGGCCACGCATGCGCTTGACGGCGTCGCTGAGGCTCAGGCCTTTGACCGCCGTGCCGTCGATGCGCGTGATCAGGTCGCCGGTCTTCAAGCCGGCGCGATCCGCGGGCGAGCCCTCGATCGGCGAGACAACCTTCACCAAGCCGTCCTCCTGGGTGATCTCGATCCCCACCCCGACGAAGCGGCCCGTGGTTCCTTCGCGGAATTCCTTGTAGCTTTTCTTGTCGAAATACTGCGAGTGCGGGTCCAGGCTCGAGACCATGCCGGAGATGGCATCGGTGATGAGCTTTTTCTCGTCGACCGGCTCGACGTACTCGGTCTTGATGATGCCGAACACCGCAGCGAGTTGCTGCAGTTCTTCGAGCGGCAAAGGCTCGAGGCTGCCACGGGCGATCGTCTGGATCGATACGGTGGCGAGCGCGCCAGCGAGGACGCCCGCCGACACCCAACCCATCACCTTGAATTTGTAGCCCATGTTTCTCGCTTTCTGACCCCTGCGGTCGCCCGTCGATGTTGCCCGCCGTTCAGCAGGACTTGCCTTGGCTTGCGACGGCGGCTGCGGCCCGCTCGGCGGCTTCCGCGTCGCCGAGATAGTAATGCCGAAGCGGTCGCAGCTCCGCGTCGAGCTCATAAACCAAGGGGATGCCGTTGGGAATATTGAGCCCGACGATGTCGCTGTCGGAGATGTTGTCGAGATGCGTGACCAGCGCGCGGATCGAATTGCCGTGCGCCACGACGAGCACCCGCTGGCCGGCCTTCATCGCGCGGGCGATCGACTCCTCCCAGAACGGCAGCACCCGCGCCACCGTGTCCTTGAGGCATTCGGTCAGCGGCACCTCTTCGGGCTTGAGCTTGGCGTAGCGGGGGTCACCACGCTCGCAGCGCGCGTCCGCCGGGTCGAGCGCGGGTGGCGGGGTGTCGTAGCTGCGGCGCCAGATCAGTACCTGCTCTTCGCCGTACTGGCGCACCATATCGGCTTTGTTGAGCCCCTGCAGCGCTCCATAGTGGCGCTCGTTGAGGCGCCAGGATTTGACGACGGGCAGCCACGCGCGGTCCATTTCGTCGAGCGCGTACCACAGCGTGTGGATGGCGCGCTTGAGCACGCTCGTGTAGCACAGGTCGAAGTCGAAGCCTTCGGCTTTGAGCAGTTTGCCCGCAGCCATGGCCTGCGAAACGCCCGTGGGCGTGAGGTCGACGTCGGTCCAGCCGGTGAAACGGTTCTCGAGGTTCCAGGTGGACTCCCCGTGGCGAATGAGGACGAGTTGGTACATGGTTTTATATGAGAGGCAGAGCGCAGACAGCCCGCCATTCTAGAATCGTCCATTGCGCCGGGCGTTCGCCGGTGCCGAAAAGGATGTTTTTCATGAAGTTTGTCGTTGATAACTGGATGTGGATTTTGTTGGCGCTGACCTCGGGCGGGATGCTGCTGTGGCAGGCCCTGGGGTCTGGGGCGGCGGCGGGAGGCGTGACGCCAACCGAGGCCGTGCTGCTCGTCAATCGCGAAAAAGCGGTCTTGATCGATGTCTGTGAGCCGGCCGAGTACGCCGCCGGCCATGTGGCGCAGGCGAAGTCGGTGCCGCTGTCGCGCCTGGAGCAGTCTTTGCCCGCCGTGGTCAAGAACAAGTCGACGCCGGTGATTTTGGTCTGCGCCTCGGGCGTGCGCTCGCGCCGGGCCGTCTCGATCGCGCAAAAGCTCGGGTACGAGCGCGCCGTGTCGCTCGCCGGCGGTCTGCGCGCCTGGCGTGAGGCGGGCTTGCCCGTCGAGCGCACTGCGGCCTGATTTTTCGAGGAGTCCCCCATGCAGCCCGTCAAGATGTACACCACGGCCGTTTGCCCTTACTGCATCCGCGCCAAACAGCTCCTGCAGGCCCGAGGCGTGCAGGCCATCGAGGAAATTCGCATCGACCTCGACCCGGCGGCCCGCGAGACGATGATGCAGATCACCGGCCGGCGCACCGTGCCCCAGATCTTCATCGGCGACACGCATGTCGGCGGCTGCGATGACCTCATGGCGCTCGACGCTCGCGGCGGCTTGGTGCCGCTGCTGCAGGGTTCTTGAGTCTTTCGTTCCTGTTTCCTTTTTCTTATCCCTTCAAATCCATGACCGAACAAGCCGCCCCCGTTTTCCAGATCCAACGCGTCTACCTCAAAGAGGCCTCGCTCGAGCAGCCCAACGCACCGGCGATCCTGCTCGAGCAGCAGCAGCCGAGCGTGGACATTCAACTCGCCGTCGAGGCTGCGGGCGTGGCCGATGGAATTTTTGAAGTGGCCGTCACCGCCACCGTGCACACGAAGATCGAGGAGCGCACCGTGTTCCTCGTCGAGTGCAAGCAAGCCGGCATTTTCGAAATCCGCAACCTGCCGCAGGACCAAATGTCGCCCGTGCTGGGGATCGCCTGCCCGCAGATCGTCTTTCCGTACCTGCGGGGCAACGTGGCGGATCTCATCACGCGTGCGGGCTATCCGCCGGTGCACTTGGCGGAAATCAACTTCCAGGCCATGTACGAGCAACAGCAGCAAGCGGCCGCGGCCGAAGGGGCGGCGTCCGTTCAGTAATGAGGCGTTGGTCGGGGCGTTGCCGGCGTTCAAGGCGATGAAGATTGACGTCCTCGGGGCAGGTGCCTGGGGCACGGCCTTGGCGATTGCCGCAGCGCGCCACCCCGATGGCCATCGGGTGCGCCTGCTCGTGCGCGACCCGGCGCAGGCGATGACGATGCGCTCGGAACGGTGCAATCTGCGCTACCTGCCGCAGACCTCTTTTCCCGACCGCCTCGAAGTGGACCTCCTCGGGGCCGATGCGCGCCCGACGTCCGCCGCCGACGATGCCGATTTGCGCGTCGTGGCAACGCCGATGGCCGGCCTGCGGGGGGTGCTCCGCGCGCTGGCGCCGACGCGCTCGCCCGTGATTTGGCTGTGCAAGGGCTTCGAGCAGCCGCTTGGGCCGCCCGACGCCGTGGCCCACGGACGCTTGGGCCATGAAATCGCCGCTGAAGTCGCGCCTGAGCTGCCGGCCGGCGTGCTCAGCGGTCCGAGCTTCGCGCAGGAGGTCGCGCGTGGCCTGCCCGCTGCGCTGGTGGCCGCCAGCCCCGATCCGCGGGTGCGACAGGCGGCGCTCGCGGCTTTTCATGGTCCGCAATTGCGCATCTACGGCAGCGAGGACATCGTCGGCGTGGAAGTCGGTGGCGCGGTGAAGAACGTGCTGGCGATTGCGACCGGTGTGGCCGACGGCCTTGCGCTCGGGGGCAACGCCCGGGCGGCGCTGATCACCCGTGGCCTGGCCGAGATGACGCGGCTGGGGGTGGCACTGGGCGCGCGGGCGGAGACCTTCCGCGGCCTGTCCGGGCTCGGCGACTTGGTGCTGACGGCGACCGGAGATCTTTCCCGCAACCGACGCGTCGGCCTGTTGCTGGCGCAGGGGCAGACCCTCGAGCAGGCGGTGGCCTCGCTCGGACATGTGGCCGAGGGCGTCTACACCGCCCGCACGGCCGTGCAGCGCGCCCGAGCGTTGGGCGTCGAAATGCCCATCAGCGAAGGCGTAGTCGCCTTGATCGAGGGCCGAGCGACGCCGCAGGCCGTCTTGGCAACGCTGATGTCGCGCGACCCGAAAGAAGAAGCCTGAGAGGCTGAGAGGGAATGGGTCATGCCCGCTTTGACGCCCCAAAACACGCCAGAGGGCGTTGCAAATGCGCGCCGTAGCCCGAGCTACGGCTGTGCTTTGCGCCTACTCGGGCGCGTTTTGGGGCGCCCCTTCGGGCACGCCCAATTCCCTCCCAGCCTCTGAGGGCTTCTCAGGCGTGCTTCAAATTTCGAGGTTGTCGATCAGGCGTGTGCGCCCGAGCCGTGCTGCGCCGAGCACCACCAGTGCGCCGCTGCCGTCCCCGGGGCGCGGTGGCTGCAGATCGATGCGGCGGCGAACCGTGAGGTAGTCGACCTGCCAGCCGCGCGCGGCCAGCGCCTGCATGGCACGCTGTTCGAGCGCTGCGGCCTGCGTGGGCAGGCCCTCGGCCGCGGCGAGGGCGTCGCGGGCCAGTGCGCGCAGCGCCAGCGACAACTGCACCGCTTCGGCGCGCTCGGCTTCGCTCAGGTAGGCGTTGCGTGAACTGAGCGCCAGGCCGTCCTCGGCGCGCTGGGTTTCGCCGACGAGGATCTCCACCGGCAGCATGAACTGCTCGACCAACCGGCGAATGATGAGCTGCTGCTGGTAGTCCTTTTTGCCAAACGCGGCGACGCCGCCGCCGGTGGTTCCGAACACGGCCGCAAAGAGCTTGAGGACGACGGTGGCGACGCCGGTGAAAAAACCCGGCCGAAACTGGCCTTCGAGGATGTCGGCCAGGGCGGGATCGGGCTGGACCTTGAAGGTCTGGGGCTCGGGGTAGAGGTCGCGCTCGCTGGGCGCGAAAACCAGGTCGCAGCCTGCTGCACGCAGCCGCTCGCAGTCGCGCTCGAGCGTGCGGGGATAGCTGTCGAAGTCTTCGTGCGGCAGGAACTGCAGCCGGTTGACGAAGATGCTCGCCACGGTGAGGTCGCCGCGGGGGCGGGCAAGCTCGACCAGGGCGAGATGCCCGTCGTGCAGGTTGCCCATGGTTGGAACGAAAGCGGGTTTGCCGCGGCCGGCGAGGGCGGCGCGCAGGTCGGTGAGCGTGTGAACGATTTGCATCGATGGGGTTGTGGGGGGATTCGGTCGGATTGCGGCGGGCGCCTGGTGCTTACCACGCATGGAGTTCGTCGACCGGGAAACGCCCTTCCTTGACGGCGCGGACATAGCTTTCGATGGCGCCGCGCACGCTGCCGGCATCGGCCATGAAGTTGTGGACGAACTTGGGCGTCTTGCCCAGGTTGATGCCGAGCATGTCGTGCATCACCAACACCTGGCCCGCCGTGCCTTTGCCGGCGCCGATGCCGATCGTGTGGCAATGGGTGAGTTCGGCGGTCAGCTCGGCGGCCAGCCGTGCAGGCACCATTTCGAGCACGAGCATCGTCGCGCCGGCATCCTGAAGTTCATGCGCATGGCGGCGCAGCAGCACGGCAGCTTCTTCGTCGCGGCCCTGCACCCGGTAGCCGCCGAGCGCGTGCACGGTTTGCGGCGTCAGCCCCAGGTGCGCGCAGACGGGGATGCCGCGCTGCACCAGGAACTCGACCACGGGCGCCGTCCAGCCGCCGCCTTCGAGCTTGATCATGTGGGCGCCCGCCTGCATCAAGACCGCGGCACTGCGCAGGGCCTGTTCTTTCGACTCCTGGTAGCTGCCAAACGGAAGGTCCGCGATGATCCAGGCCGTGCCCTGCACGCGCCGCAGCCCGCGCGAGACGCTTTCCGTGTGATACCGCATGGTTTCGAGCGTGACGCCCACGGTGCTCGTGAGGCCCTGGCAGACCATGCCGAGCGAGTCGCCCACGAGCAGGCATTCGACCCCGGCCGCATCGGCCACGGCAGCGAAGGTGGCGTCGTAAGCGGTGAGCATGGTGATTTTCTCGCCGGCCGCGCGCATCTGATGCAGCTGCGGCAGGCTGACCGGGCGCCGCTGCGGCAGGGGCGAGGCGGGGGGCAGCGTTCCGTAGGGCGTCGCGCTGGGGGCAGGTGTGGTTTGGCTCATGGTCTTGGGGTTGTGGTTGCGCCAGTGGGCGCGAGTCTATTCGATGCGGCTATGCTTGCCGCATGCCAACCGAAACGGATTTTCAAAACCCCGAGTTTGTCGCCCGACTGGCCGCCGAGGACGTGCGCCGCGCACTGGCCGAAGACCTGGGCACCGGCGACCTCACTGCGGCCCTGGTGCCCGCGGGGCGGCGGGCGCGGGCGCAGATCGTGGTGCGCGAGCCGGCCGTGCTCTGCGGCGCCCCGTGGCTGGAGGCCGCGTTTCTGGCGCTCGACCCCGAGGCGTCCATCGTCTGGGAGGCGACCGAGGGTGCGCGCCTCGTGCCCGCTCAGTGCGTGGTCCGCATCGAGGGCGATGCGCGTGCCCTGCTCAGCGCTGAGCGCACCGCGCTCAACTTTCTGCAGCTGCTCAGCGGTGTTGCAACCAAAACCGCGCGTTGCGTGGCCGAGGTGGCCGGTACCCGCGCGCACATCGTCGACACGCGCAAGACCTTCCCCGGCCTGCGGCTGGCGCAGAAATACGCGGTGCGGGTGGGGGGCGGCACGAACCACCGCATCGGCCTCTACGATGCGGTGTTGATCAAGGAAAACCATATCGCGGCCGCAGGCGGCATTCGGCCCGTGCTCGAGGCTGCCCGGCGCGTGGCGCCCCAGGCCGCGTTCATCGAGATCGAGGTCGAGACGCTCGTGCAGCTGATGGAGGCGCTCGACGCCGGTGCTCGGATGGTGCTGCTCGACAACATGGACTTGGCGACCATCCGTGAGGCGGTGCGCATCAACGCCGGGCGGGCGGTGCTCGAGGTGTCGGGGGGTGTGCGGCTGGAAAATCTGGCCGAACTGGCGCAGACCGGTGTGGACCGCATTTCCATGGGCACGCTGACCAAGGACGTGGTCGCCACCGATTATTCGATGCGCTTCGAGGAGCTTTGAGCATGAACACGATCATTGATGTCGAATACGAACAACCCGCGTGCAGCACCCGCCATGCGTGGGCGCGTGTGCCGGTGGAGCCCGCGCCGCATGAGCGAGCGGCACTCAAGGAGCGCATCCGCGCGCTGCTCAAGGCGCAGGACGCGGTGATGGTGTCGCATTACTACGTGCACCCGGACTTGCAGGACCTGGCGGAGGAGACCGGCGGCATCGTGAGCGACTCGCTGGAGATGGCGCGCTTCGGGCGCGAGCACCCCGCGCGCACGCTCGTCGTCTCGGGCGTGCGCTTCATGGGCGAGACGGCCAAGATCCTGAGCCCGGACAAGCGCGTGCTCATGCCCGACCTCGACGCCACCTGCTCGCTCGACCTCGGCTGCCCGATCGACGCCTTCAGCGCCTTTTGCGACGCGCATCCCGACCGCACGGTGGTGGTCTATGCCAACACCAGCGCCGCGGTGAAGGCGCGCGCCGACTGGGTGGTGACTTCGAGCTGCGCGCTCGACATCGTGCGCGCGCTCAAAGACAAAGGCCACAAAATCCTCTGGGCGCCCGACAAGCACCTGGGCGGCTACATCCGCGAGCAGACCGGTGCGGACATGCTGCTGTGGGAGGGTTCGTGCGTGGTGCACGACGAGTTCAAGGCCTTCGAGTTGCAGTCGCTCATGCGCGAGCACCCCGGCGCCAAGGTGCTCGTGCATCCCGAAAGCCCCGCGGCCGTGGTGGCGCTGGCCGATGCGGTGGGGTCGACCTCGGCCATCCTCAAAGCCGCGCGCGAGATGGATGCCCGTGAATTCATCGTGGCCACCGACAGCGGCATGATGCACAAGCTGCGCACCCAGAACCCCGGCAAGGTGTTCATCGAGGCCCCCACCGCCGGACGCAGCGCCACATGCAAGAGCTGCGCGCACTGCCCGTGGATGGCGATGAACGGGCTTGCGGGTGTTGCGCGCGTGCTCGAGACCGGCGCCAACGAAATCACCGTGGATGCGGCGCTGATCGACCGTGCGCGCCTGCCGATCGAGCGCATGCTCGCGTTCACCGCCGCGCAACGCAGCGGGCAAAACGCCGGCGCGCTGGTGCCCGAGCTGGGTGCGGTGTGAGGTTCTGGCGCGCTGGGTTTTATTTTTGCCGGTATCCCGGCGTAAATTGCGGCTTTCTTGCTATCGAAACTTAAGGCAACGCTGAACAAGTCCCTCGCGCGTCGCGCATCGCGGCTGCGGGCGGTCTGCTTCGTTGCAAATCCTCGCCATAGCTTCGGCTATGGCTGCGGTTTGCGCCTCGCATCCCATCCCGCGGCCGGGCGCGCGCCATCACGGGAACTTATTCAGCGTTGCCTTAACTGATCCGGGTACAGCCCGGACCGGCTCAGGCGCGTTGCAGCGGCACCGCGTGGCGCAGATCCACGGGGCGGTTGGCCGCATCGACGAAAACCAGTCGCGGCGCATGGGCGGCCACGCGGTCTTCGGGTACTTGGGCGAAGGCGGCGATGATGATGAGGTCGCCCACCGCCGCGCGCCGGGCGGCCGAGCCGTTGACCGAGATCATGCCGGTACCGCGCTCACCACGGATGGCGTAGGTGATGAAGCGCTCGCCGTTGGCGATGTTCCAGATGTGCACCTGTTCGTTTTCGCAGATGTCGGCCGCGTCGAGCAGGTCTTCGTCGATCGCGCACGAACCCTCATAGTGCAGCTCGCACTGGGTGACGGTGGCGCGGTGGATCTTGGATTTGAGTAGGGTTCGGTACATGGTTGGTCTCAAAAAGGGGCCAGCACGGTGTCGAGGGCGCGCGGCAGTTTGGCCGGATAGTCTCGGCTGTAGTGCAGCCCGCGACTTTCGTGGCGCAGCTGCGCCGAGCGCACGATGAGGTCCGCGACCTGCACGAGGTTGCGCAATTCGAGCAGGTCACGCGTCACATGAAAACGGGCATAGAACTCGTGTATCTCGCCCTTGAGGGTTGCGATTCGGTGCGCCGCGCGCTCCAGGCGCTTGTTGGTGCGCACGATGCCGACGTAGTCCCACATGAAACGGCGCAATTCTTCCCAGTTGTGCGAGATCACCACCATTTCATCGGGGTCGGTCACGCGGCTGTCGTCCCACAAAGGCAGGGCCGGAGGCGGGTGGCGTTCGGTCACTTCGATGTGGCGCGCTGCCGCGTGGGCAAACACCATGCATTCGAGCAGGGAGTTGCTGGCAAGCCGGTTGGCGCCATGCAGGCCGGTCCATGCGGTCTCGCCAACCGCGTAGAGGCCCGGAATGTCGGTGCGCGCATGCAGATCGGTGACGACGCCCCCGCAGGTGTAATGCGCCGCGGGGACGACCGGAATCGGCTGGCGCGTGATGTCGATGCCGAGCTCGGCGCAGCGGGCGAGGATGTTGGGGAAATGTTCCTGGAGGAACGCTGGACTCTGGTGGGAGATGTCGAGATAGACACAGTCCAGACCGTGCTTTTTCATCTCGAAGTCGATCGCCCGTGCCACCACATCACGCGGCGCGAGCTCGGCGCGCGGGTCATGCTGGGGCATGAAGCGCGTGCCGTCGGGCAGGATCAGGCGACCGCCCTCGCCGCGTACCGCCTCCGAGATCAGGAAGGATTTGGCCAGCGGGTGGTAGAGGCAGGTCGGGTGGAACTGAATGAATTCCATGTCTGCCACGCGGCATCCCGCGCGCCAGGCCGCCGCGATGCCGTCGCCGGTGGCGGTGTCGGGGTTGGTCGTGTAGAGATAGACCTTGCCCGCGCCTCCGGTGGCCAGCACCGTATGCGGTGCCCGCAGTGTGAGCACTTCGTCGCTGAGCTCGTCGAGCGCGTAGAGGCCGAGGCAACGGTTCGCCTCGAGTCCAAGCCGTGAGCCGGTGATCAGATCCACCAGCGTGTGATGCTCCAGCACCGTGATGTTGGGGCTGCTGCGCACCTGCTCGATCAGGGTGCGTTGCACCGCGGCACCGGTGGCGTCGGCCACGTGCGCGATGCGCCGCGCGCTGTGACCGCCTTCCCGCGTCAGGTGGATTTGCCCGTCCTCGAGCGAAAACGGCACACCGAGCGACTGCAGCCAGCGGATCGCCTCGGGGGCGTGCTCGACGACATGGCGCACCGCCGCTTCGTCGCACAGCCCGTCTCCGGCCACGAGGGTGTCGCGCACATGGGCGTCGAAGCTGTCGCTCGGGTCGAGCACGGCCGCAATGCCACCTTGCGCCCAGGCGCTGGCGCTGTCGTCGAGCCCTCGCTTGGTGAGGACGGCGACGCGCCGGTTTGCCGCCAGGTGCAAGGCTGTCGAGAGGCCAGCGAGGCCGCTGCCGACGACCAAGACATCGAAATCGAGAAAACGTTCGCTCATGGTGGATGCTGGTTGGGTGGATGCGCCCGAGTGCGGGATCTCAGCTCGGCGTGTACGCCAGACGCACCCAGATGGGTGCGAAGGCTTGTGCCTGCGTGATTTCGATCAGGGATTCGCGCGCCAGCTCGAGGATGGCAATGAAAGTCACCACCAGCACGGGCGCGCCCTTGTGCGGGTCGAACAGCTCGCCGAATTCGACGAAGCGCTTGCCTTGCAGGCGCCTCAGCACGAGGCTCATGTGCTCGCGCACGCTGAGTTCTTCGCGCGTGATCTGGTGACGTTGCACCAGCCGCGCGCGGCGCAGGATTTCCTGCCAGGCCTGCTGCAGGTCGGCGGTACGCACGTCCGGCAGGCGGGGCGCCAAGGCCTGCTCGATGGCTACCTGGGCCCGCAGCACGTCGCGCCCGAGCAGCGGCAGCGCGTCGATTCGGCTCGCGGCGAGCTTGATGCGCTCATATTCGAGCAGCCGGCGCACAAGCTCGGCGCGCGGATCCTCGACTTCCTCGGTGTCGCTCGTCACCGGGCGCGGCAACAACATGCGAGACTTGATCTCGATGAGCATCGCCGCCATCAGCAGATACTCGGCCGCGAGTTCGAGGTTGCGGCTGCGGATTTCCTCGACATAGGCCAGATACTGTCGCGTCACGGCGGCCATCGGGATGTCGAGGATGTTGAAGTTCTGCTTGCGGATCAAATACAGCAGCAAATCCAGCGGCCCTTCGAAAGCCTCCAGAAACACCTCGAGCGCATCGGGCGGGATGTAGAGGTCCTGCGGCAGCGCAAACAGCGGCTCACCGTAGAGGCGAGCCACGGCGACCGGGTCCACAAGCTCGGGCATGGCCGCACTCGGCCCCTCGCCCGGCGTGGCGTGGCTCTCAGGGGCAGCGTGGGCGATCATGCCGTCACTTCAAAAACAGGAGCAGAAAACGACCAGATGGCGCTGGGGTTCGGCCAGAAAAGTTCAAAAAAGCCTGGTCGGGAGCGTTGAGCGGCCTCATCGGGCGCCGCAACGGGGGTTGACCGCTGCTCAGGACTCGTTCTGGTAGACGTAGGGCTTTTGCGGCACGCGCGCGGCCTCGAAATCGCGCATCAGCGCACGGTCGCGCGGCCGGTCCCACAGCAAGCCGCGGCCGGCCCGCTGCTCGGCCTCGAGATCCGGATTTGCCTTCTTGAGCGACTCGATGAACTGCGTTGCGTCCGAAACGTAATGCGGACGCTGGAAGAAATCTTTGATCGACATGGTGCGACTGGTCCCGTAAAGCGCCGCAGCCCGGGGCGAGCGGCGTAAGCCGGTCATTTTATGGGCTGCTGCCCCTTGGGGACACACCCTCGGGGACAAGGCCCCGAGGCCCGCGTCCGGGCAGCGCGTCGCTCCCTGTTCCTCAAGCTTGAGCTTGCCGTGGGACTGCCGCGCGGATCGCCTCGGCCAAGCTCGGGTAGATGGCGTCTGGGCCGACGAGCGCCAGCAGCCCGCTGCGCTGCGCCATCTCGAGCGGCTGGTGACTCATGCCGCACAGGATGAAACGCACGCCCCGCTTGTGGCTGGTTTTGATGAGGCTTTGCAGCGCATCGGCTCCGGACGTATCCATGTAAATCAGGTTTTTCAGGTCGAGGATCAAGGCCTGCTGGGGCAATTCGCGCTCGATCCGCTCGAGCAGTTCGACCGCCCCGAAAAACAGCGCGCCATAAAGACGCCAGGCTTGGATCTCCGCCTCGTGGCCGCGCAGTTCGGGAAAGGCATCGGCCGTCACCGGCTCGGCGCGCGAAAGGCTCGAGATGCGGTAAATGAAGGTCAGCAAAGAAGCCACCAGCCCGATTTCGACCGCCACCGTCAGGTCAAAGACGACGGTCAGGAAGAACACCGCCAGCAGCGTGACGCGATACGGCAGCCGGTAGTTGCGCAGGTGGACGAACTCGCGCCACTCGCCCATGTTCCAGGCCACGAACAGCAAAATCGCCGCCAGCGTCGCCAACGGAATTTTGGATGCCAGCGGCGCGGCCACCAGCAGCACCACGAGCAGCGTCAGGGAATGCACGATGCCGGCAATCGGGCTGCTCGCGCCGCTCTTGATGTTGGTCACGGTGCGCGCGATGGTGCCGGTGGCGGGCATGCCACCGAAGAAGGGGGTGACGAAGTTCGCAATGCCTTGCCCCATCAACTCCTGGTTTGGGTCGTGGCGGCTGTCGGTCATCGAGTCCGCCACGCGCGCGCACAGCAAGGATTCGATCGCGCCGAGCATCGCCAGCGTGAAGGTAGGCATGAACAAATGCCGCGCCGTCTCCCAACTGAAGTCCGGAAGCGTGAACGCGGGCAGCCCCGAGGGGATGCCGCCAAAGCGGCTGCCGATGGTTTCCACATCGAGCCCGAAGAACGAAGTGGCCGTGGTCGCCAGCACCAGCGCCACGATCGAGCCCGGAATCGGCGTGAGCTTGCCGGCGAACTGAATGCCGCTGCCAATCTTGGGCATGAAGAACTGCCAGATGATGATCACGGCGAGCGAAGCCGCCGCCAGTGCCAACGCCGTGGCGTTGAACGTCGGCAGGGCATCGGCGAGTGTGTGCAACATGCCGAAAAAGTCCGCCGGCATCTTCGCAACTTTGAGGCCCAGCACGTCCTTGACTTGTGAGAGGGCAATCAGCACCGCGATGCCGTTGGTAAATCCAATGACCACCGCAATCGGGATGAAGCGCACCAGCGTGCCCAGTCGCAGCACCCCCATGAGGAACAGCAGCAGCCCCGACATGGCGGTGGCGATGATGAGGTTGGCCAGGCCGTAGCGCTCGAGGATGCCGTAGACGATGACGATGAAGGCGCCCGCAGGGCCGCCGATCTGCACCGGGCTGCCCCCGAACACCGAAATCAAAAGACCGGCAATGACGGCGGTGAAGATGCCCGCCTCGGGCTTGAGGCCGCTGGCAATCGCAAACGCCATGGCCAGCGGCAGGGCGACGACGCCGACCGTGAGCCCGGCCGCGACGTCGCGCGTGAAGCGCTCACGGTTGTAGCCCTTGAGGCTGTCGATCAGCGCGGGGCGGAAACGAGGGAGAGAAATGGACACGGAACCTCCTTGAATTCAATGGAACAGCGGGAATCACCAATCGGGGTGAGCCGCGCAGGAGGTCCGCAATGGTGTCGCAACGCAATGAAGCGCCGGCGCCGCGAGGGGCTGGCATGACGATTGAGCCAGGTCAAGCGAATGTTCATGGCTCCGTCATTATCCGCTCGAGCCATCCAATCAAACACAGCCGGGTCTCACGGTGCGCGGCGACGGGGGCTGTGCACGCTCAGCGCACCCGCATGCCCGGTTGCGCGCCGGGCCAGGGGGTGAGCACGAAAATGCCCGGGTGGGCTTTTTCGTTGGCATGGCTGGCCGCGAGCACCATGCCTTCGCTGATCCCGAACTTCATCTTGCGCGGCGCCAGGTTGGCGACCATGACGGTGAGTTTCCCGCTGAGCTCTTCGGGGGCATAGGCGCTGGCGATGCCCGAAAAGACCTGCCGCAGCCGCGGCTGACCAGCTTCGTCCGTTTCCCCGACGTCGAGCATCAGGCGCAGCAGCTTGGTCGAACCCTCGACCCGCTCGCACGAAACGATGCGCGCGATGCGCAGGTCCACTTTGGCAAAGTCGTCGATACCGATCACGGGCGCGATGGGCTCGCCGCCGGGGCTGGCTGCAGCGGTCACGCTGGGGCTGGCCAGGGTGGCGGCCCGTTCGGGCGGCGGGGCAAACAGCGCGTCGAGCTGCTTTTCGTCCACGCGCTGCATCAGGTGCTGGTAGGTACCGATGCGGTGGCCGGCGCCCAGGCGCTGGTTGGCCTGGGTGTAGTCCATGGGGGCGATTTGCAGGAAGCTTTCCACCTGCGCGGCCAGCGCGGGCAGCACGGGTTTGAGCATCAGCGTCAGCAGGCGGAAGGCTTCGATGCAAGTGGTGCACACGTCGTGCAGGCGCGCGTCCATGCCCGGTTGCTTGGCCAGCTCCCAGGGTTTGTTCTGGTCCACGTAGGCGTTGACGCGGTCGGCGAGCGCCATGACCTCGCGCAGCACCTTGGCGAATTCGCGTTCGGCATACAGCTCGGTGATGTGCGGCACGGCGTCGTGCAGGTGCTCGAGCAGCGCGTCGCCATCCGCCGAGACCTCGCCCAGCCGGCCTTCGAAGCGCTTGCTGATGAAGCCGGCCGCGCGGGAGGCGATGTTGACGAACTTGCCGATCAGATCGGCGTTGACGCGGGCCATGAAGTCGTCGCGGTTGAAATCCACGTCTTCATTGCGGGCGTTGAGCTTGGCTGCGAGGTAGTAGCGCAGCCACTCGGGGTTCATACCGAGTTCGAGGTATTTGAGCGGGTCGAGTCCGGTGCCGCGGCTCTTGCTCATCTTCTCGCCGTTGTTGATGGTGAGAAAGCCATGCACGAACACCTTGGTGGGCGTCTTGCGGCCGCTGAAATGCAGCGTCGCCGGCCAGAACAGGGTGTGGAAGTAGGTGATGTCCTTGCCGATGAAGTGGTATTGCTCGACCGCGGGGTCGGCGATGAATGCTTCGAAACTGCGGGCTTCGCCGTAGGCTGCGCGTGCGCCGCCTTTGTCGAAGAAGTTTTTCAGCGAGGCGAGGTAGCCGATCGGCGCGTCGAGCCAGACGTAGAAGTATTTGCCCGGCGCATCGGGAATTTCGATGCCGAAGTAGGGTGCGTCACGGCTGATGTCCCAGTCCGCCAGCGTCGGGGTACCGCCCTCGCCGGGCTCGAACCATTCGCGGATTTTGTTGAGCACCTCGGGCTGCAAGCGGCCCGGCGTGCTGGTCCATTCCTGCAAGAACTCGACACAGCGCGGGTCCGAGAGGCGGAAGAAGAAGTGCTCGGAACTGCGCAGCACCGGGGTGGCACCCGAAAGCGCCGAGTAGGGGTTTTTCAGTTCGGTGGGACTGTAGACCGCGCCGCAAACCTCGCAGGAGTCGCCGTACTGGTCCTTGGCGCCGCACTTCGGGCACTCGCCCTTGATGAAGCGGTCCGGCAGGAACATGCCCTTTTCCGGGTCGAAGAACTGTTCGATGGTGCGGGTGGCGATCAAGCCATTGGCCTTGAGGGCACGGTAGATGTCCTGCGCGAGCTGGTGATTCTCGGGCCCGTCGGTGTTGTGCCAGTTGTCGAAGCTGATGTGAAAACCATCGAGGTACGGTTTGCGGCCCGCGGCGATCTCGGCGACGAACTGCTGCGGCGTCTTGCCGGCCTTTTCGGCCGCGATCATGATGGGTGCGCCATGCGCATCGTCGGCACAGACGAAATACACGCGGTGCCCCTGCAGCCGCTGGAAGCGCACCCAGATGTCGGCCTGGATGTATTCCATGATGTGGCCGATGTGGAAGGGCCCATTGGCGTAGGGCAGGGCCGTGGTCACGAAAAGCTGGCGCGGGGTTTCGGTCGCTGGGGTATCAAGCATAGACATCGGTCCTTGGAGGTGTGCGCCGATTTTAGGAGGCGCACCCTAAGCGAATTCGAGCGACGCCGAAAGAGCGCTCTGGAGAACCGAGCGGGCGTGGCTCGGCCGGGGCCGCGCTACACGCGCAGCGGGTCGCGGCGGCGTTCGATGCGCGGCGGCGGCGCCGCATCCGGCGCGCTCCAGCCGAGGAAGGCGCAGAGTTCGGCCTCGGCGGCCCAGGCATCGGCGGCGCCGAGCGCCATGAGGGCTTGGGTGTACGGCGCTTCGAACAACAGGTAGCTTGCCAGTGCGCCACCCGCCGCAGCGCTGCGCCCCGACGAGACACCCAAGGCGCCGAGCAGGCGGCGAACCGGAGCGGGCAGGGCGTCCGCATGTTGAGCTGCGAGGCTGTCGAGCCGCTGCGTCGGCGCAATCACCATCAGTTCCACGGGCCGCAGCGGGCTGTGCGCGCGCAAGTCGGGCGGCACCAGGTGCAGCGTTTGGTTGATGCGGCGGACGCGTTCGATATCGACCGAGAGGGCATCGAGGAAGATGCTCGAGAGTGCGTGTCCCGCGATCTGTGCCAATGAGGGGTAGTCGCCGGCGCTGGGTGATGGCGTGTAGGTGCGCGGCTCGCTCATGCGGCCGGCCCCGATCACGAGCACTTTTTCCGCGCCGAGGTGGATGGCCGGTGCCACGGGCGCGGTTTGCCGCATCGAGCCGTCCCCGAAGTATTCGCGCCCTTGCTGGATCGGCAATTCTTGCGCGGGAAACACGAAGGGAATGGCTGAGGAGGCCAGCAGATGGGTGTGCGTGATCGGGGCTTCGACGGCAAGCCGTTGCGAGCGCACCCACGGCT
Organism: Tibeticola sediminis; assembly: GCF_003843835.1. Classification (GTDB taxonomy): domain Bacteria; phylum Pseudomonadota; class Gammaproteobacteria; order Burkholderiales; family Burkholderiaceae_C; genus Tibeticola; species Tibeticola sediminis. The sequence goes on along the minus strand of NZ_RKQL01000001.1, from coordinate 728,757 downwards.
CGAGCCCGGGCGCGCCCTGGAAGAAGGTGATGTGCCGCCCCGACTGGTAGCTCGAAGCCGTCACGGCCAGCGCGCGCAGCGTGCCCCGTTCGATGAGGCCGGGCAACCGTTCGAGCGGCACCCACTGCTGCAACAGTTCTGCCAGCGGCGTGTTGTCGAGGAGCGACTTGGGCTTGATGCGCGCGAAGCGGGCGAGCACCCATCCCATCGAGAGCAGACCCATCCACCGCGCACCGCTGCGCAGCACGCTGAGCAGGTCTGCGCCATAGACCTGGCCCGCTTCGAAGCCGCTCCAGATCGAGGCCATCTGCTCGACGGTCGCGTCGAACTCGTCGAGGCCGCAGGCCAGGGCTGCGGCGTTGATGGCGCCGGCGGAGGTGCCAACGAGAATGTCGAATGGCGCCCCGCTGTCGTGCGGCTGGTGCACGCGGCGCATGGCGCAAATCGCCTGCAGCACCCCAACCTGGTAGGCCGCGCGTGCGCCCCCACCCGTGAGCAGCAGCGCGCAGCGGCGCTGCGCTGGCGGTTCGAGGCCCTGACGCTCCCGGCTGTGGTCCATGGCCTTGGATTATGGGAGTGCGGTTGCTGCGTGCTCCGGCTCGGAGCATCGGGATTTACCCGCAACGATGGGCCACGAAAAACCCCAGCTGCGCTGGGCGTTCTGGGGCCGTTAGACTGCCGACCTTACTCGTTTGATCGTCCCCGAACCGCGAAGCCACCATGCCCGTTACCGAACAAGCCGTCCTCGAAGCGCTCAAGACCGTCATCGACCCCAACACCGGCAAGGATTTCATTTCCACCCGTGCCCTGAAGAACCTGCAGATCTCGGGCGACGAGGTGTCGTTCGATGTGGAACTCGGTTACCCCGCCAAAAGCCAGATTCCCGCGCTGCGCCGTGCGCTGATTGCCGCGGCGCGCAGTGTGCCTGGGGTGGCCAACGTTTCGGCCAACGTCACGCAACGCATCGTCGCGCATGCGGCGCAGCGGGGCGTGGCGCTGCTGCCACAGGTGAAAAACATCGTCGCCGTGGCCTCCGGCAAGGGCGGCGTGGGCAAGAGCACGACGGCGGTGAATCTGGCGCTGGCCCTCGCGGCCGAAGGCGCGCGGGTCGGCCTGCTCGATGCGGACATCTACGGCCCGAGTCAGCCGATGATGATGGGCATCGAAGGCCGGCCTGAGAGCCTCGACGGCCAGACCATGGAGCCGCTGGAAAATCACGGCGTGCAGGTCATGTCCATCGGCTTTCTGGTGGACAAGGACGAGGCCATGATCTGGCGCGGCCCGATGGCGACCCAGGCGCTCGAACAACTGCTGCGGCAGACCAACTGGAAGGATTTGGACTACCTCATCGTCGACATGCCGCCGGGCACCGGTGACATCCAATTGACCCTGTCGCAGCGCGTGCCGATGACCGGCGCGGTGATCGTCACCACGCCGCAGGACATCGCCTTGCTCGATGCGCGCAAGGGCATTCGGATGTTCGAGAAGGTGGGCGTGCCCATTCTCGGCATCGTCGAAAACATGGCGGTCTATTGCTGCCCGAACTGCGGCCACACCGAGCACATCTTTGGCGCCGACGGCGGCAAGAACATGGCCGCCGAGCTGGGCGTGGATTACCTCGGCGCGCTGCCGCTCACCAAGCAGATCCGGCTGCAGGCCGACAGTGGCAAGCCCACCGTCGTCGCCGACCCCGACAGCGAGGTGGCAGAGATTTACCGCACCGTGGCGCGCCAGGTGGCGGTGAAAATCGCCGCCAAGGCCAAAGACTTCTCGAGCAAGTTCCCCTCGATCAAGATCTCGAAGGACACCTGAGGACCGGGCAACGCTGACCCCGCCCTCCTCGGCGGGGCTTGACGCTGGCGGCGGAACCCGTACGCTGTGCCCTATGCCACCGCCATCCTCTCCGATGCCGTTCCCGTCCGCGCCGCCCGATCCGTCGGCTGGGCCGCGTCGTCCGCGTCTGCTGCCCAAAGGTCGTCCGGTCGATGCAGCGGCTCGGGCTGAAGTGGGCGCGCTGCTGGGTGAGGCGCCGCCCGATGGATGGGCGCGGGATCGCTTGATCGAGTACCTGCACCGACTCACCGACGCCTTCGGCGCGCTATTCGAGCGGCATTTGCTGGCGCTGGCCGAGGCCATGCGCCTCGCACCGGCCGAGGTGTACGAGGTGGCGAGCTTCTATCACCACTTCGACATCCTGCCCGACGGGGCCACGGCGCCGCAGGCCACGGTTCGGGTGTGTACAAGCCTCTCTTGCGCCATGGCGGGCGCGTCTGGGCTGATCGAGCGCTTGCGCGCGCAGCTGGGCGCGGGCATCCGGGTCGTGGCTGCGCCCTGCATCGGGCGCTGCGACCAGGCGCCGGCCGCGCTGGTGCAGGCGCGCGGCGCCGCATGCAGCGTAGCGCCGGCGGACGCGCGCGCCATCGAGGCAGCTCTGCAGGCCGTCCAGCAGCCTGATTTTGAGCAAAAAACCCAGAACCCCGGCGTGAATCGGACGCTAGCTGCTCTCAAATTTGATGAATACCAGGCCTACCGCGCTGCCGGTGGCTACGCGCTCGCCGCCGCTTTGGTGAATGGTGAGGAGGATGCGGAGCGCGTGCTGGCCGAGGTCGAGGCCGCCGGTTTGCGCGGCCTCGGCGGCGCGGGCTTCCCCGTGGTGCGCAAATGGCGCATCGTGCGCGCGCAGCCGGCGCCGCGCTGCTTCGCCGTCAACATCGACGAGGGCGAGCCCGGTACCTTCAAAGACCGCCACTTCCTGCTTGCCGACCCCCACCGCTTCCTCGAAGGCGTGCTGATTGCGGCGCAAGTCGTGGGCACCGAGCGGGTGGTGCTCTACCTGCGCGACGAATACCCCGAGTTGCGCGCGCGGCTGCAAACCGCACTCGCCGCGCTCGAAGCCGACCCGCCCTGCCCGCTGCCCGAAATCGAACTGCGCCGCGGCGCGGGGGCCTACATCTGCGGCGAGGAGTCGGCGATGCTCGAGAGCATCGAGGGCAAGCGCGGTGAGCCGCGCCTACGCCCGCCCTACATCGCCGAGGTGGGCTTGTTCGGCCGGCCCACGCTCGAACACAACGCCGAGACCGTGTTCTGGCTGCGCGAGCTGATCGAGCGAGGCGGCGCTGCGTTCGCCGCAGGCGGCCGGCACGGCAGCCAGGGCTGGCGCAGCTACAGCGTCAGCGGCCGTGTGCGCTTGCCCGGAGTGAAGCGGGCACCGGCGGGCATCACGCTGCGTGAACTCATCGACGAATACTGCGGCGGCATGGCCGAGGGCCACACGCTCTACGCCTTTTTGCCCGGCGGCGCCAGCGGCGGCATCTTCCCGGCGAGCCTGGCCGACGTTCCGCTCGACTTCGGTCGCTTCGAGCCGCACGGCGGCTTCATCGGCTCGGCGGCGGTGGTGGTGCTGAGCCAACACGACCGCGCGCGCGACGCCGCGCTCAACGCGATGCGCTTCTTTGCCGCCGAGAGTTGCGGCCAATGCACGCCTTGCCGCGTCGGCACCGCCAAGGCCGCCGCGCTCATGGCCGCGCCGGTTTGGGATGCGGCGACGCTGCAAGACCTTGCCCTCGTCATGGCCGACGCTTCGATATGCGGCCTGGGGCAAGCCGCCCCCAACCCCTTGCGCTGCGTGCTGCGCTACTTCCCCCATGAGGTCGGGCTGGCCGCCGAGCCACCCCCGGAGGCCTTCCCATGAAGCCCCTGCCGGACACCGAGGCGCCCGTGCGTGCCGCCTTCAGTTTCGAACTCGACGGCCGAGCCATCGACGCTTTGGAGGGCGAGACCATCCTCGAGGCGGCGGCCCGCCACGGCGTTGCCATTCCCCACCTCTGCCACCGCGACGGCCTGCGCCCCGAGGGCAACTGCCGCGCGTGTGTGGTCGAAATCGAGGGCGAACGGGTGCTGGCCCCGAGCTGTTGCCGCAGCCCGCAGCCCGGCATGAAGGTACGTGCCCAGAGCCCGCGGGCGCGCCAGAGCCAACAGATGGTGCTCGAACTGCTGCTGGCCGACCTGCCGCCGGCCGAGCGCGCGCCGGCCCTGTTGCCGACCTGGGGCGAGCTTGGGCACTGGGCCGAGCGTTGGCAGGTCGCGCCGCGGCCGGCGCTGACGGCGCTGGCGCGCGCGCCGGTCGCGCCCGATACCAGCCACCCTGCGATTGCGGTGCGGCTCGACGCCTGCATCCAGTGCACCCGCTGCGTACGGGCCTGCCGCGAGGTGCAGGGCAACGAAGTCATCGGCTTTGCCGGCCGCGGCGCCGAGGCGCGCATCGTCTTCGACTTGGACGACGCGCTCGGCGAGAGCCGCTGCGTGGCCTGCGGCGAGTGCGTGCAGGTCTGCCCCACCGGGGCGCTGCTGCCCGCGCGAGCGGCAGCGGGGACGGGCGCTCGGCGGGTCGACACGCTGTGTCCCTACTGCGGCGTGGGCTGCCGCATTCGTGTCGCGGTCGAGGGCGAGACCATCGTCGCGGTCGAAGGGGCGATGGGCCCGGCCAACGAAGGGCGGCTCTGCGTCAAAGGCCGCTTCGGTTGGGATTACGCCCACAGCCCCGAGCGGCTGACGCGACCGCTGATCCGCAAACCCGGCGCGCCGAAGGATCCGGCCGCGATCCGCCGCGGGCTGGACTGGCGCGAGGTGTTCCGCGAGGCGAGCTGGGACGAGGCGCTCGACCTGGCCGCCGCGGGCTTTTTGCGCCTGCGCGCGCAGCACGGGCCGCAGACGCTCGCGGGTTTCGGCTCGGCCAAGGGCACGAACGAAGAGGCCTATTTGTTCCAAAAGCTCGTGCGCACCGGCTTTGGCACCCACAACGTGGACCATTGCACGCGGCTGTGCCATGCGTCGAGCGTGGCCGCGCTGCTCGAGGGCCTGGGCTCGGGCGCGGTGAGCAACCCGGTGCGCGACGTGGCGCATGCCGATTTCATCCTCGTCATCGGCGCCAACCCCGCAAGCAACCACCCCGTCGCTGCGACCTGGATCAAAAATGCGGTCGCCCGCGGCGCGCGGCTCGTCGTCGCCGACCCGCGCCACACCGATCTGGCCCTGCACGCGTGGCGGGAGCTGCGCTTCAAGCCTGACACCGACCTCGCGCTGCTCAATGCCTTGCTGCATGTCATCGTGACCGAGGGGCTGGTGAACGAATCCTTCGTGCGTGCGCGCACCGAGGGTTATGAGGCGCTGGTCGAGCATCTGCGCGACTACAGCCCCGAGCGCATGGCGCCGCTCTGCGGTATCGCCGCCGACACGCTGCGCGAAGTCGCCCGCGCCTATGCCAGCGCCCAAGCCGCAATGATCTTCTGGGGCATGGGCATCACGCAGCATGTGCACGGCACGGACAACGTGCGCTGTTTGATTGCCTTGGCTGCGCTCACCGGCCACATCGGTCGGCCCGGCACGGGCTTACATCCGCTGCGCGGGCAGAACAATGTGCAGGGCGCGAGCGACGCTGGCCTCATTCCCATGATGCTGCCCAACTACCAGCGCGTGGCCGACCCCGAAGTACGCGATTGGTTTTCGCGGTTCTGGGGCGTGCCGCTGTCGGACGTGCCGGGCCTCACGGTGGTCGAGATCCTCAACGCCGCGCTGGCGGCCGAAGCCGACCCGCAGCGCATCCGCGGCATGCTCATCATGGGCGAAAACCCCGCCATGAGCGACCCGGACCTCGCGCACGCGCGCGCCGCGCTCGCTCGGCTCGAGCATCTCGTCGTGCAAGATGCCTTCCTGACCGAGACCGCCTGGCTCGCCGACGTGGTGCTGCCGGCGAGCACCTGGTTCGAAAAGACGGGCACAGCGACCAACACCGACCGCACGGTGCAGCTCGGTCGCCAGGTGCGAACGCCGCCCGGCGAAGCCCGCGCGGACCTGTGGATTCTGCAGCGCGTCGCCGAGCGGCTCGGGCTCCAGTGGGACTATGAAAAAAAGAGCAACACCGCGCCGGATGACGCCGGCTACTACGGTGTGGAGCGGATCTATGAGGAAATGCGCCAGACCATGGCAGCGGCCATCGGCGGCATTTCCTGGGCGCGGCTGGAGCAGGAGGGCAGCGTCACCTACCCTTGCGTGTCCGCCGACGACCCCGGCCAGCCGGTCGTGTTCCGCGAGCGTTTTCCAACGCCCAGTGGACGGCTCAAACTCGTCCCGGCGGCGCTCTCGCCCGCAGCCGAGCGGCCCGATGCCGACTACCCCTACGTGCTCATCACCGGGCGCCAGCTCGAACACTGGCACACCGGCGCGATGACCCGCCGCAGCGCCGTCCTCGATGCGCTCGAGCCCGGCCCCACCGCGAGCCTCTGCGGCGCCGACATGGCCGCGCTCGGCCTGGTCCCGGGCGAGCGGGTTTCCGTGCGCTCCCGCCGCGGTGAAATCCAGTTGCCGGTCCGACAGGACGACGGCACCCCGCGAGGTGCCGTGTTCATCCCCTTCGCGTACGTCGAAGCCGCAGCCAACCTGCTGACCAACCCCGCGCTCGATCCGCTCGGCAAGATACCCGAGGTGAAATACTGCGCGGTACAGCTCAGCCGCGTGCCATCCCGCAGCGCTTGACCGCCAGTGAAACGCAGGCTGACGCATCGGATGCCTTGGCGTACATTTGGACCGTGTTTCTCTCGATGCCCGCTCGATGACCACCGCAGATCCGAACGCCTCGCGCCCCAGCCTCCCTGTCGCGGTCGTCATGCGCCGCGAGGCGGTGCCCGGCCCCATGAGCCGCTGGCAGCCGTGGCGCTGGCGGCTCGACGAAGTGCTGATCGACGACGGCGGCTTTGGCCAAGCGCCACGGCGGCTGCTGCGGACCGAAACCGAGGAGCGCTGGCTGCATCCGGGTTTCTGCGTCGAACTGTTCAAGGACGACGCCGAGGGCTATTGGCTCAACGCCACCACACCCGCGCCGTGCTGGTTCGTGCTCTGGCGCATGGAAGCGGAGGCGACGCTGGCCGACGAGCCGATCGCGCGGCCGCAGATGGTCTCGTTGAGTTATCACGACGCCGGGCGCTGGCTCGACGCGCAGGAGACGGTCGAGCAGGTGAGCGCGCCGCCCGAGGTCGTGGCCTGGCTGCTTGCCTTTGCTCAGGCGCATTACACGCCCGAGCCCAAGCGCCGGCAGCGCCCGCAAAGTTTCCTGCCGCTGACCGATCGCTTCGGCAACCCGGCTTCGGTCAGCACCGGTGAGAAGCGCAAGGGCGCGGGGCAGGGCCATGAGTGACGGTTTCCTAAGCCGCTGGTCGCGTCGCAAGCTCGACGCCCGCGAAGGCCGACCGACCCCCGAGCCGCCGCAAGCCCCCGTCGAGCCTCGGGCCGAAGCCGTGGCGCAGAACCCGGCCGCGCCCTTAGCGCCCAGCGGCTCGCCGCGCCCCCCGGCCACCGTGGGCCGTGATCCGGCCGCGCCCATGCCGGCCGCGCCCGCTGCACCGGAGCCGCCCCCGCCCAGCCTGGCCGATGCGCTCGCGCTGCCGGCGGGCGCCGAAGTGCGGGCCTTCATGGCGCGCAACGTCGCGCCCGAAGTGCGCGCAGCGGCGGTGAAAAAGCTCTTTGCCGACCCGCACTTCAACATGATGGACGGGCTCGACATCTACATCGACGATTACTCTCGCCCCAGCCCCTTGCCGCAGGCGCTGCTGCGTGAACTGCAAAGCGCCGAGGCGCTGGGCCTGTTCGATGCGCCGAGAGAAGATGCGCCTGATCCGGCGTCCGCGCAGGCTGTGCGGGCCGCTGGCGGCGGGCCACGCCTCGATGCAGGCTTGGCTGATCCGCCTCGGACCGAGCCCGTCCCGCCCACCGATGCCGCCGATCCGGCGGTGCCGTCGGAGCCGACTGCGGCCTCCCACCCTCAACCCAACGATCCTCCGAAGACGTGAAAACCCTGATCTGCGATTGCAACCGCACCCAGCCGCTGGAACCCCGAGCGCTCGGTGAGGCCTTGGGCGAGGCCCTGGTGCTGCACAACACCCTGTGTCGGCGCGACGTGGGCGCGTTCTTGAGCGCCATCGAGGGCACGGAGCCTGTCACGGTGGCCTGCACACAGGAGCAGCGGCTGTTCTCCGAACTCGCGGCAGAGGCCCACGACGGCCGCGGCGCGGCGGTGCCCATCCGCTTCGTGAACATCCGCGAGACCGGGGGCTGGAGCCGCGATGCTGCCCAGGCCACACCCAAAATCGCTGCGCTGCTGGCGGCGGCACGCCTCGAAGACCCCGAGCCCGTGCCGACCGTGAGCTACGAGAGCCGTGGGCGCGTGCTCATCATCGGTGCGCTCGATGCGGCCGAGCGTGCGGCGGCGCTGCTGGCCGACACACTCGAAGTGACCGTGTTTGCGCGCGGCCCGGGCGAGGCTGGCGGTACGCAGACGCGGCGCTGGCCGGTGCTCTCGGGCTCGATCACGGGCTTGCGGGGGTGGCTCGGCGCCTTCGAACTGCGCTGGCGCGCCGACAACCCGATCGACCTCGACCTCTGTACCCGCTGCAACGCCTGTGTGGCGGCCTGCCCTGAAAACGCCATCGGGCTCGACTACCAGGTCGACCTCGATGCCTGCCGCAGCCACCGGGCCTGTGTGCAGGCCTGCAGCGTTGCCGGCGCGATCGATTTCACGCGGGAGCCCGAAGAACAGGTGGAGCGCTTCGACCTCGTGCTCGACCTACGCCCGGCCAACGCCACGCCCACCTTCCTGCAGCACGCCTTGCCGCAGGGCTACTTTCGCGCCACGAGCCTCGACGCTGCCACGGCGCTGCAACTGCGCAACCTCGTCGGCAGCTTCGAGAAGCCGCGCTTCTTCCGCTTCGATGCCAAGATCTGCGCCCATACCCGCAACAAAACCGTGGGCTGCTCGGCCTGCGTGGACATTTGCTCGGCCGAGGCCATACGCTCCGACATGGCCCGCGGCCGCATCGAGGTCAACCCGCATTTGTGCGTGGGTTGCGGCGCCTGCACCACGGTGTGCCCGACCGGCGCGCTCGGCTATGCCTACCCGCGGGCGAACGAGCAAGGCGAGCGGCTGCGCACGCTGCTCTCGACCTACGCGCGAGCCGGCGGGCGCGATGCCGTGCTGCTCTTGCACAGCCAGGGACGCGGGCAAGCGCTGATCGAAGAGCTGGGCCGCGGCGCGCGGCTCGGAGTGATGCACGGGGTGCCGGCGAACGTGATCCCGCTGGCGCTGTGGCACACCGCAAGCACCGGCATCGATCTGTGGCTGTCGGCCATGGCCTTCGGGGCGCGGCAAATCGCGGTGCTCGTGACCGATGAAGAGGCGCCGCAATACCTCGACGGCCTGCAAGCGCAGATGGACGTGGCGCAGGCCTTGCTGCAGGGACTCGGCTACGGTGAAGGGCACTTTCGTCTGCTGCGCGCGCAGCACCCCAGCGCGCTCGACGCGGAATTGCAGGCGCTGCGGCTTGCAAGGCCACGCGGCCCGGCCGAGCCGGCGCGCTTCGCGGTGGCCGCGGCCAAACGCGGCACTTTGGAGCTGGCGCTCGACCACCTGATCGCCCACGCGCCGCTCGCCGCGGCTGCCCGGCCCGAAGCCATCGCCTTGCCGGCGGCTTCGCCGCTGGGTGCCGTGGCGGTCGACACCGAGCGCTGCACGCTGTGCATGAGTTGCGTGGGCGCCTGTCCGGCTGGCGCGCTGCTGGACAACCCGCAGGCACCGGAGCTGCGCTTCATCGAGAAGAACTGCGTGCAATGCGGCCTGTGCGTCAAAACCTGCCCGGAGGATGCGGTGTCGCTCGTGCCGCGGCTGCTCACCACGGCGCAGCGCGGCGCCCCGCGGGTGCTCGCCCAGGCGCAGCCCTGGACCTGCATCCGCTGCGGCCAGCCGTTTGGCACGGCGCGTGCCATCGAAGCCATGCTGGTCCGGCTGTCCGGTCACGCCATGTTCCAGGGTGCTGCGCTCGAGCGCCTCAAGATGTGCGGGGACTGCCGCGTCATCGACCTGCACACCGCCAGCGACGAAACCCGCATCACCGATCTTTGAAGCTCCCCCGTACCATGTCCGACGACGCCCTGCACCTGACTTCCACCCTCGACGAGGAAACCGCGCGCGCCGAGGTCTACGGCCTGCTCGCCGCGCTCTATTACGCGCCGCCGAGTTCCGAACTGCTCGCGCAGCTGCGCGTGGCCGTCACCGAGGCGCCGGCTCCCGGCGGCTACCTCGAGGAGCCCTGGCGCGCGCTCGTCGCCGCCGCGCGCGCGCTCGACGACGCGGCGATCCGTGCCGAATACGACACGCTGTTTGGTGGCGTCGGCAAGCCTGAGGTTTATCTGTTTGGCTCGCATTACCTGAGTGGCTTCCTGAACGAAAAACCGCTCGCGGCCTTGCGCGGCGATCTCGCGGCGCTGGGCCTCGCGCGCGACGAGACCCTGCCCGAGACCGAAGACCACATCGCCTGCCTGTGCGAGGTCATGCGCTATCTGATTGCCGGTGACGATGTCGCAGTGGCCAACCTCACGCAGCAACAGGCCTTTTTTGCCAAGCATCTGCAGCCCTGGGGAGAGCAGCTCTGCGACGCGCTGGCGGCGCACCCTTCGGCCCGCTTCTATGCGGCGCTCGCGGACTTCACCCGCGCCTTTCTGCAGGTGGAGCAGCAGGGCTTTGACCTGCTGGCCTGATTTTGGGCAACGCTGAACCAGTCCCTCGCGCACCATCGCAGGAACGGATTCAGCGTTGCCTTTGACGCGAAATGGCTTAATCCCAGCGTCAATCGGTCTTGAGTTGCTCTGAATTTTGAAGTGAGTCCGTGATCCAACGCGCTGGCGGCGCGCGGCCCGGATGGCTCTGCCGAGGGTTGTTGCCGTCTCGATTTGCGAAAAGTTTCGGGATGTCCTCGTTTTCCCGAATGTAGCCCATGAAAATGAAGGATTAAGGTCCGTCCGGTGACGGTGTCAACCCGATGAGGAGCCCCTGATGCGTACATCCCCTGAAAAACTCTCTCGTCGTCGCCTCTTTGGCGGCGCGGCCACCGCCGGTGCCGTCGCGGCTGCGGCCACGTTGCTGCCGAGCGTGCGTGAGGTCGCGCCCGAAGCCGCCCACCCGGTGCCGGACGACGCGCGTCGTCCCAGTGGCTACAGCCTCAGCGAGCACGTTCGCCGCTATTACCAGACGGCGCGCAGCTGACGCGCCCACGCAAGGAGACACTGCATGTTGCTCACGCGCAAAGAACACGACGCCGTCGCCCGCACGGCCTCGCCTTTCGTTCACCGTCTGAGTCGCGGACTCAGCCAAGCGCTGCCGACGATGGATCGGCGCGCCTTCTTGCGCCGCTCGGGGCTCGGGGTGGGTGTGGGTCTGGCAGCGACGCAGCTCACCTTGGTCAAGAAGGCTCGCGCAGCCGGGGCGGCCGAGGCCGTCGGCAAGGGCAAGGTCGAAGTCAAACGCACGGTGTGCACCCATTGCTCGGTGGGGTGCGCCGTCGATGCCGTGGTGGAAAACGGCGTTTGGGTGCGTCAGGAGCCGGTGTTCGACTCGCCCATCAACCTGGGCGCGCACTGTGCCAAAGGGGCGGCGCTGCGCGAGCACGGGCACGGCGAATACCGCCTGCGCTACCCGATGAAGCTGGTCAACGGCAAGTACGAACGCATCAGCTGGGACCAGGCGCTCAACGAAATCAGCGCCAAGATGATGGAGCTGCGCAAGGCCAGCGGCCCCGACAGCATCTATTTCGTGGGGTCCTCCAAGCACAACAACGAACAAGCGTATTTGCTGCGCAAGTTCGTCAGTTTCTGGGGCACGAACAACTGCGACCACCAGGCACGCATCTGCCACTCCACCACGGTGGCCGGCGTGGCCAATACCTGGGGCTACGGCGCGATGACCAACTCGTACAACGACATGCGCAACAGCAAAGTCGCCTTGTACATCGGCTCCAACGCCGCCGAAGCGCATCCGGTCAGCCTCTTACACATGCTGCACGCCAAGGAAACCGGCTGCAAGATGATCGTGGTGGATCCGCGCTTCACCCGCACGGCAGCCAAGGCCGATGAATACGTGCGCATCCGCTCGGGTACCGACATTCCCTTCCTCTTTGGCCTGCTCTATCACATCTTCAAGAACGGCTGGGAAGACAAGCAATACATCCACGACCGTGTCTACGGCATGGACAAGGTGCGCGAGGAAGTGCTCGCCAAGTGGACGCCTGACAAGGTCGAGGAGGCCTGTGGCGTCGGCGAAGCCCGCATGCTCGAACTCGCAACGCTGTTGCATGAAAACCGCCCCGGCACCGTGGTGTGGTGCATGGGTCAGACCCAGCACACCATCGGCAATGCGATGGTGCGCGCCTCGTGCATCTTGCAACTGGCTTTGGGCAACGTGGGCAAGAGCGGCGGCGGAACCAACATCTTTCGCGGCCATGACAACGTCCAGGGTGCAACCGACGTCGGCCCCAACCCCGATTCGCTGCCCGGCTACTACGGCCTGCTCGAAGGCTCGTGGAAGCACTTCGCGAAAGTCTGGGGCGTCGATTTCGAGTGGATCAAGGGCCGCTATGCGAGCCCGGCCATGATGACCAAGCCGGGCATGACCGTCTCGCGCTGGATCGACGGGGTGCTCGAGAAAAACGAACTCATCGATCAGGATTCCAATCTTCGTGGCGTGTTCTATTGGGGTCACGCGCCGAACTCGCAAACTCGCGGGCTCGAGATGAAGCGGGCGATGGACAAGCTCGATCTGCTCGTCGTCGTCGACCCGTATCCTTCGGCGACGGCCGCCATGGCGGCGATGCCCGGCAAGCCCGAGGATCTCAACCCGAACCGTGCGGTTTATCTGCTGCCCGCCGCGACCCAGTTCGAAACCAGTGGTTCCTGCACCGCTTCCAACCGCTCGATCCAATGGCGCGAGAAGGTCATCGACCCGCTGTGGGAAAGCCGCAGTGACCACATGATCATGTACCAGCTCGCCGAAAAGCTCGGCTTCGGCAAGGAACTGGTCAAGAACTACAAGATGCAGAAGGTCAAGGGGCTCGACGAACCCGTGCCCGAGGACATCCTGCGCGAGATCAACCGCAGCGTCTGGACCATCGGCTACACCGGCCAGAGCCCCGAACGTCTCAAGGCCCACATGCGCAACATGGCGGCCTTCGATGTCAAAACGCTCAAATGCAAGGGCAAGGTGGTCGACAAGGAAAGCGGCTACGACATGAGCGGCGACTACTTCGGTTTGCCCTGGCCCTGCTATGGGACGCCCGAGCTCAAGCACCCGGGCACGCCCAACCTCTATGACACCAGCAAGTACGTGATGGAAGGCGGCGGCAACTTCCGCGCGAACTTCGGCGTGGAGCGCGACGGCGTCAGCCTGCTCGCCGAGGATGGCTCGCACTCGCTGGGCGCGGAGATCCCCACGGGCTACCCCGAGTTCGACCACATCCTGCTCAAGAAACTCGGCTGGTGGGACGATCTGACCGATGCCGAAAAGGCCGCTGCCGAAGGCAAGAACTGGAAAACCGATCTGTCCGGCGGCATTCAGCGGGTGGCGATGAAACACGGCTGCCATCCCTTTGGGAATGCCAAGGCGCGGGCCGTGGTCTGGAATTTCCCCGATCCGATTCCGCAGCACCGCGAGCCCTTGTATGGCACGCGCCCGGATCTGGTTGCGAAGTACCCCACGCACAACGACATGAAGGTGTTTTGGCGCCTGCCCACCTTGTTCAAGACCGTCCAGGACAAGGCGGTTGCCGATGGGCTCGCGAAGAAGTTCCCCTTCATTCTGACCTCGGGCCGCCTGGTCGAATACGAAGGCGGTGGCGAGGAAACCCGCTCCAACCCTTGGCTGGCCGAACTGCAGCAAGAGGCCTTCGTCGAGATCAACCCGCGTGCGGCCGCTGAGCGCGGCATCCGCGATGGCGATCGCGTCTGGCTCACGACGCCCACCGGCGCGCGGCTCAACGTCATGGCGCAGGTGACCGAGCGCGTCGCCCCGGACACCTGCTTCATGCCCTTCCATTTTTCAGGGCGCTGGCAAGGCGCGGACATGCTTGCTTATTACCCGGCTGGGGCGCACCCGGTGGTTCGCGGCGAGGCGGTCAACACCGCGACGACCTACGGATACGACAGCGTGACCATGATGCAGGAAACCAAGACGACGATTTGCAACGTCGAGAAGGCGTAAGGAGACCCCGATGGCACGAATGAAGTTCATCTGCGACGCCGAGCGCTGCATCGAATGCAACGGCTGCGTCACGGCCTGCAAGAACGAGCACGAAGTCCCCTGGGGTGTGAACCGCCGGCGGGTCGTCACGATCAACGACGGGGTTCCCGGCGAGAAGTCGATTTCCGTTGCCTGCATGCACTGCTCGGATGCGCCGTGCATGGCGGTCTGCCCGGTCAATTGCTTCTACCGCACCGAAGACGGCGTGGTGCTGCATGACAAAGATGTGTGCATCGGCTGCGGCTATTGCTCTTACGCCTGTCCCTTCGGCGCGCCGCAGTTCCCCTCGCAAGGCACCTTCGGCGTGCGCGGCAAGATGGACAAGTGCACCTTCTGCGCGGGCGGCCCGGAGCCCCACGGCAGCCAGGCCGAGTTCGAGAAATACGGCCGCAACCGCCTCGCCGAAGGCAAGCTGCCGGCCTGTGCCGAAATGTGCTCGACCAAGGCCCTGCTCGCGGGTGACGGCGACGTGATCTCCGAGATTTTCCGCACCCGCGTCGTGCAGCGCGGCAAGGGTGCCGAGGTCTGGGGCTGGGGCACGGCTTACGGCAGCAATCGGGCCGCTGCCCAGGCACAAGGAGCGAAATCATGATGAAAAAAACCGCCTTCGCGGCCATCAGCGCCGTGTTGCTCGTCGCCTGCGGTGAACGGTCGCAGGACCTTGGTGCTAGCCGAAAGGACGCGGCCCTCTACGAGGGGACGGGCGTCGCCGTGTTCACGGCGCCGGGCTGGAAGCCCGGGGACAAGGCAAGTTGGCAAAGCGAGCTGCGTGCGCGCGCGCAGTACGGGCAAAACGACTACAACCCCAGTCGCTCGAACTGAAATCCAACCGGAGTCTCGCCATGCGACATTTCCTTGCCGCCGCCTTGCTCGGTTGTTGCCTGGGCAGCTCTGCTCTCGCTCAAGACAAGGCGCCTGAGGTCGGCGCCGCGCCCGCCGCGGCGGCACCGGCGGGCATCCAAAGCGCCAATATCTTCCAAATCGCGCCCGATGCCGCCACGGCTCCGGGTTACGCGGAACAAAACAATGGTGAGCGCGCCAAGGTCCAGCCCGGCAACAACGCCCCCATCTGGCGCCAGGTGGGATCGGGCGTGACCGGCTACAGCAGCCTGCCCAAGACCCAAGCCCCCGAAGCCGGCAATCTGATTCAACCGATGGTGTCCTATCCCGGCTCGCGACTCACCACGGCGGGTGAAGCTTGGCGCCAGACGCGCAACCATTGGCTCATTCCTTACGGCGGCTCGCTGCTGCTCATCGTGCTGCTGGCCATTGCGCTCTTTTATCGGCGCAAGGGCATGATCCGGCTGCACGGCGCGCCGACTGGCCGCAAGATCGAGCGCTTCACGCCGTTCGAGCGTGCGGCCCACTGGGCGAACGCCGGCGCCTTCGTGGCGCTGGTCGTCTCCGGCGTCGTGATGGCTTGGGGCAAGTTCTTCATCCTGCCGGTGATCGGCTCGACGCTGTTCGGCTGGTTGACTTACGCGCTCAAAAACATCCACAACTTTGCCGGGCCGCTGTTCGCGGTTTCCCTGTTCATCGTCTTTCTTACCTTCCTCAAAGACAACCTTCCAACGGCCGACGATTGGCGCTGGCTCGCCAAAGGAGGCGGGCTTTTCTCCGAACACGAAATCCCGTCACACCGCTTCAACGCGGGTGAAAAGCTGGTTTTCTGGGGCGGCGTCTTCTTCCTGGGCCTCGTCGTCGTGGGCTCGGGTCTGGTGCTCGACAAACTCGTTCCGGGCTTGCTTTACGAGCGCAGCACCATGCAGATCGCCAACATGGTTCATAACGTCGCGACAGTCGCCATGATGGCCATGTTCATGGGCCATATTTACATGGGCAGCATCGGTATGGAAGGGGCGCTCGATGCGATGAAGACCGGCTACGTCGACGAAACCTGGGCCCGGGAGCATCATGAATTGTGGTACCGGGACATCGAGGCCGGCAAGATACCCGCGCAGCGCTCGGCCGCTGCCCCAGGCAGCCTGGCGTCCCAGGCCTGACGCGGTTGCTGGAGATCGGTTCAACTTTGGGAGCCTGCTGATGAAACGTTTTTGGGTGCTCGTATTGGCCTGTACGCTCGGCGCCGCTGTCTCGGCCAAGCTGCCGCCACCGACGCTAGAGGCTCAAGCCAAGGCAGCGGAAGCGAAAGCCAAGGCAGACCACGGGAACAAAGTCGCGGCTTATCAGTTGTGTAAGGCGCAAGACCGTGCCGCTGCCGCCTATTTCAAGAAGGCGAAGGCAGAGGGCCGTGAGGTGCATCCGCCCGTGCCGACCCCGCCTTGCGTGGATCCTGGTCCTTTCGTCTACACGCCCGAGGCTGCGCCTGCTGCTGCGCCAGCGGCAGCACCGGCCGCAGCAGCCGGGGCGTCTGCGGCCAAGAAGTCCTGACGATGCGTGCCGAGCGGGGTGTGGGCCCTCGGCTCACGCAAGCCCACGCGCCTTTGACGCAGGCGATCGACGTCCTAAACGAGTTTGGCGAGCGCGAATCGATCGAGATTCCGTGCGAACGCGCGTTGACGGTCTACGTGGACCGGCGGGAACTCGTGACCCTGATGACGCTCGGCGCCCATCCCGAGCTGCTGGTTTTGGGTTATTTGCTCAACCAGCGGCTGATTTCGGCGGCTGAGGAAATCGAGTCGATCACGGTCGACTGGGAGGTGGGCGCGGCTGCGGTCAAGACCCACCGGGGCATCGCCGAAATCGAAGCACGGACCGCTCGGCGCGTGGTGACGACCGGATGCGGTCAGGGCAGTGTGTTTGGCGAACTGCTTGCCGAAATCGACTCGATCCGCTTGCCCGGGGCCACGCTCGATCAAGCCCGCCTCTATGAAATTCTGCAGGCCATGCGCCAGCAGGAATCGACCTACAAGTCTGCCGGTTCGGTGCATGGCTGCGCGCTGTTCTGTGGGGGCAAGCTGAGTTTCTTCGTCGAAGATGTCGGGCGCCACAACGCGGTGGACACCATCGCAGGCTGGATGGGGCTCCAGGGTGCAGCGGTGCGTGACGATCCCGAAAAGGTGTTCTACACCACCGGTCGGCTCACCAGTGAGATGGTCATCAAGGCGGCCCAGATGGGGGTTCCGATCGTCATTTCCCGCAGCGGCATCACCCAGATGGGGCTGGATGTCGCGCGGCGGCTCGAACTCTGTGCCATCGGGCGCGCGATCAACCGTCGCTTCATTTGCTACAGCGCGCCCCAGCGGCTGCGGATGCAGCCCGAACTGGCCGGGCCTCGGCTCAAGGCCGCTTGAGCGGCACCGCCCGGCGGCCCTGCGGGCCGAGCGTCGCGGTCGCCTCGGAGGCTGAGAGGGAATTGGGCGTGCCCGAAGGGGCGCCCCAAAACGCGCCCGAGTAGGCGCAAAGCACAGCCGTAGCTCGGGCTACGGCGCGCATTTGCAACGCCCTCTGGCGTGTTTTGGGGCGTCAAAGCGGGCATGACCAATTCCCGCTCAGCCTCTCGGGGCAAGTGGCTGGCCCATGAATCCCCGATTTCCTGGGCTGATGCGCTCTGGGGTAAGGTCGGGCTATGAGCACTTCGTCTTCGAACCTGCGGGAATCGGGCATGCACGCCCCGGAGCCGCTGCGTCCCCCCTCAATCTGGGCGTTGGCGTGGCGCATGTTGTGGCGCGATCTACGGGCGGGCGAGTGGCGCTTGCTGGTGTTGGCGGTTGCCCTCGCCGTGGCCGCGCTCGGTGGCGTGGCCATGTTTGGCGACCGTTTGCAGGCCGGTCTGCAACGGGACGCCGCCGCGCTGCTGGGCGGTGATGCGGTGGTCGTCAGCGATCATCCCGTGCCGGCGAGCCTGTCCGAGCGGGCGCGCCGCCTGGGTCTGGCGACCGCCCAGACGGCCACCTTGCCGACCATGGCCCGCGCCGCCGCTGCGCCGGGTGCGAGCCCGCGACTCGTCGCACTCAAGGCGGTGGGAGCGGGGTATCCGTTGCGCGGTGCGCTCGAGCTTCGGCGGGCCGAAGGCGGGGTCGGTCAGACGGTCCGGGAGGGGCCGAGCCCTGGACGGGCCTGGGTCGATGCCGGCGTGCTCGACGCACTCGACTTGCGGCTCGGTGACGCGCTCGCTTTGGGCGAGCTCGAATTGACCGTCTCGGGCGTCCTCGTCCGCGAGCCCGACCGCGGCGCTGGTTTTCTCAACTTCGCGCCGCGCGTGCTGATCCATGAGGCGGATCTGGCACGCAGCGGCCTCATTCAGCCCGCAAGCCGCGTGACCTACCGCTTGGCGGTGGCGGGTCGTCCTGAGGCGGTGCGCGCGTTCGTGCAGGCCGTCGAGGCCGAGTTGCGCCAGCCGGCGGGGCGGGGCATGCGTCTGGAGACGCTCGAGAACGGTCGCCCCGAAATGCGCCAGACCTTCGATCGTTCCACCAAATTCCTCAAGTTGGTGGCGCTCTTGACCGCTTTGCTCAGTGCGATTGCGGTGGCCTTGGCGGCGAGAGACTTCGCGCGCAGGCATCTCGACGATTGCGCGCTGCTGCGCGTCTTTGGCCTGCGCCAGCGCACGATCGCCGCGGCCTATGGCTTGGCCTTTGGCATCGGTGGGGTCGTGGCCAGTGCGATCGGCCTGTTGGCGGGGTATGGCGTTCAGGCGGTGTTGGTCGGGCAGCTCGGGGGGCTGCTCCAAGCCGACCTCCCAGCGGCTGGGCCGGCCCCCTGGTGGTTCGGTCTGGGCGTGGGGCTGACGCTGCTCGTGAGCTTTGGGTTGCCCCCGGTGCTGCAGCTCGCGCGGGTGCCGCCGCTGCGGGTTTTGCGCCGTGACCTCGGCGAGTTGCAGCCGCTGTCGGTGAGCGTGGCGGTGCTGGGCATCCTGGGGTTTGCTGCCTTGTTGTTGGCGGCCAGTGCGGACGGGGCGCTCGGCCTCTATGCCGTGGGAGGGTTCGCGGGTGCCGCGTTGTTCTTTGCGGCGCTGGCGCTGGCTGCGCTGGCGCTGCTGCGGCGAGTGGTCCGCGAAGGGCTCACGCCGCCCTGGCTGATCCTGGCCACGCGCCGGATGACGGCGCGGCCCGCGGCCACGGCACTCCAGGTCAGCAGCCTCGCCTTGGGTCTGCTGGCACTGAGTCTGTTGGTCTTGTTGCGGACCGACCTGATCGATTCCTGGAGGAAAGCGACGCCGGCCAATGCGCCCGATCGCTTCGTGATCAACATCCTGCCCGACCAGCAGGCTGCGTTCCAAGAGGTGCTGCGCACCGCGGGCGTGACCGGCTACGACTGGTATCCGATGATTCGGGGTCGCCTGGTGGGCGTCAACGACCGCACCGTGGCTGCGACCGACTATGCCGATGAACGGGCGCAGCGACTGGTCGACCGCGAATTCAATTTGTCCTACACCGCGCAGGCACCCGAGCACAACCGGATCGTGGCCGGGCGTTGGCAGCCCAACGAGCCCAACGCCATCAGCGTCGAACAGGGCTTGGCCGAGACCTTGGGGCTCAAACTCAACGATGTGCTGCGCTTCGACATAGCCGGCGTCGAGGTGCAGGCGCGCATCACGAGCCTGCGACAGGTCGACTGGGGTTCGATGCGCGCCAATTTCTTCGTCATCTTCCCCGTCGATCGGCTCGATGCCCCGGTGGCGCAAAGCTACCTCGCGGCCTTTCGGTCGCCGCCCGTGGCCGGGTTCGATGCGCGGCTCACGCGCGCTTTTCCGAACGTGACCGTTGTGGATCTGTCGACCACGCTGGCGGAAGTCCAGCGGGTGATCGAGCAGATCGTGCGGGCGATCGAGTTTTTGTTTGCCTGGGCGCTCGCGGCGGGGCTGCTCGTGTTGTTCGCCGCGGTTACGGCGGCTCGGCAGGAGCATGTCCGGGCGTTTGCCATTTTGCGTGCGCTCGGGGCGCGGCAGCGCTTCCTGGCCCGGGTGCAGGGAGCGGAATTGCTCGGCGTTGGGCTGCTCGCAGGTACGCTCGCGGGGGCATGCGCGTGGCTCATCGGTTGGGCCTTGGCCCGGCGCGTGTTCGGCTTCGACTGGACAGCGCCGCTTTGGGTGCCGCTGGTGACCGCCGTGGCTGGTGCGGCGCTGGCCTGGGCGGCCGGCTGGCTCGGGTTGCGCGGCGTGCTGCGCCGTCCCGTGGTGGAAACCCTGCGTGCGGCAACCGTCGACGGATAGCCAGACGTCTCTACCGCTGGCCGCGGAGCAGCACGATCAAAGCGCCGGCGCCCCCTTCGGCCGGGCGCGCCTGCACGAAGGCCAGCACCTCCCGCTTTTGCACCAGCCAACTGTGGACCCGGCCTTTTAGCACCGGTGTCTTTCCCGGTGAGCCCAGTCCCTTCCCGTGAACGATGCGCACGCAGCGCAGGCCCTGGCGGACACAAGCGCGGATGAAATCGGCCAGTTGCGCGCGGGCGTCGTCGGTGCGCAGGCCGTGGAGGTCGAGTTCGCGCTGGACGGCCCAGTCGCCGCGTCGCAGCCGCCGCAAGACGTCGGTGCCGATTCCGACGCGCCGGTAGCTGAGCTGGTCATCGGTTTCGAGCAGGGAGCTGACATCGAAGTCGTCGCTGAGCGCCTCGCGCATGACCTCGGCTTCGTCGCGCATTTGCTGGCGAGCCGTGGGCGCGGGGCGGGGCCGCGTGGGGTGGACGCGCGCTGGGTGGGACAAGGCTTGCACCGGCCCCACCCAGCGCCGAAACAGATCGCGCTCCAGCGCGGCGCGTTCGGCAGCCGCGCGTTCGGCCGCGGCTTGGGCCAAGGCGGCCTGCCGCTGCTGGCGTAGGGCGTCCAGCAAAGCGTCGAGGCCGTCGAGGCTTTGGGCGCGCGTGCGGCGCTTCGGTGGCGGAGGGCTCACATCAACCCCCGCTCGGCCATGGACAGCGCTGCACCGGGCCCGACGATGACGTGATCGAGCACGCGGATGTCGAGCAAGGCGAGGGCAGCGCGCAGCGTTTGCGTCAGCGATTGATCGGCCGCACTGGGCTCGACGCTGCCGCTGGGATGGTTGTGTGCGAGGACGACCGAGGCGGCGCGGTGCTGCAGCGCGCGCATCGCCACTTCGCGGGGATAGACGCTGGTTTGGCCGAGCGTGCCGCGAAACAGCTCCTCGAGCGCGATCAGCCGGTTTTGGCTGTCGAGAAAAAGCACGGCGAAAACTTCGTAGGGCCGGCGCGCGAGATGCAGCGCGAGGTACTGTTTGACGGCCTCGGGCGCGTCGAAAACCTCGCGGGTACGGAGTTGCTCGGCCAGCGCGCGGCGGGCGAGTTCGAGCACGGCGAGCAGTTCGGCGCGCTTGGCGGGGCCGAGTCCCTTGATGGGCTCGAGTTCGGCGGCGCCGGCATGCAGCAGGCCGGCGATGCCACCGAAGCCGATCGGTGGTGGCGCGAGGAGCTCACCCGCCAACTCCAGCACGCCTTTGCCCGCGAACCCGGTGCGCAGCAACAGCGCGAGCAGTTCACGGTCGCTCAAGGCGGCGGGCCCGCGCGCCAACAGCTTCTCGCGCGGCCGGCTGTCGTCTGGAAGTTCGTGCATGACCATGAGGGCGACCGCAACGGCCACCCAAGGCGGCCAGGTTTCTACAATGGAGGCAGTTTATGGCAATGCTGCCCTAGTTCCGCTTGCGCCTCGCAAGTCGGCCCTCCGGTCGTTGGGCGCTTGCTCCACAGGAATCCGCGATGACCCGTGTTCAGTCCGAATCGTTCTTGACCCTGCACTACCGCCTCGGCGGCGCGTCGGGGGACATCGTCAACACCTACGACGGCCCGCCTGCGACCCTGTCGCTCGGTTCGGGGCAGTTGGCCCCCGCGCTCGAGCAGCGCTTGATCGGCCTCGAGGAGGGGGCGCATGTCGTCTTTGACCTGGCGCCAGGCACCGTTTTCGGCGAGCGTCAGCCCGAGATGCTGCAGTGGGTGGCGCGTTCGCTGCTCGACCGTCTGGGGGAGCCGGGGGCAAGTTACGACATCGGCGAGGCCGTGGAGTTTCCCGCCCCGGATGGGCAGGGAAAGGTGGTGGGCGTCGTGCGCGAAGTTCGGGACGACGGCGCGGTGCTGTTTGATTTCAACCATCCCCTGGCGGGCCAGCCGGTGCGGTTCGAGGTTTCCATCATCGGAGTGCTGTGATGGCGCCTCCTGAACAGCAAGCCGGTGTTCCGGTGCAAGAAATCGTGCTCGCCGAGCCGCGAGGGTTTTGCGCCGGGGTCGATCGGGCCATCGAGATCGTCGAGCGCGCCTTGGCAAAGTTCGGCCGCCCGATCTACGTTCGTCACGAGATCGTGCACAACACCTTCGTGGTCAACGAGCTCAAGGCCAAAGGCGCGATCTTCATCGAGGATTTGGCCGAGGTTCCAGCGGGTGCGACGCTGGTGTTTTCGGCACACGGCGTGCCCAAAGCCGTCGAGGAGGAGGCCGCCGCCCGGGGTCTGCGGGTGTTCGATGCCACCTGCCCCTTGGTGACGAAAGTTCACGTGGAGGTGGCCAAGCTCGCGAAAGAGGGCTTTGAATTCATCATGATCGGCCACAAGGGACACCCCGAGGTCGAGGGGACGATGGGTCAACTCGACCGCGGCATCCACCTCGTCGAGGATGTGGCCGATGTCGCACGGGTGCAACCGGCACAGACCGAGCGCTTGGCGGTCGTGACCCAGACGACCTTGAGCGTCGATGACGCGGCGGAGATTCTGGCAGCGATCAAGGCCCGCTTCCCGAACGTGCGCGAACCGAAGCAGCAGGATATTTGCTACGCGACGCAGAACCGGCAGGATGCGGTCAAGCTGCTCAGCCGAGAGGTCGACGTGGTCATCGTCGTTGGCAGCCCGACCAGTTCCAACAGCAACCGCCTGCGGGAAGTGGCGCAGAAGCTCGGCACCGAGGCCTATATGGTCGACGCCGCCGACGAGCTGCGGCCCGAGTGGATTGCCGGCCGCACGCGCGTGGGCTTGACGGCGGGCGCGTCGGCGCCCGACGTGCTGGTGCAGGAGGTGGTCGCGCGGCTCAAGGCGCTGGGCGCCGTCTCGGTTCGCTCATTGGCCGGGGCCGAGGAGACGGTCAAGTTCCCGTTGCCCAAAGGCTTGCGGCTCGACGCAGACGCGGCCGCCTCGGCGGCGTCGGATCATCTGCATTGAACTCCTAAAAAAAGAGCAAACAAAAACCATTTTTCGCCGGCAATCGGCCTCCTTTATCCATTCTTTAGCAATGCTCGACATCCAGCTCCTACGGAAAGACCTCGCCAGCGTCGTCGCACGCCTGGAGACGCGCCAGTCCCCCCAACCCTTTCTCGACGTGGCGGCCTTTTCGGCGCTCGAGGCTGAGCGCAAGACGCTGCAGACCCGCACCGAGGAGCTTCAGGCGCAGCGCAACGCGCTCAGTCGCCAGATCGGTCAGCTCAAGGCGCGCGGTGAGCCCGCCGACGCGGTTCTGGCCCAAGTCGCCGCGATCAAGCAAGAGCTCGAGTCTTCGGCCGTGCGGCTCGATGCGATCCAGGCCGAGTTGCAGTCGCTGTTGCTCGCGGTGCCCAACCTGCCGCATCCGAGCGTGCCCGTCGGCCCCGATGAAAGCGGCAACGTCGAGCTGCGCCGCTGGGGAACGCCGCGCAGCTTCGATTTTGAAATCCAAGACCATGTCGAAATCGGTGCGCGTCTCGGGCTCGACTTCGCCACGGGGGTCAAGCTGGCCGGTGCGCGTTTTACCTTCATGCGCGGGCCAGTGGCGCGCCTGCATCGGGCACTGGCGCAATTCATGCTCGACGTGCAGACGCGCGAGCATGGCTATACCGAGTGCTACACCCCCTACATCGTCAACGCGGACACGCTGCGGGGTACGGGCCAGTTGCCCAAGTTCGAAGCCGACCTGTTCGCGGCGAAGAAGGGCGGGCAAGAGGGCGACGATGGCCAGGCGCTCTACCTCATCCCGACTTCGGAAGTCACGCTCACCAATGTGGTGCGCGATGAAATTCTGGCCGAATCGGATCTGCCGGTGCGCCTGACAGCGCACACGCCTTGTTTTCGCTCGGAAGCGGGCAGCGCTGGGCGCGACACGCGCGGCATGATCCGTCAACACCAGTTCGACAAGGTCGAGATGGTGCAGATCGTCCACCCCGATCGCAGTTACGAGGCGCTCGACGAAATGACGGGGCACGCGGAAGCGATCTTGCAGAAACTCGGACTGCCGTACCGCGTGATGCTGCTGTGCACCGGCGACATGGGCTTTGGCGCCGCGCGCACGCATGATCTCGAGGTCTGGGTGCCGGCGCAGGGCACGTACCGAGAGATCAGCTCGGTTTCGAATTGCGAAGCCTTCCAAGCCCGCCGCCTGCAGGCACGCTTCAAGAATGCGCAAGGGAAAAACGAGCTGGTTCACACGCTCAACGGCTCGGGCCTGGCCGTGGGCCGGACCTTGGTGGCCGTGCTCGAAAACTATCAGAACGCCGACGGCTCCGTCACCGTGCCCGAGGCGCTGCGGCCCTACCTCGACGGCGTCGAGGTGCTGCGCGGCTGATACAATATCTGCTTCGATCCGGAGAGATGGCAGAGTGGTCGAATGCGCCGGACTCGAAATCCGGTATACGGTAACCCCGTATCCAGGGTTCAAATCCCTGTCTCTCCGCCAAAATCAAAAAAGGCCGCATTTGCGGCCTTTTTTCTTGGGCGCAAACACTACCTCAAGCGCTTTCCTGGGCGGCGCGGAGCGCGCGCAAGGCTTCGAGCAGCGCGGGCGCGTCTGGGGCCGCGGCGCTGGCGTCGAGCTTGCCCTGTAACAGCGGCAAGGCGTCTGGCCCCTCGGCCTTGAGTCGCGTGACACAAAGGCCTGCTTCCCGGGGCGACTCGAAGCCGAGGCTTTGCAACAGCACCTGGCCCTTGGCATCGACGAGTTTGAAATAGAAGCGTCCGTCCGCTTCCCGGTACTGTTTGAAGCTCGGCAGATGGCCCGCGGAGGGTGTGACTGTGGCCGTAGCTGGGCGTGTGGCCGCATTCAAGCGCCGCAATCCGACCGCATCGCGCAATTCGGCCATGAAGGGGGTGGCGATCTGGCGCGCGCGTTTGGCGCCTTCGCGCAGCACCGACTCGATGTGCTCGGGCTTGGCCATCAAGGCCTCATAGCGTTCGCGCATGGGCGCGACTTCGCGGTCGATGCGCTCGAACAACTGTTCTTTGACGGCACCCCAGGCGATGCCTTCGGCATAGGCGCGGCGCAGGGCTTCGGTTTCTTCGGGCGTCGCAAAAGCCTGGTAGATCTGGAACAGCGCAGAGCCCTCGGTATCCTTGGGCTCGCCGGGCGCGCGTGAATCGGTCACGATGCCCATGATGAGCCGGCGCAGCTGCTCGCGCGGCGCAAACAGGGGAATGGTGTTGTCGTAGCTCTTGCTCATCTTGCGGCCGTCGAGGCCGGGCAGCGTGGCGACCTGGGCCTCAACGACTGCTTCGGGCAGCACGAAGTGTTCGCCGTAGAGATGGTTGAAGCTCTGCGCCATGTCGCGGGCCATCTCGATGTGTTGCACCTGGTCGCGGCCGACGGGAATCTTTTGCGCCTTGAACATCAGAATGTCGGCGGCCATCAGCACCGGATACATGAACAGCCCCATGCTGACCTCATGATCGGGCTCGAGCCCCGCCGCCGTGTTCTTGTCGACCGCAGCCTTGTAGGCATGTGCACGGTTGAGCATGCCTTTGCCCGTGACGCAGGCAAGCAGCCAAGTCAGTTCAGGGATTTCTGGAATGTCGGACTGACGGTAGAAATACACGCGCGCGGGGTCGAGCCCCGCGGCCAGCCAGCTCGCGGCGATTTCGAGTGTCGAGCGCTGAATCCGCAAAGGATCTTCGCACTTGATGAGCGCGTGGTAGTCCGCAAGGAAATAAAAGCTCTCTGTCCCCGCTTGACGGCTCGCCTCGACGGCGGGGCGGATGGCGCCAACGTAATTGCCCAGATGCGGGGTGCCTGTGGTGGTGATGCCGGTGAGGATGCGCAGGGAACTCATGCGAGAAATACAGGTTCAACGAAGCAGGGTGGCGAAAGGGGTCAGGAGCAACTCGAGCGCGCCATAGGTGAGCGCCATCAGCGGGCGCATCCACAGCGCACTGACGACGCCGGAAATCACCAGCGCCATGACGATGAAGAAGCCCCAAGGTTCGATGCGAGACAGCATGGCCGCCTGCCGCCAGGGCAGCAGTCCGACGAGGATGCGTCCGCCATCGAGCGGCGGCAACGGAAACAGGTTGAAGACGAACATGACCACGTTGACCAGCATGCCGGCCTTGCACATTTCGATGAAGAACCGCTCCTCGAGCCCCAGCCCGACGATCAGATAGAGGGCGAGCCCCCACGCCAGAGCCTGCACGAAGTTCGAGCCCGGGCCGGCCAGGGCCACCCACACCATGTCTCGCTTGGGGTTGCGCAGGTTGCCAAAGTTCACCGGAACAGGCTTGGCGTAGCCGAACAGAAACGCCCCTTGGGTTGCGAAATAAAGCAGCAGCGGCATGAGGATGGTGCCGATCGGGTCGACATGCGCCAGCGGATTGAGCGTCACGCGCCCGAGCCGCCAAGCAGTCTGGTCGCCGAAGCGCAGCGCCGCGTAGCCATGCGCTGCCTCGTGCAGCGTGATGGCAAACAGCACCGGTAGCGCGTAGATGAGGACGGTCTGAATCATGAGGATCGGGGGCGTCGAGGAAGCGCGGTGGCGGGTGATTCGGGGCGTTCCGAGGGGGTGGATCAAAGGCCGAGCCGCGCGAGCTCGCCGCGGCCGAGTCGGATGACTTGGATCTCGTCACCGCTGAGATCGACCACCGTCGTGGGCTCCGAAGGGCAGGCCCCGGCATCCACGATGGCGGCCAAGCCGTGGCTGAAGCGCTCGCGTATGTCTTCCGGGTCATTGAGCGGCTCTTGCTCTCCCGGTGGAATGAGGGTGGCTGCCAGCAACGGCGCGCCATGAAGTTCCAGCAGCGTCTGCAAGGCGCGGTGGTCGGGCACACGCAGACCGATGGTCTTGCGCTGCGGATGGCTGACGCGCCGCGGCACCTCTTTCGTGGCCTCGAGGATGAAGGTGTACGGGCCCGGCGTCGCCTGTTTCAGCAGCCGGTACTGGCGGTTGTCGACGCGGGCGTAGTTCGCCAACTCGCTGAGGTCCCGACACAGCAGCGTCAGGTGATGCTTTTCATCGACCCCGCGCAGGGCGCGAAGTCGATCGACGGCGGCCTTGTCGTCGAGGTGGCAAGCGAGCGCATAACTCGAGTCCGTTGGAACGGCTACCACACCCCCTTGAGCGAGCAAGGCCGCCGCCTGCTTGAGCAGCCGGGGTTGGGGGTTTTCGGGGTGGACCTGCAGGAATTGAGCCATGGGTCGAGTGTACGCGTCGGCCCGACAACGCCGGGGCCGAGGCTGCCCACGAGCGACGGGTTCAGCGTTGCCGCAGGTGTTCAGCCTAAATCCGGCAGTTGGGCGCGCCCACCCAAACGGTGAAAGGCCTCCACACCGAAAATTGCTGAAACATCAACACCTTGCTTTTCGCGAGAAGCGGTCAACTGCCGGATTTAGGTTCAGTGCAGGACGCGGTCGGCCAGAGCTTCCCAGACCGGAGTCAGCCCTTCAGGCAAGGGGTCGAGGGCGCCAAGATCGAGACGGCTTTCGGTGGGGCTGTGGAAATCGCTGCCGCGCGAGGCCAGCAGACCGAACTCACGAGCCATCGCTGCGTAGGTTTGCGCTTCGGCGGCCGTGTGGCTGCCGGTCACGACCTCGACGCCTTGGCCGCCGTGCCCTTTGAATTCCAGGAAAAGAGCGTATTCCTCGTTCGGCGTGAAACCGTAACGTGCCGGGTGCGCGATCACCGCCATGCCCCCGGCACCGACGATCCATTGCACCGCGTCGTGGAGGCTTGCCCAGCGATGCGGCACGAAGCCGGGCTTGCCTTCGGTGAGGAAGCGGCGAAAGACCTCGTTCGTGTCGGCACACACGCCGGCTTCGACCAGGTATCGGGCAAAGTGCGTGCGCGAAATCAACTCCGGGTTGCCCACATACTTCAGCGCGCCCTCATAGGCGCCGACGATGCCCGCTCGGGCCAGCTGGTCGGCCATCTCGCGCGCCCGCTGACCGCGACCTCCGCGCGTCTGCTCCAGTCCATGGCGCAGCATGTCGTTGCGTGGATCGAAGCCCAGTCCTACGATGTGGACGGTCTTGCCGGCAAAGCTGACCGAGATCTCGACGCCAGTCAAATAAGGCAAGGCCAGCGCATGAGCCGCAGCCGCTGCGCGCTCCTGCCCGCCGATTTCGTCATGGTCGGTCAGCGCCCAAAGCTCCACCCCGCGGACCTTGGCGCGCTCGGCAAGCGCTTCCGGGGACAGCGTTCCGTCGGAAACGGTCGAATGGCAGTGCAGGTCGGCATTGAGCGGGTGGGGCATGAGGTGATGGTAGAGCATCCCGAAGGGGCGCGGCCGCCGCGCGCCGCAATCGGCCCATCGACGTCGGGGGCTTGCCTTAGGGGCGGATAATCCCGAGGCGTCACTTTGCCCCCACACGAACGTTTCGGAGCCCGCTCATGGCCTTGACCATCACCGATGAGTGCATCAACTGTGATGTCTGCGAGCCCGAGTGCCCGAACCAAGCCATTTTTCTCGGTGTCGAGCACTATGAGATCGATGGCAACCGTTGCACCGAATGCGTGGGCCACTACGACGAGCCCCAGTGCGTCGCGCTTTGCCCGGTTGCCTGCATCCCGGTCGATCCATCCCGGATCGAGAGTCGCGAGACCCTGTGGCAGAAATTCCGTCGACTTCAGGCCGAAAACAGCGCTTTGCCGGCGAAAAATCGGCCTCCAGTGCTATAAAAATCAGACCGAATCGTGGCGACAGCCGCCACGCGGCTCATGGCTGCGCAGGCGCCTTGGGGTCTGCATCATTGGGTGGGAGCGGACGAGCGGCGGCCGGCGCTTTTGGGCGCGGTGCCGTGGCGGTGTGGATGACGAGCCTTGCTGCGTCCATCTCGTCGCGCAGCAACATGGGAAATGCCTTGAGCGCGCGTTCGATCGATGCTTCGATGGCCGCCCGCTGATCCTGCGGCGGGCGTTTGAGCACCCAGCCGACGACCTCGCTGCGCTCGCCCGGATGCCCAATGCCGATGCGCAGTCGCCAATAGTCGGGGCTTCCGAGTTGAGCGTGGATGTCGCGCAGGCCATTGTGCCCCGCGTGGCCGCCGCCGAATTTCAGCTTGACCTGACCCGGTGGCAGATCCAATTCGTCGTGAACCACGAGGATTTCAGCCGGCTCGATCTTGTAGAACCGCGCCAGCGCCGCAACCGCACGCCCTGAGTGATTCATGAAGGTCTGCGGCTGCATCAGCCAAAACGGTCGCCCCTGCGCGTTCCCGCGCCCGACCAGGGCTTGAAACCCGCGCTCGGGCGCAAGTGTGACGCCGGTCTGGCGGGCGAGGGCGTCGATCCACCAAAACCCAGCGTTGTGGCGGGTTTCCGAGTATTCGGGTCCGGGATTGCCGAGGCCGACGAAAAGCTTGACCATGATCGGGTGGTGTTCGGGGCGTGATTCGTTTGGGGGATAAGCAAAACGGCCCACTTAGGGGCCGTTTTCATCCGACTGGGAGCCGTGAGGCTTACTTCTTGCCTTTGCCCTTGCCCTTTTCAGGAGCAGCGGCGGCAGGAGCGGGGGCGATCTCTTCTTCCTCGGCCGGAGCAACCACGGAAACGAGAACCGGGTTGGGCTTGCCGTGCGTGACGACCTTGACGCCCTTGGGCAGGGTGATGTCGTTGAGGTGCAGCGAGTCGCCCTTCTTCAGACCCGAGAGGTCGATCTCGATGAATTCGGGCAGATCGGCCGGCAGGCAGGTGATGTCGAGTTCGGTCACGACGTGATTCACCAAGCACTTGTCGGTCTTGACGGCTGGCGACTCTTCTTCGCCCCGGTAGTGGACCGGCACCTTCATGTGCAGCCGGGTATTGGCGTCGACGCGTTGGAAGTCCACATGCAGGACGAGCGGCTTGAACGGGTGCATTTGAAGGTCGCGCAGCAGCACCTTCGTGGTCTGACCGTTGAGTTCCATCTCGAGGATCGAGGAATGGAAGGCTTCCTTGCGGATGGCCTGCATCAACGCGTTGTGATCGAGCTCGATCAGCTGAGGCTCAGCATTGCCTCCATAGACGATGCCCGGCGTACGGCCGGTGATGCGCAGACGGCGGCTCGCACCCGTTCCCTGCTTTTGACGCTCATAAGCGACGAATTTCATGCTTCACTCCTGATTGGAGTCCACCGCGACCAGTGTGACCCCATGACAAAAAAGGCCCGCGACCCAAGCTGGCCGCAGACCCACCGATGCCTCGATCAGAACAGGTTGTCCTGATCCGAGAACAAACTCATGACCGATTCGCCGGTTGCGATGCGCTGAATCGTCTCAGCGATCAGCGGCGCGACGGAAAGCTGCCGGATTTTTGGGCAATTCTGCGCCGCTTCGCTCAGCGGAATCGTGTTCGTGACCACGACTTCATCGAGCGCCTCACCCCGGGCGATGCGCTCGATCGCGGGGCCGGAAAAAATCGGATGCGTGCAATACGCGTAAACGTTCTTGGCACCCCGCGCCTTGAGCACCTCGGCGGCTTTGACCAAGGTGCCTGCGGTATCGATCATGTCGTCCATGACGACGCAGTTGCGCCCTTCAATGTCGCCGATGACATGCATGACCTCGCTCACGTTCGGACGTGGCCGACGTTTGTCGATGATGGCAAGGTCGCAATCGAGTTGTTTGGCCAGCGCACGTGCACGGACGACCCCGCCGACGTCGGGCGAGACGACGATCAGATCCGAATAACGCTTTTGACGCAGATCGCCGAGCAGCACGGGCGAGGCATAGATGTTGTCGACCGGAATGTCGAAAAAGCCTTGGATCTGGTCGGCGTGCAGGTCCATCGTCAAAACCCGGGCCACACCCACCTTTTGCAGCATGTTGGCCACCACCTTGGCGGTGATGGGAACCCGGCTCGAACGCGGGCGGCGGTCTTGACGCGCGTAGCCAAAATAGGGAATGACGGCGCTAATGCGCTCGGCCGATGCGCGCTTGAGCGCGTCGACCATGATCAGCAATTCCATCAGGTTGTCGTTCGTCGGCGAGCAGGTCGACTGCACCACGAACACATCTCGAGCGCGGACGTTTTGCTTGATCTCGACCATGATCTC
Source organism: Tibeticola sediminis (assembly GCF_003843835.1). Lineage (GTDB taxonomy): Bacteria > Pseudomonadota > Gammaproteobacteria > Burkholderiales > Burkholderiaceae_C > Tibeticola > Tibeticola sediminis. The sequence goes on along the minus strand of NZ_RKQL01000001.1, from coordinate 697,551 downwards.
GCCGTCCGAGAAACGTCCGACATGGGCGGCGCCCAGACCCGTTCCCAGATGTTGCGTGATTTCGGCGGCAAGTCCGGGGTTGGCATTGCCGGTAAACACCATGAAGTCGGGTGCGTGGGGGGCTTGCATGCGGTTTCCAGCAGTCGAAACGGACGTCAGAGAATGGCGTTGCGCCACAACGAGACAGGGTTTTGGCAGGGGAGGAAGGACTCGAACCCTCGCATGCCGGAATCAAAATCCGGTGCCTTAACCAACTTGGCGACTCCCCTACGCAGGTTTGCTGAACTGAATTCAGCCCACCTTCAATCGTCGCTGGCAGCCCAACCGAGCAGCGGATGAGCCACCAAATTCTTGCAGATTTTCACTTCCCACGGCTCGGGCGGTTCAGGAACCGCTTCGATCGCACCCAAGGGTGCGAAAACCGCACTGCCTGAGCCCGTCATTCTAGCCGCAAGGCCAAGTGATTGAAGCCACTCGATCGCACGCGCAATTTCCGGGCACTGACCAACCGCGACGTCTTGCAAAGCATTGCAACCATAACGGTAGGGGTCATCTGCAAAGACCGCCATTGTAGCAGGAAAAAAGTCCCGTTTGAGGCTGTCCGAGCCAAAGACGCGGGCGGTGCTGAGCCCACCGCGCGGTTTGACCACCACGAAACGCTCGGCTTCGAGTGAGATCGGCTGGAGGACCTCGCCGATGCCTTCCACCCATGCGTGCCGTCCACCGAGGAAGAACGGCACGTCGGCGCCCAGGTCCAAGCCGATGCGCATCAGCGCCGCCAGCGGCAGGTTCAGGCCCCAGAGGCGATTGAGGGCGAGCAGCGTGCTGGCCGCGTCGGACGAGCCTCCGCCGAGGCCAGCCTGGGTCGGAATGCGCTTTTCGAGCGTGATCTCGGCGCCGAGAGCGCATCCGGTTCGTTGCTGCAGCGCGCGTGCTGCGCGCACGACCAGGTCCTCGGCGGGTAGCGCCGCGCCGATGTCGCGCCGAGTGATCTGGCCGTCGTGACGCGTCTCGAAGTGCAAGCGGTCACACCAGTCGATCAGCATGAAGGCCGACTGGAGCAAGTGGTAACCGTCGGGCCGGCGGCCGGTGATGTGCAAAAACAGGTTGAGTTTTGCCGGCGCCGGGATGTCGAAGAGGGCTCTCATGACGAGCGAGCGTCTTCCAGGATGATGCGCAGATCGACAGAGGGCTGGGGATCCGTGCGCACCGCATGCAGCCGACCCATCGGGTAATTGGCCAAGTCGACGGCCCAACCAGGCGCCTCGGTCGGGATGCCATCGAGCCAATCAAACCAGGCCGCAAACGGAATGCGGGTTCCGAGCAGCGCCTCACTCATCGACTCGGGCGAATCATAGAGTTCGATGCGACCGTCTCGGTTGAGTTGCGCCCCCCCGGGGCCCCAGCGCAGTTCGGCCAGCACGGTACCGATCGGACTGTAGAGCCGGAGCCAAGCTTCTTGCATGTTGCCATGAAGTTCGAACGGCGCATAGAACGCCTGATCCTGGCCATCGTCCACGCGCAGCGCGAATCGGCCTTGCCAATGGTTGTGGCGCCCGAGTGCTGGCTGGATGGTGTCTGGCCGGGGCGTCGTCGCGCAGCCGACCAGCAGCATCCCGCCGGCGGCCAACAGCCAGCAGCGCCGCTTCATGGCTTTTCGCCCGTCAGGCGTTTGCGCGTTGCCGTGATCGTGGCGTTGTTCGGGTTGATCCGTGCACCCGCCTCCCACACCCGACGCGCCTGTTCACGGTCGCCCAAGGCCCACAGCACCTCGCCGAGATGTGCGGCAATCTCGGCGTCGGGCATCGCGGTGAAAGCGCCTTCGAGAATTTCGCGCGCACGACTCAGGTTGCCCAAGCGGTACTCGACCCAACCGAGGCTGTCCAGAATCAACGGATCCTTGGGTGCAAATTCGAGCGCTTTGAGGATGAGCTGGCGCGCTTCGTCGAGATTCACGTTGCGCTCGGCCATCGAATAACCCAAGGCGTTGTACGCATGGTGAAACCGCGGGTGACGCTCGATGAGGGTTCGCAGTTCCCGTTCCATGCGCGCCAGGTCGCCGCGCCGTTCAGCGGCCAGGGCCAACTCGTAGCGCAAATCCGGATCGTCTGGCCAGCGGTTGACCCCTTCTTCGAGCAGGCGGAATGCCTCGGCCGGCTGACCATGGTCTTGGAGCAGCCGTACTTCGGCCATCAGGCGCGCGACTTCTTGCTCGGCCGAAGCCGCCGGCCAGGACTGGATCAGGCGGCGCGCTTCGTCCAGCTTGCCCTGTGCAGCGAGCAGGCTCGCCTTGAGCGTCACGGGTTGCAAGGACTCGGCGTCTTCCGGGAGCTGAGCGACCCAGCGCTGGGCCTCCTCGATCTGTCCCGAACGCAAGGCCAGGCGCGCCAGCGCCATGAGGGCCGTGTTTCTGCCGCCCGGGTGCCGCGCGGCTTCGGCTTCCGTCAGCGCGAGATAGCGCTCAAGCGACGCATGTGCCGCGCGGACCAGACCTTCGTCGGCTTGCAAAAGCCCCAGCGCGAGCCAGGCCTGCGCTTGTTGGGGTGCCTCTCGCGTGGCCCGTTCGAGCCATTGCATCGCCTCGGCTCGCCGGCCCTGTCGGATCAGGGATTGGGTGTAGGTCAGCAGGACCGAGGTCGATGGCGGTTGAGCGGCAGAGAGATAGCGCTCGACCAAGGCCTCAGCCGTCGGCTGCTCGGGGCCGACGAGCTCCGCCGCAACCAGGGCCGCCGCTTCGGAGCGGGGATCGTGATCGAGCGCGCGGCGCGTTGCCTCGAGCGCCGCGCTGGTATCGCCGGCCTGTAGCCACAGCCGGGCGATCGCCGCGTGGGCCGCGGGGGCCGTGTCGGGTTGGCGCAAGGCATCGGCCAGCGCCCGCGTCACCCGCTCCGCGGCATCGCGGCCGCTGCGCACATTCGCAAACAGGGCGGGGATCGACGCAATGGCCGATGCCCGCTCCGAGGGTGCGATGTCTTCGAGCAATTCGCGCAGCAGCGGTTCGGTTTCTTCGATACGGTTGAGCGCGACGAGCAGCTGAAGCAGCAGACGTCCGGCTGCGAGTGAATGCGGCTGGTCCTTGCGCCACGCGCGGGCCGCTTCGAGTGCAGCGTCTCCCTCGCGGGCTTCGAGCGCAATGTCGACCGCGCGCTTGAACAGCCGAGGCTCGTGGGTTCGGCGCGCAGCGTCGAGCATCAAGGCGTAGGCCGTCGAAGCATCGCCGGCCCGCAGGTAGAGCTCGCCGAGGAGGATTTGATAGAACAGTGGGGCGTCGAGGCTCGAGCGATAGGGCGGCTCGGGGGGTTCAGGCGGCGCCGAGACGGCGGGGTTGCTCAGGGGAAGCAACAGCGCGAGCGCAAGACACAATGCAGGCTTCATCGCCCCATAATAATGGAAGCCCTATGCCCGAGTTGCCCGAGGTCGAAGTCACACGTGCCGGCATTGCTCCCAAGCTCGCGGGTCGGCGCATCGTCGGCGTACGGCTCGGCAAGCCCTTGCGCTGGCCGCTGGGCGTTGCGGCCGAAGAACTGATCGGGCAAGTCATCGGCGCGGTCCGCAGGCGCGCGAAATATCTGCTGGTGGACCTTGACGGCGGAGGCGTGCTCGTGATGCATCTGGGCATGTCGGGTCGCCTTGCCTTTCACACGGGCAGTCCTCCCGCCGGCCCCCACGATCACTTTGACTTGCAGGTCGAAGGCGGGGTCTTGCGCTTGCACGACCCACGCCGTTTCGGGGCGGTCGTTTATGGTGCAAGCCCCGATGCGCCGATGGTGCGTAAGCTCATCGGCCACCTCGGGCCTGAGCCTTTGAGCGGCGATTTCGACGCCCACGTATTCCACCTCGGCTTGCGGCAGCGACGCACGACGATCAAGCAGGCCTTGATGGCGGGCGACTTGGTCGTGGGCGTGGGCAATATTTACGCTTCGGAGGCGCTTTTCGAGGCGGGTATCAGGCCGACGACGCCCGCGCACCGCCTCTCCCGCCTGCGCGCCGAGCGGCTGCACGCCGCGATTCGTCGTGTTCTGCAGCGGGCGCTCGATTCCGGGGGCAGCACCTTGCGGGACTTTCTTTCGGCCGAGGGGCAGCCTGGGCACTTTCAGCAGGAAGCGGCGGTGTATGGACGGGCGGGCCAAGCTTGTCCACGCTGCGGGCACACGGTGCGCTCGGTGGTGCTGGGGCAGCGGTCGACGTTTTACTGCCCGCGCTGTCAAACATGACCGGGCTCGCTCGGCTATAGTGGGTCAAGCCGACGCTGAAGAAGTCTTGCGTGCTGCGCGTCCGGGCAGTTCGAGGGGCTCTTCGGCGTTGCCGTTCAGGAGGGCAGCGTGACCGATACGACGTTCGATGCAGGGTTGGGGCAGCACAGGCAATGGCGCTTGAAAATGCACACGCGCCTGCAGCACCTCGCAGCTTGGCTGGAAAATCAGGATTTGCTCGAGGATGGAAGCCGCGAGCGTCTGCGGCTGCTGGAGCGGCAACTGAATACCGACCGCATCACGGTGGCCTTCGTCGCGGAGTTTTCCCGCGGCAAGTCGGAAACCATCAACGCGCTGTTCTTCGCGGGGCAGGGTCGGCGCATCATGCCGGCGAGCGCGGGCCGCACGACCATGTGCCCGACGGAAATCGGCTACGACCCAGCCGTGCCGCCGACGCTGAGGCTCTTGCCCGTCGAAACACGCAGTGATCCGGCAGCGCTGGCGCAATGGCGCGAGCGGCCTGAGGCCTGGGTCGAGGTCGCGCTCGATGCAACGGACCCTGAGCGGCTCGCTCAGGCGCTGGCGAGGGTCACCGAAACGGTCGCGGTCTCCGAGGCGCAGGCGCGTGCCCTGGGTTTTCTGGGGGACGCGGATCAGGAAGCTCTGGCAGTCGACCGTGCGGGGCAAGTGCTCATTCCCCGTTGGCGCCATGCCTGGGTGAACCTGCCGCACCCTTTGTTGGAGCAGGGCTTGGTCGTGCTCGACACGCCAGGGCTCAACGCCATCGGAGCCGAGCCGGATCTGACCTTGAGTCTGCTGCCGCAAGCGCACGCGGTGGTGTTTCTGCTGGCGGCCGATGCGGGTGTGACGCGTTCGGATCTGGCGATCTGGCAGCAATCGCTCGGCGGTCGTCCGGCCGAAGCGGCAAGCCGCCTGGTGGTGCTCAACAAGGTGGACGTGCTCTGGGATGGCATCAGCGCGCCGGCCGTGATCGCCGAGCAGGTCGAGGCTCAGCGTCGGTCTGTGGCTGAGGTTTTACAGCTCGAACCCTCGCGCGTGCTCGCCATTTCGGCGCAGAAAGGCTTGTTGGCCAAGCTCACCCACAACGAAGCGCTGCTGCAGGCCAGCGGGTTGCCACGGCTCGAGCGTATGTTGGCCGATGAAGTCCTGGGCCGCCGGCAGGAGGTGCTTCGGGCCTCGGTTCGCAAGGGGCTCGATGAGGTGCAGCAACTCGTCATGCGAACGGTCGAGCAAAGACAGCGTGAGCTCACCGAGCAGTACCATGAACTTGCCTCGCTTCGCGGCAAGAATGAGGCTGTCATCCGGCAAATGCGTGCGCGCATCGCCCAGGAAGAGACGGAGTTCAAAGCCAGTGCCGCACGGATCCACGCGCTGCGGTCGGTACACCTGAAACGGCAGACCGAGATGCTGGATCTGCTGAGTACCTCGACACTCAAACGCGAGATGGCCCAGCTTCGGGCCCAGTTGGCGCAGCCCGGGTTCAAGCTCCACCTGGGCGAAACCTTCCGTGCGACCTTCGACCGCTTGCGTTCGGTTTTGACCCAGGTTCAGGAGCAGAACCTGGAACTGCAGGGCATGTTGAGCGCCACGTTTTCGCAGCTCAACGCCGAGTTCGGCTTCAGCCTGCAAGCGGCCGAGGCGGTCGATGTTTCGGCGGTGCTGCGCGAGCTCGACGCCATCGAGCAGGCCCATCGTCAATACCTGGGTCTCGGACAGGCGATCCGCCTGGCGCGCGCGGTTTTTGCGGAGCAGCTGATGCGCGCTCTCGCGGCCCGGGTGCGAGCGATCTTCGAAGCCCTGCAGACCGACATCGAACTTTGGAGCAAGGCGGCGACCGCGCAACTCGACGCCCAGCTCAAAGAACGGCGCAAGGCGTTTCAGCGGCGGCGCGAGGCGGTCGAGCGCATCGAAAATGCCGCAGGCGGCCTGGATGATCGATTGCGCGAGATCAGCGAGCGGCGCAGCGAGATGGACCGCCTGCGCGAGCGCGTGTTCGAGGAAGTGGCGTTCGTGCTGGCGCCAACGGCTACGGGCGAGCCCATGGCGCGCGCGGCATGACGCTGGCGAGTTTTGCAAGTCGGGTGGTCGAGTGGCAGCAACGGGAAGGACGCTCCGGCCTGCCCTGGCAACAGAGCGCCGACCCGTATCGGGTTTGGCTGTCGGAGATCATGCTCCAGCAGACGCAGGTTGCGACGGTCCTGCGGTATTACCCGCGCTTTCTCGCCCGTTTTCCCGATGTTCAGAGCCTAGCCGAGGCACCGATCGACGAGGTTCTCGGCCTTTGGAGTGGCTTGGGCTACTACAGCCGGGCGCGCTCCTTGCACCGCTGCGCGCAAGTCGTTTGTGCGGTTCATGGCGGCCGCTTTCCGACCTGCGCGGCGGAACTCGAGCGGCTGCCGGGCATCGGTCGCTCGACCGCGGCGGCCATTGCGAGTTTTTGTTTCCATGAGCCTGTCTCCATCCTCGATGGCAATGTGCGCAGGCTACTGACGCGCCACCTCGGTTTCGATGCCGATTTGTCGAAGGCGCGCAACGTCGACGCGCTTTGGCAGCGGGCGCAGACGCTCGTCCCGATCGAAGAGCCGACTTCGATGCCCCGATACACCCAGGGCCTGATGGACCTCGGGGCCATGATCTGTACCCCGCGGCGACCACGGTGTGCGGCATGCCCGTTGGCTGGCGATTGTCGGGCCTATGCTTCCGGGGAGCCCGAGCGGCTGCCGATGCGCCGTCTGGCACTGGCGCGGCAGAGTCGGCAGCTTTGGTTGCTGTGGCTGGAGCGCCCAGACGGTGCCACCCTGTTGCAGCGCCGACCCGCGCGCGGGATTTGGGGCGGGCTGCATTGCTTGCCGGCGTTTGACTCCCTCGACGCGCTGCGCGACGCGGCGCACCGCGGCTGGGGTTTGACCGGTGCCGGGCAGACCGAATCGCCGCGGGTGCACCGACTCACGCATCTCGACTTGACGCTGCAGCCGGTGCGCTGGTGTTTGGTTCCGCCGGGCGCGCCTCAGTTTCTGGATGGCGCCGACTGGTATTTGCCCGCGCAATGGGAGCGTTTGGGCTTACCCGCACCGATCCGGGTCTGGCTTCAAGATTCAGCCCGGAGCCGCAGCGTCGATCTCGCGATGCCGCACGAGCGTCGGCCAGCGGCCGCGATACCGTAGCGCCAAGCGCTCGACCAAATAGACCGAGCGGTGTTGTCCACCGGTGCAGCCGATGGCGACGGTGACATAGCTGCGGTGGCTGTCGCTCAAGGGTTCGAGCCAAGCGTCGAGGAAGCGGGTGATGTCGCGTTCCATCGCCGCCACAGACTCTTTTTGTGCCAGGAATTCGGCAACGGCTGCGTCTTTGCCGGTCAGTGGCTTGAGCTCCGGCTCGTAATGCGGGTTGGGCAGCATGCGCACGTCGAAGACGTAATCCGCATCGACCGGAACCCCGCGCTTGAAGGCAAAGGACTCGAACACGAGTGTCAGCAAGGTGGCGGGCGCGGCGACCAGGTCGCGCACGTAGCTGCGCAATTGCGCAGCGCGCATCAGGCTGGTGTCGATGACGGGCGCAATTTCGCGCAGATCGGACAGCAACCGGCGTTCGAGCTCGATGGCTTCGACCAGGGCCCGGTGTTGGTCGGCGATCTCCGGCTTGGACAGCGGGTGGCGGCGGCGGGTTTCGGAATAACGCCGAACGAGGGTGTCGGTGGTAGCGTCGAGGAACAGCGGCTGCACGTTCAGCCCCTGTGCGCGCAGGCGTGCGAGTTCATCGGGAACGACTGAGAGGGAGTCCGCGCTGCGCGCATCGATGGCGATGGCAACCCGGCTCGCCGCGTGGCGTTGCTCCAGGGCGATGAAAGGGCCGATCAGCTCCGGCGGCAGGTTGTCGACGCAGAAATACCCAGCGTCCTCGAGTGCATGTAGCGCTACCGACTTTCCGGAGCCAGACAGACCCGTGATCAAGACCAGGTTCAACGGGGGGGGCGCTGGTTTCGTCGAGGCGTCCGGCGAATCCGCGGTGGGTGTAGCCGCTGCGGGTGTGTCAGGCGAAGGCTGCGCAGGGTCATTTCCTTGCGGCGGGACGCCCGAGTGTTCGAGGGACCGACTGGGTGCGGCGCTCATGGTGCGATCACTTCGGCGCGTGCGGCCCGCTCCAGCAGGTCTTGCGCATGGGCGATCGAGGTGCGACTGCCCGCGTCCGAGCCCAACATGCGCGCGACTTCCTCGACCCGCTGTGTGGCATTGAGCGTTTCGACGGAGCTGATCGTGCGGCCGTCCGCGCCAGAGCGCTTGGCGACACGGAGGTGATGGTGGGCATGGGCGGCCACTTGCGGCAGGTGCGTGACCGCCAGCACTTGCCGGTGTCGGCCGAGGGTTTGCATCAGGCGCCCGACGGCGTCACCCACGACCCCACCGATGCCCGCGTCGATTTCGTCGAAGATCAGCGTGGGCGCAGCGCCCAGTTCGCTCGTGGTGACGGCGATGGCGAGCGAGAGCCGCGAGAGTTCACCGCCAGAGGCGACCTTGGCGACCGGCTTGGGCGCACTGCCGGCATGGCCCGCGACGAGGAAGACGACATCGTCGATACCGGAGCTGGCGGGCGTCTCGAGGGGGCGGATCTCAACCTCGAAGCGGCCGCCTTCCATGCCGAGGGATTGCATCCGGCGGGTGACTTGTTCGGCAAGACGGGGCGCGGCGGCACGACGCTGCTGGGAGAGTTCCAGTGCGGCTTCCTGGTAGGCCGCCGCGGCCGCGCGCTCGGCCTTGCGAAGCGCATCGAGGTCGGCCGCGGCCTCGAGTTCGGCGCGCTCTTGGAGCCAGCGCGTGCGCAGCGCCGGCAGGTCCTCAGGGGGGGACTTGTAGCGGCGGGCCAGCGACAACCAGAGTGCGAGTCGGGCATCGAGCAACGCGAGTCGCTCGGGGTCGACGCTGGTCTTGCGCAGGTAGCCGTTGAGGCTGTGCAGCGCGTCCTCGGCCTGGGCGAGTGCCTGGGCGAGGATGTCGGCGATCGCCGCAAATTCGGGCTCGATCGATGCTTGTTCCAGGAGCGCATGATGCGCCCGAGCCAGCGAGTCGATGGCGCCGGGCACGTCGTCTTCGGGCGCGAGGCTCTGCGCCGCCAAGGCCGCCGCATCGATGAGCGCCTGGGCATGGGCGAGCCGGCTGTGGCTCGCGTTGAGTTCCGACCACTCGTCTTCGCCCGGCGCGAGTCGCTCGATTTCGCTCAGTTGCCAGTCGAGACGCTCTCGTTCGCGGGCGAGCGTCTCCTGTGCGGACTCGGCGCTTGCCAGCGCGCGTTGGGCGCTTTGCCATTGTTGCCAGCGGTCAGCGACTTGGGCGGTGTCGGCTCCGGCGTAGGCGTCGAGCAGCGCACGGATGGCGCTGGCGCGGGTCAGGCTTTGCCAGGCGTGCTGACCATGAATGTCGATCAGGGATTCGCCGAGGGCGCGCAGCTGGCTGGTGGTGGCGGGTGTGCCATTGATCCAGGCGCGACTGCGTCCTTGCCGATCGATGGTGCGCCGAAGGAGGATGGTGTCGTCGGCATCGAAGCCGTTGTCGTTCAACCAGGCCGCCAGAGCGGGGGTCGAGTCGAATTCGGCGCTGAGTTCGGCGCGGTCTGCACCTTCGCGGACGACCGATGCGTCGGCGCGGTCGCCGAGCAGCAGCTGCAGCGCGTCGATCAGGATGGATTTGCCTGCGCCCGTTTCTCCCGTCAGGGCCGTGAAGCCCGCCTCGAACTCGAGGGCGACCTCCTCGACGATGACGAAGTTGCGCAGATGAATGCTTCGGAGAGCCACGTTCAGGAACCCCCTTCGTTCCAATGCAGCTTGCGCCGCAGGGTGTCGAAGTAGCTCCAGCCGCGCGGATGCAGGAAGCGCACGCGGTATTCGGAGCGTTGAACGGTGATGCGGTCGCCATGCAGCAGCGAGGCCAGGGACTGCATGTCGAAATTCGCGCTGGCGTCCCGACCGGAGACGATTTCGATGGCGACCTCCTGGTCGTCGGGCAGTACGATGGGCCGGTTGGAGAGGGTGTGCGGCGCAATCGGCACCAGCACCCAGCCCGCGATCGACGGGTGCAGCAGCGGTCCGCCGGCGGAGAGCGCGTAGGCGGTGGCGCCCGTCGGGGTTGCGATGATGAGCCCGTCGGCCCGTTGGTTGGCGACGAAACGGCCGCCCACTTCGACGCGCAGCTCCACCATGCCGGAGACCGAGCCGCGGTGCACGACGACGTCGTTCATGGCCTGGGCTTCGAACACGCACAGGCCATCGCGCAGCACACGAGCTTGCATGAGGGCGCGCGGATCTTCCTCGAACTCCCCCCGTAGCATGGGCCCGAGCACCTCACGGAAATTCGACAGCGCAATATCGGTGATGAAGCCCAGTCGCCCGTGGTTGATCCCGACCAAAGGGGTGCCGTAGCGCGCGAGCTGGCGCCCAATGCCGAGCATGGTGCCATCGCCCCCGACGACCAAGCCCAGGTCGCACTGGCGGCCGATTTCGGCGACGTCGAGGGCTGCATAGCCGCTCAAGCCCGAGTGCGTCGCAGTCTGGTGCTCGAGCGAAACCTCGCAGCCGTTTTCATGCAGAAAGTGGGCAATCGCTTCCAGGGCCGATCGCAGCGATCCGGCCTGAGCCCCGGACGGGCCCGTAGCCTGATATTTGCCGATGAGCGCGACATGGTGGAAGATAGATCGCATGTGGCAAATTACATCATCAAATTCATCGGGCTCAGAGACTCATGCTGGGTGAAACCATTCCACAACTCGACGAGCGCGCCAAGATTTTGCTGCGCACGCTGGTTGAGCGTTACATCGCCGAAGGACAGCCGGTCGGATCGCGGACCCTTTCCAAGGCCAGCGGTTTGGAGCTCTCGGCGGCCACGATCCGCAACGTCATGGCCGACCTCGAGGAACTCGGCCTCATCGCGAGTCCGCACACCTCGGCGGGGCGGGTACCAACGGCCAAAGGGTACCGGTTTTTCGTCGACACCTTGTTGACGGTCAGGCGCAGCGCGCTCAGTCTGCCGGCTGCCGAGCTCGAGTCGCGCCTCATCCCGGACCAGCCGCAGAAGGTGATTTCCAACGCGGCGCATCTGCTGTCCAACCTGTCGCATTTCGTGGGCGTGGTCATGGCGCCGCGTCGGCCATCGGTCTTCAGGCATATCGAGTTTCTTCGGCTCTCCGCGCAGCGCTTGCTCGTGATCATCGTGTCGCCCGAGGGAGATGTGCAAAACCGCGTCATCAGCACTCAGACCGATTTCACGACCTCGCAGCTCACCGAGGCATCGAATTACCTCAATGCCAATTACGCTGGCATGGCGCTCGAGCAGGTGCGCGAGAAGCTCAAAGATGAGGTGCGGACCTTGCAGGGTGAAATCGCCGCGTTGATGCAAGCCGCCGTGCAGGTCGGCAGCGAAGCGCTCAATGACGCCCAGGAGGCGGTCGTCATCGCCGGCGAACGCAACCTCTTGTCCGTGGACGACTTTTCGAGTGACCTCGATCAGCTTCGGCGCGCATTCGATCTGTTCGAGCAGAAGACCCAACTCATGCGTTTGCTCGACGTGAGCAGCCAGGCCGATGGCATTCGGATCTTCATCGGGGGAGAGAGCCAGATGGTGCCGGTGGAGGAGCTTTCGATCGTCAGCGCTCCGTACGAGGTCGATGGCTCGGTCGTCGGAACGCTCGGCGTGATCGGGCCGACCCGCATGCCCTACGACCGCATGATCCAGATCGTCGACATCACGTCCCGTTTGCTCGGCCAGGCGCTGAGCCAGGGTGGCGATTGAGCGGCGAGCGAGCGTCGAGCGCCCGCCTACAATCGAAGCCACGGGCCGTTAGCTCAGTTGGTCAGAGCAGGGGACTCATAATCCCTGGGTCGCAGGTTCGAGCCCTGCACGGCCTACCACTCTCCCCGCTTTCCGACGTGTCCTTGGGTCACGCGCCGAGCGACCGTGGCGCTGCTGGCGCCGCCAGGGCCGCCAGCGCCACCTCCCACCCTCCGCATGCGCCTCGACGACATTCTCTACACCCAAGGCTTTGGCACGCGCCGCATCTGTGCCGGGCTGATCCAGCATGGGTGGGTACGGGTGCCAGGGGTCGCGATGCCCGAGCCGGGCACGGAGCTCGACCCCGAGGGCTTGGTGTTCGAGGTGCAAGGGCAGCGCTGGGTCTACCGGGCGCGGGCTTACGTGCTGCTGCACAAGCCCGCGGGCTATGAGTGTTCGCATAAGCCCTCGGCTTGGCCGAGCATCTACACCCTGCTGCCCGCGCCGCTGCGCCAGCGGCCGGTCAAGGGGGCCGCGCTGCAGGGCGTACAGGCGGTCGGGCGGCTCGATCAGGACACCACCGGCGCGCTGCTGCTTTCCGATGACGGGCAGTTCATCCACCGCTTGAGTTCCCCGCGCCACCACGTGCCCAAGGTCTACGAGGTCACGGCCAAGCACCCGGTCGATGCGACGCAGGTGCAGCGCTTGCTCGCGGGCGTGGTGCTCGACGACGACCCGCAGCCGGTGCGCGCAGCGGCTTGCGAGGCGACCGGCACAAACACGCTGCGGCTCACGCTGACCGAGGGTAAGTACCACCAGGTCAAGCGCATGGTGGCGGCGGTCGGCAACCGGGTTGAGGCCTTGCACCGCTCGCGCATCGGGGATCTGGCACTGCCCGAGGACTTGCCACCCGGTCAGTGGCGCTGGCTCGACGCCGATGACCTGCGCCGGGTCGGTTATCTGGCGCCTGGCGGAAAAAAGTAACAGGATCGCTACTTGCCCGCGTCAAAGCCTCATCAGGCGCTCTTGAATTTGAAGTGTTCATAGCCAGCTCGCGGCCGGGAATCGCTTGTTCACGGCCGGCCGCGCGTCGCGGCGCCGATACACTATTTAGTTCCCCATGAAAGTGCCGATCTTGAAGTTCTTTGTGCTCCGTTTCTGGTTCGCAGGCCTGTTGTTGGCCGTTTCGGGCGTGGCCACCGCAGGCATGCCGTTGTTCGTCCTCAATTCACTCGACGGCACGGTGAGCGTCATCGATCCGGAGCAGGGCCGTGAGATCAAGCGCATCCCAACCGGCAAGGAGCCGCATCACCTCTATCTGACGCCCGATGAAAAGTCGGTCATCGTGGCCAATGCGCTGGGTGATTCGCTGACCTTCATCGACCCGCGCACGGCTGAAGTGCAGCGCACCGTCACGGCCATTCTCGATCCTTACCACCTGCGCTTCTCGCCCGACATGAAATGGTTCGTGACCGCGGCGAACCGGCTCAACCATGTCGATCTCTACCGCTGGAACGGCAGCGAACTCACGCTCGTCAAGCGGATCCCGACCGGCAAAACGCCCAGCCACCTCTGGATCGACAGCAAGAGCACCACGGTCTATTCGACCATGCAGGACAGCGACGAACTCGTGGCCATCGACCTCGCCACGCAGACGCTCAAATGGCGCATCAAGACCGGCGCCCTGCCGGCCGACGTGTTTGGCGTGCCGGGTGATCGGCTGCTGCTCGTGGGGCTGACCGGCGGCGATGGCGTGGAGGTCTACGACGTGAGCGGCCCGGCACCGCATCTGGTGAAAAAGCTGCTCACGGGGCTAGGCGCGCACTCGTTTCGCGCTGCGGGTGACGGCCGCCATGTCTTCGTGAGCAACCGCGTCGCCAACAGCATCAGCAAGATCGACTACCTGACGCTCGAGGTGGTGGACCGCTTCCCCGCACCCTCCGGCCCGGACGACATGGACATTTCGGCCGACGGCAAGCGGCTGTTCGTCGCCTCGCGCTGGGCGAAGAAGCTCACCATCATCGACCTCGCGAGCCGTAAGGTGGTGCAGCAGATCCCCGTGGGCAAGTCGCCGCACGGCGTCTGGACGCTCGACCATGTGCCGCGGCAGTGAAGCGCCGACGGGTGGCGCCTCGGTGCCGCGCCGCTGGGCGCTGGCGCGCATCGGCGGGCTCTTTGCTTCACTTTCAATAGCGGCACCGCAGCATTTGGCGCTGGCAAACGGGATAAAAGCCTCAAAAAATGCCAGCGCAGCGGCCGCCGAGCCGATCTACCTCAGCTTCGACACCGGTCACATGGCCATTGCGCCCTTTGTGGCTGAGGTGTTGCGCCGCCAGGACGTGCTTGTGACGTTTTTCGCGGCCAACGAGCCCACGCAAGTCGGAGACGGCAGCCTCGGCGCGCATTGGGCTCCTTGGTGGGCCGAGCGCGGCAAAGAAGGCCATGCGTTCGCCTCGCACACCTACGACCACGCGTATTGGCGTGGGGACGTGCCGGACGGTGCGGGTGAGCCGCGGTTCCGTGTGCGCCCTACCGCCGGCCCCGAGGCCGGGCGCGAGCGCATCTGGACTGCGGACGCCTATCGGTCCAACATCGCCCGCGCCGCCGATCGGTTGCGTGAGATCACGGGCGTGGCGCCGCTGCCGCTGTGGCGCGCGCCAGGCGGCAAGCATTCACCCGCCTTGCTGGCGGCGGCCCGCGCGGGCGGCTGGGCGCATGTGGGCTGGTCGAGCGCCGGTTTTCTTGGTGATGAACTGCCGAGCGAGACCTATCCGAACGACCGCTTGCTCGCCCAGGCGCTGCGTGACGTGCGAGCGGGCGACATCCTGCTTGCCCACCTGGGCATCTGGTCGCGCCGCGTTCCCTGGGCGCCCGAGGTGCTCGAGCCTTTGATCGTGGGCCTCCGGGCCCGGGGCCTGCGCTTTGCGACGCTGCGCGAACACCCCGCCTACGCGCCCTGGATTGCGGCGCATCAAACCTGAGCCGGCCCCGGTTTCCCCAAAATACGCCTCATGGACGGATGGTTGGATGTCTTTTCCCGGGTGCAGGAGGGGCTGTTCGAGTCCATCGTGCAGCCGGTCGCTTTCGCGCTGGGCTGGGGCAATCTGCTCGAGCAAGCCTATGAGGGCACGGGCTGGGTGCTCGTTGGGCTGATCCAGATTGCGGTGATGCTGCTGGTCATCGGGCCTTTGCAGCGCTGGCGCCCGGTCGAGCCCGTGACGGATCGGCGTGCGGTGCGGGTGGATGTGCTCTACACCTTGCTGCACCGACTGGGGCTATTCAAGCTGGTGATGTTCTTCACCTTCGAGAACTGGCTCGAGTCGGGCATTGCGGTGCTGCGTGCGCACGGTCTGCCCACCTTTCACCTCGATCAGCTCTGGCCCGGTGTGACCGACCAGGCTTTGGTGAGCTTTTTCCTCTACCTCGTGGTGTTTGATTTCATCAACTACTGGGTGCACCGCGCACAGCATCGGTTCGAGTGGTGGTGGCGGCTCCATGCCTTGCACCACGCACAGCGCCAGGTGACGATGTGGACCGACAACCGCAACCATCTGCTCGACAGCATCATCGTCGACCTGCTGTTCGTCGCGCTCGCCGTGCTCATCGGCGTGCCGCCGGGCCAGTTCGTCGCGCTCGTTGCGTTCAGCCAGCTCAGCGAGAGCTTGCAGCATGCGAACCTGCGTTTGTCTTTTGGACACATCGGCGAGCGGCTGTGGATCAGTCCGCGTTTTCACCGTCTGCACCATGCCATTGGCATCGGCCATGAAGCGCCGGCCGGTGACGGTCAGCGCGCGGCACCGCTCGGCGGCTGCAATTTCGGCGTCCTGTTTCCGTGGTGGGACATGCTGCTCGGCACCGCGAACTTCGCCGATCGTTGGGAGCCCACCGGCGTGCGCGACCAGGTCGAGCAGGGCCGCGATTATGGAGACGGCTTCTGGTCCCAGCAGTGGCTGGGCTTGAAGCGCCTCGTCGGTCGGGCTTGACCGGCAGGGGCAGCCCGGTATGCTGCAGCCATGGCTTTGCTTCTGGATTCTTTTTGGCGCGCTGTCGCCTACCTGCTGCGCCCGCGGGTGATCGCGCTGTCGGTGTTGCCGCTGGTGCTGACGATCGCGCTCGCGCTCGGCTTGGGCTGGTTTTGGTGGGAGTCGGCCGTCGCCTGGGTGCGGGGTCTGCTCGACGGCTCGGACTGGGCCACGCCGCTTTGGAACTGGCTCGACGGCATGGGGCTGGCGCGGCTCAAGGCAGCACTGGCGCCGCTCATCGTCATCTTTACCGTCACGCCGCTGCTCGCCCTGGTGTCGCTGCTGGTCGTGGCCATGCTGATGACGCCGGCCATGGTCGCGCTGGTTGCGGAGCGCCGCTTTGCGCAGCTCGAGCGGCGGCACGGCGGCTCGCTGTTTTGGAGCGTGCTCTGGTCGCTCGGCTCGACGCTAGCCGCGCTGCTGGCGATGTTGGTCTCGATGCCGCTGTGGCTGGTGCCACCGCTGATCCTCATCCTGCCGCCCTTGATCTGGGGCTGGCTGACCTATCGGGTCATGGCTTTCGACGCCCTCGCCGAGCACGCCAGCCGCGACGAACGACAGGCGATCTTTCGCGCGCACCGCGGCAAGCTGCTCGCTATGGGGGTGATTTGCGGCTATCTGGGTGCGGCGCCCAGTCTGGTGTGGGCTTCGGGTGCACTGTTTGCTGCGGCCTTCCTGATCCTCGTGCCGCTGGCACTGTGGCTCTACACGCTGGTGTTTGCGTTTTCCTCGTTGTGGTTCGCCCATTACTGCCTGGCGGCGCTGGCTGAACTGCGTCAGCAAGCGGCTCCCGCGCCGCAAGCCCCCGCGCCGGGGCCTGCGGACGCGCTAGCATTGCCGGATGAATCCGAAGCCGCACGACCTCTCGACGCCCCATCCGCCCCCGCCGCTCCCCGCTGAGTCCCGATCGCCGGGGTTTGGCCTCATCGTCATCGGCGATGAGATCCTCTCGGGCAAGCGTGCCGACAAGCATCTCGGCAAGGTCATCGAGCTGCTGGGCGCGCGCGGCTTGGCGCTGGCCTGGGCCGAGTATGTGGGCGACGACCCGGTGCGCATCACCGCGGTGCTCCGGCGGGCGTTCGCGTCGGGCGATGCCGTGTTTTCCACCGGCGGCATCGGTGCGACGCCCGATGACCATACCCGCCAATGTGCTGCGCGGGCGCTGGGTGTGCCCTTGGCCTTGCACGCCGAAGCGGCCGAGCTGATCCGCCAGCGCATGCGCGAAATCGCTGCCGAGAAAGGCGAGCCCTACGACCCCGACCGCGCCGAGAACGAACACCGTCTCAACATGGCAGTGTTCCCGGTGGGCGCGCGGCTCATCCCCAACCCCTACAACCGGATTGCGGGCTTCAGTTGCGCCGGTCCGGGGGGTGGCATGGTGCACTTCGTGCCGGGCTTCCCGGTCATGGCCTGGCCGATGATCGAGTGGGTGCTGGATCATCATTATTCGGATCGCTTTCAGCGCGGAGGGTGGGTGGAACGCTCCTTGGTCGTCTTTGATGCCATGGAGGCGACCCTGACTCCGCTGATGCAGCGCATCGAAGCCGAGCATCCGGCGGTCAAGGTCTTCAGTCTCCCCAGCGTGGATCATCCGCAGTGGGGGCGACATATTGAACTCGGGCTCAAAGGCTCGCCCGAAGCGGTCGAGCAGGCCTGGCCTGCGCTCGTGGACGGCCTGAAGGCATTTGCAGCGCGGATTGGCCCCGAAGTGGTGCGCAAAATTTGATGCACCAAAATAGATCTAGCATATATGCACCAAGTTGGCGCATCATGCACCCGGCGGCGGATTGTTTTCATATTCAGGATGGCCTCAGCCAAGGCACAATGTGGGGTTGCGAACCTTGCGGCATCGGGTCAATCTGGCACGGAAGCTGCATGCCGTTTTCGTGATTTTTTCGTCCCTCGCTTTCAACCCAGGAGCATCTGATGGCCAAGACCGTCGCCGACGTGATGAAGATGGTGAAGGAAAACGAAGTCAAGTTCGTTGACTTCCGCTTCACCGATACCCGTGGCAAACAACAGCACGTGACCGTGCCGATTTCCGCGTTCAACGAAGACAAGTTCAGTGAAGGCCATGCCTTCGACGGCTCGTCGATCGCGGGCTGGAAAGGCATCGAGGCGTCGGACATGCTGCTCATGCCCGACCCGAACACCGCCAACATCGACCCCTTCTTCGAAGAGTCCACGCTGATTCTGGTCTGCGACGTGCTCGAGCCCGGCGACGGCAAGGCCTATGACCGCGACCCGCGTTCGGTCGCCAAGCGCGCCGAGGCCTACCTCAAGGCTTCGGGCCTGGGTGACACGGCGTTCTTCGGCCCCGAGCCCGAGTTCTTCATCTTCGACGGCGTGCGCTGGAGCACCGAGCCGCAAAACCCGTTCTACGCGATCGAGGAATACGAAGCGCCGTGGAACTCGGGCGCCAAGCTCGAAGGCGGCAACCGTGGCCACCGCCCGACCACCAAAGGCGGGTATTTCCCGGTTCCGCCGGTCGACAGCACCCAGGACATGCGCGCCGAGATGGTGCTGATCCTCGAGTCGATGGGCATTCCGGTCGAGGTGTTCCACCACGAAGTGGCTGGCGCTGGCCAAAACGAAATCGGCACCAAGTTCAGCACGCTCGTCGAGCGCGCCGACTGGACGCAGACGCTCAAGTACGTGGTTTGGAACGTCGCCAACGCCTATGGCAAGACGGCGACCTTCATGCCCAAGCCCTACGCCGGTGACAACGGCAGCGGCATGCACGTGCACCAGTCCATCTGGAAGGACGGCAAAAACCTGTTCGCGGGCAATGGCTACGCGGGCCTGAGTGACTTTGCGCTCTACTACATCGGCGGCATCATCAAGCACGCCCGGGCGCTCAACGCCATCACCAACCCCACGACGAACAGCTACAAGCGTCTGGTGCCGGGCTTCGAAGCCCCGGTCAAGCTGGCCTATTCCAGCCGCAACCGCTCGGCCTCGATCCGCATTCCGCACGTGGCGTCGGACAAGGCACGCCGCATCGAGGCCCGCTTCCCCGACCCCATGGCCAACCCCTATCTGTGCTTTGCGGCGCTGATGATGGCCGGCCTCGACGGGGTGGAGAACAAGATCCACCCGGGCGAAGCCGCCAGCAAAGACCTCTACCACCTGCCGCCCGAGGAGGACGCGCTGGTGCCCACCGTCTGCCACAGCCTCGACCAGGCGCTGGAGTATCTCGACAAGGACCGTGCCTTCCTGACCAAGGGCGGCGTGTTCACCGACTCGATGATCGACGCCTACATCGAGCTCAAGATGAGCGAGGTCACGCGCTTCCGCATGGCGGTGCACCCGGTCGAGTACGACATGTACTATTCGCTGTAAGACGACGGCGCATCGGGAAAAAGGGGACGGTTGCGACCGTCCCCTTTTTTCTGCGCGCAGCGTCGGGAGCAGCGATTTGTCCGATACTTTTGCACCTGTGTGCCCTGCGTTACCCTTCGGAGGTTCGGGTTTGAAACTAACTCACTTGCTCGCCTGCGCTGCCGCGTCGATGGGGCTGGCGCTTCCCGTTTGGGCTCAAGAGCCGATCTACCGCTGTGGGAACGAATACACCAATAACCCTGCGGCAGCGCGAGACAAAAACTGCAAGCTCATCGATGGTGCCAACGTATCGGTCGTTCAGGGCAATCGGGCGCGCAACGCGGCGCCGGCTTCCCGCCCCAATGCGTCCGGTGCTTCGGTGGCGTCTCCAGGCAACCGGATCGACCCCAACGAACAGCGGGCACGGGACGCCGATGCCCGTGCCGTCCTCGAGGCCGAACTCAAGCGTGCCGAAGCCAAACTCGCGGAGCTGCGCGCCGAGTACAAAGATGGGCAGCCCGACAAAATCGGCATCGAGGCGCGCAACCATCAAAAGTACCTCGACCGTGTTGCCGAACTGAAGGCGGCGATCGCGCGCACCGAGGCCGACATCGCCGGTATCCGTCGGGAGCTCAGCCGGTTCGGTGCCCCCGGCGGTGGCTCCGACGCCCGTTGAGGAGCCCGGGATGAAGAGGCAGCGTGGGGAGAGCGCTGCGCGCATTGCGTTCGGCGCTTTTGACAGCCTGGCCACGCTGGTGGCGGTGCTCGATGCCGACCATCGGGTGGTGTTTGCCAACGCGGCGCTCGAGGATGCATTGGGCCTGCCTCGGCGCTTGGTCGAAGGCACCTTGTTGGTGGACTGGTTCCAGGATGGTGCCTCATTGGTCCACGCGCTCGACGGGCTCGAACGCAACGCCTACGCCGCCTTGCGCTACGAGGCGCAGCTGCGCCGCACCCAGCGCGAGCCTTTACCGGTGCACGTCATCGTGACGCGAGCCGAGGCGCCGCACCGGGCGGTGGTGGAGCTCGTTCCGCTGGAGGCGCAGGTCCGCAAGGAGCGGGAAGAGCGACTCGTCGATCAGGCCGCGGCCAACAAGGAACTGGTGCGCAACCTCGCGCATGAAATCAAAAACCCGCTGGGCGGTATTCGTGGCGCGGCTCAGCTGCTCGATCTCGAGCTGTCCACGCCCGCTTTGCGGGACTACACCCAGGTGATCGTCCATGAGGCCGATCGTCTTCAAGGCTTGGTCGACCGCTTGCTCGCGCCGCACCGCTCCCCTCAAGTCGTGGGTGACGTCAACATCCATGAGGTGTGCGAGCGGGTCCGCACCCTGGTTCTGGCCGAGTATCCGGCGGGACTGAGCATCCAGCGGGACTACGACACCTCGATCCCAGAGTTCCGCGGCGACCGCGAACAGTTGATTCAGGCCGTGCTCAACGTGGTGCAAAACGCTGCCCAGGCGCTCGCGGAGCGGCGTGCCCGCGGTGACGCCCTCATCGTTTTGCGCACACGGGTCGCCCGGCAGGTGACGCTCGGGAGCCACCGGCACCGGCTGGCACTGGAATTGCATGTCATCGACAACGGCCCCGGCATTCCCCACTCGATCAAGGACCGTGTGTTTCTGCCTCTGGTTTCGGCGCGCGAAGGTGGCTCAGGTCTGGGCCTCACACTGGCGCAGACCTTCGTGCAGCAGCATCAAGGCTTGATCGAGTGTGAGAGTGCTCCGGGTCGGACCGTTTTCAAAATTGTGATTCCCTTGCCATGAGGTTGCGTGCCTCGGGCTGCCGCACCGGAGCATGAATCGATGAAACCGATCTGGATCGTTGATGACGACCCCTCCATCCGCTTCGTGCTGGAGCGGGCCTTGCAACGGGAGCATGTTCCAACGCGCAGCTTCGAGCGGCCCAGCCAGGTTCTCGAAGCCATCGCTCATCTCGACACCCTGACGGCCGAGGCGCGCGCGCTCGAGGAGCCTGGCGTGCTCGTGAGCGACATTCGCATGCCCGGGGGCTCCGGCCTCGACCTGCTGACCGAGGTGCGGCGCACCAAGCCGCAGTTGCCCGTGATCATCATGACGGCCTACTCCGATCTCGACAGTGCGGTCGGGGCGTTTCAGGGTGGGGCTTTCGACTATTTGGCCAAGCCGTTCGATGTATCCAAGGCCGTCACCCTGATCTGCCGAGCCTATGAGGAGCGTGAACAGCAGCAGCGCGCCGAAGAACAGAACACCGGCGCGGCGGAAATGCTCGGCCAGGCGCCGGCGATGCAGGACTTGTTCCGGGCCATCGGTCGGCTCTCGCCGAGCCATGTGACCGTACTCATCACGGGGGAAAGCGGCACGGGCAAAGAGCTCGTAGCGCGGGCCTTGCACCGACATTCCCCGCGTGCGAGCGGGCCGTTCGTGGCGATCAACACCGCCGCGATTCCGAAAGACCTGCTGGAGTCGGAACTCTTCGGTCATGAGCGCGGCGCATTCACCGGCGCGCAGACCTTGCGCCGTGGCCGCTTCGAGCAGGCCGACGGTGGAACCCTGTTTCTCGACGAGATCGGCGACATGCCGCTCGAGTTGCAAACCCGCTTGCTGCGTGTGTTGTCCGACGGGCAGTTCTACCGGGTCGGCGGCCATTCGCCGATTCACGCCAACGTCCGCGTCATCGCCGCGACCCACCAAAACCTGGAGCAGCGCGTCCGGGACGGCGTCTTTCGCGAAGACCTGTTTCATCGGCTCAACGTGATCCGCCTGCGCCTGCCGCGACTGGCCGAGCGCCGTGAAGACATCCCGATGTTGGCGCGGCATTTCCTCCAGCGCAGCGCACAGCAGCTTGGGGTCGAGCCCAAGCGCCTCTCGGATGCGGCGCTGGCCGCGCTGCAGCGTTACGATTTTCCCGGCAATGTGCGCCAGCTAGAAAACATCTGTCACTGGTTGACGGTGATGGCCCCCGCGCAGACGGTCGATGAAAAAGACTTGCCGCCGGAGGTCCTCGAAGGCTTGGCCCAGGCGGGCGCGCAAGCGCCTTCGTCGGCTCGCGCCGACGCGACCGACAGCGCGCCACCGCGTGCGCAGCCCCGCACGGCAGAGGAAAGCGCTGGAACACCGGCACCGCTCCCCGCATCGACGGCCGCCACGGATTGGTCCGTGGGCCTGTTCGAAGAAGCGGTCGAGCGCTTGCTGCGCGGCGAGCCCGAGGTTTGGGACACGCTGGTGCAACGCGTCGAGCGCCAGCTGCTTCAGGCCGGCCTCGCGGTCACCCATGGCCGTCGCGTGGACGCGGCGCTGCGCTTAGGCATCGGGCGCAACACCTTTACGCGCAAAGCGCAGGAACTGGGGCTGGAGGGGCGAGTGGCTCCCAGCGTTCCACCGTCCGACCGGGACGATCCGCCGGGCGCGCCGACTGTCTCAGACTGAGAATCTTTTGCTTAGGGTCGCAGCACCTAGGGTAATTGCTGATCCCTCGCCCGGCGAGGCGACCAAGAATGGGCCGAGGCAACGCTGAACAAGTCCCCCGCGCGTCGCGCATCCCAGCTGCGGGCGGTCTGCGTCGAAAGCAAATCCTCGCCATAGCTGCGGCTATGGCTGCGGTTTGCGCCTCGCATCCCATTCCGCGGCCGCTCGTGCGCCTTCGCGGGAACTTGCTCAGCGTTGCCTTTGGCTTGGGCCGGTCTACAGCGTCCGGGTCAATCATGGATGCCCATTCGAGGAGACGCTTTTATGCAAAAGATGCTGCACATCAACCCCGACAAATGTACGGGCTGCCTCCAGTGCGAGATGGCCTGCTCGTTCGAAAACTACGGGGTGTACGCGACGGCGAAGTCGCGCATCAAAGTCTTTGACTTCCACCACACGGGCAAGAAAGTCCCCTATACCTGCACCCAGTGCGACGAAGCCTGGTGCCTGCATGCCTGCCCAGTGGAGGCGATCACCGTGGACAAGCTCACGGGAGCCAAGGTCGTCAACGAAACCACCTGTGTCGGTTGCAAGGTCTGCACCATCGCGTGTCCGTTCGGCACCATCAATTACGTGGCCGAGACTGGCAAAGTGCAAAAGTGCGATCTCTGCGGCGGTGAGCCCGCTTGTGCCGACGCCTGCCCGACCGGCGCGATCACTTTCATCGACGCCAACTGGACCGGTCTTTCCAAGATGCAGCAATGGGCCGACAAGCTGGGCAACCAGCCGTCTGCCGCCTGAAGGAGGTCACATCATGTCTTGGGCTGGAAAACTTCTCCGCGTCAATCTCACCAAAGGCACGGTCACGCCGGAGCCGCTGAATATGGACTGGGCGCGCGCCTACCTCGGCTCGCGCGGGCTCGCGGCCAAATACCTGACGAGTGAAATCGACCCCAAGGTCGATCCGCTGTCGCCCGACAACAAGATCATCTGGGCGACTGGTCCGCTCACTGGAACCATGGCGTCCACCGGCGGGCGCTACACCGTCTCCACCAAGAGCCCGCTGACCGGAGCGATCGCTTGTTCCAACTCCGGCGGCTATTGGGGTGCCGAGCTGAAAATGGCCGGTTGGGACATGGTGATCTTCGAAGGACGCAGCGACAAGCCGGTCTATCTCTACATCAACGACGATGTGGCCGAACTGCGCGATGCCTCGCATCTGTGGGGTAAGAGCGTCTGGGAAACCGAGGAGCTGATCAAGAAGGGCTTGCAAGACCCCCTGACCCGCGTGTCGAGCATTGGCAAGGCGGGCGAGGTGGGCGTGCTGTATGCCGCGGTGGTCAACGATCTGCACCGCGCGGCGGGCCGCTCGGGCGTCGGGACCGTGATGGGCAGCAAGAACCTCAAGGCCATCGCCGTGCGCGGTACCAAGGGCGTGGGCAACATCCGCGACCCCAAGGCCTTCATGCGCGTCACCAAGGAAAAAAAGCAGATCCTGCACGACAACCCCGTCACCGGCCAGGGCCTGCCGACCTACGGCACCCAGGTGCTGATGAACGTCATCAACGAGGTGGGTGCGCTGCCCACGCGCAACCACCGCGACAACCAGTTCGAGGGTGCGAAGGACATCTCGGCCGAGGCGATGGCCACGCCCCGCAAGACCGACGGCAAGCCGCAACTGGTCACCAATCAGGCGTGCTTTGGCTGCACCATTGCATGCGGCCGCATCAGCAAAATCGATCAGACGCACTTCACGGTCGCCAATAAGCCGCAATATTGGGGTGCCAGCGGTGGCCTCGAGTACGAGGCGGCCTGGGCGCTTGGAGCGGCCAATGGTGTCAACGATCTCGAATGCCTGCAGTACGCGACCATGATTTGCAACGAGCAGGGAATCGATCCCATCAGCTTCGGTGCGACGGTGGGTGCGGTCATGGAGCTCTATGACCTCGGCATCCTCACCAAGGAGCAAATCGGGATCGAGGCGCCCTTTGGCTCCGCTGCGGCGCTCGCATTTCTGGTCGAGGAAACGGCGCAGGGCCGTGGCTTTGGCAAAGAGGTTGGCCTGGGCTCGAAGCGCCTGACCGAAAAATACGGGCGGCCCGATCTGTCGATGAGCAGCAAAGGGCAGGAGTTCCCGGCCTACGACGGCCGCGGCATCCAGGGCATCGGCTTGGCTTACGCCACGAGCAACCGTGGCGGATGCCACCTCCGCGGTTACACCATCGCGTCCGAAGTGCTTGGCATTCCGGTCAAGACCGATCCGCTCAGCACCGAAGGTAAGCCCGAGCTGGTCAAAGCCTTCCAGGATGCAACGGCGGCCTTCGATTCCTCGGGGCTGTGCGTGTTCACCACCTTCGCCTGGGGGCTCACCGACCTCGCGCCCCAGTTGCAGGCGGCCATCGGTGAAGAGTTCACCACAGAGGAACTCGAAAAAATCGGCGAGCGCATCTGGAACCTTGAGCGCGAATTCAACAACGCCGCGGGCTTCACGGCCAAGGACGACAGCTTGCCGCCACGGTTGTTGACCGAGCCTTGCAAGACCGGGCCGACCCAGGGCAAGGTCAACGAGTTGGCCAAGATGCTGCCGCATTACTATGAGGTGCGTGGCTGGGACGCCGAGGGCCGTCCTACGGCGCAGACCCGCGCGCGCCTCGGCCTCTGACTCGCGCATCCGCACACGATGGCTTCACAGGGGGGGCGGGGCGCGAGTCTCGCCCCTTTTTTTCTTCCCTTCCAATCGAACCGGGACGGATTTCTCTATGACGCACCATCTCATCCTGGGTAGTGGTCCGGCCGGCGTGATTGCCGCCGAAACCCTGCGTCGCCACGCGCCGGCGCAGGATCGCATCACGCTCGTGGGCGACGAGCCCGAGCCGCCGTACTCGCGCATGGCGATTCCCTACCTCCTGATCGGTCAGATCGGCGAGGCGGGCACCTATCTGCGCAAGGACCCACGCCATTTCGAATCGCTGGGCATCGAGCTCCTGCGGGCACGTGCGGTGCGGGTCGACGCCGCAGCGCGAGCGGTGAACTTCGACAACGGGCAAGTCCTGAGCTTCGATACCTTGCTGATAGCCACCGGCTCCACGCCGGTGCAGCCGCCGGTACCTGGCATAGCCTCGGAAGGCGTGCTGCACTGCTGGACGCTGGCCGATGCGAGGGAGATCCTCAAGCGCGCGCAGCCGGGCGCGCGGGTACTGCAACTGGGGGCAGGCTTCATCGGTTGCATCATCATGGAGGCTCTGGCTGCGCGCGGCGTGGACCTGTCGGTCGTCGAGATGGGCGACCGCATGGTGCCGCGCATGATGGGGCCGACCGCAGGCGGCATGATCCGCGACTGGTGCGAATCCAAAGGCGTGCGTGTCTACACCAGCACCCGCATCGAGGCTGTGGAGCCCGGTGCGCCCTTGCGCGTGCGGCTCTCGAACGGGCAGACCCTGGAGGCGGATTTGCTCATCAGCGCCGCCGGCGTCAAGCCGACGATCGGTTTTTTGGCGGATTCGGGTATTACCTGTCTGCAAGGAGTGCTCACCGATGAGCACATGCAGACCAATGTGCCCGGCATCTATGCCGCAGGGGACTGCGCGGAGGCTTACGACAAGGTCAGCGGCCAGACCATCATCAGTGCGATCCAGCCCAATGCAGCCGAGCAGGCACGGGTGGCCGCTCTCAACATGGCCCGTCACCCGCAGCCGCCACAGGCCGAGCTCAAAGGCGTCACGCAGATCAACGTGCTCGATACCTTGGGCTTGATCTCAGCGAGTTTCGGCAATTGGCAGGGCGTCCCCGGGGGCGAGCATGTCGAGCTGACCGACGCGGCGGCGCACCGGCACCTCAGCTTGCAGTTCCAGGACGACGTGCTGGTCGGTTGCAACAGCGTCGGCTGGACCGAGCATGTGGGGGTGATGCGGGGTCTGGTCGAAGGGCAGGTGCCTCTGGGCGCGTGGAAGGACCAACTGTTGCGCAACCCCACCTTGCTTGCCGAGGCCTACCTGGCCGCTGCCCAGGGGCAAGGCCAATGGTCGGGCGCAGCCGACACCCGCCGGCGCTGAGCGGCCGCGCATGAACCGCCGACTGCCATGCGCATCACGCTCAAGCTGTTTGCCTCGCTGACCGACTACCTGCCCGCGCACGCCCGGCGGGACAACCAGGTGGAATTGGACGTGGCCCCGGACGCCACCATCGTCGATGTCATCGAGCCCCTGGGCCTGCCGCCGAAACTCGTGCACTTGGTTTTGGTCAACGGTGTGTACATTCCCCCGGAGGAGCGTGCGACGCGAACCCTCAGCGAAGGCGATGCGCTGGCGATCTGGCCGCCGATTGCGGGTGGATGACGACGCGGCCGCTGTTGCCACTCGAGCGTTTTTCGGATGGCCACGCCTGAGCGCTTTACCCGCGAAATGGCATGCACCGAAGCCGAGTGGCTGCGCTGGTTGCCCGCAGCCATCGGCGAGCATTCCTGGGTTTTGCACCCGGGCGCTGCCGACGTCAGCCTAGGCACAGGCCGGCTGTCCCTGCGCTGGCAGGAGGGGCCTGCGCGACGCATCGCCTTGCTGCATCTGCCGACTTTGCTGGTCGCGTTTGGCTTCGAGTCGGTCGATGAAGCCGAGCGCGCACGCTTCATGAAGCGCTTCGATCTCTACACCCACCGAGGGGGTGGCTAGTCTGGCCGAGCGAACGCGATGACATGGTCCACCGCCAGTCGGATGCCGATGCGTTCGCCGATGGCGTGGTTGTGGTGGGAGGGGACGAGGCACAGCACCTGTCGCCCGCTGTCGAGCCGGAGTGTGTAGAGGAATTCGGCGCCTCGGAAGGCGCGCCGCACGACTTCGGCTTGGATCGGGCTGGCGTCGTCGTGGGTGATGTCGTCGGGTCGCAGCAGCACGTCGACGGCGGCGCCTCGACCCAGCGCCAGGCAACTGCCGCCATCGCATTGGGCGACATCGACGCCGCGCAGCACGCCGAGTTCGATCTGCACGGCATCGGCGCTCAGCACCTCGCCCGGCAGGAACACGCCTTGGCCGATGAAGTCCGCGACAAAACGCGAGGCTGGGCGGTGGTACAGATCGTAGGCGCTGCCCCATTGCACCAAGCGGCCATCGTGCATCACGCCGATGCGGTCGGCCATGGCGAAGGCTTCATGCTGGTCGTGTGTCACCAGCAAGGCGGTGATGTTTTCATGCCGCAGCAGTTCCCGCACGTCGAGCGACAAGCGCTCGCGCAATTCCACGTCGAGGTTGGAGAAAGGCTCGTCGAGCAGCAGCAGCCTTGGGCGGGGCGCCAGCGCCCGCGCCAGCGCGACGCGCTGCTGTTGCCCGCCCGAGAGCTCCGTGGGCCGCTGACGCCGAACGGCATCGAGCCCGGTCAGCGCCAGCATTTCATCGACGCGCCGCTGGTGGTCCCCTTGAGCCCAGCGTCGCAGACCGAAGCCGACGTTGTCTTCGACGCTCAGGTGCGGAAAGAGAGCGTAGTCTTGAAACACGAGGCCGATGAATCGCTGTTCAGGCGGGACGAGGGTGGGCTCTTGCCCGGGTCGGGCATCGGCCACCGGGAGGCCGCCGATCCGTATGCGTCCGGCGCGCGGCGCCTCGAAGCCTGCAATCAGTCGCAAGGCCGTGGTTTTGCCGCAGCCCGAGGGGCCGAGCAGACAGCCGACCTCGCCCGCCGGGATGTGCAGGCTGAGGCCCCGCAGGACGGTGCTTGCGCCGTAGGCGTGTTCCAGGTTTTCAATGTCGAGCATCGGTCTGTCGGATCAGGAGGAAAACCGGGAGCAGGCCGACGAGGGCAATCGCGACGGCGGGCAGGGCCGCGCGCTCCCACTCCCCTTCGGAGGTCATTTCGAACACGCGCACCGCCAGTGTGTCCCAGCCAAATGGGCGTGTCATCAGCGTGATCGGCAGCTCTTTCATCAGGTCCACGAACGCCAGCGCCGCGGCCGTGGCCAGAGTTCCGCGCAGCAAAGGCAGATGCACACGCCGCAGGCGGCCGAGGGTGCCTTCGCCCAGGATGCGCGCGGCCTCGTCCATGCTGCGGGAAATGCCTTGCAGGCCGGCCTCGATCGGCCCGTAGCCGACCGCCAGGAAGCGCACCAGGTAGGCCAGCAGCAGCGCGGCGAGCGTGTTGCTCAACAGCAGACGGTTCAGGTCCAGCGCATCGGCGATCCGGTGGTCGAGCCAGGTCAGGCACCAGACCGTCCCGACCGCCAGCACGGCGCCCGGCAGCGCGTAGCCCATGGTGGCTAGTCTTTGCGCCACGATCAAAGCGGGGCTCGTCTGCAGGCGCGCTGCGTAGGCCAAGGCCAGCGCCGTGCCGACCACGAGCAGCGCCCCCGCGGCCGAGAGCGCGAGCGAGTGCAGCGCGAAGCCGACGTAGCGCGCATCCAGGTCTTGCGCCATGACCCGGATGGCCCAGATCAGCAATTGGGCCATCGGTGCGGCAAAGGCCAGCAACCACAGCAGGCCGCAGTAGATGCTTGCCATCGCGGCGCGCCAGCCGCGCAGCGCCACCAAGGCCCCCGGAGCCGTCATTCGCGTCGTACCCATGCGCGCCTGACGCCGAACCAGCGCAGCCTGGCCCAAGGCTGCGGCGAGCGCCAGAGCGATGAGGATGGCCGCCAGCTGAGCGGCGGCATTGATGGATTGCAGAGCAAACCAGGTTTTGTAAATCGCGGTGGTGAAGGTGTTGTAGTTGAAAGCGGCGACGGTGCCAAAGTCGGCGAGCGTCTCCATCCAAACCAGCAGCAAGCCCGCGGAGATGGCCGGCAGCGCCATGGGCAGGGCAACCCTTCCGAAACCTTGCAGTCGGCTGTGGCCCAGGGTTTGGGCGGCTTCCATCAGCCGTACGCCTTGTGCGCGCAGCGCCGCGTAGGCGCTGAGGTAGACATAGGGATAGAGCGCCAGGGTCAGCACCAGCACCGCACCGGCTGCGGAGCGGATCGGAGGGGCTGCGATGCCAAAGTGTGTGCGCAGCCAAGTGGGCAGTGGCGCCGAGAAATCGAGCCAGCCGATCCAGACGAAGGCGCCGACATAGGCTGGCAGGGACATGGGCAGCAGCAGCGCCCAAACGAAAAAGCGGCGCCCAGGGAACTGGCATAAGGCGGTGAGCGCCGCCGCAGGCACCCCGGCGGCGAGCACGCCCGCGCCGACGCCGAGGGCGAGCGCCGCCGTGTGCCCCCAGAGCTCGGGCAACACATGGCGCCCGAGGTGTGCCCAAATGTCGGGCGCCGGCCGGGCAAAAGCGCCCAGCAGGGCCAAGATGGGGGCGAGCGTCAGCAGGGTGATCGGAGTGACCCACACCCAGGTGGCCAGCCTGATGCGCTGGCCGGCGTGCCTGTCTCGGTGGAAGACGCTCACTTGTAGCCGGCTCGGTCCATCAGCATCACGGCGCGAGCCTGGAGCCGGCCGGCCTCAGCCACGTTGATGGTGTTTGGCTTGAACGTTCCCCACGCGGCGACGGCGGGGGCCGGGCGCACGGCGGGGTTGGCCGGGTATTCGAGGTTCTGGTCGGCGTAGAGGTTTTGTGCCTCAGGTGAAGCGAGCCACTCGATCAGCCGTTGGGCCTCTTGAGGATGGGGTGCGTGGCGGGTGACGCCGGCCCCAGAGACGTTGACATGCACGCCCTCGTAGGCGAGGCCGGGGGCTTGGTTGGGCCAGAAGATCGCGAGCGGCAGCTCGGGCTGCTTGGCCAAGAGCCGGCCGAAATAATAGGTATTGACGATGGTGACGTCACATTGCCCGGCCGCGACGGCTTCCATCGCCTTGGTGTCGTCGGCAAACGGCGGCGCGGCGAGGTTGGCGACCCAGCCGCGCACGATGGCCTCGGTCCGCTCCTCACCGTGCGCCTTGATCAGCGTGGCGACCAGCGACTGGTTGTAGACCTTTTTCGACGTGCGCAGGCACAGACGACCTTTCCACTTGGGGTCGGCGAGATCTTCATAGGTCGACAGGTCTTGGGGTTTGACGCGACGGGTGTTGTAGACGAGGGTTCGCGCGCGCACCGAAAGCCCGAACCATAGATCTTGCGGGTCGCGCAGATGGGCGGGGATCGCTGCGCGCAGCGCGGGGGAGGGTGTGGGACGCAGCACGCCTTCCGTGGCGGCCAGCCACAGATTGCCGGCGTCGACGGTCATCAGCACGTCGGCCGGGGTTTTATCGCCTTCGGCTTTGAGGCGGGCGAGCAGCGCCCCTTCGTTGTCGGTGATGAACTTCACCGTGGTGCCGCTCTTGCGGGTGTAGGCGTCGAACAGCGGCTTGATCAATTGCTCGTTTCGGGCGGAATAGACAACGACTTCGTTCGCCTGTGCCTGACCGGCGGCGGCTGCAAGCAGGAGGGCTGCGGTGGTGAACCATCGGCGCATGGGAAAGCTCCATTCAGTGGGAAGTTTCAATGGGCCCCACTTTAACAGAGATGCGAATGATTCGCAATAAAGACCCTTGAGTTCGACCCGTTTGCGCTGTGACAAGGCTGCGCGTGGGTCCCCAAGGGAGCAAGGCGCGGCTCAGAAAGGCGGATCGTCAGCCGTTGGAGCGGCGGTTCCGACGGCTGCCGCAGGGGCGTCGATGGGCGCTGGTGTTTGGCCAGGAGCCACCTCGCCGCCGAGTGCCTCGACCAAGCCCGCGATGGCGCGCTGCAACTCGGCGGTCGAGAGGGCGACGTCGGTGTCGAAGCGTTCGCTCGGGTCGATGTCGCCCGCGGCGTCAAAAACGCCCTCGAGAAATTGCACCCGACGCAGTTGCAGCGACTCGGTGAGCACGAAGGCCACGCGCCCATCCCACGAGAGGGCGAGCCGCGTCGGTCGCAGCCCCCGCGCGAGATGCTGGCGGACTTCGTCGTTGAGGAGGTCGAGGCGGACGAGCTTGACGACGGATTTCTGCTCGTCGTCGGAGCGCAATTCACACTCGCGCTCGACCGCCAGCGCGCCGGGCCAGTCGTCGGGTGAAGCCGCCGAGAGCCACTCGGTCATGCCGGCTTGCGGTGTGTGCGCGGTTTGCAGCAAGCGCGGCGCGAGGGCGGGCATGGCGTGCGAGAGGGCGGTGAGGACGTCGTCAAGCCGCGCTCCGCTGGTGCTGTCGATCGCAAGCAAGCCGGTCTCAGGGTCGATCCAGACCCAGACCGAGGACTGTTTCGTGAAGGCCATCGGCAGCAGTTCGAGCCGCACGTCATCGCGCAGGTCGCGCAATTCCTTGCGGCCAGGCTTGCGTCCGGTGGTCTGCTCGATGTGTTGGGCGCGCTCCTCGACGGTCCGCCGCAGCACGTCACCCGGGACGGCGCGGGTTTCGATCCGCAGCCGCAGCAGGCGCTGGCCCGCGACGGACTCGACCAGCGGCCCATGGGCCTGGCCGCGCGGCTCGATCCAGCCGACGGCCTTCTCCTGCGTGGGTGCGCAGGGCGCGAAGCGAGCCGGCTCGAGCGCGTCCTCGAGTGCGGCCAAAGGGGTGCGCGCGGCGTCGGCGTCGCAGCGGTAGAGGCTCAGGTTCTTGAACACGGGGGGTGAATGCAAAGAGATGTCGACGAGGCGTCACAGCCGCAGCACAGTGCGGCTGCGCGGAGCGAGCGGCGCATCATAGGCCAAGCCTGCGAGGAGCACCGGCCGGGGCGGCCTTCACCCCGCCATCATTTGCCGCGGCAGCCAGGTCACGAAGCCGGGAAACAGGTAGATGAGGGTCAGCCCGAGCGCCATGAGCGCGAACATCGGCAGGGTCACGCGCGCGATCCAGGTCAGCTCACGGCCGGTCATGCCCTGCAGCACGAAGAGATTGAAGCCGACCGGCGGCGTGATCTGCGCCATCTCGACGACCAACACCACGAAAATGCCGAACCAGATCGGGTCGATGCCAGCGGCCTGTACCGTCGGCATGAGCACGCCCATGGTGAGCACGACCATGGAGATGCCGTCGAGGAAGCAGCCCAGGACGATGTAGAACACAGCGAGCGCCGCGATCAACTGCGCCTGGCTCAGTCCAAGCGAGGCGATCCACGCGGCCAGATGCCGCGGAAGGCCGATATAGCCCATCGAAAGCGTCAGAAACGCGGCGCCCGCCAGAATGAGCGCGATCATGCAATAGAGGCGTGTCGCCCCCATCAGCGCATCGCGAAAGCTGCGCCAGTCGAGTGAACCCTGTAGCGCCGAGAGCAAGAGCGCCCCGACGACCCCGACCGCGGCGGCTTCGGTCGCGGTGGCGATGCCTACATAAATCGAGCCCAGCACGCCGGCGATCAGCAGCACCACGGGCAGCAGGCTGCGCGTCGCGGCGATTTTTTGCGCCAGGCTCAGGCGCTCGGTGCTGCGCGGAATTTGCTCCGGATGGCGCAGCGCCCAGACCATGATGTAGCCCGAAAACAGCACGGCGAGCAGCAGGCCCGGGAACACGCCCGCGATGAACAGGCGCGAGATCGACACCTCGGCCATGACGCCGTAGACGATCATGATGATGGACGGCGGAATCAAGAGGCCCAGCGTGCTGGCGCCAGCGAGGGTGCCCACCGTCATGGCCTCGGGATAGCCGCGGCGCTGCAGTTCCGGCAGCGTCATCTTGCCGATGGTGGCGCAAGTCGCGGCGCTCGAACCGGAGACGGCGGCAAAGATGGTGCAGCCAATCACGTTGGTGTGCAGCAGCCGCCCGGGTAGGCCCTGTACCCAGGGCGCGAGCCCCTTGAACATGTCCTGGCTCAGTCGGGTGCGAAAGAGAATTTCGCCCATCCAGATGAAGAGCGGGAGGGCGGTGAGCGTCCAACTCGAGGCCGCGCCCCAGATGGTCACCGCCATGGCGTCGCCCGCAGGACGGGCGCTGAAGAGCTGCATGCCTATCCACGCCACCCCCGACAGCGTGAGGCCGATCCAGACGCCACTGCCGAGGATCACGAACAGGGACAGCACCAGCAGTGCGGTGATGGCGAGGTCATTCATTGCGCAGCGCCTCCGCAGAAGCCTTTGGGCGCTGACGACCCAGGGCTTCCAGGCAAAGCTCGTCAAGCAAGGCGATGGCGAAGATCAGCGCGCCCACGGCCATACCGAGCTGCGGGATCCACAGCGGTGTGGCGTCGTTGCCGGTGGAGATGTCGTTGAACTGCCACGACTCCCAGGTCAGTTTCGCGGCATAGAACGCAAACAGCCAGGCCAGCAGCGTACTCACCGCCAGCGCCCAGAGTTCGAGCGCGCGCCGCCAGCGCCCCTGCAGCAAATTGAGGAGGAGCGTGACGCGGATGTGCTCGCCGCGTTTGAAGGTGTGCGCCAGCGCGAGAAAGCCGCTGGCGGCCATGAGGTAGCCAGCGTAGGCGTCGATGCCGGGCACCATGAAGTGCCATAGGCGGCTTACGATGGCGAGCAGCACCATCGTGAGCAGGCCGAGCAAAAACAGCGCCGCGAGCCCCGCAGCGCCGTCATAGAGCGTGTCGAGGACGCGCCGCATCGCAGCGTGATGGGCGTGCGCTTACTTCCGGTAGGCGTCGATCAGCGCCTTGCCCTCGGGGCCGGCTTTGTCGAGCCACTCCTTGAGCATGGTCTCGCCCACCTTGGCCAGGTCGGCCTTCAGCTGCGGGCTGGGCGGCAGGATCTGCATGCCGGCGGCCTTGAGCTTTTCGAGCGTCTCGGTGTTGGTCTTCTTGCTCATCGCCAGGCCGCGCGCCTCGGCCTCGGCCGCGGCCTTGAGCAGCGCATCCTGCGTGGGCTTGTCGAGCGCGTCGAACGCTTTTTTGTTCACGATCACGGCGTTTTTGGGTAACCAGGCCTGGGTGTCGTACCAATACTTCAGGTGCTCGTAGGTCTTGGTGTCGTAGCCGGTCGAGCCGCTCGACATGTAGGCTTCCACCACGCCGGTCGCCATGGCCTGCGAGAGCTCGGCGGCCTGTACCGTGACGGGCTGGGCACCGACGAGTTCGGCGATGCGCGCGGTGGCTGGGCTGTAGGCGCGCCACTTCACGCCTTTGAGGTCGGCGGCGCTGTTGATCGGCTTCTTCGAGTAGATGCCTTGCGGCGGCCACGGCACGGCGTAGAGCACCATCATGCCCTGCTCGGCCAGTTTCTTCTCGAGCATGGGGCGCTGGGCTTTCCAGAGTTTGACCGCCTCGTCGTAGCTGTCGGCGAGGAAGGGCAGGCCGTCTGCGCCATAAATCGGCCATTCGTTCTGGAAATTCACCAGCAGGATCTCGCCTGCCTGGGCTTGACCGCCTTGCACGGCGCGTTTGATTTCCGGCGCTTTGAACAGTGAGGCGTTGGGATGCACGGTGATCTTGAGCTTGCCGCCGCTGGCCTTGTCCACGTCGGCGGCGAATTGCGCCAGGTTTTCACTGTGGAAGTTGGTGGCCGGGTAGGCTGCGGGCAGGTCCCACTTGGTCTGGGCGCCGGCGTTGGCGGTGAAGCCGACCAGGGCGAGCGCGACGGCGCAGGCAAGGGTGCGACGGTTGAGCATCATGGCGTCTCCTCAGGGTTGGATGGTGAGACGGGAATGATCGCAGCGCGACTGCGTTTTCGGGACCTTCGCTCGAACACGCAGCCCCCGGATTTACCCTGATGCCCCACAGCGAGGCGCCGCTGCTGCGGAGCCGGTAATATGCCTCGAATGGTCCGGCGCCCGCGCGGGATGCACGATGTCTGGCGGTGACGGCCAGGCGGCCCTGGCGGCGAGCTCGCTCTAAGCATAGGGCGGCGACCAATCCTATTTTTGTAGCGGTCCCGCACCATTTCACGCCGGCAAGTGGCTCATTTCGTTTAAAAAATGCTGCAAAACGACGCTCTGCCCCCCGCCGCCGATTCCAACGTGCACCCGAACCCGCGTTGGCAGTTCTGGATCGACCGCGGAGGCACTTTTACCGACATCGTCGCCAAGCGGCCGGACGGCGCGCTGCTGACCCAAAAGCTGCTGTCCGAAAACCCCGAGCACTATCGCGACGCCGCGGTGGCCGGCATCCGGCAACTGCTCGGTGTGCGGCCTGATGAGCCGATCACGCCGCAGCAGGTGGCCTGCGTGAAGATGGGCACCACGGTGGCGACGAACGCGCTGCTCGAGCGCAAGGGCGAGCCGACGCTGTTGGTGACCACGCGCGGCTTTCGCGACGCGCTGCGCATTGGCTACCAGAACCGGCCGCGTTTGTTCGACCGCCGCATCGTGCTGCCCGAACTGCTGTATGCCGAGGTGGTGGAGGCGCAGGAGCGCATGGGCGCGCACGGCGAGGTGGTGCAGCCGCTCGACGAGGCGCAGCTGGCGCGTGATCTCGCCGACGCACACGCGCGGGGCCTGCGCAGCGTGGCCATCGTGTTCATGCACGCCTGGCGCTACCCCGCGCATGAGCAGGCGGCGGCGCGGCTGGCGCGCTTGGCCGGGTTCACCCAGGTCAGCACCAGCCATGAAGCGAGTCCGCTGATGAAATTCGTCAGCCGCGGCGACACCACCGTGGTCGACGCTTATCTCTCGCCCATCCTGCGGCGCTATGTGGAGCAGGTGGCTACCGAGATGCCCGGCGTGCGGCTGCTGTTCATGCAGTCCTCGGGCGGGCTGACCGACGCGCACGCCTTTGCCGGCAAGGACGCCATCCTCAGCGGCCCGGCCGGCGGCATCGTCGGCATGGCGCGCACGGCGGAGATCGCCGGGCTGGACCGGGTGATCGGCTTCGACATGGGCGGCACTTCGACCGACGTCTCGCACTACGCGGGTGCGTTCGAGCGCGAGTTCGAAACCCAGGTGGCTGGCGTGCGCATGCGCGCGCCAATGATGAGCATCCACACGGTGGCCGCCGGCGGCGGCTCCTTGCTGCAGTTCGACGGCGCGCGCTTTCGCGTCGGCCCCGAGAGCGCGGGCGCCAACCCCGGCCCGATGTGCTACCGCCGCGGTGGTCCGTTGGCGGTGACCGATGCCAACCTGATGCTCGGCAAGATCCAGCCGGCGTATTTCCCGCGGGTGTTCGGCCCGCGCGGCGACGAGCCGCTGGCGCTCGAGCCGGTGCAGCAGGCTTTTTCCGAGCTGGCCGCGCGCACCGGCCGTAGCCCGGAGGCGGTGGCCGAGGGTTTCATCGACATCGCCGTGCAGCAGATGGCCAACGCGATCAAGAAGATCTCGGTGGCGCGCGGCTATGACGTCACCCGTTACACGCTGCAGTGCTTTGGCGGCGCCGGCGGCCAACACGCCTGCCTGGTGGCCGACGCGCTGGGCATGACGCAGGTGCTGGTGCATCCGCTCGCGGGCGTGCTCTCGGCCTATGGCATGGGCCTGGCCGACCAGAACGTGATGCGCGAGCAGGCGCTCGAATGCGCTCTGCAGGCCGATCAACTGTCGCAACTGGCTGCCGCACTCGACGCCTTGGCTGCGCAGGCGCGCGCGGAGCTCGAGCGTCAGCAACGCGGCAGCGGCGCCGTGCGCGTGCACCGCCGCGTGCATGTGCGCTACGAAGGCAGCGACGCCGCGCTCGTCGTGCCCTGCGGGGAAGACCTCACCGCCGAGCCTGCCGCCGCGCTGGCCGCGATTCAAGCCGGCTTCGAGGCCGCCTACCGCCAGCGGTATGCCTTCCTGATGCAGGGCAAGCGGCTGATCGTCGAGGCGGTCTCTGTCGAGGCCGTGGCCGCGGGCGACGCGCCCGCCGAGCCGCAGCTGCCGCTGCACGCCGCGCGCGAGGTGCCTCGGCGCGAGACCGCGCGCATGTACTCCGGCGGCCAGTGGTGGGAGGCCGCGCTGGTGGTGCGCGAAGACCTGCGCGCCGGCGACGTGATCGCCGGCCCGGCCATCATCGCGGAGAAGAACGCCACCACCGTAGTCGAGCCCGGCTGGCAGGCCCAGCTCACCGCGCGCGACCACTTGCTGCTGCAGCGCGTGGCACCGCGGCCCGTGCGGGTGGCTGCCGGCACCACAGTGGACCCGGTTCTGCTCGAGGTGTTCAACAACCTGTTCATGAACATCGCCGAGCAGATGGGCCTGCAGCTGCAGAACACCGCCTACTCGGTCAACATCAAGGAGCGGCTGGATTTCTCCTGCGCACTCTTCGACGGCGAAGGTCATCTGATTGCCAACGCGCCGCACATGCCGGTGCATCTCGGCTCCATGGGCGAGAGCATTCAGACGGTGATCCGGGACAACGCGCAGACCATGCGGCCGGGCGACGTCTATGTGCTCAATGATCCCTACCACGGCGGCACCCATCTACCCGACGTAACCGTCATCACCCCGGTCTACGTCGACGGCCATGCGCGGCCGCTGTTCTACGTGGGCTCGCGTGGCCACCATGCCGACATTGGCGGCATCACGCCGGGTTCGATGCCACCGTTTTCCAAGACGATCGAAGAAGAGGGCGTGCGCATCGTCAATTTCAAGCTAGTCGAAGCCGGGCGGCTGCGCGAGGACGAGTTGCTCGCGCTGCTGCGCTCGGGCGCCTGGCCTTCGCGCAACCCGGCGCAAAACCTGGCCGATCTCCAGGCGCAAATCGCCGCCAACGAGAAAGGCGTGCAGGAATTGCGACGCATGGTCGAGCAGTTCGGGCTGGACGTGGTGCAAGCCTACATGCGTCACGTGCAGGACAATGCCGAGGAATCCGTGCGCCGCGCGATCGACCAGCTCGGGGCGCGGCTGCGCGACGGCAGCTTCACCCTGCCGCTGGACAACGGCGCGCAGATCCAGGTGGCGGTGCAGATCGACCGCGCGCGGCGCAGCGCCCGCGTCGACTTCAGCGGCACCAGCGCGCAGCAGTCCAACAATTTCAACGCCCCGAAGGCGGTCTGCATGGCTGCGGTGCTCTACGTGTTTCGTACCCTGGTCGAGGACGACATTCCGCTCAACGCGGGCTGTCTCAAGCCGCTGGAGGTCATCATCCCCGAGGGCTCGATGCTCAACCCGAGGCCGCCCGCGGCGGTGGTGGCCGGCAATGTCGAAACCTCGACCTGCATCACCAACGCCTTGTTCGGCGCGCTCGGGGTGATGGCGGGCAGCCAGCCGACGATGAACAACTTCACCTTTGGCGATGCCGAGCGCCAGTATTACGAAACCATCGCCGGCGGCAGCGGTGCGGGCGGCGTGTTCGACGATCAGGGAGCGCTCATCGGCGGGTTCGACGGCACGTCTGTGGTGCAGACCCACATGACGAACTCACGCCTCACCGACCCCGAGGTGCTGGAGTGGCGCTACCCGGTGCGGCTCGAGCGCTTCGAGATCCGCCGTGGCTCCGGCGGCCGGGGACGCTGGTCGGGCGGTGACGGCGCGGTGCGGGCCGTGCGCTTCCTCGCGCCCATGACGGCGAGCATCCTCAGCAACGGCCGCGTGTACCCGGCGTTCGGTCTCGCGGGTGGCGCCAGCGGCGCGCCCGGGCTCAACCGGGTGCTGCGCGCCGACGGCCGGGTCGAAGCCCTCGGCCACATCGCCAGCGTGCCGATGGCAAGCGGCGACGTGTTCGAGGTCCACACCCCAGGCGGCGGTGGATTTGCTCCTGAAACGTGAGCGTAGCTGCCCGATTTCACGCCGGCGTCCCAGCAGAAAAGGCAAAAAAACACCCGCCTGGGCGGGTGTTTCGGAGGCGAGCCGACGCGCGCGGGGCGCACAGGCTCTGGGGCGGTTGCATTATTTCTTGGTGGCGTTTGCCGCAGGGGCGGCGGCAGACGCCTTAGCTTGCTTGGCTTCGGCCTTGGCTTTCTTCTCTTCGGCCGCTGGGGCCTTGGCCTCTTCCTTGGCTTTCTTGTCGACTTTGGCTTTCTTGTCGTCGGCAGCGGCGGCCTTGGTATCGGTCTTCGCCGGCTTGGCCTCTGCCTTGGCCGGCGCGCCCGGGTAGGCCGCGCCGTTGACCGTCAGGCCGGCTTCGGAGAGCTTGGCGGCACTTGTCTCGCCGATGCCTTTGACACGAGAGACGAGGTCGTTCCAGTCCTTGAACGAGCCCTTCTTGCGCTCCTCGATGATCTTGGCCGACATCGCCGGCCCGATGCCTTTGACGCTATCGAGGTCGGCGGCACTGGCTTTGTTCACGTCCACGGCCGCGAAAGCCGACATCGCATACAACATGGCCAGGATGGCCAGGATTTTCTTCAACATGCTTGCTCCTTCGGGTTGGAACCCCGGCGACTCGCCGGGGCTCACGCAGCTTAACGGAACAGCGTGACCGCGCGTTGACCGCCTGCGCCCACGTGCGTTGTGTCAAAGTTCCTCAACCCGTCGCGGCGGATAGCTGTCCCAGGCCTGGCAGCCCGGGCAATGCCAGTGGTGCTCGCGGGCTTCGAAGCCGCATGCGGCGCAGCGGTAACGCTCCAGAGGTCGAACCGCCTGGTCGAGCGCGCGCTGCACCAGCGGGTGGCATTGCTCGTGCTCGAGCTTTTCCCCGGCGATCCAGCGGCTTGCCGCGATCAGCGAGGGCGTGCGTTCCAGGTGTTCGACGTAGGCTTGCCGCGCGCGTGCTTCGTCGCCCAGCACGTCCTGGTTCAGCGCCACGAGGGCCTCGAGCAAATCGATGGACGGATGCGCCTGATACAGCGCGCGCAAGCGCTCGGCGGCTTCCGGGACCTGGCCGCAGCCCCGGGCTGCGGCAACGGCTGCCTGAGCCGCCAGTGGGGCTGCGGAGGGGACACGCCGAAACAGATCGAGCAGCGCTTCCCAGGCTTCCGTGGGCCGCCCTTCGCGCAGCAGCAATTGGATTTGGTCGAGGCGGGGGCGCGCCGCCTGGGGCGCGATCCGTTGGGCTTCGCTCAGCAGGCGGTGGGCATCTGCAGTGCGGCCTTCGGCCAGCGCCTCGGCGGCCAATTCACACGTGTGGTGGGCCCGGCGCGTTTGAAAGCTCCCGAGCCCCGTGCCTTCGAGGGACTCGGCCATCGCCGCCGCGCGGGCCCATTCGCGCGTGCGCTCGTAAATCGCAAGCCGCCCGAGCCGCGCTTGCGCTTGCAAAGGGCTGCCGTCGAGTGCGGCAAAGGCTTCTTCGGCACGATCGAGCAGCCCGGCCTTCAGGAAGTCCAGTGCCAGCGCATGGCGCGCACGCTGGCGGTCGGCCTCGGACAGGTCGCCGCGTGCCAGCAGATGTTCGTGAACCCGAACCGCACGTTGGTATTCGCCGCGCCGCCGGAACAGGTTGCCCAAGGCGAAATGCAGCTCGGACGTGTCCGGGTCGTCACGGACCGCCTCGATGAAGGCATCGATGGCCTGGTCCTGCTGCTCGTTGAGCAGGTGGTTGAGTCCCTTGAAATAGGCTTTCGGTGCCCGCTGCCCCTCGAGCCGCAGCTGCTTGAGGTCCAGTCGCGACGCGAGCCAGCCCAGTGCGAAGACCAGCGGCGCCGCGATCAGCAGCAAGATGGGGTCAATGGTCATGAACGCGCTCGACGTCGGGCGGGGTGGGGGTCGGTGCAGAGGCCGGGGCCGACGCCGCACGGTGCCGCGCAGCCGCCCGTCGCTGGCGCCACCAACGCGGAACCATACCGACGGCACCGACGATCACGCCGACCGTGAAGGCGCTGAACACCACGAGCACCATCGGCGCCTGCCATTGATGACCAAAGAAGAAGTGGACGTTGACTTCCTGCGCATTGTTGAGCGCGAAGGCAAACAGCGTGAAGAACAGCGCCGCGTTGACCAGCCAGCGCAGGACTCGAAGCGCGGTTTTCATCGAGAAAGGCCGTCAGTCGGTGGTCGAGCCTGCACGCGCCGGAGAGGACTTGGCCAGCGTCGGATCCACCCCTTCGCGCAGCGCTTTACCGGGTCGGAAATGCGCCACGCGGCGCTCCGGAATCTGCACCTCGGCGCCCGAGCGCGGGTTGCGGCCGATGCGCGGCGCGCGGCGATGGACGCTAAAGCTGCCGAAACCGCGGACTTCGATGCGGTGTCCCCGCACCAGCGCATCCGTCATGGCATCGAGCAGGGTGCGCACGGCCGCTTCGGCGTCGCTTTGGGTCAAATGTTCGAAGCGGGCTGCGAGGTTTTCGACGAGATCGGAACGGGTCATGAGCAGCGCACCTGGAAGGATCGGTCCATAAAAAAAGAGACTTCCGCCGAGTTTAGGGCAACGCTGAACCAGTCCCTCGCGCGTCGCGCATCCCGGCTGCGGGCGGTCTGCGTCGTTGCAAATCCTCGCCATAGCTTCGGCTATGGCTGCGGTTTGCGCCTCGCATCTCATCCCGAAGCCGGGCGCGCGCCATCGCGGGAACTGATTCAGCGTCGCCCTAGGACAACATCTGTGTGCGTTGCCCGGGCGGAAGTCCGGTGAGTGCGCGGGATGGAGGGTGCTGCACCCGGCAGCAGGTCCATCCCGCGGTGGAGCCCGCGTTTAGGGCAACGCTGAACCAGTCCCTCGCGCGTCGCGCATCCCGGCTGGGGGCGGTCTGCTTCGAAAGCAAATCCTCGCCATAGCTGCGGCTATGGCTGCGGTTTGCGCCTCGCATCCCATCCCGCGGCCGCTCGCGCGCCATCGCGGGAACTGATTCAGCGTTGCCTTAGCGGGCGGCCCATCAGCTCTTGTCGCTGCCGGCGTTTTCCATCTTCGCGCGCAGCAAAGCGCCCAGGTTGGTCGTGCCGGCGCTCTCGCGCGACGACTGCTGACTGAGCGACTGCATGGCTTCTTGCTGCTCGGCCAAGTCCTTCGCCTTGATCGAGAGCTGGATGTTGCGCGTCTTGCGGTCGATGTTGGTGATGACGGCGGTGACTTCGTCGCCTTCCTTGAGCACGTTGCGCGCGTCCTCGACACGGTCGGCCGAGATTTCGCTGGCGCGCAGGTAGCCCACGACGTCCTGGCCCAGATCGATCTCGGCGCCGCGAGCGTCCACCGACTTCACCTTGCCCGTCACGACCGAGCCCTTGTCGTTGACCGACACGAAGGTCGTGAACGGATCGGAGTCGAGCTGTTTGATGCCCAGCGAAATGCGCTCACGCTCGACATCTACGCCGAGGACGATCGCTTCGACTTCCTGGCCCTTCTTGTAGTTGCGCACGGCCACTTCGCCCGGCTCGTTCCACGACAGGTCGGACAGATGCACCAGGCCGTCGATGCCAGCGGCCAGGCCGATGAAGATGCCGAAGTCGGTGATCGACTTGATCGGACCCTTGACACGGTCGCCGCGCTTGGTGTTTTGCGCGAATTCCTGCCACGGGTTGGCCTTGCACTGCTTCATGCCCAGGCTGATGCGGCGCTTGTCCTCGTCGATGTCGAGCACCATGACTTCGACCTCGTCGCCGAGCGACACCAGTTTGTTGGGCGCGACGTTCTTGTTGGTCCAGTCCATTTCCGAGACGTGCACCAGGCCTTCGATGCCGGGCTCGAGCTCGACGAACGCGCCGTAGTCGGCGATGTTCGTGACCTTGCCGAAGAGGCGGGTGCCGGCCGGATAGCGGCGGGCAACGCCATGCCAGGGGTCGTCGCCGAGCTGCTTGAGGCCCAGCGAGACCCGGTTCTTCTCGGTGTCGAACTTGAGGATCTTGGCCGTGATTTCCTGACCCGGCTGAACCACCTCGCTCGGGTGGCGCACGCGGCGCCAGGCCATGTCAGTGATGTGCAGCAGGCCGTCGATGCCGCCGAGATCCACGAAGGCACCGTATTCGGTGATGTTCTTGACCACGCCCTGAACGATGGCACCTTCCTTGAGGGTCTCCATCAGCTTGGCGCGCTCTTCGCCCATCGAAGCCTCGATCACCGCGCGACGCGACAGCACGACGTTGTTGCGCTTGCGGTCGAGCTTGATGACCTTGAACTCCATCGTTTTGTTCTCATACGGCGTGAGGTCCTTGACCGGACGCGTGTCGACGAGGGAGCCGGGCAGGAAGGCGCGGATGCCGTTGACCATCACGGTCAAGCCGCCCTTGACCTTGCTCGTGGTCGTGCCGGTGACGAATTCGCCGGTCTCGAGCGCTTTTTCGAGCG
Source organism: Tibeticola sediminis (assembly GCF_003843835.1). GTDB lineage: Bacteria > Pseudomonadota > Gammaproteobacteria > Burkholderiales > Burkholderiaceae_C > Tibeticola > Tibeticola sediminis. The sequence continues at coordinate 654,058 of NZ_RKQL01000001.1, read as the reverse complement.
CCATCCACGAAGCGAGGCGCTTGGCGGTGTCACGGCTGAGGACGGTGTCGCCGTAGCCGTTTTCGGGGGCCACGATGGCCACCGAGACGAAGTCGCCGACCTGGACTTCGAGTTCGCCCTTGTCGTTCTTGAATTCCTCGATGGGCACATACGCCTCGGACTTCAGCCCGGCGTTGACGACGACGAAGTTGTGCTCGATGCGCACGACTTCGGCGGTGATGACTTCGCCCGGGCGCATTTCAGTGCGCTTGAGGGATTCTTCGAAAAGGGCGGCAAAAGATTCAGACATGGAGTTTCCTGATGCACGAGCAGGTTTTACGGAAGCAAAAGGCCCCGTTTGCAAGGCTGTTCGTGACTGTTGTTTGCGGAGGGTCCCGCGGTTGGGTTGAAGAAACCACGCCACCGGTGCGCATCGCGCGAGGAGAATGACGTGGACCGGAAAAAGAGCCAGCCCAGGAGGCCGGCTCAGGAAGCCGCGAGGCAATCGCCAAACGGCAACCGTTCTTGCCACCAGGCCAACACCCGTTCGACCGAAGCCTCGACCGTGAGGGTGGAGTTGTCCAGCAGCAATGCGTCGTCGGCGGGCTTCAAGGGCGCGGCGCTGCGAGACATGTCCCGCGCGTCCCGCGCCTGAAGGTCGGCCAAAACGGCATCTAGTGTAGTCGAAACGCCCTTGGAAATCAATTGTTTATAACGGCGCTCGGCCCTTTGTTCGGCGCTGGCCGTCAAAAAAACCTTCAGCGTTGCGTCGGGGAAAACGACCGTGCCCATGTCGCGTCCGTCGGCGACCAGACCGGGAAGGCGGCGAAAGTCGCGTTGCAGCTGCAGCAGCGCGGCGCGCACCGCCGGCCATGCGGCGACTTTGGACGCGTCCCGGCCGATGGCCTCGGTGCGCAGGTCTGCGCTCACATCCTCACCCCGAAGCAAGACACGCTCGCCTTGAAATTCGACGTCCAGTGCGCGTGCGAGCGCAGCGATCGCTTCCGTCTGGGCTTCTTCGACGGCCAGACCCGCACGCTGTGCGGCCAGAGCGGTGAGTCGGTACAGCGCGCCCGAGTCGAGCCAGTGGTAGCCCAGGCGCTCGGCCAGGGCGGCTGCGAGCGTGCCCTTGCCCGAGGCGGTCGGCCCGTCGATACACAGCACCGGGATGGCGCCGGGTTGGGCCTCGACGACTTGGAACAGCGTTTCGAAATAATCCGGAAAGGTCTTGGCGACGCACTTGGGATCGAGGATCCGCACGGGCTGGGCGGCCGGGTTGAACGCGGCGAGCGAAAAGCACATGGCCATGCGGTGGTCGTCGTAGGTCCGGATGCAGGCCGCGCGCCACGCCTCCTCAGCCAGGGGATGCACGCGCAGCAGGTCCGCGCCTTCTTCGACGCGCGCGCCCAGCCGGCGCAGTTCCTGAGCCATGGCCGCGATGCGGTCGGTCTCTTTCACGCGCCAGCTGCCGATGTTGCGCAACGTCGAGTGGCCGTCGGCAAAGAGCGCCAGCACGGCCAAAGTCATCGCGGCGTCGGGAATGGCGATGCAGTCGAGGTCGATCGAGCGCAGCGGCCACGCACCGCGCGACACCCGCAGATCATTGGGCCCGCTCTCGACCTGCGCGCCCATGAGGCGTGCCGCGTCGACGAAGCGGATGTCTCCCTGAATCGAGGCCGCACCGACGCCCTGGATATGGACCGGCCGCTCGGCCGTCGCAGCGATCGCGCCCAAGGCGATGAAGTACGAGGCCGACGACGCGTCGGCTTCGACGTGAATTTCGCCCGGCGTGCGGTAGGCGCTCGCCGCGGGCACGGTGAAGCGCGACCAGCCTTCGCGCCGTACCTGCACGCCGAAACGCTCGAGCAGGTTCAGAGTGATTTCGATGTAGGGGCGTGAAATCAGCGTGCCGGTGACCTCGAACACCACGTCGCCCTCGGTGCTCAGCAGGGGGGCTGCGAGGAGCAGCGCGGTCAGGAACTGGCTCGAGACGTCCCCGCGCACGCGGATGGGTTGCTGCACCTGGCGCGCGCGTGGCCGGCCGATCCGCAAGGGGGGGTAGCCCTCCTGGCCGAGATATTCGACGCTGCAGCCGATCTGGCGCAACGCGTCGACGAGGTCGGCGATCGGGCGCTCGTGCATGCGCGGCACACCGCTGAGTTCGAAGTCGCCCCCCAGGACAGCCAGCGCGGCGGTGAGCGGGCGCATCGCCGTTCCGGCGTTGCCGAGGAAGAGCTTGGCCGGGCTGCGGGGCGCCTGCCCGCCGAGGCCAGTCACCCGGACGGTGTGTGCGTCTTCGGCTTCGACGCCGCAGCCGAGCGTGCGCAGCGCGTCGAGCATGACCCGGGTGTCGTCCGAGTCGAGCAGGTCGCGGATGCGGGTGGTACCCGCGCTGAGTGCAGCCAGCAGCAAGACGCGGTTCGAGATGCTCTTCGAGCCGGGCAGTTGGACCGTGCCCCCGGCCGAGCGCAGGGGCGGAAGATCGAGAAATTCGGTGGTGTACATGCGCGTGGAATCCGGGTGGGGCCGGCGACGGTTCGCGGCCCGCTCCGTCAGAAATGCGGCTTGCCCGAGCTAATGCGCCAGTGGGCGCGGGCTTGGCTGGCCGTGCCGATGAGCTTTTCGAGGGTTTCTCCGTCACCGGCGGCGATGGCTTGCTCGAATGCTTCGAGGGCGCCGCGGAAGGCCTGCGCTTGGCGCAGCAACTCGCTCCGGTTGGTCAGCAGAATGTCGCGCCAGACTTTGGGGTCGCTGGCGGCAATGCGGGTGAAATCCCGAAACCCCGGCCCGCCGAGCGACAGCAATTGCGCGGCCTGGGCCTGGCCCAAGATGCCGTTCATCAAGGCAAAGGCCAGCACATGCGGCAGGTGGCTCACAGCGGCAAAAGCGGCATCGTGGGCGTCGGGTGACATCTCACTGACGTGCGAGCCTATGGCCTTCCAGACGGCATGGGCGCGCTGAAGCTGATGGGTACGGGTGCGTTCGATCGGCGTGAGGATGACCTGACGATCGCGGTAGAGGTCCGGGTCGGCGTTTTCGATGCCGCCGCGCTCGAGGCCGGCAATCGGATGCGCAGGCACGAAGCTGCCGACTTGCTCGCGCAGCACCTCGCGCGCGGCCTGCACGACACCGGCCTTGGTCGAGCCCACGTCCATGATCAGCATCTCGGGCGTGAGGATGTGCCGGATGGCCTTCAGGGTGGCCTCGGTGGCCGCCACGGGGACGGCAATCAGCACCAAATCTGCGCCCGAGACGGCCAGCAGCGCGGAGGGGGCTTCGACGTCGATGACGCCCAACTGGCGCGCGCGCTCGGTCGTCGAGGGCGACTTGCTGTAGCCGACCACACGCCGCACCAGCCCGGCGCGCTTGAGCGCCAGCGCAAAAGACCCGCCCATGAGGCCGCAGCCGATGAGGCCCAACTGTTCGAACATGGTGGTCTGGCTCATGGCGTTCAGGTTTCGCTGACAGGGTAAGCACCCAGCATTTTGTAGAAGGCGCAGAGGCTTTGGAGTTCCTCCAAGGCTCGGGCGACATGCGGCTCGCTCGGATGGCCGGCGAGGTCGATGTAGAAGTAATACTCCCACTGCCCGGACTTGGCCGGACGCGACTCGAAGCGCGTCATCGAGACGCCGTGCTTCTTGAGGGGCACGAGCAGGTCGTGCACCGCGCCGGGGCGGTTCGGGACCGAGACGATCAGGCTTGTGCAGTCCTTGCCGCTCGCGGGCGGCATGGCCATGGTTTGCGGCAGGCAGATGATGGCAAAGCGGGTGCGGTTGTAGGCCTCGTCCTGAATCGCGTGCGCGACGATGTGCAGCGCGAACTGGCCTGCGGCGCGTTCGCTGGCCAGGGCGGCGTAGGCCGGGTTTTCGGCTGCCAGTCGTGCGCCCTCGGCGTTGCTCGAGACGGCGCGGCGCTCGGCATGCGGCAGATGCTGGCTGAGCCAGTTCTGGCACTGAGCCAAGGCCTGTGGATGCGCCAGCACGACCTCGATGCCGTCGAGCGAATTGACTTGGCGCAGCAGGTTGTGCCGCACCAAGAGACTGATTTCCCCAACGATGTGTACGGGCGAGCGCAGGAACAGGTCGAGCGAGCGCGCCACCACGCCTTCGGTCGAGTTCTCCATGCCCACGACGCCGAACTGTGCGGTGCCCGCAGCGGTGGCGTGGAACACCTCGTCGAAGCTCGAGCAGTAAATCAGGTTGGCCGCGCTGCCGAAATACTCGATGGCGGCCTGTTCGGTGAAGGTGCCCTCGGGGCCCAGCACGGCGACGCGCTGCGGCGTCTCGAGCGCCAGGCAGGCCGACATGATTTCGCGCCAGATCGCAGCCACATGCTGATTGAGCAGCGGCCCGGGGTTGGCCGCCTGGACCTTGGCGATCACCTGGGCGACCCGGTCGGGCCGGAAGAACGGCGAGCCTTCGGCACGCTTGATTTCACCGACTTGTTCGGCGACCCGGGCGCGCTGGTTGAGCAGGTCGAGCAGCTGCTGGTCGATCGCGTCGATCTGCTGCCGCAGGGCCGCGAGCGCTTCGGACTGGATGGGGGTTTGAGCCATGGAGAGGGGTCTTGTGGCGACGTTCAGGCTTGAGTGCGCTCGAATTCGCGCATCCAGTCCACCAAGGCCTGCACACCGGCCAGCGGCATGGCGTTGTAAAGGCTGGCGCGCAGCCCGCCGACCGATTTGTGGCCCTTGAGCTGCAACAGCCCCCGGGCCTCGGCCCCGGCCAGGAAACGCGCGTAGGCGGCGCCATCGGGACCGGGCTCGCGCAAGAAGAAGGGCACGTTCATGCGCGAGCGATGCGCGCGATCGACGGGGTTGTAGAACACCTCGGAGCGGTCGATCGCGTCGTAGAGCAACTGCGAGCGGGCGATGGCGCGCTGCTCCATGGCGGCGACGCCACGCGCATCACCCTCGCGCTGGCGCTGGATCCACTGGAAGGTCAGGCCCGCGACGTAGATGGCGTAGGTCGGCGGCGTGTTGAACATCGAGCCATTGTCGGCTACGGTGCGATAGTCGAAGGCGCTCGGGCAGATCGCCAAAGCATGTCCCAGCAGGTCTTCGCGCACGATGACGAGCGTGAGCCCGGCCGGGCCGATGTTCTTCTGCGCGCCGCCAAAGGCCAATCCCACCCGCTGCCAGTCGATCGGCCGCGAGAGCACATGCGAGGAAAAGTCGATCACCAGCGGCGCGTCGCTGCCAAGGGCGCGCAGGTCAGGCAGCTCGTGGAATTCGACACCGTGGATGGTTTCGTTGCTGCACAGGTGTAGGTAGCTCGCGCCGCGGCTCAGGCGCCAGCTGGCGGGGTCGGGCAGGGTGGTGAAGCCGCTGTCGGCGCTGCTGGCCGCGAGCTGGGCGTGGCAGTATTTCTGCGCTTCCTGGTGCGACTTCTGGCTCCAGGCGCCGGTGACGACGAAATCGACCGTGCCGCCGCGCGAGAGGTTCATCGGCACGATGGCGTTTTCCGCCAAGCCACCGCCCTGCATGAACAGGATGCGAAAGTGCTCTGGCACCGCGAGCAGCTCGCGCAGGTCAGCTTCGGCCTGCGCGCAAATGCTCATGAACGCCTTGCCGCGATGGCTCATCTCCATCACGCTCATACCGCTGCCGTGCCAGTCGAGCATTTCGGCCGCGGCCTGCGCCAACACCTCCTCGGGCATGGTGGCGGGGCCGGCGGAGAAGTTGTAAGGGCGACTCATGAGCAATTTAGCTTCAATTCCGGGCTTTGCCGGCGTGAAATATACGTTCTTTGCTATAAAAAAAGGAGTCTCAGGCGCGGAGTGCCGCCTTTACCCATTTTCCGGTGCCGGCTCGTCGGCCGATGCGAGGGGCGCGGCATCGTTTTCCACGATGCGCTGCAGGCCGATCAGCTTCGCGCCCGGATCGAGCGCGATCAGGGTGACCCCCTGCGTGGCCCGACCCATCTCGCGGATTTCGGACACCCGCGTGCGCACGACCACGCCGCGGTCGGTCACGAGCATGATTTCGTCGTCAGAACGCACCAGCGTGGCCGCCACCACTTTGCCGTTGCGCTCGGATTGCTGGATGGCGATCATGCCCTTGGTGCCACGGCCGTGGCGGGTGTACTCGCTGATGGGCGTGCGCTTGCCGTAGCCGTTTTCGGTCGCAGTCAACACGCTTTGCGTCTCGTCTTCGGCCACCAGCATCGCGATGACGCTTTGGCCTTCTTCGAGCATCATGCCGCGCACACCGCGGGCGTTGCGGCCCATCGGGCGCACGTCGTTTTCGTCGAAGCGCACGGCCTTGCCGCCGTCGGAGAACAACATCACATCGTGATGTCCATCGGTGAGCGCGGCACCGATGAGGTAATCCCCCTCATCGAGGTCGATCGCAATGATGCCGGCCTTGCGCGGGTTCGAGAACTCGTCGAGCGGCGTCTTCTTCACCGTGCCCATGCGCGTGGCCATGAACACATAGTGGTCTGCCGGAAAGCTGCGGAACTCGCCGGTGAGCGGCAGCACCACGGTGATTTTTTCGCCTTCGGCCAGCGGGAACATGTTGACGATGGGCCGGCCGCGCGAGCCGCGTGAGCCCGAGGGCACCTCCCACACCTTGAGCCAGTACAGCCGCCCGCGGTTGGAGAAGCACAGGATGTAGTCGTGCGTGTTGGCGATGAAGAGCTGCTCGATCCAGTCGTCTTCCTTCGTCGCCGTGGCCAGCTTGCCGCGCCCACCGCGCTTCTGGGCGCGGTATTCCGATAGCGGCTGGCTCTTGATGTAGCCGGTGTGGCTGAGCGTGACCACCATGTCGGTCGGGGTGATCAGGTCCTCGGTGGAGAGGTCTTGCGCGCTGTGCTCGATCTCGCTGCGGCGCGCGCCGAGCTTGGTCTGGCCGAATTCCTGCTTGAGCGCGGTGAGTTCGTCGCCAATGATCGCGGAGACGCGCTCGGGCCGCGCCAGGATGTCGAGCAGGTCGTCGATCTGCGCCATCACCTCTTTGTATTCGGCGACGATCTTGTCCTGCTCCAGCCCGGTGAGGCGCTGCAGCCGCATCTGCAGGATTTCCTGCGCCTGCGTTTCCGAGAGGCGGTACAGGCCGTCGGCCTGCATGCCGTAGGCGCGATCCAGGCCGTCGGGGCGGTAGTCGTCGGCGTTGACCGTGCCGCCGTCGGCCTTGGCGCGGGTGAGCATCTCCCGCACCAGGGCGCTGTCCCAGGCGCGCTGCATCAGCTCGGCTTTGGCCACCGGCGGGGTGGGCGACTCGCGGATGATGCGGATGAACTCGTCGATGTTGGCCAGTGCCACCGCCAGGCCCTCGAGCACATGGCCGCGCTCGCGCGCCTTGCGCAGCTCGAACACTGTGCGCCGGGTGACGACCTCGCGCCGGTGCTCGAGGAACACGACGATCAGGTCCTTGAGGTTGCACAGCCGCGGCTGGCCGTCCACCAACGCCACCATATTGATGCCGAAGGTGTCCTGCAGTTGGGTGTGCTTGTAGAGGTTGTTGAGCACCACCTCGGGCACTTCGCCGCGCTTGAGCTCGATCACCAGCCGCATGCCGGACTTGTCGGACTCGTCCTGGATGTGGCTGATGCCTTCGATCTTCTTCTCGTGCACCAACTCGGCCATGCGCTCTTGCAGCGTCTTCTTGTTGACCTGGTAGGGCAGCTCATCGACGATGATGGCCTGGCGCTGGCCCTTATCGATGTCTTCGAAATGGCACTTCGCGCGCATCACCACCCGGCCGCGGCCGGTGCGGTAGCCGTCCTTGACGCCGTTGATGCCGTAGATGATGCCCGCGGTGGGAAAGTCCGGCGCTGGAATGATCTCCATCAACTCGTCGATGGTCGCCTCGGGGTGGCGCAGCAGGTGCAGGCAGGCGTCCACCACTTCGTTGAGGTTGTGCGGCGGAATGTTGGTCGCCATCCCCACCGCAATGCCCGCCGAGCCGTTGACCAGCAGATTGGGCAGCTTGCTCGGCAGCACCAGCGGCTCGCGCTCGCTGCCGTCGTAGTTGGGGCCGAAATCGACGGTTTCCTTGTCGATGTCGGCGAGCATCTCGTGCGCGATCTTCGAAAGCCGAATCTCCGTGTAGCGCATTGCCGCGGCGTTGTCGCCGTCGACCGAACCGAAGTTGCCCTGGCCGTCCACCAGCATGTGGCGCAGAGAAAAGTCCTGCGCCATGCGCACGATGGTGTCGTACACCGCGGAATCGCCGTGCGGGTGGTACTTACCGATGACGTCACCGACGATACGCGCTGATTTTTTATACGGCCGGTTCCAGTCGTTGTTGAGCTCGTGCATCGCGTAGAGCACACGCCGGTGCACGGGTTTGAGGCCATCGCGCGCATCGGGCAGGGCGCGACCCACGATCACGCTCATCGCGTAATCGAGGTAGCTGCGGCGCATCTCCTCTTCGAGGCTGACGGGCAGGGTTTCTTTGGCGAAGGAGGTCATGGGCGGGCAAGAGAGAGTTCGTTCCATTTTAGGGGACGGCCGGTGAGCGCCCGGCTGCTGGCACCGCGCTTGCACTCGGTGTCGCTCGGGATCGCAATGCGGACAGCCGCCCGCAAAGAAGGCGACTCGGCATACAGAGGTCGGTCGTCAGAGTCCGCCCGGCGTTGCTTTGTGGCAACGGATTTGTGCATTTCCACGGCGCCGCAAAGCCGCCTTGCTCTGCAATGGCTGGCATGCGATGAATGGGCTGTGGCAGAATCAGAGCAACGGTGGGCGTGGATCTGGTGCTTGCCGTCCGCCTCGAATTGCAGCGACGCTGCCCAACTTTTCTCTGAGGAGAACCATGAAAAATTTGAACAAAGTGGCAATGCTTTTTGCCTCCATCGCTGTGGCTTCTGCGGCTGGCGCACAGTCGATCGACAACTGGCGCAACGGCAGCTCTGAGCTGGTTTGGAAGAACGGAAGCAACGAACTCTGCTGGCGCAACAACTTCTGGACGCCCGCAACAGCGGCTGCCGACTGCGACGGCGCGATCAAGCCCGCTCCGGCGCCCGCTCCGGCACCGGCACCGGCGGCGGCTCCGGCGCCTGCTCCGGCTCCGGCCCCGGCCCCGGCCCCGGCGCCCGCTCCGGCTCCGGTCGTGGCTTCGAAGGTCACGTACGCTGCGGACGTATTCTTTGATTTCGACAAAGCCGTCCTGAAGCCGGAAGGCAAAGCCAAGCTCAACGACCTCGTCGACAAGATCAAAGGTATCAACCTGGAAGTCGTGATCGCCGTTGGTCACACCGACTCCATCGGTTCCGACGCGTACAACCAGAAGCTGTCGGTGCGCCGTGCGGAAGCCGTCAAGGCCTACCTCGTGTCCAAGGGCATCGAGAAGAACCGTATCTACACCGAAGGCAAGGGTGAAAAACAGCCCATCGCCAGCAACAAGACCAAGGAAGGTCGCGCGAAGAACCGTCGCGTCGAGATCGAAGTCGTGGGCACCCGCTCCGGCAAGTGATGAACAGCGTCTGCCCTCGGGCAGCGCTGCACCCAGCCCCGCAGGCCTTAAGCCGCGGGGCTTTTTTGCGTCTGATCAGCGGTCCTGCCGCTGGCTCATGGACAATTTGCTTATGACCACAACCGAAACCAACATCGACCCCGCGGAGCTGGCAAAGTTTGGGGATCTCGCCCACCAGTGGTGGGACCCGTTGGGGCCGTTCCGGACGCTGCACGAGATCAACCCGACACGTCTGGCCTGGATCGAACGCTACACGGGCCCGTTGTCCCAGCAGCGCGTGCTCGATGTCGGCTGTGGCGGGGGCCTGCTTGCGGAGGCTATGGCACGGAAGGGCGCGCAGGTACTGGGCATCGACATGGCCGAGCGTTCGCTGCGCGTCGCCCGGCTCCATGCCTTGGAAGCCGGCCTGGCCAATGTGGCCTACCGACAGGTGGCCGTCGAAGCGCTTGCGGCCGAGCAGCCGGGGCTGTATGACGCGGTCAGCTGCCTTGAAATGCTCGAGCACGTTCCGGACCCTGCGTCCGTCGTGCGTGCCTGTGCGGCTTTGACGCGTCCGGGCGGTTGGGTGTTTTTTTCGACGATCAACCGCAGCGCGAAGGCTTTCGCGCTGGCTATCGTCGCGGCGGAGTATGTGCTGGATCTGGTGCCGCGCGGCACGCACGAGTATGCGCGCTTGCTGCGGCCGGCCGAGCTTGCGGAGTGGGTGCGGCAGTCCGGGCTGGAACTGGTGTCCATCGACGGCCTGCAATACAACCCGTGGACCCGGCGCGCGAAATTGAGCTCGGACCCGAGCGTGAACTATTTGCTCGCGGCGCGTCGCCCCACGCAGGCGGAAACCCGCGCATGACGCCCGTCCTTTCTGCCAGCGGCTTTCGCGCCGTTTTATTCGATCTGGACGGCACACTGATCGACAGTGCGCCGGATCTCGCTGCCGCCGCTGATGCGCTGCGCACCGCGCGCGGCCTGCCCAGCTTGCCGTTCGATCGCTACCGTGCCGTGGCAGGCGCCGGTGCGCGGGGCTTGATCGGAGTCGCGCTGGGGGTTCAATCCGAGGACCCGGAGTTTCCCGCGTTGCGCGAGGCGTTCTTCCGTCTGTACGAAGACCGGATGACGCGGGCGACCCGAGCCTTCGACGGTGTGGCTGCCTTGCTCCAGGAACTCCGGCGGCGGGACATCCCTTGGGGCATCGTGACGAACAAGATCGCTCGCTTCAGCCAGCCACTGCTGGAGCGGATCCCCGAGCTTACGGGTGCGTCGGTGCTCGTCTCGGGCGATACCACGCCCTACACCAAGCCCCACCCGGAGCCATTGCTCGAGGCCGCCCGGCGCCTCCGACTCGAGCCCGGCGCCTGCGTTTACGTTGGCGACGACGAGCGCGACATCCTGGCGGGGCGTGCAGCGGGCATGAGGACCGTTGCCGCTTGCTATGGGTACCTGGGCGACGGTGGGGATCCAGCGGGCTGGGCGGCCGACGCCGTCATCGATTCTCCGACCCAGTTCTTGAAAATTTTGCAATTGGCGTAATATCGGGCGCTGGGGCTGCATTGGTTTCGACGCGGGTTGGAATCGTCGCGGTGCATGTCGAGCTCAGTTTGCTCGTAAAACCGACTGAAACAAAGTAACTGCAAACGACGAACGTTTCGCACTCGCCGCTTAAACACCGGTGAGCCTCGCAACAGTCTGCCGACGGGCTGGGCAAGGGCAGCGCAAGCTGTCCAGGCTGCGAGGGAATGCACATCGGCTGGCTTGACTCCGGGCACCTTGGAGGCAAGCGAGATTCAAGGGTGCTGGCGGTTCCGGTAGCGTGCGCCTGCGCGACCGGAACAGCGAGATCCAAATCAGAGCGCTAAACATGTAGATCTGCACGAGGAAGGTTCGCGGACGCGGGTTCAAATCCCGCCAGCTCCACCAAACACAAGGGCCCGGAAGAATCTCCGGGCCTTTTTTCTTGCTTGAAATCCGCGCCTGGCGCTAGGGCAACGCTGAACAAGTCCCTCGCGCGCCGCGCATCCCGGCTGCGGGCGGTCTGCTTCGTTGACCATCCTCGCCATAGCTGCGGCTATGGCTGCGGTTTGCGCCTCGCATTCCATCCCGCGGCCGGGCGTGCGCCATCACGGGAACCGATTCAGCGTGGCCAAAGGGCGAGGCTCCCGGTGCTGCGAGGGACGAACCGGGGCGACTGTGCGTCGGGTCAGGGGCTGGCGGCGGCAGACCGCATGCGCAAAGGGATGGTTCGATGTCGGTTTCCGGTCCCCATCTTGCAAGCTTGGCCGTGTCGCAGCAGATTCAAGGGTATGGCATGGGTTTGGGTCTGTTGCAGGCCGCTCGGCCGCTCGGACGCTCGGCCGCTCGGACGCTGATGGCCGTGGTGGCTTCGTTCCCGGGAAAACACTTGTTCCGGCCGAGGTGGGTTCGCCGATAATTCCGAGTCGACGCCCTGCCTCTCCAAGAGTCGCTCGGTGCATCGGCCGAGGCGCCGGCGCTGTGCCGCTGTTCGCTTGATGCCCTAGCCCTTTGGTTTGATAGACCACCCCTCGCATGCCGCATCTGTCCCCCGTTCGTCCAGCTCTGTCGTGGCGTGAGTTGCTCACCGTTGCGCGGGAGGACTACACCGTGGCCGTGCTGCTGCTCGGGACGCTGATTGCGGCCGTATGGCTCATGCCGTTTGCGATTTACCGTGCGCTGCAGGGGAATTGGTGGGCGATGTCGAACGATGTGGCCTTGTCGGCGCTGTTCGTTTGGGCCGGGCATCGGGCTTGGCGGACAGGCGATACGCGCCTGTCGGGCTGGGTGGTGGCTTGCGCGACGGTCGGTGGAATTTGGGCCATCGGCTGGGCGGCGCGATTTGCGGCGCTGTTTTGGGTTTATCCCGGTGTGCTGATGCTGTTTTTCCTCGTGCCCCCACGGGCCGCTTTTGTGCTGGCGGCTCTGGCCATCGGTGGATCGGCTTACCTGTCGCATGCCGACCTGGGTGGCGGTGAAGGCTTGCCGTTTTTCTTGTTTACGGCATTGCTCACGGCGCTTCTGGGGTACATGACCTCACAGCAGGCACAGCACCGCATCGCTCGCTGGCAATCCTTGAGTCTGATCGATGCCTTGACGGGGGTGGCGAACCGCCGCTTGATGGAGATCGAGCTGGACCGGGCAAGCTCGGGCGGCGGATCGATCGGGTTGTTGGCCGTACTCGATTTGGATCATTTCAAGTCGATCAATGACCGCTTTGGGCATGAGGCGGGTGACTTGGTGCTGCGGGACTTTGCGGCCACGGTGCAGTCGCGCTTGCGTCGAGGCGATCGGTTTTATCGCCTGGGGGGCGAAGAGTTTGTGCTCTGGCTGCCCGACATGGGTCGCGCACAGGCCGAGGCGGTGCTCGAGCGCTTGCGCGAGCAGATCCGCGAGCATGTGCGCGCCGGCGAGGGCGAAGCGGTGACCGTGTCCATGGGTGTGGCAGCGCATCACGCGGGAGAGCACTGGCGCGACTGTCTGGCGCGTGCCGATCAGGCACTCTACCGAGCCAAAAGCGCGGGGCGCAATCGTGTCGAATGGGCGGTGGACGATGCGATCGAGCGCAGCATCCCCCTGGTCGAGCGGCGGGCATAGAGAGAGGATCCATCGGGCGGTCCTGTCCCTGGCTGCGGCGAAGTAGGCGAGTCGTTGCGCATCGGCCGTGGCACCTGGGCGAGTGGATGGTGCCCGCGGGGGTCGGACGTGGCGAGGGCCTTTGCGCGGGCGCGGCGTCGATATACTGGCCCCGATGCTTGGCCGGGGGTGGTTCTCCGGCTTTCACTTTCGATTCCTCCAGCCCATATGCCCAGAAAGAAACCCGCAACGTTCGAAGTGTGGCGCGAGCAATGGTCCATGCTCGGTTTTTATGAGCGCTTCGAGCAGATCGTCGCGATCATTTTGTCGGCGGTGATCGCGGTCATCGTCGTGACCTCCCTCGTTCAGTTGATCCGCGTGGTGTTCACGCTGCTCGTGCTCGACGCGTTCAATCCGCTCGACCATGCCGTGTTCGAACAGGTGTTCGGCATGGTCATGACGCTGCTGATCGCGATGGAGTTCAAACACTCCATCATCCGCGTGGCGATGCGCGAGGACAGCATCATCCAAGTCAAGACGGTGGTGTTGATCGCGCTGATTGCGCTCTCGCGCAAGTTCGTGATCCTGGACCCGGACACGTCGCCGTCCAAGGTTGCGGCGCTGTCGGGGGCGGTGTTGGCCCTGGGCGCGGTGTATTGGATGATGCGCGAGCGTGACCAGAAGGCGCTCGACGCCGAGCGTGCGTTTGGTCTTGCAACGAAGAAAGATCATGGAGAGGAAGCATGAAAGCCAGCGATTTCGAACCCGTGCCGAGTCGGGACACTTTCTCGCGGCGTGTGGCGGTGTTGGCGTTTTGGGCCGCACTGCTGATGGTGCTGTGGCACTTTCTGCCGGTGGTCGAGGCGTGGCTTGCCCCGTCCGGCAGCGGCGAGCGCACGGTCACGGCGCGCGGCGACCTGGCCGAAGATGAAAAAGCGACGATCGAACTGTTTGAAAAATCGCGGGATTCCGTCGTCTACATCTCGACGGCGCAGCTGGTTCAAGATGTTTGGACACGCAACATCTTTGCGGTGCCACGCGGCACGGGCTCGGGCTTCATCTGGGACGACGCAGGCCATGTCGTCACGAACTTTCATGTCATCGAAGGGGCGTCCGAAGCCACGGTGAAGCTGGCCGACGGGCGCGACTACAAGGCCGCATTGGTCGGCGCGTCGCCCGCGCACGACATTGCCGTGCTGCGCATTGGTGTGGGCTTCAAGCGACCGCCGCCCGTGCCGATCGGCACCAGCCACGATTTGAAGGTGGGGCAGAAGGTGTTTGCGATCGGCAATCCGTTCGGGCTGGACTGGAGCTTGACGACGGGCATCGTCTCCGCCCTCGACCGTTCGCTGCCCAACGAGCGCGGCGGGCCACCGATCGAGCATCTCATCCAGACCGACGCCGCCATCAACCCCGGCAACTCCGGCGGGCCGCTGCTCGACTCGGCGGGGCGGCTCATCGGCATCAACACCGCCATCTACAGCCCGAGCGGCGCGTCGGCGGGTATCGGTTTCGCGGTGCCGGTGGATACGGTGCGCCGGGTCGTGCCCCAACTGATCAAAACCGGCAAATACATCCGCCCGGCGCTGGGCATCGAGGCCGACGAGCTGCTCAATCAGCGGCTGGCGGCGCTGACCGGCGTCAAAGGCGTTTATGTGCTGCGCGTGCAGCCTGGATCCGCCGCTGAAAAAGCCGGCATCGTGGGCGCGGCCCGCGGACCGGAGGGGCTCGTCCCCGGCGACGTCATCACGGCCTTGGACGGAACGCCCGTCGACGGGCTGCCGAAGCTTTTGTCACTGCTCGACGAGCACCAGGTCGGAGACGTGGTGCGCCTGACGCTGCGCCGCGGCGAAGCCACGCGCGAGGTCCAGGTGGCCCTGCAGCCCGGCACCTGAGGCGGCCGCTGGCTCAGGGGAGCATCGGCAGCCCAGTTTTGAAATAAAACGGGCGGATGCCAGCGTCATTCGGGCGTTTTTTGCTCTCAAAAAGAGACCGTTTTGTTGGCGCTGCGCAACCCTCAGCATGCACAGCCCGCTGCTCGATCGCGGCAAGGCAATGACGCTGCGCGGCGGCAAAGGGGGGAGTCCCCGGTGGGAGCGCGGGCCGACGCCGGGAAAGGGCCTGCCGTGGGCAAAGACGAGCGCGTTGACGCAGTGTCGGCTTTATGGCGACGCTGAACAAGTTCCTCGCGCGCCGCGCATCCCGGCGACGGGCGGTCTCGTCGAAAGCAAATCCTCGCCATAGCTGCGGCTATGGCTGCGGTTTGCGCCTCGCATCCCATCCCGCGGCCGGGCGCGCGCCATCGCAGGGACTTATTCAGCGCCGCCTTATTTCGCCCACGAATCCTTCAACCCCGTCACCCGGTTGAAGACCAGCTTCCCATCCACGCCATGATCCGCGCGGTCGGCCACGAAGTAGCCGTGGCGTTCAAACTGAAACTTCTCGTCCGGCTTGGCGGCGGCCAGTGACGGTTCCACGTAGGCGGTCACGACCTTCAGGCTGTCGGGGTTCAGCGCGTCGAGGAAGTTTTTGCCGCCCGCGTCGGGGTGCGGGTCGGTGAACAGGCGGTCGTAGAGGCGCACTTCGGCGCGCACCCCGTCGGCCACGCCCACCCAGGTAATGGCGGCCTTGGCCTTGACGCTGTCGGCGCCGGGGGTGCCGCTCTTGGTGCCGGGGATGACTTTGGCGTGCACTTCGGTGACTTGGCCCGTCGCATCCTTGACGCAGCCGGTGCATTCGATGACGTAGCCGCCTTTGAGGCGCACGACATTGCCGGGCTGCATTTGGCCATCCGCCCCTGGCCGGGGCGGATAGAGCCGCTTGTAGCCCTTGGGCGGCACTGCTTCGAAGTCTTCGCGTTCGATCCAGACTTCTCTGCCGATCTTGAACACGCGCTCGGGCGGGGGCGTCTGGCCTTCGGCGATGGCCGCGTGGGGCAGGGCGGGCTGGGTGCAGTCTTCGAGGTAGTCGTCGGAGCCGAACACCTCGGCCCAGTTGGTGAGCACGAGCTTGACCGGGTCGAGTACCGCCATGCCGCGGTGCGCCTTGTGTTCCAGGTCCTCGCGCAGGCAGGCTTCGAGGGTGGCGTAGTCGATCCAGCTGTCGGACTTGCTCACCCCGATCCGCTCGGCAAAGAGCTGGATGGCTTCGGGCGTGTAGCCGCGGCGGCGCAGGCCGACGATGGTGGGCATGCGCGGGTCGTCCCAGCCGCTCACGCGCGCCTCGTTGACGAGTTGCGCGAGCTTGCGCTTGCTGGTGACGACGTAGGTGAGGTTGAGCCGCGCGAACTCATGCTGGCGCGGCAGCAGGAAGGGGTTGGGTCGCTCGATGTCGAGCGCGTGCGCCAGCAGCGGGGTGAACTGCTCGGGTTGGGTCTTGAGCAGCGCGAAGAATTCCGGCAGGTCGCGCAGGACGGCTTCGCGGTCGTGTTCCCAGCGGGCGAACAGCGCGCGCATGCGGCCTTCGGCTTCGCTGGCCCACAGGCGGTCGGCGTGGTTGTGGCAGTGCAGCGCAAACTCCTTGCCCGCTTCGAGGCCTTGGGCTTCGATTTTCTCGATCCACGCCCGCGCGGCCTCGAACTGGGGCGCGCGCAGGATGGGCACGATGCGCTCGAGTGTCCATTCATAAAACGGCCGCTGGTCTTCGAATTCGAGCGTGCAGATGCTGTGGGTGATGTTTTCGAGCGCATCCTCGATCGGGTGCGCGAAGCTGTACATCGGGTAGACGCACCAGGCGTCACCGGTGCGGTGGTGGGTGGCGTGGCGGATGCGGTAGATGGCGGGGTCGCGTAGGTTGATGTTGGGGTGCGCCATGTCGATCTTGGCGCGCAGAACCATGGCGCCGTCCGGGTGCAGGCCCGCACGCATTTCGCGCAGGCGCGCGAGGTTCTCGGCCGGGCTGCGGTGGCGGTACGGGCTTTCGGTGCCGGGGGTGTTGAAGTCGCCGCGTGCGGCGCGCATTTGCTCGGGCGTTTGCTCGTCCACGTACGCATGGCCGGTTTCGACCAGGTACTCGGCCGCGCGGTACATGAAGTCGAAATAGTCGCTGGCGTGGTAGAGGTGGCTCACGGGTTTGCCGCCCAGCGTGCCTTCCCAGCTAAAACCCAGCCACTGCACCGCGTCCAGGATGGAGCGGACGTATTCCTCGTCTTCCTTCTCGGGGTTGGTGTCGTCGAAGCGCATGTGGCAGACGCCGCCATAGTCGCGCGCGAGGCCGAAGTTCAGGCAGATGCTCTTGGCATGGCCCACGTGCAGGTAGCCGTTGGGCTCGGGCGGGAAGCGGGTGCGGATGCGTGCGGGGTCGGGGCCGCCGGCGGCCTGCACGCTGCCCTCTCCGGGGTGGCCGACCCAGCGGCGCGCGGTGTCGGTGCCGCGGGCGAGGTCGTGCTCGATGATCTGGCGCAGGAAGTTGCTCGGCCGCGGTGCGTCAGTGGGGTTCGCGGCCATCGATGAGGTTTGGACGGTTTTGGCGTTCATGATCGTTTCATTGTAGGACGCGGCTTTACGGATGGGCGCGCCTTCGGGCACGCCCGTCAGCCGGGCGATTCGCGGCCCAGTTGTTACATGCAGCAACCGCTGTCACGGCTCGGCAGTGGTCTGTATCGCGGGTTCTCGCGTTGAATCAGGGCAGGGCATCGAGGGCGTCGCCCGAGGTGCCGATGTGCATCGATTCACAGGAGAATTTCCATGCAAACCAGCGTTTTGAAGCTCATGTCCCACAGCGCTCGGGTGCGTCTGATGGCCCTCGGGTTCATCGGCGCGGCGGGGCTTGCGGCCTCGGGCGGCGCCCATGCGCGCGACAACGTGTTCTGGTCGATCGGCATCGCCTCGCCTGGGGTGTCCATCGGTGTGGCGAATGCCGCCCCGGTCTATGTGCAGCCGGCACCGGTTTACGTACAACCCGCGCCGGTGGTGGTGCAGCGCCCCGTCGCCGTCTACGCGCCGCCGCCGGTCGTTTATCGGCCCGCTCCGGTGGTCGTCGAGCCCATCGGCTGGGTGCCGCCGGGCTACGTGGTGCGGGAGCGCAAGCACAAGCATCACCACCATCACGACCGGCCGGAGTGGTACGAAGGCCCGGGGTATCGCTACTGACTTCTACGCCTCAGGCGGTCGGGCGACGCTGAGTCGGCCGCAGTGAAGGCGTGCAGGCCGCATACGCCACAGTGGCGGGCCTGGGCGCAGCGATAATCCACGCTCGTTTCAAGGAGCGTGTGTGGACGTTGTGTTGCTGGCCAAGGCCGCGGTGATGGGGGTGGTCGAGGGGCTGACGGAGTTCTTGCCCATTTCATCGACGGGGCACCTGATACTGGCGGGTTCGCTGCTGGGTTTCGACGACGAGCGCGCCAAGGTGTTCGACATCGCCATCCAGACCGGTGCGATCTTCGCAGTCATCCTCGTCTACTGGCAGCGGCTGTGGTCCACCCTGCGGGCCTTGCCGACGCAGGCGCAGGCGCAGCGTTTTGCGGTCAATGTGCTGATTGCGTTCTTCCCGGCGGTGATCCTGGGCCTGCTGTTCGGCAAGGCGATCAAGGCGCATCTGTTCACGCCCACGGTGGTCGCCAGCACCTTCATCCTCGGTGGTCTGGTGATTCTTTGGGCCGAGCGGCGGCCGCGCTCGGCGGTGCGCATCGACCATGTCGAGTCCATGCAGCCGCTCGATGCGCTCAAGGTTGGCCTGGCGCAGTGCCTGGCCATGGTGCCAGGCACGAGCCGCAGCGGCGCGACCATCATCGGCGGCATGTTGTTCGGCCTGTCGCGCCAGGCGGCGACGGATTTCTCTTTCTTTCTTGCGATTCCGACACTCATCGGCGCTGGCGCTTACAGCCTCTACAAGGAGCGCGCGATGTTGTCCGTGGCCGACGCGCCGCTGTTTGCCGTGGGTCTGTTGTTCTCGTTCCTGAGCGCGTGGGTGTGCGTGCGCTGGCTGCTGCGTTACATCGCCACCCACAGTTTCGTGCCCTTCGCCTGGTACCGCATTGGCTTTGGCGTGCTGGTGTTTGCCACCGCCTGGAGCGGGCTGGTCACCTGGGCGCAGTGACCCCCATCACCGTTGGTGCAGCCCGTTTCGACGCCCTCTCAGGCCCCCATGTCGCGCAGCGCGGCCTCGATGGCCGCGGCGGTGGCCAGCGGCTTTTCCATCGGCACGAGGTGGCTGCCTTCGAGCATCAGGATGCGGCCTTGGGTGAGCTTTTCCGTCATGGCCATGCCCACTTGGCGCATCTCCTGCGAATGGGTGCCACCGATGAAACCCACCGGGCATTTGAGCGGATGGCGGTGCAGCAGGCGGTCGAGGTTGTCGGGCAGCGTGTTGTAGATGGCGGTTTCCACATCGCGGTCGAAGCGCAGCACGCGACGGCCGTGCGCGTCGGTTTCGGTGGCGCAGTCGATGTAGTCGGCCAGCACCTGCGGATCCCAGTGGGCAAACGCGCGCTTGTGGCGGAAGTGCTCGAGCGCGGCGTCGCGGCTCTCCCAACGGGTGCGGCGCTGGCGGCTCACTCGCCCGGGGGAGAGCGAGCCGATCAAGGGTGTGCGCTTGATCGCGCCGAGCGTGGTGGCGCGCCAGCCGCCGAGGATGGGCGAGTCGATCAGCAGCACGCCGCGCGCCAGCGCCGGCTGCCGGGCGGCTGCCATGACGCTCAAGAAACCGCCGAGCGAATGCCCCACGAGGAAGGCGGGTCGACCGGCGCGTGCGACCTGCGGCTGCGCGAAGTCCACCAGTTGCTGCACCAGATGCGGCCAGTTGTTGGTGACCGGATAGGCCGGGTCGTGGCCATAGCGATCCACCGCCTCCACCTCGAAGCCGCGCGCGCGCAGGCTTTCGAACAGCACCCGGTAGGTGCACGCCGGAAAGCTGTTGGCATGGGAGAAGATGATGAGAGGCTGGGTAGGCATAGTTCAAACGAGGCGTTTGAGCTGGTAGAGCAGGTCGAGCGCTTCGCGGGGCGTGAGGGCGTCGGGGTCGATCTCAGCCAGACGCAGCTCGACTTCACTCGGGATGGGGGCGGTGGGGACGCTCGGTTCGGCGGTCGCGAATAGGTCGGGCTGGGTGCGGTCGGCGGCGCCGGATTCGAGCGCGGCGAGCGTTTGCCGCGCGTGCTGCAGCACCGGGGCGGGCAGGCCCGCGAGCCGCGCGACCTGGATGCCGTAGCTCTTGCTCGCCGGGCCGGGCTCGAGCGCGTGGAGGAAGACGATGTCGTGCCCCGACTCGGCTGCGCTCACATGCATGTTCACCGCCGCGTGATGCTCGGCGGGGAAGGCGGTGAGTTCGAAATAGTGGGTGGCAAACAGCGTGTAGCACTGCGCGCGGTCGTGTAAGTGTTTGGCAATCGCTGCGGCCAGCGCCAGGCCGTCGTAGGTGCTGGTGCCGCGGCCGATTTCATCCATGAGCACCAGGCTTTGCGGCGTGGCCGCGCGCAGGATTTGCGCGGCCTCGGTCATCTCGACCATGAAGGTCGATTGCGCATTGGCCAGATCATCGGCCGCGCCGATGCGCGTGTGGATGGCGTCGATCGGCCCGAGCCGACAGGCCGTCGCGGGCACATAAGAGCCGATGCTGGCCAGCAGCACGATCAAGGCCACCTGCCGCATGTAGGTCGATTTACCGCCCATGTTCGGGCCGGTGATGATTTGCATGCGCGTCTTGGCGCCAAGCACCGTGTCATTGGCGATGAAGGCCGCGCCGCGCGTCTCGGCCAATCGCGCCTCGACGACCGGATGGCGGCCCGCGCGGATTTCGATGCAGGGCTCGCGCACGAACTGTGGGGCGCACCAGTTGAGGGTCAGCGATCGCTCGGCAAGCGCACACAAAGCGTCGAGCGTCGCAAGCGCGCGCGCGAGCCGCGTGAGGGCGGGCACGAAGGGCTGCAGTGCGTCGAGCAGCTGCTCGTAGAGCCATTTCTCGCGCGCCAGGCCGCGCTCCTGCGCGGAGAGCGCCTTGTCTTCGAAAGCCTTGAGTTCGGGCGTGATGAAGCGCTCGGCGTTCTTGAGCGTTTGGCGGCGGCGGTAGTCGGCGGGCACCTTGTCCAGCTGCCCTTGTGTGACCTCGATGTAGAAGCCGTGCACCTTGTTGAACTGCACGCGCAGATTGGCAATGCCAGTGCGCTCGCGCTCGCGCGCCTCGAGCGCGAGCAGAAAGTCGTCGCAGTTGTTTTGGATCGCGCGCAGCTCGTCGAGTTCAGCGTCGAAGCCGTCGCGGATCACGCCGCCGTCGCGCAGCAGCGCGGCGGGCTCATCGAGCAAGGCGCGGCCGAGCAGCGCCGCGCAGCCCTCGGGTGGGCTCAGTTGCGCTGAAATTTCAGCCAAAAGGCCGGAACCCCGGCGTGAAATGGACTGGATATGCTCTGAATTTTGTAGTGATTGCCGCAGCGCCACGAGCTCGCGCGGGCGCACCTGACGCAGCGCCACGCGCGCGGCGATGCGCTCGACGTCGGCCTGGCCCTTGAGTGCCGCGCGCAGCGCACCCAAGCTCGGCGCGTCGCTCGGGTCCTCACCCCGCAGCACCCCGATGGCGTCGATGCGGGCCTGCGCGGCGCTGCGATCGCGTGCCGGCTCGAGCAACCAACGGCGCAGCAGGCGGCTGCCCATGCCGGTTTGGCAGGTGTCGAGCAGAGAAAACAGCGTGGGCGCTTCTTCGCCGCGCAGCGTGCGCACGAGTTCGAGGTTGCGTCGCGTGGCCGGCGGCAGGTCGATGAGCGCATCGGCGCGCTGCACGCGCAGCTCGCGCACATGGCTCAGGCTGCGGCCCTGGGTGTGCTCGGCCCAGGCCAGCAGCGCTGAGGCGGCCGCGTGCGCCGCGCTCAGTTCGCTCGCACCCCAGGCATCGAGGCTCGCCGCCTGCAGCTGTTCGAGCAGCTTGCGCTGGCCCAGGCCCGCATCAAACTGCCAGGCCGGCCGCGCCGTGAGGCTGGCGCGCCGCTCGGCCGACGCCGCCCAGGCCGCGAGGCGTTGCTCCAGCGTGGTGGGTGCGCCCGCGCTGTAGAGCAGCTCGCTTGGGCCCACGCGTGCCAGCGTGGATTCGAGTGCAGCCGCCTCGCACTCGGCCAGTTGCAGTTCCCCTTGGGTGACGCTGAGCCAGGCGAGCCCATAGCGGCCGCGTTCGCCCGCGTGCAGCGCGAGCAGCACCGGGTCACGCTTGTCGGAAAGCAGCGCTGCGTCGGTCAGCGTCCCCGGTGTGACCACGCGCACCACCTTGCGCTCGACCGGTCCCTTGGCGGTGGCGACATCGCCCACCTGCTCGCAAATCGCCACCGATTCGCCCAGCTCCACCAGCCGCGCGAGATAGGTCTCGACAGAGTGCGCGGGCACGCCCGCCATCACCACCGGCTGCCCGGCCGACTGACCGCGGCGGGTGAGGGTGATGTCGAGCAGGCGCGCGGCTTTCTCGGCGTCGGCCCAGAACAGCTCGTAGAAGTCGCCCATGCGGTAGAACACCAGCGTGTCCGGGTACTCCGCCTTGACGGCGAGGTACTGCTGCATCACGGGCGTATGGGCCTGTGGCGCGGCGGCTTCGGATCCGGTCATGGGCAGCGGGCGCAAGAAATCGGGGCGGGGTGCGACGGGCACCCCAAGCGATCAGAAGGGTGCGTCGTCCGCGCGCGGCGGCTCGGTCGGCGCGGTGGCGGCTTCGGCCCCTTGCTCGGCGTTTTGCGCCAACTCGCCCGAGGCGGCTGGGGTGGCGGCAGCCCGTTCGGCTTCTCGCACGGCGGCCTTTTCGCCAGCGCTGGCGAACTTGCTGTATTTGCCGAGCAAAGTCACGAGTTGTCCGTAGACGCGCGGCGTTCCGGCCAGGCATTCTTGCTGGTGCAGGAAGTCCGCTTCACCCGTGAAATTGCCGATGAGACCGCCCGCTTCGGTCACGAGCAGCGAGCCCGCCGCGACGTCCCAGGGCTGCAGGCCGGTCTCGAAGAAGCCATCGGTGAAGCCGGCGGCGACATAGGCCAGATCGAGCGCGGCCGACCCAGGCCGGCGCAGGCCCGCCGTGCGCTGCATCACCTCGCCCATCATCTGCAGGTAGCGCTGGAAGTTGTCGCCCTTGCGGAAGGGAAAGCCGGTGGAGATCAGGCACTCCTGCAGCCGGGTGCGCTTGCTCACGCGAATGCGCCGGTCGTTGAGGAAGGCGCCGCGACCGCGGCTGGCGGTGAACAGGTCGTTGCGCGTGGGGTCGTAGACGACGGCTTGCTCGATGCGGCCCCGCACCGACAAAGCAATGCTCACGCAATAGACCGGAAAGCCGTGGATGAAGTTGGTCGTGCCATCGAGCGGGTCGATGATCCAAATGTGGTCGGAGTTTTTGTCGCCATGAAGCTGCCCCGACTCCTCGGCCAGAAAACCGTGGCTCGGGTAAGCGTCGAGCAGCGTCTCGATGATCGCTCGCTCGCTCGCATGGTCCACCTCGGTGACGAAATCGTTGACCTGCTTCTGCGACACCCGAACTGCCTCCACGTCGAGCGCGGCGCGGTTGATGATGGTGCCGGCGGCGCGGGCGGCCTTGACGGCCATATTGAGCATGGGGTGCAGATGCGGGGACGACATGGATGGTGGAAAGGTGCAGTGCGGGAGCCAAGACGGCGGGCCGCGCGGCGATGCGCTGCGGCGACAATCGGCAGATTTTACCCGTGAGGCCACCGCCCCATCCGCTTCCATGACGACGCGCTTCATCCTCATCGAGACCAGTCACCCCGGCAACGTCGGCGCCGCGGCGCGCGCCCTGAAGGTCATGGGTTTTGATGATCTGGTGCTGGTCGCGCCGCGTTGGCCCAACGTGCTGCGCCGCAAGGAGACCATCGAGCGTGCCAGTGGCGCCACCGATGTGCTCGAGCGCGCGCGCATCGTCGCCACGCTCGACGAGGCGCTCGACGGCGTGCAGCATCTCTGTGCCACCGTGATGGTCGGGCGCGATTTCGGGCCGCCCACGCAGGCACCGCGCCCGCATCTGGAGGCGCTGGCGGCCCAAGCGCGTGCGCGGGGCGAGCCGCCGCCGTCGGTCGCCTTTTTGTTCGGCTCCGAGCGCTACGGCATGAAAAACGAGGACGTCTACCGCTGCCATGTGGGCTTGAGCATTCCGACCAATCCCGGCTTCGGCTCGCTCAACCTCGCCGCAGCCGTGCAGCTCATCGCCTACGAATGGCGGCTCGCACTCGGCGGCTATGGCCCTTGGTTGCCGGCCGTGCCAACGCAAGCCTCGGAACATGCCGACGCACAGGCCGTCGCCGGCGTGTTGGCGCACTGGGAGCAAGCCCTCGCTGACATCGGGTTCCTCGACCCGTCCGCGCCCAAGAAGCTCATGCCGCGCCTCAACCAACTGTTCAACCGTGCGCGCCTGACCCCTGAGGAGGTGCACATCCTGCGGGGGATCGCCCGCAGCATGCAACGCACGGCCGCCGCCGCGTCGGCAGCGCCCAAAGCCACTGGCGCGGCAGCGGACTTGCCGCCGCAATAGACTCGGGATCATGTTCGCCCGACTCCGATCCGACATTCAGTGCATTCTCGAACGCGATCCTGCCGCGCGCAGTGCCTGGGAGGTGCTCACCTGTTATCCGGGCCTGCATGCGCTGGTGCTGCACCGGCTGGCGCACGCCTGCTGGACTCATGGGCTGTTGTGGCTGGGGCGCTTCATCTCGCATGTCTCGCGCTTTCTCACCGGCATCGAAATTCACCCCGGCGCCAAAATCGGCGAGCGCGTCTTCTTCGACCATGGCATGGGCATCGTCATCGGTGAAACCGCTGAAGTCGGCGACGGCTGCACGATCTACCACGGCGTCACGCTGGGCGGCACCTCGCTCTACAAGGGCACCAAGCGCCATCCCACGCTCGGCCGCGACGTGGTCGTGGGGGCGGGCGCCAAGGTGCTGGGAGGCTTCACGGTCGGTGACGGCGCCAAGATCGGATCCAACGCGGTCGTGACCAAGCCCGTGCCCGCCGGGGCCACCGCCGTAGGCAACCCGGCACGCATCATCGAGGCCGAGGCCGATGCCCGGCGTGAGGAAGCGGCATCGCGCATGGGCTTTTCGGCCTATGGCGTCACGCAGAGCGACGACCCGCTCTCACAAGCCCTGCGCGGGCTCATCGACCATGCGGCCGCACAGGAGCATCAGATTGCCCTGCTTTGGCAGACCATCGAGAAACTCTCGGCGGCGCAGGGCTTGCCGGTCGATGCGGCCGTGCAAGAGCACTTCGACGCCGCCGGAATCAGCCGCTTGCTGGGCAAATGAGCGTGCCGCCCGGAGGCATGGGGTGACTGCCAGCAGGGGTGGCTTGGGCAACGCTGAACAAGTCCCCCGCGCGTCGCGCATCCCGGCTGCGGGCGGTCTCGTCGAAAGCAAATCCTCGCCATAGCTACGGCTATGGCTGCGGTTTGCGCCTCGCATCCCATCCCGCGGCCGGGCGCGCGCCAACGCAGGAACTGATTCAGCGTTGCCCTTGCGCTGCCCTCGAGTCGCTGATCTTCAGCGGATTGGTCGGATGGCGTTTTTGGGCCGGAAGGCCTTGCAGACCTCATCGTTGGTCTCGAGGTAGGGGCCGCCGATCAGGTCGATGCAGTAAGGCACGGCGGCGAAGATGCCCGGCACGATGGGGGTGCCGTCTGCGGCCTTGAGGCCTTCGAGCGTTTCCTGGATGGACTTGGGCTGCCCGGGCAGGTTGATGATGAGGCTTTGGCCCCGGATCACCGCCACCTGGCGCGACAAGATGGCCGTGGGGACGAAGCGCAGGCTGATCTGCCGCATCTGCTCGCCAAAGCCCGGCATCTCTTTGTCGGCCACGTCCAGTGTGGCTTCAGGCGTCACATCGCGCGGGGCCGGGCCGGTGCCGCCGGTGGTCAGCACCAATGCGCAGCCAGCATCGACGAGTTCCATCAGGGTTTCACTGATGCGCGCGCGCTCGTCGGGGATCAAGCGCTCTTCGAATTGCAGCGGGTTTTTGAGCGCGCGCGTGAGCCACTCCCGCAAGGCGGGCAGGCCCTTGTCTTCATAGACACCCGAGGAAGCGCGGTCGCTGATGGAGACGATGCCGATGCGGACCGGATCGTGCGGCGTCGTGGGGGTCGAGGTTTCAGACATCGATGGGCTCCGGATCGTTGGGGTGTGGGGTCATTCGGCGCCGTCCGGCGGGCCTTCGCGCGTGTCGCGTACCCAGCGGAACAGTTCGCGGTAGGCCCGGCCGTGGCGCGGCGCGAGGCCCTGTGAGACGGCGGCACGGCTTTCGGGCGGCGCGTCTTTGCGCGCCTGGCGCACGAGGGCGCGCAACTGCTGCGTGTCGCAGCCGGGGTGCGCGGCAATCCAGTCGGCGACCGCCTCGTCGCTTTCGATCAGGCGGTCGCGCCAGCGCTCGGCTTCGTGCAGAGCCTGCGTGCGTGCCGCAGACCCCTGATGCTGTTCGGCCAGCGCCGCGCGGGCCGCGGCTATGGTTTCGGCGTCGAGTCCGCGCATGAGCTTGCCGACGAACTGCATCTGCCGCCGCTTGCCCTCGAAATCGGTGATGCGGCGGGCTTCGGCCAGGGCTTCGAGCAGTTTTTCGGGGAGCTGGAGGGCTTCGAGCAGGTCCGCTCGCAGCGTCAGCAACTCGGTGCCGAGTGCCTGCAGCGCTTCGCTCTCTCGTTTGAGCTCGGTTCGGCTGGCGCCGTCGGTGCCTTTGAGTTCACGCTTGAGCTCGAGATCTTCCGGGCTGCCCTCGGCGATGAACTGGCCACGGACGAAGTAACCTCGTTTCGGTTTGCGGGACATGGATGGGGCACTCGGGCGTTGGGAAAGCGGGCCGGTATCATAGCCGCCACGATGAAAAACAACCCCGTCTCAGACGTCAGCGCGGGCACCGCTGCCGCGCACGACCCCGAGTCCGGCTTCAGTTACAGCCGGGCCTTTTTTGAAGAACTGGTGGATGCCGCCATCCAGCACGCGCGCAAGCTCGGCGCGTCGGACGCGGCGGCCGAGGCTTCCGAAGCCTTTGGTCTGAGCGTCGGCGTGCGCTGCGGCGCCCTCGAGAGCGTGGAGCGCAACCGGGACAAGGGCCTGGGGGTAACGGTCTATGTCGGACAGCGCAGCGGCCACGCGAGCACCTCGGATTTCTCGCCGCGAGCGATCCACGAAACCGTGCAGGCGGCCTATGACATCGCGCGCTTCACCGCCGAAGATCCGGCCGCTGGCCTGCCCGATCCGGACGAGGTCGAGCACGCCCCGCGCGAGCTCGACCTGTTCCATCACTGGGACATCGGCAGCGAGGCGGCCGCTGAGCTTGCCTTGCGCTGCGAGGCAGCCGCGTTTGCCACCAGCCGGCGCATCACCAACAGCGAAGGCGCGGGCGTCTCGGCGCAGCACAGCCATTTCTTCTCGGCGCACACCCACGGGTTTCGAGGCGGCTACGCGAGTTCACGGCACTCGATTTCGGTGGCGCCGATCGCCGGCCGCGGCCGCTCGATGCAGCGCGACTATTGGTACAGCTCGATGCGGCACCCGGAGGATTTGGCGCAGCCCGAGGCCGTGGGCCGTTACGCGGCCGAACGGGCTTTGAGCCGGCTGGGCGCGCGCAAGATCGCCACCCGCGAGTGCCCGGTGCTGTTCGAGGCGCCGCTGGCCGCGGGCCTGCTCGGGGCATTCGTGCAGGCGACCAGTGGCGGGGCGCTCTATCGAAAGAGCAGTTTCTTGCTCGACTCGCTCGGCAAAAAAGTCTTCCCCGAGCATGTCGAGATTTTGGAAGACCCGTTCATTCCGCGCGGCAAGGGCAGTTCACCGTTCGACCGCGAAGGCGTCCAGGTGCGGGCGCGCCGCGTGGTCGACGCCGGTCGGGTCGAGGGTTATTTCCTGAGCACCTATTCGGCTCGCAAGCTCGGGATGCGCACGACCGGCCATGCCGGCGGCTCGCACAACCTCATCATGCGTTCGCGCTTGGCGCGGCCCGAGGACGACCTGGATGCCATGCTCGAGCGGCTGGGCACCGGGCTGTTCGTGATCGAGCTGCTCGGCCAGGGAGTGAATTACGTCACGGGCGACTACTCGCGCGGCGCCAGCGGTTTCTGGGTGGAGAACGGCCGCATCGCGTACCCAGTTCATGAGGTCACCATTGCGGGCAACCTCAAGACCATGTTCGCGGGCATCCGTGCCATCGGAGCCGACGCGTACACGCAGGGCGCCAAGACGGTCGGCTCGGTCCTCATCGACCGCATGACCGTCGCCGGAGCCTGAGGCACGGCCGCACAGCCCCGCTGAAGGCGCGCCGCGTATTCCATCCCGCGGCCGGGATGCGTGGCGCGCGAGGGACTGGTTCAGCGTTGCTCTAAGGCGGCCTTGACGGCGGCCGAGACGGCGGCCATGTCGGCTTTGCCTGCCAGGCGGGCTTTTGCCGCGGCCATGATTTTTCCCATGTCGCTGGCCGCGGGCTTGCGGCCGAGCTCGGCGCTCGCCTCGGCGACGATCGCGGCCACTTCTTGGGCCACGGCTTCGGGCGTCAGGCGCTCGGGCAGGTAGACCTGCAAAACCTGCAGCTCGGCTTGTTCCGCGTCCGCGAGATCCTGGCGGCCGGCCTGGGTGTAGGCGGCGATGCTGTCCTTGCGCTGTTTGATGAGCTTGTCGATGACGGCGATGATGGCTGCATCGTCGAGCGTGACGCGCTCGTCCACCTCTTTTTGTTTGATGGCGGCAAGCAGCAGGCGGATGGCGCCCAGCCGGGCGCTGTCCTTGGCCCGCATTGCGGTTTTCATGTCTTCGGTGATTCGGTCTTTGAGGCTCATGGTGAACTCCTGAAAAAACAAACCCGCGGCAGGCGTCCCTGGCGCGGGTTGCGAACGAACGGTGGCACAGACCGGTTCCCCACTGGGGCCACGGGTGCGCCGCGGCGGCGTTCAGTACAGCTTCTTGGGCAGCTGCATCGAGCGGATGCGCTTGTAGTTGCGCTTGATGGCCGCAGCCTTCTTGCGCTTGCGCTCTTCGGTCGGCTTTTCGTAGAACTCGCGGGCGCGCAGTTCTGTCAGCAGGCCGAGCTTTTCGATCGTGCGCTTGAAACGGCGCAGGGCAACCTCGAAGGGTTCGTTGTCTTTTACGCGTATCGTCGTCATTACGTTTGGATTTCCATGGGTGCAGACAGAGGGTGGCCGGGAAGATCGGGCCCGGTCGCCGTAACTGCGTTTTTGCCCCGCCTTTAACTAGTATCGGCCGGCGGGGCGATGCCGGCAAAACACGGAATTATATCGGCTCGAGCGCGCTTGCACAGGCATGCGCGCTGGCCCAGGCCCATTGCAAGTTGTAACCCCCGAGCCAGCCGGCGATGTCCACTGCCTCGCCGATGAAATACAGCCCCGGCTGGCGGGATTCGAGGGTTTGCTGCGAGAGGTCGCGGGTGTCCACGCCGCCCAGTGTGACTTCGGCTTTGCGCCAGCCCTCGGTGCCCGTGGGGGTGAGCTCCCAATGCTTGAGCGCCTCGCCGAGCGAGCGCAGCGCACGATCGCTGGCTTCGGCGATCGGCCGCTGCCAGGCGGGGTCGCGCGCGACCCAGGTGTCGGCCAGGCGCGCGGGTACAGAGGCGGCGAGTTCGTTGGCGATGCGCTTTTTCGAGCGGGTCTTGGCCTCGAGCAGCAGGCGCGGCAGGTCGACGCCGGGCGCGAGGTCGATCGAAATGGGCGTGCCGGGCTGCCAATAGCTCGAGATCTGCAGCACGGCCGGTCCCGAGAGGCCCCGGTGGGTGAACAGCAGGTCTTCCTCGAAGCGCTGGCGGGCGCGTCCCTGACCCGTGGAAATTTCGACCGGCAAGGACAAGCCCGCCAGTTCGGCCCAAGGCGCCCAGGCCTCGGGGTCGAAGCTCAGCGGCACGAGGCCGGGCCGGGGCTCGACGGTACGCAGGCCAAACTGCTGGGCCACGCGCCAGCCGAAGTCGCTCGCGCCGATCTTGGGCACCGACAAGCCACCGGTCGCGACGACGACCGAGTGGGTTTGAATCGACCCCCGGGTGCTCTGTAATTGATAGCGATACTCGCCCATTTCACGCCGGCGTTCGGCCAAAAACTCGATATTTTTGACGCTGCAGGGCTGCCATCGGGCAACGCCCCCGGCGGCGCATTCCGCGAGCAGCATGGCGATGATGTCCTCGGCCGAGCGGTCGCAGAAGAGCTGCCCTTTGTGCTTCTCGTGGTAGGCGATTCCATGGCGCTCGACGAGCGCGATGAAGTGCTGTGGCGTGTAGCGCGCCAGGGCCGAGCGCGCAAAAGCCGGGTTGGCACCCACGAAATGCTGCTGGGGAGAGCGCGGGTCGAGCAAGCGGTTGGTGAAGTTGCAGCGTCCGCCGCCGGAGATGCGGATCTTCTCGGCGACCCGCTCGCTGTGGTCGAGCAGCAGCACGCGCAGCCCGCGCTGCCCGGCCACTGCGGCGCAGAACAGACCCGCTGCACCCGCGCCGATGACGACGGCGTCGAAGGCTGCCACAGACTCACGCGCTGGCGTCATGGCGCGCGCGTTCCAAGCACCGCTTCGCCACCAAGCGCCTTGTAGAGGGCCACGTGGCTTTGCCGCCAGGCGCCGCGGGTCTGCTCGAGCTGCTGTTGCGCCGCGAGCAGCGCGCGCTGCGCGTCGAGCGCCTCGAGCTGGCTGGCCACGCCGGCCTGGAAGCGCGCCTGCACCAGGCGGGCGAGCGCGGTTTGCGCCTGCAACTGGGCCTCGGCCGCGCGCAACTGGTCGGCGAGTGTTTGGCGCGCGGTCAGGGCGTCGGCAACCTCGCGAAACGCGGTCTGAATGGCTTTTTCATACTGCGCGAGAGCAACGCCGCGCGCGGCCTCGGCGGCTTCGAGGTTGGCCTCGTTGCGTCCCGCATCGAAGATCGGCAACAAGGCCTGAGGTGCGAGGCTCCAGCCCCAGCTGCCCGCCTGAAACAGATTGGCCAGCGCGTTGCTGACCGTGCCCGCGCTGGCGGTGAGGGTGATGCGCGGAAAAAAAGCGGCTCGGGCGGCGTCGAGGTTCGCGTGCGCGGCGCGCAGCTGCTGCTCCGCGGCCAGGATGTCGGGCCGGCGCAGCAGCAGGTCCGACGACAGATGCGCGGGCAGCGGCAGCGCGGCATCGCCCGCGTCGCTGCGTTCGCTCAAGCCCAGCGGCGCGTCCCCGAGCGGCTCGCCGATCAGCAGCTCGAGCGCGTGGCGGTCGAGCGCGAGCGCGCGCTCTTGCTGCGCGAGGTTGACCCGCGCCGCTTCGACCAATGTCTGGGCGCTGCGCCAGTCGATTTCGGAGGCGGCGCCGTGCTCGAAGCGCAGTCGCACCAGTTCGAGCGTCGAGAGCCGCGCCCCGAGCGTCTCGCGGGCGACGGCCAGCAAGGCGTCATCGGTCTGCAGCGCAAGCCAGCTGCTCGTCACCGCAGCCACCAGGCTCAGCTGGGCCGCACGTTGCGCCTCGACGCTGGCTTGGTACTGGGCATAGGCGGCGTCCGACAGCGCGGCAACGCGGCCGAAGAAGTCGAGTTCCCAGCTGGCAAGCGCCAACCCTGCGGTGTAGACGCTGTTGATCGCCCCGCTGCCGTTGCTCGAGGGTTGTCGCTGGCCGGTCGCCGCCAGGTTGATCGTGGGCAAGCGGTCCGCGCGGCGCAGGCCGTAGGCGGCCCGAACCTGCTCGACGTTGAGCGCCGCCACGCGCAGGTCGCGGTTGTGCGCCAGCGCGCGCGTGATCAAGTGCTGCAGCGCCGGCTCGTGCGCGTAAGGGCGCCCCACTTCGAGCGTGGGCACGTGCGGGCGGTTGCCCTCGGCGGTCTGAGCCTCAGGCGCAGCACCGGCGGCCCACGACGCGGCAACTGGCGCGGGCGGGCGCGTGTATGGGGTGGTCGGCGCACAAGCACCCAGCGTGAGCGTGAGCGCGAGCGCGAGCAGTGGGTAGGCGGCGGGAGCGCAGCGCAGCTTCATGCCATCCCTCCAGGGCGGGCGGTTTCGTCCGCGACAGGCACGCCGACGGCGGCGGCTTGGGCGGCATGGATGGCCTGCTGCCGGGCACTGTCCTGGAAGCGTCGTCGGACGACGACGAAGAAGATCGGCACGAAAAACACCGCGAGCACCGTGCCCGTCACGATGCCGCCGAGAACGCCGGTTCCGATGGCGCGCTGGCTCGCCGAGCCCGCCCCGGAAGCCACGGCCAGCGGCAGCACGCCCAGCGTGAAGGCCAGCGAGGTCATCAAAATTGGCCGAAAGCGCAGGTGGGCAGCTGCCAGCGCGGCGCTGGCCACATCGCGGCCTTGCGCCTGCAGGTCTTTGGCGAATTCGATGATCAAAATCGCGTTCTTTGCCGCCAGGCCGATGATGGTCACGAGGCCGATCTGGAAATACACATCGTTGGCGTAGCCGCGGGCCAGCGTCGCGGCCAGCACCCCGAGCACGCCGAGGGGCACGACGAGGATGACCGCCAGCGGAATGCTCCAACTCTCGTAGAGCGCCGCCAGACAGAGAAACACCGCCAGGATCGAGAACGCGTAGAGCACGAGCGCCTGGGAACCGGCCAGCTTTTCCTCCCGCGAGGTTCCGGTCCATTCCAGGCCGATGCCGGGCGGCAGCTGAGCCACGAGCCGCTCGACTTCGGCCAGGGCATCGCCGCTGCTGTAGCCCGCTGCGGCGCTGCCGCTGATGCCCATGGCCGGGTAGCCGTTGTAGCGCGTGGTTTGCACCGGGCCTTGGATCCAGCGGGTGCTCGCAAAGCTCGAAAACGGCACGCTCTGGCCACGGGCGTTGGTCACGGTCAGCCGCAGGATGTCCTCAGCCTGCATCCGCGCGGGCGCGTCGGCTTGCACCACGACCCGCTGCACCCGGCCTGCGTTGGGGAAATCGTTCACGTAGGCCGAGCCGAGCGCCGCCGAGATCGCGGTGTTGATCGCGTCGAACCCGATCCCCATCGCCGCCGCCCGCTCGCGGTCGATCTCCACCTGCAGCTGCGGCGCATCCTCGAGACCATCGGGGCGGACCTGGGCCAGCAAGGGGCTGCGGGCGGCGAGGCCCAGAAACTGGTTGCGCGCCGCCAGCAGCGCCTCGTGGCCGAGCCCCGCTCGGTCCTGCAGCCGCAGGCTAAAGCCCGAGGAGTTGCCCAGTTCCCGGATGGGCGGTGGACTCAGCGCAAAGATGCTGGCGTCGCGAATGGGCGCCAAACCGCCGAATGCCCGTTGCGCCACCGCCTGGGCGGAGTGCTCCGCGCCCTTGCGCTCGGCCCAGTCTTTGAGCGTCACGAAGGCCAGTGCCGCGTTCTGGCCCGAGCCCGAAAAGCTAAACCCCAGCACCCCGACCATGCCCGCCACCTCGGGCTGCTGCAGCATGTAGCGTTCGACCTGCTCCAGCACCCCCTGGGTGCGCTCGCGGGTCGCCCCCGGCGGCAGTTGGATGTTGACGATCAGGTTGCCCTGGTCTTCGGCGGGCAGGAAGGACTTGGGCAGCCGCTGGTAGAGCAGGGCGGCCGCGATGCCGATGGCCAGATAGACCCACAGGAACCGTCCGGCTCGCGGCAGGATGCGCGCCACGGTCGCTTCGTAGCGTTGGGCCGTCTGGGCAAAGCCGCGATTGAACCGGCCAAACAGGCCGCCGCGTGCCAGGTGGTGGCCCCGTTCGACGGGTTTGAGCAGGCTTGCGCACAAGGCGGGCGTGAGCGAGAGCGCAAAAAACGCCGAAAAGCCGATGGCCACGCCCATGACGACTGCGAACTGCCGGTAAATGTTGCCGATCGAGCCACTGAAAAACGCGAGCGGCACGAACACCGAGATCAGCACCACCGTCACACCCACGATCGCGCCCGAAATCTGTCCCATTGCCTTGCGCGTGGCTTCGAGCGGCGCGAGACCTTCCTCGCTCATGATGCGCTCGACGTTCTCGACCACCACGATCGCATCGTCGACCACGATGCCGATCACCAACACCATGCCGAACATGGTCAGCACATTGATTGAATAGCCCATCGCCAGCAGCACCGCAAACGTGCCGAGCAGGGCAGCGGGAACGACGATGGTCGGGATCAGGGTGTAGCGCCAGTTTTGCAGGAACAGATACATCACGAAAAAGACCAACACCACCGCCTCGACCAGTGTTTCGGCCACCTGCAGGATGGAGGTGCGCACGAACACCGAGGTGTCGTAGGGAATCGCCCAGCGCATGCCGCGCGGAAAGTAAGGCTCGAGCTCGGTCAGCCGGGTGCGGATCGCTTGGGCGGTGGCCAGCGCGTTACCCGTGGGCGAGAGCTGAACCCCGATGCCGGTCGAAGGCTTGCCATTGAGCCGTGCCGCCGTGCCGTAGTTTTGCGCGCCCAGTTCGATGCGGGCCACGTCGCGCAGCCGCACCGTCGAGCCGTCGGTGTTGGCGCGCAGCACGATCGCGCCGAATTCCTCGACGGTCTTGAGTTGGCCGTCGACGATGACGGTGGCGGTCAAGCCCTGGCCCGCCAAATGGGGCAGACCGCCCACTTCGCCGCCCGAAACCTGCGCGTTCTGGGCGCGGATGGCGGCCACCACGTCGGACGCGGACAGGTTGTAGCCCTGCAGCTTCGCCGGGTCGAACCAGATGCGCATGGCGCGCTCGGTCCCAAACAAACGGGCCTGTCCGACTCCCGGCACCCGCTGGATCTCGGGCAGCACCGAGCGCGAGGCATAGTCGCCCAAGGCAATCGGATCCCACGCGGGGTCATCCGAGGTCAGAATGGTGAACAGCAAAAAGTTGCTGCGGGCCTTGTCCACGCGCACGCCTTGCTGGGTCACGGCGGCGGGCAGCCGCGGCGTGGCGCGCGCGAGCCGGTTCTGCACATCCACCTGGGCGAGGTCGGCGTTGGTGCCGGGTTCGAAGCTCAGCGTGATGCTGCCCGAGCCGTCGGCCTGCGCGTTGGATTCCATGTAGATCAGCCCGGGCGAGCCATTCATTTCGCGCTCGATCGCCGAGAGCACGCTGTCTTCCAGCGTCTGCGCGGACGCGCCCGGATAGCTGACCGCCACGATGATCGAGGGCGGCGCCACCGGCGGGTACTGCGCAATCGGCAGCCGCAGCAACGCGAGCACACCAAAGCCCATCACGAAGAGGGCGATCACCCAGGCAAAAATCGGCCGGTCGATGAAAAAACGCGCCATCGCTGTCCCCTGCCGTCAGTGGGTCTTGCCCACGGCAGCGGATGCAGCGGGCGAAGCTGCGCTCGCGCCAGATGCTGCTGCCGCAGCCGCTCCCGGCGCTTGCGGCGCCCAGGGCACGGCTTTGACGGGCGTGCCCGGCGGCAGCATGGCGAGTTTTTGCAGCCCTTCGACCACGACGCGGTCCCCGGCTGCCAGCCCATCGACCACGATCCATCGCCCCTCCCGCTGGCCGTCGATCCGCAGCCGCCGCGGTTGCGGCACCCCCTGGGCATCCAGCACGACCGCGGTGTCTCCCTGCGCGGAGCGCGTGACGGCCTGCTGGGGCACGAGGACCGCATTCGGCGCCAAGGCCTGCTCGATGCGCACCCGCACATAGAGGCCGGGCGGAAGTTCGCCCTTGGGGTTGGGAACTTCGGCGCGCAAGCCGATCTGCCCGGTTGCGGGGTCCACGGTGAGGTCGGAAAACAGCAAGCGCCCAGGCTTCGCGTAAACGCTGCCGTCTTCGAGCACCAGCGCCACGCGCGCGGCCCCACCGGGCGCCGGCTGGAGCTGCCCGGCGTCGAAGGCCCGGCGCAGCTTCATCACCTCGGCGGCCGATTGCGTGAAGTTCACATAAATCGGGTCGGTTTGCTGGATGGTCACCAGCGGCGTCGCGTCGCCCTGGCCGACCAGCGCGCCTTCGGTCACCTGCGCGCGACCGGTGCGCCCAGCGATCGGCGCCGTCACCCGCGTGTAGCCGAGGTTGATGCGCGCGCTCTGCACCGCGGCCCGTGCAGCGGCGATGTCCGCCGCCGCTTGCTTTTGCGCGGCTTGTGCGGCTGTCCATTCTTGCTGACTGATGGCCTGGGCTGCTGCCAGCGGCCGGTAGCGCTCCACCAGCGCGTCGGCTTGCATGGCGTTGGCCGCGGCGCGCGCGAGCGTCGCTTCGGCACTGGCGAGCGCCGCCGTGTAGGGTGCGGGGTCGATTTCGAACAAGACTTGCCCCGCTTGAACCAACGAGCCCTCGGCGAAACGCCGCTTGAGCACGATGCCGGCGACCCGCGCACGTACCTGCGCCACACGCGTGGCCTCGAGCCGCCCGGGCAGTTCATTCACGAGCGTGACGGGACCAGGCTGAACCGTCAGCACGCCCACCGTGGGCGGGGGCTTGCCGCCCGGACCTTGGGCTGCAGGCCCATGGCCCGGTTTTTCGGCACCGCCACACCCGGACAAGAGCGCCGCAGCGCCGAGCGTCAGCAGGGCACCCAGCCGGGCCAAGCGCGAGGGGAGGGAAGGGCTCGAAAACATGGAGAACACGGGTGGATTTGGGGCGGCGCAGCCGCCGATACCGGGCGCGGCTTCGTGCGGTGCAGAAGGCCGAAAGTATGCCCGTAACGGGGGCGACGCGTTAGGGCAACGCTGAACAAGTCCCTCGCGCGTCGCGCATCCCAGCGGCGGGCGGTCTGCGTCGAAAGCAAATCCTCGCCATAGCTGCGGCTATTGCCTCGGTTTGCGCCTCGCATCCCATCCCGCGGCCGCTCGCGCGCCATCACGGGAACTTGTTCAGCGTTGCTTTACAGTGCAGCTTGCGGCCGCGCTTCCCTCGGCCGAGTTGTCACGCCGAGAAGATTCCATGGGTTCTTTATCTGAGGTCGGCCACGCCGCATGGCGCGGTGCGGCGGAGATTCTGCAGCAGCGCTTGGGCTGCGGTGGCCCGGGTGAGCCCGCGCTGCTGGCCTGCTTCTGCGCCGCCTGGTGTTATGTCTGTGCGGACTGGCGGCCGGTGTTCGAGACGCAGGCCTCGGCGCATCCCGAACTGCGCTTCGTTTGGGTCGACATCGAAGATGAAGCCGACTGGTGCGACGCGCTCGACATCGAGAATTTCCCGACGCTGTTGCTGATGCGCGAGGGAGCCGTCGTCCACGCCGGCCCCGTGCTCGCCCGCGCGGCGACGCTCGAGGCTTTGCTGGCCCGCGTCGGCTGATCCCGCCGCTCAGGCGCTCAGCAGGTCCCGCAGTCCGGCGGCCGGGGGCTGCTGTGCGGCGGCTGCGATGCCGCGCAGCACGTCGCCGACGACGATCACCGCCGGGCTGGCGAGGCGTTCCCGCGCGAGCGTCTCGGTCAGCGCTTGCAAGGTGCAGATGGCATGGCGTTGAGTGGGCAGGCTTGCGTCTTGGATGATGGCCACGGGCGTTCGAGCGGGAAGGCCGCTGAGCAGATCGGCCTGAATGCGCTCGGCACTCGCCACGCCCATGTAGATGACCAGGGTGAGCCGGGCGTCGCGGGCGGTCGCGGCGAGCTGTCGCCAGTCGGGGCCTGTGTCGCCCGGCTTGGCGTGGCCGGTGATCAGGACGACGCCATGGGCATGGTCGCGGTGCGTGAGCGGGGCACCGAGCGAACTGAGGCCGGCGAGGCCCGAGGTGATGCCATTGACCACATGCACCTCGATGCCCGCGGCGCGCAGGTGTTCGAGCTCTTCGCCGCCCCGACCGAAGATGAACGGGTCGCCACCTTTGAGGCGCACGACGGTTTCGCCCTCTCGCGCGGCCATGATCATCAGGCGTTCGATGAAGGCTTGCGGCGTGCTGCGGCAGCCGCCGCGCTTGCCCACGTACACGATGCGCGCGGCGGGCGATGCGTGGGCCAGGATGCCATCGCTGACCAGGTCATCGACCAGCAGCACGCTGGCCGCCGCAATGACCTTGACCGCTTTGAGGGTCAGCAGTTCCGGGTCGCCGGGGCCGGCGCCGACAAGGGTCACGCTGCCAGGGCGGGCCCGGGTTCCCGAATCGATGGGGTTGGCGGTGATGCTCATGGTGTGCTGACCGCGGCTGGGCGGTTCGTTTCGGTGGTGGAGGGGCGACGCGCAAGCTCGCGCTGGATGTGTGCGACCTGCAGCGCGATGGGGGCAGGCACCGGCTGGCGACCGTCAAGCACATCGCGGATGTAGGTCGCGGTGGCTGCGGCCGAGATGTCCTTGGGCAGATCGGGCAGTCGGGTGAGTGAACCTTGTTGCGCCGGCTCTAACAGATGGCGCGCACCTTCGCGGAAGGCCTCCATTTGTGGGGTACGGCGCGCATCGGCGACCGGCTCGCCCTCGGTGCCGCGCAGCAGCAGCGCGTGTGCGCCGACCCATGCAAACGTTTCGGCCATGGATACGGCGTATTCCGGGTGGGTGTAGCAGCTGACGATCAGGGCTCTGCCTTTGCAGGGATTCAGGAGCTTGACCAGGCTGTGTGCCGAGTTGTGCAGCCCGACGACTCGGCGCACGTCCAGCAGACGCTTGAGACCAGGGTGCAACAACTCGGTGGGGACATACGCGCACTGGCCGGAGGGCACGGGAACGAGCGATGTTTGGGCCGGTAGACCCAGCGCATCGAACACGGCTTCGCTGGTCACACGTTTGTCCTCGGTGGCCGTGCCGTGGACCAACACCGCCGCACCCGACCGGGCTAGCAGCAGGGCCAGCAAGGGGGTGAGCACCGGAAGCTTGCGGGCACCGTTGTAGCTGGGCAGCACTACCGTCGTCACGCCGTTGTCCGGCAAGCGCTGCAGGCGCTCGTGCGTCGCGTCCAGGAAGCCGGCCATCTCCTGCGGCGTCTCGCCTTTGATGCGCATGGCCAGGCAGAAGGCGCCGATTTCCAGATCGGTCACGGCGCCGTCCAGTACTTGGCCGAACAGGTCCGCGGCCTGCTCGCGCTGGAGCGACCGGGCGCCGTCCTTGCCACGACCGATTTCCTTGATGTACCGACCAATGCTCATGACGGCAATTATTCAGGACCTGAAATAACTTCTGGTTATGTGCAAACCACCCATCACGCCGCCACGCGGATCGGTGGTACGGTCTGAACCCAGCGACGCAGTTCGGGTAGGCACGATCCACAATTCGTGCCGCACTTCAGCCTGGATTGCAATTCCGACAACCGATGCGGCTCGCTGCCCGTGCATTGCAGCAATGCGGCGCGAATGGCGTCTTCGCGGACATCGAAGCAGGTACAGACCTGCGGGCTGGCCGCCACCGCCGTCACTGGGGGCGCGGCACCGGGCATCAACAGCAGGCGGCCATAGCGGCCGGCGGGCAGCGCGTCCTGCAGCAAGGGCTTGATCCAGCCCTCGGCGCGGGTGTCGCCAGCCAGCAAAAAAGCCTGCAGGGTCGATTCGTCTCCGGAACGAACCAGCCGTGCGCTGCGCCGCTGCTGCCGGCGTTTGTCTTCGTAGCGCAAGGTGTCGGGGGTGAGCAGACCGAGCAGCCCTTCGATGCGTTCGATGAGCCCCGGAGCTGGCGGCTCATGGGCGGCCGCGCGCAGCAGGACGCCGCTGCGATCCCGGCCGAACGGCACGCAGGCGGCAAATTCGAAGTCAGGCATGAGTGCCCGTAATTCGCCGAGGACCGTCAGCGCCGAAGCATCGGGCAGCCAGGCCATGCCCAGCAAGCTCCACGGCAGTTCAGCCTTGAGAATCTGGACCGCCGCATGCTTGAGCTCGGGCTGCTTGGATGTGGGGCAATGTGCGGACGTGGTGAGCGCATTGACGCCGGCCAAGG
This sequence comes from Tibeticola sediminis, assembly GCF_003843835.1. GTDB lineage: Bacteria > Pseudomonadota > Gammaproteobacteria > Burkholderiales > Burkholderiaceae_C > Tibeticola > Tibeticola sediminis. The sequence goes on along the minus strand of NZ_RKQL01000001.1, from coordinate 614,523 downwards.
GCTCTCCCTTGTTGTTGCGGCCGCTGAGGTACTCCGCCCCCCAATGCATCGCAATGTAGGCCTGGGTGGGCTGTAGTGCGGCCGAGCTCTGCACCGGCACGACGATGGAGCCGCGTTTGCTGGTGACGTATACCAGGTCACCATCTTTGAGGCCGCGGCGTTCCATATCCTGAGGGTTGAGTTGCACGGCCGGCTCCGCGACATGCCCGAACAAGCGACCCAAGGTGCCGGTGCGTGTCATGCCATGCCACTGGTCGCGCAGGCGGCCGGTGGTCAATGAGAAGGGGAAGCGCGCTTCGCGCGGCTCCGCCAAGGGTTTCCAGGGCAGGGCGGCAAAGCGTGCCTTGCCATCGGCAGTCGGGAAAACGCCATCCTCGTACAGCCTCGCCTTGCCCGTGGGCTCCCCTTCACGCAGTGGCCAGAACTGTGGACCGGCGCTCTCCAGCATGGCGTAGGACAGCCCCGTGATGTCGAGGTCGCGGCCGCGGGTGGATTCCCGGTGCTCGTTCCAGATGGATTCGGGGGTTTCGTACGGGAAGAGTGAGGGCTGGCCGGGGCGCAGCTGGCCCTCCAGCCGCCGCGCCACATCCACCGCGATGCGCCAGTCGTGCCGTGCGTCGCCGCAAGGGGGCACCGCAGCGCGCGCCCGGCTGATGCGGCGCTCGCTGTTGGTGACGGTTCCCTCTTTTTCGCCCCAGGTGGTGGCCGCAAGCAGCAGGTCGGCAAAGTCGCAGGTGGCTGCGGTCGCATACGCCTCCTGAACCACCACGAACTCGGCGCGCTGCAAGGCGCGGCGCACCAGCGCCTGGTCGGGCATGGACTGCGCCGGGTTGGTGCAGACGATCCAGAGTGCTTTGATCTCCCCGTCGGCCGCGGCCTGGAACATTTCAACCGCTGTCTTGCCGGGCTTCGATGGCACATCGGGCACGCCCCACAGCGCCGCCACTTCCGCGCGGTGCACCGGGTTGGCCAGGTCACGGTGGGCGGACAACAGGTTGGCCATGCCGCCGACCTCGCGACCGCCCATGGCATTGGGCTGGCCGGTCAGGCTGAACGGGCCGGCGCCGGGCCTGCCGATTTGACCGGTGGCCAGATGCAGATTGATCAGCGTGGCGTTCTTGGCGGTGCCGCTGCTGCTCTGGTTCAGGCCCTGGCAGTAGAGGCTGAGCGTCGCGGCCGAAGTGGCGAACCATTGGGCCGCTTGAAACAGGTCATCGTGCTTCAAGCCGCAGATCTGCGCGACCCGCTCCGGGGTGTAGTCCCGCACCAGCGCCTTGAGCTCATGGAAGCCGCTCGTGTGCGCTGCGATGTAGGCCGCATCCGTCCACCCCTCCCACAACATGATGTGCAGAAGTCCATGGAACAGCATCACGTCGGTTCCGGGCTGCAGCGGCAGGTAGAGATCGGCCAACTCGGCGGTGTCGGTCCGTCGCGGGTCGACCACGATCACTTTCATGGCGGGGTTCTGCTGCTTCGCGGCCTCGATGCGGCGAAACAGGATGGGGTGCGCGTAGGCCGCGTTGCTGCCGACGATGAACAGGCACTGCGCATGGTTCACATCGTCGTAGCAGGCGGGCGGCGCATCGGCGCCCAAGGTGAGCTTGTAGCCCGACACCGCGCTGCTCATGCACAGCCGGGAATTGGTGTCGACATTGTTGGTGCCGATCAGACCTTTGGCGAGCTTGTTGAAGATGTAGTAGTCCTCCGTGAGCAACTGGCCGCTGAGATATAGGCCCACCGCATCGGGGCCATGCGTGCGGACGATGCGGCCGATCTCCGTGGCGGCCAGGTCCAGTGCTGCATCCCAAGTGACGGCCACTGGAGCGAGCCCGCGCTGTAGACGCCGCATTGGGCGCAGCAAACGGGTCTGGCGCGCAATGCCGGGCGCTGCCGTCAGGTGCAGGGTGGCGCCTTTGGTGCAGAGCTTGCCGAAATTAGCCGGGTGATCCGGATCGCCACGCACGCCAGTGATCTGCGTGCCGTCGGACTCAATGATCACACCGCAGCCCACACCGCAGTATGGACAGGTGGAGCGGGTTTCTTTCATGGGCTCAGGCTTGGGCAGCTCTGCGGGCGGGGCCGGCGATTGGCCGTTCGAGATCGGTCGCCAGTGTCGCGAGTTCGTGTGCATCCAGATACACCTGACCGTTCTCGACTTTCACGCTGAACTTGGGCGTGCGACCCTCGTCCGGCGCCGCCGCCTGGCCGTCGCACAGGCCGATGGTCCAGTTGTGCAGCGGACAGGCCACGTGGGTGCCGAAGACGATGCCCTGGCTCAGCGGGCCGCCTTTGTGCGGGCAGCGATCGAGCAAGGCGAACACCTGGTTTTGGCCGGTGCGGAAGATGGCGACATCGAGACCCCTCTCGCGAGCGACACGGCGCGCGCCGAGCACAGGGATGTCGTCAATCAGGCAAATCGGAGTCCATTGGCTCGTGTTCATGGCGTTTTCTTGGTTATGAGGACTTCAGGCTGGCGTAGAGGTTGGTCGCGCGATCCATGACGCTCAACAGGTTCTCGCTGGTTACGAAAACGTCGGACAGCGACTTGGCGGTGGCTGCTGCCGCTGTTCCCGACTGCAGGCGATCCAGGGCCTGGTCAAAGAAGATCCACTGACCATCGGCTAAGTTGAGCTCATCGCGGATGCGGGGCGTCGCTTCGGGTGCACCACGCAGCGTCGTCATCGCGGAAGTGAACTCGCTGCGGGCCTTGGCAATCTCCGCAACTGCTGTTGAGGCATCGACGGACAACACCGCTGCGTAGTAGAACTTCGCCATTCGCTGCGACAGCATGCGCTGGCGGCCGGCGATGTTGACCAGCTTGCCGAGCGGTCGGCCCATGGCAGCCTCGTATTGCAGTGTGCCCTGGTGTGCCAAGGCAAGAACGAGGGCGTCCGCTTTGAGCACAGCGGCCGCGCCAGTCTTGCTTGGCGAGGCACCAACAAGCGCGGTCTTGTATTCGCTCCAGGCCGCATCAAGACCGGTGTAGGTCTTGAGGATTTCGCTGGACGGCGCAAAGGCCTTCAGTTCGACCAATTGGCGGTCGAACAGCGCCATCGACTTGTCAAGCACGTCCTGGGCCGATCGGACCTCAGTCTTGTGGAGCAATGCGAACCAAGCCTTCGCCATGCGCTGCGAGAGCATACGCTGACGGCCGGCCTTGTTGATGGCATCGGAGAGGTCGCTGACCTGGGCTTGCGCGAGCAGCGGCAAGGCCGTGGACAGAATCAGCAGGTCGCGTCGTTTCATGGTCAGTCCTCAAGCCTCGACAACCGCGACCGGCTGGAACTGCCGGGTGTCCACAGCCGCTTTGTCGAGTTCGAGCCAGGGGTCGGGCTCGCCGTCGAGCGCGAACTGAAGCTGCTCCCACAGCGCCCGGCGCCCCTCGGCGTCTTCAACGATGCGCTGTTTGACATAGTCCAGACCGACGCGGCCGACGTAGTGCACGGTGCGTTCCAGGTACCAGCCTTCGAGGCGGTAGAGCTGGAGGAAAGCACCGCTGTATTCCAGTACCTCCTGCGGCGTCTTGACCTTGACGAGGAACTGCGCCACTTCGGTCTTGATGCCGCCGTTACCGGCGACGTAGATTTCCCAGCCGCTGTCCACGCCGATCACGCCCACGTCCTTGATGCCGGCTTCGGCGCAGTTTCGGGGGCAACCGCTGACGGCGAGCTTGACCTTGTGCGGCGCGTACATGCGCCAAAGGGCGCGCTCTAGATCCTTGCCCATCTGCGTGCTGTCCTGCGTGCCCATGCGGCACCACTCGCTGCCGACACAGGTCTTGACGGTGCGCAGCGCCTTGGCATAGGCGTGGCCGCTGGGCATGCCGATGTCGCGCCAGACGTTGGCCAGGTCCTCTTGTTTGACGCCCAGGAGGTCGATGCGCTGCCCGCCCGTGACCTTCACCGTGGGAATTCGGTACTTGTCAACGACGTCGGCGATTCGGCGCAGCTCGGCGGCGGTGGTCTCGCCACCCCACATGCGCGGGACAACGGAGTAGGTGCCGTCTTTCTGGATGTTGGCGTGGGCGCGCTCGTTGATGAAGCGGCTCTGCGGATCGTCCTTGGCCTCTTTGGGCCAGGTGGAGATGAGGTAGTAGTTGATGGCCGGACGGCAGGTGGCGCAGCCATTGGGCGTGCGCCATTCCAGGAAGCGCATGGTGTCGGCAATCGTCAGCAGCTTCTGCGCCCGGATGGCGTCTCGGACCTGCTGGTGGCTGTGATCCGTGCAGCCGCAAATGGCCTTCTTTTTCGGCGTGGCCGAGTAGTCACCGCCGGCGGTAAACATCAAGAGCTGCTCGACCAGGCCGGTGCAGGAACCGCATGACGCACTGGCCTTGGTGTGTTTACGCACTTCGTCGAGGGTAAAGAGGCCTTTTTCTTGAATGGCTTTGCAGATGGCACCCTTGGTCACGCCGTTGCAGCCGCAGACCTCGTCGCTGTCGGCCATGGCCGCAGCTTTGTTCTGGCCCTGGTGGCCCGTGTCGCCGATGTTGCTCTCGCCGAACATCAGCTTGTCACGGATGTCGTGGATCTTGCGGCCTTCCCGCAGCAACTTGAAGTACCAACTGCCGTCCACCGTGTCGCCATACAGGCAGGCGCCGACGAGCCGGTCGTCTTTGATGACGAGTTTTTTGTAGACCCCACCGATCGGGTCAGACAGAACGATTTCTTCGCAGCCCTCACCGCCCATGAAGTCGCCGGCGCTGAACAAGTCAATGCCGGTGACCTTGAGCTTGGTGGAGGTGAGTGAACCGGTATAGCGGCCGATGCCGAACTCGGCCAAGTGCGTGGCCAGCACCTTGGCTTGCTCGTACAGCGGTGCCACCAGACCATAGGCGACGCCGCGGTGCGACGCGCATTCGCCCACCGCATAGATGCGGGGGTCGGTCACGGTCTGCATCGTGTCGCTGACCACGATGCCGCGGTTGACATGCAGGCGCATCTTCTCGGCCAACTCGGTGTTGGGACGGATGCCGACGGCCATCACCACCAGGTCGGCCGGCACCTCGCGTCCATCCTTGAACCGGACCGCCCGGACCCGCCCATCGGTGCCACCCACCAGTTCTTGCGTCTGCGCGCCGATCAGGAACTGCATGCCGCGCGCCTCGAGCGACTGTTGCAGCAGCTTGCCCGCGACCTCGTCGAGCTGGCGCTCCATCAGCCAGGGCGCGACGTGCACCACGCTGACCTGCATACCGCGCTTGAGCAGGCCATTGGCTGCTTCGAGGCCCAGCAGCCCGCCGCCGATCACGACGGCGTGCCGGTACTTCTGCGCCGCTTCGATCATGGCCTGGGTGTCGGCAATGTCGCGGTAGGCCAGCACCCCCTCCAGGTCCTTGCCAGGGATGGGCAGGATGAAGGGCTTGGAGCCGGTTGCCATGATCAGGCGGTCATAGCCAGCGGTGACGGTCTCACCTTGCGCGTTCACGCCGGTCACCAAGCGCTTGACGCGATCGACCTCGGTCACCAGGAAGCCGGCATTGAGCGCGATGCCGTGCTCGGTGTACCAGGACCAGTCGTTCAGCACGATCTCTTCCAGCGTCTGTTCGCCGGCCAGCACCGGCGAGAGCAGGATGCGGTTGTAGTTGGGGTGCGGTTCGGCGCCGAAGACCGTGATGTCATACAGGTCCGGCGCGATCCGGAGCAGCTCTTCAAGCGTGCGCACACCGGCCATGCCGTTGCCGACCATCACCAGTTTCATTTTTGCCTTGGGGTTGACGCGCATATCCATGGGGTGCTCCTCAAGCGGCTTTTTCCACGTGCGCCTGGCGCGCGTAGAGGAAGTCGATCACCGCTTTGCGGCAATGCAGGTAGGCGGGGTTCTCGGCCAGTTCGACCCGGTTACGCGGGCGGGGTAGATGCACCGGCAGCACTTCACCGATGGTCGCGGCCGGTCCATTGGTCATCATCACAATCTTGTCGCTCAACAGCACGGCTTCGTCCACATCGTGCGTGACCATGACCACCGTGGCCTGGGTCTTGGCTACGATTTCGAGCAGCTCGTCCTGCAGCTTGGCGCGGGTCAGCGCATCGAGTGCGCCGAAGGGCTCGTCCATCAGCAGCACCTTGGGCTCCATGGCCAGCGCGCGCGCGATGCCCACGCGCTGCTTCATCCCCCCGGAAATCTCGCCGGGGCGCTTCTGCGCAGCGTGGGTTAGGCCCACGAGCGCGAGCGCGGCATCGGTGCGCTGGCGCAGTTGCGCCCTGGACTCCGCGGCTACACCTGTGCTTTTGTTGGCGGCGCCAAAGACTCGCTCGACACCCAGATGCACGTTTTCCCAGCAGGTCAGCCAGGGCAGCAGCGAGTGGTTCTGGAACACCACAGCCCGCTCGGGGCCGGGCCCGGCGACTTCCCGGTTGTCACAGAGCAGCACCCCGGCGCTGGGAGCGGTGAGCCCGGCGATGAGGTTGAGCAGCGTGGATTTTCCGCAGCCCGAGTGACCGATGAGGGCCACGAATTCACCCTTGCCGATCGTCAGGTTGATGTCGCGCAGGGCTTGAAACGGTCCCTTCTTGGTTTTGAAGGTTTGCGCCACGCCCTGGATTTCGATATATCGGCTGGTCTTGGGTGCGTTCATGATTTCACCTCGTCGAACGTGAAGGCGCTGGCGAGCTTGATGAGGGCGAACTCGAGCACCAGCCCGACGATGCCGATCACGAAGATGGCCACGATGATGTTCTTGACGTTGAGGTTGTTCCACTCGTCCCAGACCCAGAAGCCAATGCCCACGCCGCCGGTCAACATCTCGGCGGCGACGATCACCAACCAGGCGGTTCCCACGGCCAGCCGTACCCCGGTGAGCATGTAGGGCAGTACGGATGGGAAGAGGATCTTGGTGAGAATCTTCCATTCGGAGAGTTGCAGCACGCGGGCCACGTTCATGTAGTCCTGCGGCACCCGCTGCACGCCGACGGCGGTATTGATGACCATGGGCCAGATCGAGCAGATGAAAATGGTCCAGATCGCAGCTGGGTTGGCCCCTTTGAACATCAGCAGGCCGATCGGCAGCCAGGCCAGGGGCGAGACCGGACGCAGCAGGCTGATGATTGGGTTGAACATGCGTGCGAGGAACGTGAAGCGCCCAATTGCAAAGCCGGCGGGTATTCCGACCAGCGCCGCGAGGCCAAAGCCCAGCGCCACGCGTTGTAGGGACATCAGCACGTTCCAGCCCACGCCCTGGTCGTTCGGGCCGTTGCGGTAAAACGGGTCAGAGAACACCTCGACCGCCTGCTTCCAGGTCTCGAGCGGGCTGGGGATGCGGCCGGCCGTGGAGATGGCCACCAGCGCCCACAACACCACCAGCAAGCTCAGACCGACGAAGGGTGGGAGGACGAGCAGCCAAAAATCCCGTGTTGGGCCACGCCGCTCGTCTGTCTGGGCAAGCGCGGGTGCTGCAGCTGTGGTTTTTGAAAGATTTTGCATGGACCCCGTCGTGGAATGGTGTGTTTCTGCTATTGAATTAGAAGCAATTGGCGGGGTGGCCGGGCCATCGAAGGGCCCGTGAAAGACGGCGCTGACCATGGTGGTGACTCCTGGGGTGAGGGGTTTCACGCCTTGATGGCAAACGATTCGGCGTACTTGGCAGGGTCCTTGCCGTCCCAGACCACGCCGTCCATCAGCTTGCTGCTGCGCATGGGGTCTTTGGGCACGCTGATGCCCATCGCGCTGGCGACCGACTTGTAGAGCTCGATCTGGTTGACCTGTTTGGCGATGGCGAGGTAGTCGGGGTGGCTCTTGATCAGGCCCCAACGCTTGTGCTGGGTGATAAACCACATGCCGTCGGACAGGTAGGGGAAGTTGACCTTGCCGTCATTGAAGAACTTCATGTGGTTGGGGTCGTCCCAGGTCTTGCCCAGGCCGTTTTGGTAGCGGCCCAAGATGCGCTGGTTGATGGCGTTGACATCGGTGTTGATGTAGGACTTTTGCGCCACTGTTTCAGCCATCTTCAGTTTGTTTTGCAGGGAGGCGTCGATCCAGCGGCTGGCTTCGAGCACTGCCATCATCACGGCGCGCGTCGTATTGGGGTATTTCTGGGTGAACTCGGCCGTCGTACCCAGCACTTTTTCGGGGTGGTCTTTCCAGATGTCCTGCGTGGTGTTGGCGGTGATGCCGATGCCGTCCATGATGGCGCGGTGGTTCCAGGGCTCGCCGACACAGAAGCCGTCCATGTTGCCCACGCGCATGTTGGCGACCATCTGCGGTGGCGGCACGGTGATCAGCTTGGCGCCCGAAAGCGGGTTGATGCCCGCCGCCGCCAGCCAGTAGTGCATCCACATGGCGTGTGTGCCGGTGGGGAAGGTGCCGGCGAAGGTGTATTCACGAGGGTTCGCGGCCATGTACTTCTTGAGCGATGGGCCGTCGACCGCGCCCTTGTCGGCCAGCGCCTTGGACAGGCTGATCCCCTGGCCGTTGTGGTTGATGCCCATGAGCACGGCCATGTCTTTCTTCGGCCCGGCCGTGCCCATGTGTACGCCGTACACCAGGCCGTAGAGCACATGGGCGAAATCCAGTTCCCCGTTGACCAGCTTGTCGCGCACGCCAGCCCAGCTGGCTTCCTTGGTCGGCACGATGGTGACGCCGTACTTTTTGTCAAAGCCGAGCACATTGGCCATGACCACACTGGCACAGTCGGTCAGTGGAATGAAGCCGATCTTCACCTCCTTCTTCTCCGGCGCGTCCGAGCCAGCGGCCCAAACGGGGTGGTAGCCCAGGCTCGCGAACAAGGCCGCGCCGCCTGCGGTGCGCATGAAACGACGCCGTGTCGTGGCGGCTTCACGGGTCGGCGTCGTAACGAGGGGGATGGGCTTGGCAGACATGGGACTCTCCTAGAGCAAAAAAACCAGATACCGGAAACGCAAACGGCGTCCATCGCTTGACCCTGGTTCTGGGTCGAGCAACGGACGCCGTTGTCCTTGGATCGCGCCGGACCGCCGTTGGCCCCGCGCGTTGGTTCACCATATGCAGGTACCGTGCCAGGGCTCTTTTGCCGAAGATCAGCCGCTTTCGGCGGCCGGGCAGGCCCTCCTGGCTCAGCGGGTTGGTGGTGTATGCCCTACAACGGGTTTGCCGGCGCGCCGTTGTGGTGCGTGCTTGTTCAATTGGCCCGTTTTTTGTGCATTGCAGCAGCTCGGTCAGCGGGGCTCAGTCGGAAGCATGGGCGCCATGGCCAACAGCGCTTCTGCGACCTCCACCAAGCGCTTACCCTGGTCCATCGCCAGGCGTCGCAGGGTGCTGTGGGCGTCTTCCTCGCTGAGCTGTCGGTGGGCCATCAACACGCCTTTGGCGCGTTCGATGAGCTTGCGTTCCTGTAGGCTCGCCCGCACCGCTTCGAGTTCGGCGCTCATTGCCTGCAACTGCTGGGCCTGTGCGTGGACGAGTTCGTGGACCGAGCGCTCGAGCTGGGGCCCGACGGCGCCCGCGCTGGCTTGGACGGGGGGCGCAGAGCCGCCGACGGCATCGGCAAAGAATTCGAACGCGTCTGCGCCCAGGCTGGCCTCGCCGCGCGCGAGCCGGGTCTGCAGGCCGCGCAGGTCGTCGTTCGCAGCGCGCAGCCGTTCCCGGCACCGCGCTTGCAGTTCGGCCGTGAGTTCGACTTCGATGCCGCGCATCGCGTCGAGCCGTTGGGTGCAGGCGTCAAACCAGCTCTGGCTGGCTTCGACGTCGAGGGGCTGTGTGGGCGGCGTGCTGAGCAGCACGCGGCGCAGGCGCTCGAGCGTGGCGACGCCTTCGACGGTCTGCAGGTCGCGCCAGCGGGCGCGCAGCGACTCGCCGGAAAACTCAGCGAACACCAGAAAGCACCGCTCCTGCGAGTCAATCAGCCGCATGAGCCGCTGCTGGGCCTCGGCCTGCGCCTGGCCAGCGGCGAACAGAGCCGACCCGGTGGCACGCTCCTGCCCGGCGAGTTCCTTGCCTTGGGAGAAATTGAACAAAGCCACCAGCAGGCGGGAGATGGCCGGATCCGCCGCGCTGTCTGCCGCTTCGAAGACGACCGCGAGCAGGGCATCGATGAGCCGCGCGTAAGCTGCAGAGGTGCGGACGGTGTTCTCTGCACAGGCCAGTACCCGCTGGCGCAGAGCATCGAGCACGGACAGCCCCTGCGCTGCCAAGGCGACCCGTGCAAACAGCCGCGCCCCGTGTGCGGCCGGATGCGCCTCGACGTCCAGCCCCTCGAAGGTCTGCGCGGATAACTGAACCAGCTGATCGGTTAGCCGGTGTTGCGCCATCAGTGCTTCAAGGGAGCGGCTGCCGCCCGAGGCGAGGTAGAGATTGGACAGCCCCCGCTCGCGCTGCAGCGCATGCACGAGGCCGCCGATACCATCGACCAGCCCGGAGGTTTGCGCCAGCCGCTTGAGCTCGGCGATCTCGCAGCGCTTGGCGTCGATCAGGTAGTCGAGACTGGTTTTCATCGCGTGTGCAAGCTCGGCGACGTTGGACATGGCGAGATCGCAGCAAGTTGTGTGCCGTGCGCGTCTTGCCGCTCCCGCGGGACCCTTTCCCCACGCGTACACTCGCCCGATGCTGGTTCTGGGTATCGAATCCTCCTGTGATGAAACCGGGGTGGCGCTGGTTGAGGCGCTGGGTGCGGGGGTGCCGCGCTTGCGCGCGCATGCCTTGCACAGCCAGATCGACATGCACCAAGCCTATGGCGGCGTGGTGCCCGAGCTTGCCAGCCGTGACCACATCCGCCGCGTGTTGCCGCTCACCCGCGAGGTGCTGCGCGAGGCGGGCTGCGGCGTGGATGCCATCGACCTGGTGGCCTACACCCGCGGGCCGGGGCTCGCGGGCGCGCTGCTCGTGGGCGCGGGGGTGGCCTGTGCGCTGGCGGCGGCGCTCGAAAAACCCGTTCTGCCTGTGCATCACCTCGAGGGCCATCTGCTCTCGCCGTTCCTGAGCGCGGACCCGCCCGAGTTTCCGTTCGTCGCGCTGCTGGTCTCGGGCGGACACACGCAGCTCATGCGGGTCGACGGCGTGGGCCGCTACGAGTTGCTGGGTGAGACCATCGACGACGCCGCGGGCGAAGCCTTCGACAAATCGGCCAAACTGCTTGGTTTGCCGTACCCCGGCGGGCCGGCGCTATCAACGCTGGCCGAGGGCGGTGATCCGGCCGCCTTCAAGCTGCCGCGGCCGCTGCTGCACAGCGGCGATCTGGATTTCTCCTTCGCCGGTCTCAAGACGGCGGTGCTCACCCAGGTGAAGAAGCTCGGCCCCGCGCTCGACGACCCGCAGGTGCGCGCCGACCTGGCGGCCAGCACGCAGGCGGCCATCGTGGAGGTGCTGGTGAAGAAGTCCCTGGCCGCGCTCGACGCCACCGGTCTGCAGCGCCTGGTGGTCGCCGGCGGCGTGGGTGCCAACCGCGCATTGCGCAGCCAGCTCGACGCGGCCTGCGCGCGCCGCGGCGTTCGGGTGCACTACCCCGAACTGCATTTGTGCACCGACAACGGCGCCATGATTGCGCTCGCCGCCGCGCTGCGCGTGCAGGCCGGGGTGGCGCGCCCGCAACGCGGCTACGCCTTCGACGTGCAGCCGCGCTGGCCGCTCGAGGCCATTGATTTTTGATCGAAATCGCCGCTATGCCGGCGTGTTACGGTGCTTTCATGCTATTGAAAAAGGAGTAAAAATTGTACGCTTCGCGTCGAAAAGTTCTCGCTCGGATCGCGGCCCTCGGGGCCTTGCCCTGGGGTGTATCGGCCCGCGCGCAAACGGGCAACGCCGCTGCCCCGATTCGACTGGCCCTGATCGAGGGGCTCAGCGGACCGTTCGCCAACGCCGGTGAGGCGGTTTGGCGCAATCTGCTCTGGGCCTGTGAGCGCGTCCATGCGCGCGGTGGGGTTGTGCTGCCCGGAGGTGCTCGACCGCTCGAGTTGGTGCGCTACGACAGCAAGGGCCAAAACGAGGAGGCGATCGCCGCGCTGCGTTCGGCGATCGAGTCGGGTGCGCGCATCGTGCTGCAGGGAAATTCGTCGGCCAATGCGGCGGCCCTGATCGATGCGATCGAAAAGCACAACGAGCGCGATCCCGAGCGCCAAGTCCTGTTTTTGAACTATTCCGCCGTCGATCCGGTGCTCACCAACGAGCGTTGCAGTTTCTGGCATTTCCGCTTCGATGCCCACGCCGAAATGCGCATGAAGGCGTTGATGAGCGTGCTGCGCGAGGACCGCGCGGTGCAAGGCGTCTACCTCATCGGGCAAGACTACAGCTTTGGCCAAGCGGTGCTGCGCCTCGCCCGCCAGCAGCTGGCTGCCGAACGGCCGGATGTGCGCATCCTCGGGGAGGAGTTGCACCCGATGGGCCGGGTCAAAGATTTCTTGCCTTACGTTGCCAAGATCAAGGCCAGCGGCGCGCAGGCGGTGATTACCGGCAACTGGGGGAACGACCTCACCTTGCTCGTGCGCGCCGCACGCGAGGGGGGCTTCGACGGCAAGTTCTATACCTTCTATGGCAACGCCCTGGGCACGCCCGCGGCCATTGGTGAAGCCGGCGTCGGCCGGGTCCTGGCCGTGGCCGACTGGTTGCCCAACGTTCCCGACCCTGCGGCCGAGGCGTTCTACCGCAGCTTCCGCGCCCGCTTCCCCAAGCCGGCCGACGACTACGTCCACATGCGCATGCAACTGATGATCGAAGCGCTGGCACAGTCGATCGAGCGCGCGGCGACCGTGCAGTCCCGCGCCGTGGCACTGCAGCTCGAGCGGGCCGACGTCGCCCTCGCGGGGCAGCGCGGAACGATGCGCGCGGTCGACCACCAGTTTCAGCAGCCGCTCGTCGTCGGCCTGATGGACCGTCAGGGCACACCCGGTGTGCCCTTCGATGTCGAGGGTTCGGGCTACGGGTTCCGGGTCATCCGCCGGCTCTCGGCCGATGACGCCTCGTTACCCACGACCTGCCGCATGCGGCGGCCTCAGCTCGCGTAGCCGAGACAGGCGCCGGCGTTCGGCCGGCCCTTGCATTCGCGCTTGAGCCGTCGGTCGCGCTCGGCCGTCGTCTCCGCCGAACCCTTGTCGAAGATCGCGCGCGGGTGGGCTTCACCCTTCGGGTGGACGGTGGCTTTGCGCCGTTTTTTGACGGGGTGATCCAGGTTGGCGAGGTTCGTGGGGTCGGTCGCAGCCGGCGCGGGCAGTCCTACGGCCAGGCATAGGGCCAGGCAGATGGCGGCGGGGGCGCGGCGCGTGCGGCGGCTGGTCAGTCGGGCAAAGGGCAGGGTCGGCATGGCAGCGAGTGGGGTTGTACCGCTTGAACGGGGGTGGGGGTCTCTCGGTGCAAGTTTGGCATGATCTCGTTCCCACGCCCAGCCTCGATTTGGAGTTTCGTTCCATGCGCGCAGCCGTTCGCGAACTCAGTCCCTCCCTGATCCGGGAGGTAGCCAATGCCGGCATCGGCCGCAGCGACGTGCTGCCTTTTTGGTTCGGCGAAAGCGACGAGGTCACACCCGCGTTCATCCGCGAGGCGGCCATTGCCTCATTGCAGGCGGGGGAGACGTTTTACGCGCACAACCTGGGCTTGCCCGAGTTGCGCGAGGCGGTGGCGCGCTACATCAGCGACTGGCACCCCGCAATTGGCGTCGATCGCATCGCCATCACCGCGGGTGGTGTCAACGGGCTCATGATCGCCATGCAGGCGCTGGTGGATCCGGGCGACGAGGTGGTCGTCGTCACGCCCGTGTGGCCCAACCTCACGGCGCAGCCGCACATCCTCAGTGCTCGACTGCGCTGTGTGCCCCTGCGCCCCGCAGGCAGCCCTGGTGGCGAGTGGTCGCTCGACCTCGAGGTCCTGCTCGCAGCGATCACCCCGCAGACGCGGCTGCTGGTCGTCGTTCAGAGCTTTTCCAAGAGTTTCTTGATGACGGGATGGCGGCTCGGTTGGTTGGTGATGCCCGCCTCGCTCACCGAGCACGTCGGCAAGCTCATCGAATTCAACACCTCGTGCAATTCGGTTTTCACCCAGCGGGCGGCGATCACCGCGCTCGAGCGAACGGATGAACTCACGCCGCGCTTGGTCCGCCATCTCCGATCGGGCCGCGATCGCTTGGTTTCGGCGCTCGCGCGACTGCCGCGCCTGCAGGTGTCGGTTCCGCGGGGCGGCATGTATGCGTTCTTTCGCTTGGAAGGCTACGAGGATTCGCTGATCTTGGCCAAACGGTTGGCTGCCGAGGCGGGATTGGGCCTCGCCCCCGGCGCCGCTTTCGGCCCTGAAGCCCGCAGCTGGCTGCGCTGGTGCTTTGCGTCGCGCGATCTCGATCGCCTCGACCGCGGCGTCGAGCGGCTCGATGCTTGGCTCGCCGCTCAATCAGGCAATCCTCGGGCGCTGTGACGAAGGCGGGCGGGAGGGACTCGTTCAGCGTTGCCCTATAATTCCAAAGCTTTGCATGGTGCAAGGCGCACGCCCGCGGCCCGTTCAGTCGCTGGCGCAAGTCACAAGTCGATTCCGACAATTTCCAAGGAACCTCTCATGATTTCTTCTTCCGTCAAAGCCGAGGTCGTCAAGGCCAACGCCCGCAGCGCCAACGATACGGGCAGCCCTGAGGTGCAAATTGCGCTGCTCACGGCGCGTATCAACGAGCTGACGCCGCACTTCAAAACCCACGCCAAAGACCATCACGGCCGTCGCGGTCTGCTGCGTCTGGTGAGCCGTCGCCGCAAGCTTCTGGACTATCTCAAGAGCCGCGATGCCGCCCGCTACGTGGCGCTGATCAACAAGCTTGGTTTGCGCAAGTAAACCTTTCGGCCAGGCAACACCGTTTGGCCATGCGTACAAAACGCCTGGGTTAGGTTTCTAGCTCAGGCGTTTTTCACTTCGAGGTTCGTTCATCGGATGCGCGCTGTGTCATTCCAAGAGGGCTCGACTGCAGAGTTCTGCTGGAATGGCATCGTGTTCGGGTAACGAGCTCGGGCAACCGGCGCGGCCTCATGCGCCACCGTTCTCATCAGGAGCACCCACCATGTCCATGTTCAACAAAGTCACCAAGACCTTCCAGTGGGGTCATCAAACCGTCACCCTCGAGACGGGTGAAATCGCGCGTCAAGCCACCGGAGCGGTCGTCGTCAACATCGACGACACCGTCATCCTCGCGACCGTCGTCGCCTCGAAGACCGCCAAGCCCGGGCAGGATTTCTTCCCCCTGACCGTCGATTACACGGAAAAAGCCTATGCCGCCGGCAAGATTCCGGGCAGCTTCTTCAAGCGCGAAGGCCGCCCCAGCGAGTTGGAAACGCTCACCAGCCGTCTGATCGACCGGCCGATCCGTCCGCTGTTCCCCGAGGGCTTTTACAACGAGGTTCAGGTCATCATCCATGTGTTGAGCCTCAACCCCGAGGTTCCGGCCGACATCCCCTCGATGATCGGCGCCAGCGCGGCGCTGGCCATCAGTGGCATCCCTTTTCATGGCCCGATCGGCGCCGCCCGTGTGGGCTACGTCAACGGCGCGTATGTGCTCAACCCAGGGCCGACGCAACTGGCCAACAGCCAGATGGATCTCGTCGTCGCCGGCACCGAAAGCGCCGTCTTGATGGTCGAGTCCGAAGCCCAGCAACTGCCCGAGGAGGTCATGCTCGGCGCCGTCGTGTTCGGTCATGAACAAGGCAAGATCGCGATCGAAGCGATCCATGAACTCGTGCGCGAGGCGGGCAAGCCGCTGTGGGACTGGAAGCCCCCCGTGCGTGACGAGACCTTGATCGCCAAGGTGAATGCTTACGCCGAGGACAAGCTTCGTGCGGCCTACCAGATTCGCAACAAGCAGGCGCGCACCCAGGCTTGCCGCGAGGCCTACGCAGCCGTGATGGCCGACCTTCAGGCCGAGGGCATCGAGTTCGATCCGGTCAAGGTCGAAGCCTTGCTCTTCGAGATCGAGTCGCGCATCGTCCGCAGCCAAATCCTTGCTGGCGAACCGCGCATCGACGGGCGCGACACCCGCACGGTGCGTCCGATCGAGATTCGCCATGGCGTGCTGCCGCGCACCCACGGTTCGGCGCTGTTCACCCGGGGCGAGACGCAGGCTTTGGCCGTGGCAACGCTCGGTACCGAGCGCGACGCCCAGCGCATCGACGCCCTTGCAGGCGAGTATGAAGACCGCTTCATGCTGCACTACAACATGCCGCCGTTTGCAACCGGTGAGGCTGGGCGCTTCGGTTCGCCCAAGCGCCGCGAGATCGGCCACGGCCGCTTGGCCAAGCGCGCGCTCGTTGCCGTGTTGCCAAGCAAGGACGAGTTCCCCTACACCATCCGGGTCGTCTCTGAAGTCACGGAATCGAACGGTTCCTCCTCGATGGCCTCGGTCTGCGGGGGGTGCTTGGCGCTCATGGATGCGGGCGTGCCGCTCAAGGCGCATGTCGCAGGCATCGCGATGGGACTCATCAAGGAAGACAACCGGTTTGCCGTGTTGACCGATATCTTGGGTGACGAAGACCATCTGGGCGACATGGACTTCAAGGTGGCTGGGACCACCACGGGCATCACGGCCCTGCAGATGGACATCAAAATCCAAGGCATTACCAAGGAAATCATGCAGGTGGCCTTGGCTCAGGCGAAGGAAGCCCGGATGCACATCCTCGCCAAAATGCAGGAGGCGATGGGCGAAGCCAAGGCCGAGATTTCGGACTTTGCTCCGAAGCTCTACACGATGAAGATCAACCCCGAGAAAATCCGGGACGTCATCGGCAAGGGCGGCGCGGTCATCCGTGCACTGACCGAGGAAACCGGCACTCAGATCGACATCGGCGAGGACGGAACCATCACGATCGCCGCGACCGACGGCGCAAAGGCCGCCGAGGCCAAGCGCCGCATCGAGGAGCTGACCGCCGAAGTCGAGGTCGGCAAAGTCTATGAAGGCCCGGTGACCAAGATTTTGGACTTCGGTGCACTCGTCAACGTTCTGCCCGGCAAGGATGGGCTGCTGCACATCAGCCAAATTTCGCACGACCGGGTCGAGAAGGTTTCCGATTACCTCAAAGAGGGCCAGGTTGTGCGGGTGAAGGTTCTCGAGACCGACGACAAGGGTCGCGTCAAGCTGTCGATGAAGGCTTTGGCAGATCGTCCGGCGCCCGCATCGGAAGGCGGGCAGGGCTGATGCCCAGGGGCTCCGGGTTCGGTCCGGAGCCTCGTTTTCGATTGTTTGGCTAAGCCCCGATGAAAGTCATCGAAATCGCAGCGCCCGGCGGCCCCGAGGTTTTGCGGGTCGCCGAGCGCGAAATCCCGCGGCCGGGCCCGGGCGAGGTGCTCATCCGTGTCCATGCCAGCGGTGTGAACCGCCCCGATGTCTTGCAGCGCAAGGGCGCCTATCCGCCGCCACCCGGCGCTTCGGACATCCCTGGGCTCGAGGTTGCTGGCGTCATCGTTGCTGGCGATGAGCCGGCCATGCGCGCCGCGGGCCTCGCGGTAGGGCAATGCGTCTGTGCCTTGCTGTCGGGCGGGGGCTATGCGCAGTATTGCGTGGCACCCGTGGGCCAGTGTCTGCCGGTCCCGGCCGGGCTGTCCGACGAGGAGGCGGCCGCCTTGCCCGAAACCTTCTTCACCGTCTGGAGCAATGTTTTCGATCGCGGCCGGCTGCGTTCGGGCGAGGTGCTTCTGGTGCAAGGAGGGGCGAGCGGTATCGGCGTCACTGCCATTCAGCTGGCGCGCGCGTTTGGCGCCAAAGTCATCGCGACCGCGGGCAGTGACGAGCGCTGCGAAGCGTGTCGGGCGCTTGGGGCCGACGCAGCCATCAATTACCGGACGCAGGATTTCGCCGCTGAGGTCCTTCGGTTCACCGAGGGCCGGGGCGCGGATGTGGTGCTCGACATGGTGGCCGGCGCATATGTCGCCCGGGAGGTGGGCTGCCTGGCCGAAGACGGGCGGCTCGTCATCATTGCGACCCAGGGCGGCGCTCAGAGCGGCTTTGATGCCGGTGTGCTGATGCGGCGCCGCCTAACCATCACCGGCTCGACCTTGCGGCCCCGCCCGGTCGCATTCAAGGCTGCCATTGCCGCGGCCTTGCGCGAACACGTCTGGCCCTTGCTGGAGCGCGGCGCGGTTCGGCCTGTGATTCATGCGGTTTTCCCTGTCATTGAAGGCGGCGACACCGACTCGAACGGCGCTGTCCACGCGCACGCGCTGATGGAGTCTGGGCAGCACATCGGCAAGATCGTTCTCACATGGAATCACGATGAGCAGCAATAAACGCAAACTCATTGCCGGCAACTGGAAGATGAACGGAAGCCTGGCGTTCAACGAAGCCTTGGTGACCGGCATCCACGAGGGGCTGGCGCGGGCAATACCTCAATGCGATGTGGCGGTTTGTCCGCCGGCACCGTATCTGCAGCAGGTCCGATCCTTGCTGGAGCAGGGGGGGGCGGTCGAACTCGGCGCTCAGGATCTGTCCATGCACGACAGCGGTGCGTACACCGGCGAGGTTTCGGCCGCGATGCTGCGCGACTTCGCGGTTCGCTACGTGATCGTTGGACACAGCGAGCGCCGCAGCTACCACGGAGAGACGGATACCCACGTCGCGATCAAGGTGCAAAAAGCGCTGGCCGCAGGCCTCACGCCCATCGTCTGTGTCGGTGAAACGCTGGCGCAGCGCGAGGCGGGTTTGACGGAGGTGGCCGTCAAACAGCAGCTCGCAGCGGTCATCCATCTCAATGGTCACTGCATCAGCGAGATCGTCGTCGCTTATGAGCCGGTCTGGGCGATCGGCACGGGCCGAACCGCCTCTCCCGAGCAAGCGCAAGAAGTGCATGCGGTGCTCAGAGCACAGCTGCGTGCGGCAAGCGAGCGCGCCGATCGGATCCGCATTCTCTATGGGGGCAGTATGAACGCGGCCAACGCCGCGGCCTTGCTCGCCCAACCGGACATCGACGGCGGGCTGATCGGCGGAGCCTCGTTGAAAGTGCCAGACTTTCTTTCCATCATTGCAGCGGCGGGCTGATTTCGATCTTTCGCCTCTTTGGAACTTCACTCATGACCATCCTCGTCAAACTGCTTCTTGTCATTCAAGTCCTCAGCGCACTTGGCATGATCGGCCTCATCCTCATTCAGCACGGCAAGGGTGCCGACATGGGGGCGGCCTTCGGCAGCGGCGGCTCCGGCAGCCTCTTTGGTGCGAGCGGCAGCGCCAACTTCCTCTCGCGCACCACTGGGGTCTTGGCGACCGTGTTCTTCGTGTGCACGCTGATGCTGGCCTATTTCGGTCACATCCGCGCCGTCCCGTCGGGGGGCACGAGCGTGCTCGAGTCCGCTGCGGTCCCGGCTCCGGCCGCCAGCGCGGCGGTCCAGATTCCTTCGGGAATCTCGGCGCAGCCGGCCGCACCGACTTCCCAGCCCGCGTCGTCGGCGGCTCCCGCACGCTGAGTCCTACGCCAGTCTGAAAAATACCCCTGAAAGCCTAAAACCAGGGTCTTTTCAGGCTACAATCCCGGCTGTCTCGAATGCCTAAGGCTCAAGGCCGAAGCATCGAAGCCGTCTCCAGCCGACGTGGTGAAATTGGTAGACACGCTATCTTGAGGGGGTAGTGGCGAAAGCTGTGCGAGTTCGAGTCTCGCCGTCGGCACCAACATCTGGAGCAATGCGGTCGCAGCGCGACGGCATTCGCCTCCAAACCTGAAGACCAATCATGAGACTCGACCAGTATCTTCCTGTCCTGTTGTTTTTGCTGGTTGGCATTGCAGTCGGGGTTCTCCCGTTGGTCTTTGGTTATCTTCTCGGGCCCAATCGCCCGGATCCCGAGAAAAACTCCCCCTACGAGTGTGGTTTCGAGGCGTTCGAGGACGCGCGCATGAAGTTCGATGTGCGCTATTACCTCGTCGCAATCCTCTTCATTCTTTTCGACCTCGAAATCGCCTTTCTCTTCCCTTGGGCTGTCGCCTTGCGCGATGTGGGCCTGACTGGGTTTGTCGCGGTTCTCATCTTCCTTGCCATCCTCGTCGTCGGCTTTGTCTACGAGTGGAAAAAGGGTGCCCTGGACTGGGAATGAGTCTGGTCAACCGGAGTCGCTGAGATGATCGAAGGTGTTCTGAAGGAAGGGTTCATCACCACGAGCTACGACACCGTGGTGAATTGGGCCAAGACGGGTTCTTTGTGGCCAATGACCTTCGGGCTTGCTTGCTGCGCCGTCGAGATGATGCACGCAGCGGCCGCTCGCTATGACCTAGGTCGCTTCGGTGCTGAGGTGTTCCGCGCGAGTCCCCGCCAGAGCGACTTGATGATCGTCGCCGGCACGCTGTGCAACAAGATGGCGCCGGCTCTGCGCAAGGTGTACGACCAAATGAGTGAGCCGCGCTACGTCTTGTCCATGGGGTCTTGCGCCAACGGCGGGGGCTACTACCACTACAGCTATTCGGTCGTCCGGGGCTGCGATCGGATCGTGCCGGTGGATGTGTATGTTCCGGGCTGTCCACCCACCGCGGAGGCGTTGATCTACGGGATCATCCAGCTCCAGCAGAAGATCCGCCGGACTCAGACGATCGCACGCGTGTGAAAGGTTCAGGCAAATGACGGCTCCAGCGGATTCGGTCGAGATGCTTCGTGCATCGATCGCGGCAGTGTTGGGTGAGGATGCGGAGTCGGTTTCCGTATCCCGCGGCGAGGTCACCGCGGTTCTTCGGGCAGACCGCTACCTCGAGGCCATGGCACGACTTTGCGACGATCCGCGGAGTCGGTTCGAGCAATTGATCGACCTCTGTGGGATCGACTATTCCGCGTATCGGGATGGCGAGTGGACCGGGCAGCGGTTTGCGGTGGTCGTTCATCTGCTGTCCATTTCGCTCAATCATCGTCTCCGTGTCAAGGTTTATTGCCCGGACGATGAGTTTCCCGTGATGCCCTCGGTGACCAAGCTGTGGAACTCGGCGAACTGGTTTGAGCGTGAGGCATTCGATCTGTTCGGCATCGTTTTCGAAGGGCACGAAGACCTGCGCCGCATCTTGACCGACTACGGGTTCATTGGGCACCCGTTCCGCAAGGAGTTCCCGCTGTCGGGCCATGTGGAGATGCGCTACGACGCGACGCAGCGACGCGTCGTTTATGAGCCCGTCAGCATCGAGCCTCGGGAGATCACGCCCCGGATCATCCGTGAGGATGGCTACGGCGGACTTCACTGACGCGCCTACCCTTTCAGAGCCATGGCCGATATCAAAAACTACACCCTGAACTTCGGGCCACAGCACCCTGCCGCGCACGGTGTGATGCGTTTGGTGCTCGAACTCGACGGCGAGGTCGTCCAGCGTGCCGATCCGCATATCGGGCTCTTGCACCGCGCGACCGAAAAACTCGCTGAGCACAAGACCTTCATCCAGTCGCTGCCGTATATGGACCGGCTGGACTATGTCTCCATGATGTGCAACGAGCACGCCTATTGCTTGGCGATCGAGAAGCTGCTGGGTATCGAGGTTCCGCTGCGGGCGCAGTACATCCGGGTCATGTTTGCCGAGATCACTCGGATCCTCAACCACCTGATGTGGTTGGGTTCCCATGGAAACGATTGCGGCAGCTCGACCATCTTGATCTACACCTTCCGTGAGCGCGAAGACCTCTTCGACATGTATGAAGCGGTCTCCGGCGCTCGCATGCACGCCGCATACTTCCGGCCGGGGGGCGTCTATCGCGACCTGCCCGACCGCATGCCGCAGTATGCGCCGAGCAAAATTCGCAGCGCGAAGGCGGTCGAAGAGCGCAACGCCAACCGGCGCGGCTCGCTGCTCGACTTCATCGACGATTTCACCCAAAGGTTCCCGAAGTGCGTCGACGAGTACGAGACGCTGCTCACCGACAATCGAATCTGGAAGCAGCGCACGGTCGGCATTGGCGTGGTTACCCCGGAGCGCGCTCTGAATCTCGGCTTGACGGGGCCGATGTTGCGCGGCTCTGGTATCGCTTGGGACCTGCGTAAAACCCAGCCGTACGAGGTGTACGACCGCCTCGACTTTGCCATCCCCGTGGGCGTGACGGGGGATAGTTATGACCGCTATTTGGTGCGCGTCCAAGAGCTGCGCGAGTCGAACCGAATCATCAAACAATGCGTCGACTGGCTCCGAGCGAATCCCGGCCCGGTGATCACGGACAACCATAAGGTGGCCCCGCCCTCGCGTGAGGCGATGAAGGCCAATATGGAAGACCTCATCCATCACTTCAAACTGTTCACCGAGGGTTTCCATGTCCCGGAGGGCGAGGTCTATGCGGCGGTCGAGCATCCAAAGGGAGAGTTCGGGATTTACCTCGTGAGCGACGGTGCCAATAAGCCCTACCGGCTCAAGATCCGGCCGCCCGGCTTCGTCCACCTCTCTGCCTTCGACGAACTCGTACGCGGGCACATGCTGGCCGACGCCGTTGCGATCATAGGCACGCTCGACATTGTTTTTGGAGAGATCGATCGATGATCCCGGAAGCGACAAAGGCGCGGTTTGACCGCGAGGTGGCCAAGTATCCGCCGGAGCAGCGCCAGTCGGCCGTGATGGCTTGCTTGGCCATCATCCAACAAGAGCAGGGCTACGTCAGTCTCGAGGCGGAGCGGGATCTTGCCGAGTACCTGGGCATCGCGCCCATGGCGGTTCACGAGGTCACGACGTTCTACAACATGTACAACCGAGAGCCCGTGGGCCGGTACAAACTGAATGTTTGTACGAACCTGCCATGTCAGCTCCGTAACGGCGGGCATGCGCTCGAGTATCTGGCTCAAAAGCTCGGCATCGGGGTTGGCGAGACGACTCCTGATGGGCTCTTCACGTTGCAGCAATGCGAGTGTCTCGGCGCTTGCGCCGACGCGCCCGTCATGCTGGTCAACGACCGCAGCATGTGCAGCTTCATGACGGACGAACGCCTCGATCAGTTGGTCGACGGGCTCAAAGCAGCCGAGGTGCAGAAATGAGCGCGTCTGAAGTGCTTGAACGGTTCCGGGCCCAAGGTACCGAGACCTGCTTTCATGGCCGGCATATTTCCCCGCAGATCTACGCCGGTCTCGACGGGCGGAATTGGCGGCTCAAGGATTACGAGGCGCGCGGCGGTTATCAAGCCTTGCGCAAGATCCTCGGACTGGATGGCGGGCCGGGCCTGACCCCGGAGCAGGTCATCGCCGAAGTGAAAGAGTCGGCCCTGCGTGGTCGCGGTGGCGCGGGCTTCCCGACCGGCTTGAAGTGGAGCTTCATGCCGCGGCAGTTTCCGGGGCAGAAATACCTGGTGTGCAATTCGGACGAAGGCGAGCCGGGTACTTGCAAAGACCGCGACATCCTCAACTACAACCCGCACCTGGTGATCGAGGGGATGGCGATCGCAGCCTATGCGATGGGCATCACCGTGGGGTACAACTACATCCACGGCGAGATTTTTCAGACCTACGAGAGGTTCGAGGAAGCGCTAGCGGAGGCCCGCGAGGCCGGCTATCTGGGCCCGCGCATCCTTGGGACTGATTTCAGTTTCGAGCTCTACGCGCACCACGGTTTTGGCGCCTATATCTGCGGTGAAGAAACGGCTCTGCTCGAGTCGCTCGAGGGCAAGAAGGGTCAGCCACGGTTCAAGCCGCCCTTCCCCGCAAGCTTTGGCTTGTATGGCAAGCCCACGACGATCAACAACACCGAGACCTTCGCGGCGGTGCCGTGGATCATTCGAAATGGGGGGAAGGCCTATCTCGAATGTGGTAAGCCCAACAACGGGGGCACCAAGATTTTCTCCATGGTTGGGGATGTCGAGCGCCCTGGGAACTATGAAGTCCCGATGGGCACGCCGTTTTCGAAGCTCCTCGAACTCGCGGGGGGCGTGCGTGGCGGCCGGCCTTTAAAGGCCGTGATTCCCGGTGGTTCGTCGGCGCCGGTTTTGCCGGCATCGATCATGATGGACTGCACGATGGACTATGACTCGATCGCGAAAGCAGGCTCCATGCTTGGCTCGGGCGCAGTCATCGTCATGGACGACACGCGTTGCATGGTTCGGTCGCTGTTGCGGCTGAGCTACTTCTATATGCACGAGTCCTGCGGGCAATGCACGCCCTGTCGTGAAGGCACTGGCTGGCTTTGGCGCATCGTCGACCGCATCGAACACGGCCAAGGGCGGCCGGGCGATCTGGATTTACTCGACAACGTGGCGCACAACATCATGGGCCGCACGATTTGTGCCCTCGGTGATGCGGCCGCAATGCCGGTGCGCGGAATGCTCAAGCACTTCCGATCGGAATTCGAACACCACGTGGAGCACGGAACCTGCCTGGTTTCCGCTCACGGCTGACTGGACGGCACCCATGGTTGAAATCGAACTGGACGGCAAAAAGGTTGAGGTGCCCGAAGGCAGCACCGTGATGCAGGCGGCAGAGAAGCTGCACACCTACATTCCTCATTTTTGCTATCACAAAAAGCTCAGCATCGCGGCCAACTGCCGTATGTGCCTGGTCGACATCGAGAAGGCGCCCAAGCCGATGCCGGCCTGCGCCACGCCGGTGACGCAGGGCATGAT
The DNA here is from genome assembly GCF_003843835.1 of Tibeticola sediminis. GTDB lineage: Bacteria > Pseudomonadota > Gammaproteobacteria > Burkholderiales > Burkholderiaceae_C > Tibeticola > Tibeticola sediminis. Next base: position 590,124 of record NZ_RKQL01000001.1, on the reverse strand, counting down.
CGTTCGCACGAAGAGCGAGAAGGCCGTGCAGGCGCAGCAGGCGGTGATGGAGTTTTTGCTGATCAACCATCCGCTCGATTGCCCCATCTGTGACCAGGGCGGTGAGTGCCAGCTTCAAGACCTCGCGGTCGGCTATGGCGGCTCCACCTCTCGATATGCAGAGGAGAAGCGGGTCGTGCCGAGCAAGGATGTCGGCCCGTTGATTTCCATGGAAGAGATGAGTCGCTGCATCCATTGCACGCGCTGCGTTCGCTTCGGCCAGGAGATCGCCGGCGTCATGGAACTCGGCATGTCGCATCGCGGGGAACATTCCGAGATCGAGGCCTTCGTCGGCTCGACGGTCGATTCGGAGCTGTCCGGCAACATGATCGACATTTGTCCGGTAGGGGCGCTGACCAGCAAACCCTTCCGCTACAAGGCCAGGACATGGGAGCTCTCGCGCCGCAAATCGATCAGTCCGCATGATTCGACGGGCGCGAACTTGGTGGTGCAAGTCAAGAACGGGCAGGTGATGCGCGTCGTGCCCTTCGAAAACGAGGCCGTCAACGAGTGCTGGATCGCCGATCGCGATCGGTTTTCTTACGAGGCCCTCAACGGGCCCGACCGCTTGACGCGCCCCATGATCAAACAGGGCGGACAGTGGCAGGAGGTCGATTGGCAGACCGCCTTGGAGTTCGTGGCGACTGGGCTGCGGGATATCCAGCGCGAAAAGGGGCCGCAAGCGATCGGCGCCCTCATCAGCCCGCATGTGACCTGCGAAGAGGCTTACCTGACCCGCGCCTTGATTCGAGGCTTGGGCAGTGACAACCTGGACTACCGGCTCCGCAACGCCGAATTCCCCGCGTTCGAGGGTGTGCGGTGGCTGGGGATGCCGATCACCGACCTGTCGCGCCTGGATTCGGTGCTGGTGGTTGGTTCGAACCTGCGCAAGGATCACCCTCTTTTTGCCCAGCGGATCCGCCAGGCCGCTCGCCATGGGGCACAGGTGTGCCGGTTCGACGCGGGCGGCACGGATTGGGCAATGCCTATGGCGCATCAGCAGGCGGTTCGCGCCGCCGATTGGGCGCAGGCGATGGCCGATGTGGCTGTCGCAATTGCCCGCGCGAAAGGGCTGCCCGCCCCGGCGCCCGGCGTAGCGACCGAGGCCGCTGAGGCGATTGCTCGGGTGTTGCTGCGCGAGGGCAAGTCGGCTGCGGTCTTGCTCGGCAACGGGGCTGCGCACCACGCGAACGCCTCGACGCTGCTGGCATTGGCCCAATGGATCGGAAATGCCGTCGGCGCGCGGGTGGGTTATTTGACCGAGGCGGCCAACACCGTCGGGATGCAACTGGTCGGTGTTCAACCCCAGGCTCAGGGCCGCAATGCCGCCGAGATGCTCTCGGGGGCGGTGGATGCGTTGTTGCTCGTGCAGAACGAGCCGGTCTACGACAGCGCGGCCGGCGACAAGGCTCGGGAGGCATTGGCCCGATGCGCTCTGGTGGTCAGTTTGACGCCCTTCAAGGCGAATCTCGACTTCAGCGATGTGCTGCTGCCAGTGGCGCCTTTCACGGAGACCTCGGGTACGTTTGTGAACGCAGAGGGGCGCGTGCAGAGTTTCAATGCGGTCGTCAAGCCGCTCGGCGAGACTCGGCCCGCGTGGAAGGTGCTCCGCGTCCTCGGGAATCTGTTGGAATTGCCGGGTTTCGATGCCGAGTCCACGCAAGAAATCCTCGCCACGTTGCGGGCCAGCTGGGGCGAAGGCGCCTTGGTTCGTGAAGACCTCTTGAACAACCGCACCGCTGCTCCGATTCGGATCGAGTCGAATGCAGGCGAACCGGTGGTGGCCAGTATTTATCAGCTCGATTCCTTGGTGCGCCGGGCGCCTTCTTTACAGGCGACCGCCGATGGTCGGCTGGGGCGTGAAGGGGGGCAGGCATGATCGACGCACTCTATCGTGGCGGTCTGGAGCTCGTCGACCAGGCCTGGTGGTCCGGCTTGGTCTGGCCCGTGCTTTGGATCCTGCTCAAGATCGTGGCGGTTCTGGTTCCCTTGATGCTGGCGGTGGCCTATTTGACGCTCTGGGAGCGCAAGCTGCTGGGTTTCATGCAGGTTCGTCATGGTCCGAACCGCGTCGGCCCGTTCGGTCTGCTGCAGCCAATCGCGGACGCGTTGAAACTGCTGACGAAGGAGATTATTCGCCCCACGGCGGCCAGCAAAGGGCTGTTCTTCCTGGGGCCGGTCTTGGCGATCATGCCGGCCCTTGGGGCCTGGGCTGTGGTGCCCTTTGGCCCAGACCTCGTTTTGGCGAACGTCCATGCAGGCTTGCTCGTCCTGATGGCAATCACCTCGATCGAGGTCTATGGCGTGATCATCGCGGGTTGGGCTTCCAACTCCAAGTATCCCTTCCTGGGTGCGCTACGCGCTTCGGCCCAGATGGTCAGCTATGAGATCGCGATGGGCTTTTGCTTCGTCGTCGTGTTGATGGTTTCGGGCAGCATGCACCTCGGGGACATCGTGGCCGGGCAGGCGCGAGGCTGGGCGGCAGGGATGGGGCTCAACTTCCTTTCCTGGAATTGGTTGCCCTTGTTGCCGATCTTTCTTGTCTATCTCATTTCCGGCGTTGCTGAAACGAACCGCCATCCTTTCGACGTCGTGGAAGGGGAAGCGGAGATCGTTGCGGGGCATATGGTCGAGTACTCGGGGATGGGCTTTGCCATCTTCTTCCTCGCCGAGTACGCGAGCATGTGGCTCGTCTCGATTCTTGCGACCTTGATGTTCCTGGGGGGCTGGCTGCCGCCGATCGACAGCGCAATCTTCAATGCGATTCCCGGCTGGATCTGGCTTGGACTGAAGACTTTTGTGGTCGTGTCGATGTTCATCTGGATCCGGGCGACCTTCCCCCGATTCCGCTACGACCAAATCATGCGTCTGGGTTGGAAGATCTTCATCCCGGTCACTTTGGTCTGGCTCGTCATCGTTGGCATCTGGATGCATACGCCCTGGAATATTTGGAACTGACCGGGAAGAAAACCATGGCAACCACGGCAGTAACCCCGTTTTCGATTCGGGATTTTTTCAAGAGCTTCTTGCTCGTCGAGCTGTTCAAGGGCATGGCCCTGACGGGTCGGTATGCGCTGCAGCGCAAGGTGACGGTTCAGTATCCCGAGGAGAAGACGCCGCTTTCTCCACGGTTTCGGGGCCTCCACGCGCTGCGCCGATACGAAAACGGCGAGGAACGCTGCATTGCCTGCAAGCTGTGTGAGGCAGTTTGCCCGGCCATGGCCATCACGATCGAATCCACGGAGCGTGAGGACGGCACCCGCCGGACCACTCGGTACGACATTGATCTGACCAAGTGTATTTTCTGCGGCTTCTGCGAGGAGAGCTGCCCTGTGGACTCCATCGTGGAAACCCACATCTTCGAGTATCACGGCGAGAAGCGGGGCGACCTTTATTTCACGAAGCCGATGCTGCTGGCGATCGGCGACCGCTATGAGGCCGAGATCGCGGCGGCCAAAGCCGCGGATGCCAAATACCGTTGAAGGCGCCTTGGCGCGGTCGAATCACCCGAACCCCTTACAGATCCCATGGACGTCCCTTCCGGCTTTTTTTATCTGTTTTCTGCGGTCTTGCTGTTTGCCGCCCTGCGCGTCATCACAGCAAAGAACCCGGTACATGCAGTCCTTTACCTGATGCTGGCTTTTTCGCAGGCCGCGGGCGTGTGGCTGCTGCTCGAGGCCGAATTCCTGGCGATTACGCTGGTTTTGGTCTATCTGGGCGCGGTCATGGTGCTGTTCCTGTTTGTTGTGATGATGCTCGACATCCGTGTCGACCGGGTCCGGGGTGCGTTTTGGCGGCATTTCCCCCTGGCGGCCGGGCTGGGTGCGCTGGTTGCGGCGGAGATGGCCGCGGTATTGTTGACCGGGTATGGCTCGGTGACCATGCCTGCAGCGCTTGCGCCGGCGTGGGCCCAAATTCCCAACACCCAGGCGCTCGGACGACTCCTGTACACCGAGTACCTTTATCCGTTGCAAGTGGCGGCGGTGATTCTGGTCGTCGCGATGGTGGCTGCGATCGCATTGACGCTGCGCCGCCGCAAAGACTCGAAGTTCATTGATCCGTCGTTGCAGGTCCATGTGCGGGCTGCGGATCGGGTGCGCCTGGTTCGGGATGTGTTGCCTGGGGTGGCGCCTGTGGCGGGGGCTACGGCGGTGGATCGTGGGGAGGCGAAATGATGATGACGGTAGGTCTGGGCCACTACCTGGCGCTCGGTGCGATTCTGTTCGCGATCGGCCTCGTGGGGATTTTTCTGAACCGGAAGAACCTCATCGTGTTGCTGATGGCGATCGAACTCATGCTGTTGGCGGTCAACCTGAACTTCGTGGCCTTTGCTCGATACCTCGGTGACATGCATGGTCAGGTGTTCGTGTTTTTTGTCCTGACGGTGGCGGCGGCCGAGTCGGCCATAGGATTGGCTTTGCTGGTCCTGCTGTTCCGCAACCGTCACAGTGTGGCCGTCGACGAAATGCACCTGCTCAAGGGCTGAGCGGCAATCCTGGAAATCAAACATGAGTCAAACCCTTACGGCAACGACGTTGCTCGCCATTCCTTTGGCACCGCTCCTCGGTGCGGTGCTTGCGGGGATCCCGGGAACGGCCTTCGGAGGCAATCTCATTGGGCGCCGAGTGGCCCATGGAAGCGCCATTTTGGGCGTGCTGATCTCCTTTCTTCTCTCCGCCTGGGTGCTGAAGGCGGTGGCGACGGAGGGCGCCCGTTTCGAGGATTCGATCTACGTCTGGATGTCTGCGGGCGGGCTCAAGATGGAGGTTGGCTTTCTCGTCGACAGCCTCACCGCCATGATGATGTGTGTGGTGACTTTCGTGTCACTGATGGTGCACATCTACACCATCGGCTACATGGAGGAAGACGAAGGGTATAACCGCTTTTTTGCCTACATCTCGCTCTTCACCTTCTCCATGCTGATGTTGGTGATGAGCAATAACCTCTTGCAGCTGTTTTTTGGCTGGGAGGCGGTGGGCCTGGTCTCGTATTTGTTGATCGGGTTCTGGTTCAACCGCCCGAGCGCCATCTTCGCGAACATGAAGGCCTTCCTGGTCAACCGGGTCGGCGACTTTGGTTTCATCTTGGGAATCGGCTTGATTGCCGCCTACACCGGCTCCTTGGAGTATCGGGAAATCTTTGCCAAGGCGACCGAACTGGCGCCACTGCCTTTCCCGGGAACGGATTGGGCGCTGATCACGGTGATTTGCATCTGCCTCTTCATCGGCGCGATGGGGAAATCGGCGCAGTTTCCCTTGCATGTCTGGCTTCCCGATTCGATGGAAGGCCCGACGCCGATCTCGGCCCTCATTCACGCGGCGACCATGGTGACCGCGGGGATCTTCATGGTCGCCCGGATGTCGCCCTTGTTCGAGCTGAGTGATACGGCGCTTTCCTTCGTTCTAGTGATTGGGGCGATCACCGCCTTGTTCATGGGCTTTTTGGGCATCATCCAAAACGACATCAAGCGGGTGGTTGCTTATTCGACCCTTTCGCAGCTCGGATACATGACGGTGGCCTTGGGCGTCTCCGCGTATTCCGCTGGCGTCTTCCATCTCATGACGCATGCCTTCTTCAAAGCCTTGCTGTTCCTCGGCGCTGGCTCGGTCATCATGGGGATGCACCATGACCAAGATATCCGCCACATGGGCGGATTGAGGAAGTACATGCCGATTACCTGGATCACGTCCTTGATCGGGACCCTCGCGCTGGTTGGTACGCCGTTCTTTTCAGGCTTTTATTCGAAAGACACGATCATCGAGGCGGTCCAGGCCAGCCACCTGCCGGGCTCTGGCTTTGCGGCATTCGCGGTCTTGGCTGGCGTGTTTGTGACGTCCTTCTACTCGTTCCGTCTCTACTTCCTCGTCTTTCACGGGAAGGAACGTTTCAATCAAGCGCATGGTCACGGGCACAGCGATCATGCTCATCACGGAGGCGGCCATTCGCCTCATGAGTCGCCCTGGGTGGTGACGCTCCCGCTGATTCTGTTGGCGATTCCCTCGGTGGCCATCGGCTATCTCACCATCGAGCCCGTGGTGTTTGGCTCGTTCTTTGATGGTGTGATCGCAGTCGATGCCGCTCGGCATCCGGTCATGGCCGAACTTGCCGAGGAGTTCCATGGCCCGCTGGCCATGGCGCTGCATGCGTTCGCGACGCCGCCTTTCTGGTTGGCGATTTCCGGAGCTGTGCTTGCGTACTACTTCTATCTCGTGAACCCGGCTTTGCCCGCCGCGATCCGGCGTGCGCTCGCCCCGATTTACCGCGTGCTCGAGGAGAAGTACTACCTCGACTGGTTCAATGAGCATGTGCTGGCCCGCGGTGCTCGGATCCTGGGGCGGGTTTTTTGGAAAGCGGGGGATGCCACGCTCATCGATGGGCTGGTGGTCAATGGATCGTGGAAGCTCGTGGCGCGAGTGGCTGGCCGGATGCGTCGCCTGCAGACCGGTTACCTGTATCACTATGCGCTGGCGATGATTTTCGGCGTGTTCGTGCTGATGACGTACTTTGTCTGGCTCAGCAGCTGAGAGGAAAAATAAGATGGGTTTGTTGAGTCTTTCGATCTGGCTGCCGATCGCCTTTGGCACGGTGCTGCTGATGCTCGGCCGGGACGAACAGCAGGCGGCGGTCCGTTGGATCGCTTTGATCGGCGCTCTGGCCGGATTCTTGGTGACCGTGCCGCTTTACGGGCAGTTCGATGCCTCGACCGCGGCCATGCAGTTCGTCGAATTGCATCCTTGGTTCGAACGCTATGGCGTCAATTACCACCTCGGGGTCGACGGTATCTCGCTGTGGTTCGTGCTGTTGACCGCGTTCATCACCGTGATCGTGGTGATCGCGAGCTGGTCTTCGATCACCGAGCGCGTGAACCAGTACATGGCGGCCTTCCTCATTTTGAGCGGGCTGATGATCGGCGTATTCGCCGCGCTCGACGGAATGTTGTTTTACGTCTTCTTCGAAGCGACCCTGATCCCGATGTATTTGATCATCGGGGTCTGGGGCGGGCCGAGGAAGATCTATGCGGCCTTCAAGTTCTTCCTGTATACCTTGCTCGGGTCGCTGCTGATGCTGGTGGCGTTGGTTTACCTCTACGTGACTTCGGGCGGCAGCTTTGACATCGCGACCTGGCAACAGATGCCCCTGACCGGGCGCGCGCAGACCTTGCTGTTTCTCGCGTTCCTCGCCGCCTTCGCCGTGAAGGTTCCGATGTGGCCGGTGCATACTTGGTTGCCCGATGTGCACGTGGAGGCGCCGACCGGAGGCTCGGCGGTGCTTGCGGCGATCATGCTCAAGCTGGGGGCCTACGGTTTTCTGCGGTTTTCCCTGCCCATTACGCCGGACGCCTCGCGGGAATTGGCCTGGCTGATGATCGCGCTGTCCATCGTGGCTGTGATCTATGTCGGTTTGGTCGCGCTCGTGCAGCAGGATATGAAGAAGCTGGTGGCGTACTCGTCGGTGGCGCACATGGGCTTCGTGACCCTGGGCTTTTTCTTGTTCAGTGAACTCGGTGTCACGGGCGGACTGGTGCAGATGATTGGGCACGGCTTCGTTTCGGCGGCCATGTTCCTGTGTATTGGCGTTTTGTACGACCGTGTGCATTCGCGCGAGATTGCCGCCTACGGCGGCGTGGTCAACACCATGCCGAAGTTCACTGCGTTCGCCTTGCTGTTTGCGATGGCCAACTGCGGCTTGCCCGGCACGGCGGGCTTCGTCGGCGAATGGCTCGTGATCCTGGCCTCCGTCAAGGCGAATTTCTGGCTGGGCCTTGCTGCCGCGTCGGCCTTGATCTTTGGCGCCGCCTATACGCTGTGGATGGTGAAGCGCGTGTATTTCGGGCCGGTGGCCAATGACCATGTGCGTGAACTCCAGGACATCAGTGGTCGAGAGTTCTTGGTCCTGGGTTTCCTGGCGATTGCCGTTCTCTGGATGGGGCTGTATCCGAAGCCTTTGACGGACGTGATGCAGGTTTCGGTCAGCGAGTTGCTGCGCCATGTTGCGGTTTCCAAGTTGAACTGACGCGGCCCGAACGAGGAAATTTATGATCGACAAGCTCAGTTGGATCGCGGTCTACCCCGAGATCATTTTGCTCGTGATGGGCTGCGTGGTGCTGCTCACGGATTTGTTCGTGACCAGTGTCTTGCGCACGGCCACTTATGTGCTCACTCAGGCGACTTTGGTCGTGGTGGGCCTCATCTACGCGCTCTATGCCCAGACGGATCAGTCGCTCTACGGCTTTGGCGGCATGGTCGTCACGGACGCGATGGGGAGTTGGCTCAAGTGCTTTGCTGCGTTTGCGGTGGCCGCAACGATGGTTTATGCACGCCCCTACGCTGCCGTGCGGGGCATGCTTCGAGGCGGTGAACTCTTTGCCTTGTCGCTGTTTTCCTTGCTCGGCATGTCCATCATGATCTCGGGCAACCATTTGCTGGTGATCTACCTCGGACTCGAATTGCTGACGCTTTCGAGCTATGCGCTGGTCGCTCTGCGGCGCGACGACCTTCCGGCGACGGAGGCGGCGATGAAGTATTTCGTGCTGGGCGCGATGGCATCGGGGTTCCTGCTCTACGGCCTGTCCATGATTTACGGCGCCACCGGCACGCTGGAGTTGGGCGAGGTGTTCAAGGCCATCGCCTCGAGGCAGATTCACCACCAGGTGCTGGTGTTTGGGGTGGTGTTCGTCGTGGCCGGTCTGGCCTTCAAGCTGGGCGTCGTGCCGTTCCATATGTGGATCCCCGACGTTTACCAAGGTGCCCCCACCGCCATCACCTTGCTGATCGCAGGTGCGCCCAAGCTCGCGGCATTCGCAATCGTGATGCGGCTGTTGGTCGAGGGTATGTTGCCGCTGGCGCCCGACTGGCAGCAGATGCTGGCGATTTTGGCCGTGGCGTCCTTGTTGATCGGAAACGTGGCGGCGATTGCCCAGACGAGCCTGAAGCGCATGCTCGCGTATTCCACCATCGCACAAATGGGCTTTATGTTGCTGGGTCTGATTGGCGGCGTCGTTCAGGGCACTGCATTGCCCGCGGCCAATGCCTACAGTTCGGCGATGTTTTATGTCGTCTCTTATGTCTTGACGACGGTAGCGACCTTCGGCGTGATTCTTTTGTTGTCGCGCGAAGGCTTCGAGAGTGACGCACTGACGGATCTCGCCGGTTTGAACCAACGGGCACCGCTTTATGCCGGCATCATGGCTGCCTGCATGTTCTCCTTGGCGGGGATTCCACCACTCGTGGGCTTTTATGCCAAGCTCGCGGTGTTGCAGGCTTTGGTGGCCACCGGAGAGACCTGGCACTTGGCGCTCGCGGTCTACGCGGTTCTGATGTCGCTGATCGGGACGTTTTACTACCTGCGGGTCGTCAAGATCATGTACTTTGACGCGCCCGAAACCGGCCACAGTGGGGTTGTGCTGGCCCCGGCGGGCGCGCGCACGGTGCTTGCCGCCAACGCGGCCTTGCTGTTGGCGGTGGGTCTGCTGCCCGCAGGCCTGATGGACATTTGCGCGCGGGCGATTGTGCTCATGCTCGGTTCTTGAGCGAGCCGAACCCGGTTTTGACTCATGTCCTCGGCGTCTTCCGCAGCGTTCTTGGTGCTGGCATTCGTGCTGGCCAACGTCCCGTTCTTCACCGATCGGTTTCTCGGTGCGGTGCGGCTGTCTCGGCCGAAGTCGCTGGTGCTGCGACTCTTGGAGTGTTTGATTTATTACGGCATGGCCGGAGCGGTGGGGTTCTGGCTGGAGCAACGCCAGGGCCAAGTGGCTCCCCAGGGCTGGGAGTTCTACGCCATCACGGCGGCTTTGTTTCTGACATTTGCGTTTCCGGGCTTCGTCTACCGTTTCCTGGTTCGCCGTGGAGCCTGATGCCGTGGCCGCCTCCGATGCGGCGCTACTCGAAGAGCGAATCGATGGGGAGCCCGTCTTCGAGGGGCGCTTGCTGCAGGTTTTTCGCGACCGGGTGCGCTTGCCGGACGGGGAAACCGCGTTCCGCGAGTATGTGGATCATCCCGGCGCGGTGATGGTCGTTCCGCTGTTGGAGCCGATCTCGGTCGATGCGCCCTTACGGGTCGTGGTTGAGCGGCAGTTTCGCTATCCGATTGGCCAGGTGATGATCGAGTTTCCGGCCGGCAAGCGCGAGCGCGACGAAGATGGCTTGATTTGTGCCGTGCGCGAACTGCGCGAAGAAACCGGCTTTTCTGCGCGCGAGTGGGCATATGTGGGGAGCTTGCATCCCTTGGTGGCGTACTCGACCGAGCGCATCGAGGTCTGGTTTGCGCGCGGCTTGGAGCCTGGCCCCACACAGCTCGACCCGGGTGAGTTCGTCGAGACCGTGGTGGTGGAATTCCCGTGGCTGCTTGAAGCGTGTCAAGATGGGCGCGTGACGGACGCCAAGACCATCGTCGGCGCCTTCTGGTTGCAAGAGCGCTTGCGCCATCGAGACGCGATCGATTGGCAGCCGGCACCGAACGTGGCGGGCTGAGCGACGCCCAAGCCGGTGCGTCGCCGAGAAGCGTTTTCGTTCCAGGAGTCGCCGTGAAGGTCTTTGAGTTTCAGTGTGCGAGCGGTCATCGGTTCGAGGGTTGGTTCGAGTCGGATGCCGACTGGCGAGATCAGCAGCGGCGAGGTTTGCTCGAGTGCCCGTTGTGCGGTGACCGCGAGGTTCGGCGCATCCCGAGTGCTGCGCATCTGGCGAAGTCCGGTTCGGAGGCGGATCGCTCTGCACACACGGAAGGCGCGCCACGGCCTGGGGACGCGGCGATCGCGCAGTGGCTACACGCAGTCCGGCAATGGGTACACCAGAGCGAGGATGTGGGTGAGCGTTTCCCCGCAGAGGTACGGCGGATGGCCAAGGGCGAGATCGACCCGCGCCAGATCCGGGGGCGCGCCAGCCTCGAGGAGGCCGAGGCCTTGCTGGATGAGGGCATTCCGATCCTGCCCCTGCCGCCGGGCGTCGACGAGCCCTTGCACTGAGGCAACGCGGATTCCGGCCGTTGGGGTCTCCTCCATCGGCCCAGCCAAGCTCAGAGATTTCCGGCCAGCAGCTTACGCAGCAGGAGATCCTTGATGCCGTGCACTTCTTCGAGGCCGAGGCGTTTTTGGTAGTTCGGGGCTAAGTCCTTGCCCTCGATGAAGGCCTTGAAGGCCAGGCTCAGCAGTTCGGTTGGATGCTCCGAGGCGTGCTTGAGCTTCTTCAAGGCGGTGACGAGCGCGATCTCTTCGGGCGTGAGGTCGGTGCCGAATGGGAAGGGCGGCAGCAGCCCGGCTTCTTGCCAAGGCGCAAGCTTTTGGGCGATCACCTCCGGAAGGTTTTGCCGATACTGTGGGGGTATTTCGTAGCTCGCCTCGAGCTTGCCGTGGGCTTTGGCCTCGCGTACCAGTTCGTCCTGGAAGCGCGAGTCGGCGATGGCGATCAGCCGCTTGACGACTTCGCTGTCGGGTTGCCCCCGGAGGTCGGCCACACCGTATTCGGTGATGAAAATATCGCGCAGGTGGCGCGGGATGGTGATGTTGCCGTACTTCCAGACGATGCTGCTGGTCAGGCCGTCTTTGGTTTCGTGGGTGGCGCGCAGCATCATCAACAGCCGCGCATCGGGCAGCGCGTGGGCCATCGCGACGAAGTTGTATTGACCGCCGACACCGCTGACGACCTGGCCGGACTCGAGCGCGTCGCTGGCGGCTGCGCCGAGCAGGGTCACGATCATCGTGGTGTTCATGAAGCGAGCCTTGGAGCGTTGGGCGCGCTTGAGCTCACTTTGGCCATCGAGCGAATTGATGAAGTCGATGCGCGTCATGTCGATCTTCGCCAGTTCCTGGGGCGGCATGGTCCGCAGCCGTTCGTAGAAGTCGTTGGGGCCCAGGAAGAAGCCGCCGGTCATGTAAATGCCGCCTTTGAGCCGGGCGCCGAGCAGATCGTGGGCGACGGAGGCGAAATGGGCCGGGTCGTTGAGGTCGTTGGCGTAGCGTCGGCCCTCGAACACGAGTGCATTGCCCTCGAGCGTGACGCCTTCGCGCAGGATGCCGAAGCGTTTGAGGAAGGCGAGGTCTTTGTCCCGCAGCGGTGAGCGTATCCGTCCGCTTTCGAGCAGTGCTTGCAGTGTTCGTGCGGTGACGGCAGCAGCGGGGATCTTCTGCTCGTTGATGAGTTGCTGCAGTCGGGTGTCGGCAAAGACTTCGCGGCGCACGATCCCGGCCTCGATCAGCTTGAGAAAGCCGTTGACGAACATCTCCGAACAGCCATAAATGCCTTCTTCGAAGCGGCCGAGTTCGCGTCCATCGAGACCGTCTGGGCAGAGCGACTCGAGGATGGATCGGTATTCGGCCGCGTGACGCTCGCGCACGATCAGCGACTGGGCAATCGCGTCGCCGAGCGACCCGATTCCGATCTGCAGCGTGCCGCCGTCGGCAACGAAGCTGGAGGCGTGCAGGCCGATCGCATAGTCGGCAAACCCCACCCGGTTGTTGGGCGGACCAAACAAGGTGTGCGTGCCTGCGGGATCGGTGACGACGACATCGAAAAACTCAGGGGCTACTTCGGCGCCGTTGGGCATGAAAGGCATTTTTCGATTGATCACGCCGACGGCCAGCAAGGGGCGCCCGGCGCCGCGGACCTTCTCAATGACCTCAAAGGTGACGTCCGGGTTGCTCGACAAGCTCAGCCGCATCGAGTCGCTTTCGCCCTGGACGGCAACCGCTTGTGCGATGACGTTGATGCCCTGCAGCAGCATGTCCCGCGCCACAAAGGTGTAGTTGGTCGAGATATGGCTTTGCTGGGCCAGGTCGTTGCCGATGTAGTCGGCGGTCTTCATGAAAAACTCTCGGACTTCGATGTTCGGTGGCAGCGCTTGGTTGCGCAGGTCCACCGCATATTCCAGGTCGGGATAGTCGCCAAACACGCGCTCGACGAGCGGTTGCAGAAACGCGCGCTCGAGGTCCGATTTGGGCGCGGGTTTGATGAGTGAGAGTGCGGTGATGATCCGCATCCGGCGCCTGGGATTGGCCTTAACGCGCCGGTACAAGGCATTGACGAATGGGTTGGGCTTGCCGATGCCCAGGGGGATGCCCAGCACGATGTCGCCTTTGACGGTGTCGAGCACATGGTCGACGGCGGCTTCGATGGAATCGATCATCAGCGTCATGGGGGGGGTCTCCGAAGGGTTGGGGTTTGGCGCAGCGAAGGCGTCCGTCTGATATCAATCAATGTAGTTTCCAGCGGCGCCGAGTTTCTTGACTCAGAGCAATTTTTCACCGAGCGCTCGTCCATGGGCTGCCTGCGCGGAGTCGAGCGAGGTGCCAAGCCCGCGGCAAACGGGGGCTTGAAGTTGGCGCAGCCGCTCCTATCTTCCGGACATGGCCGCTCGGTTCCGCGGCGGCCCCAGTAAAGATCTCGTAGACGAAAGGAGTTCGATATGTCCTCTCTGATGACCCGTGGCAACCTGTTCGATGACTTGTTCCGTGACCTGGCGCCGGCCTTTTACGTGCGCCCCCTGCATGGCGACCCGCTGCCCTCTCCGGCGCAGATCAAGGTCGACGTGAAGGAGGATGACCGCGCCTACACGGTCCAGGCCGAGATTCCGGGTGTGAACAAGGATGACATCAACGTCTCGATCGACGGCAACCTCGTCACCTTGCGCGCCGAAATCAAACAGGAAGATCGCAAGACCGAAGGCGAAAAGGTGCTGCGCACCGAGCGTTACTACGGTGCTGTGGCCCGCAGCTTCCAACTGGCGCAGGACATCGACGCCAGCCAGGCCAAGGCCAAGTACGAAAACGGCATCTTGACGCTGACCTTGCCGAAGAAAGCTGCCAACAACGCCCAGCGCCTGACCATCGAGTGATCGGGCTCGTGGCCTGAACCGGAAAAGCCAGCCTTCGCGCTGGCTTTTTTGTGTCTGGCCAAAGGTGCTCGCCGTCAGGCGGGTGCTTGGAAGAGGGCATCGACCGCACGCAGCAGCGCGTTGAGGGCGTCCGGCGCGTCGCAGGGAAACACCTGGCGGTCGCTCATGCTGCGCAGCCAGGTGAGCTGCCGTTTGGCGAGCTGGCGGGTCGCGGCGATGCCTTGTTCGCGCAGCTGCACCAGCGGCGGCGGGTCGGCGCGGCCTTGGGCGTCGAGCCAGGCCCAGGCCTGCCGGTAGCCCACGCAGCGCATGGCGGGCAACTCGGGGCTCAGGTCGCCGCGTGCGCGCAAGGCCCGCACCTCGTCGAGCAGGCCCTGCGCCAGCATCAGGTCGAAACGCTGGGCGATGCGCTCGTGCAGCCAGGCCCGGTCGATCGGTTCCAAGGAAAACATCCGGTATCCCGGCGTGGACTGGTCCGGTTTTGCTCCTGAATTAGAAGCAATCAGACGCGACATGGGCTGGCCCGACAGCCGCCAGATTTCCAGCGCGCGTTGGATCCGTTGGCTGTCGTTGGGCGAGAGCCGCGCGGCTGTGGCCGGGTCCACGCGGGCGAGTTCGGCATGCAGCGCGGGCCATCCCTGGGCGCGTGCGGCGGCTTCGATCTCGGCACGTACCGAGGCGTCGGCGGCGGGCAGCGCGTCGAGGCCCTCGAACAGCGCCTTGAAGTACAGCATCGTGCCGCCCACGAGCAGCGGCAGTCGGCCGCGCGCGCGGATGGATGCCATCAGGCTCCGGGCGTCGCGCACGAACTCGGCGGCGCTGTATGGCTGGTTCGGGTCGCGGATGTCGATCAGGTGGTGCGGCACGGCCGCGCGCTCCTCGGCGCTGGGCTTGGCGGTGCCGATGTCCATGCCGCGGTAGACCAGTGCCGAGTCGACGCTGATGATCTCCACCGGCCAGCGTGCCGCAATTGCCAACGCCGCCGCCGTCTTGCCGCTGGCGGTTGGGCCGGCGATGCATAGGGACGGGAGCTTCCCGCTGGCGTCGGGGATTGTCGTGCCGGTCATGGCTTTGCAGCGGCCGCCCGCGGTACCAGCAGCCAGGCGGCAGCGCAGATCAGCACGGTCCAGAACAGGATGCCATGCACCAGCGGCCAGATGCTGCCGTCGAGGTGGATGCCGATCCAGTCGCCCATCGCGAACGCGGCGACCATCATCCAAAACCCGTTCACTGCGGAGGCCGTGCCCGCGGTTTGCGGAAACGGGCCGACCGCACCGCTTTGGCCGCACGGCTGGTGGATGCCGTGTCCGACCATGAACAAGTAGAACGGCAACACGATCGCCCAGGCACCGTACCAGGCTTGCCCGGCGCCGAGCCAGGCGAGCAGCGCCACGCCGCCTCCGCCGCTGAGCGTCAGAGCGCCTGCAATCGCGACCGTGCGCGCCACACCGAAGCGTCGCAGCAGCGCGCGGCACACAAAGGTGCCGCCGATGTAGGCCAGCGAGTTGGTGAACATGATCAGGCCGTAGCCGGCTTTGGACAGTCCCAGCACCTGGGTGAACACGAACGAGGAGGTCGCCAGAAACGTGAACAGGCCGCCATACGAAGCCGTCGACAGCGCCGAGAACGACAAAAAGACGGGGTGACGCATGATGTGCAGCCACGTGCGCACGAGGGTGCCGAAATGAAGGGGCTGGCGTCGATCCGCCGGCACCGTTTCACGAAAGCGCAGCGCCACCACGGCTCCGGTCAAAGCGCCGAAGGCCGCAACGGCGAACAGCGCTGCCCGCCAGTCCAGCGCCTGCGACAAAACCCCGCCCACCGGTGCGCTCAGGCACGCGAGCAGCCCCAGCCCCGTCAGCCCCTGCGACATCACCCGCGCGCCTTCCACTGGCTCGTACAGATCGCGCACGACGGCGCGCGCGCACATCACGGCAGCGCCCATGGCGGCGCCTTGAACGGCGCGCCAGACGATCAGCAGCGCCATCGACGGCGCGAGCGCCGCCCCCAGCGCCGCGAGCACATAGGCCGCGAGCCCGACAAGCAGCACCGGCCGCCGCCCATAGCGATCCGAAAGCGGCCCCCAGACCAGTTGCGACACCCCGAACGCCAGCAGCAAGGCAGTGAGCGTGAGCTGTGCCTGACCCATCGAGGCACCGAAACCCTCGGTGAGGGCGGGGAGCGCCGGCAGATAGAGGTCGGTCGTGACCGGCTGCAGACCCAGCAACAAGGCGAGCAAAACCACGAGCGTGGTGGGCGTCATCGGCTGGGGCTCGGTCACCGGGGCGGTTTGCAGCGGCGCAACCCGGCAGGCCGAGGAGGCGGGGCCGTTCGTGAAGGAGGGCGGGGTCGGCTCGGGCATCGCGCGAGCGTAGCAAAAACGCCACCGCTTCGTGCCGAGCTCCACGGGATCGTCATGCACCCGCAAGACCCCTGCGGCACAATGGTAGAAACGGCCGCATGCGCGGTGCCTCGCATCGATATTCATAGAGGAGACCTCGATGTCCCAAGGATTTTCATGGAACCGTCGCCAACTCATCGCCCTGCCCGTGGCCATGGCCTTGGGTCGATCCGCCTGGGCCGATTCGCCCGGGGTGGGCGAGCGCGAGGTGCTGCTGGGCCAGTTTGCCGCGCTCAGTGGGCCCGCGGCGCAATTGGGGCTGCGGCTGCAGGCCGGGATGAAAGCCTGGTTCCAGCATGTGAACGCCGCCGGAGGCGTGGCCGGTCGGGCCATACGGCTGGTGGCGCGGGACGACGGCTATGAGCCCGAGCGCGCGCTGGCCGCAGCCAAAGGCTTGATCCAAGAGGACCGGGTCTTTGCGCTCGTGGGTTCGGTCGGCACGCCGACCACGCTGGCCGCTGTTCCCGCCATCAACGAGGCGGGCATTCCGCTCGTGGGCATGTTCACCGGCGCGCAGGCGCTGCGTGAGCCCTTCAACCGCAACCTCTTTCATGTGCGCGCGAGCTACTTCGATGAGACCGAGCGCATCGTGCAACACCTCACCACGCTGGGTGTGAAGAAAATCGGGGTCTTCTACCAGAACGACTCCTACGGCCAAGCGGGCCTGACCGGCGTGCGCAACGCGCTGCAGCGGCGCAAGATGGAGCCCGTGGGGCTGGGCACCGTCGAGCGCAACAGCGTCGATGTCAGCAAAGCGCTCGACAGCCTGCTCAAAGCGCAACCCGAGGCCATCGTTCAGATCAGCGCGTACAAGTCCTGTGCTGCGTTCATCAAAGCCGCGCGTGCCAAGGGCTATGGCGGACAGTTTTTCAACGTGAGCTTCGTGGGTTCGAAGGCCTTGGCCGACGAGTTGGGCGATGCCGGCGCAGGCGTGGTGGTGTCGCAGGTGGTGCCGTTTCCGTTCCAGCCGGCGATGCCGGTGGTGCGCGACTACCAGGCGCACATGGTGGCCGCAGGCGACAAGGAGTTCGATTTCTCGAGCATGGAGGGCTACCTCATCGCGCGCGTGGTCACCGATGGCCTCAAGCGCGCCGGCAAGAACCTCACGCGCGAGTCCTTCGTGGCGGGGCTGGAGTCGATGCGGGAGGTGGACATCGGCGGCTTCAAGGTCAGCTTCACGCCGCAGAACCACGAGGGCTCGAAGTACACCGACCTCACCATCATCGCGCGCGGCGGGAAGTTCATGCATTGAGAGGCTGAACACGCCCCGCTCGGGAACGGGTTCAGGCAACGCTGAATCCGTTGGCACGATGGTGCGCGAGCGGCCGCGGCCCCGCTCATCGACCGCGCAGGAACAGCGCGTCGAGTTCACGCATGGAAATCTGTCGCCACGTCGGGCGGCCGTGGTTGCACTGGTCGGAACGCTCGGTGGCTTCCATCTGGCGCAGCAGGGCATTCATCTCGTCGAGCGTGAGCCGGCGGTTGGCGCGCACCGCGCCGTGGCAGGCCATGGTGGCGAGCAGTTCATTGCGCGCGCGTTGCACCACCGTGCTGGCTTCGTGCTGGGCCAACTCGGCCAGGACGCTGCGTGCAAGCGCCACGGCATCGCCCTGCGCGAGCGCCGCGGGCACCGCGCGCACGGCCAGCGTCTTGGGCGAGAACGGGGTGATTTCCAGCCCCAGTTGCGAAAGCGCCGCCGCATGCGCCTCGGCCGTGGCCACTTCCTCGGGCGTGGCGGCGAAGGTCGCGGGGATCAGCAGCGGCTGACTGGCGATGGCGGCCTGGTCAAGCTGGTTCTTGAGCCGCTCGTACACGATGCGCTCGTGCGCGGCGTGCATGTCCACGAGCACCAGACCGTGGCGATTCTCCGCGAGGATGTAGACCCCGTGCAATTGGGCGAGCGCGCGCCCCAGTGGCCAGTCGTCTGCAGGCGTGGGACTGGAGGCGGCCGTGCCGGCCAGGGCGACCGAGGGCTGCGCGTCGCTGGGGGCCGCGAATGCGAGGCTTGCGTTTTCGGGTGTGCTGCCGCTGGCCTGTGGGCCTGCGCCACCCGGCGTTGGCACCTCGGTTTGCCAGAGCGCGCCGAGGTCACGGACCTCATGGCCGCGAGAAACTCCTAAATCAATAGCGGCTTGTGACCAATTGACGCTGGCGTTCGGCGGTTTTTTCTCAAAATTGATGGTTTCGGACGCGACAGGGGCGGACTCGGCACCGGCGAAGGCCGCGCGCGGCGTGGCGAGCGCGTTTTCGATCGCGTGGCGCACGGCCTGGTGCACTTCGCGCCCATCACGAAAGCGGACTTCGATCTTGGTTGGATGCACGTTCACGTCGACCCGCGTCGGGTCGATTTCCAAGTGCAGCACATAGACCGGCTGGCGCTGGCCATGCAGCACGTCCTCATAGGCGCTGCGGGCTGCATGGGCGATGACTTTGTCGCGCACAAAGCGGCCGTTGACGAAGGCGAACTGCCCATCGGCGCGGCTGCGCGCGGCGTCGGGCACACCCGCGCGTCCCCAGACGCGCAGGGGACCGGCGCGATGATCGACGGCCACCGACTGCGCGAGGAAGTCCTCGCCCAGCACGTCGGCGATGCGCCGCTCGTGCGCGCGCAGCGGCTCCAAGTCGCGCCAGGACCGCCACTGTTCGATCAGCCGTCCTTCGTGCCAAACCGCAAAACCCACGTCGGGGCGCGAGAGCGCATGGCGGCGCACGGCTTCGAGGCAATGCGCGAGCTCGGTCGCATCGGTCTTGAGGAACTTACGCCGCGCGGGGGTCGAAAAGAACAGCTCGCGCACTTCGACCGTTGTGCCGACGGCGCGCGCTGCGGGCCGCATCTCGCCGCTGGCGGCGTCGATGGACCAGGCCTCGGCGGCGTCGGCGGTGCGGGAGATGAGGGTGAGTTCGCCGACGCTTGCGATCGCGGCGAGCGCCTCGCCGCGAAAGCCCATGGTGCCGACGGCTTCGAGCTCGGCGAGGCTTGCGATCTTGCTCGTGGCGTGGCGTTTGAGCGCGATGGGCAGTTCGTCGCGCGCAATGCCAGCACCGTCGTCTTCCACGCTGATGAGCCGCACGCCGCCGGCAAGCAGGCGCACGGTGATCTGCGTGGCGCCGGCATCGAGCGCGTTGTCGAGCAGCTCGCGCTCCACCGAGGCCGGGCGCTCGACGACCTCGCCCGCGGCGATCTGGCTGATGAGCGCGTCGGGCAACTCGCGGATGGGACGCCGCGCGGGCGCGGCTGCGCGGCCTTCGTTCAGATTCAGAGTCGGGGTCATAGGTTGTTGAGGATAAGGCCTGGATGCTGCCAGGGTGGTGCTGACCCATGTCCCCACGCTCCGCGGGGCGCGCGTGCGTGGGGAGCAGCGTTGCCATAATCGCCCGATGGACCTTGTCGCCTTTCTGTTCGACTTCATCCTGCATGTGGACCGCCATCTGGAGGTGTTCGTGCAGACCTATGGCGCGTGGGTGTATGCGCTGCTGTTCCTCGTCGTTTTTGTCGAAACAGGACTGGTCGTCATGCCGTTCCTGCCCGGCGACTCGCTGCTGTTCGTCGTCGGTGCGCTGTGTGGCGCGGGCCTGATGGATCTGCGCTTGGCGATGGGCTTGCTGTTTCTTGCCGCGGTGCTGGGTGACCAGCTCAACTACAGCATCGGGCGCTTTTTCGGCCCTAAGGTGTTTCGCTGGGAGCAGTCGCGCTTTTTCAACCGCCGGGCCTTCGATCAAGCGCACCGCTTCTACGAACGCTACGGCGGCATCACCATCGTCTTGGCGCGCTTCATGCCCTTCATCCGCACCTTTGCGCCCTTCGTGGCCGGGGTGGCCGAGATGACGCGCAGCCGCTTCACGCTCTACAACCTCATCGGCGCAGGGCTTTGGGTGGGCGGATTGACGCTGGCGGGCGATCTCTTCGGCAATCTTGAGTGGGTGCGGGAGAACCTGAGCACGATCATTTGGGCGATGATCCTCGTGCCCGGTGTCCTCGCGCTCGTGGGCGGCTGGCGCAGCAGCCGTCGCGCCAACGCTTGACCGGGCGGAGCCGGGGCGAGTCGCCGATGGTTGCACCCTCCGATGCGCCGCCGCCCGCTTGGGTGCTCACGCGGGCGCACGCGCGCCGGCTGCGCGAGGTCTACCGTTCGGCGGGCTGGCCGTGCCAGGATGGGCTCGAAGTGGAACTACTCGCCGCGGGCTGGCTCGAGCGGATCCAGACCGACGACGGCCGCGAGCGGCTGCGCGTCACCGACGCCGGGCTGCGCTGTATCGCGGCGTCGCTGCAGGCCAACCGGGCGGCCCGCGATGCCCACGAGGCGCTGGTGCAGCGCGTGGCCCGCGACATGGCGCGTGCCGGGCGCATCGTCTACACCGGCTTGAGCCTGCGCGCCCGGGTGCCGCGCGCCGTGGCACCGCCCGAGCCGGGCGCGAGCGCACCGTCGCCGGGTGAGGGCACCGTCGAGCCGCAGCCCATGCTGCCCGCGTTCGAGCCGGCCGGTGCCGCCTCGCAGACCGACGAGCCCGCGACGCGCTGGGTCGTCGCGATGCCCGACGTGTTTTCCATCCGCAAGACCACGGTCGAAGCCTGGCTGCAGCCGGTCGTGCATGAAATCAAGGTGCGGCGCGCGGACCTGCTCGGCGACCTCAAGCAGCCGGCCAAGCGGGCGGCCTATCTCGATCTCGGCGGTGAATGTTGGTACGTGCTCGGGCGGGACGCCCGCGGCCGGCCCATCGGCGAGCCCGATGAGATCCCGTTGGAATGCGGCGTGATGCAAGCGCAAGAGGACGGCCTGGTGGTACTGCGGCCGGCGCCGCGCCGGCCCGTCGAGCGCCTGCCGCTGGCGGTGTGGCTGGAACTCGCTCAGCGCACGCCCTGGCGCGACGAGGACGAGCCCGCGCAGGCGCGCTTCTGAGGGTGTGGTTCTGATTGCAGTGATGGACAGCGCCCCCAGCCCGCAGGACACCGCGGCCGAGCCGTCCTACACCGTGGCGGTGCGCGCGCTGTGTGCGTTCACCGCCCGCAGCGGCGACCTCGACCGGCGCTTTGCCCCCACGCCCAGCGCCGAAGAGGGGGTGCGGGGCCACGCGGCGTTGGTGGCCCGCCGCTCCGCGAGCTACCGGCGCGAACTCCCGCTCGAGGGGCGTTGGGGGCCTTTGCGCGTCCGCGGCCGCGCCGATGGTTGGGACGAGGCGGCCGGTCGGCTCGAAGAGATCAAAACCTTTCGCGGCCGGCTCGACACCCAGCCCGCGGGCGAGCGGCGGCTGCACTGGGCACAGCTCAAGGTGTACGGGGCCTTGCTGTGCGCAGAGCGCGGCTTGCGCACGATCGAGCTGGCGCTGGTTTACTACGACATCGACCGCGGCGAGGAAACCTGCTTCCACGAGCGGCACGACGCGGCGGCGCTACAGCACGAATTCGAGCAGCAATGCGCGGCTTTCCTGGCCTGGGCGCAGGCCGAGGCCGCACACCGCCAGCAGCGCGACGCGGCGCTCGATGCGCTGCCCTTCCCCATGCCGGCGTTTCGCGACGGCCAGCGCGCGCTCTCCGTCGCGGTGTGGCGCAGCGCGCAGCGCGGCCAAGTTCTGATGGCGCAAGCGCCCACGGGCATCGGCAAGACGCTCGGCGTGCTGTTTCCCTTGCTCAAGGCGCTGCCAGCGCGCGGCGTTTCGCCCGGGCTCGACAAACTCTATGTGCTCACCGCCAAGACGCCGGGCCGCGCGATTGCGCTCGATGCGCTGCGGCGCCTGCAGCCCCCGAGCGGCGGCGCGGAGCCGGCCCTGCGCGTGCTGGAACTGGTGGCCCGCGAAACCGCGTGCGAGTACCCGGGCCGCGCCTGTCATGGCGAGGACTGTCCGCTCGCGCGGGGCTTTTGGGACCGCCTTCCTGCCGCGCGTGCCGCCGCGGTGGCCGAGCCCGGCGGTGTGCTCGACGCGGCGACCCTGCGCCGCGTCGGTTTGGCGCACACGGTGTGCCCGTATCACCTGGCACAAGAGCTGCTGCCCTGGGTCGATGCGGTCGTGGGCGACTACAACCACTGGTTCGACAGCGGGGGCATGCTGTATGCGCGCACCACCGAGGAGGGCTGGCGCGTCGCCGTCGCGGTGGATGAGGCGCACAACCTGGTCGAGCGCGCGCGTTCCATGTACAGCGCGAGCCTCGACGCGCTCGAGCTGAGGGCCGCGCGGCGCACGATCGCACGGCCGCTGGCGGCGCCGCTGCGACGGCTCGAGCGTGTCTTGGCGCGTGTCCCTGAGCCCGCTCCCGAGCGTGTTCCAGAGCGACCCGCCGGTGGCGCCGCGCCGCCCGCCGCCTACCGCGCCTTCGATGCCTTGCCCGATGGGCTGAGCGAGGCACTGCACGCCGCGTTGGCCGCACTCACGCAGGCCATGCTCGAAGCCCCCGCCGCACAGCCAGAGCCCGCCGCGCTGGCACTGCCGTTGGATGTGCCCGCAGACGCACCCGAGCGAGTCGATGCGGCGCAGCGCTTGCGTGAACTCGGCTACACGCTGGGCGCCTGGCTGCGTCTGGCCGAGCGCTTTGGCGCGCATTCGATGTTCGAGGTGGACGCGAGCCGCTCGGGCGCGGGTGTCGTCGCGCCCGGCGTGCGTTACGGCCTGCGCAATCTCGTGCCCGGGCCGCATCTGGCCAGTCGATGGTCGGCCGCGGTCACGACGGTGCTGTTTTCGGCCACCTTGCGGCCCGAGGCCTGGCATGCGGACCTGTTGGGTTTGCCCGCAGCGCGGCTGGCGCAGGTGGACGTGCCGGCTCCGTTTGCTGCCACCCAGCTGCGTGTGCAGGTGGCACAGCAGCTCTCCACCCGCTGGCGCGACCGCGCGCGCTCGCTGCCCGCCTTGGTGGACTTGATGGCGGCGCAGTGGCGAGCCGAGCCCGGCAACTACCTGGCCTTTTTCAGCAGTCATGACTATTTGCAGCAGGCCCATGCGGCATTCACCGCAGCGCACCCGGATGTGCCGGTCTGGGCGCAGTCGCGCGCCATGCCTGAGCCCGAGCGCGCGGCCTTTCTCGCGCGTTTCGTGCCCGCAGGCCGCGGCATCGGGTTTGCGGTGCTCGGTGGGGCCTTTGGCGAGGGCATCGACCTCGTGGGCGACCGGCTCATCGGTGCCTTCATTGCCACGCTCGGCCTGCCCAGCGTCAGCCCCGTGCTCGAGGCCATGCGCGAGCGGATCGATGCCCAGTTCCCCGGCCGCGGCGACGACTATGTGGGCCTCTATCCGGGGCTACAGAGGGTGGTGCAGGCGGCCGGGCGTGTGATCCGCGGCCCCGAAGACCGCGGCATCCTCGTCTTCATGGACGACCGCTATGCGAGCGCACGGGTACGCGCGCTGCTGCCATCGTGGTGGCCGCAGCCGACGCTGCTGCGCCGCTGAGGCAACGCTGAATCAGGGTAACGCTGAATCAGTTCCTGCGATGGCGCGCGAGCGGCCTGTTCAGCGTTGCCTCAGGCCCAGATGACCCGCTTGGGCGCATCAAACCACGGCTCGATGCGATCTTTCACCGCTTCTTCGATGCGGTTGCGGCGGATTTTCATCGTCGGGGTGAGGGTGCCGTTCTCGATGCTCCAGGGTTCGCGCACGATCACGATCATGCGCAGCTGCTCGTAGTCGGCCAGTTTGGCGTTGACGTCTTGGAGCAGTTGTTCCATCGCCTGCTCCACCTCGCGCCGCACGGCAGGATCGCCGAGTTTGGGGCGCAGGGACTCGGCCGGGACGACGAGTGCAAACGCGGCGGGCTGCCCGACGCCGGACACCATCGACAGTTCGACCATCGGATGCGCGTTGAGCAGGTTTTCGATCGGCGCCGGGGCGACGTACTTGCCCTTGGCGGTTTTGAACAACTCCTTGACGCGGCCGGTGATCTTCAACAGGCCGTTGGGCAGGCGCTCGCCGCGGTCGCCGGTGCGGAAAAAGCCGTCTTCGGTGAAGGCTTCGGCGGTGAGCTCGGGCGCGCGGTAATAGCCCACCATCTGCCCCGGCGACTTGATGAGGATTTCGCCTTCGTCACTGATGCGCACCTCGACGCCGGGCATCGGAACCCCGACGTAGCCAGGGGCGTTTGCCTCGGCGGTCGAGTTGTGCGAATAGGCAAAGTCCTCGGTCATCGCGTAGCCCTCGACCAGATTGAGCCCGAGGCGGCGATACCACTGGATGAGATCGGCCGGAATCGGTGCGGAGCCGCTGCCGGCGAGCAGCACATGGTCGAGTCCCAGCCCCTTGAGCACCTTGCGCCCCACGATCTTGCCGAGGATGGGGATGGAGAGCAGCCGCTCGAGCTTCTTGGGCGGCATCTTCGCGAACACGCCCTGCTGGAATTTCAGCCACAGCCGGGGCACCGAGATGAAGGTCGTCGGCCGGGCGCGCTGCAGGTCTTGCAGGAAGGTGTCGAGCGATTCGGCGAAATAGACGTGGGTGTTGCCGTCGACCAGGGCCGCGGCTTCGACCCAGGCGCGCTCGAACACATGCGCGAGGGGCAGATAGGAAAGCACCCGGTTTTCCGGCACCGGGCCGATGCGTGCGTGGATGTCGCGGTTGATCTCCTCCGCCACCCGCGTGATGCGTTCGAAGTTGTGCATGACGCCCTTGGGCCGACCGGTCGAGCCCGAGGTGTAAATGATCATCGCCAGATCATCGCCGGCGCGCTGTGGCCGACCGGGCAAGGGCGGGGTGCGCGCGATGATGTCGTCCCAGCGCGGGCAATCGGTCTTGGGCGCCAGCGGCAGCGCGATGCAGGGCAAGCCCGTGGGCACGCCCGGGCGTTGCGCTTCCCAGGTGTCGAGCTTGCCGACGAACAGCAGGCTCGCGCCACTGTGTTCGAGCACGTAGCCGATGGTGTCTGCGGTTTCGGTGGGGAAGATGGCGACCGTCGTGCCGCCGGCCATCCAGATCGCCAGCTCGGCAATGAAGAAGTGCGCGCAGTTCTTCGAGAGGATGGCGATGCGCGCGCCCGGCTCGAGCTCGAGGCTTTGGAGGTGGGCCGCCATGCGGCGGGCCTCGTCGACGGTTTGCGCCCAGGTGTAGTCGCGCACCTGGCCGCCACCGATGGGCTGGGTCAGGAACACCTGGTTGGGGCGCTGGGCTTCGTGGTCGTAGACGTAATCGAGTATGAGTTTTTGAGTCATGGTCGGCTCTGGATGGGGGTTCATCGGGCGCTTGGACCTGCCCGGGCGCGAGCGCCGAAGGCGGCTGGCGCGCCGGGCGAGACTTTCGCGGTTTTTGGCGCGCCCGACACTCAGGGCTTACCCGCTGGCGCGGTGCGACGGCGGGCGCCTGGCATGTTCATGGCACGTTTGGGCGGCCGTGTTGAACCTAAATCCGGCAGTTGACCGCTTTTCGTGAAACGCAAGGTGTTGACGCTTCAACAATTTTCGGTGTGGAGGCCGTTCACCGCTTGGGTGAGCGCTGCGCACCCGTTCGAGCCACCCTCGGGCACGGGGGCGGCGTTGCAAATCCTCGCCATGGCAAACGCCATGGCTGTGGTTTGCGCCTTGCCCGCGCGCCCGATGACGACCCGCCCGGGCGCGCCCAACCGCCGGATTTAGGTTAAAGTTTTCGGCATTTCGACTCGCTGCGCCCTTCCCACGTGTCCATGCTCCGTTCCGTCTTGGCGATCAGCCTTGGCGCATCCGCCGGCGCCGTCTTGCGCTGGAGCCTGGGTGTCAGTCTCAACGCGCTTTTCCCCCTGATCCCGCTGGGCACCTGGGTGGCCAATATGCTCGGCGGCTATCTGATCGGGGTGGCGGTGGCCTTTTTCGCGGCCTACAGCGCGCTTGCACCGGAGTGGCGGCTGTTGGTCATCACGGGCTTTCTCGGCGGGCTCACGACCTTTTCCACGTTTTCGGCCGAGGTCACGAGCCTCTTGCAGCAAGGGCGTCTGGGCTGGGCGGCTGCGGCGGTGGGCGCCCATGTCGGCGGCTCACTCTTGATGACGGTTGCGGGCATGGCGACCGTCGCTTGGCTGCGCGCCTGAGCGAAGGGCGCGGCGGGCCAACACGCGGAGGGATCCCATGCACGGTTTTCAAATCACCTTCTACACCCAGCAAGACCGTCGGCACGGCAAGCAGCCCCTCGGCGAGTGGCTGCTTGAAACGGCCCGGACCCTGGGTGTACGCGGCGCAACGCTCACCGTCGGCAGCGAAGGCTTCGGGCAGGATCACAAGCTGCACTCCGCACACTTCTTTGAACTGACCGATCAACCCATCGAAGTCACGATGGCCGTGACGGCCGACGAGGCCGAGCGGCTGTTCGCACGGCTGCGCGAGGAGGGCGTGCGGGTGTTTTACGTGAAGGCGCCCATCGAGTTCGGCACTACGGGCGAGTGAGGCCGCCCGGGCGAGCGCGGCACGCGCCATCGCCAGCGTTGTTTCAGTAATGCGGCGGCCGCTCGTCGAGCAGGCTGCGCGGCGTCGCCGGGTTGTCGGCGGGTAGGGAGTCGCGCAGGGCGGCGAGCTCGCGGCGCAGGGCATCGATTTCGCGCTGCTGCCGGGTGATGATCGCGTCGAGCTGCTCGAGCAAATCGTCGGTGAAGCTGGCCTTGATCTCGAGCGCGGTGAGGCGTCGTTCGGTTGGCGATTCGGCGGAGCTGTGCTGTGCGTCGTTCATGGGGCAGATTCGTTCAAAGTGTGCGGCTGCGCGCCAGCGGCGGGTTGCGCGCGAAATAGGCGCGGATGCCACGCATGAGCGCGTCGGCGAGCGCTTCTTGGTAGGCATCGGTGCGCAGGCGGGCCTCTTCCTCGGGGTTGCTGATGAAGGCGGTTTCCACCAGCACGCTGGGGATGTCGGGCGCTTTGAGCACGGCGAACCCGGCCTGCTCGACGCTGGCTTTGTGCAGCCGCCCGACTTGGCCGATTTCGCGCAGCATCGCGTTGCCGAGGGTGAGGCTGTCTTTGATTTGCGCGGTGGTGCTCATGTCGAACAGGGCGCGCTTGAGGTGGACGTCTTGGGTGGCGATGTTGACGCCGCCGATCTGGTCGGCGCGGTTTTCCTGGCTGGCCATCCAGCGCGCAGCCGCGCTCGACGCCGCGCCTTGGCTCAGCGCAAACACGCTCGCGCCGCGCGCTTGCGGCGTGTAGAACGCGTCGGCGTGGATGCTCACGAACAGGTCGGCTTGCACGCGCCGCGCTTTTTGCACGCGCATGTGCAGCGGCACGAAGTAGTCGGCGTCGCGCGTGAGGAAGGCGCGCATCGGATTGCCCTTGAGCGTGGTGGCGTCGATGCGCGCGCGCAGCCGCTCGGCGATGCGCAGCACGACGTCCTTCTCGCGCGTGCCGTTGGGGCCGATGGCGCCGGGGTCTTCGCCGCCGTGGCCTGGATCGAGCGCGACGATGATGAGGCGCTCGGTTGGCTCCTCGAGCACCGATTTATAGCTTTTTCGGTTGATCGCCGGCTTGTTTTGGGGCTCGATTGCTCCGAAAAGAGGAGTGACCGGACCGGGCTCGGGCTTGGCTTCGGGGTAGCGGCGGCTGCTGGCACCGCTGCCGCTGGCGGCGGGCGCGCTGCGGGTGGCCTCGTTCGGTACCGCGGGCACGTGTCCTTGGCGCGCGAGGAGTTCACCCAGGGGGTCGGCCGCAGCGGTCTCGGCGGGCGCGGTGACCGGTGGGGCGGGCCGGGCTTTTTCGCGTTGTCGCGCTTCGAGCAGGGCCAGCAAGGGATCGGGCGGCTGCTTGGGGTAGAGGTCGAACACCAGCCGATGGCGGTAGGCAGCCACCGGGGGTAGGTTGAACACCTGGGGCTCGGCCGGGTGTTTGAGATCGACCACCAGCCGCACGACCGAAGGCGCGTTCTGTCCGACCCGTATGCCGGCAATGTTGGGGTCGTCGGCCCGCACTTTGGCAACCAATTCCCGCAGTTCCGCACTGAGGTCGATGCCCTCGATGTCGACCGCGAGCCGCGGCGGATCGGCCACGAAGAACGAGCGCGCTTTGAGCGGCTCGTCGCTCTCGAGGGTGACGCGGCTGTAGTCGGGCGCGGGCCATACCCGAACCGCGAGGATCGTGGCCCCGCGCGCGATTTGGAGCGGCCCGAGCAGCAGCACGACCGCGCCGGCCTGCAGCCAGTGCCGGCGGCTCAGGCCGTGGGGCGCGGTCTCTGCGATGGGTGTGCCTGGGGTCATGGCGTCAGCACGGCGAGGGAGGCGCAGGGTCTGCACCGAGCGCGGCGAGCAGCCGCTCGCCCGTGGGTGTGTGGGCCGTCGCTTCCAGGCAGCGCGCGTCTTCGGCTGCTTCGACCGGCGAGAGGCGCAGCACGCAGTCGGGCCGGGGCGCGACCGCCGCGACCCGCTCGGGCCATTCGGCCAGCTTGAGTCCGGGGCTCGCGTAGAGGTCACGAAAGCCGGCGTCTTCCCACTCGCGCGGGTCCGACAGGCGGTAGTAGTCGAAATGCCAGACATCGACGGCTCGATCCCCCTGCGGCCGCTGCGCGCGGTAGCTTTCCACCACGGCATAGGTCGGGCTTTTGATCCGGCCCGTGACGCCCAGCGCACGCAGCAGGTGGCGCACGAACGTGGTCTTGCCCGCGCCGAGGTCGCCCTGCAATTCGATCGAGGCATTCTCGATGGCATCGCTCTGCGCGAGCCGTTCGGCCAAGGCGGCAAGGGCGGCTTCGTTGGGCACGCGCAGGCGCAGGGGGGGCATGACGGGCCTTTCTACAATGCGGCAGTGGGCTTCAGTGGTACTCAGATCGATCCTCATCGGCTGCTCGAGCAGATCCGCGCTTGGGCGCGGGCGCTGGGATTGTCCCAAATTGGCGTGAGCGACGTCGATTTACGCCATGCCGAGCCGGGTTTGAGTGCGTGGCTTGCCGCCGGGTTCCACGGCGGGATGCACTACATGGCCGCGCATGGCCTCAAGCGCGCCCGCCCGGCAGAGCTGGTGCCCGGCACCGTGCGCGTACTCACCGCGCGGCTCGACTACTTGCCGCGGGGCACGACCGCCGGCTGGGCTGCAGCCGAGCGCGCGCGGCTGGCGCAGCCGCAGGAAGCCGTGGTGTCGGTCTATGCCCGGGGGCGCGACTACCACAAGGTGCTGCGCGCGCGGCTGCAGGCGCTGGCCACGCGCATCGGCGAGGTGATCGGCCCGTTTGGGTACCGCGTGTTCTGCGACTCGGCGCCGGTGCTCGAGGTCGAACTGGCGACGCGCAGCGGTCTGGGCTGGCGCGGCAAACACACGCTGGCCCTGAGCCGCGACGCCGGTTCGATGTTCTTTCTGGGCGAGATTTACCTCGACCTTGCCTTGCCCGTGACCGAACCGGTCCGTGCCCACTGCGGCCGCTGCCGGGCCTGCATCGATGTCTGCCCGACGCAGGCTATTCTGGCGCCGGGTCGGCTCGATGCCCGCCGCTGTATCTCCTACCTCACCATCGAGCACGACGGCCCAATTCCGCCCGAGTTGCGCGTTCAGATGGGCAACCGCATCTATGGCTGCGACGACTGCCAACTGGTCTGCCCCTGGAACAAGTTTGCGCAGCCCTCGATGCTGGCGGATTTCGACCCGCGCCCCGGCTTTGCGGGCGCGTCCATCACGACGCTGCTCGGCTGGGACGAGGCCGAGTTTTTGCGCCGCACGGAAGGCAGTGCCATCCGCCGCATCGGCCATGTGCGCTGGCTGCGCAATCTGGCCGTCGCTGCCGGCAACGCTTTGCGTGCGCAGCCCCGCGCGCCCGAGGCCGAGGCCTTGCGCCTCGCACTGCAGCGCTGGCAGAGCCACCCGAGCGCGCTCGTGCGCGAGCATGTGGTCTGGGCTTTGGGCAACGCTGAACAAGTCCCTCGCGCGTCGCGCATCCCGGGTGCGGGCGGTCTGCTTCGTTGCAAATCCTCGCCATAGCTACGGCTATGGCTGCGGTTTTCGCCTCGCATCCCATCCCGCGGCCGGGCGCGCGCCATCGCGGGAACTTATTCAGCGTTGCCTTTGCAGTCGTAAGCGGGCTCGGGCGGTGAGCGTGCCTCGGTGGCAGACCGGGCTGTCCGATGACCTTGCCCTATGATCCATCCATGAAGCACCAGACCGCCCTGCAGCTTGGGTCGCAGCGCGTGCGCGCTGCGTGGGCGTCGCTGCGGCTGGCTGCGTTCGTGCTAGTGTTGGCTTTGAGCCCTTCCACCTACCGCGACCCGGCGGTGCGCGCGACGCTGGTGCGGCAGATTGCGCTGGGCACGGGGCCGCTGTTGGCTTGGTTCACGGTGCTCGTAGCCGTGGGCTCTTTGGTGTTGATCCGCATCGTCGTCGTCACCGCAGCGAGCTACGGCTTGAACCGCTACGCGCTCGACATGGTGGTGCGCGTGCTGGTGCTCGAGCTCATCCCGCTTATTGCCGCGCTGGCGGTGGCGGTACGCATCACGTTGCCCGAAGGCGTGCGGCTTGCAGCGCAAATCACACCCGAGCGGCTCGCCGCCTGGCGCCGCGAGGGGCGCGATCCGCTCGCGGTCGAAGGGGCGCCGCGGGTCGTGGGCGGGGTGTTCGCGGTGGTGGCGCTCGCGGCGGTGAGCTGCGCGGTGTCGCTGGTGCTGGCCTATCTGGTCGTGCACGGTTTCACGCTGGCCGCGCTGCCGGCCTACACCCGCAAGGTCGGCCAGGTATTCACGCCGGCGGTGTCGCTGGTGTTCGTGCTCAAGACGCTCGCGCTCAGCTTGAGCGTTTCGCTGGTTCCCGTGGTGTCGGCCTTGCGGATCGCCGGCTCCAGGAACGCGGGCGTACTCTCTGAAGTGGGTAGTCTCGTGCGCATGTTCTTACTGATCTTGCTGATCGAAATCGGCTCGCTCATGGTCAACTACGCTTGATGTCCTCGTCTTTGCCTTCATCGAACGAAAGTGTTGCGGCCGCGGATCTGGCCGCGCCGGATCCGCGGCTCGCGCGCCGTGCGCGCTGGTTGGTGCTGGCGGTGCTGGCGCTCGTCGTCGCCTCGGTGCTTTATTTGCTCTATGCCCGCGGTGTGTTTGAGCAAACGCAGCGGGTCGTGCTGGTCGCCGATGACTCCGAGGGTGTGAGCATCGGCATGGACATGACGTTTGCGGGCTTTCCGCTCGGGCGTGTGAGCCGGATCGAGCTCGCGCCCAGCGGCCGGGTGCGCATCCTCGTCGACGTGGCGCGCAAGGACGCGCATTGGCTGCGCGAAACCAGCGTCTTCACGCTCGAACGTGGCTTGGTCGGCGGCGCCAAGCTGCGCGCCTACACCGGCATGGTCGGCGCTGCCCCGCTGCCCGACGGCGCCGAGCGCGAACTGCTCATCGGCGACGCGAACGCCCAGATCCCGCGGCTGCTCAGCGACGTGCGCGACCTGCTCGCCAATGTGCGTGCGCTCACGGCGCACGACGCGCCCCTGGCGCAGACGCTTGCCGATGTGCATGAGATTACCGGCCGCATCAAAGGCCCGAGCGGTGCGCTGGGTGTGCTGTTCGGCAACGAGGCCGATGCGCGCCGGCTGCTCACCACGCTGGACCGCACCAACGCACTGCTTGCGCGCCTCGACGGGCTGGGCGCCAAGGCGGACGCCCAGGTATTCGGCGAGCGCGGGCTGGTCAACGCCTCGCGGGGGGCGGTGGACGAGGTCTCCGGCCTGCTGGCTGACACCCGCGCTAGCCTCAAAAAACTTGACGCCGTGCTGACCCAGGTCGAAGCCGTCGCCGCCAACGCGAAGGAAGGCACGGCCGATTTGGGTGCGCTGCGCGCCGAGGTCGAGAGCAACCTGCGGCGGGTCGAAGACTTGATGAACGAAATCAACCGCAAATGGCCGTTTGCGCGCAACCCGGAGCTGCGGCTGCCATGAGGTCCGCAGCGTTTCTGCTCCCGCCTCTGCCGTCGAGCGTGCGTCGCGGCGGGCTGGGGCTGTTGTTCGGCCTCTTGCTCGCCGGTTGTGCCAGCGGACCGCCCGTGCCCGACTGGAAGCTCGAGTCCCATGCGGCCGCGACCCGGGGCTTGGCCGCCATCCTCAATGCCGATACCCGCGTGGCGCAGGCCGAGTTTGCGCGGGCCCGCCAGCAGCTCGCCCGCACGGCCGATCCGGCCCGCCTCGCACGGCTCGAACTGCTGCGCTGCGCCGCCGAAGCGGCAAGCCTGCTCGTGAGCGACTGCCCCGCGTTCGAGGCTCTGCGTGCCGACGCACCGCCGGCCGATCGCGCCTATGCCGATTGGCTGCAGGGCCGCGCGCAGGCCGAGACGCTCGCCTTGCTGCCCGAGGCCCAGCAGCCCGTGGCGCGTGCTTTGCTGTCGCCCGCGGGCGCCAGCACCGGGGGTGCGGCGCTGATCGCCGGGATCGAGGACCCGCTCGGGCGGCTGGTTGCAGCCTCGGTCTGGCTGCGGGCCGGCCGAGTCGACACCGCCGTCATCGACCTCGCGATCGACACCGCCTCGGCCCAAGGCTGGCGGCGCGCGCTCGCCGCCTGGCTGCAGGCGGGCGTTCGCGCGGCCAGCCTGCGTGGGGACGAGGCCCGCGCGTCGCAACTGGGCCGCCGACTCGAGCTGCTGAGATTCGCATTCGACGGCGGCTGAGACGCTGCCGGCCGACATCGGTCTGTCATGTCTCGTCTTTATACTGTCAGGGGTATGTGACAGCCGACTGCCACTCTGGCGCAATGTGGCAGTGCGTGTGACAGCCGAGTGAAGCCGTCTTTGCGGAACATCAAAGGGTTGCCGCTTTGAGTATTGATCCAGCGCAAACCCAGCTGTCGTTACCGCTTGGCACAGATCTTGTTTCTCTTCTCGCGGTTCGCGCGCGGACATCCCTTCGCCGCGAGACCGCAGAGGACGAACAAAAACCATGGAGATGATTGGTCTGTATCCGACCTGGTTTGAAGCCGGCGTCGGTAGTGGCTGGATCGTGGGGCTCATCGCCACGGCCCACGTTTTGTTTTCACACACCTCGGTTGGCGCGGCCATCTTTTTTGCGTGGCTGGCCAACTATGCCTACCGGCACGACAGGCCTAAGCTGCTGGAGTTCATTCGCCGCTATGGCCTGTTCCTGCTGGTGTTCAGCTACGTGCTGGGTTCCATCACCGGGCCGGGCATCTGGTACTCCACTACGGTGGCCAGCCCCCGTGGCATCTCGGCGCTGATCCACTCCTTCGTCTGGATGTGGGCCACCGAATGGGTTTTCTTCGTCATCGAGGTGGTGGGTGTGTACATGCTGGTCTACCTGGTGGGCCGCATCGACGTGAAAACCCACACCCGTGTGGCGCTGATCTTCGGTCTGGCGTCCTACACCACCATGCTCATCATCGTGGGCATTCTGAGCTTCATGATGTGGCCGGGTAAGCCCGAATGGAACGAGGCGGGGGGCGTGCTCAACGCCTTCTATGGTCCCAACACCTTCGCGCAACTGGGCATGCGCACGGCCTTCATGTTCAGCATCGCCGCGGTGGTGGGCGGCATCGTGGCCGCGCGCTTCGAGGATGCGGAACTCAAGAAGAGCATCGCACGCAAGCTCGCTGTGCTGGGCATCGTTGCCACGCTGAGCGGCGCGGGCATGCTGCAGTGGTACTTGGCCACGCTGCCGCCTACTGCGGATGTGATGCTGCAGAACCGCCTGCCCGCCTATTTCCCCACCGCCCTGATGGCCGTAGTGGCCGGCACGCTCGCTTACTTTGTGCTGACCTTCGTGCAGCCGCGTGCGCTGGTGTCGGCCGTGGCAGGGGTGATGACGGTGGTCATCCTGGTCTTTGGCCTGTGGCCTGAAGAGGTGGCCCGCGAGTCCATTCGCAAACCCTGGGTGGCTGGGCAGTACGTCTATTCCAACCAGGTGGTCGGCGCCGATGTGCCAGGCATGGGCGTGAAGTCCGAGATTCCCAAGATCGAGGCGCATGGCTTCCTGCAAACCCATGTGTTCGTGCCGCAGGGCCAGCGCGTAGTGACGGATGACAACCGGCTCGAAGTCGGCCGCACGCTTGCGCTGGCCACCTGTTCCAACTGCCATTCGCTCTCAGCCACCGGCATGCGGCCGCTGCGTAACTACTTCGCCGGCAGTCACACCGAATCGGAGATTGCCGAGTACCTGCAAGCTGCGCTGGCGGGCGGCAACACGCTCTACATGCCGCAGATTCCGCTCAAGGACGACGAGGCCCGTGCGCTTGCCGCCTACATCCTCTCCACCACGCCTCAAGCGGGCGTGAACACCGCGCAGGCCAGTGTTGCCGCGCCTGCCAAGGAGTGAAGCCATGACCCCTGAAATGCTCTACGCGTTGCGCGACCAGGCGGGCGTCCCCTCGCACCCTGCGGTGTTCCTGATTCTGGGCGTGCTCACTTTCGCGCTGCACATCGCTGCGGTGCAGGTCATGCTTGGGGCGGCTGCGCTCACGCTGCGCGGCGCCTTTAGCACCGACCTGAAGTGGCGCCGCCTGGCTGCTGCGATGATCACCACGGCCAAGATCGCGGTGTCGGTGGCCATCGTCCTCGGCGTCGCGCCGCTGTTGTTCGTGCAGGTCATCTACGACCCGTTCTGGTACACCTCCAACGTGCTCTCGGCCTGGTGGGTGATCGGCTTCATCATGCTGCTTATCGCCGGCTACATCGCGATGTATGTGTTCTACTGGAAGAACCATGACATCGTGGCTGAAGGTGGCCGGGGCGGCGGGTGGATGGTGTTGTCCCTCGCGCTGCTGCTGGCGGTAGGCTGGATCGTGCACAGCCTCACCTATCAGATGCTGTTCCCCGAGCAGTGGATGGACTGGTATGCCCCCAACGGCCAGATCGACCCCAGTGGCCGCAGCCTGCATTTGTCGCACCTGCCCCGCTTCCTGTTCTTCATTGCGCTGTCGGCGCCGGTGACGGGGGCGTGGTTGTTTGCCTACCGCCGTTATCTGCAAGGCGGCAAGGAATCTGACGGCGTCTATCTGGCCTTCCTGCGCGGGCTGGCGCAGCAGCTCATGCTAGTGGGCGGAGTGGTGGCGGTGGTCATTGGCGCGGTGTGGATGCTGACGCTGCCTGAAAAGATGGCCTGGTTCGCTGGCTCGGTCTGGATGTGGATGGCGCTGGCAGCACTGCTGGCCGTGGTTGCTTTGCCGCTGGTACTGCGTGAGAAGCTCGACACGGGTTTCTGGGGCTACGCCATCTTTGGCGCCGGCGCCGTGGCGCTGATCGTGGTCGGCGCTTCGCGCGAGGTGCTGCGCTTCGTTACGCTGCTGGGCAGCCACGGCTACAACGCGCTGGACTACCGCATCACCATGGATTGGTACAGCACGCTGCTGTTCTTCATCACCTTCGGCGTGCTCGGCGGCATGACGCTGGCGTATTTGTTGACCGTGGCCTGGAAGGCCGGCCAGCACAAGGGCGATGGGCCGTACGTGCCCAGTGCGGGCGTGACCCGCATCGGCCAGTGGTCGGTGAGCCTGCTGGTGATCTGGACCTTGTTGTATTTCGGCGTGGGCTTTTGGGTCTGGGCCCGTTGAAGACCGAGCAGGAGTCAACCCAACATGACGTACCTTTTTTCTCTCCCCCCGGCCCGCCTGCCGCTGCGAGACGTCGCGGCCTGGTCTCTGGCCGTCGCTCTGGGCGCCACGCTGATGGCGTCGCTCAGCGTCAAAGCGCTGGCGCAAACCGCGCCGGGCGCTGGCCCAGCGGTAGCCCCAGTTGCCGCAGCAAATCCGGCCGCCGCCGCACCGCCGCCACCCGCGCCGAGCCCGGCGCTCAACCCGAAGCCGGTGCCCGCAGCCATCATGGCGCACAGCTGTGCGGCCTGCCACGGCACCAACGGTCAACTCGGCGACGAGTA
Source organism: Tibeticola sediminis (assembly GCF_003843835.1). Lineage (GTDB taxonomy): Bacteria > Pseudomonadota > Gammaproteobacteria > Burkholderiales > Burkholderiaceae_C > Tibeticola > Tibeticola sediminis. Next base: position 554,168 of record NZ_RKQL01000001.1, on the reverse strand, counting down.
TTTCAAACCGCTCGCGGGCATGCCGGTGCAGCAGTTCGTGCGCACGATGGTTGATTTCCGCGAAGGCAAACGCAGCGCGACCCTCATGGGCCATGTGGCCAAGGGCTTCACCGACGCCGACCTCAAGGCCATGGGTGAGTTCTTCGCCGCACAAAAGCCGTCGAACCCGGCTGCCGCCGGCCAAGGAGCGAAATGATGCACAACATGAATGTCGCCACGCGCCGCGCGTGGCTCGGGCAGGCTTTGGGTGCGCTCGGCGTGCTGGCGGCGCCCAGCTTGGCCTTTGCACAGAACCGCGCCCGTATCGTCATCGTCGGCGGCGGCGTGGGCGGTGCCACTGCAGCCAAGTACCTCAAGCTGTTCAACCCCGAACTCAGCGTCACCGTCATCGAGAAGAACCCGGTCTATGTGCGGCCCTACGGCTCGTCCGAGGTGCTCAACGGCCATGTCTCGATGGAAGACCTGAACGTCAGTTACGACGCGCTCAAGAGCCGCTACGGCATCGAGTTCGTCTTTGATACCGTCACCGGCGTCGACGCGGCGGCACACGTCGTCACCACGGCTGGCAAGCAGAAGATCGGCTACGACCGCCTCATCGTCTCGCCGGGCATCGAGCTGATGTACAACGCCTACGCGGGCTACAGCGAGGCCGTGGCCCGAACGGCCGTGCCCTCGGGCTGGATTCCCGGCGAGCAGACCGCGTTGCTGGCCAAGCAGCTGCAGGGTATGCGTGAGGGCGGAACCTTCGTCCTGGCTGCGCCGCCCAACCCCTATCGCTGCCCGCCCGGGCCGTATGAACGCGCCTCGCTCATGACCGAGTGGTTCCAGAAGCACAACCCCACGGCCAAGGTCATCATCGTCGATCCGAAGGACAGCTTCGTGACCGACGAAACCATGCTGCTCGGTTGGAACCGGCTCTACAACTTCAACCTGCCGCCGGACTATGTGAAGAAGATGCAGGCCGAAGTCGAGATCAAGCAGCATGCCAAGCCCGGCATGCTGAGCTGGGTCCGCGGCAAGGACGGCGGGCGTACGCTCAAGATCGACGCGAAGAAGATGACCATCGAGACCGAGGCCGAGGTCATCAAGGCCGATGTGATCAACGTCATCCCGCCCATGCGCGCCGGCCAGGTGGCCAGGACGCTGGGCCTGACCGACAGCTCGGGCTTCTGCCCGGTCAACCGCCGCAACTTCGCGTCCACACTGCTGCCCGATGTGCATGTGATTGGCGACGCCAGCATTGCTGACGCCATGCCCAAGAGCGGCTTTTCGGCCAACACGCAGGCCAAGGTGGTGGCACGCGCCATCGTCGAGGAACTCGCCGGCCGCCAGGCGCCCGAGCCGCTGTGGGAAAACACCTGCTACGCCCTCGCTGGCGAGGACTACGGGCTGTTCGTGGCCGATGTGTTCAAGATTGTCGACGGCAAGATCGGCCGCATCAACGGCAAGAGTCGCTATCTCCCTCTCAAGGCAACGCCGGCACAGCTCAAGCTCGGCGCGCGCTACCAGCAAGCCTGGCTGCGCACCTTCACCTCGGACTGCTTTGCGTGAAAGGCCGCACCCGATGAACACTTCCGTTTCCCTGGCCCGTGCCGCCGGCCTCTCGCTCGCGTTGGCTGCAGCCCTGAACACATCGGCGCATGCCAACGAAACCGCGGCCACACCCGCTACCAAGGCCTGGACGCCCGCCGCCCTGCGGCAGGCCCTCGCCGCATTGCCCAAGGGCGATGTCGAGCGTGGCCGCGTGGTCAACCAGCAGCTGTTCTGCGCTTCCTGCCATGGCGACACCGGTGTCGCCCCCACCCAGAACTGGCCGCACCTTGCCGGGCAGAAGAGCGTCTACACCGTGAAAATGCTGCTCGATTACCAGAGCCGCTTGCGTAGCGAAAACAAAGGCGCCGCGCTGATGCACGATGTGGCGGTGATGATGACGCCGCAGCAGATGGCCGACGTCGCCGCCTTTTACGCCGCGCAGACGCCCCCGCGTGACGACGGCACGCCTCGCCCCGGCACCAAGGGCGGCGGCCTCAGCGCCGAGCAACTGGTCACCAAGGGCGATCCCACGCGCCTGCTGACGCCTTGCGCGAGCTGCCACGGTGTGAAGGCCTCGGGCGGCAAGTTCGAGGCGGCGTCCTTGGCCGGGCAAAACCCCTTGTACTTCACGCGCACCATGCTCGACTACCAAAGCGGCGTGCGTGCCAATGATGCAGCCAAGGGCATGAGCGCCTTTGCCAAGAAGCTCACGCGCGGCGAGATCGAAGCGCTCGCCACCTACTACGCCGACCTGCCGCAGAAGCTGAAGTGAGGCCGGATGCCGGCGGCATCGCTGGGTGCCGGCCGCACCTCAGAGGCTGAGAGGGAATTGGGCGTGCCCGAAGGGGCGCCCCAAAACGCGCCCGAGTAGGCGCAAAGCACAGCCGTAGCTCGGGCTACGGCGCGCATTTGCAACGCCCTCTGGCGTGTTTTGGGACGTCAAAGCGGGCATGACCAATTCCCTCTTAGCCTCTCAGAGCCGCCGGACGAGCTCCAGTGCGAGCGGCAGGCTCAGCAGTCCCAGCAGGGTGGAGAGCGTGACCAGCGCGGCCACATAGCCGCCCGGGTAGCCCATGCGGGCCGCCAGCACATAGGCGCTCGAGGCCGTGGGCAAGGCAGAGAAAATCAGCAGCACGGTCGCCTGGATGTGCGGCAGTTGCAGCGTCACCGCCAGCGCGAACGCCGCCAGCGGCAGCAGCAGGTGGCGGATCGCCAGCACCGAGGCCGCGAGCGCGCGGGCCTGCGAGAGCGATCCGAGCTGCATGCCCGCGCCCGCACTCATGAGGCCGAGCGCCAGCGCCGCTGCGCCAATGCGGGTGGCCGCCGGCTCGATCCACGCCGGCAGGTGCCAGCCCGAGAGGCTGGCCACCAGGCCCGAGGCGGTGGCGACGATCAGCGGGTTGCGCACGAGTTCGCGCAGCAGCCCGTGGCCGCCGTGACGCGCCATCGGCCACACGGCGGCCACGTTGAACAAGGGCACGCACACGCCGATCAGCACCGACACCCACTGCAGCCCCTGCGGCCCGGCCAGCCGCTCGGCCAGGGCCAGCCCGATGAAGGAGTTGAAGCGAAAGGCCACCTGGGCCGCGGCCGCATGGCTGCGCACCTCCAGGTGGCGCCCCAGGCCCGGCAGGTGGGGCAGCCCCCAGGCCATGCCGATGCCGACCACGCCCAGCGCCAGGCCCGCGGCAATCAGCTGCGAGGCCGCCGACACATCGAGCGAGAACCGGGTGATCGACTGAAACAGCAGCACCGGGAACAGCAGGAAGTACACCAACTGCTCCACCGCGACCCACACCGGCCGGCCCAGGGTGGTGTAACGGCAGACCAGGAAGCCCAGCAGAATCAGCGTGAAGTCGGGCAGCAGCAGGGAGAACATTGCCATTCATGCGAGCATAGCGGCACCCCGTTGCCGCCTCTGTCACGCGCATGCCCGCCGCCACCCGTTCTGCCACGCCGCCCACCACGGCCACCACCGCCCCCGATGCCGGCATCGACGCTTTTCTCGACGCGTTGTGGCTCGAGGACGGGCTCAGCGCCAACACCCTGGCCGCCTACCGGCGCGACCTCACGCAGCTCGCGCGCTGGCTGCACGGCCAGGGCGTGGCGCTGGATGCAGCCACCGATGCCTGGCTGCAGCGCTACATGGCCGAGCGCCACGCCAGCAGCCGCGCCACCTCGGCCAACCGGCGGCTCACGGTGTTCAAGCGCTACTACCGCTGGGCGCTGCGCGAACGCCGCATCGAGCGCGATCCGACGCTCAAACTGCTCTCGGCGCGCACGCCTTTGCGTGTGCCGCGCACGCTGAGCGAAGCCCAGGTCGAGTCGCTGCTGGCCGCGCCCGATGTGGGCACCGCCCTGGGTGTGCGCGACCGCACCATGCTCGAGCTGATGTACGCCAGCGGCCTGCGGGTGAGCGAGCTGGTGGGCCTCAAGCTGCACCATGTCGGGCTGCGCGAGGGCGTGCTGCGGGTCTTGGGCAAGGGCGCCAAGGAGCGTCTGGTGCCGTTTGGCGAGGTGGCGCAAGATTGGCTCGAACGCTATCTGCAGTCGGCGCGCCAGGCGCTACTCGGTGGGCGCCAGAGCGACGACCTGTTCGTCACCACCAGCGGCGCGCGGCCGGGTACGGCGATGACGCGGGTGATGTTTTGGCAAATCGTCAAGCGCTATGCGCGCGAGGCCGGCATCACCGCGCCGCTCTCACCCCACACACTGCGCCATGCGTTCGCCACGCACCTGCTCAACCACGGCGCGGACCTGCGCGCGGTGCAACTGCTGCTGGGGCACGCCGATATTTCCACCACCACCATCTACACCCACATCGCCCGCGAGCGGCTCAAAACGCTGCACGCCCAGCATCATCCGCGGGGATGAAGCTCAGCCTCTCAGCCGGCGTCTCGCAGCGCCTGCAATTCGGCCTCGGTAAACCCCGCGGCGCGGCGAGCAGCGTCGTTGTACGGGGGCTTGAGGCGGGGCGCGCGGTGGGTGCGTGCGAGCCCTTTGTAATGGGCGAGGGGGTCGAGCCCGTCGCGCGCGCACAGCCAGCGGTACCAGCGGTTGCCGATGGCCACATGGCCGACCTCGTCGCGCAGGATGATGTCGAGCAGCGCGCAGGCTTCGAGCGCGTCCTGCGTGCCCACCTGCCGCAACCGCGCCTGGATCAGGGGCGTGGCATCGAGCCCTCGGGCTTCGAGCGTGCGCGGCACCAGCGCCATGCGTGCCACCGGGTCGTTACGGGTTTTCTCGGCCATCTCCCAAAGCCCATCGTGCGCGGCAAAGTCGCCATAGTCGTGGCCGAGGCTTTGCAGGTGACGGCGCAGCAGGCTGAAGTGCTCGGCCTCCTCGGCGGCGACGCGCACCCAGTCGCGGTAGTACTCGGCGGGCAGACCCGCAAAGCGCCAGACGGCGTCGAGCGCGAGGTTGATGGCGTTGAATTCGATGTGGCAAACCGCGTGGATCAACGCGGCGCGGCCCTCGGGCGTGAACGGGGAGCGGCGAGGCACCTCTGGCGGCGGCACAAGCCGGGGCTGGGCCGGTCGGCCGGGCAGCGACGGGGGCTCTGGGATGGGGTCGATTGCTATTGAATACGACGCAAACTGTGCCCGAATCACGCTGGCGAGTTGGCATTTTTCTTCTGGATCGGCGGTTTGAAGAGCCGTCAGCGCCGCGTGTCGGAGTTCCATCCCTACAATTCTAGAGTTCCCGGCTTCTACGCTTTCGCGCACCCCCATGGCACTCTACGAACTCGACGGCATTTCTCCGCAATGTCACCCCTCGGCCTGGGTGGCCGACAGCGCCGAGGTCATCGGCAACGTACGTCTGGGCGCCGACGCGAGCGTCTGGTTCGGCACCGTGGTGCGCGGCGACACCGAGAGCATCACCATCGGCGAGGGCAGCAACATCCAGGATGCGAGCGTGTTGCACGCCGACATTGGCCAGCCGCTGACCATCGGTGCGCGGGTCACGGTCGGGCACCAGGTGATGCTGCACGGCTGCACGATCGGCGACGAATCGCTGATTGGCATCGGGGCGGTCGTGCTCAATGGTGCGAAGATCGGCCGCCATTGCCTCGTCGGCGCGGGCGCGCTCGTGACCGAAGGCAAGGAATTTCCCGACGGCTCGATGATTCTGGGCAGCCCAGCCAAGGTGGTGCGCTCGCTCAGCCCCGAGCAAATCGAAGCACTGCGCCAGAGCGCGCAGCACTACATCGACAACGCCAGGCGCTTTCGCGCGGGGCTCAAGAAAATCGCCTGAAGGCGAGAAGGCGGCTGCGTGTCCGAACTGCACAAATTTCATTTCCAAGGCATGCCCGTGCGCGGCATGCTGGTCCGCTTGACCGAGGCGTGGCAAGAGGTGCTTGAGCGGCGCGCGGCCAACGCGACGACCGGCGCGTACCCGGCGCCGGTGCGGGCCCTGCTTGGCGAGATGACCGCCGCGGCGCTGCTGCTGTATGGAAACATCAAGTTCGATGGCGCGCTGATTTTGCAGATCCACGGCGACGGCCCGGTGAAGCTGGCGGTCGTGGAAGTACAGCCCGGCATGCGTTTTCGCGCCACCGCCACGCTCGTGGGCGAGGTGCCCGAGGGCGCGACGCTGAGCACCATGGTCAACCAGCACGGACGCGGGCGTTGCGCGGTGACGCTGGACCCGCAGGGGCGGCAGCCGGGGCAACAGCCCTACCAGGGGCTCGTTCCGCTGGTCGATGAGGCTGGGCGGCGGCTCGAGCGGCTCGCGGAGGTGCTCGAGCACTACATGCGGCAGTCCGAGCAGCTCGATACGACGCTGGTGTTGGCCGCCGACGACCGGGTCGCGGCGGGCTTGTTGATTCAACGTTTGCCGGCGCAGGGCGGCACGGCAGCCGTTGGGGCACCCGTGCGGGCGCACGGCGAGGAAGCCGACGACGACTACGCGCGTATGGCCATGCTGGCCAAGAGCCTCACACCCCAGGAGTTGCTGGGGCTCGACAGCGAGACCATTCTGCGCCGCCTGTTCTGGCAGGAACCGATCGAGCGTTTCGAGCCGCTGCTGGGGCCATCCGGGCCGCGGTTCGGCTGCAGCTGCAGCCGAGAGCGCGTGGCGCAGATGCTGCGTTCGCTCGGCGCAGACGAGGTACGCAGCATCGTCGATGAGCAAGGCCAGGTCGAGGTCGGCTGCGAATTTTGCGGTCAGCAATACCGCTTCGACCCGATCGAAGCGACGCAGTTGTTCGTTCCCGCCGTCGGGCAGCCCCCCGTGGGGCCACAGGTGCAGTGAGCCTAAATCCGGCAGTTGGGCGCGCCCGGGCGGGTCGTCATCGGGCACGCGGGCAAGGCGCAAACCGCAGACATGGCGGGTGCCATGGCGAGGATTTGCAACGCCGCCCCCGGGCCCGAGGGCGGCTCGAACGGGTGCGCAGCGCTCACCCAAGCGGTGAACGGCCTGCGCACCGAAAATTGTTGAAACATCAACACCTTGCTTTTCGCGAGTAGCGGTCAACTGCCGGATTTAGGCTGAGAACGATCCTCACGGCGACGAGGGCGGAGCACCGAAGTCGAGGTTGTTGCAGGCCTCGCACTCTTGCTTGAACACGCCCAGTTTCGCGAGCAGCGCATGCAGCTCGCAGCCCACGCAGACGCCCAGCACCGTCTCCATCCACATGAAGCCCACGCAGACGCCGACGGCCACCAGCGGAATCCAGCGCGGCATGTAGTTCGAGGTGGTGGGCAGCCATTCGTGCATCGTCACGGTGTTCACCCAGCCCGCGAAGGTGTCGGGGTTGAAGAAGATCCAGCAGACGGCGATCATCGTCGCGCCGATGCTCCAAGCCATGCGCTTGGGCGCGAGCGGTTTCCAGACCGGCGGCTTGTTCGCAGCGAGCAGGCTGGCGATCCAGACCGTGGGTGAGAGCCGGGTCGTCGCCGGGAACATCGCCACGATCATTTCGAAGAACGCGTAGGCCAGCAGCCGCGACTGCACGGTGTAGTCGTAGACCCGGCGCACGGCCTCCACCATGTAGAGCACGCGGCCGTCGAAATCGGTGTCGAAGGTGTCTTGGATGACATTGCCCGTGACTTCCCAGCGGCTGCCGTACACCACATCGAGCAGGGTGTAGAGCATGAAGAGCGGAATGAACAGCAAGATGCCCGCGCGGATGCGCACGGCCACCTCGTTGATCATCGGCTCGGCGTCGTCGGGGCTGCGAAACCACAGGTGGCGCAGCGCGTGGCGCCAACCGACACCGCGATGGCGTGGTGCCTGAAAGATCGTGGCAGCAGTCATGGGGCCTCCTTGATACAGCCGGGGGTATATGTGGAGCCCCAAGCTTACTCCTGCCCGATCCCGACGTTGATCAGGGTCAATACCTACCCATGCCGCGAAACAAGCGCCGCTCGGCTGCGGCGTCGCCACAGTGCGGACACAGCGCCATCCAGCGACCATGCGCCAATGTGGCTTCCGACGGGTTTCGGTCAGGCGCCGGCGTGGAATGGGTTTGAAGTGCTCTGAAAAAAAGAGCATCGAGGGCTCGCTGCAGCCGGGCTACGCCATGCCCATAGATCACCTGCCAAGGCTGGCCCGACTGGTGCAGGGCCGTGCGCAGCAGGGTGTCGACCGGCTCGCGCACGTGGGGGCCGTCGCGCTGAATGCCGTCGGGCACCCAGGGCAGGTCGAGGCCGGTGAGCAGGGTCAGGTCGTATTGCCGCTGGTGCGCGAGCGCAAAGGGATGCAGCGAGCGGTCGCCAAACAGCCGTTCGCTGTAGACCGCGGTCATGAGCGGCGTGGTGTCGGCGATGACGAAGTCTGCGTCGCGCACGGCCAGCACCCGCCGGGCCTGCTCGCGCGCGATGTCGCGCTGTTCCTGCGGCTCGGGCGTGCGGCCGGCCCGGTCGCACCATTCGCGCAGGTATTCCGGGACGACCACCGCCTCGAGGCCGCGCGCGCGCAAGGCGTCGGCCAAGGCGACGGTCAGAGCCGTCTTGCCGGTGCTCTCGGCACCGAGTACCGCGATGCGCTGCGGCCGGCTGGGCGTCGTGGTCATGGCTGTGCGGCGGGTTCGAGGGCGGCGCGCCAGGCGCGCCAGCCGACGACGGACAGGCCGATGAACAGCAGGTAGAGCAGGGCAGTGAGCCACAGCCCCTTCCAGGCAAAGAGTGCGACGCTCACCCCATTGACCGCGATCCAGACCAGCCAGTTTTCGAGGTATTTACGGCCCAACAGCACCTGCCCAATCAGGCTCAACGCCGTCGGGAATGCATCCCACCAGGGCACGTCGGTGTCGGTGTAGCGTGCCAGGAATAAGCCCGTGGCCGGCCACAGCAGCACGGCGCTGCCGATCAGTGCGCGCCAGCCAGCGGCGCTGAGCCGTGCGACCCTCAGCGGCTGCCCGTTGCCGCGTGAGCCGCGCAACCACTGCGCCCAGCCCCAGAACGCCATCACCGCGAAGAAGATCTGCAGCGCCGCGTCACCATAGAGTCGGCTGCGCCAGAACAGGCCGAAATACAGCAGCGAGGCGACGGCCGCCAGCGGCCAGCCCCAGTGGATTTCGCGGATGTTGCACGCGACCATGGCCAGCGAGAGCGCGAAGGCGACGATCTCGAGCCAGGTGGTCGGACTGCCCCAGGCGGTGAAGGCAGGGGTGAAAAGCCAATCGGGCATGAGCAAGGGGCTGCGCTGGGCTGGCCGCGCTGGGCGCAGGCGTCGGCGTCAGGGGCCGAACTGGACCAGGATTTCGTTGGGCTTGACCATGCCCAACTCCGAGCGCGCGATCTCCTCGACGATTTCGAGGCCTTCACGCAGGTCCTGCACTTCTGCGGCCAGCCGGGCGTTGGCCGCGCGCGCCTCCTCGTTGGCCAGGCGTTGCGCGGCCAGGCGTTCCCGCAGGCGTTGCACCTCGGGAATGCTGCCGCGGCCAAACCACAGCTGGGCGTGGAACACCCCCAGCAGAACGACCAGGACGGCGGCAACGACGCGAGCGGTCATGAGCGTTCCGTGGGCGGCGCGTGCGCAGGGCCAGCCGCGGCTTCAGCGCAGGTTGTAGAACGCCGCGCGGCCGGGGTAGATGGCCACGTCGCCCAGGTCTTCCTCGATGCGCAGCAGTTGGTTGTACTTGGCCATGCGGTCGCTGCGGCTCATGGAGCCGGTCTTGATCTGCCCGGCGTTGGTGCCCACGGCGATGTCGGCGATCGTGCTGTCCTCGGTCTCGCCCGAGCGGTGGCTGATGACGGCGGTGTAGCCCGCACGCTTGGCCATTTCGATGGCGGCGAAGGTCTCGGTCAGCGTACCGATCTGGTTGATCTTGATGAGGATGGAGTTGGCGACGCCGCGCTCGATGCCTTGCTTGAGGATCTTCGTGTTGGTGACGAACAGGTCGTCGCCCACGAGCTGCACCTTCTTGCCCAGGCGTTCGGTGTGCAGCTGCCAGCCTTCCCAGTCGCCCTCGGCCATGCCGTCTTCGATGGAGATAATGGGATACTTGTCCACCCAGGTCTCGAGCACGTTCGTCCACTCCTGCGCCGACAGCGTCAGGCCCTCGCCGGCGAGGTGGTACTGGCCGTCTTTGTAGAACTCGCTGGCCGCGCAGTCGATGGCGATGGCCATCTGCTCGCCCGCCGTGTAGCCGGCGTTGCTGATTGCCTCGAGGATGAGTTGGATGGCCGCTTCGTGGCTGGCCACGCTGGGCGCAAAGCCACCCTCGTCACCGACGGCGGTGCTCATGCCGCGGTCGTGGATGATTTTCTTGAGCGCGTGGAAGGTCTCGGCGCCCCAGCGCAGCGCCTCGCGCAGGCTCGGCGCGCCCACCGGCACGATCATGAACTCTTGCAGGTCGAGGTTGTTGTTGGCGTGCGCGCCGCCGTTGATGACGTTCATCATCGGCACCGGCAGCTGGCAGCCGTTCATGCCGCCGAAGTAGCGGTACAGCGGCAGGCCCGATTCCTCGGCCGCGGCGCGGGCGACCGCCATCGACACGGCGAGGATGGCGTTGGCGCCCAGGCGGCTCTTGTTCTCGGTGCCGTCGAGGTCGATCAGGGTCTTGTCGAGGAAGGCTTGCTCCGACGCATCGAGGCCCAGCACCGCTTCGCTGATTTCGGTGTTGATGTGCTCGACGGCTTTGAGCACGCCCTTGCCGCCGTAGCGGCTCTTGTCGCCGTCGCGCAGCTCCACGGCCTCGCGGGTGCCGGTCGATGCGCCCGACGGAACCGCGGCGCGGCCCATGGTGCCGCTCTCGAGCAGCACGTCGCATTCGACGGTGGGGTTGCCGCGGCTGTCGAGAATCTCGCGACCGACGATGTCAACGATGGCACTCATGCAGTAGTCCTTTCAAAGGAATCGGGGAAAAAGAAGAGGGAATTCAGGGTGAGGGCGGCTCGGGTTGGCGCAGCAGCACGATCCAGCCCGTGAGCCAGCCCAGGCCGCCGAGCAGCATGGCGGCCGCCACCGGCTCCCAGCAGCCGCGCGCGCCGCTGGTGTCGGCGGCATCGAGCGCGGCCGCGTGCTCGGCGGGCACGCACCAAGCCTGGCCGATGAGCCAGGCCGCCAGCGCCGGCAGAACCGCAGCCGCCACCACGAAAACGATGCGGCCGCCGAAGCTGCGTGGCAAGCGCATCAGACGCCCTCCACCGCGATCATGCGCATGACGCACGCGCCTTCGCGCGCGGCCCGCGCGGCGCGGTACTCGGGGCTGTCGTAGAAAGCCTGCGCCGCCGCGAGGCTGGGGAACTTCAGCACCACGATGCGCCCAGGCGTCCAGTCGCCTTCGAGCGTGACCGTCGCGCCGCCGCGCACGCAGATTTCCGCGCCATGGCGCTCGATGGCGATCGAGGAGAGCGTGCGGTACTGCGCATACTGTTCCGGGTTCGTGACGGTGACATCGGCGATGACGTAAGCGCTGGGCATGGGGTTCGGTGGAGAGGGTCAGTCGTTGAACCTAAATCCGGCAGTTGGGCGCACCCGGGCGGGTCGTCATCGGGCGCGCGGGCAAGGCGCAAACCGCAGCCATGGCGGGTGCCATGGCGAGGATTTGCAACGCCGCCCCCGCGCCCGAGGGCGACACGAACGGGTGCGCAGCGCTCACCCAAGCGGTGAACGGCATCCGCACCGAAAATTGTTGAAGCGTCAACACCTTGCGTTTCACGAAAAGCGGTCAACTGCCGGATTTAGGTTGAAATGCTGCTCGAGGAAACCGCGTCGCTTGGTGACGGCGTCGAGTTCCTGCAGCGACTCGAGCAGCGCGCGCAGGTGCTTGAGCGGTACGGCGTTGGGCCCGTCGGAGAGGGCGTGGGCAGGGTCGGGGTGGGTCTCCATGAACACGCCGGCGACGCCCACGGCCACGGCCGCGCGTGCGAGCACCGGGACGAACTCGCGCTGCCCGCCCGAACTCGTGCCCTGGCCACCGGGCAGTTGCACCGAGTGGGTGGCGTCGAACACGACGGGCGCCGCGGTCTCGCGCATGATGGCCAGGCTGCGCATGTCCGAGACCAGGTTGTTGTAGCCAAAGCTCACGCCGCGCTCGCAGGCCATGAAGCGGTCTTCGTCCAGGCCCGCTTCGCGCGCGGCAGCGCGGGCCTTGTCGATGACGTTTTTCATGTCGTGCGGCGCGAGGAACTGCCCCTTTTTGATGTTGACGGGCTTGCCCGACTGCGCCACTGCACGGATGAAGTCGGTCTGTCGGCACAGAAAGGCCGGCGTTTGCAGCACGTCCACCACCTCAGCGACGGCGGGAATCTCACCCTCGGTATGCACGTCGGTGAGCACCGGCACGCCGATCTCGCGGCGCACCTTGGCGAGGATTTCAAGGCCGCGCTCCATGCCGGGGCCGCGAAAGCTCGCGCCCGAGGAGCGGTTGGCCTTGTCGTAGCTGCTCTTGAAGATGAACGGGATGCCGAGCGCCGCGGTGATGTCACGGATCTGGCCCGCGACGTCCATTTGCAGTTGCTCGCTTTCGACGACGCAGGGGCCGGCGATGAGGAAGAAGGGATGGTCGAGGCCGACGTCGAAGCCGCAGAGTTTCATGGGTGTTTCTTCAGGCGACGGCTTTGAGCTCGGCGCGGCTCGCCTGATGCTCGAGCGCGGCGCGGATAAAGGCGTTGAACAAGGGGTGCCCGTCCCACGGGGTGGACTTGAATTCCGGGTGGAACTGCACGCCGATGAACCACGGGTGCACCGCCTGCGGCAACTCGACGATTTCGGTGAGCTGCTCGCGCTGGGTGAGCGCCGAAATCACGAGGCCGGCTGCGCGCAGCCGGTCCAGGTACTGCGTGTTGGCTTCGTAGCGGTGGCGGTGCCGCTCGGTCACGACCGGGCCATAGATCTGGTAGGCGAGCGTGCCGGGCAGCACGTCCGCGCTCTGCGCGCCCAGGCGCATGGTGCCGCCGAGGTCGGTCTGGGCATCGCGTTTTTGCACGGTGCCGTCGGCGTCGAGCCATTCGTCGATGAGCGCAATCACCGGATGCGGCGTGTCCGGGTCGAATTCGGTGCTGTTGGCGCCTTCGAGCCCTGCGACATGGCGCGCGAACTCGATCGTGGCCACTTGCATGCCGAGGCAGATGCCGAGGTAGGGCAGACGATGCTCGCGGGCGTAGCGGGCGGTGCGGATCTTGCCTTCGATGCCGCGCTTGCCAAAGCCGCCGGGCACGAGGATGGCGTCGTACTTGGCGAGCCGGGCGACGCTTGCTTCGTCGATGGTTTCGGAATCGATGTGGTCGATTTTGACGCGCACATGGTTTTTCATGCCCGCGTGGCGCAGCGCTTCGTTGACCGACTTGTAGCTGTCGGTCAGGTCGACATACTTGCCCACCATCGCAATGCTCACCTCACCCTGCGGATGCTCGACTTCATAGACCAGCGCATCCCAGCGGCGCAGGTTGGCCGGCGGGGTGTTGAGCCGCAGTTTGTCGCAAATGAGCCCGTCGAGGCCCTGTTCATGCAGCATGCGCGGCACCTTGTAGATGGTGTCGACATCCCACATGGAGATCACGCCCCATTCGGGGACGTTGGAGAACAGGCTGATCTTCGCGCGCTCGTCCTCGGGAATGGGACGGTCGGCGCGGCACAGCAGCGCGTCGGCCTGGATGCCGATCTCGCGCAGCTTTTGTGCGGTGTGCTGCGTGGGCTTGGTTTTGAGCTCGCCGGCGGCGGCGATCCAGGGCACGTAAGACAGGTGTACGAAGGCCGCATTGTTGGGCCCGAGGCGCAGGCTCATCTGGCGCGCCGCCTCAAGGAAGGGCAGCGATTCGATGTCGCCCACGGTGCCGCCGATTTCGACGATGGCCACGTCCACCGCGTCGGGCGTGTCCACGCCGGCGCCGCGGCGGATGAATTCCTGGATCTCGTTGGTGACGTGGGGGATCACCTGCACGGTTTTGCCGAGATAGTCGCCGCGGCGTTCCTTCTCGAGCACGCTCTTGTAGATCTGGCCGGTGGTGAAGTTGTTGGCGCGCTTCATGCGCGTGGTGATGAAACGCTCATAGTGCCCGAGGTCCAGATCGGTTTCGGCGCCGTCGTCGGTGACGAACACTTCACCGTGCTGGAACGGGCTCATCGTGCCCGGGTCGACGTTGATGTACGGGTCGAGCTTGATGAGGGTGACTTTGAGGCCGCGCGATTCGAGGATCGCGGCAAGGGAGGCTGAGGCGATTCCCTTGCCCAGGGAAGACACCACACCGCCGGTGACGAAGACGAATTTGGTCATGTCAGGGTCGGGCAGATGGCCCGAGGGAGGTGGTAAAGGTGGATTATAGGCGCGTGCGTCTCCGCGCTGCGGGTTTGTCCGGAGGGCGCCGCTGAGCGTATCGGTCGCGCGCCGTGGCAGATGTCGCATCCCGGCGCGCGGGCGGCGGGTTGGTATATTGGCCGCATGGATGTCTTGCATGGAAAACACATCGTGCTCGGCTTGAGCGGCGGCGTGGCCTGCTACAAGGCCGCGGAGCTCTGTCGCCAGCTCATCAAAGCGGGCGCCACCGTGCAGGTGGTCATGACCGAGGCCGCCGAGCACTTCATCACCCCGGTGACGATGCAGGCGCTCTCAGGTCAGCCGGTCTATGGCTCGCAGTGGGACCTGCGCGCGCCCAACGCGATGGCCCACATCAACCTCGGCCGCGAGGCCGACGTGGTGCTGATCGCGCCGGCCAGCGCCGACTTCATGGCGCGGCTGGCGCAAGGCCGCGCCGATGAGTTGCTGAGTCTCTTGTGTCTCGCGCGGCCGGCCGAACGGGTGCCGCTCGTCCTCGCTCCCGCGATGAACCGCGAGATGTGGGCGCACCCAGCGACCCAACGCAATGTGGCGCAGTTGCGCGCCGACGGTGCGCAGGTGCTCGATGTGGGGGTTGGCGCGCAGGCCTGTGGCGAGACGGGCGACGGTCGCATGCTCGAGCCACATGAAATCGTCGCCGAACTGCGTCGCGTGCTGAGCCCGCAGCGGCTCGCCGGACGGCGGGTGCTCATCACCGCCGGGCCGACCTGGGAGGCGATCGACCCGGTGCGCGGCCTCACCAACCGCTCGAGCGGCAAGATGGGTTTTGCGCTGGCGCAGGCCGCGTGGGAGGCCGGCGCCGAGGTCACGCTGGTGGCCGGGCCGGTGGCGCTGGCCACGCCGCGCGGCGTGCAGCGCATCGATGTCGTCTCGGCGCGCGACATGCTCGAGGCGGTGCTGGCCGAGGTCGAGGCCGCGGATGTGTTCATCGCGACGGCAGCGGTGGCCGACTGGCGACCGGCTCAGGTCAGCGAGCAAAAGATCAAGAAGGACGCCAGTGGCCGCACGCCGACACTCTCGTTCACCGAAAACCCCGACATCCTGGCGACCGTCGCCGCGCTGCCGCGCTCGCGCAGCGGCGCGCTCTACTGCGTGGGCTTCGCGGCCGAAAGCCACGACCTGCAGCGCCACGCCGAGGAAAAGCGCGCGCGCAAAGGCGTGCCGCTGCTCGTCGGCAACATCGGCCCCGAGACCTTTGGGCGCGATGACAATGCCTTGCTGCTCGTCGACGCCGAGGGCAGCATGGCATTGCCACGCGCGCCCAAGACCGAGCTGGCCCGCCTGCTCGTGGCCGAACTCGCACGGCGGCTTTCCGCCACGCCCTGAACCATGGACATCGAACTCAAAATTCTCGACCCCCGCATGGCCGAGCGCCTGCCGGCCTACGCCACACCGGGCAGCGCCGGGCTCGATCTGCGGGCTTGCCTGGACGCGCCGCTGAGCCTCGCGCCCCATGCCTGCGCGCTCGTGCCCACGGGGCTGGCGATCCACATCGCCGATCCGGGCTTTGCGGCGCTGATCCTGCCGCGCTCGGGGCTTGGGCACAAACACGGCATCGTGCTCGGCAACCTCGTCGGCCTCATCGACAGCGATTACCAGGGGCAACTCATGGTCAGCGCCTGGAACCGCAGCGACACGCCCTACACCATCGAACCGATGGAGCGCATCGCCCAGCTCGTCGTCGTGCCCGTGGTGCAGGCGGCGTTTCGGGTCGTCGATGCCTTCGGGGCGACGAGCGCGCGCGGCTCGGGCGGCTACGGCTCCACGGGAACCACCTGATTTGCTTCTTTAAAAAGAGCAAGAAAAGACCGATTGACGCCGGGAATCGGCCAAAAATATCCAAAAATTAGGGCAACGCTGAATCAGTTCCCGCGATGGTGCGGGCCCGGCCGCGGGCTGGGATGCGAGGCGCAAACCGCAGCCATAGCCGAAGCTATGGCGAGGATTTGCAACGAAGCGGACCGCCCGCAGCCGGGATGCGCGACGCGCGAGGGACTTGTTCAGCGTTGCCTTAGTGCAGGGTCCGCCCGCCGGGCGCCAGAGCGGTCTGGGCGGCTGTGGCGATGGCGTCGCGCTCAGGCTCGCCAACCTCGATGCGGAAGAAGCCAGTGCCGCAGGTGCCCGCGCCGATTTCTTCTTCCGTGGCTTCGCGCACGGCATGGACCTTGAGCGACAGCCGCAGCGCGATTCCCGCCAGCGGATGGTTGCCGTCGAGCACGATGTGCTCGGGGTAGATTTCGCTGATGGTGTAGAGCACGTCCTTCGGTGCGTCGGGGTTCGTGCCCGCGGGCAGCGCGTGTCCTTCGATCGTCATGCCGACTTCGATGTCTTTTGGAAACAGCGAGCGCGGCTCGAGAAACAGCAATTGATCGTTGAAGTCGCCAAAGGCTTCCTCGGGCTCGAGGTGCAGGTCTAGCGTCGCGCCGGGGCCGTGGCCTTGCAGCGCCTCTTCGATGCGCGGCAGCAGGTCGCGCCCGCCGACGAGGAACTCCACGGGTTCGTCGAGCACGTCGAGCTCCTCACCGAGTGTGTCTTTGAGCGTCCAGGTCAGAGCGACCACACATTGTTCCTTGATGTCCATGGGAGAATTGTCCCATGGACACGACCCTAGCAACACCGCTGCTCGGCGGCCTCACGCCCGAGCAATTCATGCGTCGGCACTGGCAAAAGAAGCCGCTGCTCGTGCGGCAGGCGATGGCCGGCTTTGCGCCGCTGCTCGACCGCGCTGCGCTGTTTGCGCTGGCCGAGCGCGACGACGTGGAGTCGCGGCTCTTGCAGCGCGGTGAGCAGGGCTGGAAGCTGCGCCACGGCCCGTTGCCGCGGCGCGCACTGCCGCCGCTGAAGGCGCCGAACTGGACGCTGCTCGTGCAAGGCGTCGATCTGCACGATGAAGCTGTGCACCGTCTGATGCAGCGCTTTCGCTTCGTGCCCGATGCGCGGCTCGACGACGTGATGATCTCCTGGGCCAGCGACGGCGGCGGGGTGGGGCCGCATTTCGACAGCTACGACGTGTTTTTGCTCCAGGCCTACGGCCAGCGGCGCTGGCGCATCGGCCGGCAGAAGGACAAAACCCTGGTCGAGGGCCTGCCGCTGCGCATCCTCGCGCACTTCGAGCCCGAGGAAGAGTTCGTGCTCGACCCCGGCGACATGCTCTATCTGCCGCCAGGCTGGGCGCACGACGGCATTGCGGTGGGCGAATGCATGACCTATTCCATCGGTTTTCGCCAGCCCAAGCGCGGCGAACTGGCGCGCGAACTGCTGGAGCGCCTGGCCGAGGACGCCGAGGAGGTGGCGGGCGAGACGCCCTATCGCGACCCCAAACAAAGCGCGGTGGCCACGCCTGCAGCGATCCCGGCGCCGATGTTCGACTTTGCCCGCGACGCGCTACAGGCCGTGCTCGACGACCCCGAGGAACTCGCCTGCTTGCTCGGTGAATACCTCAGCGAACCCAAGCCTCAGGTGTGCTTCGAGCCTCGCGCGCACGAGGGCCAGCAGCCGGATGGGCCCGCAGCAGCGCGTCGGGGCGTCGTTCTCGACCGCCGCAGCCGTATGCTCTACGACGAGCGCCGCATTTACATCAACGGCGAGAGCTATTTGGCCGCAGGCCGAGACGCTCGCCTGATGCAACGACTGGCCGACGAACGCCGCCTCGATGCCGCGACGCTGCGCCGAGCGAGCCGGGCGGCCTTGGAACTGTTGGCGCTGTGGAAGGAAGCGGGGTGGCTGCATGACGAATTCGAATGAGGGCGCTGGGCCGTCGGCCGCCGCCTTGCTCGAGGGGCGTTTCGAGGGGCGCCAAGCGTTTCGCCAGGCCGTGCGCGATGCCTTGGCAGCAGCAGCCCGCGAGGGTTGGCGTGAGATCGTCCTTTGCGACGCGGATTTCGAGGACTGGCCGCTCGGTGAGCGCGCAACGCTCGAGGCACTCGGGGCTTGGGCGGCGCGGGGCCGGCGGCTGGTGCTCCTGGCGGCGAACTTCGACCCGCTGGTGCGGCAGCATCCCCGCTTCGTCGGCTGGCGCAAAACCTGGGACCACATCATCGAGGCTCGTCGCTGCGCGAAGGGCGACGCCGACGACCTGCCCAGCGCGATCTGGACGCCGCACTGGTTTTTGCACCGCCTCGACCCCCGTCACGCCACGGGCGTTGCCAGCCAAGACGCCGAGCGCCGCGCACAGCTGCGCGAGCAAATCGACGAATGCCTGCGCCGCAGCAGCAGCAGCGCCTTTCCCGCGACGACGCTGGGCCTGTCAGGGGGGTAGAGACCGGGGCTGAGAAGCTGAGTGGAAGGCTCGGCCGCCGCGCAGTGCCTTGGGCGCTCGGGTGGAGCGGGGTCCGCGGGACAGTTTTTCCGCTGCGCGTTGCGTCGAGGCCACGGGCGGCTCCCCGCGCGAGGCCGTGTCTGTGGCGGGTCGGCTTGGAGTAACCCTATAATTTGTGGTTGAGCGGAAAGAGCTCTCAAGCTTTCTCTCATCCCGCACGTGCTTGCCGCGGGCGGGGCGTTTCCAGTTTTTCTGCGTTTCCCAACCACTCCTTGAAGGAAGTCGAAATGAACAAGTCCGTCGTTCTCGCTGCGCTGATCGCTGCTGCTGCCCTGGCCGCTTGCGGCAAGAAGGAAGAGCCCGCGCCCGCTCCGGCCCCCGCGCCCGCTGCTGCTCCGGCTCCCGCTGCCGCTCCGGCTCCTGCCGCTGAGCCCGCCGCTGCCGCTTCCGCTGCTGCCCCGGCTGCTGCGGACGCTGCTGCCAACGCCGCCGCTGCTGCCGCTTCCGGCGCCGCTGCGGGTGCTGCCGACGCTGCCAAGAAGTAATTCTTCGGCACGGCATGAAAAAGCCGCCTCCGGGCGGCTTTTTCTTTGGGCAACCGAAACTGATGCGCATGCGCTGCGCCTTCAGCGTTGCCCTAGACCTCGACCCACGGCAGGCCGTCGCGCGGGTCGGCGACGAGGATGTCGGCGGCTTGCCCGCCGAGCGCGGCGGCGAGGGCGAGGCGGGCGTGTTCGGGCGTGTTGTTCTGCTCGCTCAAGTGGGCCGCGACGACATGACCGAGGCCGTCATGCCGGATGTCGCTCAAGAAGCGGGCCGCCTGGTCGTTCGAGAGGTGGCCGTAGTCGCTGCGGATGCGCTGTTTGAGCGATTCGGGATAGGCCGAAGTCGCGAGGCGATCGAGATCGTGGTTGCATTCCAGCAAAACGGCGTGCAGGCCGTGCAGCCGCTGGCGCACCGGCTCAGGGGTATGGCCAAGGTCGGTCAGGATGGCCAGATGCCGTGCGCCGTCGTGGCAGCGCAGTTGCAAGGGCTCGGCGGCGTCGTGGGGAACGGCCAGGGGTTCGATGCAGATCGCCCCGATGGCCAGCGATTCGCCGTCGGCACAGAGCTTCCAGGAGCCCGGCAATTGGTCGCCGCCGCACGCGCGAAACGTGCCCTCGCTGAGGTAGACCGGGAGACGTTCGCGCCGGACCAAGGGCCGCAGTCCGCCGACATGGTCGCTGTGCTCATGGGTGATGAACACCGCGTCGAGATCGGCGGCGCACAGCCCGATGCGGGCCAGCCGGGCGTCGAGTGCGCGCAGGCTGAAGCCACAGTCGACGAGCAGCCGCTTGGTCTGCGTGCCCGCGCGGGCCTCGACCACGGTGGCATTGCCCGAGCTGCCGCTGCCGAGGCTGCAAAAGCGAAGCATCGGCGCGGGTCGCTTATTTCAGCTCGTCGGCGACGATCTTGAGGATGTTGCGCGCCGCATCGGCTGGCGCCGGACGGCCTTGCGCGTCGAGCAGACGCACGACACTCCCCTTGGCGGCCGCGGCAACCTGGATCTGGTATTTGGTCGCCGACGTGTTCTTCTCGTCGCTGCCAAAGAGCTTGGCGAGGAAGCCCGGTTCCTTGCGGTTGGGATCCGGCGCCACATAGCGCACGAAGTACAGGCCTTTGCTGCGATCGCGATCCTCGACCGTGAAGCCGGTGCGGTCGAGCGCGAGGCCCACGCGGCGCCATGCGCGATCGAAGCCGTCGTCGATCTCGACGGCGGGCATGTTGCCTTCGAGCGTGACCAGGCGCGCCGCGGATTGGGGAGCAGCGGCGGCGAGCGCCGCCTGGGCCTGCTCCTGCGTGACCCCCAGCTTGATCATGAGGCGACGCAGGAACTCGTTTTCGAGCTCGGGGTCCGCAGGCCGGGGCTGCCAGATGGTGTTTTCGCGCGTGGCGTTGTTGGTGTAGACCTCGATCATGCCGCGGTGGCTGATGTAGATCTCGGTGCTGCCGTCGGGTGCGCGTTCGATGCGGGTACGGAACTTGTCCCGCTCGGGCGTGGAATAGACCGAGTCGAGCAGCTTACCCAGCGTTGCGCGGATGATGTCCTGCGGAATCTTGGCGCGGTTCTCGGCCCAGTCGGTTTCCATGATGCCGAGCTTCGGGTTGTCGATGGCGAGCAGGAAGCCGTTTTCCAGCCAGAAGGCACGGACCGGATCCCACAGCGCTTCGGGCGGCCGCTTGACGACCAGGTAGCGGGTATTGCCGGCGCGTTCGACCCGCACGTCGCCCAGCGCGGTGGTGGCGACGGTGCCGCCGCTTTGCGTGGCGGCTGCGGCCTGGCCGGCCGCAAAGCCGCTGGCCGTGACCGCACCGCCCGGGACGGCATAGCGCGTGTCGCGCGTCAGTTGCGTGAGGTCGGGCGGGACTTCGAGCGTCGGCGCCTTGCCCGCGCTCTTGTAGTCGATCTTGTCGCCTTCCAGAACCGAGCAGCCGGCCAGCACCATGAGGATGCCCAGGGCGCTGAGCCGGAAGATCGAAGAAGCTTGGTCTTTCACAGGGGATTCCTTAGGGTGTTGCGTCGGGGCTGCTTCGGTGCGGGAAAGAGGGAGTCAGAGCAGACCGGCTTCGCGCAGGGCCGCCTCCACCGTGGCGTGGTAGCCGTCCGAAAGCGGCGTCAGCGGCAGCCGGATGCCCGCGCCGATCTGGCCCATGCGCTGCAGGGCCCATTTGACCGGGATCGGATTGGCCTCGACGAACAGCGCCTTGTGCAGGGGCAGCAACTGCTTTTGAATTGCGCGGGCGCGGGCCACGTCGCCGGCGATGGCGGCCATGCAGAGCTCGTGCATCAGGCGCGGGGCCACGTTGGCGGTGACGCTGATGTTGCCGTGCCCGCCGAGCAGCATGAGGGCCACGGCCGTCGGGTCGTCACCGGAATAGATGGAAAAGCCCTCGGGCGCTTCACGGATGAGCCACTGCGCGCGCTCGATGTTGCCCGTGGCTTCCTTGATGCCGACGATGCCCGGCACCTGCGCCAGCCGCAGCACGGTTTCGGGCGCCATATCGGCAACGGTGCGGCCAGGCACGTTGTAGAGGATGATGGGCAGGTCGCCCGTGGCCTCGGCGATCGCCTTGAAATGCCGGTATTGGCCCTCTTGCGTGGGCTTGTTGTAGTAGGGCACGACCTGCAACTGGCAGTCGGCACCGACCTTTTTTGCAAAGCGGGCGAGTTCGATGGCCTCGGCCGTCGAATTGGCGCCGCAGCCCGCCATGACGGGCACGCGGCCGGCGGCCTGCTCGACGGTGACGCGGATGATCTCGCAGTGTTCCTCGACGGTGACGGTGGGCGATTCGCCGGTGGTGCCGACCACGCTGATGCAGTCGGTGCCCTCCGCGATGTGCCAGTCGATCAGGCGCCGCAGCGCCGCATAGTCGACGCGCCCATCCTCGAGCATCGGGGTGACGAGCGCTGGAATGCTGCCCCGGATGGGGCGGAAAGTGGATGTCATGGAGTTCGCAGCCAGGGAGCGAAAAGACTCATTCTAACGACGGCAGGGCGCAGGCCGATGGCGCTGCGTCGCGCACCGCCGCGAGGCGCTGCACGCAGCGCGTGGGCGCTTCGAGCCGCCCCTCCTCATACGCCACGACCCGCAGCGCCGGGCGGGCTCGGCAAAGGCCGCAGGCGCGCAGCAGCTCGCCGCTCTGCAGCAGAAAGTCCGGCCGCGAGGGCTTGCCGAAGGCTTCGTTGCCGACGGCAAAGGTCTCGTAGATCAGCACGCCGCCGGGCGCGACGCTCTCGACCAGTGTGGGCAGCAGCGGGCGCCAAAGGTAGTTGGTGACCACCACTGCGTCGAAGCGCTGGCCCTCGAAGGGCCAGGGGCCGGCCTCGATGTCGGCGCAGACCGCGTGCACGCCGGGCAACGCGGCCAGCGCGGTGATGGCCTCGGCGTCGCGGTCGACCGCGGTGACGGCACAGCCTCGTTCGGCAAACCAGCGCACATGGCGTCCCCGTCCGCAGGCCACGTCGAGCACCCGAGCACCCGAGGCAACGAGATGCGCCCAACGCTGCACCCAAGGCGAGGGCGCCAAACCCGCATGGCTCTGGGCTGCGAAAGCATCAATTTTCATAGCAACACATGACCATTTCACGCTGGCATCGGGCCAAAAAGATTTGAAATATCGGCTTTGGGGTGGCTTGACAGCGTTGCCCCATGCCTCAAAAGCATCCCCAGAGTTGGTTCGCGACGTCCAGCATGAAGTCGCCTCGCCCGTACAGGCTGAACACCGCCAGCAGCGCGGCCAGGGCCAGCGCCCACAGCAGCCAGCGGGGCAGCGGCTTCATGCGGCGGCCTGCACACGCGGCAGGCTGCGGCGGATCGGTTGCTCGTTCACGCGCAGATTCACCAGCGCCGCCACGATGCCGAGCGCGATGGCGATCCACCAGACGATGTCGTAGCTGCCGGTGCGGTCGTACAGCAGGCCGCCGAGCCACACGCCCATGAAGCTGCCGATCTGGTGGCTGAAGAACACGAAGCCGCCGAGCATGGACAGATGCGCCACGCCGAAAATCTGCGCCACCGCCGCGTTCGTCGGCGGAACGGTCGAGAGCCACAGCACGCCCATCACCGCGGCGAACACGTAGACGCTCGCCGGTGTGAGCGGCAGCAGCAGAAAGACCGAGATGGCCACGGAGCGGGCGAGGTAGATGAAGGCCAGGATGTGCCGCTTGGCCAGCCGCTGCCCCAGCGCGCCAGCGGCATAGGTGCCCAGCACGTTGAACAGCCCGATGAGCGCGAGCGCGTAGCTCGCGACCTGCGGCGAAAGCCCGTGGTCCTTGAGGTAGCTCGGCATGTGCACACCGATGAACACCACCTGAAAGCCGCAGACGAAATAGCCCGCCATCAGCAGCCGAAAGCTGGGGTAGGCCAGCGCCTCGCGCAGGGCCTGCAGGATGGACTGCTCCCCACGCACCCCGCCGGCGTGCGCACGCCGCTCGCGCAGCCCCCAGGCCAGCGGGATGATGAGCAGCACCGCCAAGGCCAGCGCCCACAGCGAGCGCTGCCAGCCCAGCGTGGTGATGAGCCAGCCCTCCACCGGCACCATCAGGAACTGGCCGAAGGAGCCCGCGGCGGCCGCCACGCCCATCGCCCAGGATCGGCGCTCGGGCGGTACGTTGCGGCCGATGACCCCGTAGATCACGGCATAGGTGGTGCCCGCCTGCGCCGCGCCGATCAAGACGCCCGTGGTCAGCGCAAAGCCCAGCGGCGTGGTGCTCTGCGCCATGCCCCACAGCCCCAGCGCGTAGAGCACGGCACCGGCGATGAGCACGCGCAGCGCGCCGTAGCGGTCGGCCAGCATGCCGGCCACGATGCCGACCAGCCCCCAGCTCAGGTTCTGCACCGCCAGCGCCAGCGCGAAGCTCTCGCGCGACCAGTCGCGTGCCTGCGTGATGGGCTGCAGCCACAGCCCGAAGCCGTGGCGCACGCCCATGGACAGCGTGACGATCAGCGCGCCGCACAGCAGCACCTGGGTCATGGAGAGCGGGCGGTGGCCAGTAGCCTGGCGGGGGGTGGCGGAACTCATGTGCCGAATGTAGCGAATTCGCCCCTGCTTTGCTGGCGTGCAAGCTGTATGGATAACCAGGTGTTTTCCGCGTGCCGCCGTACAATCGCGCCCCTATGGCTTCCGTGAACGAACCGAAAACCCAGACTGCCGCCTATGGCGAGGCGTCGATTCGCGTGCTCAAAGGGCTCGAGCCGGTCAAGCAGCGCCCGGGCATGTACACCCGCACCGACAACCCGCTGCACATCGTGCAGGAGGTGATCGACAACGCCGCCGACGAAGCGCTGGCGGGCTTTGCGAAAAAGATCGCCGTCACCCTGCACGCCGACGGCTCGGTCAGCGTGGAGGACGACGGCCGCGGCATTCCGTTTGGCTTGCATCCCGAGGAGGGCGCGCCGGTGATCGAACTCGTGTTCACGCGGCTGCACGCGGGCGGCAAGTTCGACAAAGGTAAGGGCGGCGCCTATGCCTTCTCGGGTGGCCTGCACGGCGTGGGCGTGTCGGTGACCAATGCGCTGGCCACGCGGCTCGAAGTCACGAGCCGACGCGGCGGCGAGGTCGCGCGCATCGTCTTCGCCAGCGGTGACGTGGCCGAGCCGCTGGTCGTTCGCCCAGCCGAGGCGGGCGAGAAGCGCAGCGGCACCATCGTGCGCGTCTGGCCCGATGCACGCTATTTCGAGAGCAGCGTGCTGCCGCTGGCCGAACTCACCCATCTGCTGCGCAGCAAGGCGGTGCTGATGCCCGGCGTGACGGTCAGCCTCACGAACGAGAAAACCCGCGACACCCAGACCTGGCTCTACAAGGGCGGGCTGCGCGACTACCTTGCGCAAACCTTGCCCGCCGAGCCGGTCGTGCCCCTGTTCGAGGGCGAAGGCTGGGCCGATGCGCAAAGCGACAGTTTTGCCGAAGGCGAGGGCGCGGCCTGGTGCCTGGCCTTCACCGAGGAAGGGCCGACGGTGCGCGAGAGCTACGTCAACCTGATTCCCACGCCCGCGGGCGGCACGCACGAGGCGGGCTTGCGCGAGGGCGTGTTCCAGGCCGTCAAAGGCTTCATCGAACTGCACGGCCTGCTGCCCAAGGGCGTGAAGCTGCTGCCCGAGGATGTGTTTGCCCGCGCGAGCTACGTGCTCTCGGCCAAGGTGCTCGACCCGCAGTTCCAGGGCCAGATCAAAGAGCGGCTCAATTCCCGCGACGCGCTGCGCCTGGTGGCGGGCTTCGTGCGCCCCGCGCTCGAACTCTGGCTGCATGCGCATGTGGAGCACGGCAAGCGGCTGGCCGAACTCGCCATCCGCGCCGCCCAAACCCGCCAGCGGGCGAGCCAGAAGGTCGAGAAGAAGAAGGGCTCGGGCGTGGCGGTGCTGCCGGGCAAGCTCACCGATTGTGAAAGCCGTGACCTGGCGCGCAACGAGTTGTTCCTGGTCGAGGGCGACTCCGCCGGCGGCAGCGCCAAGATGGGTCGCGACAAGGAGTTCCAGGCCATCTTGCCGCTGCGCGGCAAGGTGCTCAACACCTGGGAGGTCGAGCGCGACCGCCTGTTCGCCAACAACGAGGTGCACGACATCGCGGTGGCCATTGGCGTCGATCCGCATGGGCCGGACGACACCGTCGATCTGTCCAGTCTGCGGTATGGAAAGATCTGCATCCTCTCCGACGCCGATGTGGACGGCGCGCACATCCAGGTGCTGCTACTCACCTTGTTCTTCCGGCACTTCCCACGGCTGATCGAGGCCGGCCATGTGTTCGTGGCGCGCCCGCCGCTCTACCGCGTCGACGTGCCCGCGCGCGGCAAGAAACCCGCAGCCAAGTTCTACGCGCTCGACGAGGGTGAACTCGCCGCCGTGCTCGACAAAGCCGCCAAAGAAGGCGTGCCGCGCGAGAAGTGCAGCATCAGCCGCTTCAAAGGCCTGGGCGAGATGAACGCCGAGCAACTGTGGGAAACCACGCTCAACCCCGACACCCGACGCCTCATGCCCGTGACGCTGGGCAGCCTCGACGCCGCGCGCACCACCGCACTCATGACGCAACTCATGGGCAAGGGCGAGGCCGCGGCGCGGCGCGAACTGATGGAACTGCACGGCGATGCGGTCGATGTCGATGTTTGAGGCGACGCTGAACCAGTCCCCCGCGCGCTGCGCATCCCGGCTGCGGGCGGTCTGCGTCGTTGCACATCCTCGCCATAGCTGCGGCTATGGCTGCGGTTTGCGCCTCGCATCTCATCCCGCAGCCGGGCGCGCACCATCACGGGAACTTGTTCAGCGTTGCCTCAAGGCGCCGCTGAACCCGAACGCCACACGCCATGACTGAGACCACGCTTTTCGACACCCCCGCTCCCGGCAGCGACGCCGAGTTTCCCGATCTGGCGCACTATGCCCAGCGCGCCTACCTCGAATACGCCTTGTCCGTCGTCAAGGGCCGTGCGCTGCCCGATGTGTGCGACGGGCAAAAGCCAGTGCAGCGCCGCATCCTCTACGCCATGCACCGCATGGGCTTGGGCTATGGCGGCGCAGGCGGCAACGTGGCGGCCAAGCCGGTCAAGAGCGCGCGGGTCGTCGGTGACGTGCTCGGGCGCTTTCACCCGCACGGTGACCAGGCGGCGTATGACGCGCTGGTGCGCATGGCGCAGGATTTCTCGCAGCGCTATCCGCTCATCGACGGCCAGGGCAATTTCGGCAGCCGCGACGGCGACGGCGCAGCGGCCATGCGCTACACCGAGGCGCGGTTGGCCAAGATCACCCGGCTGCTGCTCGACGAGATCGACGAAGGGACGGTCGATTTCATTCCCAACTACGACGGCTCCACCGAAGAGCCGCGCCAACTGCCCGCACGGCTGCCGTTCGTGCTGCTCAATGGCGCGAGCGGCATCGCCGTCGGCCTGGCCACCGAAATTCCCAGCCACAACCTGCGCGAGGTGGCCGATGCGTGCATCGCGCTCATCAAAGACCCGGCGCTTTCGGACGAGGCTTTGTTCGCGCTCATCCCCGGCCCGGACTACCCCGGGGGCGCGCAGGTCATCAGCAGCGCTGCAGAGATTGCCGAGGCCTACCGCAGCGGCCGCGGCTCGCTCAAGGTGCGCGCGCGCTGGAAGATCGAGGAGCTTGCGCGTGGCCAGTGGCAACTCGTCGTGACCGAACTGCCGCCGGGCGTGAGCGCGCAGCGCGTGCTCGAGGAAATCGAGGAGCTCACCAACCCCAAGGTCAAGGCTGGTAAAAAAGCGCTCACCGCTGAGCAGAACCAGCTCAAGGCCAGTGTGCTCGCGGTGCTCGACGCCGTGCGCGACGAGTCGGGCAAGGAAGCCGCGGTGCGCCTGGTGTTCGAGCCGCGCAGCAGCCGCATCGAGCAGGCCGAGCTCATCCGCACCTTGCTCGCGCACACCAGCCTCGAGACCACCGCGCCGATCAACCTCACCGCCATCGGGCTCGACGGTCGGCCGGTGCTCAAGTCGCTGCGGCAGTTGCTGACCGAGTGGATCGCCTTTCGCCAAAGCACCATCGAACGGCGTACGCGCCACCGTCTGGCCAAGGTGCTCGACCGCATCCACATCCTCGAAGGCCGGCAGGCGGTGCTGCTCAACATCGACGAGGTGATCGCCATCATCCGCGCGAGCGACGAGCCCAAGGCCGCGCTGATCGAGCGCTTTGCCCTCTCCGATCGGCAGGCCGAGGACATTTTGGAAATCCGCCTGCGTCAGCTCGCCCGGCTCGAGGCCATCCGCATCGAGCAGGAGCTTGCCGAACTGCGCGAGGAGCGCGCGCGGCTCGACGAAATCCTGGGCTCCAGCGCGGCGCTGCGCCGCCTCATGGTGCGCGAGATCGAGGCCGACGCCAAAGCCTTCGCCGATCCGCGCCGCACGCTGATTCAGGCCGAGAAGCGCGCCGTCGCCGAAGTCAAGGTGCTCGACGAGCCGGTCACCGTGGTCGTTTCGCAAAAAGGCTGGGTGCGCGCGCGCAGCGGCCACGAGCACGACCCGGCCGGCTTCGCATTCAAGGCGGGTGATGCGCTCTACGCGACCTTCGAATGCCGCACCGTCGACACCCTGATTGCGTTTGGCAGCAACGGTCGGGTCTATTCCGTGCCGGTGGCGTCCTTACCCGGCGCGCGCGGCGACGGCCAGCCGGTCACGAGCTTCATCGAGCTCGAGGCGGGCACTCAGCTCGTGCATTTCTTCGCGGGGCCGGCGGCGGCCACGCTGCTGCTCTCCAACTCGGGCGGCTACGGCTTCCTCGCCACGGTCGAGCACATGAGCACGCGCCTCAAGGCCGGCAAAGCCTTCGTCACGCTCGCTGAAGGCGAAACGCTGTGCCTGCCCTCGCATGTCTCGGGCCATTCGGGCAGCCGGCCGCTGGCGCCGGCCACGCAGGTGTGCTGCGCGTCGACCCTCGGGCGCATCCTGACCTTCGATCTCACGGAGCTCAAGCTCCAGTCCGGCGGCGGCCGCGGCCTGGTTCTCATCGACCTCGACCCCAAAGACACCCTGGCAGGCGCGGCAGCCTACACCCGCAGCGTGCGCATCGAAGGCATCGGCCGCGGCGGCAAGCCCCGCGAAGAAACGCTCGAAATCCGCAGCCTCAACAACGCGCGCGCCGCCCGCGCCCGTAAAGGCAAACTCGCCGACCTGGGCTTCAAGCCGCAGCGGGTCATGCGCGTAGAGTAGGGTGGGTCCGCACGGCCGCGGGGTTTTCCGTCCTCAAAACCGAAAGAGGCCGACGTGAAATGGTGCGTTTATGCTATGAAAAAACAAGCATTTCAGGGTCGCCGGAAAGCCACGTGGCGTGCGCGCGCCGGGGTGTCTGCCCTCTCGCTGGTGCTTTCGTTGGCTGCAATGAGCCTGCCGGCGCAGGCCGAGGAGGGGCGGCTCTCGCTGCGCGAGCGCATCGCACAGCGGCGCGCGGCGACCGCGCCAACGCCAGCCGCCGCCGCGCTGCCTCTCACACCAGGCGACCATGAAATCCGCGTGGCGCATCAAGGTCTCGAGCGCAAGGTGGTGGTGCACGTGCCGCGGGCGGCCGAGGCGGGGCAGCCGCTGCCGCTGGTGCTGGCGCTGCATGGCGGGGGTGGCTTTGCCGAGTTCATGGCCGACGATGCGCGCTACGGCCTCATCCGCGCGGCGGATGAAGGCGGCTTCATCGTCGCCTTCCCCAACGGCTACAGCCGCTTTGCCGGCGGGCGCCTGGCCACCTGGAATGCCGGGGCCTGCTGCGGCGACGCCCGCGACCGCCAGGTGGACGATGTGGGTTTCCTGCGCGCCGTGGTGGCGCAGCTGCAGGCGCACGCGCACATTGACTCGGCGCGCATCTTTGCCACTGGCATGTCCAATGGCGGCATGATGGCCTACCGGCTCGCCTGCGAGGCGTCTGACCTGTTCCGCGCCGTCGCCAGCGTGGCCGGCACCGACAACACCTTGCAGTGCACGCCGGCGCGGCCGGTGTCGGTGCTGCACATCCACGCTCGCGACGACGACCATGTGCTGTTCGAAGGTGGCGCAGGTCCTGGCGCTTTCCGCGACGCCAACAAGGTCACCGACTTCACCTCGGTGCCCGAGACCATGCGCCGCTGGGCGCAGCGCGACCGCTGCGAGGGCGCGCCGCAGCGCACCCAGAGCTTCGCGGGCGCGAGCTGCGAGGCCTACGCCCGCTGCGCCCAGGGCGTGCGGGTCGAGCTGTGCGTGACCGACAGCGGCGGCCACTCCTGGCCCGGCGGCGTCTCCCGCCGCGGCAAGGCACCAAGCTCGACGGCCTTCGACGCCGCTCGGCTGATCTGGGACTTCTTCGCCGCCAGCAGCGCTCCGCGCTGAGCGGGCGGGAAGGATTCGCCCACAACCGCTCAAGCCGCCTTGAGCCCGCCCGGCGCGCCAGCGTTGGCCGCCGCAGTGGCGCTGCGCGCCTTGTCGCCGGTGCCGAAGCTGATCTGCCCTGAGAGTTGGCCGCCTTCCTCGATGACGAGCTTGCCGTAGCGGATGGTGCCGCTGACGCGCCCGGTGGCGTAGATGACGAGCTTGTCGCGCACCGTCAGGTCGCCGTCGAAGGCGCCATGAATCTCCGCGGTGTCGATTTGCGCCGAACCCTGAAACGCCCCGATGGGCGCGATCTGCATCAGCCGCGAATCCATCGTGGCCTCGACCAGCCCCTCCACCACCAGGGTGTCGCAGTCGGTGATTTCCACACCCTTGAGCTTGATGTTGGGGCCAACGATGAGCCGGCTGCCGCCCTCGCGCACCGGCGCGCCGGCTGCCGACGCGGTCGCCGAGGCCGCTGCACCGGACGCCGCGTCCGGTGCCCATGCGGCGGGGTTCAGACCGGTGCGCTGCGAGGCAGCCGTGGGGCTGCCGGCGCGCAGCGGGCCTGCGGCCGATGGGCCGGATGAACCTGCGCTCGGGTGGGCGGCGGGCGTGAGTTCGGGTTCGCGTTTGCTGAAAAATGGGGTGGCCATGGGTGGGTGCCTCTTGCGTTGCGTGGAGGATGTGATGAGGCTTTCATGCTAGGCCGCAGCCTGCTTACAAGCGCCGCGCCACACGCAAGAAGGGTCACGAAATGCGACGGCCTGGCCCGTGCCGTCGCGCGAGCTCGCCGAAGCGGCTTCAGGCCAGTTCGGCGATGAGCTCGATCTCCACGCACGCCCCCAGCGGAATCTGCGCCACGCCGAAGGCGCTGCGGGCGTGCGCACCCTTGGCACCGAAAACCTGGCCCAGCAGCTCCGAGCAGCCGTTGGTGACCAGGTGCTGCTCGGTGAAGTCACCGGTGGAGTTCACCAGGCTCATCACCTTCACGATGCGCGCCACGCCGTTGAGGTCGGTGCCGGCGGCCACGCAGGCGGCGTGCAGCGTGCCCATGAGGTCGACGGCAATCGCGCGTGCCGCCGCCTGGCCCTCGGCCGTGCTGATGTCGCGCCCGAGCTGGCCGACCCAAGGCTTGCCATCTTTCTTGGCGATGTGGCCCGAGAGGAAAACCAGTTTGCCCGTCTGCACGAAGGGCACATAGGCCGCGGCAGGCGTGGCGACAGGGGGCAGGGTGATGCCGAGTTCGGCGAGTTTGTCGTAGACGTTCATGGGTCAGAGTCCTTTCAGAGTGCAGCTTCACCGACCGCGGGCCGGTGCAGACTGGCGAGTCTAGGGCAACGCTGAATAAGTTCTCGTG
Source organism: Tibeticola sediminis (assembly GCF_003843835.1). GTDB lineage: Bacteria > Pseudomonadota > Gammaproteobacteria > Burkholderiales > Burkholderiaceae_C > Tibeticola > Tibeticola sediminis. Next base: position 522,982 of record NZ_RKQL01000001.1, on the reverse strand, counting down.
ATGGCGCGCGCCCGGCTGCGGGCTGGGATGCGAGGCGCAAACCGCAGCCATAGCCGAAGCTATGGCGAGGATTTGCAACGACGCAGACCGCGCGCAGCCGGGATGCGCGGCGCGCGAGGAACTTGTTCAGCGTTGCCCTAGGGCACGGGCGTTGTCCTAACATCCCCGCATGGAGCGCCAGCCCCCAAGCCCAGAGACCCCAGCCCCAGCCCCGGCCTGCGGTGGCTGGGCCTTTTGGCTGGGCTCCGTGGCCTTGCTGGGCTGGGTGCTGGGTTGCGCGCTGCAACTTGGCGAGCCGGTGCTGGCCCCAGCCGGGCGCTATGCAGGGCTGCTCGCGGCCAGCCTTGGCGCAGGGCTCGCGCTGGTGTGGGTCGGGCGTCGGCGCTCGTCCAAGGCGGGGGCCGTCCTGGGTTGGGGCAGTGTCTTCGTGCTGGCGCTGGGCCTGGGCTTTTCCCAAACCGGCTTGCGGGCGGTGTGGCTGGCGCAACAGGCTTTGCCGGCCTCGCTGGAGGGCCAGCGCCTCGTGCTCACCGGGATGGTGGCGGCCATGCCCACCCGGCAGGCGCAGGGTTTGCGTTTCGTCTTCGACGTGGCCGAAGCCCGCACGCTCGCCGGTGAACCGGTGCACGTCCCTGCGCGCGTGCTCTTGGGTTGGTGGGGTGGGCCGCAGCTCGCGGCCGACGGCGAGCGCTTCGATGTGTACCGCCAGCCGGCTGACCTGCGCGCGGGCGAGGTCTGGCGTTTCACGGCGACTCTGCGGGCCCCGCACGGCAGCCGCAACCCCCACTGCTTCGACGCCGAGCTCTGGCTGTGGGAGCAGGGCATACGGGCCACCGGCAGCGTGCGCGTGGCCTTGCGCGATGCGCCGCCCCAGCGCCTGGAGGCGACCGCACGACACCCGGTGGAGCAGGCGCGCCAAGCCGTGCGTGATGCGATTGAGGACCGCGTCGGCGCGGGTTCCACGCCCGACGACGATGGGGATACCGAGGCAGCCGGGCGTGCGCGCGCGCGCATCGCCGGCGTGCTCGCGGCACTGGTGACGGGCGACCAGTCGTCCATCGAGCACGCCGACTGGGAGGTGTTTCGGACGACGGGCGTCGCGCATCTCATGAGCATTTCGGGCCTGCACATCACGCTGTTTGCCTGGGCGGCGGGCCTGGTGGTGGGCGCGCTCTGGCGGCGCAGCGCGCGGCTGTGTCTGTGGCTGCCCGCGCCGACGGCGGCGGCGGTCGGTGGGTTGCTGCTCGCCGCAGCCTACGCTGGGTTTGCCGGCTGGGGTGTGCCCGCGCAGCGCACGGTGCTGATGTTGGCGGTCATGGTGGCGCTGCGCCTGCTGGGACGGCCGTGGCCGTGGCCCACGGTGTGGCTGCTGGCCCTGGCGGTGGTGGTGGCGTTGGACCCCTGGGCCCTACTGCAGGCGGGTTTTTGGCTGAGCTTCGTCGCGGTCGGCGTTCTGTTTGCTACGGATTTGAAAGCACAAGAAGACCGAAACACACCGGTAAAGCGCCTGATTCTTTCCAAAGTGTCCGCTCTGCTGCGCGAGCAGGGCGTGGTCACGCTCGCGCTCACCCCGCTGACCCTGCTGCTGTTCGGACAGGTGTCGCTGGTGGGGTTGCTGGCCAATCTGGTCGCGATTCCGTGGGTGACGCTGGTGGTCACGCCGCTGGCTTTGGGCGGCGTGTTGGCGCCGCCGCTGTGGACGCTTTCGGCTTGGGCGCTGACGCCGCTGATGGCGCTGCTCGAGGCCCTCTCGGCCTTGCCTTGGGCGACGCTTTCGGTGCCCGCAGCGCCTTGGTGGGTGGGGGCGGTGGGCGTGGTGGGCGCGCTGCTCCTGGTGCTGCGCCTGCCGGTGCCGGTGCGCCTCATGGGCCTGCCGCTGCTCTTGCCCGTGCTGCTGTGGCCGGTCGCACGGCCGGCGCCCGGGCAGTTCGAACTGTTGGCCGCCGACATCGGGCAGGGCAATGCGGTGCTGGTGCGCACGGCTGGGCACACGCTGCTCTACGACAGCGGCCCGCGGTTCTCCAGCGGAAGCGATGCCGGCACACGCGTGCTGGTGCCGCTGCTGCGGGCGCTGGGCGAGCCAGTGGACATGGTGTTGCTCAGCCACCGCGACGCCGACCACACCGGCGGCGCGCGCGCCGTGCTGCGCATGCAGCCGCGGGCGACGCTGCTGAGTTCCATCGAGCCCGAGCATGAACTGCAGGCCGTGCGTCCGGCCACCCGCTGCGTCGCGGGCCAACGCTGGGTGTGGGACGGCGTGCGCTTCGAGGTGTTGCATCCCGTGCCCGAGGACTACGCCACCGCGCGCAAGACGAACGCCTTGAGCTGCGTGCTGCACGTCGACAACGGCGAACACCGCGCGCTGCTCGTGGGCGACATCGAGGCCGCTCAGGAAGCGGCGGTGCTTGCGCGCGCCGGGCAGGCGCAGGCCTTGCGTAGCGACGTGCTGCTGGTGCCGCACCACGGCAGCAAAACCTCGTCGACCGCCGCCTTCCTCGACGCGGTCGCGCCGCGCTGGGCGCTGGTGCAGGCGGGCTATCGCAACCGCTACGGCCACCCGGCACCCGAGGTGTTGGCACGCTACCAGGCGCGCGGCATCCAGGTCATCGACTCCGTCCACTGCGGCGCGGCGCAATGGTCTTCGGCCGAGCCGGGCCGCATGGTTTGCGAGCGTGAGCGCGTGCCGCATTACTGGCAGCACCGCGCACCGCCCTTGGGAAACGCTGAATAGGGCAACGCTGAACCAGTCCCTCGCGCAGCGCGAATCCCGGCTGCGGGCGGTCTGCGTCGAAAGCAGATCCTCGCCATCGCTTCGGCTATGGCTGCGGTTTGCGCCTCGCGTCCCATCCCGCGGCCGGGCTCGCGCCATCACGGGAACTGATTCAGCGTTTCCCTGACGCATCGCCGGGGCTGAGACAATCGCCCCATGAGTGACGATTCCGACCTCCAAGCCCTGACCTCTCCCGAAGCCACCGCCCCTTGCAGCGACGCGGCGCCCGCGCTGCCCGAAGGCTGGCTGCGCGTCGACGCGCTCGACATCGAAGCCCAGGGCATCGCCCGCCGCCCCGATGGCAAGGTGGTGTTCATCGAGGGCGCGTTGCCTGGCGAGATCGTCAGCGCCTCGGTGCACCGCAAGAAGAACAACTGGGAGGCGGCCACCCTCACCGCCATCCACCGCGAGTCGAGCCAGCGCGTGCGCCCCGCCTGCCCGCACTTCGGCCTGCACACGGGCGCCTGTGGCGGCTGCAAGATGCAGCATCTGCATCCGGCCGCGCAGGTGGCGGTCAAGCAGCGCGTGCTCGAAGACAATCTTTGGCATCTCGGCAAGGTGCGCGCCGAGACCCTGCTGCGCCCCATCGAGGGCCCGGCCTGGGGTTATCGCTACCGCGCGCGGCTGGCGGTGCGCTATGTGCACCGCAAGGGCGAAGTGCTGATCGGCTTTCATGAGCGCAAAAGCCGCTACATCGCCGATATGCGCAGCTGTTCGGTGCTGCCCGCTCAGGTGAGCGCACTTTTGGTTCCGCTGCGCGCGCTGATCGGCAGCATGGATGCGCGCGAAACCTGCCCCCAGATCGAGCTCGCCTGCGGTGACGCGGTGACGGCATTGGTGCTGCGGCACCTGGAGCCGCTCAGTGAGGATGACGCTGCGCGGCTGCGCGCGTTTGCGCTCCAACACGACGTGCAATGGTGGCTGCAGCCCAAGGGGCCCGATTCGGTGCACCTCCTTGACGAAGGCGGGCCGGAGCTTGCCTATCGCCTGCCCGAGTTCGGCATCACCATGCCCTTCAAGCCCACCGACTTCACGCAGGTCAACCCCCACATCAACCGGGTGCTGGTCAGCCGCGCGCTGCGCCTGCTGGCCGCGCAGCCGCACGAGCGGGTGATTGACTGGTTCTGCGGTCTGGGCAATTTCACCCTGCCGCTGGCCACCCAGGCGCGCGAGGTGCTTGGCATCGAGGGCAGCGCGGCACTGGTCGAGCGCGCGCAGCAAAATTTTGAGCGAAATTCGCAAAACCCCGGCGTGATTCCGTCACTCTGTGCTACGAAATTCGTAGCGCGCAACCTCTTCGAGATGACGCCCCAGATGCTCGTCGCCGACGGCAGCGCCGACAAATGGCTGGTCGACCCGCCGCGCGAAGGCGCGTTCGCGCTGGTCAAAGCCCTGGCCGAGCTGCACCAGTCGCGCATGGGTGCCGAAGGCGCAGCGCCGCTGCCCGCCGCGGCCCAGGGCTGGGAGCCCCCGCAGCGCATCGTCTACGTCAGCTGCAACCCGGCTACCCTCGCGCGCGACGCCGGCCTGCTCGTGCACCAAGCCGGCTACCGCTGCACGGCTGCCGGCGTGGTGAACATGTTCCCGCACACCGCGCATGTGGAGAGCGTCGCGGTGTTCGAGCGCGCCGCCGCGACGGTTTGACGACCCCCCGGGCCGCGGGAAATCCCCGGTCGGCACGGTGCGCAGGCTGCGCACAATGGCGGCACCTGCCCGAGGAGCCGCCATGCCCAGCATTTTTGACCAGGACCTGCCCCGCACCGAGGCGAACTTTGCGCCGCTGACGCCGCTCGCCTTCATCGAACGCACGGCCGAGGTCTACCCCGAGCGGCTGGCCATCGTCTATGGCGAGCAGCGGCAAACCTGGCGCGAGACCGCTGCCCGCGCCCGCCGGCTGGCCGGTGCGCTGCAGCAAGCAGGCATCGCGAAGAACGACACCGTCGCGGTGATGTTGCCCAACACGCCGCCGATGGTGGAGGCGCATTTCGGTGTGCCCATGGCCGGCGCCGTGCTCAACACGCTCAACACCCGGCTCGAGGCGGCAAGCATTGCCTACATGCTCGATCACGGCGAGGCCAAGGCCATCATTGTCGATACCGAATTCGCGCCGGTCGTCGCGCAGGCGCTCGAGCTCCGTGAGCGCCCCGAGCCCATCCTCGTCATCGAAGCCCACGACCCGCTTGACGAGGCGCAGGCCCCGCGGGGGGACATCGAGCGTGCGCGCGCGAGGCTGAGCGCCATGGGCTACGAAGACTTACTCGCTGGAGGCGACCCCGCGTTTGCCTGGGTCTGGCCCCGCGACGAGTGGGATGCGATCGCGCTCAACTACACCAGCGGCACCACCGGGCGCCCCAAGGGCGTCGTTTATCACCACCGCGGCGCAGCGCTCAACGCGCTCAGCAACATCCTGGAATGGGACATGCCCAAGCACCCCGTGTATCTGTGGACGCTGCCCATGTTCCACTGCAATGGCTGGTGCTTCCCGTGGACCATCGCCGCGCGAGCGGGCGTGAACGTATGCCTGCGGCGCGTCGATGCCCGGGGCATGATCGAGGCCATGCGCACGCACGGCGTCACCCACTATTGCGGCGCCCCCATCGTGCACGCGATGCTGGTCCACGCGAGCGAATCCGAGCGCGCCGGCCTGCCCCGCGGCATCCGCGCCATGGTGGCCGCAGCGGCGCCACCGGCCTCGCTGATCGAAGGCATGGACCGGCTCGGCTTTGACCTCACGCATGTCTATGGGCTCACCGAGGTGTACGGGCCGGCGATGGTCTGCGCGAAACACCCCGAGTGGGCCGAACTCGACGTGGCCGAGCGCGCGCGCCTCAATGCGCGCCAAGGCGTGCGCTACCACCTGCAGCGCGACGCCCGCGTGCTCGACCCCGAGACCCTGCAGCCCGTGCCTTGGGATGGTGAAACCCTGGGCGAAATCATGTTTCGCGGCAACATCACCATGAAGGGCTATCTGAAGAACCCGCAGGCCACGCGCGAAGCCTTTGCCGGTGGCTGGTTCCACAGCGGCGACCTCGCCGTCCAGCACCCCGACGGCTACATCAAGATCAAGGACCGAAGCAAAGACATCATCATCTCCGGCGGCGAAAACATCTCCTCGCTCGAAATCGAGGACGTGCTCTACCGCCATCCCGACGTGGCCGCCGCCGCGGTCGTCGCGCGGCCCGACCCGAAGTGGGGCGAAACCCCGTGCGCCTTCATCGAGCTGCGACCGGGCGCGAGCCTCACGGCCGAAGACATCGTGCGCCATTGCCGGCAACACCTTGCCGGCTTCAAGATCCCGCGTGCCGTGGTGTTTGGCGAACTACCCAAGACCAGCACCGGCAAGATTCAGAAATTCGAATTGCGTCAGCGTACGGGCTCCGCGCAAGCGATCGACGTGTGACGAGCCACGAGGGTGCCGCCGCGGCTGTCTGCGGGCAGGAACAAGGCAACGCTGAACCAGTTCCCGCGATGGCGCGCGCCCGCAGCTGGAATGCGCGACGCGTGGGGGACTGGTTTAGCGTTGCCAAAAAAATGCCCGCCGAAGGGCGGGCATTCGTGAGGAAGACCTCAGAAAGTTTGGCGGAGTGGACGGGGCTCGAACCCGCGACCCCCGGCGTGACAGGCCGGTATTCTAACCAACTGAACTACCACTCCTGGCAGCCAGCGTTTGCTCTTGCGAGCCAAGTGCTGACGACTTGTGCCTCATGGTTGGCCTCTTCGCTCGAAGAGCCAAGCCTGTTTGGCGACCCTACGGGGATTCGAACCCCGGTACTCACCGTGAAAGGGTGATGTCCTAGGCCTCTAGACGATAGGGTCAAAACCTTTGGACGTATCCATTCGACGCTGTTGGTGGAGGTAAGCGGGATCGAACCGCTGACCTCTTGCATGCCATGCAAGCGCTCTCCCAGCTGAGCTATACCCCCCTGCACCGAAGCCTAGCATTTCTGACTCAGAGATGCGCTTCGTTCGCGTCGAGACTCGCATTATAGAGGGATTTTTATGCGTTTTCGAGCCGCTCCAAAATTTTTTCTCGATCGAACAGGGCCAGCACCGCGTCGATGGACGGGGTTTGCGGCGTCCCCATCACCAGCACCCGCACCGGCATGGCCAGTTGCGGCATTTTCAGCTGATGCTCGGCAAGCACGGCTTTGATGGCCGCCGCAATCCCTTCCTTCGTCCAGTCGCAGTTCGCCAGCCGCTCGGCCAGCGCGGCCAAGGCCGGCCGCACCGCATCGGTCAGGTACTGCGCGCGGTCGGCTTCACTTGGATGCACCTCGGCGTAGTAAGGCCGCGCCCACTGTGCAAGCGCGACGGTGGTGTCGCAGCGATCTTTGAACAGCCCGCAGATCGCACTCAAGCGATCATCGGCCGCGATGCCCATGCGTGCGAGCTGCTCGGCCACCAGTGGCGCGAGCTTGGCGTCCTCGGTCATCTTCATGTGCTGCGCATTGACCCAACGGAGCTTGGCTTCGTCGAACTGCGCGGCGCTGCGACCCAAGTGTTCCAGATCGAACCACTGCAGGAACTGCTCGCGCGTGAAGATTTCGTCGTCGCCATGGCTCCAGCCCAGGCGGGCCAGGTAGTTGATCATGGCGTCGGGCAGGAAGCCCTCGTCTCGATATTGCGTGACCGCCTTGGCCCCGTGGCGCTTGCTCATCTTCTCGCCGTGCTCGTTGAGCACCGTCGGCAGGTGCGCGTAGATCGGCGGCTCGTGCCCGAGGGCACGGAAGATGTTGATTTGCCGCGGGGTGTTGTTGACATGGTCATCGCCGCGAATCACGTGCGTGATGCGCATGTCCATGTCGTCGACCACCACGCAGAAGTTGTAGGTCGGGGTGCCGTCGGCACGGGCAATCACGAGGTCGTCGAGTTCCTCGTTGCGAATCTCGATGCGCCCCTTGACCTTGTCGTCCCAGGCCACCACCCCATCCTTGGGGTTTTTGAAGCGCAAGACCGGCCGGACGCCTTCAGGAACGGGCGGCAGTGTCTTGCCGGGCTCGGGTCTCCAGGTGCCGTCATAACGAGGCTTTTCTTTCGCGGCCATCTGGCGCTCGCGCAGAGCCTCGAGTTCGGCCTGACTCATGTAGCAGGGATAGGCGTGGCCTTCGGCGAGCAACTGGGCCAGCACTTCCTTGTAGCGATCCATGCGCTGCATCTGGTAGTAGGGGCCCTCATCGGGGTCCATGCCCAGCCAGCGCATGCTCTCGAGGATCACGTCCACCGCAGCCTGCGTCGAGCGCTCGAGGTCGGTGTCCTCGATCCGCAGGATGAAGGTGCCGCCATTGGCGCGCGCATACGCCCAGGGATAAAGCGCCGAGCGGATGTTGCCGAGATGGATGAAACCGGTGGGCGAAGGGGCGAATCGGGTGCGGACAGCAGGATTTTTCATGGCAGGGTTTCAAGACCACGCAACAGGTCGGATTGGATGTCGCCGAGATGCTCGAGGCCCACGGCGATGCGGATCAAGCCTTGGCTGATTCCGGCCGCCTGGCGCTGTTCCTCGGTGAGCCGGCCGTGCGAAGTGCTGGCCGGGTGGGTGATGAGGGTTTTGACGTCGCCCAGATTGGCCGTGATCGACAGCATCCGGGTCGAGTCGATGACATGGAAGGCGCGCGCGCGGGCCTGCTCAGGCGTGCTCGCGCGCAGTTCGAACGAGACGACGGCGCCGCCCAGGCCGGACTGCTGCGCCATCGCCAGCGCGTGCTGCGGGTGCGACGGTAGACCCGGGTAGTGGACGGCCGCAATGCCCGCATGCTGCTGCAGCCATCGCGCGAGTTCCAGGGCACGCGCCGATTGCGCCTGCATGCGCAGCGAGAGCGTCTCCATGCCCTTGAGCACCACCCAGGCATTGAACGGCGAAAGACTCATGCCCGCGCTGCGCAGTGTCGAAACACAGCTTTGGGCGATGGCCTCTCCGGTGCACAACGCGCCCGCGACGACCCTTCCTTGGCCATCGAGGTATTTGGTGCCGGAGTGGACGACGACATCGGCACCCAATTCCATCGGACGCTGCAGCGCCGGGGTGGCAAAACAGTTGTCGACCGCGAGCAGCGCACCGGCTTCGTGCGCCAAGTCGGCCAGCGCACGGATGTCGCAGACCTCGGTCAAGGGGTTGGTCGGGGTCTCGGCAAACAGCAAACGGGTGCGGCCGGGGCGGATTGCAGCGCGCCACTGCGCAAGATCCGTTTGCGAGACCAAAGTCGTCTCGACACCAAAGCGCGCCAGATCGCTGCCCAGAAGCTTGATCGTCGCGCCAAAGACGGAGCGTGAGCACACCACATGGTCGCCCGCCTTCAGTTGCGAGAGGCACAGCAGCAGAATCGCCGCCATTCCGCTGGCGGTGGCGACACAACGCTCGGCGCCTTCGAGTGCCGCCAGGCGCTGTTCCATGCTCGCGACCGTCGGGTTTGAAAAACGCGAGTAGATATAGCCATCCTCTTCGCCCGCAAAACGCCGCGCTGCGGTTGCGCTGTCGGGCTGGACGAAGCTCGAGGTCAGAAACAGCGCCTCGCTGTTCTCGCCATAGGCGCTGCGCTCGACGGCAGCGCGCACGGCGAGCGTGTCGCGGTGAAATTCCGGCATTTGGGGCTCGTGTGGCTTCATCGGGGGCGGCAGGGCACGACTTCAGTGAGCCGAGGCATTGGGCAGATTGAGTCGGGACGTATCTTCGGCGTCTTCGGTGCCGGCGCTGCGGCGCTCCTGCGCCATGCGTTCGAGATCTTCGACGGTGATGTCGCCGGTGCAGTAGATGCCATCGAAACAAGAGGCATCGAAGCCCTGGATGTTCGGGTTGATCGAGCCGACCGCGCGCTTCATCGCGTCGACATCCTGGTAGATCAAGGCATCGCAGCCGATGATCGCACGCACCTCTTCGACCGTGCGGCCATGCGCGACCAGTTCGTCGAGCGTGGGCATGTCGATCCCGTAGACGTTGGGGTAGCGCACCGGTGGCGCGGCGCTCGCCAGGAACACCTTGCGCGCTCCGGCATCCCGAGCCATTTGAACGATTTCCTTGGAAGTGGTGCCCCGAACGATCGAATCGTCGACCAGGAGCACGTTGCGGTTGCGGAACTCGCTGGCGATGACGTTGAGCTTTTGGCGCACGCTCTTCTTGCGCACGGCCTGCCCCGGCATGATGAAGGTGCGGCCCACGTACCGGTTTTTCACGAATCCTTCGCGGTACGGAAGGCCCAGCAGTTGCGCCAGCTGCATGGCACTCGGTCGGCTCGACTCGGGGATCGGAATCACCACGTCGATTTCGCTCGGCGGCACGGTCGAGATCACGCGCTTGGCCAGCGTTTCCCCGAGGTTGAGGCGCGCCTGATAGACCGAGATGCCGTCGAGTACCGAGTCGGGGCGTGCCAGATAAACGAACTCGAAAATACAGGGCGAGAGCACGGTGTGCTCAGCGCAGGGCTGGGCCTGGACTTGGCCGTCCAGACTCACGAAGATGGCCTCGCCGGGTGCGACGTCGCGCTCGAACCGGTGCCCCGTGCCTTCCAGGGCGACCGATTCACTGGCAAACATCACCGTTCCGTCCTCACCCCGGCCCATGCACAGCGGTCGTATCCCGTACGGATCGCGGAAGGCCACCATGCCGTGGCCCGCGATCAGCGCAATCACGGCATAGGAGCCGCGAACCCGGCGATGGACGCCGCGCACCGCTTTGAACACGTCTTCGGCCGTCAGCGGCAGGCCGTCGGTGGCCTGCGCGAGCTCATGGGCAAAGATGTTCAGCAGAACTTCGGAGTCACTCTCGGTGTTGATGTGACGGTGGTCGGTGCTGAACAGTTCCGACTTGAGGGCTGCCGCGTTGGTGAGGTTGCCGTTGTGCACCAGCACCACGCCAAACGGCGCATTGACGTAGAAAGGCTGCGCTTCTTCCTCACTGTAGGCGTTGCCGGCGGTCGGGTAGCGCACCTGTCCGAGGCCGCTGCTGCCGGGCAGCGAACGCATGTTGCGCGTGCGAAAGACGTCGCGCACCATGCCGCGCGCCTTGTGCATGAAAAACTTGTGCCCCAATTGCGTGACGATGCCCGCGGCATCCTGCCCGCGGTGTTGCAGCAGCAGCAGCGCGTCGTAGATCAGCTGATTGACCGGAGTGGTGCTGATGACGCCAACGATTCCACACATGTTCGCTCGATTCCAATGGTTGAAACTCAGGTTTTGGGGGCATCGGGGCTCAAGCCCCGGGCCAGGTCAGCTGGCCTCGGCGCGCGCCGTCCAGGCCTCGACCCAGGGCACGAACGACCGCACGGTGGAGTCGATCCAGGGCGTCGTGGCGGACAGGCGCCAGAATTCGGTGCGGTGCAGGGGCGTCCAGTGCGCGACAAAGCCGATCGCCAGCAACAGCGCAAGGCCACGCAAAATGCCAAAGCCCGCCCCCAAAGCGCGGTCCACCGGCCGTAGCCCCACGGCCCCGAGCAAACGCCGAATCAGCGCGGCGAAGAGGCCCGCGCCGAACACGCCCCCGATGAAGATCAAGACGAAAGCCACCGCGTGACGCAAGCCCCCGGTGCTGCCCGACAGCGGCAGATGCACGGCCAGATCGGCCGCCCAGGTCTGCGCCGCGACGAAGGCGACGACCCAGCCCGCGAGCGTCACGACCTCGTAGAGAAATCCGCGCCACGCACCGAGCAGCACCGAGCCGAGCAGGATGGCAACGACGATCCAGTCCAGCAGCGTCAGTGCGGCCATGGCAGGTGTGCGCTTTCACAGCGTGAGGATCGCTGCGGACAGACCGAGCGAGCGGATGCGTTCGGCCGCATGATCGGCAGCCGCACGGTCGGCGTAGGGGCCGACCCGCACGCGGATACGCTTGCCTTCGGCGGTTTCGACCACCTGGGTGTAGGTGACGAGTCCCGCCTTCTCGACTTTGAGGCGGACCTCGCGCGCCTTGGCCGCGTCCGAGAATGCGCCGACCTGAACGACGTAGCGGGCCGACGCGGCGGCCGCCGCCGGCGCCGCACTGCTCTTGCCTTCGAGCAGCGCCCGTGCGCGGGCGGCTTCGTCCGCCGCCGAAGACTTGGCGGGCTCAGGCTTCGGCGGCGCACTCGGGCGCGAGGACGGCTGAGACGCCGGTTTGGCGGTGGCAGCCGCAGGCTTCGAGGCCGCCGGGGCCGGCGCTGGAGCGGCTGGCCGGGGACTCGCGGCCGCGGGCGCCGAGGCGGGAGCTGAGGCGGGCACTGGCGCGCTTGCCGCAGGCTTGGGGCGGGGTGTTTCGACCAACGTTTCTTTGGCGTCGAGTGCGGCTTGAGCGCTCAAAGGGGCGGCTTCGCTGTCGCGCCGGGGTCCGCCGGAGCTCGAAGCCATGACCGCCGCAGTCGCCGCCGAAGCCGGTTGGACGCGCAGCGGCGGCACCTGGTTGCGGTCGGGAATGATGATCGGGAGATCGACCTTGACGGGTCGTGGCTGCGTGTCGAAGACCAGCGGAAAGCCGATCACCGCGACGAGGACGAGCACGATGGCGCCGATGAGCCTTTGCCGGGCGCGCCGGCGCAGGGCCTCGACGCTGTCAGCGGCGGGCGCTTCGGCACGGCCGCGCGAACCGGGGAAGGAGAATTTGGGCAATGGCATGCGTGCGAGGCTCAAGCGGTGAGGTGCTTGGCCTGCAGCCGCGGCAGGCCACCTTGCAAGGCGCCTCCCACCGTGAAGAAGGAGCCGAAGATTACGATTCTATCAGCCGGGTCTGCGGCGGCGAGCGCGGCTTGCAGGGCGGCCACGGGGTCGGCGTGTCGGCTGGCGCTCGCGCCGTTGGGGGCTCGTTCCGAGTGTTCCAACCAGCGCTTTTCGAGCTCGGCGGCGGCTGCAGCGCGCGGCGTCGGCAGGTCGCAGAAATACCAGTGGTCGATCAAGGGGCTGACGCGGCCGAGCATGCCGCCGATGTCTTTGTCGGACATGGCACCGAAAACCGCGTGGGTTCGGGGGTAGTAGCCCATTGCGTCGAGGTTCTCGGCCAAGGCTGCGACCGCGTGGGGATTGTGCGCGACATCGAGCACCAGCGTGGGCGAGCCCGGGAGGATCTGGAACCTGCCCGGCCAATCCACCGTTGCAAGGCCGTTGCGGATCGCCTGGGCGCTGACCGGAAGACGCGCTCGCAGCGCTTCGAGCGCGGCCAAAACGCCGGCAGCGTTGAGCAACTGATTGGCACCGCGCAGCGCCGGGTAGGCCAGACCGGCATACCGGCGGTTGCGGCCTTGCCATGCCCATTGCTGCCGGTCGCCCGACGCCCGGAAGTCGCGACCGGCGAGCCAGAGATCGGCGCCGATCTCGCGCGCATAATCGATCACGCTTTGCGGGGGGCGCGGATCGCTGACGATGGCGGGGCGACCGGTTCGCATGATGCCCGCTTTCTCGCGCCCGATGGCCTCCCGGTCAGGGCCGAGAAAGTCCATATGGTCGAGGTCGATGCTGGTGATGACGCTGCAGTCGGGGTCGACGATGTTGACCGCGTCGAGACGACCACCGAGCCCGACTTCGAGGATGACGAGGTCCAGGCCGGCGCGCGCCAGGCGGTCGAGGATGGCAAGCGTCGTGAATTCGAAATAAGTCAGCGGCATGCCCTCGCGCGCCTGCTCGACCCGCTCGAAATGCGCAACGAGACTCTCCGCAGGCACCGGCGCGCCCTGGATGCGGCAGCGTTCCTCGAAATGAACGAGATGCGGGGAGGTGTAGGTGCCGGTGCGGTAGCCGGCCTCGCGTGCGATGGCTTCGAGCATGGCGCAGGTCGAGCCCTTGCCGTTGGTTCCGGCGACCGTGACCACCGTGGCGTCGAAGGCGAGCCCGAGGCGGGCGGCGACGGCCGCCACACGCTCGAGGCCGAGGTCGATGGTCTTGGGGTGGAGTCGCTCGCAATGCGCGAGCCAGGAATCGAGATCGGTCATGCTTGGGCGTAACGGTCGGTGGCGGCGCGCAGCGCGCGCAGGATGCCCGGTTCGAGCCAGGCGTGTCCGGCATCGGGGATGATGTGCAGATCGGCCTCGGGCCAGGCGCGGTGCAGGTCCCAGGCGCTGCGCATGGGCGTGCACATGTCATAGCGGCCCTGAATGATCACGCCCGGAATGTCGCGCAGTCGCGGGGCGTCGCGCAGCAACTGGCCTTCGGCGAGCCAGCCGTGGTGCACGAAGTAGTGGTTTTCGATGCGCGCAAAGGCGAGCGCGAAGTCGTCTTCGCCGTGGTGGGCTTCCGCTTGCGGGTCGGGCAGCAGGCGGATGGTGCGCCCCTCCCAGAGGCTCCAGGCGCGCGCGCAGGCCAGTTGCTCGGCACGGTCGGCTCCGGTCAGGCGGCGCCGGTAGGCCGCCATGAGGTCGCCGCGCTCCTCGGGCGGTATGGGCGCGAGGAACTCCTCCCACAGGTCCGGGAACACCCAGCTTGCGCCTTCCTGGTAATACCAATGCAGTTCGGATCGGCGCAGCGTGAAGATGCCGCGCAGGATCAACGCCGAGACACGCCCGGTGTGCCGCTGCGCATAGGCGAGTGCGAGCGTGCTGCCCCAGGAGCCGCCGAACACCAACCAGCGATCGACGCCCAGCATCGCGCGCAGGCGCTCGATGTCATCCACCAAATGCCAGGTGGTGTTGTGCTCGAGGCTCGCATGGGGGCGCGAGCGGCCGCAACCGCGCTGGTCGAAGAGCAGCACGTTGTAGCGCTGCGGGTCGAACAGCCGACGGTGCTCGGGCGAGCAGCCCGCGCCGGGGCCGCCGTGGAGGAACACGGCGGGCCGGCCGGCGGGGTTGCCGCACAGCTCCCAGTAAATCTCGTGGCCGTCGCCGGTGTCGAGCCAGCCGGTGCGGTACGGCTCGATCGGCGGGTAGAGCAGGGGGGTGTCCGTCATGTTTGCGTGCCAGAATATTCGGATGATCACACTCTACGGCATTCCCAACTGCGGCACGGTCAAAAAAGCCCGGGCCTGGCTCGACGCCCGCGGCGTGGCCTATCAGTTCCATGATTTCAAGAAGCTCGGCGTGCCCGCGGCGGAACTCGCGCGCTGGGCCCAGGCCGTCGGGTGGGAGCGACTGCTCAACCGCCAGGGCACGACTTGGCGCCGGCTCGACGCCGCCGAGCAAGCCCGTGCGGCCGATGCGGCGGGGGCGCTCGCGCTGATGCAGGCCCAGCCCAGTGTCATCAAGCGCCCGGTGGTCGATTGGGGCGACGGACGCATCACCGTGGGCTTCGATGAAACGATGTTTACCGAGGCTTTACAGAAAATCTGAGCGTTGGGTCAACGCTGGCCGTGCCTCGGGCGTCAAATGGCGCGGGGGTCCGCGGTGGACGCCGAAGGAGAACGCACGATGGCGATGAATTGGAACAAGAAGCTGATGTGGAGCGGCCTGCTCGTGGCGGCAAGCCTGCCCGCGGGCCCGGCGATGGCCGACGAGATCGCGCGCGTGGTCTCGAGCACCCCCATCCTGCAGCAGGTCGCCGTGCCCCAGCAGGTCTGCAGCCAGCGCCCCGTGACCGTGGCGCCGGCGCGCACGGGGGGCGGCGCGGTCATGGGTGCGATTGCCGGCGCCGCCATCGGCAATGCCCTTGGCGGCGGCATGGGCCGGGCCGCGGCCACACTGCTCGGTGGCCTGGGGGGTGCGGTCGTGGGTGACCAAATCGAGGGCCGCGGTGCCGCGCAGGTGCAAAACGTCACCGAATGCAGCACCCAGACGATCTACGAGAACCGCCCGGTGGCCTGGAACGTGGTCTACGAATACGGCGGCCGCCAGTACCAGACGCAGATGCCTGACGACCCGGGCCCGACGCTGCGGCTTCAGGTGACGCCGGTGGGGGCCGCGCCCGTCGCGCCATACGGGCCTGCGGGCTTTGAACCGGGCAACAGCCAGACGTACGGGCAAGGTTACGCAGTGCCGCAGGCCGTGCCCGCGCAGCCTGCGCCGGTTTATGCGCCGACCTATCCCCCGGCCTATGCTGCCCCCGCGCCGGTTTACAGCGCCCCGGTCTATGCGGCGCCGCCCGTCGCGTATGTCGCGCCCTCGTCGTATGTGGTGCCGGTGGGTATTTCGTTGGGGCTGGGCTATGTCATCGGCCGCAGCGTGCACGGCTACCCCCATCACCACCGCGGCTGGCGCTGAGAACAAAGATTCGGCACGCCTTGGGGTACAGGGTCCGGGCGTAAAATCGCCCCTTTTTGACCCAGGCGCAAGAGATGATCACCGAGTCGATTCCCGGCGTGACGCTACGCACGAAGGCCTATGTTTACTTCGATGGCAAATGCGTCAGCCACAGCTTCACTTTGCCGGATGGCACGGCCAAGTCGGTGGGAGTCATCCTGCCCGCGACGCTGACCTTCAACACCGGCGCACCCGAAATCATGGAGTGCGTGGCCGGCAGCTGCGAATACAAACTCGCCGGCAGCGACGCCTGGATGACTTCCGGGCCCGGGGAGCGCTTTCACGTTCCGGGCAATTCCTCGTTCGAGATTCGCGTCCGCGACGTGTATCACTACATCTGCCATTTCGGCTGAGCCCTGAGCTTTCGCATCCAGACCCATGGCCACCATACTCCAGAACCTGCCCGTTGGGCAAAAAGTCGGCATCGCTTTCTCGGGCGGCCTCGACACCAGCGCCGCGCTGCTGTGGATGAAGCAAAAGGGCGCGATCCCCTATGCCTACACCGCCAACCTCGGCCAGCCCGACGAGAGCGACTACGAAGAGATCCCGCGCAAAGCCATGGCCTATGGCGCGGAGAAGGCCCGCCTCATCGACTGCCGCTTGCCGCTGGCGCACGAAGGCATTGCCGCCATCCAGTGCGGGGCTTTCCACATCAGCACGGCGGGCGTCACCTATTTCAACACCACGCCGCTCGGTCGCGCCGTCACGGGCACGATGCTGGTCGCCGCGATGAAGGAAGACGATGTCCACATCTGGGGCGACGGCTCCACCTTCAAGGGCAACGACATCGAGCGCTTTTACCGCTACGGCCTGCTGACCAACCCGAGCCTGAAGATCTACAAGCCTTGGCTCGATCAGCGCTTCATCGACGAGCTCGGTGGCCGCAAGGAGATGAGCGAGTTCCTCATCCAGAACGGCTTCGACTACAAGATGTCGGTCGAAAAAGCGTACAGCACCGACAGCAACATGCTGGGCGCGACGCACGAGGCCAAGGATCTCGAGAGCCTGTCTTCGAGCATACGCATCGTCAACCCCATCATGGGCGTGGCGTTCTGGAAGCCCGAGGTGGAGGTCAAGCCCGAAGAGGTCACGGTGCGCTTCGAGGAAGGGCAGCCGGTCGCCCTCAACGGCCAGAGCTTCAACGATCCGGTCGCGCTCATCCTCAAGGCCAACGAAATCGGCGGCCGCCACGGCCTGGGCATGAGCGACCAGATCGAGAACCGCATCATCGAAGCCAAGAGCCGCGGCATCTACGAAGCCCCCGGCATGGCGCTGCTGCACATCGCTTATGAGCGCCTGGTCACCGGCATCCACAACGAAGACACGATCGAGCAGTACCGCGAGAACGGTCGCAAGCTGGGCCGCCTGCTCTATCAGGGCCGCTGGTTCGACCCGCAGGCGATCATGCTTCGGGAATCGTCGCAACGCTGGGTGGCCCGTGCCATCACCGGCGAAGTGACGCTCGAACTGCGCCGTGGCAACGACTACTCCATCCTCAACACCGAGAGCCCCAACCTCACCTACGCGCCCGAGCGTCTGTCGATGGAGAAGGTGGAAGACGCACCCTTCACGCCGGCGGACCGTATCGGCCAACTCACCATGCGCAACCTCGACATCGTCGACACGCGGGCCAAGCTCGGGATTTATGCGAAGGCGGGTCTGCTGTCTTTGGGCGAGGGCGCGCAGATGCTGCGACTCGAAGGCGACAAGGGCGGCGCGGGTTCAGGCGACTGAACGGCTACCCGAGCGGGCCCGCAGGCTCTCTCCCAGCAAAGCCGGCCTCGTGGACGGCTTTTTGGCAACGCTGAATAAGTTCCCGTGATGGCGCGCGCCCGGCCGCGGGATGGGATGCGAGGCGCAAACCGCAGCCATAGCCGAAGCTATGGCGAGGATTTGCAACGACGCAGGCCGCCCGCAGCCGGGATGCGCGACGCGCGGGGGATTTGTTCAGCGTTGCCTTTTCGCTTTTTCGGGCGTATCCCAGCGTGATTCGGCGCTTCTTTGCTATTAAAAAAGAAGAGTTCAAACGACCACCGGCTCGGGTTCGAGCCGGATGCCAAAGCGCTCGTAGACGCTGGTCTGGATGGCGCGGGCCAGCGTCATCACCTCGCCGCCCGTACACGGGTGTTCGGCATCGCCTCGGTTGACGAGCACCAGCGCCTGCTTTTCGTACACGCCGGCATGCCCCACCGTCTTGCCGCGCCAGCCGCAGGCGTCGATGAGCCAGCCCGCGGCGAGTTTGATGCGGCCGTCGGGGAGCGGGTAGTGCACGACGGCGGGGTCGCGCGCGATGATGTCGGCGCACTGTTCGGGCGTGACCGTCGGGTTTTTGAAAAAGCTGCCGGCGTTGCCGATCACGGCGGGGTCGGGCAACTTGGCGCGGCGGATGGCGCACACCCAGTCGTGAATCTGCTGCGCGTCGGGCGCGGCGATGCCGGTTTCTTCCATCTTGCGCTGCAGATCGAGGTAGCCGAGTTCCGGGCGCCAGGGGCGCGGCAGCGCGAAGCGCACGCGCAGGATCAGCGCACGGCCGGCCAGGCCGAGGTTGCTTGCGTGCTTGAAGACCGAGTCGCGGTAACCGAAGCCGCACTGCGCGGCGTCGAGCGTGAACTCGCGCCCGGTCATCAGGTCGATTGCGTCGAGGGAATGAAAGCGATCTTGCAGTTCGACGCCGTAGGCGCCGATGTTCTGCACCGGCGAGGCGCCGACCGTGCCGGGAATCAGCGCGAGGTTTTCGAGCCCGGGCGTGCCCTGGGCCAGCGTCCAGCGCACGAACTCGGGCCAGGGTTCACCCGCACCGGCTTCCACCAGCCAATGCCGCGGCGTGGCCTCGAGCACGCGCCGGCCTTTGATCTCGACCTTGAGCACCACCGCCTTCACATCGCCCGTGAGCACGATGTTGCTGCCGCCGCCCAGGATGAACTTGGGCGCGGGGCCGAGCGCGGGGTCGGCCAGCACGGCGCGCACATCGTCGGCGCTGCGGATGCGAACGAGGGTGTGCGCGCGCGCCGCGATGCCAAAGGTGTTGAGGGGCTGCAGGTTGACGGAGCGCTCAGGGGTCATGGGAGAATTGTCGCATTCGCATTCCACGCTCTGAGATCGCTATGCCCTCGTTTGATACCGTTTGCGACCCTGACATGGTCGAAGTTCGTAACGCCGTCGACAACACGGCCAAAGAGATCGCCACCCGTTTCGATTTCAAGGGGACGGCCGCGGCGATCGAGCTCAAAGACAAGGAAATCACCCTGTACGGCGACGCCGAGTTTCAACTCGCCCAGGTGGAGGACATCCTGCGCAACAAGATGACCAAGCGCGGCGTCGATGTGCGCTTCCTGGACAAAGGCCCGGTGCAGAAAATCGGTGGCGACAAGGTCAAGCAAGTCATCAAGGTGCGCAGCGGCATCGCCACCGAGGACGCCAAGAAAATGCAGCGCCTCATCAAAGACAGCAAGCTCAAGGTGCAGGCGGCGATTCAGGAAGACAAGCTGCGCGTCTCGGGCGCCAAGCGCGACGACTTGCAAGCGGTCATGGCCCTGCTGCGCAAAGAAATGGCCGACCTGCCGCTGAGCTTCAACAACTTCCGCGACTGAAGCTCAGGGGCAACGCTGAACCCCGCCCCCCGCGCGCCGCAGCGTGGCCCCGCGTCCTCAAGGGGCGTTGTGGGCCGACGGGACGCCGAGCACCTTGCCGGCGGCAGAAACGAAGATTCGGTCTCGGCCGTCGTGCTTGGCGGCGTAGAGCGCTTGGTCGGCGGCGCGAATCAAGGCGTCTGCGTCGGCCATCTGCGGCTCGCGCACGGCGATGCCGATGCTGACACTGATCGGGACGGTCTTCCCGTCGAACTGGGGCGGATGGCTGCGCACGGTTTGCTGCACCCGGCGCGCGGCCAGGATGGCGGCGCGCAGGTCGGCGTCGTGGCAGACCAGCAAAAACTCTTCGCCGCCGAGGCGGCAAACCGTGTCGTGGCGACGCGCCGCCGACAAGAGGGTCTTGGCGACCGACTGCAACACCACGTCTCCGCCCGCATGGCCATAACGGTCATTGATGGATTTGAAGTGGTCGATGTCGATCATCAGCGCCGCCAACGGCTGGCCGGTCCGGGTCGAGGCGCTCCAGGCCTGTTCCAGCGCCTGCAAGCCAGCGCGCCGGTTGGGCAGCCCGGTGAGCAGGTCGGTCATCGCGGCATGCTCGAGCCGTCGGTTCGACAGCGCCAGTTCGGCCATGAACTGCCGCAGCTGCGCCCGATCGTCTCGCCAGGCGGTGCGCAGTTGTTGGTGGTGGCGGGCTGCGCGGATGCGGGCGTGAAGTAAGCGGTCGTGCAGCGGTTGGGGGAGATAGTCGTCGGCACCGGCTTCCAGGGCTTCCTCGACCCGGTCCGGGTCGTCCGACTCGACCATCATGATGACGTAGATGCTGCGGCCCCATTCGGTGGCACGCAGGGCGCGGCAGACCTCGACCCCGTCCATCTCGGGCAACAAGCGCTCGAGCATGAGCACATCCGGCGTTTCCTGCAGCGCCCGGGTGAGCGCCTCGCCGCCGGTTCCCGCCTGGGTCACGTGGCATCCGAGATCATGGCTCAGGGTTGCGACGATGGCTGCCCGCGCGCGGGCATCGCCCATCGCGACCAGCACATGGAGCGGCGCTTGCGCATCGGGCGTGGCGGGCGTGGCCGGTTGAGGCGGGGTTTCGGTCAGGCGTTCGAAGTCGGGTAGCGTTTCGGTCGGGATGCGCAGCAGCTCGCCCCAGCTGTGCCATTGCGCGACTGCACCGTCGAAGAGGGCGCCAAAAGCCTGTGCGTCCAGCCCGATCTGGCCGCCCATGCGCATCAGCTCGCCGACTTTGGCGTGTCGCTCGGCTTCGGGCGCGCAGCCCAAATCGGCCATGCGCCGCGCGAGCACCAAGAGCTGCAGCAACTGATAGGGCCGTGAACCCTCGCGGAAGCCCGAGGCTTCGGGTCGTTCATGAAAGACGACCGGTTCGGCCAAAGCCTTGGGAATGCCGCAGTCTTCGAGGATGACGGCGGTGAATTCGAGATGGTCCGTGTGCAGCGCCTGGCGCTCGGCTTCGAGCAAGGCCTCTGTCGAAAGCTTTTGTTGCAGCACACCCGCGTATTCCTGCGGGTAGATGGTGGCGAGCGCGAGTTCACCGATGCGCGCGAGCAGCCCACAGGCGAAGAGGTCGTCGGGCGTCGTGACGCGCACGACCTTGCACAGTTCCTGGGCCGAGACGCCCAGGAGGAGGCTGTGCGACCAGAAGGCGCCGTAGTCGAAGGCAGGGCAGGGCCCGCAGGCGTGCTGGTCGACCAGTGAAAAACTCATGGCGAGCAGCCGCACCGTGTTCATGCCGAGCCGCATGACCGCGTCTTTGACCGAAGCGACCGCCCGTCCGCCCTGGCCGGCGGCGTTTGCCTTGCGCAGCAGCCGGCTCGAGAGGGCGGGGTCCGTCTGCACGATGCGCGCGACTTCTTCGAGCGTGGCGTCGTCCCGGCTGCAGACTTCCATGATCGCCAGTGCGACGCCCTTGGGGCTGGGCAGTTGCCCAGCGATACGCAGTTGCTCAGCCTTGGTGGTCGTCATGGGTAACGGCGGGTGGTTGGGCCACCATGGAAACGGTTGTTGCCATCGTATCAGCGTCCTTTGCTGCCGATGCGGCTTTCCGTGCCCTGGACCAGCCGGCGGATGTTCTCGCGGTGGCGCCAAAGCAACAGCAGCGTCATGGCCGAGATGGCCAGGCTCGTGGCGGGTTCTGCCGTCCAGACGCGCCCGTCGCCCAAGAGATAGAACAGCGGCGCGAACACGGCGGCCACGATGGAGGCCAGCGACGAATAGCGAAAAAAGCCGGCGATGAGGATCCAGGTCAGCAGCGTCGCCGCGCCCAGCCACGGTTGCAGGGCCAGCAGCACGCCGGCGGCGGTGGCCACGCCCTTGCCGCCTTGGAAGCCGAAGAACACCGGGTACAGATGGCCCAGGAACGCCGCCAGCCCCACCAGCGCCACCGTGCCTGTACCCAGCCCGTAGGGCGCGCCCAGCGAGGCCACGGCCACCACCGGCAGCCAGCCCTTGGCCGCATCGAGCAGCAGCGTGAGCACGGCGGCCTTCTTCGAGCCCGAGCGCAGCACGTTGGTCGCACCGGGGTTGCCGCTGCCAAAGGTGCGGGGGTCGGCCAGGCCCATGGCCCGACTGACGATGACCGCGAAACTCAACGAACCGATGAGGTAAGCGGCCAGGATGGCGACGAAGGAATAAACCGAGCTCAAGAACGACTCCTCAGGCGTGGAACAACGGGTGCAACGGCCGATTATTCAACGACCCGCCTTCCCCTAACCGTCGGCGAGCGCGCACTCGACCGGCTGGGCACCGAGCTGCTCTGTGCAGACCCGGGGGGCTATGCCGACGAGAAAGCCGCGTCGTCCGCCGTTGATGAGGATTTTGGGTAGCGTGAGGATGCTCGCCTCGATGTAGACCGGCATGGCGCGGCGCGTGCCAAAGGGCGAGGTGCCGCCGACGAGGTAGCCGCTGTGGCGCTGGGCCACCTCGGGGGCGCAGGGCTCGACCGATTTCGCGCCGATTTGCCGCGCCAGCGCTTTGGTCGACACCTGCCGGTCGCCGTGCATGAGGATCAGGAGCGGCCGCGCGTCCTGGTCCTGCATCACCAGCGTCTTGACCACCGCGTGCGGGTCCCAGCCGAGCGCGGCCGCGCTGTGCAGCGCGCCGCCCTTGTCCACGTAGTCGTACGGATGCCCGGTGTAGGCGACGCCCTGCGCCTTGAGCCAGGCGGTGGCCGGGGTTTCGCTCACATGGGTCTTCTTGGCCATCGGCTGGGGCTTGGTCTCATTGAGCCGGGTCGCGCAGCGCCCAGCGGATGCGGTCGATCTCGGCGCGCAGTTCGGGGCTGAGCTGGGTGCCCCAGGCATCGAGGTCTTCGTCGAGCTGGGCCAGCGAGGTCACGCCGATGATGGTGCTGGCCACGCGCCAGTTGTCGTAGCAAAAGGCCAGCGCGAGCTGCGTGGGCGTGAGGCCGTGCGCGCGGGCCAGCGCGTTGTAGCGCCGCGCCGCTTCCAGCGCCTCGGGGCGGCCCCAGCGCTGCTTTTTCATGCTGTCGAACTTCGCCATGCGGCCGACCGAAGCGTCGGTGTCGATGCCGCGGTCGTCGTACTTGCCGGTCAGAAGCCCAAAGCCCAGCGGCGAGTACGCCAAGAGCGAGACTTCGAGCCGGTGGCAGGTTTCGTCCAGCCCGTTCTCATAGCTGCGGTTGATGAGGCAATACGGGTTTTGCACGCTCACCACGCGCGGTAGGCCATGTTCTTCGGCCAAGCGCACGAACTCGTGCACGCCGTAGGGGGTTTCGTTCGACAGGCCGACGGCGCGGACCTTGCCCGCGCGCACCAGCGTGGCGAGGGCTTCGAGCTGCTCGCGGATCGGGGTGACGGATTTTTCCTTGCTCGGGTCGTAGGCGAGGATGCCAAACGCCGGCACATGGCGCTCGGGCCAGTGGATCTGGTAGAGGTCGATCACGTCGGTTTGCAGCCGCCGCAAGCTCGCCTCGCACGAGGCGATGATGTCGGCGCCGGTCATGCCGCTGCCTTCGCGGATCCAGGGCATGCCGCGCGATGGGCCCGCCACTTTGCTGGCCAACACCACCCGCTGCCGCATACCGGGGCGCTGGGCGAACCAGCGGCCGATGATGGATTCGGTCGCGCCATAGGTTTCGGCGCGGGCCGGCACGGCGTACATCTCGGCCGTGTCGATGAAGTTGATGCCGCGCTCGACGGCGCGGTCGAGGATGGCGTGGGCATCGGTTTCGGTGACTTGCTCACCGAAGGTCATGGTACCCAGGCAGATGGGGGTGACGTGAAGGTCGCTTTGGCCGAGGCGGACGGTTTGCATGAGGTGGTGCGTGGGGTTGTAGAGGAACGAGTGAAGTTTATGGGGGAGGAGGCGTGCGCGCTCAGCGCGGTGCCCGGGCCGCGCTCTCGGCGGCTGCCCGGGCGCGGGCTTCTTCTTGCAGACGCAGCACGCGGCGCTGCACCTTGCCGGTGGTGGTCATGGGCAGCTGGTCGATGAATTCGATTTCCTTGGGGTACTCGTAGGGTGCGAGCCGGCCGCGTACATGGGCTTGCAGTTCCCGGCACAGTTGGGCATCGAATGCGGCGCTTCCCGGCGTGAATTGGTCACGTCGTGCTCTGAATTCAGGAGTCAACACGACATAGGCCTTGACCAGCGCGCCGCGCTCGGGGTCGGGCTTGGGCACCACGGCGGCGTTGGCGACGGCCGGGTGGCGCAGCAGGCAGTTTTCGATTTCGCCGGGGCCGATGCGGTAGCCCGCGGACTTGAACATGTCGTCGGCGCGGCCCTGGTACCACAAGTAGCCGTCCGCGTCGCGCAGCGCCAGGTCGCCGGTGCGGCACCAACTGTCGGAAGGGTCACCGGTGAATTTGGCGCGGGTGGCCGCCTCGTTCTTCCAATAGCCGAGGAAGAACACCGGGTCGGGGTCGCCATGGCGGTCGCGGCGGTGCACCGCCACCTCGCCGATCACCCCCAGCGGGCATTCGACGCCCGCTTCGTCGATCACCGCCACCCGGTGGCCGGGGTAGGGCCGGCCCATGCTGCCGGGCTTGGCGGGCCACAGCGCCTGGCAGTTGCCGACGATGTAGTTGATTTCCGTCTGGCCGAACATTTCGTTGGGCGCCACACCCAGCGCGTCGCGGCACCAGGCGTAGACGGCCTCGCCCACGGCCTCGCCCGCGCTCATGAGGGCTTGCAGGCGCAGGCGGAAGCGCGCGCGGGGCTCGGGCACGGCCTTCATCATCGCCTTGAGCGCGGTGGGGAACAAAAAGCTGTGGGTGACGCCGTGGGTTTGCAGGAGGTCGAAGGCCAGTTCCGGGCTGAAACGCTCGCGACAGGCGACGATGGGCCGGCCAAAGTAGAGCGTGGGCAGGAGCGCGTCCATCAGGCCGCCGGTCCAGGCCCAGTCGGCGGGGCTCCAGAACACCGCATCGCTCGCGGCGTTGTGCACGCCGTCGAAGCCAAACCAGTTCTGGCTGCAGACGAAGCCGGTCAAGTTGCCAATGAGGGCGCGGTGCGGAATCAGCGCGCCCTTGGGGTCGCCGGTGGTGCCGCTGGTGTAGATCAGCACGGCGGGGTCGTCGGCCGCAGTGTCGGCCAGCGGGAAGGGCGCAGCGGGTCGGGCGAGCCAGTCTTCGAGCCGCGCGTCCACGCCCGGTGTGCCCGGCTCGGCCCCGACTGCCACGACGCGGCGCAGGTTCGGGGTTTGCTCGCGCGCGGCCTGCAGCGCGCCCAGGGCTGCCGCGTCGCACAGGGCGAGTACCGCGTCGCTGTGCTGCAGCCGGAACTGCAGCGCCTCCGGGCCAAAGAGCATCGACAGCGGCACCGCCACCGCACCGAGCTGCAGCACCGACAGATAGGCCACGGCCGTCTCGAAGCGCTGCGGCATCACGATCGCCACCCGGTCGCCGCGGCGCACGCCCGCGCGCACCAGCGCATGCGAGACGCGGTCGGCCGCCGCCTGCAGCGCCGAATATGTGTATTTTTGGCCGTGTCCCAGCGTGGAATGGTCGATGATTGCTATTGAATTGGAAGTGTCCGCACGCTCGGCCCAGCGCCGGCAGCAGACTTGTGCGATGTTGAAGCGCTCGGGCACGAGCCAGCGCAAGTGCTGATGGACGGTTTCGTAGGCGTCGGCGGGGTGTGCCAGCGGTCGTCGGCTGTCCCGGGCTTGACGGGTCGGCATGGGTCGTCTCCTCAATAATCGGCGCAATGTACCGAATCCAGCGAGCCAGTCACAGCGCGTTTGTCCCGATCCGCGGGCTTCGATACCACGTCCGTTCCTGGTCGGATGGCGAGGCCGACCCGGCCTTGCCGCCTCTGGTGCTGGTGCACGGCTGGATGGACGTGGCGGCCTCGTGGCAGTTCATGGTCGACGCCTTCTCGAGCGGTTTCATGCGTGGGCGACGCATCCTCGCGCCCGACTGGCGGGGCTTTGGCCACACCGCGCCGCCACCGGGCACCGACCACTTCGTTTTTGCGGACTACCTGGGCGATCTGGATGCCTTGCTCGACACGCTTGTCGGCGCGCAACCCGTGGACCTGATCGGTCACAGCATGGGCGGCAACGTCGCGATGATTTACGCGGGGGTGCGGCCGGCAAGGATCCGCCGCCTGGTCAACCTCGAGGGTTTCGGCTTGCCCGCGACGCGCCCCGAGCAGGCGGGCGCGCGCTATGCGCAGTGGCTCGACGAACTGCGCGCCTTGCATGCGGGCGAACTGCGCCTCAAGGACTACGACAGCCTGGATGCCGTCGCGCGCCGCCTCATGAAGACCAACCCGCGCCTGTCGCCCGACAAGGCCGCCTGGCTCGCGCAGCATTGGGCCGAGCCGGACGCGGCGGGCCGCTGGCGCATCCTGGGCGACGCCGCGCACAAAATCACCCATCCCATGCTCTACCGTGTCGAGGAGGTGCTGGCGATTTATCGCGCCATCACCGCCCCGGTGCTGGCCGTCGAGGCCGACGGGGATTCGCTCAGCCAGTGGTGGAAGGGGCGCTACAGCTTGGCCGAGTACCACGAGCGCCTGCGGGCCGTGCCTGACTGCCGGGTCGCGGTGGTGGCCGACGCGGGCCACATGCTGCACCACGACCAGCCCGAAGAACTCGCACGGCTGATCGAATCCTTCCTTGCGTGAGAAAATCGCGGGTTTGCGGGTGCGCTCGCACCCCGCAGCGGCGTGGATGCGCCGCCCGTGAACATCGAACACCGAGGAATTCCCAGCATGGATGCAGAACACATCAACCAGATCGGCACGCAACTGGCCGACTTGAGCGCCCGCGTGCAGGCGCTACGGGGGTATCTTTGACTACCCTGTCAAAGCCGAACGCCTGAGAACCGTCAACGCCTACCTCGAAGACCCCACCGTCTGGGACGACCCCAAGCGCGCGCAGGAACTGGCGAAGGAAAAGAAGTCCCTCGAGGGCGTGGTGGTCACGCTCGACCATCTCGAACGTGAGCTTGCCGACAATACCGAGCTCTACGAAATGAGCAAGGAAGAGGGTGACGAGGCGAGCCTCGCCACCATCGAAGCCGAGGTCGAAAAGCTCGCCGCCCAGGTCAAGGACCTGGAGTTCCGCCGCATGTTCAACAACCCGGCCGACCCGCTCAACGCCTTCCTCGACATCCAGGCCGGCGCCGGCGGGACGGAGGCCTGCGACTGGGCCAGCATGCTGCTGCGCCAGTATTTGCGCTACGCCGAGCGCAAGGGCTTCAAGGCCACGGTCGAAGACATCACCGAGGGCGACACCGCCGGCATCAAGAGCGCCACCATCAAGGTCGAGGGCGACTATGCCTTCGGCCTCTTGCGCACCGAGACCGGCGTGCACCGCCTGGTGCGCAAGAGCCCCTTCGATTCCTCCGGCGGCCGGCACACCAGCTTTGCGAGCGTGTTCGTCTACCCCGAAATCGACGACACCATCGAAATCGACATCAACCCCGCCGATGTGCGGGTGGATACTTACCGCGCCAGTGGCGCCGGCGGCCAGCACATCAACAAGACCGACTCGGCGGTGCGCCTCACGCACATCCCCACCGGCATCGTGGTGCAATGCCAGGACGGGCGCAGCCAGCACAGCAACCGCGAAACCGCCTGGAAACGGCTGCGTTCGCGCCTGTACGACTTCGAGATGCGCAAGCGCATGGAGGCGCAGCAAAAGCTCGAAGACACCAAGACCGACGTGGGCTGGGGCCACCAGATCCGCTCCTACGTGCTCGACCAGAGCCGCATCAAGGACTTGCGCACCAACTACGAGACCTCGGCCACGCAGAAAGTGCTCGACGGCGACCTCGACCCCTTCATCGAAGCCTCGCTCAAACAGGGCGTCTGAACCCCACTCCAAAGGAACCCCATGTTGCGTGAAGGACAAACTAGCGTCATCCGGCGCGAAGACTACGCCCCGCCGGCCTACCTCATCGACACCGTCGACCTGTGCTTCGACCTCGACCCGGCCAAGACCCGCGTGCTCAACCGCATGCGCGTGCGCCGCAACCCCGACGTGCCGGCGCAGCCGTTGCGGCTCGACGGCGAGGAACTCAACCTCGCGCGGGTGCTGGTCAACGGCGCGGGCACCTCGTTCAAGCTCGAGGGCAATCAGCTCGTGCTCGAAAGCCTGCCCGAAGGCCCCGAGCCTTTCGAGCTGGAAATCTTCACCACCTGCGCGCCAGCCAAGAACACCCAGCTCTCCGGCCTGTACGTGAGCGAGGGCACCTTCTTTACGCAGTGCGAGGCCGAAGGCTTTCGTCGCATCACCTACTTCCTCGACCGGCCGGATGTGATGGCGAGCTACACCGTCACGCTGCGCGCCGATCGGGCGCAGTATCCGGTGCTGTTGTCCAACGGCAATCTCGTCGAGCAGGGTGAGCTCGAAGGCGGGCGCCACTTCGCGCGCTGGGTCGACCCCCATCGCAAGCCCTGCTATTTGTTCGCGCTGGTGGCGGGCAAGCTCGTCGCACGCGAGCAGCGCATCGTCTCGCGGCTGGGCAAAGAACACTTGCTGCAAATCTATGTCCGGGCCGGCGACCTCGACAAGACCGAGCACGCCATGAACTCGCTCATGGCCGCCATCGCCTGGGACGAGGTGCGCTTTGGCCTCTCGCTCGACCTCGAACGCTTCATGATCGTCGCCACCAGCGACTTCAACATGGGCGCGATGGAGAACAAGGGCCTCAACATCTTCAACACCAAGTACGTGCTGGCCAACCCGGCTACCGCGACCGACACCGATTACGCCCACATCGAAAGCGTGGTCGCGCACGAATACTTCCACAACTGGACCGGCAACCGCGTCACCTGCCGCGACTGGTTCCAGCTCTCGCTCAAGGAGGGCCTCACCGTCTACCGAGACCAGGAGTTCAGCCAGGACATGGCCGGCAGCCCCTCGGCGCGTGCGGTGCGCCGCATCGAAGACGTGCGCGTGCTGCGCACGCTGCAGTTTGCCGAGGACAGCGGCCCGATGGCGCACCCCGTGCGGCCGGACCAATATCTCGAGATCAACAACTTCTACACCGTCACGGTCTACGAAAAAGGCGCTGAGCTCGTGCGCATGATGCACACGCTCGTGGGCACCGAGGGTTTCGCGGCCGGCATGAAGCTCTACTTCGAGCGGCACGACGGCCAGGCCGTCACGGTGGATGACTTCGCTGCGGCGATTGCTGACGCCAATCCAGACTCCGAGCTTGCCCGCCGCTTGCCGCAGTTCATGCGCTGGTACAGCCAGGCCGGCACCCCGCATGTGAGCGCCGAGACGCATTTCGACCCGGCCGCGCGCCGCTGGACGCTCAAGCTGAGCCAAAGCTGCCCGCCCACGCCGGGGCAGCCGCACAAGGAACCCTTCGTTATCCCCGTGCGGCTCGCCTTGTTCGACCGCGACGGGCAGCCCTTGCCACTGCGTGTGTCCGCCGACGCGGGCGCCGCCGCCGAGACGACGGGCGAGGCCGCGCCACTCGAGCGGCTGCTGGTGCTCACCGAGCGCGAACAAACCTTCCACTTCGACGGACTCGACGCGCCGCCGGTGCCTTCGCTGCTGCGGGGATTCAGCGCACCCATCGTGCTCGACTTCGACTACACGGATGAGGAGCTGTTGATTTTGTTGGCGCACGACAGCGACCCGTTCAACCGCTGGGAAGCGGCGCAGCGGCTCGTCACGCGCCGCGCGCTCGACTTCATCCGCAGCGATGCCGAAGCCAAGGACGCCAAGGTGCTCGACCCGGCGACGCTCGAGGCGCTGCGCAGCGTGCTGCGTCATCCGGCGCTGGACGCCGCTTTCAAGGAACTCGTGCTCACCCTGCCGGCCGAAACCTGGCTCGCCGAACAGCTCGACGTGGTCGACCCGCAGCGCGTTCACGCCGTGCGCGAGGCCATGCGTGAGCAGCTCGCGCTCGATCTGCACCACGACTGGGTTTGGGCCTGGGAACAGCACCGCGACAACGGGGCCTATCGGCCCGATGCCCGCTCCGCCGGGCGCCGAGCCCTCGCGGGCATGGCGCTTACCATGCTCTGCGTGGCTGCGCGTGAGACGGGTGATGTCGTCTGGCCGGGCAAGACCTACCAGCGCGTCAAGGACGCGACCAACATGACGGACCGCTTCCATGCGCTATCCGCTTTGGTGACCGCCGGGCATGCGCTGGCCGAACCCGCCTTGCAGCATTTCTACGCCATGTTCCGCCACGAACCGCTCGTCATCGACAAATGGTTCGCGCTGCAGGCGGGTGCACCGGACCGGGGTGGCGATGTGCTGCCGTTGGTGCGCCAGCTCATGCAGCATCCGGACTTCAACCTGCGCAACCCCAACCGCGCGCGCAGCCTCATCTTCAGCTACTGCAACGCCAATCCCGGCGCTTTCCATCGCGCCGATGCTGCGGGCTATGTGTTCTGGAGTGAACGCGTGCTCGAACTCGACGCGATCAACCCGCAGGTCGCCGCACGTCTCGCACGCGCGCTGGAGCGCTGGAAGAAGCTGGCCGAACCCTGGCGCAGCGCGGCGCGCGAAGCCATCGCGCGGGTGGCCGCCAAGCCCGATCTGAGCAACGACGTGCGCGAGGTCGTCACCCGCGCCTTGGCCGACTGACCCATCCCGAGGAGCACCGCATGGCCCCCAAACCCATCAGTCTCACCCGCTACCTGGTCGAACAGCAGCGCGTCGATGGCCATATTCCGGCCCAGTTGCGCCTGTTGATCGAAGTCGTCGCGCGCGCCTGTAAGCGCATCAGCATCGCCGTCAACAAAGGGGCGGTGGGTGGCGTGCTCGGCTCGGCCGGCTCGGAGAATGTGCAGGGCGAGGTGCAGAAAAAGCTCGACCTCATCGCCAACGAGGTGCTGATCGAGGCCAATGAATGGGGCGGCCACCTCGCAGCCATGGCTTCCGAAGAGATGGACACGATCTATGTCGTGCCTAACCGCTACCCCAAGGGCGAGTACCTGCTGCTGTTCGATCCACTCGACGGCTCGAGCAACATCGACGTCAACGTCAGCATCGGCACCATCTTCAGCGTGCTCAAGATGCCCGAGGACGACCGCGGCGTCGACGAGGGCGACTTTCTGCAGCCCGGCCGACAGCAGGTGGCGGCGGGCTACTGCGTCTACGGCCCGCAGACCACGCTGGTGCTGACCGTGGGAGACGGCGTGGCGATGTTCACCCTCGACCGCGAGCAGGGCTCCTTCGTGCTCACCGAGGAAAACGTCCGAATACCTGCGGACACCCGTGAGTTCGCGATCAACATGAGCAACATGCGGCACTGGGACGCGCCCGTGAAGCGCTACATCGATGAGTGCCTCCAGGGTGCGGACGGCCCGCGCGGCAAGGACTTCAACATGCGCTGGGTGGCCTCGATGGTGGCCGACGTGCATCGCATCATGACCCGCGGCGGCATCTTCATGTACCCCTGGGACAAGCGCGAACCGAACAAGCCCGGCAAGCTGCGCTTGATGTACGAGGCCAATCCCATGGCCTGGCTGGTCGAGCAGGCCGGCGGCGCTGCGACCAACGGACATCAGCGCATTCTGGACATCCAGCCCAAGAGCCTGCATGAGCGTGTGGCGGTGTTCATGGGCTCGAAAAACGAGGTCGAGCGGGTCACGAGCTATCACCAGAACCCGCTATAATGCAGGGCTTCGCCGGCATAGCTCAGTTGGTAGAGCAGCGCATTCGTAATGCGAAGGTCGGGGGTTCGACTCCTCTTGCCGGCACCATCTGATTTCAACGAAAAACGCCCCCGACTCGAACGAGTCGGGGGCGTTTTTTTGTAGGGGCGGGCCGGACGCCGGGGTCAGCTTTCGATGCCGAGGAGTTCCACGTCGAAAGTCAGGACCGCATTGGGCGGAATCACGCCGCCGGCGCCGCGCGTCCCGTAGGCGGTTTCGCTCGGGCAGGTGAGGGTGGCCTTGCCGCCCACTTTCATGGTTTGCAGGCCCTGCGTCCAGCAGGGAATGACCCGGTTGAGCGGAAAGCTCGCCGGCTTGCCGCGGCTGTAGGAACTGTCGAACTCCTTGCCGTCGGTGAGGGTGCCGCGGTAGTGCACCCGCACCACGTCGGTAGCCTTGGGGCGGGCGCCGTCGCCGACTTTGGCGTGCACGATCTTCACGCCCGAGGGCAGGGTTTCGGTTGGGGCGGCGGGGGCGGAGGCCAGGGCCAGGCCCGCAGCGGTGCACAGGCCGAGAAACAGGGCGCTGGCGCGCGGCAGGGAGGGGTTGAGAGCCATGTTGTGGACGAATGATGTGAAAAACCCCGGTAGCCCAGCGCGAAACGGTCGATGATTGCTATCAAAAAGTGACCATCTCGGCGGGGCGCCGGGGCAGGGCAGGGGCGCCGGGCGCCCGTGGGTTTACGTGGTCAGTCGCGCTCGCCGCCCATGATGCCGAGCAGCGCGAGCAGGCTCTGGAACACGTTGAAGAGGTCCAGGTAGAGCGCGAGCGTGGCGCTGATGTAATTCGTTTCGCCGCCGTCGATGATCTGCTTGAGGTCGTAGAGCATGAAGGCGCTGAAGATTCCGATCGCCAGCACGGAGAGCGCCATCATGCCGGCGGTGGAGCCGACGAACACGTTGATGATGCCGCCCACCAGGATCGCGAGTGCACCCACCATTAGCCACTTGCCCATGCCCGACAGGTCGCGCTTGATGACGGTCGCGAGGCTCGCCATGACGAAGAACACCCCAGCGGTGCCGCCGAAGGCCGTCATGATGAGTTCGCTGCCGTTCTTGAAACCCAGCACCATGGCGATGAGCCGCGAGAGCATCAGCCCCATGAAGAAGGTGAAGGCGAGCAACACCGGCACGCCGGCGGCCGAGTTCTTGGTGCGCTCGATGGCGAACATGAAGCCAAAGGCGCCACCAAGGAACACCAGCAGGCCGATGCCGCCCGTGAGGTTGGCGGTGATGCCCGTGGCCACGCCGATCCAGGCGCCCAGCACGGTGGGCAGCAGGCTGAGAGCCAGCAGCCAATAGGTGTTGCGCAGCACGCGGTTGCGTTGCGCGAGCGCGCCAGCACCGCCGTAGGCCGTGCCGGCATCGAGGGTCTGCAGACGGTCGTTCATGCGTATCTCCTTGGAAGTGAATGGCCGGTTTGTCCGGCTGCATGGATTCTAGGGGTCGCCCATGACAGGGCGTGCACCTGGGGCGCGTGATTCCGATGAAATCAAAGGATACCGGCCAGCCCCCGGAGGCCACCGATTCAGTTGCAGGCGTTTTGACCGCCGTGCGGGTGGCCCGGCGGCCGGCTTGCGCTAAGCTGCTGCGCTTCGTATTCTGCTTGGACCTCACCGCATGAAATCCACCGTTGTTCTCGAATCCGTCGATGTGAAGGCCGTGGCCGCGGCCGCGGAGGCCGAAGCGCTGGCCCACGGCTGGGCGGTCACGATTGCCATCGTCGACGCGGGCGGGCATTTGCTGCACCTGAACCGCCTCGACGGCGCGCCGCCGATCTCCGCGCACATCGCGCCGGCCAAGGCCCACACAGCGGCGCTCGGTCGCCGCGAAAGCAAGGTCTATGAGGACGTGATCAACGGCGGGCGCACCTCATTTCTCAGTGCGCCGAGCGTCGAGGGATTGCTCGAAGGCGGCGTCCCCATCCTGAAAGACGGTCAGTGCCTGGGCGCGGTCGGCGTCAGCGGCGTGAAGTCCTCGGAAGACGCGCAGATCGCCCGCGCCGGGATCGCGGCACTGGGTTTGTGAACTGGACGTTTCGCTGCCGTGCGCGCAGCGGATACCTCACTTCGTGAGTATCAACTTGCCTTGGCGTGTGGTCTGCAGTCGGTAGACAGCGCCTTGGTGGACGATGTGCACGAGGCCGTGCCCCTGGAGCAAATCACGGCTCTGGATGAGCGGAGGCGCGGTGCTCGTTCGGTCGCGCACCGGCAGGAAACCGCTGCCGGCCGCTGCAGGGTCGGGCGGGTTGGTTGTCGGCTCTGGCAGGCAGGGGGTGAGGGTCTTCATCGGCTGTCGGGGGTGGATGCAGGTTCGAGCAGGTGGGTTCGCGCGAGGTCCTGGGGCGTGCGGGCACCCAGCAGGGCCATCGCGATTTCCAGTTCGTCGCGCAGTAGCCGGATCACGTGCGCCACGCCTTGCGGGCCTGCTGCAGAGAGCCCGAAAACATAGGGGCGCCCGATCAGCACCGCGCGCGCTCCGAGCGCCAGCGCCTTGGCCACATCGGTTCCCCGTCGGATGCCGCCGTCGACGAGAACGGGCCAGTCGGCGCCGACGGCATCGACGACATGCCGGAGGCGTTCGGCGGTCGGCGGCAAGGTGTCGAGCGTGCGGCCGCCGTGGTTACTGACGATCGCACCATCGAGGCCCAGCGAGCGGGCCTGGCGCGCGTCGTCCGCATGCAAGACGCCTTTGAGCAGGATCGGTAGCCGCGTTTGCGCGCGCAGCCAGGCGACGTCGTCCCAATTCGGGGCGCGCAGCAGCAAACGGTCGAACAGCGCGCTCGCCCCAGGCGGCAGCGGCGCGGGTGTGGCCGTGGCCGGCCGCCGGTGCGCGGCCTGCACGCCCGGCGGCAGTGCAAAGCCCGCGCGTCGCTCGCGGTCGCGTGCGCCATGGCAGGGTGCGTCGGCGGTGAGGACCACCGCCTCATAGCCAGCCGCCTCGGCGCGGGCGATCAGTTCCGCATCGGCGCCGCGATCGCCTTGCAGATAAAGCTGGAACCACAAGGGGCCGCGTGCGGCGTCATCGGCGATTGCCTGCGCCACCGTCTCCAGCGGCGTCGTCGAGAGAGTGCTCAGCACCAGGCCCGCGCCCTGGGCGGCTGCAGCGACGGCGCTGGCGAGTTCGGCTTGCGGGTGGAACAAGGCCTGGTAGGCCACGGGGGCAAGCCAGATCGGATGCGCCCATTCGCGTCCGAACAGGTGCACCCGCGTGTGCCCGTGGGCGAGCGGCTGCAGCAGGCGTGGCAAAAGGCCGATGCGCTGCCACGCCAGGACGTTGGCGCGCAGCGTTTGCTCGTCGCCCGCGCCGCCGCTCAGGTAGGCCCAAGCCGCGGCATCGAGCACCGATTCGGCGCAAGCCGCGTAATCGGCAAGATTCACCGCTGTGTGGTGTGGGGCGGCTGGGGATGCGGCAGACGTGTTCATGAACGCACAGGTCCCTTCTTTCATGTGTCGGCCCAAAGGCGCAGCAGGTTGTGATAGCTGCCGGCGAGCGCCGTGGTCTCGGCGCTCTCGCCGTGCCGGGTGCGCAAGGCGGTGAGGGCCATGTCCATTTCAAAGAGCAAGCGCCGGTGATCGTCGCGACGCACCATGCTTTCGACCCAGAAGAAAACGGCCATGCGCTCGCCGCGCGTGACCGGCCGCACCTCATGCACGCTCGAACCCGGATAGAGCACAGCGTGCCCGGCCGGGAGCTTGATGGCGTGCGTGCCAAAGGTGTCCGCGATGCAGAGTTCGCCTCCGTCGTAGTCCGCGGGATCGGAGAGGAAGACGGTGCATGAGAGATCGGTGCGCACCCGCTGGCCGTCGGGCAGCATACGGATGGCACCATCGACATGCGCTCCGTAGGCATTGTGCGCGCCGCTATAGCGGTTCACCCGAGGCGTAAAGATGCGCTTGGGCAAGGCCGCAGAGAAGAACAGCGCTTGCTGTTGCAGTCGTTCGAGCACCAGCGTGCGGATGTGCTCGGCGGCTGCGCAATCATGGGGCAACTGCTGGTTGTTCTTCACCCTGCGAGCCTGAGCACCCGCGCTTTCGCGTCCATCCTGCCAAGGGGCGTTGTGCAGCAGCGCCCGGACCGTGCGCAGGTTGGCGGCGTCGATGAGGTCGGGCAGGGTCAGGATCATGGTCGGTGACGTCGATGAACGCGATCAGAACTTCAGGCTGGCCGTGAGCTGCAGCATGCGAGCGGCGCCCGGCACGTAGTGGCCGCTGTAGAGCTGGTCGGCATACAGCCGGTTGCTGAGGTTGTTCAGGTTGGCCTTGAAGCTCAGCCGCGCATCGTGGACGTACTCGGCCATTGCATCGAGCGTCGCGTAGCCCGGCACTTCCCAGCCCGGGTTGCGGTTGGGCGTCTGCGCACTGCGCAGGTTGAGACTTGCGCCCAGTCGCCACTGCGCTTGGGCGCGGTAGGTGGCCCAGATCGTGCCGGTGTGCTTGGGCGTGAGCGAAGGCCGCCCAGTCTCTCCGCCGGTGACGGGCGTATCGATCTTGGCGACCGGTAGCCACATGTACGAGCCAAAGACCTCCCAGGCCGAGCCGATGCGTCCGGCCACATCCATTTCAAAACCCGCGACATGTCGGCGGCCGGAGAGCGTCGTGAGGTTCACCAGGGGGTCGGTGTTGCGTTCATGCAGTTTGACCGTCTTGAACAGCGCCAGTCGCGTGCTCAAGCGCTTGTCTTCCGACTCGATTCGTGCGCCCACTTCCAGGTTCACCGCCTGCTCGGGCGGGGTGTTCACGTTGGCCGCGCTGAGGGAATAGGCGTCGCCCGAGGTGTTGAAGGAATTGGCCACAGACGCATGGAACGACTGCCGATCACTCGGCTGCCACAGCAAGCCCAGGCGCTTGCTCCAGGCGCCCACCTTCATCCGGTAGGCGGCGGTGGTCGCGCCGCTCACGATGTTGAGGGTGGCGTAATCGCCCTCCAGATGGTCGTAACGCAGGCCGGCGAGCAGTTTCCACTCCGGGTTCAGGCTCACCAGGTCCTGAGCGTAGAGACCCCAGCCGGTCGAGGTGTAGCGGCTCGTCGGGCTCAGCACCCGGGCGGCTTCTTCGATCCAGGCGCCGTCGTTCGGCGCACCCACGGTCGTCACGGGCTTGGTGGGTACGAAGCCACCTTGGGCGGCGTTGCGAGCACCGTAAACCACCTTCTGCTCGCGGGCCAGCTCGATGCCAGCGAGCACTTCATGCTTGAGGCCCAGGACTTGGACCGTTTGGTTGTAGTCACTCTGGAGGTACGTGGTGTCGAGGTCCTGAACCTTGAGCTGGGTCCCGCGGGTCAGTACCGTGTTCGGGCCGAAGCGGTCGAGTGCGACGTTGTGCTGGTCGGGGCACAGAGGGTTTGGCGTGTAGACCTGCGTGCTGGTGTTGGTGCTGCCTCGGCAGAAGCGGATGGTGCTGGCACGTTGGTCGCGGGCATAAGCGCCGCGGCGCAGCTTGGTGTGGAGTTCTGCGCCGTTGTCAAACCAATGCCGTTGATCCAGCGTGAGCTGGGTCGCGTG
Organism: Tibeticola sediminis; assembly: GCF_003843835.1. GTDB lineage: Bacteria > Pseudomonadota > Gammaproteobacteria > Burkholderiales > Burkholderiaceae_C > Tibeticola > Tibeticola sediminis. The sequence continues at coordinate 485,888 of NZ_RKQL01000001.1, read as the reverse complement.
CCCGTGGTTGCGGTCGCTGGCCATGCCGTAATAAGTGCTCGGATCGAGCGGCATCACGGTCGTGCTGCTTGTCGGGGCGCCGCTGTAGCTGCGGATCCACGGCAGGCCGTAGTTGATCCCGTTTCGGTTGTCCAAGTGGTAGAGACTGGCCGTGAACTCGTCGGCGGTCCCGATGCCCCAGCGATAGCTGACGTGGGCGCCGTTCTTGTCGAGCGAACTTCCCGCGCCGTTGTTGTCCGCCTTGGTGTTCATGAGCTGCAGGCGCAGTGCGGCGCGCTCGTCGGTCTTGAGATTGAAGTCTGCGACCATGCGTCGGTAGCGATAGCTGCCCAGGGTCAGGTCCACTTGGTGCTCGTTCAACAGCCGCGGCTGCTTGGTCACCATGTTGACGGCGCCGCCGGTGGAGCCGCGCCCAAACAGCATCGAGGCGGATCCGCGCAGCAGTTCGACGCGGTCGAAGGCAAAGGTGTCTCGGTCGTAAAAAGCAGGGTCGCGCATCCCATCGACGAACACGTCGCCCGTGCCTTGGAGCGGGAAGCCGCGCAGGCGGATGTCTTCCTCGCCCCCTTCGGCGGCAAGAAAGGTAATTCCGGAGGTGTTCTTCAAGACCTCTTTGAGGGTGGTGAGTTGGCGCTCATCCATGAGCTGCTCCGTGACCACCGTGACTGACTGGGGCAGGTCCCGCAGCGCTTGATCCCCCTTGCCGATACCCGTGCGGGTGGCGCGCAGCCCTTCATCGCGTGCTCCGGTGACGGTAACCGGTGTCAGCGTGGCCTGCACGGGCGCCACGGTTTCGGCAGTGGCGGCCAGGGAGCCGGCAAGCAGCATCGCACCGAGCGGTAGGGCGGCTGAAGATGCTCCTGAAAAGAGAGCAACATCCAGCCGTTTCATGCCGGGATCATGGGAAAAATCGTTCAAACATTCGGGTTTGGACATGGCAGCAGCCTCGGGAGTGGGAGCGGGAGGGGCGGCTGGCTGCATCCGCGGCAGGCTGCGCGCGGGATGTCTGGCTGGCGGAACGGCCGAAGTATAGCGCATCAAATGCGAACGATTCGCATTTGATGGCGTTGAAGCGGCGCTGAGGCTGGGCGAGCCGCGGCGGTCAGCCGACGGCTTCGTTGAGCTTGAGCTCTTGCAAGATGGTGGTCGCGATCTCTTCGATCGATTTGTGCGTCGTCGACAGCCACTTGATACCGGCGCGACGCATCATTGCTTCGGCGGCAGCGACCTCGCGGCGGCAGTTTTCGAGGCTGGCGTACTTGGACCCCGGTCGGCGCTCCTGCCGGATTTCAGCCAGGCGCTCGGGTTGGATGCTCAGTCCGAACAGTTTCTTCTTGTACGCCAGCAGCGCCGGGGGCAGTTGCTGGCGCTCGAAATCCTCGGGTATGAGCGGGTAGTTGGCCGCTTTGATGCCGTATTGCATGGCCAGATACAGGCTGGTTGGGGTTTTGCCGCTGCGGCTCACGCCGACGAGGATCACGTCGGCGGCTGCCAGGTCCTGGTCGGACTGGCCGTCGTCATGCGCCAGGGCGAAGTTGATCGCATCGATGCGACGTTGATAGTCGGCACTCTTGCTCGCGTCGCTGAACCGGCCCACGCGGTGGTGCGACTTCACGCCGAGTTCTTCTTCCAGCGGGTGCACGAAGGTGCCGAACATGTCGAGCAACATGCCTTTGCAGTGCTGCTGAATGACGTGCAGCACGTCCATATTGACCAGCGTCGTGAAGACGATCGGCCGGCGTCCCTCATGCTCGGCGGTGTGGTTGATTTGCCGCACCGCCTGATGGGCCTTGTCCACCGTGTCGACGAAGGGGAGACGAACCGCGCGGAACTGGACGTCGAACTGCGCGAGGATGGCTTTTCCAAAGGTCTCGGCGGTGATGCCGGTTCCGTCGGAAACATAAAAAACGGTGCGTTCAGGCATTTTGGAAGCGTCAAAGTGGATGTCAGCGTCAACTGTAGCGAAGATGCTGGTCCAGCCAGCGCCTAAAATGGCGCATCGGTTTGCCGCTCGCTGCGGCCTTCCCTCAAGAATTCATGCGCTGCTCGGACCCATACGAAGAACTCCAACGTCCGCAGGCCGTCGCCACGGTCAGCGGCAGCGCGGCTCGGTTTTTTTACTTCTGGAGTCTCCCATGTCTGCACTGTTCGAGCCGACCGCCCTGGTCGTACCGTTTGAGAAACTGAGAATGACCGATGTCGAGGCGGTTGGCGGTAAAAACGCCAGCCTCGGCGAGATGATTTCGCAATTGCCTTCGGGCGTGCGTGTTCCCACCGGCTTCGCGACGACTGCCTACGCCTTCCGGCAGTTTCTGGCGCACGGCGGATTGGCTGAGCGCATCAATGCCCGGCTCGCGGCCCTCGATACCGAGGACGTCCGCGCCCTCGCGTCCGCCGGAGCGGAAATCCGGGCTATGGTCGAGGCGCAACCCTTCCCGCCCGAACTCGAGGCGGCCATCCGTGAGGCGTTTGCGCGACTCGAGGCCGACAACCCCGGCGGTTCGTACGCCGTGCGATCTTCCGCAACCGCAGAGGACCTGCCTGATGCCTCGTTCGCAGGTCAGCAAGAAACCTTCCTCAACGTCGAGGGCATCGAGGAGGTCTTGCACAAGACCAAGGAGGTCTTTGCCAGCCTCTACAACGACCGCGCCATCAGCTACCGCGTGCACAAAGGCTTTTCGCATGAGCATGTCGCGCTCTCGGCCGGCGTGCAGCGCATGGTTCGTTCCGACATCGGCGCCTCGGGCGTGATGTTCACCATCGACACCGAGTCGGGTTTCGACGACGTGGTTTTCATCACCGCCAGCTACGGTCTGGGCGAGACGGTCGTGCAAGGCGCCGTCAACCCCGACGAGTTCTATGTGCACAAGCCCATGCTGCGTGCGGGCAAGCGCGCCGTGATCCGGCGGAACCTCGGCAGCAAGCTGATCCAGATGGTGTTCACCACCCCGCAGGAAAAGGCCGAGACGGGCAAACTCGTCAAAACGGTCGACGTGCCCACGGAACTGCGCAACCGCTACTGCCTCAGCGATGCGGAGGTCGAGCAACTCGCGCGTTACGCGCTCGTCATCGAGCAGCACTATGGCCGGCCGATGGACATCGAATGGGGCAAAGACGGCAAGGACGGACAGCTCTACATCCTGCAAGCGCGGCCCGAGACGGTCAAGAGCCAGGCTCAGGGCAAGACCGAGCTGCGCTACAAGCTGAAGAACCGCGGGACCATCCTCGCCGAAGGGCGTGCGATTGGCCAAAAAATCGGCACAGGTCCGGTGCGGGTGGTGCACAACATTTCGGAGATGGACAAGGTCCAGCCCGGCGACGTGCTGGTCACCGACATGACCGATCCGAACTGGGAGCCGGTCATGAAACGGGCTGCCGCCATCGTGACCAACCGGGGCGGGCGCACCTGCCATGCAGCCATCATCGCCCGGGAACTGGGCATTCCTGCCGTCGTCGGCTGCGGTGACGCGACCGAACGGCTCAAGGACGGCATGCTCGTGACGGTGAGCTGCGCCGAGGGCGATACCGGCTACATCTACGACGGCTTGCTCGAGGCCGAAGTGACCGAGGTCAGCCGCGGCGCCATGCCGGAGATCTCCACCAAGATCATGATGAACGTCGGCAACCCCCAGCTGGCCTTCGACTTTGCGCAACTGCCCAACAGCGGCGTGGGCCTCGCGCGCCTCGAGTTCATCATCAACAACAACATCGGCGTGCATCCCAAGGCCATCCTCGACTACCCGCAGGTCGATCCGGACCTCAAAAAGGCGGTCGAGTCGGCGGCCCGCGGCCACGCCAGCCCCCGCGCTTTTTATGTCGACAAGGTGGCCGAGGGGGTTGCGACCATCGCCGCAGCGTTCTGGCCCAAGCCGGTCATCGTGCGGTTGTCGGACTTCAAGAGCAACGAGTACCGCAAGCTCATGGGCGGCAGCCGCTACGAGCCCGAAGAGGAAAACCCGATGCTCGGTTTCCGCGGCGCGGCGCGCTATCTCAGCGCCGACTTTCGCGAGGCGTTTGCGATGGAGTGCGAAGCCCTGCTGCGGGTGCGCAATGACATGGGCCTGACCAACGTGCAGGTCATGGTGCCCTTCGTGCGCACGATCGGGCAGGCAGAGCGTGTCACGGCGCTGCTGGCCGAGTATGGCCTGCGCCGTGGCGAGAACGATCTCAAGCTCATCATGATGTGCGAGGTTCCAAGCAACGCCGTTCTGGCCGAACGCTTCCTCGAGCATTTCGATGGCTTCTCGATCGGCTCGAACGACCTGACCCAACTCACCTTGGGCCTCGACCGGGACTCGGGTCTCGAGCTGCTGGCAGCCGATTTCGACGAGCGCGACCCGGCCGTCATGGCGCTGATCGCGCAGGCGATTCGTGCCTGTCGCGCGGCCGGCAAATACATCGGCATCTGCGGCCAAGGCCCCAGCGACCACCCGGATTTCGCGCTGTGGCTGCGAGATCAGGGAATCAGCTCGATTTCGCTCAACCCGGACTCGGTGATCGACACCTGGAACCAACTGGCGAAATAAGGCAACGCTGAATAAGTTTCCGTGATGGCGCGCGCCCGGCGACCCAGCCGGGCGCTTGGACGCGGTTCCAGTGCTTGGTGAAAACGCGGGTCGACTGCGTCGGAGCAGCGTGCTAGAAACGCCTCATGACGCAGCCGAACCCGCTTCCCTCTGCCTCGGAACAGAGTGCCTGGTCGCAGACGCGGCGCCTGACCTTCATCCTGCTTCTCGTCTGGTGGCTGGCGACCATCGCTTTGGTCTGGGGCGCCCCCGGGCTGCAATTTCGCTTCTTCGGTTGGCCCTTTGGTTTTTGGGCGGCTGCGCAGGGCCTGCCCCTGCTGTATCTGTTCATCGTCGTGATCTATGCCCGGCGCGTGCGTCGGATCGAGCGCGATGCGGTGCACCAAGCTTAGGCCGCTTAGGCCGCTGAGGACCGAGACGGCCAGCGCGCGAAGCGTTCGGTCGCAGCGCCTGCGCTGAGCGTAGCCCCCGCTGCTTGCACGACGACCCGCGATGCCGCTGCGTACTCCGTCTGCCTTCCGGCGCAATCTGCACCGTGTCTATGGCGTGTTCACGCTCGCCTTCCTGGCGTTTGCGGCCGTGCTCGCCTGGTTGGAATATCTGGGCTTTCCGCGGCAACTCATCGGCCTGATTTTTCTGCTGGCCACGCTGCTGGCCTACGCGGGCTTTGGCTTACTCAGCCGGACCACCGACCCGGACCAGTATTACGTGGCGGGCCGGCAGGTGCCCGCGCTGTACAACGGCGCTGCGACGGCGGCCGATTGGATGTCCGCGGCGTCTTTCATGAGTTTGGCCGGAACCTTGTACGCGACCGGCTACGCCGGGCTGGCTTTCGTTCTGGGTTGGAGCGGGGGCTTCGTGCTGGTGGGCTTGCTGCTGGCGCCGTATCTGCGGCGTCTTGGTCAATACACCATCGCCGACTTCCTGGCGGCGCGCTATGGCGGCAATGGCATACGCGTCGTCGCGGTGCTGTCGACCTTGCTCTGTTCGTTCACCTATGTCGTCGCGCAGATCTATGGCGTCGGACTCATCACGGCGCGCCTGACTGGGCTCGCGTTCGAGATCGGCATCTTCCTCGGGCTCGGAGGGATCTTGGTCTGCTCATTTCTGGGCGGCATGCGCGCCGTGACCTGGACGCAGGTGGGGCAGTTCATCGTGTTGATGCTGGCCTATTTGATTCCCGTAGTCTGGCTGTCGGTCCAGCAGACGGGCGTTCCGGTGCCGCAGCTCGTTTATGGCTACCAGCTCGAGCAAGTCAGCCAGCGCGAACGGGCATTGATCGCGGATCCGGCGGAAATCGAAGTTCGGCAGCGCTATGAGGCGCGGGCGGCAGAGCTCGCGGAAAAGCTCCAGCATCCGAGTGAGTCGCTGGCGGCCGAGCGGGTCGCCGCGACGCTGCGCTCGGCCCAGTTGCGCGCCGCGCACGCTTCGGCCGAGGAAATCGTCGCCGCCGATCGGGCTTTGTTCGGCTTGCCCAAGGATACGACGAGCGCGATTCGCATGTGGGAAGCCGAGCGCGCGCTCGCCGAGTCTCGTGCCAAGCCGCTCAACGGCATGCCGCCCCACGCCGATGCCTTCCCGGCGCCGCCGCAGGCGGGAGCCGAAGTTGCCGATACTGCCCGGCGCAATTTCCTGGCGCTGGCGTTCTGTCTGATGGTCGGAACGGCGGGACTGCCGCATTTGCTGATGCGGTTCAACACGACGCCCACGGTGCACGAGGCCCGGCTTTCCGTCGCTTGGGCGTTGCTGTTCATCGTCATTCTTTACATCAGCGCACCGGCACTGGCCGTGCTCGTGAAATTCGAGATCTTCCACCACGTCATTGGGTCCACGTTTGAGCATCTGCCTGCTTGGATCAAGGCCTGGGGTCAGGTGGATCCGCCCTTGGTCACGGTACGCGACATCAACCGGGATGGCGTCTTGCAGTTGGGCGAGCTGTGGATCGACCCCGACATCATCGTGCTGCTGGCACCGGAAATCGGCGGGCTGCCCTACATCGTGTCCGCGCTCGTTGCAGTCGGCGGCCTGGCTGCGGCGCTTTCGACGGCCGATGGCCTGCTGCTCAGCATTGCCAGCGCATTGAGCCACGATGCCTATTTCCGCCTGCTCGACCCGCAGGCTTCGAATGCCCGGCGGGTGACGATCTCCAAAGTCTTGCTGCTCGTTGTCGCTTTGTGTGCGGCCTATTTGGCGGCGCAGAGGCCGGCAGACATCCTGTTCCTGGTCGCTGCGGCGTTTTCATTTGCGGGTGCGGCCTTCTTTCCGGCGCTCGTGCTGGGCGTGTTCTGGAAGCGTGCCACGGCGCAGGCGGCATGGGCGGGCATGATCGTTGGACTTGGGGTGACGATCTTTTACATCGGCTGGACGCACCCCGGCGCACGGGCGCTCTTGGGGCTGAGCGGCACGCCCACGCTCTGGTGGGAGATCGCTCCGAGTGCCGCAGGGATCTTCGGCGTTTTGGCCGGTTTTGCCACCATCGTGGTCTGGAGCCTGCTGACGCCGCCCCCGACGCCCGCGCAGCTCGCGATGGTGGATCGGGTTCGCTCGCCCGATGGCGGGGCGGATTCAACGGCGCCCTAGAATCGAAGCCTCATTTCGCACCGCCGCAACAGCATGACGATCAAAAGTGACCGATGGATCCGGCAGATGGCCGAGACGTACGGAATGATCGAGCCCTTCGAGCCCGGCCAGGTCCGCCAGGCGCCCGATGGGCATCGCATCGTGAGCTACGGCACCAGCAGTTACGGATACGACATCCGCTGTGCCCGCGAATTCAAAGTATTCACCAACATCCACAGCACCGTGGTGGACCCGAAGAACTTCGACGAGAAAAGCTTCGTCGACATCGAGGGCGATGTTTGCATCATTCCACCCAACAGCTTTGCGCTGGCGCGTACGGTCGAATACTTTCGCATCCCGCGCAACGTGTTGACGATCTGCCTGGGCAAGAGCACCTATGCGCGATGCGGCATCATCGTCAACGTGACACCCTTCGAGCCCGAGTGGGAGGGCTATGTCACGCTCGAGTTTTCGAATACCACACCGCTGCCGGCAAAAATCTACGCCGGTGAGGGCTGCGCACAGGTGCTGTTCTTCGAGAGTGACGAGGTCTGCGAGACCAGCTACAAAGATCGAGGCGGCAAGTATCAAGGTCAGCACGGCGTGACCTTGCCCAAGACCTGAGGCAAGGCTGGGGCAGCGCTGAACCAGTCCCTCGCGTGTCGCGCTTCCCGGCTGCGGGGGGGGCGTCGGTGCGGTTTGGCGGATCAGGGATAATCCCGCAGTGCGCAAAACGTGGGCACGAGCCGCGGTCGGCAGGGCTGCGCACGCCCGGACGCCCGCGATCGCCCGAAAGACCTATGACCCAAACCGTCCCCGAACTTCCCCGTTATGCTGATCTGAATCTGGCCGAGCCGCTCAAGCGAGCGGTGGCTGAAATGGGCTATGAGACGCTCACGCCGATTCAAGCCCAAGCGATTCCGGTGGTCTTGGCCGGGCGGGACGTCATGGGTGCGGCGCAGACCGGCACCGGAAAGACGGCGGCCTTCTCGCTGCCCTTGTTGCAGCGCTTGCTCAAGCACGAGAACGCGTCGACTTCTCCTGCGCGCCATCCCGTCCGGGCGCTCGTCCTCTTGCCCACGCGCGAACTGGCCGACCAGGTGGCGCAGCAGATCAAGCAGTACGCCAAGTACACGCAGTTGCGCAGCGCCGTGGTCTTTGGCGGCATGGACATGAAGCCGCAAACGGCAGAGCTGAAAAAAGGCGTCGAAGTGCTCGTGGCAACGCCGGGGCGTTTGCTCGACCACATCGAGGCGAAGAATGTGGTGCTCAACCAAGTCGAGTATGTCGTTCTCGACGAGGCCGACCGCATGCTCGACATCGGCTTTTTGCCCGATTTGCAGCGTATTCTTTCTTATCTGCCCAAGCAGCGAACGACGCTGCTGTTTTCGGCCACCTTCTCCCCGGAGATCAAGCGCCTGGCCAACAGCTACCTGCAAGACCCAGTGTTGATCGAGGTCGCCCGGCCGAACGAGACCGCCTCGACCGTGGAGCAGCATTTTTATGCCGTCTCCGACGAGGACAAGCGCCGCGCGATTCATCAGGTGCTGCAGCAGCGGGGCCTGCGCCAGGCGTTCATCTTCGTCAACAGCAAGCTCGGCTGTGCCCGCCTAGCGCGCAGCCTCGAGCGTGAAGGTCTCAAGACCACGGCGCTGCACGGGGACAAAAGCCAGGACGAGCGCCTCAAGGCGCTCAACGCGTTCAAGGCCGGCGAGGTCGATTTGCTCGTTGCGACCGACGTCGCCGCGCGCGGCCTGGACATCAAGGATGTGCCGGCGGTGTTCAATTTCGATGTGCCGTTCAACGCCGAAGACTACGTGCACCGCATCGGGCGCACCGGCCGGGCCGGGGCCTCGGGCCTTGCCGTGACCTTGGTGTCACCTTCGGATGCGCGATTGATCGCGGACATCGAAAAACTGCTCAAACGCAAGATCGAACTGGAACGTCTCGACCTTGGAGGGGCCCCCGATCGCGAAGCGCGTCGCTCCAGCGCAGACGCGCCCGAGCGTTCCCTGCGCAGCGCGCGCGAGCCGCGGCAGGCAGAACGTTCGGAAGATGGAGGGTTCGAGCGCTCGAGCGCACGTCGTCGCCCCATTGCCCCGCGCGCTCCGGTCGACCCCTTCTTTTCGAAGCCCTACGAGCCGCCGGCGGCAGCGGCCGAGCCTGCTGCTTCTGCCGGGCCTTCGGCGCCCGCAGCAGCGGGGCCGAGTGCGCCCCAGCGGGCCCGCCGGAAGGTGGCGGCGTTGTTCAAGCCGGGCGGTTGAGCGGAGTACGGCCGGCCTCGTTGCCGCCCGGGTCTGCCCGCACGGCCCGAGGGTTCTGGGCTTGTGGGCACCGAACCGTGATCCGCTCGCGGTCCCGTGGGTCTTCGCTCAGCCGGACGGCCGTCAATTGACCCCCCCAGACGCAACCCGAGTCGAGAGCCAAAACGTCCCGCCGGTCGAGCCAGCCCAGCGTCGACCAGTGCCCAAAGGCCACGGTGACGTCGCGCGTGCGCCGCTCGGGGATATCGAACCAGGGCAGGTAGCCGGGTGGGGCGGCGTCCGCCCCCTCTTTGGTCTCGAATTCCATCGTGCCGTCGCGGCTGCAAAAGCGCAGGCGGGTCAAGGCATTGACGACGACGCGCAGGCGCTCAATACCCTGGAGCTCGGGGGACCAGCGACGAGGATCGTTGCCGTACATGTCCCGCAAGAATTCTGGCCGCGCCGGGCTGCGCAAGACCGACTCGATCTCGGCTGCGCAAGCGAGGGTGTCGGTGACGGTCCATTGGGGCAGGACGCCTGCGTGCACCATCAACGTTTCGCGCTCGAAGTGCGCCAGGGACTGCCGCGCGAGCCACTCGATCAACCGGCTCCGGTCGGCCGCTTCGAGGATGTCGCCGATGGTGTCGCCGCGCCGCACGGGCTGCACGCCCGCGGCCACGGCCAGCAGGTGAAGGTCATGATTGCCCAGCAGGCAGGTCGCTGCGCCTTCGAGCCGTTGTAATCGACGCAGCACGCCGAGCGAGTCGGGACCCCGGTTGACCAGGTCGCCGAGTAAAACGATGCGGTCGCGGCTCGGTGAGTAGCCGATTTCGTCGAGCAGTTGGCCCAGCGCGGCGTTGCAGCCCTGAACGTCCCCGATACAGTAGAGTGCCATGGCCTCGATTTTCGCCTGCCTTCGATGAATCTCATCCTGATCGTCTTTTTGATCGTGCTCAACGCGCTGTTCGCCATGTCGGAAATGGCTCTGGCAGCGAGTCGTCGTACCCGATTGGTGGCTTTGGCCGAGACGGGAAACCCCGGGGCTAAGGCTGCATTGGCGTTGCTCGATGAGCCCACTCAGTTCCTCTCGAGCGTTCAGGTCGGCATCACCTCGATTGGGGTTTTGAACGGCATCGTGGGTGAGGCGGCTTTCAGCGCGGAACTGGCGGCGATGCTCGAGGGTTGGGGTTGGGGCGAGCGCGCGGCAGCGCTCACTGCCACGGCAATCGTGGTGACGGGAATTACGTTTGCAACCATCATCTTCGGAGAATTGGTTCCCAAACGCATCGGCCAGCTGTATCCGGAAACCGTGGCCTGCTGGGTGGCCCGACCCATGCGGGGCTTGGCGCGCCTGGGGCGTCCGTTCGTCTGGTTGCTTTCCACGTGCACCCAGGCGGTTTTACGCTTGCTTCGGGTCGATACGGGGCGCATTCAGCGTGTGACGGAGGAGGAGATTGCTGCGAGTCTGGAAGAGGGGGTCGATGCGGGATTGATCGAAGCGCACGAGCACCAAATGGTGCAAAACGTTTTCCATCTCGACGATCGCCCTTTGACCTCGTTGATGGTGCCGCGCGCGGAAATCGACTGGCTCGAGGCCGATGCCTCGGTTCAAGACTGTCTCGAAAAAATCGCGGCGGCGGGCGAAGATGGCGCGCACTCGTGGTACCCGGTTTGTCGGGGCAGTCTCGATGATGTGATCGGCCTGATGAGTGTGGCGCGTTTGTTGCAATTGAAGAAATCCGGTGTCAACGACCCCATCGGTTCCCATGTGCAGCCGGTGACCTTCGTTCCGGAGACCTTGTCCGCGATGGAACTCCTCGAGCAGCTGCGGCAACGCAGTGGTCGCATGGTGCTCGTGGTCGATGAATATGGCGTGGTGCAGGGGTTGCTCACACCGCACGACCTGCTCGAGGCGATTACCGGCGAGCTTCGTCCCTTGGTTCCGGGAGAGGCATGGGCCACGCGGCGCGAGGATGGAAGCTGGCTGCTCGACGGCCTCATTCCCCTGCAAGAGCTGAAGGCGCGGCTCGAGATCGATGAGGAATTCCCCGACGAAGACAAAGGCCGCTACACCACGCTTGCGGGACTCTTGTTGACGCTGGCCGGGCGTTTACCCCGAATGGGGGAGCATTTCGCCTTTGGCGACTGGGACTTTGAAATTGTTGACCTCGACGGCCGACGTATCGATCGGGTATTGGCGCGGCCACGCGCATAGAAACCAGATTCGCTCTTCGAATCGGGTGGTCTTTGCGTACAATTGGGCATCCATTCGGTCCAAAACGTGATTTCGACCGGATGGAGTCATTGATATCGATCCCCCAACTTTGAAAGCGCTCTATGAATGACGTTGATCTGAAACAATTGCTGCAGGCACGCGAAGAGTTGGACCGAAAGATTGCGGAGGCGCGTAAACAGGCCAAGGCCGACGCCATCGCGCGCGTGCGGGCCATCGTGGCGGAATTTGACCTCACGGCCCGGGACGTTTTCCCCGCCGCGACGCGCACGCGCAAAGGCGCGGCCAATCCAGGCGAGCCGAAATATCGTGATCCCGTCAGCGGGAAGGTTTGGACCGGCCGGGGCAAGCCACCCAACTGGATCCAGGGCAAGGACCGCAGCCAATTCCTGATTCGCTGATCCGCAGACCCCCAGTTCGGGGGTCACTCGAGCCTTTGCAGTAGACCGGTGGAGAGCGCGGTGCCCAGCAGCACAACGGCGCCGCAAGCCAGCATCCACGGCGTGATTTGCTCGCCTAGGAACAGATTCCCATAGAGCAGGGCGAACAGGGGGACGATAAAGGTCACTGCGAGGGCACGGGTGGGACCGGCGTGTTGAATCAGTCGAAAGAACAGCACGTAGGCTAGGCCGCTGCAAAGAATGCCCACGGTGACAGCGGCCAGCCAGGGCAGCGGCCCCGGTGTCTGGGCCGGCCAGCTGAGCGCGGCCGGCAGGGCGAGCGCGAGCGCGGCGCCAATCTGGCTGCCCGCAGCCGTCGCCAGCGGCGGGACGCGGGCCAGGTGGCGGCGGGTGTAGCTCGCTGAAATCCCATAGCACAGCGTGGCGCCCAGGCAGGCGGCAATCGCCAGCTGGTTTTTTGTCTCCGACAAATCTCCGTGCCGCATGCCGGCTTTGTCGGCGGCGAGCAGAACGACCCCGGCGAAGCCCAGTGCCAGGCCCAGCACGCGACTCGCCGTCAGCCGGTCCCCGAGCCAAATCCAGGCGATGAGTGCTCCAAACAGCGGCACCGTGGCGTTCAGAATGGCCGACAGTCCGGTCGTGATGAATTGGAGTGCCCAGGCATAGAGCACGAAGGGCAACCCCGAGTTGAGCAGGCCCACGAGGAAGATGGGCCGCCATGCCTGTCTCAAGGCGGCGGCTTGGCCGGGGCGCAGCAGAAACGGGGCAAGGACGGCGCCGGCGATCGTCACCCGTAAAGCCGCCGTGGGCAGCGGGCCAAAGGCCGCCGCTGCGGTTTGCATGAACAGAAACGACGAACCCCAGATGGCGGCGAGCAGCACCAGTTCAGGGACCCATGGGGTCGCGGTCGACTCGGCCGCGTTCACCGGATGCCCTCGAGTGTCAGGAGGGCGCGTTTGCGGTCGAGCCCGCCGGCGTAGCCGGTCAGGGAGCCGTCGCTGCCGAGCACGCGGTGGCACGGAATGACGATGCTCAAGGGGTTTTGTCCAATCGCACGGCCCACAGCCCGCACCGCCTGCGCTCGGCCGATGGCGGTGGCGATTTCGCGGTAGGTTCGTGTGGCGCCGTAGGGAATGCGCCGCAGCACCTCCCAGACCGCCTGCTGGAACGGCGTGCCGCAGCTGAGATCCAGCGCCAGGTCGAATGGCTCGGCCTGCCCCGCAAAGTAAGCGGTCAAAGCCGCTCGGGCCTGGGTCAAAGTAGGGTGCTCGGGGCTCGGGGGGCGGCCGTCGTCGGGCGGTGCGTCGACCTGAGCGGTGGTGAACCAGGCGCCCGCCAGTCCGCGGGGCGAGGCGGCCAAACGCAGCTCACCCAAGGGCGTGTCTATCGTGCAGGTGGCCCAGTCGTGGGGCAGGCGGGTGATCATGCTTGGAACTTTCTGGGAATGCATCGAGGGGCGCAAGGGGCGCCGTGGGCAAACCTACAATCGGCCCAGCCTTTGTCGGGCCGGCCTTCTTGCCGTCGAGGTCGGCTGAACTTACCTCAAGCGAAAGTATTGCCCATGTCGCATCCGCATCTCGATCCTTCGATTTTCAAGGCTTATGACATTCGCGGAATTGTACCGACGACGCTTAACGCGGCCGTGGCGGAATCGATCGGGCGGGCCTTCGGCGAAGCCGCGCAGGCGGCGGGCGAGCGTACGGTGGCGCTGGGGCGCGACGGGCGGCTTTCGGGGCCGATGCTGGCCGAAGCACTGACCCGCGGTCTCATCGCTGCGGGCATCGAGGTGATCGACATCGGCCGCGTGACCACACCGATGCTGTATTTCGCGGCCAGCACGCTGTGCAACAGCGGCATTCAGATCACCGGCAGTCACAACCCCAAGGACTACAACGGCTTCAAGATGGTGCTGGCCGGGCGGGCCATTTATGGCGAGGAGATCCAAGCCCTGCGGCGAGCGATCGAGGCCGGATTTGGAGCGCCGCGTGCCGGTGGCTGCGTGCGTGCGGTCGACATCTTGGATGCCTACCGCGACCGCATCGCCTCCGACATCCATCTCGCGCGGTCGATGAAGGTCGTGGTCGACTGCGGCAACGGCATTGCCGGGGCCTCTGCGCCGGGAATCTTGCGCGCGATCGGCTGCGAGGTGGTCGAGCTCTACACCGAGGTGGACGGCGACTTCCCCAATCATCATCCCGACCCGAGCAAGCCGGAGAATCTGCGCGATCTGATGGCCGCGCTGGCTGCGGGTGATGCGGAGCTGGGCCTGGCTTTCGACGGTGACGGCGACCGGCTCGGCGTGGTCACCCGCACGGGTCACAACATCTATCCGGATCGGCAACTCATGCTGTTTGCGCGCGACGTGCTCTCGCGGGTGCCGGGGGGCACGATTGTTTACGACGTGAAATGCACGCAGAAGCTCGCCCCCGTCATCGAGGCGGCTGGCGGCGTGCCGCTCATGTATCGCACGGGGCACTCGCTCATCAAGGCCAAAATGCGCGAGGTCAACGCCCCGCTGGGTGGCGAAATGAGTGGCCACATCTTCTTCAAGGAGCGTTGGTACGGTTTTGACGACGGCACCTATGCAGCGGCGCGTTTGCTCGAAATTCTGAGCCGCAGCCCCGATGCCAGTGCGGTTCTCGACGCGCTGCCGACGAGCTACTCCACCCCCGAACTCAACGTCCCCTGTGTCGAGGGCGAGCCGCAAGGTTTGACCGCAGCGCTTCAAGCGCGGGCGCTGCAGCGCTTCGCCGGCCAAGCGCGTGTCAACACCATCGACGGCGTTCGGGTCGATTGGAACGATGGCTTCGGGCTGATTCGTGCGTCGAACACCACGCCGGTCTTGGTGCTGCGCTTTGAAGGCGACACGCCAGAAGCGCTCGCCCGCATTCAGGCGGAAATGTTGGACCTGTTGCGCCAGGTCAAGCCGGACGCCCAGATCGGCGCCGCGGCGCATTGACGGTCCATTCGGCAACGGGCGCGACCCCGGCGCTGTGCCACGCGACTCGACGGTTTTGGCCTTGCAACGCGCGTTTTATTCGACCGCCCTCTGGCTCGCGCAGCCCTTGCTGCGCCTGAGACTTGCGCGGCGCGCACGGCTCGAGCCCGGTTATGCCGAGGCGGTGGAGGAGCGCTTCGGCGACTACGGGGCACGCCCGGCGCGGGTGGCTGGGCCGGGCGAGTTGTTGTGGGTCCATGCAGTTTCGCTGGGTGAGACGAGGGCTGCCGGTGTGCTGCTCGAGGCGGTGCGCCGCACATTGCCCGGCGTGCGCATCCTGCTCACGCACGGTACTGCAACGGGGCGCGCGCAAGGGCGCTCGCTCTTGCAGCCAGGCGACCAGCAGGCTTGGCTGCCTTGGGACACGCCGGCAGCGGTGCGCCGCTTCTTCGATCACTTTCAGCCGCGCATGGGCATCCTGATGGAGACCGAAGTCTGGCCGAACCTCGTCCACGAGGCGGCAGCGCGCGGGATTCCGCTGGCGCTGGCGAACGCACGGCTCAATGCGCGCTCGTACGCGCGGGCGCAGGCGCTGGGGCGGTTGGCGCGCGCGGCCTACGGCGGCTTGCGCGCCGTCTGGGCGCAGACTGAGGCGGATGCCGAGCGGCTGCGGCGGCTCGGTGCGCCGGTCGAGGGCGTGTTCGGGAACCTCAAATTCGACGCGGCTCCGGACCCGGGTTTGTTGCAGCGAGGCGCGCTCTGGCGTGCGCGCTGGGGCCGCCCGGTGGTGATGCTCGCGAGCAGCCGCGAGGGTGAGGAAGCAGCGTTTTTAAAGCATTTTCGGCGCCTTGCCGGCGAAAAATGGTCTTCGGATGCTCCTGAAAATGAAGTGACGCCACTGCTCGTGCCGCGCCATCCGCAGCGCTTTGACGCAGTCGAGGCCCTGGCCGAGGGCCTGGGCCTCAAGGTGCAGCGCCGCAGTCACTGGGGCGAAGCCGGTCCGCCGCGTGCCAGCGACCACGCCGGCATCGTTTGTGTGGGCGACAGCCTGGGCGAAATGCCGCTTTACTACGCTTGGGCGGATGTGGCCTTGCTCGGTGGGAGTTTCGAGCCTTTGGGTGGGCAAAACCTGATCGAAGCGGCCGCCAGCGGCTGCCCGCTCATCCTGGGGCCGCACACCTTCAATTTCGCCGAGGCTGCCGAGGAAGCCATAGCCGCCGGAGCGGCGCTGCGCGTGGCCGACATGGCCGAGGGTGTGGCGGCAGGCTTGAGCTTGTTGCAGCAAGCCGACCGGCGTGCGGCGATGAGCGAGCGGGCGCGAGCCTTCGCGCAGCAGCACCGCGGTGCCGCCGAGCGCACCGCCGAGGCCGTGGGTCGGCTGTGGGAAACGGCAGTAGCCCGTGCGCCGCGTCGGGGCGATCGCTGACCCCGGCGCGGTGGATGCACCGCGCGCGGTGTGTGTCCAGCCTTAAGGTGCCAGCAGCGCGTTGACCGGCTGAAGATCCTCGGCCTTGAGCACGCCGCTGGCTTGGCGCAGCTTGAGGTTGCCGACGAGCACGCTGTACCGGGCCTGGGCCAGATCGCGCTGGGTCTGATAGAGCTGGCTCTGCGCGTTGAGCACGTCGATGTTGATGCGCACACCCACCTGATACCCGAGCTGGTTCGCTTCGAGGGCAGTCTTGCTCGACTGTTCGGCCGCCTCGAGCGCGCGCACCTGGGCCATGCCCGACTGCACGCCGAGGAACGCCGCGCGGGTGGCTTGGGCGATGGTGCGCTGCGCCGCTTCGAGGTCGCTTTGCGCCTTGGTCTCGAGGGCAAGCGCTTCTTTGACGCGGTTTTGAATCGCGTAGCCCGCGAACACCGGCACGGCGAAATTGACGCCGATGCTGCCGGCCGTCACGCGGGAGCTGCCCATCGACATCGACGAACCGTTGATGTTGCGCGTGACGCCATAGCTGGCGGTGAGGTCGACCGTGGGCAGGTGGCCGGCTTCGGCTTTCTTGAGTTCGAGGCGGGCCACGTCGAGGCCGATTCGCGCCTGACGCAAGGCCGGGTGGGCATCGAGGGCCTGTTGGACCCAGGCGTCGATGTTCGCCGGCGTGAGGGCGGGCAGGCTCACCGGCTGCCGCAGAGGCTTGGGGTCGATGTTCGGTTTGCCCACGAGCTGATCGAGGGCGAGCTGCTTGACGCGCAGATCGTTCTCGCTGGCGAGCTCCTGGGCGAGCACGAGGTCGTAGCGGGCTTGCGCCTCGCGCGTGTCGGTGATCGTCGCCGTGCCGACCTCGAAGTTGCGTTTGGCGGCGGCGAGCTGCTCGGACACGGCGGCCTTTTGGGCCCGAACCACGTTGAGCGCCTCACGCGCGGAGAGCACATCGAAATAGGCCTGGCTGACTCGGACGATCAGGTCCTGTTCGGCCCGCAGCAACTGCGCTTCGGCCAGCTCGGCCTGTTTCTTGCCCTGCTCGGCGGTGGCCAGGTTGGCGGGGCGGTAGATCGGCTGGCTGGCATTGATGCCCAGCGTCTGCGTGCCATAAGCCCGGTCGGTCGGGACCGGCACGTTCACCTCCATGGCCGTACGCGAGGCGCTGGCGCCCACGCCGACCGTGGGCAGAATCGCCGCACGCGCCTGCTCGGCCCGCGCGAGCGTGGCGTCGCGCTGCGCCAGCGCGGCCTGGTAGCTCGCGTCATAGCCGCGGGCAGCTTCATACACGTCGAGCAGGCTTTGCGCGCGCAGGGGTGCCGCGGCCATGAGGGCGCAGACCGCGACAGCGGCCAGACGAATCGGTGCCGAGGGGAGAGGGAACGAGGTCATGGCGGTCAGTCTTGGTGGTGCAAGTCGGGTTGGGAACGGAGTCGACGGTCCGCGCCGGTCGGTTCAGTAATGCGGCACGTTCGGGTCGCGCTCGCGCGCCCAAGCCTCGATGCCGCCGGAAATGTTGGCGACATGCTCAAAGCCGTGGTGCGCAAGAAAGGCCGCGACCTGCATGCTGCGGCCACCGTGGTGGCACAGGCAGGCAATGGGGCGCTTGGGGTCGAGCTCATGCAGGCGCACCGGAACGACCCGCATGGGCATCTGCTGCAGCTCGAAGCCCTCGGGGCGCACGCTCGCCGTCTGCCACTCCCACGGCTCGCGCACGTCGAGCACCAAAGGCTCGCCATGGGCACGGGCTGCGGCGAGCCAGGTGTCGAGGTTGCGCGGGGAGACTTGTTCGATCATGGAGACCTGAGGCGCGGAGCCGTTCAAAAAACGAAATGCGATGGTTCGGGGAAGTGCAGCAGGCGCGGCGCCACCGTGTCCCAGGGCTGAGTGGTGGTCCACTGGTTCTCGCTGCGCCGGCGGACGACCGTCGCGCGCATGATGGGCTCTTCGCCAACGATGCCGAGCAAGCGTCCGCCGACCTTGAGCTGATCGAGCAGGATCTGCGGCACCTCGGCAACCGAGCCGCTGAGCACGATGAGGTCGAACGGCTGATCGGGCTGCGGACCGAGTGCAGCATCGCCGAGCCGCACGTCCACATTGGTGATGTTGGCGCGTGCCAGGTTGGCGCGCGCCATCTGGACCAGTTCGGGCTCGAGTTCCACGGTGACGACGTGCTGCGCCCGCTTGGCGAGGAGCGCGGCCATATAGCCCGAGCCCGCGCCGATTTCGAGCACGCGCTCGTGTCGGCGCGGCGCGGCTTCCTGCAGCATACGGGCTTCGATCTTGGGCGCGAGCATGACCTGGCCGCGGGCACCGCCTGCGCGCAGAGGAATTTCCATGTCGCTGAAAGCCAGCGACCGGTAGGCGGCAGGCACGAAGTCTTCGCGGCGAACCACCGAAAGCAGCTCCAACACTCCGGGGTCGAGCACTTCCCAGGGCCGGATTTGCTGCTCGATCATGTTGAACCGTGCACGTTCGATGTCCATCAAAAATACTCCTATGGGTATACTAGCCGATTCCGGTTCATTGTACCGGCGCAGGGTTTTGCGCCGCCTTGCTCGCGGGCGCTGCGTCCGGGCCGGTGGGCTGCACCCTGAACACGCGGCGCAGCCATTGCGCCAGGTCGTCCATGTAGCAATAGACCACCGGCACCACCACCAGCGTGAGGATGGAGGAGGTGATGACGCCGCCGATGACCGCCTGGCCCATCGGCGCGCGCTGCTCGCTGCCCTCGGTCAGGGCGAAGGCCAGCGGCACCATGCCGAACACCATGGCCAGGGTCGTCATGAGGATCGGGCGCAGGCGCACCCGGGCGGCGTGCAGCAGCGCATCGGTGCGGTTCATGCCGGGGATCACCGTGCCGTCGGGCTGTACCTGGTCTTCGCGCGAGCGAATGGCGAAGTCCACCAGAAGAATCGCATTCTTGGTGACCAGCCCCATGAGCATCACGATGCCGATGATCGAGAACATCGACAGCGTGGAGCCGAACATCATCAGCGCGAGCACCACGCCAATGAGCGTGAGCGGCAGCGAAGTCATCAGCGCCAGCGGCTGCAGGAAGCTCTTGAACTGGCTCGCCAGGATCATGTAGATGAAGATCACCGCCATCGCCAAGGCCGAGACCGCATAGGCAAAAGACTCGGCCATGTTCTTCGTCGAGCCGCTGAACTGGTAGCTGTACCCCGGTGGGAAGCTGATGCCCGCCAGCGCCGTTTTGATGTCGTTGGACACTTCGCCCGCGGAGCGGCCAAAGTTGTTGGCGGTGATCGCCACCTCGCGCGTGAGATCACGCCGGTTGATCTGGTTGGCGCCGGTGCCGGGGCGCAAGGTGGCGACTTGGTTGAGCCGCACCACACGCGCGCTGCCGTCGGCATTCGTGCCCACCGTGAGCGGCAGCCGCTCCAGGTCGGGCAGCGCGGTGCGCGCCTCGGGCGCGAGGCGCACGTTGACGTCATAGGTCTCGTCGTCGGGGGCGCGCCAGTTGCCCACGGTCTGGCCGGCGATCAGCGTGCGCAGCGCGCTTCCAATCGAACTCACCGACAGTCCGAGGTCTGACGCGGCTTCGCGGCGCACGTCGACCTCGATGGTGGGCTTGTTCGGCTTGAGGCTGGAGTCGAGATCGACCAGGCCCGGGATGTGCTCGATGCGCTGCATCACGAGGTTGCGCAGGCGTTCGAGTTCTTTGAGGTCCGGCCCTTGCAGCGAGAACTCGATCTGCTTGTTGCCGCCCACCGGGTCGAGCAGGCCCACATGCGTGACCGTGATGCCCGCGATGCGTTGCAGCCGCTCGCGCAGCACGGCCGACATCTGGTCCACGTTGCGCGTGCGCTGCTTGCGGTCGACCAGCCGCACATAAATGCTCGCGTACATCTTGCCGGCGGCGACGCCGGAGTTGATCGTGGTCAGCGTGTAGCGCACCTCGGGGAAACTGCGGATCACCGCTTCGACCTGTTTGGCGCGTGCCTCGGTGTTTTCGAGCGAGGAGCCTACCGGCGTATAGAAGTTGACGTAGGTCTCGGAGAAGTCGGCCTTGGGCACGAACTCGGTCCCGAGCAGCGGCACCAGGGCCACGCTGGTGCCGAACACCCCCAGCGCAATCGCCACCGTGGCCAGTTTGTTCGCGAGCGACCAGCGCAGGATGCCCTGGTAGAAATCCGCCAGCGCGTCGGTGGCGCGCTCGAACCAGCCTGTGACGCGGCCGATGGTCTTGTCGTAGAAGGTCGCTGGCGCTTGCCGCCGACCGTGCGCTTCGATGCTCGGGTCGTGCCAGATGGAGGAAAGCATCGGGTCGAGCGTGAAGCTCACGAACATCGAAATCAGCACCGCCGCGACGATGGTGATGCCGAACTCGTGGAAGAACTTGCCGATGATGCCGCCCATGAAGCCGATCGGCATGAACACCGCCACGATGGACAAGGTGGTGGCCAGCACCGCCAGCCCGATTTCCTGCGTGCCTTCGAGCGCCGCCGTGTACGGCCCCTTGCCCATCTGCACATGGCGCACGATGTTTTCGCGCACCACGATGGCGTCATCGATCAACAGACCCACGCACAGCGACAAGGCCATGAGCGTCACCATGTTGATGGTGAAGCCAAACAGGTTCATGAAGAGGAAGGTGCCGATCAGCGAGATCGGCAGCGTCAGCCCGGTGATGACGGTGGAGCGCCAGGAATTGAGGAACAGGAAAACGATCAACACCGTAAGCAGCGCGCCTTCGATCAGCGTGCGCCGCACGTTTTCCACCCCGACCCGTATCGGGCGCGAGGCGTCGTTGACCGGCTCGATGCGCACGCCGGGCGGTAGTTGCGGCAGCAACTCGGCGGTGGTTCGCGTGAGGCCGTCGATCACGGCGATGGTGTTCTCGTCCTGCGCCTTTTGCACCGTCAGCAGCAAGGTGCGCTCGCCGTTGTAGAGCGCGAGCGTGTCGAGTTCCTGCGCGCCGTCTTGGACGCGCGCCACCTGGTCCAGCCGTACCGGCACGCCGTTCTTGCGCGCGACGATCAGGGCACCAAAGTCCTCGGGGCGTTGCACGCGCGCGTCGATTTGCACCACGTTCTCCTGCGTGGGCGAACGAACCGCGCCCAGCGGCAGTTGCTGGTTTTCGCCGCGCACGGCGCTGGCGACCTGCTCGGGCGTCACGCCCCAGGCTTCGAGTGCCTTGGGGTCGAGATAAAGGTTGATCTCGCGTTTGGTGCCGCCCACGATGTTCACGGCGCCGACGCCACGCACGTTTTCCAGGCGTTTCTTGAGCACCTGGTCGGCCCAGTTGGTGAGTTCGATCGCGTTCATCGCCTGGCCCCGGCTCGCATCGGGCAGCACGGCGAGCGACCAGATGGCGCGGCTCGAGGGGTCGAAGCGCTGCACGCGCGGCTCTTTGACCTCGGTGCGCAGGCTCGGGCGGATGGCTGCGACCTTTTCGCGCACGTCGTCGGCCGCTTTGCGCCCGTTGATGTGCAGCTGGAATTCGATGATGACGACCGACAGGCCATCGTAGCTGCGCGAGGTGAGCGCATTGATGCCAGCGATCGAGTTCACGCCCTCCTCGATCTTCTTCGTCACCTCACTCTCGACGATCTCGGGCGAAGCGCCCGGGTACTCGGTGGTGACGACGACCACTGGGAAATCGATGTTCGGGAACTGGTCGATCTGCAGGCGTTGGTAGGAGAACACCCCGAGCACGACGATGGCGAGCATCACCATCGTGGCGAAGACGGGGTTACGCAGGCTGACGCGCGTGAACCACATGATGCTTCAGCGCGAGGCGTGGGAAGCCGAGGCGGCCGGCTGCGCGGTTGCGCTGGCGCCCGGGTTGGCCGCAGGGGCCGCAGGCGGTGCCGCGAGGCGCAGTTCCGTGCCGGCGCGCAGCGCGCCGACGCTGCCCGCGAGTACCAGCGCGCCGTCGGCGATGCCTTCGACGGCAGCGTAGCGCTCGCCGCCGGCCAGGCCACGATCGAGCACCCGCACCGTGTGGTGCGCGACGCGCGCGCCCTCGACGGTTTGCACATAGGGTTCGGGCTTGTCGGTGCGCACCGCGTCGAGCGGCACGGCCAGCGCCGTGCGCGTGCCCAGCGCCAGCGTTCCTTGCGCAAACAAGCCCTGGCGCAGGCCCGACGCCGTCGGCAGACCCAGATACGCCAGCACGCCGCGCGTGCCGGCCTGCGTGGCCGGGTTGAGCCGCAGCACGGTGGCCGCAAGCGGCTCGGTGAGCCCATCGACCTGCACGGTCGCGGACATGCCCACACGCACGCGCGATGCGTCGTCGGCCGACAGCGGCACTTCCAGCTCCATCCGGCGCGGGTCGACGATTTCGACGATGCGCGCATCGATGCCGACGCGCTCGCCGTTTTGCGCCAGCCGCTGCGACACCACGCCTGCGATCGGGGCGGTCACCACCGTATCGGCCAGCGCCTTGCCCGTCACCTCGGCCGCGGCCTGCGCCGCGCGCAGGTTGGCCTGGGCGGCTTCCAGGTTGGCCTGCGAGGTTTCGAGCGCGGTTTTGGAGATGAAGCCCTGATCCACCAGCGCGCGATTGTTGTCGTACTGCCGCTGCGCGATCGCCACCTGCGCGCGCGCGGCGTCGGCCTGCTGGCGGGCTTGCAGGTCGCGGGCGCGGTATTCGGTCGGGTCGATGCGCGCGAGCACGGCCCCGGCAGCGACGGCGTCGCCTTCGCGCACGCCGAGCCCCTGCAGTTCCCCCGCCACACGCGCTTTCACCACCGCGGCATTCGCGGCCTTGACCGTCCCCGTGATAGGCAGGCCGAGCGTGAGTTCACGCACCCGCGCGGGCTGCACGTCACCGGCGGCGAGTTCGATCACCGGCGCGGCTTTCGGCGCGGCGTTCAGGGCTTGCTGTGCCGCGCGCCGGTTGGCCACGAGGCGCAGCACACCGGCGGCCAGCAGCGCGAGCACGAGCAGGGCAATGATCCATTTCCAGCGTTTGTTCATGGGGTCTTGGGTTCGGGTGGGGCGGGCGAATCTGGGGTGCCGGGTGCGGCGTCGGCGCGCAGGCCGCGCAGCAGCAGTTCGGCGTGTTGCGCGATGTAGGCTTCGGGCTCGATGCGCGCGAGGGCGTCGCAGCAAGGGCCGAGCGAATGCTTCCAGAGCACGAGGAACAGCAGCGGCGCGAGGATCAGGTGCACCGTTGTGTCGATCGGCACGGGGCGAAATTCGCCGCGCGCGATGCCGCGCTCGAGCACGCGGCGCAGCAGCGCGGTGCCCGGTTCGACCACCTCGTCGCGGAAGAACACCGCCAGTTCGGGGAAGTTGCTCGCTTCGCTGATGATGAGCTTCGAGATGCCGGAGGCTTTGGTGGCGCCGTAACGCGCCCACCATTGCTGCAGGAAGTGCAACAGCAGGGCGTCGCTCGGGCCCTCGAAGCTGTCGAGCTCGCCTGCGCTTTCGTGCACCACGCGGGCCAGGTTCTCTCGCACCACGGCTTTGAACAGTTCTTCCTTGCTCGGGAAGTAGAGGAACAGCGTGCCTTTGGACACGCCGGCCCGGGCGGCCACTTCTTCGGCGCGTGTGGCCGCAAAGCCTTTTTCGACGAACAGGTCGAGCGCGGCATCGAGCAACTCACCGGGCCGCGCCTCCTTGCGCCGCTCGCGCCGATGCGCGCTGGCTTCGGCGGACTCGCTGGCGGCGGTGGTGGAGGGGGCAGACATGGAGGCTTTTACTGACTGACTGGTTAGTAAGGAGTCTAACCGGCCGGCATCCAGGCGTCAATCGCAGCCACCGACCTCATTTGAACGCTCTGAATTTGAGAGCGACACCGCCTCATTTCACGCCGGAGAACCGCCGAAAACCTCAGAAAAACGCTTGCAGACCCGTCTGTGCGCGGCCGAGGATGAGGGCGTGGATGTCGTGGGTGCCTTCGTAGGTGTTGACGGTTTCCAGGTTGATCATGTGGCGGATCACGTGGTACTCGTCATGGATGCCGTTGCCGCCGTGCATGTCGCGTGCCATGCGGGCGATGTCGAGCGCCTTGCCGCAGGAATTGCGCTTAATCAGGCTCACCATCTCGGGTGCGGCCTTGCCCTCGTCCATCAGCCGGCCCACGCGCAGGCAGGCTTGCAGGCCGATGGCGATTTCGGTCTGCATATCGGCCAGTTTTTTCTGGATCAGCTGGTTTTGCGCCAGTGGCCGGCCGAACTGCTGGCGCTCCAGCGTGTATTGACGGGCGCGCAGCCAGCAGTCTTCCGCCGCGCCCAGCGCGCCCCAGGCAATGCCGTAGCGCGCCTTGTTGAGGCAGCCAAACGGGCCTTTGAGGCCGGCGACATTGGGCAGCAGGTTCTCGGCGGGAACGAAGACCTCGTCCATCACGATCTCGCCGGTGATGCTGGCGCGCAGGCTCATCTTGCCCTCGATCTTCGGTGCCGAGAGGCCTTTCATGCCTTTTTCGAGGATGAAGCCGCGGATGCTCTCCTGCCCGCCCACCTGGCCGGAGGCGTCTTCGAGTTTGACCCAGACCACGAACACATCGGCAATCGGCGCGTTGGTGATCCACATCTTCTGTCCGCGCAGCACATAGCCGCCGTCGACCGGCTTGGCGCGGCTGAGCATGCTGGCCGGATCGGAGCCGTGGTTGGGCTCGGTCAGGCCGAAACAGCCCACCCACTCGCCGCTGGCGAGCCGCGGCAGGTATTTCTGCCGCTGGGCCTCGCTGCCATAGGCGTGGATCGGGTGCATGACCAGCGAGCTCTGCACGCTCATGGCGCTGCGGTAGCCGCTGTCGACGCGCTCGACCTCGCGCGCAATGAGGCCGTAGCTCACATGGTTGAGGCCCGCGCAGCCGTAGCCCTCAATCGTCGGGCCGAGAAAGCCCATGGTGCCGAATTCGTTCATGATCTCGCGGTCGAAGCGCTCATGCCGCGCGGCCATCAGCACGCGCGGCTGCAGTTTGTCTTGGCAAAAGGTGTGCGCGGCCTCGGCGATGGCGCGCTCGTCGTCGCTCAACTGCGCGGTCAGCAGCAGGGGGTCGGCCCAGGGGAAGGCGGTTTTCATGCGGGGGCTCCTCGAGGTGAAACAGGGTCAAAGATGGCTGGTGTTGGCGCGGACTTCATCGAGGCTCGTCAGACCCTGAAGGACCTTGAGGATGCCGTCTTGCCGCAGGGTGCGGAAGGCGCCCGCGCGCATCGCCGCATGTTGGATCTGCTGCGGGGCGCCGCGCTGCTGGATCAAGCGGCGGATTTCCAGGTTGACGCGCAGCAGCTCATGCAGCCCCACCCGGCCCCGATAGCCGGTGTGGTTGCACGCGGGGCAGCCGGGGCTGCGGTGATGCCGCAGCGGTGATTCGCTGCCGAGTTGTGTCTGCCAGTCCTGCCGTACCGCCTGAGCGGTCGGTCGCAGGTCGTCGGGGAAGCCCAGCAGGTAGTCGTCGACCAGTTCGGTCAGCATCTCGGCACTCAGCGGTTCTGCCACGCGGCAGTCTGGACACAGACGGCGCACCAGGCGCTGCGCGAGCACCGCGAGCAGCGAATCCGAGAAATTGAAGGGGTCCATCCCCATGTCGAGCAGCCGCGTGACCGTCTCGGGCGCGCTGTTCGTGTGTAGCGTCGACAGCACCAGGTGGCCGGTCAGCGACGCCTCGACCGACATGTGCGCGGTTTCGACGTCGCGGATTTCACCGACCATGATCACGTCGGGGTCGGCGCGCAGAAAGGCGCGCAAGGCTTTGGCAAAGGTCCAGTCGATCTTGGGGTTGACCTGAACCTGACGCAGATCCGGATTGGTGATTTCCACCGGGTCTTCGGCGGTCCAGATTTTCCGCTCCGGCGTGTTGATGTGCTGCAGCAAGGAGTGCAAGGTCGTCGTCTTGCCCGAACCCGTCGGGCCGACGCACAGAATCATGCCGTAGGGCCGCTCGACCACTTCGCGCAGCGTGGCCAGATTTGCCGGCGCGAGGCCCAGCTCCTGGAGCGGAACGGGCTTGGCCGACGCCAGAATGCGCAAGACCACGTCCTCGGCGCCGCCGAAGGTGGGAATGGTGGCCACCCGCAGCTCGATGTTTTGCCCCGGCACGAATCGCGCGAAGTTGATCTTGCCGTCCTGAGGCTTGCGCCGCTCGGAGATGTCGAGGTCGCACATGATCTTGATGCGCGCGACGATCGCGGCGCGGTAGGTGTGCGGCAACTCCATGTAGGGTTCGAGCCGCCCATCCTTGCGCAGCCGAATGCGCACCTTGCGCCGGTTCGGGAAGGTCTCGATGTGGATGTCCGAGGCCCCTTGCTGGTGCGCCTCGATGATCAGGGTGTGGATCAGCCGCACGAGCTGGTTGTCGCTCTGCTCGATCAGCGGCTCGTGCTCCTCGTCGGCGGGCGCTTCGAACTGTTCGAGCTGCTCGAGCAGCTCGCCGGCCTTGAACGCGGCGGGGTCGTCGGGCCATTCGACGACGCCGGGGGCGACTTCGGGCGCACCGCCCAGCCGGCGGTAGATCTCGGCGATGTCCCGCTCTTGAATGGGCGCGGCGGCCAGTGCCGCGACGACCTTGGCCTGAGTCGCAAATTCGATTTCATCGAGCACGCCTTGGCGGGTCGGGTCGTCGCTGGCGACGATGAGCGTGCCCGAGCGCCACAACAGCGGCACGATGCGCAGACGTCGGGCCAGCGCAAACGGCACCCGCCGCACCGCTTCGGCATCGATCGGGAACTGCTTCAGATCGACGATGGGGTAGCCCATCTTGCGCGCCAGCGCCATCTGCAGGTCATGGCGCGAGAGCTGACCCGAACGCACCAGGATTTCGCCCAGCGGCACGCTGCGCTCGGTTTTTTGCCGCTCCAGCGCTGCTTCGAGCTGCTCTGGCGTGATCATGCCCAGACCGGTCAAGGCCTCGCCCAGACGCACGAGGGGCATGCGCGCCTGCGCCTCCAGCGCCTCGAGGAGCTGCTCCGGCGTGACGATTTTTTCGCTGACGAGATAGTCGCCGAGCTTTCTTTGCCGCAGGCGGTCCTGCTCCTGCAAGGCTTGCTCGACCTGGGCGGGCGAAACCACCTTCTGTGCCACCAGCACTTCACCCAGAGCCGCCCCGATCTGGGTCTGAGCAATCACCCCCCGCGGGATGAACACGCGGCGCACGCGGTCGTGCTCGTCGATGGGCTCGAACAGGAACAGGCCTTGCGGCGTTTCCGTGTGTCCGATCGTTTCCCCCTCGAACACCGTCTCATCCCTCAGCCGCACGCGGTAGGGCAAACGGGCGCGGTATTCGACCAGTTGCGCCTGGGGCCCGGAGCTCGCAGACGGAGTAGCCGGGCTCAGCGGCGTGAGGATGCGCAGTCGGCGGAACATGGAGAACTGCACCGGCAGGCGCGCACGCGAAGGCGGAACGCGTATCCAGGCCGTCTCGGCCAGCGGATCGAAGCCCACCAGCAGGCAGCGGCGGGTCTGGCCGTTCAAGCCTTCGACCTCACACTCCCATTCCCCCTCGACGCCTTCGGCCTGCGCGTAGCTGGCAAAAGGCGGCAAGGGCCACTCGATCGTGGGGGCAGGCGCGGCGGTGGTCATCGGGGCTTCAGGCGGGCACATGGGCGAGGGTGGAGCAGGGCAGGCGCTGCGCGATTATGATGGCCGAGACCCTGTTCTGCCCAGCCTAGCGTTGATTGAAAACCCCATGAACACACCGCAGCCCCTGACGCCTTCCGAGCCGCAAACCCTGGTGCTCGGCGGCGGCTGTTTTTGGTGCACGGAAGCCGTGTTCAAAGAGGTGCGCGGGGTGCTCGATGTCGAGTCCGGCTACAGCAATGGCCAGGTCGAGCGGCCGAGCTACGAAGAGGTGTGCAGCGGGCGCACCGGTTGCGTCGAGGTGGTGCGCGTCGTCTACGACCCGGCGCAGGTGTCCACGCGCGAGTTGCTCGAGGTGTTCTTTCTCATCCACGACCCCACCACGCTCAACCGACAGGGGCATGACGTGGGCACGCAGTACCGCAGCGGCATCTACTACACCACGCCCGAGCAGCGCGCAGTCGCCGAAGCGCTGATCCGTGAGATGAGCCAAGACCCTCTCTACGCAGCCCCCATCGTCACCGAGGTGCTGCCGCTGGCGAACTATTGGCCGGCCGAGGCGTACCACCAGGACTACTTCGAAAAGCATCCCACGCAAGGCTATTGCCTCGCCGTCGCCGCGCCCAAGCTGGCCAAGTTCCGCCAGACCTTCGCGCGGCTGGCGCGCTGAAGGCAACGCTGAATCAGTCCGCCTGAGCCAGCGTTTCGCGCCTAAGCCAGCGCGCCCGCGCGTGCGGCCACAGGATGATGAGCGCCAGCCCCAGCAGCACCAAGGCGGCCGCGCCGAGTTTCCATGGCGGCAGCGGCTCGCCGAGCCAAAACGCCGAGGCACCCATGCCGAACACCGGCACCAGCAAAGCCAGTGGCGCGACCGACGCCGCCGGGTGTCGCGACAGCAGCCAGTTCCAAGCGCCGTAGCCAAACAGTGTGTTGCCCAGCGCCTGCCAGGCCACCGCAGCCCAGGCGGCGGCCGAGGCGTGCTGCACACCGGTCCACAGTGCTTGCGGACCCTCGAACACGAGCGAGAGCAGCGCCAGCGGCGGCGCGGCAAAGGCGCTGCTCCAGACCATGAAGCCCAGCATGTCCACGCGCCCGGCTGACTTCGCCACCAAGTTGGCGCAGGCCCAGAAAAACGCCGCCAGCAACACCAGCGCGAGGCCCAGCACGCTGAGCGTTGCATCCACATGCCCGGCAATCAGACCGAGTCCGCCCACCGCGCAGAGCAAGCCCACGATCTGGTAGGTCCGCACCCGCTCGCCGTGCAGCAGCATGGATAAACCAATGGTGAAAAACACCTGCACTTGGATCACCAGCGAGGCAAGCCCCGGCGTGATGTGCCCGCGCATGGCCAGAAACAGCAACCCGAACTGCCCCACGCCCAGCAGCACCCCGAACGCAGCGAGCGTGCGCCAGCGCACGGCGGGCCGGCGGATGAACAGCATCCACGGCAGCGCCGAGGCGGCAAAGCGCAGCGCGGCGAAAGCCAGCGGCTCGAAGGCATCGAGCCCGTAGCGGATGACGACGAAGTTCGTGCCCCAAACCGCGACGACGGCGAGGGCGAGCAACAGATGGGTCCAGGGCATGCGCAGGGCGTTCGGCGGGAGGGGTGAGCGCGCAGTGTAGGTGGTCTGGGCGGGCAACGCGCAATCCGTTCCCGAGATGCGCGGCGCGCGAAGGGCTTGTTCAGCGTTGCCTTAGCATCGCCGGTCATGATCGAGACCCAAGACCTTGGCTACCAGTACCCCGGTGGCGCGGTGCTGCGCTTTCCCGATGTGCGGCTGCCCCAGGGCGGCACGCTGTTGCTGCGCGGCCCCTCGGGCAGCGGCAAGTCCACCTGGCTGGCGCTGGCGGCGGGGCTGCGTCGACCCAGCTGCGGTGAAATCATCGTTGCGGGGCAGGCTTTGTCGGGGCTCACGCCGCGCGCGCTCGACGCCTGGCGCGGCGCGCAGGTCGGTGTGCTGCCGCAGCGGCTGCACTTGAGCGCAGCGCTTTGCGTGCGCGAGAACCTGGCGCTGGTCTATTGGGCGGCGGGGCTGCCCAGCGATGAGGCGGCCATCGACGCGGCCCTGGCGGCGCTGGGCCTCTCGGCGCTAGCGGCGCGGCTGCCGCGCGAACTGTCGGTGGGCCAGGCGCAGCGCGTGGCGCTGGCGCGGGCCATGCTGCGCCGACCGCGGGTGCTCTTGGCCGACGAGCCGACCGCGAGCCTCGACGATGCCGCCTGCGCCGAGGCGCTGGGGCAGCTTGCCGCGACCGCGCAACGCTGTGGAGCGACCTTGGTCATTGCCACCCACGACGCCCGCGTGCATGCGGCCTGCCCCGACGCGCGGGTGCTGTCCTTCGCGCCGGTGTCGGGCGATGGGGCATCGGCGGGCTACGAATCCTTCCAGCGGGAGGCGGCATGAGCACGCTGCGACTCGCCTGGCGCAACCTGTGGGCGCAGCCGCTCACCGGAGTGCTCAACCTGCTGCTGCTGACGCTCGGGCTGGTGTCGGTGGGGTTCGTGCTGCTCGCGCGCGGCGCACTCGAACATGCGTTCGAGCGCGACCTCTCGGGCATCGACCTGGTGGTGGGCGCCAAGGGCAGCCCCATGCAGCTCATCCTCTCGGGCGTGTTCCACATCGACCAGCCCACGGGCAATGTGGCGCTCTCGGAGGTCGAGGCGCTCGAGCGCCAGCCGCTGGTGGCCGAGGTGATTCCGCTCTCGCTCGGGGATACAGTGGGCGGCTTTCGCATCGTCGGCACCACGCCGGCTTACCTGGCCCACTACCAGGCCAGTTTCGCGCAGGGCACCGTGTGGTCTGCCCCGATGCAGGCGGTGCTGGGCGCACAGGCGGCGGCGCGGCTGGGGCTGGGCGTGGGACAGCGCTTCGTGGGCGTGCACGGGCTGGGCGGTGGCGGTCACGCCCATGCGGCATCGCCCTACACGGTCACAGGCGTGCTCGCGCCTTGCGGCTGCGTGCTCGACCGCTTGGTGCTGACCGCCACCGAATCGGTGTGGCAGGTGCATGCGCACCCGGCGGCTGCGCCCGCTGCCGCGGACGAACATGATCACGAACATGAACCGCCAAAAGGCGCGGCCCCCGGACGCGACCCCACCCACGATGCCCATGCGGCCGAGCCGCCGCGCGAAGTGACCGTCGCGCTGGTGCGCTACCGCAGCCCGCTGGCCGCGGCCGTGTTGCCGCGGTGGGTCAACAACCAGACCCGCATGCAGGCGGCTTCCCCGGCGGTGGAGGTGTCGCGGCTGCTCGGGCTGATCGGCGTGGGCGCGCGGGTGGTCGAGGTCTTGGGCGCGGTGCTGCTGGCCAGCGCCGGGCTGTCGGTGTTCATCGCGCTGTGGAACGCGGTGCGTGCGCGCCGTGCCGACCTGGCGCTGCTGCGGCTGCTCGGCGCTCCGCCCGGGCGCATCGCCGCGCTGTTGCTCGCCGAGGCGCTGTGGCTGGCCCTGCTGGCCGCGGCGCTGGCGCTGGCCGCCACGCACGGGCTACTGGCCTTGGCGGCCTGGGGCACGGGCGCCGCGGGCGGTGCAGCCGAGCTGGGCGCGCTGCTGCCGCTGCGGGCGCTTGCGACACAATGGCAGAGCGTCGAGGCGGTGGTGCCTCTGCTCGCCGCGGGCGTCGCGCTTCTGGCTGCCGCCCTGCCGCTTGCAGCCGCGTACCGTGTGGACGTGGCCGAGGCGCTCTCTGGAGCCGAAATTTCATGAAAAAACCGTTGCTTGCCAGCGTGATCTGGTCATTGTTTGCTCTGGAAACAGGAGCGCAGGCGGTGCCGCCCAGGGCGGGTGCGGGCGCTTCCGCGGCGGCGGCATCCCAGACGGCGGCGTCCGCACCGACGGGACTTGCGTTTGGCACCGGCCCCGGCGTGCACAGCCCCGACAGCGCGTTTGCGCCTCTGCCTGCGCGCGACGACGTGGTGCCCTGGGAGCTGCTGACGGATGTGAAAACCCGCGCCGACAAAAACCGCCTGCTGCCCGTCTTCAAGCTCGCGCAGTTGCAATTGCACCAAAAGACGCAGCGCATCCAGGGATTCATGATGCCGCTCGAGCCCGGCGAGCGGCAAACGCACTTTCTGCTCAGCGCCGTGCCGCTGAGCTGCCCGTTCTGCGTCCCCGGCGGCCCCGAGAGCATGGTCGAGGTCAAGAGCCGCACGCCGGTCAAGCCCAGTAACGACCCGGTGGTGATGGAAGGGCGCTTCCTCGTGCTCCATGACGACCCCTACGGCCTCTACTACCGGCTGGTCGATGCGGTGCCGGTGAAGTAAGGTCAGGGCAACGCTGAACAAGTCCCTCGCGCGTCGCGCATCCCGGCTGCGGGCGGGTCACACGCGGATACAGGCGCGTCTAAACGATCTTTTTTGAGGGCCGTCTGGCGGGTTTGGCCGGGAGGGTGGGGGCCAGCGCGGTGTCGAGGCGCTGGTACAGGCCGAACAGGAAGGCCACGCGCTCGGCGTCACTGGCGTATCTTTTCTTGCCGCCAGCGGCTGCGGCATAGGCGGCATCCACCGCGGCGTCGAGCCGCTGGTGCGCCTTGAGCAGCTCGGGCGGCATGGTCAGCGGGTCGTAGAGGTCGGCCAGCGTCGCGTCGGGGAACCGGGCGCGGGCCTCGAGCACCGCCTGCGCTTCTTTTTCAATAGCATCCGTCCACCGTTTTACGCTGGCGTCCTCGGCTTTTGGTTCGCAAAACGGCCAGGGGAAGTTGTTGTAGACGATGCCGGCGGAGTAGCGGTAGCGGCTTTCGAGGCGGCCGCACACTGCGCGCATCCAGGCCATGTGCATCGCCGAGGTGAGGATGCCGAAGTGGTAGAGGGTGGCCGCTTGGCTGATGAGCGCGCTGTCGCTGGTGAAGGTATCGGGCGGGATGAACCCAATCGGAATGTAGTTGCGCCGTTCAGATGAAACACGCGGGATCAGCAGGTAGGTCGACGTCGGCATGTTCTCCACATGAAAGCGCGTCGGCGTTTGTGCGAGCTTTCGTGTCGGCGCGCTCTTGCTCGCCAGCCGGAACTGACGCACGGCTTCGACGCGCTTCATCGCCTCGGGCATCCGGCGCAACACGTCCGGCGGGCAGTCCCCCAGCCACAGACACCAGCGTTGGTAACCGTTGATGAACTCATCCGCGCCCAGCCAGCGGTGGAACCACTGCTCGGCCTGCGGCTCGCGTCGCAGGAACTCGGCCTTTTCGTCGTCGGTGAACAGATAGTGCCCGCCATCAATCGGCTTGTTGCCGATGCCGATTTCGGGAACCGGACAGAGCGGTGTGCTGCGGTTTTCCAGCACCACATCCGGCGCATCGACCAGATACGGATTGATGTTGGCCGCCTTCACCGCATGCGGCTCGCCCTTGATGTCGGCGTATTCAAAAATCGTCTTGTCGGGCCGGTCGTCGAGGCCGAAGCCGATGATGACGCAGTGCACCGCGGCTTTGCCGCGCGCTTCGTTGTTCCAGGCGAAGGTGCGGTGCGCGAAGTGGATGTGCACGCCCTGCGCGAGCAGCCAGCCCCAGAGCACGCCGACCTGCTCGCCCTGGGTGATGGAGTTGGTGGAGACGAAGGCGGCCTGGGGCGGGTTGACGCCGGCATCGCGCGCGGCGTGCAGGTAGCGCGTGGCCTTGACGTACCACGCGGCCACATAGTCGAGCAGGCCGGCGTTGGCCACGCCGTGAAAGACGGCGGCGGCGTCGGCGCGCTGGGCGTCGTTCATGAACTTGGCGCCCACAAACGGCGGATTCCCCAGCACATAACTGCAGCGCTCGGGCGGCAGCACCTCGGCCCAGTCGAGGGTGAGCGCGTTGCCGTGCACGATGTGCGGGCGGCTGCGCAGCGGGATGCGGGCGAAGTACTGGCCGAATTCCTCGCTCACGTGCAGGTTCATCTGGTGGTCGGTGAGCCAGAGCGCGACCTGCGCGATCTGGGCGGGGAATTCCTCGATCTCGATGCCGTGGAACTGGTCCACGTCCACGGCGATCAGCGGGCCCACATCCACATGCCCGGTCTGCGAGGCCAGCAGCGCGCTGGCGCGCAGCACCTCGAGTTCGAGCCGGCGCAATTCGCGGTAGGCGATGACGAGGAAGTTGCCGCAGCCGCACGCCGGGTCGAAGAAGGTGAGGCTGCGCAGCTTTTTGTGAAAGTCGAACAGCTTGTTGCGGTTCTTCTTGGCTTTGTCGAATTCGGCCCACAGCGCATCGAGAAACAGCGGCTTGATGAGCTTGGCGATGTTCTCCTCGCTGGTGTAGTGCGCCCCGAGGTTGCGCCGCGCGGTCTTGTCCATGATGGACTGGAACAGCGCACCGAAGATGGCGGGCGAGATGGCGCTCCAGTCGAGCGCGCAGGCGTCCAGCAGCGCCTCGCGCATGGCGGCGTCGAAGTCGGCAATGGGGATGGGTTCGGCGAACAGCTCTCCGTTGACGTAGGGGAATGCGGCGAGCTGTTCGTCCAGCGCGGTGCTGCGTTGGGCTTCAGGGGTGTTGAGCACCTGGAACAGCCGCGCGAGCAGCGGGCCGAGGTCGGAGCCGTCCTCGCGGGTGCGCTCCTCGATGTAGCTGCGCAGCGCCTGCGCGGGCTGGAAGATGCCGGTGTCGTCGGCGAACAGGCAGAACAGCAGGCGCACCAGCAGCACTTCGAGCGCATGGCCTTCGTAGCCCGAGGCTTTGAGCGCATCATGCAGCCGACCCATGCGCTCGGCCGCCTCGATGTTGACGGCGCTCTGCGGTGCCAGCGGCTGCGCCTCGTAGCCGGCGATGAAGCCGAAGTGGCGGATGTGCTTGTGCAATTCGGCCAGGGCGAACTCATGCGTCTGGCCGGTTTCGAGGTCGTGCAGTCGAAAGCGCGCGAAGTCGCTCACCACCACATAGCGCGGCAGGTCGCGTTCCTTGATGCCGGGGAAATAGTCCAGCGCCTGGGTGTAGGCGCGGTCGAGGTCCTTGCCGCGGGATTTCTGCTCCACCAGCAGCAGCCCCGGCCAGAACAGGTCCACATAGCCCTGGCCGCCGCCGAACTTCTTGACCGCGTGCTCGAAGGTGGCCACGCGCTTGTTGCTGATGCCGAAGATTTCGAAGAAGGCAATCCAGAAGGGCTTGGCCTCGCTGGCCTCGTCGCGGGCATCCGCCCATTCGCGGCTGAAGGCCAGCGCGCGGGCCTTGATTTCGTTCCAGGACAGGGGCATGGTGCGGTGGGTGTGGTGTTCTCAAGGGCTCAACCCCAGGCGCGGCTGAGCAACTCGTCGAGGGCGTCGGTGATGGCCTGGCCGTCGCTGCCGAGGCTGCCCACGCGCGCGCCGAGCGCCGAGGTGGGTACGGAGACCATGTCCAGCGGGTGCAGAACCACGCGCTCCCCCTCAATCTCGAACTCCGGGTTCAGCCGCGAGGGCACGATGCCGCTGCCCGCAGGCAGCGCGTTGCGCCGCACCAGCGGCACCACGACGCGGCGGCGGTAGCCATCGAACAGCGCCGACTGCACCACCACCACGAAGGGCACGGTGTCGCGCAGCGCGCCGGGGTTGCGGTGGACGTCGAACTGGGGCACGGCGGCGGGGCGGGCGGATGTGCAGGGTGGGGCGCGGCGCCGCTTTGGCGTGAGCGATCGGGTGGAGGGCGGCGTGAATCCTGAAGTTGCGCGCGCTCAGAGCGTGGTGTGTGCGTCGGCATACGAGCCGGCGGCTTCGGCCAGTGCGTTCCAGGCGCCCACGGCGCGCGCCGCCTGCTCGGCCTGGGCCTTCCGCGCCTGTTGCTGTGCGAGCACGAAGTCCGCGAGCAGCGCCTCGACGGTTTCGGAGAGGTTGCCGGTGTAGCGCCGCGCCTGATCGACCAGACCCTCGTTAAGACTGAGGTTGACGGGCCGCTTGCGGGCCGATGCGAGGGCAGGCATGGCGATCTCCTGAGTGTGGCGAGTCGTGCGCATTCTATGCGCAGGAAGAAGCAGCCCCCGACGGGCCATGCCCGCCTTCGCGCGCGCAGGCGCCAGCGCGCGCGAAGGCGGCGTGTCATCATCGTCGGCTTCGCGGCTTCGCGGCTTCGCGGCTTCGCGGCTTCGCGGCTTCGCGGCTTCGCGGCTTCGCGGCTTTGATCGCAGCTTTTGTTTCATGACCCTCAACCTCAACCACCCCGTGCTTTCCGCCTTGCTGCCGGTGGGGCTGTTGATCGGCATCGGGTTCGTCGCGGGGCGGCTGCGCTTCATCCGGGCGGAGTCGGTGCGCGACCTCTCCAACCTGGTGTTTCTGGTGCTGGCGCAGGCGCTGCTGTTTCGCACCATGAGCGCGGTGCGCGTCGAGCGGCTGGACTTTGGCGCGATGGCGCTCTACCACGCGGTCGCGGCGGTGTTGTTCTTCGCGGTGCTGGCGGCTCGAGGGTTCGACAGCCGCGCGGCGGTGTTGGCGCTGGCGTCGATCTTCAGCAACACGGTGATGATCGGCGTGCCGCTGGTGGGGCTGGCGTATGGCGAGGCGGGGCTGGTGCAGTTGTTTACCTTGATTTCCACGCATGCGCTGGTGCTGCTGACGCTGGCGACCGTGGTGCTGGAATTGCTCTCGGCCCGCGATCGCGCACGCGAGCCCGGCGCGGCGCCGCGGCACCTGGCGCGAACGGTGGCGCGGGCGGTGCGGAACGCGGTGATTCACCCGGTGCCGCTGCCCATCATCGCCGGCCTGCTGTATGCGCAGACCGGCTGGGGCTTGCCGCCGGTGGTGGATCGGCCGCTGCAACTGCTGGGCAATGCGTTTGGGCCGGTGGCGCTGGTGCTGGTGGGCGTGACGCTGGCGCAGACGGCGGTGGGCGCGCAGCTCAAAGGGGCGCTGGCGATTGCCGCAGTCAAGACCTTCGTGCACCCGATGCTGATGGGGCTGGCGGGCTGGGCCGCGGGCCTGCGCGGATTGCCGCTGGCGGTGATGGTGGTGGCCGCCTCGCTGCCGATCGGCGCGAATGTGTTTTTGTTTTCGCAGCGCTACCGGCGCGCCGAGGCACTGGTGACGGCGAGCGTGGCGGTATCGACCGCGCTGGCGCTGGTCAGTGTGTCGCTGGCGATGGCGCTGGTGCCATATCTGCCGCAGTAAGGCCGCCGCCGCTGGCGCTGTCAGGGCGCGAGGCGTTCGCGCACCCAGACGCCGTTTTCGAGGCGGTAGCGCAGCCGGTCATGCAGGCGGCTCCGACGGCCTTGCCAGAACTGCCACTGATCGGGCTTGAGTCGGTAGCCGCCCCAGTGCGGCGGGCGCGGCGGGTTGAGCATGAATTTCGCGCCGTATTTGGCCGCGGCGGTGACGAGCACGCTGCGGTCGGGGATGACTTCGCTTTGCGGGCTGGCCCAGGCGCCGATGCGGCTGTCGAGCGGCCGGCTGTGGAAATACGCGTCGCTCTCTTCAGGGCTGACTTTCTCGACCACGCCTTCGATGCGCACCACGCGCTCGAGCTCGACCCAATGAAACTGCAGCGCGGCGTAGGGGTTGCCGGCGAGCTCCTGGCCTTTACGGCTGTGGTAGTTGGTGTACCAGACAATGCCGCGCGCGTCGTAGCCTTTGATGAGCACCACGCGCGTGCTCGGGCGCAGGTCTGGCCCGACGGTGGCGAGCGTCATGGCGTTGGGCTCGGGAATTTCGGCGCGAATGGCTTCCTCGAGCCACTGCTCAAACTGTTTGAGCGGGTCGGCGTGGGAATGGGCCTCGCTGAGTTCGGCCTTCTCATAGCTCTTGCGCAACTGCGCGAGGTGGCGGGCGGTATCGGTCATGGACGTGGGGTCTTTCGGAGGTGGCGTCAACGCAGGCTCGTACCGGACGATGCCTCGTCGGGCCGCTCGATGAGTTCGATTTTGTAGCCATCGGGGTCGGTGATGAAGGCGATCACCGTGCGGCCGCCTTTGACCGGGCCGGGTTCGCGCGTGATGGTGCCGCCAGCGGCGCGGATTCGGTCGCAGGCGGCGTAGATGTCCGGCACGCCGATCGCGATGTGGCCGTAGGCCGTGCCGATTTCGTAACGATCCACGCCCCAGTTGTAGGTGAGCTCGATCTCGGCTTGCGCGGGGTTTCCACCTTCGTAGCCGAGGAAGGCGAGCGAGTATTTGTACTCGGGGTTCTCCGAGGTGCGCAGCAGCGTCATGCCCAGCACCTGGGTGTAGAAGTCGATCGAACGCTGCAGATCACCGACCCGCAACATGGTGTGCAAAATGCGCATCGAAAACTCCAGGACTTCGGGGTTCAAGGGGGCGTGCAGCGGTAGCGGTGCAGGACGCGATAAAACACCCCCTGCGCCGACGAGCACGATTCAACGAGAGCATACCCGCGCACCGCCCAGTGCACGCCCCGAGCGCCGCGCGGCGGCGGGAGTGCAGCGGCTTGCGCCCGGCGCGCCAGCGTCACATGGGGCTGAAATGGTCGAGGGTCGACCCGGTGGCCTGCCGCGACGATGCGGTCTGCCAGGCGCTGGTGCAGCGTGAGCAGACCCTCGGGCACGGCCACGGGCATCCAAACGGCAATGCCATGTGGCCACAGCGCGTAGCGGTCGCCCTCGAGGTCGAAAAGGGTGCAAGCGACTTTGAGTCGTCGAATCCAGCGCGGCAGCTCGGACTCGTGCACGGCACCCAGGTAGTGCAGGGTCAGGTGCAACTGCGCCGCATCGACCAGCCGCACCCCGCGGGGCCAGGCTCCAAGCGCCTGCCTCGCCCGCAGCGCCGATCGGGTCCGGCCGTCCGGCCACAGGGCGATAAAGAGGCGGCGTGTCGGCGGGGACGTGTCCGGGGACGGGGGCACCGGCGACGGGTCTGAGCGTGCGTGTGCGGCCATGGCGACGTGAACTACTGCGCGTGTCCGAGGTTTATGTCGTTCCTTTGGACCACGAAGGCCCACCGTCTTCGTTGAGAATCATCGGTTATCTTCAAAACCATGATTCCACGCCGTCTATTTCTCAAGGGTATCGCCCCGCTGACTTGGCCGCTGCCTGCGGCGCTGGCCGGCTCGGCTGCGGCTGCAGCGGCGTCCGGCTCGTCGCTGGACGGCGCGCCGCGCACGACCCAGGCTGCTGCGCCGCTGCAGTCCCTGGCGTTTTATTACGGAGCGCAAATTCCGTTCGACGAACTGTCGGCGTTCGACGGCGTCGTGCTCGAGCCTGAACATGCGCTGGCGGCGGACCCGGCAGTCGTCGCTCGGCTCGCGCCGCAGACGCTCGCGATGGCCTATGTCTCGCTCGGAGAGGTGCAGGCGAGCCGGCCCTACGCGGCCGATCTGCCCGCAGGTGCGGTGGTCGGCCGCAACCCCGAATGGGATGCCCAGATCATCGACCAGACCCATGCGCGTTGGCCGGCCTTTGTGGCAGAGCGGATCATTGCACCGCTTTGGAAGGCAGGCTTTCGGGCATTCTTTCTCGACACGCTGGACTCCTATCACCGCATCGCGAAAACCGACTCCGCCCGCCTACAGCAGGCGCAGGCCTTGCGGGCCACGCTGCGGGGACTGCAGCAGCGATACGAGGGCATTCGTTTCCTGCTCAACCGCGGTTTCGAGCTGGTCGATGCCGAACTCGCCCCCAGCGTGCTCGCGGTCGCCGCCGAGTCGCTGTTCCAGCGCTGGGACCCACAAAGCCGTCGTTACGGCGAAGTGCCCGAGGCCGACCGCCGTTGGCTGTTGGACCGCTTTGCCGAGCTGCGCAGCCGTTACGGGATTGCGGGCGTCGGCATCGACTATTGCGCCCCCGCCGAGCGGGCGCTGGCCCGGCAGACCGCGCAACGCATCGCCGATGCGGGATTGATCCCTTGGGTTGCCGAACCCTCCCTGACAAGCCTTGGGGTGAGCACGATCGAGGTGCTGCCGCGCAAGGTTTTGCTGCTGCACGCCAACCCAGACGGCAATACGCCGGATCTGCAGGCCGAAAGCGCCCATATGTATGGCGCACTGCCGCTGGAATACCACGGCTTCGTCCCCGAATACCGATACGTTGGCGATGCGACGCCGGTGGAAGGGCCGCTGGCCGGCCGCTACGCGGGCGTGGTGTTGTGGTCCGACCGATCCGAGGTGCCCGAGCCCGCGCGCGCCTTGCTTCGGCTGGCGCGCGAGCAGGGTGTGCCCTGTGTCATTCTGGGGCAGAGTGAACCCGCCTTGTTGCGCGATTTTGGCTTGCAACCCGGGGTCGATGCCCTGCCCGGGCCGATTCGGGTGCAACGTCTACCAGCGGTCCCCGCGGGCGAGGTGCTGCCGCTGATCGCTCCAACCGATACGGTGGAGTTGGCGGCGGGGGCGGGCAGCGAAGTTTGGCTTTCGGCACTAGCCCGCGATGGTCGCCGCATGGACGGCGCGGCCATCACGCCCTGGGGCGGCTACGCACTGGGCAACTTCGGCGTCTTCAATTTGCCTGGGGCTGCCGGCGCGCGCTGGTCGGTCGATCCGATCGAGTTTTTCCGCCGTGCGCTGCGCGTGAGCGACGCGCCGATGCCCGACGTCACCACCCGCGT
Organism: Tibeticola sediminis; assembly: GCF_003843835.1. Lineage (GTDB taxonomy): Bacteria > Pseudomonadota > Gammaproteobacteria > Burkholderiales > Burkholderiaceae_C > Tibeticola > Tibeticola sediminis. The sequence goes on along the minus strand of NZ_RKQL01000001.1, from coordinate 445,655 downwards.
CGGGCGGCGGGCGTTTTTCGTGCATTTCGATGCCGATGGCTGGGTCAACCGCTGCGACCGACCCGGCTCTCCGCTGGTCGCGGAGGTACTGTTGCGTGAGTACATCGAGGTCTACCGCACGCCGATTCTGGGCTCTGCGGTCGTGGCCGAGATTTCGAAAGAAGGGGTCTACCCGGAGACGGCTGAAGCCGCTCAGCAATGGGCGCGTCGGCTCTTTGCCTTGCCCTTCGTCGAAGCCGGCAGCCACAGCTGGAGCCATCCGTTCGACTGGGTCGTGGCCGCAGGCGAGCAGAGCAGCCACCGGCCCTACAACCCGCTCAAATACGGCGCCTACCTGCCGGTGCCGGGCTATCGCTTCAGCACCGAGACCGAGGTTGTCGGCTCGAAGCGCTGGATCGAGCAAAACCTATTGCCACCCGGGAAGGCGTGCAGCATGTTCCTCTGGCCTGGGGATTGCAATCCCCCCGTGAGCGCGGTTGCCGCGGTGTATGCCGCAGGCATGGGCAACATCAACGGCGGCGGGGCGACGATCACACGCTCGGCACCGACCCTCTGCAATGTCTGGCCGCTGGGGATCCCGAAAGGGGGCCGTTGGCAGGTGTATGCGCCGATGTCGAACGAACAAGACTACACGAACAATTGGACCGGCCCGTTTTTTGGCTTCGAGCGCGCCATCGAAACCTTCGAGCTCACCGACGCGCCGCGTCGGCTCAAGCCGCTCAACCTCTACTTTCATCCCTACGTGGTCTCGAATGCTGCGGGGGCCAAGAGCCTGCACAAGCTCTGGCGTTGGGCCCTGGCTCAGCCCGTGCACACGATCTATGCGAGCCAGTATTTCGCGAGCGTCCTGGCCTGGCAGCGGGCCGTGGTCGCGCGTCGGCTCGACGGGGGCTGGCAATTGCGTGCGCCCGACGCCCTGCGTCAGTGGCGGCAGCCGCTGCCTTCGGCTGCGCCCGATCTCCGTCGCAGTCAGGGACTGGCGGGCTACAACGAACATGCGCAGATGCGCTACCTGCATGCCGTGGCCTCCACCGTCGTCCTGCGCACAGCCTCCGAGCTTGCGGCTGCCGCGCCGCGCTTGGTCGATGCCAATGCCGCCGTGGTCCGGTGGGAGGCGATGGACCAGCGCCTCGAGGTCGAGTTTTCCGGCCATGGCCCGCTCGACGTTCGGTTCGAATGGCCACCGGGCTGGCGTGTGAAGGATGCGGCCAGCAGGGGCTGGCGGATCGAACGAGAGGCAGGTGGCGTTTGGCGCCTCGCATCCAAGCACAGCCGCGGTTCGATCGAGCTCGAGTTTCGGGCTGGATGAGCTTTTGACGCCGCAGAGCCCATGCCCGCGCCGCCCGATCGCCATTCCAACCGTCCGCCACCGCTGACCGTGGTGCCGGACGATCCGAGCCGCAGTCGGCTGTTCCCGCGCGGAACTCTGGTGGGCTTGGCCTTGCTCGGCCTCGCCGCCATGGCCGTGATGTGGCCGGAGCGGCAATTGGCGCGTTTCGTGGAGGCCAGCCAGGACGACCGTTTGGCGATTCAGTACCTCGAGCAATTGTTGCGGCTGCGTCGCGGCGATGTCCAACTGCGCCTGCAGCTTGCGCGGCGCTACCTCCACGCGGGCGAGCCCGATGCGGCGCTCGAGGCACTGGCACCCTTGGGCAACGACCCGCGCGCGGATGCTTTGCGTTTGGGCGTCTATCAGCGGCGCTGGTTCGACGCGCAAGCCCAGGGGAAGGCGGACGAGCAGGCCGCCGCCGAAGCCGCCTTGCGTAGGCTCCTGGCGCGTGCCGCACCGCCGGAGCGTTTCGATCTTTGGCGCGAGCGTCTGGTTACCGCTCAGGCGCTGGGCGATGCAGCGCTGATCGAGCGGACCGCGGCGTCGGTCGAACGCTTGCTGCCGCTGCCGCTGGCGCAAGCCCGCGAGGCGGTGTCGGCACTCGTGGGCATCGGGCAGTACCGGCGCGCCGCCGAAGTTGCGCTGCGGTCCTTGCGCGCGGTGTCCAATCCGGTGGCCCGCCGCGAGTTGCTGATGCTCGCGGCCCAGGCCTTGCTGGCTTCGGGCGATGCGGTGGCGGCCTATGACACGGTTGCGCCCCTGGCGCGCAGCGGACCGGTCGACACCGATCTGGCCTGGTCGCTGCTGAAGTGGGCCTTGGCGGCGAATCGACCCGGTGATGCCCGGCAGTGGCTGCTTCAGGCGTGGCCCGCAGCGAACACGGCGCAGAACAGCACGGCGCGGTTGACGCCCGAGCAGGCCGAGTGGGCCTGGCGCGCGGCGCTGGGCGGCGCGGACTTACCGCTCGCGCTGCGCGTCGCCGATGCGGTCCTCGCGAACCAAGCCAGCGAGGAGTGGGCGCGACGCCGCGCGCAGGTGCTGGAGTGGAGCAATCAGCCCGACGCGGCCATGCGGCAATGGATGGCCTTGCTCGAGCGTCATTTCAGCACCGAGGCGCTCGAACAACTGGGCCGGCTTGCCACCGCCTTGGGTTCCGGGCCTGGGCAAATCGCCTACTGGCGTACCCGTGAGCGTTCGGGCAAGCTCACCGCCGCAGAGTGGGAGCAATACGCGAAGGCCGTCGAGCTTCAGGGCGATGCCCGCGAGGCGGTCGCCGTGCTGCGGCGAGGCGCGCTGCAGCACCCCCGGCTTTACGGCCGCATGGGCTGGCTCTTGCTGGCGATGGGGGAGATCGACGAGGCGAAAGCCGCTTACGCCCGAGGGCTCGAGGCCGGTGCGCTCGACCTGCAGGCAGCCATGGACGATGCGCTGTTGCTGATTCAGACCGGTGCTTACGAGGCAGCCCTCGAGGTGCTCGAGCGCACCCGCACCGCTCCAGGCACAGAGGCCCAGCGCATCGCCCACGGCGGCTTGCGCGGCGACCTTGCGTGGGACCTCGGCCGGGTGCCGCAGGCGGTGGGCGCCTACCGGGAACTGTGGGCCGCGCCCGCGCTGCGCCGCGGACTCAAGCCCTATCAGTTCCAGCGTTTCGTCGCGGGGGTGGCGGAAACCGAAGGCCCGGCAGCGGCCCTTGCCCTGATCGAACAGGTTTGGTCGGAGGCCCCGAGCGCCGCGTTGGCGATGCAGTGGTTGGCGGCGCTGGTCAAGCAGCCCAGTTTGGCGGGGCTCGAAGCGTGGCAGCGCGCGACGGCCTCACTCGCCGGGCAGCTCGAGCGCGATGCCGCCGTGCACGCGGCCAGGGCGCAGGTGTGGTTGGCGCTCAAGCGTTCGAATGCGGCCCTCGGTGATCTGCAGCAGGCGGTGCGTCTGGATCCGGCCAGTCGCGACTATCGCGTGGCCTTGATGTGGTTGTTACTCGATCTCCAGCGTCTCGACGAGTTGCGTCAGCAGGTTCGGTCGGCCGCACGAATGTTGTTGACCTCGACCGAGGGCCAGGATTTGCTTGCGGTTGCCTACCAAGCACTCAATGATCTGCCGCGGGCCCTGGCGCTGTCGGCACGGCTGTACCCGAGAAAGCGTGGTGACGCGCTGTGGCTCATCAACTATGGCGACTTGCTCACGCGCGCGAACGACGGCGTGCGGGCACGCGCGGCCTACGATCGGGCCTGGACGCTGCTGCAACAGGCGGCGCGCACCGGTGGCGCTGCGGGCGGCGGCAACGCGCCGAGCTTCGAGCAACTGCTGGCGGCTTTGCGCCTGGCCAAAGAGCCGCCCGATCGGGTGTCCGCGTCGCAGCAACAGCGGCTCATCGCTGCGTTACGTGAGAAGCTGCGCTGTACCGGGCAGCCCGTCTCCTGCACCGAGCGATTGCCCGAGCAGGCGCGCGCCCAGCTCGATGCGGCCATCGCCACCTGGCTGGTTCGTCTCGACACCAAGGATGCGGCGCGTGCCTGGTTGGCGAAGGCGGTGCTGACTCAGGCCGATCGACAGTCGATCGAGTTGCAAATTGCGCTTGCCGAGAACGATCGTCAGCGCGTCGACGAACTCATCGACGCGGGTGCTCTGAGGGCACTGACGCCGATCGACCGGGTGGAAGCATTCCGCGTGGCGGGGCGGAACATGGATGCGCGGGCGCAGGCGGCCGAGGTGCTCGAGGAGACCGCCGATCGCGGGCAGAACAGTGACGCCATCAAGGCGCTCATGCGGGATGAAACCCAGCGCCGCATCGACATCGCCCACCAAACGGGGTTGCGATTCGAGCATCGCCTCAACGACGTCGTGCGGCGCGAGGGTCCGGTCCTGTCGCAGAGTGTCACGCTGACATCTCAGCTCAAGCTCACGCTCGATTTGGGGCGTTGGCGGCTGCAGTCGACCAATGCGCAAGCGTTGACCGGGCTTCCGGCTCAGGCGCAGGAGGCCCGAGTCGCCCTGCAGTACGCGGACGAGGGCTTGCGCGCCAAGCTTTCGGTGGGACGCAACGAGGCCGTCGGTGCGACGAATCCGCTGTCGCTCGAAATCCAAGGCAAACTGCCCTGGGGCATCCAGGGGGATTTCCAATGGCACCGCAACGAGGTCACCGAGGATTCGGCCGCTTTGCTGGTTGCGGGTAAGGCCGACCGCGTGCATGCCGGGGTCAGCAAGACCGTCGGGCGTTGGTGGGTGCAGGGCGGGCTCGATACGCTGCGCTATTCGACCCGATTGGGCGCGCATCTGGGCAACGCGCAGCAGGCCGATGTTCAAGCCGGGGTGTGGCTGCGCCAGGGCGAGCCCGACATTGGTCTGCGCGCCTCCGTGACGAGCCGACGATCCCAAGCGAACGGGGTGCCCGAGGCGGCGTACGCGCGGCTCGACATCGACGGTAACCGGCCTGATGCCCGCTTTTTCGTGCCCGCGGGGGATGATTTCGTGGGCGTGGGCCTCACGATCAACCAGTTGGCCGCCGACCGTTACAGTCGGCACTGGTTGCCTTTGTTGGATGCGGGCTGGACACAGTCTCGGCGTCAGGGTGGGGCTTTGGAATGGACGCTCGGTGTGCAAGGGCCGGTGGTCGGTGCAGACCGCCTGTCGCTCGTGTACCAGCGGCGGCGGGATGCCGCCGGGCAAAGCCGTCAGTGGAGCATCCAATATCGGATCTGGTATGGACCCTGAGGCTGCGTGAACGGTCGCGCCCGCCGGTTGGATGGTCGGTGTCGCGCGTGGATGGAAGCTTGAATCGAAGAGGAGTCGCGTATGTGGACGGGAAATGATGCCTTTGGATGGCTGCGCGGGGTCGCGCGGGTGGTGCTGCTCGCTGGGGCGCTTGGGAGCCTCGCAGCTTGTGTGACGCAGGCCATTCCGGGCAACCGGGTGAATTTGGACGCGAAGGCGCGGGTGGCGCTGCTGCCTTTGGCCAATGCCACCGAAGTTCCGCAGGCGCAGGACCGCGTCGGGGCCATCGTGGGGTCTTTGCTGCGCCAAAAGGGTTTAGAAGACCTCGTGGTCTATCCGCAGAAGCTCCCGGACAACCCGCTCGAGGGCGCGCCGGTCGTCACGCCGGAGCAAGCCCTCGAGTGGGCGCGCAAGCAAGACGCCCGCTATGCCATCACAGGGACGGTGACCGAATGGCGCTACAAGACCGGCGTCGATAACGAGCCCGCGGCCGGGGTGATGCTGCAGTTGCATGAGCTGCCCTCGGGTCGGGTGATCTGGTCGGCTTCGGGTGGGCGCACCGGCTGGGGGTATCAGGGTCTCGCAGCGGTCGGGCAGGCGCAGATCGCGGACCTGCTTTCCGGGATGACGGTGACGGCGCCTCCGGCAAAGCCGCAGGCCACGGAATGATCGAACGCGTTCGACGCTTCGCGGCGCTGCGCCGGCTGTGGACGCCTCGCGGCTGGCTGGCGCGCCTGCGCGCGCGCGTCGTTGCAGGACGGCACGTACAGGAAGAGCCTGGCTGGTTGCGGCTTTGGCGTTTTTTGCGGGTTTGGCGTCCCAGCGAGCGCGGGGATCGCTGGCTTGCGATGGCCGAGAGTGCGGCGCTGCCCCTGTTGGCGCTGGCCCTGGCTTGGCGCATCGATCCCTCCGACCCTTTGGGGTTGAATTCGGGTTTTCCGTGGATATGGTTTGGGCCCTGGCTCGCGGGCGTGCGCTACGGCGCGGGCTATGGGCTTTTTGGCGTCGCGCTCTACCTCACGGTGTGGGCAGTCTGGGCGTCACCCCAAGCGCTGGAGTTCCCGGGTGAATTTTTCCTGGGCGGCGCCCTGGTGAGCTTGATTTTGGGCGAGTTCGGCTCCGCCTACCGCAATCAGGCCGAGCGTCATCGTGAGGTGGAGCAAGACCTGATGGCCCGGCTGGAGCGCACGAAGCGCCGCTTGTTCGTCATTCGGGAATCGCTGGCGCAGCTCGAGCAGGAGCTGACCGATCGGCCCATGACCTTGCGCGACGCGCTGCTCGCGCTGCGGCGCCGGCTCGTCGACTACGACGGGGAGCCGAGGTCGGGCGGCGTCGCCTTGCCCGATCCGGCGGCGTTTCTCCAACTGCTCAGTCAAAGCTGCCGGATCGTCGAGGCCGGTATCTATCGGCGAAGCGAATCGGACTGGAGCTTGATGGCGCAACTCGGCCAACAGCTTCCGGCGCTCGCTCCGTCGCATCCCCTGATCGCCCATGTGCTCGAAACCGGTGAGGTGGCCCACATCGCAGAGCCCCGCCTGACCGACCCGAGGTTCAACGAGTGGGTGTTTGCGGCTGCTTTGCGCCGTGACCAAGCGGGCGAGGTCGATGCGGTGCTTGCCGTCCACACCATGCCGTTCATGGCGTTCGACGAAGTCAACCTGCGTCGGATGCAGGTTCTGTGTACCTCGTATGCGGATTTCGCCCAGCTGGAGCAGGGCGTTGCCGAAGTGCGCGCGGCGTGGCCTCAGGCCCCGATCAGCCTGCAGCAAGAATGGGCGGAACTCGCTTCGCTGTATCAGCGCTCGCGCCTGACGAGCTACTGCGCGCTCTGGGTGGGCAAGGAGCGTCTCAGTACCGAGGTGCTGCAGGAGTTCGCTGCCATGCAGCCGGCAGACTCGAGCCAGTGGATCCTGCCCACGGCCCATGGCCACGATGTTTTGTTGGTGCTCTTGCGCATCACCGGCGGCGCCGGTCTGGTCGTCTACCGCCGGGAGATGATCGAAGCGCTCGAGGGCATCCTCAGCCGGCGGGGCGTGCCGAAGCAAGCGATCGCGCTCGACTTCCATCCGGTTCGCAGTGCCGAGGACTTTGCGGGTCTGCGCCGGCACCTGGAGCGGCTTTGAGGCGCAGTGACGCACCGCTATGGATCCGATCCAGTTCTACAAACTTGCCTTCCTCTCGCTGAGCCTCGAATCGGCGGCCCTGGTGTTGCTCAACACGCGGGGCGACGCTTATTTCTTTGCCTTTTGGGTGACCCATGGGGCCGCCGCGGTGGTCGCCGCGTGGCTCGTCTGGACGACCTTGCCCAAGACGCTGCGGCGGCCACGTCGCTACGCACTCTCTTTGGTGTTCCTGCTGGCCTTGCTGTTTCCCTTGCTGGGGGTGGCGGGGCTGGTGGTGGCGGTCCGCATTGCTTTGGCTAGCCCCAAGGCACCCCGGGTGCAGGATGCGGTGCAGGACGCGCCAAAGCTCGAGATTTATGCCATACGCCCAGGCATGGATCATGAAGTCGATGCCCTGCCCCCCGGCAAAGTGGCGCGCATCGCGGTCGATCCGAAGCGCTCGACCTCGCAGCGCATCCGCGCGGTGCTCGCGCTGCGGGATATGCCCGCGCGCCTCGCGCTGCCGCTGCTGCGCCAGTTGTTGGGGGACCCGGACGAGGAGATTCGGTTGCTGGCTTACAGCATCGCGAGTACCTGGGAGCAGCGGGTCACGGCCGATCTACAGAAGGTCAAGCAGGAGTTTGAAGCCTTGCAGGCGCGGTCGACCGCGCGCCCTGAAGCGCTGGCCCAAGCGGCCAAGCGCGTTGCCGAGTTGCAGATGGAGTTCATCTACCAGGGGCTGGCGCAGGGCGATTTGCGCCGCTTTGCGCTGGACCAGGCTTGGACCTACACCCAGTTCGGCCTGCGGGTGCAGCCGAACGATCCGACGCTGTTGATGCTGCAGCTTCGCTTGGCCATGGCTCGAGACGATCTCGACGCCGCGCAGGACGCCTTGATGCAGCTCGACGAGAATGCCAGCCCCGCCGTATGGGTGCCCTACGCGGCCGAACTGGCCTGGAAGGCGCGTCACTTCACGGCGGTTCGTGCCATCCTCTCGCAGTTGCGTATGGCAGAGGTGGCTCCGCGACTGCGGCCCATGATGCAGCTTTGGTTCGCCGAGGAAGGCTGAGGATGTCCGATACTCCCGAAATCGACGTGATGCTGCTGCTCGAGGGCACCTATCCGTATGTCTCCGGAGGGGTGTCGAGCTGGGTGCATCAGATCATCGGGGGCTTTCCCGAGCTGAAGTTTCACTGCTGCTTCTTGGGCTCACGCGAGCAAGACTACGGAGAGCCGCGCTACAAGATGCCCAGCAACGTGGTGGGGCTGACGCACCACTATCTCTTCAGCGACTCGGTTTTGCCCCCGCCCCGTGCCCAGCGTGGCGATCCACAGACCAGCGTGCTGGTGCGTGAGCTTCATGAGCGTCTGCGCGGCCAGGGCAGCGACGTCGATGGCGGCCGTGCCGCGAGGGCGCAGGTGCTCGACCGCACGCTGCGCGAGATGGACCACAAGCTCACGCTCGACGATTTCCTGCATTCCAAGGAGTCGTGGCGTTACCTCACCGAACAGTATCTCGAACGCTGCACAGACCCATCGTTCGTCGATTACTTCTGGACGGTGCGGACCATGCACACGCCGATCTGGACGCTGGCAGCGCTGGCCCGCGAACTGCCGCCCGCGAAGGTCTACCACACGATTTCCACCGGCTATGCGGGCTACCTCGGTGCCGTGCTGGCGCACCGAACCGGTCGCCCGCTGGTTTTGTCCGAGCACGGGATCTACACCAAGGAGCGTCGGATCGACCTGTTTTCAGCCCAATGGATCAGCGACAACCAGCCCATCCTCGAGCGCAACGCGGGCGATGCGGGTTACTTCCGGGAGTTGTGGATCCGTTTGTTCGAGTCGCTCGGGCGCATGTGTTACGACGCCGCCGACCCGGTGGTTGCGCTCTATGAAGCCAACCGCTTGCGTGAAATCGCCGATGGCGCCGATCCGGTGACGACCTGCCTGGTGCCCAATGGCATCAACGTGCCACCGTTTGCGGCCACTCGTTCGCAGCGGCCCGAGCAGCCGCCGCTGGTGATGTGCCTCATCGGACGGGTGGTGCCGATCAAGGACGTCAAGACTTTCATCCGCGCGGTCCGTGTCGCCAGCAGCCGCATGCCGGGCTTGCAGGGCTGGATCGCCGGCCCCGAGGACGAGAACCCGGACTATGCGCGCGAATGCCACGAGCTGGCCGCCAGCCTCGAACTGGGGGATACGCTCCAATTTCTCGGCTTTCAGAAACTCGTCGAACTGCTGCCGAAGGTTGGTGTCGTCGTTCTGTCGTCGATCAGCGAGGCGCTGCCGCTGGTGTTGCTCGAGGGCTTTGCTGCGGGTGTGCCTGCGGTGACGACCGATGTGGGTTCGTGTCGGCAACTCATCGAGGGCTTGGGCGATGAAGACTGTGCGTTGGGCGAAGCAGGTGCGGTCGTCGGCATTGCCGATGCGCAGGCTCTGGGTGAGGCCTGCGTGGCGCTGTTGTCCGACCCGGAGCGCTACCGCCGGGCGCAGCATGCAGGGATTGCGCGCGTGGAGCGCTACTACACGCAACCCCTGATGTTTGGGAAATATCGGGCCATCTACGAAGACGCCTTGGCGCGCAGCGCGGGCGCACAGCGGCCGCGAGGTTACATTGCCAGCGTCATCCGCGAAGGCCGTCCATTGCCCGAGCCCACGCCGGCCGGGCTGGCGTCTGACATCGGGAGGGGCTGATGGCGGGTATCGGGTTCGAACTTCGCAAGCTGCTGCGCAACGAAACCTATCTGGGTTTGTTGCGCGCCTATGGCTATGCGTCGATCATCAGCTCCGGGCCCTGGGTTTTTTCCATTCTGGGTCTGATCGTCATTGGCGGGCTGTCGCTCGGCGTGGTTTTGCCCGATTCGCGCATCACGCAATTCCAGGTCACGGTGACCTATCTGATCATGTCCTCCTTGATTTTGTCCGGCGGTATCCAGCTGGGCTTTACGCGGTGGGTCGCAGATGCCTTGTTTGCCAAGCGGGACGACACCGTGGCCTCGGCCTTCCTGGGGGTTTTGCTGGTGACGACGGCCGTTGCTGGCGCGATCGGCTGGGTGGTGGCTTGGCTCCTCTTTCCCGCGCAATCCAACCTGTACCGAGTCTTGATCGTCGCGGGCTTGCCCTTGCTGTGCGACATCTGGGTCGTGACGGTGTTTCTCTCGGGCTTGAAATACTACAAAGCCATCGTCGCGCTGTATGCGCTGGGCTATGGCGTTTCGGTGGTTTTTGCCTGGGTGGGGCGCGCTTGGAACCTCGAGGGGCTGCTGGCCGGTTTTCTTGGCGGACAGTTCTTGATGTGGGTGGGCATGATGACCCTCGTGCTGCGCAACTTTCCGCCGCGCCAACCGATTTCGATGGCCTGCTTCGAGCCTCGTGCGATGTACCGCAGCCTGTTGCTGGGCGGGACGCTCTACAACTTGGGGGTTTGGGCCGACAAGCTGGTGTTTTGGTTCACGCCCGAAACCTCCGAACCCGTCATTGGCGTGCTTCGGGCCTCGCCGATCTACGACTTGCCGGTGTTTCTGGCCTACCTCTGCGTCATTCCGGGCATGGGGGTGTTTCTCGTGAAGTTCGAAACCGATTTCGTCGAGTGGTATGACCGGTTCTATACCGCGGTGCGTTCGGGCGGGTCGCTCTCGGACATCGCCCGCTACCACGACCGAATGCAGGAGACGGTGCGCGAGGGGGTCTATCAAATCATCAAGGTCCAGGCGATCACGCTGCTGGCGTTGACGACTTTCGTGGTGCCGCTGTTCCGCTGGATCGGGATCAGCGAGCTCTACATTCCGTTGTTCCTGGTGCAAGCCACCGCTGCGAGCTTCCAGGTCTTGTTGCTGGCCGTGCTCAACGTGTTTTTCTACCTCGATCGTCGCAAGGCCGTGGTCGCGCTCACGGCGATTCTGGTCGTGTTGAATTTCGGTCTCAGCCTGGCTTCGGTTCGCTTGGGACCAGTGTTTTTTGGCTATGGGTTTGCGCTGGCGCTGTTGATCACCCTGCTCATCGGTTTGGCGATGGTGCAGCGGCTGTTGCGCCAGTTGGAATACCGCACCTTCATGCTTCAGGGCGCGTAGCCCTCGGGGTTTTGCTGCTGCCAGCGCCAGGCGTCGGCGCACATGCGGCCGAGGTCGTGTTCGGCTTGCCAGCCCAGTTGTTCGCGCGCCTGCGTGGGGTCGGCGTAACAGGCGGCGACGTCGCCGGGGCGGCGCGGCTGGATGACGTAGGGCACCGGGCGGCCGCTGGCGCGTTCGAAGGCGCGCACGACTTCCAGCACGCTGTAGCCCCGGCCGGTGCCGAGGTTGACGGTCAGCACCTTGGGCGTGTCGAGCCGCTCGAGCGCGGCGAGGTGACCTCGGGCCAGGTCGACGACGTGGATGTAGTCGCGCACCCCGGTTCCATCGGGGGTCGGGTAGTCGTTGCCCCAGACATTGAGGTGGTCCCGTCGGCCGATGGCGACCTGGGCCACGTAGGGCATGAGGTTGTTCGGCGTGCCTTGCGGGTCCTCACCGATCAGGCCGCTTTCGTGGGCGCCGACGGGGTTGAAGTAGCGCAGGATGGCGATGCGCCAATGCGGCTCGGCCCGGTACAGGTCGCGCAGCATCTCCTCGATGAACAGCTTGGTGCGGCCGTAGGGATTGGTCGCTGAGAGCGGATGATCCTCGGTGAGCGGCAACCGTTGCGGCTCGCCATAGACGGTGGCTGACGAACTGAACACGATCGTGTGCACGCCGCAGCTGCGCATGGCGCGCAGAAGGCGATGCGTGCCGATGAAGTTGTGGTCGTAGTACTCGAGGGGTTTCTGCACCGACTCGCCGACCGCCTTGAGGCCCGCAAAATGAATCACCGCGGTGCAGCCGTGCGTGCGCAGCGCGTGCTCGACCGCAGCCTCGTCCCGGATGTCTGCCCGGACGACCGTCAGCGTGCGACCGGCCAGCCGTTCGACCCGTTTCAGCGCTTCGGGGTGGCTGTTGGAGAAGTTGTCGTAGACGACGACGTCGTGGCCCTTTTCAAGCAATTGCAAGCAGGTATGCGAGCCGATATATCCGGCGCCGCCGGTGACGAGAATGTTCATGCGAGCACTTCCTTCAGAGTACGGCGATTCTAGGGCGGCCCTGCCGGGAGCCTTGCCTGCACCTCGGGGGCTCTGCGCAGCGGGGCGGTAGGCCTGCGCTTGGCGCGGGAATACCCTGAGTCTCGATGGGCTGCGATGGGCTGTGTGACGGCTAGAATTTGTTTCGCAGACCGACCGGTCGGTTAATGAATCAAAGCCGGCCGATGGCGGTCGCTGCCCGATCCCTCACCCTTGGAGACAAGCACCATGAAGCTGAAGAAAGTTCTCGTCGCAGCGCTCGCCGCGGGGGCCTCGCTGGTCGCGCTGGCCGACATCAACGTCGGCGTCACCGTCTCGGCCACCGGGCCGGCGGCCTCGCTCGGCATTCCCGAGAAGAACACGATTGCGCTCATGCCCAAGACGATCGCCGGGCAGAAGATCAACTACATCGTGCTCGACGATGCCTCGGACACCACGGCCGCGGTGTCGAACACGCGCAAGCTGATTGCGGAAAACAAGGTCGATCTCATCATGGGCTCGACGATCACGCCCAACTCGCTGGCCATGATCGACGCCGTGTCGGAGGCCAAGACGCCGATGATCTCGTTCGCCGCCTCGGCCGCCATTGTCGAACCGGTGGATGCGAAGAAGCGCTGGGTCTACAAGACGCCGCAGAACGACATCATGATGTCGCTCGCCATTGCCGAGCACATGGCCAACCACGGCGTGCAGACGGTGGCCTTCATTGGTTTTTCCGACGCGTATGGCGAGGGCTGGGCGCGCGAGTTCGCCAAGGCCGCGGATCTGAAGAAGCTCAAAATCGTCGCCAACGAGCGTTATGCCCGCAACGACACCTCCGTCACCGGTCAGGTGCTCAAGATCCTCGCCGCCAAGCCCGATGCGGTGCTGGTGGCCGGCTCGGGCACGCCCGCCGCGCTGCCGCAAAAGACGCTCAAGGAGCGCGGCTACGCCGGCAAGATGTACCAGACGCACGGCGTGGCCAATGCCGACTTCCTGCGCGTGTGTGGCAAGGACTGCGAGGGCACCTTCCTGCCCGCCGGCCCGGTGCTGGTGGCCGACCAGTTGCCCGCCACCAACCCGGTGAAGAAGTCGGCCATGGCCTACGTCGCCGCCTATGAAGCCGCGCACGGCAAGGGCAGCGTGTCCACCTTCGGCGCTCATGCCTGGGATGCGGGCCTGCTGATGGCGAGTGCGGTTCCGGTGGCGCTGAAGAAGGCGCAGCCGGGCACGCCTGAGTTCCGCGCCGCGCTGCGCGACGCACTCGAGGGCGTGAAGGAAATGCCCGGCGCGCACGGCATCTTCAACATGTCGCCGACCGATCACCTGGGTCTGGATCAGCGCGCGCGCGTGATGGTCAAGATCGAAAACGGCACCTGGAAGTACCAGCCCTGAGCGCGAGGGCGGGCAGGTCGGCTGGCGGGCGCTCGGGCCGCCTTGAGCCTGGCCGTGCCCGCGACTCCACACGTCGCGTGGCGGCGGGCCAGCGCCGCTGGCGCAAGCCCCGGTTCATCGGTGCGCCGTCGTCGGCCTGAGCTCGCCCGACTCTCACCTTCCGGCCGAACCTGCTGCGGCTCTTCAGAGCTTCTTCAACCTAAATCCGGCAGTTGACCGCTTCTCGCGAAAGGCAAGGTGTTGATGTTTAAGCAATTTTCGGTGCGCAGGCCGTTCACCGTTTGGGTGAGCGCTGCGCACCCGTTCGAGTCGCCCTCGGGCGCGGGGGCGGCGTTGCAAATCCTCGCCATGGCGAGCGCCATGGCTGTGGTTTGCGCCTTGCCCGCGCGCCCGATGACGACCCGCCCAGGCGCGCCCAACTGCCGGATTTAGGTTCAATGGATGCACAAATTGCCCTGATGCTGGGCCAGGATGGGCTGGTCAACGGCGCGGTGTACGCGCTGATGGCGCTCGCGCTGGTGCTGGTGTTCTCGGTCACGCGGGTGATCTTCATCGGCCAGGGTGAGTTTGTTACCTTCGCTGCGCTCTCGATGGCCATGCTGCAGGGCGGGGCACGCACGCCCGCCACGCTGTGGCTGCTGCTGGCGCTGGCCGTGGCCACGCTGGTGGTGGAGGCCTGGCGGCACCAGCGCGGCGCCCCGGTGGACTGGGGTTCGACCCTGGTTTGGACGGTGGGCCTGCCCGCGTTGGCCTGCGCCGCAGTGCTGCTGTGGCGGCCGACTTCGGTGTGGGCGCAGGCCTTGGTGACGCTGCTGCTGATCACGCCGCTGGGGCCGCTGTTGTACCGGCTGGCCTACCGGCCGCTGGCGCATGCGACCGTGTTGATGCTGCTCATCGTCTCGGTGGCGCTGCATGGGGTGCTGGTGGGGCTGGGGCTGCTGTTCTTCGGTGCCGAGGGCTCGCGCACGCCGGCGTTCTCCGAGGCGCGCATGGACTGGTTCGGCGTGCCGGTGACGGGGCAGTCGCTGGTGGTCATCGCGCTCACGGCGGTGCTGGTGCTGGCCATGTTCGGGTTCTTCGAGCGCTCCATCATTGGCAAGGCCTTGCGTGCCACCGCCATGAACCGGGTGGGCGCGCGGCTGATGGGCATTCCGACCGAACTCGCCGGAGACGTGAGCTTCGCGCTGGCTGCGCTCATCGGCGCGGTGTCGGGGCTGATGATTGCACCCATCACCACGATTTATTACGACACCGGCTTCCTGATCGGCCTCAAGGGTTTCGTTGCCGCCATCGTCGGCGGGCTCGCCAGCTACCCGCTGGCGCTGGCTGGGGCCCTGCTGGTGGGGCAGTTGGAGGCGTTCTCCTCGTTCTGGGCCAGTGCATACAAGGAGGTGCTGGTGTTCACCCTCATCATCCCGGTGCTGTGGTGGCGCTCGCTGCGCAGCCACACGGTGGAGGAGGACGAAGAATGAGCGCGCGCACCCTCACCCTGCTGGCGGTGGCCGCGCTGGCCGTGTCTTGGCCGTGGTTGCCGGATTTCACCGTCACCGAGCTCAACTACATCGGCCTGTATTCGCTGGTGGCGGTCGGTTTGGTTATGCTCACTGGCGTTGGCGGTATGACCTCGTTCGGGCAGGC
The DNA here is from genome assembly GCF_003843835.1 of Tibeticola sediminis. Taxonomy (GTDB): domain Bacteria; phylum Pseudomonadota; class Gammaproteobacteria; order Burkholderiales; family Burkholderiaceae_C; genus Tibeticola; species Tibeticola sediminis. Next base: position 430,414 of record NZ_RKQL01000001.1, on the reverse strand, counting down.
GGCTTTCGTCGGCCTGGGCGCCTATGCCACGGCCTGGCTCAGCACGTCGCCCTGGGTGGCGCAGACGCTTGGCGGCGTGCTGCCGGCGGCGTGGCTGCCCTGGATCGGGCTGCCGCTGGGTCTGCTGCTGACCTATGCCGTGGCCTGGCTGCTGGGCACGGTGACGCTGCGCCTGTCGGGCCACTACTTGCCGCTGGGCACCATCGCCTGGGGCCTGAGCCTGTACTACATCTTCGGCAACCTGGAGGCGCTGGGTGGCTTTACCGGCCTGGCCAACGTGCCGGCGCTGACGGTGGGGGACTTTTCGCTTGCCTCGCCGCGCGTGCTCGGGCCGGTGATCTGGGCGGTGCTGCTGTTGGCGCTATGGGGGCTGCACAACTTGCTCGATTCGCGCGAGGGCCGCGCCATCCGTGCGCTCAAGGGTGCTCGGGTGATGGCCGAGTCCATGGGCGTGGACACGGCGCGCCAGCGCATCAAGCTGTTCATTCTGGCGGCGCTGCTGGCGAGCGTGTCGGGCTGGCTGTATGCGCACATGCAGCGCTTCGTGAACCCGACGCCGTTCAACATCCACATCGGGATCGAGTACCTGTTCATGGCCGTGGTGGGGGGTGTCGGCCATCTTTGGGGCGCGGTGCTGGGCGCGGCCATCATCACGCTGCTCAAGGAGCAATTGCAGGACATCCTGCCCCGGCTGTTGGGCAGCAGCGGCAACTTCGAGATCATCGTCTTCGGCCTGCTGATGCTGGTGGTGCTGCAGCGCTTTGCCGATGGCTTGTGGCCGCGCATCGCCGCCTGGACGGCGCGCTGGCGGCGTGCAGACGCCGCTGCGCGCCCGGCTGCGGCCGCCGCAGCGGCGCTGCCCACGCGCGAACTCCCCGCGCGCGGCACGGTGGTGCTGCAGGCCGCCGACGTGACCAAGCGTTTTGGCGGGCTGGTCGCCAACAACGCGGTGAACTTCGACGTCAAGGCCGGCGAGGTGCATGCGCTCATCGGCCCGAACGGCGCAGGCAAGAGCACGTTTTTCAACATGATTTCGGGCGTGGACGCGCCGACCAGCGGCGAGGTTCGCCTGATGGGCGAGCGCATGAACGGTCAGCCTGCTCGGGCTTACGCGGCACTGGGTCTTTCGCGCACCTTCCAGCATGTGCGGCTGCTGGGCGCGCGCAGCGTGCTGGAGAACGTGGCGCTGGGGGCGCACCGGCGCGCGCGGCGCGGCTGGGTGGCGGCCATGCTGCGCCTCGACCGCGCCGAGGAGACCGCGCTGCTGGCCGAGGCACGCCGTCAGATCGAGCGCTGCGGCTTGGGCGCGCATGCGCTGCAGAACGCAGGCTCGTTGGCGCTGGGCCAGCAGCGGGTGGTGGAGATTGCGCGCGCGCTGGCCAGCCAGCCCGCGGTGCTGTTGCTCGACGAGCCGGCCGCGGGCCTGCGGCATCTGGAGAAGCAGGCGCTGGCCACGCTGCTGGCGCAGTTGCGCAGCGAGGGTCTGGCCATCGTGGTGGTGGAGCACGATATGGAGTTCGTCATGAATCTGGCCGATCGGGTGACCGTGCTCGAGTTCGGCACGGTGATTGCCGAGGGCACGCCCGCGCAGGTGCAGGCCGACCCGCGCGTGCTCGACGCCTACCTCGGGGGTGCGGCATGAACGCGGGCAACGGGCTGGCGCTGCTCGAGCTCAGCGAGTTCAGCGTCTCGTACGGCGCGGTGGAGGCGGTGCATGCCGTGGACCTGCGCGTGGGCGAGGGCGAGATCGTCACCGTCATCGGCCCCAACGGCGCGGGCAAAAGCACGCTGCTCAACGCGAGCATGGGTCTGTTGCCCTCGCGCGGGGTGCTCACGCTCGCGGGCGAGCGCATCGACCGCCCGAGCGTGGAGGCCATGGTCGCGCGCGGCGTGGCGCTGGTGCCGGAGAAGCGCGAGCTGTTCGGCGAGATGTCGGTCGAGGACAACCTGCTGCTTGGCGGCTTCGCGCGCTGGCGCCGCGGCCTGCGCGACCAGGCCAGCCGCATGGAGGAGGTGTTCGCCATCTTCCCGCGCCTCAAGGAGCGCCGCGCGCAAATGGCGGCGACGCTCTCGGGCGGCGAGCGGCAGATGCTGGCCATCGGCCGCGCGCTGATGAGCCGGCCGCGGCTGCTGATGCTCGATGAGCCCTCGCTGGGCCTCGCACCCCTGATCGTGCGCGAGGTGCTGCACGTGGTGGCCTCGCTGCGCACGCATGGTGTGTCGGTGCTGCTGGTCGAGCAAAACGCCCGCGCCGCGCTGCAAGTGGCCGACCGCGCCTATGTGCTGGAGATGGGGGCCGTCGCGCTCAGCGGCGAGGCCGAGGCGCTGCTGCACGACCGCCGCATCATCGACACCTACCTCGGCCTCGGCGGCAAGGCGCAGGCGGCTTGACGGTGCCGCGTGCTGTGCGCGTGCTGTGCGCGCGTGCCGTTACGCCTCGCTGCTGCGACATTTTTTGAAGTTTTTCCCTCAAACCCCGGCGTCAAACCCAGGGTTTCTGCTATCAAAAAAGGAATGACCATGAGCCAAGTTCTACAGAGCTACCTTGCCGGCCGCTGGATCGGCGCCACGCCCGCGCAGGCGCTGCGCCATGCGGTCAACGGCCAGACCGTGGCCTACACCCATGCCGAGGCGGCCGATTTCGCCGAAGCGGTGGACTATGCGCGGCGCGTCGCGCTGCCCAAACTGCTGGCGCTCGACTTTCAGCAGCGCGCGTCGCGGCTGAAGGCGCTGGCCAAATACCTCAACGAACGCAAGGAAGCGCTCTACGCCGTCTCGGCCTGGACCGGCGCGACCCGCGCAGACGGCTGGATCGACATCGAGGGCGGCACCGGCACGCTGTTTTCCTACGCCAGCGTCGGCTCGGCCGAACTGCCCAGCGGCAACCTCATCCACGAAGGCCCGGCGCTGCCGCTGGGCAAGAAAGGCGTGTTCGCCGGCACCCACATCCTCGTGCCGCGCGGCGGCGTCGCGGTGCACATCAATGCGTTCAACTTCCCGGTCTGGGGGCTGTTGGAGAAGTTTGCGCCGAGCTTTCTGGCCGGGATGCCCTGCATCGGCAAGCCCGCGACGGCGACGAGCTATCTGACCGAAGCCTTGGTGCGGCTGATCAATGAGTCCGGCATCCTGCCCGAGGGCGCGCTGCAGCTCGTCATCGGCTCCACCGGCGACCTGCTCGACCAACTCGATGAGCGCGATGTGGTCACCTTCACCGGCAGCGCCGACACCGCAGCGAAGCTGCGCGTGCACCCCAACCTGGTTCGCCACAGCATTCCCTTCAACGCCGAGGCCGACTCGCTCAACGCGGCGATCCTCGCGCCCGAGGTCACGCCCGACGACCCCGAGTTCGACCTCTACGTCAAGGAGCTGGTGCGCGAGATGACCGTCAAGGCGGGGCAAAAGTGCACCGCCATTCGTCGTGCCATCGTGCCGCGCGCACATCTCGACGCGCTGGTCGAGCGTGTGCAGGCCCGGCTGGCGAAGGTCGTCGTGGGCGACCCCGCGGTCGAGGGGGTGAAGATGGGGCCGCTGGCCTCGCACGCGCAGGTGGCCGACGTGGCCGAGCGCGTCGCCCTGCTGCGCCGCAGCGCCGAGGTGATGTTCGACGGCGGCAGCGGCTTCGCGCCGGTGGGCGTGGGCACGGCCGACGGCGCCTTCTTCCCGCCGACGCTGCTGCTCGAGCGCGCGCCGCTGGGCGACGCCCCCGCGCACGACGTCGAAGCCTTCGGCCCGGTCAGCACGCTGATGCCCTACGACGGCCTCGATGAAGCGCTGGCCCTGGCCGCCCGCGGCCGCGGCAGCCTGGTCTGCACCCTCGTGACCCGCGAGCCGCAGACCGCCGCGCGCATGGTCGGCGCGCTGGCTGCGCTGCACGGCCGCGTGCACATCCTGGATGCCGAGGCTGCGGCCGAATCCACCGGCCACGGCTCGCCGCTGCCGGTGCTCAAGCACGGCGGGCCGGGGCGCGCGGGCGGCGGCGAGGAGCTCGGCGGCCTGCGCGCGGTGCGGCACTTCATGCAGCGCGCAGCCGCCCAGGGCTCGCCCAGCATGCTGGCCGCCGTCACCGGTGAATACGTGCGCGGCGCGCGCCGCATCGAAACCGGCACCCATCCGTTCCGCCGCCATTTCGAGGACATCCAGATCGGCGAGTCGCTCACCACGCCCAGCCGCGTCATCACCGACGCCGATGTGCACGCCTTCGGCCAGCTCACCGGCGACCTGTTCTACATGCACTTCGACGACGAAGCGGCCAAGGCCAGCCCGTTTGGCCAGCGCATCGCGCACGGCTACCTGGTGCTGTCGGATGCGGCGGGCCTGTTCGTCGTGCCCGAGCCCGGCCCGGTGCTCGCGAACTACGGGCTCGACACGCTGCGCTTCGTCAAGCCGGTGGCGATCGGCGACAGCATTCAGGTGCAACTCACCGCCAAACGCAAGATTGACCGCCAAAAGACCGACGCGCAAGGCCGCGGCCAGGGCGTGGTGGCTTGGGATGTGCAGGTGACGAACCAGCACGGCGAGCTGGTCGCGAGCTACGACATCCTGACGCTGGTGGCCAAGCGGGAAAGGTAGGGCAACGCTGAACAAGGCCCCCGCGCGTCGCGCATCCCGGCTGCGGGCGGTCTGCGTCGAGAGCAAATCCTCGCCAGAGCTGCGGCTATGGCTGCGGTTTGCGCCTCGCATCCCATCCCGCGGCCGGGCGCGCGCCATCACGGAAACTGTTCGGCGTTGCCTTAGGCGGCTCCAGTAGTCCTGTTTCGATAGCGCAATCGCACCGATTCACGCCGGCATCCCGCCGATTTGGCTGAAAAATCAGCTTTTGGGGCCTCCACGGGCGGTGCGCGCGCGCCGCTCATGGGCTTGGGTCCTCGGGGCCGCTGCTTCGCTGGCCAGCGCAGCCACCGGCAGGCGGACATCGGCCTTGATTTCTTTGAGCACGATGCTCGAGCGCACATGCGTCACGCCGGGCAGCTTGAACAGAGTGGCGTGCAGGAAGCGCTCATAGGCGGCGATGTCGGGCATCATCACCGTGAGGATGTAGTCGGCCTGCCCGGTCGTGGACAGGCAGCGCACGATGGCCGGCTCGGCAGCGACGGCGCGTTCAAAGCCGCGCACCAGTTCCTCGGTGTGCGCCGCCAGATTGACTTCGACGACGACCAGCAAAGACAGCCCCACCCGGCTGCGGTCCACCAGCGCGCTGTAGCCGCGAATCACGCCCGCGTCCTCCATGGCCTTGATGCGCCGCCAGCAGGGCGTGGGCGAGAGGCCCACCGCGTCGGCGATTTGCTGCAGCGTCTGGCGCGCGTCGCGCTGCAGCTCCTGCAGGATGCGCAGGCTCCAGGTGTCTAGGGTGAATACTTCGCTCATCGGGGCTATTTGAGAAAAAATCGGTCGTAATCATGCCGATCTTGGCGAAAAGAGCAAACGGTTTCTCCGAGCGTGCGCAGAAACTGGCGCCTCCACCGTTCCCCACGAGGAGGCTGCGCCATGTTCACCCATCCGGCCCCAGCACCGTGCGAAAGCGCATCGGATCGCATCGCTGAAGCACCGCCGTTGCAACGCCCTGGCTATCGGCTGGACGACGCGCTGTGGGCCGACGAGGGCGTGGTGTTTCTCAGCGGCACCCAGGCGCTGGTGCGTCTCTTGCGAATGCAGCGCGCGCGCGACGCAGCAGCGGGCTGGAACACCCGCGGCTTCGTGAGCGGCTACCGGGGCTCGCCGCTCGGCGGGCTGGATCAGGCTTTGTGGAAGGCCGGCACCCGGCTCGAGGAGGCGGGCGCGCACTTCGTGCCGGCCGTCAACGAAGAACTGGCGGCCACGCAGGTGCTCGGCACGCAGCGCGTCGAGTCCGACCCCGAGCGCACGGCCGACGGGGTGTTTGCGCTCTGGTACGGCAAGGGGCCGGGTGTGGACCGCGCCGGCGACGCGCTCAAGCACGGCAATGCCTTTGGCGCCTCCCCCCACGGCGGTGTTCTGGTGGTGGCCGGGGACGACCACGGCTGCGTGTCCTCATCCATGCCGCATCAAAGCGATGCGCTGTTTGCCGCCTTCCACATGCCGGTGCTGCAGCCGGCCAACGTCGCCGAGTTGCTCGAGTTCGGGCTCTACGGCTGGGACTTGTCGCGCTTTTCGGGCGCCTGGGTGGCGATGGCGGCGCTCTCGGAGGTGGTCGAGAGCGCCGGTACGGTGGACCTCGACGCGGTGCAGTCGCGTGTGCGTGCCTGGGTCGGCCCTGAGGCGGTGCGCGCCGCGACCGGCTACACGCCGCCCGCCGATGGGCTGCATTACCGCTGGCCCGACCTGCCCTCGCTGGCGATCGAGACGCGGCTCGCAGCCAAGCTCGAGGCGGTGGCGGCCTTTGCGCGCGTCAACCGCATCGACCGCATGGTCATCGAGGCGCCGCAGGCGCGGCTGGGCATCGTGACCTGTGGTAAGGCGCATCTGGACTTGATGGAGGTGCTGCGGCGGCTCGACATCAGCCTCGCGCAGCTCGCGGCCGCAGGCGTGCGCCTCTACAAAGTGGGCCTGGCCTGGCCGGTGGAGCCGACGCGGCTGCGTGCCTTTGCCGAGGGGCTCGAGGAAATTTTGGTCGTCGAGGAAAAAGCGCCCGTGGTCGAGCAGCAACTGCGGGCTTTGTTCTACAACGCGCCGCCGTCGGCGCGCCCGGCCATCGTCGGCAAGCACGACCGACGGGGGGCGCCGCTCATTGCCGCCACCGGCGAGTTGCGCCCCTCGCGCCTCATCGAAATCTTCGCGCACTGGCTACAACGGCATTTTCCCGACGCAGCCACCTTCAACGACCATCTACAGCATGTGCGCGACTTCACGGTGCCCGAGCTGCTCTCAAACGCCGCCGACACGGTCAAGCGGCTGCCGTATTTCTGCGCCGGCTGCCCGCACAACACCAGCACCGTGGTGCCCGAGGGCTCCACCGCGCGCGCGGGCATCGGCTGCCATTTCATGGCGAACTGGATGGACCGCAGCACCGCGGGCCTGATTCAGATGGGGGGCGAAGGGGTGGACTGGGTCTCGCATGCACGCTTTACGCGCGTGCCCCATGTCTTTCAGAACCTCGGCGACGGCACCTTTTACCACTCGGGCACGCTGGCGATCCGCCAAGCGGTCGCCGCGCGCGCCCACATCACGTACAAGATCCTCTACAACGACGCCGTTGCGATGACCGGCGGCCAGCCGGTCGATCGCCGCATCAGCGTCGATGCGATCGCGCGCCAGGTCGAAAGCGAAGGCGTCAGCGCTGTTGCCGTCGTGTCCGACGACATCGGCAAGTACGCTGGCTTGCGCAGCCGTTTCCCGGCCATGACCACCTTTGCCGATCGCAGCGAGCTCGATGCGGTGCAGCGCCGCCTGCGCGACACCCCAGGCGTGACCGTGCTCATCTACGAGCAGACCTGCGCTGCCGAGAAGCGCCGCCGTCGCAAGAAAGGCGCGCTGGCCGAGGCGCCGCAGCGGCTCTTCATCCACGAGGCGGTGTGTGAAGGCTGTGGCGACTGCACCGTGCAAAGCAATTGCGTCGCCGTGCTGCCCGACGCGAGCGGGCCGTCGGCGGCGCTGTTTGGCCGCAAGCGCCGCATCGACCAGACCGCCTGTAATCAGGACGAACGCTGTGCCGACGGTTTTTGTCCGAGCTTCGTCAGTGTCCAGGGCGCGCGCATCCGGCGCAGTCTCGGTGCCTTGGCAGGCCCCGCGGCCAGCGCCTTCGAGGCCGCGGTGCGCGCCTTGCCTGAGCCCGGGTCGCATGTCTGGCAGGCACCTTATGACCTGCTGATCACCGGCGTCGGTGGCACCGGCGTGGTCACGGTCGGGGCGATCGTGGCGATGGCGGCGCACCTCGAGGGCAAGCGCGCGAGCGTGCTCGACTTCATGGGCTTTGCGCAAAAAGGTGGCGCCGTGCTGAGCTTCGTTCGTCTGGCCGACCGGCCGGAGCGGCTCCACCAAGTGCGCATCGATACGCAGCAGGCGGACGCGGTGCTGGCCTGCGACCTGGTGGTGGCAGCCTCGCCCGAGGCCCTGCAGACCGTGCGCCACGGTCGCACCCGCATCCTGGCCAACCTGCACGAGACTCCGGTGGCCGAGTCCTTGCGGAACCCCGATGCCGATCTGCACGTGCCCGAACTGCTCGCCAAGTTGTGCCATGCGGCGGGCGAGGAGCGGGTGCAGACCTTCGACGCACAGGCGCTGGCCGAGGACTTCCTCGGCGACACCGTCACGGCCAACATCCTGGCGCTGGGTTTTGCGTGGCAGCGGGGTCTGGTGCCCTTATCCCGCGCGGCCCTCGAGCGCGCCATCGAGCTCAACGCCGTGGCGGTCGACGCCAATCGCCGCGCTTTCGCACTCGGGCGCCTCGCCGCTGGTGATGCGCGGGCCCTCGAAGCGCTGCGCGTGGCCGCGCACACGCCAGGTGCCGCCGCAGATCTGCGATCAGCGACCGAGGCGGCCTTCGACCTCGATGGCTATGTCCAGGCCGGCGTGGCCCATTTGCGCGCTTACCAAGACGCGGCCTGGGCCGAGCGCTACCGCCAGCGCGTCGCCGCCGTGCGTGCGCGTGAGGCAGCCTGGGGCACGGTGGGCCGAGAAGGCCGGCTGGCGCAGACTTACGCCCGCAGTCTCCTCAAGCTCATGAGCGTGAAGGATGAATACGAAGTGGCGCGGCTTTACAGCGACGGTAGCCTCGAGCGCGCGCTCGAGGCCCATTTCGAAGGGTCCTACACGCTCACCTACCATTTCGCGCCCCCGCTGCTCGCGCGCGCCCGGGGCGGCCAGCCGCCGCGCAAATGGCGCTTCGGGCCCTGGGTGCGGCCACTGCTGCGCCTGCTGGCTCAGGGCCGACGGCTGCGCGGCACGCCGCTCGACCCCTTCGGCCATACCGCCGAGCGGCGCATGGAGCGCCGCCTGCTCGCCGACTACGAGGCACGCGTCGACGAACTCCTTGCCGCGCTCGAAGGCGCGGATGCTCGAAGCCCGAAGCGTGTGGATCTTGCGGTGCAGATCGCCGCACTGCCGCTGTCCCTGCGCGGCTATGGACATGTGAAGGCGGCCCAAGTCGCTCAGGCCCGGCTGCGCGAGGCCGAACTGCTGCACCGCTTCGACCCCAAGCGATATCCCGCGCCGGTGCGCACCGCGCAAGCGGGCCAGTTGCGCGGCATTCCGGTTGCTCGTGCAGGTTGAGACAGCGCCGACTACCGGAATGCTTTCCGCCTTGGTTTCAGGCAAGAAAAAAGGGCCCGAAGGCCCTGGATTTGGCGTTGGCCAAGAAGGTTTACTTCTTCGCTTCGCCGGTCACGGGCTTTTCGCCCGCAGGGATGGTGCCGGCCTTGGCGGCTTCCTTGGCTTCAGCCTTGACTTCCGCACGCTTCTTGGTCGACTTGGTGGCCTTGGCCGGAGCGGGTTTGTCGCCAGTGGCGACTTCACCGGTCTTCATGGCTTCCTTGGCTTCGGATTTGACCTCGGCACGCTGCTTGGTCGACTTGGCGGCCTTGGCCGGAGCGGGCTTGTCGCCGGTGGCGACTTCACCGGCTTTCATGGCTTCCTTGGCCTCGGCCTTGACTTCGGCGCGCGCCGGGGCAGCGGCCGGAGCCTGAGCCTGAGCAACGAGCGAAGAGCCAGCGAGAAGGGCGAGCAGAGCGAGCTTCAATTTCATGGTCAATCCTTTGAAAAGTTGGACCGGATACAGTGGGTTTGCCCGGAAGCGCGATGCACTTCCATGCAGGTCTGACAACGGCTGGGTATTGCTCGGCGTTGACCGCATTCCGTCCAACCCTGCAAATTTCGGTATCAGAGTGTGTCCATGAAGCTGCGCAGTTTGTCCGAGCGGCTCGGGTGCTTGAGCTTTCGCAGCGCCTTGGCTTCGATTTGGCGAATGCGCTCGCGCGTGACGTCGAACTGCTTGCCCACCTCTTCGAGGGTATGGTCGCTGGCCATTTCGATGCCAAAGCGCATCCGCAGCACCTTGGCCTCACGCGGGGTCAGGCTGTCGAGGATTTCCTTGACGACTTCGCGCAAGCCAGCCTGCATCGCCGCATCCACCGGCGCGACGTTGCTGCTGTCTTCGATGAAGTCGCCCAAGTGGCTGTCGTCATCGTCACCGATCGGGGTTTCCATCGAGATCGGCTCTTTGGCGATCTTCATGATCTTGCGGATCTTGTCTTCCGGGATTCCCATCTTCTCGGCCAGCACGCTCGCGTCGGGCTCGTAGCCGAACTCCTGCAGGTGCTGCCGGCTGATGCGGTTCATCTTGTTGATGGTCTCGATCATGTGCACCGGGATGCGGATGGTGCGCGCCTGATCCGCGATCGATCGCGTGATGGCTTGCCGTATCCACCAGGTGGCATAGGTCGAAAACTTGTAGCCGCGCCGGTACTCGAACTTGTCGACCGCTTTCATGAGGCCGATGTTGCCTTCCTGGATGAGGTCGAGGAACTGCAGGCCGCGGTTCGTGTATTTCTTCGCGATCGAGATGACCAGGCGCAGGTTCGCCTCGATCATTTCTTTCTTCGCGCTGCGGGCCATGGTCTCGCCTTCGTTCATGCGCTTGTTGATGTCCTTGAGCTCATGCAGCGGCACGACCACCTGGGCCTGGAGGTCGATGAGTTTTTGCTGCAGATCCTGCACCGGCGGGATGTTGCGCGCCATCACTGCGCTCCAGGGCTTGCCGGCAGCGGCTTGACGCTCGATCCATTGCAGGTCGAGCAGGTGCGAGTTCGGCCCGCTGAATTCGGCTACGAATTGCTCCTGCGGGTAACCACACCGCTCGACGATGATTCGGCGCAGCTCACGCTCTTTCTTGCGGATGTCGTCCACCTGCGCGCGCACCATGTCGCAAAGCTTCTCGATCGTCTTGGCCGTGAAGCGGATGGTCATGAGCTCGTCCGACAGCGCCTTCTGCGCCTTCTGGTAGGCCGGGGTGCCCCAACCTTCGCGGTCGTAGACCTTGTGCAGCTTTTCGAACAGCACGGCAATGCGATCGAAGCGTTCGAGCGCCTGGTTCTTGAGCTCTTCGAGCTTCTTCGTGAGTGCCTTCGAACCGCCCTTGCCATCGTCGTCGTCGGCTTCGTCGAACTCGTCGAAGTCTTCCTCGGCAACGTAGTCGTCGGCTTCGTTCGCGTTGACGAAACCATCGACTACGGTGGAGATGACGACCTTGCCCTCGCGGATCTCTTCGGCCATGCGAAGGATCTCGGCAATCGTGGCGGGTGACGCGCTGATCGCTTCCATCATCGCCGTCAGGCCTGCCTCGATGCGCTTGGCGATCTCGATTTCGCCCTCGCGGGTGAGCAGTTCAACCGTGCCCATCTCGCGCATGTACATGCGCACCGGGTCGGTCGTACGGCCAAATTCGCTGTCGACGGTGGAAAGCGCGGCCTCGGCTTCTTCTTCGGCCTCTTCTTCCGAGGCGGCGGTCGGCGCCGCATTGCTCAGCAGCAGCGTCTCGGCGTCCGGGGTCTGCTCGTAGACCGCCACGCCCATGTCGTTGAGCATGTTGACCACGACCTCGAGCGTCTCGGCGTCGACGAGCTTGTCGGGCAGGTGGTCGGAGATTTCGCCGTGGGTCAGATAGCCGCGCGTCTTGCCGAGCTTGATGAGCTTCTTGAGCCGCTCGCGCCGCTTGGCCAAGTCTTCCTCGGAGAGCACGGTTTCGTCGAGGCCGAACTCCTTCATCAAGGCGCGTTCCTTCGCCTTACTGATCTTCATGCGCAGGGGCTTGACCTTTTCTGCGGTCGGCTCGGCCGCGACTTCGGTCTCCTCGATCAGCTCTTCTTCGACTTCGATCAGGTCGAGATCTTCTTCGAGTCCGATCTCGTCGCCCGCCTTGGCCTTGGGCTTGCGGCCGCGTTTGGCGCCACCCGTCTTTGCGGCGGTGGTTTTCTTGGCGGCCGCCGGGCGTCCCGGTTTTTTGCGGGCAGGGGCTTCGGCTTCGCTCACGGCCAGTTCGGAGTCGAGTTTTTCGACGGCGGCAGCGGCAGATTTCTTCTTGGCAGACTTTTCGGCAGGGGTTTTGGATGCAGGCACGGGGACGACTTTCCGAACGATGGTTTCAGACGAGCTTGGGGCTGCGACACCGGCGGCCGCCGCGGCGGCTCGCGGGTTCTTCGCCGGGGTGTCGCGCACAATGGAATGCCCGGCCGCGGCCGGTTTCTTCGACGTGGAAGCAGGCATCTGGAACCTCGAAACACAAAACTACACACGGCGCGCGGCGCTACGGACGCAGCGGCGCGTTCACGCCAGCCCGCATGGGCCGGCACTCGAGGCAAGATGGTGGGCGAACATTTGGCGTGCAGTCCTTGCGGTAAGGTGGCCGGTCGAGCGCGGTAGACGCTGGCTGCGGTTGGCCTGGCCCGGAGGTGCTGCTGTCGCTCTTGCCGTAGGCAACCGGTAAGTATATCCGATCCGGCAGGTATTCAACCTAAATCCGGCAGTTGACCGCTTCTCGCTGAATGCAAAGTGTTGTTGTTGCAATGGCTTTTGTTGCGGAGGCGGTTCACCGCCCGGGTGAGCGCTGCGCACCCGGTCAAGCCACCCTCGGGCCCGGGGGCGGCGTTGCAAATCTTCGCCATGGCACCCGCCATGTCTGCGGTTTGCGCCTTGCCCGCGCGCCCGATGGCGGCCCGCCCGGGCGCGCCCAACTGCCGGATTTAGGTTCAAGGGCTCGACGCGGGCGATTCGACGGCGTCGAGCCCCGCCTGGAGTTGGCGCCGGCGCTCGTGCAGGGCGCGCAAGCGATCGAGCGCAGAGGGGTCCTCCGCGGCCTGCGCGACGGCCTCGTTTTCGAGTGCGCTCAAATGTTCGAGCAGCATGCGATTGAGCAGGCCGCGCAACTCCTGTTGGGCTTCATGGGGGCGACGCTCGTCGCTGCCGCGGGCCAGTTCGCGGGCGAGCGACATCGCGCGCAGCGCCAGATCCTCGAACGGCTCTCCGCGCAAGGCCTCGCGCAGCGTGCCCCAGGGGAGCGGCCCTTGGTCATGGAAGGTCCGGTCGATCCACCGGAACAGCTCGCCATGCGGCTCGGGCAGCGCGCACAGCAGGGCTTGATCCTCGTGCGTGAGATGTTCCCACTGGGCCATGTCATCGAGCACCAGACGCGCGGCATGGTCTGCCTTGCCGATGGGCGCGGGGCGCCGCAGCGGTCTGCGGCTCGTGCCCGGAAACCGCACGGCGCCGGGATGGCCGCGTCCCGCCGCCGGGTAGGTCGGCGCTCCGTGAGGCGCGGTGTCGCTGCGGCCACCCGCGGGCGTGCCGCTTGTTGCGGGGTTGGCTTGCCAGACCGCAAGGAGGTTGGCGGTGCTCATCTGGGCGGCGCGTGCCAAGTCCTCCAGGATCTGCAGGCGCAGCGCGCCCTCGGGGAGCGCTTGCCAAAGCGCTTGGGCGGCCCGCACCATGCGGGCCCGGCCTTCGGCGCTGTCGAGGTCGCATTCCTGCGCCGCGACTTCGAGGAGGAAGCGCGAGAGCGGCACTGCCTCGGCGACGCGCTCCGCGAACGCGGCCTGCCCCAAGGCGCGGATGTAACTGTCGGGGTCGTGTTCGGGCGGCAAGAACAAAAAGCGGACGCTGCGCAGGTCGGTGGCGTGGGGCAGGGCGGCGATCAAGGCTTTTTGCGCCGCGCGTCGGCCGGCAGCGTCACCGTCGAAGCTGAAGACGACGGAGTCGGTTTGTCGAAACAGCTTTTGCACATGTTCCGGGGTGCAGGCCGTGCCCAAGGTCGCAACCGCATTCGGAAAGCCCAGTTGGGCGAGTGCCACCACGTCCATATAGCCCTCGGTGACCAGCGCGTAGCCGGCTTGATGGATCGCCTGGCGGGCTTCGTAGAGGCCATACAGCTCGCGGCCCTTGTGGAACAGGGCGGTTTCGGGCGAGTTGAGGTATTTGGGTTTTTCATCGCCCAGCACGCGCCCCCCAAAGCCGATGCAGTCGCCTTTGATGTTGCGGATCGGGAACATGATGCGGTCGCGGAAGCGGTCGTACCGGCGGCGCTCGCCCTCGTCCTCGCCTTGGGTGATGACCAGCCCACTTTCCTCCAGCAGGGGATCGTCGTAATTCGGGAAAACCCCGGCGAGGAAGTGCCAGCCCGGCGGCGCGTAACCGAGCCCGTACTGGCGCGCGACCGCACCGCTGACGCCGCGCCCTTTGAGGTATTCGATCGCCCGCGGCGCGTCTTTGAGGGCGCGCCGCCAGGCCTGGGCGGCTTGCTCGAGCACCAGACCCAAGGTCTGGCGGCGTGTGCGCTCGGCGGCGTCACGGGCTTGATCGGCAAGGCTGCGCTCTTCCTTGGGCACGGTCAGGCCGACCTGCGTGGCCAGATCCTCGACCGCGTCGATGAACCCCAGGCCGAGGTGCTCCATCAGGAATCGGATGGCGTCGCCGCTCGCGCCACAGCCAAAGCAATGGTAGAACTGCTTGGTCGGAACGACGTTGAAGCTCGGGGATTTTTCGCTGTGGAACGGGCACAGACCGACGAAGCTCGCGCCGGCTTTACGCAGCGGCACGTAGCGGCCGACGACGTCGACGATGTCGACCCGGGCGAGCAGCTCGTCGATGAAGGACTGGGGAATGGCCACGCGGCCATTTTCGCCGATTCGATCCCCAGCCAGCGCCGCGGGGAACCCGACGCTCGCCTCAGTCTCCCAAAACCACCCCTTCGCGTCGCGGGTCGGCGCCGCCCAGCCAGCCGCCGCCGGGCCGCCGCATGAGGGCTTGCAGGCCGCTGGTCATGGGCATTTCACGCACCTCGGCGCCGCGTCGGCGCAACGCCTCGACGGTGGCTGCCGGGAAGCGTTTTTCCTCGAGCAAGGTCGGTCCGTTGAGCGAGCCGAAATTGGGCAGGTCGATGGCTTTCTGCGGGCTCAGGTCCCATTGCAGGCTGCCATAGAGCGTCTTGACAGTGTAGTGGATGATGAGTGCGCCGCCTGGGCTGCCGGCACTCATCAGCAGTTCACCCGTGGCCGCGTCGAACACCAGCGTGGGCGACATCGACGAGCGCGGGCGCTTGCCGGGCTGTACGCGGTTGGCAATCGGTGTGCCGCTGGCGTCTCGGGGCGTGAAGCTGAAGTCGGTGAGCTCGTTGTTGAGCAGGAAGCCGCCGCTGCGCGCGGGCTGGGTGGTGACCATTTGCCGCGAGCCGAAGGCGTCCTCGATGGTGGTGGTCATGGCGAGCGCGTGGCCCTCGGCATCGACGATGCTGATGTGGCTGGTGCCGTGCTCGACCTGCTCGGGCATGGGGGCGAGGCTGGTCTGGAGCCGTCCGGGGTGGCCCGGACGGGCGAGCTTCATCGACGGGGCGTCGGGCGCCACGCCGATGAGCTTGGCGCGTTCGGCCAGGTAAGCCGGGGCAAGCAGACTCGACCACGTGCCCGCAGGCGGTGCGACGAAGTCGGGGTCGGCGACGTATTGTGCGCGGTCGGCAAACGCCAGGCGTGCCGCTTCGGTGTAGAGGTGCAGCCAGTCGGCCGAGGGTAAGCCCGCTTCGAGCGGGATCTCGGCCGCGGGCGTGTGGGCGAGCAGCCCGAGGATCTGCCCGATCGCGAGCGCGCCCGAACTCGGTGGCGGCATGCCGCAGAGGCGCAGACTCCGGCCGCGTGCGGTCCAGCCGTGGCACAGCGGTTCGCGCTCCTTGGCCTGATAGCGGGCAAGGTCTGTGGTCGAAAGCGTGCCGGGGTTCTTCGCATGGCCTTGCACCTTCGCGACGATGGCCGCTGCCACCGGCCCTTCGTGCAGCGCGCGCGATCCTTGTGTGGCGATCAGGCGCAGCACGGCGGCCATTTCTGGGTTCTGGAGCCTGTGGCCCACCGGCCAGGGTTGCCCATCTGGACCGTAGAAATAGGCGCGCGCCACCGGGTCGTCGCGCAGGAAGCGGTCGTTGGCGAGCAGGCTGTGCAGGCGCGGGCTCATCGGGAAGCCCTGCTCGGCGAGCGTGATCGCGGGCCGGAACAACTCGGACCACGGCAAGCGGCCGTGCTGACGGTGGGCGAGCTCCAGCATGCGCACCGCGCCAGGCACGCCGACCGAGCGGCCACCGACGACCGCTTCGTGAAAGGCCATGGGCTGGCCGTCGGGTCGCAGAAACAGCGTTTCATCGGCCGCGGCCGGTGCGGTCTCGCGCCCGTCGTAGGCCTGCACGCGGCGTCCGTCCCAGTGCAGCAGGAAGGCGCCGCCGCCGAGGCCGCTCGACTGCGGCTCGACCAGCGCCAGAACCATTTGCACCGCGACGGCGGCATCGACTGCGCTGCCGCCCGCCTTCAAGACCTGGTAGCCCGCATCGGTGGCCAGCGGGTTGGCAGCGGCGACCGCAAAACGCGCGGTTGTCCAGCCCGGTTTGGCATTGAGGCCCGTGGCGGCCTCGGGCTGGTTCGGGACGGCGTACTCGAGCCGCGGCGGGGCGCTCGCGCAGGCGGCGAGCAGGCAGGCGGCTGCGAGGCCGAGCCAAGCGCTGCGGCAACGACGGAAGGTTCCATTCATGGCGGCTCCTTTGACGAGTTCGTTCTCGGCCCGGTAGCGATACTCGCAGCGTTCGCTGCGGCTGTCAGAGTTTCTCGGTCTCACCCGCCTTGGGCTGCCACTTCATCAGCTGTCGCTCGATGCGGCCCACGGCAGCGTCAAGGGCCAGCGCGAACGCGGTGAGCACCAGGATGCCGGCCGTGACGGTATTGATGTCGAAGCTGCCCTCGGCTTGCAGGATCAGGTAGCCCACACCCGAGGCCGAACCCAGGTACTCACCGACCACCGCGCCGACGAAGGCCAGCCCGACGGAGGTGTGCAGCGAGCTGAACACCCAGCTCGTCGCGCTGGGCAGGTAGACATGGCGCAGCAGCTGGCGCTGGTTCGCACCGAGCATGCGCGCGTTGGCGAGCACCACGGGGCTCACCTCCTTCACGCCCTGGTAGACGTTGAAGAACACGATGAAGAACACGAGCGTGACGCCCAGCGCGATCTTCGAGCCCATGCCCAGCCCAAACCACACCGAGAAAATCGGTGCCAGGATGATGCGGGGCATGGAGTTGGCGGCCTTGATGAACGGGTCGAGGATGGCCGAGGCCATGGGCGCGAGCGCGAGCCACAGGCCCGCAGCCAGCCCCAGCACGGAGCCGATGCCAAAAGCCGCCACCGTCTCCAGCAGCGTCACCCACAGATGCGGGTAGATGTCGGCGTCGGTGACGAACCAGGCCCAGATCCGGCTCAGCACCACGAGCGGCTGGCCAAAGAAGAACGCGGCCTGGCGGTCGTTGTCGAACATGAAAGGCGGAATCAGCCCCGGCTGCGTCATCACATGCCAGAACGCGAACAAGGCGAGCAGCAGCGCGCCCTGCCACAGGCGCAGCGTGCCGGCCCGGGGCTTGAGGAGTTGCCACATCGTTTCAGCCCACCTTTTGCAGTTGCTGGGTGTAGCCCTTGAGCACTTCTTCGCGCAGCACGTCCCAGATGGCGCGGTGCAAGTCGATGAAACGCGGCGTCATCTTCACCTCGGCGACGTCGCGGGGGCGGGGAATGTCGATGCTGAAGTCACCGATGGGGTGGCTGCCCGGACCGGCGGAGAGCACGACGACACGGTCGCTCATGGCGATGGCTTCATCGAGGTCGTGGGTGATGAACAGCACGGCTTTTTTCTTGCGCTGCCAGAGGTCGAGCAACTCGTTTTCCATGAGCTGCCGAGTCTGGATGTCGAGTGCGGAAAACGGCTCGTCCATCAGGATGATGTCGGGGTCGAGCACCAGGGTTTGCGCGAGGCTTGCGCGCTTGCGCATGCCGCCGCTCATCTGGTGCGGGTAGCGGTCGCCAAAGCTGCCCAAGCCGACGCGGCGCAGCCAATCGTCGGCCTGCGCACGCGCCTCGGCGAGGGGCACGCCGCGAAATTCCAGCCCCGCGGCCACGTTGTCGCGCGCGGTGCGCCAGGGCATGAGGCTCTCGGCCTGGAACATGTAGCCCGCCCGGCGGTTGACGCCGACGACGGGCTCGCCAAACGCGCGGATCGTGCCGGTGCTCGGCATCAGCAGGCCAGCCGCCACATTGAGCAGCGTGCTCTTGCCACAGCCCGTGGGGCCGACGACGCTCACAAACTCGCCCGCGGCGACGGTGAGATCCACGTCGCGCACGGCGGTGTAGCGCTGCGCCGGGGCATCCCGGGACACGAAGGTGCAGGAAACGCCGCGGAATTCGAGCGCCGCGGCGGTGTGTGCGCGCGTCACCGGCTCAACCCTTCGGGTACTTGGCGTTGGCCTTCTTCGCGAACTCGTTGGTGTAGACGGCCTTGAGGTCGAGCTTGGCGGCAGCCATCTTCGGGTCGATGCTGGCGAGCGCGCGGTAGGCGGTTTCGGCGCCTTTTTCGGGGATCAGTCCGTCGGGCGAGAGCGCGCCCCTGGCGGCGAGGAAGGCGTCCACGTACACCGCGCGATCGCCAAGCAGGTAGCTCTCCGGCACGGCCTTGATGATGTCGCCGGCGCCCGCCTGCTGAATCCACTTATCGGCGCGCACGATGGCATTGGCAAGCGCTTGGGCCGTTGCCGGGTACTTGTCGAGAAAGGCCACGGGCGCGTAGAGGCAGCCCGCCGGCATGGGGCCGCCGAAGACTTTTTCCGCTTCGGCGGGCTTGCGGGTGTCGGCGATGATCTGCAGGTCGCCCGAGCGTTGCAGCAGCGTGATGACCGGGTCGAGGTTGCTGATCGCGTCGATCTGCCCGGCACGCATGGCAGCGACCGCCCCGTTGCCCGCGCCCACTCCGATCACGGAAAAGTCCGTCGGCTTGAGCCCGGCCTTGGCGAGCACGAAGTTGGCCACGATGTTGGTCGAACTGCCCGGCGCCGAAACCCCGATCTTCTTGCCTTTGAGGTCGGCCGGGGTCTTGTAGTTGGGCAGGGTCTTGGGATTGATGCCCAGCACGATCTGCGGGGCGAGCCCCTGCAGCACGAAGGCGCGCATGGGCTGGCCCTTGAGCTGCATGTTCAACGTGTGCTCGAACGCGCCCGAAACCACGTCCGCGCTGCCGCCGACCACGGCTTGTAGCGCCTTGGCGCCGCCGGCGAAATCGACGATGGTGACATCGAGCCCCTCGGCTTTGAAGTAACCGAGTTGCTCGGCCACCGTCAGCGGCAGGTAGTAGAGCAGGTTCTTGCCGCCGACCGCGATCGTGAGCTTCGGTTTTTCGAGGCTTTGCGCGGGCGCGGGCAGGGGCAGCGCCGCGGCGAGGCCGCTGGCGAGAACGAGGCGGCGTTTCATAGGGTTGTCTCCTGGAAATGTTCTTAGGGTGCCCCCAGCGGCTGCCAGGGCGCAAAAATCATACTCCCGGGGCAAAAAAGCCGACAAAACGCCAGTATGCCAGCGTGAAATGGCGCTTAAGTGCTACCAAATCAGGAGCTTTTCAGCGCGGGGCGAGGCGGATGGCGCCGTCGAGCCGGATCACTTCGCCGTTGAGCATCTCGTTTTCGATGATGTGCTTGACCAACTTCGCGTAATCCTCGGGCGTGCCCAAGCGGCTGGGGAAGGGCACGCTCGCCGCCAAGGCATCTTGCACCTCTTGCGGCATACCAAACAGCATCGGGGTGCCGAAGATGCCGGGGGCGATCGTCATGTTGCGAATGCCGTTGCGCGCGAGGTCCCGGGCGATTGGCAGCGTCATGCCGACGACCCCGCCCTTGCTGGCGCTGTAGGCCGCCTGGCCGATCTGTCCATCGTAGGCCGCCACGCTGGCGGTGGAAATCAGCACGCCGCGCTCACCCGTGGACTCGGGCTCGTTCTTGCACATCGCGTCGGCGGCGAGCCGAATCATGTTGAAGCTGCCTACCAGGTTGACCATGACGGTCTTGGTGAAAGTGGCCAGGCTGTGCGGCCCGTTCTTGCCCACCGTCCGCTCGGCGGGCGCGATGCCCGCGCAATTGACCAAGCCCATGAGCTTGCCCAGTGACACCGCCTGGGCCACGACCGCCTGGCCGTCGCTCTCGCTGCTCACATCACACCGCACGAAGGCGCCGCCGATGGCCGTCGCTACGGCCTGGCCCTTGTCGGCCTGCATGTCCGCGATGACGACCTTGCCGCCATGGGCCGCGAGCATGCGCGCCGTGCCTTCACCGAGGCCCGACGCGCCGCCGGTGACGATGAACACCTTGCCTTCGATTTGCATGGAAGTCTCCTGGATGAGTTGACGTTAACGTAAACGTCAATTATGCCCAAGGCAAAAAAAAGGCTGGTCGCAAGACCAGCCTTTGAAAGGATCCCTGAACCTTAGAGGTTTCGAAAGGACCCGAGGAGACAACCAATACAGGATCGCACGAGTGTTTCGAACGACCGTTCAAGTTCAAATTATGCCCGAACAGGCCGATGGTTTGCTAGAGCGAGCGCTCCATTTCCACCTCGGTCTGCGGGCTTTGGGCAACGCTGAAAAAGCCCCTCGCGGGAACTTATTCAGCGTTGCCTTTGGTCTTCAGCGCTTTTTAGCGCCGGCGGTCGCCGTCTTGGCCGCGGTCGCGGTGGTCGAGGCCACGGCTTCCATGTTGGCTTGAGCGACGTCCGCGGCTTGCTTGACGACCTTTTGCACCGACTCGTACGCATTGTTGGCGGCAGCGACGGCGCTCTTCATCATGGCGACGGCGGTTTCGGAGCCGGCCGGCGCGTTCTTGGCCGCGTTGTCGAGCAAAGCGGCGAACTTTTGCTGCGCGTCTTCGGCCTGGGCTTCAAAGGTCTTGGTGAACTCGGCGCCGGTCGACTGCGCGATTTCGTAGACATGACGGCTGTACGCAGCGGCCTTTTCAGCCAGCGGCTGGAACATGCCGGCTTGCAGGGCGAGCAGTTCCTGGGCGTCCTTGGCGCTCAGCAGCGCCTGGGTATTCTCAGCGCTCTCTTTGAGCGTGGCACGGGCGACGGCGAGGTTGAGCTCGACGAGCTTCTCGACGCCTTCAAAGGCTTTGTTGGTCAGACCAAACAAGGTCTCCATGTTGGCTTTTTGCGCGGCCAGCAGTTGTTCGGGGGTCAGCATCGGAAATTCTCCTTCAGGTTGGGGTTTCACCATCTGCGCCGAACCGACCCGGGAAGAGCCCGATTCATGTTGCAGTGCAGCATGGACAAATTGTAGGGCGGGTTTTCCCGAATGCAAGCATTTTTTTGTTGCGGCGCAACAAATAGAGGTGATTTTCTAGAGACCGATCCGTGTCGGGTGACGACACCGACGATTTCATGCGCCTTCTGGCGGCGCCGCTGGCAGAATCGCAGCGCATGAACACGCCCGCCGAGCCACGATGAGCGAGACACGCCCAAGCACCGAGCCCCCGCGAAGCCCCGAGTCCCGTCCCGCGCCACGGCCGCGCGCCGACTTTCGGGCCTGGCGCTCCATCAGCACGCGCTGGATGGACAACGACGTGTACGGGCACGTGAACAACGTCGTGTACTACAGCTGGTTCGACACGGCGGTCAATGCCACGCTGATCGAGCGTGGCGTGCTCGACATCGAGCATGGCGTCGTCATCGGGCTGGTGGTGCAAACGCAATGCCATTATTTCGCGCCGCTGGCGTTTCCGCAGACCGTCGAGGCGGGAATCCGCGTCGCGCGGCTCGGTGGATCGAGCGTGCGCTATGAGATTGGGCTGTTTGCGGAAGGCGAGGCGTTGAGCGCCGCGCATGGCCACTTCGTCCATGTTTACGTCGACCGGCAGAGCCGCCGGCCGGTGCCATTGCCGCCGGTGCTCCGGGGCGTTTTGGAGACACTGCAATGAATGCACCCAACACCCGACCGAGCGAGCCGGTCAGTACCGTGGTCCGCGACCCCGACAGCGTCGACGCGGCGATCGAAAGCCGCTTCTCGGCGCGCGCCTTCCTGCAGCGTGCCGTTCCGCGCGAGACCATCGAGCATCTTTTGCGGGTGGCATCGCGCGCACCCAGTGGCACCAACACCCAGCCCTGGAAGGTCTACGTGTTGCAAGGGGCGGCGCGCGACAGCTTGGTGCAGAAGGTCTGCGCCGCGCACGACGCGCTCGCTGCCGACCCGGCGCTCGCGGCCGAGTACCGGGAAGAGTACGACTATTACCCCGAGAAATGGGTCAGCCCGTACATCGACCGGCGGCGCGCCTGCGGTTGGGGGCTGTACGGCGCGCTCGGCATCGGCAAGACCGACAAGGCACGGATGCACGCGCAGCACCAGCGCAATTTCCGCTTTTTCGATGCGCCGGTGGGGATGATGTTCACCATCGACCGCATCCTGGGCCGCGGCAGCCTGCTCGACTACGGCATGTTTCTGCAAAACATCATGGTGGCGGCGCGGGCGCGCGGGCTGCATACCTGCCCGCAGGCGGCATGGAACGGCTTTGCGAAGATCGTGTTGCCGCACATCGGCGCCGGTGCCGATGAAATGCTGGTTTGCGGCATGGCGCTGGGCTACGCCGATGAATCCGCACCCGAGAACCACTTTCGCACCGAGCGTGAGCCCGTCGAGGCCTTCACGCACTGGCTGGCCTGATGTATCACCGCCCGAGCGCGCCTTCACGTTGCATTTCTGACGACGTCACCGGAGACCTTCGCTCATGAAAACCACCCGGCGCGCCCTTGGGGCCGCAACTCTTGCCCTGGCGATCGCCAGCGTTCCCTCGCTGGCGGTCGCCGCCGACCTCGACGGGGCGAACCTGTCTGTGCTTTGGGCGGTGCCTTTCGCCGGCATTTTGCTGTCGATTGCGCTCATGCCTTTGTTGGCGCCATTCTTCTGGCACCACCACTACGGCAAGGTGGCTGCAGGCTGGGCGCTGGCGTTTCTGCTGCCGTTTGCGGCTGCGTACGGGCCGGGCGCCGCCGGCGGGGTGCTGGTGCATGCGGCGGTGGCTGAATACATTCCCTTCGTGATTCTGCTCACCGCCTTGTTCACCGTGGCAGGCGGCATCTTCATCCGCGGCAACCTGCACGGAAGCCCTGGGCTCAACACCAGCATTCTGGCCATCGGCGCGGTGCTGGCGAGCCTGATGGGCACGACCGGCGCGTCGATGCTGCTGATCCGCCCGCTGATTCGCGCCAACGACAACCGCAAGCACACCGCGCATGTGGTGGTGTTCTTTATTTTCATCGTCTCTAACGCGGGCGGCTCGCTCACGCCGCTGGGCGACCCGCCGCTGTTCCTGGGCTTTCTCAAAGGGGTGGATTTCTTTTGGACCGTCTCGCACATCTTCCCGGAGACCCTGTTCCTCGTGGGCGCCTTGCTGGCGATCTTCTACGCGCTCGACAGTTGGTACTACCACCGCCGCGAGGAGCTTCTGCCCCGCGACCCCACGCCCGATACGCCGCGCCTGGGCTTTGATGGCGCGATCAATTTCGTGCTGCTGCTCGTCATCGTCGGCCTGGTGCTCATGAGCGGGCTGTGGAAATCCGACGTGGTCTGGCATGTGGCCGGTGCCGAGGTGGGGCTGCCGGGGCTGGTGCGTGACATCGGGCTGATCGCCGTGGCAGCGGTGTCGCTGGCGATCACGCCCAAGCAGGTGCATGCCGACAACCAGTTCGGCTGGGGCCCGATGCAGGAGGTGGCCAAGCTGTTCGCTGGCATCTTCCTGACCATCGTCCCCGTGATCGCCATGCTCAAGGCCGGCGTGAACGGGCCGTTCGGCGCGGTGGTCTCGGCCGTCACGCGCGCCGACGGCACGCCCGACCCGGCGATGTATTTCTGGGCGACCGGTGCGCTGAGCTCCTTCCTCGACAACGCACCGACCTACCTGGTGTTCTTCAACACCGCGGGCGGCGACCCGGCGGTGCTCATGACCACGCATGCCGCGACCTTGGCTGCGATCTCGGCGGGCGCGGTGTTCATGGGGGCGAACAGCTACATCGGTAACGCGCCGAACCTGATGGTCAAGGCCATCGCCGAGGACCGCGGCGTGAAGATGCCGAGCTTCTTTGGTTACATGCTGTGGTCCTGCGGCATTCTGGTGCCGCTGTTCCTGGCCATGACCTTCATCTTCTTCCGTTGAGGCGAGAACTCATGAGCCGACCAGCCGTTCTGGTGGCGCGTGCCGTGTTTCCCGAGGTGGTGGAGCGCCTGGCCACGCACTTCGAGGTGGAAGCCAACCCCGACGATGTGATCTGGAGCCGGGCTGAGCTCATCGCCCATTTGCAGGGCAAGGCCGGCGTGCTGACCACCGGCAGCGAACGCATTGACGCCGATCTGCTCGCCGCGTGCCCGGGGCTGCGCATCGTCGCCAACATGGCCGTGGGCTACAACAATTTCGATGTGGCGGCCATGACGGCGGCGGGTGTGCTGGGCACCAACGCGCCGGACGTGTTGACAGAGACCACGGCGGACTTCGGCATGGCGCTGCTGCTGGCGACCGCGCGGCGGGTGTGCGAGAGCGAGCACTTCCTGCGCGCGGGCCTGTGGAAAAACTGGCGCTACGACCTGTTCCTGGGCGCCGAGGTGCACGGCAGCACGCTGGGGATCATCGGCATGGGGCGCATCGGCCAGGCGGTCGCGCGGCGCGCGGCATTGGGTTTTGGCATGCGGGTGCTGTATCACAACCGAAGCCGGCTCGCCGGCGAGATCGAGGCGGCCTGCGGCGCGCGCTACGTGGAAAAGGACGAGTTGCTGCGCACAGCCGACCATGTGATGCTGGTGTTGCCCTACAGCGCCGAGTCGCACCACACCATCGGTGCGGAAGAGCTCGCGCGGATGAAGCCGACGGCGACGCTGATCAATCTCGCGCGCGGCGGCATCGTCGACGACGCCGCGCTCGCCCGTGCCTTGCGCGAGCGGCGCATCGCCGCTGCGGGGCTCGATGTGTTCGAAGGCGAGCCGCGGGTCCATCCCGATCTGCTGACCGTGCCCAACGTGGTGCTGACGCCCCACATCGCCAGCGCCACGCGCGGCACCCGGCTGGCCATGGCGAACCTGGCAGCGGACAACCTCATCGACTTCTTCACCACGGGCCGGCCGCGCACGCCGGTGAACCCGCAGGTGCTGCGCTGAGTCGATTTTTTCGATCATTTGCCCGTTTGCCTGCATGAATGCATGCTTAGTTGCTACTATTTTGTGATTTTTTTAGGGCGGGGAAACAACAATGCTGGTGTCTGAACTTTGGCTCTGGGGCCTGTCGCTGGCGCTGGTGGTGGCCCTTTCGCTGCTGGTGCTGCTGCTGTGGCGCCGCCCGCGGGTGGATCTGCCGCCCGAGTGGGCCGCACGGCTGCAGGCGATGGAGCAAGCGGTGCAAGACACGCGTCTGGCCGTGGCGCAAAACGGGGGGGTGCTCGATGCCATGGCCGACCAGGCGCGGAGCGCCAGCCAGGCCAGCGGGGCGCAGGCCGAGGCCTTGCGCGCGGTGGTGGACGAGCGGTTGGCGCAGGCGGTGGCGGAGTCACGCAACGGCCGCGCCGAGCTGCTGGCCGCGTTTGCCGGGTTCGAGGTCAAGCTCGAGCAGCGGCTGGGCAGTTTCGATGCCGCGCTCGCACAGCGGCTCGCCGCGCTCGAGACGGCGCTCGCGCAGCGGCTGGCCACGATGGACGCGGCGCTCGCGCAGTCGCTTGCGGCCTCGCGCGCGGACTTGAGCGGCGCGCTCGCGGCGATGTCCGCGGCGCTCAAAGACCAGCTCGAGGCCAGCAGCTCGCAGCTGCGCCAACAGTTCGGCGTGCTGCAAGACGGCTTGCAGCAGCAGTCGAGCGTCTTGCAACAAGGACTCTCGCAACAGCTCAGCGCGCTGGTGCAGGGCAGCCAGGCCAATGCCGAGCAGTTGCGCACCGCGCTCAACGAGCGGCTGGCTGCGATTCAGGCCGACAACACCGCCAAGCTCGAAGAAATGCGCCGCACGGTGGACGAAAAGCTCCACGCCACGCTGGAGCAACGCCTGGGCGACTCGTTCAAGCTGGTGAGCGAACGGCTCGAGCAGGTACACAAGGGCCTGGGCGAGATGCAGTCGCTCGCGGGCAGCGTGGGCGACTTGAAGCGCGTCATGACCAATGTGAAAACCCGCGGCACCTGGGGCGAGGTGCAACTGGGCGCGATCATCGACAACGTGCTCACGCCCGAGCAGTACGCGCGCAACGTCAAGGTCGCGCCTGGCAGCGACGAGCTGGTGGAATTCGCCATCCGCCTGCCCGGTCGGCGCGACGAGCAGCCCGTGTGGCTGCCGATCGACGCGAAATACCCGGTCGAGCACTACCAGCGCCTCATGGACGCGCAGGACAGCGCCGACCGCGCCGCCATCCTGGCCGCAGGCACGGCCTTCGAGAACTCGCTGCGCTTTGAGGCGAAGAAAATCGCCAGCAAATACATCGCGCCGCCGCACACGACCGACTTTGCGATCCTCTACCTGCCCACCGAAGGTCTGTTCGCCGAGGCGCTGCGCCGCCCGGGCCTGATGGAGGCGCTGCAGAACGAGCACCGGGTGATGGTGTGCGGCCCGGCCAACCTCGCAGCCATGCTCAACAGCCTGCAGATGGGGTTCAAGACCTTGGCGATCGAAAAGCGCTCATCCGAAGTGTGGGCGGTGCTCGGTCAGGTGAAGACCGAATTCATGAAGTTTGGCGACGCGCTCGACGCCGCCAAGAAGTCCATCGACACCGCCGCCAAGAAGTTCGACGACGTCGGCGTGCGCACCCGCGCCATCCAGCGCAAGCTGCGCGACGTACAGGAACTGCCGGCGCCGGAGTCGCCCGCTGGCCTGGACCCGCAGGCGCTGCTGGGCCCAGCGGACTGAAACGCTGCCGCTGGTCATGCCCCGCCGCGCTGCTGCGCTCGAATGGCTGGCGACGCTGCGCTGGCCTTTGCCTGCGGTCCTCAGCTGGGGTGTGGCGGCTCTGGCCTATGCGGGCTTGCGTGTCCTGACGCTCGGGCCTTGGCCCGCGGCCATCGGCGCCAGCGTGCTGGCTGTGGGGCTGGCAAGCCAGACCCCCACCACGGGGATGCGGCGCGCGTGGATGGCGCTGGGTTTCCCACTGGCCTGGGCCTTGCTGCAGGGCACGGGTGAGAGCGGCGGTGCGGCGCAAACCGCTTGGGCTTGGTTGCTGGGCTTGGCCGCCTTGCTCGCGCTCTATCCGCTCGGGGCCTGGCGCGACGCCCCTTTGTTCCCGACGCCGCACGACGCCTTCGAGGGCCTGGCCGCCGCGCTGCCTTTGGGGCCGAAGCCCACCGTGCTCGACGCGGGCTGCGGCCTCGGCGATGGTTTGCTGGCGCTGGCCCGGGCGTGGCCACAGGCCCGGCTCGAAGGGGTGGAGCGCAGTGCCGTACTCGCCTGGCTGTGCGCGCGGCGGCTACCTCAGGCGCACATCCGCCGCGGGGACTTGTGGCAATCCGACTGGTCGGTGGCGGATCTGGTCTATCTGTTCCAGCGCCCGGAGAGCATGCCCAGGGCATGGGACAAAGCCCAGCGCGACATGCGCCCCGGCACTTGGTTGGCAAGCCTGGAGTTCCCCATTCCCGGCCGCCCCGCCGATGCTGAGTTCCGCTGCCCCGACGGGCGCATCCTGTGGCTCTACCGCATTCCGGCCAGCAGCCCTCGGAGCGGCGGGCAATAGGCTGGGGAAAGTCCGGATGACAGGCGCAGCGCCTTCGTTTCGAATCCAAGCCTTACTCGGTACGGTATTTCGGGCTGCCTGAGTCACGCGCGCGCAGCACACACCGGACGGTCGGTGTGCGCCGCTTGCGGGTGGTTCAGCCCGGCCGAGATGCCGTCATACGGGCCAGGTTCCACATCGTTTCCCACACCCACGCCCATGACGCTGCTTCCCCCTCTGCGCTTGCTGATCGTTGCGATCTTGCTGAGCCTCCTGGCGCACGCGGCGCACGCGGTTGCGCCGTACCAGCGGGGGAATCCCCTGCCGGCATCCAGCCTGAACGAGCAGATGAGCCGGGTGGAAAAAAAGCTCGAGGCGGCCGGTTTTCGGCTGCTGGGCCGCCACCAGCCCAAGGGCCTGGGCGAGCGCGGCGTCGTGGTCTACACCGATGCGGCGCTGCTCGATGCCATCGGCAAGGTCGGCGGCCATGCCATTTTGGCCGCGCCGCAGCGGGTGGGCGTGAGCGCTTCCGGTGAACTCAGCTACACACGGCCCGAATACTGGTTGCGGGCTTATTTCCGGGATCGGTTCGCGCTCGCCGCGCCGGTTGCGCGGGCGATGCAAGGGCGGCTGGAGCAGGCGCTGGGCCGCGGCGAGGTGTTCGGTGGCGATGTCCCGGAACAGACGCTGGCCGACTATCGCTACATGGCTGGGATGGAGCGGCTCGATTCGTTCCGTGCGGAATTGATCGATCTCCAGCAGTTCGACGCCGCGGTTCGGACCGTGCGCAGCCGGCTCGCCGAGCATGTCGCGGACACCGCACCGGTGTACGAACTCGTGCTGCCCGAGCACAAGTTGGCGGTCTGGGGTGTTGCGCTCAACAGCGCGCGCGACGGCGAGGGAGTCTGGGTCAACAAGCTCGGCCCCGTCGGGCCGCAGCACATCGCGGCGCTCCCTTATGAGATCTACGTGATCGGCGGCAAAATCTATTCGCCCGCGGCGCGCTTTCGCATCGCGCTGGCGTGGCCTTCACTCGACCTCGGGCAGTTCATGAGCATCCGCTACACCCCCGATGCCATTGCCGCGACCATGCGGCGTGTGGCCAATGTGCCGGATTTGGTGCAACTGGCCAACTGAGCCTGAATCCCTTCATTCAAGCCGGGCGGGCCAGCCCGTAGAAGTCGCGAATGAGGTTCCAGGCCGTCAGTGGATCGTCGACGAAGTGCAGCAGGTCGAGGTCTTCGGGGGAGATCACGCCTTCTTCGACCAGCAGATCGAAGTTGATGAGCCGCTTCCAGTACGCGCTGCCAAAGAGCAGGATCGGCACGGGCTTGGCCTTCTTCGTCTGCACCAGGGTGACGACTTCGAACAGTTCATCGAGCGTGCCAAAGCCGCCGGGAAAAGTCACGAGCGCCTTGGCACGCATCATGAAGTGCATCTTGCGCAGCGCGAAGTAGTGGAACTTGAAACTCAGCTCCGGCGTGACGTAGGGGTTGGCATGCTGCTCGTGCGGCAGTGAGATGTTGAGCGCGACCGAGGGCGCGCCCACATCGTGCGCGCCGCGGGTGGCTGCTTCCATGATGCCCGGGCCGCCGCCGGTACAGATGTAGAGGCGTTGCTCGGCGGGGCAGGCGAGGCTGTCGGTCGCGACTAGGCGCGCGAATTCCCGGGCCTGCGCGTACCACTGCGCGTTGCGCAGGTCGCGCTCGGCCCGGCGGATGGCCTCGGGCTCGCCTTCGGCCTGTGCAGCGGCAAACGCGCGCTGCGCGACGTCGGGCGGGAGCATACGGGCGCTGCCAAAGACGACGATGGTGTTTTCGACGCCAGCTTCGCTTTGCATCAAGTCGGGCTTGAGCATCTCGAGCTGAAAGCGAATGCCGCGGGTTTCACGCCGCAGCAGGAACTCGGGGTCGGCAAACGCCAGTCGGTAGGCGTCGCGTTTGAGTGTTCCCCCGGCGACGGCGTGGTTTTGCAGCTCAGCCCAGGCATCGGCGATGCGGCGTTCGGTGATGTCTTGCGTGGTTTCCATGGTGCGAGTGGTCGGCGCGAGGCAAAAGAAAAAAGGCTCCGAATGGAGCCTTGTCGGTCGCGGGCGTCGTTCAGACGCGTTTTTTGTATTCACCCGTGCGGGTGTCGATTTCGATCTTGTCGCCCTGGTCGACGAAGAGCGGAACCGCCACTTCGAAGCCAGTGGCGATCTTCGCGGGCTTCAACACCTTGCCCGAGGTGTCGCCCTTGACGGCGGGTTCGGTCCAGGTGATTTCGCGCACGACGGTCGTGGGCAGCTCGACGGAAATGGCCTTGCCGTCGTAGAAGACGACTTCCGCGCTCATGCCATCTTCGAGGTAGTTGAGCGCGTCGCCCATGTTCTCGGCCTCGACTTCATACTGGTTGTAGTCGCTGTCCATCCAGACGTACATCGGGTCGGCAAAGTAGGAGTAGGTGCACTCCTTTTTGTCCAGAATGATCTGGTCCATTTTGTCGTCGGCCTTGAAGACGACTTCGGTGCCGAAGTTGTTCAGCAGGCTTTTGAGCTTCATGCGCACCGTGGCGGCGTTGCGGCCACCGCGGCTGTATTCGGTCTTCAAGACGACCATCGGGTCTTTGCCGTGCATGATGACGTTGCCGGCGCGAATTTCCTGTGCGATTTTCATAACGATTCCAGTGTCGAAAGAGCTGCCGCTGCATGAGGTCCCACGGTCTCTGTGCACCCCAGGGGGCCAGCGGCGAGCGAACGGCAAATGAACGGCGGTCGGGCTTGGGTGGGCGCGGCAAGCGCCATCACCAAAGCCTTCTATTTTAGCCGGCTCATGGCTGCTCCTGCAGCTGTTGACGCCGGTCGGCGACGAAAGCCCTCAATTGCGAGAGGAGATCGGGCTGCGTGAGCAGTCGCTCGCGCGCGGCGCGGATGCACGCACCCCAGAGCGCCAGGTCGGGTGGGGGCAGGGCGCCGCTCGAGAGCCCATTCCAGATCCGGTGGAAGCGGCGCAGACTGGGCGGGGCGTCGAGCCAATCGAGAAGTGCCTCCAGCTTGGCCGCGTGCGCGCCGTCGTCCTGCGGGTAGATGTTCCAGATGAAAGGCTTGCCGGCCCAGAGCGCGCGCACCAGCGAATCTTCCCCGCGCACGAAGTTGAGGTCTGCTGCCCAAAGCAGGTGGTCGTAATCAGTCTGCGTGAGGGCTGGAAGGTATGAAACTTGTAGCGCTTGCGCACCGTTTTGCAAGGGGGTTACCGGGTTTCCAGCGCAAAAATGGCCGCGGACGGCCGCAGCGGCACGCCCATGCGTCACCCACAGCTGCACGGGTTGCCCCGTGCCCGATCCACCCGCGGCGAGCGCGTCGAGCCAAGCCCCCAGCGCTGGCGGCTCGTAGCAAAAAAGGCTGATGCGCAGCGCCCGGCCCGAGGGCAGCCGCTGCCGCTCCCGCCAACGCGCCGCGTCGAAGGCGACCTGGCGGGCCAACAAATCGGGCTCGCGCAGCAAGCCGCCGGTGCGCTCGGTGTAGCCCGGAAAGAAGAAATGCCGCGTGCGCCCCCGCGCTGGCCCGTGCAGGATGGGCGAGGGCAAGCCGTGGCTACGCTCGACGTAGGCTTCGGCCGAGAGGTATTCGAGGTTGATCCAGACCGGGTTATTTTTAGGGCAACGCTGAACAAGTCCCTCGCGCGTCGCGCATCCCGGCTGCGGGCGGTCTGCGTCGTTGCCAATCCTCGCCATAGCTGCGGCTATGGCTGCGGTTTGCGCCTCGCATCCCATCCCGCGGCCGGGCGCGCGCCATCGCGGGAACTTATTCAGCGTTGCCTTAGATTTTGCGCCGGATGCCGGCGTGAAACGGTCATGTTGCGCTATGAATTCAGGATCGATGTCGCAACCGAACAATTCCACCCACACGTCCGCCGCACCCTGCGCGAGCGCGTCGGCCGCGAAAGGCTGCGTCCAAGGCCGCACCTGCAAACGCGGCCAACGGCCTTCGAGCGCGCCCGGGGCCATCCAGGCGAGCGCCTCGGGCGCGTCGACCCAGAGCTGCACCGTGTCGCCGCTCGCGGCGATCTGGCTCGCCAGCCGCCAGGCGACGCCGAGGTCGCCGTAGTTGTCGATGACGCGACAGAACAGCGCCCAGTGCATGGGGCCTGCCTCTAGGGTGTCTCGCATCCCGATCAGCCGCCGCAGGGACGGTAGAGGTCCAGCTCGGGCCGGTAGGCCGAGGTCTGCACGCCAAGCAGCCCGAGCACCGAGTGGAAGTAATGGTCGTGTGACACGCGCTCGTCCTGCCGCGCCTTCAGGCAGGCGGTCGAGATGCCGCGCTCGCGCGCGTAGCGGTTCGACAGCCACGTGATCCAGGGCACATGCTTTTGCACATCGGGTGCGACGCCGTAGGGCAGGCCGTGCAGGTAGAGGTTGTTCTCGCCGAGCGACTCGCCATGGTCCGAGAGGTAAATCATCGCCGGGCTCCAGGCGCTTTCGCGGGACTTGAGCCAAGAGATCGTCTGCGCGAGCACATGGTCGGTGTAGGCGATGGTGTTGTCGTAGGCATTGACGACCTGCTCGCGCGTGCACTCTTGCAGTGCGTTGCTGGTGCATTCGGGCAGGAAGCGCTTGAACGCCGGCGGCGAGCGTTTGAAATACGCTGGGCCGTGGCTGCCCATCTGGTGCAGCACCAGCACCACGCCACGCGCGCGGCGCTCGGGGTCGAGCGCGGCGATGCGTTCGTCGAGGCCGCGGAGCATGATTTCGTCAAAGCACTCTCCGCCGCTACACAGCGCCGGGTCCTTCAGCTCGGCCGTGCTCACGTGCGGCGTGCGGTCGCACACGCCTTTGCAGCCCGATTGGTTGTCGATCCACAGCACTGCAAGGCCCGCGTGCTGCAACACGTCGAGCAGCGTCTCGCTGTTGTAGGGGCGCCGCTCAAATTCGTCGCGCGGCAGCGCCGAGAACAGGCAGGGTACGGACGCCGCCGTGTTCGTGCCGCAGGACCAGGCGTTGCGCTGGTTGATGATGTCTTCGCGCGCGAGTTCGGGCGTGGTTGCGCGCGCATAGCCGTTGAGCGAGAAGTTGTCCGCACGCGCCGTCTCGCCGAGCACCAGCACCAGCAGCGGCGGCTTTGCGCCCGCAGGGCGGGGGGCGAGCCGCGCGTCCTGCCCCAGCGGCTCGAGTCGCCGCGTGTCACGCTTGAACGGCGTGGCCGCGACGTCGGCCAGCGCCCACACCGAGTTGAGCGGATTGATGAGGTAGCGCAACTGCGTGTGGTTGCGCATCACCGAGGAAAAGTCCTGGAAGATCGCCATCAGCGCGCCAGACGTGAGCGCAAGCCCGCCGACGATCAGCGCCAGATGCACACCGAGTTGCCGCCCCAGCGGCTGCGGCTGCAGAGGCCGCCGCCAGACCCACCACAGCCCCGGCCCCGCCAGGCCCAGGAGCGCCAGCGCGAGCTTGAGGTTGAGCAGATCGCCAACTTCTCGGGGGTCGGTCTGCACCACGTTGACCATCATCGTCGGGTCGATGACGACGCCGTAGCTCAGCATGAAATACGCGCCCACCGCCGTCGCAACGAGCAGCAGAGAGAGCAGCGGCCGCAGCAGCCGTCCCCAGCCTAGCGCCGCCACCAGCGCCACCAGCAGCCCCGCGATGCCCAGCGCAAAGCCAAGCGCGAACGCCAGCCCGCGCGGCCCGCTCACCTCGGGCAGGGCGCGGATTTGCTGCCACAGCGCCAGGTTGCCCACGCTGGCCATCCAGACGCAGACCGCGAGGATGAGCGTGTGCCGCGCCTGGGTGCGATGGGCGCCCGCGTCCGCCGTGGACATGGGGCGTTTGGGCCAGGCTGTGACCGAGATGTGTGCGCTCATGAACGATGGAAACACCTGGGGCCGGGCTCTCAGCCTCTCAGGCCGGCCAGACCGAGCCGTGCTCGGGCACGCGGGCGCGCCAGTACAGCTGATGCTCGATGCGTAGTCGCAGTGCGTCACTGGCGCCGACTTCGCCATGCACGACATACACCTGCCCGGGCGGCTGCGGCAATCGGCGCAGCCAGGTCATGAGTTGCTCGCTGTCCGCGTGGGAAGAGGCCGTGCGCAGTTGCACCACCTCGGCAGCCACCCAGACGTCTTGCCCATGGATGCGGATCGAGGTTTCACCGGCCGCCAGCCGCGCACCGCGCGTGCCCGGCGTCTGATAGCCGGTCAGGATGATCATGTTGCGATGGTCGCCTGCATAGTGCGCCAGATGATGAAGCACCCGCCCGCCCGTGGCCATGCCCGAGGCTGCAAGGATCACCATCGGGCCGTGCTGCGCCGCCAAGGCCTTGCTCTGCTCGGGGGTTTCGATGAAGTGCGCGACCTTGGCCATCGCACGGACTTCGTCTGGGCTGAGCTTGTGCGAGCCTGGGTGGTCGATGAAAACCTGGGTGCTGTGGATCGCCATCGGGCTGTCGAGATAGACCGGCAGACCGTGCGGGATGCGCCCCTGGGCCTTGAGCGTCGCAATCGCGTGCAGCAGCGTCTGCGCGCGGCCGACCGCGAAGACCGGCACGACCGCGATGCCGCCGCGCCGTGCCACGCGTTCGAGCGCGGGCGCCAGTTCGTCGAGGACGGTGCCTTCTGGGTGGCGGCGGTCACCGTAGGTCGACTCGATCAACAGCGTATCGGCCGCGGGCGGATCGGCGGGCGGCTTCATGAGGAGGTCGTCGCTGCGCCCGAGGTCGCCTGAGAACAGAATGCGGCGCCCGCCGACTTCGAGCAGCACGCTGGCCGCACCGATGATGTGTCCCGCCGGAATGAAGCTCACGCGCCAGCCCCGGTGCGGCTCGAACGGGTGAAAGAAAGGCACGGTATGAAACAGCCGCAAGCTGTCGAGCGCATCCTGCCGGGTGTAGAGCGGCAAGGCCGGGTGATGCTTGGAAAACCCATGCCGGTTGGCGAACGCGGCGTCCTCTTCCTGCAGATGGCCGCTGTCGGGCAACAGAATCGCGCACAGGTCGCGCGTGCCCGGCGTGGCATGCACCCGGCCGCGAAAACCCTCCTTGGCCAGCAGCGGCAGATAGCCGCTGTGGTCGAGGTGGGCGTGCGTGAGCACGACCGAATCGATCCGGCTCGGAACGACCGGTAAGGGACGCCAATTGCGTTCGCGCAGCGGCTTGTAGCCCTGAAACAGGCCGCAGTCGACCAACACCCGAACACCGGCATGTTCGACCAGGTACTTCGAGCCCGTGACGGTCTGCGCGCCGCCGAGGAAAGTGATGTTGACGCTCATGAGCGATCGCCCCAGGAAAAGATTGCCCGATGGATGCGCGGCCGGCGGCAGGGGTCTCGGGCCGCACCGCCCACCCCGGTCAGTGCCTGCATGCTTCAGGCGGCCGTGAAGAAGCGCTTGATGCGCTCGGCCCAGCTGCTGCCGTCGGGCGAGTGCTTGGCGCCGCCCTTACGCAAGGACTCGTCGAGTTCCTTGAGCAGCTTCCTTTGATGCTCGGTCAACTTGACCGGCGTTTCGACGCGGACATGGCAATAGAGGTCGCCCGGCGTGGCCGAGCGCACACCCTTGATGCCCCGGCCGCGCAGCCGGAAGCGTTTGCCGGTTTGCGTGCCCTCGGGGATGTCGATCGTGGCGCTGCCCTCGAGCAAAGTCGGAACTTCGATTTCCCCCCCGAGCGCCGCCGTGGCGAAACTGATCGGCACCTCGCAGTGCAGATCGTCGCCGTCGCGCTCGAAGACATCATGCTTCTTGACCCGCACCTCGATGTAGAGGTCGCCCGCGGGCCCGCCGTTCTTGCCGGGCTCACCGTTGCCGCTGCTGCGGATGCGCATGCCGTCGTCGATGCCGGCGGGAATCTTGACTTCGAGCGTCTTGTGTTTGCGCACACGACCTTGCCCATGGCAACTCGGGCAGGGCTCGGGAATGATCTGGCCGGTGCCGTGGCATTGCGGGCAGGTTTGCTGGACGCTGAAGAAACCTTGGCGCAGTTGCACCACACCGGCCCCGTGGCAGGTGGTGCAAGTGATCGGGCGGGTTCCGGGCTTGGCGCCGCTGCCGTGGCAGCTGTCGCAGTTTTCCCAGCTGGGGATGCGGATCTGCGTCTCCTTGCCGGCTGCGGCCTCTTCGAGCGTGATCTCGAGCACGTAGCTGAGGTCGGCTCCCCGGTACACCTGCCGGCCGCCGCGGCCACGCCCTTGGCCAAAGAGATCGCCGAAGATGTCGCCAAACGCCTCGGCGAAGCCGCCAAACCCGTCACCACCACCGCCGCCGAAGCCACCCATGTTCGGATCGACACCGGCGTGGCCGAATTGATCGTAGGCCGCGCGCCTTTGGGCGTCGCAGAGGGTTTCGTAGGCCTCCTTGACCTCTTTGAAGCGCGCTTCCGCCTCTTTGAGCCCTTCCCCGTGGTTGCGGTCGGGGTGGTATTTCATGGCGAGGCGCCGGTACGCCTTCTTGATTTCTTCTTCCGATGCGTTGCGGGCAACGCCCAGAACTTCGTAATAGTCGCGTTTGGCCATTGCGTTCCTGCTCTCAAACCCGTTGCGCAACAACGCCGCGTCGGGTCATTTTCCAGGGGAAAACAACTCGACGCGGCGTCGCTGCAAAGAGCGGAGCAGTCAGAGGAGCTGCTCCGCTGTTTGCCACCAAGGCGCTCAGTCTTTCTTGACTTCCTTGACCTCGGCGTCGACGACATCGTCATCGCCGCTGCTGCCGCTCGTGCCCGCGCCCTGAGCGCTCGCACCGCCGGCCGACTGCTGCGCCTGCTGGGCATACATTTTCTCACCCAGCTTTTGGCTTGCAGCCATGAGGGCATTGGTCTTGGCCTCGATGGCGGCCTGGTCCTCGCCCTTGATCGCTTCCTCGAGGTCTTTGATGGCGGCCTCGATTTGCGCCTTTTCGGACGCATCGACCTTGTCGCCGTGTTCGGCCAAGCTCTTCTTGACCGAGTGCACGGTGGCATCGGCCTGGTTGCGCGCTTGTACCAGCTCGACGCGCTTCTTGTCCTCGGCGGCATGCAGCTCGGCGTCCTTGACCATCTTCTCGATCTCGGCCTCGGACAAGCCCGAATTTGCCTTGATCGTGATCTTGTTCTCCTTGCCCGTGCCCTTGTCCTTCGCGCTCACGTGCAAGATGCCGTTGGCGTCGATGTCGAAGGTCACCTCGATCTGCGGCATCCCACGCGGTGCCGGCGCAATACCCTCGAGGTTGAATTCGCCCAGCAGCTTGTTGGCTGCGGCAATCTCACGCTCGCCCTGGTAGACCTTGATGGTCACCGCCGGCTGGTTGTCTTCCGCGGTCGAGAAGGTCTGCGAGAACTTCGTCGGGATGGTCGTGTTCTTCGGAATCATCTTCGTCATCACACCACCCATCGTCTCGATACCGAGCGACAGCGGCGTCACGTCGAGCAGCAGCACGTCCTTGCGCTCACCCGAGAGCACCTGGCCCTGGATGGCGGCGCCGATGGCCACCGCTTCGTCCGGGTTGACGTCCTTGCGCGGCTCCTTGCCGAAGAATTCCTTGACCTTCTCCTGCACCTTGGGCATGCGCGTCATGCCGCCGACGAGAATCACGTCCTGGATGTCGTTGACCGACACCCCGGCGTCCTTGATTGCGGTGCGGCAGGGCGCGATCGTGCGCTCGATCAGGTCTTCGACCAGGCTTTCGAGCTTGGCACGCGTGAGCTTGATGTTCAGGTGCTTCGGCCCCGACGCATCGGCCGTGATGTAGGGCAGGTTGATGTCGGTCGAGGTCGAGCCCGACAGCTCGATCTTGGCCTTTTCGGCGGCGTCCTTGAGGCGCTGCAGGGCCAGCACGTCCTTGGACAGATCGACACCAGACTCTTTCTTGAACTCGGTGACGATGTAATCCATGATGCGCTGGTCGAAGTCCTCACCGCCGAGGAAGGTGTCGCCATTGGTCGACAGGACCTCGAACTGCTTCTCGCCATCGACGTCGGCAATTTCGATGATCGAGATGTCGAACGTACCGCCGCCCAGGTCATAGACCGCGATCTTGCGGTCGCCCTTGGTCGCCTTGTCCAGGCCGAAGGCCAGCGCCGCCGCCGTGGGCTCGTTGATGATGCGCTTGACTTCGAGGCCCGCGATGCGGCCGGCGTCCTTGGTGGCTTGACGCTGGGCGTCATTGAAGTAGGCGGGCACCGTGATGACCGCCTCGGTCACCTCTTCGCCCAGGTAATCCTCGGCGGTCTTCTTCATCTTGCGCAGCACTTCGGCGCTGATCTGCTGCGGGGCGAGCTTCTTGCCACGCACTTCGACCCATGCGTCGCCGTTGTCGGCGGGCACGATCTTGTAGGGCATGAGCTCGATGTCTTTTTGGACTTCTGGGTCGGTGAACTTGCGGCCGATCAGACGCTTGACCGCATAAATCGTGTTCTTCGCGTTGGTGACGGCCTGGCGCTTGGCCGGCGCGCCGACGAGGATCTCGCCGTTTTCGAGGTAAGCGACGATCGAAGGCGTGGTGCGGGCACCCTCGGCGTTTTCGATGACTTTGGGCGTGTTGCCCTCCATTACCGCGACGCAGCTGTTGGTCGTGCCCAGGTCGATACCGATGATTTTTGCCATGTTGATTTGCTCCGTTGGGTCAATGATTTTTGGTGGGCCAAGCAGCTCTTGCCGACCCCGTTGTCTTCTAAATGCGGCTGCCCGGCGCGGTTTCAAGGCGGGGCGGGCTGCCCCGCCCGGATGCGGCGCCCTTTGCAGGCTTTAGCCGCCTTGCCCGGGCGTGACGGTCACGAGCGCAGGGCGCAACACGCGGTCGGCAATCAGGTAGCCCTTTTGCAGCACGGCGACCACGGTGTTCGGCTCCTGGTTGGCCTCGGCAACGCTGATCGCCTGGTGCAGGTTCGGGTCGAAGCGGGTGCCGGGGGCCGGGTCGATCGGCACCACTTTGTTGCGTTCGAGCGCGGCACGCAATTGCCGCAGGGTGGCTTCCGCGCCTTCGCGGATTTGTTCGGTCGTCGCATGTTGCACGGCCAAGCCCGCCTCCAGGCTATCGACGACGGGCAGCAGGCTCTCGGCGAAGCTTTCGAGCGCAAACTTGCGCGCCTTGGCGATTTCTTCCTCGGCG
Source organism: Tibeticola sediminis (assembly GCF_003843835.1). GTDB lineage: Bacteria > Pseudomonadota > Gammaproteobacteria > Burkholderiales > Burkholderiaceae_C > Tibeticola > Tibeticola sediminis. The sequence continues at coordinate 391,927 of NZ_RKQL01000001.1, read as the reverse complement.
CGGCGACGGGCGTTTTGCACGTCGGCCTGGGCGCGCAGGTATTGCTCGCTCAGCTCGGCGTTTTTCGCCCGCAACTGCTCGATTTCCGCCTGCAGCGCCGCGCGCTCATCGGTCGCAGCCGTTGGCTGGGCTTGCGAGGCTTCGGCCTCGTTCGGGTTTTGCGTGTTGGAGTTGGTTTGGGTTTCGGCCATGGGGTTCAAAGAAAGCAAACAGCCGGGATGACCCGGTTGTGGGGATGAATCGAGAGGAAGAAATACGGGTCCATCGCGCCGACAGACCCATCGGGCAGGCAACTGGGGGTCAGCCCAGAAAATTCAAGAGGCTGAAGGCAGCGCTGAACCAGTCCCTCGCGCGCCGCGCAGGGGGCAGGGCTCAGGCGCTGCGCCATTCGGGCAAGCCGGGCCGTGTCCTGATCGCTTGCTCATTCCGCCGCCTTGCGCGCCTGGGCCGCTGCCCATTTTGCGGCGAACGCCTGCAGATCCGAGAGGCGCTTGACCAGGTCGAGCCCGCTGGCCGTGAGCCGGTAGCCTTCGTTACCGTGGGCGATGAGCCCGGCCGCGCGCAGCGCCTTCAGCCGCGTGTTCAGGGTGTTGGGGGTGATGCCGCCGACGCTGTCTTGCAGCAGCCGAAAGGTTTGCGGGTGTCCATCGCGCAGCGCCCACAGCACACGCATGGCATAGCGGGTCTCGAGCAGAGCCAGTAACTGGCCGATGGCGGCGGTGTCTTTGGAACTCATGGCGATGTTCTCCTTCGATCTCGATCGTGCCTGTTGCGTGCCGGCCTCTCAGGCTAGGCGCAATTAGGGCAACGCTGAATAAGTTCCCGCGATGGTGCGCGCCCGCAGCCGGGATGCGCGACGCGCGAGGGACTTGTTCAGCGTTGCCTTAGCTCCCTGGAAGGCTGGTGTTGCCCCAGGCGCGGCGCGCGAGCCTGCTCCAGGTGTGTGCCCGGCCACGCTGCGGCAACTATAGCGCAAAGTGACTCGATGCTACACCTTTCATAGCTGGAGGGCTTCTCCTCGAGCCCGGTCGTGCCGACCCCGAAGCGCTTCGGGTAGACGGAGCAGCGTTTGCGACGAAAATACCGGAATTCGGTCAACGCTGAACCGGCCGCTCGCGCGCGATCGCGGCAGCGGATTGAGCGTTGCCCCAACGCGGCCACCTTTCATTTTTTCATCTGAACTCAAGCGTCCTTCGTCGTGAACTCAACTGCATCTCACCCCCTGGATCTGGCCCAACTCGATGCGCTCACCGGGGGTGCCTTTACGGCGCCGACTTCCGGGGAACGCGCGGCGCGTGTGCGCGATTGGCTCGCCACCGAGCCTTCTGCCGAACTGATGCAGGCGGTCTTCAAAGAACTCAGCGTCAAGGACAAGGGCGCGGCGCGGCCGCTGCGCGAGCGGCTCGACGAGCTGCGCCGCGCCAAGGCGCAAGAGGCTTTGGCCGCGCAGTGGGCCGAGCGTGCCCGGGCGCTGCTGGCTGCGCCGCGGTTTTCGATCGCCGACGCCCTGGCTTGGCAACGGGATGCGGCCCGTGCGGGCGCGCCGCTGTCTCGTGAACCTCTGACGGGTTTGCGGGCCGCGCTGGCCGAGCGCATCAAGGCGGTCGAGGATTTGCAGAACCAGGTGATGGTGCTGCGGGAGGCCTCGGTGCTGCTCGCGCAGCGCATCGAGATTCTCTCCACCCGGAGCTGGAAAGATGCCCAGGCGGCCGCGCCGGTGCTGCGTGAAGACGTGGCGCGTTGGCTGGCCCAGGTCGAAGCGTTGCGCCAGCAGCCCGATTGGTCCGTCATGGACCCGAAGTACGCGCCCATGCTCGATGCGGCGCAGAGCCAGCTTCAAATCGTTTGGGACGCTTTTACCGCCGCCTTGGCCCAGGCCGAGGCGGCTGCCGCCGACCCATCCGTCGCGCCGCCCCCGGTGCCGGTGTGGGCGGCGGAGATTCGCGCCGCACGCGGCGAATCAATTGAGGCACCCGACGCCGAACGTCATCGGCCTAAGGCCGACCCGGCCGAGCGGCAAGCCCGGCGTGAAGCGGCGCTCGCAGCCGTCGTGCCGCTGCTCGAGCGGCTCGAGCGGGAGGTGGCCGAGGGACACGGCAAAGCCAGTGCCGGCGTCGCGGCTGCGCTGCGCGAGGCCTTCAAGACGCATGCGCGGCATCTGGAGGCAGCGATCGAATCGCGCGTGCACGCGGCGCTGGCCGCAGCCGGCGAGCTCGAAGGCTGGGCCCGTTGGCGTGCGGACCAGATCCGCGAGGAGTTGATCCAAAAAGCCCAGGCGCTGGTGGACGGCGAACATGCGCCGCAAGGCCGCAAGCTCCAGGAAGCGCTGCGAGCCCTGCGGGAACAGTGGAAGGCCACCGACCAGAGCGGCGTGCCAAACCATGCGCTCTGGAAGCGGTTTGACGAGGCCTGCACCGCAGCCCACGCCCGGGTGGAGGCTTGGCTCGAGCAAGTGCGCGCCGAAGCCGCAGCCCACCGCGCCGAGCGCCTGGCCTTGATCGACGAGGTCAAGGCATGGACCGAGGCCCAGGCGCAGCAGACGCCTCCCGACTGGAAAGCCCAGATCCGTGCCTTGGCCCAGTTTGCCGAGCGCTGGCGCAAAGCCGGACACTTGAGTGAGAAGGCCTTTGCCGAGCTTCAGCCGCTGTGGAAAGCCGCCATCGGCGAGGCAGGCGCCGCTTTGGCCAAGGCCCAGGAGGAAAGCCTGCAGCGCCGCCAAGCCTTGATTCAGGAGGCGCAGGCCCTGGCGCAGGAGCCTGTGTTGCGCGTCGATGCGGTGCGCAGCTTGCAGCAGCGCTGGCAGGCCGAAGCTCAAGCCGTTCCGCTGGATCGGCGCGCCGAGCAAAAGCTTTGGGAGGCGTTCAGAAAGCCCATCGACGAGGCCTTTGCACGCAAAGGAAGCGAGCGCGCGCGCGTGGAGCAGAGCCTCAGCGAGCGCGACCGTGCCGTCATCGAGGCGGCGCGCGCCCTCGAGGCGGCCAATGCCAGTGGCGACGCGCAGCGCATCCGGGCCGCCATGGCGGCGTTGGAGGCTGCGGTGCGCGGCGGATCGACCGCGCGGACCGCAGCCGCGCCCGCAGGCGCACCGCTGGCGCAGGTTCTCGAAGAAAAACAGCCCAACGCCGGCGAGAAATCGGCTCCGGATGCTACGAAAACAGAAGTTTCAGAGCCGGCGGAGGCGAGCGGGAGCGCCAGCACCACGCCCGCCAAGCCGGTGGTGGCCGTGCGCGGAGACGATCGGCCCGGTGCCCGCCGCAGCGCCCCGGAAAGCCGCGCCGGCGCCGGAGCCGAGGGCTTGCGCGGACGCGGCCGCGACGGTGGGGCCGCCAGCGCGGGTGGCGGGCGACGCGAGGCCCGGCCGACGTTCGGGCGCGGCTCTGAGCCCGAACGGGCGCCGCGCCTCGGTGATGCGGCGTTTCGGGCGCAGCGCGAAGCGCTCGAACATGCGGAGGCGACGCTGCGCCGGCTCGCGGCCCAGGCGCATGGCGAAGCGCTCACGCAGTTGCTTCATGCCTGGGAGGTGCGCGATCCGCAAGCCTTGCCCGGCGCTCAGGCCCTGGGCCGCGCCGTGTCGGCGGGCGTGCGCGCCGCTTGGGTCAAGGCGCTCGGCGCACCGCCCTCGGGCGATGCGGCCGAGGCCCTGCTGCGCCTCGAGATCGCTGCCGAGGTGCCCACCCCAGCCGCCCAGCTCGACGCCCGGCGCGCGCTGCAGCTCAAGCTCTTGACGCGCCGGCACGACCCCGCACCGGCCGAGACCTGGCCGCTGGATGTAGCTACCGTGCTCGCCAGTGCCTGGAACGCCGAAGCCGCCCAGCGCTTGCAGTCGGCACTCAAGGTTCTGCTGCGGCGCGGCTGAACGCAGCGGCTCGACCGTGAGGCCAACATTGCCTTAAGGCCCTCTTCAGCCGGCCGCGTCAGCATGATGTTTTCGGATTCTGAGGGGGAGCGATGCGCATTTTGCTGGCGGAGGACGATGATTTGCTCGGCGCCGGGCTGCGCGCGGGCTTGACGCAGCAAGGCTTTCAGGTCGACTGGGTGCGCGACGGCGTGGCCGCTCTGCGGGAACTGCGCAGCGGTGAATACCAGGCGGTGGTGCTCGACCTGGGTTTGCCCCGAATGGACGGCATGGACGTGTTGCGCGAGGCGCGGGCGCAAAAGCTGGCCGTTCCGGTGCTGGTGCTGACCGCCCGCGATGGACTGCCGCAGCGGGTCGAGGGGCTCGATGCCGGGGCAGACGACTATCTCGTCAAGCCGGTGGATTTGCTCGAACTCGCCGCGCGGCTGCGTGCCTTGGTGCGGCGCGCTCATGGACATACCTCGGCACGGCTGGGGGCAGGGCCGATCGAACTCGACGAAGCCGCGCGCCAGGTGTGGCTCGAGGGGCAGCCGGTGGCGATTGCCGGGCGCGAGTACGACCTGCTGCACCTGCTGGTGCTCAATGCGAACCGCGTGCTGAGCCGCGAGCGCATCGAGCAGCAGCTCTATCGCTGGGGCACCGAGGTCGCGAGCAATGCGGTCGAGGTACATGTCCACAACCTGCGCCGTAAGCTCCGGCCCGACCTCATCGAAACTGTGCGCGGCGTCGGCTATGTGCTGCGCACGTCGGCGCTGCAGGGACACGCATGAGTGCAGCCGAGCGCCGTCCGGCGCGGGCCCAGCCGTCCTTGCGCAGCCGGCTGCTCCTCACGGTGCTGAGCCTGCTGGCTGCGGGCTGGGTGCTGGTGCTGGGCCTGACCTGGCTGGATTTGCGTCATGAGCTTGACGAACTGCTCGATGCGCATCTCGCGCAGACTGCCGCGCTGCTCTCAGGCCTACACCTCGAGGACTTACGCAACCTCGACGCCGTAGACGCGCCGGTGCTGCATGAATACCAACAGGAAGTGGCGATCCAGGTCTGGCACGAGGGTCGGCTCGTCGCGCGCTCGGTCAATGCGCCGGCCGCGCCGCTGGCCCCGCTGGGGGAAACGGGCTTCAGCGTGGAGACGCTCTCGGGCGAGCCCTGGCGGGTGCTGAGTGCACCGGGGCTCGAGAGCGATGTGCACATCCTGGTGGGCGAGCGCGAGGCGGCGCGCGCGCATGTGTTGCTCTCGAGCATGGAGCGCGCCGTCTGGCCGATCCTGTTGGGTTTCCCTTTGATCGTGCTGGGTATCGTCTGGGCCGTGCGCGGGGCGGTGCAGCCGCTGCGGCGCCTGGGCGAGCAAGTGGCCCAGCGTCGACCGCAGGCGCTGGAGCCGCTCGAAGCGCAGGACGCGCCGCGGGAAGTGTTGCCGCTGGTGCAGGCACTCAATCGGCTGTTCGAACGCATGGCCGAGCGCCTCGAAGCCGAGCGGCGCTTCACCGCCGACGCTGCGCATGAACTGCGCACGCCACTGGCGGCAATCCGCATGCAGGCACAGGTCGCGCAAGGCGCGCTCGATGCCGGCGAGCGCGCGCAGGCGCTCGCCGCCACCGTGGCCGCCTGTGACCGCGCGAGCCATCTGGTCGATCAGTTGCTGCAGCTCGCGCGGCTCGAAGCCGAGGCTGGCGCAGGCGTCGCCTCGGCGCATGCTGTGGAGTCCGTGACCGTATGGCCCCGCGTGGTGCATGAGCTCTGCGAGCTGCTCGAGCCGCAGGCGCAGGCCAAGAACCAGCGGCTCGAGCGCTCGGTGGCAAGCGAGGTCGCACCGGCTGCCCTGCCGGCGGCACTGGCGCGCGTGCTGCTGCGCAACCTGCTCGACAACGCCGTCCGTTACAGCCCCGAGGGGGCGCGGGTGCGCTTGTCCGTGGTCGCCGCAGGCCAGGCGACGCGGATCACGGTGGAGGACAGTGGCCCCGGCTTGTCGCCCGAGGCGATGGCCCGCTTGGGCGAGCGATTCTTTCGCGTGCTGGGCACCGGGCAGCCGGGCAGTGGTCTGGGCTGGTCCATCGTGCGGCGGCTGGCGCGCATGTATGGGATGGACGTCGAGGTCGGGCGCAGCACCGAACTCGGCGGTCTACGGGTCACGCTGACCGTGCCCGAGGCGCTTGCCGTCCGCGCGGCGACTCGATGAATGCTTGAGTTGGGTCAAGTGTGATTTCGTGACAAAGTTGTCAAATCGCGTCCCACAACCGATGTGGAGATTTGACGATGCGCACAGACATGCTCCAGCAGGCGCTGGAGGACCTCAACGGGTCGACGGCCGACATCGAGGCCTCGGCCCTGATTTCAACCGACGGCTTGATGATCGCCTCGGCCCTGCCCAACGGCATGGACGAGGACCGCATTGGCGCGATGTCGGCGGCCTTGCTGTCGTTGGGTGAGCGCACCGCCAAGGAACTGGCCCGCGGCGGGCTCGAACGCGTGCTGGTGCAGGGCGAGCGCGGCTATGTGATCATGAGCGCGGCCGGGCCTGAGGCGGTGCTGACCGTGCTGGCCAAGTCCAATGCCAAGCTCGGTCTGATCTTCCTCGACATCAAGCGGGCGGCGGAGACGCTGTCCAAGCTGCTCTGAGTAGGAGCGTGTCATGGCTTTGCCCGACATGGCGCCGCCGGCCGCGCCGTACCGTGAATGCCGGCTGACCTACACCGATGGCAGCTCGCGTACCGTCTATGTGACCGAGATCGAAGTGCCGTTCCCCGAGGGGCGGCTGATCGTTTCCCGCACCGACCTCAACGGCATCATCACCCACGCCAACGACGCCTTCGTCGAGATGAGCGGCTGGTCGCGCGAGGAACTCATCGGTGCGCCGCACCACATCCTGCGCCACCCGGACATGCCCAAAGTCGCCTTCAAGGGGCTGTGGGACGACCTCAAGGCGGGCAAGAAGTGGCACGGCTATGTGAAGAACCTGCGCAAGGACGGCAGCTTCTACTGGGTCTATGCCACCGCCGTACCCAACATCCGCAATGGCGTGGTCGTGGGCTACACCTCGGTGCGGCGCAAGCCTTCGCGCACGCGCATCGCCGAACTCGAACCGCTCTACCGTCAATGGCTGGCCGAGGAGAAAGCAGCATCATGACCCTCAACTTCATGATCGCCCCGGACTTTGCCCCGGATCGTTTCGCGGGTTGGCACATGCTCAACACGGTGCTGCAGCGCCGCTCCGGCCTGGGCCTGCATCTGCTCACGCCCGCCGGTGCGCGCGAGCAGGCCGAGCTGCTCGCCGAAGGCAAGGCCGACATCGTTTACGCCAATCCCTTTGACGCCGCGGACATGATCCGCTCGCAGGGCTTCATTCCGTTCGCACGGCCCGCTCAACGCTATGACGAAATGGTGATCGCCAGTGGCGCGTCCTCCGGCATCAACCGGGTGGAGGACCTCAAGCCAGGGTGCCGCATCGCGCTCACCGACAACCGCGATGTCAAGCTCATCGGCCTGCGCCTGCTTGAACCGGCGGACCTGACCGATGCGCAGATCCAGTGGATCGACGTGGACAGCTACCAGGCGGCGGCCCGTCTCGCCATCAAGGGCGAGGTGGAGGCCGCGTTCTTCCTGGCCGATGCATATGCCTCGCTCACGCGGATTTCCCGCAGCCAGTTGCAGGTGCTGGTGGAGAGCGCCATCCACGACATTTCCCACGTGCTGCTCGCGCATCCGCGCCTGGCGGCCGAAGTACCGCGCATCGCCGAGGCGCTGCTGAGCATCGGCTCGCAACCGGGCGATGCGGATGTGCTCGATGCGCTCGGCCTGCCTGCCGGTTTTGAGCGCATGAGTCAGGAGCAGGCCGAGTTCATGATCGACCTCATGGACACCTTGCTGGACTGAGGCTGGCATGGTGAGCAATGCCCGCCCTGAGCCTGCGGCGCGCCTGTCCTTGCGGCGGCAGGCAAGGCGCTTGCTTCGGGACCCGCGCGATGCCCAGGCCCACCTGGAGCGGCTGCGCTGGGCGCTGGCGTTGCCGGGTTCGGAGCCGGTTCAGGGTGCCTTGGCCGATGTGTACGTCGCGCTCGACGAAACCTTTGGCCCGCTCAAGCGGCAGGCGCTGCGGCTGGCGCGCGAGCGTCTGGCCGCGCACGTGGCGCGGTCGTTCGAGGCGCAGGTTGAGGGCGCGGCGCTGGCACGCATCACGCCGCTGGCCACGCGCTGGAGCGTGCTGGCCCGGCCTTCGGCCAACATGACAACGCGGGCACGGCGCTGCAGCGTCGACGACTCGCGGTCCCTGGCGGCTGCAGCGGTTGCGGCGTTCGAAGCCCAGGACCGGGCCGCGCAGCAGGCGTTTCTCGAGCACTGCGTGACTTGCCACGACAACCTGGCCTTCATGCTCGCACGGCGCGCGTTGCTGCGCGCGGGCGCCGTGCTGCCGCCCGAATGGGAAGCCGTCAGCCAGCAACTCGAACAAGGGGAAGATCTCAGATGAAAGTCGCCTACATCGGGCTGGGGCCGCAGGAAGCCGCGGCCTTGGCGTTTCTCGTCGAACGCGAATTCAAGGGGAGCTGCATCCAAGTGCCCCAGCCCGAATCGGGGGCTCGGGTCGAAGCAGACGTCTGGGTGATGGATCTGCTCGCGCTCGGTCTGCCACACCATACGCCGCAGGGGCAAGCGCAGCTCGAGCGCTGGCTGCAGCTGCGTCCTGCCGTGGCCCTGGTTCCGGCCAGCGACACGAGCTGGGCGGCCGCGTGGGCACAGCCCGTCGGGTCTGCGCGCCCGATCGTCGCTTTGCGCAGGCCCTACGGAGCCGAAGCCATGCGCGCGGCGCTGGCACGGGCCATGTCGCTCGCCGCAGCCGATGCAGCCCCCTCGCGGAGTGTCGAATCCCGGCCAGAACCGCCTCGGCCCGCGGCGCCGCTGCCAACCGCCGCAGCGCCGGCGAGCGTTGCGGCTCTGTCGCCTGCCGACGAGGCGTCGTCCGTTTCGGAAGCCCAGCGCATGCTCGACGCCGCGGCGCGCGAGCCCGGTCGGGCCTTGCTGCGCCGAATGGCCGGTGCCATCGGGTCGGGCTCCGCATTCGAGATGCATTTCACGGTGCAACACAGGGTGGTGGTCGACCCGGGCGCCGCTTGGGTGGCCGGCAATACGCCGATGAGCGTGGTGCAGCGGGTCAGCCGCAGCGATGCCCTCGCATCGGTCGTCTCGCTGCGGACCATCGATTCCGCGCAGGCCGAGGCCCGCGTGCGGCAGCTGCGGCTCGATCTGATGCCGCTCGAAGATTTCGTTGGCGCCCTGCTCGCGCCGCCCGAGGCTCGCCCACAGCGCGCCGAACAAGGGGCGGTGGCTTGAATGAACCGGGGGAGGCGGCTCGATGGGATGCCGCCGGGGCTGAGAGAGAAACGTAAACGATGAATGCACGCTCGAATCGTTGGTGGATCCTGACGCCGCAGGGCGCTTTGCGGGCTTTTTCGAGCCCTGAGCCGGACGCGGAGGCGCGCGCCTTGCAAGGTCTGTTGACGTCGGATCGCGCGCTCGACGAGGCTGCGTTTCTGGCGCGCAGTGGGGTGACGGTGGCGTGGCTCGATGCTGCGGCCGAGGCCGGCTGGGTCGAGTCCTTGCCGCGCCCTTTGCTCGGGCCCGATGCGCGGCTCGACGACTTCTTGCAGCATGTGATTCCCTCGCTCTCGGGCGTGCGGCGCGCCGTGCTGGCTTCGGATGGGGGCTTTTGCCTCGGTGCTTGCGGTCTCGCGCCGGACGAGGCCGAAGCCCTGAGTGTTGCGGCCGCCGATTTCGGCGCGTATGCCGAGCGTCAGCAGCGGCGCGGCTGGGGCGGCGCCCGGGGTTTCGTGTCGTTTCACAGCGACCCGGAATTTTTGCTGCCCAATTGGTCCTTCGTGCCGCTGTGGGTCGATGGCAATGGCTATTGGCTGATCGTCGGTGGTGAGCCGCTGCTCAACAACGCCGCGTTGGTCGAACTGCTCTGGGGCCTCAAACTCGCGGGTGAGCGCTATTCGGCCGCTTCGGCCCAGTCGGGACCGAAGCCGTAAAAGGTTGCGAGCAGTTCAAAAAGAGGAGCATGTTCGCGCCGGAATACGCCGGGCGACACGAAATAAGCTTCGGACGCGACTGCGAAGAACTCGGCCGGTGACGCTGCGGCATAGGCATCGAGCCAGGGCGGATCGACCAGGCCGCCAAAGCGCTCGGCTGCCGTGACCGCCTCGCAGAATTCGGCATACAGCGGTTCGAAGCGTGCCTGCCACTGCGCCCGCGCGGCCTGCGGGCTTCTCGTGCCGAGCCAGCCCGGCGGCAGGGGCGGGCAGCCGTCGATCGCGCCGTCGCGCGCGTCGATCTTGTGTGCAAACTCGTGGATGACGAGGTTGTAGCCCTCGGCGGCGGTTTCGTCGGCGCGCGCGACATCCGCCCATGCGAGCATGACCGGCCCGCCGTCCATGGATTCGCCGGCCAGTTCTTCTTGCCATTCGTGCAGCACACCCGCCTCGTCGAGATGCTGCCGGCGCGCCAGCACCTCGCCGGGGTAGAGCACGATACCGACGAAGTCCTCGTACCAGCGCAGCGCCTGCGCGCTCGACTGGCCGGCGGTGATGTGCAGCAGGGGCAGACACGCTTGCGCCGCCACGGCCACCGCCATGGGGTCGGTCACGACGAGCCCGCCCGCGCCAGAAAATTCCTTGCGCGCCAAAAAAGCGGCGGCCAGCGCGCGCAGCCGCTCTTGCTGCGGCGGCTGCAGGCGCGCGAGGAAGCGGTGGCCGGTGAGCACAGGCTGCCAGAGCGCATCGGGAATCTCGGCGGCCGAGGCCCGGCGCCGCGCACCGCGCGCCGTGGCGACCAGGCGCTTGAGCGGCTCAAGCCAGGCGATCATGGTTCAAAGTGGAAGCGCGATGCGCTGCCACTGGCCGCTGCGTTCGACCCGAAGCACCGACCCGCGCGCGGGCTCGGCGTCGAAGTCCCAGTCGCTCAGAACGATGCGAGAGGCTGAGCTCGTGCGGCACGGCAGGGTGTGAACCGCGGGGCGATGCGTATGGCCGTGGATCAGCACCGGTGCGTCGGCGGCTTCGAGCCAGGCGCAGGCAGCTTGCGCGTCCACCTCGGCCAACGCGTCGGCGGCAAGCGCACGTTGGCGTTCGGCGCTCTGCGCGCGCAGCGCCCGGGCCAGGGCGAGTCGCGCGTCGATCGGCTGGGCCAGAAAGGCCTGTTGCCATGGGTGCGCGCGCACCTCGGCGCGAAACGCTTGGTAGGCGGTGTCGCCGGTGCAGAGCGCGTCGCCGTGCGAGAGCAGCCAGCGCCTGCCGCCGAAGTGGAGCACCGTCGGGTCGGCCAGCGGCCGCACGCCGGTGCGGGCGAACCACGCGGGGCCGACGAGAAAGTCCCGGTTGCCCGGCATGAAATACACCGGGCGGTGGGCCGTCGCCTCCGAGAGCACCTCCGCACAGTCGCGTGCGAAGGCGTCGCTTTCGGCCAGGTCGTCGCCCACCCAGACCTCGAACAAGTCGCCGAGGATGAAGACGGCGTCGGCCGTCGTCCGGTGCAGATAGTCGCGCCAGACGGTAAAGGTGCGCGCTGCGGCGGCCTCCAGGTGCAGGTCGGCGATGAAGTCGACGGCACGCCAATCGGCGCGGGCGTCGAGGTCGGCCATCGCCGGAGCCTGCATGGCTACGTTTATTCCTTCACGATCGCGCGCTCGATCACCACGTCGGTGACGGGCACGTCGGCATGTCCGGCCTTGTTGCCGGTCTTGACCCTGGCGATCGCGTCGACGATCTCCTGGCCCGCGATCACCTTGCCGAAGACCGCATAGCCCCAGCCCTGCGCGCTCGGCGCCGTGTGGTTGAGGAAGTCGTTGTTCGCGACGTTGATGAAAAACTGGGCCGTGGCCGAGTGCGGCGCGCTGGTGCGGGCCATGGCAATGGTGTAGGTGTCGTTCTTCAGGCCGTTGTTGGCCTCGTTTTCGATCGGGGCGTCGGTCGCCTTTTGCTTCATGCCCGGCTCCATGCCGCCGCCCTGGATCATGAAGCTCGGGATGACGCGGTGAAACAGCGTGCCGTCGTAGTGGCCTTTGCGCACGTAGTTGAGAAAGTTCTCGACCGTCTTGGGCGCGCGTTCGGCGTCGAGTTCGAGGGTGATGACGCCGTGGTCTTTGATGTGCAGTTCGACTTGAGGGTTGCTCATGGGGGGGGCTCAGTTCAGAAGGGTGGCGGATTGGATGACGACGGGCGTGCGCGGTACATCGCGGCCGAACGGGCCGCCGGGGCCCGTCGGTACGCTGCGGATGCGGTCGATCACGTCCATGCCTTCGACGACGCGTCCGAACACGGCATAACCGTAGCCGTCCGGCCGCGGCGCGTCGAGGTTGGGATTGTCCACGACATTGATGAAAAACTGTGCCGTGGCCGAATTCGGGTTGGCCGTGCGCGCCATCGCAATCGTGCCGCGCTGGTTTTTGAGGCCGTTGTTCGCTTCGAGCTGGATCGGTGGGCGCGTGGGCCTCTGCGCGTATTGCGCGTCGTAGCCGCCACCCTGGATCATGAAGCCGTCGATGACGCGGTGAAAGACGGTGCCGTCGTAGTGCCCGGCGCGGACATAGGCGATGAAGTTTTCGACCGTCACAGGCGCTTTGGCCGGGTCGAGCTCGACCGTGAACGCGCCCAGGTTGGTGGAAAAGCGCACCCGCGGCGCGGGCGTTGCGGCCCGCGCTGCAGCAGCGCCCAGCGTGGCAAGGCTCGCTGCGGCCAGCAGCAGCGCGCGGCGACCGAAGTGGGGCGTATCGAGCTGGGAAAACGGCTTCATCCGATGACTCCTTCGAAAATGATTTTCCAGTGGGTACCGCGACGCACCCAATACTGGCGCTTTACGGGCCCGGTTCGGGCGCCGGCGACGACTTCACCGAAGGTGGTCACCATGATGTCGTCGCTGTCGGTCCAACGCAGAACACTCAAGTCTTTGAGTTCGATTTCACGTCCCCGCGTCGCAGCGACCTCCTGCGCGAGGGCGGGCATCCACTCGGGCAGTGTGCGCTTGTAGGTGCGAAACTCCGGGGCATAGAACGCGAGCACCCGCTGAACATCACCGCTGCTTTTCGCCGTGCGCCAGGCCCTGAGCGTGTCCTCGAAGCCCTTGATCTCGGCCCGTAGGGCCTGCGGGGACGCCCAATGCAGCTGGCGGGCGATCACCACGGGGGTGGAGCGAACCTCGACCGTGCGGATGATGTGGTTGAGGTCGGTGTTGGCGAGCACGATGCAGCCATCCGAAGCCTGCGGTGCGCGCGCGTACTGACCCGGCGGCGTGCCATGTAGCCAGATCCCGTTGCCGGAGCGACCCCGCAGTTGATCGATCGGGTTGGGGTAGTTGATCGGCAGGGCACCGGAGCCGTAGAAGTCTTTGAGGCTGCGCGGGTCCAGGTTGCTGGTGATGTAGTAGACACCCAGCGGGGTGCGCTGGTCGCCCTCGGCCTGCTTGTCGACACCGAGCTTGCCCACCGAGATGTAATAGTCCGCGACGAGCCGCAGACCCTGCTCGGCCGTGTTCTCGAACAAATACAGCCGCGAACGCGAGGTATCGATCGCGATGGCGTGGCGCGTGCGCGGCGAGAGCGCCACGAAGTTGCTCGGAATCTTGCCGGGTGGCGGCCGCTCGCGCAGCGCGCGCAGACGCTGACGCGACTCTTCGCGCAAATCACTCAAGGCTTCAGGGGCGGCCCGCTCGGCCGTGTCGGGAACGTCACCGAAGCGGCTCACTGGCCGCACACGGCTGCTGAGCAAGTCGCCGTAGACCAGCTGAGCGAGTTGAAAGTCGGGATAGTCGTTGACCAGCTGCTGCGCGGCTTCGAGCGCGGCGCGCGTTTCGGCACGGCCGATCAGGCGGTAGACGGCCATCAGACGGGCTTCCGCGTCACCACTGGGCCGGGCTTCGGTCTTGGACGGCGCGCGCGGCGATGCCGCAGAGGGCGCTGACGCGTGTGCCCGAGCCGCAGCCCGCTCGCTGCGCGCCGAAGCTTGGGTGACGAACGTCAAGGTCGCTATTAAAGAAATAGCGATCAGCGACCATTTCATGCCGGCAATCCCGGAAAAATCTGTGAAGTCGCGTGCGATGCGGCACGCGGCGACGGCGGCGCTCAACCGCCGGTCGTCTCGCGCACGATGAGCCAGCGGTCACCGGACTTCACGAGGTCCAGCCGCTTGCGGCTGGTGACGTGCAAGCCATCGGCCCGGTAATCCTGGCGGAATTGCGCGCTGGCCTTCGACCCGTCGACGGACACCTTGAGGTCCTCGATGCGGACTTCGATCCGCGACTTGCCCAGGATGCGGCTGCGGCGCTCTTCCTCCCAGGACTTACGTGGCTTCTTCCCCGGCGTCTCGAATTGCGGCGCATAGGCCGAGAAATACTTGCCGAGGTCCTTCGAGGCCCATGCCGTGGCCCAGGCACGCACGGCGGCTTCGACCGCACGCGCTTCCGGGGCGGGCGCGGCGCTCGGGGCCGCTGCGGTCGAAGCCGATCCCGTGGCTGCTGGGGCCGTTTTCGCCGCGGCGCTGGCCGCTGGCGCCGGCACCGGCGCGACGGCGGATGCTGCTGGCGCGGCAGGGGCGGGCTTGGCTGCAGCCGAAGCCGTTTTTGCACTGGCTGGCGGCTGTTTGGCGGGTGCTGCAGCGCCCTTGGGCGCCGGCGCCAACAGTTCGCGGATCAGGGCGAGCTTGGGCTGGACGGCGGTGTTGCTGGCATCGAGCTGCAGCGCCTTGCTGTAGGCCTGGCTGGCCAGCCGGGCGTAGACGTCCCCGAGGTTTTCGTGCGCGGTGGCGTAGCTCGGGTTGGTGCGGATGGCCATTTCCAACGCGGCACGCGCCTTGTCGTACTGGTTCTGCGCGGCGTAGAGCACGGCGAGGTTGTTGTAAGGCTCGGGCAGTTCGGGATAGTCCTCGGTGAGCTTGACGAAGACGTTGATCGCGTCCGCGGTTTTTCCCATTTCGGTCAGCACGACCCCCTTAAGGAAGCGCAGGCGCGGATCGCCGGGCTTGGCCGTCAAGGCCTGGTCGACGCGGGCGAGCGCCTCGGAGCTTTTGCCCGCACGCAGCAGCTGGGTCACGTCACTGGCCTCATCGGCCCAGGCATAGGGGCCGGCCAGCGCGAGCACGAGGACGCTCAGCGACGCGCGGCGCAAGAAGCGTGTAAGCATCGGGTTTGGGTTGACGTTCATGGATTTGGGAGGATGTGGCGTCGAACTGGAGCCAGCCCAAGGGACTGGCCGTCGGTATACTGAAACGATTGTAGCCACCCATCACGGGTCGCCTTGCGCGCGTGCGCTGCACCGTGATCTCGGCGCCGCCGGCCGTGCAGGCGCCTTTTTTGTTTTCCGAATTTTCCATGAGCCTACGCATTTACAACACGCTCGCGCGTGCGCTGGAGGCATTCCAGCCGCTCGAACCCGGCCATGTGCGCATGTATGTTTGCGGCATGACGGTCTATGACTTCTGCCACCTCGGCCATGCGCGCTCGATGATCGCCTTCGACGTGGTGCAGCGCTGGCTGCGCACTTCGGGCTATCGCGTCACTTATGTGCGCAACATCACCGACATCGATGACAAGATCATCCGTCGCGCGCTGGAAAACGGCGAGACGCTGCGCAGCCTGACCGACCGCATGATCGCGGCGCTGCACGAAGACGCCGATGCGCTCGGGGTCGAGCGCCCGAGCTTCGAGCCGCGCGCCACGGACTATGTGCCCCAGATGCTCTCACTGATCCACACGCTGGAAGACAAGGGGCTCGCCTATCGCGGCGAGGGCGGCGACGTCAACTTTGCGGTGCGGCGTTTTGCCGGCTACGGCAAGCTCTCGGGCAAGTCGCTCGATGAACTGCATGCGGGCGAGCGCGTCGCGGTGGCCGCGGGCAAGGAAGATCCGCTCGACTTCGTGCTTTGGAAAGCCGCCAAACCCGAGGAGCCGGAAGAGGCCAAGTGGAGCGACACCGTCGAGCCCGCACATCCCTACGGGCGCGGGCGACCGGGCTGGCACATCGAATGCTCGGCGATGAGCTGCGCGCTGCTCGGTGAGACCTTCGACATCCACGGCGGCGGCGCCGATCTGCAGTTTCCGCACCACGAAAACGAGATTGCGCAAAGCGAGGGCGCGCACGGCAAACCGCTGGCGCGCTTTTGGATGCACAACGGCTTCATCAACGTCGACAACGAGAAGATGTCGAAGTCGCTCGGCAACTTTTTCACCATCCGCGATGTGCTCCAGCGGTTCGACGCCGAAACCGTGCGCTTCTTCGTGGTGCGCAGCCACTACCGCAGCCCGCTCAACTACAGCGATGCGCATCTGGCCGATGCGCGCGCGGCGCTCAAGCGGCTCTACACCGCGCTCGACGCCGTGCCGCCCGAGCCGTTGGCTGCCATCGACTGGAGCGAACCGTACGCCGCGCGTTTCAAGGCTGCGATGGACGAAGACTTCGGCACGCCCGAGGCCGTTGCGGTGTTGTTCGACCTCGCCGGCGAAGTGAACCGCACGCGCTCCGGCGCGCTCAGCGGCTTGCTTCAGGCGCTCGGGGGTGTGCTGGGCTTGCTGCAAGACGAGCCGCGGCGTTTTCTGCAAAGTGGCGGCGCGGCGCAGTCGATCGACGCCGCGTGGGTGGAGGAGCGCATCGCGGCGCGCGCCGCAGCCAAGGCGCGCCGCGACTTTGCGCAGGCCGATGCCATCCGCGCGGAGCTGGCCGCCGCCGGCGTGGTTCTCAAAGACGCTGCCTCGGGAACCACTTGGGAAGTGGCGGCGCCATGACGTCCCGAGACGACTTGGATGCACCCCTGCGGGTTCCCGCGGCGGGCCCGGTGGCGGACGCGGTTGGGGGCCTGTCGCCTTGCGTCAAGCCCGCATACTGGGATGAAGCGACGCGCCACCTCATGCGCAAGGACCGGGTGCTCAAGCGCCTGATTCCGCGGTTTGGTGATGCCTGCCTCGAATCCCGCGGCGACGCGTTCGGCACGCTGGCGCGTTCGATCATCGGCCAGCAAATTTCGGTCAAGGCCGCGCAGTCGGTCTGGGACCGCTTCAAAGTGCTTGCAGACGAGGTGACGCCGCGCGCGGTCTTGCGCATGCGCGTCGATGACATGCGCGCCGCAGGCCTGTCCGCGCGCAAGGTGGAATACCTGATCGACCTGGCGCTGCATTTCGACTCGGGCGCGCTGCACGTCGAGGCTTGGCCCCAGATGGACGACGAAGCCATCATCCGCGAACTGATTGCGATTCGCGGCGTGGGCCGCTGGACGGCCGAGATGTTCTTGATTTTTCACCTCTTGCGGCCCGACGTGCTGCCGCTCGACGACGTCGGGCTCATCCGCGGCATCAGTGAAAACTATTTTTCTGGCGAATCGGTGAGCCGCAGCGATGCCCGCGAGGTGGCCGCCGCCTGGGCGCCTTACCGCAGCGTGGCGACTTGGTATATTTGGCGCGCTTTGGATCCCCACCCCGTTTCCTACTGAACTGAATGCGATCTGGGGTGGCCGCAGGGCGCGGCGCCGACCTCGGCGGCCTGCAGCGTCCGATCCACCCGGGGCTCCAACACCCGAATTCACGAGGAGAACGGCCTTGGCCAAGAAGACCTATCTCGACTTCGAGCAGCCGATCGCAGAGCTCGAAAGCAAGATCGAGGAATTGCGCTATGTCCAGAGCGAGTCGGCGGTGGACATTTCCGAAGAAATCGAGCAGCTCAGCAAAAAGAGCCAGCAGCTGACGAAGGACATCTATTCCGACCTCACGCCGTGGCAGATCACGAAGATTGCGCGCCACCCCGAGCGTCCCTACACGCTCGACTATGTTTCGGAAATCTTCACCGACTTCACCGAAATGCACGGCGACCGCCATTTCGCCGACGACCTCTCGATCGTCGGCGGGCTGGCCCGGTTCAACGGCATGCCGTGCATGGTGATCGGCCACCAAAAAGGCCGTGACACCAAAGAGCGCGCCTTGCGCAATTTCGGCATGACCAAGCCCGAGGGCTATCGCAAGGCGCTGCGCCTCATGAAAACCGCGGAGAAGTTCGGGCTGCCGGTGTTCACCTTTGTCGACACACCGGGCGCCTACCCCGGCATCGACGCCGAGGAGCGCGGCCAGTCCGAGGCCATCGGCCGCAACATCTTCGAGATGGCGCAGCTCGAAGTGCCGATCGTCACCACCATCATCGGCGAAGGCGGCTCGGGCGGCGCGCTGGCGATCTCGGTCGCCGACCAGGTCTTGATGCTGCAGTACGCGGTCTACTCGGTCATCAGTCCCGAGGGCTGCGCGTCGATCCTGTGGAAGACCGCCGACAAGGCCGAGGAGGCCGCCGCGGCCCTGGGCATCACCGCGCATCGCCTCAAAGCGTTGGGCTTGGTCGACAAAATCGTCAATGAACCCGTGGGCGGGGCGCACCGCGACCCCAAGCAGATGGCCGCCTTCCTCAAGCGCGCCTTGGCCGAAGCCTGGCGCCAACTCGCCGACCTCAAGACCAAAGACCTGCTCGACCGGCGCTACGCGCGCCTGATGAGCTATGGCCGCTTCACCGACACCAAGGCGGAACGACGCTGAGGCGGCGGCCGCTCCTCGCGTCCGACTGCCGGCGCGCGGCGTTCATCGATGATGAACACCGCGGTCGATGTCGCCCTGGCGCGCTTTCAGCCGCGGCTGCCGCTGGCCGTGGCCTACAGCGGTGGGGCCGATTCGACGGCTTTGCTGCTCGCGTGCGCCCAGCGTTGGCCAGGCCGGGTCCACGCGATCCACGTCCACCACGGCTTGCAGCCCGCGGCCGATGCGTTCGAGCAGGCGTGCCGTGCCTTTTGCGCCCAGATCGGCGTGCCGCTGAGCGTGGGCCGCGTCGACGCCCGTCACCGCTGCGGCGAGAGCCCCGAAGACGCTGCCCGGCGCGCCCGATATGAAGAAATTCGGCGGATTGCCGGCGCCATTCGGTCGCCGGATGCTATTGAAGATATAGCGCTGGCGCACCACGCCGACGACCAGGTGGAAACCCTGCTGATTGCGCTCTCGCGTGGGGCGGGCCTGCCCGGCTTGGCGGCCATGCCCGCGGTGGCCGAGCGCTCGGGCCTGCGCTGGCACCGCCCGCTGTTGGAAGTGCCTGCGGGGGCGATCCGCGAGTGGCTGCGCTGCCGGGGCGTGCGCTGGATCGAGGACCCGACCAACGCCGACCCGCAGTACCTGCGCAACCGTCTGCGGGCCACGGTTTTGCCGGCGCTCGACGCGAGCCTGCCGCAGTTTCGAGCGCTCTTTGCGCGCAGCGCCCGCCACGCAGCCGAGGCGCAAGGTCTGCTCGAGGAACTCGCGCGCGAAGACCTCGAGCGCGTGGGCGATCCGCCCGCCCTCGCAGCGCTGCGCTTGCTCTCGGAGCCGCGCCGCCGCAACCTCTTGCGGTTCTGGCTGCGGACCCGGCATGGCACCACGCCGACGGCCGCGCAGCTGTCCGAACTCTCGAGGCAGATTGCCCACTGCAGCACGCGCGGCCATGGACTGCGGATTCGCGTCGGCCGAGGGCTGGCGGAGCGCCGCGGCGACTGTCTGGTGTGGATGCCCGAAGAAAGCTAAACCCTGGCTCGGCACGTGCTTCGACCTCGTCAGGTCCGGTCAGGACGGGCCGATACAATCGGGAGTGGTCCAGTGTCGTCATCGAAGCTCACCGGCAGCGGCTTCGTCTGCGGCGCGTGACGGCCTCGCGACCCGGCGCCGCGTGGATCGTGGCGCCTGCCCGCCGCTTCGCGTCTGGATGGCGCCGGAACCCTCCCTACTTATTCGCAGCTTGCAAGCATCATGTCATTGATCGTTCACAAATACGGCGGCACGTCGATGGGCTCGACCGAGCGCATCCGCAACGTCGCCAAGCGCGTGGCCAAGTGGGCCCGCGCCGGCCACCAGATGGTCGTCGTTCCGAGCGCCATGAGCGGCGAGACCAACCGCCTGCTCGGCCTGGCCAAGGAACTCGCTCCCGAGCGGCCCGACACCGCGTACTACCGTGAACTCGACATGCTGGCGGCCACTGGAGAGCAAGCCTCGAGCGCGCTGCTCGCGATCGCCTTGCAAGCCGAGGGCCTCGAAGCCGTCAGCTACGCGGGCTGGCAGGTTCCGATCCGCACCGATAGCGCCTACACCAAAGCGCGCATCGACTCGATCGACGACGCGCGGGTGCGTGCCGATCTGGCCGCTGGCAAGGTCGTCATCGTCACTGGTTTTCAGGGCGTGGACGAGGCCGGCAACATCACGACCTTGGGCCGTGGTGGCTCGGACACCTCGGCCGTGGCGGTGGCCGCAGCGCTCAAGGCCGATGAATGCTTGATCTACACCGACGTGGACGGCGTTTACACCACCGATCCGCGCATCGTCCCCGAGGCTCGGCGGCTGCACTCGATCAGCTTCGAGGAAATGCTCGAAATGGCCAGCCTCGGCTCGAAGGTGCTGCAGATTCGCTCGGTCGAGTTTGCCGGCAAATACAAAGTGCCGCTGCGTGTGCTGTCGAGTTTCACACCGTGGGACATCCCCATCGAAGAAGAGGCCCGCTCGGGAACCCTGATTACTTTTGAGGAAGATGAAGACATGGAACAAGCCGTAGTCTCGGGAATCGCGTTCAACCGCGACGAAGCGAAAATCTCCGTTCTGGGCGTGCCCGACAAGCCCGGCATTGCTGCCCAAATCCTCGGCGCCGTCGCTGACGCCAACATCGAGGTGGACATGATCATCCAGAATGTCGGCAAAGAGGGGCGGACCGACTTCAGCTTCACCGTGCACCGCAACGATTACGCCCGCACCATGGACCTGCTGAAGGAAAAAGTGGCTCCGGCCCTGGGCGCGCAGGAAGTGGTGGGGGACGCGAAGATTTGCAAAGTGTCCATCGTCGGCATCGGCATGCGCAGCCATGTCGGCGTGGCCAGCACCATGTTCCGCAGCCTCTCGGAAGAGGGCATCAACATCCAGATGATCTCCACCTCCGAGATCAAGACCTCGGTCGTCATCGACGAGAAATACATGGAACTCGCCGTGCGGGCCCTGCATCGCGCATTCGGCCTCGACGCCGAATGAGGTTCCCGCCGCCGAGCCGCCGTGCTCTGGCATAATGGCGAGACTGGAGACGTGACCGAGAGGCCGAAGGTGCTCCCCTGCTAAGGGAGTATGCGCGCTAAAACGTGCATCGAGGGTTCGAATCCCTCCGTCTCCGCCAAAAAGGAAAAGCCCCGACTGCTCATGCATCGGGGCTTTTGTTTTTCCCCCTCGACCCCGGGCGCAGTCTCACTCGTCGATCGACGCGCTCCAGCGCCCGTTCCATCGGGCCTTGCCAAGCTCGCGGCGGTCGCGCTTGGTGGGGCGGCCGTGGGTCAGCGTCAGCGCGGGCTCGGGCGCAAGGCGGCGTTGTTCAGCGGCGCGCTCGCGCTCGGCAATGCTCTCGGGTGTTTCTTCGTAGAGGGCTTGCGCCACGCTGGCCGGCCCGCGCTGGGCGCTGATGCCGCGCACCACCACGGTGCGCTGCACCGATCCCTGGCGCAGCTGCACGGTGTCGCCGGGTTTGACCTCGCGTGCGGGCTTGGCCACGAGGCCATTGATCTGCACACGGCCTTTGTCGATTTCTTCCACGGCCAGCGCGCGGGTCTTGTAGAAGCGCGCGGCCCACAGCCATTTGTCGATGCGCAAGCGGTCCATGGGCTGCATTGTCGCGCCACAGGGTCTTGGGACGGAGGTCAGGGGCGCTGGAAGGACAGGATTTGATGCTTTTGCGCGAAGCCCCACCGTCAAATGGTCAGGTAGTGCTATCAAAAATGATATGCCCGGTGGTCTCGAGGCCGCGCTACCATCGCGCCATGGACGCTTCCCGCACCGAACCGGCCGACGCCGCGGCCGCGCTGCCGCGCGATGCGCAAGGCATTCTTGCGCTGGCGGCGCGCTCGCTGTTCTCGGTGCTCGCCAGCGCCAGCGAGGGCATGCTGCTGGTCGACCGCGAGGCGCGGGTGGTTTGGATCAACGACCAGTACCGCCGCTTTCTGCCCGCGCTGGGCTTTGCCCGCGAGGAGGACTTCGTCGGCCATCCAGTGTCGGCCGTGGTGCAGAACACGCAGATGCACAAGGTGCTGGAGACGGGCAAGCCCATCCTCATTGACCTGCTGACCAACCGCGCGGGCACCTTCGTCGTCAGCCGCATTCCGCTGCGCGACGACGGCGGCGAGGTCATCGGGGCGCTGGGCATCGTGCTGTTCGACCAGCCGCAGGAGAGCCTGCAGCCGCTGATCGCCAAGTTTTCGCTGCTGCAGCGCGACCTCGACGAGGCGCGCCGCGAACTGGCCGCGCAGCGCAGCGCGCTGGGTGGCGGCCAGCGGCAGGCGAAGTACACCTTCGCGAGCTTCGTCGGCTCCAGCGCCGCCGCACAGGAGGTCAAGCGCCAGGCGCGGCGCGCGGCGCGCTCGAGCAGCCCGGTGCTGCTGCTCGGCGAGACCGGCACCGGCAAGGAACTGCTCGCGCATGCCATCCACGCAGCCTCGCCGCGCGCGCAGGGGCCGTTCGTGAGCGTGAATATCGCCGCCGTGCCCGACACCTTGCTCGAAGCCGAGTTCTTCGGCGTCGCCCCCGGCGCCTACACCGGCGCGGATCGCAAGGGCCGCGACGGCAAGTTCAAGCTCGCCGACGGCGGCACCCTGTTTCTCGATGAAATCGGCGACATGCCGCAGGGCCTGCAGGCCAAGCTGCTGCGCGCGCTGCAGGAAGGCGAGATCGAGCCGCTGGGCTCCAACCGGCTGGTGCCCTTCGACGCGCGCATCATCGCCGCCACCTCGCGCGACCTGGCTGCACTGGTGCGCGAGGGGCGCTTTCGCGAGGATTTGTTCTACCGGCTCAACGTGCTGCCGCTGCGCGTGCCGCCGTTGCGCGAGCGCCGCGAGGACATCCCCGCCCTGGTCGAGGTGCTCGCCGAAGACCTGGCCCACCGTGCCGGCGTGGTGCCGCCTGAACTGCTGCCCGATGCGCTGGCGCTGCTGGCCGCGCAGAGCTGGCGCGGCAATATCCGTGAACTGCGCAATGTGCTGGAGCAGGCGGCACTCTCGGCCGACGGGCCGCGCATCGATGCCGCGCAGCTCGAGCGCCTGCTGCACCACTCGGGCCTTGGGCCGGTGGCGCCTGCGCTCAGCCCTGTAGCCGACACGGCCGGCGCCGCCGCGCTTCTGCGGCCGCTGGCCGAGCAGGTGGCCGAGATCGAAGGCCGTGCCATCACTGCCGCACTTGAAGCCACTCACGGCAATAAGCTCGCTGCCGCACGACTGCTGGGCATTTCCCGAGCGACGCTGTACGAACGCTTGGGTAAACCCTGATCGAACTTCAGACAACTGTTCGATATTCGGACATTGTGAATGTCTATATATTGAACGCTGACTGGGTTGTTCAAGCGGCAGATAGCGGCACATCAAGCACTTGCCGCCTGGCATGAAGCATGCAACGCATGGGCAAACCACCGAACAAGGAGACTGCCCCATGCAACGCCGCACCACCCTCGCGCTGGCCACTCTGGCCGCTGCTGCCCTGGTCACGCCGCTGGCCCTGGCCCAGGCCAAGGATGTGAAGCTCGCGCTGATCTACAGCAAGACCGGGCCGCTCGAGGCCTACGGCAAGCAGACCGCCACCGGTTTTCGCATGGGGCTGGAGTACGCCACCGGCGGCACCATGACGGTGGCCGGGCGCAAGATCACAGTGATCGAGAAGGATGACCAGGGCAAGCCCGACCTGGGCAAGAGCCTGCTCGCCGCCGCTTATGGCGACGACAAGGTGGACCTGGCCGTGGGGCCGACTGCGTCGCCCGTGGCGCTGGCCATGCTGCCGGTGGCCGAAGAGTACAAAAAAATCCTGCTGGTCGAGCCGGCCGTGGCCGACTCCATCACCGGCGAGAAGTGGAACCGCTACATCTTCCGCACCGGTCGCAACTCCAGCCAGGACGCCATCGCCAACGCTGTGGCGCTGGACAAGGAGGGCGTCTCCATCGTCACCATGGCGCAGGACTCGGCCTTTGGGCGCGACGGCGTCAAGGCCTTCCGCAATGCGCTCAAGAAGGCCAAGATCGTGCACGAGGAGTACCTGCCCCCGGCTACCACCGACTTCACCGCCGGGGGCCAGCGCATGATCGACAAGCTCAAAGGCTTGCCCGGGCGCAAGGTGATCTTCATCATCTGGGCCGGCGGCAACCCGTTCAAGATCGCCGACCTCGACCTCAAACGCTACGGCATCGAAATCGCCACCGGTGGCAACATCCTGCCCGCCATGACGGCCTACAAGCAGTTCCCCGGCATGGAAGGCGCGGCCTACTACTACTTCGGCATTCCGAAGAACCCGGTCAACGAGGCGCTGGTATCCATGCACTACCGCGAGTTCAAGACGCCGCCGGACTTCTTCACCGCAGGCGGCTTCGCCGCGGCGATGGCGGTGGTCACCGCGCTGCAGAAGACCAACGGCGACACCGACACCGAGAAGCTCATCCGCACCATGGAAGGCATGAGCTTCGACACGCCCAAAGGCAAGATGACCTTCCGCAAGGAAGACCACCAGGCCATGCAGAGCATGTATCACTTCCGCATCAAGGTGGACCCGGCGTTTGCCTGGGGCGTTCCCGAGCTGATCCACGAGATCAAGCCCGAGGAAATGAACGTGCCCATCCTCAACAAGCGCTAAGCGCCGCGTCGCATCCCCCGCGCTTGCGTTCTCCGGCCGGCCCCGCGTGGGCCGGGCGCAGCCATGCTCGAAACCCAGGATCTCACCGTTCGTTTTGGCGGCCATGTGGCGGTCAACGCCGTCTCGTGCCGTTTCACGCCGGGCACGCTCACGGCCATCGTCGGCCCCAACGGCGCGGGCAAGACGACGTATTTCAACCTCATCTCCGGCCAGATCGCCGCCACCGCTGGCCAGGTACGACTCGACGGCCAGGTGCTCGACGGCCTGAGCGCCTCTGCACGCACCCGCGCCGGGCTGGGACGCGCGTTTCAGCTCACCAACCTGTTCCCGCACCTGAGCGTGCTGGAGAACGTGCGCCTGGCCGTGCAGGCCACGCGCGAGGGCGCGCACCGCCGCGGCCTCAACCTCTGGAGCCTATGGAGCGACCACCGCGCGCTGACCGAACGCGCCGAGGCGATTCTGGAGTCGGTGGCGATGAGCGCGCGCGCCCACAACCTGGTGGCCGGCCTGCCGCACGGCGACCAGCGCAAGCTCGAAGTGGCGCTGCTGATGGCCCTCGAACCCAAGGTGTACCTGTTCGACGAGCCCACTGCGGGCATGAGCCATGACGAGGCGCCGGTGATCCTCGACCTCATCCGCCGCCTCAAGGCCGATGCGCGGCACACGATCCTGCTCGTCGAGCACAAGATGGACGTGGTGCGCGAACTGGCCGACCGCATCATCGTGCTGCACAACGGCACCCTGGTTGCCGACGGCGAGCCCGCTGCCGTGATGGCCTCGGACGTGGTGCAGCAGGCCTATCTCGGCACCGCCGCGGACGAGGGCGGGACGGCCGCTGCGCCGTCGGGGGGCGGCGCAGCGGCCCCGGGCGAAGCGGGGAGGGCGGCGGCATGAACACCGTTTCCTCACCGCCGGCCCCGCTGGCCAGCGCGCCGCAGGCTGTCGCGGCCGAGCCGCTGCTCACGCTGCAAGGCGTGCACACTCACATCGGCGCCTACCACATCTTGCACGGCGTGGACCTGAGCGTGCCGCACGGACAGGTCACGCTGCTGCTCGGGCGCAACGGCGCGGGCAAGACCACCACGCTGCGCACCATCATGGGTTTGTGGAAGGCGTCGTCGGGCGCACTGCGTTTCGACGGGCATCTGCTGAGCGCGCTTTCCACGCCGCAGATTGCGCAGCTCGGCATCGCCTACGTGCCGGAGAACATGGGCATCTTTGCCGACCTCACGGTCAAGGAAAACCTGCTGCTCGCGGCCCGGCGCGCGCGCACCGCCGCGCAGATCGACAGCGCGCGGCTGCAATGGATTTTTTCGCTCTTTCCGGCGGTGGAAAAGTTCTGGAACCACCCGGCGGGCAAGCTCTCGGGTGGGCAAAAGCAGATGCTCGCGGTGGCGCGCGCCATCGTCGAGCCGCGCCGCCTGCTCATTGTCGACGAGCCCAGCAAGGGGCTGGCACCGGCCATCGTGAACAACATGATCGACGCCTTTGCCCAGCTCAAGGCCAGCGGCGTGACGCTGCTGCTGGTGGAGCAGAACCTTGCCTTCGCGCGCCGCCTGGGCGACACGGTGGCGGTGATGGACAACGGCCGCGTGGTGCACGCCGGCGCGATGGCGGCGTTCTCCGCCGATGCCGAGCTGCAGCAGCGGCTGCTGGGACTCTCCATCTGAAGATTTTTGATGTTTTCCCCCGAACCCCAGCGCGAAATGGTCAGGTAACGCTATGAAAAAAGGAGTTCTCGGTCCTGCTTGCGGCACCGCTAGGCAACGGTCCCGCCGGTCTGCGCGGGCCCGTTGCGCAGCCGGCGTGGCGCGCACGCGCCTCACCCAGACACGGGGGCGCGCATGAGCGCGGCCGCCATGGACCGCAAGCCCCTGTGGCTGGTGCCGGCGCTGGCGCTGGCAGCGCTGCCGGCGGTGGGCTCGGGCTCGACTTGGCTCACCCTCACCGTCGCGGGGCTGGCCATGGGCATGATCATCTTCATCATCGCCTCGGGGCTCACGCTGGTGTTCGGCCTAATGGACGTGCTCAATTTCGGCCACGGCGTGTTCATCGCGCTGGGTGCCTTCGTGGCTACCAGCGTGCTCGGCGGCATGGCGGACTGGACTGCCTCTGCCGAGTTGTGGCGCAACCTCGCGGCCGTGGGCCTGGCCATGGCGGTGGCGATGGCCGTGGCTGGCGCGGTGGGCCTGGCGTTCGAGCGGCTGATCGTGCGGCCGGTGTACGGGCAGCACCTCAAGCAAATCCTCATCACCATGGGCGGCATGATCATCGGCGAGGAGCTGATCAAGGTGATTTGGGGCCCCGAGCAGATCGCCTTGCCGCTGCCCGAGGCGCTGCGCGGCGCGCTGACCTGGGGCGACGCGGCGGTGGAGAAGTACCGCTTGGCAGCGGTGGCGGTGGGGCTGGCGGTCTTCGCCCTGCAGGCCTGGACGCTCTCGCGCACCAAGATCGGTCTGTTGATTCGCGCCGGCGTGCAGGACCGCGAGATGGTCGAAGCGCTGGGCTACCGCATCCACCGGTTGTTCCTCGGCGTGTTCGTTGCCGGCAGCGCGCTCGCCGGGCTCGGCGGTGTGATGTGGGGGCTGTACCAGCAGAACGTGGTGCCGCAGATGGGCGCGCAGGTCAACGTGCTGATCTTCATCGTCATCATCATCGGCGGCCTCGGCAGCACCGGCGGAGCGCTGATTGGCGCGCTGCTGGTGGGGCTGATGGCGAACTACACCGGGTTCCTTGCGCCCAAGGTGGCGCTGTTCTCGAACATCGCGCTGATGATGGCGGTGCTGCTGTGGCGGCCGCAGGGCGTGTACCCGGTGGCCAACCGGTGAGGGCACGCATGAACCTCGAACGCATCCTCTCGGGCGACCTGCCGCGCAGCCGCGTGCTGGCGGTACTGCTGGTACTCACGCTGCTGGGGCTGGCGGCCGCCCCCTTCGTGTTACCGGGCGTCAAGGCGCTCAATGTGGCGGCGAAGATTCTGGTCTTCGTGGTGCTGGTGGCGAGCTTTGACCTGCTGCTGGGCTACACCGGCATCGTGAGCTTTGCGCACACCATGTTCTTTGGCATCGGCGCCTACGGCGTGGCCATCGCGTGCACCCGGATGGAGCCGAGTCTGGCAGCCATCGCGCTGGGCGTGGGCGCGGCGCTGGGGGTTTCGCTGTTGCTGGCGCTGGCCATCGGCCTGTTCTCGCTGCGCGTACGGGCCATCTTCTTCGCCATGATCACGCTGGCGGTGGCCGCGGCGTTCCAGACGCTGGCCTCGCAGTTGTCGGACTTCACCGGCGGCGAAGATGGGCTGAGCTTTCGCCTGCCAGCGTGGCTCATGCCGGCCACGCGCTTCGTCGAGGAGCCGGTGCTTGGCGTCTCCATCGACGGCCGGCTACTCACCTATTACCTGCTGTTCTTCGCAGCGCTGGCGCTGGTGCTGGCGCTGCTGCGCATCGTCAACTCGCCGTTCGGCCGCGTGCTGCAGGCCATCCGAGAGAACGAGTTCCGCGCCGAGGCGATCGGCTACCGGGTGGTGGTGTTTCGCACTTTGTCGAGCGTGCTCTCCGCGCTGTTCGCCACGCTGGCCGGGGCGATGCTCGCGCTCTGGCTGCGCTACAACGGGCCCGACACCTCGCTGTCCTTCGAGATCATGATGGATGTGCTACTCATCGTCGTCATCGGCGGCATGGGTACGGTGTATGGCGCGGTGATCGGCTCGGTGCTGTTCGTGGTCGCGCAGAGCTATCTGCAGGATCTGCTGCGCCTCTCCAGCGACGCCACCGTCGCCTGGCCCTGGCTGTCGGCGTTGCTCTCGCCCGACCGCTGGCTGCTTTGGCTCGGGCTGTTGTTCGTGCTTTCGGTCTACCACTTCCCTACGGGCATCGTCGGGCGGCTGCGGCTGCGGCTGCCGCGAAAGCCTTGAGGCGTCGCTTTCCCAACCCAAAGAGGAGAACCTGCCCATGAACACGCTGAACGCCATTCGAGCGCGGCTGGCCACCTGGGCCGCAGTCGCCGGCCTGTCATTGATGCTGGTCGCCTGCGGCGGTTCGGACGATCCCCTGCGGCGCAAGACGCATCTGGGCGAGGTCATCGGCGCGGAAGACGTGCGCAGTGGCACCTACGCCTGGAAGGGCATTCCGTTTGCCAAGCCCCCGGTGGGCGCGCTGCGCTGGCGGGCGCCGCAGGAGCCCGAGGCCTGGACCAGCGGGCGCGCCGCTACCAGCTTCGGCAACGCCTGCGCGCAATACGGGCGCATCTACGGCCCCGGTGCCAACAACCGCTACGACCTCAGCATTGCCAGCACGCTCGGGCAGGCGGTGGGCAGCGAGGATTGCCTCTACCTCAACATCTGGCGCCCGGCCACGTCGGAGACCAACCTGCCGGTCATCGTGTTCTTCCACGGCGGCAGCAACGTTTCGGGCTACACCGCCGACCCGGTCTACGACGGCGCGGCGTTGGCCAAGGCAGCCAATGCCATCGTGGTGACGCCGAACTTCCGCCTCGGCGTGCTCGGCTTCTTCAACCTGCCGCAGCTCAAGACGGGGGATGCAGCGGCCGATTCGGGCAACTTCACCCTGCTCGACCACATCAAGGCGCTGCAGTTCGTGCGCACCAATGCCGAAGCCTTCGGCGGTAACCCGCAAAGCGTCACCATCATGGGCCAGTCGGCTGGCGCCATCAATGTCTGGGCGCTGCAAACCTCGCCCGCCATGGTGGCAAGCAGCCCGCGGCCGTTCCACCGCACCGTGCCCTTGTCTGGCGGCATTTCACTCGCGTCCTCGCTGCCGCCGGGCAGCCTGCCGATGATCGCCCCGGCCAGCACCTACCTGCTGCAGGGTAATGCCCTGCTGCAGAACCTGCTGATTGCCGACGGTCTGACCTCGGATGCGGCCACCGCCCAGGCCTACGTGGCCAGCCGCAGTGCGGACGAAATCGCCCAGTACCTGCGCAGCAAGACGCCGGCGCAGCTCTTTGCCACGCTGCTCATCAAACTCGCGCCGCTGGGCCTGGCAGGATCAGGCCCGATCCCCGATGGCACGGTGGTCGCGACCGACCCCATCGCCGCGATTCAGGCGGGCCAATTCGTCGACGTGCCCACGCTTGCGGGCAACACCCGCGACGAGGGCAAGCTGTTCCCGTCCTTCCTGCCGCTGGTCGGCGGCACGGGCAATGCGCGCCTGGTCTCGGATGCCGAACTGTTCATCAACCACTACGGCTACAACCCGAATGCCGCGCCGCAGACCCGGGTGGAGCAGTGGATCGCGCCGTCCTACCTGCCGGTTGATGCGCCGGTGAGCGGCTTCACCGCGCGCGCCGAGGCGCTCAACCGGGTGTTCTTCCTCAACAACCGCGACAGCGTGCTCAACGCTCTCAAGGCCCGGCAGGCCAAGGTCTGGTACTACCGTTTCGACTGGGACCGGCAGCCCGCCCCGTGGAACGACATCTACGGCGCGGTGCACACGGCGGATTTGCCGTTCATCTTCGGCAACTTCGGCCCTTCGCTGTTCGGCAACGTGTGGTTCAGCACCGCCAACCAGCCGGGGCGGCAGGAGCTGTCTGCGGCCATGATGCAGACGCTGGCCGCCTTCGCCCGCCATGGCGACCCCAACACCGCCGCACTCGGCGTCAACTGGCCGAACTGGCCCGCCACCCTGGTGTTCAACGCCAGCCCCACGGCCAAATCGATTTCCGTGCAGTGATGGGGCGCCGTGTGCTCACGCCGTTCGATGGTTGCAGCCCGCTCGGGGGCTTGGGCCAACGGTGCTGCGCGTCACACCACTGAGCAGAGGGCGGCATGCCATTGAGTTCCAACTACCTGAGCTGCGCGGGCTACGAGCTCCACTACACCGAGTGGGGGGCGCAGCACGGGCGTACCGTGGTCGCCTGGCATGGCCTGGCGCGCACTGGGCGCGACATGGATGAACTCGCGGCGCACCTGGCGGCCCGCGGCTGGCGGGTGATTTGCCCCGACACCCTCGGCCGCGGGCTGTCGCAGTGGGCGCGCGAGCCGCAGACGGAGTACCGGCTGGCGTTCTACGCGCGGCTGGCGCGCGAACTGTTCGATGCGCTCGAGCTCGACGCGGTGCACTGGGTGGGCACCTCGATGGGTGGGGCCATCGGCACGGTGGCCGCGGGCGGGCTGGTGGAGCCATCGCTCAAGCCGCGCATCAAGAGCCTGGTGCTCAACGACAACGCCCCCGAGCTGGCGGCGCCGGCGATTGCGCGCATCAAAGCCTATGCGGGCGAGCCGCCGGCGTTCGATACGGTGCGCGAGCTCGAGGCCTTCTTCCGCCAGGTCTATGCGCCGTATGGCTGGCTCAGCGACGCGCAGTGGCGGCGGCTCACCGAGACGTCCACCCGAAGATTGCCCGACGGCCGGGTGACGCCGCATTACGACCCGGCCATGGTGCGCCAGTTCGACCACCAGCCCGACGACTACCTCATCTGGCCGCACTACGACGCGCTGCAGGTGCCCGTGCTGTTGTTGCGCGGTGCCCAAAGCGATCTGGTGCTGCCGCAGGCGGTGGCGCAGATGCGCACGCGCGGCCCGGGCGCGGCTGGCCGGCTGCAGGTCATCGAGGTTCCGGGCTGCGGGCATGCGCCGGCGCTCAACGTGCCCGATCAGCTCGAGGCGGTGACGGCGTTCATCGAGGCGCACGCAGGTGCCTGACGCGCGCGGCCTGCGTTTGCGGCCACCCCACACGGGGCCGCAGCACCAGGGCCGGGCGAACCACCGTCAGCCGCCACTACTGTTTGGCCCCCAGCGCGAGTGCCGCGGCGCGTTGCGCGGCGAGCGCGGCGGGGTCGGGTAACTCCCGCGTGGGCCAGCCGGTGAGATGCCGTTCGGCGAGGTCGGCGAGTGCGGTGATCCAGGCGTCGCTGTCGTTGAGACAGGGGATGTATTCGAAGGTCTGCCCACCCGCGTGCAGGAAGGCTTCCCGCGCTTCCTGGTTGATTTCCTCGAGCGTCTCGAGGCAGTCGCTGGTGAAGCCGGGGCAGACCACCTGCACATGCTTGACGCCGCTTTGCGCGAGCGCCACCAGCGTGGGCTCGGTGTAGGGCTCGAGCCATTTGGCCTTGCCAAAGCGCGATTGGAAGGTCAGTTGCCACTGCGAGGCTTCCAGGCCGAGTTCTGTGGCGAGCAGTCGCGCCGTTTTGTGGCATTCGCAATGGTAGGGGTCGCCGAGCTGCAGCGTGCGTGCAGGAACGCCGTGAAAGCTCATCACCAGCTTGTCGGGCTGGCCGTGGCTTTGCCAGTGCGCGCGGATGCGCTGCGCGAGCGCGGCGATGTAGCCGGGGTCGTCGTGGTAGCGGTTGACGAAGCGCAGCTCGGGGATGTTGCGCGTGCGCGCGGCCCAGGCGTAGACGGCGTCGAACACACTGGCGGTGGTGGTGCCGCTGTATTGCGGGTAGGCTGGCAGGATCAGGATGCGCGTCGCGCCCTCGGCCTTGAGGCGGTCGAGCTCGGCGGCCACCGATGGGTTGCCGTAGCGCATGGCGTAGCGCACCGTCAGCTGGTGGCCGCGCTCGCCCAGCCAGCCGCTGAGCTTCGTCGCTTGCCGCTCGGTCCAGACCTTCAGCGGCGAGCCCTCGGGCATCCAGATGCTGGCGTACTTGGCGGCGGACTTCTTCGGCCGCACCCGCAGGATGATGCCGTGCAGGATCAGCCACCAGATGGGTTTGGGGATCTCCACCACCCGCGGGTCGGCGAGGAACTGCGCGAGGTAGCGGCGCAAGGCGCTGGCGGTCGGTGCTTCGGGCGTGCCGAGGTTGCACAGCAGCACGGCGGTCCGCGGCGGCTGGCCGTGGGTGTAGGGGGGTTCGGGGCGAAAGCGCATGCGGTATTCTCGCCCACCCATGACAACCTCGGATTCCACTGAACTTCTCCCCTGCGGCTGCCGCCGCCCGGCGCCCGCACCTGCGCCCGAGGGACCAGGCCCGAGCGGTGCCATGGCGGGCGTGGGCCTCGACGTCGGCCGGATTCGCGCCATCACGCTCGACCTCGACGACACCTTGTGGCCGATTTGGCCCACGATTTCCCGCGCGGAGCAGGCGCTGACGGCCTGGCTGGTGCGCCACGCCCCGGCGGCAGGCGCGCTCGCGAGCCAGCCGGGCGTGACCCGCGCGATGCGCCTGGCGGTCGAGGCGGAACGGCCCGATCTGGCGCACGACCTGGGTGCGCTGCGTCTGGAGGCGCTGCGCGCGCTGTTGCGCCGCGCCGGTGAGGATGTGGCTTTGGCCGAGGCGGCTTTCGAGGTTTTTCTCGAGGAGCGTCACCGCGTGGACTTCTTTGCCGATGCGATCGACGCGCTCGAGCTGCTCTCGGCGCGCTATCCGGTCGTGGCCTTGTCGAACGGCAATGCGTGCGTGCACCGCATCGGCATCGGACACCGTTTTTGCGCCGCCGTCAGCGCGCGCGAGATTGGCTACGGCAAGCCCGACCGGCGAATTTTTCTGGCCGGTGCCGCCGCAGCAGGGGTGCCACCCGAGGCGGTTTTGCATGTGGGGGACGACGCGGAACTCGATGGCCGCGGGGCGCTCGACGCCGGGATGCAACTCGCCTGGGTCAATCGCACGGGCTTGGCTTGGCCCGATCCGACGCGCCGGCCACACGCCGTCGTGACGGACCTGCGGCAGCTCTGCGCGCTGCTTTCGTAAAGAAAAGCGTCACAGGCCGTCGTAAAACGGTCGTTTAGTGCTCTCTTTTTAGGAGTTTTCGGACGACTTGGCGCTGGGCAAACGCAGCGGCCGATCCTCGAACTCGGTGTTGAGGACCACCGTGCTGGTCGTGCGGGCGACGCCGGGGATGGCCTTGATGGCGTAGAGCACGTCTTCGAGGGCTCGGGCGTGGCTGGTGCGTATCTTGGCCAGGAAGTCGTATTCGCCGGCGACGCTGTGCAGTTCCTGCACCTCGGGCATCTCGCGCAGACGCGGGGCAACCTCGCGGCAGTGCACGCCGCCGTCGTTGCGAATCATCACGAAGGCGGTGAAACCGAGGCCCAGCGCCAGCGGATCGACGCTGAGCGAAAAGCGCCGGATCACCCCGCGCTCGATGAGTTTCCTCACCCGCTCGTGCACGGCAGCGGTGGAGAGACCCACTTCGTGGCCAATGTCGGCGTAAGAACGACGGCTGTCGACGCTCATGGCCGTAAGAATTCTTGCGTCCATCTCATCAATCGATATATTGTTCTGCATACGGAGAAGATACGTATAAAATATCGTCAATCGTCAAGCCAACCGTAAAACCTTCGGAGGGTGCGAAAAATGGCAAAAAATGTCTGGAGTGAACCGAGCGGGGCGGGCCTTGGTTTGCGCGTCGCGACGGCCTTGGCGCTCGTCTATGTGGTTTGGGGAACGACGTACTTTGCCATTGGTGTGGCTTTGAAGGAAATCTCGCCGCTTTGGCTCAACGCCAGCCGCTTCACCGTCGCCGGCGTGTTGATGTTGCTTTGGGCGCTGGCGCGTGGCGAGCGTCTGCCGGGTTGGCGGCTGCTCGCGCATGCGGCGATCGTGGGTGGGTTCATGGTCAGTTTGGCGATGAATTTCGTCGTGTTTGCGCAACGCGCAGGCATCGGCTCGGGCCTGATGGCGACGGTGGTGACCACCATGCCGTTGTGGCTGACACTCTGGAGCCGCATCGGCGGCGCGCCGGTTTCGCGGCGGACCTGGACCGGCTTGGTGCTGGGCGTGCTCGGTGCGGTGCTGCTCGCGCTCGAGCGCGATTTTTCGGCGACGCCGCTGGGCGCTTTGCTGGCGTTTGGCGCGCCGCTCGCCTGGAGTCTGGGCTCTCATGCCAGCCGCCGGCTCGAACAGCCCACGCCGGGCGTTGGCGCTGCGGTGCAGTGGCTGGTCGGGGGCTTGGTCTGCGCCGGGATGGCGCTCGCGTTCGAGCCGGTGCCCGATCCGGCGCACTGGAGCCTCGAAACCCTGAGCGCCTGGTTGTACCTGCTGCTGCTCGGAACGCTGGTGACGCTCAATGCCTATCTGTGGTTGCTCCAGCACACCTCGGCAGCGCTCGCGGGCAGCTACAGCTTCGTCAACCCGGCGGTCGCCTTGCTTTTGGGCGCCCTGATCGGCGGTGAGCATCTCGATGGTTGGGTGATGCTCGCGCTGCCGCTGATTCTGCTGGCCCTCGTGCTCATCCTGCTGCCTGCGCGCAACCGCAGCCCGGCAGCCTCGGCCCTGCTGCGGCCCGCGCGCTGAGCGGCGCTCGCGACCGAGGCTTGACGTGCTTCAGACCGCGTGCGGGTCGTGGGCGCTGCGCACCCGCAGGCGCAGGCTGAGGTCGGTTCGAGAGTCCGCGTGCTCGAGGGCGGTTTCGAGGGTGATGCGTCCGCTTTGCACCAGCCGCAACAGATCCTGGTCGAAGGTGTGCATGCCGAGTGCGGCGTTTTTCTCGATCGCCACGCGCAGTTCGTCGACCTCGCCCTTTTCGATCAGGTCCGCGATATGGGCCGAGCGCAACATCAACTCGGTACACAGCACAGGGCCCTCGCTGTCGCTGGCTGGGGGCAGCAGGCGCTGCGAGAGGATCGCTTCGAGGTTCATCGACAGGTCGAGCCGCACTTGCGCGTGTCGATGTTCCGGGAAGAAGTTGATGATGCGTTTGATGGCCTGCGCCGCGTTGGCCGCGTGCATCGTCGAGAGGCAGAGCTGCCCGGTTTCGCTGTAGTTGAGAGCTTGCTCCATGCTCTCCCGGTCGCGAATTTCCCCAAGCACGATCACATCGGGCGCTTGCCGCATGGCATTGCGCATGGCTTCGCCGAAGTTTTGGGTGTCGAAGCCGACTTCGCGCTGCACCACGGTGCTTTGATCGTGCTCATGCAGGTATTCGATCGGGTCTTCCACCGTCAGGATGTGGCCGGCTCGCCGACGCGCCCGTTCGCGCACCAAAGCGGCCAGCGTCGTGCTTTTGCCGGAACCCGCGGCACCCACGATGAGCACGAGTCCGCGCGGCAGCAGCGACAACTCGCGCACCGTCGCGGGCAGGCCGAGGGTTTCCGTTGGCGGCACCGTGTCGCGGATGTGCCGCGCCACCATGCCGACATGGCCACGTTCGCGGAATAGGTTGATGCGAAAGCGTCCGACGCCGGCTTCGTCCCAGGCGAGATTGAACTCTTGCTGCGCGTCGAACGCGGCCGACTGGGCCGGCGTGAGCAGCGAACGGGCAAGCCCATCGACTTCGGCCGCGGTGAGCGCGGGGTAGCCCGGAATCGGGGCCGCGCGCATTTGAACGCGCAGCCGGGGTGGGGCGTAGGCGATCAGGAACAGGTCGGAAGCTTGTGCCGCGACCGCGGCGCGAAACAGGGCAGCGAGTTTGGGAGTGCTCATGGGCGGGCCTTTCGGTCTGGCGTCGGATGCCAGCCGGGTTCATGCTAGCGCGCGGCGCCCGGTTTGCACAGCCTGGCGGGGGCTTGGAATTTGACCGAACGCAACGCTGAACCAGTTCCTGCGATGGCGCGCGAGGGACTTGTTCAGCGTTGCCCGAAATCAATCAAGCACGCCGCCGCGGCGCCGCTTCGGACCGCGCCTTCGAGTGTTGCGGGGTAGGGGCCGGCGACGTAGTCACCTGCGGCCCACAGACCCGGGGCAATGCGGGCGCTCGGGCGCTCGAGGTCCGGCGTGCAGGCGAAGGTGGCGCGCCGCTCGGTGAGCGTGGCGACGGGCTCGAGCCTCAGGCCCAACTGGTCGCGCGCCTGCGCGAGCACGGCGGCCTCGATGTCGGCGCGCTCGCCGCGGCTGTCGCTCACGACGAAAGCGTACAGACCCGCGGGCCCGCCCAGTGCGCCGCGGTCGAAGACGAATTGCGCCGGAGCCCCAGCGCCGCTGCGCAGCGCCAACATGGGCTCGGGCAGGGCAGGCGGGGCGGCGCCTGCGCCGGCGCCGGCGTAGTTGGATGGCCATCGTGCATAGACGGTCGTGATGGCGGTCGCGCGCAGGGCTTTGGCGCTGCGGGCCCAGCGCTCCAGGGTGGCGGCTTCGGTAGCGCTGGGGCTGTGCGCCGCAGCGGTATGCACGAGTCGCGCGGCTTCGATGGAGGGGCAGGCGAGGATCACCTGATCGAAAACCGCACCGTCGAGCTGCCATCTCGGCTGGGTGGGGGCTGCCCCATGGCCTTCCGGCGCGAGGGTTTGCACGCGCGCGCCCAGGCGCAGCGTCTGAGCGCGCGCACGCAG
Organism: Tibeticola sediminis; assembly: GCF_003843835.1. Taxonomy (GTDB): domain Bacteria; phylum Pseudomonadota; class Gammaproteobacteria; order Burkholderiales; family Burkholderiaceae_C; genus Tibeticola; species Tibeticola sediminis. Next base: position 355,258 of record NZ_RKQL01000001.1, on the reverse strand, counting down.
CCAGTCGACGGCGGCGTCGGGAAACAGCCGGCCCAAGTCCACGCGCGGCAGCAGCAGGTCGCTCGCGCGCATGCCGGGGGCGGGCGCGGTTGCGAACAAGGCGTCTTGCAGCACCCGCAGGAACACCGCGCCGCTGGCTTCGTGTGCGGCTGTGTTGAGGGCCGAGACGCACAGCGGCTCGATGAAGCGCTCCTGCACCGGAGGTGGCAAGCCGCGCGCGAGGTCGGCCACCGTGGCGTTGGGTGCACAGCGAAACGCCGCGAGCCGCCAGCGCGCCGCGCGCGTGAGCAGCGAGCCCCGCTCGCGCAGGCTCCAGCCCCGTGCACGGGCGATGCCCATCAGCGCATTCCAAGGCGCGGGCAGGTCGGGCAGCGCCACGCCCTCGCCGTTGGCGTCGCGCAGCGCGAGCGGACGGCGGAGCAGCACCGCCTCGGGCGAGACGCCGACCGTGCGCATCAGCGCAAGCGTCTCGGTGTACGCACCGATCAGGATGTGCTGGCCGTTGTCGAGCGTGAGGCTGGCGCCGGGCACGGTTGTGCGTTCGACGCGGCGCGCGCGGCCTCCGACCTGGCGCGCGGCTTCGAACAGGGTGACGGCGTGGCCCGCCTGCGTGGCATGGACGGCTGCAGCCAGCCCGGCCCAGCCGGCGCCGACGATGGCCACGCGAGCGGGAAAGCCTGGCGCGGCCATCACATGCGCCCGAGCGCCTGCATCTTCCAGGCGAGCCAGAACTTGCGCAAGGGTGTGAGCGCGATGCGCTGATCGAGCACGCGAAAACCCTCGCGCTCGATGGCGCGCAGCAAATCGCGGTAGATGCTCGCCATCATGAGCCCGGGCTTTTGCGCCCGTCGGTCGGCTGCGGGCAATTGGGCCAGCGCCTCGTCGTAGAGCGCATGCGCGCGCTCGGCCTCGAAGCGCATCAGCGCGGCGAAACGGTCCGAGTGCTGGCGCTGGAGGATCTCTTGGGCCTTCACGTCGAAGCGCTGCAAATGGTCGATGGGCAGGTAGATCCGCCCGCGCAGCGCGTCCTCGCCCACATCGCGCAGGATATTGGTGCGCTGCAGCGCCTGGCCCAGCGTGTGCGCGTAGGCCGTGGTCGCGGGGTCGGTTTGGCCGAAGATGCGTGCGGCGACCTCGCCCACCACGCCTGCGACGAGGTGGCAGTAGCGGGACAGCGCCGCTTCGTCGAGGTAGCGCGTTTGCGTGAGGTCCATGCGACAGCCTTCGATCACGGCCTGCAGCGGCGCCTCGGTCAGGCCATACGGGGCGATATGGGGGCTGAGGGCGCGCATCACCGGGTGGCTTGGCCGGCCGGCAAAAGTCTGGTGGACTTCCCTCTGCCACCAGGCCAGCTTCGCCGCCGCGACGTTGGGCTCATGCACTTCATCGACCACGTCGTCCACCTCGCGGCAGAAGGCGTAAAACGCCGTGATCGCCGCGCGCCGCTCGGGGCTCAGAAACAAAAACGCGTAATAAAAGCTGCTGCCCGAGGCGACGGCTTTTTGCTGAACGTAATCTTCGGGCTTCACGGGCAAGGCGAGGTGGGGTTTCGGAACGGCGCCGATTGTCCCATTGCCTTTGGGCAACGCTGAAAAAGCCCCCTCGCGCGTCGCGCATCCCGGCTGCGGGCGGTCTGCGTCGTTGCAAATCCTCGCCATAGCTGCGGCTATGGCTGCGGTTTGCGCCTCGCATCCCATCCCGCGGCCGGGCGCGCGCCGCCGCAGGAACTGATTCAGCGTTGCCTTTTGGGCGCCGCGGCTTGGAGGGAATCTCAGGGTGGCGGACGCCGCATGCACAGCGCCCGCCAGAGCAGCCGCGGCACATCGCGGGCGTGCAGCCGCGGGCGCTGCTCGAGCAAGCGGTCGCCGCTCGCCGCGATCTGCTCGAGCATGCGCTCTGCGCCCTGCACGACCAGGCGCAGCTCCCAGCCCGAGCGGCCCGGCACTTCGAACACGATCGGGGAGCCTTTTTGCAGCAACGCCCGCGTGAATTGGTGCAGTTCTGCTATCAAATTTGAGAATTCCGGGCCGCGCACGGGCGCCCGCGGGTCGACGCCGTGGTGCGCGCAGCGGTCGGCCGGCAGGTAATAGCGCTGGCGCGGCAAATCCACGCTCAGGTCTTGCCAGAAGTTGATGAGTTGCAGCGCGCTGCACACCGCGTCGCTGCGCGCCCGCGTGTCCGGGTCCTCGATGCCGTAGAGGTGCAGCATGAGCCGTCCGACCGGGTTGGCGGAGCGGCTGCAATAGTCGAGCAACGCGTCGAGATCTGCGGGCACCGCACCCCCGCGTGTCGCGCGCACGTCCTGCTCGAAGGCATCGAGCAGATGCTCGAGCGGCGCCAGCGGCAGCCGGTGCCGCGCCATCACCGCGGCCAGCGGCGCAAACACTTCGGGCCAAGCGCTGTTCTGGCGCGGGCTGCCGGCGGCGGCAGCCTGCAACTCGGCGCGGTATTCGGCCAGCCGCTGCAGGCGCGTCGCGGCATCGACCTCGCCCTCGTCGGCCAGGTCGTCCGCCGTGCGCGCATAGGCGTAAATCGCCGCGACCGCCGGCCGCAGCGCAGCCGGGCACAGCCACGAGGCGACGGGGAAGTTTTCGTAATGGGTGACCGGCGGGGCCAGCGGTTCGGCAGTCATGGGCACTCGATTGTCGCTTGACAGGCAAGGGGGTCTTCCTCTAGATTACTAACCAGTCAGTCAGTAACTGGGTTCGGGGCGCCGTGCGCATCCGTTCCCACATCGGTTTTACCGGAGCACGAGATGCAAGCAGTACAAGGGCGGCACCGGTCGCTGTTTTTTTCGGACGGGCGCGGCGCGCGCGTGTGGCTTGCGCTGAGCGCGGCGCTCGCACTGGGCGCTTTGAGCGGCTGCAGCAAGCCGCCCGTGGAGGAGCCGCCGCTGCGCACGGTCAAACTCATCACGGTCGGGGTCGCGCCCTTGTCCGCGCAGCGCGAATACGCCGCCGAGGTCCGTGCGCGTGTCGAGTCGCGGCTGGGCTTTCGGGTGGCCGGCAAAATCATCCGCCGTTCGGTCGAACTCGGGCAGCGCGTGGCTGCGGGCACGGTGCTGGCGGAGATCGACCCGCGCGACTACGCGCTCGCGGCCGAGGCTGCACGCGCGCAGGTGGCAGCGGCGCAGACCCAGCGCGACCTCGCGGCGGCCGACTTCAAGCGGTACCAGGCGCTGCGCGAGCAAAACTTCATCAGCGGAGCTGAACTCGAGCGCCGCGAAACCGCGCTGAAGGCGGCCGAAGCCAGTCTGCAGCAGGCCCGAGCGCAGTTGGGTGTGCAGGGCAACCAAGCCAGCTACACCCGGCTCGTCGCCGATGCGGCTGGAGTCGTCACCGGGCTCGACGCCGAAGTCGGGCAGGTGGTTGCCGCTGGCGCGCCGGTCGTTCGCGTCGCGGTCGATGGCCCGAGAGACGTGGTGTTTCATCTGCCCGAAGACAAGCTCTCCAGCGTGCGTCGCGGCCTGGCCGTGACGGTACGCGTTTGGGGCGAAGCGCGGGAGCGCGAAGGGGTGGTGCGCGAGATTGCCGCGGCGGCCGACCCGGTCACGCGCACCTACCTGGTTCAGGTGGCTTTGCAAGGCGGGGAGCCGCCCGCCCTCGGGGCGACGGCGATGGTCGCACTGCCCGCGCCCATGGCCAGCGGCGCGCCGGTGGCGGCGATCAAGCTGCCCACCACGGCGCTGCGGCAAGAGGCCGGCCACTCGGCGGTCTGGGTGTACGACCCGCAGAGCAGCACCGTTTTGTCGCAACCGGTGGAGGTCGCCACGGCCGATGGCAACGAGGTCGTCGTCACGGCCGGCCTCAAGCCCGGCCAACAGGTGGTGGCGACAGGGGTGCATGTGCTCGCGCCCGGCCAGAAAGTGCTGGTTTATCAGGAAAAGTACCAGAATGCCGGCGCCAATCGGACCTTGGCTGCTCCTCAAATAGGAGCAAGTCAGACGTCGCCTGCGCGTGCAGCGGCCTCGGACGCGGCTCGGTGAGGTGCATATGGTTCACCACACCCACCCGGAACGGGCTTTCAACGTCTCGCGTTGGGCCATCGAGCACGACGCGCTCACCCGCTTCCTGCTCATCGTGCTGATGCTGCTGGGCATTGCCGCGTATTTCCAACTGGGCCAGGACGAAGACCCGCCGTTCACCTTCCGCGCGATGGTCGTGCGCACCTATTGGCCGGGGGCGAGCGCGCGCGAGGTGGCCGAGCAGGTGACCTACAAGCTCGAGAAGACGCTGCAAGAAGTCCCCTACGCCGATCGCATCCGCAGCTATTCCAAGCCCGGCGAGTCGCAGATCATCTTCCAGATCAAGGACTCCTCGCGCCCGTCCGACGTGCCCAACGTCTGGTACACGGTGCGCAAGAAGATCGGCGACCTGCGCGGCACGCTGCCGCAAGGCGTCGTCGGGCCCTTCTTCAACGACGAATTCGGCGATGTCTTCGGCGTCATCTACGTGCTCGAAGCGCCAGGCTTCAGCCCCGCCGAGGCCAAGGTCTTCGCCGACCAGGTGCGCGACCAGCTGCTGCGCGTGCCCGACGTCGCCAAGGTCGAACTGTTCGGTGTGCAGGACGAGAAGGTCTACATCGAGCTGTCGCAAAAGCGCCTGGCCGAGCTTGGGCTCGACCTCAACGCCGTGCTCGCGCAGCTCAACCAGCAAAACGCGGTCGAGTCCGCCGGCGCGGTGCAGACGCCCTCCGAGGTGGTGCAGGTGCGGGTGGCGGGTTCGTTCAATTCGGTCGAAGACCTCGCCGCCATGCCGATCCGCGGCGCGCCCGTGTCGGCGGGCGCCGGGGCGCCGCAACTGCGGCTGGGCGACATCGCGCGCGTGTACCGCGGCTATGTCGATCCGCCGCAAATCAAGGTGCGCCACGACGGCGAGGAGGGCATTGCGCTCGGCGTCTCGATGGCCAAGGGCGGCGACATCATCCGGCTCGGCAAGGCACTCAAAGCGGCCGCCGCGCGCATCGAGCAGGGCCTGCCCGCCGGTGTGAAACTCGTGCAAATCCAGGACCAGCCGCGCGCGGTGAGCACCTCGGTCAACGAGTTCGTGCGCGTGCTCATCGAGGCGGTGGTCATCGTGCTCGGCGTGAGCTTCGTCTCCCTCGGCCTGCACAAGAAAGCCGAAGCCGCCGGTTTGCCGCTGTGGCGGCGCTACACGCTCGACGTGCGTCCCGGCCTGGTGGTCGCGATCACCATCCCGCTCGTGTTGGCCATCACCTTCCTGGCGATGCGCTACTTCGACATCGGGCTGCACAAGATTTCGCTGGGCTCGCTCATCATTGCGCTCGGCCTCTTGGTCGACGACGCCATCATTGCCGTCGAGATGATGGTGCGCAAGATGGAGGAGGGCTACGACAAGGTGCGCGCAGCGACCTTTGCCTACGAGCTCACCGCCATGCCCATGCTCACCGGCACGCTGATCACCGCCGTGGGCTTTCTGCCCATCGGCATTGCGCGTTCAGCGGTGGGGGAATACACCTTTGCCATCTTCGGCGTCACCGTCATCGCCCTGCTGATCAGCTGGGTGACCGCGGTGTATTTCGTGCCCTATCTCGGCGTGGTGCTGCTGCGCCAGCCGCCCAAGGCTGCGGCGGCGGGCAGCGGCGAAGGCGCGGGGGGTGGGGCGGTTGCCGGCGACGGACCCGACGAGGTCTTCGACTCGCCTTTTTACAACCGCTTCCGCGCCGCGGTGACCTGGTGCGTGACGCACCGCTGGAAGACGATCGGCGCGACGATCCTTCTCTTTGCGCTGGGCATCGTCGGCATGGGCAAGGTGCAGCAGCAGTTTTTCCCGGATTCCTCGCGACCGGAAATCCTGGTGGACCTTTGGTTCCCCGAGGGCACTTCATTTGCCGCCAACGAAGCGGTCGCCAAGCGGGTCGAGGCACGTCTTCTAGCCGAACCCGGCGTCACCGCCGTGAGCCAGTGGGTGGGTTCGGGTGTGCCACGCTTTTACCTGCCGCTCGACCAGACCTTTCCGCAGACCAATGTCTCGCAGCTCATCGTGCTGCCCAAGGACCTGCCCACGCGCGAACGTCTGCGCAAGGCGCTGCCCGCGGTGCTGGCCCAGGAATTCCCCGAGGTGCGCGGCCGCGTGAAGCTGCTGCCCAACGGGCCACCGGTGCCGTATCCGGTGCAGTTCCGCGTCATCGGCGCCGACCCCACGCTGCTGCGCGAGCGGGCCGATGAGGTCAAAGCGGTGCTGCGTGCCAGCCCCCACCTCCGCGGGGTCAACGACAACTGGAACGAGTCGGTCAAGGCCCTGCGCCTCGAAGTCGACCAGACCCGCGCGCGCGCGCTCGGCGTCTCGAGCCAGTCGATTGCCCAGGCCTCGCGCACGCTGCTGGCGGGCGCCACCGTGGGGCAGTACCGCGAGGGCGACAAGCTCATCGACATCGTGCTGCGCCAGCCGCTCGACGAGCGCAACGCCATCACCGCGATCGGCAACGCGTATTTGCCCACCGCCTCGGGCAAATCGATTCCGCTCACCCAGATTGCACGGCCGGTCTTCACCTGGGAGCCGGGTGTGCTTTGGCGCGAGGGCGGCAACTACGCCGTCACCGTGCAGGGCGACACCACCGAGGGCTTGCAGGGCGCGACCGTCACCGCTGAACTGCTGCCCGAATTGCGGCGCATCGAGCAGCGCTGGGCGGCGCAGGGGCCGCAGGGCTACCGCATCGAGGTGGCCGGCGCGGTGGAGGAGAGTTCCAAAGGCCAGTCCTCCATTGCTGCGGGCCTGCCCATCATGCTGTTCCTGACCTTCTTCCTGCTGATGCTGCAACTGCACAGCTTCAGTCGTGCGGTGCTGGTGTTCATCACCGGGCCGCTGGGCATCGCCGGCGTGGCCGGCGCGCTGATTGCGCTCAACCGGCCGTTCGGCTTTGTCGCGCTGCTCGGCGTGATTGCACTCATGGGCATGATCCAGCGCAATTCGGTCATTCTGATCGACCAGATCGAGCAAGACCGCGCGCGCGGCGTGCCGGCGTGGGATGCCATCGTCGAGTCCGCCGTGCGGCGCCTGCGCCCGATCGCGCTGACCGCTGCGGCGGCGGTGCTGGCGATGATTCCGCTCTCGCGCAGCGTGTTCTGGGGGCCGATGGCGGTGGCCATCATGGGTGGCTTGATCGTGGCCACCGTGCTCACGCTGCTGGCCTTGCCCGCCATGTATGCGGCGTGGTTCCGCGTGCGGCGCGAGCCCGCCGGCGCGCCCGGCTCCGCGGAGGATGGCGCGGGGGCGGTTCCCGGTTAAACTTGAAGTTTCGCCGATTTCCTTGGGGTGGTCTGGCCAGCTCGCGCTGTCGACCACCCTTTTGTTCGGACCCGCGCGGGTGGCGAAATTGGTAGACGCACCAGGTTTAGGTCCTGACGCCAGCAATGGTGTGGGGGTTCGAGTCCCCCCCCGCGCACCACATTCCTTCATTCAAACAGAGAGCAATCCCATGGCCGTTACCGTTGAAAACCTCGACAAGCTGGAACGCAAGATCACTTTGACTCTGCCCATCGAGCAGATTCAGTCCGAGGTCGACGCGCGTCTCAAAAAGCTCGCTCGAACCGTCAAGATGGATGGCTTCCGTCCGGGCAAGGTGCCGGTCGGTGTGGTCGCACAACGCTACGGCTATTCGGTGCAGTACGAAGTCGTCAACGACAAAGTCGGCGAAGCCTTCGCGCAAGCCGTGCAGGAGGCCGACCTGCGCGTCGCGGGCGCGCCCAGTATTACCGAGAAGGAAGAGGCGCCCGAGGGAATGTTGGCCTTCGACGCCGTCTTCGAGGTCTACCCCGAGGTCAAGCTCGGTGACCTCACTACCGTCGAGGTTGAAAAAGTGGTGGCGGACGTGTCCGAAGAGGCCATCGACCGCACCATCGAGATTTTGCGCAAGCAGCGCCGCACCTTCGCCCAGCGTCCGCTCGACGCCGCCGCCCAGGATGGCGACCGCGTGACGGTCGATTTCGAAGGCAAGATCGACGGCGAACCCTTCGAAGGCGGCCGTGCCGAGGGCTTTCAGTTCATCATCGGCGACGGCCAGATGCTCAAGGAGTTCGAGGACGCGGTTCGCGGCATGAAAGTCGGCGAGAGCAAGACCTTCCCGCTGAATTTCCCGGCCGACTATCATGGCGCCGAGGTGGCTGGCAAGACGGCTGACTTCCTCGTGACGGTGAAGAAGATCGAGGCCGCACACCTGCCCGAAGTCAACGAAGCGTTCGCCAAGTCGCTCGGCATCGAGGACGGCAGCGTCGAAGGTTTGCGCGCCGACATTCGCAAGAACCTCGAGCGAGAAGTCAAATTCCGCCTCCAGGCGCGCAACAAGAAGGCTGTTCTCGACGCCGTCGTTTCCGTCGCTGAGCTCGATCTGCCCAAGGCCAGTGTCAAGGCCGAAATCGACCGCCTGGCCGACCGGGCGCGCGCCGAGCTCAAGCAGCGGGGCGTCAAGGATGCGGACAAGGCGCCCATTCCCGACGAAATCTTCCGTCCGCAGGCCGAGCAGCGGGTGCGCCTCGGGCTCGTCGTGGCCGAACTGGTCAAGGCCAATCAACTGCACGCCACGCCAGAGCAGGTGCGCGCGCATGTCGAAGAACTGGCCTCGAGCTACGAGCGTCCGGAAGAGGTGGTGCGTTGGTACTACAGCGACCCGCGCCGCCTGGCCGAGGTCGAAGCCGTGGTGATCGAGAACAACGTCTCCGACTTCGTGCTGTCGAAAGCCAAGGTTCAGGAGAAAGCCATAGGCTTCGACGAGCTGATGGCTCAGCAGGGCTGAGTTCCCGGGGAGTCGCTGGACTCCCTGAAGCCGCGGAGGGGCTTGCAGGCGCGCCTGGCGTGCGGCAGGCCCTTTTTGTATGGTTGGCCACATGCGAAGAGGTCGGTAGGGTGCAGAGGCCTTGGTCTGCATATCACCGCCCAGAGCGCCTTGCCACAGCCATCGCTTGCCAACGTTGCCCGTAGGCCGCCGTCAACTTGGTTAAAGTTGCGCTATTTCCAGGAGCGTGTATTCATGAGTCATCAGGTCATTCAAAGTCTGGGCATGGTGCCCATGGTCATCGAACAGTCGGGGCGTGGCGAGCGCGCCTACGACATCTATTCGCGTCTTCTAAAGGAACGGGTCATCTTCCTCGTCGGGCCGGTCGACGACCATTCGGCCAACCTGGTGGTGGCGCAGTTGTTGTTCCTCGAGAGCGAAAACCCGGAAAAGGACATTTCGCTCTACATCAACTCACCGGGCGGCTCCGTGTCGGCGGGCATGGCGATTTACGACACGATGAACTTCATCAAGCCCGATGTCGCGACCTTGTGCACGGGCTTCGCCGCCAGCATGGGCGCTTTCCTGCTCGCGGCGGGCGCCAAAGGCAAGCGCTACTCGCTGCCGCATTCGCGCATGATGATTCACCAGCCCTCGGGCGGCGCTCAGGGGCAGGCGACGGAAATCGAGATTTCCGCGCGCGAAATCCTCAAGACGCGGCAGTTGCTCAACAAGATCCTCGCCGAACGCACGGGGCAGCCGCTCGAGCGCATCGAGCGCGACACCGAGCGCGACTACTACCTCGATCCGCAGGAAGCCCTTGAATATGGCTTGATCGACCAGATCCTGACGAAGCGGGCCTGAGAGACTGAGAGGAGTCGGTCGTGCCCGCTTTGACGCCCCAAGGCACGCCCAACTCCCTCCCAGTCTCTGAGCCCGACCCAGTCCGGTCGACTCGCTATCATCGAGATTCACATAACCCACCAGGCAAACTGCTCAATGGCCAAGAAAGACGGTAACGGCACCGCGAAACCTTTGTATTGCTCGTTCTGCGGGAAGAGCCAGAACGAAGTCAAAAAGCTCATCGCGGGCCCGTCGGTGTTCATCTGCGACGAGTGCATCGAGCTGTGCAATGAAATCATCCGTGATGAGTTGCCTTCGAGCGCCATGCAAGACGCCGCGAAGACCGACCTTCCCACGCCCGCCCAGATCAAGGCCAACCTCGACCAGTACGTGATTGGCCAGGAGAAAGCCAAGCGCATCCTCGCCGTGGCGGTCTACAACCACTACAAGCGTCTGCGGCACCAGGACAAGGCTCGCAAGGACGATGTCGAACTGGCCAAAAGCAACATCTTGCTGATCGGCCCGACCGGCTCGGGCAAAACCTTGCTCGCGCAGACGCTCGCGCGGATGCTCGACGTGCCTTTCGTCATGGCAGACGCGACCACGCTCACCGAGGCGGGCTACGTGGGCGAAGATGTGGAAAACATCATCTCCAAGCTGTTGCAAAACTGCAATTACGACGTCGAGCGTGCGCAGCGCGGCATCGTCTATATCGACGAAATCGACAAAATTTCGCGCAAGTCCGACAACCCTTCGATCACCCGCGATGTCTCTGGCGAAGGCGTTCAGCAAGCGCTGCTCAAGCTGATCGAAGGCACGATGGCCAGCGTGCCGCCCCAGGGCGGGCGCAAGCACCCAAGCCAGGACTTCATCCAAGTCGACACCACCAACATCCTGTTCATCTGCGGCGGAGCCTTCGCGGGGCTGGAAAAAGTCATCGAGGCGCGCACCGAGTCTTCGGGCATCGGCTTTGGCGCGGCTGTGCGCAGCAAGGCCCAGCGCTCGTTGACGGAAATCTTCAGCGAAATCGAGCCTGAGGATCTCATCAAGTTCGGCCTCATCCCCGAATTGGTCGGGCGCATGCCGGTCATCGCCACGCTGGCCGAGTTGACCGAGGACGCGCTGGTGCAAATCCTCACGGAGCCGAAGAACGCCCTCGTCAAGCAGTTTGCTCAACTGTTCGCGATGGAAGGCGTCGAACTCGAGATCCGGCCGGCGGCGTTGCGGGCCATTGCGCGCAAGGCCCTCCAGCGCAAGACCGGTGCGCGTGGCCTGCGCTCGATCCTCGAGCAAGCGTTGATGGACACGATGTTCGAACTGCCGAACCTCGGCAATGTCGAGCGGGTCGTGGTCGACGAGGCGACGATCGAGGAAAACAAGCCCCCGCTGCTCGTCTACCGAGAGGCGGCCCGACAGGCTTGACGGGCGCTCGTCGCGCGCCATCCCGGGCGCACGGCTTGTTCTCGCCATGCGCGGGTTAACTGCCCGCCTGCAGCCCCATCGGCTGCGCCTCGTCTATTGAAAACGTCGGGCGCGCAGCCATCTTGGTAAGGTTATGAAAGGGGAATTTCCCATGTCTGGACACACGCCTTTACCTTCCACGCCGATCGACCTGCCGTTGTTGCCCTTGCGCGACGTCGTGGTCTTTCCGCACATGGTCATCCCGCTGTTCGTGGGCCGTGCGCGCAGCATCAAAGCCCTCGAGGCGGCGATGGCGTCCGACCGTCGCATCATGCTGGTCGCCCAAAAGACAGCGGCGAAAGACGAACCGATGCCGACCGACCTGTTCGAGGTTGGCACGGTCGGCAGCATTCTTCAGTTGCTCAAGCTCCCCGATGGCACCGTGAAGGTTCTGGTCGAGGGCTTGCAGCGCGCAACGATCACCCAGGTGGAGGCATCGGAAGACCGCTTCGTGGCGACCGTCGTCCCCGCGCCGCTGCCCACGGAAGCCGAACTGCAAAGCACCGAGACCGAGGCCTTGCGCCGCGCGCTGATGCAGCAGTTCGATCAGTACGTCAAACTGAACAAGAAGATTCCGCCGGAAATTTTGAGCTCGATCGCGAGCATCGATGACCCGGGCCGTCTGGCCGATACGATCGCCGCGCATCTGCCGCTCAAGCTCGAGCACAAACAGATGGTGCTCGAGTTGATCGACATTGGGCCCCGCCTGGAAAATCTCTTCGAACAACTGGAACGCGAAGTCGAGATCCTCAACGTCGACAAGCGCATCCGCGGCCGCGTCAAGCGCCAGATGGAAAAGAGCCAGCGCGAGTTCTATCTGAACGAGCAGGTCAAGGCGATCCAGAAAGAGCTCGGTGAAGGCGAAGAGGGCGCCGATCTCGAGGAACTCGAAAAGCGCATCAAGGCCGCGCGCATGCCCGCCGAGGCTCGCAAGAAGGCCGAGGCCGAGCTCAAGAAGCTCAAGCTGATGTCTCCCATGTCGGCCGAGGCTTCGGTCGTGCGCAACTACATCGAGGTCCTGGTCGGCTTGCCGTGGAGCAAGCGTACCAAGATCAAGCACGACCTCGCCTACGCGGAAGAGGTGCTCAATCAGGATCACTATGGCCTCGAGAAGGTCAAGGAGCGCATCCTCGAGTACCTCGCCGTGCAGCAGCGTGTCGACAAGGTGAAGGCGCCGATCTTGTGTCTCGTCGGGCCGCCTGGCGTCGGCAAGACCTCCTTGGGTCAGTCGGTGGCCAAAGCCACGGGCCGAAAATATGTGCGCATGGCCCTGGGCGGCATGCGCGACGAGGCCGAGATCCGCGGGCACCGGCGCACCTACATCGGCGCCATGCCCGGCAAGGTGCTGCAGAGCCTCTCGAAGGTCGGCACGCGCAATCCGCTGTTCTTGCTCGATGAAATCGACAAACTGGGGATGGATTTCCGGGGTGACCCTTCGAGCGCACTGCTCGAGGTGCTCGATCCCGAACAGAATCACACCTTTTCGGACCACTACGTGGAGGTCGACTTCGACCTTTCGGACGTCATGTTCGTGGCGACCTCGAACTCGATGAACATTCCGCCGGCGCTGCTCGACCGCATGGAGGTGATCCGCCTGTCGGGCTACACCGAGGACGAAAAGGTCAACATCGCCATGCGTTATCTGCTGCCCAAGCAGATGAAGAACAACGGCGTGCGCGAGGGTGAGCTGGAGGTAGCCGAGGAAGCGGTTCGGGACATCGTGCGCTATTACACCCGCGAGGCGGGCGTGCGCTCGCTCGAGCGGGAGCTCTCCAAGATCTGCCGCAAGGTCGTCAAGAGCTTGCAGCTCGGATCGCTGACGGCGCCGGTTCGTGTGTCGAGTGAAAACCTCGACCAGTTCTTGGGTGTACGGCGCTACACCTACGGCCGGGCCGAGACGCAGAGCCAAGTCGGGCAGGTGGTTGGCCTGGCCTGGACCGAGGTTGGCGGCGACCTGCTCACCATCGAGGCGGCCGTGATGCCCGGCAAGGGCGGCATCATCCGCACTGGCATGCTCGGTGATGTGATGAAGGAGTCGGTGGAAGCGGCGCGCACCGTGGTGCGCAGCCGCGCGCGCCGGCTGGGCATTCCGGATGAGATGTTCGAAAAGCGCGACATCCACATCCACGTGCCCGACGGTGCGACGCCGAAGGACGGGCCGAGCGCGGGTGCGGCCATGGTCACCGCGCTGGTTTCGGCGCTGACGGACATCCCGGTTCGGGCCGACCTGGCGATGACCGGCGAGATCACGCTGCGCGGCGAGGTCACGGCGATCGGTGGGCTCAAGGAGAAGCTGTTGGCGGCGCTTCGGGGGGGCATCAAGACGGTGTTGATTCCCGAAGAGAACGTGAAAGATCTCCAGGAAATCCCGAAGAACGTCAAGGATGGCTTGGCCATCGTGCCGGTGAAGTGGATCGATCAGGTGCTCGAGCTCGCGCTCGAGCGCCAGCCCGTTCCGCTGAAGGACGACGTCATCGCGGCGGCCACGCCGATCGAGCCGACTTCCGCGGCTGCGGTGGCGGGGGTGGTCGGCGAGCCGCTCAAACATTGATCGAGCGCGCCGAGAAAACCGCAAAAAGTTGGTATATAATTTCGTTATTGCAGCAACGACAGCGAAACACTCAAAGTCGTCGCTTCATGCGGGAATAGCTCAGTTGGTAGAGCGCAACCTTGCCAAGGTTGAGGTCGCGAGTTCGAGCCTCGTTTCCCGCTCCAGATCGAGGAAGATTTCCAACGTCTTCCGAAAAAGGGAAGCTCTGGCTTCCCTTTTTTGTCAGAGCATGGCGCGGTAGCAAAGCGGTTATGCACCGGATTGCAAATCCGTGTAGGTCGGTTCGACTCCGGCCCGCGCCTCCAAACCGAGCCCCAGCCGCTGCACGCTTGCTGGGGCTTCTTTTTTGGGCGCGATCCTCTGCGACAATTCGCCGCCTGGCCTCGATGGTGGAACAGGTAGACACAGCGGACTTAAAATCCGCAGACCTTAACCGGTCGTGCCGGTTCGATTCCGGCTCGAGGCACCACCTGAGCGCGTCGTCTTCGAAAGCGGAGGGTACGCACAGGAAAAACAAAGCCCGCTGCGAGCGGGCTTGTTTTTGAGTTGAATTGGTGGGTCCTGTAGGATTCGAACCTACGACCTACGGATTAAGAGTCCGCTGCTCTACCAACTGAGCTAAGAACCCGAACGGTGGTGGAGAGGAGGAGGATCGAACTCCCGACCTTCGCATTGCGAACGCGACGCTCTCCCAGCTGAGCTACCCCCCCGCCGTCGAGGCTTGCATTATAGCAGCGCCCAAAGCCGTGCCTTGCCTGGCCGACGCTGGGCCGTCCGTTTGGCTGGTCTCAGGTCATCCCGTTGCGGCGGGCCAGCTCCACGAACAGCGCAGCATGGTCGAGATCGGCCAAACCGTCGGCGATGGCTTGCGCGTAAAGCCGCTCGAACAAGGCCGTGACCGGGGCATCGAAACCCAGGGCGGACGCAGTATCGAGCGCGTTGCGCAGGTCCTTCAGTTGTACCGTCATGCGGGCGCGCGGCGCAAAATCGCGTTCGACCATGCGCTGGCCATGTACCTGCAGCACCTGGCTGTCGGCGAAGCCGCCCGTGATGGCTTCGCGCACCTTGGCCATGTGAGCGCCGCCGCGCTCGGCGAGCAGCAGGGCTTCGGCCACCGCGCCAATGGTGATGCCAACGATCATCTGGTTGGCGAGTTTGGTGAGCTGCCCTGCACCGTGGGGGCCGACGTGCGTGGCGCGTCCAAGCGCCGCGAACACCGGTGCGGCGCGCTCGAAGTCGGCCGCATCGCCGCCGACCATGATGGCGAGCGTGCCCGCTTCGGCGCCCACGGTGCCGCCCGAGACCGGCGCGTCCAGATGGGATACGCCGCGCTGCGCCAGCAGCTCGGCGTGCGCGCGGGCCTCCGCCGGCTTGATCGAGGACATGTCGATCACGAGCGAGCCGGGCGGCATGGCGTCTGCGGCGCCCAGTTCGAACAACACCTGGGCGACGACCGGCCCGTCTTCGAGCAGGCAGACCACCGCTTCGGCTTCGGCAACCGCTGCAGCCGGGGTGTCATGCACCTGCGCGCCAACCGCGGCCAGCGCTTCGGCCTTCGCTCGGGTGCGGTTCCACACCTGAACCGTGTGCCCCGCCGCGCACAGCCGTCGCGCCATGGGCAGCCCCATGCGGCCGATCCCAAGCACGCAAAGTTTCATTGTTGACTCCTGAAATGAGAGCGCATCATGACCCGTTCACGCCGGCATCGGCTTGTTTTTCTCAAAAAATGCGGCTGGTGCGATGATCGAATCTCGTTCCGAGGAGACGCCCATGCCCCGCACCGACCCCGAATGGCTCGACCGCATGTACAACAACCGGGCGCTCGTGCCCGACCATGGCGCGCATTTTGCCCGCTGGGCCGCCGATTCCGCCGCGGCGCGGGCCACGCAGGCCTGCGCGCTCGATCTGCCGTATGGCCCGGGCGCGGGCGAAACGCTGGATGTATTCCTACCGGCCGAGGCCGCAGGGCCGGGCAGGGCGCCGGTGCTGGTGTTCATTCATGGCGGTTATTGGCGCGCTCTCGATTTCCGGGGTGTTCGATCTTGCGCCTTTGCGCCACACGCCGTTCGTGAAAGACGATCTGCGCCTCACGCCCGTGCAGGTGGCGCGGGCGAGCCCAGCTCGGCTGCCAGCGCCGCGCGCGGGAATCCTGGCGGCGGTGGTCGGCGGGGATGAGAGCGCGGAGTTCATCCGGCAGAACCGGCTGATCCGCGAAGCCTGGGGCGCACGGGCCGTGCCGGTGTGCGAGGAACTGCCCGGCCGCAACCATTTCAGCGCGCTCGAAGCCTTGGTGGAGCCGAGGCATCGGCTGTACGTCCTGGCGCTGGGGATGCTTCAGGAACGATAGCGGGGTCGCGCCGGTTGGCGATGGGATCAGCCCCGGAATCCGAAACTGGACTGTTGGGATCGGTGTGGCTCACATCAGCAAATGCTCGCCCGCGTTGTCGCCGCCGAGGATGACGTAGTTCACTTTGCGGATGTCCATGAGCTGGGTGCCGCCGGCGTAGCTGATGGAGCTTTGGATGTCCTGCTCCATTTCGATCAGCGTGTCGGCCAACTTGCCCTTGATCGGCTCGAGGATGCGTTTGCCCTCGACATGCTTGTATTCGCCTTTGTTGAAGTCGCTCGCCGAGCCGTAATACTCTTTGTAGAGCTTGCCGTCGACCTCCACCGTTTGCCCCGGCGACTCTTCGTGCCCAGCGAACAGCGAACCGATCATGACCATCGTGGCGCCGAAGCGGATCGACTTGGCGATGTCGCCGTGGCTGCGGATGCCGCCGTCGGCAATGATCGGCTTGGTTGCGACGCGTGCGCACCATTTTAGCGCCGAGAGCTGCCAGCCGCCGGTGCCAAAGCCGGTTTTGAGCTTGGTGATGCAGACCTTGCCAGGCCCGACGCCGACCTTGGTTGCATCCGCACCCCAGGTTTCGAGGTCGATGACCGCCTCGGGCGTGGCGACGTTGCCGGCGATGACGAAGGTCTGCGGCAGCTTTTCCTTGAGGTAGGCGATCATTTTGCGCACGCTGTCGGCATGGCCATGCGCGATGTCGATGGTGACGTACTCGGGGATGAGCCCTTCGGCGGCGAGGCGGTCCACCGTGGCGTAGTCGGGCGCTTTGACGCCGAGCGAAATCGACGCGTACTGTCCTTCGGCACGCATGCGCCGCACGAAGGCGACATTGTCGAGGTCGAAGCGGTGCATCACGTAGAAATAGCCGTGACGCGCCAGCCACAGGCAGATGGACTCATCCACCACCGTCTTCATGTTCGCCGGCACCACCGGAAGACGGAAGCGCCGCGGACCAAATTGAACGCTGGTGTCACATTCCGATCGGCTCTCCACGCGGCACTTGCGCGGCAGCAGAAGAATGTTGTCGTAGTCGAAGATTTCCATGATTGATCCAAGCTCCGGTCGGTCGTTGTAACGAGTGAGCGCTTGGCTTGGGTCCGGTCGCTGTGCCGTGCAGCAGGCACAAAAAACCGGGCGCAAGAAACTTGGGCCCGGTGCTTGATTCTACGCGGAGGCTCAGTCGCTGCCGGTGGTGTAGGTGAAGCTTTGAGTGAACGGCACGCCTGCATTGCTGCCGCGGAATGTGAATTGATAGCGGCTGTTGGGCGCGAGCGGCTGGGCGGGCAGGTAAAAGCCAGTGTTGGGTGCCAAATGGCGGTTGGGGTCGTTCGATGCCGTCACCGGGGGCAGAACCTCGACGGTTTGGCCGCTGGCCACATGCACGAGCGTGCCGGCGCCGAGCGTGAGGGTGTTGCCGCTCGCCACTGAAACAATGATGGACGAGCCCGTGGGGTTCGTCGACAGATCGCGACCGGGAATCGGGTTGGGGTTTTCCGCCAGCGTTCGGGTCAGCACCCCAGTCGTTCCCTCGCAGGGATAGGTTTTGACCGAGTTCGGCGGGTAGACGACGGGGCCGACAGCCGCCCCCTGGGGGGCTGCCAATTCCACGACCAGCGGCGCGTAATAGCCGTCGCTCGGCCCGAGCGCCAGCCCGACCTCGGGCAGGTTGAAAGCCACCACGCCAATCGCATGGTAGGGCACGGCCATCAGGCCGCGCAGCGCGCGCACGGCCACCCCGTTCGCCACCGGAGCAACCGAACCCCAGCCGATCGACTCGGCGACGGCCCGCACCGGATAGCCCACGTACTGCAGCCGTTCGAGCGCGGTCTCGCCGGTGAATCCTGGCGTTCCCGGCGTTTCCTCGTGGCTGTTGGCGTCGTTGGTGACGAGCCAGTTCGCGTGGTTGCGCGCGGCCTGGGCCAGCAGGCTGTTCGGGCTTGGGGCACCAAAACCGCAGCGGCTGCGTTCGTCGCGCAGCAAGGTGTAAGCCGCCTGCTCTTCCGCCTCGACGCTGGTTGCGACGATGGGCTGTGGGCTTTGCGGGACCGGCGCTGCCTCGTCGCCGCCCCCGCCGCAAGCGACGAGCAGCGCGGCCCAGGTCCAGCCGAACAGAAGCAGCGCGCGGCGCAGCGCCGAGCGGGCGAGCTGGTGGGGTGCGGTATTCATGAAGGGCAATTCTGCCGTGGCAGGGTTCGACCTTTGTGATTCATTCGTTACGGCGTGCAAGCGCTGAGCGCGGCGTCGATGATGCGACCCCGGGCGTCCTCGACCCAGCCAAACACCCGCAGCCGGGCCGGGTGCGCACCCTCGGGGATGTTGAGCGGGCGCAGTTCATCGAGTCGCACCCACCGCGGTCGCGGCCCCGCCGTTCGCCCGCTCCAGTTGGGCGTGAACACGTTGCGTACCAGCGCGCGTGCGACGGGGCTGCCCTCCGTTCCGGCAGGAAAGATCTCGATGAGCGCCAGATGCGCGGTGAGCGGCGCCAGGGCGTCGCGCGCCGGGGTGTAGCGGATCGACGCGCCGACATAGCCGCCGAACGCCGTGCCTTGCGCCACGCGCAGGCGTCGCGGGTTTTGGGGAAATTCGGCGGCCAGCACCGACTGAAACCGGTCGAAGCGCGGCGGCATTGCGGTGCCGGATCGCAGACCGGCGGCCTGGGCGCGCGCATTCGCTTCAGGACGCGCCACGGGGGAAAGCGGCGCGTCCTCGCCCTGAGCGCCGGAAAAAACCCAGTCGAGCGCCCATGTACGCCCGTCCACGGACGGCGTCGCCGGGTCGCGCCAGCACTCGGCGCAGTCCGCGCTGATGAAACGCTCCAGAACCGTCGGGGGCGGTTCGAGGCCGTCGCTGCTGCATGACGACGGCTGCGCCTGCGCCACGGCGAAGGGCAGGGCGAGCAGCAGAGCGACGCGGCTGCGCCGCCGCGCACGGGTGTTTGGGGCCGGGGCGGTGGGGTGGCTGTTGCGTGAGCGCGGAGCGATCGAGGGGTGGAGCATCATGTTTGGGTCTTCCTACAATGCCCGCATGTTCCCAGAAAACGCGTCCTCGAGTCCGCTGCTGCACAACCTCAACCCTGAACAGCGTGCGGCGGTCACGCTGCCCGCCGAGCATGCGCTGATTCTGGCCGGTGCCGGTTCGGGCAAGACCCGGGTGTTGACCACACGCATCGCGTGGCTGCTGCAAACGGGGCAGGTGACACCGGGCGGCATCCTGGCCGTCACTTTTACCAACAAAGCGGCCAAGGAAATGCTCACGCGGCTCTCCGCCATGCTGCCGCTCAATGTGCGCGGCATGTGGATGGGCACCTTTCACGGCCTGTGCAACCGCATGCTGCGCGCGCACCACCGCAGCGTGAACCTGCCGGCCACCTTCCAGATCCTCGACACCCAAGACCAGCTCAGCGCCATCAAGCGTCTGTGCAAGCAGTTCAACGTCGACGAGGAGCGCTTTCCTCCGAAGCAGCTGCAGTACTTCATCTCGGGCTGCAAGGAAGAGGGCCAGCGCCCGGGCGATGTGCCCGCGCGCGACGAGGACACGCGCAAAAAGGTCGAGCTCTACCAGCTCTACGAAGACCAATGCCAGCGCGAAGGCGTGGTCGATTTCGGCGAGCTGATGCTGCGCAGCTACGAGTTGCTGCGCGACCAGGACGCCATCCGCGAGCACTACCGGCGGCGCTTCCGCCATGTGCTGGTCGATGAGTTCCAGGACACCAACCGGCTGCAGTATGCGTGGCTGAAGATGATCGTCGGCCTGCCGGGCGAGGGCGGCGGCGCCATCATGGCGGTGGGCGACGACGACCAGAGCATTTACGCCTTCCGCGGCGCGCGCGTGGGCAACATGGCCGATTTCGTGCGCGAATACCAGGTGCGGCACCAGATCAAGCTCGAGCAGAACTACCGCAGCTACGGCCACATCCTCGACTCGGCCAACGCGCTGATCGGCCACAACACCGCGCGCCTGGGCAAGAACCTGCGCACCACCCAAGGCGCGGGCGAGCCGGTGCGGGTGTTCGAGGCGGCGAGCGATTTCGAAGAGGCGCAATGGCTGGTTGACGAAGTGCGTCAGCTCGTGCGCAACGACGGCTTTGCGCGCCACGAGATCGCCGTGCTCTACCGCAGCAATGCGCAAAGCCGCGTGATCGAAACCGCGCTGGTCAACGCGGGCATCCCCTACCGGGTCTACGGGGGGCTGCGCTTTTTCGAGCGCGCCGAAATCAAGCACGCGCTGGCCTATCTGCGCCTGATCGAGAACCCGCGCGACGACACCAGCTTTTTGCGGGTGGTGAACTTTCCGCCGCGCGGCATCGGCGCGCGCACGATCGAGCAGCTGCAAGACCTGGCCCGCGAATCCGGCTGCGCGCTGGTCGATGCGGTCAGCGCCGTGCCAGGCAAGGCGGGTGCGAACCTCGGCGCGTTCATCGCCAAGATCGACGTGCTGCGCGAGCAAACGCAGGGCCGCACGCTGCGCGAAATCATCGAACTCGTGCTCGAGCACAGCGGGCTCATCGAACACTACCGCGCCGACCGCGAAGGGGCCGACCGCATCGAGAACCTCGAAGAACTCGTCAACGCCGGCGAGAGCTTCGTCATGCAGGAGGGCTTCGGCCGCGACGCGGTCGCCCTGCCGCTCGACGAGCAAGCCCCGGCGGCGTTGGGCCAAAGCCCGGCGAGCCAGGGGCTGGACCTCGACGCGCCCGTGCTCGATGCGCCGCTCGCGCCCGATCAGGAGACCGGCGAAACCTTGAGCCCGCTGGCCGCTTTCCTCACCCACGCCGCACTCGAAGCCGGAGACAATCAGGCGCAGGCGGGGCAGGACGCGGTACAGCTCATGACCGTGCATGCGAGCAAAGGCCTGGAATTCGACGCCGTGTTCATCACCGGCCTCGAAGAGGGCCTGTTCCCCCACGAAAACTCCGCCAGCGACCGCGACGGCCTCGAGGAAGAGCGCCGGCTCATGTATGTCGCCATCACCCGCGCGCGCAAGCGCCTGTACTTGAGCCATGCGCAAACCCGCATGCTGCACGGCCAGACGCGCTACAACCTGCGCAGCCGGTTTTTCGACGAGTTGCCCGAGGGTGCGCTGAAGTGGATCACCCCGAAACGCAGCGCCAGCGCCTCCACCGGCGCCGCGCCCTGGGGCAGCAGCGGTGCCATGCCCTGGGAAGCCGCGCCGCGCCGCAACCCGACGCCGCAACCCGCCTGGGGCCGCAGCAGCCTCAGCGCCCCCGACTTCGGCGCCGGCCCCGTGCCCGAGCGCAAGTCCGAGCCCGAACACGGCTTGCGCGTCGGCATGGCGGTGTTCCACAACAAGTTCGGCGAAGGCAAGGTGCTCGCGATTGAAGGCGCGGGGGCGGACGCGCGCGCGCAGGTGCAGTTCACCCGCCACGGCACCAAGTGGCTGGCGCTGTCGGTGGCCAAGCTCACGCCGGTGTGATCGGCTGCCTCATCCCGCGCAGCAAGACAATTGCGTCACGTCCTTGCGGAAGGTCTGTGCCGCGAGCTTGAGCCCCTCGACCATGGTGAGGTAGGGGAAGAGCGTGTCGGCCAGGTCCTGCGCGGTCATGCGTTGGCGGATGGCCAGCGCTGCGGTCTGGATCAGTTCGCCCGCCTCGGGGGCCACCGCCTGCACGCCGATCAGCCGGCCGCTTGGGGCTTCCACCACCAGCTTGATGAAGCCGCGCGTGTCGAAGTTGGCCAGCGCCCGCGGCACTTGATCCAGCGGGAGCGTGCGGCTGTCGGCGTCGATGCCCTGCAGACGGGCTTCGGCTTCGGACAGGCCGACGGTGGCCACCTGCGGGTCGGTGAACACCACGGCGGGCAGCGCCGTCAGATCGAGGCGCGCGTCGCCCCCGGTCATGTGGATGGCTGCGCGCGTGCCGGCAGCCGCGGCGACATACACGAATTGCGGCTGATCGGTGCAATCACCCGCGGCGTAAATGTTCGGGGCGCTGGTGCGCATGCTCGGGTCGATGACGATGGCGCCGGCGGCGTTCACCGCAACGCCCGCCGCGGCCAAGTTCAGTCGGGTCGTGTTCGGCCTGCGGCCGGTGGCGATCAGCAGCCGGTCGGCGTGCAGCACGCCCTGCGGTGTGGTCAGCAGGAAGGCCCCCGCGGTGTAAGCCACTTCGGAGGGGCTCGTGTGCGTCCGCACCTCGATGCGCTCGGCGCCGAAGGCATCAGCCAGGGCGGCGCCGATGGCCGGGTCCTCGGACGAGAGCAGGGTGTGGCGTGCCAGCACCGTCACGCGGCTGCCCAGCCGCGCATAGGCCTGCGCCAGCTCGAGCGCGACCACGGACGAGCCGATCACGACCAGGTGCTCTGGGATGGACTCGCTCTCCAAGGCTTCGGTGGACGTCCAGTACGGTGTTTGCGCCAAGCCGGGAATGTCTGGCACCGCGGGGCTTGCGCCGGTGGCGACGAGGCAGCGGTCGAAGGCCACCACCCGCTCGCCGCCCGCGTTCAAACGCACCCGCAGGCTCGCGCCATCCAGGAAACTCGCCTCGCCGTGCAGCACGGTGATGTCCGGGTTTTGCGCCAGGATGTTCTCGTACTTCGCGTGGCGCAGCGCCTCCACCCGGGCGTGCTGTTGGGCCAGCAGTTGGCGGCGGTCGATGGTGGGCACTGCCGCGCCGATGCCGCCATCGAACGGGCTGCTGCGGCGCACGTGGGCGATGTGCGCGGCACGGATCATGATCTTCGACGGCACGCAGCCGACATTGACGCAGGTGCCGCCGATGACGCCCCGCTCGATCAGCGTCACTCGCGCGCCGCGCTCGACCGCCTTGAGCGCCGCAGCCATCGCCGCACCGCCGCTGCCGATGATGGCGATGCGCAGGCCGTCGCCGTCGGTGCTTGGGCAGCATGCATGCAGGCCGGCCTGCGGCTGCTGGGCAGATGCGGCGGGGATGGGGCGGATGGTCATTTCTTGACGCTCGAGGGATAACCGGCAGCCTCGGTGGCGTCCATCAGGGCGTCTACGCTGGCCTTGGTGTCGTCGAAGCGAACGATGGCCTCGCGCTTTTCGAGGCTGACGTTCACCTGCTGCACGCCCTCGACCTTGGTGAGCGCCTTTTTGACCGTGATGGGACAGACGGGGCAGTTCATCCCCGGCACCGAGAGGGTCACGGTTTGCACCGCTGCATGGGCGCCTGTGGCGAGCGCGCCGAGCAGGAGGAAGGCTGCGAGTCGCAGAGACTTGGTTTTCATGAGCGGAACTCCTCGGTGTCAATAAAACAAGGGCGCCAGATAGGGAAAGCCCAGCGCCACCAACACCAGCGCAGCGACGATCCAGAACAGCAAGCGGTAGCGCAGCCGCACCGCCGGCACGGCGCAGACGGCACCCGGCTCGCACGCAGTCGCGGGGCGAAACAGTCGCCGTGCCGCCAGGGCCAGCGCTAGCAAGGCGGCTGCGATGAACAACGGGCGGTAAGGCTCCAGCACCGTGAGGTTGCCGATCCAGGCGCCGCTGAAGCCCAGCGCCAGCAACACCAGCGGCCCGAGGCAGCAGCTCGAAGCGAGGATCGCGGCGAGGCCGGCGGCCAGCAGTGCTCCGCCTGGGGATCGTTTGGGTTCGTCCATCGCGACATCTCCGTCAACAGTGGGGTTGAACGCGTAAGCTTCCGTCCGTAGTGAAGTACGGAGTCAACCCCCCCCTCATGAAAGACCCTTTCGAGCCCATGACCATCGGCGCGCTGGCGCAGGCAGCCGGGGTGAACGTGGAAACCATTCGCTTCTACCAGCGCCGCGGCCTGCTGCGTGCGCCCGAGCGCACGGAGGGCCGGATCCGGCGCTACGGCGCGCCTGCGCTGGGCCGGCTGCGCTTCATCAAAGCGGCGCAGCGTCTCGGTTTCAGCCTCGACGAGGTGGCGGAGCTGCTGCGGCTCGAAGACGGCACGCATTGCGCCGAAGCCAGCCTCCTGGCCGCGCAGAAACTGCGCGACGTGCGCGAACGCCTCGCGGACCTGCAGCGCATGGAGGCGGTGCTCTCACGCCTGCTGCACGCCTGCCAAAGCTCCGCAGGCACCGTCTGCTGCCCTCTGATCGAGGCGCTGCAAGAGGGCGCAGTCGATGGCCAGCCATCACATGAGCTCCGGGAAGTTGACGTCAGACCGAGCCCGCCGCCTCATCCAGAAAACAATCCCGCACCGTGAACCACATGGAGGTGAAGAACATCGCGGCCATCATGAGGGCGGCAGGGACGAGCGCCACGGTGGCGATGCCGGGGTTGCCGAACAGGGCGGAGATCAGCATGGCGAGGACGCCCGCGCCGATGAACACGGCGAGCCAGCCGAGGGTGTAGAGGAAGAATGCCTTGAAGTTGCGCGCGCAGGCGACGAAGCTGAAAAAGAGGCTTTTCACGGGTGCCACGCCATGCCAGTGCACGAGCGCGGGCGCGTGCCAGAACATCATCGACAAGGGCAGGTAGGCCGCGGTGGCGGCCCAAGTGGCGGCTTGGAAGCCTGGAGCGTTCATCAGCTCGGGCGTGAGCGAGCCGCCGAGCAGGTACACCTGGGCGAACTTGCCACCATCGAACAGGGCCGAGAAGCCCATGACGCCGAAAAACCCCGCCGCATAGAGTGCGCCGAGCTGCAACATGGCGATGGTGCGCGCCTTTCCTTCTCGAAACGCGGTGAACAGCACCCAGGGCATGGGGAAGCGCCCCGCCACCGCCTCGCGCGTGGCGGCCATCATGCCGAGCGTGAGTGCGGGCAGCAGCACCAGGGCGAGCGGCAGCCCGATCCAAGGCAGCATGGTGGCGACCGAGACCACCGCCATGAACATGAAGAACAGCCCGACGAAGGCCAGCGGCTGGCGCCAGAAGGTGCGCAAGCCCTCGCGAACCCAGGCTAGGCCGCTGCGGGCGGGGACGAGTTGGAGTTTCATGCGGTGGCGGACTCGCTCAGGATGAAGGCGGGGTGGGTCGCGCGCTCGCGCAGCACGCGCTCGAAGTGGGCGGGGTCATGGGGTTTGAGCATGCGGGCTTCGCGCGGCAGGTACCAGTCCCAAAGCCGCGAGATCCAAAACCGCAGCGCGCCGGCGCGCAGCATGGCGGGCAGCAGTTGGCGCTCGGCGGCTTCGAGCGGGCGCACCGCCTGGTAGGCGTCGAGCATGGCCGCAGCGCGAAGCGGATCGTGCCGGCCCGCGTGCCAGTCAATGGCCCAGTCGTTGAGGCAGACGGCAAGGTCGAACAGCCAGGTGTCCACACCGGCAAAGTAAAAGTCGAAGAAGCCGCTCAAGCGATCACCATCGAACAGCACGTTGTCGCGGAATAGATCGGCGTGAATCGGGCCGCGGGGCAGGGCGGCGTAGCGGCTGCTCGCGGCGATGTGGTTCTGGTAGGCGAGTTCCTCGCGCAGCAGCGCGGCCTGCGCTTCATCGAGGTGCGGCAGCACCAGCGGGGCGGTCTCGTTCCACCAGGGCAGTCCGCGCAGGTTGGGTTGGCGCAGCTCGAAGTCGCGCCCGGCCAGGTGCATGCGCGCGAGCATGTCGCCGACCGCGGCGCAGTGCTGCGGCTCGGGTACCAGCACGCTTTTGCCGGCCAGGCGGTTGACCACGGCTGCGGGCTTGCCGCAGACACTGTGCAGCAATTGCCCGCGGGCATCGGCGGCGGGTTCGGGCACGGGAATGCCGCGCTGCGCGAGGTGTTTCATCAGCCGCAGATAAAACGGCAGCTGCTCGGCCGTGAGGCGCTCGAACAGCGTCAGCACCCAGGCCCCCTGGTCGGTGGTGGCGAAGTAGTTGGTGTTCTCGATGCCCCCCTCGATGCCTTCGAGGTTCTGCAATTCGCCCAGGCCGAGGCGCAGCAACAAATTTCGGGCGGTGTCGAAGGGAACGGGCGTGAAAACGGCCATGAACAGTCGGGTCGGGCGGTGACGGGTGAGCGGGGCGGGGTGCCAAGCGTGGCACATGCAGCCGCGGGGCGCTTCATTGTAGGGCTCGAGCGCTCTTGGCCCTGGCGCGGTCCCTGGCGTTGCGCCGGTCGCGGGCCGATGCCGCGGGTCGAAACGGGGCGTGCACAATAGTCCCATGAACGAAAAGAAGATCCTGCTGCTGATCGACGGGTCGAGCTATCTCTACCGCGCCTATCACGCCATGCCGGACCTGCGCGCCGACCCGAACGACCCCAACAGCGCCCCGACGGGCGCGATTCGCGGCATGATCAACATGCTCGAGAAGCTGCGGCGCGAGGTCAACCCCGATTACGTCGCCTGTGTCTTCGACGCCAAAGGGCCGACCTTCCGGGACGAGCTGTATGCGGACTACAAGGCGCATCGTCCGCCCATGCCCGAGTCGCTGGCCGCGCAGATCGAGCCGATTCACGAGGTGGTTCGGCTGCTGGGCTGGCCCGTGCTCGAGGTGCCCGGCGTCGAGGCCGACGACGTCATCGGCACCTTGGCCGTGACCGGGGCCCGCCAGGGGCTGGCGGTGATCGTCTCCAGCGGCGACAAAGACCTCGCTCAGCTCGTCAACGACGACATCACCATCATCGACACGATGAGCGGCAAAACCCGTGACCGCGCCGGCGTCGAAGCGGAGTTCGGCGTGCCGCCCGAGCGCATGCTCGACTTCCAGGCGCTCGTGGGCGACGCCATCGACAACGTGCCGGGGGTGGAGAAAGTCGGCCCCAAGACGGCGGCCAAGTGGTTGCAGGCCTATGGCTCGCTCGACGGCGTGATCGCGCACGCAGACGAGATCAAAGGAGTGGTCGGTGAAAACCTGCGCCGCGCGCTGTCGTGGTTGCCGCAGGGGCGCGAACTGCTGCGCATTCGCACCGATTGCGACCTGAGCCCGTGGATTCCCGGCTTTCCCGCGCTCGAGGCGCTGCGCCCGGGCGAGGCCGATCGCGCGGGCTTGCGCCAGTTTTACGAGCGCTATGGTTTTCGCAGCCTCGCGCGCGCACTCGATGCGGGCCAGGCTCCGCCACCAGCAGCGACGGCGCGCAACGGCGACTTGTTTGCGGACGCTGACCGGCCCGCGTCGCTGCAGGTGCAGCACCGAGCCGGCCGCGAGGACGAAATCATCCTCGACTGGGACCGCTTGGACCGCTGGCTCGAGCGTCTGCGTTCGGCACCGCTGGCCGCGCTCGACACGGAAACGACCTCGCTCGACGAGATGCAGGCGCGCATCGTCGGCATCAGCTTTTGCGTCGAACCGGAAGCGGCGGCCTACATCCCGCTGGCGCACGAGGGGCCGGACGCGCCGCAGCAGTTGCCGCTGGCGCAGGTGCTCGATCGGCTGCGGCCCTGGCTCGAGGACCCACGCGCGCCCAAGTTGGGGCAGCATGTGAAGTACGACCGGCACGTGTTCGCCAACCACGGCATCGAGGTGCGTGGCTACGCGCACGACACCATGCTGCAGAGCTATGTGCTCGAGGTGCACCGGCCGCACAACCTGGGCAGTCTCGCCGAGCGGCATCTGGGCCTCAAGAGCATCAGTTACGAAGAGGTGGCGGGCAAGGGCGCGCGCCAGATTCCGTTTGCGCAGGTGGCGGTGGACCGCGCAGCGGCTTATTCCTGCGAGGACTCGGCGCTGTGCCTCATGGTGCACCGGGTTTTGGCGCCGCGGTTGGAGGCGGAGCCCAAGCTCGCGGACATTTACGCGCTAGAGATGGCCACCAGCGAGGTGCTGTTTCGCATGGAGCGCAACGGCGTGCTGATCGATGCGCAGGTGCTCGCCCGCCTCAGTCACGAGCTGGGCGAGCGGCTGCACGCCATCGAGCAAGAGGCCTATGCCCTGGCCGGCCAGCCGTTCAACCTCGGCAGCCCCAAGCAACTGGGCGAGATCTTCTTCGACAAGCTGGGCCTGCCGTCGGTCAAGAAAACCGCCACCGGCGCGCGCAGCACCGACGAGGAAGTGCTCGAAAAGCTGGCCGAAGACTATCCACTGCCGGCCAAGGTGCTCGAGTGGCGCAGCCTCTCCAAGCTCAAGGGCACCTACACCGACAAGCTCGCCCAGATGGCCGACCCGCGCACCGGGCGCGTGCACACCCACTACGCGCAGGCGGTGGCGGTGACCGGGCGGCTTTCGAGCAACGACCCGAATCTGCAAAACATCCCCGTGCGCACGCCTGAGGGCCGGCGCATCCGCGAAGCCTTTATCGCGCCGCCGGGCCGGCGCATCGCCAGTGCCGACTACAGCCAGATCGAGCTGCGCATCATGGCGCACCTCTCGGGCGACGAAGCGCTGCTCGCCGCCTTCCGCCAAGGGCTCGACGTGCACCGCGCGACCGCCGCCGAAGTGTTTGGCGTCGCACCCGATCAGGTCACGCCCGAGCAGCGTCGCTATGCCAAAGTCATCAACTTCGGCCTCATCTACGGCATGAGCAGTTATGGCCTGGCGAAGAATCTGGGCATCGACAACAGCGCCGCCAAGGCCTGGATCGACCGCTATTTCCAGCGCTATCCCGGCGTCAAGCGCTACATGGACGAGACCCGCGCGCAGGCGAAGGCGCAGGGCTATGTGGAAACCGTCTTTGGCCGGCGGCTCTACCTGCCCGAGATCAACTCCCCCAACGGCCCGCGCCGCGGCGCCGCCGAGCGCGCCGCCATCAACGCGCCCATGCAGGGCACCGCGGCCGACCTCATCAAGAAAGCCATGGTGGCGGTGCAGCAGGCGCTCGATGCGCGCGCGCGTGGCACGCTGATGATCATGCAGGTGCACGACGAACTGGTGTTCGAGCTGCCCGAAGACGAGGTGGATTGGCTGCGCAGCGAGATTCCGCGGCTCATGGCGGGCGTCGCCGAACTGCGCGTGCCGCTGGTCGCGGAGATCGGGGTCGGCGCCAACTGGGAGGAGGCGCACTGAGAGGCTGAGCGCCTGCGCACTCGGGCGCGGTCCGGCGGATTTCCCGGCGACCTGCAGACCTTGCCGCCGGTCGATAGACTGGTGGTGCGCACGCCGCAGCGATGACTGTCACCCCTTCAACCTTCAAGGAAACTGCCATGCTCGACCGCAACCAACTCTCGGACGCCCATGCCTTGCTCGACGCCACCCCGGGTCACAGCGGGGTCACCACCCGCCGCGCCGCGCTCAAAGCCGCGCTCGGTGTGGGCTATGCCGCTGCCGTCTTGCCCGCACTGGCGCAGACCGCCATAAAGACTTCGGCCGAGGGCCTCACCGAAGGCGAGGTCACCATCGATGTCAACGGCTTCAAGATGCCCGTGTACCGCGCCGCGCCTGCGGGCAAGACCGGCCTGCCGGTGGTGCTGGTCATTTCGGAAATCTTCGGGGTCCATGAGTACATCGCCGATACCGCGCGGCGCTTCGCGCATGCTGGCTATCTGGCGCTGGCGCCGGAACTGTTCGTGCGTCAGGGCGACGCGCAAAGCTACGGCGAGTTGGCCAAGCTCATCGCCGAGGTGATTTCCAAGGTGCCCGACGCGCAGGTCATGGGCGACCTCGACGCCTGCGTGGCCTGGGCGGGCGCCCACGGGGGTGACCTCGAGCGCGTGGGCGTGACCGGGTTTTGCTGGGGCGGGCGGCAGACATGGTTGTTTGCCGCGCACAACCCCAAGGTCAAGGCCGGCGTGGCCTGGTATGGCCGACTGGTCGGGGAGCGAACCGCCCTCACACCTCGCAATCCGATCGACGTCGTGGACCAATTGCATGGCCCGGTGCTGGGCTTGTACGGTGGCGCTGACACCGGTATTCCGCTGGCGACGATCGAGCAGATGAAGGCGGCGTTGGCGGCTTCGCGCAATCCGGCAGCCCGGGCCAGCGAGTTCGTGGTCTACCCGGAGGCACCCCACGCCTTCCATGCCGACTACCGACCGAGCTACCGCAAGGAAGCAGCGGAAGACGGCTGGAAGCGGGCGCTCGCCTGGTTCCAGAAGCACGGCGTGGCTTGAAGGCCTGATGGGTAGGCTTTGGGCATGGCTGAAGCCTTCCCCCGTTGATTGACTGGCCTTTTGCGCCGATGCCGCCGACAAATGGGCATTGTTTACTATGTTATTAATAGCAATTTTGACGGGTACCCTGATCGCCGGTGTTGGCAGCGTATGGCTCGCGGCACTGCTGAGTTTCGGCGCGCTGGCGCGTTATTCGCAGCATCTGTTGAGCCTGGCCGCGGGCGCGCTGCTCGCCACCGCGTTCATGCATTTGTTGCCCGAGGCGTTTGAGAGCGGCATCGAGCCCCACACGCTGTTTACCGTGCTGCTGGTCGGTCTGGTGGGCTTCTTTCTGCTGGACAAGGCTGAACTCTGGCACCACGGGCATGAACATCACCACGGGGCCGACCACGCCCATGCGCATGGCGTGGGGCAGGGCCACGACCATGCCCCCCAAGCGAGCGGCAGTTGGGCCGTGATCGCCGGCGACAGCGTGCACTGCTTCGGCGACGGACTGCTGATCGCCTCTGCGTTCCTGGCGGATTGGAAGCTGGGCACGGTCACTGCGCTCGCGGTGCTGGCGCATGAGGTGCCGCACCACATGGGCGACCTGGCGGTCTTGCGCGTGGGCGGCAACGACCGGCGCATGGCCTTGCTCAAGGTGACGCTGGCGGGCTTGGTGACGGCGCTCGGCGGGCTGCTGGGCTACCTGCTGGTCGGGGCACTCACCGAGTTTTTGCCCTTCTTCATCGTCGTCGCCAGCAGCAGCTTCATCTACGTCGCGCTCGCCGACCTGATTCCGCAACTGCAAAAGCGCCTTAGCCTCGCGCAGACCGCGGTACAACTGCTGTGGCTCGTGCTGGGCATCGCCGCAGTGACGCTGCTGAGCAGCTTTGCACACGCGCACTGAGTTCGGGAACCCGGGCGCGCTGCTGGCCTAGTTCACCAGCACCAACTTGCCCATGACCGCACGTGAGGCCATGCGGGCGTAGGCGGCTTTGAGTTCGCGCATCGGCAGGGTTTGATCGATCACGGGCTTGATCTTGCCCTCGCCATACCAGCGCGCGAGTTCCATGAGCATTGCGGCGTTGGCCTGCGGCTCGCGCCGCGCGAACTCTCCCCAGAACACCCCGACGAGTGAGGCACCTTTGAGCAGTGGCAAATTCATCGGCAGCGCGGGGATGGGGCCCGCCGCAAAGCCGATCACCAGGTAACGCCCGCGCCACGCGATGGAGCGAAACGCCGGCTCGGCCAGATCGCCGCCCACGGGGTCGTAAATCACGTTCGGGCCCTGGCCATCGGTGAGCGATTTGAGCGCATCGCGCAGGTTTTCGCGGCTGTAGTTCACGGTGGCATCGGCCCCCAGGCGCTGGCACAGCGCGCATTTCTCGTCGCTCGAAGCCGCAGCGATCACGCGCGCACCGGCCACCTTGGCGATCTGGATCGCTGCGGTGCCCACCCCGCCAGCCGCACCGAGCACCAGCACCGTTTCACCCGCCCGAAGTTGCCCGCGGTCGATCAGCGCATGGTGGCTGGTGGCATAGGTCATGATGAACGCGGCCGCATCCACCGCAGGAAACTCCGCCGGCAGCGGCAGGCACAGCGCGGCCTTGGCCACCGTGTGGGTCGCAAAGCCGCCGGTGCCGCTCAAGCAGGCTACGCGTTGCCCCACACGCAGTTGCGTCACGCCCTCTCCGACGGCCTCGACGATGCCGGCATATTCGGCGCCCGGCACGAAGGGCAGCGGCGGCTTGATCTGATATTTGTTCTGCACGATCAAGAGATCGGGGAAGTTCAGGCTCGCCGCCTCGATGCGGATCCGCACCTCACCCGGCCCCGGCGTGGGCGTGGGCAGTTCCTTCCAGACGAGCGCGTCGACACCGACGGGGTTTTCGCAAAGCCAGGCATGCATGGGCAGATTCCTTCGAGTCAATCGGACGAACGCGCATGATAGGGATCAAGTGTGTCTGCGCCCAAGGGCGGTTGTCCCCTCCGTGTCAGCGCGGCAGGACGGGCTGCGAGGGCTCGGGAGCGACGGTTTGGCGGCACCTACAATCGATCGATCGGAGCCCTCGCCATGCGCATGAACATCCTGCTTTCCAACGACGACGGCTTTCAGGCCCCGGGCATCGTGGCGCTGTTTGAAGCGCTCAAAGACGTGGCACACGTCGAGGTCATCGCGCCCGAGCACAACAACAGCGCGAAGTCCAATGCGCTCACGCTGCATTCGCCGCTGTACGTGCACCGCGCGCACAACGGTTTTCGCTACGTCAATGGCACGCCGGCGGACTGCGTGCACATTGCGCTCACCGGATTGCTCGAGACGCGGCCCGATCTGGTGATTTCCGGCATCAACAACGGCGCCAACATGGGCGACGACACGATTTATTCGGGCACGGTGGGCGCAGCGATGGAGGGCTACCTGTTTGGCATCCCCGCGATTGCGTTTTCGCAGGTCGAGAAGGGCTGGGCGCATCTCGAGGACGCGGCGGCCAAGGCGCGCGAGATCGTGCTGGGACTGGCTGCGACGCGGATCGGTTCGGGCGCGCCGTGGCTGCTCAACGTCAACATCCCGAACCGGCCGCTGGCCGAGATGCGCCCGCTCAAGGTGTGTCGTCTGGGCCGACGCCATGCGGCTGAGCCGGTGATTCGCCAGCAGAATCCGCGGGGCGACACCATGTATTGGATCGGCGCGGCCGGCCCCGCGCTCGACGAAGGCGAGGGCACCGATTTCCACGCCAGCGCTGAGGGCCATGTGGTGATGACGCCGCTCAAGGTTGATCTCACGGACCACGAAAGCCTGCGCTACTGGGCGCAGACCGCAGCGCGCCTCGGCGCGGGCTCAGCGGCTGTCGGTGTCGACGGAGGCCACGCCCGATGAGCGCGCGCCGCCCCGGCTTCCCGGCGCGGCTGGATTCGGCTGCTCCGGCAGCGCCGCCCGCGCGTGCGGGCAAGGCGGCAACGGCTGCCAGCGCGTCCGTGCCGCCGGCGCGGAGCCCCGTGGCCCAGCCCGCGCGGACGCCTGCCACGCTCGAGCCGGTGCGCGGCTTGGGGCTCGATTCCGCCGCGGTGCGCGCGCGCATGGTGCAGCGACTTGCCGCGCAGGGGATCCGCGATGAAGCGGTGTTGGCCGCCATGGCCCAGGTGGAGCGACACCGCTTCGTCGACACGGGGCTCGCCGCCCAGGCGTATGAGGACACCAGTTTGCCGATCGGCTTTGCACAGACGATCTCCAAGCCCAGCGTGGTCGCGC
Organism: Tibeticola sediminis; assembly: GCF_003843835.1. GTDB lineage: Bacteria > Pseudomonadota > Gammaproteobacteria > Burkholderiales > Burkholderiaceae_C > Tibeticola > Tibeticola sediminis. The sequence goes on along the minus strand of NZ_RKQL01000001.1, from coordinate 322,245 downwards.
GCATGCTGGCCTTGCTGCGTGAGGGCGAGATTCGCCCGCTGGGCCGTGTGCTCGAGATCGGCACCGGCTGCGGCTATCAGGCCGCGGTGCTGAGCCAGATCGCGCGCGAGGTCTACAGCGTCGAGCGGATTCGCGGCTTGTACGAACGGGCACAGGCGAACCTGCGGCCCTTGCGCTTGGCCAATGTGCACCTGATTTTGGGCGACGGGATGCTCGGCTTTGCGCAGGGTGCGCCATATTCGGCCATCATTTCGGCCGCTGGCGCGGGTGCGCTGCCGCAGGCTTGGATCGAACAGCTTGCGGTGGGCGGGCGGCTGGTGGCCCCGGAGGTCACGGCGCAGGGCACGCAGGCGCTCGTGGTGATCGACAAACGGCCCCAGGGCCTCGTGCGCACGGTGCTCGAGGCGGTGCACTTCGTGCCCCTAAAATCAGGCTTGGCCTGACCGGGCACCTCAGGGAATGAACAGCATGCTTGGATTTCATCGTTGGCGGGCCCTCGGCCTGGTGGTTTTCGTGGCGGCGACGCTGGGTGCGTGCTCGTCGAGCCGGCCCACACGGGCGCCCGTGGAGGACCGGGGTCTTGCAGCCGGCCGCCTGCCCGCGCCGTCGGCCCCCGCCCCCGCGGCGCCTGAGGTTGCCAAGCCCCTGCCCGGGGCCGAAAACGCGGGCAAGCCGGGTTACTACACGGTGCGTCCGGGCGACACACTCATGCGCATCGGGCTCGAGACCGGGCAGTCCTGGCGCGATCTCGCGCGCTGGAACAACCTCGACAACCCGAACCAGATCGAGGTCGGTCAGGTCTTGCGGGTGATTCCGCCGGTGTCGGGGACCAGCGGCGGCTCGCCAGCGGCAGCCGAACCCGCCGCGAGCGGTGTGGTGACGCGACCCATCGGTGCGGCCAGCGTGACGGTGAGCCCCGTCCCGGCGGGCTCAGCGGCGTCCAGCGCGTCGGCGACTGCGCCGGCCGCAGCCAGCTCGGTCGCATCCAAGCCCGAGGACGCGAAGCCAGATGCCTCGGCGGCGGCCGATGCGGGCATTTCGTTCATCTGGCCCGCGAGCGGCGCGGTGATCGCGGGCTTCGACGAGCAGAAAAACAAGGGCATCGACATTGCGGGCAAGCCTGGTGATCCGGTCGTGGCTGCGGCCGATGGCCGGGTCGTCTACGCGGGCGCGGGCTTGCGCGGCTACGGCAACCTCGTCATCCTCAAGCACAACAACACCTTCCTGACCGCCTACGCGCACAACCAGACGCTGTTGGTGAAGGAAGACCAGACGGTGCGCAAGGGGCAGAAGATTGCCGAGCTCGGCGCCAGCGACGCCGATCGGCCCAAGCTCCATTTCGAGATCCGGCGTCAGGGCAAGCCGGTCGACCCGGCGAAGTATCTGCCGCCGCGCTGATCAGCGTTCGCGGCGCGGCTCGGCGGCGGTCGCCACCGGCTCGTTTGCCGTCTGCGTGCTGCGCGCATGCGCTTCCCAGGCCTTGCGCACCGCGAGGCCCAATTCGATCACGGCCATCGCGTAGTAACTGCTCCAGTTGTAGCGCGTGATGGCGTAGAAGTTTTCGGTGCCGAGCACGTAGCTCGGCGCGTCGCCGCCGTTTTGCAGCTCCACCAGCGCCAGCGGCCCGCCGTAAGACTGAGCGGCAGGCTCGGGCGTCGCGCCGAGTTCGGCCAATCGCGCCGCGCTGAAGCTGGGCAGGATGTCGGGAGCGAGCAGGGCATCCAACTGGGCCGGCGTGGCGTGCAGTTCCACCTGGAAGTGGGTGGGCACGCCCGGCTTCCAGCCAAAGGCCCGCAGATAGTGGGCCACCGAGCCGATCGCGTCGGCAGGGGTGTTCAGATCCACCGTGCCGTCGCCGTCGAAGTCCACCGCGTACTTGGCGACGCTCGAAGGCATGAACTGTGGCATCCCCATCGCACCCGCGTAGCTGCCGCGGGGCTGCAGCGGATCGGTGCCGGTGCGTTGCGCGCGGGTCAGGAACTGCTCGAGTTCGTCGCGGAAAAACGCTTGCCGCGCGGTGGCGCGTGGGTGTGCGGCAGGGAAGTCGAAGGCCAGGGTTGCCAGCGTATCGATGACCCGAAACGTTCCCATCTGTTGCCCCCAGATCGTCTCCACGCCCAGGATGCCCACGATGATCTCGGCGGGTACGCCGGTCTCGGCCTCGGCCCGCGCGAGGGTGTCGGCATGGGCGCGCCAAAAGCGCAAGCCCGCGGCCACGCGCACCGGCTCGATGAAACGTGCCCGGTAAGCCCGCCAGTTCTTCGCCTGGGCGGTGGGGGGCGGCAGGATCAGACGTTCGACCTGCGGCAACCGCCGGGCCTGGGCGATGGCCGCGCGCACGGCCTCGCGGTCGAGGTCGCGGCGCTCGGCCAGATCGTCGGCGAACGCCATTGCTTCGGGCCGATGCGCGTACATCGTCGCCGCCGTCGCCAGCCGCTCCTCACGGACCGTGATCGCCGTCGCTGTGGGCTTTTTGGGGTGTTTTTTCGCGAAAGCCGGCGAAAATTGGGCGATCATTGCTATCAAAATTATTGCATTTTTGAAACGATCGGTCATGGTCTGAATCCGGGGCGGCCGAACTGCGCGAGTGCGTGCCGAAGATTGGAGCGCGCGTGGGCCCGTGCCGCGCCGGGCTCGGGCATGGCTGGTGCGTAGCGCTCGCGTTCCAGCGCTTCGAGCGCGGCGCAGAGGCGCAGGGCCGCCTCGCGCTGCGCAGGATGCTCGATGGCTTTCGTTTGCAGCGTTTGGATCAACGCGCGGGGTGTGGCTTGCGGCGGCACCGCGTAGCCCATTCGACGCAGCCGTCGGCGGCAGGCTTCGAGCGTGGCCAGCCACGGATCGCGTCGGCGCCACGGACGGGCGCCCGCCCAAGCCGTCGCCGCTGCGGCGACCGTCGCCACCACGGCCAGAGCGACGCCCAGGTCGCGGCTGTCGGGTTCGCGGATGCCGAATCGGCGCAAAAGATCGAACTGCCGTTGCGGCGTGTAGTCCAGCACCCACTGGTTCCACGCATGGTCGAGCGCACGCCAGCCGTCGCGCAGGCGCTGCAGCAGGGTGGGGCTCAAGCGCAGCAGCGTGCTCTCGACCGCTCCGGCGGGTAGCGCCAGACGCTGGAAGCTGCCGATGCGGCTGGGCGCCACCGCAGCCGTGGGATCGACGCGGAGCCAGCCCTCGCCTTCGATCCAAACCTCGGCCCAGGCGTGGGCGTCGCTCTGGCGAACCTGGAGCACGCCATCGACCGAGTTGAACGTGCCCCCTTGGTAGCCCGTGACCACGCGCGCCGGTACGTCCATGCCTCGCATCAGGACGACGAAGGCCGACGCGATGTGCTCGCAAAATCCCTCCCGCGTGTCGAACCAGAACGCATCGGCTGCATGCACACCGGCCGGCCGGGGCTCGAGCGTGTAACGGTAGCCGCCCCGGCGCAGGCGATCGAGGGCGGCATCCACCGCCCCACGCGCGCCGGCTGCGCGCACCGCAGGATCGCGCAACAGCTCGGCAGCAAGCTCCAGCGTTCGAGGGTTGTAGCCCGGCGGCAGGTCGACCGCCTCTCGCAGGGCGATCCGTTCATGGCCTTGCGCCGTGGAAGGCCCCAGGCGGTGTTCGAGGTGGCTCACGACCCGATAACGCTGGCGCTCTTGGATCGGTCGCTCGGCCAGCCACTGCTGGTCCGCGGTGCGGCGGGTGAGCAGCCCCGGCAGCTGCGGCAGCACCAGCGGAAACTCGAGTGCGAACAGCCAGGGCTGGCGCGTGGGCTCGAGCGTGACTTCATACCCGGTCGGTGCCCCCAGTGGCTGCACCAGCGAGCCGCTGCGCTCGGCATCCGCACGCTCCGGCACGGGGGTCGGCCGCCAGGTGCGGCCGTCGTAGGCGCTGAGCACCGGCCCGCGGAAATACAGCAAGGGCTGGGCGGGCGCGGGCCCGTCGAAGCGCACCCGCATCACCAGTGTGTCGTCGAGCACCAGTTGGGCGATGTTGCCGACGTCCATACTCGCCGACAGGCCGCTGCGCGCGCGTTCGGCGTCCGCTGGCAGCCCCCAGAGCGGCGCCACGCGCGGAAACAGCACGAAAAGCGCCAGCATCACCGGCGTGCCCCAGAGGGTGAGCTTGAGTGCCATCGCAGCCGCCATCTTCAGCGAAGGTCGCCCCAGCGGCAGGTGCGCATTCACCAAAGCGGTGAGCAGCCCCCAGAGCGCCAGCACGATGGCCGCGGCCGTACCCAGCGACTGCGAATAGAAGAAGTGCGTGAGCAGCGTAAAGAAGCCGAGGAAAAACACCACCATGGCGTCGCGTCGGGCCCGCAGCTCCAGCGTTTTGAGCGCCAACATCACGACGATCAAGCTCAGCCCCGCATCGCGCCCGAGCAAAGTCCCCTGGCTGTAGACGGTGAGCGCGGCGACGCCTGCGGTGAGGGCGATCAGCCAGCCGCGGGAGGGCAAAGGGCGCTGCATCCAGGCGAGCCCAGCGCGCCAGGCCAGGGCCGCGGCCGCCGCCGCGCCGGCCCAGAGCGGAATGTGCGGCAGATGCGGTGCGATCACCGCCGCGATCACGAACAGCAAAAACAGCGTGTCGCGGGTTTCGCGCGGCAGCGTCGCCGCTCGGGGCCGGAACCCGAGGCTTCGAGGCCGGCGCGCACCGGCCTCTTGGGCGTGGTCCTGTGCGGCGCTCATGCGCCCGGCTCCCGCGGATAGAGCGCCAGCGCGCTGAGGCAGGCGTCGCAGTGCGCCGCGCCCCTGTCGGGCGCCAGCCGCAGCTCGCCGAGCCGCAGGCCATACCGCAACCCCAGCCGATCGGCGGCCAGCACCCAGGCGCAGAGCCGGGACAGCGCTGCCTCCCGGTCCCGCAGCCCGGTCTGCACCAGATCGAGCCACAGCGGAGCCGACGCCGCGCCGGAGGCATCCCGAGTGAGCAACTCGCCGCTGCGGGCGAACTTCTTCCAGGCCACGCCGCGCAGCCCGTCGCTCGGTCGCCAGGGCCGCAGGCCGTGGAACTCCTCCGACAGCGCCATCGCGCGCGTGCTGCGCGCCAGGTCCGAAAAGGGCTCGGTGTCTGGGTGCGGCAGCGGGGGCGCGGCCGGCTCCGGGGCGGGATACACCAGCACCGGCCGCAGCGGCTGCCAGACCGTCCAAACCCGAAAGCTGCCGAGCGGAAACAAGGACTGCACGATCACGAGGGGCGGCGTTTGCCGACCGCGCTGCGCCGGTGTCCATGCCAGTTCCACGCTGGCTTGCCCTTGCGCGGGCACATCGGCGTAGGCCCAGCCCTCGGGCGCTTGGACCGTGCGCACGGCCAGTGCCCAGCGCGCGCGGCCGTCGGCTTCGCCCAGAGCGACCACGAGCGGCGCCGCCGCTCCTGCAAAGCAGCGCGGCGACGGACCCAGGCGCAGGCGCAGGCCGCGCAGGTTGGCGTGGCCGACATGCATGGCGGCGAGCGCGCTGCCCGCGAGCAAAAAGGTCAGCAGATAGCCCAGGTTGAGCTGATAGTTGATCGAGGCCACGAGCAGCACCAGCAGCGTGGCCGCCAACATCCACCCCGCCCCGGTCGGCAGGATGTAAACCGTGCGGTGGTCGAGGGTCACGTCCTCTCGCGCTTCGTGACGCGCGGCCATCCAGCGCTGCCATCGCGCGCGCAGCCGCGAGCCTGCGAGCACCGCGCGCCCGATCCGGCCCTGCACCGGCCATCGGCTGCGCGGTCGGTCGATCGTCGCCGCGCGCGCGTGGGAACGGCCGAGGGCTCTTGCTGTTCTTTCTGTCATCAGCCTAAATCCGGCAGGTGGGCGCGCCCACCCAAACGGTGAACGGCCTCCGTACCGAAAACTGTTCAAACATCAACACCTTGCATTCAGCGAAAAGCGCTCAACTGCCGGATTTAGGATCAGACCAGCGGCAGGGCTTCCAGCAGGGCTTCAAGCTGCGCGCTCGCGCTGCGCCCCGAATCGGGCAGCGGCTGCAGACGGTGAGCAGCGACCTTGGGCAGCATGGCGCGCACATCGTCGGGGGTGACGTAGTCGCGACCCTCGAGCCGTGCGCAGGCGCGGGCCGCGCGCAGCAACGCCACGCCCGCACGCGGCGACAAACCCTCGACAAACCAGCGGCCGCTGCGCGTGGCGTCGAGCACATCCTGCACATAGTCGAGCAGCGCGTCGGAAGCGAACACGGCGTTCACCTGTTCCTGCAGCCGCAACAGCTCGAGCGGCGTCAGCACCGGCTGCACCTGCGCGAGGCGCGATCGGCGGTCGCCCGAGACCAGCAAGGCGCGTTCGGCAGCGCGGTCGGGATAGCCGAGCGAGATCCGCATCATGAAGCGGTCGAGCTGAGACTCGGGCAGGGCGTAGGTGCCGAGTTGCTCGAGCGGGTTTTGCGTCGCGATCACGAAGAATGGGTCGGGCAGAGGGCGGGTCTCGCCTTCCACCGTCACTTGCCGCTCTTCCATGGCCTCGAGCAAGGCGCTTTGCGTTCGCGGGCTGGCGCGGTTGATTTCGTCGGCCAACACCACCTGGGCAAAGATCGGTCCGGGGTGAAAGACAAAGCTCTCGCGGGCGCGGTCGTAGACCGACACCCCGGTGAGATCGCTGGGCATGAGGTCGGCCGTGAACTGCACCCGCGCAAAGCGCAGCTCCAGGCTTTGCGCAAGCGCATGGGCGAGGGTGGTTTTGCCCACGCCGGGGACGTCCTCGATCAGCAAATGTCCGCCCGCCAGCAAGCAGGCGACACAGTCGCGCACGCGGTCGGCCTTGCCGACGATGACCGTGTTAAGCTGATCCAGCAACGATCTGAGTTTGTCTTGAATTTCCATGGCGTGAGCTTAGCGGCAAAGCCTATGGGGTGTGCGCGTGGCGTCCAAAACCGGTTATTTCTCCCATCCTGCGTGTGGCCTGCATGAAATGGGCCCGGCCCACCCCGAATGCCCGGCGCGGCTGAGCGCCATCGAAGCGCGCTTGCGCGCCACCGGCGTGTGGGATGCGCTCGAACACCGCGAAGCACCGCCCGCCTCGCTGGCCGATCTGGAGCTCGCGCACGACCGCTACTACCTCGCCGCCTTGCGCGGATTCGTCGACGAGCTCAAAGAGCAGATCGAGGCCGGGGGGCCTGAGCACATCCATGTCGACCCTGACACGGCCTTCAACCTGCACACCTGGGACGCAGCCCTGCGCGGTTCGGGTGCGGCGATCACGGCCACCGACGCCGTGCTGGCCGGTGAGCTTCAAAACGCGTTTTGCGCCGTTCGCCCGCCCGGGCATCACGCCGGCCGGGCGCAGGCCATGGGCTTTTGTTTCGTGAACCACATCGCGGTCGCGGCGCGTCATGCGCTCGAACGCGGCGGGCTCTCCCGGGTCGCCATCATCGATTTCGATGTCCACCACGGAAACGGAACCGAGGACATCGTGGCCGGCGACGACCGGATTCTGATGGCGAGCTTTTATCAGCACCCGTTCTACCCCGAGGGCGGCTCGCGTTCCAACGCCGCCAACCTCGTCAATTTGCCGGTGCCCGCGCATACCCGGGGCATGGAAATCCGCGAATTGATCGAGCTGATGTGGCTGCCGCGGCTCGAAGCGCATCGCCCGCAGATGATTTTCATCAGCGCGGGCTTCGACGCGCATCGCGAGGACGACCTGGGGCAGCTCGGACTGGTCGAGGCGGATTACGCCTGGATCACCTGGCGCATCCGCGAACTCGCGCGGCGCCATGCCCGCGGGCGCATCGTGAGTTGTCTCGAGGGTGGCTACAAGCTCGGGGCTCTGGCGCGCAGCGTCGAAGCGCATCTCGGTGCCTTGATGGCGCCTTAGGGCAACGCTGAACAAGTCCCTCGCGCGCCGCGCATCCCGGCTGCGGGCGGTCTGCTTCGTTGCAAATCCTCGCCATAGCTGCGGCTATGGCTGCGGTTTGCGCCTCGCATCCCATTCCGCGGCCGGGCGCGCACCATCGCGGGAACTTTTTCAGCGTTGCCTTAGCCTTCCAAGAGCCAGCGGCGCTGGGACGCTGCGGCAATCGCAGGTGCTTCACCAGGCGAGATAGGCGTAGCCCTTTTCCTGCAACTCCATGATGGTGGCCGCGCCCACGTCTTCGATGGTTGCGTATTCCACCATGTCCGCAGCCGTCCAGCCGAGGGTGTGCATGGTGTTGCCGCAGGCAAAAAACCGCACGCCATAGGACTCGGCCAGACTGCGCGCGCGCTGCTGGTGGAGCTTGGACACCGGGCGCTTGGGGTTCTTCGCAAGCAGGTGGATGCCTGGGCCCCAAACGACGACCGCGATTGCCACGTCGTCGGTATATTTCTGCAGCATCGCCGAGACGGAGTTGAAGATCGCTTCTCGGTACTCTTCTTCGGCTTTGTTGAGCTGGTAGACGATCTTGTGCGGCGCGCCTCCCTCGTTCGCCGCTATGGGTTTGGGTGTCGCGGCGGCCCGAGCGCTCAAAACCGGCGTCGCAGTCGCCGTTGCCACGGCTGCGCCGAGGAGCATGCGGCGCCGGGGCAGGTCAGCGTGGTTCACGGCGGGTGTGGGCGAGGCGGAGAGTCGGCGCTTCGTGTTCATACCCGTAAGAGTATCCGAAGATGAGCGATCGCGCACAGACGGTGGTTACCTGCGTGTTGCCCAAGCGCTTCTCGGTGAAAATGGGCGGCCGACTGGTTTTCCGTTTGCCCGTCCGTCTGGAGTTTTTGATGAGTTCCACTGCCTCTGCCTCTACCACCGCCGGCCCCACCCCGACTGCTCCGCTGCAGCACGAGCGCGATGACCGGGGCGTTCACACGCTGGTGCTCGATACGCCGGCCAGTTTCAACGTGCTCTCCGAGGCGATGCTCGCCGCCTTGCAGCAGGCGCTGGACGCCGTGGCTGCCGACGAGGCTGCCCGGGCCGTCGTCCTTGCGGCGCGGGGTCGCGCGTTTTGTGCCGGGCACGACCTCAAGGAAATGAAGGCGCGCCCCGACGCGGCGTATTACCAGGATCTGTTTGCGCGCTGCTCGAGGGTCATGCTCTCGATACAGAAGCTGCCCGTGCCGGTGATCGCCCGGGTACAGGGGCTGGCGACGGCGGCGGGCTGTCAGCTCGTCGCGCAGTGTGACCTCGCGGTGGCTGCCACCGGCGCCCGTTTTGGCGTCAACGGCATCGACGTCGGCCTGTTCTGTGCCACGCCGAGCGTGCCGCTGGTGCGCAACGTGCCGGCCAAGGTGGCGATGGAGATGCTGCTCACCGGCATGTTCATCGATGCGCAAGAGGCACGTGCCCGCGGGCTGGTCAACCGGGTCGTCGAGGCCGAAGCGCTCGATGCCGAGGTCGAGTCGCTGCTGCAGGCCATCCTGGCCAAGCCGCGGGAAGCGATTGCCATGGGCAAAGAGGCGTTCTACCGCCAGCGCGAGATGGGCATCGAAGCGGCTTACCAGCTCGCCGGGCAGACGATGGCGTGCAACCTGGTCCATCCCGTGGCGCAAGAAGGCGTGCAAGCCTTCATCGAAAAGCGTAAGCCCCTGTGGTCCCAATGAAGCTTGCCCCCGCGCGGTTCGAGGACTTCGATACCTGGCTTGCGGCGCTGTCCCGGCCGACTTCACTGGTCGAGGTCGGTACCCTCATCTTGGGCGGCCTGCTGGCCTGGGCGCTGGTTGCCGCTTCGGCACGGCGGTTCCGTTCGGCGGGCAGTTCGGTGTTGCTCGGCCGGCATGGGGTCGATGGTGTTTTGTTTCCGCTGCTGTGGTTGGTTTTTGCGGCCGGCGCGCGCGGGTTGTTGGAGCTTTGGCTGCGGCCGGCCATCTTGCATCTGGCGCTTGCGGCCTTGCTGGCTTTGGTGTTGATCCGGCTCGGGGTCAAGGTGCTGCAAGTCGCGGTCGGGCAGACGCCTTGGGTTCGCTTGCTCGAGCGCAGTATTTCCTGGTTGGCGTGGGGCGGCGTCGTGCTGTGGGCCAGCGGCTTGCTCAACGTGGTGCTGGAGGAATTGGACCAGGTGCAGTGGCGGCTCGGCGCGACCAAGGTGTCCTTGCGGACCTTGCTCGAAGGGTCTTTGACCGCGGGTGCCGTTCTGATTTTGAGCTTGTGGCTGTCCTCGGTGATCGAGGCACGTCTGCTGCGCGGCGCGAGCGGCTCGGACCTGTCTTTGCGCAAGGCCGCGAGCAACGCGCTGCGCGCGGCGCTGATGCTCATCGGTCTGTTGCTGGCGCTGTCCTCGGCCGGCATCGACCTCACGGCGCTGTCCGTGCTCGGCGGCGCCATCGGTGTCGGGGTGGGCTTTGGCTTGCAGAAGCTTGCGGCCAACTATGTCAGCGGCTTCGTGATCTTGGCCGAGCGCAGCCTGCGCATCGGCGACATGATTCGCGTCGATACCTTCGAAGGCCGCGTCACCGATGTGCGGGCGCGCTACACGGTGATCCGCTCGCTGACCGGGCGCGAGTCGATCGTGCCCAACGAGATGCTGATCACCAGCCGGGTGGAAAACCTCACGCTCGCAGACCCCAAGGTCTGGGCGACGACCACGGTTGCCGTCGCCTATGACAGCGATGTCGCGCTGGTCCAGAAGCTGCTCACCGAGGCGGCGCTGGCGCAGCCCCGGGTGTTGCGCGATCCGCCGCCGTCGGCGGCCTTGACGGCTTTTGGCGCAGATGGTCTGGAATTCACGCTGGGCTACTGGCTGGCCGACCCCGAAAACGGGCAGATTTCCTTGCGCTCGGACATCAATATGGCGATCCTGGAGTCCCTGCGCCGCCACGGCGTCGAGATCCCCTACCCGCAGCGCGTCGTCCATGTGCGGCCCGCGACGCCGGGGCCCGGCTGAACCGGTTTCTCGTGCGCCGCGCGTGCGCCATCCCTCAGCCTCTGATCCGTCCCTGCCCCAAGTCGGGCTCCAGCACCGTATAATCAAAAAAATAGAACGGTCGTTCTATTTCTAACGCTGGCGAACCGTAGAATTGACGTTAACGTCAACTCATCGGCGTTACCCCTTTGCATCATCCTCGGAGCGGTCTCTCATGAAAATTCTTGTTCCCGTCAAGCGTGTCGTGGATTACAACGTCAAGGTCCGCGTCAAGTCGGACCAGTCCGGCGTCGATATCGCCAACGTCAAAATGAGCATGAACCCGTTTGACGAGATCGCCGTCGAAGAGGCCGTGCGCCTGAAAGAAAAAGGCATCGCCACCGAGGTGGTCGTGGTTTCCTGCGGAGTCGCGCAATGTCAGGAAACGCTGCGCACCGCGATGGCGATCGGTGCGGACCGCGCGATCCTGGTGCAAACCGACGCCGAGCTGCAGCCGCTGGCGGTGGCCAAGCTGCTCAAGGCGCTGGTCGACCAGGAACAGCCCTCGCTGGTGATCCTGGGCAAACAAGCCATCGACGACGATGCGAACCAGACCGGGCAGATGTTGGCTGCGCTGGCCGACATGCCGCAGGCCACGTTTGCCAGCAAGGTCGAGGTCGATGCGGCCGCCGGCGTCGTGCGCGTGACCCGCGAGGTCGATGGCGGGCTCGAGACGCTCGAGGCCACGCTGCCGGCCGTCATCACGACCGATTTGCGTCTCAACGAGCCGCGCTACGTCACGCTGCCCAACATCATGAAGGCCAAGAAGAAGCCGCTCGATACGGTGACGCCCGAGGCGCTTGGGGTCGATGTCACGCCGCGCCTCAAGACCCTCAAGGTCTCCGAGCCGCCCAAGCGCAGCGCCGGGGTGAAGGTGCCGGACGTCGCCACCCTCGTCGACAAGCTCAAGAACGAAGCCAAGGTCATCTGACCGCCGCCTTTGCATTTCACGAACGAGAGGAAAACCGAACATGACCACACTCGTCATCGCCGAACACGACCACGCCGGCCTGCGCGGCGCGACCTTCAACACCATCACCGCCGCGGCCCAGTGCGGCGGCGACATCCATGTGCTCGTGGCTGGCTACAACGCTGCGGGCGCGGCCCAAGCAGCGGCCCAGATTCCCGGTGTGAGCAAGGTGCTCCACGCCGACGGCCCGTCGCTCGAACATGCGCTGGCGGAAAACCTCGCGGCACAGGTGCTGGCGGTGGTGGGCGCGGGCAGTTACACCCACATCCTGTTCCCCTCGACGGCGGGCGGCAAGAACGTCGCGCCGCGCGTGGCGGCCAAGCTCGACGTGGCGCAGGTCAGCGACATCATCCGTGTGCATGCACCGGACACTTTCGATCGGCCCATTTATGCGGGCAACGCGATCGCCACGGTGCAAAGCCTCGATGCGGTCAAGGTCATCACCGTGCGCACCACGGGCTTCGATGCCGCACCGGCGACGGGTGGCAGCGCCGCGGTCGAGTCGGTTGCAGCCGTTCCCGATTCGGGCAAGAGCCGTTTCCTCGGCAGCGAGATCGCCCAAAATGACCGCCCCGATTTGACGGCGGCCAAGATCATCGTTTCTGGCGGGCGTGCACTGGGTAGCGCCGAGAAGTTCAATGAGGTGCTGCTGCCGCTGGCCGACAAGCTCGGCGCGGCCATCGGTGCCAGCCGCGCCGCGGTCGACGCAGGCTACGCGCCCAACGACTGGCAGGTGGGGCAGACCGGCAAGATCGTGGCGCCCGAGCTGTACGTGGCGGTGGGGATCTCCGGGGCCATTCAGCACCTCGCCGGGATGAAGGATTCGAAGATCATCGTCGCGATCAACAAAGACCCCGAGGCACCGATTTTCTCGGTCGCCGACTATGGGCTCGAGGCGGATCTATTCACGGCCGTTCCCGAACTCATCCAGTCTCTCTGAGCAGCGAAGGACATCAGGGCATCGATGTGATGCCCTTTTTTTGGCCATCAACAGCCCTTCATCCGAATGACCTGGAGTCACCATGAGCTATACCGCCCCTCTCAAGGACATGCTGTTCGACATCGCGCACCTCGCGCGCATCGATCAGATTGCGCAACTGCCCGGCTTCGAGGAAGCGGGTCTCGACACCGCACAGGCTGTGCTCGAGGAATGCGCCCGATTCAACCAGGACGTGGTGGCCCCACTGAATCAAGAGGGCGACCGCAATCCCTCGTTTTTCCATGACGGCGCGGTCACGACCACGCCGGGATTCAAGGAGGCTTACCGTCAATACGCCGAAGGCGGTTGGCAGGGCCTGCAGCACCCGGTGGATTTCGGCGGGCAAGGGCTGCCCAAGACCATCGGTTCGGCCTGCAGCGAAATGCTTAACTCGGCCAACATGAGCTTTGCGCTGTGCCCACTGCTGACCGACGGCGCCATCGAAGCGCTGCTGACCGCTGGGTCGGATGCGCTCAAGGCCACCTACCTGGAGAAGCTGGTCAGCGGGCAATGGACCGGCACGATGAACCTGACCGAGCCCCAGGCCGGCAGCGATCTGGCGCTGGTGCGCACACGCGCCGAACCGCAGCCCGACGGCACCTACAAGATCTTTGGCACCAAGATCTTCATCACCTACGGCGAGCACGACATGGCCGAGAACATCGTGCACCTGGTGCTGGCGCGCGTGCAGGGTGCGCCGGAAGGGGTCAAGGGCATCAGCCTCTTCGTGGTGCCGAAGTTCCTGGTCAACGCCGACGGCAGCCTGGGCGCGCGCAACGACGTGCATTGCGTGTCCATCGAGCACAAGATGGGCATCAAGGCCAGCCCGACGGCGGTGTTGCAGTACGGCGACCATGGCGGCGCCATCGGCTACCTGGTGGGTGAGGAAAACCGCGGCCTCGAATACATGTTCATCATGATGAACGCGGCGCGCTACGCCGTGGGCGTGCAGGGCATTGCGATTTCCGAGCGGGCCTATCAAAAGGCCGCGCGCTACGCCCATGAGCGCATCCAGAGCCGCCCGGTGGACGGCAGCATCCCGGCCAGTGCGCCCATCGTGCATCACCCCGATGTCCGCCGCATGCTCATGACCATGCGCGCCGTGACCGAGGGCTGCCGGGCAATGGCGACGGTCGCCGCCGCCGCTTATGACGCTGCGCATCACCACCCCGATGCGGACGCCCGTCGGCAGAACCAAGCCTTCTATGAATTCATGGTGCCGCTGGTCAAGGGCTACAGCACCGAGATGAGCCTGGAGGTGACGAGCCTCGGCGTGCAGGTGCATGGCGGCATGGGTTTCATCGAGGAAACCGGCGCGGCGCAGTACTACCGCGACGCCAAGATCCTCACCATCTACGAAGGCACCACCGCCATTCAGGCCAACGACCTCGTGGGTCGCAAGACCGTGCGCGATGGCGGCCAGACGGCGCGCGCCATCGCCGCGCAAATCGAGGCGACCGAGGCGCAACTCGTCCACAACGGCAGCGCCGATGCGGTCGCCGTGGCGCGGCGGCTCAAGGACGCGCGGGAAGCCTTCCTCGAAGTCGTTGACTTCATGGTCGCCCAGGCCAAGGGGAATCCGAACGCCGCCTATGCGGGCAGCGTTCCCTATCTCATGCTCGCTGGAAACCTGATGGCGGGCTGGCAACTGGCGCGCTCCCTGCTGGTGGCGCAGCAGGAAGCGGCAGCGGGTCATGATGCCGCGTTCATGGCGGCCAAGATCGTGACGGCCCGTTTCTACGCCGACCACATCCTCACACGCACGCTGGCCCAGCGTGTGGCCATCCTCGAAGGCGCCGCAAACGTGACGGCGCTGCCGGTCGACGCCTTCTGAACTTCAAAAACAAGAGCGCTTCGACGCCGTTTTACGCGGGCGGGGCGCCTGATTCATTCATCATTCTTTGGAGACTGCCACCATGTCCCGACTTCCCGCCGTCTTGCAGCGCGTTCCGTTTCCGGTGATCGGCTCGCCGCTGTTCATCATCAGCAACCCCAAGCTCGTCATTGCGCAATGCACCTCGGGCATCGTGGGCTCGATGCCGGCGCTCAACGCGCGGCCAGCCTCGCAGCTCGACGAATGGCTCGCCGAAATCACCGAGGGGATCGAGGCCCACAACCGCGCCCACCCCGACCGGCCCGCCGCGCCGTTTGCGATCAACCAGATCGTGCACAAGAGCAATGACCGGCTCGAGCACGACATGGCGGTCTGCGCCAAATACAAGGTGCCCATCATCATCACCAGCCTGGGGGCCCGTGAGGACGTGAACCAGGCCGTGCATGGCTGGGGCGGCGTGGTTCTGCACGACATCATCAGCAACGTGTTCGCGCACAAGGCCATCGAGAAGGGCGCCGACGGGCTGATCGCGGTCGCCGCAGGCGCGGGCGGCCATGCCAGCGTCAAGAGCCCGTTTGCGATGGTGCAGGAGATTCGGCAGTGGTTCGACGGGCCGCTGGCGCTCTCGGGGTCGATTGCCAGCGGCGGAGCGATTCTGGCCGCGCAGGCCATGGGCGCGGACTTTGCTTATGTGGGCTCGGCCTTCATCGCCACGCACGAGGCCCGGGCATCCGAGGGCTACAAGCAGATGATCTGCGAGAGCAATTCGGACGACATCGTCTACACCAATTACTTCACCGGTGTCCACGGCAACTACCTCAAGGGCAGCATCCGCAATGCCGGTATGGATCCCGAGCACCTGCCCGAAGCCGACCCAAGCAAGATGAACTTTGGCGGTGGCGGCGAAGCCAAAGCCTGGAAGGACATCTGGGGCAGCGGTCAGGGCATCGGAGCGATCAACGAGGTCGTGCCCGCGGCCACGCTGGTCGAGCGTTTCAAGCGCGAATACGCCGAAGCCCGCGCGCGGCTGTGCGCCTCCACCTGACCCGATCGTCTCCGTAAGCACGACTTGAGCCGCCTTCGGGCGGCTTTTTTCTGCTGCGGGCTCGGGCATACTCATGTCGTGCCGATGGTGGCGCGTGCAACCGGAGACGAATCGATGAGTATGCAGACCAAATACTTGTTGGGTGAAGGCCAGATGCCCCGCTTCTGGTACAACATTCAAGCCGACCTGCCCAAGCCCCTGCCGCCCGTGCTGCATCCGGGAACCTTGAAGCCGATCGGGCCCGACGACCTGGCGCCGCTCTTCCCCATGGAGCTGATTGCGCAGGAGGTCAGCACGGAGCGTGAGATCGAAATTCCCGAAGCCGTCCGCGACATTTACCGGCTTTGGCGGCCCAGCCCGTTGTTCCGGGCGCATCGGCTCGAAAAAGCGCTCGGCACCCCAGCCAAGATCTTCTACAAGTACGAAGGGGTCAGCCCGGCGGGCAGCCACAAGCCTAATACGGCTGTGCCGCAGGCGTTCTACAACGCCCAGGCCGGCGTGAAGCGTCTGACCACCGAAACCGGCGCCGGTCAGTGGGGTACGTCGCTGGCCTTTGCTGGCAACGTCTTCGGGTTGGAGGTTTTGGTGTTCCAGGTTCGGGTGTCCTACGACCAGAAGCCTTATCGGCGCGCGGTGATGGAAACCTACGGCGCTCGCTGCCTGCCCTCGCCGTCGACCGAGACCGAATATGGGCGCAGCGTGCTCGCGCAACGGCCCGACCATCCGGGCAGCCTCGGCATTGCGATTTCTGAGGCGGTCGAGCTCGCGGTTCAGCGCGAGGACACCAAATACGCCCTGGGCTCGGTGCTCAACCATGTGCTGCTGCATCAGACCGTCATCGGCCTCGAAGCCATGGAGCAGCTGCAGATGGCCGATGTCTGGCCCGATGTGATCGTGGGTGCGACCGGCGGCGGCAGCAACTTTGCGGGCATCGCCTTCCCATTCATCGGTCACGGCTTGCGGGGCGGTGCCAAGCCGCGCATCGTCGCGGTCGAGCCGGCCGCCTGCCCGTCGCTCACGCGCGGCAAATATGCCTATGACTTTGGCGATACCGGCCACATGACGCCGCTGACCAAGATGCACACGCTCGGCAGCACCTTCACGCCGCCGGGCTTCCATGCCGGTGGCCTGCGCTACCACGGCATGGCGCCGCTGGTGTCGCATCTGAAGGAACTCGGCCTGCTGGAGGCGACCGCCTACACCCAGGGCCAGTGCTTCGAGGCCGGTGTGCTGTTTGCGCGCGCCGAGGGCATCGTGCCTGCGCCCGAGGCCAACCACGCAGTGAAAGGGGCCATCGAGGAGGCCCTACGCTGCAAGCGCGAAGGCAAAAGCGAAGTCATCCTGTTCAATCTCTGCGGGCATGGCCACTTCGACATGGCGGCTTACCAGAAGTACTTTGCCGGTGAGCTCCGAGATGAAACCTACGACGAGCGGGAACTCGCCATGGCGCTTTCGGGCTTGCCCAGCGTGCCGGAACCGGTTTGAGGCCGAGATACGGGGGCGTGTCGGGGTGGACGGGAGCGGGTGGGGCGGTATGAACCGACGTCGCTGGATGATGGGCTGTGGCCTCGCAGGGCTTGCGACGTGGGCGCGGCCGGGCCATACAGCAGCTTCGGGGGTGGCCGATCCCGCCGCGGCCCGTGTCTGGCGTTTTGCGGTGCTCAACCAGCGCACGGTTACGGCCACTGCGGAGCTTTGGAACCCCATTCTGCAATGGGTCTCGAGGCGCAGCGGCGTGCCTCTCACCCTGGCGATGGGCAAGACCGCGGTCGAAACGACGGAGCGGACCGTCGCCGGCGCGTTCGACTTTGCCTATACCAACCATCTGTTCACGCCCGAACGTCGCCAGTTGGGCTGGCGGGTGCTGGTCCGTTTCAACCGGCCAGCGATACACGGGCAGATCGTGGTGCCGTCGACGTCGCCGCTGGGCTCTCTGGTCGATTTGCAAGGTAAGACGGTGGTGTTCCCCTCGCGGGAGGCGGTCGTGGCTTATCACGGTCCTCGGCAAGCCCTGCACCGCGCCGGTGTGCGCGTGGTCGAACGGTTTGCGAGTCACCAGGAGGCGGCGATGCACCAACTGGTGAGTGGTGCCGCCGACGCGGCGGGGGTGAACGACACGGCCATGCGGGCGTATGCGCTGCGGTAGGGGCTCCGCTACAGGGCTTTGTGGACGTCTGCGCCCTTTCCCGACCTTCCCGTCATGGTCCATCCGCGCGTTCCGCGCGACATCGTCGGGCGCGTGCAAGCCGCGTTTTTGGCGATGGACGCCGACCGCGAGGGCCGACGCATCCTCGACGACGCCGGGGCTTTGCTCGCGGCCGATCACCCCCTGGCCTTCGTGCGCGCGGATGAGTCGGATTACGACGTCTACCGCGCGCTCTGGGCGTCTGCGCCTGGGGGAGCACGATGAAGCGGCTGTGGTCACGGCTGCCGCTGCTGGCGCGCTTGCTGCTCGCCGTGCTGCTGGCCGTCGGCTTGGCGGGAGGCTTGCGTTTGGCCTTGTTTTTTGGCGAGGCCACTGCGCAGGCGCAGGCGCAACAAGCCCGCACCCTGGCTTTGGCAGGCGAGCTGCTTGCGCCCTTGCTGGCCGAGGCCGCCGTGACGGGCGACTACGGAGCGGCCAGCGAGCTGATGCATCGGCTGGTCGATACGGATCCGGCGCTGGCAGAAGTGGAGTGGGTGTACGGCCGCAGCCGGATGAAGGCGGCGGGGGTTCCTGAACCGGCGGTTTACCCGCGATGGTTTGAGACCCTGATCGGGCTCGAGGCACAGCCTCATGCGCGGCCGGTTCGTTTGGGTGACGTGGATTACGGACAACTGCTGCTGACGATCGACCCTGTTGGGCTGCGCAACACGATCTGGCTCGGATTTCAGCGGCAAATGCTGGCCATCGGCGCGGCGATGATGGCGGCCAGCGTTCTGCTGTCGGCGGTGCTGTTTTCTTCGCTGCAGGCGCTGCGCGCCATCCTCAGCGCGATGCGGCGCTTCCGGGGCGACTCTACGGTGCGGGCGCCGGTCCTGGGCAGCCCTGAGACCCGCACGCTCGCGGAAAACTTCAACCGCATGGCCGACGAAATCGCCGCGAACCTCGCGGCGCTGCGCGAGGCACGCGCGCACTGGCAAGGGTTCGCGCAGTTGCACCAAGCGACCCTGCTCGCCATTGCCGACGCCGTGATCGTTTGCGACGCCGAGGGCCAGATCACGCAGATGAACGCCGTCGCCGAGCGTTTGACCGGATGGAGCCGTTCCAAGGCGACCGGCCGCGCGGCCCGAGAGGTCTTTCGTCTCGTCGATCCAGCCTCGGGCCTCGTCATGCCGGACCCGGTCGCCGCCGCGCTGCATTTGAGAGCCGCGATCGGCGGGCGGACGGGGACGGCCAGCCTCGAGTCGCGCGACGGCACCCTCTGGCCCGTCGAGGCCACTGCCGCGCCCATTCGAGACGAGGCGGGCGTCTTGCACGGCTGCGTCCTGGTCTTTCGCGATCGTACCCAGCATGAACAAATCCAGCAGCGCCTGAATTGGCAGGCCTTGCACGACGCGCTGACCGGATTGCCCAACCGGTATCTGTTCTCCGACCGCTTGGCGCAGGCGATTGCGCGCAGCGAACGGCAGCCGCAGCTCATTGCGGTGTGCCTGTTCGATCTGGACCGATTCAAGCCGGTGAACGACCGCTTGGGCCATGCGGCCGGTGATGAACTCTTGCGGCAGGTCGCTCGGCGTGCGCAAGAGGTTTTGAGAGACACCGACACGCTGGCGCGTTTCGGCGGCGATGAATTTGCGCTGGTGCTCCCCGATCTGCGCCAGGTCGATGAAGCGGAGTCCATTGCGCAGCGGCTGCTCGAGCGTTTGGCTGAGCCGTTCGTCCTTGGTGCCGAGACGGTCGAAATCAGCGCATCGTTGGGCTATACCGTCTATCCCTTCGATCCGGGCGACCCCGATCTTTTGCTGCGCCACGCCGACCAGGCGATGTACGCGGCCAAGCACAGCGGGCGCAATCGCCTGCACCTGTACGACGTGGCTTCCGACCAAATGCAGGAAGCGCATCGGCAACAGCTCGATCGGGTGCGTCTGGCGCTCGAGCAGCGCGAGTTCGAGTGGCATTACCAACCCAAAGTCGACATGCGCCGGGGAGTCGTCGTGGGCTTCGAAGCCTTGGCGCGGTGGCGCCATCCGGAACGCGGGTTGCTCTCGCCGTTGGCGTTTTTGCCCTATATGGAGTCGGGCCCGCTGGCCATCGAGTTGGGGGTGCAGGCGCTCGAAGCCGCACTGGCGCAGCTCGAAGCCTGGGCCGCAGAGGGCTTCCAGACCCGGGTGGCGGTGAACGTGGCGCCCGACCACTTCACCGCCGACCGCTTCGTCGACGATGTGCGGGCCGTGCTGGCGCGCCACCCGAGCCTGCCGTCGGGCAGTCTGGAAATCGAGATCGTCGAGTCGGCCGCCATCGACGACCTGGCCCGCGCGGTCGCGGTGATCGAGGCGTGTCACGTGCTGGGCGTGACGGTCGCGCTGGATGACTTCGGCACGGGTTATGCGTCGCTGTCCTACCTCAAGCGCTTGCCGGTGGATGTGCTGAAGATCGACCAGAGTTTCGTGCGCGACCTGCTCGACGATCGGGGCGACCTTGCGCTCATCGAAGCCGTGGCCGCGCTTGGCAGCGTCTTTGGCCGCCGCGTCGTCGCCGAAGGGGTGGAGCTGGCCGAGCAAGGGGTGGTTCTGATGCGCTTGGGTTGCGACCTGGCCCAGGGCTATGGCATTGCCCGGCCCATGCCGGCGGCCGAGGTGCTCGCCTGGCGCGAGACCTGGCGTGCCGATCCGGCCTGGGCCTTGTGGGCCGACACGCGGTGGGAATTGAGCGACTTTCCGCTGCTGGTCGCGCAATACGACCACCTGCGCTGGATACGCACGGTGCTGGCGACGCTCGACGGCGCGCCGGTGCGGCTGGGCCACGAGGAGCTGGTCGATCATCATGCCTGCCGCCTCGGCCATTGGTACGACACCCACGGCCGGCGTCGCTATGGGGCGCTGCCCGCCTATCGAGCGCTCGAGCCCGTACACGCCGAGGTTCACCGTGTCGGGCGGGCGTTGGTGGCTGCAGCCGCATCCGGGCAGAAAGAGACCGCGGCACAGCTCGGGCTCGAGCTATTGGCGCTCAAGGACCGCGTCCTCGAACTGCTGGCGCGGCTGCAGATCGAGGTCTTGCACGCGGGCGCCCCGGATGCGGCGCTTGGAGACGATCAGGCGTAGCGCCCTTCGGGCGGGGCGAAGATCTCGAGCAAGCGGTCGAGCCCGCCGATGTCGATCGCCACCTTGGCCTGGGCCCGCACCCGCGGTTTGGCACGGTAAGCCACCGACAAGCCCACGGCCGCCATCATCTCGAGGTCGTTGGCGCCGTCGCCGACCGCGATGGCCTGTTCGGGCGTGCAGCCGATGCGCGCGCAGGTCTCGAGCACGGCCCGGCGCTTTTCCGCTCCGTCGCAAATGTCGCCCCAGGGCTGGTCGAGCAGGCGGCCGGTGAGCTTGCCGTCCCGGATTTCGAGCAGATTGCTGCGCGTCTCGTCGAGCTGCAAGCGTCGCTGCACCCGCTCGGCAAAGAAGGTGAAACCGCCGGAGACCAGCAGCGTGCGCAAGCCTGCTTCGCGGCACGCGTGCACCAGTTCATCGGCACCGGGGTTGATCTGTAGCCGGTGGCGATAGATTTGTTCGAGCTGCGCGGTCGTGACGCCCTCGAGCAGCGCCACGCGCCGGCGCAGGCTTTCCTTGTAGTCGGCGATTTCGCCGCGCATCGCCGCTTCGGTGATGGCGGCGACTTCGGCCTTGCGTCCAACGGCATCGGCGATTTCGTCCACGCACTCGATGTCGATCAGCGTGGAGTCCATGTCGAAGGCGATGAGGCGGTAGTCGGGCAGTCGCAGCGGCGGCGTGATGCCGCGCACGAACAGACCCGGCGAGAGTTCGGTTTCAGGGTTCATGGCAGAGACTCAGGCGGTCACGGGGGTCGGGGTGCCGAGCGCGCGCAGCACGTCACGCACCATCTGCGCGCGGGCTGTTGCGTCGGGCAGGGCGCGCTCGATGCGCAGCTTTTCATTGCCGGCAAGCTTGATGTGGCGGTTCTTCTGAATCAATTCGATGATGCGCAGCGCCTCGATCGGCGGGTTGGGCCGAAAGCTGATGGTGATCACGCTTGGCGCTGCGTCCACCTTGGCGACGCCGTAGGGGGCCGAGAGCACCCGCAGCCGATGCACATCGATGAGCGTCTGCGCGGGCGGGGGCAGCTTGCCAAAGCGGTCCACCATTTCTTCGAGCAGGCCATCGATCTGTTCGTTGGTCTTGGCGGTGGCGAGCTTTTTGTAGAACGAGAGCCGCAGGTGCACGTCGCCACAATAGCTCTCGGGCAGCAGAGCGGGCGCGTGCAGGTTGATGTCGGTAGTCGCCGACAGCGGTGCGAGCAGGTCGGGCTCTTTGCCGGCTTTCAGGCTGCGCACCGCTTCGGCGAGCATCTCGTTGTAGAGCTGAAAGCCGATCTCCATCATGTTGCCGCTTTGGCTCTCGCCGAGCACCTCGCCCGCGCCACGGATTTCCAGATCGTGCATGGCCAGGTAGAAGCCGCTGCCGAGTTCTTCCATTTGCTGGATGGCTTCGAGCCGCTGCGCGGCCTGTTTGGTCAGGCCGTCCACGTCGGGCACGAGCAGGTAGGCGTAGGCCTGGTGGTGGCTGCGGCCCACGCGCCCGCGCAACTGGTGCAGCTGCGCGAGCCCGAATTTGTCGGCGCGGCTGATGACGATGGTGTTGGCCGTAGGCACGTCGATGCCGGTTTCGATGATGGTCGAGCACAGCAGCAGGTTGTAGCGCTGGGCGACGAAGTCGCGCATGACGCGCTCGAGCTCGCGCTCGGGCATTTGTCCGTGGGCGACGCCGATGCGCGCTTCGGGCAGCATCTCCTGCAGCTTCTGGCGGCGGTTCTCGATGGTTTCGACTTCGTTGTGCAGGAAATACACCTGGCCGCCGCGCTTCAATTCGCGCAGCACGGCCTCGCGGATGACGCCCTGGCCTTCGTTGCGCACGAAGGTCTTGATCGCCAGACGCCGCTGGGGCGCGGTGGCAATGACCGAGAGGTCGCGCATGCCTTCGAGCGCCATGCCCAGGGTGCGCGGAATCGGCGTAGCGGTCAGCGTCAGCACGTCGACCTCGGCGCGCAAGGCTTTCATCTGCTCCTTGTGGCGCACGCCGAAGCGGTGTTCTTCGTCGATGATGAGCAGGCCGAGGTTGTGAAACTTCGTCGAGGCGCTGAGCAGCTTGTGCGTGCCGACGACGATGTCCACCGTTCCGTCGGCCAGCCCCTTGAGGGTTGCATGGACTTCTTTGGTCGAGCGAAAGCGCGAGACCTCGGCCACTTTCACGGGCCACTTCGCGAAGCGGTCGGCCAGCGTCTGGTAGTGCTGCTCGGCCAGCAGCGTGGTGGGGGCGAGAAACGCCACCTGTTTGCCGCCGGTGACGGCGACGAAGGCCGCGCGCAGCGCGACCTCGGTCTTGCCAAAGCCCACGTCGCCGCAGACCAGGCGGTCCATGGGCCGCGGACTGATCATGTCCTGAATGACGGCATGAATCGCCGCTTTTTGATCGGCGGTTTCTTCGAAGCCGAAGTCGGCGGCGAACTGCTCGTAGTCGTGCGCGCTGAAGCGGAAGGCATGGCCTTCGCGTGCGGCGCGCCGTGCGTAGATGTTGAGCAGTTCGGCCGCGGTGTCGCGCACCTGCTCGGCGGCCTTGCGCTTGGCGCGCTCCCACTGGCCGCTACCGAGCTTGTGCAGCGGCGCCTCGTCGGCGCTCACGCCCGTGTAGCGGCTGACCAGTTGCAACTGGCTCACCGGCACATAGAGCACGGCCTTGTCGGCGTACTCGAGGTGTAAAAACTCCTGCAGCGCGGGGCTGCCGTCGGGGTTCTTCTCGCCCAGGTCCAGGCTCACCAGCCCGCGGTAGCGGCCGATGCCGTGAGCGCTGTGTACCACGGGGTCGCCCATGTTGAGCTCGGAGAGGTCTTTGATGAGCGCGTCGACGTCGCTGACCTGCTCCTGCTTCTTGCGCCGGCGCACGCTGGGGGCGGCGGCGAAGAGCTCGGTCTCGGTGATGAATTCCAGCCCGCGTTCGATCCAGGCAAAGCCCGCTTGCAGCGCGCCGGTGGCGATCCCCAGCGGCTCGTCGCTGGCTTCGAACTCAGCCAAACTGTCGAACGCGGGCGGCGAGACGCCCGCGTTGCGCAGGAAATCGAGCAGGCTTTCGCGCCGACCGTCGCTTTCGGCCAGCAGCAGCGCGCGCGCGGGCGTGGTGCGCAGGTGGGTCTGCAGGCGTGCCAACGGCTCGTCGGCGCCGCGCTGCACGGCGAGCTCAGGCAGGGGAGCCAGCCAGGGATGCGCCGCGGCGTCCTGCTCGGTCGGTCGCAGCGCCAACTGGGGCAGGTTTTTGGCTGCGGTGTAGAAGGCTTCCTGCGTCAGGAACAGGGCTTCTGGCGGCAGGATCGGGCGCTCAGGATCGCCTTGAAGCAGGCGGTAGCGTTCGCGGGTGTCTTGCCAGAACTGCGCAAAAGCCGCCTCGAGGTCGCCGTGCAGCACCAGCGTGGCGTCCGATCCGAGGTAATCGAAGACGGTGGCGGTTTCTTCGAAGAACAGCGGCAGGTAATACTCGATACCGGCGCTGGCTACGCCGTTGCCGATGTCTTTGTAGATGCGGCTGCGAGTTGGGTCGCCTTCGAGGAATTCTCGCCAACGCTGCCGAAATCGGCTGCGCGCAGCCTCGTCCATGGGGAATTCGCGGCCGGGCAGCAGCCGCACTTCGGGTACGGGGTAGAGGCTGCGCTGGCTGTCGGGGTCGAAGCTGCGAATGGAGTCGATCTCGTCGTCGAAGAGGTCGATCCGATAGGGCATGGGTGAGCCCATCGGAAACAGATCGATCAGGCCGCCGCGCACGGCATATTCACCGGGGCTGACGACTTGGGTGACATGGTTGTAGCCTGCCAGCGTCAATTGGCTCTTGAGCGCCTGCGCATCGAGCCGTTGCCCAACCTTGAAGTGAAAGGTGTAGGCCGCCAGGAATGAGGGCGGCGCGAGGCGGTAGAGCGCGGTCGATGCAGGAACCACGATCACGTCGGCGCCTTGCTCCCGATCGCGCTGCTGAATGCGCCAAAGCGTTGCGAGTCGCTCGGAGATCAGGTCTTGGTGCGGCGAAAAGCTGTCGTAGGGCAGCGTTTCCCAATCGGGGAAGAGGGCGCAGCGCAACTCGGGCGCGAAGAAGGCCAGTTCCTCGATCAGCCGAACCGCGTCGGTCGCTTGAGCCGTCACGATGGCGACGGGGCGCCCGTCGGTGCGCGCGCGGCGCGACAGCTCGGCAAGCAGCAGACTGTCGGCCGACGCGGCGGGCTGGGGCATCGTGTAACGACGCGCGGGGGTGAGTTTGGGTAGTTCCATGCGTGCGGTGGGCGGGTGGTGCCCAGAACGAACACCCCCGGCCCAAGGGTAGGCCGGGGGTGCGTCCGGGATTTTAGAATGGCAAGTTCCGCGCCGCTGCCCTCTCATGACCGAAACCGCACCGATTCCCCGTCTTCATGCGCTGGTTCCCTGTGCGGGCGTGGGCCTGCGGGCGCAAGCGAACGGGCCCAAGCAGTACGCCGACCTGGAAGGGCGGCCGGTGGTCATGCATACCCTCGATGCGCTCTTGGCGGTGCCGCGGCTTGCGCGCATTCTCGTGGTGGTCGCGCCGGGGGATGGTTTCTTGCCGGTGCCCGATGCCAGGGTCGAAGTGGCGGACTGCGGGGGCGTGAGCCGGGCCCAGTCGGTATTCAATGGGGTCGAGCGGCTGCTAGAGAGCGGGGCGGATCCTGCGGATTGGGTGCTGGTGCATGATGCGGCGCGCTGTCTGGTGGCGCCGGCCTTGGTCGAGGCGCTGATCGATGCTTGCATCGACGACCCGGTCGGTGGCTTACTGGCGTTGCCGGTTGCCGATACCCTCAAGCGTTCGGTCGAAGGCCGCGCGGCCGAAACGATCGAGCGCAGTGACAAGTGGCTCGCGCAGACGCCTCAAATGGCGCGCCTGGGCTTGTTGCATCGGGCTTTGGCCGCCCGGGCGCCGGCTTTCGTCGGGGTCACCGACGAGGCCCGCGCGCTCGAGGGCTTGGGTTTGCGGCCGCGTCTCGTGCCGGGAAGCCCATGGAACATCAAATTGACCTACCCGCAGGACTTCGTTCTGGCGCGGGCCTTGCTGCGGAGTCTGGCGTGATGAGCGATGACGAAATGGCTGCGGCGGCCTTGAACATCCGCATCGGCGAGGGCTGGGATGTGCACGCGCTGGTGCCGGGGCGGCGTTTGGTCATCGGCGGGGTTGAGATTCCCCATGCGATGGGCCTGTTGGGCCACTCGGACGCCGATGTGTTGTTCCACGCGGTGACCGATGCGGTGCTGGGCGCCGCAGGCCTTGGCGACATCGGTCGGCACTTCCCCGACGACGACGCCCGGTTCCAAGGGGCCGATTCGGCCGTGCTGCTGGCTGAGGCCGTGCGCCGCGCGTTGCAGGCAGGCTGGCGGGTCGCAAACGTGGACAGCACGGTGGTGGCCCAGAGCCCAAGGCTTGCCCCCCACATCCCGGCGATGACGGTCGCCCTCGCGCGGGCCCTCGGCGTTGAATCGGCCCAAGTGAACATCAAGGCCAAGACCGCCGAACGCCTTGGCCCCGTGGGGCAGGGCGCCGCGATCGAGGCCCGTGCGGTGGCGCTC
Source organism: Tibeticola sediminis (assembly GCF_003843835.1). Lineage (GTDB taxonomy): Bacteria > Pseudomonadota > Gammaproteobacteria > Burkholderiales > Burkholderiaceae_C > Tibeticola > Tibeticola sediminis. The sequence goes on along the minus strand of NZ_RKQL01000001.1, from coordinate 295,879 downwards.
CTGGTTAGGCTGCGCGATGCAGCACGATGAAGGCCGCCAGGCCGCCGGTGCTGCTGTTTTTGAGCGAAAAGCGCCCACCCATGCGTTCGACGGTCTTGGCGACGATGGACAAACCCAGACCAGCGCCCGTGGCGGCGGTGCGGGCGGCATCGCCCCTGAAAAAGGGCTTGGTCAGTTTATCGAGGAGTTCGGGCGCGACGCCCATGCCGTGATCGCGCACCTTGATGTGGATTTCATCGTCTTTGACGCGTGCGCCGATGTCGACCCGCGCGATGCCGGTTTCGGGTGATTTGCCATAGCGGCGGGCGTTCTCGATGAGGTTGGAGAGCACGCGCGCGAGTTCGACTTCATCGGCCATGACGCGGATCCCGGCGGGGATGTCCAGATCGATCGATATGTCAGCGGCGTCCTTGAAGGGATAGATGCAGGCTTCGACGATCTCGGACAGGGACACTGGGCGCAACTCGGCCTGTCCCGGACGGGCGTATTCCAGGAATTTGTCGATGATCGCGTCGAGTTGGGCGATGTCGGCGATCATGTGCTCACGCGCATCGGGGTCGGCGACGCTCATTTCGGCTTCGAGGCGCAGGCGCGCAAGCGGTGTGCGCAGGTCGTGGGAAATACCAGCGAGCATCACGGCGCGATCCTGTTCGATCTTGGCCAATTGCGCCGCCATGCGGTTGAAGCCGATATTGACCTCGCGGATTTCGCTGGTGACGGCCCGCTCGTCGAGGTGGCTCGCATCGAAGTCGCCGTCGCGCACGCGGCTGGCGGCAAAGGAGAGTTTTTTGAGCGGCTGGTTGATGAGCCGCGCGATGAAGGCAGCGCCGAGCAGCGACAGCGCCGCTGCGGTGGCAAGCCAGATGAGCCAGGTCTCGCCACCCACGGGGCGCAGACGGGCGGGGTCCATCAGCAGCCAATAGGCATCGCCATCGATGTCAAAGCCGACCCAAAGGCCGCTTTCGCCGTTGACGGAACTGGCAACCAGGGTGCCGCTGCCGAGGCGCGCGCCGAGCTCGCGCGCGATCCGCTCCTCCATCGCGTCGCCACGGTAGGGTGTGTAGCGGTCGTTGGGCTCGCGCGGGACGATGCGCACGCCTTCGCGCGTGGCCAGCTCTTTGATCAGCGACAGCCGGGCAATTCCGTCGGAGTGGACCAGCGCCGCGCGCGTGAGGTTGACCAGCGAGGCGACTTGCTGCGCCGCGAGGACAGCGCGCGGCTCATACTCAAACGCGCGAAAGGTTTGCATCCACGCCACGCTGCTGCCGACGAGCAGCAGGGCGAGCATGATGAAGGTTCGCCAGAACAGGCTGAGTTCGAAGCGGGCGCGTCGGCGCTGGCGCGCTTCGAGGGGCGCCGGTGCCGTCCCGAGCGGCGCAACCGCGGAGACAGGTCCGCTCTGGGCGCCGGAGGGTCGGCGTTCAGCTCGCATCCGGGACGAAGACATAGCCCACGCCCCAGACCGTCTGGATGAAGCGCGGCGAAGCCGGGTCGGGCTCGATGAGTTTGCGCAGCCGCGAGATCTGCACGTCGAGACTGCGGTCAAAGGGCTCGAATTCGCGGCCGCGCGCGAGCTGCGCGAGCTTTTCACGGGACAGGGGCTGCCGCGGGTGACGGACCAAGGCCTTGAGCATCGCGAATTCACCGGTCGTCAAGGGGATGTCTTCGCCGTTCTTGCGCAGTTGGCGCGCCCCGAGGTCGAGGGTGTAGGGGCCAAACTGCACGACCTCGTTCTCACTCGAGGGCGCGCCGGGGGCCTCCATCACCGGACGCCGCCGCAGAACCGCGTGGATGCGTGCGAGCAACTCGCGCGGGTTGAAGGGCTTGCCGAGATAGTCGTCGGCGCCGACTTCGAGGCCGACGATGCGATCCACATCCTCGCCTTTGGCGGTCAGCATGATGATCGGTGTGCGGTCGTTGGCCGCGCGCATCCGCCGGCAGATGGACAGGCCGTCTTCGCCGGGCATCATCAGGTCGAGCACGATCAGGTCGACCGTCTCCCGCAGCAAGAGGCGATTGAGCGCCTTGCCGTCCTCGGCGACGATGACTTCGAAGCCCTCCTGCGCCAAGTAGCGACGGAGCAAATCTCGGATGCGGGCATCGTCATCGACGATGACGATCTTGTCGGGGCGGCTGGTCGTGTTCATCGGGGTGTTCTCCGCGGGCGAAATTTGTAACAGCGCCGATTTTGCGGGCAGCCCCGCGGTTTTGGGCCCGATTCGCAGTGCTTTTTCCCGCAGTTACAAATGTTGCCCCGCATCGAAGCTTCCCTACGTTTCGCGATAACGCTTCGGGGCCAATGGCGGGAATAATCCGGCGCATGAAATCCGCTCCTGTCGTCTGGACTCTGTTCGCTGCCTGCAGTTGCGTCGCCGCCCAGCCGGCCGATGCGCAGGCTGCGCGCGCTGCATCGCCCCAGCTTCGGCAGTGGCTGCAGACGCAGCGTCAGGAGGCGGCGGCACCAGTGGCACCCGAGCCGCGTCGCTTGACGGCGGACGAGCGCGCCCGCTTGCGTGAGCAGATCCGTCAGAGTGGCACCGGCGCGCGTTGAGCGCGGAGTTGAGCGCCGAAGGGGCGCAGGATTGCGTTGCTCGGCCGTCACGCGTGGTCATCCCGGGCCCTTGGGCGTGCCGAGCCCGTGCAGGCACCCTTTTGAGAAGAATCCGGCTGGGAAGCCCTTCAGCAGCGAATTTTGAACAAAAACCGCCGGAGGCCAGCGTCAAACGGCCCGATATTGCTATGAACTTGAGAGCAAGGCGGAGGTGCTCATTGCGCCACCCAGCCGCCGTCCATGTTCCAGGCCACCCCGCGTACGTTGTTCGCGGCGGGTGAGCAGAAAAAGACCGCCAGCGCCCCCAATTCCTCGGGCGTGGTGAACTGCATCGAGGGCTCTTTTTCGCTCAGCAGCAAGCGCTTGGCCTCCTCGTTGCTGACGCCGAGCGCGGCGGCCTTGGCGTCCACCTGTTTTTGCACCAGCGGGGTCAGCACCCAGCCTGGGCAAATGGCATTGCAGGTCACGCCGGTGGTCGCGGTTTCGAGCGCCACCGTCTTGGTGAAGCCGACCAAGCCGTGCTTGGCTGCGACGTAGGCCGATTTCTCCGCCGAGGCTACCAGCCCATGCACCGAGGCGACGTTGATCACACGGCCCCAGTTGGCCGCGCGCATCGCCGGCAGCGCAAGCCGCGTCGTGTGGAAGGCGCTGGAGAGGTTGATGGCGAGGATCGCGTCCCATTTCTCGACCGGGAAATCCTCCACCCGGGCCACATGCTGGATGCCGGCGTTGTTCACGAGGATGTCCACCCGGCCGAAGGTTTGGGCCGCGTGTTGCATCAGGGCTTCGATTTCGGCCGGCCGGCTCATGTCGGCGCCGTGGTAACTGACCTCGACGCCGAGCGCGGCGATGCTGGCACGGGCCGATTCGACATCGCCAAATCCGTTGAGGACGATGTTGGCGCCTTCGCGCGCCAGCGCTTGCGCAATGCCGAGACCGATTCCGCTGGTCGAGCCGGTTACGAGGGCTGTCTTGCCTTTGAGCATGGTGTGAACTCCGGTTGATTTACGATGCACGCGACGCCGCGATGCAAGTCAGAAACGGGCTGGATTATCGGCCCCGACCCCCGGGCGCGGCTGACACGAAAATGACCATGACCCTGAACGGACCGACCCTCGAACACGTCGCCTGCGCGGACCTTATGGTCGCCGGCGCAACGCACCGCATGGCCTACACACAGTGGGGCGACGCGCAGGCCGCGCACGTCGTCGTTTGCGTGCATGGCCTCTCGCGCCAGGGGCGGGACTTCGACGCGCTCGCACTCGCCCTGCTCGAACAGGCGCCGGCGCCCTTGCGCGTCGTCTGCCCGGACATCGTAGGCCGGGGCGGGAGCGACTGGCTGCTCGACCCGCGCGCTTATCAACTGCCGCAGTACGTCTCCGATCTGGTGACTTTGCTCGATGCGCTGCACCGGCAGGCGCCGATCGCCGTGCTCGACTGGGTTGGCACCAGCATGGGCGGGCTGATCGGCATGGCCGTGTGCGGCCGGCATGACTTGCCGCTGCCGGTGGCGGTGCGGCGGCTGGTGCTCAACGACGTGGGGCCGGCGGTGCAGTGGGCGGCCATCGAGCGCATCGCGCAATACCTGGGGCGTGGCTCGCGTTTTGCGACGCTCGACGAGGCGGCCGATGCCCTGTGGGCGATTTCCTCGTCTTTTGGGCCGCACTCGCGGGCTCAGTGGCTCGACTTGTGCCGCCCGATGCTGCGCCCGGATCCCCTCGGTGGCTATCGGCTGCACTACGACCCGGCAATCGCTTTGCCGCTGCGCGCGCTGACCCCTGAGGCAGCCGCCGCCGCTGAGGCGGTGATGTGGGCGCTCTTTGATGCGATCGAGGCGCGCACCCTCTTGCTGCGCGGCGCCGACTCCGACCTGCTCTCCCGCGAGACTGCGCAAGCCATGGGCGAGCGTGGCCCGCGCGCGCGCTGCGTGGAGTTTGCCGGTGTCGGCCACGCTCCGACCCTGGTCGCCGACGATCAGCGCGCGGTGGTCAGCGGCTTTCTCTTCGATCCAGAGCCATGAGCGCCGCACCGGTGGGTTCCCCAGCCCGCTCGAACCGCCATGCGGAGCACGAGGGTGTGCCCGTGAGCGCAGCGTTGGGTGCTTCCGCAATCGCCGCGGCCGATGCGCAGGCTTCGCAAAGCTCGGCTCCCGCAGGCCCTGCCGCGGTCGTGCTGGCCGCGACCGCCGGGCCAGCCGATGCAGCCCTGGTTGCCCGGGCGCGGGCGTTTGCCGAGCCGCTGATCGCCGCGCAGGCGCTCGATACCGGCGAAAACATGCTCGAACACGCGGATTCCGTAGTCGCGATTCTTCGCAGCATGGATACGGGCGACGACACCCAGGCCGCGGCCTATCTCGTCTACACGACCGAGGTGCTCACCCGACCACAGGAAGTCATCGCCAAGGCCTTTGGCGCGGGGCTCGCGGCTCTTGCCGTCGAGACGGCCCGGCTCGTCAAGGTCCAGCGGCTCTCGCGTGCCGCCCAGGCCGCTGCTTCCGACGGCGTGGATCCGGCGGTCCAAACCGAAAACGTGCGCAAGATGCTGCTGGCCTTCAGCCGTGACCTGCGCGCGGTGCTGCTGCGGCTGGCCTCACGGCTGCAGACGCTGCGCTGGCATGCCGCGAGCCGTCAGCCCTTGTCCCCGGTTTTGGCACAGGAGACGCTGCAGGTGTTCGCGCCGCTGGCTAACCGGCTTGGCATCTGGCAGATCAAATGGGAACTGGAAGACCTGGCCTTCCGGTTCCTCGAGCCCGAAACCTACAAGCAGATCGCTCGGCTGCTCGATGAAAAGCGCGCGGGCCGCGAGGCCTACATGGCCGCGCTGCGTGAGCGCCTCGAGCACGAGCTGAGTGCTCTGGGCATTCGCGCCCGCGTCGAGGGCCGGCCCAAGCACATCTACAGCATCGTGCGCAAGATGCGGGGCAAGGGTCTGGATTTCAGCCAGGTGTTCGATGTGCGTGCGCTGCGCGTGATCGTGCCGCGCCTCGAGGACTGCTACACGGTGTTGGCCTGGGTGCATGAGCACTTCACGCCCATCCCCGAAGAGTTCGACGACTACATTGCCAAACCCAAACCCAACGGCTACCAGTCGCTGCACACGGTCGTGCGCGATCCCACCGACGGCAAACCGATCGAAATCCAGATCCGCACCGAGGCCATGCACGCGCATGCCGAGCACGGCGTCGCCGCCCACTGGGCGTACAAGGAGGCCGGCACCAAGGGCTATGCCGGCGTGAGCGCGTCGAGCGGATACGACGCCAAGATTGCGGTGCTGCGCCAGCTGCTCGCGTGGGAGCGCGATCTTTCGGGGGCCGTACGCGACCAAGGCCTGTTCGACGACCGCATTTATGTGCTCACGCCCGACGCTGCGGTGATCGAGCTGCCGCAAGGGGCGACACCGGTTGATTTTGCTTATGCGGTGCACACCAACCTCGGCCACCGCTGTCGCGGCGCGCGGGTCGACGGCGCGATGGTGCCGCTCAACACGCCGCTGAAGAACGGTCAGACGGTCGAGATCGTGGCGGCCAAGGAAGGTGGGCCGTCGCGCGACTGGCTCAACCCCGAACTGGGCTTTTTGGCCAGCCCCCGCGCTCGCTCCAAGGTGCGCGCCTGGTTCAACGCCCAAATGGCCGAGGAGACGGCCGCGCGCGGTCGCGAGGCGGTCGAACGCCTGCTGCAACGAGAAGGCAAGACCAGCATCAAGCTCGAAGATCTCGCGTCGCAACTCGGGTTCAAGTCGGCTCAGGCCATGTTCGATGTGGTCGGCAAGGATGAATACTCCTTGCGCAACATCGAAGCCTTGCTGCGCCCGAGCCCTGCCGCCGAAGACGATTCCGAGGCTCAGCTGTTCCGCAAGCTCCGCAGCGGTCCGGAGAAGGCAGCGAGCGGCGGCGTGTTGGTGGTCGGGGTCGACTCCTTGCTGACCCAGCTCGCGCGCTGCTGCCGCCCCGCGCCGCCAGATGCGATCAGCGGCTTCGTCACCCGCGGCAAAGGGGTGAGCGTGCACCGAAGCGACTGCAGCAACTTCCGGCAAATGGCTTTGCGCAACCCCGATCGGGTCATCCCGGTGGCGTGGGGACGGTCCGCGGCGTCGGGTGCTGCGGTGTATCCGGTCGACATCGCGATCGAGGCCGTCGACCGGCAGGGGCTGTTGCGCGATATTTCCGAAGTCTTTGCCCGCGAGCGCATGAACGTGGTTGGCGTGCAGACGCAAAGCGTCAAAGGCATCGCGTGGATGACTTTCACGGTCGAGGTCTCGAGTGCGACGCGGCTCGGTGCTGCGCTCGCGGCGGTGCGCGCCGTGGCTGGCGTGCGGCGGGCGCGTCGCCGTTGACGCTGCGAATTTTTTGCATCCGCATCGCGGCGCAGAGCCGGGGGACGCTTGGTTTGCTGCTATACTAGCGGCTTCAAACGATCTTAGGCGCGTAGCTCAGCTGGTTAGAGCACCACCTTGACATGGTGGGGGTCGTTGGTTCGAGTCCAATCGCGCCTACCAATCTTTCTTCTTTCCGCACAGCGGCCCGGGTATCGCCGGAGTGGCTTGAGTGTGGGGGTTCTTGGAATGCGTGCTGTTTGCCCGATTGGGCGCGGCGCCGAAGGACCAGCCGAGGAGTTTTACCGTGTCTGCACCAAGACCAGCCTCTGCCGCCGGGAAGGCGACTGTGCGCATCATCAAAAAATATCCCAATCGCCGTCTCTACGACACCGCCGCATCGAGCTACATCACGCTGGCCGAAGTCAAGCGGCTCGTGATGGCCGGCGAGCCCTTCGTCGTGCGTGACGCCAAGACCGGCGAGGACCTCACCCGCAGCATCCTGCTGCAAATCATCCTCGAGGAAGAAGCGGGCGGCGCACCGATGTTTTCCGAGGCGGTGCTGGCGAACTTCATCCGGTTCTACGGACACGCGATGCAAGGCTTCATGGGCGCCTATCTCGAAAAGAACGTCCAGGCCTTTGCCGAGCTCCAGGCCAAGCTGTTGGAACAGGCCAAAGGTCTTTCGCCTGAGGCGCTGGCGCAGTTTCTGAGTCTTCAATCCCCGATGGTGCAGGCCATGATGGGCGCTTATGCGGAGCAGTCGCGCACTGTGTTTCAGCAGATGCAGGAACAGATTCAAAAGCAGACCGAGCAACTCATGGGCGCCTTTGGCCTCAAGCGTTGAGCCCGCCCTGACCCCGCCATGGACGCCATGAACGAACCAGCCCCGTCGGCGACGGTTGCCAGCGCCGCGGATGCACCGCGCATCGGCTTCGTCAGCCTCGGTTGCCCCAAGGCTTTGACCGACTCCGAGTTGATCCTCACGCGCCTGAGCGCCGAAGGCTACCGCACGAGTAAGACGTTCGAGGGTGCCGATCTGGTGATCGTCAACACCTGCGGCTTCATTGACGATGCGGTCCGAGAAAGCCTCGACGCCATCGGTGAAGCCCTGGCCGAAAACGGCAAGGTGATCGTCACGGGCTGCCTGGGCGCCAAGACCGGCGCGGACGGCGGCAATCTGGTGCGCCAGATTCACCCGAGCGTGCTGGCAGTGACGGGCCCACATGCGACCGACGAAGTGCTCGATGCCGTCCATGCGCATTTGCCGCGGCCGCACGACCCCTTCATCGACCTCGTGCCCGGAGCGTTTGGCGAAGCGGGGCTCAAGCTCACGCCGCGGCATTACGCTTACCTCAAGATCAGCGAGGGCTGTAACCACCGCTGCACCTTCTGCATCATCCCGTCGATGCGCGGCGACCTCGTGAGCCGCCCCATCGGGGACGTCCTGCGCGAAGCGCGCGCGCTGTTTGAAGGTGGCGTGAAGGAGTTGCTGGTCATCAGTCAGGACACGTCGGCCTACGGTGTGGATGTCAAATACCGCACCGGCTTTTGGGAGGGGCGTCCCATCAAGACGCGGATGACCGAGCTGGCCCGTGCCCTGGGTGAACTGGCTGCCGAACATGGTGCCTGGGTGCGCTTGCATTACGTCTATCCCTACCCACATGTGGATGAGGTCCTCGAGCTGATGGCCGAGGGGCTGGTCTTGCCGTATCTCGACGTGCCTTTCCAGCACAGCCACCCCGAGGTACTGCGCCGGATGAAGCGGCCGGCGAGCGGCGAACGCAACCTCGAGCGGATCGAGCGTTGGCGTGCCATGTGCCCCGAACTCGTGATCCGCAGCACCTTCATTGCGGGGTTTCCCGGCGAGACCGAGGAAGAGTTCGAACATCTGCTCGACTTCATCCGCGCGGCACGGATCGATCGCGCCGGGTGTTTTGCGTACAGCCCGGTGCAGGGCGCTGCGGCCAATGCGCTGCCGGGCATGCTGCCCGCGGCGGTGCGTGAGGAGCGGCAATCGCGCTTCATGGCGGTGGCCGAGGCGGTTTCGGTTGAGAAGCTGCGCGGGCGCATCGGGCAGACGCTGCAGGTGCTGGTCGACTCTGCGCCGGCGCAGGGCCGACGGGGCGGGGTGGGCCGCAGCTATGCCGATGCGCCGGAAATCGACGGCACGGTGCGGCTGCTGCCGCCGGAGAAGATCAGCAAGACGCTCAAAGTCGGGGAATTCACCCGCGCCCGGGTGGTCGACGCACAAGGGCATGACCTCGTGGCGGTGCCGGTTTGATCGGTGCCTTGGTGGGGTTCCGCTGGCTGATGCCCGCTGGCGGCCGATGGCGCGAATCGATGACGGCATCGGCGCTGCTGAGCGTCATTGCCAAAAACAAAATTGCCAAAAACAAAAAAGCCGCTGGGGTGGCCAGCGGCTTTCAGACTCGAAACCGATCACTCGGTTTGTTTAAACTTGGTGCCCAGGAGAGGACTCGAACCTCCACGCCTCTCAGCGCTAGTACCTGAAACTAGTGCGTCTACCAATTCCGCCACCTGGGCATCTCAGGAAGTAAAGGATTATATATCAAAAATTTGACTCCAACCAGCGCGTTGCTGGATGAAATCGAGGGAACCGTCCAAGGTCATCGCGACGGGCATGGATTCGTCGTTCGAGACGATGGCGGGCCGGACATCTACCTGCCGCCCAATGAAATGCGCGCAGTGCTGCACAACGACCGGGTCAAGGTCCGTGTCGTGCGGACCGATCGACGCGGGCGCCCGGAAGGCCGCGTGCTTGAAATCGTCGAACGCCCGGCGCAGCCGATCATCGGTCGGCTGCTGCACGAAGGCGGGGTTTGGCTCGTCGCGCCCGAAGACAAGCGCTATGGGCAGGACATCCTGATCCCCAAAGGCGGACTCGCGGGTGCCCAGGTCGGGCAGGTGGTGGTGGTCGAACTGACCGAGCCGCCCGCTTTGTTCGGCCAGCCGGTCGGGCGCATCCGCGAGGTGCTGGGCGAGATCGACGATCCCGGGATGGAGATCGAGATCGCCGTGCGCAAGTACGGCGTGCCTCATGTCTTTTCGGACGCCTGCATCGCCGAGGCGCGCAGCCTGCCTGAAACGGTCCAGCCGCAGGACAAAGTCGGGCGCGTGGACCTGACCGATGTTCCGCTGGTCACGATCGACGGTGAGGACGCACGCGACTTCGACGATGCGGTCTATTGCGAGCCGGCGCGGATCGGCCGCGCTAAGGGCTGGCGCCTGCTCGTGGCCATTGCCGATGTGAGCCACTACGTGCGCAACGGCAGTGCGATCGACATCGATGCGTACGAGCGGGCGACGTCGGTTTATTTCCCGCGGCGGGTCATTCCGATGCTGCCCGAGAAACTCTCCAACGGTCTGTGCTCGCTCAACCCGGAGGTCGAGCGGCTGTGCATGGTCTGCGACATGCTGATTACCGCTAAAGGCGAGATTCACGCCTACCAGTTCTACCCGGCGGTGATGTTCAGTCATGCGCGCTTCACCTACAACGAGGTGGCGGCGATTCTGGCCAACACCCGCGGGTCGGAAGCTCAGCGGCGCAAGGAACGTGTGCCGGATCTGCTCAACCTGCATGACGTGTATCGCGCTCTGCTTTCCCAGCGGATCCAACGGGGGGCGGTCGATTTCGAGACCACCGAGACGCAGATCGTTTGCGATGAGGCGGGGCGGATCGAGCGCATCGTGCCGCGCACGCGCACCGAGGCGCACCGCTTGATCGAGGAGGCCATGCTCGCTGCCAATGTGTGCAGTGCGGACTTCATCGACCAGGGCAAGCACCCGGGGCTGTACCGGGTTCATGAAGGGCCGACGCCCGAAAAGCTCGAACTGCTGCGCAACTACCTCAAGGCGCTCGGCGTAGGGCTCACGCTCGGCGAGCGCCCGGAGCCGGGCGACTTCCAGCGCATCGCCGAGGCTACGAAAGACCGGCCCGATGCGCAGCAAATTCACACGATGTTGCTGCGTTCGATGCAACAGGCGATCTATTCGCCGGTGAACAAAGGGCATTTCGGGCTGGCTTATCCGGCCTACACCCATTTCACCAGCCCGATCCGGCGCTACCCGGATCTGCTGGTGCACCGGGTCATCAAGGCCTTGCTCGCGGGCGAGCGCTATCAACTGCCCACGCTGCCCATACCCGGCGAAGCGCAGGCCAAGCTGGCCCGCCGGCTCGAAAAAGGCCAGGCGCCGCGCCCGGGGCAGGTCGCCGCGCCTCGGCCCAAACTCAGCGGCGAGATGTTGGCCTGGGAAGCCGCCGGACTGCATTGCAGTGCGGCCGAGCGTCGCGCCGATGAGGCCAGCCGGGATGTCGAGGCGTGGCTCAAGTGCGCCTACATGCGCGAGCATTTGGGCGAGGAATACGCCGGCGTCGTCACCGCCGTCACGGGTTTTGGCATTTTCGTCACGCTCGACCAGATGTATGTCGAAGGCCTGGTGCACATCACGGAGCTTGGCCAGGAGTATTTCCGCTTCGATGAGGTCCGCCAGGAACTGCGCGGGGAGCGAACCGGTGTCCGGTACGCGATCGGAAGCCGGGTTCGTGTGCAGGTGAGCCGTGTCGATCTCGATGGCCGGCGCATCGATTTTCGTCTGGTGCAGGAGGGCGAGTCGGGCTCGGGGCGAGCGGGCCGCAGCAGCGCGAGCGTCGGCCGGGAGCGGGCTGAGTCGGGCGCGAGCGGTGCCGAGCCCGCAGCCGCCGACACCGAAGGTCGCCCGCGCGGCACGGGACGCGGTCGGCGCGGCGACTCGGGCGCCGCCGGACGGGAAAAGCCCAAATCGAAAGGCGCTGCAGCACCGGCGCCCCAGCCGGGTGCGGCTCCGAAGCAGCGCGGGCGTAAGTCGCGGCGCTGAGGCAGGGCTGAACAGCGGCCTCTGTGCTAAGGCAACGCTGAACAAGTCCCTCGCGCGTCGCGCATCCCGGCTGCGGGCGGTCTGCTTCGTTGCAAATCCTCGCCATAGCTGCGGCTATGGCTGCGGTTTGCGCCTCGCATCCCATCCCGCGGCCGGGCGCGCGCCATCGCGGGAACTTATTCAGCGTTGCCCTAAGGCTGCAGCGCTTGGGCCAGCCGGAGCGCGGTCAAGGCTTGTGCCGGCGGGAAATGATCGGCGGCGGCGCCGTGCTCTTGCACGGCGGTGACGGCCGCCTCGAAGGGGTCGGGCACGACCGCGAGTCGCGCACCGCAGAGGCCGGCGAGCACGTCGCCGGTACCGCCGGTGGCTAGGCGCGCATTGCCGGTCGTGTTGATGACGGGCGTTCGATCGGGTGCGGCGATGATGCTGCCTGAGCCTTTGAGAATCACGGTGCAGCCGAAGGCAGCGACCAAGGCCCGCGCGGCTGCGATTCGGTCGGCTTGAACGGAGTGCGCATCGGTGCCGAGCAACCGCGCCGCTTCGAGCGGGTGCGGCGTGAGCACGGTGGCCCGATGGCTTTGTTGCCGGCGCTGCAGGCGCGTGCGCAGTTCGGCGTCGGCCGCGATGCGGTTGAGCGCATCAGCATCGAGCACGAGGCGGGCCGAGTGCTCGAGGACCTCGGGCAAAACCGTCTGCACCGCCTCGCCACCACCGCAGCCGCAAACCACGGTGCTGCGCTGCGGGTCGATCGCTTCGAACCGTCGCAACATCAACTCGGCCTGTTCGGGCAGGGCGGAAAGCGCGCCCTCGTCCAGCAGGCACAGCATGACCCGGCCGGCACCGGCATGCAGCGCGGCGGTGGCTGCCAGCTGCGCCGCGCCCGTCATGCCCCTGCCGCGCCGCGCAAGACCTTCGCCGCCGATGACTGCGATGTCACCCCAATGGCCTTTGTGACTCGCTTGTGGCCGGGGCGGTCGGGGGGGCGTGGCGCGCAGTTCCGCCACGGCGCTCTCCGCAGGGGGCGGCATGTCGAGGTCGTCCCACCACACGGTGCCCGCCGTGTCGCGGCCGAGGGCCGTGAAGAGCCCAGGCTTGAGGGTCAGGAGGCTCAAGGTGAATTTCGCATGAATGACGCTGGATCCCGGCGCCAAATGGTCGCTTTGTGCTCCTGAAATCAGAGTGGAGCCGGTGTCGGCGCTCAGCCCCGTGGGAACGTCGACCGCGAGTGTTGGCGCGGCGGAGGCGTTCATCGCCGCGATCCACTCGGCCATGCGACCCTGGGGCGCGCGCCGCGCGCCGATACCGAGCAGCGCGTCGATGCACAGATCCCGTGGCGTCAGGCCGTCGGGCGGCGCGGGCGCGAAGCCGACGCCGGCGGCCTGTGCGCGTGCCAGCGACGCTCGGGTGTCCGGGCTTGCGCGGTCGGGGTCGCCCAGCCAGGTTACGACGACGGACGAGCCGAGGCCTTGGAGCTGGGCCGCCGCTTCAAGGCCGTCGCCGCCGTTGTTGCCGGGGCCGCAGGCGATCCAGATCGTCCGGGCATGCGGAGCGAGCGCGCGCGCGAGGCGGGCCACCGCGAGCCCGGCGCGTTGCATCAGCGTGTGCGGCGGCAAGATCGCGGCGGCCGCGGCTTCGATGGCGCGCGTGGCGGAAACCGCATGGAGGGGCAGAGGCCGAGAGGGATCGGGGACGGCAGGGCGCAACATGGCGCGATTGTGCCGCGAGGCCCGTTCAGCGCCGCAGGCCGAGCCGTTCGATCCCCAGGCCTTCGAGCTCGATCTCGGGCTTGCGGCCCGCGATGCGGTCGGCCAGGGCCCGAGCGCTGCCGCAAGCCAGCGCCCAGCCGCTCGACCCGTGGCCGAGGTTGAGCCACAGCCCGGGCAGGCCGCTTGGGCCGATCACGGGCGGTCCGTCGGGCAGCATCGGGCGTGCGCCCCTCCATTCCTGCACGCCGTGGGCATAGTCGGCCGCGCCGGGAAACCAGTCTTGCAAGACCTTGTAGAGCGTGCGCAGCGCCTTGGCGTCCATCCGGCCTTGGGGTGCGCCCAGTTCGGCACTGCCCGCGACGCGCACCCGCTGCCCGAGCCGTGAGATGGCCACCTTGTAGCGTTCATCCATCACGGCGCTGCGCGGCGCGTTCAGGGGTTCGCGGATGCGCGCGGTGATCGAATAGCCATGCACCGCTGCGAGCGGCAGCCGTATGCCCAGCGGCCGCAGCAACGCATCGGAGGCCACTCCGGCGCAGACCACGACGGCATCGAAACTTTGGGGGGCGGGCTCGCCTTCGACCCGGACCATCGGACTCGGCGTCATCACCAGAGCGGTGACCTTCGCGCGGAACGCGAACCGAACGCCCCGTGCCCGCGCCCGTTCGCGCAGCAGCAGGGTGAACTGGCGGCAGTTGCCTACCTCGTCGTCGGGCAGGTGGATGGCGCCGGCCAGGGGCGTTTGGGCGCTCAACGCGGGCTCGATGTGCCGCGCCTGGGCAGCGTCAATTTCGGCGTAGCGGATTTCCGCTGCGCGCAGCAGTTCCAAGCCCGAGCGGGCCTGTTTCAGGTCCTCTTCGGAACGCAGCAGCACCAGATAGCCTTCGCTGCGTTCGTATTCCAGTCGTTCCTGGGCCGTGAGCCGATGCAGCCGCTCGCGGCTGTAGAGCGCCAGCCGCTGCATGTGCGCGCGGTTGCGGGCCGAGCGCTCCCGTTCGCAGGCGCGCCACCAATTCCAGGCCCATCGCCACTCGCTGAGCGACAGGGCGCCGTGCAGCCGCACGGGCGCATGGGCTCGAAACAGGTCGACGAACACTTTGCGGCGCATGCCGGGCGCGGCCCAGGGCGTCACATAGCCGGGTGCGATGACGCCGGCATTGGCAAAGCTCGTTTCCTCGGCGACGCTGCCGTGACGCTCGAAGACGGTGATTTCGTGGCCGTCGCTGGCCAGCTCAAAAGCGGTGGTCACGCCGATCACACCGGCGCCCACGATGGCAATTTTCATGAATTGGGTCATTTTGCCGGCATTGCCGGCGTCAATCGGTGCTTTGTTGCTATTTTATTTGAAGCGACTCCTCGACCCGGAGGCCGAGATTGAGGATCGCTTCGTCGCGCATGGCTGGTGCCCAAAGCATCAGCCCGACCGGCAGTTCGTCCGGCGTGTGGCAGGGCAGCGTAAGCGCGCAGCCGTCGAGCATATTGACCACGCTGGTGTGGCGCAGCAGCAAGCCGTTGACGCGAAAAAATTCGGCATCCCGCGCCGCGTCGAGCGCAGCGTCGCGACCGTCCGCGGGCGCCACGTCGGCCAAGCGGGGAGCGACGATCGGCGTGGTGGGTGAGAGCACGGCGTCGTAGTCGCGCAAGGCGGCCGCCATGCGCGCGATCCAGCGCCGGCGCCCCGCGATCAGCTCGATGTAGGCATAAGCGGGCACCTCGGCTCCGCGCAGGATGCGCGCGGCCACCCGCGGGTCGTACTCGGCCCCTTGCTTGGCGATGCGCTCGCGATGCCAGGCGTAGCTCTCCACCGGCGAAAAATGGGCGCGTGCGGTCAGCTCCGTCAGTTCGTCCAAAACCGGAAGGTCGATTTCCTCGACTTGCGCCCCCGCTTGTCGCAGTCGGGCAAGGCTGCGCTCGAACGCGCGGCCGACCGTCTCGTCGAGCGTTTCGAGCATGGGGTGGCGCACCACCGCGAGCCGCCAGGCGGCGAGCGGCGCCGCCGTGCGCGTGACCGTACGCGCGGCGAGCAGCTCGTGTACCAGGATCGCGTCGCGCACGCTGCGGGTGAGCGCGCCCACCGTGTCGAGCGTGATCGACAGCGGCACCGTGCCTTCGGTCGGCACGCATCGGGCGGTGCTCTTGAAACCCACGATGCCGTTGAGTGCCGCCGGAATGCGCACCGAGCCCCCCGTATCCGAACCCAGGCCGATCAGCGCCGCGCCCGTGGCGACCGACACCGCAGCGCCCGAAGACGACCCGCCGGGCACGCGCGGCTCATCCGGTGCGCCGACTGTCTGATGCCAACGCCCGTCGAACGCCGCGGGCGTGGGGTAGTGCGGGTTGGTGCCCACGCCCGAGAACGCAAACTCGACCATGTGTGTGCGGCCGATCAAGCTGCCCTCGCCCGCCAACAGCCGCGCCACCGCCGGTGCGTGCTGCGTCGCCGGCGGCTCGTCGGCCAGCACGCGCGAGCCCGCGCGCGTGACCTCGCCGGCGACATCGAACAAGTCCTTCACGCTGAACGGCAATCCAGCCAGCGGGGGCAGCGGCCGGCCCGCGCGCAGGTCGGCATCGACCGAGGCAGCCTGCGCACGGGCGCGCTCGGGTGTGAAGTGCATCCAGGCGGCCCGCCCGGCCGGGCTCAGCGCGCGCTCGATCGATCGCTCGACCTGCTCGGCGGCGGAGGTGTGGCCGCGCCAGATGCTCAAACGCAGGCTAGTGAGGTCGTGCGGCATGGGGCAGAGGGGCGGGATGCAGAAGGTGCGTAATGCTAGAATCGAGCGGTTTTGCAGCTTGCAGCACGAACGCTGTGGCGCTTGCCAAAACCAATCGCAAACCGGCTTATCCAGGTGTTGCGCCGGGGTGTAGCTTCAGGGAAAGACCTGTGCTCCACGGCCCGGCGCGATTTCGAGCCGGATTTTAGACCCAACCTTTGGAGTGAAAACATGAACGTCACCATGCGCGAAATGCTCGAGGCCGGTGTGCATTTCGGCCACCAGACCCGTTTCTGGAACCCCAAGATGGCTCCGTACATCTTCGGTCAGCGCAACAAGATTCACATCATCAACCTGGAAAAGACGCTGCCGATGTTCCAGGACGCGATGAAATTCGCGCGTCAGCTCTCGGCCAATCGCGGCACCATCCTCATGGTCGGCACCAAGCGTCAGGCGCGCGACATCGTCGCCGCCGAGGCGCAGCGCGCCGGCGTCCCCTACGTGACCCAGCGCTGGCTCGGCGGCATGTTGACGAACTTCAAGACCGTCAAGACCTCGATCAAGCGCCTCAAGGACATGAAGGCGCAACAGGAAGCGGGTCTGGAGTCCATGAGTAAAAAGGAACAGCTCATGTTCGCCCGTGAGATCGAGAAGCTCGAGCGCGACATCGGTGGTATCCAGGACATGAACGCGCTGCCCGACGCGCTGTTCGTCATCGACGTTGGCTATCACAAGATTGCCGTGCTCGAGGCGCAGAAGCTCGGTATTCCCATCATCGGCGTGGTGGACACCAACCACTCGCCCGAAGGCATCGACTACGTCATTCCGGGCAACGACGACTCCGCCAAGGCGGTGGCTCTGTATGCGCGCGGCATTGCCGACGCGATTTTGGAAGGCCGCGCTGAAGGCGGCTCGGCGGCACCGGCCGTCGCTGCAGGCTCCGACGAGTTCGTCGAGGTCGAGGGCTCTGCGGCCTGAGTCCAGCCCAACGCGGCGAAAGGGGCTGTTGCCCCTTTTTTCTTTGAACGAAATTTTTGAGACGATGGAGTAAGAAATATGGCTGCTATTACCGCAAGCATGGTCGCTGAACTTCGGGCCAAGACCGATGCTCCGATGATGGAGTGCAAGAAAGCTCTGACCGAAGCCGATGGCGACATGGCCAAGGCCGAGGAAATCCTGCGCGTCAAGCTCGGCACCAAGGCAGGCAAGGCGGCATCGCGCGTCACCGCCGAGGGCGTCGTTGCCGCGAAGGTCGACGGCACCCAGGGTGCACTGGTCGAAGTGAACTGCGAAACCGACTTCGTCAGCAAGAACGACAGCTTCCTCAAGATGGCTCAGGCGGCCGCTGAGCTCGTGGCGCGCCGCAACCCGGCGGATGTGGCGGCTTTGGCAGCCCTGCCGTATGAGCAAGACGGCTTCGGCCCGACGCTCGAGGATGTGCGCAAGGGCCTGATCGGCAAGATCGGCGAGAACATGACCTTCCGCCGCTTCAAGCGCTTTGATTCCGGTGCCAAGCTGGCCGTCTATCTGCACGGCACCCGTATCGGTGTCGTGGTCGAATATGAGGGGGACGACACCGCGGCCAAGGACGTCGCGATGCACGTCGCGGCGATGAAGCCGGTCGCGCTGAGCAGCGCCGATGTGCCGGCCGAACTCGTCGAGCGTGAGCGTGCCGTCGCGACGGCCAAGGCCGCCGAATCGGGCAAGCCCGCCGACATCGCAGCCAAGATGATCGAAGGCTCGGTGCAGAAATTCCTCAAGGAAGTCTCGCTGCTCAACCAGCCGTTCGTGAAAAACGACAAGCAGACCGTCGAGCAAATGCTCAAGGGCGCGAACACGACGGTCAAAGGCTTCACGCTGTTCGTCGTTGGCGAGGGCATCGAGAAGAAATCCGATGACTTTGCGGCCGAAGTCGCGGCTCAGGTCGCAGCTGCGAAAGGCGCCGCTGCCTGATCGGCGGCGGTTCTTGTCGGCTTCCAACCTCAGACCCGGGACCCTCGCCATGGCTCCAGTGCAAACGGCTCACCATCGCATCCTGCTCAAGCTGTCGGGCGAGGCCTTGATGGGCGATGACGCCTACGGCATCAATCACGCGACGATCCAGCGGATCGTCGGCGAGATTGCCGAGGTCACGCGTCTCGGTGTCGAACTGGCGGTCGTGATCGGTGGCGGCAACATCTTCCGCGGCGTCGCCGGCGGCTCGGTCGGCATGGACCGTGCCACCGCCGACTACATGGGGATGCTCGCCACCGTCATGAATGCCCTGGCGCTGGCCGACACCATGAACAAAGCCGGTCTGACCGCGCGGGTGATGTCCGCCATCGCCATCGAGCAGGTGGTCGAACCATATGTGCGGCCCAAGGCCTTGCAATATCTGGAAGAGGGCAAGGTGGTGGTTTTCGCCGCGGGAACGGGTAACCCATTCTTCACGACCGACACCGCCGCAGCCCTGCGTGGCGCGGAAATCGGCGCCGATGTCGTCCTCAAGGCGACCAAGGTCGACGGCGTCTACACTGCTGACCCGAAAAAAGATCCCACTGCCACGCGCTACCACCGTATCAGCTTCGACGAGGCAATGGCGCGCAATCTAGGCATCATGGATGCGACCGCCTTCGCGCTGTGCCGGGATCAAAAATTGCCGATCAAGGTGTTCTCGATCTTCAAGGCCGGCGCGCTACGGCGCGTCGTGCTCGGTGAGGATGAGGGCACTCTGGTTCACGTCTGAGCTCGAGCCCCCGCGGCTCACACAGGAGATTGCATGACCACGATCGCAGACATCCGCAAGACGATGGAAGCCAAGATGGACCAGTCCATCGAGGCGCTCAAGACCAACCTGACCAAAGTTCGCACCGGCCGGGCCAACCCCGCCTTGCTCGACACCGTCCATGTCGAGTATTACGGCTCCATGGTTCCGCTGAGCCAGGTGGCCAACGTCTCGCTGCTCGACGCCCGGACGATCAGCGTGCAGCCTTGGGAGAAGGGGATGGGCGCCAAGATCGAGAAGGCCATCCGCGAGAGCGAGCTTGGCCTCAACCCCGCGTCGATGGGCGACCTCATCCGGGTGCCCATGCCGCCGATGAGCGAAGAGCGTCGGCGCGAAATGACCAAGATCGTCCGCGCCGAAGGCGAACACGCCAAGGTTGCCATTCGCAACCTTCGGCGTGACGCCAACGAGGCGGTGAAGAAGCTCGTCAAGGAGAAGTTGGCGTCAGAAGACGATCAAAAACGGGCTGAGGCCGAGATCCAGAAGGTGACCGACCGCCACATCGCCGAGATCGATCGACTGGTCGCGGCGAAGGAACAGGACATCATGGCCGTCTGAGCGGCCTCGATGCCGCACCGATGAGTTCGAATTCCGGGGGACGTACCCCCAGCCATGTGGCCATCGTCATGGATGGCAACGGGCGATGGGCCACGCGCCGCCTGCTTCCCCGCGTGGCCGGGCACCGCCAGGGCGTCGAGTCGCTCAAGCGCTGTGTGCAGGCCTGCCTGGATCGGGGCATACGCGTCCTGACCGTGTTCGCGTTTTCTTCCGAAAACTGGAATCGGCCGGCCGACGAGGTTTCCGGGCTGATGGAGTTGCTCGGTATGGCGCTCGGCCGTGAAGTCCCGCAACTCGCTCGGGCGGGCGTGCGCATTCGAGTGGCCGGCGACCGCAGCGGCCTGTCCGCGCGGCTGCGCGAAGGCCTCGACGCCGCCGAGCGCGAGACGGCGCACAACGATCGGCTGATTCTCAATGTCTGCTTCAATTACGGGGGGCGTTGGGACATCGTGCAGGCCGCTCAGACCCTCGTTGCGCGGGGAGAGCCGATTTCCGAGGAAAGCCTCTCGAAGGCCTTGTCACTGGCGCATGTGGGCGACCCGGACCTGCTGATCCGGACCGGGGGCGAGCAGCGGCTGAGTAATTTCCTGCTGTGGCAGGCCGCCTACGCCGAACTGTTTTTCTCGGACCGCTTGTGGCCCGACTTTGATGAGGTGGCGCTCGATGAGGCGCTTGCCGAATTTGCCCGCCGCGAGCGCCGATTTGGCCGCACCTCGGAGCAGCTCCTCGGCGCTGCAGCCGTGCCTGGCCCGCGCGCTGCGGCTTGAACCTAAATCCGGCAGTTGACCGCTACTCGTGAAAAGCAAAGTGTTGATGTTTCAACAATTTTCGGTGCGCAGGCCGTTCACCGTTTGGGTGAGCGCTGCGCACCCGTTCGAGTCGCCCTCGGGCGCGGGGGCGGCGTTGCAAATCCTCTTCAATAGCGCCCGCCATGGCTGTGGTTTGCGCCTTGCCCGCGCGTCCGATGACGACCCGCCCAGGCGCGCCCAATTGCCGGATTTAGGTTGAACCAGGAGCTTTCCGTGCTCAAGCAGCGCGTCATCACCGCCTTGGTCTTGCTGGCCGTGTTGTTGCCAGCCGTCTTTGCCGCATCCCCGTGGCCCTTCGCGGTGCTGGCCGCCGTGTTCATGGGGGCCGGGGCTTGGGAGTGGGGGCGGCTCAATGAAGCCAGCGGGCCTGCTGCGGTCGGGCTCGCGGCCGTCTGCGCCGTGTGGTGTGGGGCGTCGGCCTTGGCGGGCTGGCCCGAGCAGCCACCCTCCGGCCTTTGGGCGGTTGGCGCAGGGGCGTGGATGCTTGCGGGCGCCGTGATGCTCGCGCGCGGCGAGTCGGCTTGGCGGGCGATTCCGCGCGGCCTGCGATGGATGGGCGGCGTGGCGGCGCTTTGGCTCGCTTGGATCGCCGTCGCCCATGCCCGCCTGTTGGGTGTGAACTTTTTGTTGTCCGTGCTGGCCCTCGTTTGGGCGGCGGACATTGCGGCCTATTTCGCCGGGCGCGCGTTCGGCATGAAGTTGTTTTCGCGGCGCCTGGCGCCCAGCATCAGCCCCGGCAAGACCTGGGAGGGGGCGCTCGGTGGTGCGCTCGGGGTGCTTGCCTTGGCTGCGGTTTGGATCGCGGTCGATCGGACGTTTTCGGTGGCCGACCCGAGCTTCTACACACGGATCGCCCGGCTCCGTCCCGAGGTGCTGATCTGGGCTCTGCCCCTGCTGACGGTGATGAGTGTGGTGGGCGATCTCGTGGAATCGATGGTCAAGCGCAGTGCCGGCGCCAAAGACAGCAGCGGCTTGTTGCCCGGTCACGGCGGGGTACTCGATCGCGTCGACGCCTTGCTGCCCACGCTGCCTCTGGCTTTGATGATTTACGAAGGGGTGGCCCGATGAAGCCACGGATGCAGGTCACGATCCTCGGCTCCACCGGCTCGATCGGCGTCAGTACGCTCGACGTGCTTGCGCGCCACCCCGAACGCTTCGAGGTGTTCGCGCTGACTGCGGCGTCCCGCGATGAGGTGCTGCTGGCTCAGTGCATCCAATTTCGGCCGCGTTACGCGGTTTTGACCGATACAACGGCAGCTCGTCGGCTGCAGGAGCGGCTCAAGTCGACCGACCTCGAGACCGAGGTTTTGGCCGGCCCGCGGGCGCTCGAAGAGGTCGCCTCCGACCCGGCGGTCGATGTCGTGATGGCTGCGATCGTCGGAGCCGCAGGGCTGGCCCCGTGCCTCGCGGCGGCACGCTCGGGTAAGCGCTTGCTGCTGGCGAACAAGGAAGCGCTGGTGGTCGGCGGCGAGGTGTTTCTCGATGCCGTGCGCACCGGCGGCGCGCGGCTCCTGCCGATCGACAGCGAGCACTCGGCCATCTTCCAGTCCTTGCCCGACGACGAGCAGCTTTGGCCGCAGAGCGTCGATCGCATCATCCTCACGGCCTCAGGCGGTCCGTTTCGGACCTGGCCGGTCGAGCAGCTCAGCGGTGTGACGCCGGAGCAGGCTTGCGCCCATCCCAACTGGTCCATGGGGCGCAAGATTTCGGTCGACTCGGCCACGATGATGAACAAGGCGCTGGAAGTGATCGAGGCGCGTTATCTGTTCGGTCTGGCACCGCGGCAGATCGAGGTGCTGATCCACCCGCAAAGCATCATCCATTCGATGGTGCAGTACCGGGATCATTCCGTGGTCGCGCAGCTCGGCACGCCCGACATGCGCGGCCCGATTGCCTATGGCCTATCCTGGCCCGAGCGCATCGCATCGGGCTCGGCCGCGCTCGACTGGCGGCGTCTGCCGGCGATGACATTTGAAGCGCTCGACGAGCATGACCACGAGCGTCGATTTCCCGGCTTGGCGCTCGCCTGGCAGGTCCTCGAAGGGCCGCCGGGGCAATGTGCGGTACTCAACGCCGCCAATGAGGTGGCTGTCGCGGCCTTTCTCGATCGCCGGATTCGTTTCGACCAGATCCACGCGGTGAATCTTGCGGTGCTCGAGTCCATGCGTTTCGCCCAACCCCGTTCGTTGGAAGATTTGCTGGCCATCGACACCGAGGCCCGGGCCGAGGCACAGGCGCGCGTGCAGGAACTGGGCGCCTGAGGGGCTGAGAGGCTGAGGTCGGAAACGAAACCCTCCCATGCAAACCCTGCTTGCTTTTGCCCTGACGATCGCGATCCTGATTGCCATCCACGAGTGGGGGCATTACCGGGCCGCGGTTGCCATGGGGGTGCGGGTGCTGAGGTTCTCGATCGGATTTGGGCCAGAACTCTTGCGCTACAAGCCCCGGCGACAACGGCCGGGTCAGGATACGGAGTTCGCACTCTGCGCTTTCCCGCTCGGCGGCTACGTCCGGATGCTGGATGAGCGCGAGGGCCCGGTCGCGGCCGACGATCTCCCGCAGGCTTTCAACCGCAAGCCTCTGGGCGCCCGAGCCTTCATCGTCGCGGCTGGCCCTTTGGCCAATTTGCTGCTGGCCGTGGTGTTGTACGCGGCCCTGAATTGGACCGGGGTCGCCGAGCCCCAACCCATCCTTGCGGCGCCGTTGGCAGGCTCGCCGGCGGCCGAGGCGGGCTTGTCCGGAGGCGAGCGTGTGCGCAGCGCGGTGATCGAGCCGGACGACCGGCGCGAGGTCCCATCGTTCGAGTCGCTGCGCTGGATCCTGACCCAGGCGGCGGTGCGCCAGCGGGACGTGGTGCTCGAGGTCGAGCGCCCGGGTGATGCGGCGCCCCGCCAGATTCGACTCCCGATTGGCCGCCTGGGCCTGGCCCCGGATGTTCAGCTCCTGGCGCAGCTGGGTCTGACGGGTCCCTGGACGCCCCCCGTGTTGGGCGACTTGCAGGCCGAGGGTGCTGCCGCGCGAGCTGGCCTGCAAACCGGTGACCGGGTGCTTCGGGTCAATGGCCAGCTCGTGAGTGATGGCCAGGCCTTGCGGCGACTCATTCGGGAGTCCCAGGGCCGCCGCCCGCTGGCGTTCGAGGTCGAGCGTGGCGGGCGCCGGCTGGTGATTTCGGTGCAACCCGACCGTGTCGAAGAAGCTCAGACGGTCGTGGGTCGAATCGGTGCTTACGTCGGCGGACCGCCGGAGATGGTCGTGGTTCGATACGGGCCGTGGGAGGGTGTGCAGCGCGCGCTGTCGCGCACGGTCGAGATGAGTGAGCTGACGCTGCGCATGATTGGGCGTATGTTGATCGGCGAGGCTTCGGTGAAGAACCTCAGCGGGCCGCTCACCATTGCCGATTACGCGGGGCGTTCGGTAGCGATCGGTTGGCAGGCGTATGTCCAATTTCTGGCCGTCATCAGCATCAGTCTCGGCGTGCTCAACCTGCTGCCGCTGCCCGTCCTCGATGGAGGGCACCTGATGTATTATCTTTGGGAGGCGGTGACGGGGCGGCCCGTTTCCAACGCCTGGATGGAACGGCTGCAGCGGGGAGGAGTCGTCCTGCTGATCCTGTTGATGTCCATCGCGCTCTTCAACGACATCTCGCGGCTGTTCGGCTGAGGTGTCTCCTCTTTTTGCGGCTCTTGCCAGCTCGGCTTTCGTTCATGAATATCTTTCCCTCACGCCTCAGCCCCACGATCCTGGCGGTCGCGACGCTGTTTGCCGCCGGTCAGGCCGCAGCGATTGCGCCATTCACCATCCGCGACATTCGGATCGAGGGCCTGCAGCGCGTGGAGCCCGGCACCGTTTTCGCCTCGATTCCACTGAGGGTCGGTGAGACCTATGACGACGACAAGGCGTCGGCGGCCATCCGCGCGCTGTATGCGCTGGGTGTGTTCAAGGATGTGCGCATCGAGGTGGTCGATGATGTCGTCGTCGTCGCCGTCGAGGAGCGACCCACCGTGGCGGGCGTCGAGTTTTCCGGCGTGCGCGAGTTCGACAAAGAAGTGCTGATGAAGTCGCTGCGCGAAGTCGGTCTGGCCGAGGGTCGGCCCTATGACAAGGCGCTGATCGACCGCGCGACGCAGGAACTCAAACGGCAATACATCAACCGCAGCCTCTACGGCGCCGAGATTCAAACGACCGTGACGCCCATCGAGCGTAATCGCGTCAACCTGACGTTCACGGTGACCGAAGGCTCGCCCGCGCGGATCAAGGAGATCCGCATCGTCGGCAACCAGGCCTTCAGTGAGTCGACGCTGCGCGGTTTGTTCGAGCTGGATACCGGCAACTGGCTCAGCTGGTACACCAAGTCGGACCGTTATTCCCGCACGAAGCTCAACGGCGACTTGGAGACGCTCAAGTCGTATTACCTCTCGCGCGGCTACATCGACTTTCGAATCGACTCGACGCAAGTGGCGATTTCGCCTGACAAGCAGGAGGTGTCGATCATCATCAACATCACCGAAGGGGAGCCCTACATCGTCTCCGAGGTCGACCTTGCCGGCAACTATCTCAACCGCGAGGACGAGTTCAAGCAGCTCATCACCGTCAAGGCGGGGCAGCCATACAACGCCAACGATGTGGCTGAGACCACCAAGGCGTTCACCGATCGCTTCGGCGACTTCGGCTTTGCCTTTGCCCGGGTCGAGGCTCGCCCCGAAATCGACCGCGCGCGCCGGGTGGTGCGGCTGGTGTTTGCGGCCGATCCGTCGCGTCGCGTTTATGTGCGGCGCATCAACATCAACGGCAACGACCGCACCCGCGATGAGGTCATCCGGCGCGAATTTCGCCAATATGAGGCAGCCTGGTACGACGGGCGCAAGATCCGCCTCTCTCGCGACCGCGTCGACCGCCTGGGCTATTTCACCGAGGTGAACATCGAGACGGCAGACGTCCCTGGTGCGCCAGACCAAGTCGACCTGAACCTGACGGTGGCCGAAAAGCCGACCAGCAGTCTTCAGGTTGGGGCTGGCTTTTCGAGCGCCGAGCGCTTGTCGCTCAATTTCAGCTTCAAGCAGGAAAACGCGTTTGGTACCGGGCAGTACCTGGCGGTTGAACTCAACACCAGCAAGTTCAACCGCGTACTCGTGCTCAGCAGCGTCGATCCATATTTCACGGCAGACGGGATATCGCGCAGCTTCGACATCTACCACCGCAGCTCCAAGCCCTACAACGACTACGGTGGAAACTACGAGCTCATCACCGAAGGCGGCTCTCTGCGTTTTGGCGTCCCCTTCACCGAGAACGACACGGTGTTCTTTGGCGGAGGCATCGAGCGCACCCGCATCAAGACGGGCACGAACATCCCGGCCGAGTATCTGGCCTATGCCGAGCAGTTTGGCTACACCAGCAACACGGTGCCGCTGACCGTGGGCTGGGCTCGGGACGATCGGGACAGCGCGCTCGCCCCGAACCGGGGCCGTTACCAACGCTTCAACACCGAGTGGGGCGTCGGCGGCGACGCGCGCTTCATCAAGCTCAATTACCAGTTCCAGCAATTCGTGCCGCTGTCGCGTCAATACACGCTCGCGTTCAACTCGGAGTTTGGTTGGGGCAAGGGGCTCAACGGCCGGCCGTTCCCGGTGTTCAAGAACTTTTACTCCGGGGGTCTGGGTTCGGTGCGCGGCTTCGAACAATCCACCTTGGGGCCGCGCAGCATCACCGGAACCTATGCGGGCGGGCCGAAGAAGATCACGCTCAACGGTGAACTCGTCGCACCATTCCCGGGCGCGGGTAATGACAAGACGCTGCGTTTGTTCGCCTTCACCGATGTCGGTACCGTCTGGGGGGAGTCGGAAAAGGTCGATCTGTCGCAGATGCGGGCGTCGGCGGGTGTCGGCATCAGCTGGATTTCGCCGGTCGGACCGCTGCGGCTGGCTTGGGCGACGCCGGTGCGCAAATTTGCCGGGGATAAAATCCAAAAACTGCAATTCCAAATCGGGACTTCCTTCTGATGAACTACCTTCGCTCCCCCTTCTGGTCGGCCCTGGTGCTGGCTGGCTCCGCGCTCTTTTCGACGCTTGCCGTGGCCGAAGAGGTCAAGATCGGTTTCGTCAACACGGAGCGCCTCTTCCGCGAGGCCAACAGTGCCAAGGCGGCCCAAGCGCGGCTCGAGCAGGAATTTGCCAAGCGCGAGAAGGAACTCGTGGACCTCGGCAACTCGCTCAAGACCTTGTCGGAGAAGTTCGAGCGTGAGGCTCCGACGCTGTCGGAGAGTCAACGGGCGGCTCGCCAGAAGCAGTTGCTCGAGCAAGACCGTGAGTTTCAGCGCAAGCGCCGCGAGTTCCAGGAGGACCTGACGGCTCGCAAGAACGAGGAGCTGCAGCAGGTGATCGACCGCGCCAATAAGGTGGTCAAACAGGTCGCCGAGTCCGAAAAGTACGACGTCATCCTGCAAGAGGCGGTCTACATCAATCCGCGCCTCGACATCACCGACAAGGTGCTCAAGGTTCTCAACGCCGCCAACGGCAAGTAAGCGGCGCGCGCGGGCCCGGTGGCGCTGTCACTTGGATTCATCGTCGAGCGCTTGGGCGGCGCGCTGCACGGCGACGCCGCGCTGCAAGTGCGTGCGATTGCACCACTCGAGCGCGCGCGAGCCGATGAAATCAGCTTTCTGGCGCATCCCAAATACGCGGCCCAACTTGCCCACACGCACGCGGGCTGTGTGATCGTTGGGCCGGAGCAGGCGGTCGCCGCACGCGCTCGAGGCGCATGCATCGTGACCGAGCGGCCTTATGTCTACTTCGCGCGGCTGACACAACTCTGGAAGGCCGAGCACCGAGGGCCGGCGCTACGGGGGATCCACCCCACGGCGATTGTCGACCCCGACGCGGAAATCGGGGACGATGTCTCCATCGGCCCGTTCTGCGTGGTCGAACGCGGGGCTCGAATCGGTGCGGGGACGGTGCTGCGCGCGCATGTGACGGTGGGCGAAGATTGCGTACTTGGGCGCCGCTGTCTGCTGCATGCCGGCGTGGTGATCGGGGCCGATGGCTTTGGCTTTGCGCTCGACGAAGACCGGCATTGGATCAAGATCGAGCAGCTTGGGGCGGTGCAGATCGGGGACGACGTCGAAATCGGAGCCAACAGTTGCGTCGACCGGGGCGCGTTGTCGGACACGGTGATCGAGGATGGGGTCAAACTCGACAATCTGGTGCAGATCGGCCACAACGTGCACATCGGCGCGCACTCGGCGTTGGCCGGCTGCGCCGGTGTTGCGGGTAGCGCGAAGATCGGCGCGCACTGCACCATCGGCGGTGGCGCGGTCGTGCTGGGGCATTTGACGCTAGCCGATGGGGTCCACATTTCGGCGGCCTCGGTCGTGATGCGCTCGATTCTCAAACCGGGGCAGTATTCGGGCATCTTCCCGATCGACGAAAATGCCTCTTGGGAGCGGAATGCCGCTACGCTCAAGCAGCTGCACGGCTTGCGCGAACGGATCAAGGCGCTCGAGCGCGGCCTGACCGCCTCTTGAGCCCGCGTGCCGGCCCCGGGCCCCTCGGTTTTTCAACCCAGATTGTTCATGAGGACGCACGAAGATGGCGCGGCGGTTTGCGCGTGGATTCGCGCACGGGGGAGGAGCCAATAGCCGAGGCTATTGGCGACGAGCACGGGGGCAAAGACGCCGCAAAGCGACCGCCAGGGCGTGCGTAGGCCCGTAGGGCCGCCTCATGGACAATCTGGGTTCAACCTTCTTTAGACCGGCGGTTTCGCCGCCCACCGAACGATGATGGACATCCACCGCATTCTCAGCCAACTGCCGCACCGCTATCCGTTCTTGCTCGTCGATCGTGTGGTCGCGCTCGAGAAGGGGCAGCGCATCACGGCGCTGAAAAACGTCACGATCAACGAACCTTTTTTCATGGGCCATTTTCCCCACCGTCCGGTGATGCCCGGGGTGTTGATGCTCGAAGCTTTGGCGCAGGCAGCGGCTTTGCTGACCTTCGACATGCAGGATGCGAGCCCCGACGCCCAGACGGTTTATTACTTCGCCGGCATCGACAATGCACGATTCAAGCGGCCGGTCGAGCCGGGCGACCAGTTGATGCTCGAGGTCGAACTCGATCGGGTGCGGGCCGGGATTTACAAGTTCAAGGCGCGGGCGACGGTCGCGGGTGAACTCGCCTGCGAGGGTGACCTGATGTGCACGATGCGCCGCATCGGCTGACGCGAGGGCGCATGGCACGCATCCACGAAACGGCACGGGTCGACCCGGCGGCCGAACTCGACGCAGATGTCGAAATCGGTGCCTACACGCTCATTGGTCCCAACGTGCGGATCGCTGCCGGCACGAGCGTCGGGCCGCACTGCGTGATCGAGGGCCACACCACGATCGGCCGAAACAATCGCATTTTTCAGTTCTGCTCGCTCGGGGCGGTGCCGCAAGACAAGAAGTATGCCGGCGAACCCTGCGAGTTGATCATCGGCGACGGCAACACGGTGCGCGAGTTTTGCACCTTCAACATCGGCACGCCCGGCGGCGGAGGTGTCACGCGCGTGGGCGATGACAACTGGATCATGGCTTACGTGCATTTGGCGCACGATTGCCGGGTGGGCAACCACACGATTTTTGCCAACAACTCGCAACTGGCAGGTCATGTTGAGGTTGGTGACTGGGTGATCTTGGGCGGCTTCACGGTCGTTCACCAGTTCGTGCGGCTCGGTGCCCACAGCATGACCGCGATGTGTTCGCTGTTGTTTGCAGACCTGCCACCCTTCGTCATGGCTCAGGGGCAACCGGCTCGTGCGCGGTCGATGAATTTCGAAGGGCTGCGTCGGCGGGGGTTTACGCCTGAGCGTATCGCCGCGGTCAAGGCCATGCACAAGGCGCTCTACCGCGATGGTTTGACGCTTCAAGAGGCCATCGCGGAGATCGGCGCCTTGACGCAGCGCTATCCGGAGGCGGCGGCCGATGTCTCGTTGATGACATCGTTTCTGAGTGCAACGCCGGCCGAGCGGGGCATCGTCCGTTGACACAGGGGCTTCTTGGCGTGGACGCGGATCGCGTAGCGGCACAGGGGCACCGGACGCCGAAGCGGCCAGCGACCGACCCGGGTTTGTCGGTCGCGATGGTGGCGGGTGAGCCCTCGGGAGATCTGCTGGCTGGCTTGTTGCTCGATGGCTTGCAGCGGCACTGGCCGGGGCTCAAAGCCGTCGGGATTGGTGGGCCGCAGATGGATCGACGCGGCTTTGAGGCCTGGTGGAGCGCCGACCGGCTCGCGGTGCGCGGCTATGCCGAGGTGCTTCGCCATTACCGGGCCATCGTTTCGATCCGCGCGCAGCTCCAGCGCCGGCTGCTGTCCGAGCCACCGGATGTCTTCGTCGGGGTTGACGCGCCGGATTTCAACCTGCCGCTCGAGCGCGCGCTCAAGGCGGGCGGGGTGACGACGGTGCATTTCGTGTGTC
Organism: Tibeticola sediminis; assembly: GCF_003843835.1. Taxonomy (GTDB): domain Bacteria; phylum Pseudomonadota; class Gammaproteobacteria; order Burkholderiales; family Burkholderiaceae_C; genus Tibeticola; species Tibeticola sediminis. Next base: position 266,144 of record NZ_RKQL01000001.1, on the reverse strand, counting down.
CTTCGGTCTGGGCCTGGCGCGCGGAGCGCATCCACACGCTCGCGCAGAGCGCAGACCTGGTGCTGTGCGTCTTCCCCTTTGAAATCCCGCTGCTGGAGCGGCACGGCATCCGTGCCCGCTATGTGGGGCATCCATTGGCTCAGGTGATTCCGCTCGAACCCGACCGCGTGGCTGCGCGCCGACGCTTACAACTTCCAGTCGACGGGCCCGTGGTTGCGGTCTTGCCCGGCAGCCGGGGCGCGGAAGTCGAACACCTGGCGCCGAGGTTCTTTCGAACAGCGGCATTGCTGGCGCAGGCGCGGCCGGCCATGCGCTTCGTCGTGCCGTCCGTGCCGGCGTGGCGGGCGCGGGTGGGCGAGTTGGCGCGCCGATACGCTCCGGGCTTACACCTGGAGATACTCGAAGGGCACTCGCACGACGCGCTGGAGGCGTGTGACGTGGCCTTGATCGCCAGTGGGACGGCGACCTTGGAAGCGGCGCTCTACAAGCGCCCGATGGTCATCGCCTACCACATGAACGAACTGTCCTGGCAGATCACCCGCCGCAAGATGCTGCAGCCGTGGGTGGGTTTGCCCAACATCCTCTGCGGGTCGTTTGTGGTTCCGGAGTTTTTGCAGCGCCAGGCTCAACCCGCGCGCTTGGCGGCGGCGGTGCTCGAGTGGTTCGAGGCTCCCTCGCGCGTGGCCGCCCTCGAGCAGCGCTTCACCGAACTCCACCATGAACTTCGCCGCGACACGCCGGAGCAAGCTGCCCATGCGATCGAAGAGCTTCTTGGGCGCTAGGCAGGCCAGCCTGGATTGGGGCACCTTGGGGCTGATCGCGGGGGTGGACGAGGCCGGCCGCGGCCCGCTGGCCGGCCCGGTGGTGGCCGCTGCGGTGATCCTCGACCCCGAGCGCCCGATCGACGGCCTGGCCGACTCGAAGAAGCTCGCACCCAAGCGTCGCGAGGCCTTGGCCGAGCGGATTCGGGCCGATGCGCTTTGCTGGGCGCTGGGGGAGGCCAGCGTCGAGGAGATCGATCGGCTCAACATCCTGCAGGCCACGCTGCTGGCGATGCAGCGGGCGGTGGCGGCCCTGCGGTTGCGCCCGGCTCGGGTACTCGTGGACGGCAACCGTTTGCCGGTGCTCGACGTCTTGGCAGAGGCCGTGGTGGGGGGGGATGCGAGCGTCGCCGAGATTTCGGCCGCCTCGATCCTCGCGAAGGTGCATCGCGACCGATGGTGCCTGGAGATCGACCGGCTGCATCCGCAATACGGCTTTGCCGCCCACAAAGGTTACGGCACGGCGGCTCATCTCGCCGCGCTGCGGACGCATGGGCCGTGTGAATGGCACCGGCGCAGCTTCGCGCCTGTGGCGCAGTGGAGGGGCGATGAACGCTGAGTCTTCCTCGGGCCGGCCAGGGCCGCGCGTGCAGTTCATCGCCTCGCGGGACAATCCGCGCTACAAGGCTTTGAAGCGGCTCGCGCAGGTCAACACCGAGTACCGAAAACAGGGGCAGGTTTGGATCGAAGGCGACCATCTATGCCGGGCTGCGCTGGCTCGAGGCTTGCGGCCGGCGCTGGCCGTGTTTTCTGAATCATTTTGGGCTGATGCCCGCGATAAATCCGACTTTCTTGCTCTTGAAAATATAGTAATTCCGGCGGCAATGATGGCGGGAATCAGCAGCCTCTCGTCACCGGCACCGATGGGTTTCGTGCTCGACTTGCCCGCCCAGGCACCGTTCAACGCCGGGGCGGCGACAGTGGTGCTCGACCGCGTGCAGGATGCCGGCAACGTCGGTTCGATCTTGCGCAGCGCCGCGGCCTTCGGTTTCCATCAGGTTCTGGCTTTGCGGGGTACTGCGGCGCTGTGGTCGCCCAAGGTTGTGCGGGCCGGCATGGGGGCCCACTTCGGTTTGCGGCTGATCGAAGACCTCGACGTGGACGTGCTCGATGGCTTCGAGATTCCGCGCGTGGTCACCCATGTGCATGAGGGGGTTCTGTTGCACGAGCGGACGCCGCCGACCCCCTGCGCGCTGGTTCTGGGGCATGAAGGACAGGGGGTCAGCGCGGCGGTTTTGGCGCGCGCCGATCGTCGTGTGCGCATCGCCCAGCCAGGGGGCGAGGAGTCGCTGAACGTGGCGGCAGCTGCCGCGATCTGCCTGCACGCCATCGCCGTCGGGCCGCGCTGAAGGAAACGCTGCATCTTTCTTCAGCGCTTCCTGAACGGGTCGCTGTCATGCGCTCCCCACGCACGCGCGTCTGCTGCCCGGTCCGATCGACCCCCAGGGCCGCGGCTATAATGAGAGGCTTTTTGGCCCCCGCCCGTACGCCCAAATCCCTCTGAAGCTCCCTCCCACAAAAGCAGCCAGGCGCAACTCTGTTTGCGACGCGCATTTGGGCGTACCCGCAACCATCCGGAGAACCCAGTGCTTTTGTCTCTACAGGGAAATTTCCCGCCCGCGCTCCTCGCGCTTGCAGACGGCACGGTCTTTGTTGGTCACTCGATTGGTGCTCCCGGCGTTACCGTTGGTGAGGTCGTCTTCAATACGGCGCTCACCGGCTACCAGGAAATCCTCACCGATCCGAGCTATTGCCAGCAGATCGTCACGCTCACCTATCCCCACATCGGCAACACCGGCGTCAACGATGAAGACGTCGAGTCGGACCAGGTCCAGGCCGCAGGACTGATCATCAAGGACTTGCCGCTGCTCGCCAGCAACTTCCGCGCGCAGCGCAGCCTGGGGCAGTATCTGCGCGACGAAGGCACGGTGGCGATCGCCGGGATCGACACGCGCAAGCTCACCCGGCTGCTGCGCACCCATGGCGCACAGAACGGCGTCATCGTCGCCCTCGAGGCCGGGCAATCCTTCACGCCGTCACAGATCGACGAAGCCGTCGCCACCGCACGCCGCGCCCCGAGCATGGCGGGGCAGGATCTGGCGCGCGTGGTCAGCACGACGAAGGCTTATCGCTGGACGCAGACCGAGTGGGCTTTGGGCAAGGGCTATGGTGAACTCGCCGAGCCCCGTTTCCACGTGGTGGCCTACGACTTTGGCATCAAGAAGAACATACTGCGTATGCTCGCTCAGCGCGGTTGCGCCGTGACGGTGGTGCCCGCACAGACGCCTGCTGCCGAGGTTCAGGCGATGCGGCCCGATGGGGTGTTTTTCTCCAACGGCCCCGGGGATCCCGAGCCCTGCACTTATGCCATCGAGGCGGCACGCCACTTTCTCGATGGGGGCCTGCCCACCTTCGGCATCTGCCTGGGGCATCAGATCATGGCGCTCGCAGCGGGTGCGCGCACCTTCAAGATGAAGTTCGGCCACCACGGTGCGAACCACCCGGTGAAGGATCTCGACACCGGGCGGGTGTCCATCACCAGTCAGAACCACGGCTTTGCGGTCGATGCCGATTCGCTGCCCGCGAACCTGCGGACCACGCATGTGAGCCTGTTCGACGGCACCTTGCAAGGCCTGGCCTGGAACGACCGGCCGGCGTTTTGCTTCCAGGGTCACCCCGAGGCCTCGCCGGGCCCGCATGACGTGGCCTATCTGTTCGACCGTTTCACCGCGCTCATGCAAGCCCAGGAGAACGCGCATGCCTAAGCGCACCGACATCCAGAGCATCCTCATCATCGGCGCCGGCCCCATCGTGATCGGGCAGGCCTGCGAGTTCGACTATTCCGGCGTGCAGGCCTGCAAGGCGCTGCGCGAAGAGGGCTACAAGGTCATCCTGATCAACAGCAACCCGGCGACGATCATGACCGACCCGGCCACGGCCGACGTCACCTACATCGAGCCCATCACCTGGCAGACGGTGGCGCGCATCATCGAGCGCGAGCGGCCCGACGCCATCCTGCCGACGATGGGCGGACAAACGGCGCTCAACTGCGCGCTCGACCTCTGGCGCAACGGCGTGCTGGATCAGTTCGGCGTCGAACTCATCGGCGCCAAGCCCGAAGCCATTGATAAGGCCGAAGACCGGCAGAAGTTCAAGGCTGCGATGACCGCCATCGGCCTGGGCTCGGCGCGCTCTGGGATCGCGCACAGCATGGAAGAAGCCTGGGCGGTGCAGAAAGCGGTGGGCTTCCCGACCGTGATCCGCCCGAGCTTCACGCTGGGCGGCACCGGCGGCGGGATTGCCTACAACCCGGAGGAGTTCGAGGCCATCTGCAAGCGCGGCCTCGAAGCCTCGCCGACCCGCGAGCTGCTGATCGAGGAGTCGCTCGTTGGTTGGAAAGAGTTCGAGATGGAGGTCGTGCGCGATCGCGCCGACAACTGCATCATCGTCTGCTCGATCGAAAACCTCGACCCCATGGGCGTGCACACGGGCGACTCGATCACCGTCGCCCCCGCGCAGACGCTGACCGACAAGGAGTATCAGATCATGCGCGACGCCTCCTTGGCGGTTCTGCGCGAGATCGGCGTTGATACCGGGGGCTCGAATGTGCAGTTCGCCGTCAACCCCAAGGACGGCCGCATGATCGTGATCGAGATGAACCCGCGCGTCTCGCGCTCCTCAGCCTTGGCGTCCAAGGCAACCGGGTTTCCGATCGCCAAGGTGGCGGCCAAACTGGCCGTGGGCTACACACTCGACGAACTGCGCAACGAGATCACCGGCGGCGCGACGCCGGCGAGTTTCGAGCCGACGATCGACTACGTGGTGACGAAGATTCCGCGTTTCGCGTTCGAGAAGTTCCCGGCTGCCGACAGCCGGCTCACGACGCAAATGAAGTCGGTGGGCGAAGTCATGGCCATGGGCCGGACCTTTCAGGAGTCGTTCCAGAAGGCGCTGCGCGGGCTGGAAGTCGGCGTCGATGGCATGAACGAGAAGACGCAGGACCGCGAGATCCTCGAGCGCGAGCTCGGCGAGCCCGGCCCCGAGCGCATCTGGTATGTCGGCGACGCCTTTGCGGCGGGCTGGTCGCTCGAGGAGGTGCACCAGCTCACCAAGATCGACCCCTGGTTCCTCGCGCAGATCGAGCAGATCGTGAAGATCGAACTCGACCTCGACGCGCTGGCCGCCGAACGCGGCGAGCAGGCCTTGGCCGCGCTCGATGCGCCCACGCTGCGCGCGCTCAAGCAAAAGGGGTTCTCCGACCGGCGGCTCGCCAAGCTGCTCAAAACCACCGAGAAAGCGGTGCGCGACACCCGCCGACGCCTGGGCGTGCGGCCGGTCTACAAGCGCGTGGACACCTGCGCGGCCGAGTTCGCGACCCACACCGCCTACATGTACTCGACCTATGAAGACGAGTGCGAGGCCGAGCCGACGAACAAAAAGAAGATCATGGTGCTCGGCGGCGGCCCCAACCGCATCGGCCAGGGCATCGAGTTCGACTACTGCTGCGTCCATGCGGCCTTGGCGATGCGCGAGGACGGGTACGAGACCATCATGGTCAACTGCAACCCCGAGACGGTCTCCACCGACTACGACACCTCGGACCGCCTGTATTTCGAGCCGCTGACGCTCGAGGATGTGCTCGAGATCGTCGACAAGGAAAAGCCTACCGGCGTGATCGTGCAATACGGCGGCCAGACGCCGCTCAAGCTCGCCTTGGGCCTCGAAGCCGAGGGGGTGCCCATCATCGGCACCACGCCCGACATGATCGACGCCGCCGAGGACCGCGAGCGCTTCCAGAAGCTGCTCCACGACCTGGGCTTGCGCCAGCCACCCAACGCGACGGCGCGCACCGAGGCCGAGGCGCTGGAGAAGGCGGCCGCGCTGGGCTATCCGCTGGTGGTGCGGCCGAGCTATGTGCTGGGCGGTCGCGCGATGGAGATCGTGCACGAGCAGCGGGATCTGGAGCGCTACATGCGCGAGGCAGTCAAAGTCAGCAACGACTCGCCGGTGCTGCTCGACCGCTTCCTCAATGACGCCATCGAGTGCGACGTGGACGCGGTGCGCGACGCCTCGGGCCGCGTGTTCATCGGTGGGGTGATGGAGCACATCGAGCAGGCCGGCGTGCACTCGGGCGACTCGGCGTGTTCACTGCCGCCGTACTATCTCTCGAAGGCGACGGTCGACGAGCTCAAGCGCCAGACCGCGGCCATGGCCGCGGGCTTGAACGTGGTGGGCTTGATGAATGTGCAGTTCGCCATCCAGGAAGCGGACGGCCAGGACGTGATCTATGTGCTCGAGGTCAACCCCCGCGCCTCGCGCACCGTGCCCTTCGTGTCCAAGGCCACCGGCGTGCAGCTGGCCAAGGTGGCGGCACGCTGCATGGCCGGCCAGACGCTGGATGCGCAGGGCATTGGTGCGGAGGTCACGCCGCCATACTTCAGCGTCAAAGAGGCGGTGTTCCCGTTCGTGAAGTTCCCGGGCGTCGACACCATCCTTGGGCCGGAAATGAAGTCCACCGGGGAGGTCATGGGCGTGGGCCGGACCTTCGGCGAGGCCTTCGTGAAGAGCCAACTCGGCGCCGGTACGCGGCTGCCGCGACCATTCAAGCCCGATGGCACACCCGCCGGTAAGGTGTTTCTGACGGTCAAGAACGGCGACAAGCCGCGCGCGGTGGAGGTCGCTCGTGCCCTGCATGAAATGGGCTTCGAGCTGGTGGCGACTCGGGGCACCGCCGCAGCGATTGCCGCGGCTGGTGTTCCGGTCGCGGTCGTGAACAAAGTGACCGAGGGGCGGCCGCACATCGTCGACATGATCAAGAACGACGAGATCGTGCTGGTGATACACACCGTCGAGGAACGGCGCAATGCCATCGCTGACTCCCGCGCCATCCGCACGTCGGCATTGGCTGCGCGCGTGACGACCTTCACGACCATCGCCGGTGCGGAGGCTGCCGTCGAAGGGATGAAGCACCTCGACAGCTTGACGGTGATTTCCGTTCAGGACATGCTCGCCGCCCTGGGCCGTTGATCCGCTGCAGGTTCACGGCATAATTCCCCGCAGTCAACCGCCGGACGTTCACGCCCGGCGGTTGCTTTTTGGGATCTCGAGAAGCGCAGCGCTCCTCGGGCTACACCCCGACAAGTAAAGACTTCCGACCGATTCATCCGACTTTTATGGCAACGATACCCATCACCAAGCGTGGTGCCGAACTGCTCAAACAAGAGCTGCACCGTCTCAAGACCGTCGACCGGCCAGCCGTCATTGCCGCCATCGCCGAAGCGCGGGCGCAGGGCGACCTCAGCGAAAACGCCGAGTACGAAGCAGCCAAGGACCGTCAAGGCTTCATCGAGGGCCGGATCCAGGAGATCGAATCTAAGCTGTCGGCCGCCCAGGTGATCGATCCGGCCGCGGTCGACGCTGGTGGGCGCGTCGTGTTTGGCGCGACCGTCGAGCTCGAGGATGAAGACAGCGGCGAAACGGTCGTCTACCAGATCGTCGGTGAGGACGAGGCCGACCTCAAACTGAATCTGATCAACATCTCAAGCCCCATCGCTCGGGCGCTGATCGGCAAGGAAGAGGGCGACGTGGCCGAGGTTCAGGCGCCGGGCGGGGTGCGGCGCTACGAAATCGTCGCGGTCCACTATCGGTGAGGGTGCGATGAGCGCCCGACGGACATCCGCTATCCGGCTCGTGGGCTTGCTCGCCGCGGCACTGTGGTGGGGCAGCCTCAGTGCGACCGCTTTCTGGGTTGTCCCGGGCCTGTTCCGCCATCTCCCGACGCCTGCCCTGGCCGGGAACATGGCGGGGCAGCTGTTTTCCGCTCAGAACGCGGTCGCAGCGGCGTGTGGGCTGGCTCTGCTCGGCGTTTTTTGGTCTTTTGAGCGCGATGCCCGCATAAAATCGACTTGGGTTGCTCTTTTTTTAGTAGTGATCGGCCTCAGCTTTGCAGCCATCTCTGAATGGGTCGTGGCGCCCCACATCCTGGCGCGCGACAACCTGCCGCTGTGGCACGGGCTGGGCTCGCTCCTCTACCTGGGACAATGGCTGTGCGCTTTGGGCACGCTCGTCGCCCTCGGGCGGCCGGGCTGGCAGTCGCCAAACGCCTGAAGCGGCGCCGCAACAGAGCGCAACCCGAGGTCGGGCGTGCTTCGGTGCTCAGCCTCTCAGTCGGGCTGACGCTTTTTGACCGATTGCTTCCGGGGCTTCGCACGTTTGACCTTGCCGCCGGGCGTGAGGCGTTCGTTGCCGAGCACGCGCACGATTTTCACTTCGGGCCGCTGGCCGCCGCGCTTGCTGTTTTGGATGACTTTGTATTCCCGCGGTCCTGGCTTGCGGTCTTCGTCGATCGGGCGCTCTTTTTCAGGAATGGGCCGCCACAAGACGAAGAGCTTGCCGATGTGCTGGATGGGCGCAGCGTCGAGCTGCTCGGCCAGCGACTGAAAGAGCGCCTCACGCGCCACGCGGTCGTCACTGAACACGCGGATTTTGATCAGTCCGTGCGCCTTGAGCGCGGCATCGGCTTCTTTGAGGACGGATTCTGTCAAGCCGTCGGCACCGATCATGACGACGGGGTCGAGGTGGTGGGCTTCGGCGCGAAAGACCTTGCGCTCGGCCGGAGTCAATGTAATTTTGGGCATCGTTCTATTATCCGCGGCAAATGAAAGTCAAGACCAAGAGCGGCAAAGTCAACAAGGCTTGGCTCAACGACCATGTCAACGACCCTTGGGTCAAGCGGGCTCAGAAGGAAGGTTATCGCGCGCGCGCCGCCTTCAAGCTCGAGGAAATCGATCAGACCTTCGGTTTGGTACGTCCCGGCGCGTTCGTGGTCGACCTGGGCAGCGCGCCGGGCGCCTGGAGCCAATACCTGCGCCGCCGCATGGGCACTCGACCCGACCCTCAAGGCACCAGCAGCCTCAATGGGACGATCATTGCGCTCGATTTGCTGCCGATGGAGCCCATCGAAGGCGTGCATTTCATTCAGGGCGATTTTCGCGAGGCCGAGGTGCTGGCGCGCCTCGAGGCCGTCGTGGGCATGGCGAAGGCGGACCTGGTGGTCTCGGACATGGCGCCGAACCTGTCTGGAATCGCCTCGGCGGATGCGGCGCGGGTGAGTGACCTGATCGAGCTCGCGGTCGACTTTGCGCGCGAGCACCTCAAGCCCGAGGGGAGCCTCGTGGCCAAGGTGTTTCATGGCGGCGCATACGACGCGCTCGTGCATTTGTTCCGCCAGACCTTTCGAACGGTCAAGGTGCACAAGCCCAAAGCTTCCCGGGACCGCTCGGCAGAGACCTTCTTGATCGGGATGGGGCTGCGCGACTGAGGCCAATCCCGCGTGCGGGATATGGAAAGCGCAACGGCCTTGGGCCGTTGGGCAACTTGAAAGACCTAAAATGACCGCAACGTAGCGTGCTGCGTTGTCGTTTTTACTGGAGTTGCGCTTGAACAATCAATGGTTTTCCAAATTGGCCGTCTGGCTGGTCATTGGCATGGTGCTGTTCACCGTGTTCAAACAGTTCGACGGGCGAAGCACGGCCTCGGCCGGCTACATGGGGTACTCGGACTTCCTCGAGGAGGTGCGCTCCAACCGAATCAAGTCGGCGACGATCCAGGAAGGCAGCAGCGGCACGGAAATCGTTGCCACGACGACCGACGATCGACGCGTCCGAACCACCGCGACCTACCTGGACCGTGGACTGATCGGTGACCTGATCAACAACGGCGTCAAATTCGACGTCAAGCCCCGCGAGGAAGGCTCGCTCCTCATGACCTTGCTGGTCAGCTGGGGCCCGATGCTGTTGCTGATCGGCGTCTGGGTGTACTTCATGCGCCAGATGCAGGGCGGGGGCAAGGGCGGCGCCTTCAGCTTCGGCAAGAGCAAAGCGCGCATGCTCGACGAGAACAACAACACCGTCACTTTCAGCGACGTGGCGGGGTGCGACGAGGCCAAGGAAGAGGTCAAGGAGGTCGTCGACTTCCTGAAAGACCCGCAGAAGTTCCAAAAACTCGGTGGCCGCATTCCGCGCGGGCTGCTGCTCGTCGGCCCTCCGGGGACCGGCAAGACGCTGCTCGCCAAGGCCATCGCAGGCGAGGCCAAGGTGCCGTTCTTCAGCATTTCGGGCTCGGATTTCGTCGAAATGTTCGTCGGCGTGGGCGCTGCCCGCGTGCGCGACATGTTCGAGAACGCCAAGAAGAATGCGCCCTGCATCATCTTCATCGATGAAATCGATGCGGTGGGTCGTCAGCGTGGCGCGGGCCTCGGTGGCGGAAACGACGAGCGTGAGCAGACACTCAACCAAATGCTCGTCGAGATGGACGGGTTCGAAACCAACCTCGGCGTGATCGTCATCGCGGCCACCAACCGGCCGGACATTCTCGACGCGGCGCTGCTGCGCCCGGGGCGCTTTGACCGGCAGGTTTACGTGACCTTGCCCGACATCCGCGGCCGCGAGCAAATCCTCAGCGTCCATATGCGCAAAATCCCGATCGGTCAGGACGTCAATCCGGCGATCATCGCGCGCGGTACGCCCGGCATGAGCGGAGCCGATTTGGCCAACCTCTGCAACGAGGCCGCTTTGATGGCCGCGCGGCGCAACGCCCGTGTCGTCGAGATGCAGGACTTCGAGAAGGCCAAGGACAAGATCCTGATGGGCCCCGAGCGCAAGAGCATGGTCATGCCCGAGGAGGAACGCCGCAACACCGCCTATCACGAGGCTGGCCATGCGTTGATCGGCAAGCTTCTGCCCAAGTGCGACCCGGTGCACAAGGTCACCATCATTCCCCGGGGCCGCGCGCTGGGCGTGACCATGAGCCTGCCGGCGCAGGACCGCTACAGCTACGACAAGGAGTACATGCTCAATCAAATCAGCATGCTCTTTGGCGGTCGTATCGCGGAAGAGGTGTTCATGCACCAAATGACCACCGGCGCCAGCAATGACTTCGAACGCGCGACCCAGATCGCGCGTGACATGGTGATGCGCTACGGCATGACGGACGCGCTGGGGCCGATGGTCTATGCCGAGAACGAGGGCGAGGTGTTCCTGGGCCGCTCGGTGACCAAGACCACCAACATGAGCGAGTCCACCATGCAGAAGGTGGACATCGAGGTCCGAAAAATCATCGATGAGCAATACGCGCTGGCGCGCCGGCTGATCGAGGAGAACGCGGACAAGATGCACGCCATGGCGAAGGCTTTGCTCGAATGGGAAACCATCGACGCCGAGCAGATCGATGACATCATGGCCGGCCGTGAGCCCCGTCCGCCCAAGGACTGGACGCCGCGCACCCCGCCCGCCGCCGGCGGGCCCGGCAGCGGGCCAGCCGTGACTGCCGAGCCGGCGGCCTCGGGGGCTTGAGCCACAGCGCCCTCGACCTGCGCGACCTTTCGAGAGAGCCGCCCTTGCGCGGCTCTTTCTTTTTGGCCAACCGCCGTCAGCGGTCCAGGGATTGCTCCAGGGCCGACCAGGCGAGGTCCACGTCCAGCGCCTGCGTGCCCGAGAGGTGAACGATGGGCGGAGCCCCCTCAGGCGGACGCAGCCCCGTCAGCGCCGGGACGGTGACGGGAAAGAGTGCAACGCCGCCGCGACCGAGCGCCGCTGCGATGTGCATGAGGCCCGTATCCATCCCGATCACGGCATCGGCACGCGCGATGATCGCCGCCAGCGGGTCCAGCCCCAGCCGTGGCAATACGCGCACGCCGCTGGCCTCCTGCGCCACGCGTTGCGCGCGCTGGTGCTCCCGCTCATTACCCCAGGGCAGCAGCAGAGAGCGCCCGGTCTGCGCCAGTCGCCGGGCGATTTCGATCCACGCATCGACCGGCCATTCCTTCTCCGGGCGACTGGTTCCATGCAGCCCCAGAACGTAGCCGGCGCTGAGTTCCAGCTCGGGCGGTGGTTCGAACCGCGTGGCCTGCAGACCATATTCGAGCCCCAGGCCGTCGAGCGTGTAGCCGAGCGCAGCGGCCAGCAAGAGACGATTGCGTTCGATGGCGTGGAGATCTTTCGCGACCTGGACCCGGTGCGACCAAGCGAAGGCGGCGAGCGGCTCGCGCGCGCTCGCCCAGTCGTAGCCCCATCTCGGCCCGCGGGCCTGCCGGGTGATGAGGGCGGACTTGAGAAGTCCCTGCGCGTCGACCACTGCGTCGTATGCAGTGGCCCGCAAGCCCGAGCGAAACACGCGCCATTCCTGCCGCGTCTCCGCGCTCGACCATGCGCGTCGCCAGCGGCGGATCGCAACCCGGTGGACCCGCGCTACCTTGGGGTGCCAGGCGGGAACGGCGGCGAAGCTTTCCTCGACGACCCAGTCCGCTTGGAGGCCGGGGTAACGCCGTGCCGCGTCGGTCAATGCAGGCAGCATATGAACCACGTCGCCCAGCGACGAGGTCTTTACGATCAAGAGGCGCAGCGGCCGGTCCAAGGTCGTCATCGTCGAATCAGGCGCGGTTTTCGAGCAGCGAGTCGACCGCTGCGAGCACACGGGCAAGCTCGAGCTCCTCCAGGCAGCGGCTGGGGCTTTGCGTGTGCCGCTCGCAGCCTTCCTGCAAGCAGGGCACGCAGTCGCCCAAGCCTTGGAGCAGCAGCACGTGGTTCTGGTGCTGCAGGGGGGCCTTCATGCGCCAGGGGCTGCCTGCGGGCAGTGTGTCGTTTGCACCCAGCGGCCAGGGCCCCCAGCGGACGGGGCTGCTCGGGCCGAAGAGCGCCACCGTCGGGGTTCCGGCGGCGGCGGCGAGGTGCGTGGTGACGGTGTCTGGGCCGACAAAGAGCACCGCCGAGCGCAAAACCACGGTCCAGTCCGCGAGTCGCAGCTTGCCGGCGAGATTGACCACGCCGGGGCATTGTTCGGCAATCGCTGTGCAGGTTTCATGCTCCGCGGGTGCCGGCCCGCCACTGAGCAGCACCTGCAGTCCACGCGCGGACAAGGCCCGAGCCAACTGCGTCCAATGGGCCGTTGGCCATGCCTTGTAGCGAAACATCGGCTGCGGATGCAGCACGGCGAGGCTGCGGCCCGAGGCGGCCCAGCGGGACGCATCGCCCCGCGTCGCGCCCGCGGAGGGCAAAGGCGGCACCACCTGAACGCAAGGCTCTACGCCCAACAGCTGCGCCAGCGCGAGATTCTGAACGACCACATGCTCCGTGCGCTCGTCCGGCGCCAGCCAGCGCGTGCAACTGGCCCGCTTCCAGGCGTCCTGCCAGCGGTCGGGCGGAACGACGCCGACGCGCCGTGAGGCCGCCCAAGCCGCGATCAGGTGCGGTTTGTCGCCGGGCTGCGTCACCAGCGCCCAGTCGTAGCGCCGCCGTAGCGGCTGCAGCCGCTTCCACTGCATCGCCAGCGACGCCGCCTTGGGCCATTCGATCACCTGTGCGACATCGGTATTGCCCTCGAGCGCCGCACCGGTGCCCTCGAACACCAGGGCGTCGATCGTGGCCTGCGGCCAAGCCCGGCGCAGACTGTGCAACAGCGGGGTGGTCAGCAGCACGTCCCCGAGCCGCTGCAGCGTGATGACCAAGACCCGCCGGGGGGCGTCGACCGCTTCAAGGGCGTTTCGGCGCGGCTGCGGGCGTTGGTTGTCGGTCTGGGGGATAGGACTCGGCACGACCATCATGGGGCTTCGGCGGCGTCCTCGCGTAGCCCCTGCACCGCCACGACGGGCCGCTCCCCGCGCAGGGTCGCGTCGAGCAAGGACCGGTTGTCGCGCGCGCGATCGCGGGCGGCGGGCGGGTGCCAGAGGTGCAGGACCGGGGTGGCGAAACGCCCGCTTTTGCGGGTCAGGCCGCGCCGAATCAGTCGCACGGCCAGGTCGGCGTCCTCGTGGCCCCAACCGACGAAGGCAGCGTCGAAGCCGTTGACCGCTTCGAAGTCCGAGCGCCAGAGCCCGAGATTGCAGGTTTGCACCCCTTGCCAGCGCTTGGAGCGCGGCCGTGGCAGGGCTGCTGGCAGCAGGGGAAACAAGGGTGCGAGTCGGTTCACGTCGCCCCTCCAACGGGCGGCCAGCCACTGAAGCGGCCCGGCTTCGCTCAGGCGTGCGCCGTGGTGCAGCCACCGACGCGTGGCTTCGGGGGACAGCAAGATGCGCTGTCCCGCGACGAAGCGCCCCGGTTCAGCCAGTTGCGCGTGGCCGCCGATGAATGGGGGCAGAGGCACACAGTCGCCGTCGAGAAAGACGAGATAGTCACCCCGGGCCAGTGCCGCGGCGCGATTGCGCGCACGGCCGGCGCGGAAGCCCCGGTGTTCTTGCCAGACATGTTGCAAAGGAAACGGCAACGTGGCAGCCAAGGAGGCAATCCGCCTGGCCGTCTCAGGGGTGGAGCCGTCGTCGGCAATCAGCACCTCGAGCGGCCGCGTGTGCTGCGCCGCGAGGCCGCGCAGGACCTCGGTGAGCGCCTCGGGCCAGTTGTGGGTCGTGACGATGACGCTGATGTTTGGCGGGTTCATCGCGGCGTCGGAGCTTGGGGCTTGGGCCGTGTGTGCAGCCAAAGGCGCATGTAGCGATAGTACGTGCCTTCGGCATTGGTCACGGCGAGGATGAAGCCCTCCGCGCCGTCCAGGAAGCCGGCTTTGAGCACGTAACAGCGCACAAAGGTCCAAAGACCGTGCAGCACCGCGCCGAGCGGCGTGGCCCGCCGTCCGGCGCGGCGCATCCGCTCGGCGCCAGCGATCGCATACCGGTTCATTTTGTCCAGTGCGTCGTCGAGATTCGGCATGGTGTCGTGCAACAGCGGCGTCTTCAGCCGTGCTGGAGGTCCGTCGAACACCAGCCGTTCGTGCACGAGATCGTCAGAAAAGTGCGCCTTGCCGCGGCGGAACAGCCGGGGAACTTCGTCCGGCCACCATCCGCCGTGACGCATCGGGCGCCCGAGAAAGTAGGACAGGCGCGGCAGGGCGTAGACGTCCGCCTGCGGGGCGGCCATCGCGGCTTGGATTTCGCGGGCGAGGGCGTCGGTCACGAGCTCGTCGGCATCGATCGACAGTACCCAGTCTCCCGTCGCTCGTTCGAGCGCCCGATTTTTCTGCGGCCCAAACCCGGGCCAGTCGCTGGTCACCAGCACCCGGTCCGTATAACGCCGCGCGAGCTCCGGGGTGCCGTCGGTGCTGCCGGAATCGACGACGATGATCTCGTCGGCCCAGGACACCGCCTCCAAGACCGGCGCGAGCCGGTGGGCTTCATTGTGGGTGATCAGGATGACGGAGAGGCTCATGGGACTGGGTGGCGGCTGGCGGGGCTCGAACGCCCGGCGCTCCAGAGTGCTGCAGCGATGATCACGTAAAAATGACCATCTTGATGGTCGTAGAGGATCGAATTGAACAGTGCGGCCACGCCGACGAGGATCAGGAAGCCCTGGGCGATCTGCGACACCGGTGGCGAGAGTCGGCGATTTTCCCGTGCATGGGCCCAGCCCAGAAGCAGCAACAGCGCCAGGCCGATGGCCCCCGACTGGTGCCAGATCAACAAGTATTCGCTGTGCGGGTTGTGCGAAACCCGTGCGCCGATCCAGCCGTGACGAGCGGCCAGGGCCGCATATTCCGGGGCATAGCTGCCGATGCCGCCGCCGAGCCACGGGTGGGTCTGCGCGAGTTCGACCGTGTTGCGCCAAAAATCCAGCCGATAGGCGAGCGAGGTGTTGATCTCCCCGGCTTGTGCCCGCTCGATGTCACCCAGCCCTTCGACCGTGCGCGCCCGAAACGTGGGTGAACTCACGAACAGCAGCGCGGCGAGACTCGCGCCCAGCAGCGCCGTCAAGCCGATTCCACGCCAGCGCCAGCGCTGGTAGAAAGCGTGCGCTGCGTGCAGCAGCAGGAGCAGCAGGAACACCGCCTGGCCGGTACGGCCCGTGTTGATGAAAAACAGATTGGTCGCTGCGGCAGCGGCGTACCCGAGCCAGAGCCTTCGGCGTCGGGGCTCGGCGGTGGCGAGCCAAACCGTGGCCCAGGTCACGAAGGCCAGCATCGTCGAGTAAGCGATGTGCGAGGTGTAGCCCGAAGGCGTGTGCCATCGATTGGGGGGGGCGAAGCCCAGCGCCTGTGCGTAAGACAGGCCGAGCAGCAGCGCGAAGCCGCCGAGGAAGCCGTAAAGCATACGCCAGCCCCATAGGGGGTCACGCAAAATGGCCATCAGCGCGATCAGGAGCAGCAGTTTGCGGTACGGCCAGACCGCGCGCAACGCCTGCTCCCAGGGCAGGGGTGACCAGCAGGCGCTCAGCAGCAGCCACAGGCTCAGCGCCAAGGCCGCTTGGGCCCAGCGGTTGTGCGCGAGGAGGGCCCGGGTTTGCGGCCAAGGGGCAGCGCCCAGCCAGCACAGCACGAAGGCAGCGCTGGCCAGACTGAGCCAGAACGTGGGCAGTGCGATCGCAATGGCGCAGGCCACGGCGCACATCAGCGCGGCGCGCTCGCACGCATGACGCCAGCGAAATAGCCCGTCGTCGGCGCGGGTGTTCATGCGGGCAGGCGGCCCGCGAGCCGCTCAAGGATGGCTGACGCGATCGGCTGCGGCGCGAGGTCCGCGAGGCAGCGGTTATGGCCGAGCGGACAGACGCGCTTGAAGCAGGGCGAGCAGGTGAGCCCCAGGCGGATCACCCGGGCCTGATCGGAAAGCGGCGGCGTGTGTTCGGGCGATGTGGATCCAAACAAGGCCCAGAGCGGGGCGTCGAGCGCCGCGGCCACGTGCATCAGCCCCGAGTCGTTGCTGACGCAGGCTTGGGCAAGCGCGATCAGGTCGACGGCATCGACCAGTGTCGTTTGGCCGCACAAATTGACGGTGCCTGGAGCCTGATTGGTGATTTCGGTGCCGACGGCAGCGTCTTTCGCCGAGCCCAGAACCCAAACCTCGACATCGGCAGCGCGCAGGGCTCGAGCAAGCGCGGCATAGTGCTCGGCCGGCCATTGCTTGGATGGCCCGAATTCGGCGCCCGGCAACAAGGCGACGACCGGTCGGTTGGGGGACAGCTTCAGCCGGGTCAACAGCCGCTGCTGGTTGGCCGGATCGACTCCCAGGCGGGGCCTGGGGGCGGGCGCTGTGCCTTGGGACGCGCCTGTTTCGAGGCCGAGTGCCGCATAGCGCTGAACCATCAGGGGCATCGCGGCCGGATCGAGGCGGCGCATATCGTTGATCAGCCCCCAGCGGTGCTCACCGCGGTAGCCGGTGCGCCGAGCAATTCCGGCCCAGGCCGGGATCAGCGCCGACTTCAGCGAGCCGGGCAGGACGATCGCCTGCCCATAGCGGCCGCGCAGGCTGCGGGCCAGGCGCCAACGGGTGCCCAGGGCCAGCCGTCCATGGCCGACAGGCATCTCGATCCCGTGGCGAACCTCGGGCATACGCTCGAGCAGTGGCAGTGACCAGGCGGGCGCGAGCACGTCGATGGCGACGTTGGGCCGTTGCGCACGTAGGGTTTGGAACAGCGCGCTGGCCATGACCATGTCCCCGACCCACGACGGGCCGACGACCAGGACCGCATCCGCGCCCTCCTTGCTTTCGCTCAGGGACGCTGAAGCCATTGCAGGTACCGCGGAACGCCTTCTTCGACCCGCATGAAGGCTGCGTCGTATCCGGCCGAGCGCAGCCGGCTCATGTCGGCTTGCGTGTAGCTTTGGTAGGCCCCTTTGAGGTGATCGGGAAACGGGATGTACTCGATTTCCCCGCGCCCGTGAAAGCCGATGACTGCGCGGGCGACTTCATTGAAGCTCTGCGCATGGCCGGTGCCGAGGTTGAAAATGCCGCGAACTTCGGGATGGTCGAAGATCCAAAGCTTGGCGCGGACCAGGTCGTCGACGTGGATGAAGTCCCGACGCTGTTCGCCGGGGCCGTAGCCGTCACTGGCACCGAAGAGCCGCACCTTTCCATCGCGCAGCAACTGGTGGTGGAAGTGGTAGGCCACGCTGGCCATCGGGCCTTTGTGTTGTTCCCGCGGGCCATAGACATTGAAGTAGCGCAGCCCGACCACTTGCGACGCCGGCGGCTCGGGCAGGGCGCGCACATACTGGTCGAACTGCCACTTGGAGAAGGCGTACATGTTGAGCGGGTGCTCGTGCTCGCGCCGCTCCGAGAAACCCGGGCCCATGCCATACACCGAGGCCGACGAGGCATAGAGAAAGGGTACGCCGCGATGCAAGCACCAGTGCAGCAGCGCCTTCGAGTAGTCGTAATTGACCTGCATCACGAAGCGGCCGTTCCATTCCGTCGTGGTCGAGCAGGCCCCTTCATGGAAGACGGCGCGCACGGCGCCGAAGTCGCGACCGTTGGCGATGCGCTCGAGGAAGCTGTCCTTGTCCAGGTAGTCCCGGAAGTCTGCGCCCACGAGATTGAGGCATTTGTGGCCGTCGGTCAGGTCGTCGACGACCAGAATATCGGTGATGCCGCGCGCGTTGAGCGCATGGACGATGTTGCTGCCGATGAAGCCGGCACCGCCGGTGACGATGATCATGTGCGCTCCTTGATGCGGTCGATGACCCGGGTGCTCGAGTGGCCGTCGACGAAGTCGAGGATCCGGACCTCGCCGCCGGCGCGCTGGACGCAGTCGGCCCCGGCGATCTGGTCCGGGCGGTAGTCACCGCCTTTGACGAGAACGTCGGGCAGCAGCTTGCAGATCAGCCGCTCGGGCGTGTCTTCGGAAAAGGGGACGACCCAGTCGACCGAAGCCAAGGCGGCCAGCAGAGTCATGCGGCTTTGCAAGTCGTTGACCGGGCGGCTCGGGCCCTTGAGACGGGCGACGGAAGCGTCGTCATTGACGGCCACGATGAGGCGATCTCCGAGTGCGCGGGCCTGTTGCAGGTAGTGCACATGCCCGGGGTGGAGCAGGTCGAAGCAGCCGTTGGTCATGACGATGCGCTCCCCGGCGGCGCGGCAGGCTCGGATGTATCCCACGAGCGCCTCTTCATCGACGATGCCGGTCGGAACCTCGGCGTGTTCGTGCAGCGCGCGGTGAAGTTCGTCGAGCGTGACGCTGGCGGTGCCGAGTTTGCCCACCACGATGCCGGCCGCAAGGTTGGCCAGCGCCGTCGCGTCCGCCAGCCGGAGGCCGACGCCGAGGCCAGCCGCCAGCACGGCGACCACGGTGTCGCCGGCGCCCGTGACGTCGAACACCTCTCGGGCGCGTGCGGCCAGCGGGAGGGCGGGGCGGTCGCGCTCGATGAGCAGCATGCCCCGCTCGCTGCGGGTGATCAACAAGGCTTGAAGGTCGAGCGTCTCGCGCAGGTTCTGGCCGCGTTCGATCAGGGCCTCTTCGCTGTCGACGCGACCCGCAACCGCTTCGAACTCCTGCATGTTGGGGGTGAGCACCGTCGCCCCGCGGTAGCGAGAGAAATCGGTGCCTTTGGGGTCGACCACGATCGGGATGCCAGCAGCGCGAGCCATGTCGATCAGCTGGGGCGCGGCCGCGAGCGTGCCCTTGGCGTAGTCCGAAAGGACCAGCGCGCGATGCCCCGGCAGATGCAGCCGCACCTGTTGTTCGACCCTTGGCCGGGTTTGCGCCGCGAACGGCGCCTCGAAGTCGAGGCGGATCAGTTGTTGGTGGCGGCTGACGACCCGCAGCTTGGTGATGGTGCGCGCGTCGGGCAGGGTGACGAGCCGGGAGTCGACGCCGCGAGCCACGAGCTGCTGGCGCAGCGTGCGGCCGTCCTCGTCGTCACCCACGAGTCCAACCAGGGTCGCGTGAGCACCGAGGGCCGCGATGTTCGCGGCGACGTTACCCGCGCCGCCGATGCGCGACTCGTCGTTCTGAACATGAACGACCGGGACCGGCGCTTCGGGCGAGATGCGCGACGTGGCGCCGTGCCAATAGCGGTCGAGCATGACATCGCCGACCACCAGCACGCGCGCGGCGGAGAAATCGAGGGTCCGAGGTGTGGACAAGGCAAACTCGCAGGCAATTAAACTCGTGCGATTCTATGGTTCCCGTGTCGCGTGCGAGCCGGTCCGCATGGCCCTGAGCGCGGGCCGAGTTGCTTTACCTCCTTTTTGAGATTCCCCGATGAATGCCATAGATGCCCAGATCGCAAGCCATGAGGCGACCGTCCATGCCCTCAAAGGGCTGATTCCCACGATTGCGGCAACCGGTTCTGCGCTCGTCGCGACGCTGCGCCAGGGCGGCAAGGTGTTGTTGTGCGGGAATGGCGGGAGCGCGGCGGATGCGCAGCACATTGCCGCGGAACTGGTGGGCCGCTTTGTGCGTGCGCGCCCCGGGCTTGCGGCGATTGCGCTCACGACCGATACCTCGGCGCTGACCGCCATTGCCAATGATTTCGGCTACGAGCAGGTGTTCGCCCGGCAGGTTCAGGCCCTGGGGCGCTCGGGCGATGTCTTGGTGGCGATTTCGACGTCGGGCAACAGCGCCAATGTGATTGCGGCCGTCACGCAGGCGCAGACGCTGGGAATGAAGGTGGTCGGTTTGCTGGGCGGTGACGGTGGTGCCCTCGCGGCTCGGGTGGATCAAGCCCTGATCGTCCCGAGCCGCGAGACCGCCCGGGTGCAGGAATGCCACATCCTCATCGGTCATATCTGGTGCCAGATGGTCGACGAGGCTGCGGTGAGCGAGGGGTGGACGTCGTGAGTGCGACTCGCTCTCGGCTGGTGATCCTCGACCGCGACGGGGTGATCAACGCCGATTCCGACGCTTACATCAAATCGGCCGAGGAGTGGCAGCCCCTGCCCGGCAGCCTGGATGCCATCGCGCGACTCAAGGCCGCGGGCTGGCGGGTGGCGGTCGCCACGAATCAGTCCGGCTTGGCGCGGGGACTGTTCGACCGGGCGGCGCTCGACGCGATGCACCAGAAATTCGCCGATCTGCTGGCCGAGCGCGGCGCTGCGGTCGACCTCATCGTCTGGTGCCCACACGGGCCGGACGCCGGCTGCGACTGCCGTAAGCCTCGTCCGGGGCTGCTGCATCGCATCGCGGAGCAACTCCAAATCCCGCTCGAGGGCGCGGTTGCGATCGGCGACAGCCTGAGGGACCTCGAAGCGGCCGTCGCCGTCGGCGCCGAGCCGTGGCTGGTGCGGACCGGCAAGGGGGAGCGCACCCTCGCCAAAGGGGGGCTGCCGGCAGGTACACGGGTGTATGCCGATCTGGCTGCGGCGGTTGACGCACTGCTCCGGCCAGAGGAGGTGCCTGCATGAACACAGCATGGAGCCGCCCTGAAGGCTACCCCGGAGGCCGATTTTGGCAGACCGCCCGATTTGCCATCGATCTTTCGCGTCCGAAGGTCATGGGCATCGTCAACGTGACGCCGGATTCGTTCTCGGACGGCGGCAGTCACTGCGATGCCACGGCTGCGCTGCGGCACTGCGAGCAGCTGCTGAGCGAAGGGGCCGACATGCTCGACATCGGCGCCGAGTCGACGCGCCCCGGTGCCGAGCCGGTGCCGCTCGAGCAGGAACTCGAACGTCTCGAACCGGTGCTCAAGGAGGCGGTGCGCCTGGGCGTGCCGATTTCGGTCGACACCTACAAGCCCGCGGTGATGCAGCGGGCACTCGACCTCGGGGTCGACATCATCAATGATGTGCGCGCGCTGCAGGAGCCCCAGGCCGCCGGGACGGTTGCGCGTCATCCGTCATGCGGGGTGTGCCTCATGCATATGCACCGGGACCCGCAAACGATGCAGGTGGCGCCGATGGAGGGCGACGTCGTCCCGGCAGTGCGGGGTTTCCTGGCCCAGGCCGCGGCACGGCTGCGGGTGTTGGGGGTGGAGGCAGAGCGCATCGTGCTCGACCCAGGCATCGGCTTTGGCAAAACCGTCGAGCAAAACTTCAGCCTGCTCGCACGGCAGGGCGAACTGCTCGAACTGGCTTACCCCTTGCTGGTCGGTTGGTCGCGCAAGTCTTCACTCGGTGCGGTGGTGGCCGCTCCCGGGGCGGTGGTGCCGCCGCCGGGGCAACGCCTGGGCGCGAGTGTCGCAGCCGCGCTCCTCGCGGTCGAGCGGGGCGCGGCGGTGGTGCGGGTGCACGATGTGTTGGAAACCGTCCAGGCGATCAAGGTCTGGGAGCGGGTCCGGCAAGCATCCCCGGCCTGAGGGTGAGTACTTAGAATTCAATAGCAACAAACGACCAATTGACGCCGGCAATCATGAGAAAATATTTCGGAACCGATGGAATCCGGGGGCGCGTGGGCCGTGCGCCGATCACGCCCGACTTCGTGCTGCGCCTGGCGCATGCGACCGGCCGGGTGCTCAAGCGCAGCGAGAGTCGACCGGTCGTTCTGATTGGCAAGGACACGCGGATCTCGGGCTACATGCTGGAGAGCGCGCTGGAATCGGGGTTCAACTCCGCAGGCGTCGACGTCGTGTTGCTCGGCCCGGTGCCGACACCGGCGGTGGCCTACCTCACGCGGGCCTTGCGCGCGAGCCTCGGCGTGGTGATCAGTGCCAGCCACAACCCGTTCGACGACAACGGCATCAAATTCTTCAGCGCCCAGGGCACGAAGCTGCCCGATGAGTGGGAGCTCGAGGTCGAGGCGGCGCTGGAGGAGCCTGCGCAATGGGCAGACTCGATCGGGCTGGGCAAAACCCGCCGGCTCGATGACGCCGCGGGCCGCTACATCGAGTTCTGCAAAAGCACCTTCCCCAACGACCTGACGCTGCATGGCCTCAAGATCGTCGTCGATGCTGCGCACGGTGCGGCCTACCAGATCGCGCCCAAGGTCTTTCATGAGTTGGGCGCCGACGTTGCCGCCATTGGGTGCCAGCCCGACGGTATCAACATCAACGCGGGCGTCGGGGCCACGCATCCGGAGGCGATCGTCGAAGCGGTGCGGGCGCAGCAGGGGCAGTTTGGCATTGCGCTCGACGGCGACGCGGACCGCTTGCAGCTCGTCGACGGACGCGGACGGCTCTACAACGGCGACGAGTTGCTCTACATGCTGGTGCTGGATCGGCTGGCGCGGGGCGAGGCCGTGCCAGGCTGTGTCGGGACCCTGATGACCAATATGGCGGTGGAACTTGCGCTGCGCGCGCGCGGCGTGGCCTTCGTGCGTGCTCAGGTAGGCGACCGCTATGTGCTCGAGGAACTGCTGCGCCGGGGCTGGCTGCTCGGTGGCGAGGGTTCGGGGCATCTCTTGGTGCTGGACAAGCACACGACGGGGGATGGCCTGATTTCGGCCTTGCAAATTCTGCAGGCCAGCGTTCGCCGCAGCCGGCCGCTGGAGGATTTGCTCGAAGGGCTCACGCTATTCCCGCAGGTGTTACGCAACGTCCGCCTCGAGCCCGGCGCCGACTGGCGGCACAACCCCAAGCTTACCGAGGAGGTCCGACGCGTCGAAGCCGAGCTGGGGGATCGGGGGCGGGTTCTGATCCGTGCCAGCGGCACCGAGCCCTTGCTGCGCATCATGGTCGAAGCGCAAGACGCCGACGCCTGCGCACGCGCGGTCGAGCGGCTCACAGAGGCTGCGCAGGCGGGATGAGAGGCTGAGCGCCGTTGCTTTGATGTCGAGCTCCGCTTTGGCCCTGGAAACCCAAGCGCTTTGGCACGAGGCCGTCGATTGGGGAGTGGTCGGCGTGTTTGCGCTCGTCTACCTTGGCATGTTCCTGGGCGGGTTGCCGCGGCTCAAGCTCAACCGCCCTGGGGTCGCTCTGCTCGGGGCCATCGCCATGATGGGGCTGGGCGTCGTGTCGACTGAGGAGGCGGTGCGCGCCGTCGATTGGCCGACGCTGATGCTGCTGTTTGCCTTCATGGTTTTGGCTGCGCAAATGCATCTGGGCGGGTTTTTTACGGCGGTGGTCGATCGGCTCGGGCAGCGCCCCATGTCGCAGGGCCGTTTGCTGGCAGCCCTCATTGCGGTGGCCGGTGCCTTATCCGCGGTGTTTTCGAACGATGTGGTTTGCCTGGCCATGGCGCCGCTGGTCGCGCGCATCTGCGTGCAGCGTCGACTGGCACCCGTGCCGTTTCTCGTGGGCTTGGCGTGCGCGGCCAACATCGGTTCGGCGGCGACCCTCATCGGCAACCCGCAGAACATGCTGATCGGCTCGGTCATGCAGCTCGACTTTGGCCGCTACGCCCGGCTGGCGCTGGGGCCGGTTGCGGCGAGCCTTGTCGTGCTGTGGGCGTGGTTGCGCTTTGCGCCCTTGGGCTTGGCGGCTCGAGCAACGCCGGCTCCGAGCAGGGACGCGGTCGAACCCGCCTCCGGTTCGCCCCTGCCCGCAGGCGGGTTGGCGATGCCCGCGCCCGATCGCTGGCAAATGCTCAAGGGCTTGGCCGTGGCCTTGGCGCTCATGGCGGTGTTCCTCGCGACGGACTGGCCTCGGGAGGCCGCTGCGCTGGTGGGGGCGGGCATCTTGCTGTTGAGTCGACGCTTTCTGTAAGTGATCAACCGGTTTGATAGCGTTGTCGCAGAGGTTTGATAGCGTTTCTCAAAAGATTTGCTAGCGCGCTAGCAAACCGGTTGCTCATGGGATGAGCGCGCGGTAGCTGTCGGGCAGCTGCGCGCCGGAGACTTCAGACTCGTAGCTCTTACGGCAGTGGTCGCGCTCAAGGGGGCGGAATAGGGCGTCAATGATCGGACGCAGGATCCGGCCGGCGGGCTTTCCTTGGCTCTCCATGCGCCAGGCGGCGGCGCTGATGGTCTCGTCTGGGCTCCCATCGCCAAGTGTCACCACCACCCAGGCGAGCTGGTCGATGGCGATGAAGATGTGAAGCAATCTGCGACGCAGGTTGGTGATGGCGCGGTGGATCATGCGGGACCTCATGGCTGGTGTCATGGCGTGATCTCGACGCGGATGGTCTGCGGCTGCGGTGCAGCCTTGAGCCTCAGCGTCAGGTCGAGTGTGACGTGGCCTGGGCGCGGCATCTGGGCTGTGACGCGCTGGACGATGACGCGCGGCTCCCAGCGCTGGATGGCGACGGCCACCTCGCAGTAAAGGTCGGCCAGCCACTGGGCATTGACTGGCCGGTCGATCAAGTCTCGCAGGCGGCAGCCGTATTCGGGGCGCATGATGCGCTCGCCCGGATAGGTGGTGAGGATGTCCAGGATGGACTGCCGGATGTGGTCGAGTCCGGCGATGCGCCGCCCGGCGGCGCGATGCAGGCCGATCCAGCGTGACAGCGAGTCTATGGTGGGCGCACGACGTGGCAGTATCTCGATGAGCGCGGCGTCTGGCATGGCTTAGTCCACCTCTTCCAGGATGCTTTCGATGAGGTCTTCTTGTGCGCGTCCTGGCGCGGCCGGCGGCACGCATTCGATGCGCGTGCGCAGACCCTGCGCGTCCAGCGTGTGCTCGGCGCGTTGGATGACCCACTGGCCGCCGACCGGCTCGGAAAGGCCCGTGACGAGCACGTGATGCCCAGCCAAGAGCCGCGTGTCACCCGGCAGCTCGAGCGTGAGGCTGCCGCTGGCACGCCTTAGCTGGCGTAGCCGGGCCTCGGCGGCGGCGCGGGCGTCGTCCTCTGTCTTGGCGTCGTGGCGCAGGTCGAGGGTGGGGGCGTCGGCGTGCTCGCCATCGCCGACCTCGATGGGGTAGCGGCGGCCGGTGTCTGGATCGTAGGACCAGGCGCGTACCTTGCCGTAGCGGTGGCGAGCGTTGGTGGTGTAGTCGTAGCGGGTAATGCGCCTGGCATCGATGCGGTGCAGGGGCGGAGTCCAGTCGGCGGCCTCGCGACCCGGCGGCAGAGCGCTGGCGTGCGGGCGCAGGATGAGGCGATCGGCGTCGAGACGCAGCGTCCAGTCGCGGGCGCGGGCGAGCCTGGTGAGCAGCGCCATATCGCTCTCGGTCTGCTGGTCGATATGACCGAGCTCGATACGCTCGGCGTCTGGGTGGATGTGCGCCGTGAGCCGGTGTTTTTCTGCGATGCGCCGCGCCAGATCAGCCAGGGTGCGGTCGTCGCCGTCATCGATCAGCGGCGCCTTTAAAGCGGTATTGACCAGATCGGCTCCCTTGGCGGAAAAGGCGATGGACAGCGGTGGGCCTGACAGCCGGACCTCATCGACGATAAAGTCACCGATCGTCGGTATTGTGGATTGCTCCATATAGCCGAGCAGCAGGCGCACCTTATCGCCGACCGCTGGGAGCTGCACGGACTGGCCGCGGTCGTCGAGCTCGACCTCCAGCGAGTCGCTGGCCAGCCCCTCGGCATCGACGACCGTCAGGCGCGTGGTGCGCTCCATCAGCGTGCCGGTGATGTCTGCGCCGTCTGTGCTGTACAGGTAGAAGACGGGACGCATCAAAAGGCCCTCGGCTCTGGCGCGCGCCGCGGCAGCGACGGCATGACGACGATGAGACCGGCAGGCAGCCGCGCCGGATCACGCGCGGCCAGCCCTGGGTTGGCGTCGAGCACGCGCTCGACGGTGCCGGCAAGCGTGCCGTACCAGCGCCAGCAGATCAGATCGAGGCGGTCGCCCTCGCGGGTGGTGTACGTCGCGCTCATGCGATGTCGTCCCCGTAGGCGGCGAGCGTGAGGCTGAAGCGCTGCTCAAGCGCGGCGCCGCGCTCGCCGATGGTGGGCTGCTCCTCGTCCAGGCCGGTGATGACCCAGCGGCCAAGCACCTCGCCGTAGCCGGTGACGAGCGTGAGCGGCCGTGCGCCGGCGCCTTGCGTGAGCGCGGCGTCGGCCAGCTCGCGCAGGGCATTGATCTGCCCGACACCGCCCCGGAAGGCGGGCAGGATCACACCATCGAGCGTGATTTCGTCCGTGCCGCGCCCGGTGAACTGGCGCGCTGGATCAGCCCAGAGCCTGTCCTGTGCTGGCCAGCGCCACTCGGTCTTGCGCTTGACCGACTGGTAGGCGGCGGTGTCCACAGCGAAGCGGAAAGTAGTGGAGCCGTCGCCCAGGGTCATGAGCACATCCATCAGGCCATGCCTCCATCGATGAGCGCAGCGCGTCTGGCAAGCGCATCGCGGCGAGACATGTCAGCCAGCGCCCGCTCGACCTCGCGGCGCACGGCGGCGGCCACGTCCTGCGCCGCATCTGGGGTGGCCTGGCCGTTGAGGTTGACGGTGATGTTGATCTGCGCCGGTGTCATGGACGGCATCTGGCCCGCGGCGGCCGACGGCGCGGGCATGGCCAGCGGGGCCGGCGCGATGACCTGCGGCGCGGGCATGGCGTGGGCCGAGAGCGTCACCGCGCCAGCGGCGATTGGGGCGGCCAGCGCGCCGGCCACGCCGCGCAGGGCGGCGAGCGGCAGATTGGCTGCCTGCGTGATGCCTTGCGACAGGCCGGTCATGAGATGCCCACCGATCGCGGCAAAGACGCGGCTCGGCGAGCGGATGCCCAGCGCGCCCTTGACCGTATCGGCGATGCCGCTGGCGATGCCAGTGACGCTCTCTTTAAGCGCCTGCCAGCGCTCGCGGATGCCACCGATCAGCCCATCGAGAATGGCGCGCCCGGCCTCCAGCATGCGCGCGGGCAGCGTGCTGATCCACTGCCAGGCGGAGTTGAAGGCGTCTTTGACCGTTTGCCAGACGGCGGCGAGCTTGGGGCCGATCACGTCCCAGTGGCGCCAGATGAGATAGGCCGCCGTAGCGATGGCGGTGAGTGTCAGGCCGATCGGGTTGAGCAGCAGAGCGCGGCCGACCAGGGCGATGGCGCGCGCGGCAGCGCCAGCACCGGAGACGATGGCGCCCCAGGCGCTTGAGGCAACGGCGGCCACCAGCGATCTGAGCCGCGCGCCCAGGCTGCGGGCCGCACCCGCTACGCCACCGCCTTTGCCGCCGAGGTCTGGCATGCCGCCGGCGAGCCCGCCGCCGGGCATGTTGACCACCCAGACCTTCTGCACGCCGCCCGTGACAGCCTCGACCGCGCCGCCGATGAGGTCGCCGTTGCCAGATGGCTGCCCTGTAGCGGCCGCTTTGCCGCCGCGCAGCAGCCCGATGATGCCGCGCAGCTTGCCAAGCGCGCCCACGGCGATGAGCGCCGTGCCCAGTGCGGCCAGCGCGGTGGATAGTCCGGCCAGCCCAGCCACGGCTGCCGCTGTGACCTTGGGGAATCGCTCGATCAAACCGTCGATGGCATCCACCACGCGCAGCACCACGCCGGCGATGGCGTCCTTGATGGGCATGAGCGCCTGGCCAAGGCGTATCCAGGTTTGCTCCATGCGGTTGACCATCTGCTGCCACTTTGCGCCGGCGGAATCGTTGATGATCTTGCTGGCCGACTCGAAAGACCCGGCGCTGTCGCGGATGGCGGCGAGGTCGTCCTTGAGCGTCTCGGTCTGCGTCAGCAGTAGCATGACGGCGCGAAAGCCCTCGTCCCCGAATCCTTTGCGCAGCTTATCCTCCATCTCTGGCGCGAGCTTGTTGATGTCGCCGATGCGGCGTTTGAGGTTTTCTAGTGTGCGGGCCAGATCGAGCTCGCCGGTGCCTTTCTTGACGGCCACCTTGAAGCCGATCTCCTGAGCGGCCTTGAAGCGGTTGGCCAGCATGCTGGCCAGCGCCGTGCCCGCCATGCTGCCTTGCAGACCAGCGCTGTTGAGCCGGCCGACGGCGGCGGCCATGTCCGAGACCGCGAGCTTCGCGGTCTTGGCGGCTGGCGTGGCGTATTTGAGCCCCTCCGTGAGCTGCGAGAGGTTGCGTAGCTGGAAACGCTGCTGCGTGGCGGTGATGATGTCGCCCATGCGCGCGAACTCGCCGCTGGCCTCGCGGCTGCCGTCGCGCATATTGTTAAAGAGGATGGCGACCGCTTCGCCCGCCTCGTCGGCGCTGCCGCGCGTGGCTTGGCCGACCTTGATGGCGACCTCGGTGGCGTAGGTGGCCAGCGCATCGGGGATGCCGGCCGAGAGGATGTTGTAGGCGGTGTTGTAGTAGTCTGTGATCGTGGCTTTGTTCTGGCGCGTGAAGGCGAAGGCCGCCGCCTGCATCTTGTCGAGGGACTCTTTGGTCACACCCGGCATCGAGGCGATGACTGCGCGCGCATCGTCGAAAGACGCGAACGATTGCAGCGCATGCATGCCGATCTGCTGCATGCGGGCCGATAGGCCGGAGGTCGCCAGCGCCATGCCGTGCAAGGCGGCACCGGCCAGCGCGGCCTTGGTCGAGATGCGTTCCAGCGCCTCGCCGAGCTTGCCTGTAGCGCCCTGTATCTGTTTGATCGGCGCGCTGGCGCGGTCGATGGCGGAGATCACCACGCCGACCGTCATGCCTGCTAGACTCATCGCATGTCCTCGCTCGGTATCGCTTTTGCCGTTGCGCTGCTGGCGTCCATCGTGCCGCTCTACGCTCTGGGTCTTGACTGGGAGACCGCCGCCGCGGTGGGGCTGCTCACGCTCATCGTCTGGCCGCTCGTCGTGCTGGCGCGCCGCGTCGTGGACTGGCTATACCGCCTGCTCACAGGCCGCGCGCCTTGAGCACGGCTTGCGCCCGGCGCACCCACTCGGCGAACTCGGCCACATCCATCGCCCGGCCCACGCCCGGCGGCCAGTGGTACGCGAGCGCCAAAAGCTCCAGACCATCCATCGGCGCGATTATCCGTTTCCCAGCATCTCCGCCACCGCCTTGGAGGCGGCGGCAAAGTCCGCCGCATCGAGCTCGCGCACCTGCTCGGGCGTCCACTCGGCCAGGTTGGCGATGAGCATCACCGTCTTGGCCGTCTCGCCTTGCACCTTGTCGATGGCCTCCAGGTCGCGCACTTTCGGCCGGCGAAGGCTTAGCACGCCGATTTGGGCCCCGTTGATCTCGACGGGTTCGCGTAGGGTGATCGTGGTCATTCAAGCCTCCTTCGCAGCCGCTTTGCGGCGGGTTTTTGGTGGTGTTGCGGCGGCTCTGTCCGCAATCGATGCGACATCGGGCAGCGGCTCCAGTCGCACGATGCCGCGCCGGGCGAGCGCCTCGGCGGTCGCGGCGTCGAGCGTGAGCGTGTCGCCTGCGGCCAGCACGCGCCCAGGCAGCCACCAGCCAGCGCGCAGCACCGTCACGGCGCGGGTGCCCATGTCAGACTCCCAGCGCCGCGCGCATGTCGGCGAGCTGGTCGGTGCCGTCGATCGTCGCCACCATGTTGATCGGGTCGATCTCATGCACCGTGCGCCCGGCCACATCCAGCTTGTAGTAGTGGCACATGGCGGTGACCTTGAGGTCGGACGCCTCGGCGGGCTTCCAGGCGTCCGGCTCGAAGGCCAGCACCGCGCGCAGCGTGATCTCGATCGGCTGCGTGCTGCCGTCATAGTCAACGAGTGCGCCAGTAAAGCGCAGCTGCACCAAACGCCCAGGCACGACCGAAAACTGCGCCAGCAGGTCCGGGTCGTAGCCGGTGAGCGTGAAAGAGCACTCGAGCTTTTCGACCGCGCCCATCGGGATGGCGACCTCCGCCCCCATGCCACCGGCCTTGTACTCGCGCACCACGGGCGAGAGCTTGGGCGGCGAAAACTCGCTCACCCGGCCAAGATACCCTTTGCCTGCGACGAAGGCGTTGAGATTGCTCAGGATGTGTTGGATGGCCATGTCGCGCTCCTATCAGTTGCTGAAGATGTCGGCCGCATAGTCGGCCACCAGATGCGAGCGGAAAGTCACGCGCTCGGCCGGGGCGGGCGGGGTAAAGTCGAAATCGAAATACACCTTACCCGCGGCGATGTTGGCCGGACTGTTGAGCTCCTCATCGAGCCAGCACCGCCCGCCCAGGATCGCGCCCACGCTCTTGAGGTGCCGCAGGTAGGCGGAAACCGACTCCTGCACATCGCGCACATAGGCTTTGCCGATCGCGCGATCCACCGCCCACAGGTGAGCCTGCAGTAGACTCTCCTGGATCATGTCGGCGGTGCGGCGCACACTCAAGAAGGCCCACTTGGGGTCTGCTGAACAGGTGCGGTTGCCCCACAGTCGGATGCCCCGCTCGCGGATGAGCGTGGCGACGCCAGGCTCGTTGAGCAGGTTGGCCTCGCTGTCCACGCGCCCCAAGCCGAAGTCGATGGGCCGCGCGGCGCGCTCGATGCCGAGCAGCGGATTATTCGACGGGCTCGCCCAAAAGCCGCGCTCGTTGTCGATCTTGGCGATCAGCCCAGCTACGTGCGAGCTGACCGGCACGACCTGGCCATCGGCCACGGCCCACGGGTCGATGAGATAGGCGCGATCTGAGCTGATCTGGGTGCGATAGGCCACGGCGCCTGACGTGGTGGTATTGGGCCCGTCGAGCAGCGCCACGCCGCGCAGCTTGGCCGCCTGCGCGATCAGCGCATCGGCCACCAGCTTGTGCTGGCTGAAGCCGGGCGCCAGCACGATGCGCGGCACCACACCCACCGTGCCGCGCGCGGTCTCCAGCGCGGCGATGCCGGTGCGCGCGCCGGTGGTGGTGTCGGTGCCGCCGATGATGGCCGCCAGCCGTTCATTGGCGGGCGTGTCTGGGTCGTCGGCCACCTCCGGCACGCGGATGGCGACGATGATGGGCGCATACCCCTGGGCGTGGATGGCGGCGATGGCGCCTGGCAGCGTGCCGGTCGCGCCCAGCACCGCGGCGCTGCGCGGCGTGGTGAGCAGGATCGGGGTGTTGAGCGGCGCGGCCGTGTCAATGGCCGCCGGCGCGGTGCCGACGATGCCGATGACCGAGCTGCGCACGGTCTGGATGGGGCGGATGCCGTCGTCGATCTCGACGACCTCGACGCCGTGATGGAATGCTTCTGGCATATCAGTCTCCTTGGGGGTTGAGGATTTCCGCCGCCCGTCCCGGCGCGATCAGGCCGGCCATCTCCAGCGCCTGCACGCCGGCGAGGGTGGCCGGGTCGGAGAGCACGATGCCCTCGGCCGTCTGCCACTTGAGCAGCGCGGCCTCGAGCATCGGGCTGGACTTGGCGGCGCCGAGGACGGTCTGCATCTCGGTGTCCGTGAAGCGCGACAGGAACTGCAGGCGCGTGATCCGCAGGGGCGTCGCGCGGTCGGCATCGGTGACGGCGAAGGTCACCGCCTTTACGGCCGCATCGTCCTGCGCAGAGGCGATCTCGGCCTCGCAGCGGTTGCTCGCGCGCCGGATCGCCTCGCGCTCCAGCAGCACATCGGTCACCATCTCGCCGGGCAGACCCAGCCGGTCGCGCTCCTCGGCACGCTCGATCCGCCAGTCCAGCGCCGCGATTTGCGCCGCGGCAAAGCGCCTGATCTCGGCCACGCGCCGGGCCTTGATAGCCGCCAGCGCCGCTGCCGCATCGCGCACCAGCGCGCCGTCCTGATAGCGCCACTCGCCGATATCACGCTCGTCAAAATTTGACGGCAGCGGCACGCGCACCAAATCAGGGCCGCCGGACTGCGGGTCTGAGCTTACGGCCAGCACCCATCCGGTCATGGGGTCACAAATCGCAAACATGCTGCCTCCTTATACGGTGATGTAGCGCACGTAGAGCGTACGTCCGTAGTACCATGTATTGCGCCGCAGACCGCTGCAGGCACACACCAGGTTGGCCGCATCAGACTCGCTGTTGCAATACGAGCCATTGCTTGTGTAGCTGCCCGTCTGTGTGCCGTAGCCTGGCTGACCATACAGGCTGCGGCCCGACGGCGTGGAGAGGTCTCCGCCGCTGCGGCTCCATTGCAGGTAGTCGTACTCGTTGCTGCCGTACCAGCGGCGCAGCAGGATGACTCGGGTGCCGTTTGCGACGAAAGTAAACGAATCCGATCCAGTGGAGGCGTACATCGTGCGGCCGCTGATGCCGATCTGCCGCGCGATTTGCGCGGGCGCGGCTTGGAGCGCCGTCAGCGCCGTGTCGGACTCCCAGACGGCGGTTTTTGCTGTGGTCGACGTCAGCACCGCATCGGCTGCCGTGTCCGAGGCCCAAACCGCCGCCATCGCCGTGCTGCTGGCCGCCACCGCCGCCATCGCCGTGCTGCTGGCCGCCACCGCCGCCATCGCCGTGCTGCTGGCTACCACTGCCGCCCATGCGCTACTGCTTGCCAGCACCGCCGCCATCGCCGTGCTGCTGGCCGCCACCGCCGCCATCGCCGTGCTGCTGGCTACCACCGCCGCCATCGCCGTGCTGCTGGCTACCACTGCCGCCATCGCCGTGCTGCTGGCCGCCACCGCCGCCATCGCCGTGCTGCTGGCCACCACTGCCGCCATCGCCGTGCTGCTGGCGCACATCGCCGCGGCGCCAGACGGAGACGCGATCAGCTGCTCAAAGGCCGCGACGTGCGCGGGCGTTTGCATCCATGTGTCCAGCGCCGATCCTGTAATCGACGGTGAGAGAATAACTTCGAGCGCCTCCGGCGGGCCATTGAGCAGCCGGAAGTGCCGGTGCAGTCGTGCAATCTCGGCGTAGGATGGAGCGATCAATGCCTGCGACATCTCAAGACTCCATGACTGTGTAGCTGGCGAGTGCGCCGGTGCTGTCGTAGTGGTAGGACGTGGTGCGCGTGCGGCCGCCGAGGACGCTTGCCGCCTGCGTCAACCGGCCCGCGCCGTCGTAGCTGTAGGTCGTGGTGCGCGTGCCGCTTGGCAGCGTCTCGCTCATACCGGACACGCGCAGCTCGCCATCGTGGCTGTAGGTGACGGTGTATGGACGTGCTGTGGCCGTGGCGATGGCCTCATCACGCGCGACCTGCTCGGCTGTGATGGCTGCCTGTAGCTGCGTCTGGGTGACGACTTCGCCCACGCCGGCCAGCGCGGCCACCAGCGCGTCGCGCCTGGCACCAAGGTCGGCGATCATGTCGTCCACCGCCTGCATCGATGGCCCGATCAGCGCATCGATGCGCTGCAGACCAAAGCGCGTCAGGTCGTCGATCACGCCTTGGAGGTCGGCTCGACGAGCCTCCAGCTCGGCGATGCGCGTATCGATATCGGCGAACACAAAGTTGAAGTAGTCCGCCGACAGCGGTGTAAGGCCGTCTTGCATGCGGTAGGCCGGATATCGCGTTGCCATCTCGCCACCCTCCCTATCACAGCGCCAGGTCGTAGCGCTCGGCCACGTGCCAGGCGCGCCGCCAGTCGTCGGTCGAGCCGGTGATCTCGATGCGGTAGCTGGTCTGCGCAGTGGCCGGGCTGTAGCGGTACTCGCGCCAGCGGCTGCGGCCATCGACGATCTCGTCTCGGCTGCTGGCCGGATCGAGCGGGCCACCAGAGAGCAACAGGCGGCAGCCGACGGTGTGATGCGCCGGGTCGTAGTCCTCAAGCAGCAGGCGCACGCGGATATCCGTTGATCCCGTGCTCAAAGTGCGCTGCGTCGAAATGTGCGCGAAGCTCGTGCCGACGCGCGCCACGCGCACCTGCGATCCGGTCAGGCGCATGGCCGGCATCAGGTCGGTGGTGCCGACAAACACCGCGCGCAGCGGCACCATGGCCGGCAGGCTGGCCAGACCGGACTCTGTGCCGTCGATGATCGGCCGCCAGACGCCCCCCACCTGATACTCAAAGACCAGCTCACAGCCGTCTGGCGTGACGCCATCGAACAGCATGTCGATGTCGGCGATGCCGCCCGAGAGCTGCAGCGGCTGCAGCTGCACCACGGCACGGGGGGAGGCAAAGCGGCAGAAGTTGATCCGCAACATCAGGTCGCGCTCGGCCGCCTCGGTAAAGAACTGGCCGTCTTGCCGGTACATCAGCACGCCCTGGGTGTACTCGGTGCCCTCGGTGTAGCCGACGCGGTGGCTGCCGCCCGAGACCAGCACCAGCGCATAGCGCCGGCCGGACTCGACCAGCACCGGGTCGGCAAACGGCACGCGCAGCCAGCCTGTGCTCACTGCGCCTGGCGCGAGCGTGGCGCGGGCGATGACGCGCTGCATGTCCGGCTGGCCCAGCGGCGCGTCGCACAGCATCACCTCCAGCCCGGCGGCGGGGTCTGCATGTGTGACAAAGAGCTCTACGCTGGGCACCCAGCCGGTCTGCGCCATCAGCAGCGTCTGTGCCAGGATCGAGCCCTGCACCGTGTGCGTGGTGGTCACTGCCTCCCAGTAGGTCTCGATGTAATGGTCGATCCAGATGCGCGTGCCGCGCACCGCGCCGGATCGAGACAGCATGTTGCCGACGTAGGCCGGGTCGATCTCCCAAGTCTCGTCGCCGCGGCGGTAGATGCGGGTGATCGGGTCAAATGGGCCCTGGCTCCAAAACCCGGTGTTGGTGCACCAAGTACGCGTCTCGCCGTAGCGTATGCGCTGGCGGCTCATCTGCCGCTGCACCATCTGCGTGGTCTGGTACTGGTACGCATTGATCGTGACCTCGCCGCGGCGCGTCTCCATGCGCAGACGCGGTATCTCGGTATATGCCGGCAGCAGCAGACCGGCGCTGGAGACACGCGCCTCTGGGTCGAGCGGGTTGAGCAGTGCGAGCGACTGCGTGGCGTGGCCGACGATGGGCGCTCGGATGCCCTCCTCGATGCGCGCGCTATAGCCGGTATAGGACTCGTCCGACTCGTCCGCCGTCAAAAAGTGATCCGCGCCGTAAAAGACATAATCGTCCGGCAGCTCGAGCCGCTCTTTGACGCGCGCCATGTCCTGCGCCACCTGCAGCATCTGGGTGAGCGTGGCGCGCGTGGCCATCTGCTCGCCAAGACCCGCGATATCGCTCATGATGTGTGCGATGCGCGGCTCGGCTGATGTGATCCAGCCCTCGGCGGCGCTCAAGCGGCGCTCGACGGCATAGAGGTTGGGCAGCCGGCGGCTGGCGGCCAGCACCACCTCTTGGATGCCGGTGGGTGACAGGCGCACGTGCGCGAGCAGCGTGTAGCCGGTGGGCGGCTCTGGGCGCTCTGGTGTCGGGCTCTCCAGCCCCTGCGCGATGTGGATCGTCGCCACACGGCGGCGCTGCATGGCCACCGCCTCGGGCTCCACCTCGCGGGTCTGCAGGTCGATCAGGAAGTCCCGCGGCTGGATGTCGGTGTCCTCCTCCTGTCCGTAGGCGGAGATGGCCAGCCACTTGCTGTCCTGCAGCGGCAGCATGGCAAAGATCGAGTGCACCTGCGCGCTCTCGATGGCATAGACCTTGCCGCTCGGGCCGTCATAGAGCCGCCCTGGCGCCACCTCGATCTCGGTCGCGGAACGCGACGAGACGGCCAGCCCGACAAATTGCCGCTCGGTCGTGATGGCGTCGGTGACCAGATGGCGGTCGGCCTCGTCCGCCCAAGTCTGGGTGTTATTGAGGTCTGCGGCCTGCAGCTCTTGCCTGTCGCGGTAGATGACCTGTTTTTCCATCGTTCAGCTCCTGTAGATGACTTGCCCGGCCAGCACCTGGCCAGCGCGGTGGATGCGTGATGCGCGCGCCACGCCATGCAGCCGGGTACGCACCAGCACCTGATCGTGCACGGCGCGCGCCCAGTCCATGGCGTCGAGCACCGGCGCGATGCGCGCGCGCGCGTCGCCCGTGGCCAGGCAGGCGCGCATGGCGCTGCTGGCGATGGTCATCGGCAGGCGCCGCGCTGGCATACGCACATGGGCCAGCGCCACAAAGGGCGGGCTGGTCAGGCGGGTAAAGCCAAGGTAGGCCGGCCCGTGCTTGGGGCGCGCTGCCACCGCCGGGTCGTGCAGGCGGATGCGGTGATAGATGCGCGCGCCGGCATCCGAGCGCGCCGTATGCGCGCCGTAGAGTGTCGCGCCGAATGTGAGCACGCCCGCGCGCCGCGCGCGCGCGGCGACGGTCTCGGTGTCTGGGGTGAGCGGCTCGAGCGACGGCGCCATCTGGCGCAGCGTCAGCAGATGCTGGCGCTCGCGATAGCGCACGCGCTCGATGCGCCACAGCCGCGCGCTGGCATCGGCGCGGCTCACCACGCCGGCAAGCGGGCGGCCGATCACCTGCCCCACGGCCTGCGCCCGGCGCGCCAGATCGAGCGTGCCGCTGGCCTCGGTATCCAGCGTGCTCCACTGATGGCTGGTCAGCGGCTCGACACGCCCGTCGGGCCAGACGATCTCGGCGCGGATGGCGCTGCGGGCCATCGCCGCGGTGCGGCATGGCGGCTCGGCGCGGTGGCCGATGTAGGCGCGCCCGAGCATCAGCCCCTCGCTGGCCGAGCGCTCCCGCAGCGTGTGCAGGCGCATCTCTGGATGCGCGTCCAGCCACTGGCGGCGGCTGGCGTCGTCCCAGAAGCCCAGGAAAGTCTTGGCCGGCGGCATCTCCATCCGGGCGATGTGCGCGCCAGCCAGCCGCGCCAGCGTGCGCAGACCAGCCGGCGTGCCGATGAGTGCGTGCAGCCGCGGACTGGCCGCGATGAGCGCGCGCTGCGCGGCCTCGTCGTCAGGCCACACGGGCGGCACATCCTCGCCGGCTGCCAGATGCGGCAGCAGCCGCGCCGGGATGCGCCGAGGATCGGCGAGCGTCGCGATGGTCTCGGCGCCTGGCGTCCATGGGCCAATGGCCTGGCTCGCCGCGATCTCCAGCGGCGTGGCGTTGGCCGGCAGCAGGTGCGCACGCTCAGTCATGGCGCGCCTCCGTGGTCAGATCGATGGCCGTGATGACGGGCAGCTCGCCCGGCCCTGCGGCCACATCCTCGGCTGGCGATGTCATGATCACATCGCGGATGCCGTCTCCCATCAGGGCAGCGACCATGGCCGCGCGTGTCAGATCGACACGATATGCAGATCGCCCGGCCAGCGTCTCGAGCCGCTGGCGCGCCTGCGCGACGAGCTGCGCGGCATCCATGCCAGGCGGATGGATCAGCCGCGCCGACACGGCAACTGGCAGCGCCTGCGCGACCGTCACATCCACATCGACAGACAGCGGCCGCACATCCTCGGCCAGCAGCGCGGCGGCCACCTGGGCGACGATGGGGTCGCCTGCGCGCGCTGCGCGCCAGCAGCGGCTGGCATCCGGATGCGCGCCGAAGAGCGACCGCCCCACGGCGGCGTCCTGCGCCGTCACGTCGCGGGCATCGTCGCTCACACGCGCCAGCAGGCACACCTTGACACGGCCGGGGCGGTCGGCCCACACATCCACCTGCCGGATGTCTGTCGAGACCGACAGCGCGCGCAGCCGCCAGCTCGCAGCGCTACCCGCGGCGGACAGTGCGTGATAGCCGATCAGCACCCGGCGGCGCAGCCGATCGTCGTCCTCGCCAGGCAGTCGCACGATGTCGTAGCGCGCGGCCAGGTTATCCAGATCGGCACCAGTGGCCCAGGGCAGCATCACGGCGCGAGACGCATCGTTGACGCGCGCGCGCAGCACCGTCTCCCGCCAGGCCGCCACCTCCAGAAGCTTGACCAGCGGCTCGCTCTCCAGGGCGAGCACGGGCGCGATCTCCGGCAGCCGCGCGGTGAGATCCGCCTTGATACTGGCGAGCACCGCATCAAAGCCGAGCGGCTCGACGACCGCCGGCGGCGGCAGGGTGGACAGATCAGCCGCAGATGACATCGCCGCTGCCCTCCACCATCGTGCTGCCGCAGGACACCGCATCACCGATGCGGCAGGCCGGCCGGCCATTGACATAGACCGTATCGCTGCCGGTCGCCGCCGAGCCGCCGTGCGCCGGGCACCGTGCGCAGCCGTGCGCCGACCAGCCATCGCCCAGCCGGTGCCAGCCGCGGCCATTGACAAGCACATTCGGGCTCGCGGCGGCGTTCTGGCGCGACGGAAAACAGCCGTGCCCGCTGCAGTGATCGCCCAGTCGAACAACGCCCGTGCCCATCAGTTGATCTCCACGCGGTCTGCTGTGATCTTGATCAGGCTGGGCGCGTGCAGGTGCAAACTGCCGGTATCGCGCTCATAGCGGATGTATCCGCCGCCGTCCCATGCCAGCAGCGTGTGCATCGGGTTGGCGGACGGTGCGGGATATTGCCCGCTCTGCTCAAACACCGCTGGCAGCGCCACCGCCTGCGCCAGATCGCCGGACGGCGCCAGCACCAGGCACTGCTCGCCAGTCGCCGGCGGGCTCCAGACGCGCAGATGCCCGGCTGCCCAGGTCGCCCACGGCAGCCAGCCGGTGGTCACGCCATCGCTGTGGTCGCCGGCGATGCGCACACGCACCCGGCAGCGTATGGCGTGAAACTCGGTCACCGTGCCCAGTCGCACCGTACCGCCACGGCCCCAGTCGGCCGCATCCAGCGTGATGACGTCGGCATCCACGCTCATGGCAGCATGTCCTCCAGCGAGGTCTCGCCGATGACCGGCTCGGTATCGACGCGCACGTATTTGTCTTCGTGGGCCGCGCCGATCCAGGGGGCCACGCCGAGATAGGCAGACGTGTAGCGCAGATCGTCAGCGCTCCCGATAGCGGCAGGATCGATGCGGCCGCGCACCCTGTAGATGGCCACGAGCGCCGCAGCGGCCTCCTCGATGCGCTCCTCCACTGAGGTGAGCGACATATCGATCGACAACAGGCCAGGCGCGGACACCCTCAGAGGTGCAGCAAGCGCCACCACCAACTCAGCTAGCGGCACCGCGTCGATATGATCAGCCTGCACGACGACGGCAACGCGCCCGTCAATGACATCTGTATCGCGGATGTCCATGCGCTCGACCATGACGGCGACCTGCTTTTCGCCCCAAGCGGTCAGCGTCAGCGCAGCATCCACAGCGCGCACACGCGCGCTGATGGCCTGGGCGATCTGCGCCCTCACATCACCCTCCCGACGAGCACGCTCACCAGCCCGGCCACCACCGTCGCGGCGATGCCGGAGAGCCACACCAGCGGCCCGCGCATGCCGTCGATGCGCCGCTCGGCCGCATCCATGCGGTTATCGAGATCATCCAGCCGCGCATGCACGCGGCGCACCTCGTCGCGCGTGGCCGCGTGCTGCTCCTCGATGCGCACCAGCCGCATCAGCGCATCGCGCATCGTCGCCATCTCGGCTTGCATGCCAGTCAGAGCACCCTCAATCCTGGCCAGCCGCTCGACGTGATCGTCAGTGCCCATAGAAACCCGTTTAAACTCGTTCAAAACCCGTTTAAATTCGTTCGGAGCGCGCCGGCCTATGTCCTACCATTGCCCGGCCATGAAAATCGCTCCTGCGGCCTTCTAGACCGCCGCCGCAAAAAACCCGCCCGCGCCGGCCGCGCCGGCCAGACGCGCCAGGCACCCATCGCGCAGCTCGGCGAACCGCCGGGCCAGCGCCTCCACCTCGTGCGGGGCCAGAAAGCGCCACTCCACACCGCCTTCCAGACGGCCCACCTTGGCCGCGCCGGCAAGGGCGAAGGTGTTGAGCACCGGGCAGGCAGTGCGCGCCGCCTCCCAGCAGATGGCCTCCTCGTAGTCGGCTCCTGCGCGCGCCACGGTCAGCACATCGATCGCCCGCTTCGCGGCGGATAGATGTGCCGTCAGCAGCGCCTCCGGCACATCCTCCGGCCAGCCGGTGAGCTCCCTGACGCGCTCCGGGGTCATGGCTCGGCATCAGTAGCCGTACACGCAGGCCTGCTTGATGGCGATCTCGTAGTCGACCGCGAAGTCGAACACCCAGCGCAGCGCGCGCGCATCGTCGTCCCAGCGCCGCTTCTGCCAGATCTCCGTGGTCATGCCGAACACCAGATTCTGCGGCGGGGTGAACAGCACCTTGCCGGTTGGGCAATATGGGCTGGTCAGGATCGGCCGGCCGAGGAAGCGGCGCAGCGGCGTCTCGGCGATGAACGCCGTGCCGGAGACGGTGCCCGCCACCTCGTAGGCGTAGGCGTCGGCGTCGCCCTCGTTCATCACGAAGGCCGCCTGTGGGCGATAGACATCCGGGCAGGCGTCGAACACGCTCTTGAGCGCCTGGCGCCAGGTCTGCGTGCCGCCCGGATCGATGTCCACCTTCGGCGTAGACGTCGCGTCCGCCGCCACCTGCACCCAGCCCTTGTTCAGCGTGGTGAAGCCGCCGCTGTTGTCGTCGGCCGTGCCGTTGAAGGCCAGGTCTTCAAGCTCGGCCTCCATGCGGTTGGCCAGCAGCTGCTCGACTTCCGCCACCAGGTTTGGATTGTCGGCGTTGTCGCGCAGGGTGGAGAGCGACATCTGCGGGAAGAGCTGCACCGGCAGCGCGGTGAGCGTGCAGCCGTGCTGGGTAGCCCCCAGGCGCTGCGCATCGGTCGGCGTCTGCCCCTCGGCCACGCGCACCAGCGAGCGCGCGGCGATGCCGATCACCGACACGTCGGCGCTCAGTTTTTTCATGCGCCGCGTCGTGACGTTCTTCATGAAGCCGCTGGACGACAGCAGCGAGATCAGCCGGTCGGCCGCTTCCGGGCGCAACTGCCCGCCGGGGTTCATGTCGCCGGGGCCGATCATGCCCTTGGCAATCTTGATCAAATCATGCATGGCAATACTCCTTGTCTTGAGTTTCAGCGTAGGCCACACCCTGCGCCGTGATGAACAGCCGCTTCGCGGCCTTGCGCAGATAACCGGCCTCAACGAGCAGCTCGATCTCGTTGAGCGGGTGTCCGCCGGCGAACAGGTTTTCGATCGGCACGCCCTTCCAGCCGCCGATGGCATAGTCCAGATAGACCGTGCGCATGATCTGCGCGCGCGCCTCGGTCAATGGCAGGATCAGGCTCATACGAAGCTCTGCGTCTCCGGCGCCTGGCCGCCC
This sequence comes from Tibeticola sediminis, assembly GCF_003843835.1. GTDB lineage: Bacteria > Pseudomonadota > Gammaproteobacteria > Burkholderiales > Burkholderiaceae_C > Tibeticola > Tibeticola sediminis. The sequence continues at coordinate 225,039 of NZ_RKQL01000001.1, read as the reverse complement.
TCGGCAGGCGCGGCCGGCTTGGCCGGGGCAGCCTCCAGCGCCTCGATGCGCTTGGCCAGCGCCGCAGCCTCATCGAGCGCCTTGGATAGCGCAGTCTTGAGCGCCTCGATCTCTTTCTGGCCGTCGGCCAGCGCCTTTTCCAGTTTCTCGCGGCTGGCCTCGGCCTCAGCCTTGGCCACCGTCTCGTCCAGCGCCTCGCGCACGATGGCGCGCACGTCTTCAGGGGTCATTTCACGCTCCTTCTTCGGGGTAAAAATCCGTCGCCACAGGCTCGCCTCGTGAGCCACATCACTGCCCTTTTCAAGCCTGGCAGTTCCGGCGAGACTCAGGCCCTCCACCTCGCCGGCCTCGATCGCATCCCACAGCGCCGCATCCGTGACCTGGATGCCGACGGCCCACGCACCCTCTTTCTCATCTGGGAAAAAAGGGTCGCCGGAGCGGACAAGCCAGCTCTCGGCGACAAAGGCCGGCAGGAAGGAAAAATCGTGCTCGCGATCGACATTGGACGCGCGCCCGGACAGCATCCAGGCATCCGCCGCCTTGCGGATCGTCTCGGCGTCCGTCCAGTCGCCCTGACTGTCCACGCTGTCGGGCGCATAGACGATCCCGTAGACGCGCTTGAGCCGCGCATCGGCCTTGCGGATGGCGAACTCGTGCGCGCCGGATACGCCGCGCAGGATCACGCGCCGCCCGTTGGCCGGGCGCTTGACCAGGCTGATGAACTGCACATCCAGATCGGCGAGCTTTGGCATGCCGCGATGATCATCCATCGACCGCGCTTATTGATCGCGCAGAATCCATATATGGATGCTGATGATCAGCCGCGCCGCCGCGCTCATGGATCATCGCCGCATGGACGTCACCCTGGAAAAATCCGCCGCCGCGCCCACGCTGGACATGCTCGGCGCCAATGCCGACGAATACCCCTGGCCGATCGACCCGGCGCGGCTGATCGGCTGGACGCAGGCCGAACCCACCCACGCGCGCGCGCTCTCAATCAAGGCCGAGGCCATCGCCGCCGCCGGCTACACCGGCGCCGGCGCCGAGGATGCCGCCCGCATCCTGCCCGCGCGACGGCTGGTCGATGTGGCCCTCGATCTGGAGACCTACGGCAACGCCTTTTTGCGCATCGAGCGCGACCGCGCCGGCCGCATCCTCGCGCTTGCCCGCATCCCGGCCTGGAGCGTGCGCCGGCTGCGCGCCGGCGGTTACGTCTCGCGCCTGTGGGATGGCATGCGCGAGCAAAAGACCGTGTTCGCCGCCGACGAAGTGCTGCACCTGCGCCAGCCCTGCCAGCTCCCCGGTTGGTATGCCACACCCGCCTGGGCCGCCGCCGCCGGCGTCATCGAGCTCCTGGACGCCATTACCCGCTACAACGCGCGTTTCTTCGAGCACAACGCGGTGCCCGATCACATCGTCACCCACACCGGCGGCACGCTGTCCGACGCGCAAAAGACCGCCATCCGCGACTTCTTCCGCACCGAGTTCAAGGGCCTGGAAAACGCCCGTAAAACCCTCTTTGTCAGCCTCTCCGAAGGCCAGACGCTCGACATCAAGTCCGTGGCGCAGGCCAACGACGGCCGCTTCATCGAGCTCTACAAGACCGCGCGCGAGGTGCTGCCCGCCGCGCATGGCGTCCCGCCGCGCTTACTTGGCATCGCCACCCCCGGCGCACTGGGCGGGCTTTCCGAAGCGCGCGAGCAGATGCACATGTTCGAGGTCTTCACCCTCGCCCCGCGCCGCGCCGTGCTCCGGGATGCGCTCGCGCCGGTCTTCGCCGCCGCCGGCATCGGCGACTGGGACATCGCCGCGCCAGACCTCACGCCCCCCGGCACCGACATCGCCGCGCTGCCGCAGATGGTCGCCGCCGGCATCATGACCCCAGCCGAAGCGCGCGCCTGGATCGACCTGGAAAAATCCGCCCGCAGCCAAAAGCTCGACCGCGCCCGGCTCATCGCCGAGCTGCTCGACGCCATGGAGGGCTGATATGCCCGCTCGCATACCGGATGAGACGCGGCGCGACATCCTGGCCGCCATCAAGCGCATGGAACCCTCCGGCGCCATCGCCGAGCGTTTCGGCGTCAGCCGCAAGTTCGTCGATACCCAAAAGCGCCGCCTCTTCGGCCCGGGCACCCCCGGCAAGACCCCGCGCTACGGCATCGATGTGCGCCGCGAAGCGCGCGAACGCTATCTCGCCGGCGAACCCATCGCCCACATCAGCCGCGCGCTGTCCGTCTCGGAAAACACCCTGCGCGTCTGGGCGCGCGACTTCGGCTGGAAAACGGAGCTTGCCAACCGGCGCCAGACCCCCGCCCAGCTCGAGGCCGAGATCAGTCAGGTCACCGCGCTGCTGCGCGCCGCCGGCGAAGCCCAGGCCTACAAACTCACCCTGCGCCTGCGCATGCTCCAGAAGGCGCTGGACGGCATCCGCCGCAGCCTGCCCAAGCCCAAGCCCTTGCCCAAAGTGGCCAACTTCGCCAGCCGCGAGCTGCTGGCAAAAGCCCTGGCGCCGGACTACGGCCTGCTGCCCTACCAGCGCCGCTTCATCGAGGACGACGCCCGCTACCGCTGCGTGCTCAAGGCCCGGCAGATCGGCTTCACCTATGTCATCGGCCTGTCGGCCGTGCTGGGGCTGGCCGCCGGGCGCGACCAGATCATCGTCTCGGCCTCCGAAGACCAGGCGCGCCTGGTCATGGGCCACCTGCGCGCCCACGCCGAAAAGCTGGGGCTGCCCATCGACGAAGACACCGACCGCGAAATCCGCATCGCTGGCAGCAAGGCCGTGGCCCTGTCCACCAACTGGCGCACCGCCCAGGGCTACACCGGCGACGTGTGGTTCGACGAGTTCGCCTGGGCGCCGCGCCCGGATCAGCTTTTCAACGCCGTCGTCCCGGCCATCACGCGCGTGGGCGGGCGCATCACGGTCTGCTCCACCCCCTGGGTGCCGGGCAATCTCTTCTGGAAGATCGCCACCGATCATCAGGGCAAATACACCCACTACAGCCGCCACACCATCACCATCCACGACGCCCTGCGCGAAGGCATGCCGCTGCCCGGCGGCCTCGACGAGCTACGGCTGAACTTCGACGCCGCCTCGTGGGCGATGTTCTTCGAGTGCCAGTGGGCCGAAGAAGAGGGCGCGCTTCTACCCTGGAGCCTGCTCGATGCCATCGCCGAGGACATCGCCCCCGTTGGCAGGAAAGCCGCCGCGCCGCGCTATGGCCGCCTGCGCCTGGGCGTCGACCTGGGCCGCGTCGCCGACCGCACCGCGCTGGTGCTGGTCGGTGAGCTGCTCGACCCGGTGAGCGCAGCCCCCACCGGCCGCGTGCGCTTGATCCATCACCACAGCGTGCAGGGCATGGACTTCGCCAGTCAGCGAAGCCTCATCGAGGACTGGATCGCCCGCTATGACCCCGAGCAGGTCGCCATCGACCGCTCCGGCCTGGGCTGGCAGCTCGCCGAGGAACTCGCGCGCGCCCACCCTGGGCGCGTCATGCCGCGCGCCTTCTCCGCCCCCTTCAAGGAGCGGCTCGCCCTCGACCTGCTCAGGCTTGCCGAGCAGAAGCGCCTCTCGATCCCGCGCGACCCGGCGCTGATGGCCGAGCTGCACGCCGTGCGACGCATCCCCACCGCCACCGGCATCCGCTACGACGCCCCCAGGGATGCCACCGGCCATGCCGACCGCTTCTGGGCGCTGGCGCTCGCGCTCGACGGCATGGCCGGGGTCAGCCGCGCCGCGAACATGGAGGTGGAGCTGTGGTGACGCTGCCCGACCGACGGCTCATGCAGATGCTCGCAGAGCACCTGCGCGAGATCGCCCAGCGCCAGGGCAATATCCCATGGCGCACCGGCAACCTCTACAAATCCATCATCGCGCGCGTCATTTCGGACAGCGAAGCCACCGTCGGCACCAATGTCCTCTACGCCCGCGCCGTGCACGACGGCCGGCCGCCGATGGTCATCAAGCCAGCGCGCAAGAAAGCCCTCTACTGGAAAGGCGCGGCGCACCCGGTCAAGGCCGTCAAGCACCCAGGCATCAAGCCCAACCCCTACCTCGCCCGCGCAGCCGAACGCTTCACCCGCGAGCCGCTGCCGCCAGACATCCGCGCATACGTCGGCGAAGAGATGGCGCGCGCGCTCGAAGCGCATTTCAAATCCCTTGGACTGGAGGTCAGACGCAGATGACCACGAATCGACGCCTCATCGCCGGCTTCGGCGCCTCGGCCATCGCCGTGGCCATGATCGCAGGCTTCGAGGGCTACTCCTCCCACGCCTACGACGACGGCGTGGGCGTGCAAACCCTGGGGTTCGGCTCCACCACCCACCCAGACGGCCGGCCCGTCATGCCAGGCGATACCGTCACCCCGCAGCGCGCCGTGGTCATGCTCGCCAACGACGCAGACCGCATCGCCCGCGACCTGGCCCGCTGCATCGGCGACGTGCCGCTCGCACAAAACGAATGGGACGCCTATGTCTCCTGGGCCTACAACGTCGGCCAACGCGCCGCCTGCGCATCCACCCTGGTCAAGCGCCTGAAGCAGACCCCGCCAGACTACGCCGGCGCCTGCCGCGAGCTGCTCAAATGGACGAAGGCCGGCGGGCGCGAGCTGCCGGGGCTCATCAAGCGCCGGCAGGCTGAGTACCGCCTGTGCATGGGAGAGGGCGCATGATCCCGCTGCCCACCGTCTGGATCGCCGCTGCCGCGCTGGCCGCAGGCGCGGCCGGCGGCTATGCGCTGGCGTCAAAAGTCTCGGCTTCCGAGACGGCACAGGCCGAAGCCCGGCTCGCCCGCTGCGAAGCTGGCCGGGCCGAAGACGCCCGCGCCGCCGCCGAACGCACTGCTGCCTTGCTCGCCCGCGCCCAGGACGCAGACCGCGCCGCAGCCGAAAAGCTCGCCGCGCAAAAAGCCGCGTTCGACAAGCGTTTGAAGGAGGTTCGACGTGAGATTTACAGCCTGTCCACTGGCCGCGAGTGTCTGTCTGGCGCTCTGCGGCTGCGCCTCAACCGCGCCATCGCCGGCGCCGACGACCTGCCCGCGCGTCCCGGCGGCGCTGATCCAGCCGCTCCCGAGCCTGCCGACGATACCGCCGTCGCGCAGTGGATCGCAAACGCCGCCAGCGCCTACGACGACTGCCGCGCCCGCATCGACGCCATCCGCCACTGGGACGAGGTGACCCACGATGGCCGATGAAGCCGACCTCGCCCAGGCGAAGAACGAATACGAACTGGCCGCGCTGCTTGCCCGACGGCGACCTCAAGGCCCGGCGCCCACCGGCTATTGCCTGTGGTGCGGCGAGCCGCTCATGGACGCGCGCCGCTGGTGCTCGGCCGAGTGCCGCGACGACTGGGAGCGTCACCAGTCCTTCGACAGCCGCCACCACCAGTGAGAGGCCGGGATCGGCATCGGCGCGCCCGTCTCGTCCTCCACCCAGCCAGCCAGTTCCCGCGCCGGGTCGATGCGCGGGATCAGATCGCCGAAAGCGGCATCGAAAGCCTGCGGGTGCGCCCGCCAGAAGGCATCGATCTCGGCAAGCTCCGCCACGGCAGTCTGATCAAGCATCCCCTGCTCGCGCCCCACCTCGTAGGCCGAGCGCAGATGCAGCGTCCAGTCCAGGTCGAAGGTATAAAGCTCCGCATCCGGCTGCGTGATCACGTCATAGAAACCGAGGAACGCATCGTCTTTTGGATGCGAATAAAGCGTTCTCAGAACACGCCAAGCCATTTCTGCACCCCCTTGCCGCCCTGCGGCGCGAAAACCTGATTCATCAGGCTGCCGCCTTGCGCATTGCGCTTGACATGCAGCGTCGTGCGCTTGCCATCCGATAGATTCACCACGGCCGTCAGCCGCTGATGGTCATGGGTCAGGCGGTAAAACTCGGCATACAGTTTGCCACGGCGCAGGCTCAGCGCGATCTCGCGGTCGCCGCGCCGGATCAGATCATCCATCAGCGCGTTGTAGCGATCGAGCGTCATGGACTGCGGCGTGATGTCGAGCTGCGCGGCAAGCTCGGCGCGGTGCCTCTCCACGTGGCTCATCGCGTAGCGGAGATTGTCCCACCGCGCCATCCTGGCGCGCTCGATCAGCCGCAGCAAATCGCGCCTGGGCAGCGCCTCGCGCTGCCTGGCCGCCATCTGCCAGCGCTCGATCTCGTCGGCTTCCCGCTCGACGACCTCCGGATCCGTCCCCAGATACGCCACCGTCACCGTCCGGCAGCGGAAGTGATACGGCGGCAGCCCCACATTGCCCGGCAGCACCTTCGTCCCGCCGGAAAACGCCATCGTCGCATCCAACATCGGCCAGGCCGCCTTGGCCGCCTCCATGTGGCCGCGCTCGATGGCCGCCAGATACTTGTCGCGCTGCTGCTGGATCGTCTCCATGCGGATCAGCCGCCCGTGCATGCTGCGGCAGATCGGTGTGGTGCGCTCGTCGATCCTCGCGCGCACCTCCAGATACCGCACCTGCGCCTGCTCGTAGCCCGCCACGCGCCCCATCTCCCGCGTCTTCGTCGCGATCGTATCCGCCGTGAGCTGCCAGTACGCCATGCCGCGCGCCTCGATCCCGTCGAACGTCTCGCTCAGCCGCTCGGCGAGCGTCTCATACGACCAGCCGCGCTCGAAAAACTCCGCCACCGCGCCGGTCACCGCCTGGCGCGTGCCCGCGTCCCAGTGCCGGCCGATCCAGTGCATGTCGAACCGGCGCAAAAGCTCGAGCGCCGCCTCGTCCTTCAGGCCAAAGGCGTAATCGATCCCGGCCGCCGCGCGCGCCGCTGCCATCGCCTCGGCCTCATAGATCGCCTGCGGCAGCGTCGCCACCGGCCCATCGAGCGCCCGGCGCATCGCCTCATCGCCGATCTCCGCCTCGATCGCCGCCACGATCCGCGCCTCGTCAGCCTGCGTAAAGCGCGCCGGATCGATGCCGCGCAGGCCTTCCAGCGCCCGCCGCAAAGCCGCCTCGACCCCAAGGCTCCACGAGCGCGTCATCGCTGCGGCCAGCCGCTCGGCGAGCGCCTCGAACGCCGCCTCATCCTTCGCCAGCAGGGCGATCAACTGCCGCTTGAGCCGCGCAAGCCTTGCGCTCTGTGGCGCCATGCCGCACCGATCCATGTCTGACCTCCTCGAACGTCACCCACCGCGCCCCGCAGCACCCGCAGAGGCGGTAGCGCTTGATCAACCCGCCGCCATCGGCCGCCGGCAGCCGCACCGTGCCATACACCCTGACCGCGCCGCTGCCGCATGCCGGGCAGTTCATGTGCCACCTCTGAGTGCCTGACGCGCGCGCTCCAGCATCTGCCGGATGTGCTCGCGCTGCTGTGGCGTCGGCGCCGGTTCTGGCAGCGCCTTGGGGCTTGGCCGCGACGGCACGTGCTGCCAGATCGCCGCTGGCGCAGGCCAGCGATCGGCATGCGCGGCAAGCGATCGGAACGCCGCCCGGATGCGCGGCGCATCGAGCTGCGCATCCCACCGCCCGCCACGCACCATCAGGGCATCCGCCCACGCCAGCGCCACCGCCTCCACCGCATCCGCCGGCGGGCAGCCCTCCAGCCTGAGCACCAGCAGCCGCTGGATACCCTCGGCCACCTCCGCCACCAGCCAGCCGGGCGCCTCACGCATGGCCCACCTCACCGCGCGCGCGTCGCTTGAGCGCCTCCAGCCTGAGCACCCCGTCCACCGTCGCCGACGGCTTGTGCGCACGCTCACCTGCCGCGCCATGGACATCCAGCGCATCCATGCGCGGCGCCGGCGTGCAGCCGGTGCGCGCCTGCACGCTCTCGGCCACGCGCCTCAAATAATTGTGGTTCTCCAGCGGCCGCACATCGCCCGCCTCGCGCTTGGCCAGCATCGCCTCCACCGTCTCGGCCAGCGCCGCCTCCAGCACCTCGGCATCCAGCCCCATCGCCAGCGCCTCACGCGCCAGTCTGAGCGCCCGATCCCAGGCCAGCGCGCGCTTTGCCGAGCGAAACAGCCCGAGATAGCGCACCAGCGCGCGCGACACCCCATCCGGCAGCGTCGCCAGCAGCCCAAACAGCTCCCGCGCCGCCGCCTCCTCGGCCCAGGCCTCCAGGGCCGTCTCTGCATGACACACCGGGCACCTCAGCCTCACCGTGCACCCTCCCGCCGCTGCTGGTAGCCAAGCGCCGCCACCGCCTTGCGCAGCATCGGCGCCGGCGCCCACTCGATCCGCTCCACCGTGCAGCCCATCTGCCTGAGCACCCCCAGCGCATACGCCGGAAACGGCCGTCCCAGCCCATGGCACTGCGCCGCCAGCTTCCTGATCAGCGGCGACCGGTCGTCAGCGGCCCTCACGGCCTTCAGGTAAGGCAGCCGCACCGCGGCGCCGGCCCGCTGCCAGTGCCGGATCAGGCGCACCAGCGCCGCCTCGTCCATCTCGCGGCACGACTCGACCCCTGTCACCTGACGCTGCACCAGCCGGCGCGTCTCCTCGTCCGCGCCCACCTGCGCCGCCGCCATGTGCGCCAGCGCGATCAGCTTCTTTCTGTCCATCCGTCGGCCTCCATCAAACATGCCCGCGCGCCATGCGCGCGCGGGCAGGGTTCATGCGGCAAACAGCATGTAATCGTCCTTTTTCCTGCACATGCAGCACATCCGGTTATGCGGCCCCTCGCTCGCAAACCTTGTGCCGCAGCACATACAGCGCCGCTCGGCTTTCTTCTTCTCCTTCTGCGGCTCCTTGATGTAGATGTGATACTTCACAGAGCTGCGCGAAAGCCCGGTCAGCCGCATGATCTCCTTGATAGACGCCCCGGCGCGATACAGCCCTTCGACGTCCTGGCACACGCCGCTCACCGCTCGGCCCGCCATGTCACGCTCTCGCTCTTGGCCGTCTTCAGGCACGCCCCGATCGCCGGCTGCAGCGGCTCATCCCCGTCGCACGCCATCTCGATCAGCTTCTGCTCGGGCTTGTAGACCGTCTCGGCCTTCACCAGGTCGTCGAACCGGAAGCCCAGCACCGCCTTGAGCCGCTCCGCATCGGCGATCTTCACGCTCGAGCGGCTGGCGATCGACGCCCGGCAGATGCCGGTCGCCACCAGCGCGCAGCCCGTCCCGTGCGCCTCGACGAGCCGCGCGTTGATCCCGTCGAGCTGCTCCTGCAGCGCTTCGATCTCGCCCTTGATCCGCCAGCCCTCGATCAACAGCCGCACGCTCGCCGCATCGAGCTGCGCCTCCTGCCCATCGACGATCTTCACCCCGGCAGGCTGCGCCGCCTTGGCCTCGGTCTGCGCCTTCACCTGCGTTTCCACCTTCTTCAAAGCTGCTTTGGCCATCATTCACACTCCTTTTCAACGCCCGCCGCCACGGGCACGCTCCTGAAACTCTCCGCCAGCGCCTCGAGCGCCTTCATCGCCGCGCCAGCGTCGCCATGCACCGCGATGTCCTTGAGCGTCAGCTCATAACGAGCCAAGCGCCGCATGAGCGCCGCCACGATCCAGGCATCCTCCACCGTCGCCAGGCCGCACTCGATCCGCTCGATAAGGCTTACCCCCCTCTCCCCCTGGGAGAAGGGCCGTGGGAGAAGGCCACCCACCATCCTCACGCCCCCTCCAGATCGCGCCGCGCCGCCGCCACATGCGCAGCCGCCAGCGCCTCGCCAGCCGCCTGCGCCATCATCCGCGCCAGCCGCAGCACCTTCACCACCGCCCGGATCGCCCCCGGCTGCCGGCCGATCTCCATCACCTCGCGCCAGGCCTCGCCGCCGGCCGCCTTCGCCACCGCCTCGATGTCCGCATCCTGCGCCCGCCGCAGGCTCACCCGCTTGCCGATGCGCGAAAACAGCCGGTCAAGGTAAGCCGCCCGGCTCCCACCCGTCATCCGCGTGTAGACCAGGTCATTGCCCACCAGCGCCAGCCCCACCCCCGCCGCGTCAAAGATCGAGCGCAGCGCATCCAGCGCCGCCACCGACAGATGCTGCGCCTCATCCACCACGATCAACCCGCCGGTCTCCCGCACCCGCGCCACGATCTCGCGGTGGATGCGCGCCGGCGACTGTGGGCAATCCTTAACCCCCACCGCCGCCGCCACCTCCTCCAGCGCCGCCGTCACCCCCGCATGCCCGGGCGTCATCACCGCCACCCACACCGCCGGGCGCGTGCGGGCATACTCCTGCACCGCCATCGTCTTGCCGACCCCGGCCGCACCGTAGATCACCGCCACATCGGCGGCCATCTGCGCATACGCCAGCGCCGCCACCACCCGGCCCGCCGTGGGCGTCGGCACGAACGCCGGCGCCTGCGGCAGCCGCGCCGCCGCCCGCTCCTCGCGCGCCGCCATCCACGCGGATAGCCGCTCCACGATCCGCGCCGGATCCGCCGCATACGACCCCGCCAGCACCTGCGACAGCGCCGAAGTACTCACCCCAGCCTCCTTCGCCACCCGGCTCTGGCTTGCCTCGCCCGCCTCGATCAGCCCGCGCACCCGGCTGACCACATCGATCGACTCCGCTACCACTTCCATCTGCCTGCTCCTTTTTCTAAGGTCATCACCCAGCCATCCGCTGCGCCATCTCCAGGATCAGCGCATCCGTCCTGGCCACCAGCTCATCCAGCCGCGCCTCCTCCTGCGCATCCCGCGCAGGACCCGCAGACTGGAACATCCGCACCGCTGCCGGCTCGACAGCGCCAGCCGCATCCGGCGCCGGCGCAGTGAGCATCTCCACCTGCTCCAGATACCTAAGCCGCTCACGCGACGCCCGACGCGCCGCAGCGCGATAGCGCTTCACCGCCTGCGCCGCCATCTGGTCATCGAACGGCGCCACCGACGGCTCTGCCCAGCCGATGAGCTGCCCATCGATGGCGCAGACCGCCACCGGCCTCTTCAAATCGTCCGGGTCGAAGCGCACCACCACCTTCTGCCCGGCCACGCCCCAGCCCGGCTCGCAGGCATACGCATTGCCGCACACCACCACCCTGTTGTCTGGCCGCACCTTCACCGGCTCCGCCGCCATCAGCAGCATCGCCTGCTGGGAGGGCGCCAGCTTGGTCACCACACGCCGGCCGTAGCTCTCGGCGAACACCGCATCGAAACTGCGCCCCTTCGCCGTCTCCGTCCGCCGGCCCTCGCGCGCGTTGTGCCGCGCGATCGCCTCCGCGCAGACCTGCTCGACCAGCGCCCAATCCGCCGCCTTAGAGCCGTAGTTCTCCGGCTTCGCATCCGGTCGGTTGCCCGTATACGCCCCGGCCAGCCGCGCATCCTTTGCGATCTCCTCCGCCAGATCGCGGAACGCCCGCTCGATCGGCTTGGCCTGGCCGTGGAACGGCGTCGCCCAGTGCACCTCCACCCCCAAGAGCGGCAGCGCACCCAGCATCTCATCCGCCTGCACCTTGAAGCGATACCGCCACGGCGCCCCGCCAGTCAGCAGCTTCGCGCCGAACTCACGCCCGTTGTCCATCAGCGCGTGATCCGGCACCCCGTAGCGCGCCACCATGTCCAGGAATGCCAGCAGTGCCGAATACGCGTTCAACGTCGGCGTCAGCCGCCAGCTCAAAATCTTCCGACTATGAATGTCCTGCCACGCCACCAGATGCACCCGGCCAACCCCGCCGCCGAAGCGCTCCGGCAGCCGCACGAATACATCCAGCCGGTGCCCGTCCGCATTCACCCACTCCAGCGCCGACAGATGCGCCACCGAGCGCTGCAGCGGCGAATACATCGCCTCGAACGCCTGCCGCCCCTCCCGCGCCAGCACCACCAGGCGCGAATCCAGCCGCGCCACCCGCCGCGCGATAGAGGCGTAAGACGGCAGCGTCCACCCACGCGACGCCGCATGCGCCTGCACATCCCGCACCACCTTGTGCAGCGATGGCTTCTCCGGCCGCAGATACCCCCTCAGGATCGCATCCCAAGCCTGACCGGAAATCTCCGCCTCGCGCTGCGCCTGCACTCCCCAGCGCGGCGCCAAGAGCGCCGGCCACGCCGCCACCGGCGCACCCTGCACCCCCGCGAACGCCCCATGCCCCCACCACCAGCGCGCCAGCGTCCCCGCCGGCACCCCAACCTCCGCCGCCGCCTGCTGCACCGCATGCCGCGCCGGCATGCCAGCGTCGATCGAGCGCTTGACCGCCAGACACGCCCTTGCCCGGCGCATCGCCTCATCCCGCACCCGTGCCGGCCGCGCGGCCAACTGCTCCATCGCCGCATGCCAGGGCTCGGCGCAGCCGGAAGAAGAAGTGGCGGTGGTGGCCGGAATCGAACCGGCCCCAAGGGTTAGATGCCCTTTGCCTGCGCTCGCCGAGCCGTCGCCCGGTTTGCCACAGGTACCGTCGCCGCGCGGCAGCGCTACCGCCGGTGATACCAAGGCGCATCCAGCGCCACCACCGCCGGCGAGCCCGCCGTCCGCGCTGGCGGGCGCGGCCCCGGACGGAGCGGGGCTGGAGCACACCCCGCCGACAGGCTCGCCGCCGGAGGCGGCGTGGATTTCGGCAAGCCGCTGCTCTGCCAGCCACCGATCGATGCGAGCGCGCACAACCGGCGGCAGAGCCTCGATGTCGTAGACCCGCCGCCGCCCACCCCGGCAGGTCTCCTCTTTGTACGGCCAGGATTCGCGGAGGGCGCGGCGCTCAGCCGCACGCTTTGATACGCCTATCGCCTTGGCGATTTCGTCAATCGACAAGGCTTTCATTCTTCTACCACCCCGTCCTTCAATCCAAGGAGAACGGCTGCCTTGTGCGCCTGCCCGCGTCTACCCTTGAAACGGCCGCGCAGCACCTCGTAGACGATGCGGTCAGAGACGCCGATCTCTCTGGCGAACTGGCGGATCGTCTTGCCGCGCCGCTCAAAATCGGCCCTGACCTCCTCAGGTGACCTGATTGGCTTTGTCAATGCGCTCATGTTTTGTGTATCCTTTGTTCAAGGTAGGCGCATTTTGTAGTCAATCGACGAACATGTCAATAGTCGTTTGACAATTTTTGGAGAGGTCGTGATGTCGCACTTTCATGGTCGCGCTTTGTCGCGCTTTAGCCTGGATGTCGCACTTAAAGCGTCGCACTTCGTGTCGCACTTTCTGGCATGAAGTGCGACGCAGACATCGCGGACAGAATCAAGGCGTGGCGTCACGCTCTTGGTCTCACGCAGGATGAGTTCTCGCGTCGTTCCGGGATTTCAAAGGCGACGCTGGTTGGCTATGAGGTCGGCCAACGCAAGCCAGGATCAGACGCCCTCGCCGCCATCGCCCGCACTGGCGTGGACATGCGCTGGCTGCTGACTGGCGAAGGCGAGATGCTGCCCAAACCCGCGCCAGATAAAGATTTTTCAGACGTCCCCTACGCCCGCCGCCTAGAAAAAATCGGCCTCCTGCTGGCCGGATTGACCGAACAGGAGGCCGCCGCCTTCCTCGATGAGATGTTCGCGCGCGCTCATGACGCGGCAAGGCGGCACGAGCTGGAGCAGGCGCTGATCCAGATGCGCGCCGAACTCGACCGCCTCAAGAAGACGGCCTGATCGCGCCGGCGCTGCTCGAACGCGATTTGAACGCCTTTGAACGCCCTACGCCTTGCCGCATAACGCTTGCAAACCGTTTGCTCCAAAATCACTTATCCACAGCTTATCCACAGCCCCGCTTGCAAAACGCCGCCCCGCCCGCACATCGCCTAACCCCGCGCCGCACAACGAATTTTCGCCACCCCGCCCCACTTGCCCTCCCGCTCTCAAACCAATTGCAAACTCACACTTTCACTCCTCGCAGGTCATGGGCCTCGTCGATTGGGAACTGCTGGTCCTCTTCGTGGGCTTGTTCGTCGTCAACCACGGGTTTGCTTCCACGGGCTTGGCCGCCCATGCGCTGGCACAGCTGGCTGCTCACGGCGTTCATATCGAGCAGCCCGGGGTCTTGCTGGTGCTGGCGCTGAGCCTGTCGAATCTGGTCTCGAACGTTCCGGCGGTGATGTTGCTGCTGCCGCATGTCGGGGGCGAGCCCGCAGCGGTTTTGTTGGCGTTGGTCAGCACCTTGGCCGGCAATTTGTTGCTCGTCGGCTCGATCGCCAACCTCATCGTCGTCGATGCCGCTCAGGCCCTTGGCATCGACATCGGCTGGCGCGATCATGCGCGCATTGGCATTCCGGTTACGCTGTTCTCCCTGGCCATCGTCTGGATCGCGCTGGCCTGAGGGCAACTCTGAACAAGTGCCTCGCGCGCCATCACGGGAACTGATTCAGCGTGGCCTGAGCCGGGTTTTCGATCCACGGAGGTGATTCATGGCATTCCATCCTGTTTGCAAGGCGGAAGATCTGCCGGTTGGCGCACTCAAAGCGGTGACGGTGGGCGGCGAGAAGATCGTCGTCTACCACCTCGACGACGGGTACTACGCCACTCAAGCCGTTTGCCCGCACATGTTCGCCCCGCTTTCGCGCGGGAAGATCATCGACGGTCATCTGATCCAGTGCCCGCTGCACCGGGCTCGGTTTGACATCCGCAGTGGGGAAGTGGTCGAGTGGGCCAATTTCCCGCCGGGAATTCAATTGCTCAACGTCGTCCGCTCGGAGCGGGCGCTCAAGACCTTTCCCGTCAAGCTCAAGGCGGGGACCGTCTACGTCAAGACCGATGAGCCCGCCTAAGGCAACGCTGAATAAGTTCCCGTGATGGCGCGCGCCCGGCCGTGGGCACGCCTTCGGATCGTCAGCCTGTGTTGGGGATCGGCGTGGCACAATTGCGCCCCTCGGTCCTTCCAATGCCACAGTCGCATCCGCCAACCGGTACAGCCGTGTCGCGGAAGGTTGTTCAACCAGATCGGATTCCCCTTAGGGGAACGAAAGTCAGCGCACCATGAGCGAACCCTCTTCGGTCTACGCCGCTTATCTCGGCAATAGCTATCTCTTCGGCGGCAATGCGCCTTATGTCGAAGAACTCTACGAGCGATACCTCACCAATCCCGGCAGCGTGCCGGACAACTGGCGGGCCTATTTCGATGCCCTCCAAAACGTCCCGGCCGTCGACGGCAGCGACGCGCGGGACATTCCGCACCAGCCCGTCATCAACGCCTTTGCGGAGCGCGCCAAGCAGGGCGGCACCAAAGTGGTCGTTGCAGCCGGGGGCGCAAGCGAAGAGGGGCGCAAGCTCGTCGGTGTGCAGCAGCTCATTGCGGCCTATCGCAATCTCGGGACGCGCTGGGCGGACCTCGACCCGCTCAAGCGCACCGAGCGTCCGGCCATCCCCGAGCTGGAGCCTTCCTTCTATGGCTTCACGGACGCCGATCTCGAGACGCAATTCAACACGAGCAACACCTATTTCGGCCGCGAGGTGATGCCGCTGCGCGAGCTGCTCAATGCCTTGCGCGAAACCTATTGCGGAACGCTGGGCGCCGAGTTCATGTTCATCACCGACCAGACGCAAAAGCGCTGGTGGCAGCAAAAGCTCGAGAGCATCCGCAGCAAGCCGAATTTCAGCGCCGAGAAGAAGCGCCACATCCTCGAGCGCTTGACGGCAGCAGAAGGGCTCGAGCGCTATTTGCACACCAAATATGTCGGGCAAAAACGCTTCTCGCTCGAAGGCGGTGAGAGCTTCATCGCGGCGATGGACGAACTGGTGCAGGGGTCGGGTCTCAAAGGCTGCCAGGAAGTCGTGATCGGCATGGCGCACCGTGGGCGTCTCAACCTGCTCGTCAACATCCTCGGGAAAATGCCCGCCGACCTCTTTGCGGAGTTCGAGCATAAGGCGCCCGAGTCCCTGCCCGCCGGCGACGTCAAGTATCACCAGGGTTTCAGCTCCGATGTGGCGACCGCCGGGGGGCCGGTGCATCTTTCGCTTGCGTTCAACCCCTCGCACCTGGAAATCGTCAATCCGGTGGTCGAAGGCTCGGTGCGGGCGCGCCTGGACCGTCGCGGAGACCCGCGCGGCTCGCAGGTGCTGCCGGTGCTGGTGCATGGTGATGCGGCTTTTGCGGGGCAGGGCGTCAACCAGGAAACCTTTGCCTTGTCGCAGACGCGCGGCTACTCCACAGGCGGCACGGTGCATGTGGTGATCAACAACCAGATCGGATTCACCACGTCCGACCCGCGCGACCTGCGCTCCACCCTGTACTGCACCGACATCGTCAAGGGCTATGAGGTGCCTGTGCTGCACGTCAATGGCGACGATCCCGAGGCGGTGGTGCTCGCGATTCAGCTCGCGCTCGAGTTCCGTATGGAATTCGCCAAGGATGTGGCGGTCGATATCGTCTGCTTCCGCAAGCTCGGGCACAACGAGCAGGACACGCCGAGCCTCACGCAGCCCTTGATGTACAAAAAGATCGCTGCGCATCCGGGCACGCGCAAGCTCTATGCCGACAAACTCGTGGCCCAGGGCGTGTTGCGGCCCGAAGAGCCCGAGGAGATGGTCAAGGCTTATCGCGCCGCGATGGACGCCGGACGCCACACGGTCGACCCGGTTCTGACGAACTTCAAGAGCAAGTACGCGGTCGACTGGTCGCCATTCCTCGGCAAGAAATGGACCGATGCGGCCGACACCGCGATTCCGCTGGCCGAGTGGAAGCGGCTGGCCGAGCGGATCACCACGCTGCCTGCGAACATCACGCCGCACCCGCTGGTGAAGAAGGTCTACGACGATCGCGCAGCCATGGGGCGCGGCGAGATCGCGGTGGACTGGGGAATGGGCGAGCACATGGCCTTCGCGTCGCTCGTCTCGAGCGGCTATGGCGTGCGTCTCTCGGGCGAAGACAGTGGCCGCGGGACTTTCTCGCACCGGCATGCCGTCATTCATGACCAGAACCGCGAACGCTGGGACGAGGGGACCTATGTGCCGCTCGAGCATGTCTCCGAAAATCAGGCGCCGTTCCATGTCATCGACTCGATCCTGTCGGAAGAGGCGGTGCTGGGCTTCGAATACGGCTATGGCTCCGCAGACCCGAACACGCTGGTGATCTGGGAAGCGCAATTCGGCGACTTCGCCAACGGCGCGCAGGTCGTCATCGACCAGTTCATCGCCTCGGGCGAAGTCAAGTGGGGCCGACTCAACGGCATCACGCTCATGCTGCCGCACGGCTACGAAGGGCAGGGGCCGGAGCACAGCTCCGCGCGGGTCGAGCGCTTCATGCAACTGGCCGCCGACACCAACATGCAACTCGTGCAGCCGACGACGGCGAGTCAGATCTTCCATGTGTTGCGTCGGCAGATGCTGCGCAACCTGCGCAAGCCGCTGGTGATCTTCACGCCCAAGTCGCTGCTGCGCGCCAAGGATGCCGCTTCGCCGATCTCGGAGTTCACGCGGGGCGGTTTCCAGACCGTCATCGGGGAGCTCAAACCGATCAAGGCAGAGAAGGTCAAGCGCGTCATCGTTTGCTCGGGCAAGGTCTATTACGAGCTGGTCAAGAAGCGTGAAGAAAAGGGCGCCGACGACGTGGCGATCATTCGCATCGAGCAGCTCTATCCCTTCCCGCACAAGTCCTTCGCCGCAGAGCTGCGCAAGTACCCCAATGCGACGGAGTTGGTCTGGTGCCAGGACGAGCCACAAAACCAGGGCGCGTGGTTCTTCATCCAGCACAACATCCACGAAAACATGCAGCCGGGGCAAAAGCTGGGCTATTCGGGCCGTGCCGCTTCGGCATCGCCCGCCGTTGGATACGCGCATCTGCACCAGGAGCAGCAAAAGGCGCTCGTCGAAGGCGCATTTGCGAAGTTGCGCGGCTTCGTTCTCTCCAAGTAAGGCGCGCTCGCGCGCATTGGCGTAACCCATCCCGAAAGAATTCCCCATGTCCTACGTCGAAGTCAAAGTTCCCCAGTTGTCCGAGTCGGTTGCCGAAGCGACCTTGCTGCAATGGAAGAAGAAGCCGGGCGATCCGGTGGCGATGGATGAAATCCTCGTCGAAGTCGAAACCGACAAAGTCGTGCTCGAGGTCCCGGCGCCCGCTGCCGGTGTGCTGGCCGAGATCGTCGCCGGTGACGGCGCGACCGTGGTCGCCGATCAGGTGATCGCCCGCATCGACACGGTGGGCCGCGCCGCCGCAGCGGCGCCCGCAGCCGCGCCTGCCCCGGCCGTCGCAGCTCCGGCATCCGCGCCCGCGCCAGCCGCTGCATCCGCGGCCGCGGCGCCCGCCGCAGGCGCGGCGCCCGCCATGCCGGCAGCGGCCAAGCTGATGGCCGAGCGCGGCCTGTCGGCCGAAGCCGTTGCCGGCACGGGTAAAGATGGCCGCATCACCAAGGGTGATGTGCTCGCCGCTGCAGCCAAGCCCGCAGCGGCGCCTGCCCCCACGCCCGCTGCTGCCGCGCCGGCCGCCAAGCCGGCGCTGGCCCCGGTGGCGGCTCCCGCGTTGCCCGGCCTGGGCGATCGGCCGGAGCAACGCGTGCCGATGACCCGTTTGCGTGCCCGGATCGCGGAGCGGCTGCTGCAATCTCAGGCGACGAACGCCATCCTGACGACCTTCAACGAGGTCAACATGGCTCCGGTGATGGAAATGCGCAAACGTTTCCAGGAGCGCTTCGAAAAGGAGCACGGCGTCAAGATCGGCTTCATGAGCTTCTTCGTGAAGGCCGCGGTGCATGCGCTCAAGAAGTTCCCGATCCTCAACGCTTCGGTGGACGGCAACGACATCATCTATCACGGCTATTTCGACATCGGCATCGCCGTGGGCTCGCCCCGCGGCTTGGTGGTGCCGATCCTGCGCAATGCCGACCAAATGAGCTTTGCCGACATCGAGAAAAAGATCGCCGAGTTCGGCGTCAAGGCCCGCGACGGCAAGCTGTCGATCGAAGAGATGGCGGGCGGCACCTTCTCCATCTCGAACGGTGGCGTCTTTGGCTCCATGCTCTCGACCCCCATCATCAACCCGCCGCAATCGGCCATCCTTGGCGTCCATGCGACCAAGGAGCGTCCGGTGGTGGAGAACGGCCAGATCGTGATCCGTCCGATCAACTACCTCGCGCTGTCGTACGACCATCGCATCATCGATGGCCGCGAAGCGGTGCTGGGGCTGGTCGCCATGAAAGAAGCGCTCGAAGATCCGGCGCGTCTGCTCTTTGACATCTAAGGAAGGGCAATCATGGCTGAACTCAAATTCGACGTCGTCGTCATTGGCGCCGGGCCTGGCGGCTATATCGCGGCGATCCGGGCGGCACAACTGGGTTACCAGGTCGCGTGCATCGACGACTGGAAAAACTCCCAAGGCGGGGCGGCACCGGGCGGCACCTGCACCAACGTCGGATGCATTCCGTCGAAGGCGCTGCTGCAATCGTCCGAATACTACGAACAGGCGCAGCATCACTTCGGTGAGCACGGCATCAGCACCGGCAAGCTCTCGATCGACGTGCCGAAAATGATTGCCCGCAAGGACGCGGTCGTCAAACAGAACAACGACGGCATCCTCTACCTGTTCAAGAAGAACAAGGTGCGGTTCTTCCATGGCCGGGGTTCGTTCGTCCGCGCCGTCGAGGGCGGCTACGAGATTCGGGTGCAGGGTGCGGAGGATCATCTGTTGCAGGCGCAACAGGTGGTTGTCGCCACTGGCTCGGCGCCTCGGGCTTTGCCCGGCGTGCCCTTCGACGAAGAATACGTGCTCTCCAACACCGGCGCCTTGCAGTTGTCCTCGGTGCCCAAGCGCCTAGCTCTGATCGGCTCCGGCGTGATTGGTCTGGAGATGGGATCGGTGTGGCGTCGGCTCGGCGCCGAGGTGACCATCCTCGAGGCCATGCCCACCTTCTTGGCGGCGGTGGACGAGCAAATCGCCCGTGAAGCCCGCAAGGCTTTTGACAAACAGGGCCTGAAGATCGAACTGGGCGTCAAGGTCGGTGGCGTCCAGGTGCAGCGCAAGGGGCGCTCGGCGGGCGTTTCGATCGCCTACACCGACGCCTCGGGTCAGGCGCATGAACTCGCCGTCGACCGGCTCATCGTCTCGATCGGCCGCGTTCCCTACACCGCGGGTCTCAATGCCGAGGCCGTCGGCCTGGCTCTCGACGAGCGCGGGGCGATCGTGGTCGATGAGTGGTGTCGCACCAATCTCCCCGGCGTTTGGGCCGTCGGTGATGTCGTGCGTGGGCCGATGTTGGCGCACAAGGCCGAGGAAGAGGGCGTGGCGGTTGCCGAGCGCATGGCTGGGCAGTTGCCTCAGGTGCACTTCAACACCATTCCCTGGGTGATCTACACCAGCCCGGAAATCGCCTGGGTCGGTCGAACCGAGCAGCAACTCAAGGCCGAGGGCGTGGACTACAAGGTGGGGACGTTCCCCTTCCTCGCCAACGGGCGCGCGCGGGCCATGGGCGACACGACCGGCATGGTCAAAATGCTGGCGGACGCCAAGACCGACGAGGTGCTTGGGGTCCACATCATCGGGCCGATGGCGTCGGAATTGATTGCGGAGGCCGTAATGGCCATGGAGTTCCATGCCAGCAGCGAAGACATTGCGCGGATTTGCCATGCGCATCCGTCCTTGAGCGAGGCGACGAAGGAAGCAGCGCTGGCCGTCGACAAGCGCACGCTCAACTTCTGAGATCGGCGCTTTCGTGTCGGCTTGGGTCAAGCCCATCTTCGAGAGTCAGCTCGCCGCGCGCGGCTATGAGGCCGACGCCGCGCAGCGGCGCGCGATCGACGCGTTGGAGCGTTGCGCCGAGGCGTGGGCGGACTACCGCACACGGCGGTCGAATGCCATCAAAAAGCTGCTCGTACATCCGCCGCTGCCCAAAGGCGTCTATCTCTGGGGCGGCGTCGGGCGCGGCAAAAGCTTCTTGATGGATTGCTTCTACCAAGGGGTGCCGATCCGGCGCAAGACCCGGCTGCATTTCCATGAGTTCATGCGCGAGGTGCACCGGGAACTGGCCGCGCTGCAGGGCACGGTCAACCCCATCGATGCACTGGGTGCGCGCATCGCCCAGCGCTACAAGCTGATTTGCTTCGACGAATTCCACATTGCCGACATCACGGATGCGATGATTCTCCAGCGCGTCCTCGAAGCTTTGTGGCGGCATGACGTCGGCTTCGTCACCACGTCGAACTTCCACCCCGACCGGCTCTACCCCGACGGGCTGCACCGCGAACGTCTGTTGCCGGCGATCGAACTCATCAAGCGCCGGATGGAAGTGATCGAGGTCGATGCGGGAACCGATTACCGCCGCTTGACGCTCGAAGCGGTCGACCTGTACCACACGCCGCTGAGCCCCGAAGCCGAGGCGCGGATGGACGAGGCCTTCGGGCGGCTCGCCGCAAGCGCCGACGAAGACCCGGTCTTACACATCGAGTCCCGGGTCGTGCGGGCGCGTCGGCGTGCCGGCGGCGTGGTGTGGTTCGATTTCGCGACCCTGTGCGGCGGGCCGCGTTCGCAAAACGACTATCTGGAGATCGCCAGCCAGTTCCACACGGTGTTTCTGAGTGGGGTGCCCGCGATGTCGCCGCGCATGGCCGCCGAAGCGCGCCGCTTCACCTGGCTGGTCGATGTGCTCTACGACCGCCGGGTCAAGCTCATCGTCTCGGCCGAAGTCGAGCCCGAGCGGCTCTACACCGAGGGCCCGATGGCGCATGAGTTCGTGCGCACGGCTTCGCGCTTGAGGGAGATGCAGTCGACGAGCTACCTCGCGCTCGCGCACCGCAGCGTTGACACTGCGCTGACTTGAGCGTTGGGGTGTTACGGCAACGCTGAACAAGCCCCTCGCGCGCCGCGCATCCCGGCTGCGGGCGGCCTGCTTCGTTGCAAATCCTCGCCATAGCTTCGGCTATGGCTGCGGTTTGCGCCTCGCATCCCATCCCGCGGCCAGGCGCGCGCCATCACGGGGACTTATTCAGCGTTGCCTTACAGCGCCTCGATGCGCACGATCGCGACCGAAATGTTGTCGCCACCGCCCTTGGCTCGCGCGCGCGCCTTTTCGATGAGGAATTCGCAGGCCTCGCGCGGGCTCAGTGAAGCCGTGACGTAAGCGAGCTCATCGTCGGTGAAATAGTGCCAGAGCCCGTCGCTGCAGGCCAGCAGTACATCGGAAGGTGCGAGCGGCCCCACGTCTGACGCGGTGAGGTTGAGCGGGTCGTCGGTGCCGAGGCAAGCCATCAAGATGTTCGACTGCGGATGCGAGCGCGCCGCCTCTTCCGTCAGCTCGCCCCGATCGACCAGCGTTTGCACATACGAGTGATCCTTCGTTCGGCGCAGCATCTGGCCGTTGCGAAAGTGATAGAGGCGGGAGTCGCCACTGTGGAGCCACGTGCACTCTCCCGACGGAAGAATGAGGAACAGCGCGATCGTGCTGTGCGGCTCTTGCTCGGCGGCCACGGCGGTGAGGCGGATGACGAGGTGCGCGTCTTCGGCGATCTGGCGCAGCAGCGCGGAAGCATCGTCGGTCTGGGGAGCGAAGCGCTCGAACAGTTGCCGGGCCGTGAGGATGACCTGGTCCGATGCCTTGCGGCCGCCGCTGCGGCCCCCCATGCCGTCGGCGACGACGCCCAGCACGCAGCCGCTGACCCGCGGATGCGGGACGATGGCGACTTGATCCTGCTGGTACTCGCGGTCGCCTTTGTGCAGGCCGGTCGCCGCGTTGAGTCGAAAGCCTTGCTTCATGGTGTCGGGTTCGGGAGCAGAGCCGACATTATTGACCCAAAGCGATGGCGCGACGCGGCGGGTCTCGAACGTGCAGCGAATCGCGTATGCTCCGGCTGGTTCCCGCCCAGGGCCAGGCCGACCGGGCGCCGACGGCGGCGGGCCCCTACCGATACGCATGAATTCAGAAACCTCCGTCGATCTCTTGCCGCCCCGGCTGGGCTGGAACCAGCGAACGGCTGAAGATCTCAATCAAAACTGTTTTTGTCGCTCGCTCGACTTCGATCGGCTGCGCAGCCAACTCGCCGCGGGTAACGACCAGGCCCAGGCGCTCGAGCGCTGGTTGCACGATCGCCCGCATTTGTTTGCGTCGACGGTGGTCTTTTTGAGCGAGGAGACGGCGCAGCAGATTGCGGCGTGTGTGTCGGCCATCGAGCATGTCGTCCATTTGCCCGCATACCAGCAGCAGGCGCTCGCGCGCTCGCCCGAGATCGCGCGCATCGACTGGGGCCCGCGCGGGGTGTGCATGGGGTTCGACTTTCATCTCGACGCCAGCGGCCCGAAATTGATTGAGGTGAATACCAACGCCGGCGGCTTGATGCTCAATCTGCAGCTGGCGCGGGCACAGCGCGCCTGTTGCGAGGAGCTCGACTGGGCGCTGAGCGGGCGTGAGCCTTCGCTCGAACAGGTCGAGCAGGATGTGTTCGAGATGTTCCTCGATGAATGGTGTTTGCAGGGGCGCTCGGGGCAGCCGAAGCTGGTTGGCATCGTCGACGAGCGGCCGTCGGAGCAGTATCTGGCACCGGAGTTCGTCGCGTTCCAGCGCTTCTTCGAGCAGCGCGGCCTGCGTGCGAGCGTGCTCGATGTCGCTGCGTTGACCTCGACCGACGGGCGCTTGAGCGCTGAAGGCCGGCCGGTCGACCTGGTCTACAACCGCTTGACCGACTTTTACTTCGAAGCACCCGAGAGTCAGGCGCTGCGCGCGGCTTACCTCGCGGGCTCGGCGGTGGTCACACCCCATCCGAGGGCACATGCCCTCTACGCCGACAAGCGCAATCTGGCTGTGCTGTCCGACGACGCGTTGCTGGCCCGCTGGGGTGTGGAAGCGCCCTGGCGGCAGACACTCCAGCGGGCTGTGCCGCGCACGGAGCTCGTCACGCCGGAGCGCGCCGAGGAACTGTGGGCGCGCCGTCGCACGCTGTTTTTCAAGCCTGCTGGGGGATACGGGGCCAAGGCCGCCTATCGCGGGGACAAACTCACGCGGCGGGTTTGGGAGGAAATCCTGCGGGGTGACTACGTCGCGCAAGCCCTCGTGGCGCCGGCAGCGCGTTTGGTCGAGGTCGATGGCGTTCGTGCCGATTTGAAGTTTGACGTGCGGGCCTATGCCTACGCCGGTCGGGTTCAGTTGCTGGCAGCGCGCATCTACGCGGGACAAACGACGAACTTCCGTACGGCCGGAGGCGGTTTTGCGCCGGTCGTCGTGTTACCGGCTCCAGAGATGGGCCGAGGCTTGGGAACGGCACAAGGGATGTGAGCCATGTGTGGCATTTGTGGTGAATTGCGTTTCGATGGGCGGGAGCCCGAGCTCGCGGCGGTGGCGCGCATGTCCGATCGCCTCGCGCGGCGTGGCCCCGATCATTCCGGCAGTTACAGCGACGGCCCGCTGGCCTTCGGGCACCGGCGGCTGTCGATCATCGACCTCTCGCCCAGCGCGAATCAGCCCATGGTCGACGCGGAGTTGCAACTCGCGCTGGTGTTCAACGGGACGATCTACAACTATCGCGAGCTGCGCGCGGAGTTGGCGGCTCTGGGTTACCACTTCTTCTCCAACGGGGACTCCGAAGTCATCCTCAAAGCCTATCGGGCCTGGGGGGAACGGTGCGTGGAGCGTTTCCACGGCATGTTCGCGTTCGCGATTTGGGACGAACAGGCCCGGCAACTGTTTCTGGCGCGGGACCGGCTCGGCATCAAACCGCTGTACCTCAGCGACGATGGGCGTCGGCTGCGCTTTGCCTCGACCCTGCCGGCTTTGCTGGCCAGTGGCGGGGTCGACACCCAGCTCGACCCGATCGCCTTGCACCATCATTTCACGCTGCACACGGTGGTGCCCGCGCCCAGGACGATCTTGAAAGGCGTGCGTAAGCTCGCGCCGGCCACCACCCTCACCCTCGACGCGACCGGGCGGCGCAGCGAGCGGACCTACTGGACGCTCGACGCGCGCCGGCCGGCCGAGCCTCTGAGTGAGGCGCAATGGATCGACGAGACCCGGCGGCTCTTGACGGCGGCGGTGGAGCGGCGCCGTCTGGCGGCGGACGTGCCCGTGGGGCTGCTGCTTTCGGGCGGGCTGGACTCGAGCTTGCTTGCGGCTTTGCTCGCGCGTGGCGAGACCGACCTGCGCACCTTTTCGATCGGCTTTGAAGACTTGGGCGCCGGGGCCGAGCCGGCCGACGAGTTCCAGTATTCCGACCGGGTGGCCCAGCATCTGGGCACGCGCCATGAGAAGTACGTCGTCTCCAACGCCGAGGTGTTGCAGCGCCTGCCCGAAGCTCTGAGCGAAATGACCGAGCCCATGACGAGTCACGACGTGGTGGCCTTCTACTTGCTGGGCGAGCGGGTGTCGCGTTCGGTCAAAGTGGCGCTTGCCGGGCAGGGCGCCGATGAGGTGTTTGGCGGCTACTTCTGGTACCCGCGGATGCAAGCCGAATCGGGCACACCGCTCGAACGTTTCGCCCGGCATTACTTCGACCGGGATCATGCCGAGTATCTCGAGATGATGGCCCCGGCGTGGCATGTGCCCGACGTGACCTCAGCCTTTGTGGCGGATGCGCTGGAGCGCCCGGGCGCGGACACTTTTCTGGATGCCGTCTGGCGGTTGGACTGCACCACCTTGATCGTCGATGACCCGGTCAAGCGCGTGGACAACATGCCGATGGCCTGGGGGCTCGAGGTGCGGGTGCCGTTTCTCGATCATGAGCTGGTCGAACACGCGATGCGGATGCCGCCCGAGCTCAAACTGCGCGAGGGCGGAAAGTACCCGCTCAAGGCGATCGCCCGTGGCCTCGTGCCCGATGCGGTCATCGACCGGCCCAAGGGCTATTTCCCGGTGCCGGCGCTCAAATACGTGCGCGGGCCTTTTTTGGCGTTCATGCGCGGCATCCTCGAGTCCGACGCCTGCCGACGTCGCGGGCTGTACCAGCGGCCTTATGTGGAACGCCTGTTGGCCGACCCGGAAGGGCCGCAAAGCTTCACCCGCATTCAGGGCAGCAAGCTCTGGCATCTGGCTTTGCTGGAATGGTGGCTGCAGGTCCATGTGGATGGACACGCGCCGTGAAAGTGCCGCTACGATTCCCCGGTTCCGGTTGAGCCCTCAGCCGGTGACACCAACCCCCCGTCAACCCAAACGACAAATTCAGACCATGATCGAACCGCCCGTCCACACCCTCGAAGAACTGTTTGAGCAACTGGGATTGCCTTCCGATGAAGCCAGTCGTCGTGCCTTCATCGAAGCCCACGCCCCACTGCCCAACGAAATCCCGCTGCCCGATGCGCCCTTCTGGACCCCGGCGCAGGCCACCTTTCTGCGCGAGGAGTTGGTCGAGGACGCCGATTGGGCCGAGGTGATCGAGGAGCTCAATACCCTGTTGCGCAAAAACTATCAAAAATGAGAGCAACAGGGCGCCGATTCACGCTGGCAAACGGCGGGAAAAGGCCGTAATCGGCTCGAAGACGGCGCCGATGGGCATACCCGCGATCAACGCCGCTCGTACCAAGGTCGGGTGGCGTTGACGACGCGCACCACCAGCAGCATCACCGGGACTTCGATCAACACGCCGACCACGGTCGCCAGCGCCGCGCCGGACTGAAAGCCAAACAGGCTGATGGCGGTCGCGACGGCGAGTTCGAAGAAGTTCGACGCGCCGATGAGCGCCGAGGGGCCGGCGACCTCATGCTTTTCGCCCAGCGCGCGGTTGAGCAGGTAGGCGAGGCCCGAGTTGAAGAACACCTGCACGAGGATGGGCACCGCCAGCAGCGCGATGACCAAAGGCTGACGCAGGATGGCTTCGCCCTGGAAGGCAAACAGCAGCACCAGCGTGGCGAGCAGGGCGGCGATGGACCAAGGCCCGATGCGCTCGAGCGTCGCGTCGAACGCCGCCTGACCGCGCGCGAGCAGATGGCGCCGCCAGAACTGCGCGAGGATCACGGGCAGCACGATATAGAGCCCAACCGAGATCAACAGCGTCGCCCATGGCACATGGATCGCCGAGAGTCCGAGCAGGAAACCGACCAGCGGGGCAAAGGCAAACACCATGATGGTGTCGTTGAGGGCCACCTGCGTGAGCGTAAAGAGCGGGTCGCCGCCGGTCAGCCGGCTCCAGACGAAGACCATGGCCGTGCATGGGGCGGCCGCGAGCAGAATCAGCCCCGCAATGTAGCTGTCGATCTGCTCGGCCGGCAGCAGCGGCGCGAACAGGTGGCGGATGAAGAACCACGCGAGCAGCGCCATCGAAAACGGCTTGACCAGCCAGTTCACGAACAGCGTCACCCCGATGCCGCGCACATGCGCGCGCACCTGCCCCAGGGCGGAAAAGTCCACCTTCAGCAGCATGGGGATGATCATCACCCAGATCAGCAGCCCCACCGGCAGGTTCACCTGCGCCACCTCGAGCCGACCGATCGCCTGGAACAGCCCGGGAAACAGCTGCCCAAACCCGATGCCCGCCACGATGCACAGCGCCACCCACAGCGACAGGTAGCGCTCGAACACGCTCATCGGCGCGGCGGCGGCGCGCTTGGCGGTGACTTCGCACTGGGCGCTCATGGCCGCTCTTCTTGCGCCAGGGCGCGTGCGGTCGCGGCAAGCGATTCGTGGCGGAGGGCTTCCGGCGGCTGAGCCACCAGGCGCTCGAGCCGGCGCCCAATCGCGGCGAGCGTGGCGCGGAAGGCTTGCAGCCGCTCGTCCTCGCTGCCCTCGACGTTCGAGGGGTCAGGGTAGCCCCAATGCGCGCTCGCTGGATGACCCGGCCAGACCGGGCAGACCTCGCCCGCGGCGTTGTCGCAGACGGTGATGATCAGGTCCATGCGCGGCGCGTCGGGCGCGGCAAAGACATCCCAGCTTTTGCTGTGCAGCCCCGCGGGCGAGATGCCCTCGGCCTCGAGCGCGCGCAAGGCCAGCGGGTTGGGCTGTTGGTTCGGGCGCGGGCTGCTGCCGGCCGAGTAGGCACGAAAGCGCCCTTCGCCGAGGTGATTGAGCATGGCCTCGGCAAGGATGCTGCGCGCCGAGTTGTGGGTGCACAGGAACAAGACGTTGAGCGGGCGGGACATGGGCATGGTGTCGATGTTCGCAAGACTGCGCCGGTTGCGGCCGCGGGCGGCGGGACTGAATCCAGAGCGAGCCGGCCACCCGATCGGCGCCGCCGCCCGACGTCGCTGGGATGACGATGTTACGGCAACGATGGTGACGGTTTTGTGAAAGGCGCGAGTCTTCAAAAATGAGAGCGCCGCAGCGAAGTTTGACGCCGGCGTTGGGCGCAAATTTCATGAAAAAGTCACGCCAAGGCCATCATCGCGTCATTTGAGGTGGCAAGCATGGGGACCGGTTCAACACCGACCGTCGACAGGAGACCCCAGCATGAAAGAACTCCCCAACCCCACCTTCGCGCTCTCGCCCGTGGCCTTGCCCAGGGGGTCGCTTCATCCAGGCATCGCAACGCGTGCTCCGCTGGCGGCCCCGGCGGCCGAGCGCGCAGGCCTGGTCGTGGCCTGGGCGCGCCACCAGGACGAGGTCCGTGCCGCGCAAAGGCTGAGATATGCCGTGTTCGCCGGCGAAATGGGTGCGCGCCTCTCCGGCCCCATTCCCGAGCACGACATCGACCTGTTCGATGACTACTGCGAGCACCTGCTGGTGCGCGACGAAGCCAGCGGCGAGGTCATCGGCACCTACCGCGTGCTCACGCCGGAGCAGGCCCAGCGGGTCGGCAGCACCTACAGCGACACCGAGTTCGACCTCACCCGCCTGCGCAGCCTGCGAGCGCGCATGGTCGAACTTGGCCGCAGCTGCGTGCACCCCGGGCATCGGCACGGCGGCGTCATCATGGCGCTGTGGGGCGCGCTCGGCGAATTCATGGTGCGCAACGGCCTCGACAGCATGATCGGCTGCGCCAGCATTCCGATGCTCCACAACGGCGTCATCAGCGGTGACGTGGCGGCGAGCATCTGGCGCCAGGTCCGGCAAACACATCTCGCGCCGATCGAGCACTGGGTCACGCCACGCCTGCCGCTGCCGGTGGAACAGCTGGACGACAGCCTCAGCGTCGAGCCGCCCGCGCTCATCAAGGGTTACCTGCGTCTGGGCGCCAAGGTGCTGGGCCCGCCGGCCTGGGACCCGGACTTCAACTCGGCCGATCTGCCCATCCTGATGCGGCTGGGCGACCTGCCGACGCGCTACCGCAAGCACTTCCTGGGCCAGTCGTGAGCCTGGGCGTGCCCTCGCGGGATCCGACGCTGCAGCAGTCGCTCGCGGCGCATCTCGCTTCGTTCGCCCCGTCCGATGGCGTGCCGGTACCGGTGGTCAAACCGCCTTCGGCAGCTTATGGTCCCCTGGTGCACCAGCCGCATGGCCGTGCCGACGACGGCGTAGAAGATGGGCGCGGCGGCTACACGAAATTTCCCTAGTTCGTGCAGGCGTTCACCCGCCCTCCGCGTGGCATCGGCTATGCGGTGCTGCGGTATTTCCTCGGCGCATCCTCGGGCGTGATGGAGCATCTAGTGCCCCTGCGGCGGATCGATCCTGCACCCGCGACAGGGGAAATCACCAGGCTTGTCACGCCAGCGTCACGAAAAGTCGTCAACAATCGGTCATGAATCCGTCGCTGGAATTTCGCTGATGTCTGTCAAAAGCGCCCGATCCCCCCAAAGTCAAACGAGCACAGCCCACCAAGCGCAGCCGCCCGGCGCGGGTGGCGCGGCATCCGAGCAGCCCTTACGGCTGCTCGACCGCGATCACAGCATCCTCGCATTCAACGAGCGCGTGCTCGACTGGGCCAGCCGCGCCGATGTGCCACTGCTCGAGCGCTTGCGCTATCTCTGCATCGTGTCGGCCAATCTCGACGAGTTTTTCGAGGTGCGTGCCGAGCCGCATCTCAACGCGATGCTCTCGGGCCAGGCGCGGGGCAGCTACACCGCGGATAGTTACGTCGCCCTCGCGCAGGCGGCGCGCCAGCTGGTGCAGCGCCAGTACGCGGTCTACAACGACGAGCTGATGCCGGCGCTCGCGCGGGAAAACATCTTTGTCCTAGGGCACAGCGAGCGCGATGCCGCACAGCGGCGCTGGGTCAAAGCCTATTTCGAGCGCGAGGTGCGCCCGCTGCTGATTCCGGTCAGCCTCGACCCGGCACACCCGTTCCCGCAGGTGGCCAACAAGTCCTTGAACTTCATCGTGCGCCTCTCGGGTGAGGACGCGTTTGGCCGCGACAACGACATCGCCATCGTCAAAGTGCCTCGGGTCTTGCCGCGCCTCATCCGTCTGCCGGAGAAGGTCTCGGGTGGGCGCACGCTCTTGGTTTCGCTCTCGAGCATCATCCGCTCGCACCTGGCCGATTTGTTCCCGGGCCGCCAGGTCGGGCAGTTTTCGCAGTTCCGGGTCACGCGGCATTCGGACCTCGAAGTCGACGAGGAGGACGTCAAAGATCTGCGGACCGCGCTGCGCCAGGGGCTGGTGCATCGGCACTACGGGCAGCCGGTGCGGCTCGAGGTGTCGGCGGGCTGTGCCGAGGAGTTGAGCCGCTTTTTGCTCGAGCAGTTCGGATTGCCCGATGCCGCGCTGTACCGAGTCGCCGGCCCCGTGAATTTGTCTCGCCTCACGCAGCTCATCGATCTGGTGGGGCGGCCCGATCTGCTGTTTCCCCCGTATGCGCCGCGCTTTCCGCTTCAGATGGTGCCGGGCGTTTCGATCTTTGCGCGCTTGAAAGAAGGCGACGTCCTCATCCACCAGCCTTATGAGAGCTTCGAGGGCGTGCTCGCCTTCTTGCGTGAGGCCGTCCACGACCCGCAGGTGCTGGCGATCAAACAGACGATTTATCGCACCGGGTCGGACCCGCAGTTGCTCGACCTGCTGCGCGAGGCCGTGCGTCGGGGCAAGGAGGTGACCGCCGTGGTCGAGCTCAAAGCCCGTTTCGACGAGGAGGCCAACATCAACTGGGCCGAGGCGCTCGAGTCGGTGGGCGCGCAGGTGGTTTACGGTGTGGTCGGGCTCAAGACGCACGCGAAGATGCTGCTTGTCACGCGCCGCGAGGGGCGTTATCTGCGCCGCTACGGGCACCTCTCCACCGGCAACTACAACCCGCGCACCGCGCGGCTCTACACCGACCTGAGCTACCTCACGGCCGATGCACGGCTCACCGCCGACATGGACCATGTCTTCGTCCACATTGCAAGCCAGACCCGCTTGCCGCGCCTGAACCGGCTGTGGCTCGCGCCCTTCAGCCTGCATCGGCGGCTGATCGAGCGCATCGGGGAATTGGGTCGGGCGGCTGGCGCTGGCCAGGCGGTGGAAATCCTCGTCAAGATCAACGCGCTGACTGATGAGGCGCTGATCCGGGCGCTCATCGCCGCCGGGCAGCAGGGGGCGAAGATCCGGCTCATCGTGCGCGGCGCCTGCATGCTGCCCGCTGGCGTGCCGGGGCAGACCGAGAACATCCAAGTCCGCTCGATCGTCGGCCGCTTCCTGGAGCATTCGCGGGTCTTTTATTTCCGCTGCGGCGACGACGAGGTGCTCTACCTATCGAGTGCCGACTGGATGAACCGCAACATGCTGCGCCGCATCGAGGTTGCCTGGCCGGTGGAGGATCCGGCGCTGCGCCGACGCATCGTCGACGAGTGCTTGCATGCCTACCTGCAAGACACGCACGACGCCTGGGAACTGATGCCCGACGGACATTACCGGCGCATCCATCGCCCGCACGGCATCAGCGCGCAGCAAACGCTCATGCGCCGCTACGGTGCCAAAGGGGCCAACGGCGAGGCGGGGGGCGTATGGAGTTGATTCTTTGGCGCCATGCCGAGGCCGAAGTCGCCGCCGAGGGGCAGGATGACCTGTCCCGGCGCCTGACCGCCAAGGGCGAAAAGCAGGCGGCACGCATGGCCGATTGGCTCGAGCGCCAGTTGCCCGAGGGCGCGCGGGTGCTGTGCAGTCCAGCCGTGCGCACGGAGCAGACCGCCCGGGCGCTCAAGCGGCGCTACAAGCTGCGAGCGGAACTCGCGCCCGACGGCAGCGCGTCCGACTTGCTCAATCTGGTGCAGTGGCCCACCGGAAAGCAACTCGTCGTCGTCGTTGGGCACCAGCCCGCCCTCGGCGAGGCGATCGCGCAGGTGCTGGGGCTGGCCTCCGGCAGTTGCGCCGTTCGCAAGGGCGCGCTGTGGTGGCTGCGCGCTCGCGAGCGCGATGGCCAGTGGCAAACCCTGGTGCGCACGGTTCAAAGTCCAGAGCTGCTTTGACGCTCATAGACCGAAAATTTGGCTCAATTGGGCGGACACCGGCATCATTCGGTCTTTCATTGCTCTGAAATCAGGAGCGAACGAGGTTTCCGCTCGGCACCACGGCCCTGATGGGCGGGTCTGGGATGAGTCGGCGGCGGGGCTTCAAAGGCCGACCAGCTTGAGCTGCCAAGGCGTTTTTTGCCAGGCCAGCGATTCTTCATGCAGCAGGTGCGCGCTCTGAGGCCAGGCTGCAGCCCAGCCCTCGCGGGCCGTCAGCACGAAGCGCCGCAGCCGGCGATCATCGAACTGGAGCGTCAGCCCTTCGAGGTCGGGGTCGCGCCGCGCATGGCAGAGCAGGGCGGCCAGGCGCAGGGCCATGAGCTGGCGCGCGAACACCGTGTCCGCGATCAGATCGGGGTCGAGCTTGCGCAGCTTGCCGCGGTGCCCCAGCACGAGTTGGCTCAGCCGGTGCAACTCCGGCAGCGAAAAGCCGGGTGCATCGGCGTTGTCGAGGATGTAGGCGCCGTGGCGGTGGTAGTTGCTGTGCGAGATCTGTGCGCCGATCTCATGCAGTTGCGCCGCCCAGTTCAGCTTGCGCTCGAGCCGCTCGCGCTCGGCTTCGGTAGACCCTTCGGACACGGTCTGCCCAAACAGGGCCAGGGCCGTGCGCGAGACGCGGTCGGCCTGCTCGGCGTCGACCTCGAAGCGGCGCGCCAGACGCGTCACGGTCGCCACCCGCGGGTCGGTCGCACGGGCTTCGCGGTCGATCAGGTCGTAGAGCACGCCATGGCGCAAGGCGCCAGCGGCCACATGCAGACGGTCGATTTGCAGCAGATCGAACACGGCCCGCAGCACTGAGAGGCCGCCGCCGATGACCGCTCGCCGATCCTCTTTGATGCCCTCGATCACGATGCGCTCGACGGTGCGGGCTCGCAACAGCCGCTCCTGCAGCCAGTCGAGGCCCGCGCGGTCGATCGTGCCGGCGGGCCATCCTGCCGCCGCCAGCGCGTCACCGACGGCGCCGATGGTCCCGGAAGCCCCATAGGCGGTATCCCAGCGCTCCCGCGGGAAGGCCGCGAGGGCTTCGTCGAGCACGGCCTTGGCGGCCACGTCGGCATGCTGAAAGGCGCGCTCGGTCAAGCGACCGTCCGGGAAATGCCGCATCGACCACGCCACCGAACCCACCCGGAACGACTCCATGACCAAAGGCTCGTAGCCCACGCCCAGAATCAGCTCCGTCGACCGCCCGCCGATATCGACCACCAGCCGACGCTCTTCGCTGGCCGGCAGCAGGTGCGCGACGCCGAGGTAGATCAGGCGCGCCTCCTCCCGCCCAGCGACCACGTCGATCGGAAAGCCGAGGATCTGCTGCGCGCCGGCCAGGAAAACATCCCGGTTGCGGGCCTCACGCAGCGTTTGCGTCGCCACTGCGCGCACCTGCCGGCGGGAAAAGCCGGCCAGCCGCTCGGAAAACCGCGCCAGGCAAGCCCAGCCGCGCTGCATCGCTTCGGCCGTCAGATTGCGGTCCTCGTCGAGGCCGGCGCCCTGGCGCACCGTTTCTTTCAGGTACTCGACGCGGCGGATCAAGCCATGCTCGAATCGCCCGATTTCGAGCCGAAAACTGTTCGATCCGAGATCGATGGCGGCAAGCAGGGTTCCGTTTTCCATGAGCGAGGCGGTTTTTGGGTGCAGAACAAGCGCAGCTCGCATCCTACCCCGCCGCCATGCCCGCGCGAGGGGGCTCGCCGGCGGCTTCGTGACGTTCACGAAACTGTCATTTTTGCGTCGTACAGTGCGCTCACCCGTGCAATTGCCGTGGTCATGGATTTCAACCGCAAGGAGTTGTGATGAAGCTGAAGAAATGGTGGGCCGCCCTGGGCCTGTTGAGCGTCGGGCTGGTGGCCCAAACGGCGTACGCGCAAGCCGTGCAGGTCGATCCCAACCTGCCCGTCTACCAAAAGGCCTCCGGTGTGGCTGGCAACTTCACGAGCATCGGCTCGGACACCCTCAACAACCTCATGACGCTCTGGGCTGAGGAATACAAGCGCCTCTACCCCAACGTCAACATCCAGATCCAGGGCGCGGGCTCCTCGACTGCGCCGCCGGCCCTGACCGAGGGCACCTCGAACTTCGGCCCCATGAGCCGGATGATGACCGCCAAGGAAGTCGAGGCGTTCGAGAAGAAGCACGGCTACAAGCCGACCGCGGTGCCGGTCGCCATCGACGCGCTCGCCGTCTACGTCAACAAAGACAACCCCATCAAGGGCTTGAGCATTCCGGAAGTCGACGCGATTTTCTCGTCCACGCGCAAATGCGGCCACCCGACCGACATCACCAAGTGGGGGCAGGTGGGCCTGACCGGCGACTGGACCAACCGCGACATCGCGCTCTACAGCCGCAACTCGGTCTCGGGCACTTATGGTTATTTCAAAGAGCACGCGCTGTGCAAGGGCGACCTGAAGAAGAACGTGGCCGAGCAACCCGGGTCGGCCTCCGTCGTCCAGTCGGTGTCTTCGCAGCTCAACGCGATCGGTTACTCGGGCATCGGCTACAAGACCTCGGGTGTGCGCGCCGTGCCGCTGTCGAAGAAAAAGGGTGATCCTTACGTCGAAGCCGATCCCAAGCACGCGCTCGATGGAACCTACCCGCTGGCGCGCGTGCTCTATGTGTACGTGAACAAGAAACCGAACCAAGCCCTGCCGCCGCTGGAGCGTGAGTTCTTCAAGCTGGTGCTGTCGCAGCAGGGTCAAAAGGTCGTCGTGAAGGACGGCTTCGTGCCGCTGCCGGCCACCATGGCCAAAAAAGCTCTCGACGAGCTGCAAAAGTAAGCGCAGGCAATCCTGAAGCCGGGCCTGGCGCTGGCTGGGCCCGGCTGCTCAACCAAGGAATTGACTCATGAAACGATACCTATTGCCCGCCGCGGTTGCGCTTCTCGAGGCGTCGACGCTGTTTCTCGGTGGCTGTGCCAGCACGCCGTCCAACACCAACGCCCCCTCGGCCGCGCCTGCGGGTAGCCCAGCGGCAGCGCCCGCGCCCGCCGAAAAGGCAGCGAGCCGGGTCCAAAACCTGTTCGTCGCCATGCCCGAAGACGGGCGCCTCTACTATTTCACCGACCCCAAGCTCTACCTGATCTATCTCGATACCGAAGAAGTGGCGCTGCGGCAGACCCGCATCGGCGCGGGCCCAGCCGGACAAACGGTGGTGTTTGCGCTCAGCAATGAAGACGTCAAAGCGAAGGGCCCGGGTTTGGCCGAGCAGCTCTACGACGGCAAGATCGAGGCCAACGCCAAAGACTTCTACGGCGAGGTTGTCAAGGACGGGCGTTTCTACGTCTTCGACCGTTATGCCGACATGAAGTCCTTCATTCAGTCGGGCGAGGTGGGTCTGGCGATGAGCGACATCGGCGCGGGCCCCAAGGGCGCGACGCTGGTTTGGGTGCTCAACACCGAGACGGCCAAGCAAGGCCGGCCGACCGCGCGCATCGAGAAGTTCAAGTCGCTGCATGGCATGAAGTGACAGTAAGATGACGAATCTGTGACGGGCCAGCCGGGCCCGTCTTTTTTGCCAGACAGGGAGAACCTGGCGCCTAAGGCAACGCTGAATAAGTTCCCGCGATGGCGCGCGCCCGGCCGCGGGATGGGATGCGAGGCGCAAACCGCAGCCATAGCCGTAGCTATGGCGAGGATTTGCAACGAAGCAGACCGCCCGCAGCCGGGATGCGCGACGCGCGAGGGACTTGTTCAGCGTTGCCCTAAGACTTCAAAAGCCATACAGATGAGCACCTCAGCCACAAAGCAAAGCCAGAACGCCGCCACCATGCAGACGGCCATGGCCGGGCGCATGCTGCGAGACCGGTTGTTTCAACGGGTCATGTCCGTGGGCGGCATCGGCGTCATCGCTGCCATTTTGGCCATCTTTGTCTATCTCGGTAGTGTCGTTCTGCCCTTGTTCACGCCGCCCGAGGTGCATGATGAAGCCCGATTTGCCGTCCCTGGCGGGTCTGCGTCGCCAAGCTTGCTCTACACCGCCGAAGAACAGCGCGAAATCGGGCTGCGCGTGACCGCGGCCCCGGCGCTTCATTTTTTCGCCTATGGCTCCGGCCAGCCGCTCAAAGAGCTGGCCGTGCCGCTGCCCAAGGACACCCGAGTCACTGCGTTCTCTCGCGGCGCGCTGTCGACCTATGCGATGGGGCTCGGCTTGTCCGATGGTTCGGTGTTGGTGCTCAAGCCCGAGTTCAAGGTCTCGTTCGAGGGCAGCACGCGCCGGATCGACCCCGATGTGGCCTTCCCCCTGGGCGAAGCGCCGCTGAAGATCGCGACCGACGGCAGCGCGGTGGCGCGCCTCGGTATGCAGCAGTCTGAGGAAGGCTCGACGGTCGCGGCTTTGACCGAAGGCGGCCGCTTGTTCCTGTCGGGCGTGAAGGTCGAGCGCAACCCCATCACAGGTGAGGAAAAGAGCGAAATTCAGCAATCCGAGATCAGCCCCGCACCGCGCGAGGTGCGCGACATCCTGATCGAAGACAAGCAGCGCGAAATGTATGTGCTCAGTGGCGACCGCACGCTGCTGCGCTACGACATTTCCGACAAGGCTGCACCCAAGCTGCTCGAGACCCTCGACATCGCCGCCCCTGAGGAGCGGGTCACCGCCCTCACGATGCTCAGTGGCGGCTTTTCACTGATCGTCGGCACCGACAAGGGCAGCCTCACGCAGTGGTTCCCCGTCCGGGTCGAGGGCACCCATTTCAAACTGCGCAAGATCCGTAGCTTCAAGCCCATGGACGGCGCCATTCGCACGCTGGCGCCCGAGTTCCATCGCAAGGGCTTCAGCGCGGGCAGTGACCGCGGGGAAATCGGCGTTTATTTTGCGACCTCGAACCGCCAACTCTTCACCCGAGAACTCAGTGATCGCCCCATCGTCGCTCTGGCCCTTCCGCCGCGCGGCAACGGTTACATCGCGCAGGACGATCAGGGCCAGACCTATGTCGCTGCGGTCGAGAACAACTATCCCGAGGTGTCCTGGAGCGCTCTGTGGGGCAAAGTCTGGTACGAGGGCTATGAGGAGCCGGTTTACGCCTGGCAATCGGCTGCGGCAAACGCGGATTTCGAGCCGAAATTCAGCCTGGCGCCGCTGACCTATGGCACCTTGAAAGCGGCGTTCTACGCGATGATCGTGGCCGTACCGCTCGCTTTGCTGGGCGCCATCTTCACGGCGTATTTCATGTCCCCGCGCATGAGTTCCATCGTCAAGCCCACGATCGAAATCATGCAGGCTTTGCCGACGGTGGTGCTGGGTTTTCTGGCGGGCTTGTGGCTCGCGCCCTATGTCGAAAACAACCTGGCCGGCGTGTTGTTGTGCCTGGTGCTGTTCCCGTTTGGCATTCTGCTGGCATCGTTGATTTATTACCGGTTGCCCGGCCCCTGGCGCGACCGGGTGCCCGCGGGCTGGGAAGCCGCCTTGCTGATCCCCATCATCCTGGTGTTGTTCTGGGGACTGCTCAGCCTCGGTCACCCGATCGAAGCGGCTTTCTTTGGCGGCGACATGCCGTACTGGTTGAGCAACACCATGGGCATCAAGTTCGAGCAGCGCAACTCCCTCGTCGTCGGGATCGCCATGGGGTTTGCCGTGACGCCGACGATCTTTTCGATCGCCGAGGACGCGATCTTCTCGGTGCCCAAACACCTGACCGCCGGCTCGCTCGCGTTGGGCGCGACGCCTTGGCAGACGCTGACCCGGGTGGTGCTGCAGACGGCAAGCCCCGGTATTTTCTCGGCCGTCATGATCGGCTTGGGGCGGGCGGTGGGTGAAACCATGATCGTGCTCATGGCCACCGGCAACACCGCAGTCATGGATTTCAGCATGTTCACCGGCTTTCGCACCTTGTCGGCCAACATCGGCGTCGAAATGCCCGAGGCCGGCGTGGGTGAAACCCACTACCGGTTGCTGTTCCTCTCGGCGCTGATTCTGTTTGCGTTCACCTTCATCGTGAACACCGTGGCCGAGTTGGTTCGGCAGCGCTTGCGCGAAAAGTACAGCACGGTTTGATTGCTCCTATAGAAATAGAAGGCCACGAGAAGTCATGAAAGACTGGTTCAAATCCGGTAGTCCCGGCATCTGGCTCACCGCTGGGGCGGTCGCGCTCGCGGTGGTGATGGTGGTTTCCGTACTGTTGCTCACGGCAGGGCGGGGGCTCGGGCATTTTTGGCCCAAGGCGGTCGCTGAAACCAGCTTCACCGAGCGGGATGGCTCGAAGATCCGCCTCATCGGTGAAATCCGCGAACGTGAAGAAGTCGCGGTGCGGCGCCTGCGCGATTCGGGCTTCAACATCGACAGTCAGGAAAAATTCGTCACCCGGGCGCTCTTCAAGATGGGGAACCGGGACGTGACGGGTGCCGATTTCCGCTGGTTCCCTGAACCCCTCTTGGGGCCGATTGCTTTTCCGCAAGATCTCATCACCATCGAGCGCCGCGAGTGGGGCAATTTTTACGGGCACCTCAAGGCGGTCAAGGAAAACGACCAGGTCGTCGCCGAGGGACCTCAGGCCTGGGTGCAGGCACAGGCCCGATTCGACCGCGCGAAGAAGCTGTTTGCGCAGATCTATAAGCTCGAGAAAAAAGACATCGGCGATGTCAACTATCGGATCGAGCAGCTGCGGCTCGAGCAGCGTCGGGCGGAAATCAGGAATGCGCTGACGCCCGAACTCAAGGCCAGCCTCGAGCAGCGCCGAGCCAAACTCGATGAGGAGTTCTCCGTGCTGCAGGCCCAGTTGCAGAAGCTGCGGGACGAGATCGCTCGGGATTCGCTCGTGGCCGAGATCATGGACGGCCAGGAGAAGGAAGTGAAATTCGCCGTCATCGCGGACATCTATCGACCCAACGCGATGAATCTGGGCGAAAAATTCGTGCATTACGGGCGTAAGTTCTGGGAATTCCTGACGGACGATCCGCGCGAAGCCAACACCGAGGGCGGCATTTTCCCGGCCATCTTCGGAACGGTCATGATGGTGCTGCTGATGTCGGTCATCGTGACGCCCTTTGGCGTGATGGCGGCGATCTACATGCGCGAATACGCCAAGCAAGGCCCGCTGATTCGCATCATCCGGATCTCGGTCAACAACCTCGCCGGGGTGCCGTCGATCGTCTATGGCGTCTTTGGCCTGGGCTTCTTCGTTTATTTGCTCGGTGGCAACATCGACCGGCTGTTCTTCCCTGAAGCCCTGCCGGCGCCAACCTTTGGTACGCCCGGCATTTTGTGGGCCTCGCTGACCCTGGCCTTGCTGACCTTGCCCGTGGTCATCGTTTCGACCGAAGAGGGCTTGGCCCGTGTGCCCCGTTCGGTACGCGAAGGCAGCCTGGCGCTGGGCGCGACCAAGGCAGAGACGCTTTGGCGCACGGTCCTGCCGATGGCCAGTCCGGCGATGAT
The DNA here is from genome assembly GCF_003843835.1 of Tibeticola sediminis. Taxonomy (GTDB): domain Bacteria; phylum Pseudomonadota; class Gammaproteobacteria; order Burkholderiales; family Burkholderiaceae_C; genus Tibeticola; species Tibeticola sediminis. The sequence continues at coordinate 185,696 of NZ_RKQL01000001.1, read as the reverse complement.
GACCGGCTTGATCCTCGCGGTGGCGAGGGCCGCCGGGGAAGTCGCGCCCCTGATGCTCGTCGGCGTCGTGAAGCTGGCACCCGCGCTGCCGCTGGATGGCTATTTCCCTTTCATCCACCTCGACCGCAAGTTCATGCACCTGGGCTTTCACATCTACGACGTCGGCTTCCAAAGCCCGAACGTCGAGGCGGCCCGTCCGCTGGTGTATGCGACGGCGCTGCTGCTCGTGCTCATCATTCTGGGCTTGAACCTGTTCGCGATCCGCTTGCGCAACCGGCTGCGCGAGCAGTTCCGCGGTCTCGAAACGGTCTGATGCCCCTTTCGTATCCTCAACACCGAACACGCGAACCATGAACACGCTCACGGACTCTCCCCGCAAGGTCGTCCCGCAGATGGCCGAAAAAGCCTTCGCGCCGCTGCCCCCGCTGTCGGAACAGGAAGCCAGCCTCGAGGTCAAAAGTCTCAACCTCTACTACGGCTCCAAGCAGGCGCTGCGCAACATCAACATGGTCATCCCGAAGAAGCGGGTGGTGGCCTTCATTGGCCCCAGCGGCTGCGGCAAGTCCACGCTGCTGCGCTGCTTCAACCGCATGAACGACCTGGTCGACAACTGCCGGATCGAGGGCTCGATCATCCACGAAGGGCGGGACATCTATGCGCCGGGCGTCAACGTCGCCCAATTGCGGCGGCGCGTGGGCATGGTGTTCCAAAAGCCCAACCCCTTCCCAAAGTCCATCTATGAGAACGTGGCCTATGGCCTGCGGCTGCTGGGCATCAAGGACAAGGCGCAGCTCGACGACACGGTGGAGCGCTCGCTCAAAGGCGCCGCGCTGTGGGACGAAGTCAAAGACCGGCTCGATTCCAACGGCCTGAGCCTCTCAGGTGGGCAGCAGCAGCGACTGGTCATTGCGCGGGCGATTGCGCTCGAACCCGATGTCTTGCTGCTCGATGAGCCGTGTTCGGCGCTCGACCCGATTTCGACCGCCAAGATCGAGGAACTGCTCATCGAGCTCAAGGACCGCTTCACGATCGTGATCGTGACCCACAACATGCAGCAGGCGGCGCGGGTGTCGGACTACACCGCCTACATGTACCTCGGAGACCTGATCGAGTACGGCGAGACGGAGCAAATCTTCTTCAAGCCCAACCGCTCAGAAACGGAAGACTACATCACAGGAAGGTTTGGTTGATCATGGGTGACAAGCACATTTCGAGCCAATTCGACGCTGAGTTGACCGTCGCGACGAGCCGCCTGATGGAGATGGGTGGTTTGGTCGAATCCCAGATGCGCGCCGCGATGGAGGCGCTGAAAAACTTCGATACCGATCGTGCGCACGAAGTCCTGCGGCTCGAGTCCGAGGTGAACGCCTTCGAGGTCGAAATCGACCGAGAAATCTCCTCGATCATCAGCCGGCGCCAGCCCACCGCCCGCGATTTGCGTCTGCTGGTGGCGATTTACAAGGCGACGACCAACCTCGAGCGGGCGGGAGACGAGGTGTCGCGCATCGCACGCATGGTGCTCGCACTGGCCCACGACGGCGTGCCGCGGCCCTTGCCGATTGCGGACCTGCAGCTCGCGTTCGAGCTCGCGATGAACCAGCTGCGCAAGGCGCTCGACGCCTTTGCCCGCATGGATGAGCGCATGGCCCTCGAAATCCTCAAAGAGGACGACGCCATCGATGTCGAGTTCAACGGCTTCATGCGCAAGCTCGTCACCTACATGATGGAAGACCCGCGCACCATCAGCGCGAGCCTGGACTTGGTGTTCATCGCCAAGGCCATCGAACGCGTCGGCGACCATGCGAAGAACCTGGCCGAGCAAATCATCTTCATCACCCGCGGGACGGACATCCGGCACGTGTCGCTCGAACAGGTGGAGAACGCCGTCCGATGAGACGTGTGCCTCGGGTGCTGATCGTCGAGGATGAGTCCTCGATCGCTGAGCTGATCGCCGTGAACCTGCGCCACAACGGGTTTGCGCCGATTTGGGCAATGGATGCGGAAGCGGCACAGCGTGAGCTCGACAGTGTGCTGCCCGACGTCATCCTGCTCGACTGGATGCTTCCTGGCTCGAGCGGGCTCGCGCTCGCCAAACGCTGGCGCAGCGATCCACGCACCAAAGACGTCCCCTTGCTCATGCTGACCGCGCGCACCGATGAGGCCGACCGCGTCAGCGGTCTCGATGCAGGCGCGGACGACTACATCACCAAGCCATTTTCGACGAAAGAGCTGTTGGCGCGCATCCGCGCGGTGTTGCGCCGGCGCGCGCCGGCGCCCGTCGATGGGGTGGTACGGATTGGTGAATTGGTGCTGGATGCGGCGACGCATCGGGTGACTTGGCAACAACAGCCGATCAAACTCGGTCCGACCGAATTCAAGCTGCTGCACTATTTCATGCAGCACCCGGAACGGGTGCACAGCCGGGGCCAGTTGCTCGACAAGGTCTGGGGCGACCATGTCTTCATCGAGGAGCGAACGGTCGATGTCCATGTCAAGCGGCTGCGGGAAGCGCTCGGGGCGGCCAGTGCAATGATCGAAACCGTGCGCGGTGCAGGTTATCGCCTGACCGCGCTCGCGACGGGGGTGGCGTCGGCGGGTCCCGAAGCTCAGCGCTGACCGTCTGAGCGGCTGTCTGGCGCGCCCGTCGCCCGTCCGTCTGGGGGCGCGTCCATTGAGCGCACCGCGGAACCCGAGTGCGCGGAGTTGAGGAAGCGCAGGGTGCCGGTCGCTTTGCACCCGATACTTGCAGCATGATCCTAAATCCGGCAGTTGGGCGCGCCCGGGCGGGCCGTCATCGGGCGCGCGGGCAAGGCGCAAACCGCAGCCATGGCGGGCGCCATGGCGAGGATTTGCAACGCCGCCCCCGCACCCGAGGGTGGCTCGACCGGGTGCGCAGCGCTCACCCAAAAGGTGAAGGGCCTGCGCAGCGAAAATTGCTGAAACATCAACACATTGCTTTTCGCGAGTAGCGGTCAACTTCCGGATTTAGGATGATGCACACGATTTCCTGGTGGGTGTTGGCGGGGCTGATCGGGGGCGGCTTGGCAGGCTTGCCGGGCGCTCTGGCGGGGGCATTGCTGGTCGCAGCCGGCTTCGAAGTGGTCAATCGCCGGCGGGCTCGCCGCTGGCTGGCGAACCCTGACCTCGCGCACCTGCCGACCGTCACCCGATTCTGGGCGGAGTTCCTCGATCGGATTCGTCGGCTGTTGCGTGCCAAGGCTGGGGAGGTCGAGGCCGCGGAGCGGCGCCTGGCCGCTTTTTTGAGCGCCCTGCAACAGTCGCCCAATGGCTTCGTCTTGCTTGACGCCCAAGGCCGCATCGAGTGGTGCAACGAGACGGCCGGGAGCCACTTCGGGATCGACCTGTCGCGCGACCAATTTCAGCCGATCACCGGCTTGGTTCGGGATCCGGCATTCGTCGCTTATTTCGCTGCGGGCAACTACCAACAGGAGACTCAAGTCAGCGGCCGCGGCGGGTCAGCCGCCTTGCCGCAGAAGCTTGCGGTCCAGTTGCATGTCTATGGGGACGGGCGGCTGCTGCTGCTCTCGCGCGATGTCACGGCGCTGGCCCAGGCCGAGGCGATGCGGCGGGATTTCGTGGCCAACGTCTCGCATGAGATCCGTACCCCGTTGACGGTCCTCACGGGCTTCATCGAGACCCTGCAGAACCTCGAACTGGATGCGGCCGAACGCGAGCGCTATTTGGCGTTGATGGCCGGGCAGGCCGAGCGTATGCAAACCCTCGTGAGCGATCTGCTCACGCTTTCACGGCTCGAGGGCAGCCCGACGCCCGGATTCAATGAATGGGTCGATCTGCCTTTGCTCATGCATCCGGTTGAGGATGAGGCGCGCGGGCTGGCCCAAGCCCTGTCGATGCAAAGCGGTCGGCCGCATGAGCTTCATTTCGGACCGGTTCCTGAAGTTCAACTGGCGGGCGCACGCAGCGAGTTGCGCAGCGCTTTTTCCAACCTGGTCGGGAATGCCCTCCGCTACACGCCGGGAGGGGGACGGGTCGACGTCGAGTGGTCGCAGCTGCCCGATGGCCGCCTCGAGTTTTCGGTGACCGATACGGGGCCTGGCATTGCGGCCGAGCACCTGCCGCGGCTGACCGAGCGTTTCTACCGGGTAGACCAGAGCCGTTCGCGGGAAACGGGCGGCACGGGCTTGGGACTGGCCATCGTGAAACACGTGATTCAGCGCCACGGCGGCGAACTGCGCATTGCGAGCGCGATCGGCAAAGGCTCACGCTTTTCCCTGGTTTTTCCAACGAACCGCGTCAGGGCTGAGCCGGAACGCGTCTGAAGATCGTCAAAAATTCGTTGTTGTCGCTTGGCCGCTGAATCGAAGCCACACGTGCCCATGCGGAGCCCGCACTGGCCGTCACGGGCGCATCGAAACGCGAGCCGTCGACGATCAGCCAGGGGCAAGCGGCAGAGTCTGCGCCTTGCCGCAGTTCCAGCTGGCCGTGAAAGCGCAGCGCCACCGCCTGCGCGGGCGTGAGTTCTGCGACGGCCACGCATCCGGGGGTTCCGATCAGTGCTTGCACCCGCCGCACCAACGGGACGTAGCTGCGGGCATAGTCCAGCAAGGGCAGCCAAAGGGTCATCAAGAGCACCCAGCAAAGCACCGCGCCCCCAGCGGGGAGGGCGAGACTTTTCCAGATCGCAGCACGGTGACGCCCGGCGCGCCAGGCAATGAGGCGGACCCAGCCGAACGTGGCGAGCACCGCGACGACGAACGCCCAGGGCACGAAGCTCGGTTCGAACCCGGGCGCCAGGCGGGCCACGTTGGCGGCCGGTTGTGGCGGAAAGCCCGTTTGCATGGCGGTCCAGACCACCCAAATGATGAGGGTGCAGGCGCTGAAGAAGATCAGCGTGAACCAGTCGATGAGCGCGGCCACACTGCGCTCCAACGTTGGCAGCGCAAACGCCGCCAGGGTGGCCAAGGCCGGCAGCGCCAGCAACAGCGAACGGTCGCCCGTGGGCGTGAACACGGCGGAGGCGCTCGCAACGACCGCGAACAGCAGCGGTAGCGCCAGGTGCGGATGGTGGGCGGGTTGTCGCAACTGCAGACGCCAACGCCACAGGCTCCAGAGCGCGAGCGGCCAAGCCGGCCAGGTGAACCAAACGAACAGGCGGAGGATGTTGCGCCAGGCCCATCCGGTTTCGGGAAGCTCCACTCGCCAACGCCACAGCCCAAGCACGCCGCAGAGCCCGGCGGTCAAGAGGGTGCAAGCCGCGATCACCAGCGCCACGCGCCGGGACCGGGGGGCTTCTTCGCCCATCGGGTGTGACCCGGCGAGGATGCCCGCCGTGCCGAGCCCGAGCAGGGTGGCCAGGGCCGGTGCGCCGCTGAGCGCGAGGCCGGGTAAGGCCAAGATCGCCGGCCAAGGGCTGCGTGATTCCGGTGGCAAGGTTCGCGCCACACCAAACATCAAGAGGGCTGCAAAACCAAGTTGCGCCACGGCCGGCGTGGTTTCATGGCTCAACTGCGCAAGCCCCAGGCAGGCCAGCAACGCGAGCAGCGCGCCGTCGGCAATCGCACGCGCGTAGTCCTTGGGGCGAGCCTCTCCCCCGAAGGCAAACGAGACGGGCTGGGCACGCGGCGTCAACGCCAGGTGGTAGACCGCGTACCAGGTGGACGCCATGGCGAGCGCAAGCAAGCCCAGGAAGGGCAACCGCGCCGCCCAGGGCGAGGGTAGAGGCAAGCCGGCGACGGCCCAGGCGCCCAGCCAATACGGCAGCAAGGCATCGGCGGCGGGCGCGTCGCTGCCCGGGATGCGCGGTGCGAGCCAGGTCACCGCATCCCACGGGGCCGTGCGGGCGAGTTCGAGCATGTAGCCGAAGCCCGTGATGTCGGCGCTTTTCCAAGGCTCGCGCCCGAGATAGCCCGCCAACAGATACGCGCCGCAGAGCATCAGCAGCGCCCAGCGGGGCAGGCGCCGAACGGCGCTTTGGGCAACGATGGCGGGCGTTGGAAGATTCACGATGGGGCGTCGGACGGGCCAGCGATGGAAAACAAAAGGGCAGCGCGGTTGCCCGAGCTGCCCTCGATGGTGCCTTGCCGGTGCTTACTTGGCGGCAGCCGTCTTTCCGAAGCGGTTGCGGAATTTCTCGACGCGACCGCCCATGGTGTCCACCGATTTTTGGGTTCCGGTGTAGAAGGGGTGCGACTCGCTCGAGGTGTCGAGCTTGAAGAGCGGCAGTTCGCGGCCGTCTTCTATCTTGATCGTTTCCTTCGTGTTCACGCAGGAACGCGTGACGAATTTGAAACCGTTCGACAGATCCACGAAACAGACTTCGCGGTAGTTGGGGTGTATGCCTTCTTTCATGATGCCTCTTCTTCAGCCGCGAGAGCCGCCCCGGCCCATCCGGAGTACTTTTCGCCAAAGCCCTTCATTATAACGGTCAGCCGCCGCGCCGCATCATGTCGAAGAACTCGGAATTGTTCTTCGTGGACTTCATGCTCTTGAGCACCATTTCCATCGCCTCGATCTCGTCCATGTTGTAGATGAACTGTCGCAGGATCCGGGTCTTTTGCAAGACTTCGGGCGGAAGCAAGAGTTCCTCGCGACGGGTGCCGCTGCGGTTGAGGTTGATGGCTGGGAACACCCGCTTCTCATAGAGTCGCCGCTCGAGGTGGATTTCGCAGTTGCCCGTGCCCTTGAACTCTTCGAAGATGACTTCGTCCATGCGGCTGCCGGTGTCGACGAGCGCCGTGGCGATGATCGTGAGGCTGCCGCCTTCTTCGACATTGCGTGCGGCACCAAAGAAGCGCTTGGGCCGCTGCAAAGCATTGGCATCGACACCGCCGGTGAGCACTTTGCCCGAACTCGGAACGACGTTGTTGTAGGCGCGGGCGAGACGGGTGATCGAGTCGAGCAGGATCACCACGTCCTTTTTGAGCTCGACGAGGCGCTTGGCGCGTTCGATGACCATTTCGGCGACGTGAACGTGGCGCGCGGCGGGCTCGTCGAAGGTCGAGGCGATCACGTCGCCCCGGACGGTGCGCTGCATCTCGGTGACTTCTTCCGGGCGCTCGTCGACGAGCAAGACCATCAGGTGCACTTCCGGGTAGTTGGCCGTGATGGCATGGGCGATGTGCTGCATCATCACCGTCTTGCCCGACTTCGGCTGCGCGACGATCAAGGCGCGTTGTCCCTTGCCGATCGGCGCAAAGATGTCGATGACGCGGCAGGTGATGTTTTCCTCGCTCTTGATGTCGCGCTCGAGCTTGAGTTGCTCTTTCGGGAACAGCGGGGTGAGGTTTTCGAACATCACCTTGTGCTTGTTTTGCTCGGGCGGCAGGCCATTGACCTTTTCGAGCTTGTTGAGTGCGAAGTAGCGTTCCCCATCCTTCGGGATGCGAACTTCGCCTTCGATCATGTCGCCGGTGTGCAGGTTGAAGCGCCGCACCTGGCTCGGGCTGATGTAGATGTCGTCGGTGCTGGCCGTGAAGCTCGTGTCGGGGCTGCGCAAGAAGCCGAAGCCGTCGGGCAGGATTTCAAGAACCCCGTCGGCAAAGACTTGCTCTCCGGCCTTGGCCCGCTTCTTGATGATCGCGAACATCAGTTCCTGCTTGCGCATGCGGCCGGGGTTCTCGATTTCGAGGGCCTCGGCCTGCTTGAGCAATTCAGAGACGTGCAAAGCCTTGAGTTCGTTGAGATGCATGAGCAACCTGCGTGGAATGCGGCCGGAACGGGGCCGATGGAGATGGGACGGAAGAGGGGACCCGGGCCCGAGGGCGGAGTCGAAGACGTTGCCGTGGTGTCGCAACGCGCGCCGTGAAGGTCGGCGCTGGGCGAATTATGACAGGAAATGACGGGAGAACCGGCGGCGCAGGACTCGGTGTTTCGAGCAAGACGACTGCCGCGCCGGGCACTCGATCTGGGGCGCTTCCATACGGGGGTGCACCGGCCGGTGCACCCCGGCTGCTGCGCCGCTCAGGCGGCGAGCTGCTGGTCGATGAAGGCGGTCAGCTGGGACTTGCTGAGTGCGCCGACCTTGGTTGCGGCGAGTTGACCGCCCTTGAACACCATCAGCGTCGGGATGCCGCGAATGCCGAATTTGGCCGGCACTTCACGGTTTTCATCGACGTTCATCTTGGCGACGCGAAGCTTGCCCTGGTATTCCTTGGCCACTTCGTCGAGGATCGGGGCAATCATGCGGCAGGGCCCACACCACTCGGCCCAGTAGTCGACGAGGACGGGAAGGTCGGATTTAAGGACGTCGCTTTCGAAGCTCGCATCGGTGACGTGCTGAATCAATTCGTTGGCCATATCGAGATCTGGGAGGGTTGTGGGGTCATCAGGATGGCGTGACCGGGGGCGGTTTGCTGCTGCGTCCGCGCCCGCGCTGGCTGCCGGGGAGGAGAAATTGTGACAGAAACCGGCGCCAGTCGCCGCGGCACAATGACGCGATGGATTCCATCCCAGAAGAACCGGACCGGATTGCGCCACAGGCTGATGTCCGGGCGCGTTGGGCAGCGGCGCTCGAGCACCTGAGCCGGCGGATGCAGGCGCGCGGCGTGCATCCGTCGCGGGTCGTGGTTTTGCTGCCTTACGCGCAGTTGGTCCCGACCGTCGTCGAGCTGTGGCGGAGCCGCGAGCGCGAGGGCTTCATGCCGCGGTTTCAAACCTCACGCCAGTGGGCGGATGAGCTTGGGTTGGTGGCCTGGAGCGAGCCGACAGGCTTGGATTTCACGGGGCAGACGGCGCTCGACCTGCTGACGGCCCGGCATTGGTTGACGCGGGCGGGGTTCGGGGCGGATGCGGCCTGGCTTGCGCCCCGCTTGGTGGAGGCCACGGCAGAACTGGTGCCGGTGGCCGCAGCGCAGGCCCCGGCGCGGCGTGCGGAGTGGGGGCGCTGCTGCATCCACGGCTGCGTGGCCGGTTGGGATGCGCCTTGGCTGCGGCATGAGCGTGCCTTGGCGACGCTGGCATTGACTTGGGCTTCGCAGTCGGCCTACGCCAGCGACGCCTTGTGGGACGACGCGGCGACCGCGGCGTATGAGCTGATTTTCTGGATGGACCATTTCATCCCCGACCCCTTGCTGCATGCGCTCGCTGCGCATTGGGGCGTACGCGCAGAGCCGTTCACGGTCGAGGAGGAGGAGGAGGAGGAGGAGGAGGCCATCCCGCCCGGGCGCCTGCGGGTGCATGCGAAAGTCGGTGATCTCGAAGAAGAAGCCGAGCGGGCGGCGGCCTGCGTTCTCGCCCATGTGCGGAGCGAGCGGCGACCGGTGGCTTTGGCGGCAACGGACCGGTTGCTGACGCGGCGCATCCGCGCATGGTTGGGCTTGCGCGGTGTGCGGGCGCGCGACGAGACGGGCTGGAGGCTTTCGACGACCCGTGCTGCGGCGCGCATCGTCGCCGTGCTGAGGGCCTGTGCTTGGGATGCCTCGACCGACCAGGTGCTCGATCTGCTGAAAAATCTGCCTGGTGATGCGCACGGGGTGGATGCGCTCGAGCGTTGGAGCCGGCAGCGGGCCTGCGCGCGTTGGCGGGACGCGCTGCGACTGGCGTCGCTGGAGGAGGCGGGCTCGGAGGCGTTCGGCGCGAGTGGCCTCGACACGATCGCTCGGGAATGGCTGGCGTCGGTCGAACGCTGGCGCAGCCGGCTGGGCGCGCCCCGGCCGTTCCATCAATGGCAGGATGCGCTGGCAGAGGTGCTGCGCGAGCTGGGCCTCTGGGCCCCGCTGGCTGCCGATCCTGCGGGCAGCGAAGTGCTTGCGGTCCTGGGGCTGGAAGAGTGCGCCCGTGCCGCCTGGCGTCGGCTCGAAAGCACCCAGCACCGAACGACCGCTGCGGAGTTTTTGTCTTGGGTCGAGTCTGCGCTGGAGTCTGCGTCTTTCGTGCCGCCGGCTACGGACGAAGTCGATGTGATCATTGTGCCGCTGGGGCAGATACGCTTGCGCCGATTCGGCGCCGCTGTGTTGCCGGGCTGTGATGCGCGCAGCCTGCCACTCGTTCCCGAGACCTTGGGATTTTGGAGCGACGCGCAACGGCGGATTCTGGGGCTGCCCGATCGCAGCGCTTGGGCCTGGGCGCAACGCCGCGCCTGGGCCGGCGCGCTGACCGCGCCGCAGATCGACATTTTGTGGCGCATGCAGGATGAACAGGGCGAGCCGCTGATGCCCAGCCCGCTGCTGCAGGCGACTTTGGACACCCAGCCTTGGGAAGAGGCGGCCGACCCGCGCAGCGCGCGCGCGCTTGCTCTCGCGCCGCAATGGCCCCCGCAGGCGCTCGGGGCGGATTTGCCGGTGGAGCGGCTGTCGGCCAGTGCGTATGCGGACCTGCGCACCTGCCCGTATCGGTTCTTTGCGCTGCGTCAGCTCGGTTTGCGCTCGCTCGACGAACTCGAGGAGGCGCTCGACGCCAGCGACTATGGCCGTTGGTTGCACGAGATCTTGCGCCGCTTCCACGATGCGTGCCCCAGACCTTCGGGTCGTGCGCGGGAGGATCTGCGGGCGTCGCTCGACGCGGCAGCGGCGGCGGTGGATGGGGGGCGGTGGCTGGAGGCGCCTGACTACCTTCCCTACCGCTTGGTCTGGCCCAGACTGAGGGAGGCTTATCTCGAATGGCTGCTGGAAGTTGACGCGCCGCTGTTGGCGCAGGTCGAAGGCGTGGAGCTGTGGCGCGAGCGGCGGCTCGGACCCTGGCTGCTGGTCGGGCAGATCGACCGGGTCGACCGGCTGCAAGATGGGCGCACGCGCCTCGTCGACTACAAGACCGAGTCGAGGCAGCGCACGCAAAAGCGTGTGCGCGAGCCCGACGAGGATACGCAACTGGCTTTTTACGCCGCGCTTTACCCGGAGTTAACCGTCGAAGCGGCGTATCTGAATGTGCATGATCGCGAAGGCTGCACGATCCATGCGCTGCCCGAGGTGGACGCCCGGCGTGAAGCGCTGCTGCGCTCGATCGAGTTCGATCTTCGGCGCGTCGCCGAGGGCCATCCGCTGCGGGCACTGGGCGAGGGAGAAGCGTGCGACTGGTGTGCGGCCCGGGGCTTGTGCCGGCGCGACTCCTGGCCCGAGGGTGGTCGAGCGGAGGAGGGGGGCGCACCATGAGCGGCGGGCCGTCAAAACCCTCCTACTGGATCGACGTGCGGCAGGCCGAGCCGGCGGAGTTCTACGCCCTCGCGTGTGATCCGGCGCGGCCTGTGGCCGTCGAGGCCTGTGCGGGCGCAGGCAAGACCTGGATGCTCGTGGCGCGCGTGCTGCGCGCCTTGCTCGACGGTGCCGAGCCGCACCAGATACTCGCGATCACGTTTACCCGCAAGGCCGCCGGCGAGATGCGCGCTCGCGTGCTCGAACTGGTCGATGAGCTCGCACGGGCGAGTCACGAGGAGCGTGTGAAGGCCCTGATTGAGCGTGGAGTAGCCCCTGGGCCAGCGGAAAATGCGGCCAAGCAGCTACAAAGTTTGAAGCACCGGCTGCTTGCGGCCGAGCGGCCGATCCAGATTCGCACCTTTCACAGCTGGTTTGCGACGCTGCTGCGCGCTGCACCGATGGCGGTGTTGCAGGAGTTCGGCCTGCCGAGCGTGTACGAACTCATCGAGCGCGACGAAGAGGTGTTCGCTGAAGTCTGGCGGCCCTTCCATGCAGCGGTTTCGGCGGATCCGTCGCTTCAGGCTGATTACGCAGCCCTGGTGGCCGCCGTCGGCCGCTCCGGCGCGATCGAGGCGCTGAGCGCTTTGTTGCAGCGCCGAACCGAGTTTGCGCTGGCCGATGCGCTGGGCGTGGTGGAGCGATCGGTCGCGCCCGCGCAGGCTTTGTTTCCGGCCTTAGCCGGTTATGCCGAGCCGGCGCTGGCGCTGTGCACCGAGGCTGCCCGAGCGCGCTGGTTGCAGAGGGCGCAGGCCCTCGGCCGGGCGCGCGCCAAGACCGCTGAAAACGCCGCGCGGGCGATCGTCGACGCGTTCGAAGCGCACGCTTTAGGGGCTGCCGACCCGCGAGACGGTGCGGTGCAGGGCGGCGATACCGAGCGGGCCCAGGCGCTCCTCGACGCGTTGCGCGGGGCGCTGTTCGTCCGGGATGAGGATCGGCTCAAGCACCATCTCGGCAAGTTTCCGGAGGCGCTCGAGGCCGAAGCCGAGCTCAGGGAGTTGCTGGCGGCGCGGCGGCAGCACGGGGCTTGGATGCACCAGCAACGCATGCTGCGGCTCGGCCGCTGCTTGCTCGGGGTGTACGCCGAACTCAAGCGTGCCCGCGGCTGGGTCGACATGGGAGACATCGAGCGCGCTGCCCATCGCTTGCTCGCCGATCCGACGCTTTCGGGCTGGGTCCAGGAACGACTCGATGCCCAGCTGCGGCATCTTTTGATCGACGAGTTCCAAGACACGAACCCGCTGCAGTGGCAAGCCTTGTATGCCTGGCTCAGCGCCTACGCGGGTGCGGGGACGGCCCCGAGCGTGTTCATCGTGGGCGATCCCAAACAAAGCATTTACCGTTTCCGCCGTGCCGAGCCGCAGGTGTTCGTTGCGGCCCAGCGCTTCATCCGCGAGGGGCTCGGTGGCAGCGTGCTCGGCTGCGATCACTCGCGGCGCTGCGCCAGCGCGGTCATCGAAGCCGTCAACACCGTGATGGAAGCCGCGCAGGCGGCCGGCGAAACCACCGGTTTTCGGACCCACAGCACCGAATCCAAAAGCCTAGGCGAGGTCGGGCGGCTGCCGGCCATCCCGCGCGCATCCCGATCGAAGGCGCGGTCGGCTTCGGATGCCGCTGCGTCTGAGCCAGCGGCAGATGCGGGGGGTGCAGGGAATCGAGGCGATGCAGCGGCCGCTGACAGACCGAACACCGAGGACGCTGCGGCCGTCGTGGACGTGCCGGTCTGGCGGGATAGCCTCAACGAGCCTCGGCTGACGGCCGAAGAGACGCTGCTCGAGCGCGAGGCGCGGCAGGTGGCCGCTTGGATCGCCGCTCGGATCGCCTTGGGCGCCAAGCCCGAGCAATTCATGGTTCTGGCGCGGCAACGCGCGCGGCTGTCGCTGCTCGACGATGCGCTGCGCGCGCTCGGGATTGCGGCGCAGCAGCCCGAGCGCAGCGATCTGAGCGAACTGCCCGAGGTGCAGGACGTCGTCGCCTTGCTCGATGTCCTGGTCTCACCGGTGCAGGACCTGTCGCTGGCCCGAGCGCTCAAGTCGCCCTTGTTTGGCGTGAGCGACGACGCCTTGGTGCGGCTCAGCTTGCGCGTCGCCGAGGCGCGCAGGCGCGAGGCGGCTGCGGTGACCTGGCTTTCGGTGCTGCTCTCGGACGATGCGGCGCTCGATCCCGCGCTCGAGCGGGCGGCCCGGTTGTTGCCGCGCTGGCAGGCAGCTCTGGCGGCCTTGCCTCCGCACGATGCGCTGGCGCAAATCTTTGATGAGGGTGAGGTCGTCGCCCGCTTCGTGGCGGCCGCCCCGCTTGCCCGGCGCAGCGCCGTTCAGGCATGGCTGCACGCCTTGCTGCAGGCGACGCTGCACATCGCGGGCGGGCGGTGTTTAACCCCTTACGCGGTGGTCCGTGCCCTGAAGCGAGCCGGACAGCCCGCGCCCCCCTTGGGCGACGCCGCGGCGGTGCGGCTGCTGACCATCCATGGGGCCAAGGGGCTCGAGGCCGACTGTGTGGTGCTGCTGGACAGCGACAAGCTTCCGCAGGGCAAGAATCGATTTGGGGTGCTGGTGGATTGGCCGGCCGAGGCGCCAGCGCCGCAACGGCTGGTTTTTCTCTCCGCTGAGGCCGACCAGGCCTCGGACATCGCCCCCTTGTTTGAGCGTGAGCAGGCCGAGCGCCGTCGCGAGGAACTCAATGCGCTCTATGTCGCGATGACGCGCGCCCGCGAGACCTTGGTGCTCAGCGCCGTCGAGGCGTCGAGCGGCACCGAGCCCACGCCCTGGCGGCGTTTGATGCCGCATGTCCCAGAGTGGGTGGTGCCGGCTGCGTCGACCCGGCTGCCGAACACTGGCTTGTCGGGGGCAGCCACGAGCTCGACGGTGTTGCTGCGGGGCTTGGAGCCGCTGCCGGTCGAAGGGCTCGGGTTGGACCCCAAGGACCTCGTGCGGTCGAACCGTTCAGGTACCGAGGCGATCACTCGGATCGAAGCGCCCGATGACGAGACGGCCCGGGTCGGCCAGGCGATGCATTGGCTGCTGGAACATGAGGCGCGGGTTTTCGGGGCACCACCGGGCGCCGCTCCCGATGCGCTGCTGCGCAGCGTTGAGCAGCGCTTTGGGCTCGACGGCGCTCAGGCGGATCGGGCCTGGTCGCTGGCACGGGCCGCGCGTTTTGGTGCGGCGCAGTGGGCATGGGATGCGGCCGTGATCGACTGGCAGGCCAACGAGGTGCCGCTGCTGTGGCAAGGGCAGTTGCTGCGCATCGACCGGCTGGTGCGCCGGCGCGACGGGGCTTGGTGGGTGCTCGATTTCAAGAGCGCGGCCCAGCCGCAGGCGCAGGACAGCCTGCGGCTGCAGCTCGAGCGCTACCGAGCGGCGGTGGCGGCCTTCCATCCCGGCGCCGAGGTCTACGCGGGCTTCATCACCGGGGCCGGGCAGTTCTTGGTGCTCCCAGAACCGTCCCCGGATCGCGGGCGCTGAACCCGCCCCCAGGTGGGAGGAGCGAACTCAATCCTGGGTGGCTGCCCCATGCGTGGCCGACCAAGCGCGCAACCACTCGACGGCGACGGTCTCGGGCTGATCGCTATGCGCGGTGTCGATCAGCAGCGGCGGTCCCAGACGTTGCGCCCCGAGGTCTTGCAGCCGCTCGTCGATCAGGTGCGCCGCGCCGCAGAAGGTGTGGGGATGGCCCGCCTCGTCTCCGAGCCCCAGCAGCCCGTAGCGCACCGAGCCGAGGTATCGGGGCTGCTGCTCGAGCGTTTCGAAGAAACGACGGGCGTTTTCCGGCAGGTCGCCGGCGCCGGTGGTCGAGGTGCAAAACAGGAAGGTGGTTTCGGCCGCCGCATCGAAAACGCCCGGGTCGACCGTGTCGAGCGCCTGCACGGTCGGGCTCCAACCCAGATCGGACGCCTCCATGCCCAGTGCCTGCGCGACGGATTCGGCCGTTCCGCCGGAGCTGCCATAAAGAATCATCAAGGGTTGGGTGGATGGGGTCGTGGTCATGATCGGTGTGCTCGGGATTCTGTTCGCGGCTGAGTGTCGGGCGGTATCGGTCGGTGGGATGCTGGCGATCTGCGGCGCCTCCGAGATCCGTTGGGTGCTGGAGAGAGCCGCATAATGCCAGGGTCTGGCCGCTTCGGTTGAGCGTGGCCGGCTCGCTGTCCCCAATCCCGATTCCCCACCCATGAGCCCGATCACCAAGGCCGTGTTCCCCGTCGCGGGCCTCGGCACCCGTTTTTTGCCGGCTACCAAGGCCACACCGAAAGAGATGTTGCCGATCATCGACAAGCCGCTCATTCAGTATGCGGTCGAGGAGGCGTATGCGGCAGGCATCACCGAGATGATCTTCGTCACCGGTCGGCACAAGCGGGCCATCGAGGACCATTTCGACACGGCGTTCGAGCTCGAGCATGAGTTGGAGCAGGCGGGCAAGCTCGCCTTGCTGGAAGTGGTTCGCCAGGTCAAGCCGCCCGAGGTGCAGTGTGTGTTCGTGCGCCAGCCGCGGGCCAACGGCTTGGGTGCGGCGGTGTTGTGTGCCGAGCGTCTGGTCGGCAACGAACCCTTTGCAGTGCTGCTCGCCGACGATTTGCTCGTCGGTGAGCCGCCCGTGCTGGCACAAATGGTGGCGCTGCATCGCTCGCTTGGTGGGAGTTTGCTGGCGACCGAGGAAGTGCCGCGCGAGCAGACGCGGCGCTACGGCATCGTGCACGGCCGCAGCGTCGCGGCATCGGTCACCGCGCTCGATGCGATCGTGGAAAAGCCCGAGCCGGAGCAGGCTCCGAGCACCGAGGCCGTCGTCGGGCGCTACATCCTCAGCCCCCGGGTGTTTCACCATCTGCATCGCGTGGGCACGGGTGCCGGTGGGGAGTTGCAGCTTACCGACGGCATTGCGGCTTTGTTGGCTGAGGAAGCGGTCTATGCCTATCGCTACGCGGGGCGTCGCTACGACTGTGGAAGCAAAGCCGGCTTCCTCGAGGCCACGCTGCGGCTGGGCCTCGAACATCCCGAGACCGGTCCGGCGCTGCGCGCGCTCATGCGCGAGATTGGTTGAACCCAGATTGTCCATGAGGCGGCCCTGCGGGCCTACGCGCGCCCTGGCGGTCGCTTTGCGGCGTCTTCGCGCCCGTGCTCGTCGCCAATAGCCTCGGCTATTGGCTCCTCTCCCGTGCGCGAATCCACGCGCAAACCGCCGCGCCATCTTCGCTCGTCCTCATGGCCAATCTGGGTTGAAAAAGACCGGGCACAGGCTAACAATTTGTAATCATGACCGCGACGCACACCCCGATCGATCCCGAACTCAGCGACTTCGTCGACCGTCTCGACGCCGCCGTCGAAGCGCATATGGAGTGGTCGCGCCGGCTGCTGCGCTGTGCGGTCCTGCGCGTCTCGCCCGGCGACGACGTGCTCTCGGCCGAGGCGCATCGGCTGTGCCGTTTCGGCCGTTGGTTTCAGTCGGCCTATGCTCAGTTCGAGGCGCTCGATGCCGACGCGGCTGCCGCCATCGCCCACGAACATGAAGCCATGCACGCGGCCGTGCGTGCGATCTGCGACGCCGTCCTGAAGGGGCAGCCCGGCTCGGCCGAGGCCCTCGACACTTTCGAGCGCACGCAGCGGGCATTCATCGATCAGCTCGCCCATGTCAAGACGCTGGCGCTCGCGACCGCGGTGCGGCATGACGCGCTGACCGGCTTGCCGATGCGCTACGGCATCGAGCGGGATTTCGCGCTGTGCCGGGCGGATGCGCTGCGGCATGGCGAACGGCTCTGGGTCTTGATGCTCGACATCGATCACTTCAAAGCGGTGAATGATCGTTACGGTCATCCGGCGGGCGACGCCGTGCTGGTGCATTTCGCCCAAGCCCTTCGAAAGCAGCTGCGCAAGAGCGAGCCCCTGTATCGCTTCGGCGGGGAGGAGTTCCTGGTGTTGCTGCGGACCGCGGATGCCGCTCAAGCCCTGCGCGCCGCCGAGCGTTTGCGCGCGGCGCTCGCCCGCAGCCCCGCGACCCTGCCGGACGGGCGCAGCCTTACGGTGAGCTTTACAGCGGGCTTGGCGCCGGTCGGCGCGGAGGAAGAGCTTTCGACCGCCGTGGCACGGGCCGATGCGGCGCTGTATCGAGGCAAGCAAGCCGGCCGCGACCGCGTGGTTCTCGCGGAATAAGGCAAGGCCGATCTTGCCCCCGTCCTCTACGGCCCCATCACGCCGTCGAACATCATCACGTCGACCAGGTCACCCACCCCAACGTTGCCCTGATCGTGGTGCAGCACGATGAGGCCGTTGGCTTGCACCATCGAGCGCAACACGCCCGAGCCTTGGTTGCCCGTGGTGCGTACGCTCAAACACCCGTCGGCGCCGCGGCTCACGATGCCGCGCTGGTATTCGGTGCGGCCGGGTTTTTTGCGCAGCGCCTCGGCGCTGTGGGCCCGCAGCAGCGGCGGCGGTGCGTCGGTGCAGCCCATCATGCGCAGCAGCGCCGGGCGCACGAAGGCCAGAAAGGTCACCATGACCGCCACCGGGTTGCCGGGCAGGCCGAACAACACCGCATCGCTCGACCCTGCGGTCATTTTTTCATAGCTTGAAACGACCGTTTCACGCTGGGAATCCGGTGTTTTTTCTGCAGAAATGCGCCCCACGGCCATGGGGCGGCCGGGGCGCATGGCGATGCGCCAGAAGGCGACGTCGCCGAGCTTTTTCATCATGGCCTTGGTGTAGTCGGCCTCGCCCACGCTGACGCCGCCGCTGGTGATGACGGCGTCGGCCTGCGCGGCGGCCTCGCGAAAACGCGCCTCGAGGGCCGTGGGTTCGTCGCGCACATGGCCGAGATCGATCGGCTCGCAGCCGAGCCGGCGCAGCAGGCCCAGCACGGTGTAGCGGTTGCTGTCGTACACCGCGCCCTCGCGCGGCGCCTCGCCCAGGCTGAGAATTTCATCCCCGGTCGAGAAATACGCCACGCGCGGGCGGCGCAGCACCGAGACCGTTTGCTGCCCGAGGCTTGCCAGCAAGCCGCAGGCGGCGGGCGTGAGCCGCTGGCCGCGGCGCAGCGCAGGCTGCCCGGCCATCAGGTCTTCGCCACGCAAACGCCGGTTGTCGCCGCGCTGTACCACCCCGGCGGGCACGGTGACGCGGTCGCCCTCGCTGCGGGTGAATTCCTGCGGCACGACGGTGTCGAGCCCGGCGGGCAGGATGGCGCCGGTCATGATCTTGAGGCACTCCCCCGGTCCGACCGTGCCTTGCCAGGCTTTGCCCGCGAGCGCCGTTCCGACCACGCGCAGCGTCAGCGCGGCTTCGGGGCGCAGGGCCGCACCGTCAAAAGCGTAACCGTCCATCGCCGAGTTGTCGTGCGGCGGCACGCTCAGTGGCGAGATCACGTCGTCGGCCAGGATGCGGTCGAGCGCGTCGCGCAGTGCCACGGTTTCGGCTTCGCGCACCGGCTCGACGAGGCGTTCGAGGAAGGCGCCCACCGCGTCGGCGCGCAGCGCCTGGGGGTCATAGCCGGCAATCTCGGCGGCGATGGCTTCGAGGGATTTCATGCGGGTCAGCAAAGCGGGAAGGAAGGGGCGGCCCTGCGGGGGGCGCGCGGGGCCTGCGGAGTCAGCGTCGTTCAAGCGCGCGCAGTTCAGCCAGCGTGTTGGCGTTGTAGAAAGCGTGCGCCTCGTCCTGCGCGCGATCGAACGGCACGAGCACGGTGCGGTGCTGCGCCGTCCAGCGGTCGATCTTGCGGCCGCCTTCGTGGGTATAGCGCACCAGACTTTCGAGCAGGTCGACGCACAGCAGGCTGAATACCGGCTGCGCGCGCACCGTGCCGTCTTCTTCGGGCGCGGCGGCCATGGCGATCTCGGCGTTTTCGCGCGCGGCCGCCTCGGCCAGCCGTTGCGCCAGGTCGAGCGGAAAGAGCGGGGTGTCGCAGGGCACCGTGAGCAGCCAAGGCGTTTCGCAACGCTCGAGCCCGGTCAAAAACCCCGCCAGAGGCCCGGCGTAGTCGGCCAGCGTGTCCGGCCAGACCGGCACACCAAACGCTTCGTAGGCCGCCAGATTGCGGTTGGCATTGATCATCACTTCGCCCACCAAGCCTCCGGTTTGGCTGCGCAGCCGCATCAGCGCGTGTAACGCCAGCGGCAGTCCGTTGAAGTTCTGCAGCCCTTTGTCTACCCCGCCCATGCGCGAGCCGCGCCCACCGGCGAGGATGATGGCCGTGATGGCACCGGCCCGGGTCGGCGGCATGGGGGTGTTTTCGGGCGGCGGAACGCCGTGCGCGTGTTCGGAGGAAGGATGCGAGGCAAAGTTCATGCGGGCCTCAGCCTCTCAGCCGCCGATGTAGCTCATTTCGACCCGGCGCGCGCCCCGGCCGACCTCGGTTGGGAGCTGCGCGCGCAGTTCGGAATAGCGATCGGTCCGTTGCTGCCAAATGGCGCCGATGGCGCTGGCGAGTTCCTCGTCGCTCACGGGTTGCTCGCCGCGCAGCAGGTGGCGCAAGTCCCAGCCGCGCTCGGCAAACAGGCACAGATAGAGCTTGCCCTCGGTCGAAAGCCGCGCACGGTTGCAATCGCGGCAAAACGCCTGCGTCACGCTGCTGATGACGCCGATTTCGCCGAGCGCCGGGTCATGCCGGCCATCAGCCCCGGCGTAGCCCCAGCGCTCGGCCGTCTCACCCGGGGCCGACGGGTCGAGCTGAACCAGCGGCAACTCTGCGTGAATGCGGCGCACCACCTCGGCGCTGGGCAGCACCTCGTCCATGCGCCAGCCGTTGGTCGCGCCCACATCCATGTACTCGATGAAGCGCAGCACGATGCCGCTGCCGCGGAAGTACCGCGCCATGGGCAGGATTTCATGCTCGTTCGTGCCGCGTTTGACGACCATGTTGACCTTGATCGGGGCCAAGCCCACCGCCTGCGCGGCCTCGATGCCTTCGAGCACCGCCGCCACGGGAAAGTCCACGTCGTTCATGCGGCGGAACACGGCATCGTCGAGACCGTCGAGGCTGACCGTCACGCGCTTCAAGCCCGCATCCTTCAACGAGCGCGCCTTGCGCGCCAGCAGCGAGCCGTTGGTGGTGAGCGTGATGTCGAGCGGCTCGCCATCATGGGTACGCAACGCCGCGAGTTGCTCGATGAGCCGCTCCAGCCCCTTGCGCAGCAGCGGCTCGCCCCCGGTCAGGCGAAGCTTGCGCACGCCGTGGGCGGTGAAGACGCGGGCGATGCGGGTGATTTCCTCGAAGCTGAGCAGCGCGCTGTGCGGCAGGTAGGGATAGTCCTTGTCGAACACTTCCTTGGGCATGCAGTAGTTGCAGCGGAAGTTGCAGCGGTCGGTCACACTGATGCGCAGATCGCGCAGCGGCCGCCCCAAGCCGTCCCCGAGCAACCCCGTCGCGGCGATGGGCTGCGCGGGTACACGCGCGAGCAGGGTGGTCGTGCGCTCGTCGAGCAGAGGAATTACGCGTTCGGACATGGAATTCATTATGCCGCGCTACCATCTGAGACCATAGGCTCAACCCCGCGCCCTTCGAGGAGACTCGTGATGCCGTCCCGTCGCCGTACCGTTTTGACCCACGCCGCAGCTTGGGCTGCCGTCTCGACCCTGCCGCGCTGGAGCGCCGCGCAGACCGCGGACGCCGGTGCCGCTTCGGCTGCCGCCGCCGAAGCCAAGGCGCCGCCCTTGCCGGCCGTGGGCTCGTTCCTCAAACTGCCGGCGCTCACGCTGCTCGATGGCACGGCGTTTCGGCCCGAGCAGGCCGACGGCCACGTCTGCATCGTCTATTGGTGGGCCAGCACCTGCCCGTTTTGCGCATTGCAAAGCCCGGAAATGCAAAAACTGTGGCTCTCGCACCGAGACCGCGGGCTCGTGATGCTGACGCTCTCGATCGACAAGAAGCCGCAGGATGCCGAGGCCTATCTCAAAAAGAAGGGTTACAGCTTCCCCGCCGCTTGGGTCACGCCAGAAGTCCAGCGTGTCTTGCCCAAGCCCCGCGGCTTGCCGATTACCCTGGTGCGTTCGCGCGAAGGCAAGGTGCTGCAGGCCGAGCGCGGGCAGATGTTCGCCGAAGAGGTCGAGCAGCTGGCACACTGGCTGTGATGCAGCATCAGCGACGTCGCACCGTACTCCCCGCAATCCCCATTTCAAAATTCCTATGGATGCTCAACAACGCTGGAACATCGGTTACTGGATCACGGCACTGCTGCTGTTGCTGACTCTGCAGTCGTGGTGGCAAACGCAGCAGCAGGTCGAAACCGTCCCCTACAGCGCGTTCGAACAGGCGCTGGCCGAGGGTCGGGTGGCCGAAGTGCTGATTGGCGAAAAGCTCGTCACCGGCAAGCTCAAGACCCCGGAAGCCAATGGCAAGACCGTGCTCGTCGCGACGCGGGTCGAGCCCGAGATGGCTCAGCGGCTCGATGCTTACAAGGTTCCCTACACCCGGGTGTACGAGAGCACCTTCTTGCGCGATCTGATGTCCTGGGTCGCACCGACGCTCGTGTTTTTCGGGCTATGGTACTTCGTGTTCCGACGCATCGCCGAAAAACAGGGCGGCATCGGCGGGCTCGGCGGTTTCATGAGCATCGGCAAGAGCCGGGCCAAAGTGTATGTGGAGCAGAACACGGGCGTGACTTTTGCCGACGTCGCGGGGGTCGATGAAGCCAAGGCCGAACTGCAGGAAATCGTGGCCTTCCTCAAAGACCCGCAAGGCTATGGCCGGCTGGGGGCTCGCATGCCCAAGGGGGTGCTGTTGGTTGGTCCACCGGGCACGGGCAAGACCTTGCTGGCCAAGGCAGTGGCGGGTGAAGCGGGCGTGCCGTTTTTCAGCATCAGCGGCAGCGAATTCGTCGAGATGTTCGTGGGTGTGGGCGCGGCGCGCGTGCGTGACCTCTTCGAGCAGGCACGGGAGAAGGCGCCCGCGATCATCTTCATCGATGAGCTCGACGCTCTGGGGCGCGCCCGGGGTGCAGCAGGCCTGGTCGGCGGACATGACGAGCGCGAGCAGACGCTCAACCAGTTGCTGGTCGAACTCGATGGCTTCGACAATTCAAGCGGCCTCGTCGTGCTGGCCGCGACGAACCGGCCCGAGATTCTCGACCCGGCGCTGCTGCGCGCGGGCCGCTTCGACCGTCAGGTGCTGGTCGATCGGCCCGACAAGAAGGGCCGGGTGCAAATCCTTCAGGTTCACACCCGCAAGATTCGCTTGGCCAAGGATGTGGATTTGGAGCAAGTCGCGGCTCTGACCACCGGTTTTTCCGGCGCGGATCTCGCCAACCTGTGCAACGAAGCCGCCCTGGCCGCCACTCGCCGCGGCGCAAGCGAGGTGACCCTGGCGGACTTCACGGTGGCGATCGAACGCATCGTGGCTGGCCTCGAGAAGAAAAACCGCGTGCTCAACCCGCATGAGCGCGAGGTCGTCGCCTACCATGAGATGGGCCACGCGCTGGTGTCGCTGGCCCTGGTCGAGGCGGAGGCGGTGCACAAGGTGTCGATCATCCCGCGCGGCATCGGAGCGCTCGGCTATACCTTGCAGCGGCCGACCGAGGATCGCTTTCTGATGACCCGGCCCGAACTCGAGCACAAGATCGCGGTGCTGCTCGGTGGTCGGGCGGCAGAGAAGCTGGTGTTTGGCCAATTGTCGACCGGCGCTGCCGACGATCTGGCGAAGGCCACCGACATTGCCCGCGACATGGTCACGCGCTACGGCATGGAGGAGTCTTTGGGCTATGTGGCCTGGGAGCCGCCGCGCCAGCAGTTCCTCGACGTGCCCGGTATGCCCACGGCCCCGCAGGCGAGCCCGCAGACCTTGGAGCGCATCGACGAGGCGGTGCGCCGCATCGTCATGGATGCGTTCGACGAGGCCACGGGTGTGCTCACCCGCAACCGCGAGATCCTCGAGCGCTGCGCGCGCGAGCTGCTCGCGCGGGAAACCCTCGATGAGGAAGCGCTGCGTGCGCTCACGCACGATCTGAAACCCTGAAGCCGAACCCATGATGAGTGAAACCAAGAACGCCGCCCTCGGGGCGGAAGCACCACGCCTGCCCGCAGCGATCTGGATCCTGGGCTTCGTGAGCCTGCTGATGGACATCGGCTCGGAGATGATCCACAGCCTCTTACCGATGTTCATGGTGGGCAGTTTGGGCATCAGCGTGGCGCTCGTCGGGCTCATCGAGGGCCTCGCCGAGGCGACGGCGCTGGTCGTCAAGGTGTTTTCGGGGGTGATCAGCGACTGGCTGGGCAAACGCAAGGCGCTCGCGGTGCTGGGCTATGGGCTTGGGGCACTGTCCAAACCCTTGTTCGCCTTTGCCCCCAGCGCCGGCTGGGTGTTTTCGGCGCGCATCATCGACCGCATCGGCAAAGGCATACGCGGGGCGCCGCGCGATGCTTTGGTGGCCGACCTGGCACCCCCTGCTTTGCGTGGCGCCGCCTTCGGGCTGCGGCAGTCGCTCGACACGGTGGGCGCCTTTGCCGGGCCGCTGATCGCAGTTGGCCTCATGCTGCTGTGGGCGAACGACTTCCGTGCGGTGTTCGTCGTCGCGATCATTCCTGCGGCGTTGGCGGTGTTGCTGCTGGCCCTGGGGGTGCGTGATCCGGACGGCACGGCGAGCCGCACGCCGGGCAACCCGATTTCGCGGGCCAATCTGCGTCGGCTCGGCACACCCTACTGGTGGGTGGTCGCGGTCGCAGCGGTTTTTACACTCGCGCGGTTTTCGGAGGCATTTTTGGTTTTGCGCGCCGAGCAAACCGGTGTTCCGGTGGCGCTGGTGCCGCTGGTCATGGTTGCCATGAACGCGGTGTATGCGCTCAGTGCCTACCCCTTTGGCAAGCTCTCGGACCGCGTGTCGCACGGGCCGATGCTGCTGGCCGGTCTGGCGGTGCTGGCCGTGGCCGACCTCGTCATTGCGAGCAGCACGCACTGGAGCGGCCTGCTGGTGGGCGTGCTGCTCTGGGGAGCCCACATGGGGCTGACCCAGGGTTTGCTCGCTGCCATGGTCGCCGAGGTGGCGCCGGCCGATCTGCGTGGCACGGCCTTTGGCTTTTTCAACTTGGTCAGTGGCGGGGCCATGCTCCTGGCCAGTGTGATTGCCGGGGCGCTGTGGCAACAGTACGGCCCGGCCTGGACCTTCGGTGCCGGAGCCGCCTTCTGCGTGTTGGCCGCTCTGGCCTTGTGGGCCCGGCGTTGGGCGCTCGCCGGGTACACGGCATCATGACCAATCAGCCGCCGTGGAAGCGCACCACGAGCGGCACGATCAGCAGCGCCACGATGTTGATGATCTTGATCAATGGGTTGACCGCGGGACCCGCCGTGTCTTTGTAAGGGTCGCCCACGGTGTCGCCCGTAACAGCGGCTTTGTGCGCTTCGCTGCCCTTGCCGCCGAAGTGGCCATCCTCGATGTATTTCTTGGCGTTGTCCCAGGCACCGCCGCCGGTACACATCGAGATCGCCACGAAGAGGCCGGTGACGATCGTCCCCATGAGCAGGCCACCGAGCGCCTTCGGGCCGAGCAACAAGCCGACCAGGATGGGGGTGACCACCGGCAACAGGCTCGGGATCATCATCTCCTTGATGGCAGCCTTGGTCAGCATGTCGACCGCCACGCCGTATTCCGGCTTGGCCGTGCCTTCCATGATGCCTTGAATGGTGCTGAACTGGCGCCGCACCTCCACCACCACCGCGCCCGCGGCGCGCCCGACGGCTTCCATGGCCATGGCACCGAAAAGGTAGGGGATGAGGCCGCCGATGAAGAGGCCGACGATGACCATCGGGTCGGAGAGGTTGAAACTGACCGACTGGCCCAGCCCCTCGAGCTTGTGCGTGTAGTCGGCGAACAGCACCAGCGCGGCCAAGCCCGCAGAACCGATGGCATAACCCTTGGTCACGGCCTTGGTGGTGTTGCCGACCGCGTCGAGCGGGTCGGTGATGTCGCGCACGCTGCTGGGCAGTTCGCTCATCTCGGCGATGCCCCCGGCGTTGTCCGTGATGGGCCCATAGGCATCGAGCGCGACGATGATGCCGGCCATGCTGAGCATGGACATGGCGGCCACCGCAATGCCGTAGAGGCCGGCGAGCCTGTAAGACACCACGATGGCGATGCAGACGAAGATCACCGGCCAGGCCGTCGAGCGCATGGACACGCCCAGCCCCGCGATGATGTTGGTGCCGTGGCC
The DNA here is from genome assembly GCF_003843835.1 of Tibeticola sediminis. GTDB lineage: Bacteria > Pseudomonadota > Gammaproteobacteria > Burkholderiales > Burkholderiaceae_C > Tibeticola > Tibeticola sediminis. The sequence goes on along the minus strand of NZ_RKQL01000001.1, from coordinate 160,474 downwards.
CGTGGTGGATGCCTGCGCGATGTGCTGCACGGGTTTGTATTGCGTGCCGGTGTAGTACTCGGTGATCCAGACCAGCGCAGCCGTGAGCGCGAGGCCGACGACCGTGGCGCCAAAGAGGCGCATTTGGCTGCCGCTTGCGGCGATGGCGTTGTCGGGGATGATCCAGAGCGTCACGCCGAGAAAGAGCACCAGCGAGAGGCCGCCCGCGATCGCCAGGCCCTTGTAGAGGGCGGGCATGACGTTTTTCATCCCAGGCGTCGCTTTGACGAAGAAGCAACCGATGATCGAGGCGATGATGGACACGCCGCCGAGTGCGAGCGGGTAGACGACCGCCTGCGCCGGGGCGGCTGCGACCATCAGCGCGCCGAGCACCATGGTGGCGATCAGCGTGACCGCGTAGGTCTCGAACAGGTCCGCGGCCATGCCAGCGCAGTCGCCCACGTTGTCGCCGACGTTGTCGGCGATCACGGCGGGGTTGCGCGGGTCATCCTCGGGAATGCCGGCCTCCACCTTGCCGACCAGATCGGCGCCGACGTCGGCACCCTTGGTGAAGATGCCGCCGCCGAGCCGCGCGAAGATCGAGATCAGCGACGAGCCAAAGGCAAAACCAATCAAGGGATTGAGCAGGTCGGCGAGGTGCTTGTCGGGTGTGAGGTTGCCATTGCCGACCAGGAACCCGTAGAAGCCCGCTACCCCAAGCAGCCCCAGGCCCACCACCAGCATGCCGGTGATGGCACCGCCGCGAAAGGCCACGTCCAGCGCCGGGCCGATGCCCCGCGTGGCGGCCTGCGCGGTGCGCACGTTGGCGCGCACCGAGACATTCATGCCGATGAAGCCACATGCCCCCGAGAGCACGGCGCCGACGACGAAGCCCACGGCGGTCTTGCCGTCGAGGAACACGCCGATGAGCACCGCGAGCACCACGCCGACGATGGCGATGGTTTTGTATTGCCGCGCCAGGTAAGCAGCCGCGCCGGCCTGGATGGCTGCCGCAATCTCCTGCATGCGGGCGTTGCCCGGGTCTTGCGCAAGAATCCAACTGCGTGCCCACAGTCCGTAGGCCACGGCCAAGAGCCCGCAGACGAGCGCCAAAATCAGCGCCGAGTTGCCAGTCATGTCGATCTCCTCATTCGTTGTTTCGCTTGGAAGGGGCTCAACGCTGTGGAGGAACCCCCGCTGCGTTGCTTCCTCGCGCTCCAGCGGGGGAGGCGATTGGCCAACGCGCGCAATTTACCGCCAAACCGTGACGCTGCGGTGTCGCGCAAGGGCCGTGAAAGTAAAATCAGGGTTAATCCCAATCCCTCCCTTGATCCTCAACAAAACGAAAGAGACTGCTCCTCATGTCGCTCGACAACGTCACGCCCGGCCCGAACGCGCCCGAAGCCTTCAACGTCATCATCGAAATCCCCATGAATGCCGACCCGATCAAATACGAGGTCGACAAAGAAACCGGGGCGATCTTCGTGGACCGCTTCATGAGCACGGCCATGCACTACCCCACGAACTACGGCTACGTGCCCAAGACGCTCAGCGGCGACGGCGACCCGGTGGACGTGCTGGTCATCACCCCGGTGCCGCTGATTCCGGGCGTCGTGGTGCCTTGCCGCGCGATCGGCATCCTGAAGATGCAGGATGAAGCGGGCGAAGACGGCAAGGTGCTCGCCGTGCCGACCGACAAGATTCTGTCGATCTACACCCAGTGGCAAAAGCCCGAAGACCTCAACCCCGCGCGGCTCAAGACCATCGCGCACTTCTTCGAGCATTACAAGGACCTCGAAGAGGGCAAGTGGGTCAAGGTGCTGGGCTGGGAAGGCCCGGAAGCCGCGCGCAAAGAAATCGCCGACGGCATCGCCAACTACAACAAGGCCCACGCCTGAATTTTCAGCCGAATCGTCCGCACGCCGGCATGATTCGGCTCGGTCGTGCTATCAAAAAGTGAAAAGCCCGCAGTTTTGATTGCGGGCTTTTCGCTCGTTGGGTCCTAGTCGATATCGACGCTGTGCACGCCGAAGGTGCCGAGTCGCTGGTCGGCAAAGAAGCGCAGCAGCGTCTCGCGCACGGTCCGAAACGCCAATTCCTCCCAGGGAACCTCCGCCTCGGAGAACAGCCGCGCCTCGATCGTTTCGTGGCCGGGGGCAAACTGCTCGTCGAGCAGGCGTGCGCGGTAGAACAGGTGCACCTGGCCGACGCGGGGCACACTGAGCACGCTGAACAAGCCTTCGATCTGGAAGTGAGCTCCCGCCTCTTCGTCGGTTTCCCGGGCCGCGCCTTGCAGCGCGGTTTCGCCCAGTTCCATGAATCCGGCCGGCAGCGTCCACTTGCCCCAGCGCGGCTCGATGTTGCGCTTGCACAGCAGCACCCGCTCGCCCAGGTAGGGCACGGTGCCGACCACGTTGAGCGGGTTTTCGTAGTGCACCGTGCGGCAGGCGGTGCAGATGGCGCGCTCCCGGGTGTCACCATCGTCGGGCAAACGGTAGACCACCGGGGCGCCGCAGGCGCGGCAGTGTTTGATCGGGCTACGGAACATGACGGCAGTGTACCGATCGGGGTGCCGCCGTGCAGGAACCAAGAGGCTCCGCGGAGGCGTCGGCCATCACAGGCTTTGCTTTCAGGCTTTACTGGTTTTGGTGTGCTTCTCGATCAAGGCCTTGGCGGTGTCGAGCAGCTTTTTGCCGTCGTAACCGCGCTTGTTCATGTCCTCGATCCACTCGACTTCGAGCGTGCGCGAGCGACGGCGAAACTCCTGGGCGGCTTCGGGTCCGATGGTGGCAATGGTGTTGCCGCGCGCCAGGGCGCTTTGGCGGCCCGCCGCGTCGCCCGCTTGTTGGACCTTGCCGAGCCAGCCGGAGGTGGTCAAGCCTGAGTTGGCGTCGATCACTTTCTTCAAGTCCGCGGGCAGGCTGTCGTAACGGTCTTTGTTCATGGCCATGACGAAGCAGGCTGTGTAGAGCGCGCCGCCGGCGGGGTCGAACTCGGCATGGTGGCGCGTCAGTTCCTGCACCTTCACCGACGGGACGACCTCCCACGGCAGGACGCATCCCGCGATGGTGCCCTTCGAGAGCGCGTCGGGGATCGCTGGCAGCGGCATGCCCACCGGGGTGGCACCGAGCGTCGCCAGCAGTTTGGTGACCTGGCGCGACGGGCCGCGGATTTTGAGGCCCTTGAGGTCGGCCGCCGTCCGTATCGGCTGATGGGCGGTATGGATCACGCCTGGCCCATGCACGTTCACCGCGATCAGATGCGTGCCCTTGAACTCGTCGGCAGCAAGCGTTTGGATGTATTCCCACAGTGCCTTGGAGGTGGCTTCGGCGTGGCTCATCATGAACGGCAGCTCGAACGCCTCGATCCGGGGGAAGCGCCCCGCCGTGTAGCCGGGCAGTGTCCAGATGATGTCGGCCACGCCGTCCTTGGCCTGGTCGTAGAGCTGAGCCGGCGAGCCGCCGAGCTGCATGGCCGGGTAGCCCTGGAACTGGATGCGGCCGCCCGACTCCTGGGTCACCTTGTCCATCCATGCCTTGTGCATGTTGATCCAGACGTTGGACTGTGGCGCCATGAAGGTGGCGAATTTCAGCGTGACGGTCGGCTGCGCCAAGCCGCGAATCGCGGGCGCCGCGAGCACGGCGGCTGCGGCGGTGGATTGGAGAAAGCTTCGTCTTGGAATCATGGAGTGCTCCATTGCGGTTCGAAGGGGGTTGATGGTGGGGCGCAGGGCGCGGCCCGGTTGTTCACGAGACGAGCCGGACCAAGCCCAGAGCGAGGCCTGGAAACGCCAGCACGAGGCCGATGCGCACGAAATCGCTGATCAGAAACGGCAGCACGCCGCGGAAGGTTTCGCCCAGCGGCACGCCGCGCGCCAGACCGTTGACCACATACACGTTGAGGCCCATGGGAGGCACGAGCAGGCCGAAGGACACCACCATCAGGATCAGGATGCCAAACCACAGCGCGACGGATTCCTTCGGCATGTCGAAATCGAGCCCCATCACCACGGGGAAGAAGATGGGGATGGTGAGCAGGATGATGGAAAGCTCCTCCGTGACCGTGCCGAGCGCAATGTGCAACGCCACGATGGCCAGCATCACCCAGATCGGCGCGAGGTTCCAGCTGGCGATGAGATCGGTCAACGCCTGTTGCACCTGCGAGAGGGCGAGCGTCGCGTTCATCACGTCCGCGCCGATGAAGATCAGGAAAATCATGGCCGAGCTTTCGGCCGTGGCGAAAAAGCTGTTGCGCAGCTTCGCCCAACTCATTTCACCCTTGGCCAGTGCCGCGAGCAAGGCGGCGAACGCACCCACGGCCGCCCCTTCGGTGGGCGAAAAGAACCCGCCATAGATGCCGCCGAACACCAGCAGGAAGACGGTTGCGATCGGTGCGAGCCCAAGCACGGTCTGCAGCTGCATCCGCGGGCGCTCGGCGTCCACTGCGGGGGCGTGGCCAGGCACCAGGCGCACGTAGATCGCGATGACGATCAGGTAGCTCACCATCGCCAGCACGCCGGGGACGGTCGCCGCCAGAAAGAGCTTGGCGATGTTCTGCTCGGTCAGGATCGCGTAGATCACCAGTGGCACCGAGGGCGGAATGAGGATACCCAGCGTTCCGGCGGTGGCGAGCGTTCCCGTGGCCAGCCGGCCGGAATAGCCGTGGCGCTGCATCTCGGGCAGCGCCACGCCGGTGATGGTGGCGGCGGTGGCCACCGAGGAGCCGCAGATCGCCCCGAACGCCGCGCTGGCCATCACCGAGGCCATCGCCAGTCCGCCGCGCAGACCGCCCACCAGCGCGGCGGTGAACTCGAACAAGGCCTTGCTGATCCCACCTTGCGTGGCAAACTGGCCCATCAGGATAAAGAGCGGAATCACCGAGAGGTCGTAGCTGGCAAAGCGCGCGTAGGCCATGCTGTTGAGGAAGCTGGCGTAGGGCGCCCAGCCGGCGATGGCCACGTAACCGACCGAGCCTGCGACGAACATCGCAATGGCGATCGGCAGGCGCAGCACCATCAGGGCAAACATTAACCCGATGGTCAGGAGCGCGACCTCAGTGCCGCTCATGCGCGGCATCCCGGCTCGGCGGGGTCGCAACGCTCGTGACGGCCGAAGCCCGCGGCGCACTGCACCAGGCCGATGAGGCCGCTCAGGGCAAAACCGAGCGCCAGGCTGGCGTAGGCCGGCCACTCGGGTACGCCGAGCAGCATGGTGGTCGAGCGGTTCTCGAACGACTCCAGCCCGCCGATGCCTGCACGCCAGGCCAGCAGCAGGAACGCCAGCCCCAACACCCCCGCGGCGAGGCGGTCGAGCGCGGCGTTGACCCGACCCGGCGCGCGCGCGGTGAAAAAATCGACGACGATGTGGCCGCGGTGCATCTGGCACAGCGGCATGAACAAGCCCACCACGGCGGCGGTGGCGAGCGCCACGCCTTCGTAATCCCCGGGGAGGCTCCAGCCCAGGGTCTCGCGCCCGAGAATGCTCAGCGTGGCCAGTACCAGGATGAAAGCGAGCAACAGACCCGCCATCCAGGCGAGCCCGCGGGCGAGGGCTTCGAGGAAGTTCAGCATGGAGTTTGGGGGACGCAGCGAGTAGGGACAGAACAGCACCTTTGACCCCGGCACTGGATGCGCGGCGCGCGAGGGAGGCCTTCGGTGTGGCCCTAGAGGGCGCAATTTTAGGCGCGGCGCAGGCTCCGGTTTGCCCAGGCCGGCGCGGGCTCTGCCCAGAGGCAGTGCCCGGCGTCAGACGATTTGCACGCGCAACTCGGATAGCCCGCTCACACCGCCCACCAGCAGGTCGCCCGGCACGACCGCGCCGACACCTTCGGGTGTGCCGGTATAAATCAGGTCGCCCGGTTGCAGTGTCCAGGCCGCGGAGAGATGCTCGATCACTTCGCCGATGTTCCAGATCAGTTTGGCGATTTGGCTGCGTTGGCGTTCCGCGCCGTTGACCTGCAGCCAGATTTCCGCTGTCGTGATGTCGCCCGCCTGGACCGCCGGCGTGATCGGGCTGATGGGGGCCGAGGCTTCGAAGGCTTTGCCGATTTCCCAGGGTCGGCCGAGTTTTTTCATTTCGTTTTGCAGGTCACGCCGTGTCATGTCGAGCCCGACCGCATAGCCGTAGATGTGCCGATGCGCCTCGGCCGCCGGAATTTGCGCGCCGCCGACACCGATCGCAACCACCAGTTCGATCTCGTGGTGCAGGTTGCGTGTCAGGGAAGGGTAGGGCAAACGGCCGGTTTCGCCTTCATTCACCGGGAAGACAGCGTCGGCGGGCTTGAGGAAGAAGAACGGCGGCTCGCGGCCGGTGAAGCCCATTTCTTTCGCGTGTTCTTCGTAATTTCGGCCCACACAATAAACGCGGTGCACCGGAAAACAGGCGTCGCTGTTTCGGACGGGCACGCGCACGGTGGGGGGCGGCGGGAAGACATCATTCATGGCTGGGCTCTTTGGGGTTTTGCCGAAGGAGCCAGTTTGCCACGGCCCCGTGCGGTGGCACACTCGCGGGTGAGGTCCATCGATTTTTACCCATTGTTCAGGAGTCCAGCCATGCAGCAGACATCGAATCGAAACGCTCTTTCGCCGCACCGCTGGGGGGCGGCTGCGCTCGTGGGCGCGCTCGTGCTCGCGGGTTGCGCGGACATGACGGAGACGCAGCGCCATACCGCCATCGGCGCGGGCATCGGAGCGCTTGCCGGCGCGGCCATTGGAGACAGCAAAGGCGCGGCGGCGGTGGGAGCGGGCATCGGCGCGCTTGGCGGCTACGTCTGGTCAACCCAGATGCAGCAGAAAAAAGCGGCGATGGAACAGGCCACGGCGGGAACCGGGGCGACCGTCACGCGTACCGCCGACAACCAGCTCAAGCTCAACATTCCGAGCGACATTTCCTTCGGCACCGGCAGTGCGGCCATCCAGCCGCGCTTGCGCCCTATCCTGGATCAGTTCGCCCAAGGACTGGCCGGGCAGCCGAGCATCGAGGTGCGCATCATCGGACACACCGACAGCACGGGCAGCGACGCGGTCAACAACCCCTTGTCGATCAACCGCGCGGCTGCGGTCCGCGACTATTTGGTGACGCGCGGCGTCGACCCCGGTCGGATCATCATCGACGGTCGCGGGTCGCGTGAGCCGATTGCCGACAACTCCACCGAAGCCGGCCGCGCGAAGAACCGCCGGGTCGAGATCTTCCTGGCCGAGCGCGCTCCGCAGCGCTGAAGCAAACCGGATGGAGGGCTGCCGGGCCCGGCTCCGCAATGATGAAGCTCTACAACTACTTCCGCTCCTCGGCTTCGTTTCGGGTGCGCATCGCGCTCGAGCTCAAAGGCTTGCCGTACCAGTACGTGCCCGTGCACCTTGCCCGGGGTGAGCACCGCGAGGCGGAATTTGTCGCGCTCGCACCCGAAGGGCTCGTGCCCCTGCTCGAACTCGATGATGGCACGCGGCTGTCGCAATCGATGGCCATCATCGAGTTTCTCGACGAAACCCATCGCAGCCCGCCGTTGTTGCCGTCGGAGCCGTTGGCTCGGGCGCGGGTGCGCGCGCTGGCTCAGATCGTGGCGTGCGAAATCCACCCGCTGAACAATCTGCGGGTGCTGCAGTACCTCAAGCGCGAGCTGGGCGCGAGCGAAGAGGCGAAGAACACCTGGTACCGACACTGGGTTCGCCTCGGCCTCGAAGCCTTCGAGCGGCAGTTGGCGCAGCAGCCGCCAACGCGCTTTTGCGCCGGCGAAGCCCCGACGCTGGCCGACTGTTTGCTGGTGCCGCAGATCTTCAACGCGCGCCGTTTCGAATGCGACCTCAGCAGCCTGCCGCGCACCCTGGCGGCCTTTGACGCCTGTATGGCGCTGCCGGCCTTCCAGCGCGCCCAACCGTCTGCATGCCCGGATTTCGAACCGTAGAACCGTTCTTGGTGCCCGCGCCGTTTTTCCGTCCCGACTGGCCCGCGCCGCCTCAGGTTCGGGCTTGTATGACCGTGCGAGAGGGCGGTTGCTCCCGCGCGCCGTTTGATCGGTTCAACCTCGGCGACCATGTGGGCGACGACCCGCAGGCCGTCGCGGAAAACCGCGCGCGGCTCGCCGCTGCGATGGGTATGCGGCCCGTGTTTCTTCGGCAAGTCCATGGAACGGACGTGCTGCGGATCGACGCCGATACGCCCGACGGCACGGCCGCGGATGCGGCGGTGACGGCCTCGCCCCACACGGCCTGCACCGTGATGGTGGCCGATTGCTTGCCCGTGCTGCTGTGTGATATCGAAGGGCGCGTCGTGGCAGCGGCACACGCGGGTTGGCGGGGACTCGCAGGCGAGGAGGGCGTGGGCATTTTGGAGCGAACGGTCGAAGCGATTCGACGCCTCACGGCGCAGAGGAGGGCTTCGAGCGGGGACAGCACAGCAGTTCCAGCGCTGATGGCTTGGCTCGGTCCTTGCATTGGTCCGCAGGCATTCGAGGTGGGCCCCGAGGTGCGTGCGGCTTTTTGTGACTGGGACCCCAGCGCGACCGAGGCCTTCCGCCGCGCGACCGATGGCGCGGCCGACCGCTGGTGGGCCGACTTGGCCCAGCTGGCGCGGCGGCGGCTGCGCGCCCTGGGTGTCGCGCAGATCTACGGCAACGACAGCAGCCCGGCATGGTGCACCGTGACGCAGCGCGACCGCTATTTCTCCCACCGGCGGGATACCGCTCGGCTCGGGGGCACGGGCCGCATGGCGGCCTGCATAGGCTTGGCCTGAGCCCGTCAGCTTGGTGAAGGGGCGCTGGTGCCATACTGGCTGCCTTGGAGATCAATCGAGGAGACGACGGGTGAGTGAATCGAATCGTGTGTTGAGCGGGCTGGACCCGATGGCGGCCGGACAGCAATGGATCGATAGCCTGACCACCGTGTGGTTGCAGGCGATGGCGGGTACCCCGCTCAAGCCCGGTGAGGCCGCCATGCCCGCGGCTCCGAAGCTGTCCATCGCTCCAGAAAAGCTGGCGGAGATCCAACAGGACTACCAAAAGGAGGCGGCGTCGATTTGGCTCGACGTGCTCAGCGGGCGCGCGCCGCTCAAGGATCGACGCTTTGCAGACCCCGCCTGGCAAAAGAACCCTTGGGCCACCTACACGGCGGCCATGTATCTGCTCAACGCACGCACGCTCATGCGGATGGCGGAGGCGATCGAGGGCGACGAGAAAACACGCAATCGCATCCGCTTTGCCGTCGAGCAGTGGGTAGCAGCGGCAGCCCCGACGAACTTCTTTGCGCTCAACGTCGAGGCGCAGCAAAAGGCGCTGCAAACCCAGGGTGTAAGCATCGCCAAGGGCCTGCAGAATCTGCTCGAGGACCTGCGGCGGGGCCACATTTCGATGACCGACGAGAGCCTTTTCGAAGTCGGCCGCAACGTCGCCACCACCGAAGGCGCCGTGGTCTACGAGAACGAGCTGTTCCAGTTGATCGAATACAAGCCGCTGACGCCTACCGTTCATGAGCGACCGTTCTTGTTGATTCCACCCTGCATCAACAAGTACTACATCCTCGATCTGCAGCCGGACAATTCGCTGATCCGCTACGCCGTCAGTCAGGGGCATCGCACCTTCGTGATCAGTTGGCGCAATCCCGACGAGTCGCTGGCGAACAAGACCTGGGACGACTACATCGAAGACGCAGCCATCCGCGCCATTTCGGTGGTTCAGGACATCACGCAGTCCCCCCAAATCAACACCCTGGGCTTCTGCGTCGGCGGGACGATCCTCGCCACGGCTCTGGGTGTGCTCGCTGCGCGCGGGGACGACACGGTGGCGAGCGCCACGTTCCTCACCACGCTGATCGACTTCACGGAAACCGGCGTGCTCGATGTGTTCATCGACGAAGCTTTTGTGCGCTACCGCGAAGCCCAGTTGGGGCATGGCGGCTTGCTCAAGGGGCAGGAACTCGCGACCACGTTCAGTTTCTTGCGTCCCAACGATCTCGTCTGGAACTATGTGGTCGGCAACTACCTCAAGGGCGAGACGCCCCCGCCCTTCGACCTGTTGTATTGGAACGCCGACAGCACCAACCTGCCGGGGCCGTTTTATGCCTGGTATTTGCGCAATACGTACCTCGAGAACAATCTGGTCAAGCCCGGCAAGCTGACCGTTTGCGGCGAAAAGCTCGACCTACGCAAGGTGCGCCAGCCGGTCTACATCTACGGCTCGCGCGAGGACCATATCGTTCCGATCGGTGGCGCCTATGCCAGTACGCAGGTCTTACGGGGCAAGAAGCGCTTCGTCATGGGCGCCTCCGGGCATATTGCCGGTGTGATCAACCCCCCGACTGCGAACAAGCGCAGCCACTGGACGCGCGAGGATGGAAAGTTCCCATCCACCGTCGAAGAGTGGATTGCAGGGGCGACGGAACATCCCGGCAGCTGGTGGCCCGACTGGGCGCGCTGGCTCGCGGCGCATGCAGGCGACAGCATCCCCGCACCCAAGACCTACGGCCGCGGCCGCAAATACCGCGCCATCGAGCCTGCGCCGGGCCGTTACGTCAAGGCCAAGGCCTGAGTTCCTTTTTTCAAACCCGAGGAGACTATTCATGGAAGACATCGTCATCGTTTCCGCCGTGCGCACGGCGGTGGGCAAATTCGGCGGCTCGCTCGCCAAGGTTCCGGCGACGGAGTTGGGTGCCATCGTCGTCAAGGAAGCGCTGCGCCGTGCCGGCGTGGGCCTCGACCAGGTGGGCGAGGTCATCATGGGCCAGGTTCTGGCCGCAGGCGCGGGCCAGAACCCGGCGCGACAGGCCTTGATGAAGGCCGGCATTGCGAAGGAGACGCCGGCGCTCACCATCAACGCGGTCTGTGGCTCGGGCCTCAAGGCCGTGATGCTCGCCGCGCAAGCGATTGCCTGGGGTGACAGTGAGATCGTCGTCGCGGGCGGGCAGGAGAACATGAGCGCGAGCCCCCATGTGCTGCTGGGCAGCCGCGAGGGCCAGCGCATGGGTGACTGGAAGATGATCGACTCGATGATCGTCGACGGCCTCTGGGACGTCTACAACCAGTACCACATGGGCATCACCGCCGAGAATGTCGCCCAGGCCTGCGGCATTACCCGGGAAATGCAGGATGCACTGGCGCTCGCCAGCCAGCAGAAGGCCGCCGCCGCGCAGGAAGCCGGCAAATTCAAGGACGAGATCGTCGACGTGCTGATCCCGCAGCGCAAAGGCGATCCGCTGGTGTTCAATACCGACGAGTTCATCAACAAAAAGACCAGCGCCGAAGCGCTCGCCAGCCTGCGCCCGGCTTTCGCCAAGGACGGTACGGTGACGGCGGGCAACGCCTCGGGCATCAACGACGGCGCCGCGGCGGTGGTGGTCATGACGGCCAAGAAGGCGGCGCAGCTTGGTCTCACGCCCATGGCACGCATTGCGGCCTTTGCCACCAGCGGTCTGGACCCCGCGCACATGGGCCTGGGGCCGGTTCCGGCCACCGAAAAAGCGCTCTCGCGGGCGGGCTGGAAGGTGGCGGACGTGGATTTGTTCGAGCTCAACGAAGCCTTCGCGGCGCAGGCCTGCGCGGTGAACCAAAAGCTCGACATCGACCCGGCCAAGGTCAACGTGAACGGCGGTGCCATTGCCATTGGCCACCCGATTGGGGCCTCGGGCTGCCGAATTCTGGTGACTTTGCTCCACGAGATGCAGCGACGCAACGCCAAACGGGGTGTCGCCGCGCTCTGCATTGGCGGCGGAATGGGGGTTTCCCTGGCTGTGGAACGCTGAAAAATTCGTTCCAATCCAAGCAACGATACCCAATTTCAGAGAGGAGCAAAGCAATGGCACAAAAGGTCGCATACGTCACTGGGGGCATGGGAGGCATTGGGACGGCGATTTGTCAGCGTCTGCATCGCGATGGCTTCAAGGTCATCGCGGGCTGCGGCCCGACGCGCGACTACACCAAGTGGCTCGATGAGCAAAAGGCGCTGGGCTACACGTTTTACGCGAGCGTGGGCAACGTCGCCGACTGGGACAGCACCGTCGAGGCCTTCTCCAAGGCCAAAGCAGAACACGGCCCCATCGACGTTCTCGTCAACAACGCCGGGATCACGCGGGATCGGCTGTTTCTCAAAATGACCCGCGCCGACTGGGATGCCGTCATCGAGACCAACCTCAACTCGATGTTCAACGTCACCAAGCAGGTCGTGCCCGATATGGTCGAAAAAGGCTGGGGCCGGATCATCAACATCTCCTCGGTCAACGGCGAGAAGGGTCAGGCCGGTCAGACCAACTACTCGGCGGCGAAGGCCGGCATGCACGGCTTCACGATGGCGCTCGCGCAGGAACTGGCCACCAAGGGCGTGACCGTCAACACCGTGAGCCCTGGCTATGTCGGAACCGACATGGTCCGAGCCATCCGTCCCGACGTCCTCGAGAAAATTGTCGCGACGATTCCGGTCAAGCGCCTCGGTGAACCCAGCGAAATCGCCTCGATCATCGCCTGGCTGGCGGGCGAGGAGAGCGGCTACGCGACCGGCGCCGATTTCGCGGTCAACGGCGGCCTGCACATGGGTTGAGGCCGACGCGGTCGGGTCGTTCGGCGCCGGTGGAACAGCTCGATGCCGTTGTCATTGGCGCGGGCGTCGTCGGCCTCGCGGTGGGCCGTGCGCTGGCGCTGGCTGGGCGAGAGGTTTGGGTCCTCGAGGCCGCTGGCGCTTTTGGCACCGGCATCAGCAGCCGCAGCAGCGAGGTGATCCACGCGGGCATCTATTACCCGCCGGGCTCGCTCAAAGCGCAACTGTGCGTGCGCGGGCGGCGGCTGCTGTATGACTACTGTGCCGACAGGGCGGTGCCGCACCGCCGCACGGGCAAGCTCATCGTCGCCACGCAGCCGGACCAGCTTGGCACGCTGGGCGTGATTGCCGCGCGCGCGGCAGCCAACGGCGTCGATGACCTGAGTTTGCTCGACGCCGACGAGGCGCGTGCGCTCGAGCCCGCGTTGCATTGCCTCGGCGCCCTGCACGTGCCCAGCACGGGTATCGTCGACAGCCATGCCCTCATGCTGGCGCTGCTGGCCGACCTGGAGCACCTTGGCGGCCTGCTGGTGACAAATTCCGAGGTCTTTAGGGTGGATGCCGGCGTGAATCGGTCCGGTGATGCTATTGTTTTTGAGTTGAGTGACGGCACGCGCATGGCGGCCCGCACGCTGGTGAACGCAGCGGGCCTGCATGCATTGGCGCTGGCGCGGCGCACGCGCACGCCGCGTACGCCGCCCTTGCCGCACGCGGCGTTCGCCAAGGGCCACTATTTCAGCCTGCCACGGCCCGCACCGTTTGAGCGTCTGATCTACCCGATACCGGTCGCTGGTGGTTTGGGTGTGCACCTGACGCTGGATTTGGCGGGTCACGCCCGCTTCGGGCCGGACGTGGAATGGATTGCCGCCGCGCCCGATGGCGGGCCTCCGGCAGATCCCACGCTCTACACGGTGGACCCGGCGCGGGCCGACGCATTCGAGGCCGAGGTTCGCGCCTACTGGCCCGATCTGCCCCGCGGCGCCCTGCAGCCTGCCTACGCCGGCGTGCGGCCCAAAATCAGCGCGCCCGAGGCGCCCGCGGCCGACTTCCTGCTGCTCGGCCCGGCGCAGCACGGGGCGCGCGGCCTGGTGCATCTGCTCGGCATCGAGTCGCCCGGCCTCACCAGCTGCCTGGCTTTGGCCGAGCGCGTCGTGGAACTGCTGCGCTGAGCTTGCGGCGCAACGGGCTGCGATATCCGGGTCGGGGATCCCGTGCGCGCTGCGCCTAGCCACGGGCAGCGGGGCGCGCGGCTTTTTGTGCGGGCAGGGCGTCCCGGGCTTCGGAAGGTGTGAGAGCGGGATCGTCAGCGACCCGAATGACATAATCAGTCGTAGCCATTTCTTGCATGTTCATGACGCTCAAAATCGCCGTTGCCCAGTTGGATTTCGTCGTGGGCGACATGGCCGGCAATGCCCGGCGCATCATCGAAGCGGGCCGTGCGGCCCATGCCCAGGGGGCCCAGCTGCTGCTCACCCCCGAACTCTCCATCTGTGGCTATGCTGCCGAGGACCTGTTTCTGCGCCCGGGCTTCATCGCGGCTTGCGAGGAAGCGCTGGACCAGGTGCGTGTCGCCCTGGCCGATGTGCAAGACCTCACCGTCGTGGTAGGCCACCCGTCGGGCGGCGATTGGCGCACGCGCAGCGTGGCCGTGCCGCAGCGTTACAACGCGGCTACGGTCCTGCGGGGTGGCCAGGTGCTCGCCCGCTATGCCAAGCGCGAGCTGCCCAACTACCAGGTGTTCGACGAGCGTCGCTATTTCGTCGCCGGCGATGCTCCCTGCGTGTTCGAGGTGGCCGGTGTGAAGATTGGCCTCCTGATTTGTGAAGACGCCTGGTTCGATGCTCCGGCGCGCGAGAGCCGTGCCGCGGGCGCGGAGCTGCTCGCCGTGATCAACGCTTCCCCGTTTCACAGCGGCAAGGGCGGCGAGCGCGAAGCCATGATGCGCGCGCGTGTGCAGGACTGCGGACTGCCGCTCGTGTACGCGCACCTGGTCGGAGGCCAGGACGAGCTGGTGTTCGAAGGCCGCTCTTTCGCACTTTCGGCCGATGGCGCGGTGGCGGCCCGGGCGCCCGCTTTTGAAGAAAATCTGCTGATTGCCAGCGTCAAACGGTACGGCGATGCTATCGAAATTGAAGGCTCCGTGGCCCCCGAGGGTACGAGCGAGGCTGACCTGTGGCATGCCCTGGTGCTGGGCGTGCGCGACTACGTCGGTAAAAACGGCTTTCCGGGGGTGATACTTGGGCTCTCGGGCGGCATCGATTCGGCTTTGGTGCTCGCGATTGCGGTGGATGCGCTCGGGCCGCAGCGGGTGCGCACGGTCATGATGCCTTCGCCCTACACCGCGGCGATGAGTCTCGAAGACGCCGCCGAAATCGCGCGGCGTCTGGGCGTGCGCCATGACGTCGTCCCGATCGCCCCCGCGTTCGAGACCTTGCGGGGCTCGCTGGCGCCGCTGTTCGAGGGCCGTGCCGAGGACACCACCGAGGAAAACATCCAGGCCCGCATCCGCGGCCTCATGCTCATGGCGCTGTCCAACAAGTTCGGCGACCTGGTGCTGACCACTGGCAACAAGAGCGAGTTGGCGACGGGTTACTGCACACTCTATGGCGACATGGCGGGCGGTTTTGCGGTCATCAAGGACGTGGTCAAGACCCAGGTCTTTCGGCTGGCGCATTGGCGCAACGCCCACGATCCCTACGGTCGCGGGGCCAACCCCATCCCTGAGCGCATCCTCACACGCCCGCCGAGCGCCGAGCTTCGGCCGAATCAGACCGATCAGGACAGCCTGCCCCCGTATGAGGTGCTCGACGCCATCATCGAGCGCTATGTCGAGCACGACCAATCCGCTGCCGAGATCGTCGCGGAGGGCTTTGACCCGGCGGTCGTCGATCGGGTGGTTCGGCTGATTCGCGTCAATGAATACAAACGGCGCCAAGCGCCCGTAGGCGTTCGCGTCACGCATCGCAGCTTTGGCAAAGACTGGCGCTATCCTATAAGCAACCGTTATCGGGGCTGACACGCGGCCGATCTCAAACCGAAGGCGGTGGCGCCCCAGAGACCGGCACTGCCTTTGATCCGAAGGAGGCCGTGTCGCCTGAGCGTGTTGGCCCCCTGTTTCGATTCACCCGAGGCCCATTTATGAAGCAAATCACCGCCATCATCAAACCGTTCAAACTCGAGGAAGTCCGCGAGGCGCTGGCCGAAGTCGGCGTGACCGGCCTGACCGTGACCGAGGTCAAAGGTTTCGGCCGACAAAAAGGCCACACGGAGTTGTATCGGGGCGCCGAATATGTCGTCGACTTCCTGCCCAAGATCAAGGTTGAAATCGTCGTCAAAGGGGGCGACGTCGACCGCTGCGTCGAAGCCATCGTTCGCGCGGCACGCACGGGCAAAATTGGCGACGGCAAAATCTTCGTCAGCCCGGTCGAGCGGGTGGTGCGCATCCGCACCGGCGAAGAAGACGAAGCGGCGGTCTGAGCCGCACCGCTGCGGGAAGCGGCGGGTTCAGATCTGATCGAGGTCTCGGGCCGTCGTGAATCCCGCCGCTTCGATCAGCCGGCGCGCCAGTTCCGCGGGCTGATCACCGGCATGGATCAAGGCCATTTGCGCCTCGCTCATGTAACCCTGGGCCACACTGGCTTTGAGAAAAGCGAGCAAAGGGTCGTAGTAGCCCGCGACGTTCAGCAGGCCGATGGGCTTGTCGTGGTAGCCCAGTTGCTTCCAGGTCCAGGCTTCGAAAAACTCCTCGAACGTCCCGATGCCGCCAGCCAACGCCAGGAAGGCATCGGCGTGTTCGGCCATGAGCCGCTTGCGTTCATGCATGGTTTCGACGACGCAGAGTTCCGTGCAACCCTGGTGCGCCCACTCGCGTTCCACGAGCGCCTGCGGAATGATGCCGAGCACCGTTCCCCCGGCGTCGAGACAGGCGTTGGCCACTGCCCCCATTAGGCCCGTGTTCCCGCCACCATAGACCAAGCGCCCACCATGCCGACCGATCCACCGCCCAAGCGTCTCGGCCGCCGCAAGCTGCGCCGGATCGTCCCCGGGCCGGGAGCCGCAATACACACACAAGGAAAACGCGGGCCGCAGCATCAGGCGAAACGACTGTAGAGCGCGCTGGCCCAAACGAAGGCGGCGAGCACGAGGCTGACGAGCACTGCCGCACTGCCCAGGTCTTTCGCTTGCCTAGACAAGGGGTGCCAGGCAGGGTCGATTCGGTCGATGGCGGCTTCAACGGCCGTGTTGAGCAGTTCCACGATCAGCACCAGAAG
The DNA here is from genome assembly GCF_003843835.1 of Tibeticola sediminis. Classification (GTDB taxonomy): domain Bacteria; phylum Pseudomonadota; class Gammaproteobacteria; order Burkholderiales; family Burkholderiaceae_C; genus Tibeticola; species Tibeticola sediminis. The sequence continues at coordinate 143,711 of NZ_RKQL01000001.1, read as the reverse complement.
GACGACGCCCCCCAGAGCCGCTCGCTCGAGCCAGCTTTGGCCCAGATACACGGCGAGGGGTAACAGAACCAGCGCGGCCAGCACCTCCTGCCGAAAAGCCATTTCCTCCCAGGCATCCCGCAGCCCGCGCAGCGAGTAGCCGGTGGCATACCAAAGCCGCTCGAGGCCCCGACGCCGCTGATGCACCTGATGCGGCTCGAGCCGATCCCGTTCCAACGGGGGCGGAGGCTGGATGGACTTCATGGCAGGCTTCACGTGGGGCGATTCTCCGTGGGACTGGCCCCCGCGGCCGAGCCCGTACCGACCGTCGTCACGATCCGTGTGCCGGCGATCCGGTCGTGGAGAAACTGCCGGTCCGGATCGAAGCGCGCGGCCAGCATCCAAACCCCCGCCCAGAGGATCCAGACGGACAAGGCGGCGCTTCCCGTAACGTTCAGCGCGGCGCTGATGGCCAAGGCGGGCAAAAACCAAAGCCAACTCAAAAGGTATCGGATCAAGGCTCTGGTTTGCGTCAGGGGCTGGCCGTTGCGATCGGTGATCCGCAGATGCCAGGTCTTCATGGCCAGGGTTTGGCCCTTGGACCAAAACCAGGTGAAGTAAATGCCGCAGACGACGAAGATGAACGCCTGAAGCGCGTGGCGGTTCTGCAGCGCATGGCGGGTCTGCGTCAAGCTGCTAAAGAGATAGCCGGCGACGAAGACCACGCCGAACAACAGCATCCCTTCGTACAACCAGCAGGCCATGCGGCGCCCAAGGGAGGGCGTCGGCAGCCGATCGGGTGCGGACTCAGCCATCGGAATGGTCTCTTTCGGCGCCGTCACGGGCGGGGCCCAGCGCCACTACGCAGGGGCAGCAGCGTCTTGGGACGCAGCCCGGGGATGGTTGCGCTCCTTTGGCCAGCTCCACCGGGCTGAGCGCCACCGGGTGGCGGTTCATGCGGCGCAGACCCGGGCGCAGGCGGTGAAGCTGAGCTGGAGGCCGTCTTCTCCGCAGCAGGCGAGGCCAGCGGAGTGACGAGCTTTCCGGGCTTTCTGGTTCCGTTCGGGGGTTGGGCAGCCGCGGCGAGTCGGCGGCGCTCTTCTTCCGGCAGAGCCTGATAGGCTTCCCAAAGCGCACGCTTGTCTTCGACCTTCAGCTGCTGGCTCTCCCAGAAATTGAGGCGAGCGAGGGTGCGTTGCCGCGGGCTCAAGCGGGCCCATTCCGTCATGCGGCTCTGTAGAACCGATTGCTCTTCGGAGCTCATCCCGTCGAAATTTCTGGCCAGCGCCAGCCATTTGCGTTTTTGCAGGGGGTCCAGCTTGCTCCAAATCGGCGCCAAGGGTCGCAATGCCCGTTGTTCCTCCGAACTCAGTTCGTTCCAGTCCGATTGTTGGCTCGCCAGCAAGGGCGGCGGCCCCGACAGGATTTTTTTGGGCGGAGCCTTTGGCGCAGATGCCGCAAGCGCGGGCGCAGCCGCTGGGGTCAGTGACGTCCCCGGTGCCGGAGAAGGGGCTGCAGTCAGGACTTGCGCCGATGCGTTCCACGCCAACGTCGAAATCAAGGCGACAAACCAAAAGCATCCCGCCGCACGGAGGCCGCGCCGCAGCACGTCAGCCGACGGTGACCCGGTTTCGGAAAGCGGCTGGCTCAGCCGAACGGAACCTCGGTTCATCAGCGCCCGGCACCCTGGGTCGGAGCGACCTTCAAAAACTGGATGAAGCCCGGATCCGTGTAGGCCTGTGGCGGCAGGTCATCGGTGAGCAAGGCCGCATCGATTGCAGCCGCCTCTTGTGCACGCTCGTCGTTGAACGCGTGTTCGAGCAGGTACAGGCCCCAGAGCAAAGCGAGCAGCGGCAACAAAGCCCAAGCTCGGCGCCACCAGGCTTCCGATTCACCGCCGCTGCCCAGGCTGGCCGTCATGTCGCTTTGAATCTCGACAGCGCTGGCGGTCTGCGGACGGAGCACGGCCTCCCGCCGACGCACGGCGACGGCGCGCTCCCGAGCGGCTCTGAGGCGCTCGCTGATTTCGTGTGGAAGCTCGGCCGTCCCCAGACTCAGCACGGCAGCGACCGATCGGCCAAACCGATCTTCCGGCGATGGGGTCGTGGTGTGGGCGCGGGTGTTCATAGTCGAATTCCTTTGGCGCGCAGCGCTTGGGCCAACGTGTGTACAGCGCGCGAGCAATGGGTTTTGACGCTGCCTTCGGAACAGCCCATGGCAGCGGCGGTTTCTGCAACGTCGAGATCCTCCCAGTAACGCAGCAGGAAGGCTTCGCGTTGACGTGGCGGGAGGTCCATCAACGCTTCCTCGATCTGCAGAAGGGTTTCCTTGCGGCTCGTGCTGACTTCCGGGCTGTCTTCGTCGATGGATTCCTGGCTCTGCGGAAAAGTTTCGAGCAGATCGAATTCCCCCTCACCCTCGGGGCCCTCGAAGTCCGAGAGGTTGCTGAAGATCGCATTCCGCGTCTTGCGCCGACGAAACCAGTCGAGCGTGCTGTTCGACAGGATGCGCTGGAACAACATCGGCAGTTCGTCAGCGGGCTTGTCGCCGTAGTGCTCCGCGAGCTTCATCATGCTGTCTTGCACGATGTCGAGCGCAGCCTCCTCGTCGCGCACGTGATAGAGCGCGCGCTTGAACGCCTTGCGCTCGACGCTGCGGAGGAATTCGGACAACTCGCGTTCAGTAGCCAAGGCTGTTGTGAAAGGGTCAAATGGGGCCGTTGGCGTTCAAGACCAACCCGCCCTGGGGTGCGTCGGAAAAGCCAGCAATTATCGCCGCTTGGTCCTGGGGTCATTTCGCGGCTTGTGGCAGCCCATCTTTGGGCGGCGGGCCCGAGCTCGGCTGCGGCGGGTGCGATAATCTGTAATTCCGACACCGGAGAAACGGGTCCTGGCCCGGCGGCGCAAGCAGCACGCCCATGGTCTTGGCCTCAAGTCCCGAAGCGGCTTCACGAGAGCGCGGCCAAGGGGCACCCTAGGTTTTTCGTCAGAGAAATTCTGAAAGGTTGAATATGGAAGTATCGAAAAAAGAGCTGGCGGTGGCCGCTCAAACGGCGGGTCACCGCCATCCCGAGGAGCTTCGCGGCGCCGAAATCCTCGTCAAGGCGCTGCAGGCCGAAGGTGTCAAGTATCTGTGGGGCTACCCTGGCGGTGCGGTTCTGCATATCTACGACGCGCTCTACAAGCAGGACACGATTCAACACGTCCTGGTGCGTCACGAGCAAGCGGCCATCCACGCGGCGGACGGCTACGCACGGGCAACCGGCGAGGTCGGTGTTGCGCTCGTGACCTCCGGGCCCGGCGTGACCAACGCGGTCACCGGCATCGCGACCGCGTACATGGACAGCATTCCGATGGTGGTGATCACCGGCCAGGTGCCAACGGCTGCGATCGGGCTCGATGCTTTTCAGGAATGCGACACCGTTGGCATCACGCGGCCCATCGTCAAACACAACTTTCTGGTCAAGGACGTTCGGCAACTCGCCGAAGTCATGAAAAAGGCGTTTCACATCGCGCGGACCGGTCGCCCGGGTCCCGTGGTGGTGGATATTCCGAAGGACGTTTCGTTCAACAAGACGACCTACCGCGGCTATCCCGAAACCGTCGAGATGCGCTCCTATAACCCGGTTCGACGCGGGCACGGCGGTCAGATCCGCAAGGCGCTGCAGCTGCTTCTGTCGGCCAAGCGGCCCTACATCTACACCGGCGGCGGCGTCTTGCTGGGGAACGCTACCGAGGAGCTGCGCACCCTGGTCGACCTGCTGGGTTACCCCGTGACCCATACACTGATGGGGCTGGGTGCGGTTCCGGCGACCGATCGACGCTTTCTCGGCATGCTGGGCATGCACGGCACTTACGAGGCCAATATGACGATGCAGAACTGCGACGTTCTGCTTGCCGTGGGCGCCCGTTTCGATGACCGGGTGATCGGAAACCCCAAGCATTTCGCCCAAAACGAGCGCAAGATCATTCACATCGACATCGACCCATCGAGCATCTCGAAGCGGGTCAAGGTCGATGTGCCCATCGTCGGCGATGTCAAAGAAGTTCTGAACGAATTGATCCACATGATCCGCGAGGCGGGACAACGCCCGGATCAGCAGGCGCTCGGGGCCTGGTGGGAAACGATCGAATCCTGGCGGGCGCGTGACTGCCTGGCTTATGACCGCGCCAACACCGAGGTCATCAAGCCACAGTATGTCATCGAGACGCTGTGGAACATGACCCGCGACGCCGACGCCTACATCACCTCCGATGTGGGGCAACACCAGATGTGGGCGGCGCAGTATTACAAGTTCGAGCGGCCTCGGCGCTGGATCAACTCGGGCGGGCTGGGCACCATGGGCGTCGGTATTCCCTATGCCATGGGCATCAAACTCGCCAAGCCCGAGAGTGAAGTGTTCTGTGTGACGGGCGAAGGTTCGGTGCAGATGTGCATCCAGGAACTCTCGACCTGCCTGCAATACAACACGCCGATCAAGATTCTCTCGCTCAACAACCGTTATCTGGGCATGGTGCGGCAGTGGCAGGAAATCGAGTACTCGGGTCGATACAGTCACAGCTACATGGATGCGCTGCCGAACTTCGTCAAACTGGCCGAGGCGTACGGCCACGTCGGGATGCTGATCGAGCGTCCGCAGGACGTCGAGCCGGCCTTGCGCGAGGCACGCAAACTCAAGGACCGGACGGTTTTCTTGGACTTCCGCACCGATCCGACGGAGAACGTCTTCCCGATGGTGCAGGCGGGACGAGGCATCACGGAGATGCTGCTCGGTTCCGAGGACCTCTAATCGCTGAACCAGGACGAATCTATCGCGCACCAAGCCCGCGGCTTACCGGCTGCGGGGGAGGGTGGGCGAAATGAGGGCTCATGAATGAAACACATCATTGCAGTATTGATTGAAAACGAGGCCGGTGCCTTGTCGCGCGTGGTCGGCTTGTTCTCGGCCCGCGGCTACAACATCGAGTCGCTCACCGTGGCCCCGACCGAAGACCCGTCTCTGTCGCGCATGACCATCCAGACCACCGGTTCGGACGATGTGATTGAGCAGATCACCAAGCACCTGAACCGTTTGATCGAGGTCGTCAAGGTCGTCGACCTGACCGAAGGCGCTTATACCGAGCGCGAACTGATGATGGTGAAGGTACGCGCGGTGGGCAAAGAGCGCGAAGAGATGAAGCGCATGGCGGATATCTTCCGCGGGCGCATCATCGATGTGACGGAAAAGAGCTACACCATCGAACTGACCGGCGATCAGGCCAAGAACGACGCTTTTTTGGACGCCATCGACCGGACGGCCATTTTGGAAACCGTCCGAACCGGCGCCAGTGGCATCGGGCGCGGTGAGCGAATTTTGCGCGTTTGACTCCCTGATTCCCTGGGTTTTGATCCATTCAACATTTTTTAGGAGAAGGAATGAAAGTTTTCTACGACAAAGACTGTGACCTCAGCCTCATCAAAGGCAAAACGGTTGCCATCATCGGCTATGGTTCGCAGGGTCATGCCCATGCCCAAAACCTCAATGACAGCGGCGTCAAGGTCGTTGTCGGCCTGCGCAAGGGCGGCGCCTCGTGGGACAAGGTGGGCAAGGCCGGCCTCACGGTGCTCGAAGTGAACGAAGCCGTCAAGGCGGCGGACGTGGTCATGATCCTGTTGCCCGACGAGCAAATCGCCGAGGTCTACAAGAACAATGTCGAACCCCACATCCGGCAGGGCGCGTCCTTGGCATTCGCCCACGGCTTCAACATCCATTACAACCAGGTCGTTCCCCGCGCCGATCTCGACGTTTGGATGGTGGCTCCGAAGGCGCCCGGGCACACGGTTCGCAGCACCTACACGCAAGGTGGCGGGGTGCCGCACCTGATTGCGGTGCATCAGGATCGTTCCGGGAAGGCTCGCGAATTGGCGCTCTCCTACGCCATGGCCAATGGCGGCGGCAAGGCGGGCATCATCGAGACCACCTTCAAGGAAGAGACCGAGACCGACTTGTTCGGTGAGCAGGCCGTGCTGTGCGGCGGCGCGGTGGAATTGGTCAAGATGGGGTTCGAGACCCTCGTCGAGGCGGGTTACGCGCCCGAGATGGCCTACTTCGAATGCCTGCACGAGCTCAAGCTCATCGTTGACCTGATCTACGAAGGCGGCATTGCCAACATGAACTACTCGATCTCCAACAATGCGGAGTTTGGCGAGTACGTGACCGGCCCCGAAGTGATCAATGAGGAGTCGCGCAAGGCCATGCGCAATGCCTTGAAGCGCATCCAGAACGGTGACTATGCCAAGATGTTCATTCAAGAGGGTCGACTGAACTACCCGAGCATGACCGCCCGTCGGCGCATCACGGCGGAGCACCCGATCGAGGTCGTGGGCGCGCAGTTGCGAGCCATGATGCCCTGGATCGCGAAGAACAAGCTTGTGGATCAGAGCCGGAACTGAGCGGATTCACCGCTACTCCTCAGGGCCACCTCGGTGGCCCTTTGTATTGGAGCCTCGGCGCCCCCAGCCCCGGGGCGTACACTTCGCTACCAGTGCTGTCAGGTGTAGCGCTGGCCGTTGCGCGCTTGCGACCGGGCCAGGTTGGCCGAAACGCTTGAAAGCGCAGCCTCTCGGCTGCTCGAATGAAACGACGTTGGACGACGAACGATATGCATGACGGAAACGAGGCGGACGGTACGACACCCGGTGTCGCCGTTCGCAAACGTCGCAAGGGTATTTACATCCTTCCGAACCTGTTTACCTTGGCCGCCCTGTTCGGGGGCTTTTATGCGATCGTGATGGCCATGAACGGCCGCTTCGATGCCGCAGCCACGGGCGTATTTGCCGCCATGGTGCTCGACAGCCTGGATGGCCGTGTCGCGCGGATGACCAACACCCAAAGCGCGTTTGGTGAACAGATGGACTCTTTGTCGGATATGGTGTCCTTCGGGGCTGCGCCGGCCTTGATCGCCTATGAATGGGCCTTGCGCGGTTTGGGACGTTGGGGCTGGATCGCGGGTTTCGTCTACTGCGCGTGCGCGGCCCTGCGCTTGGCGCGCTTCAACGTCAACACCAGCGTGGTGGATAAGCGCTATTTCCAGGGCCTGCCATCGCCGGCGGCGGCGGCGCTGGTCATGGGCTTCATTTGGGTCGCCAACGATGCCGGGTTTCAAGGCGCGGAGCTGGCCTGGCCCATGTTCGCCGTGGCGCTGTACGCCGGCTTGACCATGGTCACGAATGTGCCCTTCTACAGCTTCAAGGATGTGAAACTCAAGCAAACGGTTCCGTTCGTAGCGGTGGTCGCCATTGCGCTGGGGATTGCCGTGATCAACATCCATCCACCGGCCGTGCTCTTTTCCTTGTTTGTGGTCTACGGGTTCAGCGGGTACGTGGTCTATGCCTGGCGTCGCTGGCATGGGCAGCCGACCAGTGTCATCAGCACGTCGACAGATGAGCCCGACGAGCGGGGGCTGCATCATTGACGGTGGGCTGTGATACAGTGCATTGCATGAACTTCGCGTTTCCGCTGCTGCTACTTCGACTGTCCGACGGGCGGGGTAGCTAGCGTTCGCGCTTGATCCTCAAAAGGCCCGTTTGCCCCCGCAGCGGGCCTTTTGCTTTGACCTCGGTTTTTCGTTGCGGTTTCGAGTTTTCCCAGGAGTTCCGACATGGCTGACAAGCTGATCATCTTCGACACCACTTTGCGCGACGGCGAACAATCGCCCGGCGCCTCCATGACCCGTGACGAAAAGCTGCGGATCGCGCGTCAACTGGAGCGACTCAAAGTGGACGTGATCGAGGCTGGCTTTGCTGCCAGTTCCAATGGGGACTTTGAGGCCGTGAAGGCGGTCGCGGACGCGATCAAGGATTCGACCGTCTGCTCGCTGGCGCGTGCGAACGATCGGGACATCTCCCGAGCCGCCGAGGCGCTCAAGGGGGCCAATCGTGCGCGCATTCATACCTTCATCGCGACGTCTCCGGTTCATATGGAGATGAAGTTGCGCATGACCCCAGACCAGGTGTTCGAACAGGCCAAGCTCGCGGTACGTTATGCGCGCAACTTGGTCGAAGACGTGGAGTTCAGCCCTGAAGATGGCTACCGCAGCGACGTCGACTTTCTTTGCCGGGTGATCGAAGCGGTGATTGATGAAGGAGCGACGACGATCAACGTTCCGGATACGGTCGGCTACGCCGTGCCGGAGCTCTATGGCAACTTCATCCGCACGCTGCGTGAGCGCATTCCGAACTCCGATAAGGCGATCTGGTCGGTCCATTGCCACAATGACCTGGGGATGGCGGTCGCCAACTCGCTCGCCGGGGTCAAAATCGGCGGGGCGCGCCAGGTCGAATGCACGATAAATGGCTTGGGCGAACGGGCGGGTAACTGCGCGCTCGAAGAAGTGGTCATGGCGGTCAAGACGCGGCGCGACTATTTCGGGCTCGACGTGGGCGTCGACACCCGGCACATCGTCGCTGCGAGCCGCATGGTGAGTCAGATTACGGGTTTTCCGGTTCAGCCGAACAAGGCCGTGGTGGGCGCGAACGCGTTCGCCCACGCCTCGGGGATCCACCAGGACGGGGTGCTCAAGGCGCGCGACACTTACGAAATCATGCGGGCCGAGGATGTGGGCTGGAGTGCCAACAAAATCGTCTTGGGCAAGCTCAGCGGGCGGAACGCCTTCAAACAACGACTTCAAGAGCTGGGCGTGGCCTTGGAGAGCGAGGCGGAGATCAACGCGGCGTTTGCCCGATTCAAGGAACTGGCCGACCGCAAGAGTGAGATCTTCGACGAGGACATTTTGGCGCTGGTCAGCGAAGAGCGCCATGCCCAGGAGCACGATCGCTACGCCTTTGTTTCCTTGGCTCAGCACAGCGAGACCGGAGAGCGCCCGCATGCGGTGATCGTTTTTTCCGAGGACGGCCACGAGGTCCGGGCGGAATCCGACGGCAACGGACCGGTCGATGCTTCGCTCAAGGCGATCGAGTCCCATGTGCAAAGCGGTGCCGAAGTCGTTTTGTATTCGGTCAACGCCATCAGCGGCTCGACCGAAAGCCAGGGGGAAGTGACGATTCGCCTGCAGAGCAGCGGCCGTATCGTCAACGGCGTTGGGGCTGACCCGGACATCGTGGTGGCTTCTGCCAAAGCGTACCTCAACGCACTCAACAAGCTCAGCAGCAAGGCCGAGCGTGTCGCCGCGCAAGGCTGAGCCTAGCCTGATCGCTCGCCAGCTACTTCGCGGTTCGCTGCGGGGGCCGAGTGCCGGGGTGTGATCGGCGCGTCAACGAACCGGCCCTCCCTGGTTTTCACAAGGCGCCTCATAAAATCATCGCAAGCTATTGAGGGTTCGCGTGTTTTTGTGTTTCAATCGGGCCATGGAGTTGGCATCACCGCTTTGATGCTTCGATCGGTGGCTCGGTCCGTCGTTGATTCTTCCTTGAAAGCACTATGTTCCGTCGCTCTGTCTCCCTCATCGTGATTCTCCTGTCGGCTGTTTTCGTGCAGTCGCCTGCGGCAGCGTCGGTGCCCCGCGGGGGCGTTACGGTGGCGAAAAAGACGGCCGAGCCGCCGCGCGTCCGCAAAGCGACGACGGCTCGAAATACACGGGCCGGGGTTCGTAAACACGCGGCGCGGCCGGTGCGAACCGCTGCAGCGGTCGTTCCTGCTCAGCCTTCGTTTGGGGCGCTCGCGGGGCTACATGAGGTTCGCGACCCGCTCGATTTGCGCTCCAGCGTGGCTTTGGTCGTCGATCAGGACACGAACGAGGTCTTGCTGAGCAAAAACGAGCAGGCGGTCTTGCCGATCGCGTCGATCACCAAGCTGATGACCGGTCTGATCATCAGCGAGGCTCAGTTGCCGATGGACGAGAAGATCACCATCACGCAAGACGATGTCGATACGGAAAAAGGCAGCCGTTCGCGGCTCGCTGTTGGCACCGAGCTCACACGCGGTGAACTACTGCATTTGGCACTGATGTCGAGCGAGAACCGCGCGGCGCACGCCTTGGGTCGGACCTTCCCCGGAGGGCTTTCGGTGTTTGTGGCCCGAATGAATGAACGGGCCAAAGCGTTGGGTATGCGCGATACCCGTTATGTCGAGCCGACCGGGCTGTCGAGCCAAAACCAGTCGAGCGCCCGAGATCTGGCCACGCTCGTCGCGGCCGCATCGCACGACGCACGTCTGCGCGAACTGTCCACATCTCCGGGTTACGAGGTGGCCGTTGGGAACCGGCTGCTGCAGTTCAACAACACGAATCGGCTCGTCAAGAGTCCGGTGTGGGAGATTGGCCTGCAGAAGACGGGCTATATCTCGGAGGCCGGCCAATGTCTCGTCATGCAGGCCAAGGTGGCGGGCCGCAAGCTCATCATGGTGTTTCTCGATTCGGCGGGTAAATTGAGCCGCATCGCCGATGCCGAGCGGGTTCGCCGCTGGGTCGAGGCTCAGCATCCCGCACCAACGGCGGCGCGTGGTGGCGCAACCGGCGCTGCGCGGGGTTGATCGGCGGCGTGGAAGCACCCCGCTGTCTTCAGCGCCGAGGAGGCGTGTAGCCCAAGGCCTCTGAGATACGCGCAGCGGTGGCTTCGAGCTTGGGGATCCAGCCTTCGTCGAGGCGCTCGGCGGGTGCCGAAATCGAAAGTCCGGCGACCAGTTGGCCTTGATCGTTGCGGATGCCTGCGGCAATGCAGCGCACGCCAGGTTCGAGTTCCTCGTTGTCCCGGGCCAGCCCGCACTGGCGAACGCGGTTGAGGTCGCGCTCGAGATCGTTGATGCGGGTGATGCTGTTGCTGGTGTGCCCGGCAAGGCCGGTGCGGGTGGCGTACGCGCGGACCCGTTGCGGGTCGTCTTCGGCGAGGAACAGCTTTCCGACCGAGGTCAGATGCAAGGGCGCTCGCGCGCCAATGGCACGGACGACCTGCATCCCGGATCGCTCGCTGTAGGCACGCTCGACGTAGACGATTTCGTCGCCTTGACGGATGCTGAGGTTGACGGGCTGCTGCGTGAGTTTGTGCAACTCGCGCATCGGTTCCAGCGCGGCTTCGCGCACGCTGAGACGACTTTTGACGCGGTTCCCCAGCTCGAGAAAGCGCATCCCCAGGCGATAAAAACCGGGTTCTGGGCGTTCGACAAACCCGCCCATGGCGAGGTCATTGAGGATGCGGTGGGCGGTTGACGCATGAAGGCCGGTTGCCGCGCTCAGGTCTTTGAGGCTCACCGGGCGCGAATGTTCGGCCAGTGCATCGATCAGCGCGAACATGCGCGCAATGACCTGGATGCTGGGTGACTTGTCGACGGAGGCGATTGCTGATTTCATGCGTTCATTCACGGAGAACTGAATTTTACGCAGTGAAATCTGGGCCGCCGGGTGTTCCGCGCTCAGGAGCGGACCCAGCGACCGTTGATCAAGCGCTCGTTCGGCCGAAACTGGGCCTTGTAGTTCATCTTTCGGCTCTCTGCGATCCAGTAGCCGAGGTAGACGAACGGGAGCCCGAGGCGGCGCGCATATTCGATCTGCCACAACACCGCATAAGTGCCGTAGCCGCGCTGGGACTCCCTCGGGTCGTAAAAGGTGTAGACGGCCGAGAGGCCATCGTCCAGCAGGTCGATGATGCTGACGATGCGCAAGGCTCCGGCGACCTGCGTGTCCAAAGCCGGCTCTCGAAATTCGACCAGGCGCGATTCGACGCGGCTTTGCAGCAGGAATTGCTGATATTGGTCGATGCTGTCCTGATCCATGCCGCCGCCTGCGTGTCGAGCCGCTTGATACTCGAGGTAGAGCCGGTAATGGTCGGGCTGAAACGCCAAGGGTTCGGGGTGCGCTTCGAGATGCTGGAGGCGGTTTCGGGTGCGCCTTTGGCTTCGATTGGGCTCGAAGGCGGAAACGGGGATGCGGATCGGTACGCAGGCGCGGCACTCGTCGCAATATGGCCGGTAGGTGAAGATGCCACTGCGGCGGAAACCCTGTTGAACCAATTGGGAATAGATCCCGCGGTCGACCCGGTGGCTGGGCGTCGCGACTTGGGAGCGGGCGATGCGCCCCTCGAGGTAACTGCACTCGTAGGTCGAGGTGGCGTAAAACTGAAGCGCCTGAGGGGGCAGGTCTTTGAGGTGCGTCACGGCTGGGTTTCAGCGGAAGCGAGCAGTGTTTGCCAGTATACGGGTCGGAACGTCCAGCTTGGAGGGGGTAGGGGTGTGAGCGCGCGGATGCGATTGAGGAAGTCCGAGCGTGCGATTTCGCGCGCGCCGAGGGAGGCCAGATGACGGGTGTTTTGCTGACAGTCGATCAGCGGGAGATTTTCGGCGCGGCAAAACGCGACCAAGGCGCTCAGCGCGATCTTGGAGGCGTCCGTGGCGCGGGCGAACATGGATTCGCCGAAGACGGCGCGGCCGATGCTGACGCAATAGAGCCCGCCGACCAGTGCACCATCGATCCAGGTCTCGACGCTGTGGGCATACCCGTGTGCATGAAGGCGCTGGTAAGCGGCCCTCATGTCGGACGTGATCCAGGTTCCTGCTTGGCCGCTCCGGGGCGCCAGGGCGCAGGCTTCGATGACTTGGTCGAAGGCGCTGTCGAAGCGGATGGCGCAGCCTTGGCGCGCGGTGAACCGAAGCAACGTCTTGCGTAGGGATCGGTGCAGGCGGAAATCCGCCACATCGAGCACCATGCGGGGGTCGGGGCTCCACCAGAGGATGGGCTGGTCATCGGCGTACCACGGGAAAATTCCGCTCGAGTAGGCGAGCAAAAGGGTGGGCATATCGAGCGCGCCACCGGCGGCCAGTAATCCCGGCGCGGGCGTTTCGGGTCCCCAGGCGGATCCGACTGGGGGAAAGGGCTCGCCGGGTCGCAGGAGGGGCAGGCGTCGCATGCGCGTCAGGTTCGTGAGGGGTGCAGTCGGGTAAGCAAAGCCCGGAACGGGGCGAGTATGCCGTGGCTGGCGCGCGGGATGTCTCGCTGCGATGTGGCCCCATGGATGTCGGAATCACGCGCAATAAAAAAGCCAGCAGAGTTGCTGGCTTTTTGTTGACTTGGCTCCCCGACCTGGGCTCGAACCAGGGACCTACGGATTAACAGTCCGGCGCTCTACCGACTGAGCTATCGGGGAACAGAACGAAATTATAGCGTCAAAATTTGGCTGATTCGGCCGCTGGCCGAGGATTTTTCAAAAACGTGCGCTTAGCCCGAAGCGGGCGGTGCGCGCCGCGCCGGGATAGAGGTAGACATGGCCATACTGGAACGGAGATTCCTTCCAATAGCGTCGGTCGAACAGATTGTCGATGCCTGCCGTCCAGGTGAGCAGCGTGGTTCTCGCTCGGGTTTGGTAGCGCAGGCTGGCGTCGACCGTGGTCCAGCCCGGTAGGGTCATCGAGCCGTCGGGCAGCACTTGGCGCGGGCCTTCGTGCGCAAGCAACGCGGCAAGGCTCAGGCCCGGCACTTCAGCGGCTTGCCAACTTGCCTGGGCGCGCAACACGGCGCGCGGCACGTTGGTGGGCCGCTGCCCGTTGGTTTCGGGTTCGATCAGACTGCCTTCGCGTCGGGCGTCGAGCAGGGTAGCGCTTGCGCCCAGCTGCCACGGGCCATGTTTCCAGTGGGCCGAGGCTTCGACGCCGCGGTGGATGGCCTCGCCGTCATACTGGCCCAAGCAAGGCGAGAGGCCCAGGCGGGCGCAAGCGTCGAGGTTGCTCATCGGGCGCTGAATGCGGAAGAGGGCGATCTGCCACCCGAGCGCTCCCTCGCGCTCTTCGCCGCCTTTGAGTCCGGCTTCCCATTGGCGCGACTTCAGCGCCGGCAGCGCCTGCCCAGCGTTGAGATACTGCGAAGGCTTGTTCGGGACGACCTGAGACTCCACCCCCTCGCCGTAGCTGGCATATGCCTGCAGCGCCGGCGTGAGGCGGTAGGACAAAGCGACCCATGGGGTCGTGATGCCCTGCGTGTAATGCGTGGCGCGTCGGCCATCGGTGCGGATGCTGTCGCGCGAAAGCCGGGTGTGCCGCAGTCCCAGCCAAAGCGTGGCGCGCGGGCTGAACCGCATCGTGTCGGTGAGTGCGAACTCCAAGCTGCGCTCGTCCCGGTTGGTGTTGGGGTCGGCGGGCGTGGGGTCGGGCGGGACGACACTCAGGCCATCCACCGTGCCGGTACCGACCCAGTTGTAGGCCTGGGGCTGGAAATGGTTGCGCAACTGGCTGGCCAGCAGCCCGAAGCCCAGCTCGTGGGTGATGCCTCCCCATGCAACCGTGCCCCGCAGGTCGGCGCGTGCGGCTTGCTGCGTTCGGTATTCGTCCTCGCTGCGGTAGTCATAGAGGTCGAAGCTGCCGTCGCTGCAGAATCGGTCGTAGCGGTTCTCGGCGCTGCAGCCAAAGGCATAGGCGATGCGGTCGTTGCTTTTGAGACGCTGGCTGCCGAGCTGGGCGGACCAGCGCCAATCGGCATCGATTTGCTGGGTCAGGCGCACGCTCCCAGTCAAGGCTTGAAAGTCCGATGGTTGCGACCAGGGCTGATTGTTCAGGTTCAGGCGCGGGTCGACCGGGGGAGGCAGTCGGTCGCCCAGCAAACTGAATGCCTGCTGGCTCGGCTGGTGCTTGCGGCTGGCTTCGACTTCGGCTTCGACCAGCGTGTCGGCATTGGCCCGCCAGTCGAGCGCGAGTGCGGCCAGGTTGCGATTGCCGTCGAGGTTGCGCGTGAGGGGCCGCAGCGACTCAGTGGCGAGGTTGAGCCGGTAGCCATAAGCGTCTTGCGGGCCGAAACGCCCGCCGAGATCGACCGCGGCGAGCAGGCTGCGCCGCTCGGTGAACTGCAGGCGCGCTTCGCGCAGCGTTTCGTCGGTCGGGCGCTTGACAACGTAGTTGACCAAGCCACCCGGCGCACTGACCCCGGCTTGCAGCCCGCTCGTGCCTTTGAGAATTTCGACCCGCTCTTTGTTGTCGAGCGGGATCGTGGTCTCGGCGCTGATTGGCAAGCCTTCGCGCCGGTAGTTGGTGCGGTTGTCGATGACGAAGCCGCGGACGGTCAAGAAGTCCCAGTAGCCGGGCGCGTTGTAGGCGTCGGACACCGAGGCATCGAGCCGCGTGAGGTCGGCCAGACGCTGTGCGCCCCAAAGATCGATGGCCTCGCGGTCAATGACTTGCGCCGACAGCGGCAGTTCGCGCAATGGCCATGCGCCGAAGCCAGTCACATCGGCCGCAGGTGCGGGGCGCGGCGCGCTCACGGTGACGGGCGCGAGTGTCGCTGCGGGTGGCTCAGTCTGTGCCAGTGCGGCTTGCGCTGCAAGAACGATAGCAGACAAAGACCAGTTTGCGCTGGCGAACTGGCGATTTCTTGGAGATTTTGGCTGGAGAGACGCCATCACGTTTCCTTCAACGTTATGGCAGGTCGGCGTCGCTGGTGTGGCCGTGTGGCACGCCGTGCGGCGTGTGGGCCATAGAGCTTGCTTCCCTGCGCGAGGATTACCTCAATCAGGTTCAAAGGGACTTTCTCAGTCGCGGCCGGGCTGGCCGCAACACCCCTAGCGAATGCACCCTCAACGGGAGCGAACGTGATTGTAAGGGTACTTTCAGGGGCACCTCTCGTGGTGTGGGCACGCCTTGCCCCAGGGTCGCCAGAAAAAACAAAAAGCCCGCGCTCGGCGGGCTTTGGAAGCGGCTGCAAGTCTTCAGTCGAACACCGGTGTCTCGACCCCCAGCACCTTGTGCAGTTTGGGGCTGGTCGTGGTGTATTGCAGAAAGACCTTTTTCTCGGGGAAGACGAAAGGCACGGCGCCGAAGGCGGCCAAGGCGCATTCGTGGAAGCCCGAGAGGATGAGCTTTTTCTTGCCGGGGTAGGTGTTGATGTCGCCGACGGCGAAGATGCCGGGGATGTTGGTCGAGAACTTTTCGGTGTCGACGACGATTTGCTTGCGGTCGATTTCCAGGCCCCAGTCTGCGATGGGCCCGAGCTTGGGCGAGAGGCCGAAGAACACCAGCAGCATGTCGAGCGGCACGACGCGGGTGACACCGTCGGAGCCGGTGACTTTGACGGCGGTGAGACGGTCGTCCTTTTCCTCAAAGCCGGTGATTTGTCCGACGATGAACTGCATTTCATACTGGTCGCAGAGCTCGCGCATCTTGGCGACGCTGGCCGGGGCTGCCTTGAAGCCGTCGCGGCGATGGATCAGGATGACGCTTTCGGCCTTGTTGGGGCCGTCGGCGACGAAGTTGAGCGTCCAGTCGAGCGCGGAGTCGCCGCCGCCGGCAATCACGAGGTTTTTGCCGGCGAACATGGAGGGGTCGCGCACCCGGTAGAACAGTTGCTTGCCTTCGAATTTTTCGATGCCATCGACCTTGAGCGTGCGGGGCTCGAACGCACCGACGCCCGCGGCGATGAACACGGTCTTGGTCAAGAAGGTCGTGCCTTTGGACGTGGCGACGAAGAAGCGGCCGTCTTCCTGTTTTTGGACCGTGGTGACCGTTTGGCCGAAGTGGAACGTGGGCTCGAACGGCGCGATTTGTTTCAGCAGGTTATCGGTCAGCTCCTGCCCGGTGTAGACCGGGACGGCGGGGATGTCGTAGATGGGCTTGTCGGGGTAGAGCTCGACGGGCTGGCCGCCCGGATAGTTGAGCGAGTCGACGACATGAGCCTTGATTTCGAGCAGCCCGAGCTCGAAGACCTGAAAAAGGCCGACCGGACCGGCACCGACGATCACGGCATCGGTCTCGATCGGGCCGGAATGGGCCGCGGCCGTCTCGGCCACGTTGGGGGCGATGTTGGGTTCCATGGGCGGGCCGTTTCGGAGAGTCAGCGGACGAGGTATTGGAGCTTGCCGGTTTTGTCTTTCCAGGCTTCGGCATCGGGCAGCGGCGCTTTGCGCTTGGTGATGCTCTTCCAGGTTGGCAGCTTGGAGAGTTCAGCGTTGATCTTCGTCATGTGGACCTGATCCTTGGGCAGGTCTTCCTCGGCGAAGATCGCGTTCACCGGGCACTCGGGAATGCACACCGCGCAGTCGATGCACTCGTCCGGGTCGATCGCCAGAAAGTTGGGCCCTTCGCGGAAGCAGTCCACGGGGCAAACGTCGACGCAATCGGTGTACTTGCAGTTGATGCAGGCTTCGGTGACAACGTGGGTCATGTTGAGAGATCTCGAGGGTGAATACGGCGCCGCGCAAGGGAAAGCGCAAAGACGCACATTTTATCGGGCGGGCTGCGGACGCCCCCCGAATTGTCCGGGAGACCCCAGCGGGCGTCCTTGATTTACATCATTCCTTCCCGCCCGTACCGGAAGCGGGCGCGAACCGCAACGCCGAGCAAGACGGTTCCCCAGCGAGCACCGCCGCGGCGGTGTGATGCGTCGCCGTATCGACCAGGATCAGCGCGCCCAGCGTGCGGCTGCGCGCGTAGGGACGGATGGGCAGCGCTTGTTGGACTTGAAGCACCACATTCCCGATTTCATTGGCGTGCAAGGCGTGCGCCGCTTGTGGCTGCAAGGTTTGAATGTCGAGGCACTGGCGCACTTCGCGCACTTTGGCCTTGACCCAGCGATGCCCGTGCAGCGCCCAGTACAGACGCCCAGGCACCAAGGGCTCGACGTCCATCCAGGCAACCGTCGCCTCGATTTCCGAGCGCAGCGGGGTGTCTTGCGCGGCCGCCCCGTCGTCGACGAGGAGCCAGTCACCGCGCGAAATATCGAGCTCGCGGTCGAGAATCACGCCGGCACTGTGGCCGGCCGTGATGCCCGTGCTGGGCTGGCGGCGGGCGTCGAGCAGTTCGACGACCGTCGCGGTTTGCCCGCTCGGGAAGACCCGCACTGGCGTGCCGACTTGCAGGGTGCCTTCGGCGAGCCGACCCCAGAGGATGCGACGCCCACGATCCACGTGCGCGGCCTGGGCCATGGACTCGACCCATTGCACCGGAAAGGCCAAGGGTTCTGCGGGATCGGCCTCGCGGCAGGGGGCGGCTTCGAGGTGCTCACGCAGCGTGGGGCCCTGGTAGCCGCACCACTGCGGTTCGGGCGCGGGCGTGACGACGTTGTGTCCTTCCAGCGCCGAGATGGGGACGATGGCCGCGACGTCGAGTCGGGCCTGGGCGGCGAAGCGCTCGATGGCAGCCGAGATGGCTGCAAAAGCGGCTTCGGGCGCGTCGATGGCATCGAGCTTGTTGACCGCAAAGATCAGCGTTGGCACCCGCAACAGCCCGGCAAGCAAGGCATGGCGGCGCGTCTGGGGCAGCAGGTCGAGCTTGGCTTCCTGCCAGCGCAGCTTGAGCGCATCGACGAGGATGACCGCGGCGTCGGCCTGGCTGGCTGCCGTGACCATGTTGCGGGTGTATTGCTCATGCCCCGGAGCGTCGCCCATGATGAACTTGCGGCGCGGCGTGGCGAAGTAACGCCAGGCCACGTCGATGGTGATGCCTTGCTCACGCTCGGCGAGCAGGCCGTCGGTGAAGGCGGCCAGATCCATCGTGCCGCTGCGCTGCGCGCTCGCCAGCTGGTCGCGCAGCACGGCGCGGCTGTCGAGCAGCAGCCGCCCGATCAAGGTGCTTTTGCCGTCATCGACCGAGCCGCAGGTGATGAGGCGTAGGGCGCTTTGGGTGTCTTTTTGGCCGTACCCCGGCGTAAAACGGTCGTTGGTTGCTATCGATTGAGGAGTCATATCGGGTACTGCCCTTGCGTCAAAAATAGCCGTCTTTCTTGCGGCGCTCCATCGAGGCTTCGCTCGTCTGGTCGTCCATGCGCGTTGCGCCGCGTTCGCTGACTTCGGCCTCGAGGGTCTCGGCGATGATTTCCTCGGGGGTTCGTGCCTGGCTCTCGACCGGGCAGGTGCAGGTGATGTCGCCGACGGTGCGAAAGCGCACGGCGCGCTCTTCGACGATCTCCCCCGGCCGCGGCGGTGTCAGCGGGGTGACCGGCACGAGCAGGCCGCGTCGCTCGACGACCGGGCGCCGGTGGCTGTAGTAGAGCGAGGGCAGTGTGATGCCCTCGCGGGCGATGTATTGCCAGACGTCGAGCTCGGTCCAGTTCGAGATCGGGAAGACGCGGAAATGTTCGCCTGGGTGCAGCCGGGTATTGAACAGCGTCCAGAGCTCGGGCCGCTGAGCCTTGGGGTCCCACTGTCCGAAGCTGTCGCGGTGGCTGAAGATCCGCTCTTTGGCGCGGGCTTTTTCTTCGTCGCGCCGTGCGCCGCCGATGAGCGCATCGAAGCGGAACTCCTCGATGGCTTCGAGCAAGGTGACCGACTGGTGGGCGTTGCGGCTCTCATCGGGCCGGGCGAGCCGGACCGTGCCGCGTGCCATCGAGTCCTCCACACTCCGCACGATCAAACGCGCACCCAGCTCGGCCGCGCGCGCGTCACGCACGGCGAGAACTTCCGGGTAGTTGTGCCCGGTGTCGATCATCAAGAGCGGCCAGGGCAGCCGACCCCGGCCAAACGCCTTCTCGGCACAGCGCAACAGCACCAGCGAGTCCTTGCCGCCCGAGAACAAGAGCGCGGGCCGCTCGAAGGCTGCGGTGACCTCGCGCAGGAGGTAAATCGTCTCTTCCTCGAGTGCATCGAGGTGGTGTTGGGACAACGCCGCGGTTGCGGCTGCGCGCAACGGCAGTTTCTCGATCGGGGCATTCACTTCGGGACTCCTTGAGCGTTGAGCGGCGTCACATGCAGGCCGCATTCCTTGACGTTTTCTTGCTCCCACCACCAGCGACCAGCGCGCAGGTCCTCGCCGAGCGCGACGGCCCGGGTGCAGGGCTCGCAGCCGATGCTGGGGTAGAAATGGTCGTGCAAAGCGTTGTAGTCGACCTCGTGCTCGGCGATGTAGCGCCAGACATCGCCCCAGGACCAGTCGGCCAACGGGTTGAACTTGAGCGCGGGGCCTCCCGGGACCTTGCCGTCGGCCTCGATGGGCAGGACACCCTGGCGCGACTCCGACTGTTCGCGTCTGAGGCCCGTGACCCAGGCACGGTGGCCGGCGAGGGCGCGGCCGAGCGGCTCGAGCTTGCGGACGGCGCAGCAGCGCTTGCGCGCGTCGATGCTGCGGTAGATCCCGTCGAGTCCTTGTTGCGCGACGAGCGCGTCGACCGCGTCGGCATCCGGCCGGTAAACCTTCAACGGCGCGTCTGGCCGACTGGCTTGGGCGCGCTGCGTGCGCTCGAGCAGGGCGAGCGTTTCCGCATGGAGACGGCCGGTATCGAGCACGAAGCCGGCGATGGGGAGTTCCAGGCGGTTGATGATGTGTAACACCACCATGTCCTCGGCGCCGAGACTGTTGGCCTGGACCGCCGGGGACTCCTGGGCGGCGCGGCGAAGCAGCGCTTCGGTCGCGGCCAGCCGCTCGGCATAGCCGGCCTCAACCCGGGCATAGCGCTCGACGGCCGCCCGGCTCGAAGTGGCGACGGCCTGGGCTGCAGGTGTCGCTGTGTTCATGCGGCCTCCCGCAGCAGCCGCGCGTGCGGATGGAGCGCGTCCGCTTGATAAAACCCGCTGAACGCCTGGAGCGCGCGTTCGACGGTCGATGTGGCGACGGGGTGCGGAAACTGGGCCGAACTGAATCCGCAGCGTCGCAGCTGCAGCAACTGGTCCACCCGCAGATCGCCAGTGGCGCGGATGTCGCCTCGGAAGCCGCGGCGGCGGCGCAGCAGCCAGGCCTGGCTGTAGGCCCGGCCATCGGTCCATTGCGGGAACTCGAGCTCGATGCAGTGCACGCGATCGAGCGCCAGGCCCAAGACATCGTCGGTGTTGGAGAGTTTGACGCTATTTTGGCCGATAGCCGGCGTTAAATCAGCGTTTAGTGCTATCAAAGTTGACATATTCCTGAAAGATTCGTCGGGGTGGGGCGAGCGGCTCAGGCCGCCTCGGCCTGCCGCTGGGACCGGCGCGCCGTGTCTGCCGCGGCGCGGAAAGGCTCGAGGCCAAGACGCCGCACGGTGTCGATGAAGGCTTCGCCGGGCTTGCGGTGGTCGAGGTAGGTTTCGATCAGCGCCTCGATCGCATCGGGTACTTCAGACGCGGCGAAGGAGGGCCCGAGCACGCGCCCTGGGCCGGCCGGACCGGAGAGCCGGCTTCCGTCGGAGCCGCCGAGCGTGATCTGGTACCACTCTTGGCCGTCCTTATCGACGCCCAGCACGCCGATGTGGCCGCTGTGGTGGTGGCCGCACGAGTTGATGCAGCCCGAAATGTGCAGGTCCAGTGCGCCGATGGCTTCGAGCTCGTCCACATCCTGCCAGCGTTGCAGCAGCGCTTCGGCCAGTGGCAGGGAGCGCGCGTTGGCCAAGGCGCAGTAATCGCCGCCGGGGCAGGCGATCAGGTCGGTCAGCAGACCGATCGTTGGCGTCGCAAGTCCCAGCGCCCGCGCGGCGCGCCACAGTTCGAGCAGATCGTGCTCCTGCACCCACGGCAGCAACAGGTTCTGCTCGTGGGTGATGCGCGCCTCCGACGCACTGAAGCGCTCGGCCAGGTCGGCCGCGGCATCGAGTTGCTCGGCAGTGGCGTCTCCCGGTGCCAGTCCGGGCCGTTTGAAGTTCAGATGCACCGCCCGCCAGTGGGGCCAGCGGTGCGGATGTACGTTGCGGGCCTTCCAGCGCTCGAAGGCGGCGGCTTCCTCCGGCCTTGGTTCGGGCAGCGGCTGGGCTTTGCGCTCGTGCAGTCCTGCAGGCGGCGCGAAGGCCAGGCGCATGCGCGCGAGGGCCTCGGGCGAGATCGTATGCGGCGCACCGTCTTGCTCGACGATGGCCCGAAACTCGGCCTCGACTTCCTCGGCAAACCGTGCGCCCTCAGACTTCACCAGAACCTTGATTCGGGCCTTGTAGAGGTTGTCGCGGCGGCCCCAGCGGTTGTAGGTGCGCAAAACCGCCTCGAGGTAACTCAGGATGTGTTGCCAGGGCACGAACGGCGCGAGCACCGGTGCAATCATTGGCGTGCGGCCCATGCCGCCGCCGACGGCCACCCGAAAACCCAGTGCGTCGTCGCCGCTGCCGGCCCGCGGGTCGCGAACCAAGGTCAGGCCGAGGTCGTGCCAGCCGGTGGCGGCGCGATCCTCCTCCGAGCCACTGACGGCGATCTTGAACTTGCGCGGCAGATACGCGAACTCCGGGTGGAGCGTGCTCCACTGGCGGATCAACTCGCAAAACGGACGTGGATCGGCGACTTCGTCCACCGCAATGCCGGCGTATGCGTCACTCGTGATGTTGCGGATGCAATTGCCACTGGTCTGCACACCGTGCATGTCCACGGCGGCGAGCGCGTCGAGCACGTCGGCCGAGTCTTCGAGCGCAATCCAATTGAACTGCACGTTTTGGCGCGTGGTGAAGTGCGCGTAGCCGTAGCGCAGTCGACTCGGCGGTTCGAGGCGTGCTTGCGCTTCCTGGGCCGCGGCGAAACGCGTGGGTTCGGGCTGGTCGTAGTCACGGGCGATGCGGGCCAACGCACGCAATTGCCGCGCCGAAATCTCGCCATAAGGCACGGCGACCCGCAGCATCGGAGCATGGCGCTGCACATACCAGCCGTTTTGCAGACGCAGCGGTCGGAAGTCGTCGTCCGAAAGCTGCCCCGAGCGCCAGCGCTCGAGCTGTTCCCGGTACTGGGCGGCGCGCTGGCGGATCAGCGCGCGGTCGAAGTCGTCGTATCGATACATGGTTCGGGAGTCAGTGAAGAATCAGTTTGCTGCCCGCCCACAGCAGCAGCAGCGACAGGACGGAGCGGCTCCAGCGCTCGCTGATGTGGATGACGCCGCGGCTTCCGAGCCAGATCCCGGGCAGCGATCCCGCCAGCAGCCAGAACAACATCGGCACGTCGACATTGCCCAGCGTGGCATGCCCCAGTCCGGCGACGAGCGTGAGCGGCACGGCATAGGCAATGTCGGCCGCGACGACCCGGCTCAGCGGCAAGCGGGGATAGAGGAAGAGAAGGGCGCTCACGCCGATCGCACCCGCGCCCACCGAGGTCAGCGTCACCAGGACTCCGATCAGCGCGCCGAGCAACACCGGCAGGCTCCAGTGGCGCGGCCGCAGCGCCCCTGGCGGCAGCGGAGCATCGGCCGCTTCTGGCCGATGCGAACGAGCCGAACCCACCCAGGCCTTGTACAGCGTCGCGCCCGCGGTCAACAGCAGCGCCAGCCCGAGCAGCTGCAGAATCAGGTCTTGCACACCCGGGTGCGCAGGGCCCCAGGCTCGAATCAGCAACAGAGTGATGCCGGCCGCCGGCAGGCTGCCGAGGGCCAGGGCGCCGACGACGGGCCAAGGAACCCATCCCCGACGCATCATGGCCACCGTTCCGCCGAGCTTGGTGAAGGCGGCAAACAACAAATCGGTGCCGACCGCCAGCGCGGGGTGAATGCCGAAGCCGAAAATCAAGAGCGGCGTCATCAGCGACCCACCGCCCACCCCGGTGAGGCCAATGATCAAGCCGACGACCGCCCCCGACAGCCAGAAAGAAAGTGCGTCCATGCCCGCACTGTACGGCTGCCTTATGTCAAAACAAACGATTTATTAGTTGGTTTTATATCAGTATCTGGCATAAAGGCCGGTGCCAAACCCGTTCTGCTCTCGCTGCGGCCCACCCGGGCCGCGCCTACAGGAAGCGCTCGATCAGCCGCCGCGAATGTCGGTCGAGTGCGTGCAGGTCGTCGATGATGAAATGCAACCCATCCGCGCTCGTGATCATCAGGCGCGCCCGGTCGCCCGGCAGCCGCCGGATGTCCTCTTCGCCTTTGAGCTCGAAACGGGTCGGGCCGCGGTCGGTGTCGACTTGCCAGACGCTCGGTGTCGAGAAGGTCGAAACCGAAACCAGCCGCTGTAGGGTCGGCATGAACTCGCGCTCGGCCAATTCGGCCTCGATCAGCGCCCGCGCCGGCTCGGGCAGCCGCTCGAGGCGGTCGAACCAGAGCAACTCATGGCCGTCGCATCCCACGAGCGAAATGCCTTCGCCGGGCGCCGTGATCGGAAATGCCCGCACCGGAACCACGCCAACGTGCGCCGTGCCGTTGGGCATCGTGCAGACCAGACGTCCACGCGGGTCGCGAAAGAGTTCAAAGGCCGCAAACGCCGAGTGAGCAGGAGTGGAAGTGTTCATGGAGCCACCGCTTCATGGGCAGAAGGTTGAGGAACGGCGTGCGCGATCAGCACGGCATCGTGATCGTCCTCGGCATCGTCTTCGGCGTCGGCTTTGCGCGCCTGGGCTTCCCAAAGCCGCCAGTAATGGCCTTGCGCGGCCAACAGCTCGTCGTGCGTTCCGATTTCGACGATTTCGCCCCGGTCCATCACCACGAGCCGGTCGGCCTTGCGCAAGGTCGACAGCCGGTGGGCAATCGCAATCGTGGTGCGCCCGCGCACGAGGTTATCGAGCGCCCGTTGGATCTCTTTCTCTGTCTCCGTATCGACGGCGGAAGTGGCCTCGTCCAGGATCAAGATTCGAGGGTCGATCAACAGCGCGCGGGCGATGCTGATGCGCTGGCGCTCGCCGCCCGAGAGGCTTTGGCCGCGCTCACCCACGAGCGAGTCGTAGCCGTGCGGCAGCCGAAGAATGAACTCGTGCGCATGGGCGGCCCGGGCCGCCGCGACGATTTCCTCGCGCGTGGCATCGGGCTTGCCGTAAGCAATGTTCTCCGCGATGGTGCCGAAGAATAGAAATGGCTCTTGCAAAACCAGCCCGATGTGGCGCCGGTAATCGGCCACCTTGAGCCGCCGCAGGTCGATGCCGTCGACCTGGATCGAACCCTCGGTCACGTCATAAAACCGGCAGATCAGGTTGACCAGCGTGCTTTTGCCCGAGCCGCTGTGGCCCACGAGGCCAACCATCTCGCCGGCTTTGAGTTCGAGGTTGAGGTTGCGGATCACCGTGCGGCTTCCGTAGCGGAACCCCACCCGGTGCATCGTCAGCTGCCCCCGGAGCCCGGCCGGGGGCAGCGGCAGCGGATCCACCGGCTCAGGCACGTTCGAGACATGGTCGAGGATGTCAAAAATACGCTTGGCCCCGGCAGCCGCTTTCTGCGTGACGGAGACGATGCGGCTCATCGAATCGAGCCGCCCGTAAAACCGCCCGATGTAGGCCAGGAATGCCGACAGCACCCCCACCGTCACTTCGCCGCGGCTGACCTGCCAGATGCCAAACCCCCACACGACGAGTAAGCCGATGTCGGTCAACAGCGTCACCGTCGGCGTAAAGAGACTCCAGGTTTTGTTGAGTCGGTCATTCACCGCCAGGTTAAGCTGGTTCGCTTCGCGGAAGCGCCGCGCCTCTCGCGCCTCCTGAGCGAAGGCCTTGACCACGCGGATGCCGGGTATCGTGTCGGCGAGTACGTTCGTGACTTCGCCCCAGACCCGGTCGATCTTCTCGAAACCGGTCCGCAGCCGGTCGCGCACCAAATGGATCATCCAGGCGATGAACGGCAGCGGCAACAAAGTGACCAGCGCCAGCCAAGGGTGGATCGACAACAGAATCGCCGCCGTCATCAACAGCATCAGCACGTCAGCGGCAAAGTCCAGTGCATGCAGCGACAAAAAGACGGAAATCCGGTCGGTTTCACTGCCCACGCGGGCCATCAGATCGCCGGTGCGTTTGGCGCCGAAATAGTCGAGCGAGAGTCCCAGCAAATGTTCGAACGTCGTCGTTCGTAGGTCGGCTGCGATGCGCTCGGAGACCAGGGCCAGCAGCCAGGTACGCGCCCAGCCCAAGGCCCAAGCGAGCAGCGCGGCCCCCAACAGCCCAGCGAGCAACAGCAAGACATAAGACGGGTCGATGCGCTGGCCGTTTTGGAACGGAATCAGCACCTCGTCCATCAGCGGGATCGTCAGGTAAGGGGGCACCAGCGTGGCGGCGGTCGACCCCAGCATCAAGACGAAACCCAACAACAGCTGCCACCGATAGGGGCGCGCAAATCGCCAAAGACGAAGCAGCACCCAGGTCGAAGGCGGTGTATTGCTCTCGCGGGCGCAGTTCGGACATTCCTCTGCGTCCGGAGGAATCGGCGCATGACAGATGGGGCAAGCTGCCCCCGCTGCCGCGTCCAGGGCGGCCTGCGCGCCGTCACGAACGACCCGCAGGAAGGCGCGCAGCAGCGTTTGGGCCTGGGCCGCATGCCGCAGCGTGTAGTGCCAGCGCGCGATACGCTGTGAACCGTCGACCAGTTCGAGCGTCCCGATGCCTGCGTGGTCAGACTGTTCGAGGCTCATGCCTGAGTGCAGCGGATAGCTGCGCCAGACCGGGTCGGCCGCGCCGCCGTGCGAGAGCAGCCGGCGGTCGGTGAGGATCAGACGGCCTTCTTCAAATCGGAGTTGCTCGCTGAGGTCAACCGAAAACGTGGCCAGAACGTTCTCATTCGGATCGAGTGGTGGGTTCAGGGCGGGCGCGGCCTGTGGCGGTGGTTGGTCCGGGGTCGATGGCATGGATCGGAAAAGAGTGGCGCGGACGCGAAAAGGCGCGTCGCTGATGCGTGTAATTGTTGCTCAACGCATGAGGCCCCCCATTCGCTGACAAGGCCATGATGTTGCGTGGCATATTCGAAGGCAGACGGCTACCGACGGTTGCTCATGAACTTTCAAGATCAGGAAATCAAAATACGACGGGCGCAGTTCCTGCGGGGGCCCAACGTCTGGACCTACCGGTCTGTGATGGAGGTGTGGCTCGACCTGGGCGCGCTCGAGGACTATCCCTCGAACCAAATTCCCGGACTGATACCGCGCTTGCGCGAATGGCTCCCGGCGCTCGAAGAGCACCACTGCGGTGTGGGTGAGCGGGGCGGCTTCCTGCAGCGGCTCGAAGAGGGCACCTGGGCGGGGCATGTGCTCGAGCATGTCGTCATCGAACTCCTCAACCTCGCGGGCATGCCCACCGGTTTCGGCCAGACGCGCAGCACTTCGCAGCGCGGCGTCTACCGGATGGTTTTCCGCGCGCGCGACGAAAAAATCGGCCGCGTGGCGCTGGCTCAGGGCCACGCTCTGCTCACTGCCGCGATACAAGGCCGCTCCTTCGATGTCGCCGAGGCTGTGCGTGTCTTGCGCGATGCGATCGACGACTGCTATCTCGGCCCGTCAACCGCCAGCATCGTCTCGGCGGCCACCGACCGCGGCATTCCCCACATCCGCCTCAACGACGGTAACCTCGTGCAGCTGGGCTATGGCGCGCGGCAACGACGCATCTGGACCGCCGAGACCGAAAAGACGAGTGCCATTGGCGAAGGCATTGCGGGCGACAAGGACCTGACCAAAACGCTGCTTCGCGCCTGTGGCGTTCCCGTCCCGCAGGGGCAGGTGGTTGCGAGTGCAGACGAAGCCTGGGAAGTCGCCCAGGATCTGGGCTTGCCCGTGGCAGTCAAGCCGGGCGACGGCAATCATGGGCGCGGCGTCACGCTCGATTTGAACCGCGAAGAGGACGTTCGCGCCGCTTTCGAGCTCGCACGCAAGCACGGGCGCGAGGTGCTGGTGGAGCGCTGCATTTCAGGCGATGAACATCGGCTGCTGGTGGTCGGAGGCCGGCTCGTCGCGGCCGCAAGGGGCGAAAGTGCCTGGATCGTCGGCGACGGCGTGCACACCGTGCGCGAATTGATCGATTTGCAGATCAACTCCGACCCCCGCCGGGGCACCACCGAGGCGCATCCGCTCAACCGGCTCGATCTGTCCGAAGACGACGTGATCCGGCTCGATCTCCAGCGACAGGGCTTACAGCCCGACAGCGTCGTGGAGGCCGGACGTCGTGTGCTGGTTCAACGCAACGGCAACGTGGCCATCGACTGCACCGACGAGGTTCACCCGGAGGTCGCCTTTCAAGCGGGCCTAGCGGCCCGTGCGGTCGGGCTCGATATCGCGGGCGTCGATTTGGTTTGCGAGGACGTCGGGCGACCCCTCGAGGCCCAAGGCGGCGCGATTGTCGAAGTCAACGCCGGTCCGGGCCTGCTGATGCATCTCAAGCCCGCCATCGGCAAACCCCGCCCCGTGGGCCAAGCCATCGTCGAGCATCTGTTCTCGGATGCCGAGGGCAGTCATCCGGGCCGAATTCCCATCGTTGGCTTCTCCGGGACCCGCCACGGTGATCTCGCGGCGCGGTTGGCCGGTTGGCTGTTCCAGCTTGCCGGTCATCGTGTGGCTTCGGCAACCCCCAAAGGGCGCTACATCGCTGGCCGCCCCGTCGGCCTCGTGGCTCGGGATGATTGGGAGGCGGCGCAACGGCTGCTGATGAGTCGGGATACCGATCTGGCCGTGTTCTCCAGCTCGCCCGAGTTGATCCTCGACCATGGCTTGCCCTATGACCGCTGTGATGTGGGTGTCGTCACGGATATGGACGGTTGGGCGGCGCTGGCCCACCACGACATACACGCGCCCGAGCAGATGGTTCGGGTGCTGCGCACGCAAATGGACGTCGTGATGCGTGACGGCTTTGGGGTCCTCAACGCCGATGATGAACGGGTAGTGGGTCTTGGCGAATTCTGCGATGGAGCCGTCATTCTGTACGGGACCCAGACCGCAGCCGGCCGGCCACCGGCACTCGAGCAGCACGTCCGGGAGGGCGGGCGCGCCGCGGTGCTGCACGAGGGCGTGGTTCGCTGGATCGACGGTGCGAGTGAAGAGCCCGGGCCCAACTTGGCCGCATGGCTTGCGCAAAACGACCCGGTCGCGGAAGAGGGTTCTATTCAAGGACTACTCGCCGGCGTGACCGCTGCCTGGGCTGCGGGCATACCGACCGAGTTGATCCGCGCGGGCGTCGCGACCTTTACGTACTGAACCATCCGGAAAGCCCCTCCTGGAGCGCATCAAACATGGAAATCTCGCGTATCCGCGCCCTGCGCGGCCCCAATCTGTGGACCCGGCGCACGGCGCTCGAGGCGATCGTTCGCTGCACCGAGGATGAAGATGATTTGCAGCGGATGCCGGGCTTCGAAGCCCGGCTGCGGGAGCGATTCCCGGCGATCGGCGCCTTGCGTGTCCCCGTCGGTCGGGCCTCACTCGCGCATCTGCTCGAATTGACCGCGTTCGCGTTTCAAACCGAAGCCGGCTGTCCAGTGACATTCAGCCGCACCACGCCCACCGTCGAGCCGCAGACCTATCAGGTCGTGGTCGAGTACACCGAGGAGCCGGTCGGTCGTCAGGCATTCGCCGATGCCGTCGATCTGATCCGTGCCATCCTCGCGGGCGATGCAGCCTTCGATCTCGAGGGCCGGATCGCGGCGCTTCAGGCCTTGGACGAGGATATTCGACCTGGCCCCTCGACGGGCTCGATCATCGCCGCAGCGGTGGCGCGGGGCATTCCCTACCGTCGTCTCACCTCGGGCTCCTTGGTGCAGTTCGGCTGGGGCTGCAAGCAGCGTCGGATTTGGGCCGCGGAAGTTGATTCCACGAGCGCGGTGGCCGAGTCGATCGCGCAAGACAAAGACCTCTGCAAGCGGCTCATGTCGGCTGCGGGGGTGCCGGTTCCCGAGGGCTACCCGGTCGAAAACGTCGAAGAAGCCTGGGTGGCTGCCCAGAAGATCGGCCTGCCGGTGGTGGTCAAGCCGCAGGACGGCAATCAAGGCAAGGGTGTCACGGTCAACGTGACCACGCGCGAGCATCTGGAAATCGCCTACCGCGCCGCCGAAGAGCATGGCACGGTCATGGTCGAGAAGTTTTTGTCCGGCAGCGACTACCGGCTCCTGGTCGTCGGCAATCGCTTGGTTGCTGCGGCTCGGCGCGATCCGCCGCAGGTCGTGGGGGATGGCCAGCACACCGTCGCTGAATTGGTCGAGCAGGTCAATGCAGACCCACGACGCGGCGAGGGCCACGCCACCTCGCTGACCCGCATTCGCCTGGATGAAATCGCGAAGGCGCGGCTTGCCTTGCAAGGACTCACGCCAGAGTCCATCCCCGAAAAAGGGCGTCGCGTGATCTTGCGCAACAACGCCAATCTCTCGACGGGGGGCACGGCCACGGACGTGACCGACGACGTGCACCCGGCGGTGGCCGAGCGTGCCGTCACCGCAGCGCGGATGGTCGGGCTCGATATTTGTGGCGTCGATGTGGTGTGCGAGTCGGTGCTCAAGCCGCTCGAGGCGCAAGGCGGAGGCATCGTCGAGGTCAACGCCGCTCCGGGGCTGCGGATGCACTTGACCCCGTCGTTCGGCCATGGTCGCGCGGTGGGTGAGGCGATCGTCGATTTTCTGTACCCGCCGGGGGAAAACGGCCGTATTCCTGTCGTGGCGGTCACGGGAACGAACGGCAAGACGACGACGGCGCGACTGATCGCGCACCTTTTCAAAGCCAGCGGCTTGTGCGTCGGTATGACCAATACCGACGGGGTTTATGTAGACGGGCGACAAATCGATTCCGGCGACTGCTCGGGCCCCAAGAGTGCGCGCAACGTGCTGATGCATCCCGATGTCGAGGCCGCTGTATTCGAGACGGCGCGAGGCGGGCTTCTACGCGAGGGGCTGGGTTTCGACCTGTGCCGCGTCGCCGTGGTCACCAACATCGGCAGTGGCGACCACCTAGGACTCAACTACATCAGCACCGTCGAGGATCTCGCCGTTTTGAAGCGGGTGATCGTTCAGAATGTGGAACCCGGCGGCTATGCCGTGCTCAATGCCACCGATCCGAATGTGGCCCGCATGGCCGCGGCCAGCCCAGCGCCGGTCATCTTTTTCTCGTTGGACCGCAACCACCCGGTTTTGGCCACACATCGGGCGCAAGGGCTGCGCTGTGTTTATGTCGACGACGGTTCCATCGTCGCGACCGAGGGCGCATGGCGGGAGAGCATCCCCTTGAAGCAAATCCCGCTGACTCGGCAAGGCACGATTCCGTTCCAGATCGAAAACGCCATGGCAGCCATCGCTGCGGCCTGGGGCGCCGGTCTGCACTGGGAGGACATACGGGCGGGATTGGCAAGCTTCACCAGCGACACGGAAAACGCCCCGGGTCGGTTCAACATCCTGGACTATCACGGTGCCACCTTGATCGCGGACTACGGTCACAACCCGGATGCCATGAACGCGCTCGTCAAAGCGGTGGAAGCCATCCCCGCGACGCGCCGCGTGGTCGTCATCTCCGGCGCAGGCGATCGACGCGACGAAGACATTCGCGATCAGACGCGCATCCTCGGACGGGCTTTCGACGAAGCCATCCTGTATCAAGACGCCTGCCAGAGGGGGCGAGCCGATGGTGAAGTCCTTCGCTTGCTGCGCGAGGGTCTGGCAGGGGCACCGCGGACGCGCCAGGTCGAGGAAATCCGAGGCGAATTCAACGCCATCGATCGCGCCTTGAGTGGCTTGCAGATGGGTGACTTGTGCCTCATCCTCGTCGACCAGGTCGAGGAGGCGCTGGCGTACTTGCGCAAGCGCTGTCAAGGCGCCAGTGCCGTCGAAATGACCGCTGCGCTGGCATGAAAAAGCCCGGGTGCGCGACCCGGCCCGGGCTTGACTATTTTGGCGGAGCAGGCGGGATTCGAACCCGCGGTGGGCTATTCACCCACACACGCTTTCCAGGCGTGCGACTTAAACCACTCATCCACCGCTCCGAAGCGTCTTATTGTATCAGCGTGCACGCGCTTTTCGGTCGTGCCGGGTCCGTGGTGCCCCCAATCAAAAGCCACCACCACTCAGCCTAAATCCGGCAGTTGAGCGCGCCCGTGCGGGCCGTCATCGGGCGCGCGGGCAAGGCGCAAACCACAGCCATGGCGGGCGCCATGGCGAGGATTTGCAACGCCGCCCCCGCACCCGAGGGCGGCTCGAACGGGTGCGCAGCGCTCACCCAAGCGGTGAAGGGCCTGCGCACCGAAAATGGTTGAAACATCGACACCTTGCTTTTCGCGAGTAGCGGTCAACTGCCGGATTTAGGTTCATGGATGCACATGCCCCCATTCGCGCTCATAGGTCTGCACCAGCACCTGATTCGAGAGCCGGTTGACCGGGGTGTCGACCCGCGCCATGTCGGGTGGAAACTGAAACAGCGTGGGCAGCGTCTCGGGCGTGAGAAAGCGCAGGCCCGCGGGCAGCTGCGTCGGCGCGCGCCAGGGCCGGTGGCTGGCGATCACATAGCCCCACTCGCCAAAGCTGGGCACATGCGCGTGGTAGGGCGTGGCTTGCAGCCCCGCCGCCTCGACGGTGCGCACCACCGTCCAAAAGCTCTCGCGCGCCACCAGCGGCGAGGTGGTCTGCACGACCGCGTAGCCGCTGGCCGCCAGGTGCTGTTCGAGCAAGGCGTAAAAGCTCTGCGTGTAGAGCTTGCCGATCGCGAAATTGGTCGGGTCGGGGAAGTCGACCACGATGACGTCGAAGATCTCATCGCTGTGCTGCAGCCAGCCAAAGGCATCGGCGTTGACGATTTGCAGCTTGGGCGAGGCGAGCGCACCGGCGTTGAGCGCAGCCAGCGCCGGGTGCGTGCGAAACAGCTCGGTCATCGCCGGGTCCAGTTCCACCAGCGTGACGCGCTCGACGCTCGGGTAGCGCAGGATTTCGCGTACCGCCATGCCGTCGCCGCCGCCGAGCACGGCCACCCGCCGCGGCGCGCCATGGGCCGCCATGGCCGGGTGCACCAGCGCCTCGTGGTAGCGGTATTCGTCGCGTTCGGCGAATTGCAGGTTGCCGTTGAGAAACAGCCGGTGGCCGGCTGCGCCGTGGGTGACCACGATGCGCTGGTAGGGCGTGGTGCGCGTGAGCACCGGCCGGTCGGCATAGAGCTTGTCCTCGGCCAGCGTGGTGAGCGTGTCGCTGGCGGCAAAACCCGCGGCCAGCGCCGCGAGCGTGAGCACGCAGGCCAGCCCGTGCGCGCGCCGCGCGGGCAGCTCGTCGCGGAACAGCCACAGCGCCCACAGCGCCACCGCCGCGTTCATGAAGCCAAACAGCCAGCCCGTGCGCACCAGGCCCAGGTGCGGCACCAGCAGCAGCGGAAACGCCAGCGACACCGCGAGCGCGCCGAGGTAGTCGAAGGTCAACACCTGCGACACCAGCTCGCGCAGGCCCACGTCGCGCTTGAGGATGCGCATCACCAGCGGAATCTCCAGACCCACGAGCGTTCCGATCAGAAGTACCAGCGTGTAGAGCAGAAGCCGAAACGCATCGGGCAGGTAGCCGTGGGCGAGGAACAGCAGCGCCGGCATCGCGCCGCCCCAGAGCGCAACCAGCAGTTCGATGCGCAGAAAGTGCGCGCTCAACTGCCGCGTGAAAAAGCGCGACAGGTACGAGCCCAGCCCCATCGCGAAC
Source organism: Tibeticola sediminis (assembly GCF_003843835.1). GTDB lineage: Bacteria > Pseudomonadota > Gammaproteobacteria > Burkholderiales > Burkholderiaceae_C > Tibeticola > Tibeticola sediminis. The sequence continues at coordinate 110,653 of NZ_RKQL01000001.1, read as the reverse complement.
AGGTAGGCGCCGATGATGGTCGAGAACTGCAGCACCGAGTCGCCCAGCACATAGCTTGCGAGCGTGCCCGCCGCGAGCTCGTAGAGCAACCCGCAGGCCGCAATGACGAACACGCTGGCGAGCAGCGCCACCTCGACCGGGTGGCGGTGCGCGGCCACCGCGCGCCCCGCCTCGGGGACGGCCACCGACATGCGGCGCGCCTCAGCCGTGGATGGCCGCGGCCACGATCAGCGAAATGCCCAGGCACATGGCCGCGACCACCAGCGCCAGCGCACGGTTTTGCTTGGCGACGATCTCCTCCCACAGGTTGTAGGGCGTGAGCTTGTCGATGACGAGGAAGCTGATCCAGAACATCAGCACGCCGATGAGGGCGTAGAGCATCGAGCCAAAGAAGGCTGCGGGCCTGAGCCAGTCGAGTTGCATGGGAACCTCCGCGGGTTAACCCAGATTGTCCATTAGGCGGCCCTACGGGCCTACGCACGCCCTGGCGGTCGCTTTGCGGCGTCTTCGCACCCGTGCTCGTCGCCAATAGCCTCGGCTATTGGCTCCTCCCCCGTGCGCGAATCCACTCGCAAACCGCCGCGCCATCTTCGTGCGTCCTAATGGGCAATCTGGGTGAAAATCAAAAACAAGAGCACACGGCCGGCTATTTATGCCCGCCTCCGCTCGAATACCCCCCAAAACTGCCGCCCGAACTGCGCGTGCTGGTGCTCGAGGTGGCGCAGTTCTGCGTGTTGGGGTCGCAGTCGCTGCAGCGGCTCAAGAGCAGCGCCAACAGCAGCAAGAGCATGAACACGATGATCACTGTGCGCAGGCTCACGCCCGCGTCGGCCGAAAACGGCTGGGCATCGCTGCGCGCGAGCAGCGCCTTTTTGTCCTCGAGGCCGAAGGCGCGCGCGACGGCATCGGCCGGCAGGCGCCGTCCCCCGGACCAGGTCAGCTCCGGGCCCGACTGCTCGCTCGAGAGCAGTTGGTCGCCCGCCGCATAGTCGCGGTTCTCGGTCTGCTGGCCACGCTGCACCTGCCAGTAGAACTCGCCCAGCACATAGGTGGTGGTCGCGCGGTAGGCGCTGGTGAGGGTGTAGCTTTTGCCCTGCCAGGTCGCGCGGCGGCGGTCGCTCGACACGCTCGGCGCGCCGGTCAGCGGCGCGACCAGGCTCCAGCCGTCCGTTGCATCGACGAGGAAGCTGAAGCCTTTCTTGCGGTTGTAGAGCAGGTACTCTTCCCAGCCGAAGGATTCGTCGTCGCCTGGCTCCTGCCCCATGCGGTGCTGAAAACCCACCACCTGCCAGTGCACACCGTCGAGCACGCCGACCGTGCCCAGTGCGATCAATGGGCGCACCGGCTCGTCCTGCGTGGCGTGGCGCAGTTCGCCGCCGATGCCTTGGCTGAGGTCGATCAGGCTTTTGCAGTTCGGGCAGGTGACGGACTTGCTCTGCTCGAGCTGAACGCTCACCGGCGCCCCGCAGTTCGGGCAGGCGAACTGGCGGCCTTGCTCGTCCTTGGCGGATTCGTCCTTGAGGCCGGAGAAGCTCAAGTCCTCCAAGGCCACCGGCTGGCCGCGGCTGAGCTCGGGCGCTGCTTTCGGGTCGCTGAGCTGGGGGCTGTAGTCGATGCTGAGCACCTCGGCGCGGTCGACGCCGCGCAGCTCCACCACCGCGAAGGGCGCGCCCAGCGGCGGCAGCTTGGGCAATTCGCCCTGCGCCGAGCGCAGCGAGACGGTCTGGTTCGACGCCACCGTGTAGGGCTGGCCTCCCACGCGCACGATGGTGCCAACAGCGAAACCGCTTGCCGCGGGCAGCGCCTGGGTGGCCGTGACCGGGCGCGAGAACACATAGGCGCCGTTGTCTTCCGCGAGCCAGGCGCGCGTGCCGTCGTCGAACAGCGCCACCCACTCGGTCCACACCCCCTCGCCGTACTGGTATTGCAGCCGGCCCACCAGGGTGAAGGGCTTGCCGTCGATGCGGCCGCTCGCGCCGAGCTGCAGGGGGCTGTGGTCGTCGAACAGCTCGGCCATCTTGCCGATGCGCTTGAGCACCTCGCCCTCGCGCACGACGATGCTCTGGCAGTAGCCGCAAACCGCGTGCGTGGACTGCGCGCTTTGGAACTCCACTGGCGCGCCGCAGCCGGGGCAGGGGGCGCGGTAGACGCGCTCGGGGCGGCCGCTGTGTTCAGCCATGGCCTGAGCCGTCGACCGCCGCTGCAGCGGCCGGGTTTTTGAGGAAAAACACGGTCACCCCGGCGTGAAATGGTGTTGTGGTGCTATTTAAATTAAAGCGCAGGGTCTGCCTGAGCCAAGGACTCACACCAGTTTTTTCAGCAGCTCGGCCTTCTTCGCGCTGAATTCCTCGTCGGTCAGGATGCCCTTGGCCTTGAGCTCGCCGAGCTTCTCGAGCGTCGCCATCACTTCCTCGGGCTTCACGCCGGCGGGGGCGGCCGCGGCCGCCGGCCCCTGCGACGCCTGCGCGCCCTGCAACCCGGCGGCCAGGTTCTGCGCCAGCACCTGGCCCAGCGCCACGCCGGCACCCAGGCCCATGGCGTCGCCAGCGATGCCGCTGCCGCCGCCGCTGCCCACGCCCTCGGCGAGTTTGGGGATGGCCTGCGCCGTCTGGTACTGCATGAACTTGCCCATGTCGTTGCCGACCATGCCCATGCCGATCTTTTGGTCGAGGATTTTCTGCAACTCCTCGGGCAGCGAGATGCTTTGCACCGTCAGCGCCTCGAGCTTCAGCCCCAGCGTCTCGAACGGCGTGGCGAGCTCCTTGGCCAGCGTCTGCGCAAACAGGACCTGGTTGGCCGCCAGGTCCAGGAAGGGAATGCCGCTGCCCGCCACCGCATTGGCGATGTGCTGCAGCACCAGCCCGCGCAGCTGCCCGTCGAGCTCGGCGGTCGTGTAGCGCTCGCGCGTGCCCGACACCTCGGTGTGAAAGCGCTTGGGGTCCGCGATGCGGTAGGCGTAGTTGCCAAAGGCCCGCAGCCGCACCGCGCCGAAATCGGGGTCGCGCACGGTCACCGGCTGCGGCGTGCCCCATTTCTGGTCGAGTTGCTGGCGCGTGCTGAAGAAATACACATCGCTCTTGAACGGGGACTCGAACAGCTTGTCCCAGTTCTTCAGGTAGGTCAGCACCGGCAGCGTCTGCGTGGTCAGCTTGTAGGTGCCGGGACCGAACACGTCGGCCACCTGGCCCTCGTTGACGAACATCGCCATTTGCGACTCGCGCACCACCAAGGTCGCGCCGTTCTGGATTTCCATGTCGGCCATCGGAAAGCGCCAGGCCAGCGTGCCGTCACCCTCCTCGGTCCACTGGATGATGTCGATGAACTGCTTCTTGATGAAGTCCATGAGCGCCATGGGCGACCTCCGTGCGCTGGGGTTGAGCTGCGGCGCATGATACCCGGCCTAGTCCGCCAGGGCCGGGTCCTCGGCCGCGCCCGTGGCGCTCGAGGCGGCGGCAGCGGCGGGCGCGGCGGCAACACCTTTGCGCACCGCCGCCAGATCCTCAGGGCTGGGCTTCTTGCCGAGCAGCCAGTAATCGAACACGCGCCGCGCGATCGGTGCCGCCGCGGCACCGCCGAAGCCCGCGTTCTCGACCACCATGGCCAGCGCGATCGTGGGCTTGTCCGCCGGCGCGTAGGCCATGTAGAGCGCATGATCGCGCAGGCGCTCGGCGGTTCGTGCGGCGCTGTACTTCTCGTTTTGCTTGACCGTAAACACCTGTGCCGTACCGGTCTTGCCCGCAGCGACGTAGGGCGCGCCGCGGAAGGCATTGGCGCCGGTGCCCTCGATGTTCACGCCAACCAGCGCCTTTTGAATCACGGCGATGTTCTCGTGCCGCGCCACCGCCTCGGCCTTGATTTCTGGGAGCGTTTCGCGCGATTCGCGGGTCACGATGTCGGTGATGGCCTTGACCAGATGCGGCTTCATCTTCACCCCGTCGTTGGCGATCATGCTGGTGGCCTGCGCGAGCTGCAGCATGGTGAAGTTGTTGTAGCCCTGACCGATGCCGAGCGAGATCGTCTCGCCCGCGTACCAGCGCTGCTGCTCCGGGCGCTTGTAGGCTGCGCGCTTCCAGGCGGTTGAGGGCAACACGCCGCGCACCTCGCCCTGCAGGTCGATGCCGGTGAGCGTGCCGAAGCCAAACTTTTCCATCTCGTCGTGGATCAGGTCCACGCCCATGTCGTTGGCGAGGATGTAGTAATAGGTGTCGCAGGACTGCACGATGGACTTGTACATGTCCACGATGCCGTGACCGCCTTCCTTGTCGTCGCGGAAGCGGTGGTTGCCGAACATGAAATAACCCGGGTCGACGATGCTCTGCTGCGGCGTGCGCTTGCCGGTCTCCAGCGCGGCCAGGGCCATGAAGGGCTTGTAGGTCGAGCCCGGCGGGTAGGTTCCGCGCAGCGCCCGGTTGAGCAGCGGCCGGTCGATGGACTCGTTGAGCGCCTGCCAGCTCTCCGCGTCGATGCCGTCGACGAACAGGTTGGGGTCGAAGGTGGGCTTGCTCACGAAGGCCAGCACTTCGCCGGTGCGCGGGTCGAGCGCCACCAGCGCGCCGCGTCGCTCGCCGTAGAGATCCTCGATCAGTTTTTGCAGCTCGATGTCGATCGACAACACCACTGTGTTGCCCGGCGTCGCCGGCTTGCTGGCGAGCTTGCGCACGGCGCGGCCACCGGCCGAGGTTTCGATCCGCTCGTAGCCCGTGATGCCGTGCAGTTGCTCCTCGTAGCTCTGCTCGATGCCCAGCTTTCCGATGTAGTCCGTGCCCCGGTAGTTCGCCTCGTCGCCACGGTCTTCGAGCTGCGCCTTTTCCGCCGCGTTGATGCGGCCGATGTAGCCGATCACATGGCTGGCCGTCTCGCCAAACGGATAGTTCCGAAACAGCCGAGCCTTGACCTCGACCCCCGGAAAGCGCCAGCGCTGCGCGGCGAAGCGCGCGACCTCCTCGTCGCTGAGCTTGGTGCGGATCGGGAGCGACTCGAAGCTCTTGGACTCTTCCATCAGCTTGCGAAAGCGCCGCCGGTCCCGTGGCTCGATCGTGACGATCGTACTCAGGGCCTCGATCGTCGCGTCGAGGTCGCTCACCTTCGACGGCGTGATCTCCAGCGTGTAGGCCGAGTAGTTGTTGGCCAGCACCACGCCGTTGCGGTCGACGATCAACCCCCGGTTGGGCACGATGGGCACGATCGCGGTGCGGTTCGACTCGGCCTGCTCGGCGTATTGCTCGTAACGCAGCCATTGCAGCACGGCCAGGCGCATCAGCAGGGTCGCAAAGGCCGCCAGCACGACGGCGGCCATGACCCAGGCCCGCCGGCTGAAGCGGGCCCGGTCGAGCTCGACGTTGCGCAGCTCCGTCATCTCGGGGTTGGCGCTTGGCGCTAGCGCGCGCGCGGCGTTTCGGGCTCGGGCGTGCGACGCTGGGGCAGCAGCAGCAGCGTGCTGGCCAGCGGCCACAGCAGCGACTCGAACACCGGCGCGAGCAGCACGCTCCAGCCGGGCCAAAGATCTCCGGCCGCCAGCCGAACGCCCACTTCGATCGCGTGCGCGCCAAAGAACAGCGGCGCCACGTGCAGGCTTTGTTCCACCAGTCCAAACCACAGCAGCCGGCGGTGGATCGCGATCGCCAGGAAGCTCAAGACCGTGTAGGCCAGTGCGTGCTGGCCCAGCAAGGCGCCCTGGTGCACGTCCATCGCGAGGCCAAACAGAAAGGCTGCCGCCATGCCCACCCGCCGGGGCTGGTGCACACCCCAGAACACCAGCACGATCGCCAGGACATCGGGCAGCCAGGGCCAGGCGCCAGCGCCCGCAAAACCGGGCAGCATCGACAACGCCCACGCGCCGAACAAAGTCGCCCAAATGAAGACCGGATTGGCCGGCAGCAGCAGCTGCTGCCCTGCACGCATGATCATGGCTTCCTCCGGCGCGTCTCGCGGGGCTCTGCGGGCTCGACCGGCGGGGCAACCGGCACCGGGTTCAGGGGCTCGAGCACCAGCACATGCCGTGCACTGTTCACCTGCGCCAGCGCCTGCGCCACGATGCCCGCAAAAGCCGAGTTGCTCTGGTGCTGGACCGATCGCACCCGAGCCACCGGAATCCCGGGCGGGTAAACGCCGTCGATGCCGCTCGTGACGAGCAAGTCGCCCTCGATCACATCGGCGTTCGCCGGCACGTAGCGCAAGGCGAGGGAGGCCCCATCGGCCGACGGCTCACCCGCCGCGACGCCGCGCGCGCCGGTGCGCACGTTGAGCACCGGCGTGAGCTGTCCACGGTCGACCACCAGCGTGAGCTCGCTCACGAGCGGATAGACCCGCGTGATCTGCCCGAGCAGCCCGGACTCGTCGAGCACGGGCGAGCCGGCCGTCACACCCTGCAGCTGCCCCTTGTCGATCACCAGTCGTTTGCTGTAGGGGTCGCTCGTCTGATAGAGCACCTGCGCCGCGCGACTCGCCACCGTGGTGCGCGCGCGCAAATCGAGCAAGCGCCGCAAACGCTCGTTTTCGAGCGTGAGCAGCTGAACCTGTCCCGCTTGCAGCGACAGCTCGGCGAGCCGCCGGGCCGCATCGGCCTGGGCTTGGGTGGCGGCGTCGACCGAGACGAAATAGCGCGACACCTCGCGCGCGAGCCGCACCGGCTGCATCACGAGCCACTGCACCGGATAGATCGCCGTCGCCACGGCGCTGCGCACCGGCCCCGAAAGCTGCAAGCGCGTGTCGGCCACCATCAGGAACACGGCCAACGCACTGAAAAACAGCAGCTTGGACAGCGCCGATGGTCCCTGCCGGAAGAACGGCGGCGGGCTGTGCTCGAGCGTGTTCAGCGACATGGCCGGATCCGGATCACTGTTGCAGCCGCGGCCCGAGCGGCACAGGCCGCGGCATGGGCTGCCTCAGCCTCTCAGGGGCCGTCGTCCTCACTCGTTGGTGAAAATGCTGCCGAGCTGGTCCATGCGCTCGAGCGCCGTGCCGCAGCCCCGCACCACGCAGGTCAGCGGCTCTTCGGCGACCAGTACGGGCAAGCCCGTCTCTTCGGCCAGCAGCCGGTCGAGGTCGCGCAGCAAGGCGCCGCCCCCGGTGAGCATCATGCCGCGGTCGGCAATGTCGGCGCCGAGTTCGGGCGGCGTCTGCTCGAGCGCGGTCTTGACGGCCGAGACGATGTTGTTGAGCGGGTCGGTCAAGGCTTCGAGGATTTCGTTGCTCGAGATCGTGAAGCTGCGCGGCACACCCTCGGAGAGGTTGCGGCCCTTGACTTCCATCTCCTTGACTTCGGAGCCCGGAAACGCCGAGCCGATTTGTTTCTTGATGGCTTCGGCGGTTTGCTCGCCGATCAGCATGCCGTAGTTGCGACGGATGTAGTTGATGATGGCATCGTCGAAGCGGTCACCGCCCACGCGCACGCTGCCCTTGTAGACCATGCCGCCGAGCGAAATCACGCTGACTTCGGTCGTGCCGCCGCCGATGTCGACCACCATCGAGCCCGAGGCATCGCTGACCGGCAGGCCCGCGCCGATGGCCGCTGCCATCGGTTCTTCGATGAGGTAGACGGCGCTGGCGCCCGCCGCTTCGGCCGCGTCCTTGATGGCGCGCCGCTCGACCTGAGTCGAGCCGCAGGGCACGCAGATGATGATGCGCGGGCTTGGGCGCAGCACGCTGCGCGGGTGCACCATCTTGATGAACTGCTTGATCATCTGCTCGGTGACGACGAAATCGGCGATGACGCCGTCCTTCATCGGCCGGATGGCTTCGATGTTGCCCGGCACCTTGCCGAGCATGGCCTTGGCTTCCTTACCGACGGCCTGGATGACTTTCTTGCCATGTGGGCCACCTTCGTGGCGGATGGCGACGACCGAAGGCTCGTCGAGCACGATGCCCTTGCCGCGAACGTAGATGAGCGTGTTGGCGGTGCCAAGGTCGATCGCGAGATCGGTCGAAAAATAGCGGCGGAACGATCCGAGCATGTGGATATCCTCTACGGGCGGGAACTCAGCGGGGGTGCGCGGTCGGGACGCCCGGGCGGTTGTAGGGTAGGACGGGTTCGGGGCATCGGGCGCCGACTCCGGGGTGCCTCGCACGACCCGGCCCCGCAGGGCGCAGCCGACGGGCCGTCGAGGGCGGGCAAGGTGACGAAGGCGGCGCAGGGTCGGTGCGTGGCCTCAAAGGGCGGATAATAACTGACCCGTCTGCGGGACGACGCCCAACCCGTCCCTCCGCGCGGCCATGCTCGTGCGGCTATTACGTTTTGTTTCCAAAGAATCACCATGTCCCTGTCGGCCCAAGACATCACCCGGATTGCGTCGCTCGCGCGATTGGCGCTTTCCGACGCCGAGCGCGATCGCATGCAGCAGCAGCTCAACGATTTCTTCTCCATCGTCGACGCCATGCGCGCGGTCGACACGCAAGGGGTCGAGCCGCTCGCCCACCCCGTCGGTGCCGTGATGGATGTCGCGCTGCGCCTGCGCGACGACGTCGTCTCCGAAACCGACCAGCGCGCGAGCAACCAGCGCAGCGCTCCGCTGGTCGAGCGGGGCTTGTATCTGGTTCCCAAGGTCATCGAGTAAGGGGCGGCGCGCATGACGACATCGACGACTTCTCTCTCCGGCCCCGAAGACCGCGGCGTTGCCGGTTGGGCGCGCGCGCTGCGCGCACGCGAATGCTCGGCGGTCGAGCTTGCCCGCGCCTATCTCGATCGGATCTCGGCCCATCGCGAGCTCAACGCATTCCTGGCGCTCGACGAAGAGCGCAGCCTCGAGCAGGCGCGCCGGGCCGATGAGCGCCTCGCGGCGGGCGATGCCTCGCCGCTGCTCGGTGTGCCGCTCGCGCACAAGGATGTGTTCGTGACCCGCGACTTCGTCACCACGGCGGGCTCACGCATGCTCGCGGGCTACCGCTCGCCGTTCGACGCCACGGTGGTCGCCCGTCTCGGCCATGGCGCGCCCGACCAGGGGCCCGGCGCGGGCATGGTGACGCTCGGTAAGCTCAATTGCGATGAATTCGCCATGGGTTCGGGCAATGAGAACTCGGCCTATGGACCGGTCTTGAATCCCTGGAGCGCCTCGCGCGTCCCGGGTGGCTCCTCCGGCGGCAGCGCCGCCGCGGTCGCCGCAGGGTTGATCCCCGCTGCGACCGGCACCGACACCGGGGGCTCGATCCGCCAGCCCGCGGCGTTCTGCGGCATCACTGGCATCAAGCCGACCTATGGGCGGGTCAGCCGCTACGGCATGGTGGCCTTTGCCTCGAGCCTCGACCAGGCGGGTCCGATGGCGCGCACCGCGGAAGATTGCGCCCTGCTGCTGAGCGCGATGTGCGGCCCCGACCCCGACCGCGACTCCACCTCGCTCGATGTGCCCGCGGAGGATTTCAGCCGCGCGCTCGACGCGCCGCTCGACGGCTTGCGCATCGGGCTGCCCAAAGAGTTCCTGGGTGAGGGCGTTGCCCCCGACGTGCGCGCGGCCGTCGACGCGGCGCTCGCCGAGCTGCAGCGCCTGGGCGCGCGCCTGGTCGACATCTCGCTGCCGCGCACCGAACTGGCCATACCGGTCTACTACGTGCTCGCACCGGCCGAAGCCAGCTCGAACCTGGCACGGTACGACGGGGTGCGCTATGGCCACCGCGCCCGCGACTATGCCGATCTCATCGACATGTACGAGAAAACCCGCGCCGAAGGCTTTGGCGACGAGGTCAAGCGGCGCATCATGATCGGCACCTACGTGCTCTCGCACGGCTACTACGACGCCTACTACCTGCAGGCGCAGAAAATCCGCCGCCTGATCGCGGACGACTTCCAGCGCGCGTTCGAGGTTTGCGACGTGATTGCCGGACCGGTGGCGCCCACGGTCGCCTGGCCGCGCGGGGGGCACCGCGCCGATCCTCTGGCCGACTATCTGGCCGACGTCTTCACGCTGCCCGCCTCGCTCGCCGGCCTGCCCGGCATGAGTGTGCCCGCCGGTTTTGGCGAGGGCGGCCTGCCCGTGGGCCTGCAGCTCATCGGCAACTATTTCCAGGAAGCGCGGCTGCTCAATGTCGCGCATCGCCTCCAGCAGGTGACCGACCACCATCTTCGCCGTCCGGCAGGTTTTTGACATGACGAGCCCTCTGATCCAAGGTTACGAAGTCGTCATCGGCTTCGAGACGCACGCCCAGCTTTCCACCCAGAGCAAGATCTTCAGCCGCGCGGCGACCGCCTTCGGGGCCGAGCCCAACACGCAGGCCTGCGCGGTCGATCTGGCGTTGCCCGGAACGCTGCCGGTGATGAATCGTGGCGCGGTCGAGCGCGCGATCCGCTTCGGCTTGGCCATCGGTGCCCACATTGCGCCGCGCAGCATCTTCGCGCGCAAGAACTACTTCTATCCCGACTTGCCCAAGGGCTACCAGATCAGCCAGTACGAAATTCCGGTGGTGCAAGGCGGAAGCGTCAGCTTCTACCTCGGCGACGAGAAAAAGACCGTTCGTCTGGTGCGTGCGCATCTCGAGGAAGACGCGGGCAAAAGCCTGCACGACGCCTTCCACGGCATGAGCGGCATCGACCTCAACCGCGCGGGCACGCCGCTGCTCGAGATCGTCACCGAGCCCGACATCCGCTCGAGCGCCGAGGCCGTGGCCTACGCGAAGGAGCTGCACAAGATCGTCACCTGGATCGGCATCTGCGACGGCAACATGCAGGAAGGTTCGTTCCGCTGCGACGCCAACGTCTCGGTGCGCAAGCCCGGCCAGCCGCTGGGCACCCGCCGCGAGATCAAGAACCTCAACTCCTTCAAGTTCATGCAGCAGGCCATCGACTACGAGGTGCGCTGGCAGATCGAGCAACTCGAAGACGGCCGCGCGATCGAGCAGGCGACCGTGCTGTTCGACCCCGACACCGGCGAGACCCGCGCCATGCGCACGAAAGAAGACGCGGCCGACTACCGCTACTTCCCCGATCCCGACCTGCCGCCGCTCGTGATCGCGCCCGAATGGGTCGAGCAAGTGCGCGCCGCCTTGCCCGAATTGCCGCGCGCCATGGCCGAGCGCTTCGTGCGCGACTACGGCCTGCCCGAATACGACGCGACCACGCTCACGCAAAGCCAGGCCATGGCAGCCTATTTCGACGCGGCCGCGCAGGCGAGCGCTCAGCCCAAAATGGCCAGCAACTGGATCATGGGCGAGATCTCGCGCCGGCTCAACGCCGAAGAGATCGACATCGCGCAGGCACCGGTCGCGGCGGCCACGCTCGCCGCGCTCATCGCGCGCATTCAGGACGGGACGATTTCAAACAACGCGGCCCGCCAGGTGTTCGATGCGCTCTGGCGCGGCGAAGGGCAGGATGTCGACGCGCTGATCGAGGCCAAGGGCCTGCGACAGATGAACGACACCGGCGCGCTCGAGGCCATCATCGACGAGGTGCTCGCGCGCAACGCCGACAACGTCGCACAGTTCAAGGCCGGCAAGGACAAAGCATTCAACGCGCTCGTCGGCCAAGTCATGAAGGCCAGCGGCGGCAAGGCCAACCCGCAACAGGTCGGCGCGCTGCTGCGCCAAAAGCTCGGGGCTTGACCCCCGACCACATCGCTTCGGGCGGTTACCGGCTGGAGGGCGCGGCGGCGGCTGCCGATCCGGCCCAGAGGGGGCGCAAACGCTGTCGGTCGGCGTCGAAGCGCTCGTCGATGCGCTTCTTTTCTTCCTGCTTGTCGAGGATGAAGCGCTCTTGCGCGGCGATCGCCTGGGTGTTGTCTTCGAGTTGCCGCCGCAATGCCGGCGGCATGCGGCTCGGGTCCTTGAGGTAGAACTCCCGCTCGGCCTCGAGCGCTTTGCGCTCGCGCTGCAATTCGGAGAGGCGCTCGCGTGCCGCTTCGATCACGTGGTCGACCTGAGCCAGCGCCTCACGCCGCTCGTTTTCGAGAACCTCGGGCCGCGGATAGCGGATCAGCAAGGCGCGGTCGCGGCGGCGCTGCTCTTCGGCGCGGGCCTTCGCTTCCGCTTGCGCACGCTCGCGCTCCTCGATGGCAGCACGCTCTGCGGCGGTCAAGGACGGTGGGATGCGCCGCACGATGACGCCGCTCGGGCTGATCTCGAGTTGCTCGCGATCGATGCATTCGACGATCGGCCGGTCCGAGGTGAGCTTACGGCCCCGCGCGTCGACACAGGTGTAAACATTGGCCGCCATCACGCTCTGGCAGACGCTCAGTGCGACCGAGCCCACCGCGGCCCAAGTCACCGGGGGCGCCATCCGGGTTGAATTCATCCGCTCTCCCTTCGCTGTTCGTGCGGCGGCCGAGCGCAGCCCCGGTGCGATCAAACGCCGTAGCGTGCGCGATACGCTTCGACGCGGGCGCGGTGCTCCGCAAATTCGTTGCCGCTTTGTTGCTGCAGATACTGCAGCAGATCGGCGAGTCGCGCAATGGCGCAGACCTGCAGACCGAGTCGATCGCGGACATATTGCACGGCGCTGTACGGCACGTCTTGGCCCGCTTCGGTCGCCATCTCCTGCCGGTCGAGGGCGACGGCGACCGCATGGGGCCGCGCCCCCGCCGACTCGATGAGCGCGATCGACTCGCGCACCGCCGTTCCTGCAGACATCACGTCGTCGACGATCAGCACACGCCCCTGCAGCGGCGCGCCGACGAGCTGGCCGCCTTCGCCGTGGTCTTTGGCTTCCTTGCGGTTGTAGGCAAAGGGGACGTTGCGCCCGAGCCGCGCCAGCTCGATCGCCACCGCCGTCGCCAAGGGGATGCCCTTGTAGGCCGGGCCAAAGATCATGTCGAACTCGATGCCGCTGGCGAGCAGCGAGCGTGCATAGAATTGTGCGAGCCGGCCGAGGCTGGCGCCGTCACAGAAGAGGCCGGCGTTGAAGAAGTAAGGCGAAAGCCGCCCCGCCTTGGTGCGGAATTCTCCGAAACGCAGCACCCCTTGTTCCAGCGCGAATTGCACGAACGCCTGCGCCAGGGCGTCGGAGGCGGCGCTGCCATCGTTTTTTTCCACCATGGGAGTTTCCTTGCTCAAGATCACCACGCTCAACCTCAACGGCATACGATCGGCCACAACCAAAGGGCTCGAGCGGTGGCTGGCGCAGCACGCGCCGGATTTTATGGGGGTGCAGGAAGTCAAGGCCCAGGCGGCCGATGTGCATGGACGCTTCGACGCGTTGGCGGGTCTGCGCGGGCACTTTCACTTTGCACAGAAAAAAGGCTATTCCGGGGTGGGCATCTACACGCGGCACGAGCCGAGCGACGTTCTCGCGGGCTTTGGCGTGCCGGAGTTCGACGACGAAGGGCGCTATCTCGAGCTGCGCTTCGATACCCCCACTCGGCGCCTCTCCATCATCAGCGCCTACTTTCCCAGCGGTTCCTCCGGGCCCGAGCGGCAGGAGGCGAAGTACCGTTTCCTCGACGCGATGGGCGCGCATCTGCGCTCGCTCCAGGCGAGCCGCGCGTTCATTCTGCTCGGCGACGTCAACATCGCCCATCAGCCCATCGACCTCAAAAACTGGAAGGGCAACCAGAAAAACAGCGGCTTCCTGCCCGAAGAGCGGGCCTGGATGACGCGCCTGATTCAAGAGGTGGGGCTGGTCGATGTGTACCGGGCGCTGCACCCGGACGTGACCGAAGAGGCCTACACCTGGTGGAGCAACCGGGGGCAGGCCTGGGCGAAGAACGTGGGCTGGCGCATCGACTACCACCTGGCCACGCCCGACCTGGCCGCGCTGGCGCGGGATGCCGAGGTTTACAAGGCCGAGCGGTTTTCCGACCACGCGCCGCTGAGCATCCGCTACGACTTCAGGCTGTGATTGCGGGATGCGCGGCGCGCGAGGGACGGGTTCAGCGTTGCCCAAACACGGCCTGCCAGAGGTTCAAGACCGCGGTGCGTTCGCGCGCCACGCGCTCGGGGTCGACCTGAGTGGGTTGCTCGTCGAGGCGGGCCTGATGCTGGATGCGGCGCAGTTCCCGATAGGCGTCGGCCGCCGCGGCACCGATGCCGGGCGCGAGCAGGCCCGCCGCCTCGGCCCGGTGCAGCAGCGCGATGTTGCCCACGTTGTCGATGAGTTCGGGATGGGTGGCGGCGTGGGCCAGCACGAGGAACTGCACCGCAAACTCGACGTCGACCATGCCGCCCGCGCTGTGCTTGACGTCGAACCGTTCGGGCGGCAGGCGGTGCGAGGCACGCACCCGTTCGCGCATCGCCAGGATTTCGGTTTTGAGGGCCTGCGCGTCGCGCGGGGCCGTGATGACGTCGCGCCGCACGGTGTCGAAGCGCGGGCGCAGCGGCGGCCAGCCGATGACGAAGCGCGCCCGCGTCATTGCCTGATGCTCCCAGGTCCAGGCGGTGTTGCTGCCGCGCTGGAGCTGGTAGTCCGCATAAGCGGAAAAACGCGTCACCAGCAGGCCTGAATTGCCGTTGGGCCGCAGCGCCGTGTCGATTTCGAACAGGTCGCCTTCGCCCGTCTTCAGCGTGAGCCAGGTGATCAGGCGCCGAACGAAGGCGGCGTAGATTTCGCAGGCTCGCGGCTCTTCGTCCTCGTAGACGAACACGATGTCGAGGTCGCTCCCGTAGCCCAGTTCTTTTCCGCCGAGCTTGCCGTAGCCAATGATGGCGAATTGCGGCTCGTCCCGATGGCGCTGCCGCAGGCGCTGCCAGCACCAGCGCGCGGTGAGGGCGAGCACCGAGTCGGCCAGCGCGCTGAGGTCGTCGGCGACCTGCTCGACCGTGATGACGCCTTCGAGGTCGCGCGCGAGCGTGCGGAACACCTCGGCATGGTGGGCGCGGCGCAGCGCATCGAGCAGGGCCTCTTCGTCGTCTTCACCGGTTCGGGCGAGCGCCTGGGCGCGGGTCTCGAGGTCACGCTCGAACGCGACGGGGTCGAAGCGTTCCTCGAACAAGGCGTCGCTGGCCAGCTCGTCGATCACGCCCGGGTGTTGCATGAGGTAGCGCGCAGGCCAGCGCGCTGCACCGAGCAGGCGCAGCAGCCGCTCATGGACGGAAGGCCGCTCGATCAGCAGCGCGAGGTAGCTCTCGCGGCGCAGCAGGGTTTCCATCCAGTCGACCAGGCGCAATGCACCTTCTTCGCGGATGCGCCCCTCGTCGAGCCATTGTTGGGTGCGCTGCAGCAGCCGGATCAGCCGGCGTTGGGCTTCGTCACGCAGGGCCTGCACACGGGGCTGGTCGCGCCACGGGGTGACGCGCTCGCGCAGGCCGGGACTGAGTTGCGGCAGCAGCGCGTCCCAATCGGCCGCCGGTGCGGTGGGCTCTTGGGCCGAGTTGCGCCCGTTGCAGCCGGGGCAGGGGCTGGCGCCGCCGCCGAGCAGGCGGTCGAATTCGGCGGAGACGAACTCGCGGTGGCGGTCGAGCTCGGCGAGGAACGGGCAGAGTCCGTCGTAGCCCAGGGTGCGCGCGATCCACCCGAGGTCGGCGTCATCGCTGGGCAGCACATGGGTTTGCTGGTCGTCGAGGTACTGGATGCGGTGTTCGACCCGCCGCAGGAAGCGGTAGGCCTGGGCCAGCCCCTCGGCGGTTTCGGCGGGCATGAGGCCGGCGCGCGCCAGCCGCTTGAGCGCAGCGAGGGTCGGCCGGGTGCGCAGCTCGGGGAATTGACCGCCCCGCACGACCTGCAACAACTGCACGATGAACTCGATTTCCCGGATGCCTCCGCGCGAGAGCTTGACGTCGTTGGCGCGGCCGGGCCGCCCGGCGCTGCGGCGGGCGGCGTGCTCGCGAATTTGGCGGTGCAGCGCGCGCAGGCTTTCGAACACCGCGTAGTCGAGGTAGCGCCGGAACACGAAGGGCTGGACCAGCGAGCGCAGGGCGAGCGCTGGCGGGCCGAGCGCATCGGTCGGGGCGACCGCGCGGCTCTTGAGCCAGGCGAAACGCTCCCACTCGCGGCCTTGAACGAAGAAATACTCTTCGAGCGCATCGAGCGACAGCGCGACCGGCCCCGAGTTTCCATTGGGTCGCAGCGCCAAATCGACGCGGAAGACGAAGCCGTGCTCGGTGTTGTCGCCAATCAGCGATTGCACACGGCGCACGAGCCGGGCGAAATACTCTTGGTTGGAGATGCGCCCCCGACCGTCGGGCAGGCCCTCGGTTTCGCCGTCGCTTTCATACACGTAGATCAGGTCGATGTCGCTCGACACGTTGAGCTCGCGCGCGCCGAGCTTGCCCATGCCGATGATCCAGACGCGGCTGCGCGTGCCGTCGGGCTTGCGCGGCGCGCCATGCCGGGCGTCGAGTTCCTCCATTGCCTTTTGGCAGGCGAGGTCGAGTGCCCACTCGGCGAGGGTCGTCATCGTCGAGGTGACGGTCTCGAGCGGCGCCTGCGCGTCGCAGTCGAGTTCGATCAGGCGCTGCAACACCAGCTGGCGCACGACGCGCAGCGCGGCATCGAGCGCGAGGCCCCGCTGGCTCAGAGCCGCGTAGGCGGCATCCAGGGCCGCACGGTCGGGCGCGCCCTCGGGCAGAAGGCTGCGCTCATCGGCGTAGCGCCGCGCGATGCGTTGGTAAAAGCGCGAATAGGGCGCCCAAGGGGGAGCGAGTGCGGTCACGGGCTCCGTGCATGGGGAACTGCGGTCGATGGGGCTGGTCATAATTGGTCGAGGACTGCACCGCCGATGAACGAGACCGCCCCCCCGACTTCCCCCACCCTGATGCGCCTGGTTCGTCGGGCGCTTCAGGTCGTCGTGTGGACGCTCGGGGCTGGCGTTGTGGCTTTGGCCGTCGTCTGGGCCGCGCTGCAGGGGTGGATTGTGCCGAGAATCGACGATTGGCGTCCGCAGCTCGAACGCTATGCCAGTCGCACGCTCGGGGTCACGGTGCGCATCGGGCGCATCGAGGCGCAGCGCGGCGCGTGGGTGCCCTCGTTCACGATCGACGATGTGGCGCTGCTCGACGCGCAGGGCGAGCCGGCCTTGCGCTTGGCGCGGGTGCTGGCGACGCTGACGCCGCAAGGCCTCCTGCGCGGGCATTTCGATCAGCTGGTGCTCGACGGCCCTGAGCTCACCGTGCGGCGCATGCCCGATGGCCGCTGGCGCATCGGAGACTGGATGCTCAACGCCGGCGGGGGGAGTGACGCGGCGGCGGATTGGTTTTTCTCGCTGCCCGAGTTCGTGATTCGCGGCGCGACGCTGCACTACGCGGACGAACGCCTGGGTGCGGAGCCGCTGACGCTGAGCGCGGTCGATTTCCTCATGCGCAACGGGCCGCGCAGCCACGCGCTGCGGCTCGATGCGACGCCGCCCGAAGGCTGGGGCAGCCGCTGGTCGCTGCGCGGCCAGTTCCGCCGCGGACTGCTCGATCGCCATGCGGGGCGTCTGCAGGGCTGGTCCGGCCAGATCTATGGCGATTTTGGGCACTTGCGGCTCGAGCCGGCGCAGGCGCTGTTGGCGAGCCTGGGGGCCGGACACTGGAAGAGCGGCGAAGGTTCGGCCCGGGTCTGGATCGACGTGACACACGGCGACGCGGTGGGCGCCACGGCCGACTTGGCGCTCGAGCGCGTGTCGCTGACGCTGCAGCCCGAACTGCGACCGCTCGAGCTCGACGCCTTGTCGGGTCGGGTCGGCGCCCGGCGCCTCGCCGGCGGCTTCGAGGTGTACACGAAGGGCCTGCAATTCGAGGCGGGCGACGGGCGCCGCTGGCCGGGCGGCGACCTCTACGCCATGCACACGGCGGCCGAGGGACGCCTGCCTGCCGTGGGCGAAGTGCGCGGCGAGCGCATCGACCTCGAAGCGCTGGCCCGAATCGCCGACAGCCTGCCGCTCGACGCCGACGCGCGCGCCGCGCTTGAGACCTATGCCCCGCGCGGCTTCATCGAGCGCGTGCAGGCGCGCTGGGAGGGCAGCTTGGCCGAGCCGAGCCGGTATGACGTGTCGCTGCGGGGGCGTGGCCTGGGCCTCGCATGCAACCGCCCGGTCGGCGCCGGGGAAATGTCTGCGCACACGGCGTCGGAGTCTGGAGCTCCCGTCGCGGCGCTGTGCTTCTCAGGGCTGGATCTGGAGCTGGACGCGAATGCGCGCGGCGGCTCGGTGCGCGTACACAGCGACACGACCGCGACGCTGACGCTGCCGCGCGTGTTCGAAGAGCCCGAGCTGGGCTTGGACCGCATCGACGCGCGTGCCCGTTGGACGCTCAAGGGCTCGACGCTGGAGGTGCCGCGCTTCGACATCGATTGGGCCAACGCGGACCTGGAAGGGCGCGTGGGCGGCAGTTGGGCGGCGCCGTCGGGGGGCGCGCACGGGCCTGGAACGCTGGACTTGAGCGGCACGGTGGCGCGCGCCAACGGCGCGCGGGTGTATCGATATCTGCCGCTGCATTTGCCGCAGCAGGTGCGGCATTACGTGCGCGACGCGATCCGTCAGGCCGAGTTGCGCGATGTCTCGGTGCGCGTGCGCGGTGATTTGCGGCGCCTGCCCTATGCCGACGGCAAGAGCGGCGAGTTCCGCTTCTCAGGCAAGCTGCGCGACGCCACCTTTGCGTTCGTTCCAGCGCCCGAGGTCGGCCCGGCGGCGGCGAACGGCCTCGCGCCCTGGCCCGTGCTCGAGAAGCTCTCGGGCGATTTGACCTTCGAGCGCAACGGCATGCGGCTGACCTCGGCGCGCTCGGGCGTACAGGGCGCACCCGGGCTGGAGCTCCGGGATTTGCAAGCACGCTTGCCCGACTTCAGCCACGACCCGACGGTCGAGGTTTCGTTTGCGATCCAGGGGCCGGGCGGCGCCATGGTCGACCTCGTTCGCCAAAGTGCCCTGCACCGGGTGACGCATGAACTCTTCGCGGGCACCGAGATCAAGGGAAACCTGCGGGGGCAGATTCAGCTCAAGGTGCCGATCCACCAGGCGCAGGAGACCCGGGTGCAGGGCAGCTTCGCGCTCGACGGCAATGACTTACGTTGGGCGCCCGAAGTGCCGCTGCTCGAGCGTCTGCGCGGGCGGGTGGCGTTTACCGAGAGCAGCGTCACGCTCTCGGGCGTTCAAGGCCGGATCTACGGTGGAGAGGCCCGCATCGAGGGCGGTGCACGACCGCGCCCCGGAGGTGGCATCGGGCCCTTGGCGCTGCGCGTGCAAGGCGTGTTGAGCGCCGACGGATTGCAGCGCGCCCGCGAGTTGGCCGAATTGCAACCCGTGTTGCGCCGCCTGCGCGGGACGGCGGCTTACACCGCCAGCGTCGATGTCGGTGGCACGGCGGTGGCGGTGCCGCAGTGGCGCGTGAACAGCACGCTCGAGGGCCTGGCGATCGACGGTCCCGAGCCCTTGGGCAAGCCCGCCGCGCTGGCGCTGCCGCTGCGGCTCGAGAACGTGCTCGAAGATGCGGCGGCGCAGCCCCCCGTGCAGCGGCTGCAGTTCGAGCTCGGGGACCGGGTTGCGGTGACTTATCTGCGCACGCTCGAGGCGGCCTCGCCGCGCGTGCTGCGCGGCCGCATCGCGGTGGGTTTGCGGCCGGGGGAGAGCGCGCCTTTGCCTGAGTCGGGCGTGCTCGCCAACATCGCCCTCGCGCGGCTCGATGTGGGTGCGTGGGAGGCGCTCTGGACGGGCGCGGCGAGCGGTGCGGGGTCGGCCAGAGCGGGTGAGGCGACCGGGGTCGCAGCCGCCTTGCCGTCGTGGCAGGACTATTTGCCGACCTCGATGGCGCTGCGGGCCGACGAGTTGAATGTTGCGGGGCGGCGTTTTGACCAGGTGGTTGCCGGCGGCCGGCGTGAGGGGCCGGTTTGGCGTCTCAACGTGGCCGCGCGTCAGTTCAATGGCTACCTCGAATACCGCGAGCCGAGCGCGATTGGGGGCGCGCGCTTGCACGCACGCCTGGCCCGGCTGGCGATCCCCCGCGAGGAAGCGCAGCAGGTCGAGAACCTGATGTTCGAGCCGCAGACGGCGCAAACCTTGCCCGCGCTCGACATCGTGGCCGAAGACTTCGAGTTCGGGCCGCGGCGGCTCGGGCACCTCGAAATCGAGGCGGTCAACCGGGGCGGTACCGCGCAGCAGCCGCGCGAATGGCGGCTCAACCGGCTACAGCTCTCGGTGCCCGAGGCGACGCTCAAAGCCACCGGCAACTGGGCGGCTGCGGCGCAGGCGGGAGCGGATCGCAGCCTTCGGCGCACCGAGCTCGACCTCGACCTCGACGTGCGCGATGCGGGCGCGCTGCTCACGCGCTTTGGCATGCCCGATGTGGTGCGCCGCGGCAGTGGCAAGCTGCAGGGCAAGCTGGCGTGGAACGGCTCGCCGTATGCGCCGCACCCGCCGAGCCTCGATGGTGCGCTGCACATCGACATCGAGAACGGTCAGTTCCTCAAGGCCGATCCGGGGGCGGCGAAGCTGCTCGGTGTGCTCAGCCTGCAGGCGCTGCCGCGGCGGCTGACGCTCGACTTCCGCGATGTGTTCAGCGAGGGCTTTGCCTTTGATTTCGTGCGCGGGGATGTGCAGGTCGAGCGCGGCATGGCGCGCACCAACAACCTGCAGATGAAGGGCGTCAACGCCGCCGTGCTCATGGACGGCTGGGCCGACATCGTGCATGAAACCCAGGATTTGCGGGTCGTGGTGGTGCCCGAAATCAACGCGGGCACGGCCTCGCTCGTGGCCGCAGCCATCAACCCGGCAATCGGTTTGGGCACGGTGCTCGCGCAGCTCTTC
Organism: Tibeticola sediminis; assembly: GCF_003843835.1. Classification (GTDB taxonomy): domain Bacteria; phylum Pseudomonadota; class Gammaproteobacteria; order Burkholderiales; family Burkholderiaceae_C; genus Tibeticola; species Tibeticola sediminis. Next base: position 90,083 of record NZ_RKQL01000001.1, on the reverse strand, counting down.
GTGCGCCAGCCGCTCATCAAGGCCAATACGCAGGAATTTCGCATCGTGGGCTCCTGGAGCGACCCCCAGGTGCAACGGGTCAACGGCGCTGCGCGGCCGGCGGCTCCGGCTTCTGCTGCGGCCCCGGCGGCCTCGGCCGCCTCCTCGCCGAGCTCCGCAGCCGCTATGGAGCGTCAACCATGAAAATCGCCGCCATTCAGATGGTCTCGGGGCCGCGCGTGGCCGACAACCTGGCGCGCGCTCAGGCGCTGCTCGAAGCGGCTGCCGCCGCCGGCGCGGAGCTCGCCGTGCTTCCGGAGTATTTCGGCTTCATTGGCGACGACGCGCACAAGCTCGGTGTGGCCGAGCCTTGGGGCTGCGGGCCGATGCAGGATTTGTTGCAGCGCTCGGCACGCACGCTGGGGCTCTGGATCGTCGGCGGCTCACTGCCGGTACAAACCGCGCAGGCAGGGCGCGCGACCAACAGCTCGCTGGTGTTCGACCCGGGCGGCCACGTGCGCGCGCGCTATGACAAGCTGCATCTGTTCCGTTTCGACGATGGCGAGCGTCGCTACGACGAAGCCGCCACGCTCGACGCGGGCGCGCAGGCGGTGTGCTTCGATCTGCCTTCGCGCGACGGGCACACCTGGCGCGTGGGGCTGAGCATTTGCTATGACCTGCGCTTCCCCGAGCTCTACCGCGCCTACGCCGAAGCGGGATGCACCTTGCTGACCGCGCCGAGCGCCTTCACCGCCCTCACCGGGCAGGCGCATTGGGACCTGCTCACGCGCACCCGTGCGGTCGAGAACCTCTGCGGCCTGGTTGCCGCCGCGCAAGGCGGCCGGCACGAGAACGGGCGCCGCACCTGGGGCCACAGCCGGCTGGTCGATGCCTGGGGCCGGGTGCTGGCCGATGCGGCCGAGGGGGAAGCCGTGGTGCTGGCCGAACTCGAACTGCCGGCGCTGCGCGCGACGCGCCAGCGGCTCGACGCGCTCGCGCATCGGCGGCCGGCCTCGGTCTTGCGGGTCGCCCGTGCACAGGAACCGATGACCGGTGAGTTGCAAAAATGAGAGCAACACATGACCCAACCACGCGGGGATTGGGGCAAATTCATTCATTTTTCTCGTTTTGGCGCTCGCTCGGGGGCGATGCGGCATCGCGCGCGGCGGGTTCGCCCCGGTCGCGGCCGGAAAACATCGTCCACCAGACGATGAAGACGAGGAGGAGCAGCGCACCGAGCGCTTCGAGCATCAGCAGCAGCATGGGTTCGGGGCTTCTTCAGTGTGGGCTTCGGGTGGGGGCATTGGCCGCGATTGTAGGAACGCTGCTGGCCGGCTGCGCGAGCGCGCCGCCTCCAGCCCCGAGCGGTGCGCCTGCCCCAGTCGCTGTGCTGTCCGACGACGGCGGGCCGCTGCCGCCCGTGATCGAGCGCGGCAAGAGCCGTTGGGTGCCCGCGCGCTGGAGCGAGTTGCCGGGCTTCGACGACGACGCGCTGCATGAAGCTTGGAACGCCTGGGTGCGCAGCTGCGAGCGGCCTGGCGCGGCGCTCGCGGCCCTCTGTCCGGAGGTGCGCCAGCTCGCCATCGGCAGCGCCGAGGAGCAGCGCGCGTGGATGCGCGCGCGGCTGCAGCCTTACCGCGTCGAAACCCCCGACGGCCGCGCCGAGGGCCTGCTCACCAGCTACTACGAGCCCGTGTTCGAAGCCTCGCGCCTGCCGCGTGAGGGTTTTCGGGTGCCGCTCTACGCGCCGCCCGCGGGCCTGGTGCCGAGCCGGCCTTGGTACACGCGCGAGCAAATGGACGTCTTGCCCGAAGCGCGCGCGGCCCTGCGCGGGCGGGAACTGCTCTGGCTGGCCGACCCGGTGGACGCGTTGATGCTGCACATCCAGGGCTCGGGCCGGCTGCGCGTGACCGAACCCGACGGCCGCGTGCGGCTGGTGCGGCTGGCCTTTGCCGGCACCAATGGACAGCCCTACCAAAGCGTGGGCCGCTGGCTGCTCGATCGTGGCGAGCTGCGCGATGCGAGCTGGCCCGGGATCAAGGCCTGGGTCGCGCGCAACCCGCAGCGGGTGCAGGAGATGCTGTGGGCCAATCCGCGCGTGGTGTTCTTCCGCGAAGAACCGCTCGATGACTTCGATGCGGCCTTCGGCCCGCGCGGGGCACAAGGCGTGGCGCTCACGCCGGGCCGCTCGATTGCGGTGGATCCGCAGAGCATTCCCTATGGCACGCCGGTGTGGCTGGCCTCGAGCGGTCCGCAGACGCAGCTCGCGCGGCTGGTGCTGGCGCAAGACACTGGCAGCGCCATCGTCGGCGCGGTGCGCGCGGACTATTTCGCCGGCTGGGGCGCAGAAGCCGGTGAACTCGCCGGCCGGCTCAAGCAGCCGCTGCGGCTGTGGGTGCTGTGGCCCAAATGAGCGCGTTTGGGGGCTCGAGACGGCGCGCTGCGGCGCTACGATGCGTCATCAGCTTTTCACAAAAAGCTTCCATGCTCCGGGCGTTGTTTCAACTGCCGGAGGTTTCATGTCCTTTCCTTTGTTCCGCACTTTCAAGATGAGCGCGCTGTGTACCGCTGCCCTGATCGCCCTGTCCGCCTGTGGCGGCAGCGATGATCTCGAACTCGTCTCGGTCGAATTCACGCATACGCCCGCGCCGAAAGCCTCGGAGCCGGACCTGATGGCCAAGACCTACACCAGCTCCAAGGCCATCTACACCTACTCCAACGGCCTCAAGGAAGAGCACCCGCTGAGCTACAACACCCTCTACAGCGTGGGCGATAAGATCAACGAGAACAAGGGTGTCAAAGTGCCCGCCGGTCAGTTGTTCGACGCCCAGATGAACCCGCTCCAAGACCCCTTGGGCCAGCCGCTGGTGGCCGAGACGCCCGACTCCAACAGTCTGCTCAAAGTGGGCAGCAAGCTCTACCTGGTCACGCACTATGAGTACGACTGGCTGCTTTCGGACAAGTCCGAGGCCTGGACCAAGCCGGGCTGGTACAGCCGCGCGCCGATGTCGATGACGCTCACCGAGCTCAAGCAGGAAAGCAACGGCAAGCTCTCGGTGGTCAAACAACGGCCAATCGACTTCTCCAGCGTCGACGGCTTGTGGATTGCCTGCGCGGGCGGCCCGACGCCGTGGAACACCCACCTCGGCTCGGAAGAAGACTACGACATGATCTACAACCCGCTCGACAAGAACTACAGCACGACCACGGCGGGCGTGAAGTCGATGACGGAGCTGTACTTCAAGAACGCCAAGCAGGCCAATCCCTACGCCTACGGCTGGATTCCCGAAGTCACCGTCAAGGAAGACGGCAGCACCAGCGTGGTGAAGCATTACGCCATGGGCCGCGGCACCTGGGAACTCGCCCGTGTCATGCCCGACGCCCGCACCGCCTACATGGGCGATGACGGCACCCACGGCCAGATGGTGATGTTCGTCGCCGACAAGAAGGCCGACCTGTCGGCCGGCACGCTCTACGGCGCCAAGTTCACCCAGACCAGCGCCGACGGCGGCGGCAAGGGCAACCTGGAATGGATCCGCCTCGGCCACGCGACCGACGCGGAAATCAAGGCGCTGATCGACAAGGGCACGAAGTTCACCGACATCTGGGACGCCAAGCCCTTCGACACCACCGCCAAGTCCTGCCCCGCGGGCTACAAGCACATCCGTGCCGGCAGCACCACCGACGAGTGCATCGCGCTCAAGCCCGGCATGGAAAAGGCCGCCGCCTTCATCGAGACGCGCCGCTACATCGCCTATCTCGGCGGCACGACCGAGTTCAACAAGTACGAAGGCGTCACGGTCAACGCCAAGGACAACAAGCTCTACTTGGCGATCACCGCCATCGACCGCGGCATGATCAGCTCCGCCGGCGAGCCCGCCGACCACATTCGCTTCAACAAGTTGAGCGCGGGCGCGACTTACACGGCCGACATGAAGTCCGGCGTCAAGGACACCTCCGGCAACCTGATCGACTCGCCGCACGTGGCCGTCAATCTGTATGTGGAGCCGGCGCTGTTGGGGCAGGACATCGCCAAGGATGACAAAGGCAACACGGCGTCCGATGACCGCATCGCCAACCCCGACAACCTGTTCTTCTCGGAGAAGATGCGCACGATCTTCATCGGGGAAGACTCCAGCTCGGCGCACACCAACAACTACCTCTGGGCCTACAACGTCGACACTAAGAAGCTCTCGCGCATCCTGTCGCTGCCTGCCGGTGCCGAGTCGACCGGCTTGCAGGTGCTCGACAACCTCGATGGCAAGGGCGCTTACATCATGAGCAACAGCCAGCACTGGGGTGACTTGTCGGCAAACGTGCCCGAGCCGCTCAAGTCGGAGCTGAAGAAGCGCATCGATGTGTTCCATGCCGATGTGGGCTACATCGGCGGATTGCCCACGCTCAAGTAAGCCCGGCGCGATTCGGGTCCGGTGCCACAGCGCCGGATGTTCCAGCGGGCGGAACGTTATGCAGGGCGTTCTGCCCGCGACTTTTTTCGGAGTTTCATGAAGGCCATGGGAACGCAGCGTCACACCATCTCATCGGGCGCACGGGTCTGGCGTGGAGTGGGGGTGGCCGTTGCCTTGGGGCTGTCGGTCCTCGGCGCGCGTTGCGGCGGGGGTGGATCGGCCGCCTCTGTGCCGGGCGATGTCGCCGCTGCCCCTCCAGCGCCGGCGCTGCGCGGCGAGTCGGTCAGCCTGCTGCTGTTCGACAACCCTTATGCCTACATTCCCGCGCAGTGCTACATCGAAACTTCGCGCGGAACACAAAACGCCTGCCAGTTTTGCCACACCAACGGGGTCTACGCGCTGGGCTTGGGCAACAATCTTCCGCAGGCCGGGGCGTCGGAACGCATCGGCAATTTACAGACCGACTACAGCTTCGCGCCGTTTTCCCGCACGGCCCCACCAGCCGTGCTCAACCGTTGGCGCAACACGCTCGCGCCCGAAGAACTGGCCCTGGCCGTGCGCGCGCTCGGCGTCGACCCGGCCCGATGGGACATGCAGGCCTGGATCCGGCAGGACAATTGGCGGGCAGCTTACGCCCAGCGCCCTGGCGATGCGCGCGATTGGGATGGAAAACGGGACGGCCCTTTCCGTTTGTTCCCCGGCCTTGCGCCCGATGACTTGCCCGCGCAAGACGATGGTTTCGTGCGCACCGGGGTCGCGGCCCGCAGCGTCTTCAGCGACGCGCGCGGCGGCAACACCGGCTGGCGGGCGGTCAACTTCATGCCCTACGGCATCTTCACGCCGCACACCGGCTCGGTCTCGGGCATTTACATCCGGCTGCCGCAAGCGTTCATGCGCAACGAATCGGGTGCGTTCGACCTGACCACCTATGAGCGTAACCTCGACCTCGTCGAACGTGCCATCCAGGACCGCCTGACACCCGCTGACGGCAGCCACTACGTGGGCGCGGCGCGCGAGCAGCCCTTGGAGCGCGGCACCTACCCGGTGGGCACCGAATTCGCGCACCCACTGCACTATGTCGATGTGCAGGCCGATGGAAGCGATCCGGCCATCAGCCCCTACCCCGGAACCCGCGCGCGCCGGGTCAAGGAGGTGCGCTACATGGTCAAGTGGAAAGCCTTCAAGCACAGCGACTTTGGCCCCAACCAAAAGGAAGAGGGCCTGCCCGTGTATGGCAACGCCAGCCAGGGCTGGGTGGACAACGGCGTGGGTTGGTTCCTCTCGGGTTTCATCGAGGATGCGCAGGGCCAGCTTCGGCCGCAGCGGCTCGAGGAACTCACGCAGTGCATCGGCTGCCACAGCGGCGTCAACGGCACGGAGATCAACCGCAGCTTCACCTCGGGCGTCGGCGTCACCATCGACAGCACCTGGGTCATGGCGCGCAAATTCCCGGGTGCCGCCGGCTGGCGCGAGATGGACTACCTCGGCTACGTGGCCGACGTCCGAGCCGCGCCTGGCGACACGCCGGGGCGCGCCCGCCTGGGCGACCCTGACAACCGCCGCGAGGGCAAGGGCGAACTGCGCCACTTCCTCGACAACGTGGTCGGTGCCAGCCTCTACGGCGACATGCCGCCAGCCATCGAGCGCTACCTCGCACAGATGGTGCAGCGCGCGCGCGGCTACGCCCAGGATTGGCCGGCCCTTGACCGCACCGATGCCGCGCGCTTTGCCGCCGTGCAGGCGCAGCGCCAGCAGCTCATGCGCAGCTTCACGAGCCGCGGCGACCATCTGGCCGCGGATGGTTCGGTCGCAGGTGCGCTGCTCTACCCACCGCAGGCGGACGCGCTCGAGGCCGCACGGCGTTACCGTCAGGTGGTGGCCACGCAGCGCTACACGCTGGGCAAGGATGTGTTCGCGCAAACGCCGCTGTCTCTGCTCTATCTGCGCAGCGAGGCCGAAGCGTTCACTCACTTCGACGGCACGCCCTACCGCTTCGGTGAGCGTATCACCGACCGCAGCGTCGAACGCGACGACCCCGCCAAAGACACCTACCTCGCCGGCAATGTACCCACGCTGATCGACCCCGCGCGGCCCTACGCGGCCGGCGGCACCTACAACCCGAACTACATTCCCCTGTTGGCGACGCCGCTGCGAATGGAGACGCGGCACTGAGAGGCTGAGCCTCTGAGCCACGCGGGATCGGTGCCTGGAACGGCGGCCGACGCCGGGATGCGCGGCCCGCGAGGGACGGGTTCAGCGTTGCCCTAACATTGGCGAAATTCCCACCCAGCCGCCATGACGGGACCCCAACCCCCCAGCTTGCAGATCGAGCGCCAAGAGGCCGACGCCCAGGCGCCGGTGCGGGTGCGGCTCGAGGGCGACTGGTCGGCGGCGGCGCTGGCGCGCAGCGGCCGGCTCGAGGCGCTTGCGCGGGCGCAGGCGGCCGCCGGCCCCAGCGCGGCTTGGGACCTGAGCGGCGCCGCGCGACTGGACCACCTGGGCGCGCAATGGCTGTGGGACGCCTGGGGCCGGCGCTGGCCCGAGCGGCTGGAGGCCACACCGGCGCAACGCGCGATGCTCGAGCGCGTGGCGCGCTGGTCCACGCTGCCGCCACCGCCGGCTTCGGGCTGGCTGCCCGGCGTGCGGCGCCAGTTCCTGCGGCTGGGCGCGGGGCTGTTTCTCGTCGCCGATCATCTGCGCGACCTGCTGGCCCTCGTCGGGCAACTGGCGCTCGACCTGCTGGCGCTGCTGCGCGCGCCGCGCATGGGGCCCTGGCGCGATGTGTCGGGCCATCTCTATCGCATCGGGGCGACGGCCTTGCCGATCACTGCGCTGGTGGGCTTTCTGATCGGCGTGGTCTTGGCCTATCTGACCTCGCAGCAGCTCAAGCTCTTTGGGGCAGAAACCTTCATCGTCAACATCTTGGGCCTGTCGCTGATTCGCGAGCTCGGGCCGGTGCTCGCTGCGGTGCTGATCGCGGGGCGGTCGGGATCGACCATCACGGCGCAGATCGGCGTGATGCGCATCACCGAGGAAATCGACGCGATGCGGGTCATGGGCATTGCCCGCGGCTTTCGGCTCGTGATGCCGCGCGTGATCGCGCTCGCCGTGGCGATGCCGCTCTTGACGCTGTGGACGACGATCGCCGCGCTGATCGGGGGGATGCTGGCCGCCGAAGTGGCCTTGGGGTTGAGCCCCGCTTATTTCATCAGCAACCTGCCGCGCGCGGTGCAGGCGAGCAATCTCGGGCTGGCGATGGGCAAGTCGCTGGTGTTTGGCGTGCTCATCGCGCTGGTGGGGTGCCACTACGGGCTGCGGGTGAAACCCAACACCGAGAGTCTGGGCGCAGGCACCACGGCTTCGGTCGTGACTTCGATCACGGTCGTGATTTTGGTCGATGCGCTGTTCGCCGTGCTGTTCAAGAACGTTGGCATCTGAGCGCCCATGAGCCCCGTCATCGATCCCGTCGTCCAAATCCGCGGCCTGTGGTCGGTGTTCCACGCGGGCGGCGAGGATGTGGTGGTGCACCGCGACCTCGATCTCGACATCGCGCGCGGCTCGCTCGTGTCCATCGTCGGCGGATCGGGCTCGGGCAAGACCGTCTTGTTGCGGCAGATCTTGGGCCTGGCCACGCCCGCGCGCGGCACGGTGACGGTGCTCGGCGAACCTGCGTCGCGCCTGGCGCGCGCCGGGGCGGCGACGCGGGTGGGCATGCTCTTTCAGCACGGGGCGCTGTTTTCGGCCTTCAGCGTGCTCGACAACATCGCGCTGCCGCTGCGCGAGTTGCGCGCCTTCCCCGAGACGCTGGTGCGCGAGGCGGCGCTGGTCAAGCTGTGCATGGTGGGGCTGTCGGAGCGCGACGCGCACAAAATGCCCGCGGAGCTTTCGGGCGGCATGATCAAGCGTGTGGCGCTGGCGCGCGCGCTCATCATGGACCCGCCGCTGCTGCTGCTCGACGAGCCGACCGCTGGCCTCGACCCGGGCAGCAGCGACGCGTTTTGCGGGCTGCTCGCGAGCCTGCACCGCGAGTTGGGGCTCACGGTGGTCATGGTCACGCACGATCTCGACACCATCTTGGAACTCAGCACCCAGATTGCGGTCGTTGCCGACAAACGCATCGTCGTTTCTGGCCCGCCGCAAGAAGTGCTTGCCTTCGACCACCCCTTCGTGCACGATTTTTTCTTTGGCGGCCGCGGACGCCGCGCCATGACCCTGCTGCGCGAGCGTGGGCTGAGCGTCGCAGCGCCCCCCGCAACCGCTGCCTCCGCGCCCGACCTTCTGGCACCCCGCTGACCCATGGAAAACAAAGCCCACGCCCTCGCTGCCGGTGCCTTCGTCCTGTTGTTGACGCTGCTTTTGGGCGCCATGGCCTGGTGGCTCACCCGCGATGGTGGGCTGCAGAGGGTCTATGAGATCAGCTCACCCAACCCCGTGACCGGCCTCAACGTGCAGGCGGCCGTGCGGCTCAAGGGCGTTCCTGTGGGGAAAGTCACCGCCATCGCGTTCGATCCCAAAGTGCCGGGCAACGTGCTCGTGCGCATCAGCGTCGATGCCGGCACACCGATTACCCGCTCGACCTGGGCCACGCTGGGCTACCAGGGCGTGACGGGCATTGCCCACATCGCGCTCAACGATGATGGAACGTCCCAAGAGCCGCTGACCTCCGAGGACGGGCCGCCGCGCATCCCGCTGCGCCCCGGACCGGTCGGGCAGGTCCTCGACGAAGGCCAGCGCCTGCTCGGGCAGCTCCAGGAAGCGGCGACCCGGCTCAACGCTTTGCTGGCACCGCAAAACCAGCAAGTCCTGATCCGTGCGGTCGAAAACGCCGGCGCAGCCGCCCAAGGGGTGCAGCAACTCGCGCTCGGCCTGCAGCGTGAAGTCCCGCCGCTGGCCCGCGCGGGCAGCGAGAGCCTGCAGTCCTTGCGCCTCACGCTCGACGAAACCCGCCAGGCCGTTGCCCAGGTGCGCGGTGCGGTCGATCGTTTGACGGCGCCCGGCGGCCCGGTCGAGCAGATCGGGCGCGGTGCCGAGGCCCTGGCTTCGAGCGCGCAGACGCTCCAAGCAGAAACCCTGCCCCAGTTGCACCGCAGCGGTGCCGAGGCCGAACGCGCCGCGCGCGCGTTTGCGCGGGCTGCAACCGCACTGACCGACAACCCACAGGCCCTCGTCTGGGGTACGGCGCCGCCGCCCCCCGGCCCGGGTGAGCCCGGCTACCCGCCGCCAGGCGCTGCCGTGCCACCGCGTGATCCGTAATCTGGCGGTTGAGCGCCGAACCGAGTAAAGTTCAAAAATGAGAGCATCTAAGCCCGATTTCATGCCGGCGATCCTGCGATTTGGCTGGATTTTTCTGCTGCTCGTGGGCTGTGCGGCCCTGCCCGGGCCGGCCCCGCGCCCGAGCACCTTCGATCTTGGGCCTAGTCCCACCGGAGCGGCCGCGACGGCCAAGCCCCAGGCCGAGCCGCCGCTGGCACTGGCCACGCCCGACGCCGCGCCGGCGTATGAGACCACCGCGATGCGCTACCGCTATGACGGTGGCGCCGCAGCCTATGAGCTGCACGCCTACGCCCAGGCGCGCTGGAGCACCACACCCGCGCAGCTCGTCGGCGTGCGCTTGCGCGAGCGACTGGCGCTCGACCGCCCGGTCGTCGCCCCGGGCGAGGCGAGCGCGCCGCGGCTGTTGCGGGTTCAGATCGAAGACTTTTCCCAAGTTTTTGCGGCCGCCCCTGCCGGCCCCGGCACCGCCTCGCGCGGCGTGGTCCGCCTGCGCGCCACCCTCACCGACACCACGGGGCCGCGCCCGAAGCTGCTGGCGCAGCGCCTGTTTGAGGCCGAGCGGCCTGCGCCCAGCGCCGATGCGGCCGGCGGCGTGCAAGCCCTCACCGCCGCGACCGACGCCGCGCTCGAGTCGCTCGCGCAGTGGCTGCGCGAGGCCCCTGTGGCGCCTTGATGCCCGTGCCGGGCCGGTTCGGCGTTGTGTTCGGTTCCGGCTCAGCGCAACCAGCCCGGAAACAGTTTGCCCAGGCCGTCGGCCATCACCTCCACCGCGAGCGCCGCGAGGATCAGGCCCATGAGCCGCGTCATGACGTTGATGCCGGTTTTGCCGAGCACCCGCGCGATCGGCTGCGCGAGTGAGAACGACAGCGCCACCGCCAGCGCGATGACCACGCCATAGCCCACTAGCGCCATGTGTTGCCAGAAGTTTTTCGCCTGCTGCGCGTAGATCACCACCGTCGACATGGTGGCCGGCCCGGTAAGCAGCGGAATGGTCAGCGGCACGACGGCGATGCTCGCGCCGTGGGCCGCCTTTTCGGCGCCGTCTTCGAGCTCATGCGTTTGCGCCTTGGCTTCGGCCGGCTGGGCGTTGAGCATGTTCATCGCGCTCAGGAGCAGCAGCAGACTGCCCCCCACCTGGAAGCTCGCCAGCGTGATGCCGAAGAAGTCGAGGATTTGCAGGCCCAGCAAGGCGCTCGCGGCGATCACCACGAAGGCGCTGAAGGCTGACACCATGATGGTGCGCCGCCGCTGCACGCGGTCGAAACCCTGGGTGTAATGGATGAAGAACGGAACGATGGCCAGCGGGTTGACGATGGCCAGCAGCGTGATGAGCGGCTTGAGATTCATGCCCCCGATTGTGGGGCAGCCGCGCCTTCGGACGGGGCTGGCGCGTCGGCTGCGGCCTGCGGCGTGCGCCGCTTGAACATGCCCCAGCCGTCCATCTGCAGCACGGGCTCGTCGCGCTGGTTGAACATCTCCCATTGCGTGCGCACCAGGCCGACATCGGGCCGCGAGCGCATGGGCTTGCGCTCCATCACCCGGCTTTGCAGCCGCAGCGTGTCGCCGGGGTAAACCGGCTTGAGCCAGCGGATGTGTTCCAGCCCCGGCGAGCCCTGGCTTGCGGCGTAGCGCAGAAAGTGGTCCACCATCAGCCGCATGGCCATCGCGCAGGTGTGCCAGCCGCTCGCGCACAGCGCGCCGAACACCGACGCGCGGGCGGCTTCTTCATCGAGGTGAAACGGCTGGGGATCGAACTGCCGCGCAAAGTCGAGGATGGCTTCGCGCGTGGGCGTCACGCTGCCCAGCGCCATCACGCTGCCGACTTCGAGGTCTTCCCAGTAGTAGCGGATTTCAGGGGCAGAGACGGGCGGTTCCGGGGTATGCATGGCGGTCTTTCGGAGAGAGTGAGGCAGCCGCTTCGGGCGGTGTGGTCCAGAATAGCAAAGGCGGCCGCGGCTTGCCTGTCGCCTCGGGGATGCTTGGCGACCGCACCCGGGGCCGGGGCGTCGCCGCACGGCCATGCGTTCACTTTTTTGATGAGGAGTCCTGCTATGGGTACACACACCGAGCTCACCGCTGCCGACGGTTTTCGGCTCTCCGCCTTTGTCGCGCGTCCCGCGGGTCGGCCGCGCGGGGGCATCGTGGTCATCCAGGAAATCTTTGGCGTCAACGCCCACATCCGCGAGGTGACCGAGGGCTATGCCGCCGAAGGCTATCTGGCCGTGGCGCCGGCGCTGTTCGACCGCGTGCGCCGCGGCGTCGAGCTGGGGTACAGCCCTGCCGACATGGAGGCGGGCTTTGCCGTCATGCAGGCGGTCGAGCAACTGCCCCCGCCCGGCGCGCTGGGCGACATCCAGGCCGCCATCGACTACGCGGCGCGCGAGAGCGGCGGCAAGGTCGGCATCGTCGGCTATTGCTGGGGCGGGCTCATGACCTGGCGCGCCGCGTGCGAGCTCCAGGGCCTGGCTGCGGCCGTTCCCTACTATGGCGGCGGCATCACCTCCGAGCTCGAGTCAGCGCGGCAGCCGCGGGTGCCGGTGCTGGCCCACTTCGCCGAGCAGGACCCGTGGATTCCGCTGCCCAGCGTCGAAGCCTTCCGTGCGCGCCACCCCGAAGTCGAGGTGCACTTGTACCCCGCGCACCATGGCTTCAATTGCAACCACCGCGCGGCCTGGAACGAGGCGGCGGCGCGGCTCGCGCGCGAGCGGACCCTGGCCTTTTTCGCCCAGCACGTCGGTTAGGGCAACGCTGAACCAGTCCCTCGCGCGTCGCGCATCCCAGCTGCGGGCGGTCTGCGTCGTTGCAAATCCTCGCCATAGCTTCGGCTATGGCTGCGGTTTGCGCCTCGCATCCCATCCCGCGGCCGGGCGCGCGCCATCGCAGGAACTTATTCAGCGTTGCCTTATTGATCCGGCCAGGTGAAGATTGAACTCGGTAGCCAGGTCCTGGCTTGGCGTCGTGTCTGGATCCCGGACTTCGCCATGGTAACGAGGTTCAAACATATTCTGGCCGGATCAATAGGGCAAGGCTGAACCAGTCCCTCGCGCGCCATCGCGGGAACTGCTTCAGCGTTGCCTTGATGCCGCCCCTTCGGTCAGGGGGCGTCGGGCTCGCGCCACCGCGCCTCGATGACCTGCAAAAAGGCCTTGAGCGCGGCGCTGTTGTGCCGCCGCTGCGTGTAGGCGGCATAGAGCCAGATGTCGCGCGGTGAATAGTCCGACAGCGCTGCCTGCAGCGTGCCGCTCTCGATCTGCTCTTGAACCAGCACCTGGGGCAGCCACACCATGCCGAGGCCGGCCGTGGCCATCGCGATGAGCGGCGCGGTGTCGCTCGCATCCATGCGGCTGTGCACCGGCACGCTCACCGGCTCCCCTTCGACTTCGAAGCGCCATTGCGCGGCGCCTTGCAGCGGCGTGAGCGTGAGCGCATCGAGCGTGCCGAGCTGATCCGGGTGCGTGGGATAGCCATGCTGCTTCCAAAAGCCCGGCGTCGCCGCGACGACGAAGGGCACCCGCTGCAGCCGCCGCACGATCAGGTTGTCGTCGCCGATACGGCCCACCCGCAGCGCAACGTCGATGCCCTCGGCGATCAAGTCCGCGGGCGTGTTGCTCAGCACCAGGCTCAGGTGAACCTTGGGGTAGCGCGGCAGAAACTCCGCCAGCAGGGGCGGCAGCAGCGTGCGCGCGAGTCCGTGGGGCGCGGCCACGCGCAGTCGCCCGGAAGGCGCGCGGGCGCGCTCCTGCAACTCGGCGCGGGTCGCCTCGACCATCTCCAGCAGGGGCTCGCTACGCTCGAGCAGCAGTTCGCCGGCATCGGTGAGGCTCACGCTGCGGGTGCTGCGGTTGAAGAGCCGCACGCCCAGTTGCGCTTCGAGTGCCGCGATGTATTTGCTGACGTTCGCCTTGGAGAGGTCGAGCGTGCGCGCCGCCCCGGCAAAACTGCCGCGCCGGGCGACTTCGCGGAAGGTGCGCAGCAGGTCTAGTGAGTCCATTGTTTCAATTTCGTGAACACCATGCTTCGGATTCGCCCTGTTTATTGGGGACGCAATGGAGCCATCTTCGACTCACAATCACCGCACGGTCGATTGATCGATTGTTGTTCAACCTAGGAGTCCATCATGAAAGCACGTCAAGTTCTCGTTTCCACCGCTTTGTTCGCCGCTGCCGCTACCGCCTTCGCCGGCCAACCCTACGCCGGCGAGTTCCCGGTCACCCAGCCCGACTTCACGCCTTCGAGCGTTTCGCGCGCCGTGGTTCAGGCTGAAGCCAAAGTCAGCGCCATCGACGCGGGTGACGCGAGCCGCGTTGTCGTCTCGGCGCCGGCCTCGAACCTGAGCCGCGAAGAAGTGCGTACCGCCGCCCGCGCGGCGATGCGCGCCGGCCACGGCCCTGCCGCTGGCGATCTGATGTAAATCGCTCGGGCGCGGTCCCCATCGGCCTGGCATGCGTTTCGCGCGCATGCCAGGCCGATTCTTTTTACGGCGGTGGTAGTTGCGCGAGATAACGCCGTCGCCAGAAGAACAGCCCAGTGCCGACGGCCACCAGGGCCATCCCGGCGGCGGTCCATGCCAGCGCCGCCGGATTGTGGATGAAGGGCATGAATTCGAAGTTCATGCCGAAGAACCCTGTGATCAGGTTCAGCGGCAGGAAGATGGCCGTCAAGGCGGTCAGCGTGCGCATGATGTCGTTGGTGCGGTGCCCCTGGACCGCGAAGTGCATCTGCACGGCGGTTTCGATGTTGTGCTCCAGCCGCGTGACGTGGCGCATCACCCGCTCGATGTGCTCGAGCACGTCGTGGGCACGCACCCGCAGCAACTCGACACGGTGGCTGTCCTCCGCCGTGTCGGCATAGCGGTGTTCGAAGCCCGCGGCAAAGCGATCGACCGCGCTGTGCTGGTCCTCGCACGAGGATTGCAGCTCATGCAGGGTCGTGCGCGCCTGCAGCAAGGCCGACCAATTCGAGAATCGGGAGCGCGGGTGGAGCAGCTCGTTTTGCCAATGCTCCAACTGACGGCTGAGTTCACCGCGCAGTTCCAGATAGTCGTCGACGATCTGGCTGATGATGCGCAGCGTCGCATCCCGCGGGTCCGCAGGCACGCCGCGCGCGCCGGCGGACCGGGTGTCGGCTTCGCGCGGCGCAGCGGGCAGCAGACGCGCCGCATAGCTGTCGCGGACCGCCCCGTCGTCGGGGTGTATGGTCAATAGCACCCGGTCGAACACCGCAAACCCGACCGCCGCGGTGTCGATGCGTTGCAGGATCGGCGGGCCGCCGCGCATGGGCAGGGTCTCCATGCGGCCCGCGTCCGTGCGTTTCGTGCCTCGGCCCAGCCTGCGGAAAATCAGCAAGTCGTAGTCGCTGGTTTCATCGTGGCGCGAAGCCAGCTGTGCGTTGAGCAAATCGCTCACATGCAGGTCCAGCAGCGCCGCGCCGGTGAGCCGCTCGAGGGCGGGGAGCAGCGTCGGATGGGCTTCGGAAAAGTGGCTGCGGGTGCAGCCGATCCATAGGAAGCCTTCCTGCGGGCTCGCCCAATTCGAGGGGGCAGGCTCGATCTCTTCCAGCCCCTGTCCGCGGATCCAAAAAACCCGGATGGGCGCGACGGGATTCGACATTTTTCGCCCTTTGCCGGCAGGAATTGGACGTTTTTAGCGATTACTTTTGAATTAACCGGGCGGCATCCCGGGCGAAATAGGTCAGCACGCCGTCGGCGCCGGCGCGCTTGAAGGCCAGCAGGCTCTCCATCATCACCGCATCGTGGTCCAGCCAGCCGTTGGCTGCGGCGGCCTTGAGCATCGCGTATTCCCCGCTCACCTGGTAGGCGAAAGTGGGCACGCGGAATTCGTCCTTCACGCGGCGCACCACGTCGAGGTAAGGCATGCCAGGCTTGACCATCACCATGTCGGCACCCTCGGCGATGTCGAGCGCGACTTCGCGCAGCGCCTCATCGGAGTTGCCCGGGTCCATCTGGTAGACCTTTTTGTCGGCCTTGCCCAGGTTGGCTGCCGAGCCCACGGCGTCGCGAAACGGGCCATAGAACGCGCTCGCGTACTTGGCGCTGTAGGCCATGATGCGCGTGTGCACATGGCCACGGTCTTCCAGCGCGCGGCGGATCGCGCCGATGCGCCCGTCCATCATGTCGCTCGGCGCCACGATGTCCACGCCCGCTTCGGCCTGGGCCAGCGCCTGCTCGACCAGAACCTCGACGGTTTCATCGTTGAGGATGTAGCCCGTCGCATCCAGCAAGCCGTCCTGGCCGTGGCTGGTGTAGGGGTCGAGCGCCACGTCGGTCATCACGCCGAGCTGCGGGAACTCTTTCTTCAGCGCCCGCACCACGGTCGGCACGAGGCCCTCGGGGTTGCTGGCCTCGCTGCCGCGTTCGTCCTTGAGTTCCGCGCGGATCACCGGGAACAGCGCCATCACCGGAATGCCCAGCCGCACGCAGTCCTCGGCCACGGGCAGCAGCAGGTCCAGGCTCAGCCGCTCCACGCCGGGCATCGATGCCACGGCTTCCCGCCGGCCCTGGCCCTCGAGCACGAACACCGGATAAATCAAATCGTTCACGCTGAGCGCATGCTCGCGCACCAGCCGGCGCGTGAAATCGTCGCGGCGCAGCCGCCGCGGCCGGCCAAGGGGATAGGGGGCGTAAGGGGTGCTCATACGCAAAATTGTGCCCGATGCGCGGCAGCCGCGCACCCGTGCATCGCACGCAGTCGATGCCGCTCGAGCCTGCGCGCCCTGCCCAGGCGCTTGCGTTCCCCGCCGGATGCGGTTCGTTCGAGCCTTCAAGGCGTGGGACTCCTACAGGCGCTTGAATCCCGAGTTGCAGTTTGCTACAGTTGGGCCGGGCGTTTCGGCGCCCCCCGCTTTTCCTCCCTGAGCGGGGCCTTGATGTGTGACAGCAAAAAGGCTTTCTTCCCCGGCCCTGTGCCGGGGTTTTTTTTGCCCGCAGCCCGCGCAGGGCCGCCGGCTGCGTCCTACACTCCTTCCCATGCTCTGGATCAAAGCCCTGCACATCGTCTTCGTGGCCAGCTGGTTCGCTGGCCTGTTCTACCTGCCGCGCATCTATGTGAACCTCGCCATGGTCGCGCCCGAGTCGGTCGCCGAGTACGAGCGCCTCATGCTCATGGCGCGCAAGCTCATGCGTTTCACCACGCTGCTGATGGTGCCGGCCGTGGTGCTGGGCCTGGTGCTGTGGCTGTATTACGGCATCGGCAAAGGGCCCGGGAACGGCTGGCTGCACGCCAAGCTCGTCGTGGTGGCGCTCGTGCTCGGCTACCACCATGCTTGCTGGAAGCTTTTGGGCAAGTTCGCTGCGCGCGCCAACACGCGCAGCCATGTCTGGTTCCGCTGGTTCAACGAGGTGCCGGTGATCCTGCTACTCATCGCGGTGGTGCTGGTGGTCGTCAAGCCATTCTGAGGCTGCTCGACCGGGCAGCATCCATGAGCCCGAATCCATGCGCAAGTCCGCGACCGTGCCCTTGGCGCTGCTGTATGCGGCGCTGATCGTCTACGCGAGCCTCTATCCGTTCGAAGGCTGGCGCGCGGTCGGCATCGCGCCCTGGTCGTTCTTTCTGACACCGTTGCCGCGCTACTGGACGGCCTTCGACGTCCTGACGAATTTCGCGGGATACGCGCCGTTGGGATTCCTGCTGGGCCTGGCGCTGCGCGAGCGGCGCTCCAGCCTCTGGATGCTCGGGGGCGCGGCTGGAATCGCCGCGGTGCTTTCCTTTACCCTCGAAGCGCTCCAGACCTACATCCCCCAGCGCGTCCCATCGAATCTGGACTGGCTGCTCAATGTCGCCGGCGCGTTGGCCGGTGCCGGCTTGGCTTGGGTGCTGGCGCGCCTGGGCGGGCTGCGTCGCTGGCAGCGCATCCGTGCGCGCTGGGCCGTCGAGGAGGTCCGCGCAGGCTGGATCTTGCTCGCGCTCTGGCCCGTCGGGCTGTTGTTTCCGTCCGCCGTGCCTTTTGGTCTCGGACAGGTCTTCGAGCGGCTGGAGCTGGCGACGGTGCGCTGGCTCACCGGCACGCCTTTGCTGGAATGGTTGCCGCTGCGGGAGACCGAACTCGAACCTTTGTTGCCCAGCGCCGAAATGGCAACCGTCGTGTTCGCGCTGCTGGCGCCGAGCCTGCTGGCCTGTCTGGTCGTGCGCCGGCCGCTGGATCGCTGGCTGCTTGCGTGGTTTTCCCTGCTGGTCGGGACCGGGGTGACGGCCTTGTCTGCCGCCTTGAGCTATGGGCCGCAACACGCCTGGGCCTGGCTGACGCCGCCGGTGCTCGCCGGCATGCTGGCGGCCGCGGGCTTGATCGTGATCCTGGTCTTGCTGCCGCGTCGGGCGGCGGCGGGTGTCTTGTTGCTGGCGCTGGCCTGGGAACTCAGTCTGATCAATCGTGCCCCCCTCGACCCCTATCTCGCCCAAACCCTGCAGACCTGGGAGCAGGGTCGCTTCGTGCGCTTTCATGGCCTGGCGCAATGGGTGGGCTGGCTTTGGCCCTATGCGGTTCTCGCCTATGTGCTCACCGACCTGGCGCGCCGCGATCCACCCATGACGCGCGAGGTGGGCTGATCGACCCCTACAATCCGGCGCATCATGATCGCCCGATCCACTCCAGACTCCATGCCCGAGGTGCGCGAGCTCGTTCCTCGCGCGGCGGACCCGTCGCCCGGTTCTTCCTATTACCGTCGCCACATCTTCTTCTGCCTCAACCAACGCGAAGGCGGGCAGGCCTGCTGCGCGGCTGCGGGGGCGCAACAGGCCTTCGATCATTGCAAGCAGCGCGTCAAGGAGCTAGGTCTGGCCAGCCCGGGGCAGGTCCGGGTCAATAAGGCGGGGTGTTTGGATCGCTGTGCGGCGGGACCCGTCGCCGTGGTCTATCCCGAGGCGGTCTGGTATTCGTATGTGGATTTGTCCGATGTCGACGAGATCGTCGAATCCCATCTGCGCGACGGCCGTGTGGTCGAGCGCCTGCTGACGCCGGCGCATCTCGGCCGCTGATCGCACCGGGCGGTACCTGCGGCCGATCTTTCGTTTGCGCGTGGCGAGCGCCGTCCTGGCGGGGCGCCACGTTCTTCACTTCTGTTTGCGGATATGAACACTTTCCTCTTGACTTGGCTCCATCGGCTTCGTCGACTGCTGCTCGCGCCGCGCTTCTGCTTGCTCGCGCTGGCGGTGCTGGCGGCTCCCGTGTCGGCGCAGCCCGTGGCCTGGCCGCAGCCACCCGAGGTGGCCGCGCGCTCCTACCTGCTGATGGACGTCACCGCGAACCAAATGCTCGCTGGCAAGGACATCGATACGCCGGTCGAGCCGGCATCCTTGACCAAGCTCATGACGGCTTATGTGGTGTTCGACGCCTTGCGGGCGAAGAAGATCGACCTCAAGCAGACCTTGCCGGTCAGCGAGCGCGCCTGGCGTATGCCCGGCTCACGCATGTTCATCGATCCGAAGATGCAGGTGCCTGTGGAGGATCTGCTCAAGGGCATGATCGTCCAGTCCGGCAATGACGCAACCGTCGCGCTGGCCGAGGGCGTCGGCGGCACGGTCGAGCGATTCGTCGAAATGATGAATGCTCAGGCGCGCGCTCTGGGCATGAAGGCCACGACCTTCAAGAACCCCGAGGGCCTCACGGAGCCCGGCCACACCACGACGGCCCGCGACCTGAGCATCCTCGCGACCCGCCTGATGACCGATTTCCCGCAGTACGTTGGCTATTACGCGATCAAGAAGTACCGCTATCCGGGCACGCCGACCGCCAACGACACGAACCGTAACCTGCTGCTGTTTCGCGATCCATCGGTCGACGGCCTCAAGACCGGCCACACCGCCGCGGCGGGCTACTGCCTGATCGCGACCGCCAAGCGCGATTATCCGAACGTGGGGCCACGGCGCTTGCTGGCGATCGTTCTGGGGGCGGCCAGTGAGAACGACCGCGCCAACGAGGCGCAAAAGCTGTTGAACTGGGGTTACGCGGCCTTCGACGCCGTCAAGCTCTTCGAGGCGGGCCAGCCGGTGGCCACGCCGCCGGTCTGGAAAGGCACGGAAAAGGTCGTCAAGCTCGGCCGTCCACAACCCATCGTCGTGGCCGTTCCGAGCGGCGCAGCAGCCCAGGTCAAAACGCAGGTCGTTCGCCCGGATCCTCTGGTGGCGCCTTTTGCGCAGGGCCAGCAATTGGGCGTGCTCAAGCTGACGTTGGCCGACCAGCCCTTGCTGGATGTCCCGCTGGTGGTCCTCGAGCCGGTGGAGCAGGCCGGCCTGTTTGGCCGCGCATGGGATAGCTTGCGCCTCTGGATCCGCTGACGGCGCCACCCCGCTGGCAGCTCGGGCGGCATGTTCCGCCTTGGAGTCCCGCCGCAGATGAACGGGGCTGAGCTTGCGCCGCTTGGGCTCAGGGGGTATACTGATTGGCTTTCCCGCTGTTGGGGCGGGGTATTTGTGCGCGCTTGCCTTGGGGTTTTGCTTTGGGCAGGGTCTACAGGCAGCGCGTGGTTTTTGACGTTTAGGGACGTTTTTATTTATGCCAACCATCAATCAATTGGTGCGTCACGGGCGCGAGGCCGAAAAGGTCAAGTCGAAGAGCCCGGCGATGCAGAACTGCCCGCAACGGCGTGGCGTTTGCACCCGTGTTTACACCACGACCCCGAAGAAGCCGAACTCCGCTTTGCGTAAGGTTGCCAAGGTGCGCCTGACCAACGGGTTCGAAGTCATCTCCTACATCGGTGGCGAGGGCCACAACCTTCAGGAGCACTCCGTGGTCCTGGTGCGCGGCGGTCGTGTCAAAGACTTGCCCGGTGTTCGTTACCACATCGTCCGCGGCGCCCTGGATTTGCAGGGTGTGAAGGACCGCAAGCAGGCGCGTTCCAAGTACGGTGCCAAGCGGCCGAAGGCCAAGTAAGGCGCTTGATTGGGCTGTCGAAGCCCGGTATCGGTGTCGTCCCAGCGCGTGGTGTGTCGGGGCGGCGTAGTGACCCGGTCGTCGGGTCGAGTAAGTGGAAGTCGTGTTGACTTTCGCGGCATCGCTGAAGATGCCAACTGAAGCAAAAGAGGTTCAAAAATGCCACGTCGTCGTGAAGTCCCTAAACGCGAAATCCTGCCGGATCCCAAGTACGGCAACGTCGAACTCTCCAAGTTCATGAACGTGATCATGGAGAGCGGCAAGAAAGCGGTGGCCGAGCGCATCATCTACGGCGCCCTCGAAACCATCGAGCAAAAGACCGGCAAAGACCCGGTCGAGGTGTTCAGCATCGCCATCAACAACGTCAAGCCGATGGTCGAGGTGAAGTCGCGTCGTGTCGGCGGCGCCAACTATCAAGTGCCCGTCGAGGTCCGCCCGGTTCGTCGCCTGGCGCTCTCCATGCGCTGGATCAAAGAAGCTGCCCGCAAGCGCAGCGAGAAGTCCATGGCCTTGCGTCTGGCCAATGAGCTCATCGAGGCCACCGAGGGCCGCGGTGGTGCCATGAAAAAACGCGATGAAGTGCATCGCATGGCCGAAGCCAACAAGGCCTTCAGCCACTTCCGCTTCTAAGTTCCTGTCCCTTATTTGGTGTCCAGGCCCGCCACGAGCGGGCCTGGCCCTTTTCTCGAAAGATCATCATGGCACGTAAAACGCCCATCGAGCGCTATCGCAACATCGGTATCTCCGCGCACATCGACGCCGGCAAAACCACCACCACCGAGCGTATCCTTTTCTATACCGGCGTGAATCACAAGATCGGTGAAGTTCACGACGGTGCGGCCACCATGGACTGGATGGAGCAGGAGCAAGAGCGCGGCATCACGATCACGTCCGCTGCCACGACCTGCTTCTGGAAGGGCATGGATCTGTCCTATCCCGAGCACCGGATCAACATCATCGACACCCCGGGCCACGTCGATTTCACCATCGAGGTGGAGCGCTCGATGCGCGTGCTCGACGGCGCCTGCATGGTTTATTGCGCGGTCGGCGGCGTGCAGCCGCAGTCCGAAACCGTGTGGCGTCAGGCCAACAAGTACAAGGTGCCGCGTCTGGCCTTCGTCAACAAGATGGACCGTACGGGCGCGAACTTCTTCAAGGTCTACGAGCAGATGCGCACGCGTCTGAAGGCCAATCCCGTGCCCATCGTCATCCCGATCGGCGCCGAAGAGAACTTCAAGGGCGTCGTGGACTTGCTCAAGATGAAGGCGATCATCTGGGATGAGGCCTCGCAGGGCATGAAGTTCGAATATCAGGACATTCCCGCCGACCTCGTCGAAACCGCCAAGGAGTGGCGCGAAAAGATGGTCGAAGCGGCAGCCGAAGCCTCCGAAGACTTGATGAACAAGTACCTCGAAGGCGGCGACCTGACGGAAGCCGAGATCAATCAAGGCCTGCGCACCCGCACCATTGCGGGCGAAATCCAGCCCATGCTCTGTGGAACCGCGTTCAAGAACAAGGGCGTGCAGCGCATGCTCGACGCGGTCATCGACCTGCTGCCTTCGCCCGTGGATGTGCCTCCGGTTCGTGGCTTTGACGAAGACGGCAACGAAGTCACCCGCAAAGCGGACGACAACGAGAAGTTCGCCGCGCTGGCCTTCAAACTCATGACCGACCCGTTCGTGGGGCAGCTGACCTTCGTTCGCGTGTATTCGGGCGTGTTGACCAAGGGCGACACGGTTTACAACCCCGTGCGCGGCAAGAAAGAGCGCATCGGCCGTATCGTGCAGATGCACGCCAACAACCGCCAGGAAATCGAAGAGATCCGCGCGGGCGACATTGCTGCCTGTGTGGGCCTCAAAGACGTCACCACCGGCGAAACCCTGTGTGACCCGTCGGCCGTCATCACGCTCGAGCGGATGCAGTTCCCCGAGCCCGTGATTCGTCAGGCCGTCGAACCCAAGACCAAAGCGGACCAGGAGAAGATGGGCGTCGCGCTCTCGCGTCTGGCGGCGGAGGACCCCTCCTTCCGCGTGCAGACCGACGAAGAATCCGGCCAGACCATCATCGGCGGCATGGGCGAATTGCACCTCGAAATCATCGTCGACCGCATGAAGCGTGAGTTCGGCGTCGAGGCGAACGTCGGAAAGCCGCAGGTGGCTTACCGCGAAACCATTCGCAAGAAAGTCACCGACGTCGAGGGCAAGTTCGTTCGTCAGTCCGGCGGTAAGGGCCAATACGGTCACGTCGTCTTCACGGTCGAGCCCCAAGAGCCGGGCAAGGGCTTCGAATTCGTCGATGCCATCAAAGGCGGCGTGGTGCCGCGCGAGTACATCCCGGCGGTTCAGAAGGGCGTGGAAGAAGCGCTGAACTCCGGCGTGCTGGCAGGCTACCCCGTGGTCGACGTCAAGGTCACGCTGACCTTCGGTTCGTACCACGATGTCGACTCGTCGGAACAGGCGTTCAAGATGGCCGCCATCTTCGGTTTCAAGGAAGCGGCCAAGCGTGCCAACCCCGTGATTCTCGAGCCGATGATGGCCGTCGAGGTCGAAACCCCCGAGGAATACGCCGGCAACGTCATGGGTGACCTTTCGTCGCGGCGCGGCATGGTCCAGGGTATGGACGACATGCCGGGCGGCGGCAAAGTCATCAAGGCCGAGGTGCCGCTGTCGGAGATGTTCGGTTACTCGACCGTGCTGCGCTCGATGTCCCAAGGTCGTGCGACGTACACGATGGAGTTCAAGCACTACGCCGAGGCGCCCAAGAACGTCGCCGACGCGATCATTGCCGCCCGGGCCAAGTAAGTCCGAGCGCGGCAGGCAGCCCGCGGGGCTGCCTGCCGATCTTTTCTTGTCTGCGATCGTGGTGCCGGGCTGTTCCCGTGCTGACCGATTCCGCAACCCGATGCAGACGTTAAACCAGTCACGGGTATTGTTCTTTGGAGAAATGACATGGCAAAAGAGAAATTCGAGCGGACCAAGCCGCACGTGAACGTGGGCACGATTGGTCACGTCGACCACGGCAAGACCACGCTGACGGCGGCGATCACCACCGTGCTGGCGAGCAAGTTCGGTGGGGCGGCCAAGAAGTACGACGAGATCGACGCGGCTCCAGAAGAAAAGGCTCGCGGCATCACCATCAACACCGCGCACGTCGAGTACGAGACCGCCAACCGCCACTACGCCCACGTCGACTGCCCTGGTCACGCCGACTACGTCAAGAACATGATCACGGGCGCGGCCCAAATGGACGGTGCCATCCTCGTGGTGTCGGCTGCCGACGGCCCCATGCCCCAGACCCGCGAGCACATCCTGCTGGCCCGTCAGGTCGGCGTGCCCTACATCATCGTCTTCCTCAACAAGTGCGACATGGTCGACGACGAGGAACTCCTCGAACTCGTCGAAATGGAAGTGCGCGAACTGCTCAGCAAGTACGACTTCCCCGGTGACGACACCCCCATCATCCGTGGCTCGGCCAAACTCGCCCTCGAAGGCGACAAAGGCCCGCTCGGCGAGCAGGCGATCATGAAGCTCGCCGAAGCGCTCGACACCTACATCCCCGAGCCCAAGCGCGCCATCGACGGCCCCTTCCTCATGCCCGTCGAAGACGTCTTCTCGATCTCTGGCCGCGGCACCGTCGTCACCGGCCGTATCGAGCGCGGCATCATCAAAGTCGGTGACGAAATCGAAATCGTCGGCATCAAGCCCACGCTCAAGACCACCTGCACCGGCGTCGAAATGTTCCGCAAGCTCCTCGACCAGGGCCAAGCGGGCGACAACGTCGGCATCCTGCTGCGCGGCACCAAGCGCGAAGAAGTCGAGCGCGGCCAAGTGCTGTGCAAGCCCGGCTCCATCAAGCCGCACACCCACTTCGTCGGCGAGGTCTACGTCCTCTCCAAGGAAGAAGGTGGCCGTCACACGCCGTTCTTCAACAACTACCGTCCGCAGTTCTACTTCCGCACCACCGACGTGACTGGCTCGATCGAGCTGCCCGAGGGCAAGGAAATGGTGATGCCCGGTGACAACGTCGCCATCACCGTCAAGCTCATCGCTCCGATCGCCATGGAAGAAGGCCTGCGCTTCGCCATCCGCGAAGGCGGCCGCACCGTCGGCGCCGGGGTCGTGTCGAAGATCATCGAGTAATCCCGTCCTGAGGAATGGTCATGTCACTCAAGCAAAAAATTCGCATCCGCCTCAAGGCCTTCGATTACAAACTGATCGACCAGTCCGCGGCCGAGATCGTCGACACCGCCAAGCGCACGGGCGCCATCGTCAAGGGCCCGGTGCCGCTGCCGACGCGTATGAAGCGCTTCGACATCCTGCGCTCGCCCCACGTCAACAAGACCAGCCGCGACCAGTTCGAAATCCGCACGCACCAGCGCCTGATGGACATCGTCGACCCGACCGACAAGACCGTGGACGCGCTGATGAAGCTCGACCTGCCGGCGGGCGTCGACGTCGAGATCAAGCTGCAGTGACGGCTGCACGGGCAGGTTCGGCGCATGCCGAGCTTGCCCCATATTGGGTTTCTAGATAAAATACTAGGCTTCCCTTTTTCTGGGAAGTTTCATCAACCTTCTCCCATATTCAACGGGGCGACCAATTGAAGCCGCCTCGGTGGGAGTCATGGAGAAAATAATGAGTCTTAGCAATCGTCTCGGATTGCTGGGCCGCAAGGTGGGCATGATGCGTCTGTTCACCGATGATGGGGACGCAGTGCCCGTCACGGTGATCGATGTGTCGAACAACCGCGTGACCCAGGTGAAAACGGAGGATTCCGACGGCTACGTGGCCCTGCAAGTCACGTTTGGTCAGCGGCGTGCCTCCCGTGTGACGAAGCCGCTGGCGGGCCATCTGGCCAAAGCGGGCGTCGAGGCGGGCGAGGTGACCCGCGAATTCCGTGTAGCCCCCGAAGTTGCCGCGCAATATCCCGCAGGTTCGACCCTGCCGGTTGCGACCTTGTTTGCTGCGGGCCAGAAAGTCGATGTCCAAGGGACTTCGATCGGTAAGGGCTACGCGGGCACGATCAAGCGGCACAACATGTCGTCGCAGCGCGCTTCCCACGGTAACAGCCGTTCGCACAATGTTCCGGGCTCCATCGGTATGGCGCAGGATCCGGGTCGCGTTTTCCCCGGAAAGCGCATGACGGGTCACATGGGTGTCGATACGGTGACGACGCAAAACCTGGATGTGATCCGGGTCGATGAGGCGCGTCAGCTGTTGCTGGTCAAGGGCGCGATCCCCGGCTCCAAAGGTGGCTTCGTGACGGTTCGTCCCGCGGTCAAATCCAAATCTTCGCAGGGAGCGAACTGATGCAGCTCGAACTCCTCAATGAACAAGGCCAGGCGGCGGCCACCTATGAAGCGCCGGAGACGGTGTTCGGTCGGCCCTACAACGAAGACCTGAT
Source organism: Tibeticola sediminis (assembly GCF_003843835.1). Classification (GTDB taxonomy): domain Bacteria; phylum Pseudomonadota; class Gammaproteobacteria; order Burkholderiales; family Burkholderiaceae_C; genus Tibeticola; species Tibeticola sediminis. The sequence goes on along the minus strand of NZ_RKQL01000001.1, from coordinate 64,134 downwards.
CCATCAGGTGGTCGTGGCCTATCAGGCCAACGCCCGTCAAGGCACGCGTGCGCAGAAAGATCGCGCCGCCGTCAAGCACTCGACGAAAAAGCCCTTCAAGCAAAAAGGCACGGGTCGCGCTCGTGCGGGTATGACTTCCTCGCCGCTGTGGCGTGGGGGTGGTCGGATTTTCCCGAACAGCCCGGACGAAAACTTCTCGCAAAAGATCAACAAGAAGATGTATCGCGCCGGTATGGCGTCGATCTTCTCTCAACTGGCGCGTGAGGGCCGCATTGCCGTCGTCGATTCGATGCGTGTGGACTCGCCCAAGACGAAGCAGTTCGCGGACAAGCTCAAGGCGATGAACCTGAAGTCGGTTCTCGTCATTGCCGACGAGGTCGATGAGAACCTCTACCTCGCCTCGCGCAACCTTCCGAACGTTTTGGTGGTTGAGCCCCGCTATGCGGATCCCGTGTCGCTCGTGCGTTACAGCAAAGTGCTCGTGACCAAAGGCGCCATGGACAAACTCAAGGAGATGTTCGCATGAGCCGGATCAATCCCACGCCTGCGGAGCGCCAGTTCGACGAAGGCCGCTTGATGCAGGTTCTCGTGGCGCCGATCGTTTCGGAAAAGGCCACGATGGTCGCCGAGAAGACCAACGCGGTGACCTTCAAGGTGCTGCGCGACGCGACCAAGCCTGAGATCAAGGCAGCGGTCGAACTGCTCTTCAAAGTCGAAGTGCAGGGCGTCTCGGTGGTCAATGTCAAAGGTAAGACCAAGCGGTTTGGCAAGACGGTAGGCCGGCGCGACCATGTGCGCAAGGCTTACGTCATGCTCAAGCCGGGTCAAGAGCTGAACCTGTCCGGGGAGGCTGCGTAATCATGGCTGTCATCAAACTCAAACCGACCTCGCCCGGCCGTCGTGGCGTCGTCAAGGTCACGCGTGACCATCTGTACAAGGGCGAGGCCTATGCGCCGCTGCTCGAGCCTCAGCACCAGAAGTCGGGGCGGAACAACAACGGGCACATCACGACGCGCCACAAGGGCGGTGGACATAAGCACCACTACCGCGTCGTCGATTTCCGTCGCAACAAGGACGGGATTCCTGCCAAGGTCGAACGCATCGAATACGACCCGAACCGCTCTGCGCACATCGCGCTGGTCTGCTACGCCGATGGCGAGCGCCGCTATGTGATCGCGCCGCGTGGCTTGGAAGTGGGCGCGACCATCGTCAGCGGCTCCGAGGCGCCGATTCGCGTCGGCAACACGCTGCCCATTCGTAACATCCCCGTGGGTTCGACGATCCACTGCATCGAGCTCAAGCCCGGTGCCGGTGCGCAGCTCGTGCGCTCGGCCGGCACGTCGGCGACGCTGCTGGCTCGCGAAGGAACCTACGCCCAGGTGCGGATGCGCTCGGGCGAGGTTCGCAAGATCCACATCGAGTGTCGCGCCACGATCGGCTCGGTCGCCAATGAGGAGCACAGCCTGCGCCGTCTGGGCAAGGCTGGTGTGAAGCGCTGGATGGGTATCCGTCCGACGGTCCGTGGCGTCGCGATGAACCCGATCGACCACCCGCACGGTGGTGGTGAAGGCCGCACGGGTACGGGTCAGCCGCCGGTCGACCCGTGGGGCAATCTGACCAAGGGTTATCGCACCCGCAACAACAAGCGCACGCAAGTCATGATCGTGTCGCGTCGGAAGAAGTAAGGGGTAACAAATGACTCGCTCTCTCAAAAAGGGTCCGTTTGTTGACCACCACCTGGTGGCGAAGGTCGACAAGGCGATTGCCACCAAGGACAAGAAGCCGATCAAGACTTGGTCGCGTCGCTCGATGATCCTGCCGGAATTCATCGGTCTGACGATCGCCGTGCACAACGGCAAGCAACACGTGCCGGTGTACATCACCGACCAGATGGTGGGCCACAAACTTGGGGAGTTCGCGCTGACGCGGACCTTCAAGGGCCACCCCGCGGACAAGAAAGTCCAGAAGAAATAAGGAAAGACCATGGAAACACGTGCAGTCCTTCGGGGCGTTCGTCTGTCGGTCGACAAAGGCCGTCTGGTCGCTGATCTGATCCGCGGCAAAAAGGTCGATCAGGCGCTCAACATTCTGCAGTTCACGCAGAAAAAAGCGGCCGTCATCATCAAGAAGGTGCTCGAATCGGCGATTGCCAACGCCGAGCACAACGATGGCGCCGACATCGACGAGCTCAAAGTCAAGAGCATTTATGTCGAGCAGGGTCCTTCGCTGCGTCGTTTCACGGCGCGCGCGAAGGGTCGCGGTAACCAGATTCGCAAACCCACCTGTCACGTCTACGTGACGGTCGGCAACTGATAAGGGGCCTGGACGTTATGGGACAGAAAATCCACCCGACCGGGTTCCGACTGGCCGTCACCCGCAATTGGGCGTCGCGCTGGTATGCGAATGACCGTGAGTTTGCCGGCATGCTCGCCGACGACATAAAGGTTCGCGAGTATCTGAAAAACAAGCTCAAGAACGCTGCGGTCTCGCGCATCGTCATCGAGCGCCCGGCCAAAAACGCGCGGATCACGATCCACTCGGCCCGTCCGGGTGTGGTGATCGGTAAGCGCGGCGAAGACATCGAGGCGCTGAAGAAAGAGCTGGGCGCCCAGCTCGGCGTGCCCGTTGCGGTCAACATCGAGGAAGTGCGCAAGCCCGAGATCGATGCCAAGCTGATCGCGGACAGCATCACGCAGCAATTGGAAAAGCGGATCATGTTCCGCCGTGCCATGAAGCGCGCGATGCAAAACGCCATGCGTTTGGGTGCCCAGGGCATCAAGATCATGTCGTCGGGCCGCCTCAACGGGATCGAAATCGCCCGCTGCGAGTGGTATCGCGAAGGCCGCGTGCCGCTGCACACGCTGCGCGCCGACATCGACTACGGCTTCTCTGAAGCGAAGACCACCTATGGCGTGATTGGCGTCAAGGTGTGGGTCTACAAGGGCGACACCTTGGGCCGCAACGACCAGCCCGTGGCCGAGACGCCGCGTCCCGACGACGAGCGTCGCCCGCGCGGTCCGCGTCGTGATGCACGCCCCGGGGAGCGCCGTCCGAGCGGCGCCCGTCGGCCCGCCGGTGCGCAAGGTGCACCGGCCGATGGCAGCGACAAGCCTGCCGAGGCTCTGGGCGCTGAGAGCAAACCCGCCGTTAAGCGCGTTCGTAAAGCAGACGCGCCAGCCGCAGCCGCTGACGGCAAATCCGGAGAATAAAGATGCTGCAACCTGCACGCAGAAAGTACCGCAAGGAACAAAAAGGTCGGAACACCGGCATCGCCACCCGTGGGAACACGGTTGCGTTCGGTGACTTTGGCCTCAAGGCGATCGACCGCGGTCGTCTGACCGCGCGTCAGATCGAGTCGGCCCGCCGCGCGATTTCGCGCCACGTCAAGCGGGGTGGGCGGATCTGGATTCGCGTCTTCCCCGACAAGCCGATTTCGACGAAGCCTGCTGAAGTCCGTATGGGTAACGGTAAGGGCAACCCCGAGTACTACGTCGCCGAAATCCAGCCGGGCAAGGTGATTTACGAAATCGTCGGTGTGCCTGAGCAGCTCGCGCGCGAAGCGTTCCGCCTTGCCGCCGCGAAGCTTCCGCTGCGCACCACGTTCGTGGCGCGTATGGTTGGCCAATGATTCAGGAGAAGAAACCGATGAAAGCTGCTGAATTGCGCCAAAAAGACGTTGCCGGGCTCGAAGCCGAGATCAAATCGCTGCAAAAGGCCCATTTCGGCCTGCGGATGCAGAAGGCGACGCAACAGTTGAACAACACGGGCTTGCTGCGTCAGACGCGTCGAGACATCGCACGGGCCAAGACCATCCTTGCTGAGAAGCAAGCGGCGGCCAAGTAAGGAGTGACCATGACGGAAGCAAAGACATCCATCAAGCGCACCTTGATTGGCAAAGTGGTGAGCGCCAAGCGCGCCAAGACCGTGACGGTGCTCGTGGAGCGTCGCGTCAAGCATGAGCTCTACGGCAAGATCGTTGCGAAGTCGAGCAAGTACCACGCGCACGACGAGAAGGGCGAGTTCCAACTGGGCGACGTGATCGAAATCACCGAGAGCCGGCCGATTTCCAAGACCAAGAACTGGGTTGCCACCCGTTTGGTCGAGAAAGCTCCGACGGTCTGATCGAGAGTCCCTCGGGACGCTCAGACATCGCAAAGCGGTCCACAATGTGGACCGCTTTTTTGTTGTTGGTGGTTTTTTAGAAGGAGTGGTTTCATGATTCAGTTGGGTGATGCATTGCCGGACGTGACGGTGTTCGAGTTTGCGGAGGCGCCGCAAGAGGGCTGCGCAGTCGGCCCGGCGCCGGTTTCGGTGGCAAAGGCTGCGGCGGGCAAGACCATCGCGCTCTTTGGCTTGCCCGGAGCGTTCACGCCGACTTGCTCGGCGCAGCATTTGCCCGGTTACCGCGATCAAGCCGAGGCGTTCAAGGCGGCGGGGGTCGATGAGATCTGGTGCCTCAGCGTGAACGACCCGTTCGTCATGCATGCTTGGGGGAAGGATCAACAGGTGGGAGGTCGCATCCGCATGCTTGCGGATGGGGATGCCGCGTTCGCCCGGGCGACCGGTTTGACACTCGACCTGACCGGCAAGGGCTTTGGCCTGCGCAGCGCGCGCTACTCGATGCTGGTGCGTGATGGGCGCGTGGTGAGCCTCAACATCGAGGCTCCGGGGCGCTTCGAGGTCAGCGACGCGCAAACTTTGTTGGCCCAGGCGCGAGGGCTGGGGCAGCGCTGAGCCAGGCCGCCGCCCGCCGCCACTCGAGGCGGCGGGGGCTTGGATTCCAAGGGGTTTCTCTGGCGCTGCCTCGTGGGTGATCCTGCTACAGATCCACCTTGAGGTAGTGCGCGCCCTCGAGCGGGTTGTAGTAATACGGAGGAATCTCGACGAAGCCCAACTCGGCATAGAGACTGCGGGCCGCTTCCATGTCGTCGAGCGTGTCGAGCAGCACACAGTCGTAACCCGCCAGCCGCGCGGCTTCGAGCGTGGCTTCGGCGAGTTGCCGGCCCAGGCCAAAGCGGCGAAAGGGTTTGCGGACGTAGAGCCGCTTCATTTCGGCGGCGTTGGGGTAGTCCACGTCGGGCAGCGGCTTGAGCGCGCAGCAGCCTGCCGGAGCGCCGTTGACGCGGGCGAGAAAGAGGGCGCCATCGGGCGCGCGATAGGGGCCCGGCAAGGAGGCCAGCTCTGCTTCGAAGTTCTGGAAACACAGGTCCACGCCGATGCTCTGCGCGTATTCGCGCATCAGTGCCGCGACCGCAGCCAAATCCTCGTCGCTCACGGCGGGCTCTACGCTCGGGAGGGGTGGATCGGCGTCGGGGTCAAGCGGGCGTTCGTCGTTCATGGCGACCGTCCATTCGGGATGTCTTTTAGCGACCCAAAGCAGCCACCCAAGCCATGAAGCCGGCGCAGATACCGAACAGCGCCAGTGCCAGGAGCCGCTGAGCGACACCGTCGGCGGCCGCCAGAGGCTGGAGCGCCGGATCCACCGGTTTGTCGCCGCGGATCATGGCCTGTACCAGAGGGTGCCGTTTGACGCGCTGGTGATAGATGACCGCCCCCACGTGCAGGCACACGAGCGCGATCAACAGCAGCTTGCCCACTTCGGTGTGGTAGTGGGTGGCAGCGGAAACCGTCGTCTCGCTCACGAAGCGGGTGAGCGGGCCTTGGAAGGCGATTTCATCGTCACTCATCAGCCCAGTGGACACTTGAGCGGCGAGTACGGCGAGCATGGCGAACACCGACAGCGACCCCAAGGGGTTGTGACCCACCTCGACGATCGGCGCTGCCTTCCCGCGCAGGTAAGCAATGAGGGTCTGCAGGCCCACCGGGAAATGGGAAAAGTGCGACCAGTATCCGCCCCAGAACCCCCAAAGCAGCCGGAACAGCACCAAGGCGCCGACGGTGTACCCCATGCGGAAATGCCAGACCATGGCGTTGCCGCCGATGTTCCCCGTGATGACGAGGCCAACGACGCAGAACACCAGCGCCCAGTGGAAGACGCGGGTCGGCAGATCCCAGACACGAATGGACGGCATGCAAGCAACTTTCAAACAAGGAAGGCACAATGCGGGCGAACCGGCTCTTGCAAGCAAGTTTAGCCCGTGCGCGGGGCGGGCGTCGGTTGCCGGTTTCACTCGGCCCTGCCCCGACGCTGATTTGACGCACTCAACGAAAGGACTGTTCATGAAGAAAACACTCGCCCTCTTGACCTTGGCCGCCACCGCGACCCTGCTGACCGCGCCCGCTCAGGCCCAATTCGCCAAACCCGATGACGCCATCAAGTATCGCAAGGCCGCATTCACGGTGATGGGCGCGCACTTTGGCCGCATCGGCGCGATGGTCAACGGCAAGGCGCCCTTCGACGCCAAGGCCGCTGCCGAGAACGCCGACCTCGTCGCCACCATGAGCCACTTGCCGTGGTCGGCGTTTGGCCCAGACACCGACTTGGGCGACACCAAGGCCAAGCCTGAAATCTGGAAGGAACAGGCCAAGTTCAAGCAAGGCGCCGAAAAACTCCAGGCCGAGGCCGCCAAGCTGGCTGCCGCCGCCAAGACCGGCAACCTCGACAACCTCAAGGCCGCTTTCGGTCCGACGGCCGAGACTTGCAAGGCCTGCCACGACGCTTTCCGGGCCAAGTGAGTCACCCCAAGCCGGACGGTGCTTGCTTTTGAATTGATAGCAAGAAAAGTCCGAATTGCGCTGGCGTACGGCCAGAAATAATCAAAAAAGCCTGCTCGGCCACGCCCGGGCAGGCTTTTTTCTGGTGACGGCTCAGGCCTTTTGCCGCAGCAGTTCTTCGATCAACCGGTGCAGCTCGGCGAAGTCGGGCTCGCCCACATAGCGCTTGACGATGCGGCCCTGCTTGTCGACGAGATAGGTGGTGGGTGTGAGTTGCACGTCGCCCCACGCCTTGGCGACGCTGCCGGTGTTGTCGATGGCGACCTTGAACGGCAGCTTGCGCGTCTGGGCGAAATTGACCACGTAAGCGGGCGGGTCGTACTGCATGGCGACCGCCAGCGTCTCATAGCCTCGAGGCGCGTATTTCTCGTGGGTGGCGACGAGCTTGGGCATTTCCGCCACGCAGGTCGTGCAGGTCGTCGCCCAGAAGTTCACGAGCAGGACCCGACCCTTGAAGTCCGCCGTGGTCTGTTTGCTGCCGTCGAGCAACACGAAGGTGGATGGCGGCGCCGGTGTCGCGCCGGTACCGAGCGCCAGATAGCCACCGACCGCGAGCACGACGGCGGCGATGACGGCATAGAGCAAGTGTGGTTTCATTTCATTCACCTGGAGCGTTCTTCATGCATCGGCGTGAGTTTAGGGCAACGCTGAATAAGTCCCCGTGATGGCGCGCGCCTGGCCGCGGGATGGGATGCGAGGCGCAAACCGCAGCCATAGCCGAAGCTATGGCGAGGATTTGCAACGAAGCAGACCGCCCGCAGCCGGGGTGTGCGACGCGCGAGGGACTTGTTCAGCGTTGCCTTAGGGCGTTGCCTCAAGCCGCGCAGGCGAGCAGGACGTCCACCAGCGCCTCGGGTGCGCTGATCATGGGGTCGTGACCGGTGGCGAGTTCGACCACGCGCGCGCCGGGGAGCCAGTGGCCGTCCCAGAAGCGCGCATCCCGCACGCGCTGGCGGATCACATCGATGGTGGCCAGGGGCGGCGCGGTGCAGTCGATGAAGGTGCGCGGCACGCGGGCGACCCGCTGCACGTCGAAATCGAGCGGTGCCTCGTACGTGTGACCGGGGTGCGGCGTTTGCCGCCTCGCCACCCTGGCATGCGGTTCGGCCGAGAGCCCAAACACCGCGGGGTCGGGCGGCGGAAAGCTGAAATCGGCACGCGCGCGGGCGGCGGCCAGGCGGGCCTCCCGGGTGGCGCTGGCGTGGGTGCTGCTCCAGCTCTCGCCAGGCTTGGGAACGACCGCGTCCACGTACACCAGGTGCGCGAGCCGCTCGCCCATGCGGTCGGCGACCGCCGTGCCCAGCATGCCCGCATACGAGTGCACGGCGAGCACGACCGCGTCGAGTTCCTCGGCTTCGATGACGCCGATCACGTCGGCGATATGGGTCTCGAGCGTGATGCTGGGCGAGAGCAGATGCGCGCGCTCGCCCAGCCCCGTGAGCGTGACCGCATGCACCCGGTGCCCGGCGCGTGCCAGCGGGCGCACCACCTCGCGCCAGCACCAGCCCCCGTGCCAGGCGCCATGAACCAAAACGAAATTCGCCATCAGATCACTCCTTTGCTGCGCAGATCGTCAATTCGTGCCGCGTCCCAGCCCAGCCACTCGCGCAGCACCTCGTCGGTGTGCTGTCCGAGCAGGGGCGGCGGGCGGTCGTGTCGCACCGGTGTCGCGCTGAGCTTGAGCGGGCTCGCCACGAGCTGCAGTTCGGGGTTGTAGGGGTGCGCCCAGGTCTCGACCATGCCGCGCGCGCGCACCTGCGGGTCGGCAAAGACCTCGGCGAGGTTGTTGATCGGTCCGCACGGCACCTTCGCCGCTTCGAGCGCGGCGAGCCAGTCGGCCTTGCTGCGCTGGCGCAGCAGCGACTCGAGCAGCGGAATCAAGGTGTCGCGGTGACGCACGCGCTCGGGGTTGTGGGCAAAGCGAGGGTCCTCGGCCAGGTCGGGCCGCCCCGCTACCGCGCAGAAGCGGGCGAACTGTCCGTCGTTGCCGACCGCCAGAATGATGTGTTCGCGCGTTCCGTCCGGGGCGGGCGCGACTTCGAACACCTGATAGGGCACGATGTTTTGGTGGGCATTGCCCATGCGGCGCGGCACCTGGCCGCTCACGAGATAGTTCGCGCCCAGGTTGGCCAGCATGGCCACTTGCGCGTCGAGCAAGGCGGCGTCGATCACCTGGCCCTCGCCGGTGCGCTCGGCGTGGCGTAAGGCCGCGAGAATGGCGACCGTGGCGTACAGCCCGGTGAACAGATCTGCGACCGCCACACCGACTTTTTGCGGTCCGCCGCCCCGTTCGTCGCGCTCGCCGGTCACGCTCATGAGCCCGCCCATGCCTTGGATCGCATAGTCGTACCCGGCGCGCTCGCGGTAGGGGCCGGTCTGGCCAAAGCCGGTGACGCTGCAGTAGACGAGGCGCGGGTTGATCGCGTGCAGGCTGGCCGCATCGAGCCCATATCGCGCCATGTCACCGACTTTGAAGTTTTCAATGAACACGTCGCAATGCAGCACCAGCGCGCGGATCAGCGCCTGGCCCTCGGGGTGCGACAGGTCGCAGGTGATCGAGCGCTTGTTGCGGTTGGTGCCGAGGTAGTAGGCGGCTTCGGGTGTGTCGCGTCCGCTCGTGTCTTTGAGGAACGGTGGCCCCCAATGGCGGGTGTCGTCGCCGCTGCCGGGGCGTTCGACCTTGATGACATCGGCGCCGAGGTCAGCCAGGGTCTGGGTGCACCAGGGCCCGGCGAGCACGCGGGAGAGGTCGAGGATGCGGATACCGTCGAGTGCGTTCATGCCTGCATTGTGCGCAAAGCGGCACCAACCGGCGCAAACCCGCGCATCGCTGCCGCGATAATGACCCGCATGAAGTTTCGCGCCATTTTCGTCCCCGTCTTTCTGGTTGCCGGCCTCGGGCTCGGCGCTTGCAGTCCGAGTTGGAATTGGCGCGACCTGCGCCTGGAACAAGCCCCGATCCGCATCCAATTGCCGTGCAAGCCCGAGCAGGCCAGCCGCCGCGTGCCGCTCGCCGGTGAACTGGTGGATTTACAAATGACCGGTTGCGCCACCCAGGGCACCACATTCGCCGTGACCGCCGCGCGGCTCAGCGCGGGAGCCTCGCCCGCCGCCGTGCTCGCGGCCTGGCGCGAGAGCATGCTGCAAACCCTGCATGCCAGCGAGGTGCAGGAGCGGCCCTACACCCCAAGCGGCAGCGGCATGCTGGCGCTGCCGCAATCGGTGCGGGTCGACGCGCGGGGCACGCAACCCGACGGTAAGCCGGTGCAGGCCAGCGCCGTCTGGTTTGCGCGCACCGATCCCAACGGCGTGTGGGTCGTGCATGCGGCGGTCTATGGCGCCAAGACCGACCCGGCCGTCGTCGAGACCTTCCTCGGCGCGGTGCGTGGCGACTGAGAGGCTGAGAGGGAATTGGTCATGCCCGCTTTGACGCCCCAAAACACGCCAGAGGGCGTTGCAAATGCGCGCCGTAGCCCGAGCTACGGCTGTGCTTTGCGCCTACTCGGGCGCGTTTTGGGGCGCCCCTTCCGGCACGCCCAATTACCTCTCAGCCTCTGAGGCTCGGTGGCTTGGTCGAGCCTTTGCAACGAAGCAGACCGCCCGCTGCCGGTATGCGCGGCGCGCGAGGGACTTGTTCAGCGTTGCCATAATTCCACGCCATGAACCGCGTGCTGCTCATTGCCCATGCTCCGCTGGCCAGCGCCTTGCGCGATTGCGCGGTGCATGTGTTTCCCGACGCGGCGGACCGCGTGGCCGCACTCGACGTGCAGCCCGACGTTGCGCCTGAGGCGACGCTGGCCGCCGCACGCGAACTCTGCGCGGCCTGGGCGCCCGAGGCGGTGCAGGGCGTGTTGGTGCTGAGCGACTTGTTCGGGGCGACGCCCTGCAATGTGGCCCAGCGTTTGGTCGAATCGCTGGCCGAAGAGCCGCGCGAGGCGGCGCTGATTGCGGGCGTCAACGTGCCCATGCTGCTGCGCGCCTTGAGCTATGTGCGCGAGCCGCTCGAGGCGCTGGCGTCGCGGGCTTTGCTGGGCGGCACGCAAGGGGTGATGCGGGTGGCCGCCGCAGCACCGCAGAACCAGGTGAGGAGACACCATGACCGTGACCCGGACCGTAACCATCAGCAATAAGCTCGGCTTGCACGCGCGCGCGTCGGCCAAGCTCACCAAGCTCGCGGGCAGCTTCCCCTGCGAGGTCTGGATGAGCCGCGGCGAGCGCCGCGTCAATGCCAAAAGCATCATGGGCGTGATGATGCTCGCCGCGGGTATCGGCACCGATGTGACGATCGAAACCTCGGGCGAGCGTGAGCAAGAGGCCATGGATGCCCTCGTCGCGCTCATCGACGACAAGTTCGGGGAGGGCGAGTGAGCCGCTTGCGCGCACCCCGCCGCGCCCGCCCGTACGGCTGGAGCGGCGCATGACCTTCAGCATCCACGGCCTGGCCGTTGCGCGCGGCGTGGCCATCGGCCGCGCGGTGCTGGTGGCGTCGAGCCGGCTCGACGTGGCGCACTATTTCATCGAGGCCGACCAGGTCGAGGCCGAGATCGCGCGCCTGCGCGTGGCGCGCAACTCGGTGGTGGAGGAACTGCAGCGGCTGCAGAAAGACCTGCCCAAGGATGCGCCGCATGAACTCGCGGCGCTGCTCGACGTGCATCTGATGCTGCTGCAGGACGAGGAACTGACCACTGGCGTCAAGCGCTGGATCCGCGAGCGGCTCTACAACGCGGAGTGGGCGCTCACCACGCAGTACGAAGTGCTGGCGCGCCAGTTCGATGAAATGGAGGACGCCTACCTGCGCGAGCGCAAGGCCGATCTGGAGCAGGTCGTCGAGCGCGTGTTGCGGCACATGACCGGGGCGGCCTCGCCGGTGGCCGCACCGCAGCCAGCGCGCGCCCATCGGGAGGGCGAACTGCTGCTCGACGACAGGCACGACGTGCCGCTGGTGCTGGTGGCGCATGATCTGTCGCCGGCCGACATGCTGCAGTTCAAGAAAAGCGTGTTTGCTGGCTTCGTGACCGATGTGGGCGGCAAGACCAGCCACACCGCGATCGTCGCGCGCAGCATGGACATTCCCGCCGTGGTGGGCGCGCGCACGGCCAGCCAGCTCGTGCGGCAGGACGACTGGATCATCGTCGATGGCGAGGCCGGCATCGTCATCGTCGACCCCTCGCCCATCATCCTCGCGGAGTACGGCTTCAAGCAGCGCCAGGGTGCACTGGAGCGCGAGCGGCTCTCGCGCTTGCGCCACACACCGGCGGTCACCCGCGACGGGCAGCGCATCGAGCTGCTGGCCAACATCGAAATGCCCGACGACACGCGCGCGGCGCTCAAGGTGGGCGCGGTCGGCGTCGGGCTGTTTCGCTCGGAGTTCCTGTTCATGGGCCGCCACGGCGTGCTGCCCGATGAGGAGGAGCAGTACCAGGCCTACCGCGCCGCCGTCGAAGGCATGCAAGGCCTGCCGGTGACCATTCGCACCGTCGACGTTGGCGCGGACAAGCCGTTCGACGAAGTGCGGCACGATGAGGCGCACCTCAACCCGGCGCTGGGGCTGCGCGCGATTCGCTGGAGCCTGTCGGAGCCGGCCATGTTCCTCACCCAGCTGCGCGCCATCCTGCGCGCAGCAGCCCACGGGCCGGTGAACCTATTGATTCCCATGCTCGCGCACCTCGGGGAAATACGGCAGACCCAGGTCTTGCTCGCCCAGGCGCGCGCGCAGCTCGAACGCGCGGGCACGCCCCACGGCTGGGTGCGTGTGGGCGCGATGATCGAAGTACCCGCGGCAGCCTTGATCGTCGACCGCTTTGCGCAAGGCTTCGACTTCCTCTCCATCGGCACCAACGACCTGATCCAGTACACGCTGGCCATCGACCGTGCCGACGAAACCGTCGCCCATCTCTACGACCCGCTGCATCCGGCCGTGCTGCGGCTGATTGCGGCCACGCTCGACGCGGGCACGCGCCATGGCAAGCCGGTGAGCCTCTGCGGCGAGATGGCGGGCGACCCGGCGCTCACGCGCTTGCTGCTGGGGCTGGGGCTGCGTAGCTTTTCGATGCACCCGGCGCAAATCCTCGCGGTCAAGCAAGAGGTCTTGCGCGCCGACGCCGCGCGGCTGCGCGACTGGGCGCTCGCCGTGATTGCGGACGACGAGCCCGCGGCCATGCTGGCTGCGTCGGCCTGATCAACGCGCGCGTGTGCCGACCACGGCTGCGCCGATGATGAGCGCGCCGGCCAGCCACACGCTCGGTGCCGGTGGCTCACCGCGCACCGCGACCAGCAGCAGCGTCGACAGCAGCGGCGTGAGAAAGCTCAGGATGCCGATGTGCCGCGCATCGCCACGCTTCAAGGCCGCATCCCACAAAAAGAACGCCGCGCCGAGCGGGCCCAGGCCCATCAGCGCGATCAGCCCGAGGTCGCGTGCGCTCAGGTGCACCGCCGGCTCCAGCAGCGCATGGCACAGCAGCGAAAGCAAGCCTGAGACCAGCGCGAACAGGCCGATGGCAGCGGTGGGGAAGGCGCGCACGCGCTGCGTCAGCAGCGAATAGCTCGCCCACACGAAGGCCGCGCCCGCCGCGGGCAGATAGCCCCAGGCCAGCCCGCCGGTGAGACCATCCGAGCTGCCGCGCCCGCCCAGAATCACCAGCGCCGCGCCGGCAAAGCCGATCAGCGCCGAGGCCACATGCGGCAGTCGCAGCCGCACGCCGCGCAGAAACAGCGGCGCGAGCACCACCATCAGCAGCGGCCAGAGGTAGTTCACCAGATTGGCCTCGACCGGCGGCGCGTGCGCCAGCGCGGTGAACAGCAAAAAGTGGTAGCCAAACAGCCCGTAGACGCCCAGCGCGAGCGTGCGCGTGGGGACGCGCCATTGACGAGGGTCAAGTCTGGAGAGCGGCAAAGCCACGACACTGCCGACCAGCAACGCGCTGCCCGTCAGCAGAAACGGCGGCACGTGCGCCAGCGCCACGCCCAGCGTGGCCAGCGTCGCCCACAGGCCGATGGCGCCGAGCGCCAGCAAGGTCGGTGCGGCCTTCCTCACATCGTCACCAGAAGGAAACCACGCCCATGAGCAGCTTTGACCACAAAGCCTTGATGAAAGACATCAACGAAAGCCTCGCCCCGTTCCGCAAAACCCAGCCTCATGCCATGGCCGGCTTTGGCCAGCTCGCGCGCGCCGCCGTGACCGATGGCGTGCTCAGCGCCAAGCACAAGGAGCTGATCGCGCTGGCGATCGGGATTTCCAAGGGCTGCTCGGGGTGTATCGGCTTTCATGTGAAGGCGCTGCACCAGCTCGGCTGCACGCGCGCCGAGTTGGAAGAGATGCTCGCGGTTTGCGTCTACATGGGCGGCGGCCCATCGCTGATGTACTCGGCCGAGGCCCTGGCTGCGTGGGAGAAAACGGCGCCGGAAGCCCAAGCGTCTGCTACATAACGAATAGCACAGGAGCGGCATTTCACGCCGGCATATGGCCAAAAAGCCTGAAAACCGTGCTCAGCGGGTGCCTGCGGCCTCGCCGAGCACGCCGCCGGCCTGCTGGTCGGCGTGGTAGCTGCTGCGCACCAGCGCGCCCACGGCCGCGTGGCGAAAGCCCATCGCGTAAGCCTGTTCCTCGAACATGCGGAAGGTGTCGGGGTGCACGTAGCGCCGCACCGGCAGGTGGTGGCCGCTGGGCGCGAGGTACTGGCCGATGGTCAGCATGTCGATGTCATGCGCGCGCATGTCGCGCATGACCTGCAGGATTTCCTCGTCCGTCTCGCCCAGGCCCACCATCAGGCCGCTCTTGGTCGGGATGTGCGGGAACAGCGCCTTGAACTTCTTGAGCAGGTTCAGGCTGAACGCATAGTCCGAGCCCGGGCGTGCTTCCTTGTAGAGCCGCGGCACCGTCTCGAGGTTGTGGTTCATCACGTCGGGCGGAGCGGCCTTGAGGATTTCGAGCGCGCGGTCGTCGCGGCCGCGGAAGTCCGGCACCAGCACCTCGATTTGCGTCTGGGGCGAGAGCTCGCGCGTCTTGCGGATGCACGCGACGAAGTGGCCGGCACCGCCGTCGCGCAGGTCGTCACGGTCCACGCTGGTGATGACGACATAGCGCAGCTTGAGCGCGGCAATCGTGCGCGCCAGGTTTTCCGGCTCCGCCGGGTCGAGCGGGTCCGGCCGGCCGTGGCCTACGTCACAGAACGGGCAGCGGCGCGTGCACTTGTCACCCATGATCATGAAGGTGGCCGTGCCCTTGCCGAAGCACTCGCCGATGTTGGGGCAGCTCGCCTCCTCGCACACGGTGACAAGCTTGTTGGCGCGCAGGATGTCCTTAATCTCATAGAAACGCGTGGTCGGGCTGCCCGCCTTCACCCGGATCCACTCGGGCTTGCGCAGCACTTCGCCGGTGGAGTGCACCTTCACCGGAATGCGCGCGAGTTTGGCCGCGGCCTTCTGCTTGGCGCTGGCGTCATAGGCTTCGCGCGGCTGGGCGTCGTGTACGATGCGGGATTCGGTGGGGTTCATGGTCATGGCGTCTCAGGCGCGGCCTTCAGTGGGGGCGGGGTGCGAGTCGGCGCTCGAGCTCCCGCGCGAGCTGCCGGGCCACGTCGTCCCAGCGCGCTGCGACGCCGATTGTAGAAAGGTCCACCGTGCGCAAGCCCGCGTAGCCGCAGGGGTTGATGCGCGCATAGGGCTCGAGGTCCATCGCCACGTTGAGCGCCACGCCGTGGTAGCTGCAATTGCGGCTGACCTTGATGCCCAGCGCCGCGATCTTGCCCAGCCCGCGGAACGGGTCGCCCGCGGGCATGGGGCCGGTGAGCGCGGCATGCGAGAACGGGTCGTCGAGTCGTACATAGACGCCGGGCGCGCCGCTGACGCGGTGGCCGGTGACACCGAACTGCGCCAGCGTGTCGATCAGCGCAGCTTCGAGCCGCCAGACGTATTCCTTGACGAAATAGCCCGCGCGCCGCAGATCGATCAGCGGATAGGCCACCACCTGCCCCGGTCCGTGGTAGGTCACCTGTCCGCCGCGGTTGGTCTGCACCACCGGAATGTCACCGGGTGCGAGCACATGCTCCGCGCGGCCCGCCAGCCCCTGCGTGTACACGCTCGGATGCTCGCAGATCCAGAGTTCGTCGGGCGTGTGTGCGTCGCGCCGGGCGGTGTAGTCCTGCATCGCCGCCAACGTCGGACCATAGTCCACGCGGCCGAGCCAGCGCGTCTGCATCGCGCCCGCCGGCTCGGTCACAGCACCACCTGCACCATCGGGTGCGTGGAGAGCGTGCGGTAAAGCTCATCGAGCTGCTCGCGGCTCGTCGCGTGGATGTGCAAGGTCAGGCCGAGGTATTTGCCGGTGCGGCTCGGGCGTTGCTCGAGGGTTTGCGGGTCGTAGGCCGGATCAAAAGCCCGCGCCACATGCACCACGGCCTCGACGAAGCCCTCCACCTGCGCACCCATGACCTTGATTGGGAACAGGCACGGATACTCGATCAGCGAGTCCTGGTGCGGCTTTCCCAAGCGGTCGTTCGGATTCGTCGGCTCGTTCATTGCGAAGACTCCTGCTTGGCTTGTTGATACGCCGCGTACAGCGCCGCATAAACCGGCCCCGGCTTGCCGCTGCCCACGGGGCGGTCATCGAGCGTCGTCACGGGTAGTACCTCCTTCGTGGCCGATGACAGCAACAACTCATCGGCTGCTTCCACCTCCGCTCGGTCGATCCGCCGCAACTCGAAACCCAGGCCCAGCTGGCGGCAGAACGATTCGATCAGGCGATAACGCACCCCTTCGAGCACCAGATGGTCGAGCGGTGGCCCCATCACGGTGCGCCCCCGCACCACCCACACATTGCTCGCCGAGCCTTCGCTCAGGAAGCCCTCGCGGAACATGATGGTTTCTGCAGCGCCCACGTCGGCGCTGATTTGCCGCGCCAACACAGACCCGAGCAGGCTGGTGCTTTTGATGTGCGCCAGCTTCCAGCGGAAATCCTCGGCGCTGACGCAGGCCACCCCAAGTGCGCGGTCGAGGCTTGAGGGCGGTCGCATCACGTTCGTCATCGCAAACACCGTGGGGCTTGCGTCCGTCGGGATGACATGGTCACGCAGCGCGACGCCCCGCGTGACCTGCAGATAGACCAACTGGTCGAGCCGGCTCACGTCGCCTTCGGCGCGCTGCACGGCTAGGCGCTCGATCAGCTGCTGCGCGATCGCCAGCCAGCCCGCGCGGTCGAGCGGTGGGGTCATGCGGACGGCGGCCAGCGAACGCTCGAGCCGATCCATGTGCTGCGCGAACAGGAAGGGTCGCCCCGCATAGACCGGGATCACTTCGTAGACGCCGTCGCCAAAAATGAACCCGCGGTCCATCACGCTGACTCGGGCGTTGGGCAACTCGGTGTACGCGCCGTTGAGGTAGCAGGGCAGAGGAGGCAAATCTTCGGCTTGCATGAGCGGGATTGTCCAACGCTTTTGGCAACGCTGAATAAGTTTCCGCGATGGTGCGCGCCCGGCTGCGGGATGGGATGCGAGGCGCAAACCGAGACAATAGCCGCAGCTATGGCGAGGATTTGCAACGACGCAGACCGCCCGCAGCCGGGATGCGCGACGCGCGAAGGACTTGTTCGGCGTTGCCTTTTGCCCCGCGGAGGCGCCCCCTTGGTTTCGGGAGCTGGCCGCCTCGGGCGAAAAGCCTGGCGATTCAGGGGTTTCTACGTATAATGAGGGGCTTTGCAGGCACCACGCAGCACTTCGGCGGCGAGTCCCGGTGGGCTTTCGATCCTGAGCCCAGTCGGAAAACCTCTGGATCCACAAGATGACACGTGACGATTCGGCGGAAGAATTCAAGCCGCTGAGCGCCGAAGAAGCTCGGGCCCTGCTGGAGCGGCTTCCCCGGCTCTCGCCTTGGCGGGTCGTGTGGGTCCAGGCGATCGTCGGGTTCATCGTTGCGGCGATGGCGGGCGTCCTCAGCGGCCGACTGGCCGTTTTGGGGTCGGCGGCCTACGGCGCCTTGGCGGTCGTGTTGCCCACGGCCGTCTTGGCTCGGGGGATCTCCGGCAAGGCGGCTTCGGGTGCGTCCCAGTCGGCGATGCGGTTCTTCGTCTGGGAAGCGGCAAAAGTTGGACTGACGGTGGCACTGCTGATGTTGGCGCCCCGCCTGGTCCCAGGTTTGAGTTGGCCTGCGCTGTTGATCGGCCTGGTGCTGACGATGAAGGCATATTGGGTGGCGCTTTGGCGTCGCGCATCGTTTGGAAACTGAAAACGGGTAGGAACACCGATGGCTGCTGAACAACACGGACCGACCGCGGGCGAGTACATCGTCCACCACCTCACCCATTGGCAAAACAAGCCGATGCAAGGGGTGATCGACTTTTCCGTCTTCAACCTCGATTCCATTTTCTGGTCGGTGGTCTTGGGCATCGTCGGCACCTGGCTGCTGTGGCGCGCCGCCCGTTCCGCCACTTCGGGGGTTCCTGGACGTTTCCAAGCGGCCGTCGAAATCCTGGTCGAAATGGTCGACAGCCAGGCCAAGGGCATCATCCACAATGCCGAGAGCCGCAAGCTCGTCGCCCCCATGGCCCTGACCGTGTTTGTCTGGATCTTCCTGATGAACGCCATGGACCTTTTACCGGTCGACTTCATTCCCATGATCTGGTCTTGGATCTACGGCGCGGCCGGGCACGATCCACATCATGCCTACATGCGCGTCGTCCCCACTGCGGACCTTTCCACGACGCTCGGACTGTCGGTCTCGGTGCTGCTCGTCTGCATTGCCTACAACATCAAGATCAAGGGTATCGGCGGCTGGGTCCACGAGCTGTTCACCGCGCCTTTCGGCAGCCACCCCTTGCTGTGGCCGGTCAATTTCGTGATGCAGATGATCGAATTTGCAGCCAAAACGGTTTCGCACGGGATGCGACTGTTTGGCAACATGTACGCGGGTGAGCTGGTCTTCATGCTGATCGCACTGATGGGCGGCGCTGCAGCGATGTCGCTGTCGGGCATCTTGCTGTCGATCGGGCATGTGATTGCGGGCAGCATTTGGGCCATCTTCCACATCCTGATCATCACGCTGCAGGCTTTCATCTTCATGATGCTGACGCTGATCTACACCGGTCAGGCCCACGAAGCCCACTGAGTTCCGTTCCGCTTTCCCCTTTTTTCCTTTCCACTTAACCTTTAGGAGCTTTTCATGGAAAACATTCTCGGTCTCGTCGCTCTGGCTTGCGGCATCATCGTTGGTCTGGGCGCCATCGGTGCCTCCATCGGCATCGCCCTGATGGGTGGCAAGTTCCTGGAATCCTCCGCCCGCCAGCCCGAGCTGATGAACGAACTGCAGACCAAGATGTTCATTCTGGCTGGTCTGATCGACGCCGCCTTCCTGATCGGTGTGGCCATCGCTCTGCTGTTCGCTTTCGCCAACCCCTTCGTGCTGCGCTGATTCCGCTCGCCTTTCACGACCGAAAGGACAAGCCGTGAACATCAATGCAACCCTGTTCCTGCAGGCGGTTGTCTTTGCGATCCTGGTCTGGTTCACGATGAAGTTCGTGTGGCCGCCGATCACCAAGGCGCTGGACGAGCGGGCTCAGAAAATCGCCGACGGGCTTGCCGCGGCCGACAAGGCGCGGTCCGAGCTGTCCGCCGCGAATCAGCGCATCGAGGCCGAACTGGCCCAGGCGCGCGCGGAATCGGCGGCCCGTCTGGCCGAAGCCGAGCGGATGGCGCAGCGCGTCATCGAGGAGGCCAAGGCTCGCGCCAATGAAGAGGCAGCCAAGATCGTTGCAGCCGCTCAGGCCGAAGCCGAGCAGCAAGCCGTCAAGGCGCGCGAAGCGCTCCGTGAGCAGGTCGCGATTCTGGCCGTCAAAGGCGCCGAGCAAATCCTGCGTAAGGAAGTCAATCCGGCCGTCCACGCAGAATTGCTCCATCGTCTGAAGTCTGAGCTGTAAGAGGGACGTCCATGGCCGAACTTGCCACCATTGCACGCCCCTACGCCGAAGCTCTGTTCAAGGCGACCGCCGCCGATCTCGACGGCACGGTGGCATGGCTCGACGAGCTCGCTGTCATTGCCCAAAACGAGCAACTGTTGCAGTTTGCGGAAGATCCCAAGGTCAGTGCCGAACAGGTTTTCGAGCTGGTTCGCTCGGTGCTGCGCACCCCGTTGCCCGAAGTGGGGCAGAATTTTCTGCGGACCGTGATCGAGAACGGGCGCCTTGCGGTCTTGCCCGAGATCGCGGCCCAATACCGCGCCTTGCGCAGCGAGCAGCGCGGTGTCGCAGAAGCGGTCATCCAAAGCGCCTACCCGATCGATCCCGCCGCGTTGCAAGACGTCTTGGCGGTGCTCGAGCGGCGCTTTGGTCGCAAGCTCGACGCCCGCGTCGAAGTCGACCCGGCTTTGATCGGCGGGATCCGCGTCTCGGTGGGCGACGAGGTGCTCGACGCCTCGGTCCAAGCCCGTTTGGAACAAATGAAAGTCGCGCTGACGGCGTAAGCCATCGGCTCATTTAAGAAAGAAGGAAAGAGTCATGCAACTCAATCCCGCAGAGATTTCCGAACTCATCAAGAGTCGCATCGAAGGGCTGGCCCCCAGCGCCGACATTCGCAACCAGGGCACCGTCGTGTCCGTGACGGACGGCATCGTCCGCATCCACGGTCTGTCCAACGCGATGCAGGGCGAAATGCTCGAATTCCCGGCGACCGCGGCCGGCGTTCCCACCTATGGCCTTGCCTTGAACCTCGAGCGCGACTCCGTCGGCGCCGTGATTCTGGGCGAGTACGAGCACATTTCGGAAGGCGACACCGTCAAGTGCACGGGCCGCATTCTCGAAGTGCCCGTGGGCCCCGAACTCATCGGCCGCGTCGTCAACGCGCTGGGCCAACCCATTGACGGCAAGGGCCCGATCAATGCCAAGCTCACCGACGTCATCGAAAAGGTCGCCCCGGGCGTGATCGCCCGGAAGTCGGTCGACCAACCCGTCCAGACCGGTCTGAAGTCCATCGACTCGATGGTCCCGGTCGGCCGTGGCCAGCGTGAATTGATCATTGGCGACCGCCAGACCGGTAAGACTGCCGTGGCGATCGACGCGATCATCAATCAAAAAGGTCAGAACATGACCTGTATCTACGTGGCCATCGGTCAAAAGGCCTCGTCGATCAAGAACGTCGTTCGTGCGCTCGAGCAGGCCGGCGCGATGGAGTACACCATCGTCGTGGCTGCTTCGGCATCCGAGTCGGCCGCCATGCAGTACATCGCAGCCTACTCCGGCTGCACGATGGGTGAATACTTCCGTGACCGAGGCCAGGACGCCCTC
This sequence comes from Tibeticola sediminis, assembly GCF_003843835.1. Lineage (GTDB taxonomy): Bacteria > Pseudomonadota > Gammaproteobacteria > Burkholderiales > Burkholderiaceae_C > Tibeticola > Tibeticola sediminis. The sequence continues at coordinate 43,193 of NZ_RKQL01000001.1, read as the reverse complement.
ATCGTCTATGACGATCTGTCGAAGCAGGCGGTGGCCTACCGCCAGGTGTCGCTGCTGCTGCGCCGTCCGCCGGGCCGCGAAGCCTACCCTGGCGACATCTTCTACCTGCACAGCCGTCTGCTCGAGCGGGCTGCGCGCGTGAACGCCGACTATGTCGAGAAGTTCACCAATGGCGAAGTCAAGGGCAAGACCGGCTCGTTGACCGCGTTGCCGATCATCGAAACCCAAGCTGGTGACGTCTCGGCCTTCGTTCCGACCAACGTGATTTCGATCACGGACGGCCAGATCTTCTTGGAAACCAACCTGTTCAACGCCGGCATCCGTCCCGCCATCAACGCGGGTATCTCGGTGTCTCGCGTGGGTGGTGCGGCGCAGACCAAGCTGATCAAGTCGCTCTCCGGCGGCATCCGGACCGACCTCGCGCAGTACCGCGAACTCGCGGCCTTCGCCCAGTTTGCGTCGGACCTCGACGAAGCCACGCGCAAGCAACTCGACCGCGGCGCGCGCGTCACCGAGCTGCTCAAGCAGCCGCAGTACAGCCCGCTGCCCATCTCGCTGATGGCCGCCTCGCTGTACGCGGTGAACAAGGGCTTTCTCGACGACATCGACGTGAAGAAAGTCCTTCCGTTCGAACATGGCCTGCATGCTTATCTGAAAGACAAGCACGCCGCGCTGTTGGCCAAGCTCGAAGCCGAGAAGGCCATGGACAAGGACGCCGAGGCCGAGCTCAACGCCGCCATCACCGCCTTCAAGAAAACGTTCGCCTGAACGCGTCGGAGCTTTAGGAGGCTGATATGGCAGCAGGCAAGGAAATTCGGGACAAGATCAAATCGGTGGAGAACACCAAGAAGATCACCAAGGCGATGGAAATGGTCGCCGCCTCCAAGATGCGCAAAGCGCAGGACCGGATGCGTGCTGCCCGCCCCTACAGTGAGAAAGTGCGGGCCATTGCGGTCAACCTCGGCGAGGCCAACCCCGAATACGTGCATCCGTTCATGCGGGTTCACGATGTGAAGGCGTCGGGCTTCGTGGTGGTCACGACGGACAAGGGCTTGTGCGGCGGCATGAATACCAACATCCTTCGTGCCGTGACCAACAAGATGCGCGATGTCCAGGCGCAGGGCCACGACATCCGCACGGTCGCCATCGGCAACAAGGGGTTGGGCTTCCTCAACCGCATCGGCGCGAAGGTGTTTGCCCAAGCGACGCAGCTCGGCGACACCCCGCACCTCGATCGCCTCATCGGCCCGGTCAAGGTGCTGCTCGACCAATACGCCAAGGGCGAACTCAACGCGGTTTACCTGTGCTACACCCGCTTCATCAACACGATGAAGCAGGAGTCGGTCGTCGAGCGCCTGTTGCCCCTGTCGGCCGCCGAGATGAGTGAGCAGTCGCGTGCCGCCGGCGCGCAACACTCCTGGGACTACATCTACGAGCCCGATGCGCAAAGCGTCATCGATGACCTGCTGCTTCGCTATGTCGAGGCATTGGTTTATCAGGCCGTCGCGGAAAACATGGCGTCCGAGCAGTCCGCTCGGATGGTGGCCATGAAGGCGGCGACCGACAACGCGGGCAACGTGATCAGTGAACTCAAGCTCGTCTACAACAAGACGCGCCAAGCGGGCATCACGAAGGAACTCTCCGAGATCGTGGCGGGCGCCGCTGCGGTCTGACGGCAGGCCGCAGGGTCGACGGTTCATCAAGATTGATATTTTTGGAGCAAAAAATGGCTCAGGTTGAAGGAAAAATTGTTCAGTGCATCGGCGCCGTCGTGGACGTCGAGTTTCCGCGGGACCAAATGCCCAAGGTGTACGACGCACTCAAGATGGAAGGGTCGGCGCTGACTTTGGAAGTTCAGCAACAGCTCGGCGACGGCATCGTTCGTACCATTGCGCTGGGCTCTTCCGAGGGTCTGCGTCGCGGCATGGTGGTGCAGAACACCGGCCACCCAATCACCGTGCCCGTCGGCAAGGCGACCCTCGGGCGCATCATGGACGTGCTCGGCAACCCCATCGACGAGCGAGGGCCGGTCGATTCCGAGCTCACCGCCTCGATTCACCGCAAGGCGCCGTCTTATGACGAGCTGTCGCCTTCGACCGAGCTGCTCGAGACCGGCATCAAGGTGATCGACTTGGTTTGCCCGTTTGCCAAGGGCGGCAAGGTGGGTCTGTTCGGCGGCGCCGGTGTCGGCAAGACCGTCAACATGATGGAACTCATCAACAACATCGCCAAGGCGCACTCGGGTCTGTCCGTGTTCGCGGGCGTGGGTGAGCGCACCCGCGAGGGCAACGACTTCTACCACGAGATGGCCGAGTCGGGCGTCGTGAAGCTCGACAACCTCGCCGAGTCGAAAGTGGCCATGGTGTACGGTCAGATGAACGAGCCGCCGGGCAACCGCCTGCGCGTGGCGCTCACCGGTCTGACCATCGCTGAATCCTTCCGCGACGAGGGCCGTGACGTGCTGTTCTTCGTGGACAACATCTATCGCTACACCCTAGCCGGTACCGAAGTGTCCGCGCTGTTGGGCCGTATGCCTTCGGCCGTGGGTTATCAGCCGACGCTGGCGGAAGAAATGGGTCGGCTGCAAGAGCGGATCACCTCGACCAAAGTGGGCTCGATCACCTCGATTCAGGCCGTCTACGTTCCGGCCGACGACTTGACCGACCCGTCGCCCGCGACGACCTTCGCGCACCTGGACTCGACCGTCGTGTTGTCTCGTGACATTGCCGCGCTCGGTATCTATCCCGCGGTGGATCCGCTGGACTCGACCAGCCGTCAGCTCGACCCGCTGGTCGTGGGTCAGGAGCACTACGAAACCGCGCGCGCCGTCCAAGGCACGCTGCAGCGCTACAAAGAACTGCGCGACATCATCGCCATTCTCGGTATGGACGAGTTGGCTCCCGAAGACAAGCTGGCGGTGGCCCGCGCCCGGAAGATGCAGCGCTTCCTGTCGCAGCCGTTCCACGTGGCTGAAGTGTTCACGGGCGCCCCTGGCAAGTACGTCCCGCTGTCCGAGACGATCCGGGGTTTCAAGATGATCGTCAACGGCGAGTGCGACCATCTGCCCGAGCAGGCCTTCTACATGGTCGGCACGATCGACGAGGCGTTCGAGAAGGCGAAGAAACTGGCCTGAAGCTGAGCGGCCTGGCTTTCCTGTTCGGGGCGGGCCAGGCCATCCGTCCGGTTTTCTTCCAACTTCTCATTTCATGGAGCAACTATGAGCACGATCCACGTCGATGTGGTCAGCGCCGAGGAGTCCATCTTCTCGGGAGAGGCGCGTTTCGTCGCCTTGCCCGGTGAGGTGGGCGAACTGGGCATCTATCCGCGCCATACGCCGCTGATTTCGCGCATCAAGGCGGGGTCGGTTCGTATCGAGCTCGCGGACGGGCGAGAAGAGTTCATCTTCGTCGCTGGTGGCATCCTCGAAGTTCAGCCCAATCGGGTCACGGTTCTGTCGGACACGGCGGTTCGCGGCAAGGATCTCGACGAAGAGAAAGCCAACGAGGCGCGCCGTGCCGCCGAAGAAGCGCTCAAGAACGCCAAGAGCGAGATCGAGCTGGCCAAGGCTCAATCCGAACTGGCGGTCATGGCCGCCCAGCTCGCCGCCTTGCGCAAGTACCGCAGCAAGAAGTGGAGCGACTGAAGCCGACTCGCTCCGCTCGCCCCCTCGAAAAGCCCCCGTGAAATGTGCTTTCCGCGGGGGTTTTGTTTTTTGGATCTGCGAGAACCGCTCATGGGCTCAGCGGCCGGGGGCGCACCGCCGACCGGTGCACGCCCACACGGCAGCTATTCGGCGTGGCCCGAGGCGCCCTCCCGGCGATAGTGGCCCGACTTGCCACCCTTTTTTTCGATCAGGCGCACCGACTGGATGGTCATGCCGCGATCGACTGCCTTGCACATGTCGTAGATGGTCAGGAGAGCCACCTGGACAGCCGTCAGCGCCTCCATTTCGACGCCGGTTGGGCCGACCGTTTCCACCGTCGCCTGGCACTCCACGGCGGGCGTTTCACCGCGTTCGGGCGCGCTGGCCGTGAGTTCGATCGCGACGTGGGTCAAGGCCAAAGGGTGGCACAAGGGAATGAGGTCGCTCGTGCGCTTGGCGGCCATGATGCCGGCAATCCGAGCGATGCCCAGGACGTCGCCCTTACGGCTGGTGCCCGCCCGGATCTGCTCGAGCGTGGCCGGCTGCATCTCGATGCGGCCCGCAGCGACGGCGGTTCGGCGGGTCGCGGGCTTTTCGGCGACGTCGACCATATGGGCGCGGCCCTGCGCATCGAAATGCGTGAGCGTCGAGGTGTCAGATGGGTCGGTCTTCATAGGGCAGTGTCCGGGTTGGGCGCGGAGTTGAACCCAGATTGTCCATTAGGCGGCCCTGTGGGCCTACGCACGCCCTGGCGGTCGCTTTGCGGCGTCTTCGCCCCCGTGCTCGTCGCCAATAGCCTCGGCTATTGGCTCCTCCCCCGTGCGCGAATCCACGCGCAAACCGCCGCGCCATCTTCGTGCGTCCTAATGGACAATCTGGGTTGAATTTTGCGCGCATCATAGTGCTTCGCTTTCCCTCCTCTGAAGGCTACGTTCCGATATGAAGCCCATGGTCCAGGCGCTGCGCGCGCATTTGCCCCGGTTGCTGCGGTTTCGTCCCATGGTGCTGGCCCTTTCGATCGGTCTCGCAGCCGTGACCAGCCTGGCGCCGAGCCCGAGCGCTGCGCAACTTCCGGCACTCGGCGATGGTGGCTCGCTGGGGGCTGCCGAAGAGCGCAGCATCGGTGAGCGCATCGCGCGCCTGATCTATGCCGACCCCGACTATCTGGAGGATCCCGTCCTGGCCGACTATGTCGAGGGTGTGTGGGCGCCCCTTCTCGCCGCGGCCAAGCTGCGGGGGGAATTGCCGCAGGAACTCGAAGACCGCTTCGCCTGGCAAATCATGTTGTTGCGCGACCGCAGCATCAATGCGTTTGCGCTGCCGGGCGGCTACCTGGGCCTGAATCTGGGCCTGATCGGCGCGGTGAGCCAGCGGGATGAACTCGCTTCGGTGCTGGCGCATGAGCTCAGCCATGTGACGCAACGGCACATTGCCCGCATGTTCGAGCGGCAGGATCAGCAGGCGCCCTTGTTGCTCGGGGCGTTGTTGCTGGGGGCGGTGGCGATGAGCCGCAACCCGGAAATGGCCAACGCCATCCTCGTGGGCGGCCAGGCGGTCGCCGCGCAACAGCAACTCAACTTCACCCGTGACATGGAGCGTGAAGCGGACCGCGTCGGGTTGGGCCTGATGGGCCAAGCCGGCTACCAGCCGGAGGCTTTCGTGCGGATGTTCGAGCGGCTGCAGCAAAGCGCACGCCTCAACGACGATGGAAGCTTTCCCTACCTGCGCAGCCACCCGCTCACGACCGAACGTCTCGCGGAGATGCGCGCTCGATTGTCGGAGCGTGCCAACCCCGGCGCTGAGCCGCCAACGGACATGACCCAAATGCTGATGGCGGCGCGCGCGCGGGTGCTGGCCAAGCCGGGCGCCGATGCGCTGCGCCGATGGGCGCAGGAGCCGCGCGATCCGGCTTTCGCGACCCAAAGTGCGCCGCGCCGGGCAGCGGCGCTGTATGCCGCGGCCTTGGCGCAGCAGGCGCTGGGCGATGCCTCGGCCGCAGAACGGATCGCGGCGGACCTAGTCCCTCTCGTATCGGACGATGCGCAAGCCTCGCGCTGGGTGCGCCTGCTGCGCGCCGAGTTGGCGCTGAACGCTGGCCGCCCCGATGTTGCCCTCGCAGTGTTGCGGCTGGGCGGTCCGCAGCAGCGCGAGAGCCTGCCGCGTCCGGAGCGTCTGCTGGTGGCCGAGGTCGAAATCCAGCGGGGTCAGCCCGAGCGCGCGGCGGCGGCCTTGCAAACCTGGCTGGCCACCCATCCGAAGGATGGCCTGGCCTGGCAGTGGCTTGCGCAAGCCTGGCGCAAGCAAGGCTTGACCGCGCAACCCGTGCGTGCCGAGGGCGAGCAACGTTGGGCACGGCTGGACCTGACCGGCGCGCTCGACCGCTTCCGGGCCGCGCAAGCGCTCCTTGCGCAGGCGCCAAAAACGCCTGCCAATGACATCGAAGCGGCGATTGTCGACAGCCGGGTGCGTCAAACTCAGGCGGCCTTGAAGGAGGAATTGCAGCGCGAGCGGCCCAGCCGCTGAGGCCGCGTTGCCTTAGGGCAACGCTGAACAAGTCCCTCGCGCGTCGCGCATCCCGGCTGCGGGCGGTCTGCTTCGTTGCAAATCCTCGCCATAGCTGCGGCTATTGTCTCGGTTTGCGCCTCGCATCCCATCCCGCGGCCGCTCGCGCACCATCGCGGGAACTTATTCAGCGTTGCCTTAGACGACCGCGTCGATCAGCAAGCCGAGCGCCGAATAAATCAGCGAGCCGAGGAGTGCCGCACCAAAGCCGCTGACCTGAAAGCCCGCGAGAATGCTGCCCGCGAGCCAAAACATCAAGGCGTTGATGACGAAAAGGAACAGCCCCAGCGTCACGACGGTGACCGGCAGGGTCAGCAGCACCAGCACCGGCCGCACGATGGTGTTGAGCAGGCCGATGACCGCCGCCGCGACGAGCGCCGCGGTGAATCCAGCGACCTGCACGCCCGGATAGAGCTGAGACACCGCCACCAGCGCGATGGCGTAGAGAAACCACTTCAAAATGAGCTTCATGGCGGCAGGATAACACCGCCCAAGGGCAAGGCGGGAAATCGACTCGCCCTCGGGCGCAGCCCGACGCGCTGCCGACAGTCCCTGGGTTCAGCCGGCGGGCTTCGAGCGCCGGCGGCGCCAAAGGTCCAGGCCCAGAACGCCTGCGACGCAGAGGACGCCCAAGCCCCAGCGGGCAGCGGTTTGCCCCGTGGTGGCGGCCTGTGCGTTGCCAAACCAGGGGGCCAGCAGCGGCTCGCCGGCCACCATGTGGGCGCCGGTCCAGGCCAGGACGGCGGCGCCGAGATGAATGATCACCGGGAAGCGCTCCACGAGCTTGAGGACGACGCTACTGCCGAACACGACGATGGGCACGCTGATCAACAGCCCGACGATCACCAAATCGATGGCGCCGTGGGCGGCCCCCGCCACACCGAGCACGTTGTCGATGCCCATCAGGGCGTCGGCGACGACGATGGTGCGGATGGCGCCAGCGAAGGTCTGGGCCGGTTTGACCAGAGCCTGTCCCTCGTCGTCGGTGCCCTCGTCATCGTCGAGCAACTGATACGCGATCCAAAGCAGACCGAGGCCGCCGACGGCCATGAGGCCCGGGATGCGCAGCAACCAAACCACCCCGACCGTCATGGCGCTGCGCACGACGATGGCGCCCACCGTTCCCCAGACGATGGCCCGGCGCTGCAGCGCGCTGGGCAGGGTGCGCGCCGCCAGCGCGATGACGATGGCGTTGTCGCCGGCCAGGACGAGGTCGATCAGAACGATGGCGAGCAGAGCGGACCACCAGGCCGCGGAGAACAGATCCAACAAGGTCACTTCCAATTCAGAGGCGCTGCAACAAGGCCGCCAATGATAGGACGAGCAGGACGGACGGGAGCGGCTGGGTGCGCTCGTGTTGGACGGCGGCCCAAATCCCCACGCTCGGCGGGTCGATCGCTTGTCGACTACGATCATTGCACCGAAAGGGGAGTAGCGAGCCTAGGCGGCGGGGGATGACCCGAAGCCCGGGCGCAGAGGTCCCGTCAGCACGTCGGTCCGGGCAACCCAGCGTTGCCGCAAGGAGCCGTCCGGGTTCTGCAGAGTCTGAAGCCTCCCGCAAGACCTTTTGGTGCTTAGGCAACGCTGAATCAGTTCCCGCGATGGCGCGTGCCCGGCCGCGGGATGGGATGCGAGGCGCAAACCGCAGTCATAGCCGCAGCTATGGCGAGGATTTGCAACGACGCAGACCGCCCGCAGCCGGGATGCGCGGCGCGCGAGGGACTGGTTCAGCGTTGCCCTTATCCCTGGCTCGCGCCGGGGTTGGTTTCACCCTGTATCGAGGTCTTGCATGCAAACCGTAGCACCCCTGTGGCTTTGGGCCCTGTTCGTCGCGATCGTCATCGTCGCCCTCTGGATCGATTTTTCCGTCCTCAAACGCGATGGACCGCGCGACACCGGCTTTCGCCAGGCGCTGAACTGGTCGCTGATCTGGGTCGGCGTGAGTTTCGCCTTCAACGCGCTGCTATGGGCGGCGCTGTGGCACACCAGTGGCGACTCTGCGTTTGCCACGGCCCGTGCGCTCGAGTTTTTCACCGGCTATTTGCTCGAAAAGAGCCTGGCGGTGGACAACATTTTTGTGTTTCTGATGATCTTCAGCTACTTCGCGGTGCCCGCGGCGTATCAGAAGCGGGTGCTGATGATCGGCGTGCTCGGCGCCATTGCGCTGCGCGCGGTGATGATTCTGCTCGGCGCTTGGCTGCTGGCCCAATTTCACTGGGTGCTCTATGTGTTTGGCGCGTTCCTGCTGATCACCGGGGTGAAGATGTGGCGTGCCGCGGGTGAAGAGCCCGCGCTGGAAGACAACCCGGCGCTGCGGCTGCTCAAACGCGTGTTGCCCGTCAGCGCGCAGTACGACGGCGAGCGCTTCTGGACCCGGGAAAACGGCGTCCGCGTGGCCACGCCCTTGTTGATGGTGGTGGCGCTCGTCGCGTTGACCGACGTGGTGTTCGCGGTGGATTCGATTCCCGCGATTTTTGCCATCACCACCGACCCCTTCATCGTGCTGACCAGCAACGTGTTTGCGGTTCTGGGGCTGCGCGCGATGTACTTTCTGCTCGCGGCCGTGGCGGCGCGCTTTCACCTGCTGAGTTACGGTTTGGCGCTGATCCTGGTGTTCATCGGCACCAAGATGCTGATCGTCGATTTCATCCAGATTCCGATCTGGCTGTCACTCGGCGTGGTGGTGAGCATCCTCATCGGCGCGATGCTGCTGAGCCTGCGGGGAGCCGGGACCAAGCCGGCTGCCTAAGGCAACGCTGAACCAGTCCCTCGCGCGCCGCGCATCCCGGCTGCGGGCGGTCCGCTTCGTTGCAAATCCTCGCCATAGCTTCGGCTATGGCTGCGGTTTGCGCCTTGCATCCCATCCCGCGGCCGGGCACGCGCCATCGCGGGAACTGATTCAGCGTCGCCCTAAAATCGAAAACCATGGCCGAGATTCACATCGCCGACCTCGAAGCCGCGATCAACTGGTGGCGGGAGCGCGCGCCGGCCGGTGACGGTCTGAGCCTCGCGCCGCCGCTGCAGGCGCTGGCCGAACTTTATGGACGTCTCGTCTGGGCGCGCGCGACCACCGTGCCGCCCGAGGCTTTCAGCGCCGAGGCCTGGGATGCATGGCTGGCCTGGTACGAGACCACGCCGGACACACCGTGCATTGCGATCTGCTCGACCAGCCAGGGGGATGCGGTGTGCAAAGGCTGCGGCCGCAGCTTCGACGAGGTGCAGCACTGGCCGGCTTTCTCGCCAGCGCAAAAGCGCGCCGTCTGGCGCCGCATCAGCGCCGAGGGCAGCGCCTGGCGCTTCAACCGCTACGCCGAGCGGGCGGTTGCTGGCGGTGCGAGTGCTCCAAAATAAGTAGCTTTATCTGACCGTTTGGCGCTGGGGTACGGCCAGAAATCCTCGAAAACCGGTGCCCAGGCTGCCCTTGCGGCTGCTGCGGGCGCATTCAGCAGGCCACGGGCGGCCGCATCGTTCACTTCCAGCGCGTGAGCGCGAGTTCGACGTGATGGGCGCCGTCCGAGAGCGCGAGGGCGTCCTCCTGCACCGTGGCCTGCAGCTGCATGCTGCGCTGCGCGAGCGCGCCGAGCGCACGCACGGCCAGCGCGTCCAGGCGCCAGACCTGCAGCCGGTCGAGCCGCGCGAGCTTGCCTTCGATGCCGCGCCACCAGACCTCGGCGGCCGGTGCAAACGCATAGACGACGACCGCATCGGCTTTTTGGCAGGCCTTGACGAGCGGCTTGTCCTCGGGCTGGCCGACCTCGATCCACAGGCGCTTGCGGCCGGTGAAGTCCGTCAGCGACACATCGGGGTCGTCCGGGTCGGAGAGCCCCGCGCCAAAAGCCAGCGTGCCGTCGCCGTGGCTCAGCGCCTGCAGCTGCCAGGCGTTGAGCGCGAGCGCGGCCAGCCGCACCATCATGCGCTCGTCGGTTTCGCTCGGGTGCCGCGCCAGTGTCAGCGCATGGTCGGCGTAGTAGCCGTGGTCGATGTCGGCCACGGCGACCTGCGCCTTGAAGATGGTGGATTTGAGCGCCATGGCAGACTCGCCGGTTCAAAAAAAGGAGCAACAACCCACCGGATGGCGCTGGGGTACTGCGAAATTAGTCAGAAAAACAGCCGGGCGAGGCCGTCCTGGCCCGCGCTGGCGCCGCGGTCGCTCGCTCAGCCTCTCAGACCCGCCGCGCCAGCTCGGCCGCCTTGCCCACGTAGCGCGCGGGCGTGAGCGCGAGCAGCCGCGCCTTCTCGGCCTCGGGAATGTCGAGCGAGCGGATCAGCGCGTGCAGTGCCTCGGCCGTGACGGTCTTGCCGCGGGTGACTTCCTTGAGCTTTTCGTAGGCGCCCGGCACACCGAAGCGGCGCATGACCGTCTGGATGGGCTCGGCGAGCACCTCCCACGAGGCGTCGAGGTCGGCCGCCAGCGCCTCCTCGTTGAGTTCGAGCTTGTTCAGGCCGGTGAGCAGCGACTGGTAGGCCAGCACCGCATAGCCCAGCGCCACGCCCATGTTGCGCAGCACCGTGGAGTCGGTCAGGTCGCGCTGCCAGCGCGAGATGGGCAGCTTCTCGGAGAGGTGGCGCAGCAAGGCGTTGGCCAGTCCGAGATTGCCCTCGGCATTCTCGAAGTCGATCGGGTTGACCTTGTGCGGCATGGTCGAGGAGCCGATTTCGCCCGCTTTGAGCTTTTGCTTGAAGTAGCCCAGGCTCACATAGCCCCAGATGTCGCGCGCGAGGTCGATCAGGATGGTGTCGGCGCGCGCCACGGCATCGAACAGCTCGGCCATGTAGTCGTGCGGCTCGATCTGGATGCTGTAGGGCTGGAAGTTCAGCCCCAGGCCCAGCGGCTCGGGGGTTTCGACCACCTTGCGGCTGAACGCCTCCCAGTCGAAGTCCGGCCAGGCCGCCAGGTGCGCGTTGTAGTTGCCCACGGCGCCGTTCATCTTGGCGAGGATCTTCACGCCGGCAATGCGCTCGATCGCCGCGTGCAGCCGCACCGCCACGTTCGCCAGCTCCTTGCCGACGGTGGTGGGACTGGCCGTTTGGCCGTGGGTGCGGCTGAGCATGGGCACTTCGGCGTAGGCATGCGCCAGCTCGCGCAGCTTGAACAGGATGCGGTCGAGCGCAGGCAGCAGCACCAGATCGCGCGCGCAGCGCAACTGCAGCGCATGCGCGGTGTTGTTGATGTCCTCGCTGGTGCAGGCGAAATGCACGAACTCCGCGGCGCGCTCGAGCTCGGGGCGGGCCTCGAACTTGGACTTGAGCCAATATTCGACCGCCTTGACGTCATGGTTGGTGGTCTTCTCGATCTCCTTGATCGCCAGCGCATCGGCGGTCGAAAAATTCTTCACCAGGCCCAGCAGATAGGTGCGCGCGCCGGGCGAGAGTGGCTTGAACTCGGCGAACCCGGCGTCGGACAGCGCAATGAACCACGCCACTTCGACCTGAACGCGGCGGTGCATATAGCCCTGCTCGCTCATGAGGGGGCGCAGGGCAGAGAGCTTTTCGGCATAGCGGCCGTCGAGCGGCGACAGGGCGGTCACGGGTTCGAGATTCATGGGCCCAATTGTAGGCACCGCCGCCCTCGACCCCGGCGGCGCGCGCCCCGTCAGCCCGGCGCAGGTTCGCTGGCTAGAATGGACCGGCCGAACGCAGCAGCCCTGCCGCAGCCAACCCCAGCGACCGAACGAAGCGAGCGACATGAAACTCATCGGATCCCTCACCAGCCCCTACGTCCGTAAGGTGCGTATCGTCATGGCGGAGAAAAAACTGGACTATCAGCTCGTCACCGAGGATGTCTGGTCGGCCGAGACGCACATCCACGACTACAACCCGCTGGGCAAAGTGCCCTGCCTCGTCATGGAAGGGGGTGAGGCCGTATTCGATTCGCGCGTCATCGTCGAATACCTCGACACGCTCTCGCCCGTCGGCAAGCTCATTCCGCCCAATGGCCGCGAGCGCGCCGAAGTCAAGACCTGGGAGGCGCTGGCCGACGGGCTGCTCGACGCCGCCATCCTCGCGCGCCTCGAAGCCACCTGGCCCGGCCGCACCGACGCGCAGCGCAGCGCCGCATGGATCGAGCGCCAGCTGGGCAAGGTCCGCGCGGCGCTCAAGGCCATGAGCCTGGGGCTCGGGGACAAGCCCTACTGCAGCGGGGTGCACTTGAGCCTGTCGGACATCGCGGCCGGCTGTGCGCTCGGCTACCTGGATTTCCGCTTCCCGGAAATGACCTGGCGCTCAGACTATCCCAACCTGCACAAGCTCTACGACAAGCTCATGCAGCGGCCGAGTTTCATCGATACCCGCCCGCCGTGCTGATGAGGTATGCCCTAGGGCAACGCTGAATAAGTCCCCGTGATGGCGCGCGCCTGGCCGCGGGATGGGATGCGAGGCGCAAACCGCAGCCATAGCTGCAGCTATGGCGAGGATTTGCAACGACGCAGACCGCCCGCAGCCGGGATGCGCGACGCGCGTGGGACTTGTTCAGCGTTGCCCTAAGCCGCCTGCGTGGGCACGCGCGGCGCCAAGGCGCACATCAGTTCGTAGCCGACCGTGCCCGCGGCGGCAGCCACTTCGTCGATCGGCAGCCAGGTGCCGCGGCTCGACCGTCCCCAGAGCGTGACTTCACTGCCCAGGCCTGCCTCGGGCACGGGGCCGAGGTCGATGGCCAGCATGTCCATGCTGACCCGACCGACCGTGCGGCAGCGGACCCCGTCTACCAGCACCGGCGTTCCGGTCGGGCACAGGCGCGGATAGCCGTCCGCGTAGCCGCAGGCGGCAATGCCGATGCGCATGGGCTGGGGTGCGGTGAAGGTCGAGCCATAGCCCACGCTGTCGCCCGCCACGAGGTCTTGCGTGGCAATCAGGCGCGTGGCGAGCGTCATCGTCGGTTGCAGGCCCCAATGGACGATGCCGTGCTCGGGATGATCCGGCGCGCTTCCATAAACCGCGATCCCCGGGCGCACCCAGTCGGCCACCACCGCAAGGCGCCCCGCATGGGTGACGAGTGCGTCGCCCGAATGGCGCAGCAGCGCCGCGCTGTTCGATAGGCTGCGCTCGCCGGGCAGGTCGGCCGTGACGGCGGCGAAGACCGCGATTTGCTCAGCGATGCCGCGCGGGCCGTCAGCATCGCTGAAATGCGTCATGAGCGTGATTTCCTCGACCTGGGGCAGCGCGTTAAGGCGTGTCCAGGCCCCGCGGTAGCGCGCGGGTTTGAACCCGAGGCGGTTCATGCCGGAATTCATTTTCAAAAACACCCGGTGCGGGCGCTGCGTCTTGTGCATCGCCAGCATGTCGATCTGGGCCTCGCAGTGCACGACATGCCAGAGGTCCAGGCGCGAGCACAGCTCCAGATCGCGCGGCTCGAACACCCCTTCGAGCAGCAAGATGGGGCCGCGCCACCCCAAAGCGCGCACCCGCTCGGCCTCGTCGAGGTCGAGCAAGGCAAAGCCGTCGGCGGCGCGTAGCCCTTCGTAGACGCGCTCGATTCCATGGCCGTAGGCGTTGGCTTTGACGACGGCCCAGACGCGGGCGTCGCCGGCTGCGAGGCGTGCGCGTGCGAAGTTGTGCCGCAGGGCTTCGGTGTGAATGGTGGCTGAGATGGGGCGTGGCATGGCGTACGGATTTTGGCACCGCGCGCGGGGCGATCGATTCGGGGTGCGTGATATAACCCGGCGTCGTTTTCCGGCAGACGCAGGGCCTCCAGCCCAGGGCGCATCTGTCCTCACCCCCGATCGATGCAGGCATCAGCGCCGCTGGTGCGCAGGACGCAGGAGCTCATGAAGCGCGGCTTTTACACCATCATGGCGGCGCAGTTTTTCAGTTCGCTGGCGGACAACGCTTTGTTCGTTGCGGCCGTGGAACTGCTCAAGACCAGCGGCGGAGCCGAGTGGCAACGCGCGGCCCTGGTGCCGATGTTTGCGCTCTTCTACGTCATTCTTGCGCCCTTCGTGGGTGCCTTCGCCGACGCGCGCCCCAAAGGCCAGGTCATGTTTCTCAGCAACGGGGTCAAGGTCCTCGGTTGCCTGATGATGCTGTTTGGCTCGCACCCTTTGCTGGCCTATGCGGTCGTGGGCTTGGGCGCTGCAGCCTATTCCCCGGCGAAGTACGGCATCTTGACCGAGTTGCTGCCGGCATCCCAGCTCGTCAAGGCCAACGGCTGGATCGAGGGCCTGACGATTGCTTCGATCATCCTCGGCGTGCTGGTCGGCGGCCAACTCGTCGGGCCGCACATCTCGGGGCTGCTGCTGCGCGTGGACCTGCCGCTGATCGACACCGGAATCGACACGCCCGCGCAGGCCGCGATCGCGGTGCTCATCGGCTTTTACGCCTTGGCCGCCTGGTTCAACACGCGCATCCCCCGCACGGGCGTGGCCATGCGTCCCATGCCGCAGCGCAGCTTGATGTTGCTGCCCGATTTCTGGCGTTGCAACCTGCTGTTGTGGCGCGACAAGCTCGGCCAGATTTCGCTGGCGACGACCACGCTGTTTTGGGGCGTCTCGGGCAACCTGCGCTACATCGTGCTGGCCTGGGCTGCTGCGGCGCTCGGCTACGGCACGACCCAAGCCTCGGCACTCGTCGGTGTGGTGGCCATCGGCACGGCGGTCGGCGCCGTGGCCGCTTCGCTGCGTTGCCGGCTGGAGATGGCGCCGCGGGTCATGCCTTTGGGCATCCTGATGGGCGTGCTCGTGATTGCGATGAACTTCATCACGAATGTCTGGGTGGCGGTGCCCTTCTTGATCGTGCTGGGCGGCTTGGGCGGCTTCATGGTGGTTCCGATGAATGCTTTGCTGCAGCACCGTGGACACAACCTCATGGGCGCGGGCCGCTCGATCGCCGTGCAAAACTTCAACGAGCAGGCGGCGATCCTGGGCATGGGGGCGCTCTATAGCCTGTTCACCGGGCTGGGTCTTTCGGCGTTCGGCGCCATCACCGGCTTTGGGCTGGTGGTCGCCGGCAACATGTGGCTCATCTACCGCTGGCACGCGCGCAATCTCCGTGAACACCCCGAGGAGGTGGCGCGCCTGATGGCCATGGCTCGCTGCGACAAACTTCATGGATGAACGCGGCCGCGCGGCCGCGGCGCTGCTGTTCAACGCGCTCGTCTGGGGGCTTTCGTGGCTGCCGTTCCGGACCCTGTATGAACGGGGCTGGCATCCATTGGCCGCCACGGCGCTCGTTTATGGCGCCATCGTTGCGGGCTTGCTGCTCTGGCGGCCCGGCCTGCTCGCGGGCTTGGTCCGCAACCGCTCGCTGGGGTGGCTGGCGCTCGCGTCTGGCCTGACCAACGCCTGTTTCAACTGGGCGGTGACGGTGGGCGACGTGGTTCGCGTCGTGTTGCTGTTCTATCTCATGCCGGCATGGTCGATTCTGTTCGCTTGGTGGCTGCTGGGGGAGAGGCCGGACCGATGGGCGCTGGCCCGCCTGCTGCTGGCCCTGGCGGGCGTGGTGCTCGTCTTGAAGCCGCCCGAAGCACCATGGCCTCTGCCGTCGAGTCTGTCGGATGTGCTGGCCATTCTGGGCGGCGCGAGCTTTGCTTTGACCAACGTCTTGTTGCTGCGCTGGCGCTCGCAGCCCGACGACTTGCGGGCGTTTTCGATGTTTTTCGGCGGAACGCTCGTGGCCGCGCTGTCGGCGGCAGCGCTCGGCTCAGCGGTGGTTCCTGCGTCGTTCGAGGGCGTGCGTGCCGCTGCACCATGGGCCCTGGCCTTGGGGGTGGGCCTGCTCGCAGGCAATGCGGCGTTGCAATACGGTGCCGCGCGGCTGCCGGCGCAAGCCACGGCGCTCATCATGCTCTCGGAAGTGGTGTTTGCGAGCGCTTCGGCCCTCTGGCTCCATGCAGCCGCTTGGGAGGCGCGAACCTTGCTGGGCGGGGCGCTCGTGCTGGCCGCCGCGGTGGCCGCATGGGTGCGGCCTCGGGCGGTTTGAGTCTTGCCTTAGGTTCAACGGGCTGCAGCCGCCGCTTTGAGCCAGCGTTTAAGCTGCGGCAAATCACCCGGCAGCGCCAGCCAGGCGTCGCAGCCCATGGCGCGCGCGAGCCAAGCCCGCAGCGGTGCGCGCCGATCGGAAAACACCAGGAGCGGCATCGTCGCCCGGGATGAGCCCCGGCGCAGCTGACGGCACAGGCCGAAAACGCGGCTCCCGAAAAAGGCTTCATCGAGCAGGAGGGCCTCTGGTCCACCCTGGTCGATCTGGTGCTGCAAGGCCACGCCATCACCGGCGACGCACACGGCATAACCGGCCCGCTCGAGGCTCTTGGCGAGCGCGCTTTGCGCGAGACGGGCGGCTCCGCCGAACACGATGCGGCGCCGGGTCGGCTCGGCAGTGGCGGGTTCGGGGGCTGTATCCGCGGTTGCCGTCTGCGCGAGTTCGGGTAGCGTGAGGCGGATCGGGCCCGCCCGGGCGGGCGTGCCAGCGGGCGCGGCTTGAGCCTCGCGCCACAGGAGCAGGCTGGCTTCGTCGATGCGGTCGGCCGAGACGCTCGCTGCTGGGGCGGACGGGTTCGGCTCGATCGCGTCGACCTCGGAGGGCGAGAACGGGCGCGTCGCTGGAAAGCCCGATTCCGGCGCGCGCGTGTCGGTGGCTGGTTCTCCCGAGTGGGACAAGGGGGCGAAGGGCTGCGTGGCCAGGAAGGCGCGCTGAGAGCCCGAGTCGGCGTGCCCGGCGGACGGGGGCTCGGGCAACTCATCCCAAAGGGTGATGGCGCGGGTTTCTTCGGTGCGCAGTTCCGCTTGCGCATCCGCGGGCCCGAATTCTTTCAGCACCGCCTCGAGGCTTTCGATCGTCAGGGGGCGACGCAGAACCGGCCAGCGGCCGTGCGGCGTCCCGCCGATCAGCAGGACGGATTGGAGGGCGTGGAGTTCGCGCTCGACCGAGTGCAGCGTGGCTGGATCGTCGCCGTTGACCACGATCAGGTCGGCTTCGGCCAGGCTCGGTGCCAGCGCAAAGGCCCGGTTGTGGTGCATCAGCGCGATGAGGGGTAGGCGGTCGATGGGGGCAAGGCCGACGAGGGCCAGACGGGTGGGATCCATGCGACTCATTATTCGCATGGGCCAAGGCTTGTCCAGGGTCATTGCGCGGTTTGCCGTCCAAGCCAGCGCACTTTCGTGAACAATCTCCCGAATCAGCGCTCAGGCCAGGCCGAACTCGTCGCCCGAGGAGCGGCAAGCGGCGGTTCAGCGTTGCCCTCAACCCCACAGGAAAGGCTCATCGACATGACGAAGCTGACGGATTTCGAGGTCGAATCGATCAACGGAGAACGCATCCCTCTCTCCCGCTACGCGGGTCAAGTGGTGTTGGTCGTCAATACGGCCAGCGCTTGTGGATTCACGCCGCAGTTCGCAGGACTGCAGCGGCTCTACGAAAAATATGGTCCCAAGGGCTTCGTGGTGCTGGGTTTTCCCTGCAACCAATTTGGCGGACAGGACCCGGGTTCGGCCGAGGAAATCGCGACCTTTTGCACGCGCAACTTTGGCGTGACCTTTCCGATGATGGCCAAGGTCGAGGTCAATGGGCCGAACGCGCATCCGCTGTTCGAATGGCTCAAGGAGCAGGCCCCTGGTTTGCTTGGAAGCCGCGCGATCAAGTGGAACTTCACGAAGTTCCTGGTCGGCAAAGACGGGCAGGTGATCCGGCGCTACGCGCCGACCGACGCGCCCGAGACGCTGGAGCGCGACATCGAGGCGGCTTTGGCTGCGTGAGGCGCGCGGCGCTTATTCAGCGTTGGCTGTGCGCTGCTGACGGCGTTGCCGGGCGCGGCTGATGGTGGTGCCCGCCTCGTCGAGCGTCAGTCCGTACATGTCGGCAAAGTCGGCGAGGGTGGCGGCGCTGGCTTCGAAGGCGCGCAGCAGCGCCTCGTCCCGGGCCGCTCGCTGACTGACTTCGGCCAAGGCGGCTTCGAGGGCCGCCTGTTCGGCCTCCGACTTTCCACGCAGTTCGTCCCAGCCCTCGAGGGTGGTCCGCCCCGAAGCTTCGATGATCTCGACGAGCTGACGATGAAGTTTGGCCGTCGCATCACCTTCGGGCTCGCGTCCGGTGGCGCGTCGCACGCACTCGAGCAGCGCATGGATCTGATGTTCCGGTGCGGTCGCCTCGGCAAAGCTGCCATCGAGGTCGAGGCGCGGCGCCCCCGAAGCGACGGCCCGCAGGTAGCGCGTGCTGCGCGTGTGCAGCGCGAGCGCCGCTTTGAGTTCGGGTGCGGAGAGCTCCGGGTGCAGGCGCATCAGGTCGTGAAAGATCCCCCGCTTGAGCGGCCGGGCCACCGGCCCGAAGACGGCCGGGTGCCACGCAGCGAGCTGTTCCAGCAGCGGATGACGTCGTGGTGCCGCACCACGCCTGGGCTTGCGCGACCCGCTGCGCGCGGCTGTTGGCGTGCTCGAGACCGGCTCCTGGGCGGTGGACGAGCGGGGCGTGGCAGAAACTTCAGTCATGGGGCGGGTCGTCGTTGCATCGGGGCTGCGATCATGCCAGAAGGTCTGCGTCCGCCCGCGATGCCGGGCGCGCCAGCCATTCGTCGAGGACTTCGACCCAATGCCGCACCGGCACGGGCGCTGCGGCCTGCAGGTGCGTGATGCAGCCGATGTTCGCGCTGACGATGGTCTCGGCCGGCACGGCGGCGAGCCGGGCCAGTTTGCGGTCGCGCAGCTGCAGCGACAGTTCGGGCTGAAGCACGCTGTAGGTTCCCGCCGAGCCACAGCACAGATGCGATTCCGCTGGCAGCTCGACCTGGAAGCCCAGCGCCGTCAAATGCGTCTCGACGCCACCTTTGAGCTGTTGCCCGTGCTGCAGTGTGCAGGGCGGGTGGTAGGCCAAGCGCGGCGCAGCGGCGCGGATACCCGCCACCGCCTGCGGCGCGCGCTCGCTCAGGAGCGCGACCATTTCGGGCAGCAGTTCGGACAAGTCGCGCGTGAGGGCGCTGATGCGCGCGGCGCGCTCCGCGTAGGCCGGGTCGTGCTGTAGGTGATGCCCATATTCCTTGACGGTCACGCCGCAGCCCGAGGCATTCATGACGATGGCTTCGACGCTGCCGGCTTCGACCTGCGGCCACCAGGCATCGATGTTGGCCCGCATGTGCGCGAGGCCTCCTTGTTGGTCGTTGAGGTGGAACTTCACCGCGCCGCAGCAGCCCGCTTCACGCGCGATGAGCGTCTGGATGCCGCAGGCGTCGAGCACGCGCGCGGTGGCGCTGTTGATGTTGGGCTGCATCGCCGGTTGCACACAACCGGCGAGCATCAGCACTTTGCGCGGGTGCTCCCGTGTCGGCCAGGCACCCGCGTCCTGCGGCGCTGGCACCTTGGCCTTGAGCGTTGCGGGCAACAGGCCGCGTACCCGCTGGCCGAGCTTCATCGCTGGGCCAAACAGGGGTGAGGTCAGGCCTTCCTTGAGCGCCCAGCGCAACAGCCGCTCGCCCGTGGGCCGCGGCACCTGTTCTTCCACGATCTGTCGCCCAATGTCGACGAGATGCCCGTATTGCACGCCGCTCGGGCAGGTGCTCTCGCAGTTGCGACAGGTCAGGCAGCGGTCGAGGTGCAGCTGGGTTTTGCGCGTGGGTGCCGCGCCTTCGAGGACTTGCTTGATGAGGTAGATGCGGCCGCGCGGGCCGTCGAGCTCGTCGCCGAGCAACTGGTAGGTCGGGCAGGTCGCGGTGCAGAAGCCGCAATGCACGCATTTGCGCAGGATCGCCTCGGCCTCGCGGCCTTCGGGGGTGGCGGCGTATTGAGGGGCCAGTTGGGTTTGCATGGTGCAGCCTCTCAGACCGGGGCGGCCATCGGTCCAGGGTTGAAGATGCCCGCTGGGTCGAACGCTTCCTTGATGCGGCGGTGGATGCGATCCAGCGGGGGGCTTAGAGGCTCAAAACGCTCATTCGCCAGCACGAATTGGTCTTCTGGTGCTATGGATAGCGTAGCGTGTCCGCCCAGCCGATGGGCGATGTCGCGCAGCGCGCCGCCGGCTTGCAGGGGGGCGAGCACCCAGCGCTGGGCACCGTGCCACTCGATCAGCGCGGGGCCGGCTTGGCCTGGGACGTGCGGCGTCTCGGGTGCGGTTTGGGGCAGCGAGAGCCGCCAAAGCGCAAGAGCGGCATCCCGCTGCGCGAACCAAGCGTGGTTCTGGTCCCGAATCGAGGTCCAGAATTCAGCCGCCACGTCCGGCGCGATGCGTTCGCCGCCGATGCTTCGGCAGGCCGATTCGACGGCGGCACTGGCGCCCCGAAGCCGCAGCCACAACTGCCCATGCCCGCTGGCATCGAGTCGCCAGACGCTGGCGTTGAGCGGCAGCGGCTGCGCGCCCCAACGGTGGAGCTGCTCGAGGGCGTCGGCCTGGGTGAGTTCGAGCGCGAGCGTCGCCTCCGCCGGCGGCGTCGGCAGGACCTTGAGGCTGACCTCGGCCAGGATGCCGAGGCTGCCCCAACTGCCGGCGAGCAGCCGCGAGACGTCATAGCCTGCGACGTTCTTCATCACCGTGCCGCCAAAGCGCAGCAGTTCGCCTTGGCCGTTGATCATCTGCACCCCGAGCACATAGTCGCGCACGGCGCCCACGTTCGCGCGGGCCGGGCCGCTCAAGCCCGCGGCGACCATGCCGCCCACCGTGCCGCTGGGGGCAAAGCGCGGCGGCTCGAACGGCAGGTACTGCCCGCGCTCGGCAAGCGTCGCTTCGACCGTCTCGAGCGGTGTGCCGCCGAGCACGCTCACGACCAGCTCGGTCGGCTCATACGAAACGATGCCGCTCAAAGGGCGCAGGTCGAGTGCGGTTCGTCCGGCCGGCGCGGGCATGCGGCTGGCCTTGGTGCCGCCACCGACGATGGCGAGCGGTGTGCGTCGTGCAGCCGCCTCGCGGACGGCATGGATCAGGTTGTCGAGCTCAGGGTGGACCATGTCGCCTATGGTACGGGGGCGACCGGCGCTGGAGCTGAATTTTTTGAACCGTGGTCGTGCGCCTTTTTGGAATCGATGGCGATGCAGCGAACGAAAAAAGGCCCGCCGAAGCGGGCCAAAACCTTGAGGAGACAACCTGCCGGGAGATCGACAGGCCGCAGCGGGGCAGGGTGCCACTGCGGCCGAGGGGATCAAGGCAACGCTGAACAAGTCCCTCGCGCGTTGCGCATCCCGGCTGCGGGCGGTCTGCGTCGTTACAAATCCTCGCCATAGCTGCGGCTATGACTGCGGTTTGCGCCTCGCATCCCATCCCGCGGCCGCTCGCGCGCCATCGCGGGAACTGATTCAGCGTCGCCTCAACGGTTGTAGGCGGTTTCGCCGTGCGCTGTGATGTCCAGACCCTCGCGCTCCTCTTCTTCCGACACCCGCAGGCCGATGGTGAGGTCCACGATCTTGTAGGCCACGAAGGACACGACGCCGGACCAGACCACGGTCAGCAGCACGGCCTTGGCCTGCGTCCACACCTGACTTGCGATCGAGTAGTCGGCTGCCGTCACGACGGTGCCCGTGACCCAGTCGGCCACAAAGCCGGGGCCGCCGAGCGCCGGGCTGTTGAACACACCGGTGAGCAGAGCACCCAGGATGCCGCAGACCCCATGCACGCCGAACACGTCGAGCGAGTCGTCCGCGCCCAGCAGTTTCTTGAGGCCATTGACGCCCCACAGCCCGGCAAAGCCTGCCAACAGGCCGATGATCAGCGCGCCGCCGATACCGACGTTGCCCGCGGCCGGCGTGATCGCCACGAGGCCTGCGACGGCACCCGAAGCGGCACCCAGCATCGAGGCTTTGCCGCGCATCAGCGCCTCACCCGCGCACCAGGCGAGCACGGCGGCGGCCGTCGCCCCGAAGGTGTTGATGAAAGCCAGTGCCGCGGTGCCGTTGGCTTCCAGGGCGGAGCCAGCGTTGAAGCCGAACCAGCCCACCCACAGCAGCGAGGCGCCCACCATGGTCAGCGTCAGGCTGTGCGGCGCCATCGCCTCTTTGCCGTAGCCCATGCGCTTACCCACCATGAAGGCCCCGACCAGGCCCGCCACCGCGGCGTTGATGTGCACCACGGTGCCGCCCGCAAAGTCGAGCGCACCCCACTGCCAGATCAGGCCCGCCTTGGCATTGAGGCTGTCGACGGCGTCGGCCGCTGTGTAGGCATCCGGCCCCATCCAGAACCAGACCATGTGCGCGATCGGCGCATAGCTGAAGGTGAACCAGATCGCCATGAACAGCAGCACGGCGGAGAACTTCATGCGCTCGGCGAACGAGCCCACGATCAGCGCGCAGGTGATGCCGGCGAAGGTGGCCTGGAATGCAGCGAACACGATTTCCGGAATCACCACGCCCTTGCTGAATGTGGCGGCATTGGCAAATGTGCCCGTGGTGTTGTCCCAGACGCCTTTCATGAACAGCCGGTCGAAGCCGCCGATGTAGGCGCTGCCCTCGGTGAACGCGAGGCTATAGCCGTAGATGAACCACAGCACCACGATCAGCGAGAAGGTGACCATCACCTGCATCAGCACCGACAGCATGTTCTTGCTGCGCACCAGGCCGCCGTAGAACAGCGCCAGGCCGGGCACCGTCATCATGATGACGAGCAGCGTGGCCACCATCATCCAGGCGGTGTCGCCCTTGTTGGGTACGGGCGCGGGTGCCTTGGCTTCGGCTGCGGCTGCCGCGGGTGCGGCCGCAGCGGCGGGGGCTGCAGCGGCAGCCGGCGCATCGGCGGGCTTGGCTTCTGCGGCAGGTGTCTCGGCCGAAGCCGCTGCCACCGGGCTGGCCGGGGCTGCGGGTGTTTGCGCCCAAGCCGTTGCACCGAGCAGCAGACCCAAGCCCAGGGTGAGGGAGGCGAGTAATCGTTTCATGGGAGTGTCCTCAGATCAGGGTTTCAAAGGGCGCCTTCGCCCGTCTCACCGGTGCGGATGCGGATGACCTGCTCGAGCGCGGAGATGAAGATCTTTCCGTCGCCGATGCGGCCGGTGCGTGCCGCACCTTCAATGGCTTCGATGGCGCGGTCGACCAAGGCTTCGGGCACGGCGGCTTCGACCTTGACCTTGGGCAGAAAGTCGACGACGTATTCGGCACCGCGGTAGAGCTCGGTGTGGCCTTTCTGGCGTCCGAAGCCTTTGACTTCGGTGACCGTGATGCCCTGCACGCCGATGCCCGAGAGCGCTTCGCGCACCTCGTCGAGCTTGAAGGGCTTGATGATGGCGATGATGAGTTTCATGGGTCCTCCGGTGGGGGCAGGTCAGAAGCTGTACTTCAGGCCCAGCACCAGGGCGTTGCGGCCCGTGAACTTGCCGCTGGGCGTGAAATAAACCGTCTTGTCGGCGTCGGTGCCCACGGCGGCCACGGTGCCGGTGAGGCCATTGCCGAAATCCTTCGCCAAGGTCAGCGACCAGTCGGTGTACGAACCGGCGCTGAAGTTCTTGATGCGCTGGTGGCCCACGTGCGGGGTGAGCGTCATGCCGTTGCCCAGGTCGACGGCAGCGCTCAGGTCGAGGTAGCCGCTGTTCTTGCTGTTGGGCGTGCCGAACAGGTTGGAGACGCTGTGCGAATACTTGGCCGTGAACATGCCGTAGGTCAGCGCGCCGTAAAGCTCGTCGGTGTTGGCATTCGCGCCGGTGACATCCTTGAGCTTGTTGCTCGGATATTCATAGCGCAGATAGCCCACGTCGAAGCCGAGGTCCTTGGCGATCTCGCCCTTGTAGCCGGCATAGAGGTCGAGTTCCATCGAACCCTTGCTGGCGCCCGCGTCCTTGATCCACTTGATCGTCGAGGCCCAGGCGCCGACGTAGAACCCGCTCTTGTGGCTGAAGTCGATGCCGCCTTGCAGCGCCGGGTCGAGGCGCGACTGCGAGATGCCGCGGTAACGATAGTCCGTCACGACGCCCACGTTGTAGCCGAGCGTGTACTCCGGCGCGGGGGCGGTGGCCTGCGCGAAGGCCGGGGTGGCGGCGAGCAGCGTCGCGGCGGAAGCGAGAACCAGCGGAAGGGTGCGTTGCATCATGATGAACTCCTGAGAGGGGCGTGAAAAAGAAAGGGCTCGCGGTCGTATGAGCACAAGCCGTGCCAGGTCGCAGAAAGCCAACATTCGCGCCCCTATCGGGCGCGATTGGGCTAATATGACTGTATGAATCAACAGTGCGCCTCGATTCGGTGCATCCGCTGGCGATGCGGCGGATGTTTTGCGCCCCAAAACGGGGCCTGCGTCCGATGAGTCTTGCTTTGGTGCAAAGCCGGGCCTTACTCGGCCTCGACGCGGCGGCGGTGACCGTCGAAGTTCATCTGGCCAACGGCTTGCCGAGCTTCACCTTGGTGGGGCTGGCCGATGTCGAGGTCAAGGAAGCGCGGGAGCGGGTGCGTTCAGCCTTGCAGAACGCTGGCCTCGAATTCCCGAACAACAAGCGCATCACGGTGAACCTCGCCCCCGCCGATCTGCCCAAGGACTCGGGCCGTTTCGATCTGCCGATCGCGCTGGGCATCCTCGCCGCCAGCGGCCAGATCGACGCCGCGCGGCTCGCCGGCCATGAATTCGCGGGCGAGCTTTCGCTCTCCGGCGAACTGCGCCCGGTGCGCGGCGCGCTCGCCATGAGCCTGGCGCTGCATCGTCAACAGGTGCCGGCCCGCTTGGTGTTGCCGCCCGGCAGCGCCGAGGAGGCCGCCCTGGTGCCCGGCGCCGAGGTGTTCCGCGCGCGGCACCTGCTCGACGTGGTACGCCGCTTCCGTCCTGCGGACGCCCAGTCCCATGCCGAAGGCACAGACCCCGCCGCGCCCGAAGCGGCCGAGGGCTGGTGCCGCGTGCAGGCCAGCCCCGCGGTGGCGGCTGCAGCCTACCTCGACCTGGCTGACGTCAAGGGCCAAGCGGCGGCACGGCGTGCATTGGAGATCGCCGCAGCCGGTGGCCACAGCGTGTTGCTGGTTGGGCCGCCAGGCTCGGGCAAGTCCATGCTGGCACAGCGCTTTGCCGGCTTGCTGCCCCCCATGACGGTCGACGAAGCGCTCGAGAGTGCGGCCGTGCTCAGTTTGGCCGGACGCTTCGCGCTCGAGCGTTGGGGGCAGCGGCCCACTGCGGCGCCGCACCATACCGCGAGCGCGGTGGCGCTGGTGGGTGGTGGCTCGCCGCCACGCCCTGGGGAGATTTCACTCGCGCACCAGGGGGTGTTGTTTCTCGATGAGTTGCCGGAATTTCCGCGCGCCGCCCTCGAAGCGCTGCGCGAGCCGCTGGAGACCGGGCAGATCCGCATCGCACGCGCGGCCCGCCGCGCTGAGTTTCCCGCGCGCTTTCAGCTGATCGCGGCCATGAACCCTTGCCCCTGCGGCTGGCTCGGGTCGAGCGTGCGCCATTGCCGCTGCACCCCCGACCAAGTCGCGCGATACCAGGGCAAGCTCAGCGGCCCGCTGCTCGACCGCATCGACCTGCACGTGGAAGTGCCCGCGCTGCCGGCCGACGAATTGCTCGCCGCGCCTGCGGGCGAGCCGAGCGCCGTGGTGCGCACGCGCTGCATCGCCGCGCAGCAGCGCGCCCTCGAGCGCCAGGGCAAACGCAATCAGGCTTTGCAGGGGCAGGAGCTCGACACACACCTGCGGCTCGACGCCGCAGCGGCCAAGTTCCTCAACACGGCGGCGGCCCGGCTGGGCTGGAGCGCCCGCTCCGTCCACCGCGCCCTCAAGGTGGCCCGCACCATTGCCGACCTGGCGGGCAGCGAGTCCACCCAGGTCGCCCATGTGGCCGAGGCCATGCAACTGCGGCGCGCGCTGCGCGCCGCGTCTTAGGACAACGCTGAATCAGTCCTTCGCGCGCCATCGCAGGAACTCATTCAGCGTTGTCTTAAATTCAATAGGGGCGCAAATGCGGGCCGTCGAGCCGCACGGTTTGCCCGGGTTGCCAAGGCGGCGGATCGGCCGTTTCGTAACGGCGCAGGGTGCCGTCGCGCATCCGCACCGTCGTCACCCAGACCGTGCGTGCCGTCACATTCTTTTCGACTTCTTTGCCGACGTAGGCGCCACCGATTGCGCCGCCGATGGTCGCGAGCGTCTTGCCGGTTCCGCCGCCGATCTGATTGCCGAGTAAGCCACCGATGACGGCACCGCCCGCGACCCCGGCGAGGCCGCCTTCGCCTTTACGGCGCTCTTGATGCACCTCTTGCACGACGCCGCAATGCGGGCAGGCCGCTGGGGTGGCGTGCGGCGGTGCAGCCCAAGTCAGGGACAGAGGCGCGAGCGCCATCGAGCCGACAAAGCCGATCGAGAGTGCGACGAGCAGGCGGGGCAGAGGCTGGCGGTTCCAGGTGTTCATGGGTTTCAGGGCGTGTTGGGGTTCATCCGTTGGCGGCATCGCGGTGTCGCGGCAGGGCGGCGGGCCAGGGTCTGCCTCGACCTTCCTGCGCGCCGGACCGTGAGCTTGCGAGACGCCCCTGGTTTGTGTCTCCGACCGACCGCGCCAGCGCCGTAAACATCGGTAAGAGCTGTGATCGACGCCGAGGCGTTGGGGCAACGCTAAAAAAGTTGGCCGCGAGCCGTCACGGGGCGGCTTCGCCGCCGCCATAACGACCCTTCGGCCGGCCGGTTCGGGGTCAACGGGTCCCCCGGGCGCGAACACTGGGGCTGGCGGTGAGCCTCTCAGAGATTCGGCCCCAGCCAGCGTTTGAGTTCTTCGACGGCCACGCCGCTGCGCTGGGCCAGGTCGGTGAGTTGGTCTTCGCCGATGCGGCCGACGTTGAAGTAGGTGCTTTCGGGGTGGCTGAAATAGAAGCCGCTGACGCTGGCAGCCGGGGTCATCGCAAGGCTTTCGGTGAGGCCCATGCCGATTTCATCGCACTGCAGCAGCGCGAACAAGCCGCGCTTGACGCTGTGGTCCGGGCAAGCGGGGTAGCCCGGCGCGGGACGGATGCCTTGGTAGCGCTCTCGGATGAGGTCTTCGAGGCTTAAGTGTTCATCGCTCGCGTAGCCCCACAGGTCGGTGCGTACGCGCCAGTGCAGCCATTCGGCGAAGGCTTCGGCCAGACGGTCGGCGAGCGCCTTGAACAGGATGGCCGAGTAGTCGTCGTGCGCGGCGAGGAATTCCTGCTCTTTCTTCTCGGCGCCAAGGCCAGACGTGACCGCAAACATCCCGATGTAGTCGCTGGCGACGCCACGCGGCGCGATGAAGTCGGCCAGACAACGGCTCGGGCGCATCCGGCCGTCCACCTCTTCCTTGGCCGCTTGCTGCCGCAATCCATACCAGGTCAGCGCGACCTGGGTGCGGCTCTCGTCGGTGTAGATCTCGATGTCGTCGTCGCGCACGCTGTTGGCCGGATACAGGCCGACCACGCCGCTGGCCGTGAGCCAGCGCCCCTCGATGAGCCGCTTGAGCATCGCTTGTGCATCGGCGAACACACGGCGGGCCTCTACACCGACGACCGCGTCATCGAGGATGGCCGGATAGGGACCCGCGAGATCCCAGGTCTGGAAGAACGGGCCCCAGTCGATGTAGCGCGCAAGCTCGGTGAGATCGACATTGCGGAACACGCGCCGGCCGATGAACTTCGGCGCCGGCGGCGTGTAGCCCGACCAGTCGATGGCGGTCTTGTTCACGCGCGCCTGCGCGATCGGCCACAGCGGGGTTTGCTTCTTTCCCGCATGCTGGGCGCGTACCCGCGCATAGTCGGCGTTGAGTTCGGCGATGGTCTGCACCCGCTGGTCGCCAATGAGGCTTTGCGCGACGCTTACGCTGCGCGAGGCATCGGGCACGTAGACCACGGGGCCTTCGTAGTTCGGAGCGATTTTCACGGCCGTGTGCACGCGGCTCGTGGTGGCCCCGCCGATGAGCAGTGGCACGCCGCGTTCGCGGAACCACGGGTCTTTTTGCATCTCGGAGGCGACGTATTGCATCTCCTCGAGGCTCGGCGTGATCAGCCCCGACAGCCCGACGATGTCGGCGCCTTCGGCCTTGGCCCGCGCGAGGATTTCGTGGCAGGGCACCATCACGCCCATGTTCACGACCTCGAAGTTGTTGCACTGCAGAACCACGGTCACGATGTTCTTGCCGATGTCGTGCACGTCGCCCTTGACGGTGGCGATGACGATTTTGCCTTTGGCCTGCACGTTCTCGCCCGCGGCGGCCTGTTGCAGCTTCTCGGCTTCGATGTAGGGCAACAGGTGCGCGACGGCTTGCTTCATCACGCGGGCGCTCTTGACCACCTGGGGCAGGAACATTTTGCCCGCGCCGAACAGGTCGCCGACGACATTCATGCCCGCCATCAGCGGGCCTTCGATGACTTCGAGCGCGCGGCCGCCGCGTGCGCGCACGGCCTGGTACGCCTCCTCGGTGTCGGCATCGATGAAGTCGGTGATGCCGTGCACCAGCGCGTGCGAGAGACGCTCCTCGACCGTGCCCGCACGCCACTCGTTCTTCTTGCCCTCGTCGCGCGCCGCGCCTTTGGCGGTCTCGGCGATCTCGATCAGCCGCTCGCTCGCGTCGGGGCGGCGGTTGAGCACCACGTCCTCGACGCGCTCGCGCAGCACGGGGTCGAGCTCGTCGTAGACGCCGATCATGCCGGCGTTGACGATGCCCATGTCCATGCCTGCGGCGATCGCGTGGTAGAGAAACACCGTGTGGATCGCTTCGCGCACCGCGTCATTGCCGCGGAAGCTGAACGAGACGTTGGACACGCCGCCCGAGACTTTGGCGCCGGGCAGGTTTTGCTTGATCCAGCGGGTCGCTTCGATGAAGTCCACCGCGTAGTTGTTGTGCTCCTCGATGCCGGTGGCGATGGCGAAGATGTTGGGGTCGAAGATGATGTCTTCGGGCGGGAAGTCCACCTCGTCGACCAGAATGCGGTAGGCCCGCTCGCAAATTTCGATCTTGCGCGCAAAGCTGTCGGCCTGCCCCTGCTCGTCGAACGCCATGACCACGGCTGCGGCGCCGTAGCGCTTTACGAGCCGCGCCTGCCGCTTGAATTCCTCGACCCCTTCCTTCATGGAGATGGAGTTGACGATGCCTTTGCCCTGCACGCACTGCAGGCCGGCTTCGATCACCTCCCACTTGGAGCTGTCGATCATCACGGGCACGCGCGCGATGTCGGGTTCGCCAGCCATGAGGTTGAGGAAGCGCACCATGGCGGCCTTGCTGTCGAGCATGGCCTCGTCCATGTTGACGTCGATGATCTGCGCGCCGTTTTCCACCTGCTGGCGCGCCACCGCCAGCGCTTTTTCATACTCGCCGGCCAGGATGAGCCGCGCAAAGGCCTTGGAGCCCGTGACGTTGGTGCGCTCACCAATGTTCACGAACAGCGAACCCGGCCCGATGACGAGCGGCTCCAACCCGGAAAGGCACAGCGGGGCCGGGGCCTCCTGCGAGGCAAGCGACGAGGAGGGGGCCGACGATGGAGACATGGAACTCACCTGAAAGAAAGCCGAGCGGCGTGTACAGGTGAGCGTCGTTGTGCGCGGCGCCGCCGCGGGGAAGATACGGTCCAAGCCTGACGGGCCACCGGCCCGCTGCAACGCTCCTTGGAGGCCGCAGATTTTAAGGCAACGCTGAATCAGTCCCCCGTGTGTCGCGCATCCCACGGCCCAGTGTGCGCGGGCGCGCATTTGACGCTCCCTGGTCAAGCCGGCAGAATGAACCCCAAACACGAGGGTGGGTCGATTTCGGAGTGGCCCGTATCGTGACCCGGGTGGGCTCTGTGCGCTTCTCCATCGGGCGTGGTTTTCGGCCTGTTTGTGTGGGGTCGCCAGTCTTTTTCAGCGAACTGTGAGGTTTTCGTGCGCGTTCCTCGGGGCCAGGTGGGTGGCGTGACCGTTTCTTCGAGTCAGCCGGTGTCGCAGCCGGCGGACCGGGAAGCGTTGCGTCGCCGCTTCGATGAGGAGCTCGCGCAGCTGCAGGAGCTGCCGGTCAGCTCGTGGCTGCTCCAGCAGCCCGCCGATGAACAGCAGGCGGCGCCGGGCGAGCCGGCCAGCGAAATCAATGTGGACGTGGCGCTTGCGCCCGTGTTGGTCGAGTTGCGTCGACAGCTGGGCGCTTTCCCCGGGCATTGCGCGCACATCACGTCAGGCGATGGAGCGATGTTGGCGATCTTCCGGCCCGACACGAATACCGTGTTCGTGCGCGATCGCGTCGACGTGCACGAGCTGGGCGAACTGTCTTGGCGCCCGCGTCCAATGGGCGCTGCGCAGCCGCCACGGGGCTGGCGCGTGACGACCGCCGACGCGATTCAATGGCGCTTTTCCTTGTTGGGCCCGGCGGGCGACCAGGCGCTCGCGCGCCACTGGCGCCATGCTCCGCTGGTGTTGCGCGAGACGCCGCCGTTCAATTTTTCTTTGGTTCGCGGGCGCCAGTTCGAGCTGCTGCACCTGCTTCAAAGCGGCCCCCGGACCTTTGCCGACATCGCTCGCCGCGTCGGAGGCGACGAGGCTCAGCTCAGCCGCGAACTCGTGACGCTGATGCTGATGGGCTGCCTCGTCATTGGCTGACGGGGGCGTTCGCCGGATGTTCGGGGCTTGATCCGCCGCGTTCGTTGCCCGTGCTGGCTTCGTCGCGCCGAAACGGGCCGGCGGCGCCGAGCTTGCGGGTGGCCAGCGGCGCGACCGCGTCGTGGATCGCGCCGATGTGCTGCGGCGTGGTGCCACAGCAGCCGCCCACGATGTTGACCAGCCCCTCAGCGGCGAATTCGCGCAACAGCCGACTCGTGACTTCGGGGGTTTCATCGAAGCCGGTGTCGCTCATGGGGTTGGGCAGACCCGCGTTGGGGTAGCAGCTGATGTAGGTGTCGGGCGCGGCTTTGGCGAGTTCCTGGATGTAGGGGCGCATGAGCGCCGCGCCGAGCGCGCAGTTGAGGCCGACGGCCAGCGGCCGCGCGTGCCGCACCGAGTACCAGAACGCCGTGACGGTCTGTCCGGAGAGGATGCGCCCCGAGGCGTCGGTCACGGTGCCGCTGATGATGAGCGGCAGCCGCTCGCCGGTGGCGTCGAAGGCATCTTCGATGGCGAACAGTGCAGCCTTGGCGTTGAGCGTGTCGAACACGGTCTCGACCAGCAGCACGTCGACGCCGCCTTCGATCAGTGCCAGCGTCTGCTCGAGGTATGCGGCGCGCAGTTCCTCGAATGTGACATTGCGCGCCCCGGGGTCGTTCACGTCGGGGCTGATGCTCGCGGTCTTGGGCGTGGGGCCGAGCGCACCAGCGACGAAGCGCGGATGCTCGGGCGTTTGAAATTGGTCGCAAGCCGCGCGGGCGATGCGCGCCGAGGCCAGGTTCATCTCGCGCGCCAGATCGGACATGCCATAGTCGGCCTGCGCGATGCTCGTGGCACCAAAGGTGTTGGTTTCGATCAGGTCGGCGCCGGCGGCGAGGTAGCTTTCGTGGATGTCGCGGATGAGGTCGGGCCGGGTGATCGAGAGCAGTTCGTTGTTGCCCTTGACGTCGCGTGGGAAGTCCTTGAACCGCTCGCCCGGGCAGCCCTCGCCGCGGCAGCCTTCGCCCCGGTACTGGGCTTCGGTGAGCTTGAAGCGCTGGATCATCGTGCCCATGGCGCCGTCGAGGATGACGATGCGCTGCGCGAGAATCTCGGGCAGCTGCGCCGCGCGGGTGTAGTGCAGGGGTTTCATGCCCACGATTGTAGAAAGGCATGGCCCGCCCCATGCCGCGTGCGCCGCGCCATCGGTTTTTTTGAACAAAAACCGCTGATCCCCGGCGTGAAATGGTCGGTGTTTGCTATTGTTTTTGAGGTTTTTGTTTGTCCGACCTGTCCATCCTTCAGCAGGTATTTGGTTACCCGAGTTTTCGCGGCGCGCAGGCCGAGATCGTCGCGCACGTGGCCGCCGGCGGCGACGCGCTGGTGCTCATGCCCACGGGCGCGGGCAAGAGCCTGTGCTACCAGGTGCCGGCGATCGCGCGCGCACGATCGGGCCACGGCACCACGCTCGTCGTCTCGCCCTTGATTGCACTCATGCACGACCAGGTCGGCGCGCTGCGGGAGCTGGGCGTCGCGGCCGAGCTGCTCAATTCCACGCTCGATGCCGCACAGGCGGCCGAGGTCGAGCGTCGCCTGCTGCGCGGCGACCTCACGCTGCTCTACGCCGCGCCCGAGCGTGTGACGACCCCGCGCTTTCTCGCCTTGCTCGACACCTTGCATGCGCAGGGGCGGCTTGCGCTTTTCGCCATCGACGAGGCGCACTGCGTGAGCCAGTGGGGGCATGACTTCCGACCCGAATACCGGGGTTTGTCGGTGCTGCACGAGCGCTATGCCGGTGTGCCGCGCGTGGCCTTGACGGCGACGGCCGATGCGCTCACGCGCGCCGACATCATCGAGCGGCTGCAGCTCGAGGACGCGCGGCTGTTCGTCAGCAGCTTTGACCGGCCCAACATCCGCTACACCATCGTCGAGAAGCGCGATGCGACCGCGCAGCTCGTGCGCTTCATCGAACGCGAGCATGCCGGCGAGGCCGGCATCGTCTACTGCCAGTCGCGCCGCAAGGTCGAGGAACTGGCCGACACCCTCTGCCGCCATGGCATCGAGGCCCTGCCCTACCACGCCGGCCTGCCTGCCGAGGTGCGCCAGGCGCATCAGGACCGTTTCCTGCGCGAGGACGGCTTGGTGATGGTCGCCACCGTCGCGTTCGGCATGGGCATCGACAAGCCCGACGTGCGCTTCGTCGCGCATGTGGACCTGCCCAAGAACATCGAGGGCTACTACCAGGAAACCGGCCGCGCCGGCCGCGACGGCCTGCCCGCCGACGCCTGGATGGCCTACGGCCTGCAGGACGTGGTGAACCAGCGCCGCATGATCGACGAGAGCCCCGCACCCGACGAGTTCAAGGCCGTGCTGCGCGGCAAGCTCGACGCCCTGCTGAGCCTGGCCGAGAGCACCGACTGCCGCCGCGTGCGGCTGCTGGCCTACTTCGGCGAGTCGAGCGAACCGTGCATGAATTGCGACAACTGCCTGCAGCCCCCCACCACCTGGGACGGCACCGAGGCGGCGCGGATGTTGCTCTCGACCATCTACCGGGTGCAGCAGACGAGCGGCATGGCCTTCGGCGCCGGCCACATCCTCGATGTGTTGCGCGGCAAAGCGACCGACAAAGTGCAGCAGCACGGCCATGAACGACTCAGCACCTTCGGCATCGGCGCGGCCTACAGCGAGCCGCAGTTGCGCGCGGTGTTGCGCCAGCTGCTCGCCACCGGCGCGCTCGCCGTGCAGCCGGTGGCACTCGCCAGCGGGCGAAGCTTCGACACCCTGGTGCTCACCGAGGCCTCGCGCGCGGTGCTGCGCGGCGAGCGCCCCGTGCGCCTGCGCGAGGTCGCCACCGCCAGCGCCGCGGGCGCGCGCCGCCGGGAACGCGCAGCCACGCCCCGTGTCGCGGCAGCGGCTGCGGCGCTCGACGCAGCCGCCCAGGCCCGCTTCGAGGCGCTCAAGGCCTGGCGCGCCGACGTGGCGCGCGAGCACCAACTGCCTGCCTATGTGATCTTCCACGACGCCACGCTCGCCGCCATCGCCGAGCGCTGTCCCGCCGACCTCGAATCGCTCGCGCAGATCAGCGGTATTGGCTCGGTCAAGCTCGAGCGCTACGGCGCGGCGCTGATCGAGGTTTGCCGGGCACGCTGAAGCGCCGGTTTGGAGTCGCGCGCGATCCATCCCCGCGATGGCGCGCGAGGGACTTGTCGAGCGTGGTTTGCGACGCGAACGGCGGCACAATCCGCCGATGATTCGAGCCGTAGACATTGAAGCCGCCGCCCAGCGTCTCTCTGGGCAGGTGCTGCACACGCCATGCGTGGCCTCGCGCACGCTCTCGGAAATCGTGGGCGCGCAGGTGTTCCTCAAGTTCGAGAACCTGCAGTTCACCGCGTCCTTCAAGGAGCGCGGCGCTTGCAACAAGCTCGCGCAGCTCAGCGCTGAGGAGCGCGCGCGCGGTGTCATTGCGATGTCGGCCGGCAACCATGCGCAGGGGGTGGCCTACCACGCGCAGCGCCTGGGCATCCCTGCGGTGATCGTCATGCCGCGCTACACCCCTGGCGTGAAGGTCGAGCGCACGCGCGGCTTTGGTGCCGAGGTGGTGCTGCACGGCGACACGCTCGAGGCGGCACGGGAGCATGCGTTTACGCTCGCCCGCTCGCGCGGGCTGGTCTTCGTCCACCCCTATGACGACCCCGACGTCATCGCCGGCCAGGGCACGGTGGCGCTGGAAATGCTGCGCGACGTGCCCGAACTCGACGTGCTCGTCGTAGCCGTGGGGGGCGGCGGCTTGATTTCCGGCATGGCGGTCGCCGCGCGCGCTCTCAAACCGGGCTTGGAGATCTTTGGCGTGCAGACCCAGCGCTTTCCGGCCATGGTCAACGCCATCAAGGGCACGCAGTGGCCGCAGGGCAGTTCCACCATCGCCGAGGGCATCGCCGTCGGCGCGCCCGGCCGGCTGACCGAGGCGATCATCCGCGAGACGGTCGATGACCTGCTGCTGGTCGACGAGGCCGACATCGAGCAGGCCGTGCTGATGCTGCTCGAAATCGAAAAAACCGTCGTCGAAGGGGCGGGTGCGGCGGGCCTGGCGGCCGTGCTGCGACACGGCGAGCGTTTCCGCGGCCGCCGCGTTGGCCTGGTGCTTTGCGGCGGCAACATCGAGCCGCTGCTGCTCGCAGCCTTGATCGAGCGCGGCATGGTGCGCGCCGGCCGCCTCACGCGGCTGCGGGTGCATGCGCGCGACGTGCCCGGTGCGCTCGCGCGCATCACCGCCATCGTGGCCGAAGCGGGCGCCAACATCGACGAGGTGCATCACCAGCGGGCGTTCTCAGCGCTGCCGGCCCAGAACGTCGAGATCGAGCTCGTGTTGCAGACCCGTGGGCCGACCCATATCCGCGAACTGATCGAGCGCCTGCAGGCGGCGGGCTTCGAGGCCGCTTCGTACTGAAGGCAACGCCGAACAAGTCCCCGCGCGTCGCGCATCCCAGCTGCGGTTGTCGAAATTCAGAGCCCACCGTTAGAATCCGCGCCGAAGGCTCAACCATTGAGGAAAATCAAATCATGTCTGCAGCAACCCCGGCCCACGACGACGCGCAAACCCAGGACCCGATCGAGGAAGTGACCAAATACGCCCCGCTGGTGATCCCGGTGGCCGGGGGCGTTTTGATCTTCCTGCTCGCCTTCATCGCCGTTTTCATGGCCTGAACGGGACGGCTCCGGCCGTTTTTTCAGCTTTTTACAAGCGCGGTTTAGCCCCGCCGATCGGCCCTCGGGCCGCACGGAAGCAAGGGGCAGCGCTTTCAAGAGGTGAGCATCGAGCCACCCAGGCCTGTGCCGGGTGGCTTGATTTTTTGGGTCTCCGGGCGCATGTTTCCTGCCGACGCGGTCATTGGGCCGCGAGGCCACAGGAGGGACCATGCCGCAGATCCGCCCCGCTGCCGTTGCCGGCGCCTTTTATCCCGGGCAGCCTTATGTGCTTGCCCAAGAAGTCGAGTCGATGCTGCAGCAAGCGGCATCGAACCCATCGCCGGCCTCCGCGCATCCTCCCAAGGCCTTGATCGTCCCGCACGCTGGGTATGTGTATTCGGGCCCCGTCGCCGCGCAGGCCTACGCTCAGTTGCTTCCGTGGCGCGATCAGATCCAGCGCGTCGTGCTGCTCGGGCCGGTCCACCGCGTGCCGGTGCGAGGCATCGCCTGGCCGGGCGTCGAGGCGTTCGCGACGCCGCTCGGAACGGTGCCGATCGATCGTGCAGCGCTCGCCGCCATCGCCGACCTGCCGCAAGTCGTGCAAAGCCCGGCCGCGCACGCGTGGGAACATTCGCTCGAGGTGCAGTTGCCGTTCTTGCAAGCCGTGCTCGACCGCTTCAGCCTGGTGCCGCTCGCGGTTGGAGATGCCAGCGCCGAAGAGGTGGCCGAGGTGCTCGAGCGGCTCTGGGGCGGCCCCGAGACGCTCATCGTCGTGAGTTCCGATCTGTCGCACTACCACCCCTACGGTGAGGCGCGGCGGCTCGACGCCGAGTCGGTCCAGACCATGCTGGAGCTGCGTCCGGTGCTCGACCACGAGCAGGCATGCGGTGCCACGCCGGTCAACGGCCTGTTGCTCGCGGCGCGCCGGCATGGGTTGCACCCGCATCTGCTCGATCTGCGCAATTCCGGCGACACCGCGGGTGACCGCTCGCGCGTCGTGGGCTATGCCGCCTTGAGTTTCACGGAGCCTAGCCATGTCGCACCCGGCCACGCCTGAGTTGGGCCGTGCCTTGCTGAGGCTCGCGCGTGCGGCGATCGAGCGCGCGCTCGGGATGCCCGGCCACGCACTGCCGCCGTTTTCCGAGGCAGTCGAAGCCGCGCTCGACGCGCCGGGCGCGACCTTTGTCACGCTGACCCAGCGCGGCACCCTGCGTGGTTGCATCGGGTCCTTGGTCGCACACCGGCGCTTGCGCGAGGACGTGCAGGCCAACGCGGTTGCCGCGGCGCTCGAAGACCCGCGCTTTGCTCCCCTGTCGGCGGACGAACTGCCGCGCACCGAGGTCGAGGTGTCGCTGCTCTCGCCTCCGCAACCGATCCCCGTGCACAGTCGGGCCGAAGCGCTGCGGGCGCTGCGCCCGGGCGTCGACGGCGTGATCTTCAGCTGGGGCCCGTACCGCAGCACTTTTTTGCCCCAGGTTTGGGAGCAACTGCCCGAGCCCGAGGTTTTTCTGCAGCACCTCGTGGCCAAGGCGGGCCTGCCGCCCGACTTTTGGGATACCGGGGTGCGGCTGCAGCGCTACACCGTCGAGAAGTGGCGGGAGAGCGACGTTGAATCCGGATCCGAGAAGCGCACTGATGTCTGAAATCATCGAAATGCAAACCCCCGAAAGCCTGCACCCCGCGCAG
Source organism: Tibeticola sediminis (assembly GCF_003843835.1). Classification (GTDB taxonomy): domain Bacteria; phylum Pseudomonadota; class Gammaproteobacteria; order Burkholderiales; family Burkholderiaceae_C; genus Tibeticola; species Tibeticola sediminis. The sequence goes on along the minus strand of NZ_RKQL01000001.1, from coordinate 6,278 downwards.
TGGTGGCACAAGCTCGACGACGGCCGCATCCAGTGCGACCTGTGTCCGCGCGATTGCAAGCTGCACGAAGGGCAGCGCGGCGCCTGCTTCGTGCGCATGCGCGTCGGCGACGCGATGGTGCTCACCACCTATGGCCGCTCCTCGGGCTTTTGCGTCGACCCGATCGAGAAGAAGCCGCTCAATCACTTTTATCCGGGCAGCGCGGTGCTGTCTTTCGGCACCGCGGGCTGCAACCTGGCCTGCAAGTTCTGCCAGAACTGGGACATCAGCAAGTCGCGCGACATGGATCGCCTGATGGATCAGGCCTCGCCCGAGGCGATCGCCGAGACGGCGCTGCAGACCGGCTGCAAGAGTGTGGCCTTCACCTACAACGACCCGGTCATCTTCGCCGAGTACGCGATGGACACGGCCGATGCCTGCCACGCGCGCGGCATTCAGACGGTGGCGGTCACGGCGGGCTACATCCACGCCGAGCCGCGACGCGCCTTCTTCTCGAAGATGGACGCCGCCAATGTCGACCTCAAGGCCTTCACCGAGGACTTTTATTTCAAGCTCACGGGCGCGCATCTGCAGCCGGTGCTCGATACGCTCGTCTACCTCAAGCACGAGACCTCGGTGTGGTTCGAAATCACCACGCTCTTGATCCCGGGTCACAACGACTCGGATGCGGAGCTCACCGCGCTTTCGAAATGGGTCGCGCGCGAACTCGGGCCCGACGTGCCGCTGCATTTTTCGGCCTTTCACCCGGACTTCAAAATGCCCGACGTGCCGCCCACGCCACCGGCGACGCTGCGTCGCGCACGCCGCATGGCGCTCGAGCAAGGCCTGCATTACGTCTACACCGGCAACGTGCACGACCCGGAAGGCGACACCACCTACTGCCCGCAGTGCCATGCCGCGTTGATCGAGCGCGACTGGTACGAGATCCGCAGCTACCGCTTGACGCCCGACGGCCACTGCCCCGACTGTGGCGCTGCCATCGCGGGCCGCTTCGACACCCAGGCCGGGCACTTCGGACGCCGCCGCATTCCGATCCGGATGGGTTGAGGCAAGGCCGGACCAGTCCCTCGCGCGCCTCGCATCTCGGCTTCGGGCGGTGCCATCGCCGGCACTGATTCAGCGTTGCCCTCAGACCCTGGCCGCGGCCCGGCTGCTGGCGCGACAATGCGCCCATGCCTGTCGCACCCGCGTCCGCTCCCGCTGCACCCGAGGTTTCGTCGGCACCGCCGCCAGCGAAGCCCGCGGCGCTGAGCGGCCCGCAAAAGGCCATGCGCAAGCTTGGCCTGGTGCGCGACATGGACCTGGTGCTGCACCTGCCGCTGCGATGGGAGGATGCGACCCGCCTCGTGCGGCTGGTCGATGCCCGAGTGGGCGAGGTGGTTCAGTTCGAGGCCACGGTGACGGCCTGCGAAGTCGTCAACCGCGGCCGCCGCCAGCTGGTTGCGACCGTGGAGGATGGCGGTGCGCGTTGCGAGCTGCGCTTCTTCCATTTCTATCCCACGACGCGCCGCGCGCTCGAAGTCGGCGCGCGCGTGCGGGTGCGCGGCGAACTGCGCCACGGCCTCTTTGGCCTGACGGTCATGCACCCGACGCTGTCGGTCGCAGGGTCGCCCCTGCCCAGCTCGCTCACGCCGGTCTACCCCACGGTGGCGGGCTTGCCGCAAACCTATTTGCGTCGCGCCATTGCGCAGGCGCTGCAGCGCGCCGACCTCTCCGAGACCATTCCGCCCGAGTTTTTGGATCAAAACCTGCTTTCCCCAGCGTGGAATGGCCGCCTGGCGCTCACTTTTTTGCATCAACCGCCGCCCACGGAGTGCCCGCAGACGCTCGAAGACCGGCAGCATCCGGCCTGGCAGCGGCTCAAGGCCGAGGAACTGCTCGCGCAGCAGCTCGCGCAGGCCCAGGCGCGGCGCGAACGTGCACGCCTGCGCGCGCCGGTGCTGGTGTCGGCGCCTGGCCCACAGGCGCTGCCCGAGCGTTTGCTCGCCGCGCTGCCGTTCGCGCTGACCGGTGCGCAAAACCGGGTCGTGGCCGAAGTCGCGGCCGATCTCGCGCGCGAGCGGCCCATGCACCGGCTGCTGCAGGGGGATGTGGGCTCGGGCAAGACGGTGGTCGCGGCGCTGGCGGCTGCGGTCGCGATCGATGCGGGTTGGCAATGTGCGCTGATGGCGCCGACCGAGTTGCTCGCCGAGCAGCACTTCGGCAAGCTCGTGGCTTGGCTGGCGCCGCTGGGCGTCGAGGTGGCCTGGCTCACCGGCAGCCAGAAGAAGGCCGAGCGTACCGCGGCGCTCGCGCGCATCGCCTCGGGCCAGGCGGCCCTGGTCGTGGGCACGCATGCGGTCATACAGGCGCAGGTCCAGTTTGCGCGGCTGGGCTTGGCCATCATCGACGAGCAGCACCGCTTTGGCGTCGCGCAGCGCCTGGCTTTGCGCGACAAGCAGGCCGCCAACGGCTTCGAGCCGCATTTGCTGATGATGTCGGCGACGCCGATTCCGCGCACGCTGGCCATGAGCTACTACGCCGACCTCGATGTCTCCACGCTCGACGAGCTGCCGCCGGGGCGCACGCCGGTGCTCACGCGCGTGCTCTCCAACGCGCGGCGCGGCGAGGTGGTCGAGCGCATCCGCGGCCAGCTCGCGCAGGGCCGCCAGGTCTATTGGGTGTGCCCGCTCATCGAGGAGAGTGAGGCGCTCGACCTGCGCAATGCCACCGCCACACACGCCGAGCTGACCGCCGCGTTGCCGGGCGTCACGGTGGCCTTGCTGCATTCGCGCATGCCGGCTGCCGACAAGCGCGCGGTGATGGCGGCGTTTGCGTCGGGCGAGGTCGGCGTGCTCGTGAGCACCACCGTCATCGAAGTCGGCGTGGACGTGCCCAACGCCAGCCTCATGGTCATCGAACATGCCGAGCGCTTCGGCCTGAGTCAGTTGCACCAGTTGCGCGGCCGGGTGGGTCGGGGTGCTGCCGCCTCGGCCTGCGTGCTGCTCTATGAGGCACCCGAGGGCGGGCGTTTGGGCGAGACGGCGCGGGAGCGGCTGCGCGCCATGGTCGAGACACACGACGGCTTTGAAATTGCACGGCGCGACCTCGCCATTCGCGGCCCCGGCGAGTTCCTCGGCGCGCGCCAGTCGGGCACGCCGCTGTTGCGTTTTGCCGACCTCACCGCCGACGCGGCGCTGCTCGAATGGGCGCGGCGGGTGGCACCGCAATTGCTCGAACGCCACCCCGATTTGGCCGCGCGTCACGTGGCGCGCTGGCTCGGGGGAAAATCCGACTTTCTCAAAGCCTGAAACGCTGCTGTCCGCGATGACCCTGACCGAACTCAAATACATCGTCGCCGTCGCGCGCGAGAAGCATTTCGGTCGTGCGGCCGAAGCCTGTTTCGTCTCGCAGCCGACGCTGTCGGTGGCGATCAAGAAGCTCGAAGACGAGCTCGAATGCAAGCTCTTCGAGCGCTCGGCCACGGAAGTCACGGTGACGCCGCTCGGGGCCGAGATCGTGCGCCAGGCGCAGGTCGTGCTCGAGCAGGCGGCCGAGATCCGCGAAATCGCGCGGCGCGGCAAAGACCCGCTCGCCGGGCCGCTCAAGCTCGGCGTCATCTACACCATCGGCCCCTACCTGCTGCCCGACCTCGTGCGTCAGATCATTCTTGCGACGCCGCAGATGCCGCTGATGCTGCAGGAGAACTTCACCGCGCGCTTGCTGGAGATGCTGCGCACCGGCGAGCTCGACTGCGCGATCATGGCCGAGCCGTTCCCCGACACCGGGCTGGCCATCGCGCCCTTGTACGACGAGCCGTTTTATGCCGCGGTGCCTTTGAGTCATCCGCTGGCGACGCAGAGCTCGGTCACGTCGCAGCAGCTCAAGGATGAGACCTTGTTGCTGCTCGGCAACGGCCATTGCTTTCGCGACCATGTCTTGGAGGTCTGCCCCGAATTCGCGCGCTATTCCAGCCATGCGCAGGGCATCCAGAAGAGCTTCGAAGGCTCGTCCATCGAAACCATCAAGCACATGGTCGCCGCGGGCATGGGTGTCACGCTCGTGCCGCGTCTGTCGGTGCCCGCCGAAGCCCTGTGTGCGCCCAAGCGCGGCAAGAAAGCCGAAGGCTTCGTGCGTTACCTGCCTGTGGTCGATGCTGATGGCGCAGCACCCCCCTCGCGCCGGGTCGTGCTCGCCTGGCGCCGCAGCTTCCCGCGTTACGAGGCCATTGCCGCGCTGCGCAATGCGGTCTACGCCTGCGAGCTGCCGGGCGTGACCCGGTTGTCCTGAGCCTAAATCCGGCAGTTGACCCTCGCCTCGCGCCCTGTTTACCCACCCACCCGATGTCCACCGACGTGTTCCGCCTCCGAGATCGCTTGCCGCTGTACCTCGATCTGATCCGCTGGGACCGCCCCGCGGGTTGGCTGCTGTTGCTGTGGCCCACGCTGAGCGCGCTGTGGATCGCGGCCGATGGCTTTCCCGGCTGGCATTTGCTGGCGGTGTTCACGCTCGGAACCATCCTCATGCGCAGCGCGGGCTGCTGCATCAACGACGTGGCCGACCGCAACTTCGACCGCCATGTGCGGCGCACGGCCGCTCGGCCGGTCACCAGCGGCCGCATCGATGTGCGCGAGGCCCTGGCCGTGGGCGCGGTGCTGGCGCTGCTGGCATTTGGCTTGGTGCTCACCACCAACCGCGCAGCCGTTGCCTGGTCGTTTTTCGCGCTCGCGATCAGCGTGGTTTATCCCTATGCCAAGCGCTTCGTATCGATGCCGCAAGCGGTCCTCGGCGTGGCGTTCAGCTTTGGCATTCCCATGGCTTTTGCCGCGGTGCAGGGCCAGGTGCCGCCGTTGGCCTGGTGGCTGCTGGCGGGCAATCTGTTCTGGGTGCTGGCCTATGACACAGAGTACGCCATCGTCGACCGCGAGGATGACCTCAAAATCGGCATCCAGACCTCGGCCATCACGCTCGGCCGCTGGGACGTCCCCGCGATCGCGGCCTTTTACCTGATTTACCTTTATTTTTGGCTCTACCCCGGCGAAATTTGGGCTCGAGATGCTCTATTTTTCATAGTGGCCGGGGTGGCGCTGGCCCAAGTCGCCTGGCACATCGTCCTCATCCGCCGCCGCGACCCGGCCGGCGCCTTCCGGGCGTTTCGGCTCAATCACTGGCTCGGGTTCACCCTGTTCGCGGGCCTCGTGCTGCAGCGCGCTTTCCGTTAACCAGCCCCTCGCGCGTCACGTGGTGCCAGAGTGGCTGGCGGAGCGTTGCCTTAGCCGCCAAACGCGTCGCCCAGCTCGCGCGCGCGCTCGTGCGCGGCGAGCAGGGCTTGGATGAACGCCGTCTTCACGCCCGCCTGCTCGAGCGCCGTCAACGCGGCATGCGTCGTTCCGCCCTTGGAGGTCACGCGCTCGCGCAAGGTTTCGGGGCTTTCCTCGCTGGCTTGCGCCAGCGCGGCCGCGCCGCTGAAGGTCGCGATGGCGAGCCGGTAGGCCTGCTCGGCACTCAGCCCCATCTGGGCGCCGGCCTCGCGCATCGCCTCGAGGAAATAGAACACATAAGCCGGGCCGGAGCCCGACAGGGCGGTCACCGCGTCCAGTTGAGCTTCTTCATCCACCCACAGACAGGCGCCCGTGGCTTCGAGCACCGACTCGACCAACCGACGTTCGTCCGCCGTCACTGCTGCTCGGGCATACAAACCCGAAATGCCTTGGCCGATGAGCGCCGGCGTGTTGGGCATGGCGCGCACGATGCGCTCGCTGGCCAGCCATCGGCCGATGCTCTCGGTCCGGATGCCTGCGGCCACGCTCAGGTGTAAAGCGGTCGCAGCCCAGGGCGCGGCGGCGGCTGCGGCCTGCGCGAACACCTGAGGCTTGATCGCCCAGACCATCAGCGAGGCGCGCGCGAGCTCGGGGCCAGCTTGCGCGAGCGTGCGCACGCCGAAGCGTGCCTCGAGCTGCTCGCGCGCGGCCGCGTGCGGCTCGACGACGAGCAAAGCATCCGGGCGCAGTCCGCGGCGGCACAAACCACCCAGGATCGCGCTGGCCATGTTGCCGCCACCAATGAAGGCAATCGGCTCGGGGAGAGAGGTGTTGGGCGTATTCATGCGGACATTTTCGCAACTTCCCGCCGCGCCGGGCGGGTGCGCGAGGGCCGATGCGCCCGCTCCGAGCCGACTCTTCGGGGTTACAACGATCCGAATGTCTGCATAAGCTCAGAAACCTTTGGCACTCCTGTGAACCAAGAGGAGTGCCATGCAAATCCACCACGTTGGGTACCGCATCCGGGGGTTTTACCGG